>CBDCUQ010000001.1:0-485673 GCA_965222835.1 Hyphomicrobium sp.
CAGGAACAGGTGATCTTCACCCATGGCCCCCTGCGCCGCGCCGTCGCCGCGAGCATGGCACTGCCCGTCATCTTCGAACCCGTGGTCGTCGGGGAGCGCGCCCTGATCGATGGCGGCCTGACCAACCCGCTACCCTTCGACTTGTTGTTTGACGAAGCCGATGTCGTCGTTGCCATTGACGTATCGGGCGAAGCGCAGCCCTCTGACATGCGCCCGCATCCGAGCGCACTCGAAGCGCTTTTTGCCTCGTCGTTTATCTTTGAACGCTCGATTATCCGCGAAAAGCTAAAGGTACGCCAGCCGGACATCTACATCCGGGCCGGCACAAGCGCATTCCAGATTCTGGATTTTCTGAAGGTGCAGGAGATTCTGGACACCGCTGAACAAGGAAAGGCCGAACTCAAGACGCAGCTCCAGCGCATTCTCGCCTCAGAAACCTTAGAGCCAGCACCCAGCGCGCCGCTTCTGAAATCAGAATCTAAATCTCGAACGAAATCCAGATCGAAACGCCGGCGTCTCCTGCCGCGATTGAAAAAAGAGAATTCCTGAGCCGGAAAAACTGGTTCGTACAGCAAGTTCTGCCGACGACCACGACACCACCCATCACTCAGAAATCTCAGTGGATAAATCGAGCGGACAATCCGAACGCCTTACGAACAGTGAAATTCGAAGCCCCGCGGATGGCGAACTGTCGCTTGCGAGCCACACACTTCGCAAACGCATCGCGTGTCAAAGTCCTGCCCCGATCTTGCCACCAGCCGAACGTACAAGCGCCACCGCAACGACATCAGCGGTCTGTGCGTGGTGCCCCGCCAGTGCTAGGGGCTCAGCATCGGGGACTGCGCACACGAAATGGGACTGGCCTGCCGCTGATGTCAGATCGCACGCACACTCGGAAAGAAGCCGGGTCACACTAACGCGAACGCACACAAACAATCTCTTTCCTGAGCATATACGGTATCGGCAGGACCGCGGATGTGGCCGGCGGCGAATGCGCACCGGCCATCATGTTTTTCTGAATAACCGCAATCTGGGCCGAACCGCTACGAAGTTCGCCCCACTTCCATAAGCAGCCGTTCGGCTTTGGCATCCTCGATACGATTGGCCATGCGCTTGGCTTCATGCTCGTCACGAACGGTCTTTGCCAATGTAAATGCAGAGCCGAGCATGAACACGGCCGCCATCATAAGGTAGCCCTTAATCCAAAGATCGGCAGGCAGCGCCCAGATGCCGAGCGCCATCATAAAAGCCGACGCACCGAACGAGACGTAGGTAAACGTGAGCCAAGCTCCGGTGTTTTGTGTGATTGTAGGGTTCATAGCGATCTGAGATCCTTTCGACTGAGAGGGATTTGAGTTCCAAACGCGCGAGGCTACAAACGTGCCGCGAGGCCGATCTGGCCAAGTGCTAACCGTCATTGCGTCTCTTTCTGTTCTGGATCGTCATTGCCACCGGTAGCTGGACCGACCGAAGCCCTCATCCTGGCAAGCACCTTCGCCGGATCGGTGCGCTTTGCAGCGCCAAAGCCTGCGGCGGCCAGACGTTCATCAAGATCCTTGCTGGAGGCCTGCCGCTCAAGCTCATCTAGAGCAGAGGCCACATCTTCGTCGCGCGTACTGAGTTCGCGGATCCGCGACAACGTTGCCTCTGCCTCGCGCAAGGCTCCAGTACCGGTGGCGAGCGCACGGCGCCCATTCGCACCCACCCGATGCAGAGATTCCTGCGCCCGTGCCATCTCCAGCCCGCGCCGTAAATCCATCAGCCGGCGCCGTCCATCTTCGGAGAGTTGCTTGAGGCGACGCACATCTGCAGAAAACCGGTCGACGGCTGCTTGCCGTTCGGCACGTTCGTCCTCGGTTGCGGCAATCACGGTCGCCGCCTCCCCGGCAAGATCGGCCCGACTGCCAACAAGCGCCTGGCGCCCGCCCTCTTCAAGTTCCTCAATACGCGCACTCAAAGCTGCAACGGCCCGCTCCTCGCTCGCCTGATGCGCCATGGCGCACGCAAGCTCGCGGCGGGAATGCTCCAGCGCAGCCGCTGCGTCGCGAAGCTGTTGCTCAAGCAGGCGAATAGCGTTGGCATCGAAAACTGCCTCTTCCGCCTCGGCAACAGCACCGCGCAAAAGGGTGGTGAACGTCTTCAGCATGGGTATGACCTCCTCCTCTTCCAATGGGCGCGGCCAGCCGGCCGCCGTGAACGAGAAGCAAGCTCGCTGTGAGACGGCGCGCCCACCGGACCAGCAGTAACGCTGGGACTTGGGCGGCGCGGACCAGCTGACGTGCCCTCGGGAGCAGATCGCCTCAGCGGCCGCACAGAGTCGAACATGAACATCGTTCACACCATACCATCTCACAAAAAATATACACTGTTCAATCTAAATCATGAACTCTGTTCAAGTTGAGGCGAATCATGGTTAACATGTCCCGATCCGCGACAAGGACCTGAACCAATGACCTCGCAGGCCCGCCGCCACCCGAAAGAGCGATTGCGCGAAGAGATCCTCGCCGTTGCCGAAGAGATCGTCGCGCGAGACGGTCTGTCCGCACTGCAGGCCCGGCGCGTTGCATCCGAAGCCGGATGCTCGGTGGGGTCGATCTATAACGCCTTCGGCGACCTTGACGAGCTCGTGCTCGCCGTCAACGAAGCCACGCTCGATCTCATGAGCGCGCCATTAAGCGGCACATTCAAAGCCTCGTTAGGCAAAGGCACCGAGGAACAATTGATCGCGCTGGCATTCGCCTACCGTGACTTTGCTCTTGCCAATCTTCCGCGCTGGCGCGCTGTGTTCGAGCATCGGCTTCCGCCCAACAAAGACGTCCCCGACGCATACGCAAACAAGCGCGCACATCTCCTCGCACTCATCGAAGAGACAATCGAAACGGAGATTGGCGACGAAGCCCATCGCGGGCACGCCGCGCGCGCGCTCTTTGCGGCCGTCCACGGCATCATATTGCTGGGATTCGACAACAAGCTCGCGCCCTACAACGCGGCCGAGATCGAATCTGAGATCCGCTTCATTGTACAAGCGGCCTCAGCGGGACTAACACGCGCCCGTACCGACTGAGATTGAAATCGCGGGCCACTCTGCCGATGAAGCAAAAGAGGCCCGGTGCGAACACCGGGCCTCCCACGATCTCGAGGGCGACAAGGAACCGTCTCGCAAGGAGATGGTTGGCTAGTTGACGCGAGGCTCCAGACCGTATTCCTGCATTTTTCTATAGAGAGTCGAGCGGCCGATGTTGAGACGCTTGGCAACCTCTGTCATGTGCCCACGATACCGGCCAAGCGCTAAGCGGATCATATCGGCTTCGATCGCTTCCAGCGGGCGGATATCACCCGAGTCATCAACGGCCGGTATCCCAAGAGAGCTGGCGCCATTACCGGGGCGCACTTCCATTGTTTGCGGGACTTTGTCCTCCGCACCTTGCATAGCAGGGCCCGTGTACGCAGGCGGACGCTGCAGCTCAGCAGGCGCCGAGGGGATCTCCACTTCGAAGCCTTCCACGTGTGCCGCAATCTGCGGGAATTCGTTGACAGTTAGCTCCGAACCGTCAGCTAGCACCACGGCGCGGAACACCGCATTCTCAAGCTGGCGCACATTCCCCGGCCACGAGTATGTCTGCAACAGGCGCATCGCGTCCGCATTCAAGCCAGAAAGGCGCTTGCCCTCTTCAGCCGCAAAGCGTGTAACGAAGTGCTGAATAAGTTCGGGAATGTCCTCCACGCGCTCGCGCAACGGCGGCACCCAGATCGGGAACACATTCATCCTGTAATAGAGATCCTCGCGGAATTTACCCGCCTTGACCTGTTCGATCATGTCGCGGTTGGTAGCCGACACAAGCCGGAAATTCACCTTGACCGGACGCTTCGATCCGACCGGGTCGATCTCGCCGTCCTGCAGAGCGCGAAGCAACTTGACCTGGGCGTCGAGCGGCAACTCTCCAATCTCGTCGAGGAACAGAGTCCCACCGTCGGCCTCTTGGAATTTGCCGATACGCTTATCGGTTGCCCCCGTAAACGACCCCTTCTCATGACCGAACAGAATGCTTTCGACCAAATTTTCAGGGATGGCGCCACAGTTGACGGTGACGAACGGCTTTCCGGCGCGCTCGCTTTCCCCCTGAATAGCCCGCGCAATCAATTCCTTACCGACACCGCTCTCGCCTTCAATCAGCACCGGAATACTCGACGCGGCAGCCCGCCGGCCGAGTGCGGTCACCCGCTGCATAGCTTCGCCACGGACGATGAGGTCGTTGAAGGTAAGCGTTCCTTCAGCCCTCTTCTTGATGCGTGTGATCTCGCCCGCCAGAGCTTCGATTTTCAAGGCGCTCTTGATCGACACTTCGAGCCGTTCAGGGCTCGCCGGTTTGATCACAAAGTCGACGGCACCTGCGCGCATGGCATTGATTGCGGCTTCAATTGAGCCGTGCGCCGTCTGCACGATCACAGGCGGCATACCGGCCTGTTTGCTGATGCGTTCAAGCACGCCCATGCCGTCAAGACCGGGCATTACCAGATCAAGGATCAAGAGCGAGATCTGACCTTGCTCGGAACCCTCGAGAAGCTGCACGGCCTGCTCGCCGGAATTTGTGGATTTTGTCTCGAAGCCCATTCGCTTGATGGATTCTTCGAGAATTCGGCGCTGAGCCGGATCGTCATCGACGATGAGAACGCGTTTCGCCATTTGGCACTCAAACTCGACACTACTGGGACTGAACCGGCACTTTACGTACGTCGCACATGTACCAGGATCGGACAGGTGCGTACCGGCTACTCACTTCAACGGCCCGAGAGTGCCCGACAACAGTAAACAACACGTTGCCAATATGATCAGCATGGGTCTTTTCCGAAAAATTAAGTATGCGCTTATTCGCGCCCACTCGGTCCGCCTAGCCGAACGCCACATCGCTCGGCCCAGACAAGACCGTCCTGGGTCGCCGCGCGGGGTTTGTATTCGCACCCAATCCAGCCGTCATAACCGCAAGCATCGATCAGCTGAAACAGCGCCCGATAATCGAGATCACCGTGATCTGGTTCGCCGCGATCAGGCGGACTCGCACATTGGACATGACCGGTCACCGACAGGAAGTCACGAATGGCTGCTGGCGCGTCCCCCTCCATAATATGGCGATGATAGAGGTCGAGTTGCAGCTTCAGGTTAGGCTCGGCAACGTCAGCAATGATATCTCGCGCCTCCGATGTGCGGGTAAGAAAATATCCTGGCATGTCCCGCGTGTTGATGGGCTCTATAAGAATGTCGACACCCTGCTCCGCGCTCCATTTCGCAGCCATCTTCAGATTGGCAACATAAGATTCGCGACTGGCCCCGTGCGACGCGAGACCAGCCATCGCGTGTAGGCGTGAGCAGTCTAAAGCTTCTGCATAACGTAGGGCCAGATCGACGGCGGCGGCAAAATCGTCTTCGCGCCCGGGCAGCGCCGCAAACCCGCGCTCGCCTTTGTCCCAATGGCCAGGCGGCAGATTGAACAGCACCAGCTCAAGCCCGCAGGCGTCAAGCCGATGCCGAATCTCCTCGGCCGCGCACGCGTACGGAAACATGAACTCGACCCCGCGGAAGCCGGCTCTCGCCGCCGCCTCGAACCGGTCTAGAAACGGCAGTTCAAGAAACAAAAAGCTCAAGTTCGCGGCAAAACGGGGCACGTCGATCTCCCAGCCATTCGGAATATCGGCTGTCATGTCGGTTATACCGCGCCAACGCAAGAGCCTCGTGAGCACACGTAGGAGAAGAGAGCGTCACTCGGACGATTGCAAGGCGCGGTTTCAGCTCGGAGAAACAGCAAGCCTGTTATGCGCGTTCCATAAATGCAGCCCGTTGAGGACCACAAGGCTGACAAGCGTTGCAAGCGCCGTTCCGGTCGCCCCATAAGCTGGGATAAGCACAATGTTGAGGCCCGCATTGACGGCAATTGCAACCACATTGGCCACGGCCACGTCACGGACATGCCCTGTCATCGTGAGAAGCGGAAGCGCATGAAATGTTGCAGCCGAGACCGTATAGGCAACCAAAAGAACAATTAGTGGCCCACCAGCCGGAGCAAATGACGAACCGATAATGGCCAACAACGGTTTGAATGCCACAAAAACGATCAGCGAAAGAAGAAGCGCAACCAGAGCACTGCCAAGCGCTAGGCGCCTCAGTTGTGGCTGAAACCGATGAAGCTCTCCCGCAGCATATTGACGGGATACAACCGGACTGACGATGGACTGAGCGGTAATAGCCACCATAAGTGGCAAGACCGCCAGCTGTGATGCCAGGCGATACTGCCCTGCATCCGAAACATCGCCGATCCATCCAAGCATCATTATGTCGAGCCGCGTGCTAACGAGCGTCAGCAACGCCACCGACAGCAAAGGCAAGGATTGACGCAACAGTTGCGGATCGAGAACGCGACGACCTGTCCACCAGCGGTTCGGTGTCCGCCGCCGCACCAGCCAGACAACAGAGACCAGCGACACAAGGTAAGCCACCCCCTGAGCGGCAAGCGCAGTGGCCGCACTCGAAGCGGCTAACGACGCAAAGAGCAGGCCAGCAACGAGCAACACCATAACGAACGGCCGCACAAGGCGTTCGGGCATGTTGGCAGCAATGGGCTGCTCGAATCCAAGAAGCGTCGTCTCGCCGATGCGCTGCAAAGCGATGGGGATGACGAGCAGCATGGCAAAGAGGAGCGCGGTCCGCCCACCGGCACCCTCTCCGCTCACCAGATGGGGCACCAAGAGCGCCCCCACCACCGCAAGAAAGAGCGCGCCCGCAAATGCAGAGACCTGAGCCGTACCCACCAGCCGCCGAACGCCAGCCCAATCGGAACGTGGCACCAAGCGCGCGACCTCACGCACCAGGAGCTGGGGAAAGCCGAGACAGGCGGCAAGCCCAAAGAGATTCGCATAGACCATCGCAAGCGCGTAAACGCCGTAGTCCGCCGGCCCCAGGAGACGGGCAAGAAGCACCGCAGTGACAAGCTGGAGAACCGCAGAGACGATCTGCAGGCCAAACGAGCCGCCCACACGCCGCACAAGACTGGTGAGCGGACCACTGGCCGAGCCCGCCAACGCGGCACCACCCGCGAACGGAACATATTGGGCAACACGAGCTGAAGGGCTGAGCTTCACGAAAGGTTCGCCGGGCTTTGGCTGCTTCAGGGAAAGGGGCCCCAACGCAAACGCGAAATTTCTGGCGATAAAGCCCCCCGACGATCGGAGAGTATTGAAAAGGCCTTAAGAAGCTTCAAAGATGCTCCCCATCATGGGCCCAAAGTTCTGCGGCCCAGCTCATTTGAGCTTCGCGAACAGGCGGCCTGCTACCTGCTAAATGCCTGTGCCATTCTGGGGCCTACGCACGCCGGGGGGAACCTGGCGCAGCGTGCAAGGTTGGGCCGCCGCCAGGCATTCAAACGCGCCGCTTTCCGATTCCCGGCAGTCCAAATCCTTATTGTTGGCGATGCGCCAGCTAGGATACGGCAGACCTGCAGCGACCGCCTTGCGCTTCCAGTCATCAAGCGCACGCTTCTTCGCCTCAAATTCACTTTCCTCGCTCGACTGGTGACTAACAACGGCGGGCAAACAGACGCGAACGGCAGCATGGGCGCTCGGTGCCGAAACCGCTCCAAAGGCCATGACAGCGAGGACACACAAACTGCGGGGCATAGGACGCTCCTCAAAACATCTGTTGTCGAAGCCAGAGATGTCCGGCCTAGCCGGACCCGCCTGGCCAGCACCCGCCCCTCCCGGCCACCCGTTGCGACGATGAATTGGGTGGCAGGGAGAGGAGTGGGTGGTTCGACCAAGTCAGACAGACCCTAATGCCCGGGTTTCAATCCTTTGGGAACTCCAAACCCATTTCACGGTAACGTTCCGGATCTGAACCCCAGCCGGCGCGGACTTTAACGAAAAGAAAAAGGTGAACGGGCTTCTCGACGATCCCCGAAATCTCGGCCCGCGCCTCAGATGAAATCCGCTTAACCATTTCGCCACCCTTGCCGATAACGATCCGCCGCTGACTTTCCCGCTCAACGTAAATGGTCTGCTCGATCCGAACGGATTTGTTCTTAAACTCCTTCCATGACGTCGTCTCCACCGTGATCGCGTAGGGAAGTTCGTCATGAAGGTAGGTGTAGATGCGCTCCCGCGTGATTTCTGCCGCAAGAAGGCGCAGCGGCGCGTCCGAAACTTCGTCCTCCGGATAATGCCAAGGCCCCTCGGGAACATGCGCCGCAAGGTACGTCTTTAGATCGCCGACGCCGTTTCCATCGAGCGCAGAGATCATGAACACTGCCTTGAACGGAACCCGCTCCGAAGCCTCTTGTGCCAACGCCAGAAGCTTTTCCTTTTCGGAAACTCGGTCGATTTTGTTGAGAACCAGAACGGCATGCGCACCGCGATACCCGAGGGTCTTCAGAATTCGCTCGGTGTCTTCGTCAATGCCTTTTGCCGCATCGATTAGAACCGCGACAACATCCGCATCCTTTGCACCGGACCACGCCGACTCAACCATGGCCTTATCAAGACGGCGCCGCGGCTCAAAAATGCCGGGCGTATCGACGAACACGAGCTGGCTTGCACCCTCGATCGCAATACCGCGCACCGGCACCCGCGTCGTCTGCACTTTGTGACTGACGATGGTGACCTTTGTGCCGACGAGCCTGTTGACCAATGTCGACTTGCCAGCATTCGGCGACCCCAGAATGGCAATAAACCCGCAACGGCGCGGACCGGCTTCGCCATCCCCGTCAGAGATGATCTTGCCCTCAGGCATTCTTGGAGCCCCGCTTGGAGACACCTTCCCGTTCGAGCAGAAGCGTGGCAGCCGCCTGTTCCGCAGCACGCTTCGACGCGCCTTCGCCCCGCGCAGGACGGCGCCCTGTAATTTTCACTTCGCATACAAAGACTGGTGCGTGATCCGGCCCCCGCCGCTCGATCTGGGTGTAGCGTGGCAATGCCAGTCCCCGGCCCTGCGCCCATTCCTGCAAAGCCGATTTCGGATCCGCGACGGCCTTCGCCTGTTTGTCGTCCAAACCTTCCCAGAGTTTCAAGACGACGGAACGCGCCTTGTTGTACCCGGCGTCCAGAAAGACGGCGCCAAGCACGGCCTCAATGGCGTCCGCCAGAATGGTCGCCTTTGCCCGGCCGCCGCTGCCGGCTTCGCTGTCCGCCAGAATAAGAAACTCACCGAGTCCGATCTGCCGGCCAACCTTTGCGCAAGCCTCCCCGCGTACCAATTTATTGAGACGGCGTGCCAACTCGCCTTCCTTGGCGCGCGGATGAGCTGTGTCAAGGAGTTCGACGATGGCCAGCCCCAAGACCCGATCGCCTATGAATTCGAAGCGCTCGTTGTCTTCTCGCGACTTACCCTGGCCGCGATAGCTCGAATGCGTCAGCGCACGCTCAAGAAGCTTCTGATTCTTGAACTTGTAACCGAGTTTTTTTTCGAGCTCTTTAAATTTTCGCGCCCTGAACATGGGGCTACCGAACGAGGTTGAAGATGCGGCTCCAACGTATATCGAAAAGCCACGTCCAAGGCGTGAAGAGGCTGCAACGGCCTGCCTCGTCCGAAGCACAAGAATAGAAAATAATATCAGCCCGGCCAATCAGGTTTTCAGCAGGCACAAATCCAACGCCGCGTTCAGTAGGCACCCGGCTATCGACAGAATTGTCCCGATTATCCCCCATCATGAAGTAGTGCCCCTCAGGCACAACGTACTCATCCGTGGTGTCGTAGTCGGCATCAGAATTACAATCGAGCGTGTGGTACTTGACGCCGTTCGGCAGTGTTTCAACATAACGATCGACGGGAAGTGGCCGTGTCTGGTGATCGTAGCATGTAACTAAGGCCGGTTCGACTTTGCGCCTTTCGACGGCCGTTCCGTTGATATAGAGAACGCCCTGCTTCATTTGAATGAGGTCGCCAGGAAGGCCGATGAGTCGCTTGATGTAGTCTGTCGAGTTGTCCCGCGGCAGCTTAAAGACGATGACATCGCCACGTTTTGGCTCAGAGGCAAAAACCCGTCCGGACGACATGACGTTCGGAAGCCCGCAAATCTCGGTTCCTGGAACACACAGCCACTCGGCCCGCGGGAACGTGTACTTGCTATAGCCGTAGCTGAGCTTTGACACGAACAGGAAGTCGCCGACCAGCAGCGTATCCTTCATGGAACCTGAGGGAATGTTGAAGGGCTGATAGAAGAAGATCCGGACAACGAGAGCAATCGCAAGCGCCTGAAGCACGATCTTTATGGTTTCGCCCCAGCCATAGCCGGCCTCGGGCTTCGCATTCGTATCCACGCTCATCTCACTTCTCGTTTGCTCAAGCTACTCGGCTCTCAAGCATCTCCTTACCGTATCGAGCCCGCAGGCTATAGCCATTTCCCGGGCATTGGGCAAATGACGGGACGTCGAACCGCGCGGCTGGCACCCCCTATCCCCGTGGATCAACCTTGAGCGGTAAAGCCGAGATAATAACGACCGCTTCCGCCAGCGGAAAATCATCGGTTATCGTAAGGTCAATACTAGCGTCGTACCCATCCGGCGTGATCCGCGCCAATCTGAGCGCGGCGCCACCAGTTAGCTTCAGTGTGGGCCGACCCGATGGCAAATTGACGACACCCATATCGCGCCAGAACACACCATGCCGAAACCCCGTTCCCAGCGCCTTCGCACACGCCTCTTTAGCTGCAAATCGCTTCGCGTAGGATGCGGCCCTGAGCCGGCGCCGATCCGATTTGGCCCGCTCGATATCGGTAAAAACACGATCCAAAAACCGGTCCCCGTAGCGCTCGAGTGTTGTCTCGATACGCCGTATGTCGATGATATCGTTGCCGAGTCCTATGATCATCCTGCCGTCACACTCTGTTCCAGATTACCCGCACAATGCGACCGGGCCTCATCCATCAGCGTCCGCATGCGCCTAACCGCCGCAATAAGCCCGCAACAAATTGCCTCACCGATAAGGAAATGGCCGATATTGAGCTCGGCGACCTCAGGCATCCGAGCCACAACACCCGCGGTATTGTACGTAAGCCCATGACCGGCATGAACTTCCAAGCCGGCATCGGCCGCAGCACACGCTGCAGTTCGCATACGCGCCACTTCCACAGCAACTCCTGCAGAGTCGTCATCTAAGGCCCGTTCACAATAAGCCCCCGTGTGCAGCTCAACGATGTCGACCCCAAGCCGAGCGGAAGCCTCAATCACGCGAAGATCGGGCTCAACAAAGAGCGAGACGCGAATACCCGCGTCCTGGAGCCTTCGGACGACACCCTCCAGGCCAGCCCCGCCGCGGATCACGTCAAGACCACCTTCCGTCGTACGTTCCTCGCGCCGTTCCGGTACGAGACAACAGGCGTTAGGTACATGCCGCAAAGCGATTTCCAGCATCTCATCCGTTGCCGCCATCTCCAGATTGAGCGGACGCGTCAATTCGCTCTTAAGACGCGCGATATCGGTATCTGAAATATGGCGGCGGTCCTCTCTGAGGTGCGCCGTGATCCCATCCGCACCGGCCTCGATTGCAAGATGCGCCGCACGGAGCGGGTCCGGATGACGCCCGCCGCGCGCATTACGTATCGTCGCGACATGGTCGATATTGACACCGAGCCGGAGCGCCGGCGGATTCTTAGGGAACGACATGGAACGGACCGAAGCTCCTTCTTGGGTATACGCGACGGGCAAGACTACAGTACGCTGCAGGTGAAGAGCAGATCAAACCGCAAAGCATTTGCCGGCAGCCCCAGTGCTATTCGAACACCCGCTCAACAGCGTTAACAACGTCCTTCCCCTTTAGACCACTAATGATACGGTTGAGATGGGCTAGGTCGAAGACCTCGATGTCGATTTTCATCTCAGTAAAATCTGCGGCGCGGCGTGACATGTTGATATTGTGAATGTTGCCGCCCGCCTGCCCGATAACGTCCGCCACCTTTGCAAGCGCGCCCGGCCGGTTGGGAGACGAAACTCTGATCGTTGCAGGAAAGCGCTCGGCAGAATCGGGATCGATATCCCAGGTTACGTCAATCCAGCGCTCCTGCTCGAATTCGCGAAGCTGCGGCGAGTGAATCTGAAAAATACGAATGCCTTGGCCTGGCACAAGCACGCCGACAATTCGGTCCCCCGGAACCGCCCCGCCAGCATCGAAGACAACCGGCATATCGTTGCGTGCGCCGCGCAGAGATATGTTCCCGGGCGCTGAACCGCCCGAGTCTCGAGTCTGCTCTTCCTCGGACGGCCCGCCACCAAGGCGAAACTTCAGTCCCTTGACCCGGGACAGGTCGAGCCATTTACGACTCCCGTCTACTGGCTTTTCCTTCGCGGAAGCGTGCCTTGCAAGCTCGGCCGGGCTAGGTCCGATCTGCGTCACGACTTGATTGAGCGGCAACTCACTGCGTGCAACCGCTGACAAGACGTCATCGACCGATTTGAGCCCCAGTTTTGGCAGGGCCTTTTTCACGAGATCATCGGAATAACTGTAACCGACTTGCTCCAGCGTCGATGCAATCAACCGGCGGCCAAGCTCGGCATACTGCCTGCGCTGAGTATCGCGCGCAGCACGGCGAATGGCGGAGCGCGCACGCCCGGTTACAACGAAATTCTCCCACGCCGCGGGAGGCGTATGGTCTTTCGACGTCTTGATCTCGACCTCGTCGCCGTTGCGCAAACGCGTATCGATCGGCACATGCCGCCCGTTGACATGCGCACCCACGGCGGCATTGCCGATGTCCGTATGCACCGCATAGGCAAAATCGAGAGGTGACGCACCGCGCGGCAATGCAATCAGACGCCCTTTCGGCGTAAAACAAAAAACTTGGTCCTGAAACAGCTCAAGCTTGGTGTGCTCCAAAAACTCTTCCGGATTATTTCCTTCGAGCAATGTCTCCACCAGCCTGCGCAGCCACACATAAGGACCGCCGTCCTTGTCGAAGGAAATGAGCACCTTGCCGGATTGCCCGTTCACCTCCCGGCTCGCATCCTTGTAAAGAGCATGTGCCGCAACGCCATATTCGGCGACATCGTGCATCTTCTGCGTTCTGATTTGCAATTCAACGCGCTGATGTCGAGGCCCGACCACGGTCGTGTGTATAGACTGATAGTGGTTCTGCTTCGGCGTCGAAATGTAGTCCTTGAAACGGCCCGGAACCGTACGCCAAGTCGTGTGCGCAACGCCAAGCACGCGATAGCAGTCGTCAATCGATGGAACGACAAGACGAAACGCGTAGATGTCCGAGAGCTGTTCGAGACTGATCTGCTTGTTCTCCATCTTGCTCCAGATGGAGTAGGGTTTCTTCTCCCGCCCAGAGACCTCGGCTTTGATGCCAACACTTTCGAGCTTGCCCTGAAGCGCGCTGCGAATTTCCTCAACAAGTCCGACGTTCTGTTCCCTCAGCTCGGTGAGTTTTCCGGTGACGGCCTTATAGGCCTCCGGGTTGAGCCAGCGAAACGCGAGATCCTCAAGCTCGTCCCGAAGAGCTTGCATGCCCATGCGACCGGCGAGAGGCGCATAGATGTCAAGCGTCTCCTGCGAGTTACGCTGCCGGCTTTCGGGTTTCATGTGTTCAAGGGTGCGCATGTTGTGCAGCCGGTCTGCCAGCTTCACAAGAAGGACCCGGATGTCAGTCGAAATAGCGATCAGGAGCTTGCGGAAGTTCTCCGCCTGCTCCGCCTGTTTGGAAACGAGATCGAGCCGTTTGATTTTTGTCAGGCCGTCGACAAGTGCGCCAATCTCCTTGCCAAACAGCTGGTCGATCTCGGCCCGTGTCGCGTCCGTGTCCTCGATCGTATCGTGGAGGAGCGCGGTGGCAATCGTGGCATCATCGAGCTTCAGATCCGTCAGGATCGCGGCAACCTCGAGAGGATGTGAGAAATAAGGGTCACCCGACGCGCGCCGCTGATTGCCATGCGCCTTCATGGCATAAACATAGGCGCGATTTAACAGAGCCTCGTCCGCCGCCGGATCGTACTCTTGAACACGTTCAACGAGTTCGTACTGCCGCATCATGGCCCGCTACCTTCTCCTAGCGGACTACAATCCAACGAACCCCTGTACCGGTCAATTCTCCGGACGGCGCTAGGACAGAATGATGAAGTCAAGATAAGCGGGAGCGCGCGGGACGTCAGCGCAAACGCTCGCGTGGCGCACCGCTCGGTGCAGCTCCACCACCGCCACCGCCGTTTGAAGACGGCTCCAGAGGAGTCATGCTTTCGAGACCGCGCAAGAGCTGCTCTTCGGTGAGCACGTCCACTTGCGTATCGGTAGTCTGGTCGTCGCGTCCGAGGATCGGCCCGCGCCGCTCGCTTGTCACAACTGGTGCTGCACCGGCCTCTGGCTCGTCCACTTCGACGTTCTTCTGAATGGAATGGATCAGGCTCTCGCGCATGTCCTCCGGCGGGATCGTGCGATCGGCAATCTCTCGCAACGCGACAACCGGGTTCTTGTCGTCATCGGGATCGATGGTCACCGCTGAACCGTTGGAAATGGCACGGGCCCGGTGGGCAGCCAACAGAACAAGTTCAAAGCGGTTCGGAACCTTATCAACGCAATCTTCGACGGTGACGCGGGCCATTCGTCTGCAACCTTTCGGTGTTAGGGGTGATCAAGACAAGCTCAAACGCGGGCTGCTGCGCAGTCCGGCCAGATTTGCATACAGCATTGATTGCACAAAACATGAACGCGTTCAACCCCAAGACGGCCGGTCCCAAGATCCGAGACTAAGATTGGGGACGATCCGATTGCAGCCCCTTTAATCGGTTGCAACTGCACCCCACATACCTCACCACTAGCCCCTCGCAACCGAAGTCAAATCAGGCCAAAGACACAAACTTGTAGGGTTAACGCTTGACCAGACCGCCCGGTGCGACACATTTGCAGCGTCCAATAGAATTTCACGCGAGGGAGTAGATGGCACCCGTAGCAAATCCAAGTTTTAACAAGCACTCCCGGCCCTCAATTTGTAAATGTTACCGCAAATTTACCTAAAAATAAAAATTGGACCGTGACATTCGATAAGTTAATCTGTTGGACAAACGAAAACACATCAGAAAATGTCAGGGACGTCCCGAATGCAATTTTATGAGAATGAGCGCACCGCATTGTTCATAGACGGTGCCAATCTGTATGCAACATCCAAGTCCCTGGGATTTGATATCGACTACAAACGGCTCCTGGCGCTCTTCCGAAAGCGGGCACATCTCGTCCGCGCGCTCTATTACACCGCGCTCGCAGAGGACCAAGAATACTCATCAATTCGCCCACTCATCGATTGGCTCGACTACAACGGCTACACCATGGTGACCAAGCCGACCAAGGAGTTCACCGATTCAGCGGGACGGCGCAAAATCAAAGGCAATATGGACATCGAGCTGACAGTCGACGCCATGCGACTCTCGTGGAACCTCGATCACATTGTGCTGTTCTCGGGCGACGGCGACTTCCGGTATCTCGTTGCAGCACTTCAAGAACGCGGCAAGCGCGTCAGTGTCATCTCGACCTTGCAGACCCAGCCGCCGATGGTCTCCGATGATCTTCGCCGCCAGGCCGACCAGTTCATCGATCTCGATGAACTGGAGGACCTAATTTGCCGAGACCCCGCGCAGCGCCCTCCGCGTGAGCAACGCACGTTCGCCGGGCGCGACCAGGGTCAGTTCGGCGGGCGGGAAACGGAACCCGCCGGCTTCGACGACGGGGACGATTTCGTCGATTAGTACGCATGGGGCGCGACAGCACGGATCAGTCGAACTAATTTGGCCGCATGCCAAATGAACTGCCCCCGGCACAACCACCACCCGAACCGCCGAACGCCTGTGACTACTGCCCGCGCCTCGTCGCCTTTCGCGCCGCAAACTGCAAGGCGGAGCCGGCGTGGCACAACGCACCCGTGCCCTCCTTCGGGCCTGAGACAGCAGAGCTTCTGATCGTCGGCCTAGCCCCTGGCCTGCGCGGAGCTAACCGAACAGGCCGGCCCTTTACCGGCGATTACGCGGGCGACCTCCTATACGCCACCCTCACCCAGTTCGGACTGGCCAAAGGCCGATACGAAGCCAGGCCCGACGACGGGCTTCAGCTGGTCGGCTGCATGATCTCCAACGCTGTGCGCTGCGTGCCCCCTGAAAACAAGCCCACACCCGCCGAAATCGGCGCCTGCCGGGCGTTCTTGTCGGCCAGGATTGGCGCCCTGCCAAACCTCCGCGCCATTGTCGCCCTCGGACGCATTGCGCACGATCAAACGCTTGCTGCCCTCGACGTTCGCAAGGCCGCTCACGCCTTTGCGCATGGCGCATGCCACCACCTGCCAACTGGTCTGACTCTCTTCGACAGCTATCACTGCTCACGGTATAATACGAACACCGGTCGCCTGACCGAAACGATGTTTCATGACGTGTTTCGGTCGGCCCGAAGCTTCCTGGACCAAACCAGGGCCTAAAAATCTGCTACTTCAAGGGCGACCGTCACACATAAATCAAGAAGACGGCCCGGTCAGGCGTGCATCTTGCGCAATGTCAAAGCCGAAGACGATCGGAGCAGTGAACTTAGAGAACTATAACCTCTGGAGAGTCTCAAATGACGCTCGAAATTGCGCCAGAAAAAGTCGCCCACGTCATCATCAAGGCACGTGAATACGACGCCAAGGTCGGTTCGTGGAATGACTCGCAAGAAGAAGGCAACGCCGAAGAGGATCCCGAAGCCATTCTCGAGGATTTCGCAAACGATCCCACGCGCGTCGAACTCTCCAGCTTCATCGATTCCCTGAACATAGACGAACGCCTGAACCTTGTCGCCCTGATGTGGATTGGGCGCGGCACATTCGATCCTGAAGAACTCGCCGAAGCCATCGAAACAGCACGCACGGAAAACGTGAATTCCACATCAAGCTATCTGATCGGCATCCCACTTCTCGCAGATTATCTAGAGGAAGGTCTCGACAAGCTTGGATACGCCGTCGAAGACGTCGAGAACGACGTCTTATGAAGCAGCCGCGCTCTTAAGCCTCGCCAACACGTCAGCCGCATGCGCTGGCGGCGGGTGTACGGGATAAAAGATTTTGCGAAGCCGTCCATCTTGAAGGACCAGCGTCACGCGCTTGAGATAGCGTACCCCACCCGTCTCGAAACACGGCAGCCGTAGCGCATCCGCAAACCCGAAGCCGGCATCACTCAGCAATTGAAACGGAAGCTGCAGCCGACCGGCGAGCTCCCGCTGCCAATCGCTGTCCTGCGAGCTAAACCCGAACACGGCAACGCCTAGGGCGAGAAAATCAGCAAACCTGTCGCGAAAACCCTCGGCTTCCGGGGTCGAACCGTGAGCGCCCGGAATGTCGTCCCAGCCGGGCGGGTTCGCGACTCCTGGCCGGCCCGTCCAGGGATAGACAAAAACGACTGAGACGCCGCGCCCTTCGCTCAGAACAACCTTCGATCCGTCCGTCGCAACAAGCGGAACGCGTGGCACCTCTTGATCGGGAACAAGATGAGCCGCACCCCCATCATCCTCCGGAGCCGGAAAGGGCCAGCTCGTCATGCTCTGTTCGCCCTCAGCCAATCGACAACATCCGCCGCATTTCTGTCCGGTGGAAAAACCGGGTAAAACACATGTACAATCCGCACGGCACTAAGAACCAGTGACATGCGCTTCAAAAGTCGCCGCCCCGCCACCTCGAATGTCGGCAGGTTGAGCGCATTTGTAAGCGCAAGATCTTCATCCGACAGAAGAGGAAACGGAAGGTGAAGCCGCGAGACCGCTTCGCGCTGCCAAACACTGTCCTGCGGCGAAAGCCCGAAAACATGATCGGCACCCGCCGCGCGAAGCTCGCCGTAGTGATCCCGAAAGGCACAGCTCTGTGGTGTGCACCCGCGCGCACCAGGTATCTCATCCCAACCGTCAGGTAAGGCATGCCCAGGCTGAGCGGTAAGAGGGTAAATATAGATGACCGAACGTCCGGAAAGTGCGGAGAGATCAACGCTCATGTCATCAGTCGCCTTCAGCACAACAGAGGGTAGCATGCGCCCTACGAGGTGACGTGCTGCGCCATCGTCAATCGGAACCGGAAGCGCTGACCAATCAACCTCGAGCACATCTTTTTCAGCCACGGCTCAGCCCTTCTCGCGCATAAGCCGCGCTTTTTCGCGATTCCAATCGCGCTTCTTCGCCGCTTCCCGCTTGTCGTGTAACTTCTTGCCCTCCGCCAGGCCGATCCTTAGCTTCGCACGGCCCCGCGCGTTGAAATACAGTTCAAGCGGCACCAGCGTCATGCCCTTCCGCTCAACACTAATGGCAAGTTTGTGAAGCTCGCTCTTTTGCATGAGAAGCTTGCGCTTGCGCCGTGGCTCATGTTGGAAAAAGCGGCCGGCCTGCTGATATTCCGGGATGTAAGCATTAACCAGCCACAACCCGCCATCCTCGAAGGAAGCATAACTTTCGGCGATGTTCGCTTGCCCTTTGCGCAAGGACTTCACCTCGGTGCCGGTGAGCACGAGGCCAGCTTCCCAGCTGTCCGTAATGAAGTAGTCGTGCCGGGCTTTGCGGTTCTCCGCAACAATCTTGCGGCCGTCGTCAGTCTTGGCGGCCATCAGGTCTTTCTCCCGGCGCTACACCGGCCAACACCAGTGCAGAAACCCACATCCTGGTTCGCACATCGTCACACCGGCTCAAAGCCAGCCATGTCCCTGCGCTCGCAAGCCGGGCGCCGGTTCCTACAGCACCAGTCTTCACTCGGCAGCCTTGGCCTGCACCAGCCCGGCCGCCTCCAGAGCCGCATCGATCTTAGCTCGCGTCTCATCACTGACGCGCCAAAGCGGCAGGCGTACTTCTTCCGAACAAAGCCCCAGTCGCGAGGCGGCATATTTCACTGGACCAGGATTTGCTTCGAGGAACATGGTCTCGTGAATGGGCTGTAACTTGTCCTGCAGCGCCAGCGCCGCCGGGAAGTCTCCCGCCAAGCAGGCATTCTGAAAATCGGCACTGAGCCGCGGCGCAATGTTGGACGCCACCGAAATACATCCGTGCCCGCCATGCGCCATAAAGGCCAATGCGGTCTCATCTTCACCCGAGAGCTGAACGAAGTCCCGTCCCGTCAACTGCGTGACCCGCCGCTCACGCGCAACGCGCGTAAGATTCGCGGTGGCATCTTTGACACCGGCAATATTCTTAAGCTCCGTGAGACGCCGCATCGTGTCGATCGAAATATCGACATTGGTGCGCCCCGGAATGTTGTAGACAACGATCGGAACACCAACCGAATCGTTGATCTTCTTGAAGTGCTGATAGAGACCCTCTTGCGTCGGCTTATTGTAATAGGGCGCAACCACAAGCAGTCCATCCACGCCCGCCTTCTCTGCATGCTGCGACAGCTCGACGGCCTCGTCGGTCGAGTTCGAGCCCGTCCCCGCGACCACCGGGACACGCCCGCGCGATCCTTCAACGGCCAACGCGATAACGCGTTTGTGTTCGTCGTAATCGAGCGTGGGGCTTTCACCCGTTGTCCCAGCCGGCACAAGCCCGTGCGTTCCTTCAGAAATCTGCCAATCAACCAGGCGCCGGAAGGCATCTTCATCGACGGCACCGTCCTTAAACGGTGTAATGAGCGCTGTCAGCGAACCCTTGAACATCTGCCCTACCTTCGCGCACGATCGGGCCGTGCGCTTTTTCTTCTCTTTTTTCAACGGCCTTTTCCCAAGCACGAGAGCTCAGCCGTTCTTGAATGCCGCGTCCCCTATTGTTACGCTTCCCCACCACAATGCCATAGTCTTGGCTCAGAAGACTTAAAATCACACCTGTCTTGCCACAGTCCCTGGAGGGAGAACGGATCTTGTGGCGCAATTAGCCGTAAACATTAGGCGTTCGGTTTGCCGCCCACAAGACAACCACCGGCCGGCCCATGGCACTGACCCTGGTACGGCCCAAAGCCAATCCTGTATCCGAACACGACCAGAAAGGTTTGCATTGCAGAGGTCCAAGCTCAAGGTCAAGCCCGATCGCCCGATGATTCCCCGGCGCAAGGATGGCTTCCGGATGCGGGCTTGCACCGTGTGGGCACTATCAGTTCCACTTCTCATCACCGGAACAGCCCTCCCGGCGCTCTCCGAACCCGCCAAATCCAAATCGTCCTCCACAATCCCGAAACCCGGAGTCGCTAGTGCGGCGGAAGCGGCCTACATAGCTCGGTTGGACAATGCGATTGCACCCGCAAGTGGATATCCGGTCACCTCTGAAGACGCTGCCCTCGTCAAGAATGCAATTAAAGCCATCGGCGCAAAGAATCTTGTCAAAGGGGAAGAACTCAAAGCCAAGGTCAAGGATCCCATCGCCCGCAAGCTGATCTATTGGTACAACCTCAGATCCGGAAACGGCGAGCCCAAAGCGTACAGAGATTTTCTCAACGCAAATCCAGCATGGCCGAACCGCGCACTTCTCACCAGGCGCATGGAAGAAGCGGTGTTCAAGGAAGGCGGAACAGCGGCGTCGATCCACGCGTTTTTCAAAGACCGTCCGCCGGAGACCGGCGCCGGAAAAGCAGCACTCGCCTCCGCCTTGCTTGCCCAAGGCAACGAAGCCGAAGCCAAACGGCTAGCAGCGTTAGCGTGGCGCGAAAATGCCATCCCAACCAGGCTCGAATCCGGGTTCCTAAAACGCTTTGGCAAACTGCTGACGGCAGCAGATCACAAGTGGCGCCTCGACCAGCTGATCATTGACAGCCCGCGTTGGTCGGGCCAGCGAAAATCACGGGCAGCCGTCGCCAAGCGTCTTATTCCGCTCCTGCCAGCCGCTGAACAAAAGAAAGCCCGCGCGCGACTCGCCGTATTTCAGCTATCAAAAAGCAGCCGACGCAAGATCGAAGCCCTGCCAGCGGAAAGCGATCCCGACTGGGGCGTCGTCTTCCACCGCATCCAAGCCTTGCGCCGCTCAAAGAAAACTTCGGAATCGACAAAGCTTCTACTCGGTGCGCCTCTCGAGGAAGCGAAAATCGTGGTTCCCGACGCTTGGTGGACTGAGCGGCGGGCCCACGCCTACATCGCTCTCAAGGCCAACAAGTACAAACTCGCCTACGACCTCGTCGCCGAAGCCGGGCCGCTGACGGTAAACCCACTCAAAGACCAGCAGTTTACCGCCGGCTGGATCGCACTGCGTTACTTGAAAAAGCCGGACCTCGCCGAACCGCATTTCGTAGCCTTTAAGAAAGCTGCCGACGGCCCGTTAAGCCGGTCCAAGTCCAACTACTGGATGGGCCGCCTGGCGGAAGCCAAAGGAAAGAAAGACGAAGCAAAGAAACACTACGAAGCCGCCACCCAGGACCTCGATACCTTCCACGGCCTCCTATCCTTGCAAAAACTGCGGCCTGGAAACCAGCCCATCCCCCTAAAACCACCCGCCGAGCCCGACGCAGCGCTCATTGACCGTTTTAATTCGCTTGATGCCATAAAGGCCGCCGTCATTGCCCGGAAGTCATCGCTTAGCCCCTACATCGTGCGTTCTTTCATCGACCATTTCCGTAGGGAGGTGTTTGAAACCGAAGCCGGATTCGCACTCGTCGCTCATTTTGCCGAAGCACTCGGCGACACGCAGATGGCTGTCCGCACCGGAAAAACCGCAATCGCCCGCAGACACAATCTCATCAACTATGCCTATCCCGTCCACCCCTTCCCGGCCTACACGCCATTGCGCAAGCCACCGGAAACAGCCTTACTGCTGGGCATTGCAAGACAGGAGACGGAGTTTAATAGCCTCATCGTTTCCGGCGCAGGTGCCAAAGGGCTCCTGCAGGTCATGACGATCACCGCCAAGCACGTCTGCCGTGACTACAAGATAAAATGCCATATCAAGAAGCTCCTGTCGGACCCGTCGTACAACGCCAAGATTGCATCCGCTTATATCGGCGACCGTATGAAAGAGTTCCGGGGCTCCTATGTCCTCACCTTCGCCGGATACAATGCGGGGCCCGGACGCGCCCGCCAGTGGATTCGCGAATTCGGCGACCCCCGCAACCCCAAGATCGACCCCATCGACTGGATCGAGCGCATTCCCTTTGAAGAAACACGCAAATATGTTGCGAAGGTCCTCTCAAATTTGCAGATATACCGGGCGCGTCTTGGAGAAGAGAACCCACTTCGTCTGGACAAAGACCTCAACCGCGCCCGCACGGGGCGCGCCGTAAAGGCCACGTCGTCAACGCAATAACGCCGGGCCTCAATGGCAGAATAGTCTCATCCTCCGGGTGCGCGCGTGCCGAAGTTTGCGGAACTGAGCGCAACCGATCTTGTTTGATGCAGGAAAACGTCAAATGACCTCCAACGGTCAGTCCTTCGAGGATTTGACATTCACGACACGCGACGGATTGGTGCTGCACGCGCGCCGCTATCCCGCCACGCCGGGCCCCCTTAGTCCAGGCCGACCCGTGATTTGTCTTCCCGGCCTCACCAGAAACGGCCGTGACTTTCATACCGTCGCCCTCGCTTTATCTGGCGCCTCCGAAGGCGCGCGCGACGTCTACACCTTGGACTACCGCGGACGGGGATTATCCGACTTCGATCCAGACTGGCGGAACTACGCCATTCCAATCGAAATGCTTGACGTCATCGATTTTCTCGTGAGCCAGGAGATCTTGGGAGCTGGGATAATCGGAACGTCACGCGGAGGACTTATCGCCATGGTCCTTGCCGCCGCCCAGCCGGCAGCCGTGGGACCTGTCGTCTTGAACGACATCGGCCCCGTTATTGAGCGGGCGGGCTTGGCGCGCATCAGCGCCTACGCCGGGCGCGTGCCGCTTCCCGGCACCTGGCAGGAAGCAACGAAACTCGTGTGCGACATGAACATACGCGCCTTCCCCGCCGTGCCCGAGGAGCTGTGGGAAACCGTAGCGCGCCAGTGGTTCAATGAAAGGAACGGGCGCCCGGCACCAGGATATGACAATAAGCTGTCAAATGCGTTGTCCGTCCTCGATGGACCCGCTCCAGAGCTGTGGCCGCAATTCGAGGCCCTAAAGCGCGTACCGATCCTCGTACTCCGGGGTGAAAGATCCGACATACTCTCCGCCGAGACGGTCACCGAAATGCAGCGCCGCCATCCACACTTGAAAGAGCTGATCGTCAAAGGTCAGGGCCACGCCCCCCTGCTTATGGACAACCTAACCATCCAGGCTATCCACGGCTTCTTTGCCGGCTTCGATAACGCCGAAACGCATTAATTCCAAACTGGTCATTACGGTCGCGAACACCCGAAAGTTCGGGCTCCTGCGCACCGGGCACAGGCAATGGAGCGTGGGACCCCGAGAAATCCGGCGCCACGCGTGCACAAGCCCGCAAATATCCGGCCTGGACAAGCCAAGCCAGCGGAGTCTATGGCGATAACTCCGGCAAGCGGCGGTCTGTCGGAGAAGCTCGTGGTAACCGCGAATTCGGGATCGCGTTCAGACGCGCGAGATCTG
The DNA here is from genome assembly GCA_965222835.1 of Hyphomicrobium sp. Taxonomy (GTDB): domain Bacteria; phylum Pseudomonadota; class Alphaproteobacteria; order Rhizobiales; family Hyphomicrobiaceae; genus CBDCUQ01. The sequence continues at coordinate 23,418 of CBDCUQ010000001.1, forward strand.
GGGAGGGGGAGCTGTGACGACGTCCGACAACCAGGCAGGTTCACGCAGCATGCAAGGCGTGATGCTGAAAATTCTAAGGTCACTCCTCAAATCGCTCAGAAGCCTGCCGGTTGCGCTCTCTGCAACGGTCGGATCCTTAGCCGCCATCTCCGCCGTTTATCTGGGATATGACGTCGTCAAATCACATGTGACCCCCTGCGAGCAGATTTTCCAGCAGACCAACGTCGGCCTGACCACCAAGATCCGCGTTCTGCAGACAGAAGGCGAAGTACAGCTCGGACGTGATGCTTTGACGGAACTCAGCGAACGCGCCCAGATGGTCGCACTCAATCTCAAGACCTGCTGTACGGTTCTCGATGCTGGTCGCCTGAACCCCGAACAGTTTCTCCAATGCAAAAGCAAGGCCCGACAGTACGAGGCCAAAGTGAACAATGTTGTGACACTCGTTTCAGCGACAGCGCCCACGGAAACAGCGAGTGTGACGCCGGCAGCAGCAGCCGCGGCAAAGGTCGCAGGAAAATCGCCATCTCCCACTCCCGCAGCCGCACCGCCGCCGTCGCTGAAAAAGGCCGTCGACGATGCGCGCGAGGTCTCCCGTGACTTCAACAACAACGTTATGGTCGTTCAAAAGGAACAGGCGTTAAGATCTCTCGAAAGTCAGCCGGCATCCAAAGTCGAAGTCTCCTCGGCCGAGCACGAACCCAACAACGACCTCCTAAATGTCAACGTCCTTCCCCTCGACACTTGGATCCGCAGCGCGATCAATCCGGTCAAAGACAATGATTTCTTCACATTCACGACACCACCAAAGTTCCGCGACTGGATCCGCATCGAAGTGAAAAATGAATCGACGACGCTAGAGCCGAGCATACAGCTGTTCAACGCGAACAAGTCCAACCTCGGCACACGCCAGAACAAGACCCAAGGCGGCGACGCCAGCTACGATTTCGTCTCGGCCCCTGAAGCCCGCTACATCGTGCGCGTGGGAAGCCACTATCAATCGCATACAGGTGTCTATCTTGTCCGCGCAACGGCCCAAAAAGCCTATGACACAAATGAGCCAAACGAGGATATCCTCCACGCCAAGAAGGTCGCAGAGGGTGAATCTGTCGAAGCCAAGATCATGGACAAGCACGATGTCGACTTTTTCAGGATAAGCGGCCTTGCCGAAAAGGACGTGACCGTCACCATCCAAAACAAAAGCACGACGCTCCATCCGTACGTCGCTCTGTACAACGGCAGCAAATCTAAGATCAAAGACGTTTCGAACAAGACGCCCGGAGGCGACCTCAGCCACGCGTTCAAGTCCAAGTCCGACGTGCTCTATGTGCGCGTAGCCGACCACTACACGTCGAACGCAGGTGAGTACATCCTGAAAGTCGAAGGAAAATGACGTGCACCGGAGCGATCGGCGCCGTACGTCGCCCAAGTTAAACAGCGACCTGCGTTCCCACTTCCACCACACGATCCGTGGGAATCCGGAAGTAGGTCGTCGCATCTTCCGCACTGCCGGCGAGCTTGATAAACAGCGCCTCTTGCCAGCGCGGCATTTCAGACTTGCGCGTTGTGCGCAGCGTACGCCGAGATAGGAAGAACGACGTCGCACCAATATCGATGTTGAGATCCTTGCGGCGGCATTGATCCAAAATTTTCGGCACCGACGGCGTTTCCATAAAGCCATACCGCGCGGTCACTTTGATGAATGCCGTATTCGAGAAATCGACATCAAGGCGCTCGTGCCGCGCCACCCGCGGACTATCCTCAGTCTTAATCGTGAGGATGATATTGCGCTCATGGAGCACACGATTGTGCTTCAGATTGTGCATGAGCGACGTGGGCGCGGCATCAACATCCGCAGACAGAAACACTGCCGTACCGTTCACCCGTGCAGGCGGCTTGGCCTCCAGCTTTCTGACCAGCCAGTCGAGATCAGCCTCAGCCTTACGGGCCTGCTTGGAGAGAATGCCATAGCCACGCACCCAGGTGGCCATGATCGCACCCAGTGCGGCCGCAAGCATAAGCGGGACCCAGGCGCCTTGGAAGATTTTCAGTAGGTTGGAGAGAAGGAACAATTGCTCGACGATGACGATCGGCACCATCAGAGCAAGCAGTTTCCAAAGTGGCCAGCCCCACAATCGCCAAATGACGAAGAACGCCATTGCGCTGTCGATAAGGATAGCGGCGGTAACCGAAACACCGTAGGCAGAAGCGAGATTGCTTGACGAACCGAATGACAACGTGACGACAACGACGAGGGCGAAGAGCGTCCAATTCACGCGCGGTAAATAGATTTGTCCGGCCACTTCCTCGGAGGTGTGCTTGATTGCGAGGCGTGGTAAGAGCCCGAGCTGTATCGCCTGGCGTGACAGCGAAAACGCCCCCGTGATGACGGCCTGGCTAGCCACCACGGTTGCGATCGTCGCCAAAATGACCACCGGAACCAGCGCCCATTCCGGATAGAGCCGATAAAACGGGCTTTCAATGGCCTCGGGGTGCGCGAGCAGAAGCGCGCCCTGGCCAAAGTAATTGAGCACCAGGGCTGGCAATATGAACATCACCCATGCGGTTTGAATGGGCTTCCTGCCGAAGTGGCCGAGATCCGTATAAATCGCCTCTACACCCGTCACCGCAAGAAAGACAAAACCCATGACGGTGAATCCCAGCGCGCCGTGACTAAGCAAGAAGATGATGCCGTGCACAGGGTTGAGGGCATTGAGAACATCAAGGTCCTGGACAAGATTGGTGACACCACCCGCGGCCATGACAAGAAACCAAAGGGCCGTGAGCGGGCCAAAAACAAACGCGACCTTGGCCGTACCGCGCGACTGCACGGCAAAAAGCCCGGTCAGGACCACCAGCGCAATCGGCATCACAAGATCGTTGAAGGCCGGCGAAACCAGCCTGAGGCCTTCCACCGCAGAAAGCACGGAAATGGCCGGCGTAATGACCGCGTCGCCGAAGAAGAACGAAGCGCCGGCAATACTGAGGCCAAGAATGAATGGCGCACTTCTCTTGGCCACAGATTGGCCAAGTGCCATGAGCGCGAACGTACCGCCTTCACCCTTGTTGTCGGCGCGAAGCAGCACCATGACGTATTTCAACGTCACGATGAGGATGAGCGACCACAAGATCAGCGAGAGAACACCGACCACGGCCTCACGATTGGAAACGCCGACGACCTGAGTGGCCGTGATGGCCACACGGAATGCGTAAAGCGGGCTTGTCCCGATGTCGCCAAACACGACACCGATCGCACCAATCACAAGCCCCCAAAACTTGCCGTTCTGAATATGGCTGTCCGCACCGCTGTCGGAGTTTTGGTCTGTGGCTTTGGACTGAGCCACTGAGGCACCTCCAATGATGTCCGCGATTTCGCGGCAAGGTGGCCGGGCTTATACGCCGACTTCGCGACCCGTAAAAGCAAAAGAGATATGCGATCAGCCGAATTGAGGACTTGACGGGCCGTCACCCCGAATCGCTACGAGTCAGGCAAAGCCTCGTGGTGGCAGGCCAAATGTCGTTCGCCGCCAAGCGCCAACTCCTGTGCAGAACTGCGACACTTGGCCATTTCACAGCCCTCCAATCCAGCGGGCGCGCGCGCCGCAGGGGGCCGAACACACACCCTGAAACACGGTGGCCATGAAACAAGCTTGAGGAGTTCCCGGCAGCGTGTGAGGCTTGGCCCCCGTGCCCGCCCCTTCAATGCGTTGTCATGAACTACCGTCACGCCTACCACGCCGGTAATTTCGCGGATGTCCTGAAGCATGCCGCCTTGTCGCTTGTTATCGAGCATTTGAAAAAGAAGCCGGCGCCTTTCAGGGTTATCGATACGCATGCCGGAATCGGCACCTACGACCTCACTTCTGCAGAAGCGCAAAAGACGGGCGAATGGCGCCAGGGCATCGGACGCATCTACGAGAAAGTACTCCCACCTTCAGTCGCCGCCCTTCTGTCCCCTTACCTGTCCGCCGTCGCCGCGGAGAACGCCGGTAGCAAACTTACGCGCTATCCGGGAAGCCCCGCCATCGCCCGGCACCTCCTGAGATCCGGCGACATCCTTGTCGCCAACGAGCTGCACCCGGCGGACGTCACAACACTTGAAACGAACTTCAGCCGCGACAAACAAACAAAGATCTTGAACCTCGATGCTTGGGCCGCGCTAAAGTCATTGCTGCCTCCTAAAGAGCGGCGTGGCGTGGTGCTCGTCGATCCGCCCTTCGAAGAACCCGGCGAGTTTGGCCGAATGGTCAAGGGACTTGCCGATGCCCATCGCCGATTTGCGACGGGCACGCTCTTTCTTTGGTATCCAATCAAGGACGCGACCGCGGTGGCGTCCTTTCGGCGCGACATTGCCGCTTCCCGAATACCGAAAATCCTCAATGCCGAGCTTATGATCCGCCCACAGGGCGTGCCTGACATGCTCCGCGGGACGGGCCTAATCATCCTCAATCCGACCTACCAGCTCGATACCGCATTGGAGACATTGCTTGTTTTTTTTGCAGACCGGTTTTCACAAGACCAACGAGGCAGCTTCCGCCTCGAGTGGCTGACCCGAGAACGCGTCACTTCATCGTGACACAATCAATTTATCTTGCGTGCCACGGTCCCATTCTAGATACTTGGGGCGCTCGGGCGAAACGTCCGCCCGGCGGAGACTGTTGAACTGGCATCTGAGACTGTTGCGCTTATGCGTTTCCAATCTCTCCATCGCATCATGATCCCCGTTACAGGACGCTTTCCGCCCATTATTGTACGGCACGTGCGCTGCCCCGAACGCATAGGCCGGCAACTTTGGACTTAGGGGCATTAGGAGAGTGAAATATGCGGCAGACCGGAACGGTCAAGTTCTATAACGAGACAAAGGGCTTCGGCTTCATCAAGCCGGACGAAGGTGGAGCGGACGTATTTGTCCACGTGAGCGCGATCGAGCGCTCTGGAATTGGGACGCTGACGGAGGGCGCACGCATCTCCTTCGAAACCGAGCCCGATAAACGCGGCAAAGGTCCCAAAGCCGTCAACCTGCAAGCGGAAGCTTGAGGCACCGCGGCCACGGAAAGCGTAACAAAGCTGCCACGAAGCCCGGCAAAAAAGCCGGGCTTTCACGTCTTTTCGGCCGGCAAAGATAGGCATCAGGGTGCGAGACGCGCTAGATTTGCCACCCGTTTCCTTGAAAGCGTAAGGGAGAAAGATCATGTCGACCATCGTACGCACGCTTGTGGCCGTCGCAGCCACCGGGAGTCTGCTCGTCGCCGCCCAGACACCCGCCTATGCCAAGGAATGCTGGCGCAAAGGCGCAATCGGCCAAGCCGGCGACGTAGCCGGCGCAAAGTTCCAAGTCGACGAAGCGCTTCTGCAAGCTGTGAGCTGGGGAGCTTGGGCGGCTTGGATGGCAAGCGGCGGCACATCCTCGACGCCTGGCGGATACTCGTTCGGCCCGCGAAAGTACAAATGCAAGAAGGGTGGCACTTGGGGCGTGACTTGCCGCGGCGCGGCAACGATCTGCAAGCTTTAGGCGGCTCTGAGAAAAACGACGTCCTTGAGTGGGCGCCACGTCACCTACGAGATAAAGCGTTGACGCCGCGCAGAAGATTCTGCGCGGCGTTCCTGTGTCATGCGCAAGACGCCCTGTTGGGCAAGAGCTGGAAGCCTACCCGATGGACACCACACCGGCACGATCATGGGATTGGCACAAAGATGTGTTGAGTACCCCCCATCAATAAGCCGATGGAGGACAGGACATGATGAAAGCAACACTCAGCTTGGCAGCACTCCTTATTTCAACCGCTGCGCTCGCACCGGGCGCACTCGCCGGTTCGTGCATGAAGGTGACGGGTCACGGCACCGGCGTCACCGAGCCCGTCGCCAAGTTCATGTCGGAAGCGGCCGTGAAAAACGGCATCGCGAGCCGTGGACTGAAGGCGGCAGGAGACCTCAAGACAAGCTGCAAGACCGACGCCCTCGTGATCTCAAATTGCACCTCGTCGCAAAGAGCCTGCTGACCAAAAGCAACTTCTGAGCACATCTGTGCGGCCGCCTTTTCTGTGCCTGGAAGTCGGCCATAGAACCCGTCATACCCGTCATTCTGAGCCGGAGAGCCCAAAAAATGGCGGCCCGAGCCCCAGGTAGGCGGGACCGCCTTTCCCGTGGTTAGGCGGACACACACGGTATATTTTGCAACGCAACTTTGTTATTGTGCGACGTCCCTGCCGGAATTTCAGTTAGAATTCCGGATGATCGTAGTGTCTTACATGCAAGGCGGATGCAAGATGGTTCACCTGTTCAGATTGACGGCAATCGTAGCGTTGATGGGTATTTTGGGGCTGTGTCTGCCTGCCAGTGCCCAACAGGGCAAGAACAAATCTCCGCGTCGGGGCGGCTATTCCTATTCCCAGGAAGACACCATCAATACTTACGGTGACTCCCGTACCAAATATGGCAGCACGAACACGTACCGCGACCCGTCCGTCGACACGCAGACCGACTTTGGTCCCTTCGACCACGGCTTTTTCTTCAACTCGGGCATCGGCAATCGCGGCGGCGACTCCCCGTATATGAACTAAAGCCGGGACTGTCCTGAGAACGGAATTTGAGACCGGGCGCTAATTACCCCCACAATCTCCACATTTTGCGGTTTCAACCGTCATAGTGGCGCCAAGGTTTGGGGGCACCCGACATCTATGCTCCTTACGCCGTTAATCATTTTCGCGCTGCACTAGGCATGCCGAATGCCAGGCAGTATACCCAATCGGAAAGAGGCAATCGCCTCGAGCCAGTGGGAGACCTTTGATGCGAGCCCTGACCAACAAACCCGGCCTGTTCGCCGCCGCAGTCGCGCTATCGTTTTTTGTAACGCCTGCAGCTGACGCGGCATGCAAGAGGATGGGCTTTCTCGTCAACGATTATGGCAAGGATGGTCCCACCGAAGATGCCAAGCGTCTACTCGACGGTCACATCGCCTCGTGGGCGGCCAAACAGGGCATCAAGGAATACACGGTCGGCAAGAAAACCGTGAGCTGCGAATTATTCCTCGATGTGCTGCTATTCGACGAGCATACCTGCACGGCATCGGCGACCGTTTGCTGGGGAGACAACAAACCGAAGGCCAAGACCGCGGCCACCGACAAGAAGGTCGAGGAAAAGAAGGACACCAAAAAAGCTCATGCGAAGTCGGCTAAACCGGATGCAAAAACGGCGGACGCAAAACCAGACGGCGCTAAGCCGGGCGAAACTGCAACAAGCAACAGCGCAAACACGGCTGCTGGATCACCGGTTTCAACCGTAGAAGACGCAGCAAATGCGACGGCCGCCGCGAATCCTGGAACCGATGCATCCGCTCCAGGAGCGGCAGACTCCAAATCGGTAGCACCGACCGAGACCGGCGCACTACCGGCCGCGGCGGCAGCTGCGGCCGCAGCAAGAGCCGCACCGGCCAAAATCGAAGCAACGCCAACCGCATCGCCGGCGGCCACAACACCAACGGCCGCAGAGAACGCAGCCAAGGCGGCCCTAGTCGCGGCAGAACGGGCCGCCGCCGCAGCCGAGCGCGCCGCCGCCGCTGCTGAACGCGCTGCCAAGGCCGCTGAAGACAAGGCGGCGGCTCTTGCGGCAGCCGCGAAGGGCGCAGGCGCCGCGGAGAGCAAGCCTACTGGCGCTGTGGTTCCGCCCGTTACGCCGGACCCATCCAAGGCTCCGTAAGTCTGAGAACGAGCTAGAGTCGGTCTGATTTAAATCGAACCACGCACTCCCCCTCCCGGCCACCCATTACGACGATGAATTGGGTGGCAGGGAGAGGAGTGCCGGCTAAGCGATTCCGGCGAAGCCGAACATGCTCAAAGGACGTTAGGTTGAAGGTTTGAGCGGTGCCAGCCGTTCAAGCCGCAACCGATGGCGCTCATCCGTGAGCAGGAGCACCGCTGCAACGCCCGCGATCAAAACAGCAAGCCCCGTTGCACCGGAAATCAGAAACATAATCATCACTTGATACTTGGCGGCTTGAACGGGACTGACGCCCGCCAGGATCTGCCCCGTCATCATGCCCGGCAGCGAAACAACACCCGTCGCCGCCATTGCCGTCAGAATGGGCATAAGCCCCGTCTTCAAACCGCGTCTCAAAATGTCCGACAGAGCCGCCGTGCGCGACTCTCCCAGCGCAAGGCGCGTCTCAATGATCGCCCGCTCGCGCGTCGCACCTTCCGTGACCGTATCCAGAACCAAACTGACTCCGGCCAACGCATTGCCCAGCATCATGCCCAGAATCGGCAAGAAGAACCGGGGCGCATGCCACGGCTCGTTCCCAATAACGCTCGCTGTTGCAAAAACTGTCGCCATGAGACCGGCAACAAATGTTGGGCCGGCCCCAAGAGCGAATGCTTTCCAACCCAAGAACCGGCGGCTCTGCCGCGAGACCACTTCCCAGCCGGCAGCGACAAGCATGACAACCGCGAACAGCGCCGTCCACTCGGGTGCATCCACCTCGAATATGAACTTCAACACCAAGGCCACGAGAGCAAGCTGGACAACCATGCGCAGCGCCGCCACGGCCATGCTCCGTTCGACGCCCAACCGGAACACGATGGAAATGACACCCGAAGCCATGAGGAGCAACGAGGCCAGCGCCAGACCTGACAATTCGAGAGGCACGTAGGTCATGCCGCACTGGTCCTCATCTGTTGGGCGTTCTGGGCGAGCTGCAACCGCGCGTGCGCCAGACGCGCACTAAGGCCCTTGTCATGACTGACAAGAAGCACCGAGCGCTGTGTCAGAAGTTGAAAACGGATCATCTCCTCAACGAGCCCCGCATTCGCCCCGTCGAGGGCCGCCGTCGGTTCATCGAGCAGAAGAACGTGCGGCTCATCCAGCAACGCGCGTGCCAGCGCAAAACGTTGCCGCTCTCCCGTCGACAGTAACGCAATGGGACGGCTGAGCAGCAAGGGAGCAAGAGCGAGCGATCGCATAGTCCGATGCAACCGCGACAGGCTCTTGGGATCGTTAGGCAGACCCTCTTCAACGGTATCTGTCCACCAGACAGGTTCGGCCGCAGCATAACGAACGAGTGTCCGCCATTGGGTCCCGCTCATCTCAGAGCGCGCGGCACCGTCAAGATAGACTTGACCCTGGGCCGGATCGAGATCGGCAATGGCCCGCAGGAGGCGCGTCTTGCCGGACCCCGAAGGGCCCTCAACGGCCAAGCACTCACCGTTCGCCACCTCGAACGTGAGTGGCGGAAAGTTTCCAATCTTAAGACGCTCAACACGAAGCAACGGCGGCCAACCCCTTCTCGCAAAGAAAAGGCTTAGCAAGCGTGCTGCCGTGTTGCCAGTGGCCCCCGGACGCAGGCCCAGCACCATCCACGGCAATTCTCGTAACAGAGCTTAGGGGTTAGGCCGCGACGGGAATCTCGGAAAACTTACCGACAAGAGCCTCGCGATCGAACGGCTTCAAGATGTAATCATCGGCCCCCGCCGCATAGGCCCGCAAGAGATCGTCGGGATCATTCTCGGTCGTGCAGTAGACGATGTAAGGCCGGTTCTTTGCATGCAACAACCGGATCGCCGTCAGGAATTCCGTCGCCCCCATACCCGGCATGTGCCAATCGAGAAGAATGACATCAGGCAACTTCTCAGTGCAAAGATCTAGCGCCTCCTGGCCGTCTTCTGCCTCGGCAATCTCAAAGTCCTGGCTTTCAAGAATAAGACGAGCGACCTTGCGAATAACACTCGAGTCGTCAACGATCAGGCACCGTTTCATGGGGCAAGTTCCGCGCAATAGAAATAACGAACCACCCGGCCCATACGAGACGGACGGCGACCCGGGTACTGTGCTGAGAAACCATTAACCATTCGTTTCCACAAACACCGTGGATTGGTGCCCCCAGCGAACGGCCCGCTCCATTAAGCAGAATACGAGGCGACGCCTGCCCCTACGCCCCAAGCGCACGGCCGGCCATTCCCTTCGTTTGCAGATCTTTTTGAGCTCTACCCCGCCGACAGCAGAATGTCATCGCCATCTTTGCGGATACCAAGCTGCTTTCCCGCCGTCGCCGCAAGACGGCAGGTGTAATAGGCCTGAATGGTCATGGCATCGAGCGGCGGCAGATTCTCGTTCGCGATAAACTCCGAAAGATACTGCGGCGGACGCGCCGCCGTACCACGGCAACGAATTGCGAACGTCGGCGCCTCATGCGTACCACTCATCGAAACTTCGATTTCGCCGCCGCGCGGCAGCGCTGTAATGGCGATCGCAACCAGATTGAGAAGCAGCTTGACCTTGTCTTTCGACATGTGGCCCGGCTCCACTTTCCACACCAGCTTGTGCTTGCCCGTACCTACAAAGCCCCGCGAGATCTGCTCGGCCGTGGAGAGATCGATCATGGCCCCGGCTGATCCGGCAGCGCCAAAAGCAAAGCGCGCGAACTGAAGTCTGGCCGAGGCTTGTTCCGTAACGTTGCGGATCACATCCAGGGCATAAGTCTTGGCGTCGGCGTCGTCGTCCTCATCGAGGATTTCGAGCCCGTTATAGATCGCGCCGACCGGACCGATCACGTCGTGGCAGATCTTGCTCGAAATAAGCGCCGCGATCTCAAGGTCCGACGGTTGTACGTGCTGGCTCATGGAAGTGTCCCCTGGTTGGTCCGGCAGTGCGAACAGTGCGGCGGCTCAAGGGCATTCCCACTGGAATACTGCCCTCACGCGAGCGAACAGGGGCCGCTTGCATTAGGTCATCTCGATCTGATACACGCGCCGCAACCGAGTTGCAAAGCCTTGTAGTCGCGGACCCGGCGAGGCTGCTGTTTTTGGACAGCAATTGAGTCCCAGCGGCAACGGCCAGGAGACCCCGCGGGGTCAGAACGCGGCGGATTCAGACCGAATCAGGCACGAGACAGTTTACCATGACAGATTCCGATTTCGCGGACCTCGCGAATGCTTTGCTTCCCGGCGTCCTAGCTGCCGGCCGGATCGAGATGGCGTATTACAACTCAACCGTTGTAGTCGAACGCAAAGCCGACAAATCGCCCGTCACGTTGGCCGATCGCGAAGCGGAAAAAGTCCTTCTTGAAGTCTTAGCAAAAGCAGCACCGGGCGTGCCGGTCGTTGCCGAAGAGGCAGCCGCCGCCGGCCAGATTCCGTCCATCGAGCGCAGATTCTTTCTTGTCGATCCGCTCGACGGAACCCGTGAGTTCATCAATAAGCGCGGCGATTTCACAATTAACATTGGACTCATCGAGGACGGGACCCCTCAATTTGGCATCGTCTATGCGCCAGCCCTCGGCGTACTCTATGTGACCTTGGCGAAAGACAAGGCCGTTGTCGCCAACGTCAACCCCGACGCCAACCCGAGCGTGCTGGCCGATTGCCATCCGCGCGAAATACGAACTCGGACACCCGATCCAACCGCCCTAACAGCGCTAGCCAGCCGCTCGCATCGCTCAGCAGCCACGGACGAGTTTCTGGCCAAGTACACGATAGCCGACACGCGGTCTGCCGGATCGTCTCTAAAGTTCTGCCTGGTAGCGACGGGCGAAGCCGACCTCTATCCGCGCATCGGCGAGACCAGCGAATGGGATACGGCCGCCGCCCATGCCGTCCTGACCGCGGCCGGCGGCACAGTCACGACCCTCGACGGCGAACCCCTCATCTACGGCAAGGCAGACCGCGATTTCTTGAACCCGCACTTTGTTGCGTGGGGCAAGGCCCCGATCCCTCCGGCAGCCGGAAAAATCCAACCGTAGCCACAGTTTGGTAATACTTTCGCTCAATGGTTTACGAAACGTTCGAGTGACGCCAACGTTGGCCATGGAGAGCCTTTGCACATGCTCTATTCCTCTCTGAACAAAGTTCTTTTTGCTGCTGTTTCGGCGCTTGTCGCCCTTGCACCCGTCGCAGCCGAGGCCCAGGAAACACTTCCCTGGAACAAGTCGCAGCCGGCTTACGGCAGCACGCCGTCCCCAGGCCCCTACGCCGCGAACGACGCTTACCGGCCGAATAGTGGATACGACGCCAACGGATACGGCGGAGACGACGTCTACAGCCCCGAAGAACCGTATGATCATCAGTATGATAGCTATCGCCCGGCTCCTAACGAATCGTCCGGGCCGCGATACCACCAGGGCTATCGCGATGACGGCTATGACACACCACCGGCCGCCGATCCGGGCTATGGTGCACCCTATTCGCCACCACCACAGGGTCCAGAGGTCTACGAACGCGATTACGGACGAGCCCCACCCCCGCCATCGGGCGGTGGATATGAGCAAAATGAAATCATTGGTGCCGGCCATAAGTTTTTTGGCTCGATCAGCCAAGGGCTGGCTGGCGCCGTAGAATATGCCTTCAAAAGTCAGGGCCGACCTAACGGCTATATCCTAGGCGAAGACGCGGGCGGCGCATTCGTGCTTGGCTTGCGCTATGGCGAAGGCACCCTCTACACCAAGGACGCCGGACACCATAAGGTCTTCTGGCAGGGTCCAAGCGTCGGCTACGATGCTGGAGCCGAAGGCTCAAAGACTATGGTTTTGGTCTATAACCTGCGCGATCCGTCGGAAATCTACGCCCGCTTCGGCGGGGTTCAGGGGGCAGCCTATCTGGTAGGTGGGGTAAGCGTGCAATTCCAGAAATATGGAGATGTCACACTGGCCGTGATCAGATCCGGAGTCGGTGTCCGCTTGGGTGCCAATATCGGATATTTGAAGTATACACGCACGCCAACTTGGAACCCGCTCTAAGGAATGGCAATGTTCCGTTTGCGGGCGGGGTCTGGGACGGACATTGATGATACACGGTTGGAGCGGCTGTCGAGGATGAGCCGGTGATCACCATTCAATCGGCCATGCTAGTGGCACTCGGGGTCTTCCTCGCGGGCCTTGCCGTGTTTTTGCTCCTGCCATTCTACGGACGGCGCGCAGCGCGCCTGGCGACCGATGAGCTGCGACGGGCCATGCCGCTCTCCGAAGCCGAGATCCGCGCCGACAAGGACCGGCTGCGCGCAGAACATGCCGTCGCCATTCACAAACTCGAAATGAAGGTCGACGAAGCTGCCCAAGCCGCAGCTAGGCAGCTCGTTGAGATCAACCGTCGCGACGCCGGAATCAGCACCCTCGAAGGTGAACTCGCGCAGATGCGCACGCTGATCGAGGAGAACGAAAACGCACGGCGCGTCCTCGAGCAGACCATCACCGACCGCCTGCCGCGCGTTGAGCAGCGCCTGACGGACGCAAAGAAGCTTCTCTATCAACGCGACCGCGAAATCTCCACGCTCACGAACACGGCATCAAAACAGGCGCACGCGCTGGAAGAAGCGACCCAGATCAACACGCAGCAACGCGACGAGATCCATCGTCTCAACGCGACGATCGCCACACGCGCAGCCCGCAAGCGCGAGCACATCGGCCGGGATCAGCGCTTCGACGAGGAGGTCGCATTGCGCGCCGAGCTTGAAGCCCTGCGCACAAAATCGCGTGACCAGGCCTCGCTGATTGGCCGGCTACAAGGTGCGCAAGCCAAGTCCGGCCGCGCCTTTCCGTCTCTAACCGGTACGGCAGCGAACAAGGGTGGCGGAGGACCGATTTCGGACGAAGAAACTGCTCGTTTGCGCCAAGAACTTGTCGATGCCGAAAGCGCCCTCAAGTCCGTACGCGATGCCGCTGTCGCTGGCAAAGCCGATCATGCCGCCATCCAGGCCGAAGCCCGCAAGTACAAGACGGAGAATGTCGATCTCAAGTCAGAGATCACCAAGCTCAAGGCGTCGCTTAAGGCCTACGAAGCGGAAGACACGGATGTTGCAGCCGTCAAGGAAAGCAAGATCGCCATGAAGGCCCGGTTGAGCGCACTCGAAGCGCAGGCCAGGCAGAATGCCGACACCATCCAAAGCCTCCGCGCAGAGGTTGCGGCCGCCAACGAGAAACTCGCAAAACAGGCAGCCCACTACGTCGAAGAGATGCGCCGCCTTGGCTCGGGTACCATCCCGGCAACAGGACCCAAACGCCACGCCGCCAGTAACGACCGCAAAAAGACACTTGCAGAACGGATCGCCGCGCCGCGCAAAGAAGCCGTCAGATCAGGAAACGGATCCAAGCCGCAAGAGAAGCCCGCACATCGCGCAAACGCATCAACAAACCAATCAAGTTCCGCACAAGATCCGCTGCGGGTATCGGGGTTCCTGCGCGCACTCGACAAGGACGCGGCGCAATCAGCAACCGCCGCCGAGGATGCAACCGCAGAGACGGGGCAGAAAGACTCGAAAGTGAAAAAAAGCGGACGACGGCCTGGGCTGATCGAAAGATTGACAGGCGCTGACAAGCCCGCGGCATCGGGCTGATCAGACTGGTTGTCTTGCAGACGCAACAGCCCCAACGCGCCTTGTGCTTGCCCAAAGTATTTTCAACCCTTAAGAAGTTCTAAACGCATACGTCGAGCGTTTACGCTTTGTTAACCTACAAGGTTTAGATTTTATTAACCTTGGGGGGGATTCGGAGTTAGACGCATCGGGGTTGTGCATGGATCCCTGGCATCTGTACGAAGTCACTGAAAGTTGCGTTCAATGGTTTTGCGTCGTCGTGCGAGCCCGGCTGTTGCCGGCAATCGCATCGTGGTTGGAGATTGCGTCGGAGAGCTCCGCCAGCTTCCTGACAAGTGCGTAGATCTCATCTTCGCCGACCCGCCCTATAATCTTCAGCTCGAAGGCGCACTCCTACGACCCAACAACACGCGCGTCGACGGCGTCGACGATGCATGGGACAAGTTCTCGAGCTTCCAAGACTACGATCGCTTTACGCGCACGTGGCTGGGCGAATGCCGGCGCGTTCTGAAGCCCGACGGCGCCATTTGGGTCATTGGCTCCTATCACAACATCTTCCGCCTCGGTGTGGCGCTTCAGGACCTTGGCTATTGGATCCTCAACGACATCGTCTGGCGCAAAGTAAATCCGATGCCGAATTTCCGCGGCAAACGCTTCACCAACGCACATGAGACGCTGATCTGGGCCGGCCGCGACCAGAAGACCCGGCCTTGCTTCAATTATGAAAGCCTCAAAACATCCAACGATGATCTGCAAATGCGATCGGACTGGCTGTTTCCGATTTGCTCGGGACCCGAGCGTCTCAAAGACGACGGCGGGCGCAAAGCCCATCCCACACAAAAACCGGAAGCCCTCCTCCATCGCATCCTCTTGGCGACGACCAAGCCGGATGATCTGGTCCTCGATCCTTTCTTCGGCACAGGCACCACTGGCGCCGTTGCCAAACAACTTGGCCGGCGGTTTATCGGCATCGAGCGAGATCCGGATTACGCCCGCGCCGCTGAAGAACGCATCGCCAAGGCCATACCGCTAGCGGCCCGCTCACTCGAAACGGTCCCCTCAAAGCGCAACGAACCGCGCGTCCCGTTCGGAACCATCATCGAGCTTGGCATCCTCAGGGCCGGCAGCCCCCTGTTTGACCAGCGCAGGCTGGTGCGCGCTGAGGTCAAGGCCGATGGCTCACTCGCTGTTCCCGGACTCCAAGGCTCGATCCATCGCGTTGGCGCGGAGGTGCAGGGCAAGGCCGCGTGTAACGGATGGACCTACTGGCACTTCGAAAGCCGAGGAAAGTTGAAACCGATCGACCTTCTCCGCGCGCGTGCCAGACAAGAGCTTGGCCTTGTAACAAACCGGACGCGTGCACCTACAATTGAAGCCGCAGAATAAATTAGACCCCATAGCCGCGCCCTAACCGAACTCTTACTTATTGAGGGCAGTCTCGGATCCGCAATTGCGCACCGAGACCAAACCTTGCGAACGCCTGCCCTCCTACTTGCGGTCCTCCTAACCGCCCCAACGCCCATTGCCGCCAAAGCTTCACGCAGTGGTGCCACAGACATGCAAGCGTGCGCCTCGCGCGAACCCGCCCGCAGCATTGAGGCTTGCAGCAAAGTTCTCACCAAGAAGAAGCTGCCCAAACCGGTACGCGCGGCAGCTTTCATGCGCCGCGGGGCCGCCTACTTACGCAAGCGCAATCTGGCAAAGGCCCTTGTCGACGCCCAAGCCGCGATCAAGCTCACGGGCGATGACGCCGATGCGTACTACCTACGAGCCTCCGTATTCCGCAAACAGAACGAGATGGGTCGCGCGCTTGCGGACTATGCCCTCGCCCTCACATTGCGGCCCGCATTTCCTGACCTTCTCAACGACCGCGCCTTGATCCTGCTCGAGGCCAAGGACCACCCTGGCGCGCTGACCGATCTCGATCGCGCCATCGCGCTAGAGCCCGGCCACCTGATTGCACGCAAGAACCGAGCCCGCCTCTTGAAATCACTTGGTGCCACGTCAAGAGCCATCGCAGACCTCGACGTCGTGCTGCTGGCAACACCGGAAGATGCCGTGCTCCGCCGACGGCGAGCGGACTACCTTCGCGAGGCTGGCGAAATAGGCCGTGCGCGCGCGGATATCGACAAAGCCATAGCACTCGCACCGGAAGACCCTGAGAACTGGATTGCAAGCGCCGAATTACATGGTCTGGTCAATGAACGCGCACGCGCTATCGCAGATTTTGAAAGGGCCGCAACGCTCGATTCAAAAAATAGCGCACCGCTCTCGGGGATGGCCCTGATCCACTGGTTGGATCGCAATGAGGATAAAGCCCATAAGTGCATTGAAAAAGCCCTTTCGCTTAATCCGAAGGACAAGGACGCTTTGCTATTGCGCGCCGAGATCCATCGCAATGCCGGCAGACTCTATGCTGCGCTCAAAGATATTGATGCCGCAATCGCGAGCGCATCAAGGCGTCCCGCAGCCTGGATCGAGAGAGGAATCCTTTTGAAGAAGCAGGGCAAACTAACCTCCGCCATCGAAAGCTACACACGCGCGCTCAAGCTCGACCCCGCCTCTGCTGCCGCACTCTACAACCGCGGCCTCGCCTTCCAAGCATCAGGCAGTACGAAAAAGGCCCTGACCGATCTGTCGAAGGCCATCGATCTTGTTCCCGGAAGTGCCGATGCCCTAATCGCGCGCGGGGCAGCCTATGAAGCAAATGCCCAACCCGAAAAGGCCTACGCCGATTACACGGCGGCGCTCCGCTTAACCCCGGACAATCCATTGGCACTTCGCAATCGCGGACGCCTGCTCTTCAAACGAAAGGATGTCGCGAGCGCCTGTAAAGATTTCGCGCGGGCCCACACGCTGAGCCCGAACCACGCCAGGACGCTGTGGCATCTCGGACAATGCAAGGAGCTTGAAGGCGATCAATCAATGGCCGACCAATACTTCGCACACGCCGCTGCGCTCGAACCCGCCCTCGCCAAATACCGCGAGCGTTTGGCCGGGTACGGCGAAAATTCTCATTGGTAACATCCACTTAACCAGTCCCCCAACCATCTCACTCTGTACCCGGCGTAACAGCGCTGCGGCACCGGAGTTGTTAGCTTATGTGGAAGTGCGGCGCCCTCAACCAGCGCCGAGATTAACGAAAAAACCAAGCTTTCACGGGGTCAATCATGCAACCGGAAAGAGCCATCCGCCCCTACCGGCTCGTAGGCCTTGCCATCCTCGCCGCGGCGTTGGGGAGCACCTGTGTCCAAGCCCAGGACCGGCCACCGGCCCGATTCCCAAACGCCCTCGTAGACGAAGCCAAATCCAAGAAGCTCTGTGAATCAGTCCCCAATCGAATCCACGTCTCGACCAGATGGGGCACTGAGTGCATTGCCTACTTTGTCACCAAAGGCCAAGTTCACCAGCGCCGCGCCGTCATGTTCATCGACGGTGATATCGCCGTCGAGAAATTCGCCGAACCCAAACGCATGGCGCTGTCGTTCAAGATTTTCAAGAGTCGCATGCAGAAATGGGCCGACCGCCTCAAAGTGCGCTACGTCTACGTGTCACGAGTGGGTGTCAACGGCTCGTCAGGCAACCACGGCGGCAGGCGTAAACCCAATGAGACAATGGTACTCAACACAGCGACGGACATTCTGAAAAAGCGTCTTGGGTTGGATACCATCGTGCTCGCCGGACAATCGGGCGGCTCCACCATCGCCGCCTCAATGCTCTCATTGGGCCGCAAGGACGTAACGTGCGCCGTATTAGGTTCGGGTGCCTTCGAGCTCGTCGAGCTGCGCCATGCTGAGCTCGCCCGAAAAGGTTTTGACGTTTCCAAGGAAGAGTTGCACAGAACCATGCTCGACCCTTCCGCGAATGTAGACGCCATCGCCCGTGATTCAGAAAGGCGCATTGTCGTTCTTGGCGATTCCCTGGATATCCGCACACCTTTCGATCAACAAGAGGGTTATGCCGAAGCGATCGCGGCTCATGGCCACCACGTCAAGCTCATTGAAATCGATGCCCAGGGACGCCTCGATCACGCAGCAACACAATACGTCATCCCAAGCGCAGGTGCGTGTCTCAACGGCCTGCCCGACGACCGGTTGGTCTCAGCAAACAACACCATGAGCCGGGCCTTCGCCGCCAAAGAGGTCGCGAAGTCCGGCCCCCTGACCGGCTCGCTTGCCCTCATCAACGGCGCCCTGCGAACAGCCCAGCGTTCAGATTCGTTCTCCAACTGATAGGGCACGCGTGACGCGCCATCGACACGGCCAGCCCGTCAATTTACAGCCCGCGCGAAAGACAGGAGAAGGAGCAAGAGTGGCCTTACGTTGCGCAATGAATGCGCTCTTCTGGTCTTACGAATGTCTTTCGATTGCACATCAAATGCACGACGACGGCGCAAGAAAACGCCCGGCATCAATTCTCATAATTTTGATCCGCAATTTGCCGGCGCATGAAATGCTTCATTGCCGCTACCTGATCGTATCATCCGTTTCGGCTGTGAATCCGTCCATTTCGAACAGTTCCCGCTAGGTTTTCATTAAACATTTGGGGCACGATGCACACATCGAAATTCTACCTAACGTTGTGGCTGCCTTGAGAATACCCCATGCCAAAGATCAAGACCAGCGGCAGGTTTCGAGCATGCGCAGCCCGTCTGCCGCAGGAAACACGAACCAGAAAACAAGGATAGATACGCATGCAAACAATCACGCAAAATGCTCGGGCCGCCGTTCCCACTATGGTTCCCGGTTCGAAGCTTGATGGCAAACCCACAATCGAAGAGCGCCAGGCGCCACGAAAGCCAACAAGACTGCCGGCGATCGTCAAGCTGGAGGAAGTGCACGATGAATTGGCTTGCGTCGTTACGGACATCTCCGCGACCGGCGCGCGCATAAAGCTGACGGAATACGACAGGATCCCGTTTACAGGACGAGCAAGCAGCATGGGGGACGTCACACTCTACATGACGAGGGACCGCATCGTTGTCGTTTGCGAGGCTATTTGGCGCAACAAATCGGAACTCGGGCTCAAGTTCCTCACGACCATGCAGCATTACGGAGAATAGACGGCCCTAGCGTTACCCTTGTCTTACACAAGCGCATCGAATGTACACCGATGTGCGTAACAGACCTCAACGCCAATCCAAGCAATTTGATCGGCAATTTATCGGCGCATGAAATGCTTCATTGAGGTTGCCAGATCGTATCGCCGGTTTTTTCTGGGTATCGGTTGCATTTGAACAATTTCTGTTAGGCTTTCGTTAAACGTTTGGCGCAGGATCATCGCATTAGGGGCTTGGAAAGGTTGTTAATACCTTAGGAGGAGCAAATGCGCTCACCAAGCAAAGTTTCGGCCAAGAAATTTCTTGGTAACGAAAAGGGGAACGTCGCAATACTTTTTGGACTCATGTCCGTCCCGCTTGTCGCCATGACCGGCGCGTCCATCGACTACTCGCGCGCCCACCACGCTGCGACCACACTGCAAGGCGTCGCCGACGCCGCAGCCATCGCCGGCGCACGTTTGCCGGCAACAAAGGATGAGATCCGCTTTGCGGCGGCGTCGGCCAATCTCGACGTCAACCTCACCAAGACCGGACTCGCCAACGTCGCAACGGATATCTCAGCCAGCAACGCCGAGGTGAAAGTCGAAGCCCTTTACACGATGCCCACAGTGATCATGGGATTAATCGGGCAAGAGACCATTAACGTCCGCGTCGTGGCGGCCGCGCGTGCCCAGGTCGAGAACGGCGGCGTCGCCTGTCTTATCTCGCTGAGTCCGGATTCTGACGACGCGTTACATCTGCAGGGCATCAACCAATCCTCGTCCGAAAACTGTTGGAATTGGGCCAACTCAACCCACCCTGACGCCATCAACGGCGTTGGCAGTGCCCAAGCCACGGCCCAAGGATTCTGCACTGCAGGTGGTGTTTCTGGCCCCGAGCACTTTTCACCGCCTCCCTACACGGGCTGTGAACCGATGGACGACCCATTCGAGGAGCAGTTCTCGTTAGACTACCCGTCGTCGGCAACATGTGATCACACCAACGTGTCTCTCAAGAAAGGCACCCACACGCTCTATCCGGGCGTCTACTGCGGTGGCATCACGCTTCGTGCCCATGCAGACGTCACCTTCAAGCCCGGCAACTACGTGATCAACGACGGAGAACTCGACGTCCAAGCAGGCGCGTCCGCAGAAGGCGTCGATGTCACGTTCTTCTTCGTAGGCGATGGAACAAGGATTCACATTCACGGTGGAGCCGACGCCGAGTTTACGGCACCGACCACGGGTGACTATGCCGGCTTCCTCTTCGTCGACCGTGCCGACAGCTGGGAGACTACCATCAACGAGTCGATTATCGAGGGTGGCGGCCGCATCAATCTGCAAGGTGTCGTTTACGCACCAAAGTGGAAATTCAATGTCAGCGGCAACGGTGTGATGAATCAGGATTCGCAATTCTTCGCGGCCGTCACCGACACCGTGTACATGGAAGGCAACGGAAAATTCTACATAAGGTCCGATGCCACGGCAGCAGGCTACTCCGATGACCTGATGCCCAAGATCAAGACCGGCCCAATGCTTACGCTCTAGGGGCCAAAGGCGTCGCGAGCGGAGCCGTGGCACACGAAGAACCGCGCCCGCTCGCGACCCAAAAGACCCACGACCTTAACCTCTTCCGCCAATGCGTACGGATCACTCCGCCCGCTAGGGGATAACTTGCAGCCAAAAAACAAGGAAAACCAGCCATGAACCTCTCAACGCAAATCGCAAAGTCCGCCGTCCCCGCACCCATCGCTGGCCTCAACATCAACAGCCAGACCGAAGCCGAACTGCGCCGCGCACCGCGAAAAGCCATGCGGCTGCCCGCGACAATCAAAATCGAGAACGTGCACGACTCCTTGACGTGTGTGGTCACGGAATTCTCGGCAACCGGCGCCCGCGTACAGCTCACGGAATACGACCGCATTCCCTTCACAGGACCGGCCCGCATGATGGGAAACGTCACACTTTACATGCCCCTGGACCGCATCGTCGTCGTCTGTCAGGCCGTGTGGCGCAACAAATCGGAACTTGGACTGAAGTTCCTTACGAGCATGCAGCACTGCAGCAGATAGACGGCCCGTTCCCGGACCGATTGGTGGCGGAGAGGCGACAACCCTCTCCGCTACGCGTTTGCCAAACCCAACGCAAGTTGCACGGGTTTAAATGACCTGCGGTGCCACGGCGTAACCCCAAAGCGCTGAAGCGCTGCTTTATGCTCCGGCGTACCATACCCCTTATGACGATCAAATCCGTATTGGGGAAAGTCCCGCGCCAACGCAATCATCATCCGGTCACGCGTGACCTTCGCAACAATAGAGGCAGCCGCAATCGAAAGACACTTGGCATCGCCTTTGACAATCGTGCGCGCCTCGCACGCGAGCTGTGGGGTCTTATTGCCGTCGATGAGCGCAAGACGCGGCCTCGACGTGAGCTTTGCGAAGGCCTCGCCCATAGCCCACAGCGACGCAGCCAGAATATTGTCACGATCAATACGCTCCACGTCGGCAATTCCAATGCCGAATTCCGCACTCTCGACGATCCGCTTATAGACAACCTCACGGCCATCCTCATCGAGCGCTTTGCTGTCGTCGATACCGGGCGGAATGTTATCCGGGTCGAGAATCACGGCTGCCGCCACAACCGGCCCCGCCCAGGGACCACGTCCGGCTTCATCAAGACCGGCGATGGGACCCCCATGAAGCTCAAGTTCGATGCGCTCAAGCTCAAAGGTCGGACGGATGCGCGAATCGGAAATCTTCATGGCCAAGAATTGCCGGGGACAGAGCCGGAGTCAAAGGACGCTCTTTTCTGGGCGATTCATGCACGTTCCACGAAGCTATCCACCACCCGCTTGGTGACCCCACCGGCAAATTCAATAGTAAGTTTGTTGCCGTCGACATGAAGCACAACGCCATTCCCGAATTTCGCATGCCGAATACGATCACCGGTCTGAAAACCCGCCCCCTCGGCTGTCGACGAGGCGATGACCTGCCCCTCAATTGTCACAGCACCACGCCCGGCCTGTTCTGCAGGGCCGCCCCCGTCCGGGCCTCGCTCCGTGGCCATTCTATTGCTGCTGGGTCGCTCCGTCGCTTCGGTGCGCGCCTTCGCGCGCTGCCATCCAGGCGTATCATAGCTCGACCGGAAGGGTGCATCGCTCTCATCGAAACGGCTCTTGACGAAGGAACGGCCAAAGCCACCACCGAAATTCGCGTAGGCCCCGCCAAACGGACTCTTGGCCTCGACAATCTCAATGTGCGCTTCCGGCAACTCGTCGACAAAACGCGACGGTGAGGCGGATTGATACAACCCGCGCGTACGCCGGTTCTGAGCGAACGAAATCTTGGCAAGCCGCTTCGCCCGCGTAATCCCGACATAGGCAAGACGGCGCTCCTCCTCCAAACCAGCGAGCCCACTCTCGTCTAACGAACGTTGGTGCGGAAAGAGCCCTTCCTCCCACCCGGGCAGGAAGACGGTATCGAACTCGAGGCCCTTGGCGCCGTGCAGCGTCATCAGCGATACGCGATCGCCTTCTTCCGCCTGGTCGGCGTCCATCACCAGAGACACATGCTCCAGAAATCCACCCAGCGTGTCGAAGTCGTGCATAAAGCGCACAAGCTCTTTGAGGTTCTCAAGACGACTCTGCGCCTGCGGGCTCTTGTCGGCCTGCCACATCGCCGTGTAGCCGGACTCATCCAGAACAACCTCCGCCAGCTCCGTGTGCTTCAAGCCATCGATTTGGCCGCGCCACCGCTCGAAAGACGCAACGAGACTAGCAAGCGAAGCCCGCGCTTTTCCCTTTAGCTCATCCGTCTCGACAATAAGGCGGGCGGCATCATACATCGGAATGGAGCGCGCGCGCGCCAGAACATGGATCCGCTCCAACGACGCGTGCCCCAATCCGCGCTTCGGTACGTTGACGATACGCTCGAACTTGAGGTCGTTGGCAGGGTTTGCCGTGACCTCAAGATAAGCGACCGCATCCTTGATCTCCTGGCGCTCGTAAAATCGCGGACCGCCAATGACACGGTATGGCAGTCCCATCGTGATAAAGCGATCTTCAAAAGCGCGCATCTGGAAAGACGCTCGCACAAGAATGGCAATTTCGTTGAGCGCGTGCCCGTCCTTGTTCAACGACTCAATGTCGCCGGCGATGCTCCGTGCCTCTTCCTCGTCATCCCAGACACCAGTAAGTGTCACCTTTCGCCCGGAATCGCCCTCGGTGAAAAGCGTCTTGCCGAGCCGTCCCTGGTTTTTCGCAATAAGACCCGAAGCTGCCGCCAGGATGTGACCGGTGGATCGATAGTTCTGCTCAAGCCTAATCACTTTGGCCCCGGGAAAATCCGCCTCGAAACGCAGAATGTTATCGACCTCGGCCCCGCGCCAGCCATAGATGCTTTGATCATCGTCACCGACGCAGCAAATATTCGGCGATCCCTGAGCGAGCAGCCTGAGCCACAGATACTGTGCGACGTTGGTATCCTGATACTCGTCCACCAGAATATAGCGAAACCGCCGATGATAATCTTGAAGCACATCTGGATGCTCCCGGAACAACCGAAGACATTCGAGCAGAAGATCACCGAAATCGCAGGCGTTTAGGTCTTTGAGCCGCGCTTGATACGCGCTGTAAAGCCCCGCACCTTTCCCACCGGCAAACCCAAACGCCTCGCCTTTCGGAACCTTGTCCGGCGCAAGACCGCGATTCTTCCAGCTGTCGATCAGCGCTCCGAGCTGCCGGGCCGGCCAACGATCCTTATCAAGATCAGCAGCTTCGACGACCTGCTTGAGCAATCGCAACTGATCATCGGCATCAAGAATCGTGAACCCGGGTTTGAGATCGACGAGCTCGGCATGCCGGCGCAAGATCTTGACGCCTATGGAGTGGAACGTTCCGAGCCAAGGCATACCTTCGATCGCCCCTCCGACCAGCATCCCGATGCGCGCTTTCATCTCGCGCGCAGCCTTATTTGTGAACGTCACCGCAAGAATCTGCGAGGGATAAGCCCGGCCGCTGGCGAGAATGTGCGCGATACGGGTGGTCAGCACCCGCGTCTTGCCTGTTCCCGCGCCAGCCAGCACCAGGACGGGCCCATCCAGCGCCTCGACCGCCTCCCTCTGCGCCGGATTGATCTCCTCCAGATAAGGCGGAACGGAAGCCGCAAGTGCCCATTGGGAGTTCGACGGACCGACTGAGGATTGATCGGGCGCCGCACGCGGCAAGTCGAACGGCGGATCATCGTCCGCCGATCCCGCAGGCGGAACGGTCTGCCTCGCAGATAGTTTTCGATTCTGAACCATGACCTGCACCTATAGCATGGACCTGATGCCCACAATCCGGGCAACACCACTACCCACATCAGAAAAATACGCCATGGTAAGGAATTAGGTCGTCGCCTGCATGTGCCAACGAAGCGCCGAAAAAGCCCCATTTGGGTTTCAATATCACCGACCATTGGGCTATGTTGGCGCACGGCTTGGAGATTTGGCTCTATTTGCCGGAAAGCGGCGAAGCCACGACCCCAAGCCATTGCGGCACGGGGCCGGCTGCGCCGGGCGCGCAGACCTTCTGGTTGGAATGTGTCATCATTAGCAAAACCGAACGCGAATGAATAACGCGCTTCTCTACATCGGCGGGTTCCTGGTGATGGTGCTGGCCGCACTCTTTGCCGTGCCCTATTTCGTCGACTGGAATAGCTATCGAGGCGTCTTCGAGGAGGAAGCGACGCGTATTCTCGGTCGCGACGTCCGAGTCGGCGGCGACGTAAATTTGCGCCTTCTCCCCGCACCGTATGTCCGCTTTGAAAAGCTGAAAATTGCAGAGCCGGACGACGCGGGCGGCAAGAGCTTCTTCCGCGCCGAAAGCTTCACAATGTGGCTTTCGGTTCCACCGCTCCTTAAGGGCGTCCTTGAAGCCAACAAGATCGAACTGCACCAACCCGCCCTCAGATTAGTCGCCAATCCTGAAGGTGGCGGAAACTGGCAAAGTCTTGCGATCAATAGCGGTCTCGTACCATTCGTGCCGAAGGACGTTGCACTCCAATCCGTCACGCTGGTCGATGGCTCGCTCTCACTCAACAGCACGCGGCAAGGCGAAATCGGACGCATCGAAGGCATCAACGGCGAGTTGGCGGCCGACGGGCTCGAGGGGCCTTACAAGTTTTCGGGCAAACTCCTGTGGGGCGGCAAGCCGCGCCGGGTCCGTGTGTCAACGGCACGGCGCGACCGCAACGGCGACATACGTTTCAAAACCTCCGTGCGCGCGCTCGATACGCTGAACTCCTATGTCTTGGGCGGGCGAGTGAGCGACATCATGGGGCACCCAAAAGTCGAGGGCGACTTGACGGCGTTCGTTCATATGAACTTAGCCATCCCCGATGACAGCGCCGATGAGGAAGCGGCAGAAGCAACACCCGAGCCGGACACAAGCGCAGACAAATCCCCCGAGGTCCAAGGAACGTCGCAAGACCTCGACGCGGAAATCCCCGACCGGCCGGCGCTCTTACCCGAAAGCGCCTCCACCGGCGCGCCACCCTTCGAAATGCGCACGAAAGTCTCGGGTGGGATCGACAAACTCACCTTATCCGAGATTACGCTCTCGCTCGATCAAGAAGGTGCACCACAGTTGATCTCTGGCGAAGCCACGGTGAACCTGTCCGAACGGACTCATCTTGATGTGGCGTTGGCCTCGAGCTGGCTTGATTTGGACAAGCTCGCGGCCACCGGAGAGACAAAAGCCGTGCCGGCCGACGCGGCGCGCCGGTTCTTCGAGGCCCTCGCACGCCAGCTTCCCGATGTTGCCGACACCAACGCCTCCTTGACAATCGATCAGGTGACGCTCGGCGGCGAAGCAATGGGCGGCGTACGCTTGCTTGCTAGACGCTCAGGCGGACCGCTTGAGTTGAAAGAGGTCAGGGCCTCATTGCCGGGTGGCGCACACCTCAGCCTCGAAGGCGTCCTCGCAGGAGCACAAGACAAACGAACCTTTGATGGCCTCATATCCATCGATGGCCACAATCTCTCACGCTTTCTGAGTTGGGCAACCGCGCGCGCAGCCATCGTTCCGAGCCGTGCCGACGGCGCCTTTGCCTTCGAAGGCGGGCTGAATCTGTCCCGAAATTCTATCGCGTTCACCGAAGCAACGGCAGAGCTTGCCGGTATGCCCTTCACCGGCATGATGAAACTCAAAACCGGCAAGCGAAAGAGATTGGCACTCTCAATCGAGGGTTATCGCATCGATACCGGCAATCTTTGGCCTGGCAGCCTTGACCCCGAACAGCTGGCCGGACTTGTCATTCCCTCGCTGCGTGAAACAACAGAAGGCGACAAGAAACAAGAAGCCGACTCTGCCCTCTGGCCAGCCATCGACGGTATGGATTTGGAACTGCGGCTGCGCGCTGCAGAACTCGTAGATGGGCCCCGTTCACTCAACAATGTCGATGCAGATGTGACCTTGAGGGGCGGCGATCTTTCGATCCCCGTTCTGAAGTTCGCAACACAATCCGGACTGACGGTCGACATCGAGGGTAGCATCCAAAACGTGAGAACCGAGGCCAAGGGTGATCTCCGTGGAACGGTCAAAGCACCATCGAAAAACGCATTCGGTGAGCTCCTCCGCCTCTTGCGTCTCGACGACGAGGAAACAGGAAAGACCACCGAATTTGCAGACCTTGTCCCGTTCAAAGTCGCTGGAACATTTGAAACCGGTAAGCGCACAAGAACATCCGCCGACCTCAAATTTGATGGCACCGCAGCCGGCGGACGCATCATCGCAAAGGCCGTGCTCGACGGTGGTTGGAATGCATGGCGTACCGCCCCTGCTGAATTCTCGCTGTCGGTAGCAAACAAAAAAGTTCTTCCCCTGGCGCAAAACCTGATCGGAATGACCGGCGCAACTGAAGTCGAGAGCGGCGCCCAGCCCGGTCGGCTTCTCTTTCATGCCGCCGGCAACCCGACAAAAGGGCTTGTCTCGGTTGCTACGATCGAGGCGGAAGGACAGGTGCTCGACTACAAGGGAAGCATCACCTATCCGGCAAAGAGCACCCCTCGCCTGACCGGAAACATCGACGTCCGAAACGGCAATGCCGGCCGCCTGCTTCGCCTCGTAGGGCTCTCCGTTGGCGGCGTGGATCGCACACGCATAGAAGGGGCAATCGGCGTCTCGGCATCAGGCAGTCGTATCGAGCTTGTCCCGCAAGCCCTCAAAGCCGGCAATGCAAAGATCGAGGGCAAAGTCGCGTTGACACGCAGGGACGACGGCTTGCACAACATCGACGCCGACCTAGAAGTAGATCAGGCAACGGTCCCGGGCCTCGTTGGGCTCATGCTTGAGAACGAACCGGTTGATCCGCCTGCCAGCGACCCGGCCTCAAACGCCACCGCCAACGGACAGCCGGAAAAGGATCGCCAAACTCGCAGCGGAGCGGGCCTAGACGCCGCTCTCTTCGACATTCCGGGATCGGTCTGGCCAGCCTCCAACTTCGATCGATCCATCTTTGCTAATCTGCGAGGTAAAGCGAAGGTGCGCCTCGCGACCTTGATGCTTGAGCCAGGACTCACGATGACCGACGCCGTCATCGATACGCGTTTCGAGCCAGGACGCATCTCCGTTGAGAACCTCTCGGCCCGCGGCCTCGGCGGACGCATAAAATCCAACCTCGCCTTCGAAAAAGCCCCAGCAGGTGTCGAGCTGAAAGGCGAGGTCGCCATCGATATCTCCAGTACAAGAACTGACAACAAAGCACCAAGCGACAAACCTGGCGACATTGCTTCATTTACGCTGGACTTCTCGGGCAGAGCATTGGCCCCCTCGACACTCATGACCAGCCTTACGGGCAAGGGCCAACTCGTGGTCGGCGACGCGACGCTGACCGGCAACACGCCAAAAGCCGTATCCCAGGTTGCCGAAGCCGCCCTTCAAGGAAAAGGTGCAAAACAGGGAGACGAGCTAGCAAACGCATTCAAGGCGGCCGTGAAAGATGGCACTCTTCCACTCGGCAAACTAAAGCTCCCGGTAACTCTCGCTGCCGGCCGGCTGTCTTTGGACCCAATAAAGATCGAGACCCGGGACGGCATTGCCTCGGCGAAATCATCGGTTGATCTTTCGGGGATGCGCATACAAACGGCCTGGCAGATCGAACCCAAAGTCTTCAAGGCTGCCCCGCCGCCGGACGATAATACGCCACCACAGCTGGCGGCCGGAGCCCCCGATAAGGCGCCACCTCGGCCACAGCGCGAGCGCGTGCTCCTGCCGCCGCTCACCGTTACCTATGCAGGAAAGTTGCGCGACCTCAGCGACCTCGAGCCGATTGTTGCGACCGCGGCGCTTGAAAACGAACTCTCAGCCCGCAAGCTCGAACGAACGGCCGACGAATTTGAGCGTCTCCGCAAACTCGACGAGCAACGAGCCAAAGCCTATCGCGAGCGCCAGCGCGCACTAGAAGCCGAACGTGCAAAACAGCTCGAACTGGAACAGGCGCCCTGGCAGCCTCTCGAGCCGGAGGGGGAAGGTGCCGCGTTGCAGGACGGGCAAGCGACAGCCGCGGCCGGAGCATCTGCCGAAGACGATCCGGAAGCCGAGACCATTGAGGAACCGATGCCGGCGATCAAACGACGCAAAAAGAAACGGCCAAAGAAAGTCTGGAAACCGTTCCAGATCCAACCCTACTGATCAGCACAATCGATAAGTCTAGACTTTGAGATCGCCATCGCCAAAGGCATCGCGCACGGCCGCCGAAAGCCTCAACGGCTTTCCCGACACGGAAATCAACACCACCGTGACCGTAGCCTCAAACACCGCGCGCCCCTCAAGCGTAACTGTCTGCAAAAGCGTAACGCTTGCCCCACCCAACTCCTTCACTCGCGTTTCGACTTCCAGGATGTCGTCCATCTTCGCCGGACGCAGAAAGTCACAATGCATGCGCCGCACGACGAAAGCCGCCGGCTCGCGGCTTTCCGAGCCATCGATCAATCGGCGCGAATCCGTTCCAAGAAGACGCAGAAAATCGGTCCGGCCGCGTTCGCACCAGCGGATATAGGACGCGTGATAGGCGATGCCGCCAGCGTCCGTGTCCTCAAAATAGACACGGACCGGCAAGACGTGCCGTCGCCAGGTCTCGGATTGAACAAGGCGGCCGGCAAGATCAGGCCATGGGTTGGTCGGTGAGGTCATATCGTGTCGAACTACCGGCAAGCGCCGCCTCCGGCAAGAGGCCTGAGCATCAGAACATCTGACCGACATGCGCCCTATGGCCTCATGAGACGGCCTAAGCCACCGCCTCGTCGTTGCCACCCAGTTCGACAATCACGATCTCCGGCGGCACACCGAAACGAACCGGAACGCTGCTGCAGCCAAGTCCGCCGGACACGATGAGGTTGCGCTCCTCCTCAACGATATGCCCGTAAAGAAAACGGCTGCCGTACTTCGATGGCACGATGGGCGCGTAGCCACCGAGAGCCACTTGTCCGCCATGGGTATGTCCGCAGACGGTCAGCGCCACGCGATCTGGAACATCAGGAAAAATGTCCGGCTCATGCGCCATGAGGACCACGGGCGCCTCATCTGTAATTTTGTCAAGCGTGGCACCAAGGTCATCGACACCGTCGTAGTCGACTTTGCCACCGCGCACAAAGGCCTGATAGCGCTCAGGCCGCGGCCAGAAGGCCCACTGATCGCCGAGTCCGGCCAGCCAAAACGCCTGCCCATCCTTTACAAAGCGAAGAGCATCGTTTTGGTGGACGGGAATGCCCGCACCTTCGAGAGCGCGCTGTGCCGAAGGAACCCCCTGGCGGGATGATTGAACCACACGGTCATCCCACCAGTCGTGATTACCGAGAACCGCGTGCGTACCAAAACGCGCCTCTAGTCCGCCGAGGGCCCCCGCCCAATCGCGATCAGCAACCTTGGTGGAGAATCTCTCCAGCTTGTGACCGGCCACATAATCGCCAAGCAAGAGAACCGCATCGGGATTTTCCGCATTGGTCAACCTGACGATTTCATTGAGGCGTTCCACACCCATCCAAGGATTGCAGACGTGAAGATCAGCGAGCAGCGCAAGCCTGAGTTTCAGGCCCTTTGGCCAACCCTTGGGCGTTAAAGCATAGCGGGTGAAGTTGAGCCGCCACGGCTCGGCCACCGCGTAACCGCCAAAGCTCGCGGTGCCCACCGAAGCGAGCGACATGCCCCTTAAGAATTGTCTGCGCGTCAGCAAAACGTTCCTCTCTGTCCGGCAACACATTGAGCGCGTTGCGGCATGCGTGGGCCCCAATAGGGCGAGATTTTGAAACGCATGCCGTTCCACTGACGCGAAGCAAGAATCGGGCCGGAGTGTGGTTAACCGGCCTTAAGCCGATTCGTCGTCATCGGCATCCGGATCCAACAACGGCAGTTCCGGCCCCCCACCACGCGCGGGCCCGGTCAACCCAATGTGGCGAAATGCTTTAAGGGTCAAAACCCGCCCCCTGGGGGTGCGGCCGATAAACCCTTGCTGCAAAAGATAGGGCTCGACAATTTCCTCGAGCGCATCCCGCGGCTCCGAAAGCGCGGCCGCCAGCGTCTCGATGCCAACCGGCCCCCCATCGTAATTTTGCGCAATGCAGGTCAAATAGCGATGATCGAGCGCATCCAGCCCCTCTGTATCTACCTCCAGCGCCCGCAACGCGGAATCGGCAATCGCAGCATCGATCCGCGCCAGATCGGCCACCGCGGCGAAGTCCCGGACGCGCCGTAAGAGACGCCCTGCAATTCGCGGCGTGCCCCGCGACCGCTTGGCAATCTCGCGCGCACCGTCCGCTTTCAAAGGCGCGTTAAGAACCCGCGCACCGCGGGTCACCACCTGCTCCAGCTCGTCCACATTATAGAAGTTGAGCCGCATCGGAATGCCGAAGCGATCGCGAAGCGGAGTCGTCAGTAGTCCCGCCCGAGTCGTGGCACCAATAAGCGTAAACTTTGCCAGATCAATGCGAACACTGCGCGCTGCCGGCCCCTCACCAATTATGAGATCGAGCTGAAAATCCTCCATCGCGGGATAGAGAACCTCCTCAACCGCCGGATTAAGACGGTGGATCTCGTCGATAAATAGGACATCGCGCTCCTCAAGATTGGTGAGCAGAGCTGCCAGATCGCCGGCCTTCGATATGACAGGCCCAGATGTCGCGCGAAACCCGACGCCCAGCTCCTTCGACATGATCTGCGCGAGTGTCGTTTTGCCGAGACCCGGCGGACCAACAAACAGCACGTGGTCGAGCGCTTCCTTTCGCTTTCGCGCAGCCTCAACGAACACCTTGAGGTTCGCACGCGCCTGTTCCTGGCCGATAAATTCGTCAAGCGACTGCGGCCGGATCGACGCTTCAAAAGCTTCCGGATCGCGCTTGTCGCTGTTCACAAGGCGGTCGATCATGGTTTGTTCGTGGGCTTATTCGGCCACGGCGTCAAGGGCGCGGCCAGACTTGTAACCGGCAATCCAACAAGCCAGTTGACGACACGCCGCAATCTACGCGGACATGGCGATCGGATAAGGATTAGGAAATGCCCGGGACCTTCCGAAGCAGCCAAGTGAAGGCGGACTTGTCCCGGCATCCCGCGTTGACCAGCGCCGATACAAAGAAAAAAGGCCGGACGATTACTCGGCCGGCCACCCAAAGAAAGGCCGAACGGCCCATCATCTAATGACGCAAAGACCTGCTAGGGACCTTTGCGTGAAACCTGGCGCACCGAACTGAGGAAACGGACCCCGACAAGACCAAGTCTGCGCCAGACGACGGCACAATCAACTTCAACCCGGTCCCCGCTGATGGACAACGTGAACTTGCTAGGGATCTTTGCCCGGGAGCCGATCAAGTTCTCAGCCGAATCGTGCACGTAAAGCCGAGCGCCGGCCGTCGAGATATCGCACACCAGGCACGGCAACGCGACATCAAGCGAAGCCGCCTCGATCAGTGCAGGCTCACCAGCCGGTCTGCGCACGGCAGCACGTCGCTCTTGCCGCGCCACCGTATTTTCAGGTGAGCTTGATTTGGAAGTCTGCGTCGGGAGCATGTGTTGCAGTGACATTGCCGCTATAACTCCACATCAACCTTTGCGGTGTGTTTTCACGCAAGTGCAATTTTGAACCTGAACCGCTAACATTCTGTTCATAAGTGTCGCTAAGCCCACGCTAATGCCTGTCCCAGCTTGAGGCAAACGATCCAAGCAACAGCCAAGCAACAGCAATGCATCCTTTCAAATTTGCAAACCAACCTATGGCCTACACGTATTGTTGAGCAGCGTTAAGTGAATGCAAACAGCAACGGCACGTAAACTATTCACGGCTTGCGCCGCTCTCGCCGGCCGTACCCGCCGAGCCAGCCCTGCGCCACCTGAGCACCAGCCATAGAATTAGCAGAGGTATGACGGCAACAGCCGCATAGACCGCGACGTGCTTCAGTACCGCTTGCCGCATAGCGGCAATCGTTGAGGGATCGACAGGACTGAGATCGAGCGGCAGGTGCGGCCAGTTCACATAGGCCAGCACGGCCATAATTGAGATCCACACGACGGCCAGCAGAAGACAGCTGATACAGGTCTGCGACTGTGTCATGTTTGAACTCCCAATGAGCGGCGTAGAGAGTGTAGCGCAATGCGCTGGTACTTGCGAAAACCGTGCAACTGAAGCCAGCGGGCCAAGCGCTATTGCGGCCCAGTCGTGGCAATAAGGAACCAATAACGTGCTGTTCTAGTTAGTTCATCTCTCGGTCTTTCGACCTGTGCGAGCGCTGACCCCATCCGGCTAAGAGCTCCCAAACCGCGATTTCGATCCTGGCGGAACCAGGATTGACCTCCGCCAGAACAGGTCGGCATCAAACATGTTAGGCACACGAGGAGACCCCACAGGCCCGGACCGGGATCTGTCAACCCGCCCGGATTCGCGCTAGTCTAACGTGGTCTTTATTGAACGGCGGAAATCGAACCCATCTTTCGGAGAACAAGTCTTGGACCCAGTATCTTTGGAACCACAATCTGGCGACGCCGCACCGCGGCGGACGCGGACACCCTCTGTAAAGGTACGAACATCACGTGGCAAAGAAAGCACCAACGGTGCAAACCAAAGCGTGTCCCCGGAGCTCAAACTACAGGTCAACCTTCCGAACGGATCTCGTCTTGGTCCCGGGAAAATTAAGCTCTTGGAAATGATCAGCCAGGAAGGCTCGTTAAGCCGTGGCGCCGCAAAAATGGGAATTTCCTACCGGCGCGCGTGGCTCTTCATGCAGCAGGTCAATGATGCATTTTCAGTTCCGGCCATTGCAACGCCGGAAGGAGGCCACGGCGGAGGCTCCGCAAAACTAACCGAATTTGGCCGCCAATTGATTGAGCGCTATCGCCAGATGGAGAAGGCAGCCGATGCGGCCGCAGCTGAAACGCTCCACTGGCTCGACACACACAAATAAGGCGACGCGGCGAGCGCCTATTCCAGATCTGCAACGACCGCTGCTTCACCATCTCCTTTGATGCGGTGGGACAGCGTCGCCTCGATAAAAAGATCAATATCTCCGTCGAGCACATCGGCAGGGCTCGTGCTCTGCTCGCCCGTACGCAGATCCTTCACCAGCTGATAGGGTTGCAGGACATAAGAGCGAATCTGATGGCCCCAGCCAATATCGGTCTTCGCGGCCTGCTCGGCACTTGCTTTTTCTTCCCGCCGTTTTAGCTCGCGTTCATACAGCCGCGCCTTCAAACGCTTAAAAGCAATGTCCTTATTCTGGTGCTGCGATCGCTGCTCTTGAGCAAAAATCACAATTCCGGTTGGCTTGTGCACGAGACGAACAGCCGATTCCGTTCGGTTCACGTGCTGCCCACCCGCACCCGATGACCGGGCAAAAGAAATGTCTACCTCACCGGGGTCAATATCGACCTCGATCGAGTCGTCGATAACCGGATAGACAGTGACCGAAGCAAAGCTTGTGTGCCGGCGCGCATTGGAATCGAACGGCGAAATGCGAACCAGCCGATGCACGCCCGCTTCTGTCTTGAGCCAGCCGAACGCATTGTCGCCCTCGATCTCGAGCGTCGCCGATTTGATGCCAGCCTCTTCCCCCGGGCTCTCATCAATGACTTTCACTTTGAAACCGCGGCGCTCGGCCCAGCGCATGTACATGCGCATGAGCATAGATGCCCAATCCTGGCTTTCCGTTCCCCCAGCGCCCGCATGCACCTCAACATAGGTGTCCATGCTGTCGGCTTCGCCGGAAAGAAGCGCCTCAATGCTTCTGCGCTGCGCATCCTGATCGAGCCGGGCAAGCGCCGCTTCTCCCTCCGCCATAACGGCAGAATCGCCCTCGGCTTCACCGAGCTCCAAAAGCGTTACGCTGTCGTCGAGTTCACGCTCCATCCGCCGAAACTCGGCAAGCGAGCGCTCCAGGCTCTGGCGTTGACGCATTACCTTTTGGGCGTCCGCAGGATTGGCCCATAGTTCTGGATCTTCGGCGCGCTTGTTCAGCTCAGCGAGCCGCTCCTCCGCGTGCTCGGGGTCAAAGATACCTCCTAAGAAGCGACAGTGCCTCTTGGATAGAATCGACCATCTTTTCCGCTTCAGCGCGCATCATAAAACTCCCGCTTTTCGGATCACTCTTACGAGCCGACCTCATATAGGATTGCAGCGGCACGATGTAAACGCCGTGTGTCAACCCGGATCAGCTTGAAGTCACCAAAGCCCGGGACCCGGCCGTTCCGCAGGACGGCGCGGCTGCCAAGCGTCCGAGGCCGGATCGCCATGCGCCGGTTCTTCCTCTCCCACATTCGAGAAGCCGACGATGGAGTAGGCGTCGTCCGGCTCCTCGAAGGGTTTGAAGGCCTCCATAATCGCGTCCGGGTCATCGGGGCTGGCCCGCATACCCGTCTTGATGTTGACGCGTACGAGCTTGATACCAGGCGGCTGCCGGAAGGGAACGGGCGGCTTATCGGCGAGCGCCGTCTTGACGAATTCCCCAAAGATCGGCGCGGCGACAGCACCACCTGTGTTGCCTTTGCCCATCGGTTTCGGCGTATCGAAGCCAACAAAGACGCCAACAACCAAGTCAGGCGTAAAGCCGATGAACCAGGCGTCCTTCTCCTCGTTCGTCGTACCGGTCTTGCCGCCGATAGGACGGTTCAATGATTTAAGTTTGCGAGCCGTACCGCGCTGAACCACGCCTTCCAGGATCGATGTCATCTGATAGGCTGTATGGGGATCGATAATCTGCCTACGATCATCGGCGATCTCTGGTTCCGGCTGTCCGGCCCAGCTCTCCGCGTTGCAGTCGGGACAGGCGCGCGAATCATGACGCCAAACCGGCTTTCCCCACCGGTCTTGGATCCGGTCAATGAGTGTGGGTCGCACCTTCTTGCCGCCGTTCACAATCATGCTGTAAGCGGTCGCCATGCGCAAAAGCGTCGTCTCACCGGCCCCGAGCGACATCGAGAGCACAGGAAGAAGATCCCTGTACACGCCGAAGCGCCGAGCATATTCGATAATCAGCGGCATACCCACGTCTTGTGCCAGCCGCACCGTCATCTGGTTGCGCGACTTCTCCACGCCGACGCGCAACGTCGTCGGACCGTACGACTTATCGGCCTCGTAATTCTCAGGACGCCAAATATCCTGCCCGGGGCCCTGATCGATCTCGATCGGCGCATCGAGAATGATCGACGTCGGCTTGTATCCATTGTCGATCGCCGCGGCATAAACGATTGGTTTGAACGAAGACCCAGGCTGGCGTTTGGCTTGGATAGCCCGGTCGAACTGGCTCATGCTGAAGGAAAAGCCCCCGGCCACAGCTAAGACGCGACCCGTATGCGGGTCCATAGCTAAGAGCCCGCCAGCGACTTCCGGTATTTGCATCAACGACCATACACCGGCTGTATCATCCGGATCCTTCGGAGCCACGTAGACCACGTCGCCGATCGAGAGCACGTCCCGAACCGACTTGGACTTCTTACCCTTGGGCTTGGCCCATTTGACCTCGTCGTAGGTCAGATGCACACCTTCGCTCCCTTCCGGGAACTTTCCATCGCCAAGCTTTTTCTGCTTCAAACCGACGACCGCCTTACCCCCGTCGAAGCTCAAGACAACACCGAGACGCCACGGAGCGATATCGCCAGGGGTCTCCAAGGCGTAGAGAGCCTCGCGCCAATCTCCCGCAGAGACGTCCAACTTGGTGACCGCACCGCGCCAGCCCTTCTTCCGATCATAAGCGACGAGACCGTTGACCAGCGCCCTGCGTGCCAACCTCTGCAGCCTGGGGTCAACAGTTGTGCGAACGGAAAGGCCGCCGGCGTAAAGCTCCCCCTCGCCATACTTCGACAAGATGGAGCGACGAACCTCCTCGGCGAAGTATTCCGCAGCGAAAAAGCGCGTCGGGTCCCTCCGGGTTACGACTGTCAGTGGCTTCTTCTTCGCAGCTTCGGCCTCTTCGTGCGTGATATACCCGTTCTGGGCCATCTGGCCGATAACCCAGTTTCGCCGTTCGATCGCTCTCTCTTTGTGTCTGAAGGGGTGGTAGTTGTTGGGCGCCTTGGGCAAAGCCGCGAGATAGGCGGCCTCCTCGATGGTGAGATCCTTGAGCTCCTTGTTGAAATACGTGAGCCCGGCCGCTGCGATACCATAACTGCCAAGACCAAGAAAAATCTCATTGAGATAAAGCTCGAGAATCTTGTCCTTGGAGTAAGCCCGCTCGATACGGATGGCGAGAATGGCCTCTTTGACCTTGCGTTCGATCGTACGATCGCTTGTCAGGAGAAAGTTCTTGGCAACCTGCTGGGTAATCGTGGACGCCCCTTGCGCCCGCTTCTTACTTCCTTGAAGCCGCGACTCGATGAGAACATAGGCGGCGCGCGCAATGCCCCAGTAGTCGAGACCGCCATGCTCATAGAAGCGCTTGTCCTCGGCGGAGAGAAAAGCCGCAATCACACCTTTGGGGACAGCGTTGATGGGAACGAAGATTCGCCGCTCCCGCGCGTATTCGGCGATGAGAGACCCGTCGTGCGCATGGACGCGTGTCATGACTGGAGGCTTATATTTGGCAAGCTTGTCGTAGTTTGGCAGATCGCGCGAGTATTCCAGCACCTTGTAGGCTACGGCGCCCGAACCGACCACAAACAGAAACACAAACGCACCAAAGCTCCACCCCAAAAAGCTCAACAGCAGACTTTTGCGCCGCTTGCGCTTCTTCTTGGGCTGAGCCGGAGGTGGCAGAATGGGTGCTCGCATCGGCCTTTCTCTGAGAGAATTTTCTAGAGCGACGGGTCTAGCGCCTATACTGCACCGCAGCAATCCGATTCAATGGGGCACAGAATATCATTGATTGTGGCATCTCGTCGTCCAAGGAACCAGCGTTCCTACGGCAATAGAGCCTTTCCATGGCAAAAGATCCAACGTAGGGCGCCGATTAAGAATTCCCCTGTTTCATAATCGATGAACCGTTTTGGAACGATTAACCACCAAAGTCTGCGGCGTCATGGCACCCGAGCCGACCGTTTCGCAAAATACGCGCGCACTGCCCTCGCGATAGCCGCCGCCGCTTTGGTTTGCCATGGCTTGGACTGGAGCAGCTCTTGATCTTCCGGGTGGCTCAAATACCCCAATTCGACAAGCACCGAGGGAGCATGGGTTTGGCGCAAGACTTTGAAGGCGGCAGAGCGCTGCGGAGAACGCGAAAGCCTGATGGATTTGCCAAGCCGCCCTTTCAGAACGTTCGAGAAGTCCGTCGAGAAATTAGCAGTCTCCCGCTTCATGAGGTCGATCAGAATACCCTTCACCTCGTCTTCTTCACTCTCGTCGCCAATATCGATCCCAGCCAAAAGATCGGACGCGTTTTCTTTCTCCGCCATAAGCCGCGCCGCCTCATCAGAGGCCCGATCCGACAACGTGTAGATCGTGGCCCCCCGAATGCTTTGCGTAAATTGCTGATCGGCCAGCGAGTCGGCATGCAAGGATATAAACAGATCCGCGCCAGCGTCCTGTGAAATCTCCACCCGCCGTTCCAATGAAACAAAGACGTCGCTGGAGCGCGTCATACGCACTGCATAGCGCCCAGTACCCGCAAGCTGGCGCCCCAATTCCTTGGCAACCGCCAGGACCACCGTCTTTTCTGCCACTCCGGACGGAGATACCGTGCCGCCATCGATACCGCCATGGCCAGGATCAATGACGATGACAGGCTTCGCATTGTTTTTTGGGGGGCGCGGAATTGCATGCTCCGATTTGCGCCGCCGCGAGGGGGCCGGACGCGATGCCCCGGTTCCGGCGCCAAACGCCTCCCGCGAAACACCGACAAGTTCAACGTCGAGGAAGACGCCATCCGCATCCTTTACCCCGGCCATGGCCGCGCGCTCAATTTGAACCGGCCCCGTCGTATCAAGCACAATGCGCGCCTTGCCTTCCGCAAAGAGCCCGTATCGGAAGGCCTTGACCAGCCCCAAGCCCTTTGAGCCAGTACCCGTCTCCAGACGGAAGCTCACATTTGGGAGATCGACGATTACCCGATAGGGGTTGGCAAGGGTGTAGATTTCCGCAGTGACCCCCTTTGAGAGGTGCGTACGAAAGCGGGTCTTGTTTCGGTCGCCGTCGAGACGCGCGGAGGTGGCTTCGGCGGCCACCTCAAGTGACGGCGCTTTCATCGCGCCCTGGCTGGCAGCGGGCACCACCTGAACAGCAGTCCCTGCCGTACCAGCACGCCAATGTGTAGATACACCGCCTGGGCCCATGTTTTCGGGCGGCGGCTCCAAGAAGCCGAAGACCGCCACAGCGCCTCCTGCCAGAGCAAGCAAAACCAAGCGCCAAGCTGGGCTCATTCCCTCTTCCCCCTCCCAGAGACTTGCAGCCATCTCGAGCAAAACGACTGCTATTTCTGCATGTTAACACAAAATTGTCCATGACCGGCGATGCTGAAAACACGCGACCACAGGATCGAAGATGGTCGGCGCCACTGTAAGTGCTTGCCTACCTGGCGCCGAAACCGTACACATCTGAGGTCGCGTCCCGATGAGCCTGCCTTCTGAAGGCGAGAGCGCTCGGCTATTGGACGGGGTTCAGGCCGGAACTGGCCGAACCTCCAGCCGAAAGAGCCCGCCCGCCGTATGGGCAGTTTTTGCCGGGATCATGACTGGGTGGTCGCGTCTCGCGCCTTATTTTGCTGCAAACTTGGTTCCTATTGAACCTTGGAGCGTTTAGGGGCCGAAGAGAACCGTCCAGAGTTTCCAAGCGGGGAAGCCGTTCCGTTTCCGGCGACCGGGCTGAGATGAAGGACCGCCATAGGATTATGGCGCTCACCCCCGTCAACTGGGGGATTATCCGGTCAGCGGCCGGCTCGGAGAAAGAGCCCCAAAGTTTCATTGTGCAAAGCCTGGTTATTCGGTCAGGCAAGCACAC
Organism: Hyphomicrobium sp.; assembly: GCA_965222835.1. Classification (GTDB taxonomy): domain Bacteria; phylum Pseudomonadota; class Alphaproteobacteria; order Rhizobiales; family Hyphomicrobiaceae; genus CBDCUQ01. The sequence continues at coordinate 63,128 of CBDCUQ010000001.1, forward strand.
AACCCAAATGAACCGTATGCAGATCGAACGCGCAGTCTCGCCAAACCCCACCGGGCTCTTCGGAGCGCCGGCGGCATGGCGCTCGGATGACCCGGCGTCATCGGGAGGGCGCGCCCGAAATCACACCGTAAATCGTCAATCGAAAAATCAGAAAAAGGCGCGCGCCAGCCAACGGCCGACTGTCGCCTCCGGCTCAAGAGCCGGTCCAGTCTGGCCGTCCCGCCGGCGCGCGAAGGACAAAAAGAAATGTCGAACAACAAGATGCTTATCGATGCCACCCACCCGGAGGAGACTCGGGTGGTGGTTCTCCGGAATAGCCGCGTAGAGGAATTCGATTACGAAAGCGCTGCTCGAAAACTTCTCAGGGGCAATATTTATCTGGCGAAGGTGACGCGCGTGGAGCCCTCGCTTCAGGCCGCGTTCGTAGATTACGGCGGAAACCGCCACGGCTTCCTAGCCTTCAACGAAATTCATCCCGACTACTACCAAATCCCGATGGCAGATCGCCAGGCGCTCCTCGAAGAAGAAGCAGCCGCCGAGGCACGCGAAGAGGAAGAGGCCGATGCCCGTGCCGAACGGCTTGCCCGGCGCCAACGCCGCCGCAAACCCAGGCGGAGCCGGGAGCAAAACCAGGATCAAGCCACGGACGATCTCGCAGACCAGCCAGCCGACGATGAAGATGGCGACGACGGTATCGTCGAAATCATCGAGACCGAGGCCGACGACGATGCGCCCGAGGAAATTGGCGCAACCGCTGAGGCCGGCGACACCGAAGACGGCGAAGAGGACACTCGTGATTCGGAGGATGACGAGGACGAAAGCAATGAACCCGTCATCCTTGCGGAGCGTACAGTCGCAGCAGACGACACCCTAACCGAAGAGCTTCCACAAACGGAAGCCGAAAGCGACGCCGAGCAGTCGGAGCCCGAATCTGAAGACCGTGCGGAATTGACCGCTTCGGACGCAAATGACGCCGAAACCGATGACGCGCAAGACGCCAGCGAGCCGGACAGCGAAGAAATCGCAAGAGCCGCCCCCGAGTCCGAACCAGACGTTGGCCAGCCGCCGGCTGAAAAGGAAGATGCCGCCGCAACCGCTGAAACGGACTCGGTGGATCAGGTTGGCTCAGAGGATGCCCTCGAAGAGCTTTCCTACCGTCCGCGCCGGCGCTTGCGCAGCTATAAGATCCAGGAAGTCATAAAGCGCCGTCAAATCATTCTGGTGCAGGTCGTCAAAGAAGAGCGCGGCACCAAGGGTGCGGCCCTTACCACGTACCTCTCACTCGCCGGCCGCTATACCGTGCTCATGCCCAACACGGCGCGCGGCGGTGGCATTTCGCGCAAGATCACCAATCCTCAGGACCGCAAACGCCTCAAAGCAATCGCAAGCGACCTTGAAGTGCCCGAAGGCATGGGACTGATCATCCGCACCGCGGGCGCCGCACGAACCAAGCAGGAAATCAAGCGCGACTTCGAGTATCTCTTGCGCCTGTGGGAAAGTGTGCGCGAGCTCACACTTCAATCGACTGCTCCGAGCCTCGTCTACGAAGAGGGCAATCTGATCAAGCGGTCGATCCGAGATCTTTATGACAAAGACATCGAACAGATTGTCGTCGCAGGCACCGGCGCCCACAAAGAGGCCCGCGACTTCATGCGCATGCTGATGCCCAGCCACGCCCGAAACGTGGTCCTGCATTCAGATCCCGAGCCGCTGTTCACGCGCTATGGCATCGAGCGCCAGCTCAACGCAATGTTCAGCCCCTACGTAACGCTGCGTTCGGGTGGCTACCTCGTCATCAATCAGACCGAGGCACTCGTTGCGGTCGACGTCAACTCAGGTAAGGCGACCCGGGAATTTTCCATCGAAGAGACGGCGTTGCAGACGAACCTGGAAGCTGCAGACGAGATTGCACGCCAGCTAAAGCTACGCGACCTTGCCGGCCTGATCGTGATCGACTTCATCGATATGGAGGAGAAGCGCAACAATCGGGCCGTTGAACGCCGTCTCAAGGACTCGTTGCGCCTGGACCGCGCCCGCATTCAGCTCGGCCGCATTAGCCATTTCGGATTGATGGAAATGTCACGCCAGCGCCTGCGCACCGGCGTATTGGAAGGCTCGACATCACAATGCCCGCATTGCCAAGGAACCGGCATCATCCGCTCGACGGAGAGTGTGGCGCTTGCCGTCATCCGTGGGCTTGAAGACGCCCTGATGCAAGGTGCACGCACATCACTCATTGCAATGACGACATCGCAGGTGGCGCTCTACATCCTCAACAACAAGCGCCAATTCGTCAACGCCATGGAAGCGCACTACGGCGTGCCAATTGCCATCCAGGCAAGCGACAAGCTGCAAGGTGCCAACTTCACCATCGAGCGCGGACACGCGCCGGCTCAGCCAATACGCCGCTCTGAACGCACGGCCGTCAACATGGACTGGGGATTTGATGGAGATGATGCGCGCGATGGAAGCGTCGAAACGGACCCGACGCCGGATGACTCCACCTACGCTGCAAGAGACGGGCGCGAAGATCGCGGGAGCCGGCGGCGCAGACGCGGCCGCCGCGGTAGCGGCCAAGGTCAGCAAAGCGCCGAAGACGGTGGCCGGCAGCGCAGTGCGAGACGCCGCCGCGGCGGACCGGAGGTGGACGCCGAAACGTCAGAGCCGGCAACGCATCTCGATCCAGATGAACTCGCCATGGCCGAGGACGCGCGATCGGCGGATGAGTTTGAGGCTGCAGACTTTGCGGGCGACGCGGTCGACGACGCGGATCGCGGTGGCGCGAACGGCGAGCAAAGCGGACGCAGAAGGCGCCGTGGCCGCCGCGGCGGCCGCAGGGGCCGGGGCCGCAGCCGTGAGCAGGCACCTGCCCCGGCAAGCCTGAGTCACATAACAGAAGAGATCATTGATGATTTCGGCGGTGCGATCATGCCGGACGACCTCATGCAGGAGATTGCCCCCGAATTGCAACCCGCCAACGAGGCACGGCTCGATACACCTCAGGGACCAGCATCTCATGGTACCGGGGACACCAAAGACGATGTCAGAAGCGCCACCGCATCCGGCGATACAGAAGAAGGTACCGGCCGCGAAGCACCGGCCAATGAGCAGGACCAAGCGGACACCGCACCCGGGACGGCACAGCAAGACGCCGATGTGGCCATGGAAAGCGTCTCCCAAGACTCTGCTCCGGCACGCCGGAGCTTGTCCTCCTCCCGGGAGCCGAAATTGGAGCGCGTCGTCGTAGGACCCGACACCGCGTCGGACGACGATGCCAATGCAGAAGCGCCACCTGCACCCAAGCGCGGCTGGTGGCAGAAGCGACTGGGCGGGTAACTACGCCGGATCTCTGGTTATAAGGCCAAGGAAGACCTAGGCCGGCCACCCCTGGCCGGCCACGCCAGCGTAAATCTCGACAAAGAAAATACGCACACGGAAAGGTGTTGCTGCAATGCAACCGCCGGCCGTGAAATCGGCCCGTCGCGGCCTCGGCCAGCGAACCTCTGCACTCACAAATTTGTCATATTTTCATTAGGTTGCGAAGAACCTACCTGTCCAACGATCTATCAGCCCGCCTTGCTGCACCGCAGCGACACCTTTCGTCGCAGAAGCCTTCAGACGGGTTGGCGGCCTCAATTCCATCGGTTAGACCGCCCCCGTCCGGCGCACCTGACCTCAGCCGGATTGGGTGTGCCAAGCCCATGCAATGCGCAGAGCGTTCAGCACAGGAACCCTCGGAGAGCCAGGTCGGTTCGGGAAACGTCAGTTTTCGAACCGCGCCAGTTCCTCAAAGCAACCACAAGAACAACAGTAGAGATGTCTGACATGAGCAAGAAGATTTTTGCCGGCCTGGCAATCGCCGTCACGATGGGGGCCACGACCGCTGAAGCCCGCGTTGATCACGGCCTGGTGCCATCCCTCTACGAAGCCAACGAGAATTGGCGGGGCAAGCCGGGACTGGGCAAGAACTTCAAATCCCCGAGCAAGAAGTACGTGCGAACCGCGGCGCGGCGCTACAAAGGCGGCCGCAAGGCGAAGCGGTCATACCGGAAAGCCTCTGCGTCCCGCTCGTGCCTGAAACCCTCGGCCCGGGCACTCCTCAATCGCATCGAAGCTAAGTTTGGCCCCGTTCAGGTCATCTCGACCTGCCGTCCCGGCGCCGTTATCAGGACGTCTGGCAAGCCGTCCAAGCACCGCTACGGGCTCGCCGTCGATTTCAATGCTGGCAGCCGCAAGAAGGCGATCGTCAACTGGCTGGTGGCCAACCACCGCGCCGGTGGCACCATGACCTATGCCGGCATGAGCCACATCCATGTGGACATCGGATATCGGTTCGTAAAGCTTCACGCGCGCGGCCACGGCTAACGCGCACCCCGGCAATTCAGTCGGTAGCAAGAGTCGTAGAGGGGCGGGTCGCGTTAGGACCGCCCCTCATGTTTTTGTCGGTTTGAGACGATCCCAATCTTTGAGGCGCTTGACCGCATCGGCGACGTCCGTGGGATCGGCCGAATAGGAAAAGCGCAAAAAATGCTTCCCGCGCCCGGCATCGAAGTCCACACCTGGCGTAGCCGCGACACCCGTCTCCTCAAGCATCAGTTTTGCAAGAGCCAGACTGTCATCGGTCAAATGGCCGACGTCGCAGTAAAGATAGAAGGCACCGTCGGCCGGTGCGATTTCACCGAACCCGGATTTGGGAAGTTCCTCCAGCAACAATGCACGGTTGGTCTCATATGTGAGGCGGTTGGCCTCCAGCTCCTCATGCGCCTCGAACGCGCCCATCGCCGCGGCCTGCGCGGCCGCAGACGGTGAGATAAAAAAGTTCTGGGCAAGACGCTCGATTGTTCGAACCAGCCTTTCGGGAACCACCATCCAGCCCACGCGCCATCCCGTCATCGAATAGTATTTCGAGAAGCTGTTGATGACGACGACATCCTCAGAATACCGAAGTGCCGTTTGCGCTTCGGTTCCGTAAGTAAGTCCGTGATAGATCTCGTCGGAAATAAGCCAGAGACCGTTTGCATGACAGGCGCGCGCAATTTCTTCGAATCGCTGCGGCAAAAGCATCGTGCCAGTCGGGTTGTTTGGGCTCGCAACGAGCACGCCTCTTAAGGGTGCCGCGCCAGCTGTGTCGCCGATCATAGCTGCGGTAGGCATCCAACGCGTTTGAGGCCCCGTCTCCATCGGAACGGGCACGCAGCCAAGCGCCGTCAGAATGTGACGGTAACAGGGATAGCCGGGGGAGGGCAGCGCAACCCGGTCGCCGGCATCGAATAGCGCCAGGAACGCCAGCACGAAGGCTCCAGACGAGCCCGCAGTAACAACGACACGTTCCGGCGGAATCGAGACCCCATAGTGCTCGTGATAGTGCCGTGCGATTCTTTCGCGAAGGTCAGGCGTACCCAGCGCCAAAGTATAACCAAGAGACTCCGCGTCCAGGCACCGGCGCAAGGCGTCGCGTGCAAGCTTTGGCGCCGGCGTGCCGGGTTGCCCCACCTCCATATGGATAACGCGATGACCAGTCGCCTCTCGCGCCGCGGCGGCCCGCATCACATCCATCACAATAAAGCTCTCGATCTCACCACGCCGGGCCAGTTCGAGCAGCCCAGGCCCACCCTTGGGACCGTCTTTTCGCACTGTCATGACACTCCTGGGTCGCCCGTTAGGTCAACCAAGAGCGGCGCCTTGTTGCCGCCCAAATAGCAATTGTTGATGAACAAGGACAAGGCGCTCGCTGTGGCGGTTATAGGGGTTGGCACGGACGCAAACCAGCCCCGCGTTGACGGTCGTTTAGCGGACGACTACGGTTCATCACAACCAAGAGTTTTCGTGACAACACGCCATCGCGAGGACACCCTAGAATGACACACTATAGGATTTGATTGGGTCATCCCAGAACATGAGCCGCAAGCATTCAGGACCGCTACGACAGACTTTGGCGAGTGTTGTGGCGCTCGCCACCGCAATTGCGAGCCCGACCGCTCACGCCCAGCGCGTTCCCGGGCAAATCTTCGACACTGAAATGGAAGCATTGCTCGCAGATTATGCGCGCCCGATTCTTGAAACAGCAGGGCAAGGTTCAGGCCGGATTCGCGTCCGCGTCATCAACAATCCAACCTTCAACGCCTTTGTGATCGACGGGCGCAACATTTATATGCACACGGGCGTACTCCTGGCATCAACAACGCCAAACCAGGTCATCGGCGTCTTGGCCCACGAGACAGGGCACATCACCGCGGCCCACATCTCAGATCTTCGCAATCAAGTCACATCCCTACAGAACCGCTCGCTACTCCTCCAACTGCTCGGCATCGGCCTGATGGTTGCCGGAGCCGTAGCCGGCGGAGGCGGCGCAGACGGCGTAACCGGCGCAGGTCAGGCTGTCGCCGCAGGTGGATCCGAAACATTGTTGCGCGCCTTTCTGCGCGAGCGCCAAGCGCAAGAGGCTGCGGCCGATCAGGCTGGACTGGGCCTCCTGCGCAAAACCGGACAGTCGGGCAAAGGAATGCTTGAAACGTTCGAACGGATGGCCAGCGAAAACCAATTCTCACTAGCAGACAACTATCGGCGAACCCATCCGCTCGAACGCACACGTATCTCGCTTCTGAGAAAGCGCGCACAAAAGTCACCGTACTTCGGCAAGCCCGACTCTCCACGGCTCCAGCTGCGCCATGACCTCGTTCGCGCAAAGCTGTTGGGTTACCTCAACGTTCCGCAAACGGTATTTAATACGTACCCAGCCAGCAACAAGAGCCTTCCGGCGCGCTACGCCCGCGCCATCGCACGATTGAAGCAGGGCCGTACCGGAAATTTCGAGCGCGCGCTGGCCGACATCGACAGCCTCATTCGCGATCAGCCGCAAAACCCCTACTTCCACGAAGTCAAAGGCGACTTCCTCCTGAAGAATGGTCAGGCAGCGCGCGCCATCGCTCCTTTTCAGAAGGCCAACAAGCTCTCCAAGGGTGCACCCCAGATCGCAACGCAGTTGGCCAAAGCCATTATCCAGTCCGGACAGACGAAAAGGGTGGGAGAGGCCATTAATCTTCTGAAACGCGCCTTGCGCAGCGAGGACGACGCCGATAAATCATCGGGAACATACGTCCAAACATATAGGCTACTGTCCCAAGCCTATGGTGCCAAACGGCAAAACGCTAAGGCGGCGTTGGCCCAGGCAGAGGCGGAAGTAAGGATCGGCAACTTCAAACTTGCCCGTGAGCGCGCGGCGATCGCCCAACGAAATCTTAAGGCAGGCTCGATCGACTGGCTGAGAGCGGACGACATCGTCAACATAAGGCCGGAAGGTCCAAAACGGAACTACTAATTAGCCGGCCAAACCAATAGAACTGGAGCCAAGATGTCTGCAACCAAGCCCGATAAGAGCAGTAGTCCCGTCGCAAACCGATCGGGCAGCGGCATCTATGTCGTTGCTATTCTATTCGCTCTCGGCATCGGTGTTCTGTTATGGGGTCGCGGCACGGAAACCACCAAGACCGCCTCGCTTTCTACACCGCTTGCAGGCGCAAACTTCACGGAAAACCAGCGCCAATCCATCCAAGATATCGTCAAGGCGTACCTGCTGGACAATCCCGAGTTGCTTCTTGAGATGCAAACGGCGCTCGAGACCAAGTTGGCAGAGGAAGAGGCCGAAAAAACCAAGAAGCTTGTCGCCAGCCATGCCAAAGAGCTCTACCGTAACGATACCGACGCAATTGGCGGAAATGCTGATGGTGACATCGCCGTCGTTGAGTTCTTCGATTACAACTGTGGGTACTGCAAACGCGGCTTCGACGGCATCGCCAAACTCATAGAGAAGGACAAGAACGTCCGCTTCGTATTCAAAGAGCTACCTATCATTCGCAACGAGTCCGAAGGCGCCTCCCGCGTGGCCCTCGCGGCCAAGCGCCAAGGCAAATACTGGGAAGTCCATCAAGCCCTAATGAGGACAAAAGGACTCGTAAACGAAGCAGCCGCCATGAAAGTCGCGGAAAAACTTGGCCTCGACATGGAAAAGCTAAGAGCCGATGCCAACTCGGACGAGGTCAAGGCCGAGATCCAAAGCACCAAGCAGCTCGCACAAAAGATGGGTATCAACGGTACGCCGCATTTTCTTGTCGGGGACAAAGCCGTCGGCGGAGCCCCTCAAAACCTATATAAGCTTTTGAAAGACCATGTCGCCGATTTTCGCAAGTCAGGCTGCACGTATTGTTGAAGCGTTCCGGCGCGTTATGTCCCACCTTGACCATGGTAGGGGCAATAGGACACCCCCGGCCCTTTCGCGGGTGCAGAAAAGCTGGTAGACGAAAATTCAAGGGGTGCCGGCGGACCACCCAAGGTCGGCCGTCTGCTCCGCGACCCTGCCCATCGATCTCCTGCACCTGATGACCCAAAGCAGTTCGCCCAAACCGATCTTCGTTCTGAATGGTCCCAATCTCAACATGTTGGGCACCCGGGAACCCGAAGTCTACGGACGCGATACACTTGACGACATCCGCAAGCGCGTAGAGGCGCGCGCCGCCGAACTCGGCCTCAAGGTAGATTTTCGCCAATCAAACACGGAAGGTGAGATGGTCGACTGGGTCCAGGAGGCGAGAACCAAGGCCTCGGGGCTCATAGTTAACGCCGGCGCCTACACCCACACCTCAATCGCCCTGCTCGACGCGCTCCAGGCCGTCGAAGTGCCGGTCATTGAGGTTCACCTATCCAACATTTTCCGCCGTGAAAGCTTCCGCCAGCATTCGTATGTATCTCTCGGAGCAGACGGAGTAATCTGTGGTCTCGGCGCAAAGGGTTACGAGCTTGCGCTCGACGGCCTGGCTCATATTCTTACGAAGAAGACACGCGGATCGAAATAACAAACCGAATTCCCCAAGGCAGAAAACCGACAAGTGACAATGGCGGCCGGCAATGATGAAGAAGGGACGCTCACGTATGACCGCAAAAGACGACAGCGAAAAACCTGGATCCGAGCAAAAGCTCGTCAGGGATCTCGCTGATATTCTGAACGACACAGGTCTTTCAGAGATCAAACTGGAAAAGAGCGGTCTCAAGATCCGTGTCGCCAAGACAGTGAACGTCACTGCTGTCGCGGCTCCGGCGGTTGCGCACGCACCAGCCGCTGCGGCAGCCGCCCCTACCGGAACCGCGGACCAGGCCGCTCCCCCCACCGCACCCGCCGGCGGCGACCCATCCAAACACGCCGGCGCCGTGAAATCGCCAATGGTGGGCACCGCCTATCGTGCGCCCGAACCCGGCGCCCCCAACTTCATCGACGTCGGATCCAAGGTTGAGCAGGGCGACCCTCTCCTTATCATCGAAGCCATGAAGACGATGAACCAGATTCCATCCCCCCGTTCGGGAACTGTGACAGAAATCCTCTTCGAAAACGGGCAGCCGGTGGAGTTTGGCGAAGCCTTGGTGGTTATTGAATAGGGAGAACGGCTTCCTGCAACGGAGGGCAGACGAAGGGAAAAACAATCTTTCCACCACCTGCCAATCCGGCGCACGCGGGTCATAAACGGAATGTTCGACAAAGTCTTGATTGCCAACCGGGGTGAAATTGCACTGCGCATCCAGCGCGCATGCAAAGAACTCGGCATCTCCACCGTTGCCGTACATTCAACTGCGGATGCGGATGCCATGCATGTCCGCCTCGCAGACGAAAGCGTGTGCATTGGCGCACCGCCGGCAGCCGATAGTTATCTCAACATACCCCGTTTGCTCGCAGCCTGCGAGATCACCGGCGCCGACGCCGTGCATCCTGGCTACGGCTTCCTTTCCGAGAATGCCCGTTTTGCGGAGATCCTCGAAGAGCATTCGATCACCTTTATCGGCCCGACGTCGGATCACATCCGCATCATGGGCGATAAGATCGAAGCCAAAACCACGGCCAGAAAGCTGGGCATTCCTTGCGTCCCCGGTTCCGACGGCGCTGTCGAAACGGAAAAAGAAGCCATGAGCCTCGCCAAGGACATGGGCTTTCCGGTTCTTATCAAAGCGACCGCCGGCGGTGGCGGACGCGGTATGAAGGTTGCGCATTCCGCCGCCGATTTGCCGCTTGCCCTGTCGACAGCGCGCACCGAAGCCAAGGCGGCGTTCGGCAATGACAGCGTCTACATCGAAAAGTATCTTACCAAGCCGCGCCACATCGAGATTCAAGTGTTGGGCGACGGCAAAGGCAATGCCGTACACCTTGGCGAGCGTGACTGCTCCCTGCAACGTCGCCACCAGAAGGTCTTCGAGGAAAGCCCCTCACCAGCCCTCAACGCCGCCGCCCGCCAGCGAATAGGTGAAATCGTCGCCAAGGCCATGTGCCAGATCAGCTACCGAGGGGCCGGTACAGTTGAATTTCTCTATGAAGATGGCGAGTTCTACTTTATCGAAATGAACACGCGCATTCAGGTCGAGCATCCTGTGACCGAAGCAATCACCGGTATTGATCTTGTGCTCGAGCAGATTCGTGTCGCCTCAGGTGCACCACTCCCCTTCAAGCAAGACGACATCACCTTCCTCGGTCACGCCATCGAATGCCGTATTAATGCGGAAAATCCCGATACCTTCCGCCCCTCGCCCGGACAAATCACCTATTGGCATCCGCCGGGCGGGCTTGGCGTGCGTGTCGATAGCGGCGTCTATCAGGGCTATCGCATCCCCCCCTTCTACGACAGCCTTATCGGCAAACTCATCGTGCACGGCAAAAACCGTGACGAATGCATGATGCGGTTGAAGCGGGCGCTGTCTGAGTTTGTGATCGATGGCATCGAGACGACGATTCCGCTTTTCAACGAGCTTGTACGCCAACCGGACGTCGTTAACGGCATGTACGACATCCATTGGCTCGAAAAGCATCTAGAAGAAAAAGCGAAGATCACCGCCTGACGGCACCTGGAGTCTGTGCCGTTCAGGCCAAACCACCCACTGCCCTGCCCGGCCAGGCGAGGCCGGACAGACTCTAATTGCAGGGCAGATTGAGCGGCCGCTGCTCGGGCGGCACGTCCGCGCCTGCCATCTCATTCGGAGCATGATCACGCGGCGGCGGAATGGCCGCCGTCTCTGTACAATCTTCGGGAGAAGACGGCGTCTCACCTAAGGCGACCAGCTCCTGTCTGATCTTGTCCATCTCGATGCGATACTCCGGCCGTTCGCCATGTTTGCGCATAAGGTTGCCAGCAATAAGCTCAGCATGGCGCACCCACTGAACGGGCAGCTTGTTTTGCCGGATCTCCGAATAGTACCGTTCAAGTTCGGCTGGCAAAGTCTTTTCATAACTCATAAGGACCCGCACAAGCCGCAACCAAACGTCCTTTGAATCCCCCTCACGAATGAAACGTTGAAAGTCCTGATTGTCGCCCTTCATTTGCACTTGCTGAACACCAAATTCCGTGTCGCGGCCCATTTGCCGATCAAGCAACATTCGAAAGGTCGCCGACGTCGTCACAAAGCGCAGCGTCGAATTAAGCGCCTGATCGTAGCGAGCGACCGCCTCAATCCGTCGTTCCTCGGCAATCCGGTACTGCCACCACGCAACACCAGCTCCAGCCACCGCAAAGAGGGCCAGCGCCGCCATCGATCCAGCTAAGACCCGAGCGCGCCGCACGCGGCGTGCTTGTTCGATTTCCTCGCGCTTCCTGATTTCATCCAGCGGCACACCGAGCATCCCGGCGATAATCTTCAGCTTTGCGAGCTCTTTGTCATCGCCCTCCGGACGCGCATCGGCAGCAAGCGGTTCATCCTGATCGGGCACAAGCGAGCCATCCGCCTCCCGGTTGAACCGCAAGGCCTCGGGAAAGCACTCCGCGTCGCCACTGCCCGGTTCACCACCCACGATAATCGGCAGAATCTGCCGCTCACGCCCCAGCGCCTTGAACCGGTAAATCTCCTCGTTCACGTACTGGCTACGAGCTGAGTTCGGCGAGCAAAGCACCACCAGATGCCGCGAGCCGACCAGCGCGGCATCAATCTCCTCGTTGAGCGAATGACCGGCGGACAGATCCCATCGATCACGAAAAACTGGCCGCAATGTTTTGGGAATAGGGCCCGTGGACGTCTCTCGCCCCACAAGATCGGTCGGGACCAAATACGTCTCCAGCGACCGCTGCAACCATTCGCCCCAGGCCTTATCCGCATGGCTGTAACTGAGAAAAGCCGAATAGCGAGGCGCCGTATTTGCCGATGTCATCGTACCCTCCATGCTTAACAAGCCCGCCAGTAGCCGCACTATAGCCTGCAAGACCCCGTAACTCAGGTGTTGAGTGATTCGGTTTCCGCAATTATTTTCAAGGGCGGGAGGATCGTGTCAGCATTGAGATAAAGCGCGCGGACTTACGACTTGGCTTCTCGCGACGACATCATGATCGACATTACGCCTCAGGTCCTCCTGAAGGCGTACAGTTGCGGCATTTTTCCCATGGCTGAAAGTGCGGACGACCCCGCACTTTACTGGATCGAGCCCCAGCACCGGGGCATTTTGCCGTTGAATGCGGTGCATATTCCCAAACGGCTCGCCAGAACAATCCGCGCCTCGCCGATGCGTGTGACCATCGACACAGATTTTTCCGGGATCATTGAGGGATGTGCTGTAGCCCGGCCAAACCGGCACTCAACATGGATCAACAGCCGCATACGCAGCTTGTATCAGGACTTGTTCAATATGGGCCACTGCCACACGGTCGAGGTGTGGCAGGGTGACGAACTCGCAGGCGGGCTCTACGGCGTGGCGCTCGGCGGCGCTTTTTTCGGCGAAAGCATGTTCTCGAACGAGCGCGATGCCTCGAAGATCGCGCTCGTCTACTTGGCGGCACGTCTGATCAAGGGCGGATTCTGCTTGCTCGACACCCAGTTCGTCACCGAGCATTTGAAGCAGTTTGGAACGATTGAGGTCGAACGCGAGGAATTCCACGCCCTGCTCGATGCCGCCCTCAGCGCACGTGCCAGCTTCCTCCGGCTTGACCCGGGCCTCGGCGCCGAAGACGTGCTGTCCATCATCGAAAACGCCCAAACGTCGGACGATTAGGGCACCACCGGACCTGCTGAATCTGAGATTCCTGCCACCCTTGTACCCGAGGGAACAGCGCGCCGCGCCGCCCCGGGGGATACTCGCATTATCAAGAGCACGACGGGCCGCACTCCCGAACTGCTCTCGCGCTTCCTCCCCCGCGCCGGGTCCCCTCCTCCCCTTGACCCCACCCCGGCGCCCTTGAGCCCCTCGGCCCCTCCCCTGGCCGGGGGGCATTTTCTTGCTGAGCGCCGCCAACGTGGCCAGCAGGCAACAGGCATAATCCCGGATTGCTGATAAGCGTTTGGTGAAGTCCCGCCCTAGGGGCAACGTGTTCCCGGTGATGTGTTATGTCCTCGAGTAAGCTGAAGGCGATTTTGGCAACTGCCCTCATCCTCGGCGCAACCGGAATAACTTCCGCTCACCACACGTATGTGACGAAGTACAATCCCTCAAAGAGGGTCACGATCTCGGACGTGGTGACGTCGGTGAGCTTCTTCAATCCGCATGTCTTCTTTAGCGTCCAGTCCGCCAAGGGCATACAGCACGGCCACAGCCGCAAGCTAGGCCCGCTCCCTCGTCCACGCAGCATCTAGCAGAAAGAGTTGCCATGAATTAACATTGCTCCCAAACCACTAGTTGGGAGCTAGTCAAAAGAAAAATCACCTCGGAAGGATCACAGATCCAGAACCGTCTTCGCCATCGACTTTTTCGACAGCATCGGCCAAAATCTGACATTGCGGCGTTGATCGTTCTGCCGACACGGCCAGTGCGTGTAATTCCGCAGAATGCGGTAATGAGGTCTCAACTCTTCTTGACGATCCGTAGCAAGTTCTTCTGTCCACAGCCCTTGCATCGGCGGTACCACAAAGGATTACCGCGCGCCTTGTATCTTATGCCTCCAGCGTCCCAGACCGACATCTCATGGCCGCAGGACGGACATTGGATATACCAGGTTCGTGACTCTGCCTCGACCTTGGCGGCAAGCCTCGGAAAGAACGTGCATATAATGCTGCGTAGCACGGTAGATCTCCAGGGGTATTGTGATGACCTAACACAGATCGTCCTTCTGAAAAGCTAAAACAGCGCGTCGACGTCAGCACAAGACGCATCAGGCGCAGACGGTGTCTAAGCGCCAGCGAGGAACAGCCATGAGTGCGAAGGGCGAGCGGTGTTCCCCCGGGAACAGCGCAGGCCCGCCGCGTCAGGCATGCTCTCATGATCGAGAGCGCGACCCCCAATTCTCCCGACGTGCTTTCGATGCTTCTTCCCCGCGCCGGGTTTCTCCTCCCCCTGACCCGCCCGGCGCCCAGACGCCCCTCGGCTCTCCCCGGCCGAGGGGCTATTCTTTCTTGGCTACTCGCGAGGTGTGACCGGCTAGGAGCAGGCACGATCTGTCATTGCTGACAAGCGTTTGGAAAGCTCCCGCCCCCATGCAAGGCATGTAGCTCTGTAATCTGTCATGTATCAGAACAAACTATAGGCAGCCTTCGCATTGGTACTCAATCGTCGGCAAGCCCCGCTCCGTGACGCCCGGAGGACCAGAAAAGCAGCCAGCTCTACGCTACATGTCCATTGTTTCAGACGATACGGCATCGCTGTGAGCCGATTCACTTGGGCGGTATTTGGAAAAATCGACGGCTAGCTCATCGCCCCAAGTCTTCTCCTGGAAACCGGAGCGTCCGGATGCGGCAGTAAAGAACGAGTAGCGCCATGGATTCTTCAAATAATAGTCCTGATGATACGCCTCCGCGGCATAAAATGCCTTAAAGGCAACAATCTCAATCGTGACCGGCTCATCAAAACGACCCGACATTGCGAGTTCTTTTCGAGCGCGCAACGCGATGCGTTTTTGGTCTTCATCATGATAGAAAATCGCCGGCCGGTATTGACGACCACGGTCAGAAAATTGCCCGTCTGAATCGGTCGGATCGGCAGTACGCCAAAGCACTTGCAGAAGTCCTTCATAACTTATGACCTTTGGGTCATATGAAACCTGAACGGCCTCAGTGTGCTTGGTCATACCAAATGCGACCTGCATGTAGGTTGGATGTGGGACGTCGCCGCCTGAAAATCCTGAAATCGCCGAGTGGACCCCGGGAACGTCCTGAAAGGCCGCTTCGACGCACCAAAAGCAACCGCCCGCGAACGTTGCCAACGACAGGTGCGTTGAATCAGAGGATATGAGCTGGGCCTGTGGTCGAACGGCGGCGGGGCCTTCCACGTGCGAAACGTTGAATACCCGATAGAGGCCCATGACCGCAGCACCACAAAGCACTGCAAATAAAAGAATGCGCTTCATATGCTCGTTGCTCCCGGCAACCGTCCGATATTCATTCACTCTATACTCATGTCTCTAGAGTGCGGTTTCAAGAAACTGCGTTGTCAGGGCCACAAACCTTTACACTGGGTTCACTTGAGGAGTGCAGGCCAGGATAGCGACCGCTCAAAGAGGCCGAGGCCTACACGCATGCGGCCGACAAAGAGGTGCTCGCAGCCAGCGCCTTCCCATGGGTCGAGAAACAGCAATGAAGAAACAAATGTGTCCCACCTCAGATCCTGAAAAGCAGGATGCTTTTCTTAAGTATCTGATATGTAAGCCATATCATGGCGGGTTGGCGCCCCGTAGGGGACTCGAACCCCTGTTACCAACGTGAGAGGCTGGCGTCCTAGGCCACTAGACGAACGGGGCAGCGCCGAAGTCCGACACCTATAGGTGAGGCGCGAGGGCCAATCAAGCGGCAACGCGGCAAGGTCCTCGCGATCTCGTCGCAGCCGGACAAAGAGACCGGCAAACAGTAGAAATCGCGAAAACCCTCCCCAGAACAGTGGCGCATATCCTGGCATCAGCGCCCTCAAGCCGGCAAAGAGACACCGTGAAGAACGCACAAACACCAGATCGGCCCCAGGAGAGCGATATACGCACCCTCGATGTTGAGGAGAGCGACAGCGGTCAGAGGCTCGATCGCTTCCTGGTCTCCAAGCTTCCCGAACTCACCCGCGTGCGCATTCAAGCACTTATTCGGGATGGCCACGTCACAACAACGGGCAAGTCGCAATTAACCGCATCGAACAAGGTCAAGCCTGGAGACGTCTATCACGTCAGGATCCCACCGGCAGTATCCTCTGAGCCGGCCGCCGAACACATCGAACTTTCCGTTGTTTTTGAGGACGCCCACCTGATTGTCATCGACAAGCCCGCAGGCTTGGTCGTTCACCCTGCCGCGGGTCACGCCAGCGGCACCCTCGTCAACGCCCTCATCGCACACTGTGGCCCATCACTATCTGGCATTGGCGGCGTCAAACGACCCGGTATTGTGCACCGGCTCGACAAAGACACCTCGGGCCTCCTTGTCGTCGCCAAGACCGATAAAGCCCATCTTGGCTTGAGCGAGATCTTTGCGGCGCACGGGCAGGACGGACGCCTTCACCGCACCTACCGTGCACTCATCTGGGGTGCACCGCCCCGCCCCTCCGGCCGCATCGAAGCGCGCCTGGCACGCAGCAAAACCAACAGAAAGAAGATTTCGGTCGTCAAGGGCGAAGCGGGACGCCACGCCGTCACCCACTACGAGGTCCTTGAGAAATTCGGAGGTACGAACGCCCAGCCGCGCGCATCGTTGCTCCGCCTAAAGTTGGAAACCGGGCGAACCCATCAAATCCGCGTGCACCTGGCCCACATTGGCCATCCCGTCATGGCCGACCCGACCTATGGGGCGCATTTCAAAGCCAGCGCCAACAAACTGAGCAAAGAAGCGCGCGACGCCCTCAAGGCACTCGGACGTCAGGCGCTCCACGCAGCAGAACTTGGTTTCGAACATCCGGTGGCGGGCAAAATGTTGTTCTTCCGAAGTCCGCTTCCCAATGATATCGAACGGCTACGACAGGCCCTAGGCGCCGAACGTACAGCCTATTGAAGACAAGCACGTCGCCACAAGTGAGGGTACAGACCATGGCGAAAAACCCGCCCGCAGGCCACCGCAGGGAGGCTGGTCACGATCGCCAGAAAAAACTGGCAGAAGTGCTGCGTGCCAATCTTCGAAAGCGCAAAGATCAGGCCCGCAAGCGCTCGGCAGACGCCGCAGCAGAGGGCCCGGAGAACCTCGATCCGACCCAGTCCGAAGATCGCTAAATATCGCAGGCCGGCGCCTTTTTGCGGCCATCTGGCGCGGACATGACCAACGGGCCTTGCTGACGTGGCATATCGCAGATTAAGCAGAAGGCACTTTTTCGAATCGTTCGGCAGCAGGGAAGTCCTGCCACACGGGTTTGCCGCACAAATAAGGGACGGCGATGGATCGCATCAAAATAGTGGGTGGCGGACCCCTGCGTGGCACCATTCCGATTTCGGGCGCGAAGAATGCGGCTCTACCGCTCATGATCGCGAGCCTACTGACAGGCGACCGCCTAACCCTCAAAAACGTCCCCAATCTTGCCGACGTCAATCTGCTTGGTCGGATCTTACGCAACCACGGCGTCGATCTCGCCGTCGACGGCAAACGCACCGGGCCCAATCTGCAGGGCGAAACCTTTCATCTGACCGCGCGCGATATCGTCGACGCCACGGCACCCTACGAAATGGTAGCCAGGATGCGCGCAAGCTTCTGGGTCTTAGGCCCGCTCATCGCCCGCATGCGGCAGGCCCGCGTATCCCTACCTGGCGGTTGCGCGATAGGAACGCGACCAGTCGATTTCCACCTCATGGGCCTGAAGGCATTGGGTGCCGAGATCGACATCGACGCCGGCTACGTTGTGGCACGCGCCCCGAAGGGCCTGCACGGAGCCCACATCATTTTTCCGAAAGTCTCAGTGGGTGCCACACACAATGTCTTGCTAGCCGCGGCCCTGGCCAAAGGGGAAACTCTTCTCGAAAACGCAGCGCGCGAGCCGGAGGTCGGTGACGTCGCCCATTGCCTCATCAAAATGGGCGTTCTCATAGAAGGCATCGGAACCTCGACATTGCGCATTCAGGGGCGCGACCAGCTCGACGGCGCAATTCACACCGTGCTCCCGGACCGCATCGAAACCGGAACGTTTGCCATGGCCGTGGCAGCGACCGGCGGTGACGTCGTCCTCGAAGGTACACGTCGAGACTTGCTGGCGACCGCCCTCGACGTTTTGGAGCAATCCGGAACCGAGGTTTCCGACACCGAAACAGGCCTCAGGATCGCGCCAAATGGCGGAGGCATTGTTCCCGTGAGTGTCGAAACCCAGCCATTCCCCGGTTTTCCGACAGATCTTCAGGCCCAGCTCATGGCTCTCGTCGCCAGGGCAGACGGCACAAGTGTGATCCGCGAAACCATTTTCGAAAACCGGTTCATGCACGTGCAAGAGCTTGCCCGCCTCGGTGCTGACATTCACCTCCACGGTGACACGGCAACGATAAAGGGCGTAAAGCACCTTCGCGGCGCACCGGTTATGGCCACGGACTTGAGAGCATCGGTATCACTGGTCATCGCCGGTCTCTCGGCGGAAGGCGAAACGATCATCAATCGCGTCTACCATCTCGACCGCGGGTTCGAACGCATCGAGCAAAAGCTGTCTCAGTGCGGCGCCCAGATCGAGCGCTTGGTTACAGCCTAAAATCTAACCAGATATGTCGGGAACGAGCGGAGCCACGCCCGCAGCGCCACCGACGCCGGCTCATTCACCAAGTAAGACCTCTTTCGCTTCATTGATCTTTGAAGCGAGATAGGTGGACCCGCCGCGATCCGGGTGCAGCTTCAGCATCAGCTCGCGATGCGCACGTCGGATCTCATCATCCGAGCACCCCGGTTGAACGCCGAGAATTTCAAACGCCTCTGCAGCGCTCATGCGCCCGTCCGCGCCCCCACGCATCTCGTGTTCACCCCGCGCCATGTCCTCGCGCCACGCCGGATGCATGCGATCAAGGTAAACCTCGAGAACCTGAGCGGATTGGGGATCGACGAACTGGCAATCCTGCCAAAGGAGCGCAATCTCTACCGGCTTCAAAGATTCGATCGCGCGCCCTTCAAAGATTCCATTCAGAACCTGGCCCGAAATCTCACCTGTGTCATGATCGAGCTCGATATCGAGAAAATCCGTCGTAATCCGTGATGTCTGACCGGATGATTTTGTGGCACCGCCGCCGAAACTTCCGATGCCCCGGCTCCAGCCCAAAAGCCAAGCGCCGATCACGGCCAAGGCAATCGCCTGATTAACCGCGCCGCGCAAAAAGAAGGCAAGCGCAACAACAAGCGTCAGCACACCGGCGACAAACTTGATCTGACGCGCCATCGCCGTCGTGTTCGCACGCGAGAAGCGCTGCACGGCATAGAGCGCGATAACCAGCGCCAACAGTCCAAGGATAAAATACTGCATCAGCCGCCCGGTTTCATCTGAGTAAGCAGGAGCCGGGCACCGTCGCCGCCGCTTTGTCCCGAGAGCGCCAAAAGCGCTTTTTGCCCGCCCGCCGCGTAGACGGCAACAGCCCGCAAAAGAGCCTTGAGTTGGGACGCCGAACCTCGATCAAAACGGCACCATGCCCCATTGGTCAGCCGTGCGATCTCCTTAAAAGTGCGCGAGACGGACGGATCATTGCCCTCTTGAAAAAGAAAGACAGGAAGTCCCAACAAGGCAAGCTCGCCCGCACGCGCGCACAAATCGTCGATATTCTCCTCCATCGCGTCACCGACATAGACGAGCGCCTGCACCTTTCGCGAATCCGTCTCGGAACGTGCATGCGAAAGCACTTTGCCGATTTGGGTATGACCGCCACGGCAGGATACGGTTGTCATAAGCCGTGCAAGCGCATCCGGATCGGACACCCATTTGGACGCCCGGCAGTCACCAGCGCCGCGAAAAAACACGAGCTGCACGTCGAGCCCACCAACCTCTTTGACCGCATGAAACATTTCTGCCTGCAACCCGAGCGCCATGTCCCAGGCAGGCGCGCGGCTCATCGTGGCATCCATGGCGAAGATGAGACGTCCGCGTCCCCTCTGATCCGGGACGGATATAGATTTCATTTGTGCGACGAAAGCATCAACTTCGGCCGAACTCGACCGAACCTCAGGCGGTGCACCGGACGAGGCATCGATAGTAGACGGAACAGAATCCGGCTTCACGGTCTGTCGCTCAATGTTACGAGGCTTCTTATCTTTTGTGGCCATGACGCATGATGGTCTCTGAACTCAGGTACTTTAGCACAACTGCGCCGGAGTTAAGGCCCAGGAGAACCGCTTATTCGTCCTCGGGAATCTCGCGAACCAGTAGTGGAACATTTCCGCCGGTCGCCGTGATGTCCGTCGTCCGCGTGCGCTCCGTCGTAAACCGAATGAGATAATTCGGCCCACCCGCCTTCGGCCCGGAGCCTGATAGCCCCTCGCCCCCGAACGGCTGCACACCAGGCACCGCACCGATTTGGCTTCGGTTAACGTAGAGATTTCCGACGCGCACATGCTCCACAACATAATCGGCAACAGATTCGATGCGGCTGTGAAGCCCCAGCGTCAAGCCAAAGCCCCGTCCATTGATAGCGTCGACCACCTTATCGATATTCCCCCGCTCGAACCGCACAACATGCAGGATCGGCCCAAACACCTCGCGATCAAGCAAATCGATCCGCTGGATCTCGTAGACAGCCGGACTGACATAACTGCCCGTCCGGCAATCCTCCGGCACATCGGCATCAACGATTTCGCTTCCGGCCCGCTGTATGCGCAGCTTATGCGCCTCAAGTGCGTCTTGGGAAAGATCGTCGATCACCGGCCCAATATCGGTGGCGAAGTCAAAGGGATCACCAATCTCAAGAGCCCGCACCGCACCGGCCAGCATGTCGATCGTACGCCCGGCAATTTCGGATTGCACAAACAGCACGCGCGCCGCCGAGCATCGTTGCCCGGCCGACGTGAAAGCCGAACGCACGGTATCACGAACAATCTGCTCGGGCAGTGCGCTGCTATCAGCAATCATGGCATTGAGCCCGCCGGTCTCGGCAATAAAGGGAACAATGTCGCTGCGCCGCTCGGCGAGCATCTTTTGGATCGACCACGCCGTCTCATTCGATCCTGTAAAGGCAACACCTTTAACGCGTGTATCCTTGACAAGTGCAATACCAACCTCGCCACTTCCAGTCAGCAGATGCAGAACGTCCGCCGGAACACCCGCTTCATGCAGGATCTGGACAGCGAGAAACGCGGTGATGGGCGTCTGTTCTGCAGGCTTTGCCAAAACCGTGTTGCCCGTCACCAGCGCGGCGGCGATCTGCCCGGTGAAGATGGCCAGCGGAAAATTCCACGGCGCAATGCAGGCGATTGGACCACGAGCCCGCAACTCCATCGTGTTGGTCTCGCCCGTCGGACTGCGGAAAGACCGCGGCTCGCTCATCAGCTTGCGCGCCTCCGCCGCATAATAACGAAGGAAATCAACCGCCTCACGCACGTCAGCCAGCGCATCGGGAATGGTCTTGCCAGCCTCGCGCACAATAACGGCCATGAGTTTTGAACGGTCACGCTCGAACATGTCCGCAGCCACTTCGAGAACCCGCCCCCGGTGAGCCACGCCCTTACGATCCCAAGCATGAACCGCGACCGTTGCTTGCGCTAAAGCGATATCAACCTGCTCGCCCGTTGCCTCCCTAACGGTGCCAAGGCGCTGCAAGTGATTGTGGGGGCAAAGGACGAGGTCATCGTCAATCCCTCCGGCCGAAACCTCTCCGCCAATGATCGGCCCGGAAGCAAACGACGGCTGCAAGGCTGCAACCATCTCATCCACCAGTTCCTGACGAACGAAGCAATTGTCGAGCGCCAGACCCACGGAGTTCTTACGGTCCGGCCAGTAAAGCTCCCGCGGGCGCGGCAGAAGCTTGATAGCGGCCCCTTCGACCCGTTCCCGTTCCGCCGCCTCCACGGGATCGCGGATGATCTGGGCGACCGGCGCATCGTCATCCGCAAGCCGATTGACGAAGGACGTATTGGCACCGTTCTCAAGGAGACGCCGAACAAGGTACGACAGCAGGTCTTCATGATCGCCGACGGGCGCGTAAATACGCGCAGCCTTGCCAAGCGTACCGGGTCCAACCACCTGCTCATAAAGCGCCTCGCCCATGCCGTGCAGACGCTGAAACTCGAACTGCGTAGGGCCGGCCGCCACATAAACCGTCGCCAGCGTGTGCGCATTGTGAGTCGCAAATTGGGGGAAGAAGGCCGCCGGGTGCGATAAGAGCAGGCGAGCACACGCCAGATACGAAACGTCGGTGTTGAGTTTGCGCGTAAAGACTGGATAATCGGAAAGCCCGCTCTCCTGAGCCCACTTGATCTCGCTGTCCCAATAGGCGCCCTTAACCAGGCGAACAGGAATACGTTTTCCCGTACGCTCCGCCAGACGCCGCAACCATCGCAAAACCGGTATCGCGCGCTTGCCGTAGGCTTGCACCGCAATGCCGAGACCATTCCAATGCGCAAGCGACTTGTGCGTAAATACCTGGGCGAACAGGTCGAGCGTAACCTCAAGCCGATCTTGCTCTTCTGCATCCACAGTAAGCGTAAGTCCACGTGCTTCCGCTGCCGTTGCAAGAGCGAAGAGTTTAGGGCCAAGCTCCGCTGCAAGCTGCACCTCCTTGCCCGGCTCGAACCGCGGATGCAGTGCCGACAGCTTCACCGATAGTCCCGGCCGTTTGAACAAAGCTTCCGCATGGACTGTATCAAGCGGCCCGGCAGCCTTACCGACAGCCTCGATAGCCATCATGTAGCGCTGCAAATAGCGCTCGGCGTCAACAGCAGTCCGGGCGGCCTCGCCCAGCATATCGTAGGAGAAAGTATACCCCTTGGCCTCATAGCCCTGGGCGCGGCTAAGCGCATCCTCAATAGTCCGCCCCATCACAAACTGGTCGCCGAGGATTTTCACGGCCTGTCGAACGGCCTGGCGGATCACCGGCTCTCCCGAACGCGCCACCAGTCTCTTAAGAGCCTCCCACGGATTGGCACCTCGTTGTTCCTTGAGCCGGACAAGATGTCCCGTAAGCATCAGCCCCCAGGTCGAGGCATTGACCAGTAGGCTGTCCGAATGCCCGCGATGCTTCTCCCAGTGCCCTTCTGAAAGCTTCTCAGCAATGAACGCGTCCGCCGTCTCCGCATCGGGAATACGCAAGAGCGCCTCGGCAAGGCACATCAATATGACGCCTTCCTCGGTAGAAAGCCCGTACTCACGCATAAAGGCATCGACACCGGAATGCTTGCCCTGGTTGTCACGCGCTTCATGCACGAGGCGCCGGGCAATGTCGCTGATGCGGCGGCGCTCATCACCGGTAAAGACGGCGCGCTCGACAAGGCCGCCCGCCAGACGCATTTCATCGATCAGATGATGCGACGCAATCTCGTCGCGAGGCGGCAATTGGCAAGCCATATCCCCATTCGACCCGTCGAAATCGGTCTTGCGCAGAGCAACCATGCCGTCCTCTGGTTGAGTAAAATGGGACCACACCCGATTCGTCGGAGTTGTGCATCCTATCAGATCGTGATTCGCTGTGAGCTGTTCAACCGGGGGCGGTGATCCCGTACCCGTTTCTTCTCGGAAGCCTGATGCCTGGAAAACTCAAAGTCGCATGCCGCCTCAAGGACTTGCGCAAGATTGTCAAAGCCTGGCGTGAAGTCGGCGACAATATTTCGCTGGTGCCGACCATGGGCGCGCTGCACGAAGGGCACATGTCGCTCGTAAAGTACGCCACGCGGAAGGCCGATCGCACTGTTGTCTCGATCTTCGTCAACCCAACCCAGTTTGCGCCGACCGAGGATCTGTCGCGTTACCCGCGCGACCCCGCCGGGGACACATCGAAGCTCCAAGAGGCCGGCGTGGATCTCGTTTGGGCACCGTCGCCTGAAGAAATGTATCCCGAAGGCTTTGCCACCCGCATTCTACCGCAGGGCGCCGCGCTCGGCCTGGAGGGCGCGTTCCGCCCCCACCACTTTGGCGGCGTAGCCACAGTCTGCTGCAAACTTTTCTCTCAAGTCATACCCGACATCGCCGTATTCGGCGAAAAGGACTACCAGCAGCTTTGCGTGATCCGGCAAATGGTGCGGGATCTCGACCTTCCCCTCAAGATTGCCAGCCGGCCGACTATCCGCGGCCGCGACGGCCTGGCGCTATCGTCACGCAACGCCTACCTCTCACCCAGGGAGCGAGAAATCGCTCCGAGCCTCAACCGAACGCTTCGCAAAGCGGCCGAGTCCGTTGCCAAGGGTCAAAGCGTAAAGACGGCCGCCACAGCAGCGCGTAACGCTCTCAAAAAAGCTGGCTTCACAAAGGTCGATTATGTCGAAATCCGCGATGCCGAGACACTGGCGGCACTCGATAGGAAATCGGACCGACCGGGCCGCGTGCTCGCCGCCGCCTGGCTAGGCAAAACGAGACTCATCGACAATATTGGCTTCAATTGATCCCGCCTAACGGCAGAAAACCGTTCCAGGCCCCTGCAACAGCGCGCATTCCGCACAGTTCGGCCCTTGACCCGTGGGGCGCGAGCCACGTTCAGCGCCAAGGCGCTTGCCAATCCACAGGTGCTTGTGCGACCTGAAACTGTGAAAAACCGCTAGATTCGGGCCTTGCGCGTCACTTGTCCTATGTCTGCCGCATGGCCGGCGTCGCGGCATCTGATCCCGCCGGATCGCAGCCGCAGCTTAAAGACAACCGCCGTTTCCGCTCAGCCC
Organism: Hyphomicrobium sp.; assembly: GCA_965222835.1. Classification (GTDB taxonomy): domain Bacteria; phylum Pseudomonadota; class Alphaproteobacteria; order Rhizobiales; family Hyphomicrobiaceae; genus CBDCUQ01. The sequence continues at coordinate 87,782 of CBDCUQ010000001.1, forward strand.
AAAGAGCGGCCCCGGCATTATGGGACGCGCGCATGGCCCAATCCCAGAACGACCTCTTTTCGAGACTAAAGAACAAAATGAGTGAAAGAGCTGCGCGCCGCAAAGGCGGAGACGCGTCCGATCAATACACCGCCGCCCACATCGAGGTTCTTGAAGGACTGGAGCCGGTGCGCCGCCGCCCCGGCATGTACATCGGCGGCACGGACGAAAAAGCCTTGCATCACCTCTTCGCTGAGGTGATCGACAACTGCATGGACGAGGCGGTGGCCGGGCACGCCACCTGGATCGACGTTCGCTTCGACGCAGACGGCTTTCTAACTGTCTCCGACAACGGGCGCGGCATCCCTGTAGACGCGCACCCCAAGTACCCCAAGAAGAGCGCGCTTGAAGTCATCATGTGCACACTGCACGCGGGCGGCAAGTTTGACGGCAAGTCGTACAATACATCCGGCGGCCTGCACGGCGTCGGCGTGTCCGTCGTCAATGCGCTTTCGGAAACCTGCGAAGTCGAGGTGGCGCGCAGCCAACAGCTCTACCGAATGGTTTTTTCCCGTGGCAAGCCGCAAACCAAGCTTGAGAAACTCGGCTCCATCATGAACCGGCGCGGAACCAAAGTCCGCTTCCGGCCAGACGAAACGATCTTCGGCAAAGGCGCACGCTTCAAGCCCGCCCGCCTTTTCAAGATGGCGCGATCCAAAGCCTACCTGTTTGGTGGGGTCGAAATCCGATGGAGCTGCGATCCCTCCCTCATCAAGGATGACACTCCGGCAGAAGCCGTCTTCCACTTCCCTGGTGGACTTGAAGACTATTTGGCCTCCGAAATCGCGGGCCGGACCCGCGTCACCCCAACTGTGTTTGCCGGCTCTCTGGAAAAGGACGACAAACACGGAACGGTCGAATGGGCCGCCGCTTGGATCGCTGACGCAGACGGATTTTGCCGGTCCTACTGCAACACCATCCCGACAGCGGAGGGCGGTACCCACGAAAACGGATTTCGGGCGGCACTTTCAAAAGGGCTTCGCGAGTTTGGAGAACGCGTCGGCAACAAGAAAGCCGCGCAAATTAATGCCGACGACGTCATGAGCACGGCGGCCGCCATGTTGTCGGTCTTCATTCGCGAGCCCGAATTTCAAGGTCAAACCAAAGACAAACTCGCAACCGTCGAAGCAGGCCGTATCGTTGAAGCCGCCGTCAAGGATGCCTTCGACCATTGGCTAGCCGATAGCCCGCAACAAGGGAACAAACTTCTCGAATGGACCATCGAACAAGCCGACCAGCGACTGAAGCGGCGGCGTGAAAAGGAAATTTCGCGCCAATCCGCAACCCGAAAGCTGCGCCTTCCCGGTAAGCTCGCGGATTGCACGGTCCAGCAGGCGACAGACACGGAAATCTTCATCGTCGAAGGAGATTCAGCCGGTGGCTCAGCCAAGAGCGCCCGCAACCGCGAGACGCAAGCGGTTCTCCCGCTACGAGGAAAAATCTTGAACGTGGCCAATGCCTCGTCCGCCAAGCTCTCTCAAAACCAACTGCTATCCGACCTCATTCAGGCCCTGGGTGTCGGCACGGGGTCGAAATACCGTGACGACGATCTGCGTTACGAGCGGATCATCATCATGACTGACGCAGATGTGGACGGCGCACATATCGCATCTCTCCTCATCACATTCTTCTATCAGGAAATGCCCGAGCTTATCGAAAACGGACATCTCTATCTTGCCGTTCCCCCACTTTACCGCCTCAGCCACGGTGCCAAAACTGTCTATGCGTCCGACGAAAAGCATCGCGACGAACTCCTCAAAAAGGAATTCGCTGCCAATGCCAAAGTCGACGTGGGCCGATTCAAAGGCTTGGGCGAAATGAACGCACAACAGCTCAAAGAAACGACCATGGATCCCGCCGGTCGCACACTTCTCCGGGTCGAGATTGGAGAAGGCGAAAGAAACGCCCTAACGGCGACCGTCAATGCCTTGATGGGATCGAAGCCAGAGGCCCGCTTCCGCTTCATTCAGGAACATGCCGCGTTCGCCAAAGACTTGGACATCTAAGCCGAACGAGCATCGTAAATTGCTGCGCTGCAACGCAGGCAATCCCCATCAATAGCGTACAATCCACGACTGCAATCCGCACCTCTCGCAGTCCTCATGATATGAGGTTGGGCGTCGATCGCGCTTAAATGGGAAAGCCGCGGACATACCGTCAGGAACGGACCCGATGCCTCGCGCCCGCTCTCCTCAAAGATCGACAAAGTAAGGGAAGAAAAACCAAGGGAAGGGCAGAAGATGAATATCAAGGCACTCGCGGCCGAGCTGATCGGCACCTTCATGTTGATGTCATCAGTGCTTGGCGCAGCGTTCTATTCGTTTGGAGCTCCATCCGGTGCAGCCGGCATACTTGGCGTCGCGTTTTCAATCGGCCTTACCGTCATGGTGCTCGCCAGATCCATAGGCCACATCTCAGGCGGACACTACAACCCTGCTGTGACGGTCGGGCTTGTCGCTGGCGGCCGCTTCGATACCGGTAGCGCCATAGGCTACATCGCCGCTCAATGCCTCGGCGCATTGCTCGCTTGCTTGGTCTTCACCTTCGTCGGAAACGCTCCCGACAACTTTGCCGCCAACGGCTACGGCAACCTGTCGATGTTGGGATCAAGCCTATCGTCCGTGTTTATTCTTGAGACCGTTCTGACGGCGTTCTTCTTGATCGTAATTATGGGCGCAACACGCAAGAATTCACCGGCGGGTTTTGCACCACTCGCCATCGGCATGACACTCACAGCCATCCACATCATGGCCATCCCGGTCTCGAATGCATCCGTGAACCCAGCGCGCAGTTTGGGCTCGGCGATATTTGCCGGCGGCGAGGCCATGCAGCAGGTGTGGGTATTCTGGATCGCGCCCATACTCGGTGCAGTAATCGGCGCCGTCCTTTACAATTGGATGGACGACGAAGGCTAACCCCATTGCACGGCTTGTTACGAAATAAGGGGCGGCCTTCATTGGCCGCCCCTCAATTTCCTGAGGCTTTTGGGACACCGCGACCAAACGGCCACACGGAAAATCCCTGCCTTTCCTTGATTTTACAGCGAATATGTGTGAGGAAGCTCGCGGCTCGAGCGCAGGGGATCAAGTTCTTTAGACCCTTTTCGAGCCCATCCCGATTTCCTGTTTGGCCCTTTGCGGCGCCCCCTGCGCTCCGTCGACCGATGATCCCGCCCACGCTGCGAAATGGCGAAATAGGGCGCGAATGGTCTTGGTCCGTTGAACGGAAACGGAGACGTTATTTTTGGACACACGCCCCTTCGCTGAGCTGTCGCTCAGCCCAAAAGTCCTGGCTGCCGTGGAGGCCGCCGGATACACCAATGCAACCCCCATTCAGACCGCCGCCATTCCGATCGCTGTCAGTGGACGCGATGTCCTGGGAATCGCCCAGACAGGCACAGGCAAGACGGCAGCCTTTACGCTACCGATGATTACGCGATTGGAGCACGGCCGCGCTCGCGCCCGCATGCCCCGGTCTCTCATTCTTGCCCCGACCCGCGAGCTGGCCGCACAGGTCGCGCAAGCGTTCGAGAATTACGGCGTCAATCATAAGCTGAACGTCGCACTGTTAATTGGCGGCGTCTCGATGGACGATCAGGTGCGAAAACTTGATCGTGGTGTTGACGTGCTGATTGCCACGCCAGGCCGCCTGCTCGACCACTTTCAACGTGGCCGCGTCATGCTGATGGGCGTCGAAATCCTCGTGATCGACGAAGCCGACCGCATGCTGGACATGGGCTTCATTCCTGACATCGAAAAGATCTGCAAGCTTCTTCCGCCTAGACGGCAGACGTTGTTCTTTTCCGCAACCATGCCGCCGGAAATCACCCGTCTGGCAGATCAGTTCCTCAAGGACCCCGAACGCGTCGAGGTCGCCAAACCCGCCACCACGGCCAAGACCATCAAACAAAGCTTCCGCTTTACCCGGGACGGCGAGGACTGGTCAAAACGCGAAATTCTTCGCGAAATGATCCGTTCCGAGAATGTTAAGAACGCCATCATCTTTTGCAATCGCAAGCGTGACGTCGCCATTCTCCTGAAATCGCTTCTGAAGCACGGCTTCAATGCGGGTGCATTGCATGGAGACATGGACCAATCCGCACGCATGACAACGCTTGCCAAGTTCCGGTCCGGCGAGCTGACCCTCCTTGCCGCGTCCGATGTCGCCGCCCGGGGACTTGACATTCCCGAGGTCAGTCACGTCTTCAACTTCGATCTTCCCTGGCAGTCGGACGATTACGTGCACCGCATCGGCCGCACCGGACGCGCAGGCCGCGAAGGCACGGCCATGTCCATCGTCACACAAGATGACCTGAAGCTCTTTAGCGAGATCGAAAAGATCCTCGGCGAACCGGCGGTTTGGATAGGAGACGCGCCGACCGAAGAGGATATCGCCGAGGGCGCACGGCGCAAACGCGGGCGGAGAGGACGGCAGGATACGCGCCGCGGCACACGCGCGCGCAAACCTGCCGGCTCATCGGAAGGCAGAGAGGGCAACAAACGCGACGCAAACCGCAAAAACGGGCCCGAAAAACAAGGCCGAAGTCGAAATCGTGACCACGTCACGGGACGCGAGCCACAACCGGTCTCGGATTCGCGCGACCAAGTCCGTGCGAAGGATACCGACCAGGCGAAAAGCCGGCGGCGGCGTGGCCGCAAGCCGGGTGAAAACCGGCCGGTACATGAAAAAGAATCGGGGCAAGCCCCCGAGCATCAGCCGGAAATCAAAACGCGTTCCAAACGCGCAAAGCCAAAAGACGGCGGGCAAAAAACCGAAGCTTCGGCGGGTGGTTTCGCGGACAACGTTCCGGCGTTTCTGCGCCGCCCCCCGCGACCGGCCCGCGCCGCAAACGAGTAGGCTCTTTCCGGTTAAACTGAAATCACCTGAACATCCACTCCGCATCCGCAGATGCGTCCCGATCCCATTCAGGGATAGAGACGTGTCTTGGTCCAATGTTCCGAATTTTCCGTCCGCCTGAATTGAATACGGTCGTGCAGCCGGTGCGGACGGCTGTGCCAAAACTCAATCTCCGTGGGTGTGAGGCGATAGCCCGACCAATGCTCGGGGCGTTGCACTTCGGAAATTCCAAGTTTCGCGGTGAACACCGCCACGGCCTTCTCAAGGGCAAACCGGCTTTCAAGCGGCTCCGATTGTTTTGACGCCCAGGCACCAATGCGAGCCAACCGATCGCGCGTGGCGAAATATGCATTCGCCTCCTCATCTGTGACCGGCGCAACCGTTCCCCTGATCCGGACTTGCCGGCCCAGACTTTTCCAGTGAAAGAGAAGCGCCGCCTTGGGCTCGGCCGAAAGCTCCTGACCCTTGGCGCTGCCGAGATTGGTATAAAACACGAACCCGCGGTCCGCATGGCCGGACGCATCCAGCCCCTTGAGCAACACCATCCGCACATTCGGAATGCCATCGAGACCGGTGGTTGCGAGAGCCATTGCATTTGGATCGTTCGGCTCGGACTTGCTTGCCTCAGCGAACCAGCCCTCAAAGAGAAGGAACGGCTCGACAGCATGCGTGAAATCCGTCTCGCGAGAACCCACGGGCGCAGAGCCCTGACCGCCCTTCTTGTCCATGGCCATCGTGCACCTTTGTTTTCCCCAGCGTTGCAATCAAAAAACGAGACAGGCGTTTAGGTCCTTTTAATGCTTTTCCTTGAAGGTTGATACGGTGATCCGTCAGATTGCGGATCGCACATGTTGATTATCTGTCGAGTGAAGCGTCATGAGTTCCCTGTCGTCTACGTTGCCGCGCATATCGGCTACCGTCGCCAGCCTGAGTTTTTTGGGCCTTCTGGCGTTCAATTCCCACCCAGCAAGTGCCGATGACACCAAACCGGAAGGTGCGTTTCCACCGTCCGCGACGGACTGCCATTGCCCCGAAGCCTCCGGAAAGTCGCAGAAGCCCAAATTCGCCGGGCTACCGGGTGCCCGACAGCCACTCGATGAGAGCGACGAGATCGCAACACTGATTGGAATCCAAAGGGCACTTGGCACAGCCGCAGACGGTGCGACGTACATTTGGCATCGGCACAACGGCCGCGTATCGAGCGTGATCCAGCCGACAAGCACATTTCGGAACGGATCCGGCACCCTCTGCCGGCATATTGTCCTAATGCTCACGGCAGGCCACAAAACACGTAAAATGGAAGGCACGGTATGCCGTCAAAAGGACGGCCGATGGCAATTCGACGGCTGACAAGGATTCCTGCCTAACCCGGTGTCGGGGCACACATTTTCAGCATTGAACCGTCGCATTTGGAAGAAGCGGCAAGCGCCCGGCGAAAAGGGCGCAGGTTGCCGCACCCTGGGGGCCAACTGACCATCTGGACCGGCGAGGGCTTTTGTGTAGGATGCCGCCCAATTCCTCACGAGATGAAGGACTTACCGGCCGATGGCGGATCAGAACGCAAGCGCAGGGACAATTTCGGGCAACCTCATGGCCGGAAAGCGCGGCCTCATTATGGGGCTGGCCAACAACCGTTCGTTAGCCTGGGGAATTGCCAAGGCTCTGGCGGCCCAGGGCGCTGACCTTGCCGTCACCTACCAAGGTGAAGCCTTGCGCAAACGGGTTGAGCCCCTCGCATCGGAACTGGGATCTTCACTCGTCCTGCACTGTGACGTGACCGACAACGCCTCGGTCGACACCCTATTTACCGAACTGGAGCGCACCTGGGGCCGACTCGATTTTCTCGTCCATGCCATCGCCTTTTCCGACAAGAACGAACTCGACGGACGCTACGTCGACACCAGCGAGGACAACTTCAACCAGACCATGCTGGTGTCGTGCTATTCGCTCACGGCTCTGGCCCGGCGCGCCGAAAAGTTGATGACCGACGGCGGCTCTATCGTCACGCTAACATACTACGGCGCAGAGAAAGTCATGCCTCATTACAATGTCATGGGTGTAGCCAAGGCGGCGTTAGAGGCGAGCGTACGTTATCTCGCCGCCGATCTGGGCAAGGGCGGAATTCGCGTTAACGCGGTCTCAGCTGGCCCCATCAAAACACTCGCCGCTTCGGGCATTTCCGACTTTCGCTACATTTTGAAATGGAACGAGTACAACTCAGCACTGAGGCGTACCGTAACGATTGAGGACGTCGGTGGCGCCGCCCTCTACCTCCTGTCCGATCTCTCGCGCGGTGTAACCGGTGAGGTGCACCACGTCGACAGCGGTTACCATATCCAGGGCATGAAGAACGAGGATGCCCCGGACATCTCCGTGGTGAAGACCGAATCCTAAGAGGCTCTTACCGCCATACCGCGTAGGGCAACTCTCGTGACACGCATCTAGGCTCACGCCCGCAGGCCCAACCATGCACGATGGCGTTACATTCTATGTTGTCCGCCACGGCGAGACAGACTGGAATGCCGAACGCCGCTATCTGGGCCAAGTCGACAACCCGCTCAACACCAAGGGCCGCGCCCAGTCCAAACGAAATGGTGCCGCGCTCCGCGCATTGCTGCCCCAAATCGCAAACGCCACCTTTGTCGCAAGCCCGCTGAAGCGAGCACGCGAAACCATGGAGATCGTTCGCGCCGAACTCGGATTGCCCCTCGAAAACTATCGAACCGACGAGCTACTCAAAGAGCTGAACTACGGGCACTGGGAAGGCAAGTTGCAGTCGGACCTGCCGCGGCTCGATGCGGATGGCGTCAGAGAGCGGGCCCGCGATCCCTATCGCTGGCGCCCCGATGGCGGCGAAAGTTACGCCGATCTCATGGAACGAACGCTGAAATGGTTGAAAAGCGTCGAACATGACACCGTTGTCGTTGCCCACGGCGGCACCATGCGCACGCTCTCAGCCCACCTCCTTGGCCTGGATGTAAACCGCATCCCCATCCTCGATGCGCCCCAGGACAAGGTCATGGTTTTAAGCGCCGGCAAGTTGACGTGGCTGTGAAACCACCGGGAATTGGCCACAAGACAAACCAAGTCAGCTCAACCCGAAGCCGGTAAGTGACGCAGCCCCGGTCTGCTTGATCATCTCCAGGATTTCGTGAAACTCGGACGGTCCTTCGAACACGTCCATTCCGAGCGTCGATTTGGCGAGGTACAGCGCAAAAAGCATGAGCGCGGACAAGAGAACAAGACCAGCCAAGGCTAGGATCAGATACACCACGTATATGCGCGACAGACTAAGTTGCCCCTCTTGGTGAAGTCGCGCGAGATCGCGGCGTTCTTTTCCGAACAGAAGCGTCACATAGTATCGCCGACCCAAGAACGGAATACTGACCCGCCAGTCAATCCAATGCCGGGACGGTGGTGGCGCCAATGCGCTGCTCAGGCATTCAAGCTGCGCGGCCGAAAAGGTCTGCCGAACATGCTCTGGGATAACCGCCATCGCACGATCAAATGTGGGGTGCCGAGCGACAGGAGACGCGCAGACTTCACGTGTCGCGACGCTCTTCCAGACGGGTTGGAACAAAGCTGTTGTTTGCATTTGGCGCCCAGAACAACTGCGCGAGAGATAAAACTTTAAGTTGTATTCAACTTAGAGCACACATTCGTTGCCAATTCCCTCACAACATCGGCCGGCAATTTCCTCAAAATCGAAGGACGTCCGACACAGCAAATATTTACATGTAAAATCAATTGGTTATGAGCACGAAAGCCACTACGCATCAGACCCCGTCATAGACCGAAATGACAGATCGGGTCACACAACCTAAACGTGCCCTCGATCAGCTTTCGGTCCGTGTGGCAAGCCCCCTCAATGTGCTGATCAAATCCGTAGGCATCGGGAAGACAATTGTATTGCTCCGCTCGCCAGCAATCGTGGTGAGCGCACCGAGATATCTGAGCTGCATTGATTCTGGCTGCTTAGCGAGAATTTGCCCGGCTTGCATGAGCTTCTCCGCAGCCTGAAGCTCGCCTTCAGCGTCGATCACTTTCGCACGCCGCAAGCGCTCCGCCTCCGCCTGCTTAGCGATCGCACGGATCATCGTTTCATCGAGATCGATATGCTTCAGTTCCACGTTCGAGACTTTGATGCCCCAGGCATCCGTCTGCTCGTCGAGAATCTTCTGGACATCCATGTTGATCTTGTCTCGCTCAGCCAGCATTTGGTCGAGATCGTGCTGCCCGACAATCGAACGTAGCGTCGTTTGCGCAAGTTGGCTGGTTGCCTGGTTGAAGTCTTCGACCTGGATAATTGCCTTGTTTGGATCGATGACGCGGAAATAGACAACCGCATTGACCTTCACCGAAACGTTGTCACGAGAAATGACGTCTTGCGGGGGCACATCGAAGACCCGGATTCTGAGATCGACGCGCTCCATCTGTTGCACAACAGGAATAATGATGATCAGGCCCGGCCCCTTAACTTTCCAGAAGCGCCCGAGCATGAACACAACGCCCCGTTCGTACTCACGCAGAATGCGTATCGAGGCGAAGGCCAACAGCAGCAGAATGATAAGCGGGAAAGAGCTTGATATAAGCGTATATATGAGGTTGTCGATCATGATGACGTCCTTTCGCGAATGGGCTCAACTTCGAGCGTCAGCCCATCAAGGCCGACGACGCGGATCTTGTCACCGGGCTTAAGCTCCCCGTCCCCGCGAGCGCCCCAAAGCTCTCCGTGGACGCGGATACGACCCATCCCCTCATTCCACTGCTTGACCGTCCCCTTGGCCCCAATGAGGTCCTCAGTCCCGGTAATGACCGAGCGATACCGCGCCTTTATGGCAAGCCCCAAAACGCCAGCCAAAAGAACACCGGTCGTAACGGCTGCGCCGATGGCAACGGGCCAACCGACCCCGAACTCGATGTCGGCACCGGCCGGATCGAATAAGAACAGTGCCCCCGCAATAAACGCCACGCTGCCACCGATCCCGAGGATGCCAAAGCCAGGCGCGAAGGCCTCCGCCAGCATTAGCGCAATACCAAGCAGGATAAGGCCGAGGCCGGCATAGCTCACTGGCAGCGTCGACAAGGCCGCAAGCGCGACCAACAATGCGATGGCTCCTATCACACCAGGACCAGCCAATCCCGGCGTCCAGAACTCGAAAATAATCCCATAGATGCCAATCACCAGCAGAATGAACGCCACATTGGGATCGGTTACTGCAGTTATAAAGCGAGTCCGCCAATCCGGCTCCAACTGAACCACCGGCTTACCGCTGGTGGCGAGCAAACGTTCTCCTGCCGGCGTCTTGATCGTGCGGCCGTGCACTTGGCGCAATAGATCATCGACATCCGCGGCCAGATAGTCGACCACCTTCTCCGACAGCGCGGCACTGCTGGTCAACGTCGCCGCGTCGCGAACTGCTTTTTCTGCCCATTCCTTGTTGCGCCCTCTCAATTCGGCCAGGCTCGTTATGAACGCCACGGCATCATTGAGCACCTTTCGGTCCGAAGCAGTTTCCCCCTCCTTCTTTCCGGACGTTTCCTTGTCGCCGTCCTGCGGCTTTTGCGGGGTTGGCGCACCGGGCAAGCCGGGAACGCTAAGTGGAATCGGTGTCGCGGCCCCCAAGTGCGTACCGGGAGCCATTGCCGAAATGTGTGCGGAATAAGCGATGTAGGTCCCGGCACTCGCCGCCCGCGCCCCACTCGGCGCAACATAGACCGCGACAGGCACGGGAGAAGAAAGAATGGACTTTATGATTTCGCGCGTAGAGGAGACGAGCCCACCAGGCGTATCCAACCGTAAAACCAGCAGTTCGCTGTTCTTCTCGCGAGCCGCCTCAAGCGCCCGTTCGATCTGATGACTCGTGCCGACACCTATTGCCCCATCAACGTCAACAAGGAGAACCGGACGGATCTCGGCATTGGGTACAGTTTGTGTCGTACCGGCCCCCGGCATCGCGCCCAATAGGCCAAGACTAAGCAACGCAATGAGAAACCCCTGAACAAGGGAGCGCTTTGCATTCTTATCGGAACCGACAGACACGGCGATCACCTGCTGGTGCTTTGAGTCATGCGAATACTGAGACGCCGCCCAGTCCTGCCGGGCGAGATACTGACCGAGAATAGAATAGCCGCTCGCCCGGACAGATCTTTGACAATACACAATCCGTAGCCGCCACCAAGATGAACCGCAACAAGAGCCGCCCCAAGAGACTTGAGTTCACGGCCACATGATTGCGTCGCATTTCGGGACATTGGCCATAATGGCGGCCGCACATCCGCACCGCCACACAAAAGAAGATGGAGCAACACAAAAAACGCCGGCAGCCGGATCACGTCCGGCCACCGGCCCATTCCGCTTCAGTTAGCAGGCGGTGGCCCTACTCGCAAACGCACTTGGCGGATTTCGCGCACGGCGGAGCGGCTTCCGCTACGCATTCGCCCTTTGCCGAGCCCTGCCCCTTGCACCACACATCGCAGTCGAACTTGTCGGGATGCCCCGTATCGTTGTCGTGCTTGTGAATAACGTCGGCGCCAGGATTGGATTCAACCAAGACGACCTCCGAGAGGCATGCCTCGCCGAAGCTTCGACCATTATCATTTCCGTCTTTGTCCGTCCCAATGTGGCATCCGGCTTCACCGGGTTTAACGCCGTCCGTATCCTTCCAATACGTGACCGTGTTTTCCTTCCAATCGTCGGGTTTGAACGCGAACGTCCCGAGCGCGCCGGCCATTCCTTTGGCGCCTTTGGAAGGCTCGCCGTCATGAGAGTCTCCACAAGCGCCAATCAATACGGATAGGCAGGCTGCCAAGACAAACGCAATTGCACGGGTCATTGAGGTCCCCCTTTGACATATTCTACTCTGAACGAGACATCCGTTTGGACCGTCGACGCAATGCTCGTCAAGGTCCTTATCGTAACTACCCTCTGAAGCGAAGGAAATCGTCGACAAGTTCGCCTGTCCATGCACCACGCTTGGCCAACCAAGTCCCTGATCCACACCAAAAGAAAGCAAGCCCATAACAATGGCACCAACATGCGAAACCTATGCGCTGTTCCCTGCGGTACAGCTGACAGCTCCGATCCATCCAAAACTCACAGTTCCCATCGTGGGGCTTGCATGAAGGTGATCAATGAACGCACCGCACGAGAGAAGGTCGGCCTTTATGAATTATCATATCTCAGTCCCAACGCGAGACGAACTCGATCTCGCCGTCGCCTATCTGAAAGAGCACTATGTCGTCGTCGAAAAAGAACCCGACATAGCCCGCATGTGCAGGAAAAAGAAGAGATTTTGGCATTACCTCGGAAGTCTATTTCTCGGACTTCTTGCTTCAGGCCCAATGAGTTCACCGCGATTTCCGATTTCGGAGGCTATCAAGAACATCCCTTATGGGACCAAAGAAATCGAAATCCGTATCGCGAGTGCTTGAATGCGCCCCGGCCTGGCGCAAAAATTCTGGTTCAAAAACGGACCTATCTTGCGCATCTTGTTGACAAAAACGGCTCTACTCACTCTTGCCCTCGTCTCGGTCAGCGGCGCGCTGCTCTGCATCCTCGAGATTATGAGAACGAAGACGGCCGATCGCGGAATGGCACACTATTGCAGCGGTCTATCGCAGGAGGACAGCGTCGGCCAAATTCGGAAGAATGCAAAGGAGACCGGATATCCGACACGCGACTACCCGGCCACGCAATACAGTCCCCCCATTTTGGAGATCCAAACCCAGCATTGGCTGCGGTCCATCTGCACCATTCGTCATCGCAACGGAGCCGTCATCTCCGTGAACTTTGATCCCTGGTACGAGTAGTCACTCAAGCCCGGCAAAAATGAGAGCGTCCTAGCAGAGCCCGGGCCTCTCACAACGTGACGTGATTGAGACGCAATGCGTTCCCGACAACACTCACCGAGGAAAGAGACATCGCTGCAGCCGCAATAATCGGCGACAGCAGAATCCCGAAGACCGGATAGAGCACACCTGCGGCGATCGGCACGCCCGCAGCATTGTAAATAAACGCAAAGAACAAATTCTGCCGGATATTCGCCATGGTCGCTGTCGACAGGTGCCGCGCCCGAACGATGCCGGTAAGATCGCCCTTGAGGAGCGTCACGCCCGCACTCTCCATAGCGACATCGGTGCCGGTCCCCATCGCAACACCCACATCGGCCGCCGCCAGCGCCGGTGCATCATTGACGCCGTCACCTGCCATCGCCACCACGCGGCCCTGGCTTCTGAACCGCTCCACAATCTTGCTCTTATCCGCGGGCAGGACCTCCGCCTCGACATCGGAGATCTTGAGATGCGAAGCCACGGCCTGGGCCGTCTTGCGGTTGTCACCGGTCAACATCACCACCTGAATGCCGGCGTCCTTCAAAGCCGCAATCGCGTCGGGAGTCGTTGCCTTAATCGGATCAGCGATTGCAATGATGCCCGCCGCCTGTCCATCGACCGCGATAAAAATAGCTGTTGCGCCTTGCGTTCGCATTTCGTCAGCCGCATCCGAAAGGCTGTCTGTGTCAACGCCGGCATCCATCATGATGTGCTGATTGCCAATAACGATCTTCCGCCCGTCGACTTCACCGATGACACCCTTACCTATAGGTGAATCAAAGCTCGAGGGCTGCATCAGCGCAATCTTCCGCGCGTTGGCCGCGCGAACGATCGCAGCCGCGAGCGGGTGCTCGCTCGAACGCTCCAAACTGGCGGTCAATCGCAAGAGCTCAGTTTCGGCCATTCCAGCGGCCGTCTTGATGCCGACCACGCTTGGCTGACCCTCAGTAAGCGTGCCGGTCTTGTCGATAACGAGCGTATCGACCTTCTCCATGCGTTCGAGCGCCTCGGCATTTTTGATAAGAACGCCCGACTGCGCACCACGTCCAACGCCCACCATGATTGACATCGGCGTGGCAAGCCCTAATGCGCAGGGACAGGCGATGATAAGTACGGACACGGCAGCAATCAGTCCAAAGGTCATCCGTGGCTCAGGTCCCCAGATGGACCACGTGACAAAGGCAAGCACCGCAATCAAAAGGACGGTCGGCACGAACCAGGCAGACACCTGATCGGCAAGCCGTTGAATCGGCGCCCGGCTTCGCTGCGCTTGTGAGACCATCTGCACGATCTGGGCGAGCACAGTCTCCCGGCCCACCTTGTCGGCCCGCATCACAAAGCCACCGGATTGATTCATCGTGCCACCGATGACCGTTTCGCCAATGCCTTTGGTCACAGGCATGCTCTCGCCGGTCACCATAGATTCGTCGATGGCGCTCCGGCCGTCCAGGATCTCGCCATCAACAGGCACCCGTTCACCGGGACGAACCCGAAGCCGGTCCCCCGCCACGACCTGATCGAGGCCCACATCCTCGTCGCTGCCGTCAGCCTTGATCCGCCGCGCCACCTTTGGCGACAGGTCGAGCAGGGCTTTAATAGCGCCGCTCGTCCGCTCCCTGGCCCTCAGCTCCAACACCTGCCCAAGCAGAACCAGCACAACAATGACGGCAGCAGCCTCGAAATAAATTGGGACTGATCCATCTGCCGCCTGCATCGACGGCGGAAACAGGTCGGGCCAGACGGTCCCGATGACGCTGTACGTCCATGCGACGCCGGTCCCCATAGCAATCAACGTGAACATATTGAGGTTCATCGTCTTGAGTGACGCCCACCCCCGCGCGAAGAAGGGCCAGCCGGCCCAAAGCACGACAGGCGTTGCAAGTACGAGCTGAATCCAGTTCGACGTCTGCGGACCCAGCCATTGATTCAAACCCGTGAGGTGTCCACCCATCTCCAGAGCAAACACGGGAAGGGTCATCGCAAGACCAATCCAAAACCGCCGCGTCATGTCGGCAAGCTCGGGATTGGGGCCCGTGTCGACAGACACAACCTCCGGCTCCAGCGCCATCCCACAAATCGGGCAAGAACCTGGGCCCTCCTGGCGGATTTCCGGATGCATCGGGCAGGTATAAATCGTGCCTGCCGGGACGGGAGCAGCCGGACTCGCCTGCGGCCTCAGATACTTGTCCGGCTCTGCAATAAACTTCTCTCGGCATCTTGCAGAGCAGAAGTAATAGGGGTGCCCCTCATGACTATGCCGGTGCTTCGCGGTATGCGGATCCACGCTCATGCCGCAAACCGGATCGACGCCGGTCTTGACGCCCTCATGAGTGGAACTTGAGCAACAGGCGTGCGGCGCAGCTGTCCCGGAAGATGCGACGGTCTCCGATTTCGATTGCTCCGGCATGAGTCTCCTGTCCTCGCGCATTGATCCGCATGAAAGCGCAGAATACGGCCCCGCACTTTGACAAAAGATAAGGGCGCCATGTCCCCTAATCGAGGGTCAATGCCTCAGTCGCCTCGAAACGCAGGCCATTCGGCCAGAAGATGTGGGCCCGCTCATTGACCAGACCCGGGTCTCCAGTCGTCAGCAGACGAAGTGCAGACGCCTCTCCCGGACGAATGTACTGCGGCTTGCGCGCCAGATAATCCTCAAGACTGTCGGCAACCACCTCCGGCTGGGAGAGAATGCGTGTCGCCGCCGGCAAGTGCCGCTTGAACACGTGCTCGACCAGAGGAAAATGCGTACAGCCGAGGATCGCCCGGTGCGGAGCCTCACCACCGGCCTGAACAAGCGCCGCATCGATCCCGCTCTTGACAAGCCGGTCCAACTCGCTTTCACGAGCCTCGGCTTCGATCGCGCCAGCGAGCTCCGAGCAGATCTGCTGAATAATGGTGACCTTAGGCGTTCTCTTGCGAATCTCCTCAGGATACACATTCGACTGGATCGTTCGCGTCGTTCCAAACACCGCAATGCGATCGGTAAGATTCTTTTGCGGGTATTGCGGCATCGTCACCGACCACGGTGTCTGTGTCGCCGCCTCCACTGTCGGCGCAACAATGCCGATGACGTTATGACCCCGACCTGGCCAATCGCTATGAGGCAACCACTCCTGCTGAAGCCGGCGCAGGGACACTGCCGTCGCCGTGTTACAGCCCAGAAGGACCAGCTTACACCCGCGCCGAAAGAGTACTTCAGTCGCCGCCCGCGACAACGCAACAACCTCTTCCGATGACCGGTTGCCATAAGGCACGTTCGCGTGATCGCCAAGATATGCGAAAGCAAGTTTGGGAAACCGCGCGACAAGCGCGTGCAGAATTGTAAGCCCGCCAAGGCCAGAATCGAAGACGCCGATCATGCTACGCGTGTGTGGGCTAGGCACCGAAGCATGTCAACACACCGACTGCCAGCCGCTGACATTGCTCGTGTTTCTACTCCGCCGCCTCACCCGGGGTGCTCCCCGACGCCTGCGCCTCAGCTCTCTTGAGAGCATCCAGCGTCGGCATGGAGACCGTGTTGTAGCCACAGTCCACAAAGTGAACCTCGCCGGTCACGGCACCCGACAATGGTGAAAGCAAATAAAGCGCCGATCCACCAACCTCATCGAGCGACGGTGTCCGCTTCAGCGGAGAATTTTCCTTCTGGAAATTGAAGATGACCCGCGCGTCCGAAACGCCGGCACCCGAAAGCGTACGCATTGGACCGGCTGAAAGTGCGTTGACGCGAATGCCTTGCGGACCAAGGTCGGCTGCGAGATAGCGCACACTGGCTTCGAGTGCAGCCTTGGCAACGCCCATCACGTTATAAGAGGGTACCGACCGCGTCGCTCCGCCATATGAGAGCGTGAGCAAAGAGCCCCCGTTTGGCATCAGCGCCGCGGCGCGTTTAGCAACCTCTGTAAACGAGAAGCAGGAGATCACCATCGTATTTGAGAAGTTGTCTCGCGTCGTATTGACGTAACGGCCGGACAGTTCCTTGGGATCGGAATAGGCAAGAGCGTGAACAACGAAATCCAAGCTTCCCCACGTCTTCTCCACGCTCGCAAATGCCTTGTCGACACTCTCAAGGTCGAGCACGTTGACGGGTTCAATGATTTTCGAGCCGACAGATTCTGCAAGTGGAACCGCGCGCCGCCCAAAGGCTCCGTCCTGATATGTGAAGGCCAGCTCGGCGCCCTGACCGGCCAAAATGCGTGCAATCCCCCACGCAATCGAACGTTCATTGGCCACGCCCATGATTAGGCCGCGCTTTCCGGCCATCATCGGTCCAGGATTGGCAATGTCGACTTCTGACATCCTACAGGTATCTCCGACTCTATGCGTTCGTGCGGCGGTTTCGAACCAGCCAGCTCCGTTCTTGTACAATCGCATGCCGAGACGCTCCAGCGGACCTAAATCTTGGCCCTTTAGCGCTTTGGCATGACATCGTGTTAACTATCGTGCCGCCGGAACACGAGAGTGGCATTTGTGCCGCCAAACCCGAAGCTGTTCGACATCACACAGTTAAGCGACACATCGTCGATCCGTTCCCGGGCAATCGGCGCATCGGCAAACGCCGGATCAATCTCCTCGATGTGAGCGCTTTCACAGACAAAACTATTGTTCATCATCAGCAGAGAGAAAATTGCTTCCTGAACACCGATCGCGCCAAGAGAGTGACCCGTCAACGACTTCGTCGCTGAAATTGGCGGAACTTCGGCACCAAAGACATCGCGGATAGCCGCAATCTCCCGCTCGTCGCCCACCGGTGTACCGGTACCATGCGGATTGATGTAGTCGATCTTCGGCGTGCCATTACCGTCGAGGCCCTCTAACGCCAGCTGCATACACCGGACAGCACCCTCCCCGGACGGAGCGACCATGTCGAAACCGTCCGACGTCGCACCATAACCCGCCACTTCGCCGTAGATCTTCGCGCCGCGCGCCTTGGCACGCTCAAGCTCTTCGAGCACAACCACACCGGCCCCGCCGGCAATGACGAAACCGTCGCGGTTCTTGTCGTAAGCCCGGCTTGCAGTGGACGGCCGGTCGTTGAACTTGGAGGACATCGCCCCCATCGCGTCAAAGAGGTTAGAAAGCGTCCAGTCGAGTTCCTCGCAGCCACCGGCAAATATGACGTCCTGTTTGCCCCACTGTATGAGCTCGGCCGCATTGCCGATGCAGTGTGCGCTCGTCGCGCAGGCCGAGGAGATCGAGTAGTTGGTACCCTTAATATGAAATGCGGTGGCGAGCGCCGCTGATGGCCCGGAGCACATGGCCTTCGGCACCTCGAATGGCCCAATCTTCTTAGGCCCGCCGCTCTTGACCGTGGTGTCGGCCGCTTTCACGATGGCCCGCGTCGACGGTCCACCCGCACCCATAATAATACCGGTGCGCTCGTTGACGACGTCTCCGTCCTCCAACCCCGCATCGCGAATCGCCTGATCCATGGCGATATAATTCCAGCCCACACCCTGGTCCATGAATCGCCTTGGCTTGCGCGGAACCATGGCCTGCCAATCGACCGTCGGCTCCCCATGAACCTGGCACTTGAACCCGAGCTCGGCATATTTTTCAGCGCGAGAAATACCGGACTTCGCCTCACTCAGCGAAGCGAGGACCTCTTGGGTCGTGTTGCCGATTGAGGAAACGATCCCCATGCCGGTAACGGCGACGCGTCTCATCAAGAGCTCCCTTTCCTAAACTCTGCCTTCGCAAGAGAGACCGAACGGCTAAGCCGCGGCGTCTCCGACAGGCCCCTCTTCCGACTCGAACAATCCGACACGCAGATCCTTGGCCGTGTAGATAACCTCACCATCTGCAACAAGTTGACCGTCGGCAATTGCTAGCTTCAACTTGCGCAGAATGACCCGCTTGAGGTCAACAATATATTCTACTTTTCTGACACCGGGCACGACCATCCCTGTGAACTTCACTTCGCCGACACCAAGCGCGCGTCCGCGCCCCGGAGCGCCCAGCCAGCCCAAGTAGAAGCCCGTCAACTGCCACAAGGCGTCAAGGCCGAGACAACCCGGCATCACCGGATCCCCGTGGAAATGGCATTTGAAGAACCAGTCCAGCCGTTCGTTTCCGGCGACCGCCAGCTCCGCCTTGACTTGTCCTTTGTCGAAGGCACCACCGGTGTCGGAAATCGAAGGAATAGAATCGAACATCAGCATCGGCGGCAGCGGCAGCTGGGCGTTGCCCCGCCCAAACAACTCCCCGCGCCCGCAAGTCAGCAAGTCCTCGAAAGTGTAGCTCGAACGGCGTTCCGCCATGATCCGCGAGGCTCCCCCGTTAATTTTCAGCTTAGCCCGCGCGAAATGGGGCCGCCGCAGTCGCGGTGTCCTAACACACCTATAGCCCCTTCAAAAGCCAAACCGCACCAGCGTCAAGGCACGCAAATCGGCCATAATCAGCTTATTTTGCCAAGGGTTGCGGCGAAACGAGGCGGTCCATATACTTTGCACCCGGTGTAGTATCGTCCGGCGCCAGCGGCTCCCAGGCGGGGCTTGACCTGACCGTTGCGCCTGGGAACAGGGCCTCCGGAGCAACCGCCGCGTTTCGCGCGAACGATTGGAAAGCTGAGGAACAGGAAGTTGGCAACCTGCATAACCAATAAGTTGCGCATGGCTGGTCTTCGCCCGACCCGCCAACGCATCACCCTCGCTGCGCTGCTATTTGACTCGGGCGATCGGCACGTCTCTGCCGAGATGCTCCACGCCGAAGCCCTTGGTGCAGGAGAACAGGTTTCGCTCGCAACCGTCTACAACACACTTCACCAGTTCACAGAAGTAGGCCTCCTGCGGGAGCTCGCCATCGAAGGTGGGAAAGCCTATTTCGATACGAATACGTCCAACCACAGCCACTTCTTCGTTGAGAACACTGGCGAATTGAAAGACATTCCAAGTGACATGATCCATGTCGCCGGATTGCCCGAGCCGCCCGAAGGCATGAAAGTCAGTCACATAGATGTGGTCGTGCGCCTTGTGCCGGACGAAGAACCAAAGGACGGCCGCTAAACTTGCGGTACCCAGCCTAGCCGGCCCTCACTTCACGATTTCCCCGTCGTAAACGCCCCACAGCTTTTTTTGCTCGATATAGCCGCTGTAGCTGTCAATCGTGACACGGCACCACCGTCCATTGCACTCTCGAATATCGGCAACAACGCCAGCTTCGACCATCGCAACCGGTCTGGAGTTTTCTCGCCCGCTACTGCGCAAAGTGATCTGGACCTGCGCCTGGCCCTTCTTGACCTCCCAAGGCAGCACCTGCGCCGTTCGCCGTCCCGAAAGAAGCGATTTGATGATCCAACCCTGAGTGCCATGCGCGTCGCGCACCTCTCGCCAGATATCGAACTCTTTGACGACTTCAACCGGGAGCCCGGCCTGGCGAAAGACCCACGACGTCGGGTATGCACGGCCGGGTCCCGACCGCAGATTGACGGTATCCGCCCTTAGACTGACGAACCGCGGAACAGGAAGACCGCTCCCCTTGAGGGTCTGTCGCGACACTTGCGGGGTCCAATCACCAGCCGCCGCGGCGCCAGCAAAGAACACCAGCGCCACTAAACAGATAGCGACCGATGTGAAGCCCGATCGACGTTCCGAGCCGCACCACATATCTTGATCCCGCTGACGATATTCGCTCCCTAAAGGAGCTGATATGCCGCAAATACACTGGTGAACCGGGCCCCATCTGCACTGTGGTCCACCAGTCAGAAACGCCCACAAAAGACCGACTCGATGCCCCTGTCAAACGAGGCGGCCAGCCCCGAGAACAGTCCCGGCCACGCCATTCGCCGCAGTCCGGCTCTCACCCGAACTTTGTTTTCCCCGTGGCCTTCTGGTAGAGACTGTCGCACAAGATGGCGAGGCCGGACCGCGTTTCGGCGGGCCTAACCGTCTGTCCATGCAACTATTTTCGGAAGTCTCATGCCGACCCCTGAAAGAAAGCCTGTCGTTATCGTCACCCGAAAGCTCCCGGACGTCGTCGAGACGCGCATGCGCGAGCTATTCGATGCGCGGCTCAACGTCGACGACGAGCCGATGACCAATGCCGAGCTTGCCGAAGCGGCGAAAACCGCCGACGTTCTCGTGCCCACCGTGACCGATCGCATCGACCGTGGCGTGATTTCGCAGGCCGGTCCAAACCTGAGGCTGATTGCCAACTTTGGAACCGGCGTCGACAACATCGACCTCGACACGGCGCGCAACCGCGGGGTTACAGTCACCAACACGCCGGGCGTACTCACCGAAGACACGGCCGACATGACCATGGCCCTCATCCTCGCCGTGCCGCGCCGCATTGCCGAAGGCGCCGCCTATATCAAGGATGCGCGGAACAACTGGAAAGGCTGGTCGCCGACATGGATGCTCGGCCACCGCATTTTCGGCAAGCGCCTTGGCATAATCGGCATGGGCCGCATCGGTCAGGCCGTCGCACACCGGGCCAGAGCATTCGGTCTCCAAATCCATTACCACAATCGCAAACGCGTATCGTCCGACCTCGAGCAGCAGCTCGAAGCAACCTATTGGGAAAGCCTCGACCAGATGCTCTCTCGTATGGACATCGTGTCAGTCAATTGTCCACACACACCAGCAACGTATCATCTCCTGTCGGCGCGCCGATTGAAGCTACTGAAACCGACGGCCTACATCGTCAATACGGCGCGTGGTGAGGTCATCGACGAGAACGAGCTCGCGCGCATGATTGAAGCTGGGTCCATTGGCGGCGCCGGCCTCGACGTGTTTGAGCACGAGCCGGCCGTCAACCCCAAGCTTCTCGCGTCCGACCGCGTCGTCGCCCTCCCGCACATGAGTTCGGCCACCATCGAGGGTCGCATCGACATGGGCGAGAAAGTCATCATCAACATCAAGGCGTTTCTTGACGGCCATGCTCCGCCGGACAAAGTCCATGCGGCGATGTTCTGAGGCATCTTGACCGGCAGGACGCGATCAGACGCTCGCGCCCACAACCCCGGCAATCACAAGCACATAAAACAAGATGGCGCCGATATAGGCCGCTGTCAGCCACAATTGCGCCCATGGGTCGATTGGCGCTAGCGCGTGTTCAGCGTGTCCGCCACTGAACATGAGCGGTAACAGATTGAGCGCCAGGAATACCGTCAAGATGTACCAGCCCATGTGAACGGCAATGGCGATTCCCGCGAGAAGAAAGAGAATCCGAACCAATTCGGAAAAGCCGCGATCTCCTCGCGACATCAGTGCGGTTAAGACGTGTCCCCCATCCAGCGGCAGAACGGGCACTAGATTGAGAACATTCAAAAAAGCAGAAAGCAGAACAAGATCTGCCAAGAGGTCGTTTCCCGACTGCAGCCACAGCGCGTAGAAGAGCGCCGTCGTAAACAGGCTTGCACCCGGCCCCATGAAGGAAACAAACCCACGTTCCGTCTCATTCGCGTGCGGCGCGGCAGCAATCGCAACGCCGCCAAAGAACGGAATGAAGTATATCCCCTGCACCGGCTGGCCCACAGATCGCATGGCAAGCGCGTGGCCGCACTCGTGAAGAAGAATAATGAGCACGAGAAGGGCCGCACTCTGCGGACCGAACAACACGAGAAAGCTCCCAAACGTGAGCAGTCCCGTCATCGCCGTGTCCCACAAGCTAGCCCGGGCGGCAGGCTCGATGCCGGCCTTCCGTTCGCAGTGTTCCTTGATACGCCGCACAGTTTGCGCAAGACCAACTGGAACCAAGGCACGTCCCCAAAAACTCGTGTGCGTAAGCTCCTGCGTCGCCGTGTAAATTGTCCCGCCGGGCGCTTCGTTCAGAGTATAGCCCACGTAATAGTCGTCCCCGTAAAGGAGTGCCGGATCCGTACCTGCCGGAAGAATTTGTACGACCTTAGCTTCACCGGGCACTTCTGACAGCTCGCGCAATGCCAGTTGCACACTTTGGTTCCCGACGGTGATGGTGCCTTCTATGAGCGTTTCATCCCCTGGCACCGGTGCGCAATCAACCTCGATCGGGACAGAACCTTCGAATCTTATTTTGTTGGCGCTTGCGACCTCCCACACGAGCGGCTTTGGAGCGCGAATGAAGGTCGAACGCTCATAGCGCCGCCGCGAGCGCCCAATGAGACTGTCGAACAGGCCTCTCAACAGCCATGTCAAAAACAGAATGACATCCAAGAGCACGGTCAAGGAGACGAGAACCCCAATAAGGTTGCGGCACGGCCACCAGACAGCGGCAACAAAAGATCTGATCCAAACCCTAAGAAATCACAAGCTTGTCCTGCCAGATTTAGACACGGCGTCAGACCGAAGGATCGGGTCTGACGCAAACCCCGTTCACTTTCCGGTCAGCGGCGATCCCCATACACGCGCCGGCTGCTGAAAAACCCAGCACAATCTCCCTGCACGAACTTTTCGCTACAAATCCCTAGTTTCCCGTGGAAAAATGTTTTTCGTCCTAGCTTCCACGGTTGCCCCTGAACGACACAATTTCCAAATATTGAGGCAATTGCGGGATCAGCGGCTTCGACGTCGAACAACCGTGGATCACGTTGCACGTTCGGAAGGACGCAATGACCGATCGAAAACCGCCAAAGAGTCCGCCAGGGCACCCAACATTCGATGATCGCGGCCAACGTCCCGATTGGCGTCCCAGGCAGCCGCAAGACCCTGCGCAACCTTACCCCCAGCCGCAATGGCCAGAGGCTCCCGCTCAGGCACCGGTTGCACCTGAACACTACGGAGGATACCCGGACCAGCCGCGAGATCCGCAGCTACCCGATCCGCACGGGTATCCTCAGTCCCATGCGCAGCCTTATGGCGATCCGCAACCCTATTACGACTATGGTCAGCCGCAGGCCGCACCGCCGGCCCATCGCGCCCATGGCGGACCGCCCCGCAAACGCCGCCGCCGGCCCCCTCCCAAATCGAACGGTTTCGGCGCGCTGAAGATTATCGGCGGCGTCCTCGCCGGTATTCTCGTTCTGGCGGGAGTCGGCCTTGCCTATCTCGCCTACGCCTTTCCGACCGACGCAGTGCGCGACCAGATCATCGCTCAGGTCAAGTCGAAGACCGGACGCGATCTCACTATCGCCGGCAAAACCTCGTTCGCATTCTACCCGTCGATCGGCCTGTCAATGCGCAAAGTAAGCCTGTCGCCGCCTCCGGGTATGAGCGGTAAGCCACTCGTCACCATGGATGGCCTGGATGTGTCCGTTCAGCTCATCCCGCTCCTCTCTCGCGACATCCGCATCGATCAACTGGTTCTCCAAAAGCCCGTGTTCGAGCTTTACACCGACAATAAGGGCCTCAAGAGCTGGAACTTTGCCCAACAGACGACCCTAACGTCCGTAAGACTCGCGCAAGCCCCAGCGCCAGCATCGGATGCGCCGGGCATCCTGCCCAAAGCGGCAGCCACCAGATCGCCCCGTGCAGCTAGCGCCGCCTTCGATCAGCTTCAATTCGGAGACGTGCGAATTGTAGACGGCACAGTGCGCTACGCAGACGCAGCAACAGGTGCACGGCACAAAGCCTCGCGGATCAATGTCCAGCTTGCGCTCCCAGCCATCGACCAGCCGCTCGATGCCGATGGCAGCCTCGTATGGAAAGGCGAGACCATCACGTTCGATGGGGCGCTGAACTCGGTCAAAGCCGTGCTTGACGAGAAACCGGCCAATGCCGCGGTAACACTAGCTGCTGCGCCGCTCGCCGCGCGCTTTGAAGGCGCGGTCGCCGTTCGCGAATCCATTGCCGCCGACGGCAATGTCTCAGTCAAATCGCCGTCCGTGCGCAACCTCGCCAAATGGCTCGGCACCGAACTGCCACGCGCGAAGGGATACGGACCGCTCGACGCCAAGGGACAACTCCGCGCCAACGCCCAGAGAATCACACTGTCGAATGCCAACATCGCCCTCGACGGTGCGACGGCAATAGGCGAGGTCAGCGTTAACACAAGCGGAAAGCGGCCCCACGTTACTGGAAATCTCCAAGTCTCCGTTCTCGATCTCAACAAATATATGCGCCCGGGCAGAGCCGCAGGCAGACCATCGCCCTCAAAACGCAAATCGGGAACAAAAGCTCCGGCAAAAAGCATCGAGGATCTGCTGAATGCACCACCGGCAAAGCCCGGCCCAAAAGTCAGGGGCTATACCCAACGCGCAGGGTGGAGCAACGAGGCCATCGATTTCGCAACCCTCGGCGCCGTCGACGCAAACATGAAGCTCGCCGTCGGCAAGCTTCTCTATCAGGAGATTAAGGTCGGCCAATCCCAACTCAATGTGGCGCTCAAGAACAGCGTCATAAAAACGGATTTTACCGACATCCAGCTCTATAGAGGCCGGGGTAAGGGCTTCATCACCATCGATGCCAGCCAGGGAAGATCCGCAACGCTCGGCGCCAACATCTCGATCGCCGGTTTGGACGCATTGCCGTTCCTGAAAGACGCGGCCGACTTCGACAAACTCTCCGGCAAAGCCAACCTCTCGGTTGCTGTCGCGGGACAAGGCGCCAGCCAGCGCCAGCTCATAGAAACGCTGAATGGCAAGGCCAAGATGGCGTTCGCAAACGGCGCCATAAACGGCATTAACATTCCAGGCATGGTCCGTGGGATCAGCGAAGGCAAGCTGACGGGTCTCGGAGGATCACCCAGCGAGAAGACCGACTTTAGCGAGCTCACCGCCAACTGGACGATCAAACGCGGCATAGCACACAACAACGATCTAGTACTCGCAAGCCCGCTATTGCGCGTAACCGGGACCGGAAAAGTCATGCTACCGGCACGTCAGGTCGACTACCTGATGCGCCCCAAACTCGTCTCAAGTCTCGCCGGACAAGGCGGCAAGAGCGATCTGGCCGGCCTCGAAATCCCGGTGCGAGTCCACGGCAGCTGGGACAAGCTCAAGTACTCACCCGATCTCGAAGGCGTCATGAAGGATCCCGGCAAGGCGATTGAGACGGTCAAAGAGATTGGCAAAAAATTCAAGGGCAAGAACGCCAAGGATATTGTCGACGGCCTCTTCGGCGGCAAATCGAACGGCGCCGACACAGATGGAGCAGCTGGCGACTCCGGCAGCAAGCAACAACAACCCGATGTGAAATCTCTGCTCGATAACTTCCTTAATCAGTAGGCGCGCGATGACGCGGCCAGGACGCTGTAAGACGAGCATGAACCACGCGTGGCAATTTTTTTGCCCGACAGACCATTTTTTTCTTGCACGGATGGGCCATTGGCCTCATATGCGTCCCCTCTCGTCTGTCCACCTGCCCCAACGGTCAAGGGTCTCCCAGAAACCAAAAGGTAAGGAGCGGGCGAGTCAGAGCTATCTACTGGTTGGGGAGGGTCACATGGCCTATGACGACGCCCTCTTCCAATTGGGGATGGACTTGACTCGTTCAAGCACCGCCCAAAAGGAAGATCTTTTCGAGACTGCGCCCGCAAGTACTGGGCAATCAAACAGTACCTCGAGTGGTCAGGATATCATCCTGGATTTAATTGGAGCCAAAGAGCTCGCCTCGGCAAACGCCGTGGAAAAGGCTCTTCGCGCTGCGCTCAACTTTCTCAAGACGGACTCGTACCAAATGACCTTTGGCAGCAGACCGCACCGTGGGTGCAACTGGGTGTCTGCTAAGGTCCAGGGTGGCATTGTCAGCATCGAGACATGGCCTGGCACAGGTTACGTGTCTGTCGATTTGGCAGGCACAGCGCTGCGGCACGAATTGGCCATGATGGCGCTCGCCAATGCCTTCGGGGCCCGCGAAGCAATCCTGCGGCCGACACGGCAGGCATCACTGTCAGCGCGGTATGCAAAGCGCCACGCGCCGAGGACCCGGGAGCCGGTACCGTTTGCGCGGCGCGCCGGCGAATCGGCAAGAACCGAAAGCACGGCGAAAGCTGCGTAGTAGACCGCTGCTTAGCCACAGCATCCGCAGCCAAAATAAACGGGCGGCATGAGGTCTGAACGCCTCGGCCGCCCCGATTTGCTATAAATCGCTCCGATTCTCGCTTAAGTTCGCAGGATCACTGGCAGGCCTAGTGGCGACGATCCCATGCAGAACTATGCACAATATATGCTCGATCGCCTGTTTCTCCGAATGAGGTCGCGCGATCTGCTGCGCCAGGTGGGTGCACTTCCCTACGCCATGATCGGCGATCGCGTGGCGTTCCTGATCATCACCTCCCGACGTAGCGGGCGTTGGATCTACCCAAAGGGATCAATAATCGACGGCCAACAACCGTGGGAGACGGCAGCCCAGGAAGCGCTCGAGGAAGCTGGCGTTTCAGGCAACATAGCAGATGCGCCGATTGGCAGTTACCGCACGATTAAGAAGGGCAGCATTCGGCGGCATGTCGCAGAGGTGGATCTCTACCCCTTGTGCGTCACCAAACAATTCGAGAAATGGCCGGAAATGGGTGCACGCCACCGCCATTGGGTGCTTTTGACAGAAGCCAAGCGTCTCTTGAGCGATCCGGTCCTCGTGGAACTTACAGTCAAGTTGAGTCGCCATCTCGTGACGACCGGTCAGCCAGCCAGCGAACTCATCAGAAAATAGCAGAATGCAGCAAGGGCGGCGGCTGCAGGAACCGTGATAACCCAGGCCGCGGCGATGCCAAAAACATGCTGCCGGCGAACAAGCCGGCGCTTCTCCCGCTTCTGGTAGTTGATCACGGCCTCTTCTGGCGTTGCGTTCAATCTTGACGGTTCAAGACGCAACGAACGCGGCGAAATCGCAGGATTGGGAACACCTTTGTTGGTTATAAATTCACGCAGATAGCCCACGCCGAACACCGCACCAATCGCGATATGCGTAGACGAAACGGGCAGTCCCAATGCCGAAGCGACCAAAACTGTGATGCCCGCCGCAAGTGCCACGCAATAGGCCCGGATCGGATCCATCTTCGTGATCTTTTCGCCAACAGTTCGTATGAGGCGCGGACCAAAGAGAGTGAGCCCGAGCGCAATGCCGAATGCGCCAATCACCAGAACCCATATTGGCAGAACAATCTTTTCGGCCAGATCGGGACCAACTTTGGCCACCGAAACGATCGCCGCAAGCGGCCCCACGGCGTTGGCAACATCGTTGGCACCATGAGCGAACGACAAGAGAGCAACCGACAGGATGAGAGGAATGGTGAACAGCTTTGCGATTGACTTTCGCCGGTTCTCAAGGGAAGGCGCATGACGCAGAACCCAGGGCCGGGCGACCGCGATACCAATAATGAAAAACGCCAACCCAAGTGAATAAACGGTCGCGGGATCTGGCTTCCAAATGCGCTTCAAACCTTTGGTCGCGATGTACATCGCAAAAATTCCGCACATCAAACCCACGAGCACCGGAACCCATCGTGTCGCGGCTGCAACCCGATCCTCACGAAAGATGACGAGCCACTTGATCAAGCCCAATATCGCAGCTGCAATCACACCGCCGCAAACCGGCGATACCACCCAACTCGCCGCAACTTTTCCCATTACCGACCAATTTACAGCACTAAGGCCGGCCCCTGCGGCACCTGCGCCCATCACACCGCCTACGATCGAATGCGTCGTCGAGACAGGAGCCCCGATATACGTGGCAAGATGAATCCAAATCGATGCAGCCAGCAGCGCCGCCATCATCACGTGAATGAAGGAAAGCTCTGTGAATCCAGCGTCCGAAACAAGCAGCTTCTTGGAAACCGTCGAAACGACGTCGCCACCCGCAAGGATTGCGCCAGCCGCCTCACAGACGGCCGCAATGGCAATTGCTCCTGTCATGGTCAGCACCCGGCTGCCGACCGCGGGTCCCATGTTATTGGCGACATCGTTGGCCCCGATGTTGATGGCCATGTAGGCAGCTATGATGCACGCCATGATGACCAGAGGCGCATGCAAGCTCTGACCGATGTGCAGGATCGCGGCCGTCGCAGTGCCGATGGCAAACAGAATGAGAAGTCCGGGCTTGGCAACCGACTGCGCAACCGAGTGCGTGGCTTGCTCGATGCGCACGACCTTTTTCAGGTCTTTGTCGAGTGATGGCTTCCCCATGTTCTCCCCATCAGTCAATAGCTTGCGGGGAGCCCCTAACACTGTTTGTGACAGTTTGAATACAGTTTTGTGACAACGGGGTGGGGAAAATTCGTCCTTGAAAGTGACACTGCGGCTCAATCATGCCGCAGAAGGACCCAGACGGAACGAACACAAACTCCGGCGCATCTTCTGTTCACGGCCGAATAGTGCGCAAAGTCCCAACAGGACAATCCCCCATCATGTCCATTATCGCACGCGGTGCGCCCTGCCCGCGCCGACGCCCGCGCGACACTTGCGACCAAGCACCGGCCGCGGACCCCAGCACATCACAAGATTCGAATCCCGATCTTCTTGACTTTCTTACCGAGCTTGTCACCGAGGACGGGTTGATACTCCGTGACAAAAACGTGCATCGGATCTTCGCCGGTGTCGATATGCGACAGCGCTTCACGAACCGCATCAGCACCCGCCGCTTCCGGATCCAAATGCACGATCCTCTTCATGTGCACCCACTTCAATCTGTAGGCAACGACATAGATCGGCGCGCTTTGGTCATGCTTCGTCGCTTTCTGAGCCAACCACGCGGCACCGACGAATCCCACGGTCTTGAGCCGAGACCGAATGTTATCGAGGTTCTCCTGGCTCATTTCGGGCGCGAGCAACGTGTCCTCCTCGGTGACCGAATTTTGCTCCTCTTCGATTGCAGCAAGCTCGTCATGGCGTGCCTGCGCCAACTGCCAGAGCCGATCTGCCTCGGCCTGGCGGCCCTCCCCTTCCAGAAAACGCGCCGCCTCGCTGTTGGCCTGCACAAACGCCGGATGCTGACGGGGAACTTTCGCCCATTCCGCCACACAGGACCCATCGCCTGCGTTCCTTAAGAGCCTCCCGATTATAAACGCGGCATCAAAATCGTCCGGGTAGGTGTTCTGGTACGCCCTGAAGATCGGCAGTGCCTCCGCATCACCATGGTGTTTTGCCGTCAAAGCGCCGAACCGCCAATGCTGCATCTGTTCGAGACCGCCCCCCGCCGACGCTTGCAGCCGCGCCAGCTCGGCCCGCTCATTCTGAATCTTCTGATAATTGGCGGTCCAACGCGGTTCGACGTCGTTCCACCACTCGCGATCAAGCTCATCGACAAGCCCGGGAAGCCCGTCGCCGAACCACGCGTACGCCGCGGGTCTGTAGGTACCCGGCATTTGCATGTTCGGATCTGAGCGGATGCCAAGAGCGCTCAGCCTGTCAGTGAGCGCGGGATGGGTGTCATCGTAATCCGTCTTCTCGTTTAAAGCCCCTTGGTACAACTCTGTGAGCCGGTCGGTATCAAACCGTCCTGCGGAGATATGGTGCGCAAGCGAACGATAGGCCAACTGCTGCGGACGCTGGACCTCATCCGCACTTGCAAACAGCTGATGCCAAAAGGTCGCGTCGAGATAGTTGCCGAAGACCGAACTCTTAATAAGAGCACTCGCGGCCGTATTTGCATTCGTCAGCTCCGCCGACGCGGCATCGGCCTCGTATTCGTTCTGGCGTCTCAGAACAAATGAATAGGCCGCGAATCTAGGAGCGTACCAACGAAAGAACGGTTCGATTACCGCATTACCCCAACGTTGCTGCTCGGCAAATCTGTCAAACAGATTCGACCATGTTTTTCGCACTCGATAGATCCAACCGCCAAACTTGCTGTGGTTCCCGGACAGATGGCCGAGCTCATGGGCAATCACGGCGCGCATCTCTGGCGGCGTGAGAATGAGCATCAGCTCCAATCCCACACCCAACGTGTTCCTATGCCAGCCAAAAATACCAAGTCGCGGCGTTTGGCTGACAAACGCATTGCATTCGGGAACGACGACGACCTCATGAATCGGAATCGTTTTGAGCTTCGTCGTCAGGTCATCGATTTCGGCAAACAGCCGGGGAAATTCCTTTGCCGTGACGCGTCGTCCGGAAGGCGGCTCAAATGTCACCCATAGCGCCGCAAAGATCGTCCATAAGAAAATGACGAGCACAGCACCAAGCTTGACAATCCCGACATTTCCCCCGTGGGACTCTCGAAAGTAAACGAAAGCCACAAGTCCGGCGAGGGCCGCCAGAGCGAGTCCTATCAGGACGAAAATGTAGGCGTAGCCCGCCAATGCAAAAAAGCCGACTTTGCGTCGGTAGCGGGAGGGATTTGCGACGGCCTCTTGCTCCGCCTTCTTAATCCAATTGATGAACTCTTCGTCGCCCATCTCTCTCGCCGAAATTTGCCGAGCGCCCGCAACAGAATGCCCATTCTCGGCTACTGCTCCGCATACAGAAAATGGGATCGAATGCCTTTTAGAGAGGGCAACGCGACACTGTCAACACGGACACCCGACGCTCCCCCATCTATTTGAAGATTACTTCACATGCTGGGCAGCATGGAGCCCCAGGTGAGAAATTCACCTTTTCCGAGACTTTCAGCACCAAGCCCGCGTCAGTCCCGCGACAGGCCCTTCTTATCAAGCTCCTCGAGATAGGCTGCCCAACGCTCGTCCTTCTCGCGGCCAAGGAGCTGCAGATAGTCCCAAGTGAACAGTCCCGTGTCGTGGCCATCATCAAACACGATGCGCACCGCGTAGTTGCCGATCGGACGAAGCTCCTTGATGCGCACATTGCGTTTCTTCGGCACCGTCACACGCTGGGCCTCCGAATGGCCCTGCACTTCGGCGGACGGGCTCATGACACGCAGCATCTCAGCCGAAAGGTCGTACTTTTCGCCATCGGCAAAGGCAACGTGAAGAATGTCGCTCGCGGGCGAGACCATCAAATCCGGCGCCGCAGAAGCCGTACCGTCTTTCTCCTGCAGACCCGCCCAAGTCTTAGCTGCGAGTTCCCGGTAAATCTCCGCATGTGCACTTTCAGGCTGCGTGGCGGTAATGGGCTTCCCCGAATCAGATCGTGCCCGGATCTCCATGTGCAAAGGTACGCCGCCTAAGAACGGTACACCAAGCTTCGCCGCCTCGTTCTCCGCCCCGCCGTGTCCAAAGATCTCGCTTTTCTCCCCCGCACTTGGGGCACATGAAATAGCTCATGTTCTCGACAATGCCGAGCACGGGCACATTGACCCGCTGAAACATGGCAAGCCCCTTTCGGGCGTCGATCAGCGCCAGATCCTGCGGCGTTGAAACGATGATCGATCCTGATAACGGCACTTGCTGCGCCATGGTGAGCTGCACGTCACCCGTGCCCGGCGGCATGTCGATCACCAGGACATCGAGATCGCCCCATTCGACTTCACGCAGCATTTGATTGAGCGCCTGCACGACCATCGGCCCGCGCCAAACGACAGGCGTGCCTTCGTCCACCATGAAGCCCATGCTCATGACTTTGAGACCATAGCCCTCCACGGGCCGAAGCTTGTTGTCCCCCGTCACCTGCGGCTTGCCTGAAAGCCCGAGAAGCCGCGGCTGCGACGGACCATAGACGTCCGCATCCATAATACCGGCCTTAAGACCGATCGCCTGAAAACCAAGCGCGAGATTGACAGCCGTGGTCGACTTCCCAACGCCACCTTTTCCCGATGCAACGGCAATGAGATGCTTGACGCCTGGAAGGCTTTGAGGCGCCCGCGCCCCGCCCTGCTGCGGACCGATCTGCTGTTGGGCACCCGCCCGGCCGGAGCCATCTCCGGCAGCAGCACGCGCCCGAGCTTCGCGCACACGGGGATGCTCAGTGACGTTGCTAGGACGCTGCGCCGCCTGTTGCGTCGCACCACCCTGCGTCTCGGCCGTCAACACAGCCGTCACACCCGACACGCCGTCGATTTCGCCAACGACCTTCTCCGCCGCCTGCCGCAGCACCTCAAGCTCACTGGCGCGATCGGGTGGAATCGTAATCGAGAAGTAGACGCGGTTCTCCCTGATCAGCACCTCGGACACCAGCCCAAGTTCAACGATATTGCCTTCGAGATCAGGTCCCTTCACGCGCTTGAGTTGATCGAGAACGCGGGCCTTCGAAACGGTCATTCAGATCTCCCAGGGAGGCTTCAGAAAGATTGGCGCAGTTAGCGGCGGTGGCACGATCACGCGCCGCTTCGGCTACGATCTCGGCGCGGATACTGGCAGAGCGCAGGCTGGAAGTCACGGCCTGACCCGGCTATACCGATGTCGCAGGTCGGGTCGACCATACCAGGACATTCGATCCTGAACACGTGGGCAGGCTTCTTGATGACTTGAGGGAAAACATGGACCGGCTGATTAAGTTGAGCCGCAACATCGACGCTACGACGGCACGCATCGGTCGCTGGGTCTCCTGGCTTGTTGTCGTGGCTGCCGTCATCAGCGCAGGCAACGCCGTCGTCCGCAAAGTCCTAAACCTCAGCTCGAATGCGTGGCTGGAGGCCCAATGGTGGTTATTCGCCCTCGTCTTCATGCTTGCCTCGCCATGGACATTGGCACTCAACGAACACATCCGCATCGACATCATCAGCAACCGCTTCCCACGCCGGTTGAGAGATTGGATTGAGGTTATCGGGCACGTGTTCTTCCTGCTCCCAACGGCAGCGATGATCGCCATTACCTCGTGGCATTATTTCCTGAAATCCTATCTTGAGAACGAGCAGTCGACCAATCCCGGCGGCTTGCCGCAATGGCCCATCAAGGCGTTGATCCCCGCCGCCTTTATCATTTTGTTCGTCCAAGGCCTCTCGGAGCTGATCAAGCGCATCGCCATCATGCGCGGCCAGCTGACGGAACCCAAGATCGGGACATCACATCATCCCGCAATCGAAGAGTTCAAGGCACACGACCCATAAGTGCGTCTATTACGGTTCTGCAAACGGCGGAACAGGCAAGGCACTGAAGCCAGAGATCAGAGGGAAGTCGTTTAAGATGCTGGCACTCATAGCGGAAAACATGGCGCCGATTATGTTCGCGGCGCTCGTCTTGTTTCTGCTGCTCGGCTATCCCGTGGCCTTTTCTCTCGGCGCCGTCGGCTTAATTTTTTTCGTCGCCGGAGTGGAGCTTGCCCCCTACTCCGATGGCACGATCAATCTCTCCTGGCCACTCCTGCAATCGATGCCCGGACGCATCTACGAAGTGATGCGCAATGAGACACTTCTGGCCATTCCGTTCTTCACTTTTATGGGGCTCATCCTCGAACGCTCCGGTATGGCCGAGGACTTGCTCGATACGGTGGGGCAGTTGTTCGGCACTGTGCGCGGCGGTCTCGCCTACGCCGTCGTCTTCGTCGGCGCGCTCCTCGCAGCAACGACCGGCGTGGTTGCCGCCTCCGTGATCTCGATGGGGCTCATATCCCTGCCCATCATGCTGCGATACGGATACGATCGGCGCGTTGCCACCGGCACCATTGCCGCCTCCGGCACGCTCGCTCAAATCATCCCTCCATCGCTCGTCCTCATCGTCCTCGCCGACCAGATCGGACGTTCCGTGGACGATATGTACAAAGGTGCGGTCCTTCCGGGCGTCGGCCTGGCTTGCCTCTATGCGTTTTACGTCTTCGTCATCTCGAACATTCGCCGCGACAGCACACCCGGACTGCCGCCCGACTCGATCGGCTATCGAAAACCGGATGGCGCACGCGGCCTCCCGTCCTTCTTCGCTATCGCGCTCATCTCTGGATTCGCCGGCTGGTGGCTAACGCGCGACCTGCCTTATGCCGGAATTGACTGGGCCGTTGTCGCCATGGCCGCCGGCATCTCCACCGCCCTCGCCCTCGCGTTCGTCAACAAGATCATATCCTTGGTGAGCCGCCGCAGCGTCCTGTCCCCGCTTGCCGAGCGCGTGACCTATGTGATGGTCCCGCCGCTTCTCCTCATCTTCCTGGTGCTAGGAACCATTCTGATCGGCGTCGCCTCGCCCACAGAAGGTGGAGCCATGGGCGCCGTCGGCGCGCTCATCCTCGCAGCCGCCAAACGCCGGATCGACAACAATCCCAACCGTTTCAACATCGCGATCGTGCAACAAGCCGCCCAGACGACGGCAAAGCTCTCCGCCTTCGTCCTGTTCATCCTGATTGGCGCGCGCATCTTCTCGCTGACCTTCTACGGCGTGAACGGCCACGTCTGGGTCGAGCATCTGCTCACCGGCCTCCCGGGCGGCATGTACGGCTTCCTGATTTTCATCAACATCGCCGTTTTCTTCCTCGCCTTCTTCCTCGACTTCTTTGAGCTGGCGTTCATCATTGTGCCGCTGTTGAAGCCGGTGGCCGAAACGATCTTCACCAATGCCCCCGAAGCCGTCGCGATTGCAGAAAGCCTCGGGATGACCATAGTCACCACGACCGATAGCACCGGTGCAATCCACCAGCAGATTGCCGACGTCACACCATTCATGATCTGGTTCGGCGTGCTTCTCGCGCTCAACATGCAGACAAGCTTCATGCATCCGCCGTTCGGTTTTGCGCTGTTCTATTTGCGAAGTGTCGCCCCGCGCGAAGCCTACACCGATAAAATTACCGGCCGCTCCATCGCACCCGTCACAACCAGCCAAATCTATTGGGGTGCAGTGCCGTTCTTGTTCATCCAGCTGTTCATGGTCGCCGTGGTTCTGGCCGTACCCTCGCTGGTGATGCGCACCGAACCGCCGCCAGCCACCACGCCCCCGACAGAACAGGTCGCGACCGATCCGGCGAGGCCATCACCAACAGGTGAGAAGAAACCGGGCCGTCTCGAGCTGCCGCCCTATCCGCCCACGATCCCAGGCGCACCACCACCGGCGACGACCGGGCCCGGCGCCCCGACACTCGACATGTCCGTACCACCGAAGATCAGCCCGAAGAAGGGGGCAGAACGCGTTCCCAATTAGGGAATAAACGGTGACGGCACACCAGACGCTCACGCACCCACGTCATAGGCAGCGAGCGCCGCAAGATTGACGAGGTCGCTGTCCTTTGAGCCAAGAGTCGCGATCTGGATTGGGTATTGCAGACCCGTCAGCATTGGCCCCATCACCGTCGCCCCGCCGAGCTCGGCCAACATCTTGGTCGAAATCGACGCGGCGTGGAATGCCGGCATAATGAGCACGTTCGCCGTATCCGAAAGCCGGCAGAACGGATAGAGCTTCATCAGGTCCTTGTTGAGCGCAACACTCGCCGACATGTCGCCGTCATACTCGAAATCCGCGCCGCGCTCGTCCAAAATCTCCACCGCACCGTGCACAACATCCGAGCGCTCGCCCCGCGGCTGCCCGAAGGTCGAATAGGCGAGCAAGGCAACACGCGGCTCGATACCGAACTTGCGTGCCACGTGCGCGGCTTCCGTTGCGATATTGGCGAGCTGCTCCGAATTCGGCATGTCGTTGACACTGGTGTCCGCGATCAGCACAGCGCGCCCTCGCGCCAGCGCCAGCGACACACCAATCACGTTCCGGTCCGGCTTGGCGTCCATCACCCGGCGTACGTCTTGGAACACACTGGTCCAATTGCGCGTCGCGCCCGACACCATCGCATCCGCATAACCATGAACCACCATCAGCGCCGCGAACACGTTGCGTTCGTTCAACACCAAACGCTGGCAGTCCCGGCGCAGGTAACCACGCCGTTGCAGACGGGCATAAAGATACTCTGTGAATTCCTCGGTATAGGGTGACTTCTTCGTATCGACGAGTTCGAACACATCGCGCAAGCGAATACCGACCTCATGGAACATTTCCTTCACAACACTCGTGGTGCCAACCAGGACCGGCTGACCGAAGCCCTGCGCATAATAGGCATTGGCCGCGCGAATAACCGCGGGATCCTCACCTTCGGCAAAGATCACGCGTTTCGGTTCCGCACGCACCTTGTCGAACGTCGCCTGCATCCAGCCAGTCACCGGGTCGAGCCGGCCTCTAAGGCGCGCCACATAGGCCTCGGTATCGACGATCGGCCGGCGCGCAACGCCGCTGTCCATGGCGGCCTTGGCAACGGCAGGCGGCACGTGACTAATGAGCCGCGGATCAAACGGCGCAGGAATGATGTATTCGGGTCCGAATGTGGGGCGCCGGCCGAGGAAGGCGGCCATCACCTGATCCGGCACTTCCATACGCGCAAGCTCGGCGATCGCCTGCGCCGCCGCCATCTTCATTTCCTCGTTAATTGTCGAGGCCTGCACGTCAAGCGCACCACGGAAGATGAAGGGAAAGCCGAGAACATTGTTGACCTGATTGGGATAGTCGGACCGGCCGGTAGCAACAATCGCATCCTCGCGCACGGCGTGCACATCTTCCGGCAAGATCTCCGGGTCCGGATTGGCCATGGCGAAAACGATCGGTTTCTCCGCCATCGACTGAACCATCTTCTGCGACACGGCACCTTTAACCGAAAGGCCGAAGAACACGTCCGCGCCCTCGAGCGCCTCGCCCAGCTTCCGCGCCTTCGTATCTGACGCGTAGGACGACTTCCACTGATTCATTCCTGCCTTGCGGCCCTGATAGATGACGCCCTTGGTATCGCACAGCGTCACGTTCTTTTTCGACAGGCCGAGAGAGACTAGGAGGTCCAAGGACGCAATACCCGCAGCACCTGCACCATTAAGAACCAGCTTCGTCGTCTTGATGTCGCGTCCCGTAAGTTCAAGCGCATTAATGAGACCGGCCGCCGCAATGATGGCCGTTCCATGCTGATCATCATGAAAAACGGGTATATCGAGCAGCTCCTTAAGCTTCTCCTCGATAATGAAGCAGTCCGGTGCCTTGATGTCCTCGAGATTGATCCCACCGAACGACGGTCCCAGGTAGCGCACTGAGTTGATAAATGCGTCCACGTCTTCAGCATCAACACAAAGATCAATGCCATCAATGTCGGCAAACCGCTTGAAGAGAACCGCCTTACCTTCCATCACAGGCTTCGAGGCGAGCGCTCCAAGATTTCCGAGACCAAGAATTGCCGTGCCATTCGAGACCACAGCAACGACATTGCCTTTGCTCGTATAGTCGTAGGCAAGCGACGCGTCCTCTGCGATGGCATGGACAGGCGCGGCCACCCCAGGCGAATACGCAAGCGAAAGATCACGTTGGGTAACGAGCGGCTTCGTAGGGGCAATTTCAAGCTTCCCAGGCTTGCCCTGAGCATGAAATTGCAGGGATTCCTGAGCCGTCACGCGGGCTCGGGCCGATTTTTGAGACATATTTTGCGATCTTGTATATTGACATGCGCGGGCAGAAGGAACGACACGCCCAACGTCCTGACACGATAGGACGGGTGACACTCCGAAACAACCTCGCCCAAAGTTGTCAGGAGCCGAATTTCGAAGTAACGCCGAAGCTAAAGATCGTTAACGGGCTTAAATCGCGCACCAAACCGTTATTGACCCCGACGCTTGGGTGCGTACTATCCGCCCCTCTCGACAAAGCCGCAGGAATTTATGGACACTTCCCTCGTGACCAACGACAAGCCCTATGAGGCCGTAACGCACGGCATCCGCATCCGGGTCCAACCGGACTACGAGGAGGATCAGTCCTCCCCAGACGAGGGTTATTACTTCTGGACCTACACCATCGATATCTTCAACGAGAGTGACGAAACGGTCCAGCTGCGCACGCGCAGCTGGCGCATCACCGATGCGCAGGGCAAGACCGAGGAGGTGCGCGGCCCCGGCGTCGTCGGACAGACACCTGTGATCCCGCCCGGACAGTCCTTCACGTATACATCCGGTTGTCCGCTCTCCACGTCATCAGGCATCATGGCCGGCAGCTACCAGATGGAAGGTGATGACGGCGTCTTATTTGATGTCAAGATCCCGGCGTTTTCGCTCGATAGCCCATTTACGGTGCGCAGCGTCAACTGAATTTGAATTGCCGACGAGCCCGCACGTCTTCGAGCACAGCGCGCGAACAGATGCGGCAGCTTAGTTCTCATCCATCTTCAGCGCGGCAATAAAGGCCTCCTGCGGGATTTCGACTTTGCCGAAGGCGCGCATTTTCTTCTTGCCGGCCTTCTGCTTTTCCAACAGCTTGCGCTTGCGGGTGATGTCGCCACCATAGCACTTGGCCAGCACGTCCTTTCTGAGAGCGCGGATGGTTTCGCGCGCAATCACCTTGGCGCCGATCGCCGCCTGAACCGGGATCTGGAAGAGGTGCGGCGGAATGAGCTCCTTGAGCTTTTCGCACATCGACCGCCCGCGGCTTTCGGCTCGCGTCCGATGCACGATAATCGACAACGCGTCGACCGGCTCTCCGTTGACAAGAATCGAGAGCTTCACGAGTTCGCCCGTCTCATAACCGGTAATCTGATAGTCAAAGGACGCATAGCCCCGCGAAACACTCTTCAACCGGTCATAGAAATCGAACACCACCTCGTTGAGCGGCAATTCGTAGACAAGCATCGCCCGCGATCCCACATACGTGAGCGTCTTCTGCCGTCCGCGCCGGTCCTGGCACAACTTCAGAACCGCACCCAAGTGGTCATCCGGCACCATGATGGTGGCTTCGATCCACGGTTCCTCAATATGATCAATCTTGACCGTATCGGGCATGTCGGCCGGATTGTGCATCTCGATAACCTCACCATCTGTCATATGTAGATGGTAGATCACCGATGGAGCCGTGGTGATGAGATCAAGGTTAAATTCCCGCACCAGCCGCTCGGTAATGATCTCGAGATGCAGAAGGCCAAGAAATCCACAACGAAAGCCGAAACCCAGTGCAGCCGAGCTTTCCATCTCAAATGAAAAGCTCGCATCGTTGAGGCGCAGCTTTGCCATCGCCTCGCGAAGATCTTCGAAGTCGGCTGAATCGACAGGAAACAGACCGCAGAAAACGACCGGTTGAGCGGGCTTGAACCCCGGCAGCACGTCCGCGCAGGGGTTCTTCTCATCGGTGATGGTGTCGCCAACGCGGGTATCCGCCACTTCCTTGATCGCCGCGGTGAAGAACCCGATCTCACCCGGACCGAGCTCAGGCAGCAACTCCTGCTTGGGACGAAAGATGCCGACGCGCTCCAGCTGGTAAATGCCGCCCGTCGACATCAGCTTCACCCGCTGCCCCTTCTTCATCACTCCATCGATGACGCGCACCAAAACGATCACGCCGAGATACGCGTCGTACCAGCTATCGACCAGCATTGCTTTGAGCGGCTTTGTGGCATCGCCCTTGGGCGGCGGCAGCCGCTCGACGACAGCTTCAAGAACCGCTTCGACGTTGAGGCCGGTCTTTGCCGACACACCAATGGCATCTGAGGCGTCGATGCCAATGACATCTTCGATCTGCTGCTTCACACGATCCTCGTCGGCAGACGGCAGGTCGATCTTGTTCAGTACTGGCAGAAGCTCAAGATCGTTGTCGATGGCCTGGTAGACGTTGGCCAAGGTTTGGGCCTCGACACCCTGACTGGCGTCGACCACCAAAATCGCCCCCTCGCAAGCCGACAGCGAGCGTGAAACCTCGTACGCGAAGTCGACATGACCTGGCGTATCCATAAGATTGAGCTGATACGTCTTGCCATCCTTGTGCCGATAATCGAGGCGCACGGTTTGCGCTTTGATCGTGATGCCCCGTTCACGCTCGATATCCATCGAGTCGAGGATTTGCGCCTTCATCTCCCGATCGGTGACATTTCCGCACACCTGTATCATCCGGTCGGACAAGGTCGACTTGCCGTGGTCGATATGGGCGATGATAGAAAAATTGCGAATAAGCGAGATATCAGTCATGGCGGGCCGTTTAGCACCTGTTCTACATTCGCAAAAGGGGCCCATGGCGCGCCGGGCAAGGGGTCGCGGGCATCAGAGGTTCTAGGCGGCGGTAATCAGCTGGTGTTGCATCTTGGCGTGTGCCAAGGTGGCTGGACATATTCAAAGAAATGGAGCCCCCCATGCCATCAAGCAACTCCAGCCAGCGTAGCAAGTCAAACGCCGCGGGCCCAGGCCCATCGGACGATGCAAGAAATGCCATGAAAGCCGCGTTCAATGCCCTCAGTGAATGGCGCAACGAAACGGCCGGCGTTATGGAACGCAACAGCGCGACTGCCTTCAAACAAATGGCCGCTGCGGCGGAATCAATGGGTTGGAACCCGGAATTCGTCGAATTAACGTGCAAGCAGCTGCAGCAGGCCACCAGCATGCAGCTACAGATCTTTGACCAGGTCATGGACGTCTGGGAGCAGCAGATGAAGAACCCGGGCGCGGGACTCTCCATACCAGCCCCACCGGCAGGGCAACAGGGCCCATTCGACAGCTTTGCCGCGGCATTTCAGGGCATGGGTAGCGGGGCGCAGGCCTTTCCCGGTTTCGATATGAGCAACATGGCAGCCAATCCCATGCAGTTCTGGATGCAAGCTGCCGAGATGTGGCAAAAGAGCTGGCAGCAGGCGTTCTCCGCATGGATGGACATGCAGCAACAGGCGGCCCAAGGAAAGCAGGACGGGCCCGGTTCACGCCGCCGGCGTTAACGCAAATCGCCGGTGACGAAGACAATTTTCCTTGGAGATTGAAGGGGTCCGGGGGGACCGCTCCAGCTCCGGGGATCTCCGGCATTGCAGCACTCCACGAGCATTGCAGACCCGATAATTTCCCCCTATCGTCCGCCCGCAATTCTCAAATCGATGGCCCCCGGAAGAAAAGGCAGGCCACACAACGGGGCGGACAAAGAACTCCATGACAACAGCAGAACAGGCGACTCCCTTCGCCAAAGAAACTCTAGGCCGGGATCTACTGGCCTCAGTCGTCGTCTTTCTTGTGGCTCTGCCACTTTGTATGGGTATCTCCATCGCATCAGGCATGCCGCCAACGGCAGGTCTGATTACCGGTATCGTCGGCGGCATTATCGTCGGCTTGATAGCAGGGGCGCCGCTCCAGGTTAGCGGACCGGCCGCCGGCCTTTCCGTTCTTGTTTTCGAACTCGTAACCGCACACGGAATCGGCATGATTGGCACGATGGTGCTTTTTGCCGGTCTTCTGCAGTTCGTTGCCGGGCAACTGAAACTTGGACAGTGGTTCCGCGCCGTTTCACCGGCCGTGATTCACGGCATGCTGGCCGGCATCGGTGTGCTCATCTTGGTGTCCCAATTCCACGTCATGTTGGACGGCAAGCCTATCGGCAGTGGAATTCAGAATCTCCTCGGCATACCCGGCGCCATTATTGAAGCCATCTCCGTCGGCGATCACCGCCTAACCGCTGGCGAACTCGGCGTGGCAACCATTGCGGTCATCTTTGGCTGGGGTGCGTTCGCGCCAAAGAGCCTTAAAGCTATTCCTGCACCACTGGTCGGTGTTGTGTTCGCGATGATTGCGGCTGGCCTCTTCGGATTGGACGAAATCAAATACGTCCAGGTTCCGGAGAACTTTCTCATAGAGGCCGTCAATAATTATCCCACGTTCGATAAGCTGATGCGCATCTTGGAGGCCCCAATCTTGATTGGCGCCATCTCCATTGCCTTTATTGCCAGCGCCGAGACATTGCTTTGCGCAACCGCTGTCGATCAGATGCATTCCGGTCCGCGCACACGCTACGACAAAGAATTGTCTGCCCAGGGTATCGGAAACTCGCTGTGTGGTCTGTTGGGCGTTCTCCCCATGACCGGCGTCATCGTGCGCTCGAGCGCCAACGTCGAAGCCGGCGCCAAGACCCGGCTCTCGGCGATCTTGCACGGCATTTGGCTCTTGATATTTGTCGCAGCACTGCCTTGGACGCTGACGTATATCCCGCTCTCGGCGCTCGCCGCTGTGCTCGTCTATACGGGCTACAAGCTCGCGTATCCAAAGATCGTCCCGACACTCATGAAGTTCGGCGCAGGCGAGGTGATCATCTACTTCGTCACAATCTTCACCATTGTTGCGACAAACCTTCTCGCTGGCGTTCTCACCGGACTGGCCTTGTCGCTCGCAAAGCTTCTCTACTCGTTCTCACACTTGGAAGTGACACGAGAAGAGAACCCCGCGGAGAACAGGATCGATCTCCACCTTAAAGGTGCCGCCACTTTGATCCGGCTCCCGCAACTCGCGTCGGAACTCGAGGGCTTGAAGCCGAACACGAATGTCCACGTGCACGTCAAGGATCTCGACTACATCGATCACGCCTGCATCGATCTTCTGACCAACTGGGACAAGCAGCACCGCGCAACCGGTGGCTCGCTTGAAATTGAATGGGAGGATCTCAGTCAGAAGTACAAGGCTCGGACAGCCGCAGGCGTGAAGGAAGCCCGGGAATCCGGCAACAAGGGCAAATAACACTGGCCTTCCAACCGAAGACTGAAACCGTCCCGGGCAGCTTGATCTGCCCGGGACCGTCACTATTCTCCACACTTGAAAGCAGTCCCGCACCCAAGTGAGGAGGATATTTCGTGCGCAGCTTTGCAGATCTCGGCGAGCGGGAGATTCTGGCGCTTGCCATCCGCCTGGAAGAGGAACACGGGCGCATCTATTCCGAATATGCCAACGGTCTCATCGAGAATTATCCTGCATCCTCCAAAGTCTTTACCGCCATGGCTGAAGAGGAAAATGAGCACCGGCGCTGGCTGATCGATCTTTACCGGCAAAGATTCGGTGAGCACATTCCCCTGGTCCGCCGCGAGGACATTCGCGGGTTCGTGAAACACGAGCCGATCTGGATGGTCCGCCCACTCGGCCTCGACAAAGTCCGTGCCCAAGCCGAAGCCATCGAGCGCGAAACGCGAAATTTCTATCGGTCCGCGTTGGACCGAACCACCGATGCTTCCATTCGCAAACTTCTTGGCGATCTGATTGCCGCCGAGGATCAGCATGTCAGTCTCGCCCAAGAGCTTCGCGAATCCGAGCTCACTGGCGACGTTCGGGAAGAAGAAGCGCACGCCGAGCGACGCGCATTCGTGCTCCAATACGTGCAGCCGGGCCTGACCGGCCTTATCGACGGGTCCATTTCCACCTTGGCGCCAATCTTCGCCGCCGCCTTCGCCACACACAACACCTGGCAGACATTTCTCGTTGGTATGGCAGCATCTGTCGGCGCCGGCATCTCGATGGGCATCGCCGAAGCCATGGCCGACGACGGCCTTATTTCAGGCCGCGGACATCCGTGGATTCGCGGCACGG
The DNA here is from genome assembly GCA_965222835.1 of Hyphomicrobium sp. GTDB lineage: Bacteria > Pseudomonadota > Alphaproteobacteria > Rhizobiales > Hyphomicrobiaceae > CBDCUQ01. The sequence continues at coordinate 131,428 of CBDCUQ010000001.1, forward strand.
TCACGGGCATCATGACGGCGATCGGCGGTCTCAGCCACACACTCCCCTATCTGATTTCCGATTTCTGGACCGCCACCGCAATCGCAGCAGTAATCGTGCTTGTCGAGCTTTGGGTCATTGCCTGGATCCGGGCCCGCTACATGGACACACCGTTCTGGCGAGCATCGTTTGAAGTCGTACTCGGCGGCCTCATCGTCTTCGCCGTCGGCATCGTCATCGGCAGCAGCTAGCAGCTTGGACCGGGACCGGGGCAGCCCGGCCCGCGGGGCTTGACAAATCATCCTTCATTTCCGATATTTCTGTCATGACAGAAATTAAAGGAATCAAGCAGCCCCTCCCGCCTGCCATCGAACACTTTGTCGTGCATTGGGGGGAGATGGGGGAAAGATGGGCGGTGAACCGGTCGGTCGCACAGATCCACGCGCTCCTCTACGTCGCCGACCGGCCACTGACGGCCGACGACATCGCCACCCGCCTCGGCATCGCACGGTCCAACGCCTCGAATTCTCTCAAAGAGCTTCTCGGCTGGTCGCTTATACGCCGCGTCCAAGTTCTCGGCGATCGCCGCGACTACTTCGAGGCGGAAGCCGACATGTTCGAGATGGTCCGCCGCATCGCGACAGGCCGCAAGGCGCGCGAAATCGACCCGGCATTGGATGTCCTGCGCCGCTGCGTGAGCGAAGCCGAACGAGATCGGCGCGTGTGGCCGGAAGCGAAGAAGCGTCTCATAGAAATGATGGAATTTACAGAAACCGTCGACAAGGCATTCGACGAGATCATGTCGCTGCCAACGCCGACCCTCGCACGCCTCATCAAAATGGGCGGCGCCGTCGCAAGCTTTGTCAGCAAATCAAAGTCCAAAAAGACGGCGAAGCGTTAATCGGAGACGCACAGCATGTCGGCCAAATCACGCCTTGCCGCGAATTGGGAGGAGCGGGCGCAGGCACCGGGCCCCGCCGGCGAGCCTCAACCCGCTTTGATTGATGTTCGCTTTCGCCAAATCGTCGGCGAAGAAGGCTGGGAGAACCTGCCGCCGCCCGTACGTCGCCGGTTTTCGATACGCCATCAGCCAGGAGAGATGGTGCTCTACCGCGGACGCGTGGAGCAAACGAGCCTCTCCCACTGGGGCCGGATATTCGCCCTCCTTACTACCGTCATTGGCAGTCCCTTGCCGCGTCGAGACGGCGCGACAGGGGATGCCACCGTCATCGTAACGGAAGACGCCAGCAGCGGTGACCAAAGTTGGATCAGAATGTACGCATCGGATACAGGCGCACCCCAGGTCATTCGCTCGATGAAGCGGTTTCGCGGCACAACGGGTCTTGAGGAGTACGTCGGTGGTGGCATCGGCATGGCCCTTCGAGTCTATGTCGAAAACGGCGCGCTGCACTTTGCCTCGGATCACTATTTCCTGGAGCTGAGGCACCTGCGTGTGACATTGCCAAAGATCCTGGAGCCCGGCCGGATGTTGATTGTCCATCGCGAGGAAGCGGGCGGTGAGTTCTCGTTTGAATTAACGCTCATCCACCCGCTCCTCGGTGGCCTCGTCCATCAGCTTGCCCACTTCTCCGAGGTAAGCCATTGAAGCAAACGCGCACGCCCAAACCGCCATCCAAACAACGCACGTAGCTCGCATAAATCAATGACATGGCACCTCCCACACGCGGCCCGAAGATGCGCGGGAGAACCCTTGCGCGGGACCGCCGCGCGGGCTAAAAGGCCCGCCTGCCTTCAGGCACCACAGCTTCCGGAGAGGTGGCAGAGTGGTCGATCGCGCCGCACTCGAAATGCGGAGTACTCGCAAGGGTACCGGGGGTTCGAATCCCTCCCTCTCCGCCATATGCCATTGATCCAAGCACGAGACGCCGGCGTGGTTCCGGGAAGACGCTAATTCACCAGCCTGACGCGCTTCATAATATCAACGTCAACCGGCACCGGCACATCCGTGTCGCTATAGTCCGTATTCAAGACGAGGTGCGGCCCCGCATAGAGGGCTAATCGCCGAGCGACAATGGCCGTATAGGCCGATTGGTCTGCAATCGGGCGATCCGCGTCGACAACCAGCGTTCCACCAGGAAGATAGATCGTCCCCGTCAGTTCTCGTGCATCATCGCTGAGAATACTAAAGAGGCGCGCATCCCGAGCGGCCGGATCTTCAAAGAAAAGAAGTCCCGCAAGCAATCCATCGGCCGGCGCGCTAAGAGAGATCGACGAACTGGAATCGAAATAAAGCGTCGCATCGTCACCGCTAAAGAAGAACCCGACACCTGCCCCAGAAAGACGCGCGTTCTCCGATACGTACAATGGTCCATCTTTGATGACGTACACACCGGGTTCGAGCACAACAGTCTTTTCGCCCCCAATAAGTAGGCCACCACAATAAACGCCAGGACTGAGGACAACCGCATTTGGGTCTTCCGGTTCTTCTGATTTGTCCGGCTCAACATTAGCCGTACTCGCTTCCATCATAGCATCAGCCGTAAGGGGAGCCGTATCGCCCGCTCTCAATTCTGGTAAAACCTCACCACCCGTCGAGAACATTTGCCCAAGCTGGCTTGTCATGAAGCTCTTTTCCATGCCGATGGCTTTGTCGTTCTCATCGCAGAAGCCCACATCTGGCAGCGGACGCCCAGCCAAAGGATCCTCCAAGACCGGACAATCTGTCGTAAGTTCCGGCCGGATATCACCCGAGCCACCCCCCGCAGAACACACCATGCCGGCTTCCAACCGCCCGCCTGTATCGACCGTTATGCTATTGGAGCGTGTCGAGTTCGAGTAAACCAAACAGCCATTGCCCGTCAGATGTGCGTTTTGGCGAAGTGTAATCGTCCCAAGGAAAGCATCATCCAGACCAAGGACACAAACCGGCATCGTGCCATACACCTGGGCAGTCGCCGTTGTCGCTAGTGTGGTGCCCTCGAATGGCGTGTAAAAATAGACCGTGGGCTGCAAAGACATATCAAGCGTTACGCTGCGAGCGTCGAGGTCGATGGCGACGCTAATCTTCGCGTCAGACACGATCTCCTTCGCATTGGCCTTGACGTAATTAAGAGCAAGCGATTCTATGGCGGCCTGATCACTTTGTGCCACGGTAATGGCACGCGCGCCAACTAAAGCAGCAGCGTCAGAAACGCTCTGCATCTCTGATTCAATGCTGGCAATCCGCGCAAAATCAATCGCCGCTCCAGTTGTTAACATCAGGAACGTAGACATCAACGCGAAGACGATCGCGGTGGCACCAGATTGACACTTTTTGAAGCGGGATTGAATCATGCTCCACAACCGCAGTATCTGTCGACTTCTCCTTGCACGACAGAACGTTTTCAGCCCCTCCAACTATACAATTCAACTGTCACAATATCTTTTATCTTCATACAGAGCGATAAACAACAATGGCCTGGTTTTGCGGCTAAGAAGCTATATCGCAACTGAACCAAATTCGAACAATTCCCGACACCTTTCAGAAACACATTCGATTGCGATCGAGTTTATCGCCGAATGCGTGGGAAAACGTAACACGTATTAAGAGATTGTTTGCAATGCTGGTCACCAAGGATGACAGACCAGCTTTGATCCAAGAAAAAAGGTGCGCAGAATCTTGCGCGGACTTGCGCCAACCGAATCTGCAAAAAGCACGATGAGAGTAGAGCGCCTGCGCATCCAGCCAATAAATGACCGAACATCCATTCCTCTAAGACCGGCGTCGCCAAGAGTGTCTCGTCCAGAAAGCAGGGCACAAAGCTAGAAGCCAGCGCTCTGTTATCGTTCGACGATCTGAGAAAAGCGGTCTCTCAACTGCGATACGACGGAACGGGCCGTTATTTTGACAGCAAAACCTTGTATAAACGACAGAGTGGCAATCAAAGGTTCAGTGTGCAGATGGCGCGGTCCGACACTCAGCGTGGTAGCGATCAATTATCAATCAAGTCAGTAGCATCGCGAACCGAAGGTGAGCAGGGAAAGCTTGCAACACCCATTTGGGCAGTCGTCAACACGCACCCGCACCGCGAAAGCATCGCATTTGAAAATCTTGTCCGGCAAGGCTTCCAGCCATACTGTCCGCTTATTCGCCGGCGCATCCGCCACGCCCGGCGCAGCCGGGACGTTCTGCGCCCCCTCTTCCCGGGCTACATCTTTGTAGAGGTTGCACCGGATCAACGCTGGCAATCCATTCAATCGACATTCGGCGTCCGCGCACTCATCCAATCCGGACCAGACATCGCACAGCTTGATGCTAAATTCATCGAAGGACTCAAGGCCCGCGAGATCGACGGCGCCGTGATCCGCCCCCAAGATCCCTACAAAATCGGAGAGACCGTCAGTTTCACAAGCGGCCCCTTTGCCGGCCTTATCGCACGCATTCTCGAGATAGAGTCACAAGATCGGATCGTGCTTTTGCTCGATCTGCTGAACCAACCTGTCAAAGTGCAGGCCGCAGCCGATCACATCGAACGGCGCTGAGCACTCTACCGTCAGCCAAAGAAACCACAATCGGATCATTCAGACTTGGCGCCCTGGTAGGCTCCGGCAATCGCAGCATCAATCGTGTCGAGATAGGTCGCAACAACACGTTTCTCGTCGAAGTCCCGCTCCATCTTGGCGCGCCCCGCCTGTCCCATGGCATCTCGCCGGGCAGCCCCGAGATCGATCATAGCAATCATTTTTGTCGCCAGGTCTTCGGCACTCCCAGACCGGCAGAGAATCCCGGTTAAACCATCATCGACGGCATCCCGGCACCCCGGCGCATCGGTTGTTATCACCGGCTTGCCCATGGCTGCGGCCTCTAGCAACGCCCGCGGTGTCCCCTCCCGATAAGAAGGAAGAACAATGCAGTCTGCCGCTGAGATGCGTGGGCGAACATCGTCGGCCACACCATGATAGCGAACGACGCCCTCACGAATCCATTTCTCGATATCCGCCCGCTGAACTGCCGTGCGATTCTCGACGTCAAGAAAACCGAGCAGGTCAATTTCAACGCCGGGCCGTTCACGGCGCACGATACGTGCAGCTTCGACATACTCTCGAATGCCCTTGTCATAGACGAGCCGCGCCGGCAACAGAAAGCGAAACGGTTGGGACGGCCCGGTGTTGTCGCTCGCTCTGGGCTTGAAGAAGTCGAGGTCAACGCCCGAGCCAGACACAAGACCAGCCTTCCCGTCAGCTACGAGTTCTTGCGAAAGGAACAGCCGACGGTCATCGTCATTCTGGAAGAAGACACGCCAGGAGCGCCGAAAGGCTTGCCGATAGAGTTTTTGAGCAACCCAAGTCAGCCATGTCCGGCCAATGAAGGCGGTCCCCAGTCCCGACACCGTGTTGATGACCGGAATGCCGAACGCCTGAGCGGCAAGCGAGCCGTAGATGTTCGGCTTGATTGTGTAACCGAGAAAAACGGCCGGGCGCTCCCGCCTAAAGTTCTGCAGATAACGCCAAAACAACAGAAAATCGGCCGCAGGATTGGTGCCTCTTTTGTCCATCGATAAGGGGATAAACCGGCAACCCATTTCTTCAAGGCGAGGCACGTATGGATCGGGCGGCGCCAATGCAACCACCTCATGGCCGCGCGCCAGCATCGCCCGAACGAGGCCGGAGCGAAAATTCGCGATATTCCAAGCCGAATTGACGGAAATGATGATCTTACGTTGTGGAGATCGCACCGGGATAGCCGCCAACTTGTGCATGTGAGGACAGGGACCATGGTGACATAATCGGCCCCGCAACCAAGTGCAAATCGGCTTACCCGATCGCCCCGCTTCACAGCCTGGAGTTCTACAGTTATACGCTCCTCTCACGCACGCAGAAAAGAGGCCCTGCGTGCGGAGAAGAATGACAGATCCGAACTGAATGCGACACCTCTCGTACGACCGGCGTCGAACCCCGAGTGTCTTGAGCGGGTCAGAGGAGATGCTCAGCCCAAGAAGAGACGCCTCATCCAACCCGGCAACGCGCAACATACCCTGAGTAAGACGACACCGATGCCCCTCTACCTCAGCATCTTCGCATTGCTCGCCATAACCGGTCGGCAGGAGAGCGAACGCTTCTCGAAACTTCTATTCACGGCCTGGATACTTTTTCTCATCGTATTTGTTGGAACGCGCCAGGACGTCGGCTGCGACTTCAACGGATATCTCTATCGCTTTCAATACTACGCATACATATCGGTGGAGCAATCGCTCCGAGAGCCGGAATTCTTGTTTTCATTGTTGAACCACGCCATTCAGAATCTGGGTCTCAATTACATGTGGCTCAACGTGGCCGCATCCATAATCGTGTTTGCCGGATTTACGGCCTTCGCCAGCCGCTTCGAGCGTCCCATCCACTTCCTGGCTCTCGCCTTTCCTATTCTGATCGTCCAGCTATCGATGTCGGGCATACGTCAGGCCATGGCCCTGAGTTTTCTCATGCTCGCGCTCAACGCCTTCAGAGATGGCAAGCGCGTCATGACCTTGATCTTTATTCTCATAGGAAGTCAGTTCCACACCAGCTGCATCATCTTTCTGCCGCTCATATTCTTGATCGGAAGAATGCCATCGATTTGGACTCTCGCGACTGCCACCGCACTCGCCATACCGCTGTTGGTGTATTTCGGTGGTGAGCGTTTCGAAGCCTATCAGCAACGCTACTCTGAGGGAGACGTAGAATCCCTAGGAGCAATGTTCAGAGTAGCCTTACTCGTTATCTCCGCGGCAATCTTCCAAATTTATATCGATCGCTACCAGAAACTCTATCCGCGAGATTTTCCGTTGATGCGATTCTTTTCGATCGCATCACTTGCCCTCATTCCAATCGTGTTCATCTCTTCAATTGCCGCCCACAGAATTGGGTTCTACATCATGCCATTTCACATCATCATGCTGTTGCGAGCGCCCAACGTGCTGCAACCCGAGCGGCGTGACACCATACTTGAGATGATGCCCTTCGTTGCCTACGCTTTGTATTTGTTCGTGTGGCTCTCGACGTCGCGCCACGCCAAAAGCTGCTACATCCCCTACGACAGCTACCTGCTGTAGACGTCATTCCGCCCGCAACGCAATCGCACCCAGATCTCCCATAGAAAGCGAACGCATCCCAAACGCTTCCCTCATGTCTCGTAAGCAATCCAGGATACGATCCAGGCCATAGAGATTCTGCTCCATCGCGCGTCCAAAATTATGTGGATGCCACCAGAGGTGATACACGCGACCTTGCTTCGCCGCCATTCTGATCTCGGAAAGAACCTTAGCCAAGTGCAAGTCGTACAAGCCGTACGGCAACGTACTCGCTGGCCTCAAAAAACGAGATGCTCTGGCGTTGACGGTTCCATCATCTGATACTTGAGGCGCCGCAAATGTCAGGTCGCCAGCGACGGGTAAAAAGCAATCGGCCAGTCTCATGGCACGATTGAGGAATCCATCGTTACTGCGGGGCAACGGACGGTAGACGTATGCCTTAGGCTTCCCGCGCCAGATCGCTATCCCCTGCGCGCGACAAGAGGAAATATGCGCGTCACTCATTTGATCACGTGGAAACACAATTGAGCGGATCGCGACGCCGGCCTCCCCGGCAATGCGAAGCGCGGCCGCGAGGTCGGCCTCAAAGTCTTGGATCACAGGACCCGGCTCCAAACAATAATAATGAGAGAAGGTATGGGTCGCGATCTCCTGACCATCCGTATTGCGAACAAGATCAAGCAGCGAGCGGCCGAAATGAAGTGGATCCTCCGCTTCATTGCGCCCGATCAGATTCGCGATGTCGAAATAGGGTGACAACGCAGCGTCCAAATACGATGGACGCCGCTCTGGCGCATAGGCGATCATCTCATCGCGCGTCCGAGCGAACAGCAATCCAACTGTAGCCCAAGTGGCACGGACGCCCGCCCGCTCGAAACGGCTGAGGACCTCCGGTATAGCTTTGCGTCCGCCAAGCACCGCATCACCATACGCGTCGCGCGACGTATGATCGCGAACACCCCACATCAGCTCGAAGTCGAGGGATATGACGAGCGCGCCGGTCATTGTTGGTCCTTACCGAACAGCCCAAGAACGCGGTCTTTCAGCTTGCGAGCAATACGGCCCGCATCCGCACGCGCGGGGGCCGGATCGCCCGCATTGTGCACAGCATCGACAATCACAGCCACGGCGCTTGCGGGCCGGACATCTGGAGGAGGTAACGTGAACCCGGGCCGAAACTTGTAGAACAGCGACGAATACGCATCCTTCAAACCATACCGCCAAGCAACATCCGTCCGCTGGGCGACCTCACCCACCATCTGCCCGGTTTGTGCAAGATCATGATACGCTGCCAGCATGACGCGCTTGCCCGCAGCCGTCGATAAAGAAAACCATAGCGACGGCCTTGGATTGATCTCGATAATCTTCAGCCGCCCGTCACGCGGGTCCCGCTTAAACTCGGTGGCAACAATCCCGCGATACTTGATCGATCTCAAGAGAGCGACCGATCTCTCCTGAACCTCGGGAAGAACCTCACTTTGCACGAGCGAAGCAGACCCGAAGCCCGGCGGAAACTGCCGCAGCTTTCGGCACGTAAACGCCTGTCTGGGCTCTCCCTCACGATCGAAATACGCACAGGCCAGCTCAATCAGATGTTCTGGTCCCGGAATGATCTCTTGGACGACCACGTCATACCGACCAGCCGGTATCCGTTTGTGTAGAGCCCGCAATTCCGAAGCGTTCCGGACAACCCAACCTTTCTTGCCAGACAAGCGGTGCTTGATCTCGTGAACGCGCGCTGGCTTCACCACACAAGGAAACCTGACGTCACGCTGAATATCCCCAAGCGCCGCACTCGAAACCTCAACCCAGTGTGGCACGTCCACCCCGCGCTCATCACAAAGCGCGTAGAGCTGTGGTTTCGACATAAGCGTCAAAGCAGCGCCATCATCGTAAGAGGGTTGAAACGAAAATCGTTCCGCAAGACGCTCTTTATTTTTGAGGACAAGATCGATGTCTTGGTCCGAAGTCGGAATAAGAATGGGCTTTGCCCCTCCCAACCCGAACCGCTCCTCCAATCGGCGCAAGATGGAGAGGGGATTCGGTTCGACAAAGGAGCCTGTGAGATACCGGGAGGCATTGCCGCACTCATATTCACGGCTAACACCCAAGACATCTATCCCAGCTTCGCCGAGCTCACGAACGGCATAAAGGCCCGTCGGCGACAAACCGAGCACGACAGCCGGTGGAATCCCGCCACCAGCGCTCATCGCACGCCTTGCCCCGGACGCGCAGCGAATCCAACCGCGCCGTGCCGCTCATCAAGCAGGCTTCGCAACACACCATGTATCTTCGCTGCCTGCCGCTCTGGCGAGAACCGCTCTTGAACATCCGCGCGCGCCGCCACGGCTATCGTCTGGCGCAAGTCCGGATTCTCGATGAGCTTGCCAAGAGCCATTTCCCACTCGGCATCCGACATGCACAGAAATCCAGTCTCTCCATCTCGAACAAGCTCAATGTTGTACCCAATCTTTGTGCACACGGGCGGAACGCCGGCTGCCATATAGGTCCGCGCTTTACCTCCCGACTTGCCGCGCGCCCAGTCCTCGTTGGGAAGCGGCATAATCCCGATATCGAAACGTCCGAGCGCCTCAAGCTCGCCGTTGAGCGACCAGTCCGTGTGCGTGACCGGAAGGTCGCCCATATTGAAGTCCCCCCCACCCATAATCTCAAACCGGACGAATGGGTAGGCGTTCGAAATCCGCCGGAGCACCGCCTCAACTTGCCTTAGATATTTGACCGTCGACGGCGAACCCAGCCAGCCCACAAGCACGCCGCCTTGGTTCGTATGGGGCGCCCGCAACTTGATCCGGTTCGTGTCTTCCGCAACCTCGATCGTCTCCGCACGCGTGCAGTATTGCCGCGCCACATCCCGTAGCCAGTCATTCCCCGCAATCACACAATCCGACAGCCAGAAAATGTCAAACGTCTTCTCGGCCGAACGAAAAGACGCGGCCCAGGCATTGTAACGGCTCGGTCGCTCGATAAAGAGTGCGTCATCGTAGTCGAAAACGAGGATGGCACCACGCGATTTGAGAAAGCGTTCAGCCAATGGAGGGCCGAACGGAAACATCTCGCGCTGCATGTATATGACGTCAAAATCCTTATACCGCATAAGCACACGTATGCGACTGAGGCTCGCCTTCAACATGTGCCAAAGCTTCAACCCAGCCCCACCCGCCGCAAAGCTCCGCTCATACATCGTCTTGTCCATGAAACTCTGGACCCGACAGGTGACACCAAGCTTTTCCAGGTGAGGCACATATTGATAGACGCGATAACGGCTACTTGCGCCCTCTATAGGATACCGGGTAAGAAACAGCACGTTCACGTCTTTAACGCCGCCCGAATCCTCTCGCACATCACGCACTGAGCCCACGGTAGGCACGCTTGTACGATTCAACCCCGTCGGACAAAGAGCAGTGCGTTTCTGCGGCAGCACGGCACCGGTCCGAAATATCCGGCGCATCGGCAAGAATGATAAGACGCGAAAGAGCCTCGCCGAGCGTGGCATCGTCAAACCGGTCCACAACGATACCGGTTCCTGTTCCGTCAAGTAGATCGGCAACGTCTCCCACGCCGGCGTTGGCAAGACACGGCTTGCCGCAACCCAGAAACTCGCCCATCCGCGTCGGACAGGATGCACGCTTCGACCAATAAGGTTGAATGAAGAAGATTCCGGCGTCCATATCCTGGATTTCAGCGGCCACCCGAGCGAATGGAACCGCCATCAGATCAACACGCGCAAGATCCACGCCGGCCGCTCGCAATTTCGCACGAATGGCGTCGTGCTCGCCCGCATTGACGATCTTGAAGCGCGCGTCCCCTCGCACCGCAAACAACAACCTGACGGCCCGCGCCACGTCATCAAACATGTACCAACTGCCCGCAGATCCGACGTAACCCAGCACGAACCCCGCATTTTGACCTCGCTTCGAAGGCCCCGGCCGAAACAGATCAAGATTGGTACACGTCGGAATAACGCTCACCGGGGGCATCCGGCCCCGGATGTCTTCAAATGCGCGCAACGCTTCAGCGCCAGAATGCGTCAGAGACACAACATGATCAGCTGACCTAAGCAACCGACCCTCGATCCGTTTCATCACACGATAGCGCATTGAATTGCGGCTCCACAGACCGCTGTCCGCCCGCTCGTCCGGCCAGAATCCGCGCATATCAAATAGAAAACGCGCGCCAGTTGCGCGCTTCACCGCCAGCGCCATTATGCCCGCAACATAGCTCCGCGCATGTACGATCTGCACGTCTGCCTGGCGCGCAAGGCGAAGTCCCAACCGCATTCCAGCGGCCATGTCATAAAGCGTCGCCGGAATCCCTGGCCGGCGATGATACACAAGCCGATGCCAGTCAATACCGGCGGATCGGCATCGAGCTTCAAGATCCCCAACGTCGTCCTCAGCTTCCAAGCGCTCCGGCTTCTCAAACGTCAGCAATGTCATGTGATGCACGCGCGCAAGAGCGAGAACGTATTGAAGCACCTGGCCTTGCCCAAGAGGATCGAGCAGCCCCGTGTACGAAATATAAAGAACGCGTAAGGGCGGCAAAGCCGCAACATCACGCCCCACACTCGGCTCCACCTTAGCCTCGACCATCCTCACGGCCCGCTGCCATCACCCATCATACTCCTGTAGAGGTCGAGCAATTGATCGACGATTCGTGGCAGTGCGAACTGCGCCTCGGCACGCGCACGACCGGCCTCGCCCAGCCGGCGCCGCATAGAATCGTTCTTCGCCAAACTCAAAATCGCTTCCGACAACGCCTTCGTATCGCCAGCAGGGACAAGAACACCGGTCTTACCATCGTTTGCGATTTCTGCGAGACCGCCTGCCCGAGTCGCAACAACAGGGCGGCCAAGCGCCATCGCCTCCAGGGCTGTTAAAGCAAAGCCTTCGAAACGCGAAGGGGTGACCACAATGTCTGCAGACGAAATCACCTCTAGCATTGCATCGTATTCCAGCGCGCCGGTAAGACACACACGATCACTAAGATCCAGGGCCTTGATACGCGCCTCAATTTGGCTCCGCAACGGACCGTCTCCCGCGAGCGTCGCCTGAAACATATGGCCCCGGTGCCGCAGAACCGCCAACGCCTCGAGAAAATCGCTATGCCCCTTCTCAGGCACCAGCCGGCCCGGCACAACCAGTTTGACATGATCTAAGGCATGCGGCGGCCGGGATGGCTCTGACACCTTGGCGATCCGTGACATATCGACAGGATTGTTGAGTATCGCAACATCATCCAAACGAAGCGCTTCCCGATAATGACCTGCAACCGCCGCGCTCACCGCCAACATGCGATCAAATCCCCGCGGGTAAAAGACAGTCGCCAGTATTCGCCGCAGCCAAAGCCCAAAACCCGGCCGATTAACACCCTCTTCGTACGCCAAGTTGTGAAACGTCACGCACGTCCGCGCACGCGTCAGTCGAAACACCCGCGCCAGAGCTGTGTAAAGGGTCGCAAAATAGAGATGCGTATGAATCACATCGCAATGCCGCTCGGATGCCAGTCGCGACACATTTCTTGCCCCCGCAATGAGGTTCCATTTGTTGTGCGCCGGTAGAACGAAGACCGGTACGCCAGCAGTTTCAAGCTCAGGCCTCAATGTCAACGGCTCTTTGAGAACCCCAACAGCCACGTCCTCCCCCCGCCGGCGCAATTCCCCAAGCAGCATCACCAGAGACCGCTCCGCCCCGCCGGCCCCAAGCGTCTCGATAACGTGGAGAATTTTCACGTCACCCTGCGAACCGGACTATCGGCGCGCTCAACCAATCGAATGACCCGGGCGGGACACCCGGCCACGATGGCGTTGGGCGGAATGTTTTCCGTCACCACCGAATTGGCACCGATCACTGCATTATCACCAATCGAAACACCGCGCGTGACAGTCGCCTTGGCCCCGATCCAGACATTATTCCCAATGCAGATCGGTGCGGAGCGCATACCGGCCATCCGATAGGGCAGCGACACTTCAAACTCATGATCCTGATCCCGGATCGTGACATATTCACCGATGAGACCGTCGCTGCCGATCTCAATTCCGTCCGTGGCCACGATCACGCACCCGCGGCCAACGTAGGTGTCCGATCCAATCGTCAGCTTGCCCTTCTTCGCAATGAGTGCGCTCCCGCAATCGACATGAACATGCGCGCCAAGATTAATGCGCCCACCATCCGTTGGCCGCACCCTGCAGCCCTTCGCAAGCCGCGCACCTTTTGACGGAACAAACTCCGCAAACAAGAACGCAGCCCAGCACGTCCGCAGGTAATCGGCGCTGCGCGCCTTGGCCGTCGCAATCCGGCGAAAGCCTGCGCTTACCAATCTCATCGGCAACGATTGTCCTTACCGTTCAAATCGAAAGACTTTCGTGTTTCACCCCCGACGCGAGGCCCATTGTCTCCGCCAACGATCGCGGACAGAGGAGATGATTGTGCGCCGGCCCTGCCAAATCGGGCGACAGAAAAATCCCCTTACCCTCAATGACCTCGTAAAACGAGTAATCATGCGGCGCAAAAAACTCTTTGACCCTTGCACCAAGGTGAGAATCGAGAATCTCGATCAAGACCGCCGGCCGCGACGTAGCAATCAACCCTCCAAAACCATTAAGAACCGAAAGCTCGTGCTTCTCAGTGTCGATCTTCACGAGGTCGACGCTTTCAAGGCCTCTCTCCGTCATAAAATCGTCAACCCTCGTCACAGGAATACGCGTTTCGACAAGCGCGTGTTGTCCTCCCAACATCGAGCGCTCAAGTGACGCCGAATAGGAATGGTCCGTCACCGGTTCAAAGATAATCGAATGGCCCGTGGCATCCGAGACGCCGGCAACAATGACCTCCCCATGAAATCGATTGAGCGCGATATTGGTCTTCAATCTATCGGCGATCCGCTGTATCGGCTCGAACGCAAACACCTTTGCATCGCGATTGACCGCCTCGGCGGCCAAGGAATACACGCCCGTATTGGCACCGATATCGAAGATCACGCGCGCATCGCGCGCCAGCCGCGCCCAAAGTCGCAACGACGTCGCTTCCCAGCCGTTGCCATAACCGGCCCAAAAGAGATCGTTCTCCACCTGGTGACCATAATGACGGATCAAAAAGGACGTGCGCGCGTTCATCGCGACGCGAAAATCGCCCTGGAAATGCAAGTGGCGAAAGACCCGATGCGGAATGTGCGCCACACGCCGCGTCACTTCGAAAAGCGGCTGTTTCAGCGGAAGCGCCGCGTAGATCCCCCGCACCCATCGACGCCAAGAATTTCGCGTCTGGCTCGCCCCAGCGGCCCGGTTCTGCTCGGTCGCAGTCATGGCGCACTCGGATCAGTGCCGCCACGGCCAGCCCCGGCCAACCGTACGCCAGAAGTCCGCCCTGAGCGATATGCAAGGCCGAGCAAGGAGCCGTCCACCCCCAATCTCCGCCGAACGATAACCCACAGCGCAAAGCTCCAAATCGAGACGCTGAGCACATTGGAAATCGCCGCACCTATCGCACCGAAGCTTGGAATCAACACAATCGCCGCAACCAAACCGGCAACAAGAGCCGCAGAGAAAACAGCAAGCGCGGCTTGCTGGTTGTCCGTCATCGTTGTCAACAGACCGACCGACCCTGTCGCAGAATTTATCAGTCCACCTAAAAGCAAGATCCAGAGAACGGGGGCCGCGCGTTCGAAGCCCGCTCCGAAGAGAGAGAGGATCTGCGCTGAGAATACGGCAAGCAACGCACACAACAAGAAAGCCCCGGCAAAAGCCAACCGCGCATTGATTCGGGCAAGCCGCATAAGCTCAATGGTATCGCCTCGCACATGTGCTGAAGCAATCATTGAGGCCGAAACACCGCTCAGTGCCACCAATACGAATGGCACAAACGCCGCCAATCGTGCCGCAACTGCATAGTGCGCCGCAGCCTCCGGCATCTGCATCCAGCCGAGCACGATGAGTCCGGATTGCGCCATCCCCTGTTGCACGATGGAAATCAGGAGCGCGAACACACCGAGATGTATCCACGCGCTGCGATCCTCTGCCGTGCCCGCCGCGCGACCCCAATCATTAAAAACGCGGCGGAAGACAATCAGCAAGACAAGAAGCGCACCGGTTGCACTCAATGCCGTCAAGAACAACGCCGCCCGAGTGGAAAGGTCGCCGTACACGAGCGCCACCGCCCCAATGCAGCAAATAAGCAAAGCCGACCGCAAGATCTGCTCGAAAAACTGCGAGAGGAAAATGCGGCGGACGGCTCGGAAGTACGCTGACAACAAACCAAGATAGGCAAGCACAACGACAATCCAGACAATCAGAATACCGTCACCCGGCCCGCTAAGACCTAGCGTGTCAGGGCTAATCCAAGCGAACAGAAGAATACCAATTGCGAGGAGAAAAGAGACGGCGGCAACAATACGGACCGAGAACCCCACAAGGCCTCTAAGAGACCCTACACGACCTTCCTCCATGTAAACCGGAGCAAACCGGAGCGCCGTAAGATCAAGCCCAAACTTCGCAGGCACAACCAAAAGCAACACCCACGCGAGCGCAATCGCATAGCTACCATAGCTCGTCGCACCCAACATCCGCGACAGCAGGACGTGCACCGCAAGCCCGAGGATTAGGCCCGAAACACGTACACTCAAGGATGTCACGCCACCCTGCAAAAGCGCCGCCAAAATCTTGTCGCTGTCTAGGCGCCCTCTAAGCGTGTCGAACACCGGCCTCAGTGCCCGCATAGAATCCTCGCGTGAACCAAATTCCGTTCATGCTCCCATCGCGTAGAGACAAAGCTACCGCACGTCGGGTGAATCGATTTCACCCGGGTCCCATCGTGCACCCAAGCCCTGAGCCCGTTTGCACTCCTATCGTCCCGCCGCGGCCCAGCGGCCCAGCGCACAACCTAACCAGACGAAGTCCCGATCATGCAGCGTGTTTCAGGTCGTCGCCACCGGTCACATCGGTGGCATCGGCGCTTGCACCCGCGGCATCGTCAAGCTCGGGCATCGCCGTGCAGACGCCTTGAGCGTAGAGGTCCCGCCATGCGCGCCGAATTGCCCACGCATTACGCCGCTCTCCATAGAGAACCGTTGGCACCGTTCGCACCAGGATCTTGAGATCGAGCCACAAGGACGCATTGCAGACATACCAAATGTCGAGTGCGGCCTTGTTGAGCGGCGATACGTTCCGTCCCCCTTGGACCTGCGCCCAACCCGTAAGCCCGGGCCGAGCCAGCAACCGCGCCACCATTTCTCCAGACTGATCGCTAGGCAGAAGCGGGCGGGGCCCGACCAGCGACATATCGCCGGCCAGTATGTTCACGAGTTGGGGCAGCTCATCGAGCCGCCAGCCCCGGAGAAACTTGCCAACAATGGAAAGGCGGTTTGCATCCGCAATTCTATGCCCCTCGCGATCGTGCGCGGGAGCCATTGTCCGCAACTTGTAGAGGCGAAACGGGTGGCCGTACCAACCAGGACGTTGCTGCCAAAAGGCCACCGGTAGCCCGACGTCAATCGCGACAATGAGCGCCAAAGCTGCAATTAACGGCGACAAGATGATGAGCGCCATGAGAGACACCACAACATCAAAGGCCCGCTTCACACGCCAATAGGGCCGTTGTGAAATCGCCTCGATCCGCTGGGCGTCAAGCTGAAACACAGGAGACGCAGCAGCAGACTGAATCGGAAGCGCGGTTTCGCCCGCGGCGCTGCGCTCGAGGCCGAGGCTCTCTATGAGAAACTCCAGGGTAATCGACGTACTTGTCTCGACGGCGAACAAAGCCTCGCGCACGTCCGCCGTCAGGCCCTCAGGCGGAAGAGCCACAACCACCTTATCGACGTAAACGCCGTGCACCTCCAGCTGACGTAGCACCAGAGAGATCTGCTCGGCTGTGCCAAGCACAGCGCGCCGGCGTACGATGCGGCCGGTCTGTTGAGGCTTCTGCCCAAGAAGCCCGGCAATACGAACGCGCCCTCTGCCAAACTCGTCGACAGAGCGCAGATAGAGTTCTGCGATCCTATTCAGTCCGACGATAAGCACCGTATCCGGGTGGTCAATCGGCGCTGATGCCGTGATCATATTTGCCCGCGCGGTCCGAACATCATGTCGCGCCGAATGGCGAAGCGTTTGCACCAGGCGCACGCCGGACATCAGGAACACAATGAGAAGTGCTTGAATGACCGGAAGTGACCGGGCCACGCCGTCCAGACGGTTAAACCAAAATCCGACGGCAATCGCCGACAACACGATAAGCGGCGCAGATGCAGCGATCGCATAGTAGTCCGGACCCGAGCTCCACCGCCAAACCGTTCGCGTTGCCCCGACGCTTGGCAGCACCGCCGCCGCCGCCAGCACCGAGATTCCAAGATAAGGCAGGAGGTCACGGAACTTTTCGGGCGAGAAAACCAAGTTGTCCCGGAGCAGTAGCGCGAGCACCGTCGATACCGCCACCAAGAATAGGTCCGCAAGTAGTCCTAAAAGCTGACGCATGCCCCCACTGCCATCGCCTGCCGTCCCACCTATGCGATCCTGAGTAGACGGCACACGGTTGAGCTTCAATAAGAAGCACGCCGTAAGTCTCGAAAGTTGCGTGAATTTCTGTGGATGACCAAACCTCCTGTTTCGATCGATCGGGGTTTGGCTTCAGGCGTTCACTGGCCCTACTGCAATCACGGACTCACCGGCTTCCATTCCTTGTAGCCCTCCGAGGCGGCCCGAATCGCAGATACGACGCCGCTCTTTATGAGCCCTTTCCCAACCAAATTGCGCATCGCCTGGTCGGTAATGAGTCCGTCATCGCACGGCGGCTCGTCGTAGACCGGAACGACTTTCCCAGGCTTCACCTCGACCCGGCAGTCCTCGGAGTAGACGATCTCGGCCCGACCACCTTTGGCAGCCATTACCGTGTTTCCGGCGGAAACCGTAGTCGGCTCGAAAATTTCCTTGAATCCAGCGCCGCGATTGACCGAAACGCTGCTGACAATCGACTCAACTGTTGCGGCATCTGCGATCGCAGCGTGCGACCATGCCAGCACAAAGGGCGCGAAAACAAGCATCGGCCGTGTACAACGCATGAGTTGGCCCATTCCTAGGGACACGACAGCCTCACAATCAAGTTCCCGAAAGTCACGTACCATGGGCTCCAACAAGAGGCCAACGCGACCCGGGAAATGAACAGCGGACAATGCCGGGAACAGTTGCCGCAGCAGGAATAATGACCACCCGATCCGCGGGCGCTCGCAGAGCTCGAATCAGTTGAAATTGAGCGTGCACAGACGATTGGGACTTCGGTTGCGGGTGTCAACCCGGCCCAACCCGAATTGATGACCTATCAACAGCATGTAGCCCCTCGTTTGAAATCAAAACTGAAGGTCCGTCTCAAATTCCGCTGCAAACGCGTTTGGCGAGCCTTGCCGAACGGGGTCCAAGGACCCAATTTCAGCAAGTCATCGGGGACGGGAACGCAACCTGCCGCAAGCAAATGATCGACCTGCACTGTCACATTCTTCCAGGCATCGATGATGGCGCCCGCGATCTGAGCGAGTCGCTGGATATGGCCCGGCAGTTCGTCGCCGAAGGCGTAACCGCGGTCGCCTGCACACCGCACATTCTTCCCGGCGTCTATCGCAACACCGGCCCACAGATAATTTCTGCGACGAACGCATTACAGCGTGCACTCGACGACGCGGACATTTCCCTGCGACTTGTAACCGGGGCCGACAACCATGTCGTTCCGGACATCGTCACCGGCCTGCGAAACGGCCATCTCCTCACGCTCGCGAATAGCCGCTACGTCTTGATCGAGCCGCCGCACCATGTGTTGCCACCGAGGTTGGAAGAACTCTTTATCGAAGTTCAAGCAGCCGGCTATGTGCCCGTCTTGACCCACCCGGAGAGACTGACATGGATCAAGCAGCATTACGCGCTCATCCAGCGCTTGGTACGTACTGGAACCTGGATGCAGATTACTGCAGGATCACTGACCGGCGCCTTCGGACGCGACGCCAAGTATTGGGCAGAACGCATGGCAAATGAGGGGCTTGTGCATATCCTGGCAACAGATGCCCACGATGCACAAAGACGGCCGCCCGACCTGGCAAAAGGCCGCGAAGTGGCCGAAAAACTCATAGGAGGGGTTGCTGCCGAGCATTTGGTTGTCACACGGCCATCGGCAGTGCTCGCGAATCAGATACCGTCTGGCCTTCCAGGCCCAGAAAGTGCGAGCACGGGCCCGACCACAACAGAAGCCGAGGGACGACCTCGTGAATCAAGGACGATTCCGCCATTTGGCCCCCCGGGCCGGCATGCTCTTGATGGGACTCGCCGCGGGCTTCTCGGCCGGCTGCGGCGCCTCTTTGACTGAGAACACCCCGGCAGCACTGTCACCTCCAATTGAGACCGGGTCAGTTGAGCCCGCTGCCAACGGCGCATCGCCCGCCGCACCGTCAGTCGCAGACAGGCCGGTCACAGAAGCGAAAAAATCCGCGAGCGCACATCGGAAACCTACGGCAACGCTAGTGGTTGCCGCACCACACGCCAACCCATCCGCCTATCGCATCGGAACGCACGACGTTCTCGACATATCGGTCTTCAAAGTTCCCGAGCTGTCAAAGACCGTGCAAGTGGCGGACAACGGCACAGTAAATCTTCCCCTGGTCGGAGCCATCAAAGCGACGGGCCGCACAGCAAGAGAAATCGAAGGCGAGCTTACCAAGAAGTATGGTGACAAATACCTGCAGAACCCGCAGATCACCGTCTACGTCAAGGAGTTCAACAGTCAGCGTGTGACGATTGACGGTGCCGTGAGAAAGCCCGGGATGTATCCGATGCGCGGCCAAACCACCTTGCTGCGCGCCGTTGCTTTGGCAGAAGGGCTCGACACACATACTGCGGACGATACCGTCGTCGTCTTCCGGCAGAAAGACGGAAAGCGCACGGCCGCCCGCTTTGATATTGCTGCTATAAGATCGGGGGCCGCCGAAGATCCCACACTCCAATCGGGCGATGTCGTCGTTGTCGGCTCATCGGCCATCAAGCAGTCGTTCAATAACATCCTGAAAGTTTTGCCCTCCGCCGGCCTCTTCGCACTGCTCTAAGTGGAGACCCCTGATGAGCGACCAAAGCCATGCGCTGCGATCTGCGATCGAACTTGTGCATGTCCCTTCGAATGTGCGCTGGCAGCGATCAGCACCCCTGCCGGAAGGCGTACTCCTCCTCTTGCGCGTCGCTGCCGGCAGCGAGGACGCGCTCGAAGAGGCCGCACAACTGACAAGGCGGGGACGTGACGACATCCGCGCGGCAGCCGGTTTCTTCATCGAGCAAATCATGCTCGACCCGGGCGCCGACAGCTATCGCCGTCTAGGCGCCAACCGCGACGCTCCAACCGCAGCTCTACGACAACACATGGCGCTTCTCATGAAGTGGCTGCATCCCGATATCGAGAGAAGCGGACACCACGCCCTTTTTGCCGAGCGCGTGTCACGCGCATGGGACACGATCAAAACACCGGAGCGCCGAAAGGCCTACGATCTTACGTTGCGCGATCCGACCACGGCAAAAGTCACAAACCCAAGGCATGAAGGCCCTGGACGTCCAGTAACGCAATCGCATCCGCGAAAAAGCGCGCGCCGCTGGACCAAGCACCGAACCTCACGCAGACACGCCTCTCGCGCGCACCACCGAGGCCTCTTCATGCGGGCCCTCGACGCGCTCATCTGGAAGATCCGAACATAACCGCGGTCTTCGGCATAGGCTCCGCCTTTCGCCTAGTCGAGATTCTGCCGGTTTCCGGGGATGATGACCGCTCCATGATTTCACGGGCCCGCGGATCGTGCTAACGCGCTCCCATAAAAGCCGCAAAACAAAGGACTTTGGCTCGCATGCCGTCTGCCCCGCAGAAAATACGCCGCGCCCTAATTTCCGTGTCCGATAAGTCCGGCCTTGTCGAGCTTGGACAAGCCCTCGTCGAACATAAGGTCGAACTCGTCTCAACAGGCGGAACCTCGGCCGCACTAAAGGGAGCGGGTCTAAGAGTGCGCGATGTAGCCGAGCTCACCGGATTTCCGGAAATGATGGATGGACGCCTTAAGACTCTACACCCGAAAGTGCATGGCGGACTTCTTGGCATTCGCGGCAACACAGAACACGAGAAGGCGGCCGAGAAGCACAGCATAGCCCCCATTGATCTTCTCATCGTCAATCTCTACCCGTTCGAAGCAACCGTCGCGAAGGGCGCACCCTACGAAGACTGCGTGGAGAATATCGACATCGGCGGCCCCGCCATGATCCGTGCGGCGGCCAAGAACCATGCCGCCGTCACCGTCGTCGTCGATCCGTCTGACTACATGGCTCTTCTCGACGAAATGACTGAGAATGGAGGAGGCGCCTCTCTTTCATTCCGCAAGCATCTCGCAGCCAAAGCCTTTGCCAGGACCGCCGCCTACGATGCGGCGATCAGCGGGTGGTTCGCAGAAGCGCTCGAAGAAAAGACGCCTGTGTGGCGCGCCATCGGCGGCAAACGCACGCACGAATTGCGATATGGGGAAAACCCGCACCAAACCGCAGCGTTCTACGCCTCCGGCATGGGCCGTCCCGGCATCGCCACCGCCAAGCAGCACCAAGGCAAGGAGCTGTCTTACAACAACCTCAATGATACTGATGCGGCCTACGAACTCGTGGCCGAATTCCCCCCCGACAAAGGCGCCGCCATTGCCATCATCAAGCACGCCAACCCATGCGGTGTTGCCTTGGGCCCTTCGCTCAAGGACGCCTATCTGCGCGCGCTACGCTGCGATCCCGTCAGTGCCTTTGGCGGCATCATAGCCTGCAACGCGACGATCGATGCCGAAGCAGCCGAAGAAATGACCAAAATCTTTACGGAAGTCGTGATCGCGCCGGACGCATCACCCGAAGCCAAGAAGATCTTCGCCGCAAAGAAAAACCTCCGCCTCCTCACCGCCAGCGGCCTGCCCGATCCGCGCGCCATCGGATCAGTCGCGCGCTCCTTGGCAGGCGGATTACTGATTCAGTCCCGGGACAACGCCGTCATCGACGATCAGATACCGCGCGTTGTAACCAAACGCGCACCGACAGACGCAGAAATGGCCGACTTGAAGTTCGCCTTCAAGGTCGCAAAACACGTTAAGTCGAACGCCATTGTTTACGTCAAAGAGGCTGCCACTGTCGGCATCGGCGCAGGTCAGATGAGCCGCATTGATTCGACCCGCATAGCAGCATGGAAGGCCGGAGAAGCCACCAAAACTGCAGGACTTGCCGAGTCTCTGACGGAAGGCTCCGTGGTAGCATCAGACGCCTTTTTCCCGTTCGCCGATGGATTGATCGCCGCTGCCGAAGCCGGCGCCACTGCAATCATTCAGCCAGGCGGCTCCATGCGCGACGATGACGTCATTGCTGCAGCCGATGAACGTGGCCTCGCCATGGTCTTCACCGGCGTGCGCCACTTCCGTCACTGATACGCCGCATCAATCGCGCCGTGTGCCAGCCACACATGGGCCGCGTTCGGCAACCATGAACCAACTAGGGCCGCTGTAAGGATCGTTCCAGATACGCTTCCAGCGAAACCCGGCCTTCTCATAAGCCCGCACAGCCCGCTCATTCCGCACAGAGGGAAAGACACAAACGGCAACCGCAAGCGTCGACGCAAACACTTCGGCCTTGAGAAGGGCAAGCGCCGCCTGCCCCACGCCTTTGCCGCGATGAGCCTCGGAAGCGATAAAGAGATCCAGATCCCACGTCCCGGGCTCGAGGTCGTCCGGCAGATCTTCGCCCCAGACGGTGGCGTCAACCCCGTGACAATACCCGATCGGCATCTCATCGGCCTCGATCAGGCGGCAAATCGCATGCTCCGATTGGAGCGCAATGTTGACTTCCGCCTCTGTTGTCGACAGCGGGCCCCACCAGTCCTGAATGTCGGGTCGGGCCAGCCAGGACCGAATTGTTGCCCAGTCTGCCTGCGTCGCCGGCTTGAGCCGAATAGAGGGAGCGGTCGTCATCTGGCTATTGAGAGAGCGCGCGCGTGCTGTTGCAAGAGCTGGTGCGATCACATCCACCATTGAAATAACATGCAATACACGACCCCAAAGAATGAGCGTCCCAAAAAGAACGGGCGAGTGAGCGTCTCCGCTTCACTCGCCCGGACCTCAACCTGAGAATCGTCTCTTAAATGCGGAACACCGCACCACGGACTGATCGGGCGCGTGAACGCACGCGACCGCCATCGTTCCCCGACGTAACGATCCACTGTCCGTTCGCAGCGCGGCCCGTAATGATGCCAACGTGGTAACGCCAGACAACGACGGCACCAATTTGCGGTCCGGTCGGCCGGCCCCACTTGCTCCAGTTCCAGGCAACGTTGAGGTGCCGTCCGCCGCCCTTTTGCGTGCGCATCCACCAGCCACACCATTTACGTGGGCGGGGTCCAACGCCGCGCGAAGAGCCGCTGTAACCTGAGTAGCGTACGGTGCGCGTGCCGCGGGATCCGTAGCCGGCATAGCTTCTCGACGCCCCGGCGCCAGCAATGCTCCCCTGGCTCTTCCCGGTCCACAAGGACCCATCGTTGGGGCGCGCAGCAGCCGACGACACGCCGGCCCCAAGCGCGATCGCAATGGCGATCAGAAAAGCATAGAATCTCATACGTCTGCCTCACTTCCTTTACTTCTGTCTTTAGTGCTAGTGCGGGCGCCGAGTGGCCGCCTGAATGTGGCCAAAACCCGGCGAAGCAGGCCCATCGCGGCAATCAGCGCAGGATGAGCTGATATGCGCAGATCACATGGCGCCACCGGACACCCTCAGGAGCCTTGGAACATGTCGGTTTGTCAGAGGGATAGATGTATATAAGACGAGCTAATGATCCCCATAAGAAATTCTTTCGAACCGCTCACGAATTTGCGATTTGTGTTTATCCGGGGCGTTCGCTACGTTTTCACCATCAACACAGACCAACCGGTCGGGTCGAACGGCCCGCTGGTCAATTTAGGAGGAAGTTCCATGAAGACCTGGACCAAGCCCGCCGTTCGTGAGCAGGAAGTCGGCCTCGAAGTGACCTCATATCTGCCGGCCGAGATCGACGTCATCTAACGTCGTTCGAATAAGCTGAATTCCAACGCGGCGTCCGGAGCTTCCGGGCGCCGCGTTTGTTTATGACCAAGGCCTGCCAGCGACACACTTCAAATAAGTTGCCGCAGTTAAACCCATAAAAAAATCTGATCGGAATCTCACATGATTGCGATTTGTGTTTATCGCTCGAGGCCCTTAGGGTCATTGGTATCCGAGGGGCATTCCTATCGGACTCACAATTAGGAGAAAGACCATGAAGACCTGGACAAAGCCCGCCGTGCGCGAGCAGGAAGTCGGCCTTGAGGTGACCTCGTACCTTCCGGCTGAGATCGACGTCATCTAACGTCGGTTTACTGTCTGAAATGGACGCGGCGGCTGCACATCCAGCCGTCGCGTTTTTTTTGCTGTCAGGCCGAACGGTCAAAGCGTTGGCCAACACGCGTCCACCCAGACAGGGTCTACAAAAGGCAAGCCCCGGCACTCAAGAGAGAGGCCGGGGCTCGACGCACAACCATCGGCTGATCGTCAACGCAGCACCAATCTCGAATGAACCTCAAAGTGAAGACTCGTCGCGACCGGCCCAGAGCTATTCGTAGCCCCAGAATCTGATCGCGGCAGGCCCCAGAATGACGATGAATAGAACCGGAAGAAAGAAGATGATCATCGGAACCGTAAGCTTGGGCGGCAAAGATGCGGCTTTCTTTTCGGCCTCAGACATTCGAATGTCGCGATTTTCTTTGGCCATCACGCGCAAGGCCTGCCCAACCGGCGTACCATAACGCTCGGCCTGAACAAGCGCGGTCGAAACAGCCTTGACGCCCGGAAGACCGGTACGCATGCCCAAGTTCTCATACGCTTGCCTGCGCTCTTGCAAATAAGACAGCTCGGCCGTGGTCAGCGAAAGCTCTTCACCGAGCTCAACCGATTGCGACGTGATCTCCTTTGCAACCTTGCCGAACGCAGCTTCGACAGACATACCTGACTGCACGCAGATCAACAGCATGTCGAGTGAATCAGGAAAGGCCTGCTTGATAGATTGCTGGCGTTTCTGCGCCAGGTTCTCCAGAAACACATTCGGCAAATAAAAGCCCAGGAAGCCTGCACCGACAGCCATCAACCCCCTAATCGCCGGCGGATAGTCGACCTTGCCGACAAAGAAGACGTAGATCAACGCACCGATAAATATGACAGGCGGAAGCGCCACCCGGCAGAACATATAAACGACCAGCGGACCTTGCCCGCGCAGGCCCGCCATCTTCAGTTTGTTGCGCACTTCATCGTTATCGAACTGAGCTCTGAGATCGAGCTTGTCGACGATCTGTTGCATAAAGCCCTTGTTGGGCGCCTGCCGCAACTTAGCCTGACCGGCGGCGCGATCCTTCGCAGCCATCTCGGCAAGTCGGGCCGCGCGCATCTTATCGCGCTCGACCGCCATAACTTTCATGCGCTGATTGGTACGGTCGCGCGTTAACAACGGCATCAGCATCGACAACGCCGTCGCAAATGCGGCCACCGCAGCCAGGAGCGTCGCAAGAAACTGCGGGCTCATGATGGTATTGACGATATCCTGCATGCCCCACCGTCAGAACTTAAAGTTGATCATCTTTTTCATCATCAAGATGCCGCAGCCCATCCACAAGCCGCCGCCAAGAAGCATCATGTTGCCCATGCTCGTGTTGAATAGCGGCGAGATGTAATCTGGTGCGGACAGATAGACCATCCCCATCACACTAGGTGGCAGACACCCAAGCACCATCGCCGATGATTTGGCTTCAGCCGACAGCGCCTTCACCTTCATCTGCATACGGAAACGATCGCGAAGCACGCCTGACAGGTTGCCCAACGCCTCCGACAAGTTACCGCCGGCTTGTTGCTGGATGGCGATAACAATGGTGAGAAACTTCACCTCGGACAGCGGCATGCGCTCTGTCAAACGGTCGAGCGACTCCGCAAGAGTGACGCCCATACGCTGCTGGTTCACGACTTCCCGGAACTCGCTTGCGAGTGGCTCCGGGCTTTCGCGCGAGATGATCTGAAGGCATTCCCCCAAAGGAAGACCAGACTTTACGCCGCGAACCACAACGTCAATGGCATTGGCAAGTTCGGCCAAGAACTTATTCTGCCGCTTCTTGATAAGCTTCGACAGAAACCAAACGGGCAATCCGAACGTGCCGACAAATCCAATGCACGCCATTGCGGCCAGCATATAGGGGGAGGGCGGCAACATGAAGAAGGAAAGGCCCATGCAGATCACGCCGCAAACGGCGCTTGCAATCCAAAAGACCTTCGGTTCCGCATCGATCCCGGCACGCTGCAATTTCGTACGCAGCGTCACCTTTTCCTTGGCCTTTTGCCGTTGCTCCAGGTCCTTAAGCGTCTCGGCAACTTGCTTTTTGCGGTTTGCGGCAGATTCCGCAGCGTTTCGCGACGCAACTTTCACCGCGCGTGACTCGGTCACGCTTGCAACCCGCTTCGATGCCCTGTCGCCCGAAAACAGCGGATAAAGGAATGCGAAAACGACGGCCGCAAACGCGGCAGCGCCGAAAAGCGCAACCAAGAGCGCCGAGCTATCTCCCTCAGCCATTGCCCTCTCCCAACGGGTTTCCGTGTTCGTCAAGGACCTCCGCAGACGCCAGCGCTTCAGCCACCCGTCCGGTCTCCCCGTAATACTCGGCGCGTTCCCAGAATCGCGGCCTGGCAATTCCCGTAGACCGGTGCCGGCCCGTCAGCTTGCCATTGGCATCTTCGCCCGTGATTTCGTAAACGACCAGGTTTTGAAGCGTAACGGTATCGTCTTCCAAACCGATCACTTCGGTAATGTGCGTCACCTTTCTCGACCCGTCGCGCAGACGCGACGCCTGCACAATAACGTCGATCGATCCGACGATCATTTCGCGAATGGTACGTACGGGTAGCGCATACCCGCCCATCATGATCATGGATTCGAGACGACTAATGGCCTCACGCGGACTGTTGGAGTGAAGCGTACCCATGGAACCGTCATGGCCAGTGTTCATCGCCTGCAGGAGGTCGAAAGCCTCGGGTCCACGAACCTCGCCGACGATGATCCGTTCAGGACGCATACGCAGACAGTTCTTGACCAGGTCACGCATGGTAATCTCACCCTCGCCCTCGAGGTTGGGCGGGCGCGTTTCCAGTCGAACAACGTGCGGCTGCTGCAATTGAAGCTCGGCCGAGTCCTCGCATGTGATAATGCGTTCGTCATGGTCCACGCAGCCTGTAAGACAGTTGAGTAGTGTGGTCTTACCGGAACCCGTACCGCCGGAGATCAGCACGTTACAACGCACGCGCCCAATGACCTCAAGCACCGTCTTGGCCGCTGGTGTCAGCGATCCAAATTGAACGAGGTTGTCGAGCTTCAGACGGTCTTTCTTGAACTTACGAATCGTGAGCGCGGCGCCATCGATAGCAAGCGGTGGCGCAATGACGTTGACGCGCGAGCCATCGGGCAAACGCGCGTCGCATATCGGGCTCGATTCATCGACACGCCTGCCAACCTGACTGACGATACGCTGACAAATGTTCATCAGCTGTTGGTTGTCTGCAAAGCGCACATTTGTCTTCTGCACTTTACCGCTGACTTCGATGTATGTGGTATTCGCACCATTGACCATGATGTCAGCGATATCATCGCGCGCCAGCAGAGGTTCAAGCGGCCCGTAACCCAGAACGTCGTTACAGATATCCTCGAGCAGCTCCTCCTGCTCGGCAATCGACATCACAACGTTCTTGACCTGAATGATCTCGCCAACGATGTCGCGAATCTCGTCACGCGCCGACGCGGCATCCAGCTTTGCAAGCTGCGTAAGATCGATGGTATCGATCAGCGCGTTGAACACCGTCGTCTTGACGTCGTAATACTCCTCCGAATGCCGGCGCTGCTGCGTCTCCGCTTCTGGCGCAGTCGGCGGCGGCGGCGGCGCGGAAGCCGGAGCACGCTGTTGCTGAGCGGGTTTAGTAGCAGCCGGTGCAGGCGCGCGCTGTTGCGCTGCTCCAGGCTTTGGAGCCGCAGGTGCCGGCTGCCCCTGCTTAGCGGGAGCAGGTGCGGGCGCTACTTTGCGCGGAGGAGGTGCATCTCCAGAACGCTTCCCAAACATGCGAGTTTATCCTCAGCCCTT
Organism: Hyphomicrobium sp.; assembly: GCA_965222835.1. GTDB lineage: Bacteria > Pseudomonadota > Alphaproteobacteria > Rhizobiales > Hyphomicrobiaceae > CBDCUQ01. Next base: position 159,618 of record CBDCUQ010000001.1, read on the forward strand.
AAGCTTTAGCATTTCAAGAATCGGTGCCAGGCCGGACTTCTGCTCCACCTTGACCTCTTTCCGGTGCGCAAGCGACATGGCGATATCGCGGAAGCTCTGAACCGCCTTGGACTTGGTATCCAGCTCCTCGAGCATCTGTCCGTTATTGGCGGCCTGTCCGAAGACCTCACATTCGAAGTCAACGATCGCCAGCGCCTCCAGTCCAATGGCCTGCTCGAACTCCTTAACCGAGATCTCTGGCCGTCCCGGCATGTTGGCAAAATTGATCACCAAATGCGGCAGCCGGTCGTTCTTACGATTCTGCTTGAGCAGATCGACGACGTTCTTGGCGTTCCGCAGATTGGCTAAATCAGGTGCAGCTGTAAGCACAATCTCATCGGCTTGCAGCAAAATGCGCTTCACCCAGGGCGTCCAAGTATGGGGAAGATCGACCGCAACATAAGGTACGTTCTGGCGCACAACATCGACAACCAGATCGCAGGCTTCGGGATCGATCTCGTAGTCACGATCGAGAACCACCGGTGCCGCAAAGATCGAAAGATGCTCCGAGCACTTGGTCAAAAGTCGGTCGAGAAGAACCTCGTCAAGACGTTCGGGCGTTGCCAACGCTTCGGCGATGCCCTGCACAGGGTCCTGGTTGAAGTCCAGTCCCGTTGTACCGAACGCTAAATCGAGATCGGCAATGATAGCATTCGCTTGAAGCACTTCCGATAGCGTCCAGCAAACGTTGTGGCAGACAGTGGACGAGCCGACACCGCCCTTGGCGCCGATGAAAGCATAGACGTGACCAACCGGCTCGCTTTCCGGACTGTTGTAGAGATTGGAAATGCTCTCCATGAGCTGCATCGGAGCGACCGGAGCCACCAGGTACTCGCTGACACCGCGCTTCAGCAGCTCGCGATAGAGAAACACGTCGTTTGCATGCCCAACGATCACGACTTTCGTACCCGGATCACAGGTCTCGGCAAGCCGGTCAAGTTCGGCCAGCAGCTCTGCACCAGGCAGGCTCGACTCGACGATGATCAGGTTCGGTGTCGGGCTCTCCTGATAGTGCGCAACGGCTGCTGGAGCACCGCCCATATGCACGCTGACATGAGCTTTCGTCAGACGCCGGTCCTCGGACGCCGCCTGCACGGCCGAAGCTAACCCGGGCCCTTCGCAAAAGGCCTGTATCGAAATACGTGGTATGGGCCTGGCTTGAGTTGGATCCGCCGCCTCCAATGGATTTTGGAGATCAGCCTCAAGGCCCGAGTCTTCAGCCGTATTCATGTCCTGTGCGGTGTTCGCGCTCATCGTCAAGAGACCTTATTTAGGAGCCAGCTTCTTTCACGCTGATTTTTTCGTCGGTGGTTTTATTGGTGACACTCGATTCACCCACGGTGTATTTCCGGAAGACCTGTTCCCTGCGCTCGCTTGCCCGCTCGCTTTCCGTTCTCGGGCCAAGCAAATCGGCCGGATTGGCAACCATGGCGGCAAGATTGCGCTGATTGGCACACCCCAGATTTGGATGCGGTAGATTCTGCGGTTCAGTCGCCAGATTCGTCGGCCATTGTCCGCACTGCGGTCCTTCGGCCATGTAGCGCAAGTAAGAGACTCGAACCGGCGGCTCACTTTCCGCCTCGTCAAAATAAGCCTCAACTTGGATCAGATTCTCGGGAAATCCACGATCGCTTAAGAGCCGGCGAATCTCACCAACGGCATGCATCGCCGAGATCTCGTTTCGCGAACCGCTGGGCGCAGCAATAATAAGCCGGCTATTCCCAGCATCGCTAGCGCGTGCCTTGTCGGCAAATCCAAGAACCGCCGCGCGCTGCCGCGGCGACAGCCCACGCGAACCGCGTGCAACATGAACGGGCAGAACTTGCGGCTCTTGCGAAACGATAATCGGATGTCGTTGCGCAGGATCGACTAGAGTCCAACCCGCAACGCGCGCTCCGGTGTCCGAGTGCTTGCAGCCCGCCAGCACCGCCGTCAGCAGAACTGCAGCCAGGATCTTGTGCGACGGCCGGCCCGCAGCAAGTCTCGTAAAGGCCGTCTGTGTGTGTTCGGATGTCATGAGACCACTCCAGTGTCAGCCATTATTCAACAATGAAGCCGTAATCGCCTTTAAGGTCACCCGCTGGGGCAGCCCTTCCAGACCCATAGATTCGATTGAGATGACCCAGGAAATTCGCCTTCATATCGGACGCCTCGGCCAAACCGTCGAGCGGCCGGGCCAGATCTTTTCTAGCCGTCGGCTTGACGAGTATGGGCGTCACGATGACGACGAGCTCGGTCTCCTGCTTGATGTAATCCCGGCTGCGGAAAAGCGTTCCAAGAATTGGAACATCCTTAAGTCCGGGAACACCATCGATGTTTTGGCGGACATCGTCTGAGATAAGGCCGGCCATCGCCAGCGAGCCACCGGACGGCAGTTCCACCGTCGAGTTCGCCTGACGCTTTCGAAGAGCGGGAACCGAAATCGACGATATGCTCACAGCACCCGTGTTCGTCAATTCCGACACTTCGGTCTCGATCTTCAGGCTGATTCGACCCTCGGAAAGGACGGTGGGCGTAAACGCAACGCCGACACCAAACTCCTTATAGGTGATCGACACCTCACCATCGCTGTCGACGACAGGAATGGGATATTCGCCACCGGCCAGGAACTTCGCCGATTCACCGGAAACTGCTGTTAGATTCGGCTCGGCAAGCGTCCGCAACAGGCCATTGCGCTCAAGCGCACGCACGGTTTTCGTTATCTGGCTGCCGCCGAAGCTCCAAAACGAATCGACACCAGAGTTGCCAAACGGAGCGCCCGCTCCGTTTGGTCCCTGGTTGAACAGAGATAGAATCCCGGCGCTAGGACCAGACGTGGGAATTGCCGGTGTCGGCAGCGTTCCAAGACCCGCAGCAGCCGTCAGCGGCAACGCGTTCTCGGTCAGGATAGAAGTCGAAAAATTCCCTGAGTTGATGATCGCGCCAACATTGATGCCGAATTGCTTGAGCATCGACCGCTGAACTTCAGCAACCACGACGCGGAGCATCACCTGCTCTTCGCCTTCGACTGCCAACATATTGATCACCTTAAAATATTCGCGCTTGTCCAATGTCGGATCAGCAGTCACGATAAAGCGCGAGGCGATTTCTCCTGCCCGCGATGCGTCGATGGGATTGCGAACCGAACCGGTCAGAATGACGGTATCATTAAGAATCTCTGAGGTGATGTTCGACCCCGGAATCAAGCGGCGGAAGAGATCGTCTAAAACCGTCGTGTCTTGCTCGATTGAGACTTCGAGGGTAAGGATCTGCTCGCCGTTGGCGTCGTAAAAGAAGGCATTCGATTGGCCGACGACCTTGCCAATCAGATGAACGCGATTTGATGTTTGCACGACGGCATCCATCACTTCGGGTGCCGATACCATGACGTCGCGCAGCTCTTTCGGTAGCTCGACAACCAAAGACTTGTTGCGCCCGAGTTTCACGGGACGAACGGCAGGAAGGTCTCTTTCCCGAAACTTCAATATGGAATTGTGATGGGCAGGCCATCCGGCAGCCTTCACCCGCGCTCCATTTGATCCGTTAGCGCTCGCCGCACCCGGCATCAAGAGTAGGAGCGCAGCAGCGCCAAGAATTGCCGCGCCCGCCAGGGACATGGCCCAGGGCTTCGTTGCGGTAGTTCGCATGGGTCGATTGCCTTTCGACAAACTACGATTTCGGGAACACTCAGTTCACGCCGTACGCACGCGACTTCACACCGTAACGCAACAACTCCACACCACTCTTCCGCCGATCTTTGCCCAACTCGTTGCCGGCGACCGGACCACCATCCAAGTCTCTTTCGGTAATCGATCGAAGTGTGAGGCTGATCTCACCCATCGAATTGGCAAGGGCCAATTGCTCGGCCTGACGCGGCGTCAACTCCAGAGTCGCTGTGTTGGCGGCCCCTGCCGACTTCTTGCCTTCTTTGCTTTGGATCTGCTGACCGATGGCGAGAACACGGACGTTGTAGAATAGCGTGTCACCAACATATTCGTCGCCGCCGGCCTTCCCGCGCATACGGCGGATAAGAATGACATCCACCCGATCATTCGGCAGAATGAGCCGGGCAACCGCCGTCTCCTCTTTGATCTTCGTGGAAATGGCGCGCATGCCTTTTGGCAAGATCGCCGCCAGCACACCGCCCTGTCCGGCCTTGACGAGTTTCATTCTAGTGATGGGCTCGCCCGCCATAAGGGGCGACCGCGCGATCGAGCCAGAGAATCGCGACACGGCCCTCGGATTGGACGTCTTAGTGATAAAACCCTTCGTCACCGCGTCCTTCGGCCAGGCCTGCCAGCGGAACATGCCATCCGTCGCGATTTGTCCGAGACCGATGTCAGTCCGCGCAACCAGCACTTCGACCGAGTTCACCTGAACCTCGACACGTTTCTCCACCGGCGGCTTGTTGACCACGCCCTTCATCAGAACAAACGCCATGACCCCGGCCACAAGGGCGACGGAAATGCCAATCAACTGAGCTTTCTTCATTGGCGCCAAGTCCTCTCGAGCCGCCGACACGGGGCTCCATGATGATTCCGAACCAGATGTTGATCGACAAACGTCAATGCCAGGTTAACTGACGTCGTAAATTGGCGCGCAGGTCGCCGCATTGCGCGTACATCCAAAATGCACAAGGCACTGAATTTAGATTGAGAACGCCGAGAACCAAGGCGTGTTTGGGTAGACCCAGAGCGCCGCACCGCCAATCGCCAATCCGTAGGGAATGCCACCGCCGGCGCGATGCAGCCGGAGCACCCATTCCGGTGAGTTTGGTGGCAGCACCGGAATTCTACGAAGCACGAGAATGAGCAGCGCTAACGCGCCACCCAAAATGGCGACTTTCACCACATAAACGAAAAGTAGCTCGCTAAGTCCGACCCACAACGAGGCGACAGCGAGAAGTTTGGCGTCGCCGCCACCCAACATATTCATCGAAAACAGCGTGATCGTTATTGCCAACACTGCGACGAACGCGGCCAGATGCCAAAGAATTTCAAAAAGCCCGAGCCCAGCCATCGGGGCCGCGACAAGGAAGGCGCCCAAAAGGACGATCGACACGCGGTTCGGAATGGTCATCGTAAAAAGATCCATGGCGCCCGCAAAGGCCATGGCCGCTGGAAACACGAAAAACAGCGGATAATCGAGCACGCCAACCAACTCCTCGTACATCGCACGATGCGCGACCTCAGTCACTATTGTTCACGCTCAGCCCTAAGCATGCCTTAACAAGGACATCCGTGCATCCTGATAGGCCTGAGACGACGCCAAAAAAACGCTGCCGCATGACAAGGCTTGTTGATGCAAGTTGGTTTAGGTGCTCTTTCGCACCAGCGGCGGATTTGAGGCTCCTGCCATCAAAATAACGGGCTGGCTGCCGGCCGGATTACTCAGCACCTTCGATTGCATCTGATAACTCACCGTACGTCGTGTTCATCATATTTGCATACGACGTCAGCGCAACAATGATTGACGTACAAACAAGCGCGACGATCAAGGCGTACTCGTTTGCTGTCGCCCCACGTTCGTCCTCTAAGAATACCTTCAGCTTTATACTCACACCCCATCCCCGCATAAATTGCACGGGCCCCCATTGCGCGCGGCACATAGTCAAATCTACAGTAGCCGACAAAGTTGATCTTTATGCGCCGTAATAACAACACCGTACGCTGAATTTTTCGTTCACAAACCCCGAAATCTGCGGCTTCAAAGTTCAAACCAAGAAGGACGTGCGTCTAAGGAGGCACCGCTAAGAGGCCTGTTGTATGCAAAAATGCCTAATCTGCGCCGAAAAATCAGGCAAAAAACATGTCCTCTAAGCCTCTAAGTGAGAATGAAGCCACCTGGGCAGTGGCGCAGGTGGCTCCCTTTGCTCATGGCGAGATCCTTTGCCAGCCTCGCGGCCGACGGGCTCACCTAAACGCCGTCGATTGCATCCGACAAATCACCAAATATACCGTTGAGCGAATCGCCATACGACGTCAGCGCAACAATGATCGCCGAACTTACAAGCGCGGCAATCAAACCGTACTCGATTGCTGTCGCTCCACTCTCGTCACTCAGAAAAGCATTGAGCTCCATGCTCGCACCCTATCAATAAGCTCTAGCGTGGGCTTTGACCGCACCGCTTCACCTAATCAACTCTGCAGCACTCCACCGAATCCGCACTCGAAACGCTACAAGGACGCCTGCCCTTTAGAAATGAAGCCACCTGGGCAAGTCGCACAGGTGGCTCCATTCACTCCTGACTAGATCCTTTGCCAGCCTCGCGGCCAGCCAAAGTGTCTTAGACGGCGTTGTCGAGCTCAGTAGCAACGTCGCTGAAGACGCCGTTCAGAGCCGTACCAAGAGTCGTGAGGGCGGTGATGATGGCAACACCGACGAGGGCGGCGATGAGGCCGTACTCGATAGCGGTAGCACCCGACTCGTCCTTCACAAAGCGTGCGAAAATGTTCTTCATGACTACTTCTCCCGTTTCAGATGTAAGCTTACGCCTGATTAAGTTCATGGCATTTGGCTCATGCCTCGCCTTTGAACTTCGGCGAGACTACATCCCCATCTGTAAAAGATAAGTAAAAACAGCAGATTGCTCTGTATACACGTAATAACATTGAATAAACATAAACATAACAATTCGATTAAATCATGAAAGAATGAAGTATAGCTTCATGTATTGCATGGATACCAAATTATTATACTTGAGAAATACATGTAGTTCGACAATCTTTCACGGTTAAATCTGCGTAAAATGGCCGGATATTGTACGGCATTATCGGATAGATGAGCATTTTGAAGCATAGTGATCTCGGCCAATCGTATCGCCCATCGCTACTAACTTGGCTCTTATTCGCCTGCACCACCTGCACGCGGAAAAGAGGCAATACGTTTCGGCGTCAGCAAGCCGGACCGAATGACAAGAGCTGAAGCAGAACCGCCTAGGATCTGGACCCTCTGGCGCATTCGCATCGAAACAGGCCGCGCGTTTGGACTTCCTTCACCATTTTTCGACTTAATCCATTGGGAATGCATCTCTGGAAGGGTCCGAACCATGCTGCGCGCGCCGAAAAGCGAACTTACCCCCCGACGTCGCCGACATTTGGTTATGTTGGTGCTCTATATGATCGCTTTTGGATTGCTCGTCACCCCGGAGAACGCGCGCGCCGACGACCTTGTCGTGCGCTATGACCAGGCGACACTTCTGCGCCTTCCAAGAGCTGTTTCCGAGGTCATTACTGGCAATCCGTCGGTTGCAGACGTGACCATCCAGGGCAGCAACATGCTGGTCATAACCGGCAAGACATTTGGGATCACCAACGTGATTGCCCTCGACGCCGAGCGCAACATCATTCAGGACCAGCGAGTCATCGTTGAGCGCGACAACGCCAGTGTCGTCAATCTGTACAAGTCCAGTCAGCGCCTTTCTTTCTCATGCACGCCGTCATGCTCCTCGACATTTACGATTGGCGATGAGAACTCGTACTTCGATACGATCGCACGCCACTCAGCCGTCAAGACAAAGTTCTCCAATGGGTCCACCGAAGTGGGTGACGGAGGGCAGGGCGGGCAATAGACAGCGCCCGTATCATGCACGACGGCTCCTCACGCGCATGCTGCACGTCGAAAACCCTATAGAAGGTTAAGCTGTCCCCCCGCCGGAACGGGGCGGCGAAAGAGATCCGTGCGCAAAGCTTCGCGGTGCAGATTGAGGCCAAATCTTTTCAACGCCAGCCTGAATCTCTTAGTGATTTGATCGGCATAGGGGCCGCTCCCTTTCTGCCGCGTCCCGTATTGTGAGCGATAATCACGCCCCTGATGCATGGACCGCATAAGGCGAAGCACGCGGTTGGCGCGATCCGGGAATTCCTCCGCTAGCCATTCGCCGAAGAGACCCTTGATCTCAAGGGGAAGCCGCAAGAGCACATAGCCGGCCTCACGCGCGCCGGCGCCGCTGCTCGCCTTCAGGATCTGCTCAATCTCATTATCGTTGAGGGCAGGAATAACGGGAGCGATCATAACAGCCGTCGGAACGCCCGCCTCATCTAGGGTGCGAAGGGTTTCAAGCCGTTTGGACGGGCTCGAGGCACGCGGCTCCATCGCCCGCGCCAGCCGGTGATCGAGTGTCGTCACCGAAATCGCCACCTTTGCCAGACCCTTTGCCGCCATCCGCGACAGAATATCGAGATCGCGGATCACAAGCCAAGATTTCGTCACGATGCTGACCGGATGATTCGCGCGCTCAAGGACCTCCAAAATGCTGCGTGTGATACGCCGCTCTCGTTCGATCGGCTGATACGGGTCCGTATTGGTGCCAAGCGCCATCGTACGAGGCTCGTACCGCGGGTCTGCCAACTCCTTCTCGAGAAGCGCTGCCGCCTCAGGTTTCGCGTAGAGCTTTGTCTCGAAATCCAGGCCTGCCGAATGGCCGAGATAGCAGTGTGTCGGTCTGGCATAACAATAGATGCAGCCGTGTTCGCACCCCCGATAGGGATTAATCGAACGGTCGAATGAAATGTCCGGACTGTCGTTGCGGGTGATGATCGTACGCGCTGGCTCGTCCGTGACCTCGGTCTTAAATGGCGGAAGGTCGGCGAGCCCATCCCACCCATCATCGAATGTGCCCCGTTGCTCGGTCTCGAAACGACCAGTCGCGTTGGATCGCGCGCCACGCCCTCGGCGCAGATTGGTCGACACAACGGAACCGGCCGCGCCGTCCAGCCCTTCCCACGGTCGTTGCTCGCTATCTCTCACCATGTCCAGCCTCGCCCGTGGACGATTAAAGCGTTTCAGTGAACAAATCAAGAACATTTGAGTGCAGCGGCCGGGAGAGAGCCCCTGCCCCTAAGCTGCTCTTGCAGAGGCCCTGGCCATAGCACACAAGGCCTCCATGATTTCCGTTGTGATCCCAACACTCAATGCCGAACCGCATCTGGTCCGCACCCTGGCCGCGCTGGTTCCTGCTGCCGTCGACGGTATCGTCAAAGAGGCGGTCATCGTTGACGGAGGATCGACAGACAAGACGATGCGAATTGCCGAACAAGCAGGAGCCCAACTGGTCACCTGCCCACCGAGCCGTGGCGGACAACTGAAAGCCGGCGCACAAGAAGCACGCTTCTCGTGGCTCCTCTTCCTTCATGCCGACACCGTCCTCGAGCCGGCATGGACGGATGAGGCCAGCGAACATATTGCCCGCATTGAAGAGCGCCGCCGGCCGGACACTGCCGGCGTGTTCCGGTTCCTCTTGGACGATGTAGGCGTGGCCCCACGGATGATTGAAAAAGGCGTCGCAATAAGAAGCCGGCTTATGGCGCTACCGTTCGGCGATCAAGGCCTCCTTATTTCCCGCAAGCTCTACGATTCGATCGGTGGCTTTACCGATATGCCGCTCATGGAAGATGTCGATATCGTTCGCCGTCTTGGCCGCAAGCGGATCACCCACTTCCATACCGCAGCCACGACCAGCGCCGATCGCTACCGGGCAGAGGGCTACGCGCGCCGGATGTCGCGCAATCTCTACTGCCTCGCGCTCTATAGAACAGGCGTATCGCCAACCCGCATCGTCAGCATCTACGAGGGATAAGCATTTGCAACCTATCCCCAGCAAGTGGCGAACGACGTCCGATCAGAAGACGTGTGCTCGACGAGCCAAAAATCTCAAGCGCCCCACCACAGTCTGGCAACGGCGTCTGGTTGTCATGGTGAAGGAGCCCCGCGCTGGACAAGCCAAGACCCGTCTTGCCTCCGGCATTGGCGAAGTACCAGCCGTCTGGTTCTACCGTCACGTAACGGCACGTGTACTATCGCGCGTGTCACGCCCGTCCGAATGGGAAACCATCCTTGCCGTCGCGCCCGACCCCGCGGTAACGAGCCGGGCTTGGAGCCTGCGGTGGCCACGGATCCCACAAGGACACGGCAATCTCGGTGAACGCATGCAGCGTATCATGAACCAGCTGCCACCCGGTCCCGTCTTGATCATAGGATCTGACACGCCCGAAATTCGCGCACACCATGTCCGGGCCGCTTTCTCGGCACTTGGATCGCATACTGCCGTTATTGGACCGTCACCCGACGGCGGCTACTGGCTGATCGGCTTGAAACGTCGGCCTCGGATCCTGCAAATCTTTGACGCTGTACGCTGGTCAAGCCCGCGCGCACGCGCTGACACGGAACAGAATCTCAAACGCCAACGCGTTGGCTACGCCGCAACGCTGGACGATGTTGATGAAGCAGAAGACCATATGATGCTCGGAGCCAAATGGGGCCGGCTCGTGTTGCCGGCACGCTGCGCATAGCGCAGGCAGGCAAGACCAACACGCAGTCAAAACCGACCTATACGCCACACCCTGAACTTTTCAGACACGCCAAGACATATTGGCGCAATAGAAACCGCTCCGAAGGACAGGGTCGAACAGAAATGCTTATCGCTCATACCCTCTACGTTGCTGAGCGTGCTCAAGATGAACAGCACACAGTTCCAACCTGAAGTCGCGATCGGCAAGCTCAGAAAACTTCTCTCCCAACAATGATTTGAGGAGCGGAAGGTCGATACCTACGGCCCGTGGAAGTCCATGTTTCTCGCGGTAAGTACCGAACGCAGCTTTCGTAGCTGGGCCTAACTTCCCGTCAGCGGCACCCTTCAAAGCACCGTCCGCGATCAAAACCTCTTGGAGGTACGTGACAAGATCCTCTGAATAAATTGAGCCGTCACGACACTTCCTTGGATCAATGCCCGCGATCCCCACCGCAGGGATTATGGCTATCGTCAACACAATCAAGAACGTTCGTTTCATCTTCTGCCTCCCTAGGTCTCGTGCTCCTCCCGTCTTCATTTCTGTATTACGGTTAGATCGGGCTGCTTCAGAATTGCCCGAACACCCGTCCGCACGCGCGAATCCTTTGCGAGATAAGTATATGTAGGCAACAAGAAGCAGGCACTCTCGCTGGCAAGGTGAGAGAACGCATTACATCTTTCTCCTCTGGATTCGCATTCCACCTGGCATTCCTGGAAGTTCTTGCCGGTCAGAACCTCGCCGCCAGTGTCGCGCACGCTGAAGCCGTCGTAGATTTGAAACCCTTGCTTCCAAGGCAACCAGCGATCAACCGCATTCGGAAACAGAGCGTAACCGACGAGTAGAACCGCAGCGATTGCTCCCGCACCAGCACCAATACCTCGGGCATACCAACTCAGCGGCCGTGGGGTCCGTCGCGGCTTCCATTCAGGTGGGATGTACCCTTCCTCAATAAGACTCTTCAGCCCATAGATGAGGTCCTGCAGGCGGGGATCGTCACGCTGCCCCGCCCAACCTGTGAGGTCCACCGTCTGATACTGCCGAAAGCCCAGAGGCGGTTTTGCCCCATCTATGATGACGGGAATGAGCTTCCCCTTTGCCGCACCTTCGCCAGCCTCGTCCTTTACCCATTGCGAATTCGCCGATTCCGGACTCCACACAGCGATAACAGCTTTCGCCTTGCCCAATGTCGTCTCGATTACGTTATCGAAGCGCTGCCCCGCTGTGAGAGCGGTATCCCACCAAACAGACCAGCCGTTCTCCTTAAGCGCATCCGCCAAGATCGCTACCTTCTCGCGGTCGCTGCGGGTGTAGCTTAGAAAGATGTCCGCCATCCGTTTTGCCTCAATCCCGATTCACTCAGACAAACCAATGCCGCAATTCGTTCAACGCCACTTACAACTTCAGCGCACACTCCCTACCAAGTCTTTCACACGTTCGAACCAAGGATCTTGTTTCTGAAATAACGCCCTATTTTTCAGTACGAGCTCTGAGAGTCGGGTCTTATCATCCTCGGAACAGCGACCGCTCCGCTGTCCGGGTAGAGCAAAACACCGTTGTATGAGATTCATCGCAAGATACTGAACGACGCTCCGAGACGGAAAAGTGATTGCAAGCACAGAGTCCATTTCCTTGTCGGCCGGCAAATTGAGCTCACTCTTGGCCCGGATGATATAGAGATGAGAATCTATGACGAGATTGACTGGAGCGTTCTTGTTTTCGATGACACGATTGAACAACTGGATTGAGCCCTGCCAATCTCCACGGTAAATGCGAACAATGGCACCGACAAAGTCTACAATCTCTGGCTTATGCTTGCCGAGCTGAGGCAAATGAACCCAACCCTTCCTGTTTTTTGAAGTCACACAGGCAAAGTTACCCTTACTTCCGCAGTGGCGGTAGACTCTCCCAAGATGACCGAGAGAAGGGCTCCCTGGTGAAGCCCTCTTAAGAATTTTCAATGCGCCCGGAGTGCTGTATTTTTGTACGAAGTCACTCGGCAACGAAAGCGGCTCAAATTCGTAGCGGCGCTGCGGCACATCGGCAGTCAAAGAGAATTCCTCGCCCTCCCGCACGAATGTCAGGTTCCATTTCTCCTTCTTTGTCTTTCGAAAATCGAAATAGTCCGCCAACGTCAAATGCGGAGTCACCAAGGCCTCGTCGCCGACCTCAAAGACTTTCCCCCAAAGGACAAGCTGAGCATTGATATCAAGTTTTTTCGCTTCCTTCTCAGCCGCACTGTGGGACGGATTTTCAAGAGTCTGGCGCAGCCGAAAGACGGTACCAGTGCCAAGATCCACATTGGATCCCCCGCTTCCTGGCTTTGCCCTGAGCGTTCGCCAAAGTTGCAGGTCCAAAATAGTAGCGACGGATTTGCCAACAGCGCTGTGACCGTAAAAATCGGGTATTAGGGTCCGGATCTCGGCAGCCCATGACGGACAGGCCCACCCGGAAAGGAACATCAATATTATGCAGAACCTTTTGCACGCCTTTTTCATCACCCTCTCGCCGACATTAGCTCATGAGCTGTCTGATGAGATCTTCGATGAATTGATGAATCTTGATGAGGTCTCCCCGGAGCTCTCCACGGCGCTTGAGATCCAGAGCCTTGTAATTCGCCTTCCCAAGAAGATGTCTTATGATCGCCGGATCACATTCACGCTTCATGGCATCGAGCGCCAAAGCTGAAAGCGCGACCATCGAATGGCTGTCCCGGGCATTCGCCGAGCCCTCAGGCGTAATTGGCAAGAATGCCGTCACAACCTTCCCTACTTCATCCGGGGCCAAACCACCCAAATAAAGCGAACTCGTTACTCGATACACACCATCCTGCGGTTGCAGGTCACCGTACAACAGTAACAAGTGACGATTCTGAAAGACCCACGTCGCCGCCAAACCGGATTCGTCGGGTGACCTTTCCATACTCTCGAAATCTACGGCCTCAGGCTTAACCGTGAGATCGGACAGGTAATCGACATCAACACCGTCAACGACAACGTCCTCTTTGATAAGCCTGAGTTTCTCACGAATGATGCGGTAGAAGCTCGAGAACCGATTGACTGCCTCTCCAGTCTCGGCGCCACTATACTTATAGATCCTGAGTTCGAGGCGTGGCGGGTCTGACCGCCGGCAAGACTCTTGCGCATGGCTTGACACGACGCCTACGGAACAAAAAACAGCAGATAAAACAATGGCCGAACAGCAGCTTCTCACGGCGCGGCTCCCCACGCAGGCCAAGACTGTCTGGCATACTGCCGCCGTATGACCCATCTTACAAGAGGGTGACGGACAGTTAGCCCTACCTATTAGCTCGCCGCCAACAAAGGCGGGCTCGTGTTGCCGGCACGCTGCGCATAGCGCAGACAGGCAAGACCGACCCAGGCGCAAAAGACACCGGAGCCGAGGTGAAAAGTGAGCGCCCACCACTTGGCTGTCGTGCTTGCAACGATTCCAGCATCGGCCACGCAAACACCTGCGCCCATGACGAACCAAAGGCCAAGCGCGCGCCACTCGCGCAGCGCCGCAAGCGCAATCGCCATAAGACCGAGCCACACATCCCGCATAGCAATGACATGGTGCAATTCCGCGCCAACAATCTGCTGCCCCAAACCGAACGTGTGGGCGGCACCCTCCGGCACAGCAAAGAAGCGGATCCCGATCACGGTCAGCAACGCGCCGGCAAACACGCCCAACCACACAAGATGCCGTTTCTCGTTGGCCGCGCGTGCATTCGGAGTTTCGACGCTGTGGCGATCAAGAACGTTACGGGACATGGAACCTCCAAGACATTGAATCGGATAGAAGTGGCAAGCGCAAAACCTTCTTGAGTTTGATCGATGACTCTGAAGGCGTACCTAGGCCGCCTCCGGTAGATCCTTGATTGCAGTCGCATGACGTTCATTCGGATCGATACGCCCGCGGATCGCATCATCGGTGCTCGTCCGGCTGTGCATGTAGCGAAAGGCTTTGTGCGCAACACACGCCTTATCGACCTCGGCCACAAGCTCGTCGAGCAGCGGAGAACTCATGCCTTTGGGTGTAAGACCCAGATAGAGCAGGAGATCGCAATAGCGCTCGTCTGTTCCACCTGCGAGCCACTCGGATTTCAGTCCAACGCTGTAGAGACTGACGGAGGTTAGGAGACCATGCTCATCCCGATACCGCGTGGCCAGTGCGTGAAGTTTGCGAAAAAGCTCGTCGTATGCGCTCATCGGCGCCAACACTGCGAGAAACCGAATCGGATCTCCAACCGTGTGGTCGACCACTTTTTCCGTAAAGCTTTCGATGTTCTTGATTGTCGAAAAGCGCGGCGTAAAAATAAACCCGAGCCCACCGAGCATATTGACAGCACGCCCTATCAACGCCGGCAACTTACCGGCGAGGTTGCGAAGGCCGTGCAGCGTACCAAACGCGATTTTTTCACGCAGCGTCTTCCACCACGAGGCGGGGGTCGCGCCGTAAGCCGTGCATTGGCCGAAGATCAACGATTGGCCGAGAACCGGACGCTCATCCCAGATGCTACGTTGATAAAGGACGTCGTCCCTCTCGATATTGGCGCGTGAACGCGCGATGAAGGCGTCCATATCGCGGGTGATGAAGCGATCGTTCTCAACAACCGTTGTGTGTTTCTCGGTCCGTTCGATGCGAAGCGTTAGAGTGGCGATAATACCGTGCCGGCCCGTGCCGCCAAGAATGCGATTGAGATCCTGAGGATGACGCTCTCTCGTGTAGACATGCCGCCGACCATCCCAGTCCACGATTTCGATGGCGAGCACATTGTCGACGAACATGCCTAGGCGATGCGAGGCCGGACTGACGCCGCCAACGGACGCAAACCCGCCGGCCGTGAGATGGGTATGATCGCCGATCACTGGCAAGCCAAGACGCATCGTGGCCAAATGCTCATCGACACCGGCCAACATGGCACCCGACTGAACAACAACGGTTAGCTCGTCCTCGTTGATCGCAACGATGTTGTTGAACAGCGTCGTCCAGAGAATCGCCCCCCCTTCGGCCAGCACCAAATCATTGCTCGAATGGCCACTACCTCGGATGGTGAGTTTTTGTCCGAGCTGGCGTGTCTCATGAACAGCACGAACGATGTCGTCGGTGCTCCGCGGCAAATAAACCTTTGCCGGATACTTTGGTGCAATACCAGGATCGGAAACGTGGCTCCAGTCATAGCCGAGCGCCAGAATACTATCATGCGCCACGTGATGCGCAGAAGAACCAGACGGCACAGGCCGGCCATCTTCGTCCGATGACGGCGCGCGCTGGCGTTCTGTTTGTCGATTTTCAGAGCCGGATTCGGGAAACTGTGGTTTGTTGCTGGACGTACCGTGACGGGCGATTTCGTGTACGGACAAGTCGATCTCCCTTCAGCAATGATCGCAGTCAGCGCAAAAGGGCATGCCACCCCTCTTTGAGAACAGAGGTCGATGGCGTCGGCCGTGCGCATGAACTGCAACGCCAATTACAGAAAGAGACTAATGATGCAGGTTCGCAGCAAGCGCTGTTCCGAATGGAACACAACTTTGGTTACCGCCAACAAATAGATTACGTCCACGGGCACCGAACACCGCTCGCTCAGCTCTTCCGATGCTCTTCAAGCCGCGGCATGATCTCAACCAAATTGCAAGGCCGATGCCGATTATCGAGCTGCCACTTCAAAATGCCGTTCCATGCATCCTTGCAGGCCCCGGGCGATCCGGGAAGGCAAAAGATATAGGTGCCCCTCGCCACCCCCGCGCAAGCGCGCGACTGCATCGTCGACGTTCCCACCTTCTCGTACGAAATCATGTGAAAGAGCGTCGAGAACCCATCGATCTCTTTCTCGAACAGCGGCGCGATCGCCTCCGGCGTGACGTCACGTCCCGTAAAGCCCGTACCCCCAGTCGTGATGACAACATCGACTGCCGATTCGCCGATCCAGGATTTCACCTTGTTGCGAATGGTCGCCACATCGTCTTTGACGAGCACCCGATCGGCGACCACGTGGCCGGCTTCGGAAATCATATCGGCAAGCGCGTTGCCAGAATGGTCCTCCGCAAGCGTGCGCGTATCTGACATTGTCAGGATGGCAATCCGCACGGGTACGAAAGGACGTTTCTCATCTATTCGGGACATGGGACCGGCACCCGCTCTTGCATGATCGAGCAGCGACTGTGGACCGGTCACCGGAAAACGTAAAGCCCAGCGCGACCTTTACGGTCTCAGGCAGCGGCGTCTTCCTCTTCACCTTGTGCCCGAACCGGTATACAAATATCGATGGTACGATCGGCTTCCGCAACCTTGTCCGGATCATCCAGGTAGATCTCAACCATGGGCCGACTTCGATCTACGACCAGCCCCTGCATTGGAACATTCTCGTCCCGAAATTGCATGACGCCAACGCGCAGCTCTTCGGCCGAACCCTTGAATCTCTGCCGAACATAGGCGCCACCTGGCAAACGCCGAAACTGAAATTCGTCGGTAAGCGTCTCGTTATACTCAGACAGCATCTCAAGGCAGGCGTCATACCGGCACTTGTCGTCATCGGTCACATTGGGGTCATCAAGAAGCAATCCATAGCCACAGCCGACATCCCGGCGCATGCCGCTCTTGTCGAGCCAGTCCATTACCTTGGCCCACGCCACGCGCGAGGAGACGGCATATGGCCCGGTCTCCCGAATATAGACCATATTCAAAGGCCTCAGATAGACGAACCCTTTGATCACAACGAACGATCTCCAATAACCAAGCTGCCGTCGGCGTGACCGCGCAGCTCAAATCCCAGGATGATCATACGCACGCCAGCTTCAGACGAAGCTAATTCCTTTGTTAAAATTGTTCGGATCCGGACAAATCGACCAAAACTTAAACAAACTCGCGAGCGTCACGCCGTAATTCCAAGCGCGGCCTTGAGCGCCAAGAGATCGCGCCAAACGAGCCGCTTGGAAGCTGGCGTGCGCAGAAGATACGCAGGATGCAGGGTCGCGAGCATACGAACGCGCCGTGTACCAAACGTACGTTCCGACCACTTTCCACGCGTACGCATAATACCTTCAGTCGTATCCAAGAGATTCTTGGCAGCAGCACCGCCGAGGGCCACAACAATATCGGGAGCCACAAGCTCAACTTGCCGTTCAAGAAAAGGCCGGCAGGCCTGCGCCTCTTGCGGTGTCGGCGTCCTGTTCCCCGGAGGCCGCCAGTAGACGATATTGGTGATGTGTACCGTGGTCTCATCGAGACCGATGGCAGCCAGCATCTTATCGAGAAGCCGCCCCGCCGGGCCCACAAATGGCTGACCCGCCAAATCCTCCTCGCGGCCGGGAGCCTCTCCGATAATCATAACGCGGGCTTGTGGCGCTCCCCGATAGAAGCAAAGGTTCTTGGCCGTCGCCTTGAGCCCGCATCCCTCGAATCGGGACAGCGCGGCACCGAGTCCGTCAATCGACGAAGCCGAACGCGCCGCCGTGCGTGCGGCAGTGAGCACCGCATCGGGCGCAGCCGGCGTGACAGGCACCGAAAAACGGCGCTGCTGCGTTGGAGACACATCCGGTCGGGGCTTCAGATCCGCACGCAAGCTTTGAGGTGCAACCCGTAACGGCGCAGCACCAGCCGATGCGTCGACCTCCGTATCCACGTCAAGGGCGAGCTCGAAATCGGCACCCGGCGCCTTATTGGGAGGCGAGCGCCAGTTCACCGGTAGGTCACCAAGAGCGCAATCAACGCCCATATCCCGGTGCCAAGCGAGCCACGCGCCAAGTCCGTGTTGTGTTGTCTGATCCGGTCCCATGAAGACCATTCTAGCGGCGGTACAGCTGGCGCGCAGCCCCGGTTGATGACCCCATCCCCAAGCAGAAACGCGACCGAAGTGCGTCTTCGGCTTGACGCTATCCTGTTGAGGGACCTAATCGGGACGTGCTCAAGCAATGCCAAATAGAGGACATCGGCGATGGCAGGTGAAGAATCCGGTCTTCCGGAACGGGAAGCGATGGATTTCGACGTCGTAATAGTGGGCGCCGGACCCGCGGGTCTCTCAGCCGCCATCCGGCTGAAGCAGCTTGCCGCCGCCGCGGACCAAGACATTTCCATTGTCGTCCTCGAGAAAGGCTCCGAGGTCGGTGCACATATTCTCTCCGGAGCCGTCATCGATCCCAAGGGCCTTAACCGGCTGATCCCCGATTGGAAGGAAAAGGGGGCCCCGGTCTCGACACCCGTCACCGAAGACAGGTTCCTCTATCTGGGTCCGGCAGGCGACATCCGCCTTCCCAATTTCCTAATGCCGCCACTCATGAACAATCACGGAAACTATATCGTTTCCCTGGGCGCGCTGGTCCGATGGCTCGGCGAACAAGCAACAGAGCTTGGAGTAGAGATCTATCCGGGTTTTGCCGCCGCCGAAGTTCTCTATGACCAAGAAGGCACCGTCGTCGGCGTCGCGACCGGTGACATGGGGATCGGCCGCAACGGTACCCCGAAGGACAGTTTCGTGCGCGGCATGGAACTGCGCGGAAAGTATACACTTGTCGCAGAAGGCGCGCGCGGGTCGCTGTCCAAGGCGCTGATCAAGAAGTTTTCGTTGGATGCAGCAAGCGAGCCGCAAAAGTATGGCATCGGCCTCAAAGAGCTTTGGGAGGTCAAGCCAGAAAAGCATCAGCCCGGATTGGTGCAACACTCCTTCGGCTGGCCCCTCGACAACCGTACAGGTGGCGGCTCGTTTCTCTACCATTACGGCGACAACCTGGTCTCGGTCGGCTTTGTGCTCCACCTCAATTACGAGAATCCGTATCTCTCACCCTATGACGAGTTCCAGCGCTTCAAGACGCACCCTGTGATCCGTGGCGTTTTCGAGGGCGGAAAGCGCATCGCGTATGGCGCCCGGGCCCTGACGGAGGGCGGCTGGCAATCCATCCCGAAATTGACGTTCCCTGGTGGCGCACTTCTCGGCTGTGCGGCCGGCTTCATGAACGTGCCGCGCATCAAAGGCAGCCACAATGCCATGCTCTCCGGAATAGAGGCCGCTGAAGCCGTATTCGAGGCCTTCACCGCGAATCGCGCAAACGATGAGATCACAAGCTACGAGGCAGCCGTGCGCAATGGTGATATCGGCCGCGACCTGAAGCTCGTGCGCAATGGTAAACCCATGTGGTCCCGTCTCGGAACCAGGCTCGGAATAGCGCTCGGCGGCAATGACATGTGGTTACGCACGCTGCTTGGCGGATGGTCACCATTTGGAACGTGGCGTCATAACAAGCCCGACTACACCACGCTAAAGCCCGCCGCCCGTGCAAAGCCCATCGCCTATCCAAAACCCGACGGCGTACTGACGTTCGATAAGCTAACAAGTGTATCGTTTTCGGCCACCAATCATGAGGAAGACCAACCGGTCCACCTGCACTTAACTGACGCCAACATTCCCGTCGACGTCAATCTGCCGGAATGGGACGAACCAGCCCAGCGCTATTGTCCAGCCGGTGTCTACGAGATCGTGGACAATGACAAAGGCGAGCCGCGCTTCCAGATCAACGCGCAAAACTGCGTCCACTGCAAGACCTGCGACATCAAGGATCCCAGTCAGAACATCACCTGGGTCTGCCCGGAAGGCGGCGGCGGTCCGAATTATGCGGAGATGTGAGTAAGAACCCATCGTTTGGATTTCGCGCACCCAATAACTGTCACCTGGCACAGGCCGAACTCGGCAAAATGAAACGCAAACCCGCCAATTCGTTTCCGGCGCAAGCCAATCTGCATTTACCTAAAATTTTAAACGGCCCCCGAAGGGGACCTTAAGATACAGGATGCATACTGAACAAACCAACATAGTCTCAAAATCGGAATCCAGCCGTGCAACCGAAAGTAATGAAACCCGCCCAATTCCACGGGACAGCCCCGGCTATGCCCGCGGAGTCAATCCCGGAAGCAAGATTTGCCAATCGCAAGAACACCTTGATTCCGGCATCGATCGGAAATCCTGCGCTCTCGAAGTGGATCTCATGCAAAGTCATAGACACGTCATCCTCTGGCGCGCAGTTGCAGGTTGACCGATCAAGCCTAAACGATCTGCGCCTGCTTGATCGCTACGTGAATGACCTCACACTCTCGATTCCGTCAGATCGCACCGCCGTTGAGTGCAGACTGATTTGGAGCAACAGTGACAGATTGGGCATTGAATACACGCGCCCCGCGCGCAAGATCGCCAAGCCGATCAAGCTCAAACCGCGAGAAGACGAACCAAAGGGATTCATGGCATCGGTTCTGAATAAGGCCGGGGTCAAACCACTCTAAACAGAACCACTCTAAACAGAGAAGCTGGGGAGCCATCACACCAACCGGCTCTGCTCCACCGCAGCTGCAATAAAGCTCTGGAACAGCGGATGCGGCTCGAACGGCCGGCTCTTAAGCTCCGGATGGAACTGCACACCGACAAACCAAGGGTGATCGGCGTATTCGACCGTCTCCGGTAACAGACCATCCGGTGACATGCCGGCAAACTGAAGGCCGACCTTTTCAAGCGCTTCGCGATACTTGGTATTGACTTCGTAGCGATGGCGGTGACGCTCTGAAATCTCTGTCGCCTCATACATGGCCGCGATCCGGCTTCCCTCGGCGAGTTGAGCAGAATATGCCCCGAGACGCATGGTCCCGCCGAGATCCCCGTCAGATTGGCGCTGTTCCAGTTCGTTGCCGCGCATCCATTCCGTCATCATACCGACCACGGGCTCTGTCGTCGCCCCAAACTCTGTAGACGACGCACCCGCAATCCCGCAAAGATTTCGCGCTGCTTCGATGCAGGCCATCTGCATACCAAAACAAATACCGAAGTAAGGCACGCGCCGTTCCCGCGCAAACCTGACCGCATGGATCTTTCCTTCAGCACCCCGCTCGCCGAAACCGCCGGGCACGAGTATGCCATTGACCCCCTCAAGGTACGGCGTCGGATCCTCGCGCTCGAACACCTCGCTTTCGATCCACGTCAGATTGACCTTGACCCGGTTTGCAATCCCGCCATGCACCAGCGCTTCCATCAGCGACTTATAGGCGTCCTTCAGCCCCGTGTACTTGCCCACAATCGCGATCGTCACCTCGCCCTCCGGGCTTGAGACGTTCTCCGAAATCGTTTCCCAACAGCCGAGATCGGGTTTGGGCGCCCCCGTGATGCCGAACGCGTTCAACACCTCCTGGTCAAGACCTTCTCTGTGGTAGGCCAGCGGCACATCATAAATCGATGCAACGTCCAGCGCCTGAATCACGGCCTCTTCGCGAACATTACAGAAGAGCGCAATCTTCTTGCGTTCCCCTGCCGGGACCTCTCGGTCCGAACGGCATAAAAGAATGTCAGGCTGAATACCAATGGAGCGCAACTCCTTGACCGAGTGTTGCGTCGGCTTTGTCTTCAACTCACCCGCGCTCGGAATGTAGGGCATCAGCGTCAGGTGCACGAAAATGGCTGATCGGCGCGGCAGTTCGTTGCCAAGCTGACGGATCGCCTCGAAGAACGGTAGCCCCTCGATGTCGCCGACCGTGCCGCCGATTTCGACCAACACAAAATCGACACCATCGTTGCCATGGACGACAAACTTCTTAATGGCATCGGTCACATGCGGAATGACCTGAACCGTACCACCGAGATAATCTCCGCGGCGCTCCTTGGCGAGAATGTCCTGATAGATGCGCCCGGTCGTGATGTTATCTGATTTACTCGCCGGCACGCCGGTGAAGCGCTCGTAATGGCCGAGATCGAGATCCGTCTCCGCGCCGTCATCTGTGACGAAGACTTCCCCATGTTGATAGGGGCTCATAGTCCCCGGATCGACATTCAGATAGGGGTCGAGTTTTCGAAGCCGGACGGAATAGCCGCGCGCCTGCAGAAGCGCACCGAGTGCCGCGGATGCCAAGCCTTTGCCAAGGGAAGAGACCACGCCGCCGGTGATGAAGATGTACCGTTGCATGGGATTTGAGGTTTACACGACCCCGCAGCCGATTCGAAGCGGCAAAATGGCAACATCCACGATGCCTTAGGTACGCGCGTTGAGTTGCGGGCAAAACACAGGGGCGTGGGCAGTTCGACTTAAAAGGACAGGCTCTAGTTCAGCTTGTCCAGAATCCCGCCACTCGGCTTCTCGGCGGGGGCGCTGTCGGCCGCCGGAGCCGTTGGCTCAGCAGGAGCAGCCTTGCCATCGGCCGCCGGAGCCGTGGTCGTGGCCGGCGAATCGAAGACCGACCCCTTGGGCCCCGTCTGGTTACCGACAATGGTCAACAGAATGCTGGTCGTGAAGAAAGCCAGTGCCAATCCCGCTGTGACGCGCGTCAGAAGATTGGCCTGACCGCGGCCGGTGAGAAAGCCGCCGCTCCCGGCGCCGCCACCGCCGATGCCGAGCGCACCACCCTCCGAACGCTGCAAAAGCACAACGCCGACAAGGGCTGCCGCCACCATCAGGTGGATCACGAGAAGAACGGTCATCATGGGTCGAAAAACTCCGGATCGCGTTAGCACGCGTGTTTGGCTGGCCTTCTACACCACGAGTCAGGCCACGCCTAGTCCGAGCGCGGCACTTGGGCGCTGAGGCCCGTTAGCCCCCAGGTTTTGGCGGCACATAGGCGTCTGACGTCTTTGGCTTTTTCTTCTTGGACTTGACCGACTTCTCGGAGCCCGACGCCGCAGCCTTGCTTGATGTCCCACCCTTCTTACCGGGTTTCTTGGTCACTTTGGGCGCCGCAGCTTTGGCTGCCTTCTTGCGGGCCTCAATGGCACCGCCAGGCACGCCCTCCGGAAGAGCCACAGCACCTTTCTTCTTTTTCCCTTTCGCAATTGACAGGCAACGAAACGCCAACTGCTCCTCGATCTGGAAGATCTTCTCGATCTCCTTGAGGCGGTACAGCGAAAGATGAGCCTTCGCCCAGTCCGGCCCCTTGGCGAGCTCGGTCTTAACATCCTCTGTCACCAGGCGCGCGTGTTCCTCCTTCAGCTTCTTGCACGCGTCAGGATCGAGATTGGCCGCAGACGCCGGGAGGACCAGTCCGACCATCACAGTCATCAGGAGTGCCCTGCCGGCACGCATCAGCCTTTGCTCCCATCTTCGGGCCGAAAAAAATCAACCGGCTGCACCTGTCGCAGCATTACGGCCCCTCTTTCAGCTAACCGCATGCCGCGACAATGGCAAGAAAATCAGCCGCATTTAAGCTCGCGCCACCAACCAACGCGCCATTGACGTTGGCCACCGCCAAGAGTTCGCGGGCATTCCCCGGCTTGACCGATCCGCCATAGAGAAGCCGCATAGCCTCGCCTTCGTTGCCAAAACGCTCGCAAACACTCGCACGGATCGCCCCGTGCACTTCGGCAACCTCGGCCGCCGTCGGCGTCAGCCCCGTACCGATGGCCCACACGGGTTCGTAGGCGACAACCGTATTGGCAGCCGTCGCCCGATCGGGAAGTGAAGCCGCAACCTGCCGTCGCACAACGGTGAGGGCAAGGCCTGCCTGCCGCTCACCGATGGTCTCGCCAACGCAAACGATGGCTGTGAGCCCCGCCCGATGAGCGGCTTCGGCCTTCTGACGCACTTCGAGGGACCGCTCACCGTGATCCGCCCTGCGCTCCGAATGCCCCAGGATCACAGCGGTGGCCCCGGCATCCACGAGCATCTCTGCAGATATATCTCCGGTATGCGCCCCCGACGCAGAGCTGTGGCAATCCTGGCCGCCAAGACCCACCTGGGACCCCTTGAGAACCGCGGCAAACGGCACGATCAGCGTCGCGGGCGGGCAAATCAGAACCTCCGGAGCCCGCGCCACCGCTCCCCCCAACCCTGCCACAACGGCCTCCGCCTCGTTCTGCGAGGCCAAAAGGCCGTTCATTTTCCAATTGCCCGCAATCAGGGGGCGGATGGGGCTCGCGCTCTGCGACATAGTGAAATCCTGGAAATTCAGAGGTTAACAGTCGGTACCAGGCTCCAAAATTCTCCTGGCCCCGAGCCTTGCATTCGTGCACCGGCTGGGCTTCATATCATGCCAATCAAGCCAGTCACCCCCGGGATTGACCCCAATCCGCAACCGGCACGTGGACGGAAGACCGGGCACTGAGCCCTAAGCCTCCCACCGCCTATCGATCGGACGAACGACCCAAATGTTAGATGCAATGCGTCGCGGCGCCCAAACTTGGATCGCCAAGATACTCTTCGCACTTCTTATCCTGAGCTTCGGCATATTCTGGAACGTCTCTGACGTCATCACCGGGATCGGCCGCGGATCGCTGGCGAAAGTGGGAGAAACAGGCATTTCGGTCGACTCCTTCCAAAGAGCTTTCCAAAATCGCATTTCAGAGCTCTCCCGTAATTCGGGGCAGCGGATCTCCACCGAAATGGCCCTGAAATTCGGATTGGACCGCCAGGTGCTCGATGGGCTCATTGGCCAAACAGCGTTGCGTTCGCAGGCCGAAAACCTAGGCATTGCATTATCCGACGAGACCATCGCCGAAGAACTGAAACGTGTGCCTCAGTTCCAGGGTGTCGACGGAAAGTTTTCGCGGCTGGCCTTCGACAGCTTTTTGCGCCAGATCGGCATGGGCGAAGGCACCTTCATTGCCCTCACGCGAAACGAAACGCTTGCCCGCATTGTCGCCGATTCACTTATGGGCGCGGTCGTAACGCCGAAACCGTTCCTCGAGCAGCGCAACGCCTACCTCAACGAAACGCGCACAATCGACCATTTCACAATCGATAAGGCAAAGATTCCTGCCATCGCCGATCCGGACGAAGGCCTGCTCAAAGAACGTTACGAGCAGAACACAGGAAGCCACATGTCGGACGAGATGCGCAAAGTGAACATCATCATCTTGGCACTCGACGATCTCAAAAAAGAAGTCTCCGTCTCGGATGAGGAAATTAAACAGTCTTACGAGGAAACCAAGGCATCGTACGACAAACCCGAACGCCGCCGCGTCCAGCAGATCGCGTTCAAGGACAAGGCCGCGGCAGAGGAAGCACGCAAAGCACTCGTCGACGGCACAAAGAACTTCATGGATGTTGCCAAAGAGGTCGGCGCCAAGGAGAGCGATGTCAATCTCGGCATGCTCGCCAAGGCGCAAATCATCGACCCAGCCGTCGCCGATGCCGCATTTTTGCTAGAACGCGATGCCATTTCTGAAGTGATCGACGGCAAGTTCTCCACCGTCATCGTCCGCGCCATCGAAATCGAGGAAGGCAAGACGAGCACGTTCGAAGAGGTCAAAGACAAGGTCCGCGATCGCCTGGCCGGCAAGAAGGCCACCACGCTCATCCAGGATCGAGCCGATTTGGTTGAAGAGGCCCGCAACGCAGGCAAGACTTTCAAGGAGATTTCCGAGACCCAGAAACTCCAGTATTATGACGTGGAAACATCGCAAAAGAACAAGACCGCGGACGGCAAGACGGCCCTCGATATCTCCGAAGCCACCACTATCATCAATGCCGCGTTCGCCGCCGAGCAAGGCAACGAAAACGATCCCGTCGAGCTGCCGAGTACTGCCTACGCCTGGTACAATGTTGTCTCCGTAACACCGCCTCAGCAAAGGACGTACGAAGCCGTCAAGGATGAGGTCAAAGCCGCCTACATCGCGGCCGAAACACGCAAGAAGGCGACAGAGATGGCGAGCGACTACGTTGAACGGCTCAACAAGGGCGAAGACATCGCAAAACTCGCAGAGGAAGCCGGCAGCAAGGCGGAGACCAGCGATACGCAGAAGCGGAACATGTCCCCGCCCGGGCTCACACAGGACGCCATGCGTCAGGCCTTTGCCCTGGCAATAGATGCAGCAGGAAGCGCACCCACCGCTGATTCGAGCTCACGGATCGTTTTCCAAGTGAAGGGCATCACGCCCGCGGCCGTACCCAACGACAAGGAAGAAGCCGCGCTGGAACAAGACCTTCGATCGGCCCTCGGCGGCGAGCAGCTGTCCACCTATGTAAAGGCTCTTGAAGCCGAGCTGGGCGTATCGATCGATGAGGAAACGCTGAAGCGAATTACCGGCGCGGATTCACTCTAATCGCGGGTGCCCCCTTGAGCACATTGACTGCGAGATCTCGAGGCCCTGAAGCCTACCCTGCGCGCGAAGACTTCGAGGTTCGCTACGCCAAAGGCCAGACGCAAGCGGTCTGGACCCGTCTGGTCGCCGACCTCGAAACACCCGTTTCCGCGTATCTGAAGCTCGCCACGCCCGGCCGCATGAGCTTTCTGCTTGAATCCGTCGAAGGTGGTGCAACCCGCGGCCGCTATTCGGTCATCGGCCTCGCACCCGACCTCGTCTGGCGCGCAAACGGCAATGTTGCCGAGAAAAACCATGAGCCCGCCAAACGCCCGAACACGTTTGAGCGCGATACCCGTCCGGCCCTGCAATCGCTGCGTGCGCTACTTAAGGAGTCGCGGTTTAAGTTACCCGCCGAGCTGCCACCCATGGCGGCAGGTGTTTTCGGATACATGGGCTACGACACGGTCCGCCTCGTCGAACATTTGCCGGACGCAAACCCCGACGACTTGGGTGTGCCGGATAGCGTTCTCATCCGCCCCACCGTCATCGTCATATTTGACAGCGTGCGCGATGAGATGAGTATCGTGACGCCCGTTCGACCCGATGCGAAAACAACGGCAGAAAAAGCCTACAAGGCCGCACTTAAACGTCTCAGGGCTGTCGTGGCCGGTCTCGACGCGCCGGTTGCGCATCCTGCGTTGACTAACAGGAAGCTCACCCATCCCGAACCGCGCTCGAACACCACCGAAGCCCAGTACCTTTCAATGGTCGAGAAGGCCAAAGAGTACATTCGCGCGGGCGATATCTTCCAGGTCGTCCTTTCGCAGCGCTTTTCTGCGCCCTTCGCATTGCCGCCCTTCGCCCTCTACCGCGCGCTCCGCAGACTCAACCCATCGCCCTATCTCTTCCACCTCGATTTCGGAACATTCGCCCTAGTCGGCTCGTCGCCCGAGATCCTCGTACGCGTCAAAGACGGTAATGTCACCATTCGCCCCATTGCCGGGACCACGCGCCGCGGCACCTCAGAAAGCGAAGATCGCGCGCTCGCAGACGCCCTCCTGAAGGATCCGAAGGAAAGAGCCGAGCACCTCATGCTGCTCGACCTCGGACGCAACGACGTCGGGCGCGTAACATCGATTGGAACGGTCGATGTCACCGACCAGTTCGTGATCGAGCGCTATAGCCATGTGATGCACATTGTATCGAATGTCATGGGCAAACTTGCCAAGGGGCATGACGCCGTCGATGCGCTGATGGCCGGTTTCCCGGCTGGAACGGTCTCGGGCGCCCCCAAGGTTCGCGCCATGGAAATCATCGACGAACTCGAACGCGCCAAACGCGGGCCCTATGCAGGTTGCGTCGGGTACTTCACCGCAGATGGCGAAATGGACACAGCAATCGTGCTGCGAACAGGCCTCGTCAAGGATGGCATGCTGCACGTGCAGGCGGGTGCCGGCATCGTCTATGATTCTGTTCCCGAGAACGAGCAGCAAGAGTGCATCAA
This sequence comes from Hyphomicrobium sp., assembly GCA_965222835.1. Taxonomy (GTDB): domain Bacteria; phylum Pseudomonadota; class Alphaproteobacteria; order Rhizobiales; family Hyphomicrobiaceae; genus CBDCUQ01. The sequence goes on from CBDCUQ010000001.1 coordinate 187,408, forward strand.
CAAAGCCAAGGCCGTCGTTCGCGCGGCCGAAGAAGCGGTGCGCTTCGCAGCCAAGACCAAGCGAACAAATGCAAAGGGCAACGGCGGTCCCTTCGGCGGATAAGAGCGCCGGACATCCATTCGCAAAAAACCGGGATCCAGCTCTGCTGCGCCAATCAGCCAGCACGTCGGAACACTGCCGACGCGGCCAGACCACAACCAAGCGCCAAGAGCACGGTAAGCGATCCATAGAGCACCGCATAGTCTTGCGCAAAGTCGTAGATCCAAAGCTCAAACCCAGATCGTTGCAAATTGACCCGGGTCGAGTAACGGCTCAGCATTTTTCCTTCGTGGAAGAGATAGACGCGCGCCTGTAGCCGACCAACCGGAATGTTGGCCGGCAACTCGATCGACGTGCGGAAGAGACTACGCCCGATAAAGGCGACACCATAATCCTCGCGCAGGAAGAGCCCCTCGTCTTCCTTGAGTCGTGTGACGGCGTCCCTGTATTTCTGCACCTCGGATGCCAACATCGTTCTGAGCATCTTTGCGCGCGCTGTGAACCGCAGGTTCCGGTACCCGATCACGTTTTCCCTTAGAAGATCGGGATCGGCGATCTCTTCCATCGGCCGCGTGGAAGCGGTCGCGTAATAGCTTGGTACAGCATTAAATGCTGTTGCGGCCGTATTGACCCAAAGCCCCGCAACAATACTTTTGCGCCGCACGACTAGCGGTGTTTTCTGTCCTTCAAGCACGACGATGACGTCGTAATAACCGGCTTCAGCGCTCGTCTGCCGGCTGTTGTTGATAGACCCGAAAACGACGATCTCCGTTCCCTGGAAGGCAGACGTCACCGAAATGGTGCGCGTCGATACGTCAGCCTCGATCGACTCCTTTGGAGGCGGAGGCGGAGGCGGCGCTTTCTGTGGACTCGGTTTAACGAGCTGCGCCTCTAAGGGCTTCGGCACGGGAACCGGAGCCGGCGCAACCTTGAGACCTTTTTTCTTGCGCCGCTTGGCGTTGCGTTTGGCACGCTCTTCGCGCCGCTTTTTCTTGGCCGCTGCGCCAGCCTCAGCCGCATTGCCCAAACGCTTGACACCGCCCTCATCAACATAAACCGACACCGGAAAACATATGCCCAGCGTGACAAGCACTGTAGTTAGGATGAAACGGCGCACGGACATCACCGTCCCCCTTCCATCGACGCAAGCGAATAAAGTTCGTTGGGTTCAATCACAAGATCAAGGGCAAAACGCAGACAAACAAGCATGACCAGCGCCGCAAGTAGAAACCTCAGTTGCTCGGCCTTGAGCCGCGCCCCTGCCGTCGCGCCAAACTGAGCACCGATGACGCCGCTCACGATCAAGAGCATGCCAAGAACAATATCGACGCTCGAGTTCAACGTCGCGTGCAGCAGCGTCGTCGCCGCCGTAACAAATACGATTTGGAACAGCGACGTTCCAACCACAACATTGGTCGGCACGCGAAGTAGGTAGATCATCGCGGGAACCATGATAAATCCCCCGCCGGCACCCATGATCGCCGCAAGAAATCCGACGAAGGCACCGATCAATATCGGTGGGATTGCGCTGATGTAGAGCTTGGACCTGTGAAAACGCATCTTGAGCGGCAGGCCATGCATCCAGCTGTGCTGCCCGGAGGTGCGAAACGCCGCCACGCGTCCCTCCCGCACGTCCTGCATGGTGCTCAGGCTCTCGATCATCATCAGAGCGCCAATGACGCCAAGAAACATCACGTAGCAAATGGCGATAAAGAAATCGAACTGTCCAAGCTGCCGGAGAATTCTGACGATTTGAACACCGATAATGCTGCCCGCCAGGCCTCCGCCAAGAAGCACGGCCCCCATTTTTATGTCGACATTATTGCGCCGATACTGGGCGAACGCCCCAGACACAGACGAGGCGACAATGTGGGCCGACCCGGTTCCGACGGCCACGGCCGAGGGAATACCCGATAAAATCAAGAGCGGCGTCAGAAGAAACCCGCCGCCAACGCCGAATAGCCCTGACAAGAACCCGACTGCAGCACCCATGCCAAGGAAGAGAAAGACGTTCACGGACATCTCGGCAATGGGCAGATAGATGTGCATGCAAACGAATCCGGCACGCCGGGTGGCGGCGCTCAAAGGGGAAAAGACCGGCAAAGCGCAGCCCATCCCCAATCGACAACGGCCCGGACCAAGGAAATTGCCCTGCGAATGGCCCTTTTCCGGTGCTCAACCTGGGATGAACCGGCCCGAAACCGGCATCACGATAGCCCGCGAACACGACACGGGACGATGACATCGTATCTAATCGACCTTACCGCCAAGCACCAGTGGCGGCTCAAATTTTTCAGTTGCAAATCGGAGAATTGAGAGCGGCCTCGAGGCATGAGCCCGCTCTCTAAAATCAACCCTTTCCACCAATGGACTGGCGGGATTTCCAATCCTCGCTCGCCGCAAAGGCGTCATTAACGATCGGATCAGAAACAATGGGAGAGAAGTCTGCGACGGCCTTCTTGGCCCTTTGAACCTGTTGAGGCGTGAGCAGTTTCGCCACTCTGTCCCGATAACGGGCCGCTTCCTTGTCACCATTCAGGGCGGCCAGGGCATACCAGTGATAGGCCTGCTCCAGATTCTTCTTCACCCCGAGTCCATTCTCGTAAAGCACACCGAAATTGTACTGGCTGTCAGCAAGCCCACGCCTGGCGGCCGACTTGAACCACCTTGCAGCGGTCCGATAGTCAGGCGCACCTGAACTGGTACCGGCTGCGAGCACAGCAAGGTTGTGCATCGCCTTCACGTTACCGGCCTGTGCCGCGCGCTGATACCACGTTTTTGCGAATTTGGAATCGGCCTTGGTGCCGAGGCCGCGCTCGTAAAGCGTCCCAAGGCGATACTGGGATTGGGCGAACCCCTGCGAAGCAGACCGCTTGTACCAACGCACGGCTTCCTTGAAGTTCTGGTTCGTGCCCTTGCCCTCGGCAAGACGCGCCGCGACCGCGAATTGCGCCGACGGATCTCCGTTTGCTGCAGCGAGCCGCAGAGACAGCGGGCCCACAGTAACAGGAGGTAAAGCCAGTTTGGTCTTTCCGGAAACCCGCGTCGCCGAAGCAGCAGCCCGTGTGGGCGCCGGTGCGGTCTCCGTCACACTTTCAGGCAAGAACGCAGCAGGCGTCATATATTGAGCCGTTGTGGCACCGACGTGGTTCGAAAGCTTGGCCATATGCTGCTGCTGCTTAATCCGCGCGAAGTCACCAGCATCAGGAACATAGTCGAGACCTTGCAGCCTCAATCCGGCAACACTGCCCTTGGCCAGCTGGGGCGCATTGGCACCGGCGTCAGCCTGTAACGCTTTTCTCCCCTCGCGCCACGCCCCCGAATTCCAGCCTGCGAACGAACGACCGTTCAGGTAACCGGAGCGCGGCTTGGGCGCGGGATTGTCGCCTGAGGGTGTCAGAGATTTCGGAATACCCTTGCCCGGATCGACAGTCTCGGAAGCTGCCGGAACCGGATTGGAACCCGAAGTCTTCGACTTGGTGAACAGCAACGTGGCACCGCTTACAGCAAGCACGGCGGTAACCGCTAAGACGAGCAGTTTTGGAGATACGCCAAGGATCTTGGAGCCGCCGGATTTGTCCGTGCTGCCGCCGAGCACGCCGCCACGATTGCCCTCGGTATCCTGGCCCTCGGCCTGCGCCGCGACGGCCTGCGCTTTTGCGCGTTGTGCGTCGGCGATGAAATCCTGACGCAGTTTTTCGATTGCAGATTTTGTAGACGGGGGATCGGCCGGTTCTGCCGGTGCTTCGGCATAGGCTTCTATCGACGCCTCATCCGTTTGCTGGCCAGCCTCGGCCTCAACCGGCGCATCGGCACCCTGTTCGACGTGTGGAGCCGCAGTGGACGCCTCAGCGGCCTGCTGCGACTGCAACATCTCTTCTTCACTGACAAAAGCCTCGGGCGGAACGGCGCCGACTTCGTCCTCGGCCGGTGCGTAGTCCTGCGAACCGGACACCTCCGGATAACCCTCTGTCGGCGCACCCGTCTCGTGCTGTGCCGCTTCCGCATACGGGTCGTGTGCAGTCTCCTGATGCCCGGTTTCACCGTAGTCAGCACCAGAATGGCCGTCCGCTGTCGCGTTGTCTTGATAGGCCGCCGCAGCGGCATCGGTTGAACCGACAAACTGTTCCTGAGCGCCCGCGCCGGTGTTGGAAGAGTGCGCCATTTCTATGGCGTCCACACGATCAAGCAGGCGGATCAGCGCCTGCTGCAGCGTATCCAGCATCGAGAACGTTTGCTCGTCACCCTGACGGCGCTCCACAATGAAGCCTTCGATCAGCTCGCGAACCTCGCCGGTAACATTGCCCGATTGTTGTTCGGCCGCCTGGCTGCTGAACCGGCTCGCAGCTTGCTCTGCGGCAAGCTCCGCGACGCGCTCTAGTTCTTGCGGATCGAGTGCGGCAGCGGGCACCGCGGCTTCCTCGCGCTGCTGGGCAATCTGCTCCATGACCGATTGGATCTGCTGCTCAATAGTATCGAGACGCACCAGATGCATCTGCGCCTGCTCGACGTGACCTGCGAGTTCCGCAATCTGCGCCTCGAGGATGCGCAGTGTTTCCATATCCGATCGCGTTGCTACATCCTGCAACGCAACGCCAAAGCGATGCTCGAGCTGTTCGAATCGTTCGCCGAGTTGCTCGACAGGATTGCCCTGACTGACCGCCGCCAGCGAGAGCTCGATGCGATCTGCAATCTCGGCAAACTTGGCTTCCAGCCAATCGCGTTCGACTGCGGGGGGCTGAGCAGAGGGCTGGGCCTGTGGCTGAGCATCGGGAATAGCAAAGGATACGGGCATCTCCGGCGCCTCCTGGAACACCGTCTCGTGCACCGGCGGCGGAACGTGCTGCGGCTCTGGCGCCTCATACGGTTGGACAGGCTCCGGTTCCTGCATAAGCGCGGGAGCCTCTGTTTCGTAAACCTGCGTCAGCGCTTCAGCCTGCCCGGCATCCCAAAATTCGGTCGGCTCGCTCGGAGCAGGCGGGCTGGTATTGTCAGCGGAGGCGTGGGCCTCGACCTCCGCAGATGGCGAAGCCGGCGACCAGCTGGGCGTCTCGTTCAAAGGTGCAAACGCGGGATAGTCAGTGGGCACCTCGCCGGCGCCAAACGCGTTGGTTGCGCTTTCGGTTGCAGCAGGTACCGAAGGCGCGAAGGTAGCGGATGCTGGTTGATAAGAATCCGTGTCTGCGGGGGCAGCATCAACCGGAGCACTATGCAGCCGATGCCCAAGATGGGCGAGGGCGTCTTCGATTCGTGAAAATGCGGGGCCGAGATCGCCTGAGACTTGGGTGCGAACCGCCCGCGTATCCTGGCTTAGAACCTCAAGACGCTCGCGCACGTCGTTCAGAACATCGGTGTGACGACGGTCCGATTCGGCAAGTTGCCCCGCGATGACGGAAAGAAGACTGGCGAGTTCTCCCGCGCCGCGCGTCTGTTCGGCCGGACCCGGGTCCGCGCCTAGTGCCAAGCGTGTATCGAACGGCGATTCCCAGTTTGCATTGGACATCTTGCTTCCCCGTGAGCACTCGAAGCGCCATGACGACCAATGCTCACCTCCCGAAGCACCACCGGGGACCCACCCGGATGAACGCCACGTCGAGGTGTCATGAACCGCACTGCGCCAGATCAGCAGCGGAAGCTCGATCCGCCTGATCCATCTCGATGCAAAGCTCTCAGGGCCCAGTAAAAGTTCGGTTAAGCCTTGCCCCAAAAGGGAGCATTTGGCCGGCAAATCCTCGATTTGTTGCGTTTTGGTGCCAGTCGCGAAAGCACCGGAGAGACCCGGGCCGCAGACTTTGCCCCCCGTCGAAAAGGTGATTCGCCCGACCAGTGGGGCGAGTTTCGCCACAGTTGACGCCTATCCGGAAAGCGCAGAACGACCGCATTTCAGCCCCGCAACAGGAGCCCCGGAACCATGCCGCGCCAATTGTCTGCTGCCGCTGTGGCCCTGATCACGGCTACCGCCCTGACACCTGCAGCCCTTGCAGAACCCCCGCCAGACCAGGGTGGCCGCTACACCTTATCGCCCGCAGACGATGGGTTTGTACGCCTCGACCGGCGGACGGGAGCCATGAGCTTCTGCACCAAAAAAGACGACGGCTGGCGCTGTAATCCGATGGCCGACGGTAGCGAAACACTCCGCAAGGAGATCGAGCGTCTGCAATCTGAGAACGAGTCGTTGAAGGCCAACAAAAAGCATCTCGAGGAGATGTTGGGCATGAATGACCCCGGCGACCCCAGCGCTTCGGAGCCCGGCCCCTCGCCGCATGGATCGATGAAAATTCCGACGGAAGAAGATGTCGACAGGGTGTTCGACTACATCGAGGGCATGGTCAAGAAACTCAAGGAACGCATCGAACGAATCGAGAAAGAGGCTGACAGGGATCAAACCCTGTAACCGGCTTATCTACCTTAGATTTTCCTTGCAAAACCCAGTTTGGACCGAGCCCCGGCGGGCGACAATTCCGATTGGAGTATGCTAAGCGGACCCGAACGCCGGGCCCGCCCCAAGCTTGATCCAACGCCCCACTCGGAATCCACATGAGCCAACTTTCAGACCATCTCCGCGAGCTTGAAGCAGAAAGCATCTATATTCTTCGCGAGACCGCTGCTGAATTTCGCAATCCAGTGCTTCTCTACTCAATCGGCAAGGATTCTTCGGTGCTCCTGCACCTCGCAATGAAGGCCTTCTATCCGGCAAAGCCACCGTTCCCGCTCTTGCATGTCGACACGACCTGGAAATTCCGCGAAATGATTGCATTTCGCGACGAGACCGCGCGCAAGCTTGGCCTCGACCTCATCGTGCACATCAACGACGACGGCCTGCGCCAGGGGATTTCGCCTCTCACCCACGGAAGCGCTATCCATACCGACGTGATGAAGACACAGGCCCTGCGCCAGGCGCTCGACAGGCACGGCTACGATGCCGCCATCGGCGGGGCCCGCCGCGACGAAGAAAAGTCGCGCGCCAAGGAACGCATCTTTTCTTTCCGCACGGCCCAGCACCGCTGGGATCCGAAAGCACAGAGACCGGAACTGTGGCACATCTTCAATGGACGCCTGCGCGACAAAGAAAGCATGCGCGTCTTCCCGCTCTCCAATTGGACGGAGCTCGATGTGTGGCAGTACATCGAAGCCGAAGGCATCGAGATCGTACCCCTCTACTTCGCCGCAGAACGGCCCGTGATAGACCGGGACGGAATGTTGATCATGGCCGATGACGAGCGCCTCCAACTCAATGAAGGAGAAGAGATCGAAAAGCGCCGCGTCCGTTTTCGCACACTGGGCTGCTATCCTCTAACCGGCGCCATCGACTCACCTGCCACAACTCTCGGCGAGATCATTGCGGAGCTTGAAGCCTCACGCACCTCTGAACGTCAAGGCCGCCTTATCGACAAGGATGAAGCAGGCGCCATGGAAAAGAAGAAGCAGGAAGGCTATTTCTGATGAGCAAGCCTGGAGCTGCCTCCGCCAAAGCCAAAGCGCTGAAACAGACGAGCTCACCCTCTTCAGGTGGAAGAGGACTGCTACGTTTTCTAACCTGCGGTAGCGTCGACGACGGTAAGAGCACACTAATCGGCCGCCTACTCTACGACAGCCAGCTCATCTTTGAGGACCAGCTCGAAGCGCTTGAAAGCGACAGCCGGAAGCAAGGCACGAACGAAGGCGAGATCGATCTCGCGCTCCTGGTGGACGGCCTCCAGGCCGAACGTGAACAGGGCATCACCATCGATGTCGCCTACCGCTACTTTGCCACGAAGAAGCGCAAGTTCATCGTTGCCGATACGCCGGGCCATGTACAGTACACCCGCAACATGGCGACGGGTGCGAGCAACTGCGATTTGGCCGTCATCCTGGCAGACGCGCGAAAAGGAATTCTGACGCAAACCCGCCGGCACAGCTTCATTGTCCACCTGCTGGGCATTCGCCATGTCATTCTAGCCGTCAACAAAATGGATTTGGTTGACTTTGCTGAAGATCGCTATGAGGAAATCGCCTCTCAATATCGAACGTTCGCGACCGAACTCGGCCTCAAGAACGTCACGTGCATTCCCGTAGCAGCCCGCCCCGGCGACAATGTCTGCCGCGCGAGCCCGGCGATGTCCTGGTATCGGGGCCCAACGCTGTTGGATCTCCTGGAAACCGCTGACGTAGATAGAGCGGAGAGCGAGCGTCCGCTGCGCATGCCAGTCCAATGGGTCAGCCGGCCAAACGCCGATTTTCGCGGCTTTGCCGGAAGCTTGATCAGCGGAACGGTTGCGCCGGGCGACCAGATCAGCATTCTACCGTCCGGTCGCGTAACAGACGTATCCCGCATCGTGACCTACGATGGTGACGCAGCACGTGCTGTGGCGGGTGATGCCGTCACGCTGGTTCTGAGCGAAGAAGTCGATGTTTCACGTGGAGACGTGATTGCAGCAGCCTCAGACCGGCCCGAAGTGGCCGATCAGATCGCTGCACACGTCATCTGGATGGGTGATGAGCCGTTGCTGCCCGGCCGCCCGTATATCGTGAAATGCGGAACGCAAACCGCGACAGGCACGATCAGCACGTTGAAGCACAAGATCAATGTTGACAATTTTGATCACGTGGCTGGCAAACAGCTCGAACTCAACGAAATCGGCCTCTGCAACCTGTCCTTCTCGCGCCCGCTCGTCTACGAGCCCTACGAAACATCGCGGGCCATGGGCAGCTTTGTTCTCATTGACAAGCTATCGAATGCGACGGTCGGCGCCGGCCTCATTCGCTTCGGTCTAAGACGGGCCGAAAACGTCCACTGGCAAGCCCTTGCCATCAACAAGAAGGCACGGGCCGCTGCCAAACATCAGAAACCATGCTGTCTGTGGTTCACGGGCCTGTCTGGGTCCGGCAAGTCGACGCTTGCCAACCTGCTCGAAAAGCGCCTCCACGCGGATGGGCGCCATACTTACATTCTCGACGGCGATAACGTACGCCACGGGCTCAACAGAGATCTCGGGTTCGCAGACGTTGACCGCGTCGAGAACATCCGCCGCGTGGCGGAAGTGGCAAAGCTCATGGTCGACGCCGGTCTCATTGTCGTTGTCTCGTTCATCTCGCCTTTCCGGGCCGAACGGCGCATGGCACGTGAGCTCTTTGGCGAAGGCGAGTTCTTGGAGGTCTTTGTCGACACACCACTGGAAGAATGCGAGCGCCGCGACCCGAAGGGCCTCTACAAGAAGGCGCGCCAGGGTCTCATCAAGAATTTCACGGGGATCGACTCAGACTACGAAACGCCGAGCGCCCCCGAACTGCATCTCAAGACCAAGGGAACGAACCCAGAGAAGCTGATCGAGCAGCTGGTCGAGCTTCTGATGCAAGGGGAATGAGCGGATGGACCCGCTTAGTGCGTCGTCGGTTTGAGCTGAAGCCGGCTTGAGGCGGGTTTCACAGCCGGTTTCGCCGGTACCCGCGCGGCAGGAGATGAGGCACGCTTTTGCCAAGGCAACTTCTCCGCCTTGGGCTCGGACGAGGCAACACGCGTCGACCAACGTGCCACCGCCGGCGCCGGCTTCGCAGCTTTCAACACCGCCGGCTTAAACTGGGGCGCCTTCGCAGCAGCAACCGCAACCGGCGCCGTAACAGCCGTCTTCGGCATAGCTTTCGGCTCGAGCTTTACGATCTTGCGGAGCAGCGCCGTGTTCGAAGACGCCATCGCCGGTGGCAAAACGGCAGATGCGATCTTCGTCGATTCCTCATACTTGCCTTGCAGGCTCAGAACCAACGCCAAGTTTTGCCGCACTTTGGGATTGACCTTGCCCTTCGCGGCTGTCGTGCGAAGAAGCCCTTCAGCGCGTTGCGCATCGCCGTTCATGGCGTGGGCAAGCGCCAGATTGTTCATCACCGAAGGCCGGCCCGACGAAAGCGTGTTGGCCCGCTCAAAGAACTTAATCGCGTCGGCATATTTTCCCTGCTTCGCCAACACCGTTCCACGCGCGGAGATAACCCGCCAGTCAGGCGATGTCGGATCGTCCGCAAGCCTGAGAAGCTTATCGGCAACCGTAACCTGATCGAGTTGCAGCGCGAGACGGCCGTATTCCGAGGCAAGTCTCCGGTCCGTGCTGTGGTAGAGCGCGGCCTGCTGCAGCACGCCCAAAGCCTGTCCCTTTTCGCCCAAGGCCTTGAGATTTTTTGCGTAAGACAGCGCTGCATCGAGATCCTGAGGCTTCTTCTGGTATTCCTTCCGCCAGTATTCGGTCGCCTTCAAGAGATCACTACGAGCATCAGCACCCTCAGGCGCCACTGCATGCGATTTGGCAGGCATATTCGAGGCAACAAGCTCCGGCATTGCATCGCCAAGGCTCGAGCAGCCCCCAGCCAGAAGACCGGCAAGGGCTAGGGAGACGAGACGAGCTATCCCCGTGTTGTGTGGTACCGTACGAAACGCTGTTGCGCCGGACATATCGCTCTCCCGTGAACGGACAAATCGTGGCGCGAATCACGCCGCTACCGTCAGTTTCTGGGACGGGCGTCAACAAAGGTTTAACCGGTGACGAGGCCGCTGGCCCCTAAGATGCGGCCCCGCACGTCTCGGCCTCGGCGGCGGCACCAGCCATCCACTCAGCCATCTCGGGAAGCGCAAATGTGGCCGCGATGTAATCGGCCGCCGTCCCATCATCGCCGTAAAGGCAAAGGTCCGGCACATAGGTTTTGAACCGTGACGCGACCGGAGCGTACATGGCGTCAGCCGCCGAAAACGAGCCGAATAGGAAGGGACCGCCAGCCCCATACTCACGCCGGCAGTGCTGCCAAACCGCGATAACCCGGCGAATATTGTGCCCCAACGCCTCCGTCTCCTCCGGCATCGGCCTGGTGGCCAGAATGTCCATCGGACAAAGCTCCCTCAACGCCTGGAATCCGGCGTGCATTTCCGCCGAAGCCGATCGGGCAACAGCCCGCGTCTCAGGATCAGCAGGCCAAATCTCAAGATCGGGGTATCGGTCCACCAAATACTCGATAATGGCGAGACTATCCCAGACCAAAAGGTCACCATCGATCAACAGCGGAACTTTACCCGAGGGCGAGTGTGCGAGAATCTTTGCCTTGCTGTCGGCCTGGCGTAGGCGCACGCTCACTTCCTCGAACGGAATACCGAATCGCTTCATCACCAACCATGGCCTGAGGCTCCAGCTCGACCAAACCTTATTGCCAATGACGAGGCGCGTTGATGGCTTAGAAACCGGCATACTTTGGCGATCCCCCTGCAATTGTGCTACGTGCCGCTCCCGACGATAATAGAGGCAACGACAGGGCTCCACGGAACCTGCAAATCGAGCATGAAAAACACCGAAACGACCGAGTCGACAACCGACGTTTCCCACATTTTTGCACCGGAGGGCTCAGAAGAAGCCCGCCTCCCCCTTTGGCTGGCAAGCGAAGCCCGGCCCATCAACCGGGCAGATGGTCTCAGCGCCGAACAGCTCAAATGGCTGGATGCGGCACAATTTTCTTCCGCCGCCAAGAAACTGGCCTTGATCCCGGGATCGGACGGCAGCTTAGCGGGTGCCGCATTCGGGCTGGGAAGCGGACATGACGGCGAACCGTGCGGTCCATCCGACCTTCTCATCGGTCAATTGCCCCAGTCCCTCCCTCCGGGTGATTACCTCTTTGAAAGTCCACCGGACAACCCGGAACTCGCCGCTACGGCCTGGGGCCTCGGGGCCTACCGATTTCGCCGTTACAAGACGGGCAACAGCGGCGCGCATCCCCGCCTTGTCATGCCAGCCGACGCCGATCGCGCGTCCGTCATCAACGCGGTCGAAGCCGTCTGGCTGGGCCGCGACCTCATCAATACGCCGGCGTCTGACATGGGGCCGGATGAAATCGAAAAGGCAGCCCGCACACTCGCCGGCCGCCACGATGCGAATGTGTCGGTGATCACTGGCAACGATCTTCTGAAGCAGAACTTCCCGATGATCCATGCCGTCGGTCGCGCCAGCGCCACACCCCCGCGCCTCATCGACATCACCTGGAAGAAATCCGGCGGACGGCCCGACGCCCCACGCATAACGCTGGTGGGGAAGGGCATCACCTTCGACACCGGCGGCCTCGACATCAAGCCAGCCTCAGCCATGAGGCATATGAAAAAGGACATGGGCGGCGCTGCGACAGCATTGACCCTCGGCCACTTGATCATGGGTCAAGCCCTCGATGTGCGCTTGCGCATCCTTATCGCCACCGCCGAAAATGCAATCTCGGGAAACGCATTCCGGCCGGGCGATATTCTGACGAGCCGGTCCAGGCAAACAGTGGAAATCGGCAATACCGACGCCGAAGGCCGCCTTGTGCTCGCCGACGCGCTCGACCTCGCAGACGAAGAGGCACCCGACACATTGCTGACATTCGCCACCCTCACAGGCGCGGCGCGGGCCGCACTCGGGCCCGATCTTCCCGCCATGTTTTCCACCGACGACGGACTTGCCGTAAGTCTCGTCGAAGCCGGCGAACGAGTGGGCGATCCCATGTGGCGCATGCCATTTTGGGCGGGCTACAATCGCAACCTCATAAGTGAAGCGGCGGATATGAACAACATTTCGGATAGCCCATTTGCCGGCGCCATCATTGCCGCACTGTTCCTGAAACGCTACGTCAAGAACGCTCGGCGTTTTGCCCATTTTGATCTATACGGTTGGCGCACGACGACGCGACCGCTCGGCCCGAAGGGTGGCGAACCGCATACCGCTCGCGCGGTCTTCGAAACGCTGAAGCAGGAGGTGCTCTCTTGAGCGCGAGCGACACCAAGGCAGAGACCCGGCTGGATCCGCGCCGCAATCCGTTCCGCCCGGACCTGGCCGCCAAACACCTCAAAGGCCAAGTCACAGCAGACAAATTTGTCGAAGGCACCCGGCGCCAAGTCCTGCGCGCCGCCGCGCCCTTAAGACGGACCCCGATCGGCAACGCGGGTCTCGATACCGAGGTCCTGTTCGGCGAAACCGTTCTGGTATTCGAGGAATCCGAAGGATGGGCTTGGATTCAGAGCGAAGCCGACAGCTACACTGGATACATACCGGCCGACGCTGTCACCGATCGGATTATCGAGCCGACACATCGTGTGCGCGCATCGGGAACATTCATCTACCCAAAGCCCGACATCAAAACCCCACCTCTCCTGCATCTTAGTCTCAACGCGCGCGTTGCCGTCGCTGAGAACGGTGAAACCTTCAGCGCGCTTGCCACCGGCGGGTTTGTCGTCACCCGGCACCTGATCGAGCAAGAGCGCTACGCCAGGGATTTTGTAACGGTGGCGGAGGGATTCATTGGCGTCCCGTATTTGTGGGGCGGCAAGACACGCATCGGCCTCGACTGTTCAGCCCTCGTCCAACTCTCTCTCTATGCGGCGGGCATCAACGCACCAAGAGACACCGATATGCAGCAGGATGAAGTCGGCGAGAGCGTGCTTATACCCGAGTCTCTCGAAGGCCTGGAACGCGGCGATCTCATATTCTGGAAAGGCCACGTCGGCATAATGTCGGACAGCGTGCTCATGGTTCACGCCAACGCCCATCATATGTCGGTCGCCGTGGAGACGCTGCCGGAAGCTGCCAGCCGCATCGCAAAATCCGGTACGGACATTCTCGCAATCAAACGATTGCCTAAGCTGAGCAGCCGGCCCTCATGAACACCCCCACGCAAGATCCCGTCTCCTCAGCATCCGCGTTGCTCGCCCGTCTCGTCTCCTTCGACACGACGAGCCACAAGAGCAACATGGCCATTGTCCAATTTGTCGAATCCTGCCTCGCCGGACACGGTATCACGAGCCAACTCGTCCCAACTGAGGATGGCGAAAAAGCCGGGTTATTTGCCACAATCGGCCCGGAAGGCGTTCCCGGCGTGGGATTGTCGGGACACACCGACGTCGTGCCCATCGAAGGGCAAACCTGGAAGAGCGATCCGTTCACGGTGACCGAGCGCAACGGCCGACTGTATGGGCGCGGCACAGCGGACATGAAAGGCTTCCTCGCCTGCGTCCTCGCCGCCGTCCCGGACATCAAGCGGCGCAAACTCAAGGTTCCCATACACATTGTCTTTTCTTACGACGAGGAGACCGGTTGCCTTGGCGTCCGGCCCATGATCGACGAAATGGGAGACCGTCTCATACGTCCCCGCATGGTCATTGTCGGAGAGCCGACGTCGATGCGCGTCGTCGACGCCCACAAAGGACCCGTCAGATGGCAGATCGAGGTGAAGGGCCGCGCCGCACACTCGAGCATGGCCCATCTCGGCGTCAATGCGATCACCTATGCCAGCCGGCTCATCGCGGAACTCGACGCGATCGAACAAGAACTGAAAGCGCGGCCACCAAACCCCCGTTTTGAGCCCCCGTACCCAACTGTCCAGGTCACCATGATCGATGGAGGCACAGCTACAAACATCGTGCCCATATCGACCACATTCGACTGCGAAGTGCGCACCCTTCCGGGCTTCGACCCAAATGAGATCGAACAAAGGCTCCGCGCCGTAGCTGAGACCAAGTGCCTGCCCGAAATGCAAGCCATCGCACCCGAAGCCGCCGTCACGATCGAACAAACCAATGCCGTGCCGCCATTTGGCGCCGACCCCAATTCGGAGGTCGTGGCAATGGCGCTGAAGCTGACCGATCAGAACGAAACTTTCGCCGTATCTTACGCCACCGAAGCCGGCCTGTTTCAGAATGCCGGAGCACCGTCCGTTGTCATCGGACCGGGCGATATTGCTCAGGCCCACACCGCCAACGAGTGGATCGCCAAAGACGAGCTCGGCAAATGCATGAGCTTCCTGACGCGCCTCGCCGACTGGGCAGAAGCGTAGGTCAGTCTCCGATCGTCGGTAGAAGAGAAGACCGGCGCTTCAGCTTAGACCCAAAAAAACATCACCCCCGCCGAAGCAGGGGTGATGCCGCTCTCGAACAGACCACCAAAGTTTGGTCGCTCAACTCAATCCGGGCAATCCAGCGTGATCGTGACAAAGGGCACGTTCAACCGGCATTTGCCGTTGCCGACTTCCTTGAAGCCATACTTGCCCATCAGGCCATCCAGATCGCCAAGATCTGGTCCATCGCTGCCAGCCTCGTCATCGTAGGGCTCTGCGTCGGCAACCTTCGGCTCTTTCACCGGCTCGTCGACAACCTCCGGAGCTGTATCCGTCTTCTCTGTTGTCTTTGTTGTCTTCGCAGCAACATCCTTATCGGACGTCTTGGGGTCATCTGAGCCCGCGGCCGTCGCCTTTACAGGCTTCTTAGCGCGCCGGGGCACCGGAACTGGCTCGGGCGCCGGCTTAACTTTGGCAACGGAAGGCTTCTTGGCCGGCTTGGCGTCACCGGTTGACGTCTCGGGCTCAGCCTTCGCCTCAATCGGTTCATCGCCACAGCGCGCAAGATCGGCGGGCGCTGGCGTCCAGATCATGGTCTTGGAAAAGAGCTTAGTTCCGGCATAGCCCTTCACACGAAGATTGCCATTTGAAAGCGGCTTCAGCTCGACGTCATACCGGCGCTTACGCTCGGGGCTATAGATCCATCCGTCATCCCACAGGTTTGATCTAACCTGCCGTGCATTGCCGATAATCTGCTTGCCGCAGCCCTTGGCGTCGGTCGTATCCTTGGTCCAGACGACATGGCCACAAAGCTTGTCGCCGCAGTCTGCGATCTCGATTGCGCCCCGGCCCGTGTCATTGATCCAGACACCGCGCGGATCGGACGCCGCCGATGCTGCCGTCGCACTGAGCGTGGTACCTGCTAGAAGCGTCGCTCCAACAATTCCAACCCTGAAACGCATAGCGGTCTCCTCGGTTTGCCGGCCAACTCATGGCGCCGGAGGCGCCTCCGGCCAAAGCCAGACGCCTGATCCCTAATTTCATCCGGACCCAATGTTACCCAAAACGGCTTCTCAAGCTGTTCCGTGAGGAACATGCATCTCTCGCGGCAAATATATGGCGCAGTTTATCACAACAGAAGGCCGGTTACCTTCCCCAAGGTAACCGGCCTTCTCCCCCGACAAGCCACAAACAACGGAAAAACGTTGCCGCGGCTGAAGTTATCCTAAGCGTCCGACGTCTCCTTATCGGCAGCAGGGGCTGCGACAGCAGGTACCTTCGGCTCAACAACCTCCGGAGCACGGCGCTTGACCTGCGGCGGCTGGAAGGCCCGTCGCGCGTGAAATTCGCAATAAGGAAGGCCGTTGACCTTGGATTTCCCGCAAAAGTGGAAATCAGGCAGCTGGGGATCCCCAATCGGCCAACGACAGCTGGATTCGACCAGTGTTTGGATAGACTTCCGCTCGGCCACGGGGATGACAAGCTCCTCCACGGCAGGCGTGAAGGGTTCCGCGTCCGGATGGTAAAGGGCGCGAACAGCGGGGTTTCCTATGGTCGCATACCGCGACTTGGCCATGCGCTTCGCAGCCGCACGCGGACGCGGTCGGTGGCTTTTCATGCGCGACGTCGTCGCCCGCCCAGAAAGGCCAAGCCGATGCACTTTGCCGATGACGGCATTACGCGTAACGCCCCCCAATCGGCCAGCGATCTGACTTGCGCTAAGTCCTTCGGCCCAAAGCTTCTTCAGAAGCTCCACGCGTTCGTCATTCCAGGGCATCCCGGTTGCTCCTCAAACAAAAAATTGCCCTCAGGAGCAGCGGCGCAGACAGAGTCGCGCATGCGCTCCAGCACGATCGGGCAAAGAGCAAGGGTCCCTGGGCACACGCGGATTAAGGCCGCGCACGCAAACCAGCTGGGCCCCGGACTTTACCCGGAACTGAAACTCGACGGATTGACGCTGAACTGAGCGACGCGCACTGATGGCGGGTGCGAACGAACTGAGACCCGCGACGCGCGTCCGGAACGGAACCGACTAAAAAAATCGCGATACACCGCGACATCTCGTATCCGGACACAGCAACCCTACAACAACTAGTTTTTCGTCTACAAGCCGGACGCGCGCGATCGCAGGGTCTTGTCAAAGGACACGTGGCAAGGGTGCCACAACACGATTCGCGAAGCCCCATTTCGCGGGCGTCACATCGTGTTGTCCCCGCAATTCACCCGTTGGGAAAGACATGAAAATGTCGAACTCCCGGGGCGAGCGACGTGTCGAAAAACGGCCAAAGCATGGCCAGGCCGGCATGGCCTGTTTCCCATGGAACAGTCTGACAAATCGCAATTCATGCTAGTCAACGCATTCAGAGGCCAAGAAAATTGCATCGACCGCCCAAGGTTCAAGGCGAGTAGGTGTTGTGCGAGACGCCCCGGGCCGCCATTATCGGCCCGAACAGCTCCGCCGTCATGTCCAGGTGAATAGGATGATCGACAAAATCCATGATGCGCGCGTCAAGAAGGAATACGAAGCCATCAAAGGCTTTTACGTTCACTTCCTCGTCTACGTCGGCGTCTGCCTTCTCCTCGTCCTTATCGACGTGTTTTTCGGCGAACCGATGTGGTCGCACTGGGTGGTGCTCGGATGGGGCATCGGCATCGCCTTCCATGCCTACGCAGCCTTCATCAAGACACCGCAAGTCATGGCCGCGTGGGAAGCCGAGCAAATGGCGCGCTACGCAAAGAAGAAGGCGCAATCGTAGGCCGGACCTACATGGTCCCCGGTCTCAGCCTGACGCAATCCGTTCCGGTCCCGCCCCGAGCCCAGTAAAACAAACGCAACCCTTGTGACGGGGCGGAGCAACGGTTCATACCTCAGCCACCGGATCGTCAGCGGGCCGGCCATCGTCCCTCAACACAATATAAATTGCGGGGATTACGAGCACCGTCAGCAGCGTCGATGAGGCAAGACCGAACAACAGCGAAATTGCAAGCCCCTGAAAGATCGGATCCGCCAAAATGACGGCGGCACCGACCATGGCAGCGAGCGCGGTCAAGAGAATGGGTTTGAAACGAATCGAACCCGCCTCAAGCAAGACGGACCGCAACGAGGCACCCGTGTTCCTCCGCTCCGAAATAAAATCGACGAGCAGAATAGAGTTGCGCACGATAATGCCCGCAAGCGCTATGAAACCGATCATCGATGTCGCTGTAAAAGGCGCACCGAACAGCCAATGCCCCAGCATAATGCCGATCAGCGTCAACGGAACTGGTGTCAGAATAACGAGCGGGACCGTGAACGAACCGAACTGCGCAACCACCAGGACATAAATTCCAAGCAAAGCAATTGCGAACGCCGCGCCCATGTCACGGAAGGTAATGTACGTCACTTCCCATTCGCCGTCCCATAAGAGAACCGGCCTGCTCTCGTCCTCGGGTTGACCGTGAAAACGGATCTCCGGTTTAGGAAGCGCACCCCAATCTTTGGATTCGATGAGGTCAGCAACCGCAAGCATACCGTAAACCGGGGCTTCATAGGCACCAGCCAGCTCAGCCAATACCATTTCTGCACCACGCCCGTTGTGGCGGAAAATGGGATAGGACGCCTCTTCGCGCTTGAGCCGCACGACATCACCAAGCTCGACGATATCCCGACCACCAGGCAACGCATTAGCCGGTACGGGCGTCGATAGCGTCTCTTGCGTCAGGGCACGCTGAGATTTCGGCAACTCAACAGCGATCTCCACTGGGCGGCGGCCGCCCCCCTTGTGTGAGTAACCAACGGGAACACCGCCGAGATAGGCTTTGATCGTGTTGTAGACGTCGCGCTCCTCCGCCTTGTGGTACTCGAGGTTGTCCTGGTCAATCACAAGCCGAAGGCGCGGTGCGCGCTCACGAAAGCTGACGTCATCGTCCACGATAAAGGGCACCTCACGAAAAATCTCCCGCACCTTCTCCGCAACAGCCCGGCGGGTTTCGGGATCTCCACCGTAAACCTCGGCAAGCAGCGTCGCGATCACAGGCGGGCCCGGCGGCACTTCAACCACCTTAAGCGTGGTGCCGTCAGGAGCGTCTAATCCCTTCAGCCGTTCGCGGACATCAAGCGCAATCACATGGCTCGTGCGCAATCGCTCGGCCCTCGGCGCAAGATTGATTTGTAAATCGCCCTGATGCGGATCGCGCCGCAAGTAATAGTGGCGCACAAGACCATTGAAATTAAAGGGCGCGGCCGTCCCCGCATAGGCTTGTATGGAATGAAGTTCAGGAAGCGCGTTGAGGCGTTGTACTGCCGCGCCCAGCACACGATCCGTCTCCTCCAGAGATGCACCACGCGGAAGGTCAACAACCACCTGAAGTTCCGATTTGTCATCGAAGGGCAGCAGCTTCACCGTGACGGCCTTAAAGGCGATGAGCGCCATCGAGCCGAGCGTGGCAACGCCAACAAGAACGAGAAAGGTCCAGGAAGACCAACGGGCGGCAATAATCGGGCGAGCGGCAGTGCGGTAGGCACGGCCCAACATCCCACCGTCGTGGTGCGCAACGCCATGACCAGCGCCAGTCTTGCCGAAACGCATCATCAGCCACGGCGTGATGATGACAGCAACGAAGAACGACAGCACCATCGCGGCCGACGCATTTGCAGGGATCGGGCTCATATAGGGCCCCATTAGTCCCGAGACGAACAGCATCGGCAGAAGCGCGGCCACCACGGTCAGCGTTGCAACAATGGTCGGGTTTCCAACTTCCGCGACCGCATCGATGGCAGCCTGGGCGCGGCTTCTGCCATCTTGCATGCCCCAATGGCGCGCGATGTTCTCAATCACAACAATGGCATCGTCAACGAAAATGCCAATTGAAAAAATCAATGCGAAGAGACTGACCCGATTGATCGTATAACCCATAAGCCAGGAGGCAAAGAGCGTCAGCAGAATGGTAACCGGAATGACGACCAGAACCACAATGCCCTCGCGCCAGCCGATCGCAAGCGCCACCAAAAGAACAATCGACAGCGTCGCCAGGCCAAGATGAAACAGAAGCTCGTTCGCCTTATCGTTTGCCGTCTCTCCGTAGTTGCGAGTAACCGTCACCGCAACATCGTCGGGGATCAGACGGCCCTTGAGATCCGCGAGCCGCTCCAGGATTTGCTCCGAAATTACGACCGCATTGGCGCCTGCCCGTTTTGCGATCGCTAATGTTACAGCCGGTACACGCTCGATCATGCCTCCACTGTTCTTCGTGTAGTGCCAGACACGACGCTCGAGTGGCTTTGCACCGACGGTCACGCTTGCGACGTCGCGCACATAGACCGGCCGCCCATCCCGCGAGGACAGCACGAGGAGACCGATATCAGGAATACCCGAAAGCGTTTGGCCTGCAGCAACAGTGTTGCTGCGCCCATCCTGGCGCACACGGCCTGCAACAAACGAACGGTTTGCCCCTTCTATCTTAGCGACGAGCTGAGAAAGCGTGATACCGAACAGAGACAGGCGCTCCGGATCGGGTTCGACGCGAATTTGATCAGGCCGGCCGCCGACAATGTAAGACAGGCCGACATTTTCCAGCTTGGCGAGCTCCGTCTGCAGGTCCTCGGCCATGTGATAGAGCGCGTTGTCTTTGTAGCGCGCCACACCCGTCTTGGGCGCCAGCGTTAAGGTGACGATCGCAACGTCGTCGATACCCCGGCCAACAATCAGAGGTTCAGGTATCCCAATGGGAATGCGGTCGTAGTTCGCACGGACCTTCTCGTGAACGCGAAGGATCGCTTCATCTGAAGTGGTCCCGACGAAAAAGCGCGCGGTAACCACCACGCGATCATCCTCCGTGTTGGAGTAGACGTGCTCCACACCGTTGATGGCCTTCACGATGGTCTCAAGCGGCTCGGTAACAAGCTTGACCGCATCTTCCGCCTTGAGCCCATCGGCCGTCACGAAGATATCGACCATCGGCACCGAGATTTGCGGCTCCTCTTCACGCGGCAACGCGAAAAGCGCGATAAGGCCCAGCGCCAACCCCGTAATGAGCATGAGTGGCGTCAGCGGCGATGATATGAACTGCCGCGTGAGATAGCCCGACAATCCGAGACGAGGTCCCTTGCTCATGGCTTCACCAGCCGGTCACCGGCCGCAATTCCGGAAAGAACCTCCACAGTACCGCTCCTGACACCCTCCGAGCGCCCCGTCTGCACCACAATATCGGCCGTCTCACCCCCACGATTAATAAGGCGCACGTAATCGAGACCAAATCTTTGAAACAGAAACGCGCGAGGAACGAGATAGCTCTTGCGCTTTCCAGCCGAAATCCGGACCAGCACCCGTTCGCCAACGAAATAGTTTCCGAGGCCGGAGACCTCGGCATCGGCCAATACACGGCCATTCACAAGCTCAGGATAGACCTGAACAATACGGCCTTCTGCCAGTGCTTCTCCAACGTTCTCAAGACCGCGCCCTCCGAGCTGTATCGCATCGCCCTTCTGTATCGAGCCCGCATGCCGTTCCGGCAGCTCGAGCCTCAAGAGAAACTCGTTTGCCGCAATCGTGGCGACACTCTCTCCGGCCAACACAACGCTGCCCTCGGTCACCGGCACCTTCAAGACGCGCCCTGCCGCAGGCGCCAAAACCTGACCCTCCTCGATCTGCGTTTCAACGACCGATCGCTCAGCACGGGCAGCCTTGAGATCATTCGCAGCGACATCAAACGCCGTCTGCGCCTGATCGACGCGCGACTGCGGCGCGACACCTTTGGCAAGAAGGGCTCTTGAGCGACTGAGCTCGGTCTTGGCGGTTTCCAACCGCGACTGGATGGCCACGATCTGGGCGTCCAGCGCCTTGATCTTGAGCGCAATCTTGGGATCCGCGACAAGGGCCAACAGCTGACCCGGTTCAACGACCGCGCCTTCGTCGACCGAAAGGGCCGTTATCGTACCGGGAGTACGGACCCTTGCCTCAGTGACGTCCTTGCTTTGCACGGTGGCATAGACGGATTTCAAGTCGTCGATTTCTTCGAGGGCAACCGTATATGTCTCCTGAGATGCGGTCGTCTCTGCTCCAGCCGCGATCGAACAACCGGCAAGCGCCAACATCGCGCCAAATGCTAATTTTCGCGGGGTCGTCATCTTGATACCTCCTGCCGCAAGGAGAGCCGCCGCGGCGGCTCAGGACATCCTTGACAAATATATTAGATATATCTAAATTAGCCATCATGAATATGCAAGACCTAAGTCGACGCAGCAAAGAGGTGGCTGAGCTTCTGAAGGCCATGGCCAATAGCAAACGGCTGCTCATTCTGTGCGAACTCAACAAGGGCGAGCAATCTGTCGGCGCCCTTGAAGATGTCGTCCCGCTCAGTCAGTCGGCACTCTCCCAGCATTTGGCAAAACTGCGAGAAAACGGTCTCGTAAAAACCCGCCGAGAAGCTCAAACAATCTACTACGCAATCTCCGATCCGCGCCTGACCCGTCTCATGAGCACGCTTTACGAGCTTTTTTGCGCGCCGGAAAAGCCACAATCAAGGAAAGGAAAAAGGAAATGACCATCGATCGCGCTGTAATGGCATTTGCCGGGATCGTCGTCCTCGTCTCGCTTGCCCTTGGCTACTACGTCAGTCCCTACTGGTTCCTGTTGACGGCCTTTGTGGGGCTCAACCTTTTCCAGGCCTCGTTCACGGGCTTTTGCCCGATGGCGATGCTCTTGAAGAAGCTTGGCGTCCGTCCTGGCGCTGCATTTTAAGCCGCCACTCGGACCGAAAGAATGCAAAAGACCGGAGTGGTGTGTGCCACTCCGATCTCACAATGTCTGATGTAGGTTGGTCCGAGCTTATTGCGTGGTCTCGCACTCAACTTCGATCGTCGTGCCAGTTGCAGCGATGAACTTCGAGCAGGTCTCAGCAACCGCAGCAACCTTCTGCTCGTCGACGGTCGCCTCGGCAGCCTCAGCCGGCTCGCCAGCAACATCAGCCGTCTCGACCTTTTCGGCAGCAGCCTTCTCGGCTTCAGCCTTGGCGATCGCCTCAGCCTTGGCCTTAGCAGCGGCGCGCGCCTTGGCAGCCTTGCGAGCCTTGGCAAGCTGAAGCTTCTTCTTACGCTTCGCAGCAGCAAGCTTGCGGGCCTTCGCGGCCTTCTTGGCGCGAAGCTTCTGAGAGTATGAAACCGAGTGTGCATTGTGGAAGCCGTGTCCGCCACGCTTGCAGCCCGCGTTGGCAACGCCTGCGAACGAAATCACGGCAACAGCAACAACAGTTGCAATCTTGATGAGGGTCTTCCAGAACATTGGTCTGATCCTTTGAGTTTGGTCTGCTGGATTGGACCATCCAAACGTCTTGTCCGGCCCGATTGAGCGGACTTTCTCACAGGCGCACACCGCCCGCTGTCCCTCGCGGGACATCCGGAAAAAATTCTATTTTTTCGAAGATTGGCGCGGTTTTCTTAGAGTCTACGGGAATACGATAGCACCCACACCCAGCGTTAGGCGGCCGAGCCCTCCATCGCGGCCAACTGATTGGCCTGATTTTCGGTTATCAGCTGATCGATAATCTCGTCTAACCCTGTTCCCTCCATGACACGCTCGACCGAGTGCACAGTGACGTTGATCCGGTGATCCGTGACGCGTCCTTGAGGATAGTTATATGTGCGGATTCTCTGCGACCGGTCGCCTGATCCGACTTGAGTCTTGCGCGCCTCGCTACGCGCGCTCTCCGTCCGATCGCGCTCCGCTTCAAACAGACGGGACCGCAAAACCTGCATTGCCAGACGGCGGTTTTGATGCTGCGACTTCTCGGCCGATACAACAACAATTCCCGTTGGAATATGCGTAATACGCACCGCCGAATCCGTCTTGTTGACGTGCTGACCACCCGCTCCGCTGGCCCGCATCGTATCGACGCGAATGTCCTCTTGCCGAATATCGACATCGACATCCTCAGCTTCAGGCAAAACGGCAACCGTGGCCGCCGACGTATGAATGCGCCCACTCGCCTCCGTTTCAGGCACCCGCTGCACGCGATGCACGCCACTTTCGAACTTCATGCGCGCGAACACGCCATGCCCAGAGATCGACGCGATCACCTCGCGATACCCGCCAAGATCGTTCTCCGACACAGAAATGATATCGACCTTCCAGCCTTTGAGATCCGCATACCGCGAATACATACGAAAAAGATCGGCTGCAAAGAGAGCGGCTTCGTCGCCCCCCGTACCCGCACGCACCTCGAGAATGGCACTGCGCTCATCCGCGGCGTCTTTGGGCAGAAGGAGAATCTTGAGTTTGGTTTCAAGCTCAGCAAGACGCGGCTTCAAAGAGCCGAGCTCTTCCTCCGCCATCTCGGCCATATCTTCATCCGTCGCGGGATCAGCAAGAAGTGCTTTGAGATCGGCAAGCTCCTTTTCCGCACCGGCATGTTCGCGGATCGCATTCACCACCGGCGTCAGATCGGCGTACTCTTTCGTCAACCTCGCATACGCGGCTTGCCCCACGCCTTCGTTGAGTTCCGCCTGGATACTCTCCCAGCGGTCGACAAGTTTCTCGAGTTTTTCTGCAGGTAGGCTGCTCATCTGGAATCGGCGGTCGCGGTATGGGGTGCATCCCGGCCCCCTCACGGGGCCGACGGTTTCAACGGGGCATCTACCCTAACGCCGTCCGGTCTGCAATTTGTCGCCCTTGCGCGAGCGAGGATCGTCCACGTCAATCCAAATGAGGCCCTCGTGAACACTGGCTCCCATGCGAAGGAGGGCGTCATCCACGGAACGGGCCGCGCTGGCCAAAGGGGCCGGCAGATGAGCTGCCGCCGACCGCAGCGCGCCCGTGTCCCCAATCAGAACCGCTAGGGCCAGAGGCAAAATAAGAGCGAAGCCAAGCACACGGCGTCGAGACTGCGTGGCAAACCTGAGCCCAGTCAGAACCCAACGGCGCGCCCTATGCGCAAAGCCATCGTCATCAAAATCGGCAGAATCCGGATGCATATGGACAAAGGCCTGGTTGAACAAGGATCGCAGCTGCTGTCGCAGGCTGAAAAGGTAACCCCCGCTCTCATGCGCGCTCGGATCGGAATTGGGTTCAAGATCGAGTGTATGGGCTTCGTCCTCAAGCTCGCGCCGAATGACGTTCAGGACGGGGCCAGCGTCGATCCCCGCAAGGGCGGTATACGCGACGACAACGCGCTCTGTCTCCGGCCAGGGCGGAAGAATGCGAACGTCGCCGCGCTCGAGAGCGTCGACGACATCGACACGCGTTCTGGCACGGGCCGCGGCCTCAGGCAGCGACAGGTGTAACGCCTTCCTCAAATCAAGAAAAAGTCTGCCGACCACGGCCGAGCGGGTCAGCTGCTCCGGTCCCGCACCACCGCGCCGAGCCGAGGCGCGCGATTGCCTGCGCCGCCCACCGGCCATAAAGGCTGAGTCAGCTGTAAAGGTTGCCCCACGCATCACTTGCCGCATTCAAACGCGATCGGCCCGCACGAGCCGTCGTTCACAAAAAAGCGCTAAATGCCATCATTGTCAAAGGTTGGGCAGGGTAAGGCACTAAATCTTGATACCCTCAGCTTTTGCATACTTTTCCAATGCGCTGCGAACAGAACCCGTTTCCTCTTTGAGAATCCTGGCAAGAAACGCCGTGATCTTTTTCGCATCGAGCGACAAAATCATCGATTTGACGGGTCCCACGGAGGCCGGCGCCATCGAAAACGACCGGTATCCGAGCCCGATCAGCGCCATGGCCTCGACCGGACGCCCGGCCATCTCTCCGCATAGGGTGAGACCGACCTTGTATTTCTTGCACGCCCTGGCGATCGATTGAAGCACGCGCAGCGGCGCCACCGAAAGGGAATCGTAGCGCGAACCAACCGCCGCATTCGTACGATCCGCCGCGAACAGGAATTGCAACAAGTCGTTGCTGCCGATCGAAACAAATTCGAGCTGCGGAAGGAGTGCGTCGAGCTCAAATAACAAGCTCGGAACCTCGACCATGGCCCCAATATGCAGCTTTGATGGAAGCTTATGTTTGAAGCGCCTCTGAAACCGCACTTCCTTGTCGATCAGCTTCCGAATTTTCTTCATCTCATCGGCCGATGAGACCATGGGAATCATGATCGACAGTTCGCGGCCCTCAGCGGCCCGCAACAGTGCACGCACCTGCACGCGAAACAATGCCGGCCGGTCGAGCGACATGCGAATGGCCCGCCAACCAATTGCGGGGTTTTCTTCTTTGCCTTGCCGTAGATACGGCACGACCTTGTCACCGCCGATATCAAGCGTCCGAAAGACAACAGGCTTGCCGTGCGCCTCGTCGAGCACGGACTTATAAGTCTCCCATTGCCGGTCCATACGCGGCATGGTGCTGGAAAGCATGAACAGAATCTCTGTACGGAACAGCCCAATACCGTCAGCACCCGACTCGGCTAGATGAGGCATATCCACCGACAAACCGGCGTTGATGTTAAGCGAAATGCGAACACGGTCTTTCGTGATGGCCGGCTTGCCACGCAGCGCCTCATACTGCTTTTGCTTCCGGGCCCGGAATCGCACCTTGTCGGAGTAGGCAGAAACCAAGTCAGCCGATGGACGCAGGTGAACCTCGCCTTTGACCGCGTCCAGAATAACGGCGTCTCCTGCGCTCACCCGTTCGACCACGCCCATCGCCTGACCGACAGCGGAGATCCCCAGTGCCTTGGCAACAATGGCAACATGACTTTGTGGGCTACCCTCCTCAAGCACCAGCCCGCGAAGTCTTGTGCGGTCATAGTCCAAAAGCTCAGCTGGGCCCATGGCGCGCGCAATGAGAATCGTATCTGGCGGCATATCCCCGGTCTGAAGCGGACCACTCGGGCGGCCCGCAAGAATGCGCAACAACCGGTCTGAGAGATCGTCGAGGTCACGCTGACGCTCGCGCCAAAATGGATCCGGCTGGCGTAGCATACGCGAACGTGTGCTGTTTTGAACGCGTTCGACAGCGGCATCGGCCGTTAGCCCCGCTTGAACTGCCTCGTGCAGCCGTCTTTCCCAGCCCCGGTCATGCGCGAACATACGATAGGCCTCGAGAACATCGCGATGCTCGCCGGCGGCCGACAGATGCTCGTGTTTCATCATTTCATCGAGCGACGCCCGTAGCCCTGACAGCGCCGTGTCGAGGCGCGTCATCTCATGCGCCGGATCTTCAGCCATGAGCTTCTTCACCACAATACGCGGCTCATGGATGACAGCATGACCAAGCGCGATGCCCTCGGACATGGGCACGCCGTCGATAACCGTCACCAGCGGCTTGGACAACTCGAGCGCAGCACTGGTACCGGCCACAGCGCCCGAAACCAGATTTTCCCCGACGACAAGCGCGGTCGCCTGCATCACTTCAATATCTTCGTCGGAGTATTCCCGCGTCGCACGGTTCTGCACGACCAGAACACCAAGCACCTGTCCACTACGCTGAATAGGAACGGCGAGCAGCGAATGATAGATTTCTTCGCCCGTCTCCGGCCTGAAAGAGAATGATGGATGCTTCGGTGCGTCTTTTTCGTTGATAGTGACGTTGAGCTCCGCGCAACGGCCAACGAGCCCTTCACCCTTCTTCATTCGGGTCCTATGGACCGCGCCCGGCTTCAGGCCCTCGGAGGCGAACAACTCAAGCGATCCGTCTTGGCGCTTGAGATAGAGCGAGCAGACGTCAGCCACCATCACGCCGGCGATCTGGCGCACAATACTGTCGAGCTTTTTCTGACCGCTGGCCGTTTCGGCCATGATATCGCGCAGCCGCCGCATGATGATGCGCAGCGCCGGCTCCGACGGTATGACAGTCAGCTCTTCGCCTCGTTTGGACGGCATAACCCAATGCCATTCGAATTGGCTGCACGACCTGCAACCGTGAACATCTCATTCCCACCCGGGACCACAAGGGCACCGGAACCATGTCGACGTAAGGAGCTTTGGCCACAGGCCGGTCACCTGCCCCTCAGTTCAACTCTCGTCCCATACGCGGAAACGGAACCGCATGCACTACGCCGCGTCGAGACCAAATAGTGTATGCAGCGCCCGAACTGCAAGCTCAGCATACGCTGCATCGATTAAAACACTGATTTTGATCTCAGACGTTGTAATCGCAAGAATGTTGATGCCTTTTTCGCTGAGCGCCTTGAACATTTGCGCTGCAACACCGGCATGGCTCCGCATACCGATCCCAATCACCGATATTTTGGCAACATCTGCTGAACTGCTAAGATCGAAATAGCCGATATCCTTTTTGGCCTTTTTGATGACCTCCAGAGCCCGCGGCAGCTCTGAGGCCTGTACGGTAAACGTCATATTGGCGTGCTTGCCATCGTTCGAAACGTTTTGCACGATCATGTCGACGTTAATCGAGGCATCCGCAAGCGGGCCAAAGATCCGCGCGGCAACGCCGGGCTTATCCGCCACCTTGTGAATGGTGATCTTCGCCTCGTCCTTAGCGTAGGCGATACCGCTGACGACCTGCTGTTCCACGATCTCATCCTCGTCGCAAACAATCGTTCCGTTCTCTTCAAGATGATCGAGACGCACCGGCGCCATGTCCTCTGGTGCTGCAAAACTCGACAGGACACGCGTTCTGATGCGATGCACCATCGCCAGTTCGACCGAACGCGTTTGCAGGATTTTGGATCCTGCAGACGCCATCTCCAGCATTTCCTCGTAGGAAACGCGAGATAGACGCTTGGCTTTGTGTACGATGCGCGGATCGGTCGTATAAACACCGTCAACATCAGTATAGATGTCACAAACATCAGCGTTCAAGGCCACCGCAATCGCCACCGCGCTCGTATCCGAGCCTCCCCGCCCAAGCGTTGCGATCCGATTGCTACGCGGCTCGATGCCCTGAAAACCCGTGACGACGGCCACTTCGCCCGACTCGATGGAGGCCCTCAAAGCGTCGCCGGACACATCGAGAATGCGTGCTGAACCGTGGGCCGCACTCGTCTCGAGCGGGATTTGCCAACCCTGCCAAGAGCGCGCCTTGACCCCCATCGCCTGCAATGCGATCGCCAAGAGCCCTGCCGAAACCTGTTCGCCCGAAGCCACAACCGCATCATACTCACGTTTGTCGTGGAGCTCCGAAGCATCATTGACCCAGGCGACCAGTTGATTGGTCGCGCCTGCCATGGCCGATACGACAACAGCAACCTTGTTGCCGGCATCCGCCTCGCGTTTCACGTGACGCGCGACATTCCGTATGTGATCAAGATCTGCGACGGAGGTTCCGCCGAATTTCATCACGACAACAGCCATCGCGTCTCTCGCTGGGGCGCACTTTGTCCGAAAAAGCGATCCGAGGGCCGCTGCAGCAATCCAACCCAGACCTCCACGACAACGACACTCAAGATCCAGACCACCGAGCCAACCGTATGAGAGGCTGGTCAGGTCCAAGACCCGCATGTATCGCGCTGGAGACTTAAATCAGACGCTTCAACGCCCTATAGGCCTGATGGCGCTCTCATAACGGGAACACTCCATAACCGCAACAGTGCAGTGCCCAATTGACAAAAGAACCCCTGACAGGTCCCTATGATGCAATGACCAACACGGCGCAAACACTGGACGACGAGGAAGTCGCGCGATTCGAGCGAATGGCGACCGAATGGTGGGACCCAAAGGGTAAATTCCGCCCCCTCCACCAGATTGGTCCCGCTCGTTTGACGTTCATCCGGGACCAGGCGCTGGCCCATTTCAACCGGCCCGCTGGGGGACTGAGGCCACTCGAAGGCCTGTCGATTCTCGATATCGGGTGCGGCGGCGGCCTTGTCTCAGAACCCCTCGCCCGCATGGGAGCCACCGTCACCGGACTGGATCCCGGCGAGAAGAATATCCGAATTGCGAAGTCCCACGCTGAGCCCCAGGGGCTCGAAATCAACTACCGGGTCGGCACTGCGGAGGACCTGGCAAACGACGGTCATGACTTCAACGTCGTGGCCTGCCTCGAAGTCGTCGAGCATGTACCGGACCCTGCCGCGTTTGTCGCCACATGCGCAGAACTTGTGCGCCCTGGCGGCTTGATGATCGCCTCTACAATCAATCGCAATCTGAAGTCCTACGCTCTCGCAATCGTTGCCGCGGAACACATTCTCGGATGGTTGCCGCGTGGCACCCACCAATGGGATCGCTTCATCACGCCTGATGAACTTGCAGACCACATGACAGAAGCCGGCCTCACCAGACCGTGCTTCATGGGCTACGTCTATCATCCGCTGGCCGACGAATGGCGGCTCTCTTCGGATACGGATGTCAACTATCTTGCGGCCGCAGCCAAGCCGAAGACAGCGTAGAGTTTTGAGGTTTTGGTCGAACCACCCGCTCCCCCACCTGGCCACCCAAAACGATGATGGATTGGGTGGCCGGGTGGGGGACCGGGCCGGCCAGGCGCGTCAACGTAAGTTGAACATGCGCTTCCCCGCGTCACGACTCCTTGGAGATCACCTGACGGAGCGGCGGATCGAGCGTGAGCGACAGCCTGAGCGCGGACGCCCGGGCAAAACGTAAGGTCATCGACTTTCGTCGCGCCGGCGCAAGCCGGTGCTCGGGCGCGTCGCGAACAACTTCACCACCGAATCTGTCCGTCAGCACCAGCCCAGTCTCCTCAGGCAGGATGTCGACAGGAAAGTCCGGCTTCACCGCAAAAAACAGACGGTCGCAAAAATCTTTATACTCTGGCCACTTCTGATCGGAGCGGAAGTCTTCGACGCTGGATTTGATCTCAAGAATCCAAATTTCGCCTTTTGGAGAAAGGACAACCAGATCTGCCCGCCGCCCATTTGGCAACGGTAACTCGGCAACAGACGCCATCCCCAGCCGCGCCATAAGCCGCACGGCCCCCCGCCCGATCTCAGCTGCCGCAGGCGACTGCCTGCCGTCCGCAAACTGGGAAAGCGCCAGATCGTCCCCTTTTTCCTCGGTCGTCGTCATGGAACTGCCATCACCGGATGGAACGAGCATATCTGCGGATTGCAAGCGACCCCATTGGGTGTAGGGATGGGGTCGGAATGGGGAACTCCTGTAGCGTCACCAATCTGAGTGTCCCCTGATCCGGCCATCGCGGCTCAAGGAGCGAAGGCCGTTCGCAATCTCCAAGCCGACGCGGAAACAATTGAGACCACACGCCCTATGTTCTTCAAACGCACCAACAAAAACAAGCCTGACGAACTGTCCGAAAAACAAAGCGTTAAGTCGGCACATCCCATGGAACCCGCGCGTGCAGCACCAGCTCCCCTGGAGGCTTCCGCCCTGCGGCGCACTGCCGATCCCAAAAAACTTGGCTTCAAGTCTACCGAAGAACTCGAACCGTCGGCCGGATTGATCGGACAGGATCGCGCCCTCGGCGCGATCGATTTTGGAGCAAACATTGAAGCACATGATTTCAATATCTTCGTACTCGGCCCCCCCGCTTCCGGCAAGAGCACCGCGGTCCGCACTTTTCTCGAAACGTTAGCCGCCGAAGCTCCACCACCGCCGGACTGGGTCTACGTCAACAACTTCGAGGATGCGAACAAGCCCAGAGCCCTGGAGCTTCCTGCAGGCCGGGCACGACCCTTTGCAAAGGCCGTTGTCGGTGCGCTCGACGAATTACGTGCGACGTTGCCGCAAAACTTCGAAGGCGAAGACTATCAGGCGCGTCGCCGCGCCATAGATGAGGAATTTCGCTTGGGGCAAGAGAACGCGCTCGAAACTCTGAACAAGAAAGCCAACAGCCAAAACATTGCACTTCTGCGCACACCTATGGGCTTCACCATGGCCCCGATGCACGAAGGAAAGGTGGTGAAGCCGGACGTCTTCAACCAGCTTCCCAAAAAAATGCGCGAAGAGGTGCAGCAACGGATCGAGGATCTCCAAAAAGAGCTGGAAAAAATCCTGTCAGAAGCGCCGAAAGCGGACAAGAAGCGGCGCACCCGCATCGCTGCATTGAACGAGGAAGTGTCCCGCTACGTCGTCGCCTATGCTTTGGCCGACGTGAAGAAAGAATTTGACGATATCCCTGCTGTTCTCGATTATCTGGCGGCCGCCGAAGCCGATCTGGTGCGGAACACGGCGTTGTTCCTTACCCCTAGCGGCGACGACAGCGAGATTGTCAAACAGCCTGTCGATACGTCCCGCGACCCGCGCTTCCGCCGTTACATGGTGAATGTCGCCGTCGCCAATGGCGAGGAATTGAAAGGCGCACCGATCTACGAGGAGGACAACCCAAGTTATGGCAACCTGATTGGGCGCGTGGAGCACGTGGCCCAAATGGGCGCGCTGGTCACCGACTTTCTTCTCATAAAGTCCGGCGCATTACACAAAGCGAACGGCGGTTACCTTTTGATCGACGCGCACAAGCTTCTCTTATCGCCTTTCGCATACGAGGCCTTGAAGCGTGCTGTAAAAGCCAGACAAATCAAGATCGAACAGCCCGCCGAAACCATGGGGCTCATCTCCACCCAAACGCTCGAGCCCGAGCCAATCCCGCTCAATACCAAAGTCGTCCTCTTCGGGAACCGCGAACTCTACTATTTACTGACCGCGCACGATCCGGATTTCTCTGGTCTTTTTAAAGTGCAAGCAGACTTCGACGACACCATCAAACGGACCAGCGACAACGATGCCGCCTATGCGCGCCTGATCGCCTCCGTCGTTGCGAGGCACAGCCTCCGCCACATGGACGCCGCGGGCGTCGCCCGCGTCATCGACGAAGGCGCGCGCAGAGCCCAAGATCGTGAGAAACTGTCCATCGAGGTCGGCCGCATCGCCGACCTCGTTCGCGAATCTGATTATTGGGCTGGAAAGGCCAAACATCGCCTAATCACACACGAGGACGTGACGCGTGCCGTAGAGGAGCGCGTGCAGCGCGCAGACCGATTACGCGACCGCGCCCAGGAAACGTTTGAACGCGGCATCGTCCTCGTCGATACGGAGAGCAAGAAGATCGGACAGATCAACGGTCTCTCTCTCCT
Source organism: Hyphomicrobium sp. (assembly GCA_965222835.1). Classification (GTDB taxonomy): domain Bacteria; phylum Pseudomonadota; class Alphaproteobacteria; order Rhizobiales; family Hyphomicrobiaceae; genus CBDCUQ01. Next base: position 220,172 of record CBDCUQ010000001.1, read on the forward strand.
GCAACTCGGCGAATTCGCATTCGGGCGGCCAAGCCGGATAACCGCCCGTGTGAGAATGGGCGCAGGACGTGTTACGGATATCGAGCGTGAGGCAAAGCTTGGCGGCCCCTTGCATTCCAAAGGTGTCATGATCCTGTGGGGCTTTCTCGCCGGCCGTTTCGCCCAGGACGTCCCACTCGCTCTCGCGGCCTCACTTGTATTCGAGCAATCCTACAGCGGTGTCGAGGGTGACAGCGCATCGTCGGCCGAATTGTACACCTTGCTCTCGGCTCTGTCAGAAGTACCAATCAAACAAGGTCTTGCGGTAACGGGCTCCGTCAACCAATGGGGCGAAGTGCAAGCCATCGGCGGCGTCAATGAGAAGATTGAAGGCTTCTTCGACATTTGCAGCCAACGCGGGCTGACGGGCAAACAAGGCGTACTCATCCCAAAATCGAACGTCCAGCACCTCATGCTGCACGAAGATGTTGTCGAGGCCGTCCGCGAAGGCACATTCTCGATCTATGCCGTTGCGACCATCGACGAGGGATTGGAAATCTTGACCGGCGTAGCAGCCGGAAGCCGGGACTCGAAAGGCCAATTTCCACCCGGCACCGTGAACCGGCGGGTCGAGGACAAGCTCAAGAACTTTGCCCAGCGCGCCAAATCATTCAGCGCGGCATCAAGTGTCAACGCGGAGATCGAACGAGAATCAGCATGATTGCACACGTCGCAGAAGCCGGCGAAGGGCGCGGGCGCGTAGTACTCCAACTTGGCCCCACCGATCGTGTGAGCGAAGCCGCCGTATCGGCCGCGCTCTTCATTGCACGCGCATTCCAATCCGAAATGGAAGCTCTGTTCCTCGAAGATAGCCAGCTCTACGACATCGCCGGCCTGCCATTCGCGCGTGAGATCTCACTCTCTGGCCGTCGCGTACGCCCGCTTTCGGCAACCGACATCGCCCGTGAAATGCGCCATGTGTCGTCGGCCGTCGGACGCAAGGTAACGGCCCTCGCGCAAGAGGCAGAGGTCGCCTGCCGTTGCCGCGTTATCCGGGATGAGATTGTGCACGGCCTTGCCGCGGCCTGCGCGGAAAACGGACCCTGGAATCTGGTCACGCTTGCCGGCCCCCTGATGGGCACGGAGGCGCCGCTCATCGCCAGACTGTTCGAGGAGGTCCACGGCACGACTGGATTTGTCATCACCGGCCCAAAGACCCAGCGGTGCGACGGTCCCGTGGTTGCGCTGATCGAGGACGCGGAACACGTGCCCCCCATGCTGCGCGCCGCCGAACGCCTCGCCACACCGGGTCGCCAAAGCATTCATCTTCTGCTTGCGGCGGGAGACGCGGGAACACTCGAGTGGCTCGAAGGCCAGACGCGACTCATTCTCGGCGACGATACGGGCCCAGAAATCCATACGGCCATGCTTCACGAGCGTGATATCGATGCGGCCGCCGATAAGATTCGAACGCTCACGGCCGGATTCACAATCGCGCGATGGGGAGGCCGGCTGGCCCCGCGTGAAGGCGACCTCACAGCGCTCGTCGATCTGTTAGAAGGCCCGTTGCTGCTGGTACGCTAGAGCCGGTTATGTTCAAGCAGAACCACCCGCTCCCCCATCCGGCCACCCAAAACGATGATGGATTGGGCGGCCGGGTGGGGGAGCGGGCCGGCCAGGCGCGTCAACGTAAGTTGAGCATATATTAGTTGGAAGTTCGCGCCTCAAAAATCGCAACCGCCCCATGGCGTTCAATGCGGACCCCGGAAAAGCGCTTTTCGAGTTCGCGTCGAAGCACCTCCGCCGTGTCCTCGGCGTTAGAAAAGATTCCCTTGCGGTTATAGAAATTCATCAAAGCCTGCGCCGCCGGCGACCGCGGCGCGTCACCTTGCACGATCGTTGCGCCGAACACGGTTGCCCCTGGCAAAAGGATGGCATTGACGTGATCAAACACCACGGCCTTCTCATCGATTGAGCCCGGCAAACAATGCAGCAGATAACAAAGGCCGGCTGAATCGAACCGCTCGTCGATGCTGAGCGGTTCAAGAACATTGGCAACTCGGGTGCTTGGCGAATACCGCCCGATACGCGTGGCGGCAGCCTTGAGGCTGTGCGGGTTAAGATCGACAAGCAGGATCTTCGGTCGAGCCCCCGGCCACCGAACCTTGTCGAGGAAATAGCCCGTGCCCACGCCCAGATCGACGTGCTTGTTCGAAACATTCCGCGCATACATGTCTTCGAGCAAATGCGTCGGGCACCGCCACAGAAAGCGATTGGAAAAGCCCAGCACCACGGCGTCATACGCCTTGAGAGTCCACGGCGTATAAACCTTTTGTCCGGCCTCGACGCGCTGATCAATGCCCATAGCCGCACTCCCGCATGCAACACGGTCAGTCAAACAAAGGACCTAGTGCCAATCGGGAGAAGACGCAATCCTGAGAGAAGAAGGCAGGGCCTCAGGCGGTTAGGGTGCCAGACGATAGCTCGCGTGACAGCTAATGCAGTTCCCCATGATGTCACGCAACGCCGTCAGAACTTCGGAGCGCGATCCCCCCTTTGCTGCGAGCTCGGCAAGCTTATCGAACTTGTCATGCGTATCGAAGCTCATCGATGCGAACGGAACCGGCAATTTGAGGCCCGTGAAGGGATTGACGCCGTGTAACAACTTGGCACCTGACTTCGGGGCGATAGAGGAGACACGCTCTGTGTCGTTCTCCGCGATGGCGGTAACAATCCCTTGTATTGTCTCAAGATACGTCCGCATGCCGGCCAGAAGCTCTTCAGTCTCCTTTGGCGAAAGCGAAACGGCCTCCCGCGGATCGCCCGCGGCCTGGGGCGGCGGCTGGGCAAATGCGACACCACCGGAAGCGAGAGAGGTGGCGATGAGCACAGCGAGCAGATTTCCAGCTCTGAGAACATATCTTGTTCGCGTCACGTGCAGCATCTCCTGTTCAGACAGACGAATCGTTTTTGTTTCAGGGGACACCGGCGCTTGATACACCGCCTTGATCCACATCACAGGACCGCCAGAGATCGCGAAAAAGTCAGTGCCGTCTACGCTCTGCGCAACACCGCGTACTCCGTATAACCACGATGCAGCCGCCGAAACTCGTACGTCAGCCCGTGTCTGCGAGCCGCCTCTTCGACCACCGCCTCCAGATCTGCACGCGGATAGACCGTGTAGTGCGCAAGAAAAGCGAAGAGCGCCCGTTTGAATAATACCGGCAGTCCACCGCATTGTCCGAAATCGACAATATGCAGCGACCCGCCCTTGGCAACCGAAACCGCGCCTCGATCCAGCGCGTCGCGCCAGCCCGGTATCATGGAAAGTGCATAGGAAAAGAACACCCGATCGAAAGAGTGAACGCCAAACGTTTCATTTGAATCGAAGCGTGTTGCATCTCCCTGACGCAGCACAACCCGGCCCGCCAAGCCGCGCCGCGCAAGCGAACCACGCGCTGTATCGAGCATCGCATTTGAGACATCGGTGCCAAAGAACCGCGCATCAGGGTACCGGCGGGCGGCATGGGCGAGATTCCACGCCGTTCCACACCCGATTTCAAGAACCGTCTCGCCCTCGGCGGGCTGCAACGTCTCGACCAGATGCCGCCTTCCAATCAAGTAATGGGTGCGGGTCGCATCGTAGATATAGCGCTGGTACCGGTAATGCCGGTCCATACGTTCCGCGTCGCTGGCAAGAACCGTATTCACTGCGTCTCTCCGCCAAATTCATAAAGATGGAATCCACCGTAGATCGCTGAGCGATCACGCCGCGTCAGATCCGCAGACTGTTCGGCCCGATACTGCCATTGACCGAGCAAGGCATCGGGTATGCGTCCGGGAAGAATCGTCTTCGTTCCTGCCGTGCGGAAGATGACGCGAGCACCCGGCCGCGCCGTACGCGTGATCTCCGTCCACAAATCTGAAAGCTCCTGATCATTCATCCAATCCTGAGCGTCGAGGAGAACGTACCGATCGAAGCTTTGCGCCGGTTGTGCCGCCAGATGCGTCGTAAACGAAATGTTCCGCAAGTTCAGGCGGTCCAGCCCATCTCGAAGCTTGGTGTAGTTTTGCTCCTCCAGATAAGGCGGCACGGGTCCCAGGCCCCTGGCCGCGTACCCCCGGTGGAAGGCCTGCCAAGCGAAATAGTTGACCTTGAGATCGTAGTCACATGCAAGCCGGCGCAAGCGCTCCTCGATCACCTCGTGCATCGGGCGGCCCTCGGAAAGCGCATCGTATTGAGCCGGCGGAATGCCGAGGCCAAACAACGAGGACCGCTGATCAAGCATCAGCTTGATCAGCGGTTTTTGAAACAGGGGGGCCAACTCGCGTTCATATATTGCCTTTTGCTCCGCAGGCGTCGTTGCCTCAAGCATCCGCCGGGGATTGCGGCCATAGAGGCGCGCCATCAAATGCCCCAAGGCAATGAATTGACCAAGAAGACCATACCGATAAAATCCGCGTGCAAACCGTTCAATCCGCCGCCGGCCTTTGAGATCGCGCCCGTTCCAGTAATCCACCGTCTCGGGATCGAGGTGAGGCGCGATGTGTGTGTCGAAGGACTTGACGTTCTCCGGCGAGTTGGCTTCACCGAAAAACCGGAAGAACTCCGGATATCCAGGCAGATACCGCGCAGCTGCAATCTTGAGACGATTGAGCGCGATGTGCGCAGTGTTGAGATCGAGCGCCGTAATCTCACTTGGACCAGCCGCGAGATAGGAGAGCGCATTGCACCCGCCCGATGCGATGGTGATGATACGGTGATCAGCGCCGACCTCCATAGCTTCCAAGTCCACCGCCGGATCTTCCCAGATCTGCGGATAAACCAGACTGGAGAAGGCCAACGTAAACGCGCGTTCGTTGAGCCCTGCCTTCGAGAACAGCTTGTTCCGGTGCACAGCCGCACCGACAAGCTCACTGCTGCGTCGGCGTGAAACCTCGCCTGTTTCCGCAATATCAAACGGCTTCATATTGAGACCTTTCGTGTTAAGAGCGCCCGAGAAAGGCTGGACGTATCCGGAGCCGGCCGCCGGGAGCGATCCGCACAAGCGCACACTACGCTCTGCGTATCGGCCCGTTCGTGAGCCCGGCGGATGTTGTCGAGAAAGAGCCGCGCGGCGTTTTCCCATGTGAAGGTGAGCCCATGCGCACGCGCATCGGCTTTCTTGAGCTCAAGTGCCGCGCGTGCCGCCACCGCAAGATTCCAATCGAGAACACCACTCCGGCCGTTGGCGACAACGTCGATCGGCCCCGTGACAGGATAGGCCGCAATGGGAAGCCCGCAGGCCATGGCCTCGAGCAACACCAGGCCAAAGGTGTCGGTTTGACTTGGAAAGACGAAGACGTCGGCCGACGCATAATGGCGCGCTAAATCCTCTCCGGTTTTCTTGCCGGTGAAAATCACATCAGGATAGCGGCGCTTCAGAAATTCCAGATGCGGCCCACCACCGACAACCGCCTTGACGCCAGGCAAATCCACATCGAGAAAGGCCTCGATATTTTTCTCGCGAGAGACACGGCCGGCATAAAGGAACACCGGAGCCTGACGACCGAAAATCCGATCCTTGCGCGGACGAAAGAGGTCGTGATCGACACCACGGCTCCACGGCATCAGACGCTGGAAGCCGCGCTCAGACAGGTCCACCGCAAGCGAAGCTGTCGCCACCATGATCCCCAAGCTCGGAGCATGAAACCGCGACAAAACGCTGTACGTCCACGATTTGGGAACCCGCAACCAGGCGGACGCATACTCCGGAAATTTCGTGTGATAGCTGGTCGTAAACGACCGCCGGTTTCTGAGGCAGTAGCCCCGCGCCATCCAACCGACCGGCCCTTCCGTCGCGATGTGAATAAAGTCCGGCGCCAATTCGTCAATACGGGCGACAGCCCTGCGACGCGATGGAAGTGCGAATTGGATTTCGGGATAACCAGGACACGTGACGCGGCGGAAATCATCCGGCGTGAGGAAGAGGAGCTCCGCGCCAAAGGCCGCAACTTCGTCTCGAAGCCGCCGATATGTCTGCACGACGCCATTCACCTGAGGAGGCCAGGCGTCGGTGGCGACCAATATCCGCATGCTAAGCCGCTGCTGGCAAAGCGGGCTCGCGGCTCGACTCCTGCGCGTCCGAAGACTCGAAGTCTCCCCAGCGTAGAATCGAGAACTCACCCGTAGCGTTTTCCACAATTGCGGTCCGGCTTTCCACCCAATCACCGCAGTTCAAGTAGTGCACGCCGCCAATCATGCGGCTCGCGGCGTGGTGTATGTGCCCGCAGATGATGCCGTCTACCTCACGCCGCCTTGCCGCCTCGGCGAGATTCTCCTCAAATTCACCGATGAAATTGACGGCAGTTTTGACGCGGTGTTTCAGAAACGTCGAAAGCGACCAGTAGCCATAACCCAGCCGGCGCCGGATCCAATTGAGCGGCGCGTTCGTCCAGAGCGCCAACTCATATGAGCGGTCGCCCAGGAACGCCAGCCAGCGCGCATATCGGACGACAACATCAAACTCATCTCCATGCATCACGATATAGCGGCGGCCATCGGCTGTCGTGTGCAGCGTGTCCCGCACGATTTCGATGCCGCCGAATGCATGCCCACAGAAGTCGCGCAGCGCCTCATCGTGGTTGCCTGGGATGAAAATAATACGAGTGCCCTTTCGCGCCTTGCGCAAGAGCTTCTGCAACACATCGTTATGGGCTTGCGGCCAGTGCGGCCCCCGCCTAACCCTCCAGAAATCGACGATATCACCAACCAGATAGATGATGTCGGCATCAACGTGTTTCAGAAAATCGAGGAGTGCAATGGCTTGGGAGGCTCGAGCCCCAAGATGGACGTCGGATATGAACACCGACCGATACTGCCTTGCCGGCTCGCCCGCGTCACTCACCGCGTGCCCTTTCCCCTGACCTATCATTTGCCGGGAGAGAACAGGAGTCGTATTTCAGCCGTGTGACAGGTATGGAGAAACGTTGCCGCAGGCACCATAAATTTGGGGCCCGGCTACAGCCGGGCCCCGAACTAGCGATGCAGCTCTGTTTGGTCTACTCCGCGATATAGACCTCGCCGTCCGTTGCGGTAGGGCTCTTGGTCACAACCGTGATCTTCTCATCAGCAGGCGAAAGATCGACATCGAGCTCGTTGAGCGACAGCTGGTTGACGACCAACGTCAACTGATGGCCATCGATGCCAGATTTCGCATTGAGTGTCAGATTGCGGCTTGGCAGGTAGATCAGGCCGGAAACCGTCGAACCGCTACCGTACGTGTCGTTCCATGAGAAGTTGGATTTACCGAGGCCCGCCGCCTCGAACATCAGAATCCCGGTGTAGTCGCCGCTTGTCGGCGGGGACAGGTCTAGTGAAACGCCGCTGTTGAATTCGATATTCGAGTCATCAGCAAAGAAGAACGTCACGCCTTCACCGTCCCAAGTACCACCGCTCACATTCCAGCCGCCGTTTTTGATGACGTACGTGCCTGGAGCGAAATTGACCTTCGGCGAGCTGTTGAAGTTGAACAGTCCGCAGTAAACGCCGGGCTTCAGATTAACGGTGCCGCCCTTGTAGCTCTTTGCGTTGTAGTCGCAGGTCGCAGACGCCGGCTCGGTGAACGCGCCGGCGTACGGATCGTCTGCGGTATCGCAGCCCAACTCAAGATTGTCATGCGTACCGCCGTTATCCGAGATCTTGGTGCTCTCGATACAAATCCTCGAACTCTCGACATAAGACCCGTTGCTAAACTTGGCTGCGGGATTTGCCGTCGACTTCACGTGAATTTCGCAATCCGGCGCAACCACGTCGGTCTTGCCGGTAACTGAAAACGTGTTTTTGGCCGTCTCGTCCAGAACCAGAACGCAAACGTCGCCGTATGCCAACAAGCCCGTCGACGCATACGCCTCGACCGGTAGCGTCTTATAACCCATAAGCGCGGTCAAAGTCGCCGGAACGGTTGCCGTCGCCGTCCCCGTTACGACTTTGTTGCCCGTCGCCGTGATATCAACTGAGACGTTTTCGGCAATGCCGCTCGCAAAGTTTGCATTGAAGAACTTCTTGCCAGCTTCTTTCTGCTCATCTGCGGTGGCGTCAAGGTTGGCCGCGGCCAACACGGCCGCATCCAGCGACTGTTGCAGCGCTGTTTGAACATTCTTGGCTCGCGAAAAGTCGATACCCAGTCCTGCAGCAACGGCCACACCAAGAAGCACGAGACCGAACGTCATTGCGACAGCGCCGTCCACATCGCGACGCAACGATTTCATGCTGCGCAGGCCAACACCGAAAGTGCGCACCAATGAACTGCCAGAAGACCACATAAACATTGCACCAATTTCCGATCGCTTTTGCGGGATATGACAGCCCAAAATCACACGCGAGTGGATAACAACCGATTTATGCGACGGGTGCAGAATGATAGTTCTAATTTACTGGTAAATCGCGAGAAAACGAGATTCTTACAATCTGATTAGAATTCGTCGAGAACTCTACGCGTGTGTCCCGGCAACACGTCTAGCTACCAATCCTTAGAACGTAAGCGCAGCCCCGCGCCGCACCAGCGGCGTGCAAATTTCGATTGTCTATTTTTGTGTGCCGATAACGAACACAGTCCCGGTCAGCAGCAGCCACCACCATCGTAGAAATACGTCGAATCCGACACGTAAATGTCGTCCCGGCCAAGTCCAAGCAACGCCTTGGCTGTCTTATCGCAAACCGCTAACGGCTGGTTCTGCGCCAGTGTGTGCCCCTTCCTGTCGTCGAAGAGGTCGTCGCTGCCGTAGTAGATGGCGGTCCGCCCGGTAAAGACGCACGGGCCATCAGCCGGCATCGGGTCCTTGATGGCCGCGATCTCCACGCTTTCAATCGGAATAAGGCTGTCGACATCGAAGTGGCGCGGGGACAGCAATCGGTATGGGCGCTTGGCCCGCACTTCGATAGTGCCAAATCCAATGTCCGCCAGACGCTTGACGTAGTCTGCAAGCGGGATCGCGCCCGTCAAACACATCGCACGCAGCCGTTCGTCATTTCTGACGTTCTCCGGCATCGGCACGTCGCACACCGGATCCGAAAGTACGAGCTTTCCACGTGGCTTCAGCACCCGGTACATTTCTGACAGCGCGCGCTTCAGATCGTCGTCGTGGAAGATGTTAAACAAGCAATTCTGCGCGGCAATATCGACGGTGTCGTTGTCGATCGGCAAGTTTAGGGCATCACCCTTGCGAAGATCGACAAAGTCGCGGCGAAACCAGTCATTCTTGCGCTCCGCTTCGACAAGGTTCTCGTCGCAAGCAACAAGCATCTCGTCAACGACATCAAGTCCAATGACACCGCCCGCACGCCGACTGAAATAGGAGAATTGAAGAACCTCCATGCCACCGCCAACGCCGACGTAGAGGATTGTCGGAGAACTGACGAGGTCGCGCGGGTTCACAGTCGAACCGCAGCCATAGTTCATCTCCAGCATACGCGGCGGAAGTGTCAGCGCGGGAAGTTGCCAGATCGGCGTCGTCGTACAGCACAGGCCTTCCTGCGGAGAGAGAGCGGCCTCCTTGTAAACGTCGCGAGTAACCGAATGATAGTGCTGCGTCATACTAGGAACCAAGGTTTGCAGAGATCGTATATGTCAGCGCTGCGACCATAGCGGCAATCGGGAGCGTCAGCACCCAGGAAAGTAGAATATTCCCGATCACGCCAAGCCGTGCCGTGCCGTTGATGAGGCCGATTCCTGTTATAGTCCCGACGGTTACATGGGTGGTTGACACCGGCAGCCCGAGCTTGCTGGCGCCGATAATATAAGCTGAAGCGACAAGATTGGCCACCAGGGCCTGTCCCTCGTTCATTGTGGTAATCTCTTTGCTCATCTTCTCGGCGACCTTTCGTGCCGCAACAATACCGCCAGCCGCCATCACGCCTGCAATTAGTACGAGAGATAAATGCACGTCGAGCAGGCTTGCGGCAAACAGAAGCGCAAAGATTTTGGGCGTATCATTGAGCCCACGTGCAAAGCAAAGCGAAAACGCACTGAGATAATGCAGCCTATCGACAAGTCCCTGGACCGGAACACCGAGTAGGTGCCCCTGGTAACTCTCGTAGCGCCCGCAGCTTTCGGTCGTTCCGGTCGAAACGACCGGAACGAAGCCCGAGACCGACCTCGAAACCAGACCATTGGGATCGGCAAGAACACCATCGGCCGGAACCGCATCTATGCAAACGCACGAGTCTTTTGTGAGATTATTCTTCACGACGAAACGATGCGCAATCGCATAGAGAGGCATTGCGCTGATACCCGCCAGCACGGGGCTCATAACCAAGGGAGCAAAAAATGACTGACCGAGCACGGAAATATCGAGGCCCCCTGCATTTGCTATTAATGCGGCACCAATGAGCGCCCCGGTTAGGGCGTGCGTCGTCGAGATCGGGAATCCAAGTGTTGTCGCAAGCATGACCGTCGCACTCGCGCCCAAGCCAACGGACATCAGAAATGGAACAGACGCCGAAATCTCGGGCGGCACCAATCCCTTGCCCGAAAAAGCCTTGATCAAAGCATCAGCCAGGAGCACCGACATGGCCGAGCCGGCGATCTGACCAGCTGTCGCCAAGATAAGCGCTGAACTGTAAGACAGCGTGCCACTTCCATAGAGCGTCGCCACACCTTTGAAGTTGTCATTAGCCCCATTCGCATACGCGAGAAATAGCGCAACTGTCAGAAGTAGAAAGAACAGCAAGACATTCCCCTTCTCAGTGCAACTTGGCTGCAATCCTGCGAGAAGTCTTCCCCTGACCGCTCGCCTCACGCTCTGCCGGGCGGAATCGGCTAACAGCCCTGACAATTGGAAGAAATACGACCTTGGATCCGCAGAACCCGCACAGTATCGTTGCGCACTTCATTCCATTGCCGGAAGCCACTGTGACGGATCAAACCTCACACTGGCCAGCCCATTTCGTCATACGGGCGAGAGGACGTTTGAGTTTCAAAGGGAATGCTCAATGAGAAGCACTTCGTTCTCACGCCCCCGATCCATCCGTCGAAAAAAGGCGCTCGCAACTAGGTCGCATCGTGATTGACCGCCTCGAACAAGGCAGCGCATCCCAGACCGCCGAGCGTCCCGAGTGCAGCAAGTCCGTACCGGGGACGAGTCTCGCTCACGTTTCGCAGCAACCGGCTGAACAGACGCACGACAAGAACGGCACCCGCCGCCCCAAACGGATGCCCGCGTGCTACGGCGCCGCCATCGGCATTAAGCTGGCCGTCGGCAAGGGCCAACGCACGGGAAAAAGCGATCGCCTGCGCCGCACTGCTCTCGCTGATCTCAACGGTCCCTATATCACCAATCGACGGACAGCCGGGCCGGCCGAGAAGACGTTGCACGGCCGCAATCGGGGCTTGAGCCTCTGCGCCTCCTGTCACACCAATGGCAACAGACGAAATGAGCCGAACAGCAGGTGGAGACCCCATAGCCTCCCACGTTGCACCCGAAACACCCGCCACGAATGCCGCGCCGTCATGCATCGCGCTGGTATTTCCCGGAGTGAGCGTACCATCTGGTGGCAGAAACGGCGTGACGTCCGCGATGTCCTCCAAGCTGGTATCGATGGCACTTTGATCGCGCATTTCTTCGGCGTTGCCGCGCAAAGGGACGATTTCCCCGACAAACCTGTTGGCCTCCCGGGCCGCCGTGGCCTTGGTGTACTCGGACCAGGCGAAGTCGTCCTGCTCTTTACGCGAAATGCCGTTCGACGCTGCTAGGCGCTCGCCAGGCTCGTGCAAGGTTGAACTCTCAAGATTGCCTTCATCGCCGGGCTCGATACGCATGAAACGCGGCAGCTGATAGATGCTCCGCGGTTTCGCGATACGCCAAGGCGCAGTGGACAAGCTTTCTGCACCGCCGGCAACGATCACGTCGGCTTCGCCGGCTTCGATGGCGCGTAACCCGGCAACGATCGCGTCGAGTCCCGACGCGCACTGCCGGTCCAGACTAAGCGCGGCGCAGCTGTCCGGAAGTCCGGCGCCAAGTGAGATAACGCGTGCCGGGTTGCCGCCCTCAGTGGCGTTGCCGACGAAAATCGCACCGACGTCCTGCGAAGTAAGCTGCGCATCAGTGATGACAGCGCCGACCACGGGCGCCGCCAGATCCGTGAGCCGCCTTGATCTGTGCAAGCCACCAGGACGGCCCAACGCCGTGCGGCGGGCGGCAATGATGTAGGATGTCTTGTCTGTCATTGCCGCAAGAAATGGCGCGCTGGCACGTGGATGGTGTGTTGACCCTCCGAGAGACCTGAGCCCCAGAAAGCGACAAGAGCGTGGCCACCCGCCCGCTTGTGTAACAATATAACAAAACGGCAAGCAACCCGTATTGTCGGGGTTCCACATACATCGTCGGAACACGGAAAGATGTAGCGACGGTACGGGCGCGGCGCAAAATTTATATGGTATAATGTTCCGAAATCCACCGTAACGGCGCGAGGTCCGAAGGCGACGATGGCCGAAACAACCGTGAGAAACCCCTTTCCGGGGCCCGAGCAGCAAACAGCAAAAAAGCTCGCGCAAATTGTCGAGCGCGCCGCCAAGGCATTTGAGGACAAGCAGCTCCGCTTCACCGCCTTGCGCAAAAAAGTGTTCGAGGAAATCGCAGCAACGCATTCTTCGATCGGTGCCTATGAGATTCTCGCCCGGCTCACCGAAAAGGGCACCCGCGTCGCCCCCATCTCTGTCTACCGAGCCATCGACGCTCTGCTGGATGCCGGCGTCATTCACAGGCTGGAAAGCAAGAATGCGTTCTTCGCCTGCCGCCGCGCCGACCACACCACCGGTCGCCGGCCTTTGTTTCTATCGTGCGAAAAATGCGGCGCCGTCGGCGAAGTCGACGGCCAGGACATCTTCGATCTGATCGGCGAGCGGGCCAAGAGTGCGAAATTCACGCCGCGCGTGAAATTCGTTGAGGTCCAGGGCATATGCCCACGATGTGCGACCAAGGACGGCAGTTGAGATCGCCAAATGCGAAGAACGCACAACCGCCCGTTCGTATCATTCACCGCATCCCCGCTCGAAACCCGGCCCGAATTGAAAGCGCGCCTTGATCCATCGAACGACGCCGGGCGCATAGCCTAGCGTGCCAATACGGTTGGCCATGTCAGACGTACACCACCCGGAAAATGACGATCATGCGTGCGGCCACCACCATGCCACACCAGCCGAACCGGCGCCTGCGGACGCAATCGTAAGCCTGCGCGGGCTGAAGGTCCGCGCCGGTCGGCGCATCCTCATCGAGAACATCAATTTGGATCTCGCCCCGCGCGAAATCGTCACTATTGTCGGCCCCAACGGCTCGGGAAAAACAACACTCGTCCGCGCGCTCCTTGGCCTCATCGAACCCGACGAAGGCAAGATCCATCGTAAGCCTGGCTTGCGCGTCGGCTACGTGCCCCAAAGGTTCGACCTCAACCGCGCCCTGCCCATGACAGTGCGCAGGTTTCTCTCCTTAGGTGGCACTGATCGTACGGCCGAGATCTCAAAGGTGCTTGCCGAAGCCGGCGCCGCCCATGTCGAAGGCCAACAAATGACCAGCCTGTCGGGCGGTGAGCTTCAACGCGTGGCGCTCGCCCGCGCCCTTCTCGGCAAACCGGATCTTCTCGTCCTCGACGAACCCGTGCAGGGCGTCGACTATGCCGGCGAGGCCGAACTCTATATGCTCATCACAAAACTCCGCGATAGCCGCGACATGAGCGTGTTGATGGTAAGCCACGACCTCCACGTCGTCATGGCCTCGAGCGACCGCGTCATCTGCTTGAACCGCCATATCTGTTGTTCGGGCGTGCCCGAAACAGTCGCGCAGCATCCCGAATACGCCCGGCTGTTTGGAAAAGAGACCGGACGGGCTTTTGCGCTCTATCATCATCACCACGACCACCGTCACGATTTGACTGGCGAATTGACCGATGCCTCTGGCCCTGCACCGGAGGACCCCTCGTGATCGATCCGTTCCTCGGCCGGGCCTTGGCCGCGTGCCTTGCGCTCGCGATTGTGGCCGCCCCGCTGGGGGCTGTGATCGTTTGGAGCCGCATGGCCTATTTCGGCGAAACAATCGCGCACGCGTCTCTCATTGGTGTCGCACTCGCTCTTGCGCTTCAAGTGGACGTCACGGTTGGCGTCCTCATCGCGGCCCTCGCAGCCGCAGGTCTCATCATCCTCATGTCCCGCCAAAACGCCGTTCCCCTCGATTCTATCTTGGGCCTGATGCACTACGGCGCATTGGCTTTGGGCGTTATTGCGGCCGCGATGCTCAAAGGCCCATCCGTCGACCTCATGGGCTATTTGTTCGGCGATGTCCTGGCCATCACCATGCGCGATCTCGTTTGGATTTATGCCGGCGGTGGTGGCGTTCTCGTCGCGGTCTATATCTTATGGGACAAACTCTTGCGCCTTGCCGTCCACGACGAACTTGCCGCGGCCGAAGGCGTGCCGTCCACCGTCATACGCGGATTGTTCGTCGCACTGCTCGCGATTGCCATCGCCTTCGCCATAAAGATCGTGGGAATACTCCTCGCCATCGCCTTCTTAATTGTCCCGGCCGTTGCCGCGCGCCCGTTAGTCTCGACTCCTGAAGGCATGGTCCTGACGGCGGCGGCCGCCGGCAGCGCAAGTACACTCGCGGGCCTCTGGTTGTCCGCAGCCTACGATGTGCCCGCAGGGCCCGCCATTGTCGTCGTCATGGCGGCCCTCGCCGCCGCCTCGCTCACTTGGACGGCCCTTGGAACCCGACGCTAACGCTACATCGAATCTGTATCGCGGCTTGGAGGTTTCCATCTGCGAGAGGAAAAGGGTTAGAGTAAGGAAGAATAGCGCAAGCTGTCCCGCGCATCCGCGCAACAGGGAAAGAAGAGTTCTTAGGCAATAGGTCAAAGACCCGTGAATGTAATGAGCCCAAGAATACGCCGTACCTCCATCGCCGTTGATATTTCCGGTGTCTACGTCGGTGGCGGACACCCCGTCGTGGTGCAGTCAATGACCAATACCGACACGGCAGACGTCGACAAGACCGTCACGCAGGTGGCGGACCTTGCACGCGCCGGTTCGGAACTTGTGCGCATCACCATCGATCGCGACGAGGCGGCAAAAGCCGTTCCCCACATTCGCGACAAACTTCTCGCGCGCGGTATCAACGTCCCGTTGGTCGGCGACTTTCACTACATCGGCCACAAGCTCTTGAGCGAGAACCCCGCCTGCGCCGAAGCCTTGGACAAGTACCGCATCAATCCAGGCAACGTCGGCTTCAAGGACAAGAAGGACCGGCAATTCTCATCCATCATCGAGCTTGCGCTCCAATACGCCAAACCGGTGCGCATCGGCGTCAATTGGGGGTCCCTCGATCAGGAACTCCTGACCTACCTGATGGACGAAAACGCAAAAGCAAAAGTGCCCAAAGACGCACGCGAGGTGATGCATGAAGCGATTGTGCAGTCGGCACTGTTGTCGGCCGCACGCGCTGAAGAGTTAGGGCTCGGTGCGGACAAGATCGTCATCTCCGCAAAAGTCTCGGCGGTACAAGACTTAATCGCCGTCTACACCCTGCTCGCGGAACGCTGCCGCTACGCCCTCCACCTCGGTCTCACCGAAGCCGGCATGGGCTCCAAAGGCATCGTCGCCTCGTCCGCAGCAATGGGTATCCTCCTGCAACATGGTATCGGCGACACCATCCGCTTTTCCCTGACCCCAGAGCCCGGCGGTGATCGCACACTCGAAGTCCGCGCCGCACAGGAACTGTTGCAAACCATGGGGCTTCGCTCATTTGTCCCCATCGTTGCGGCGTGCCCGGGATGCGGACGTACGACGTCGACCGTCTTCCAAGAGCTGGCCCGCGATGTCCAAGAGATGATCCGCGACCGCATGCCAGAGTGGAAAAGCCGTTATCCCGGTGTCGAAGGGCTCAACCTCGCGGTCATGGGCTGCATCGTCAACGGCCCTGGAGAATCCAAGCATGCCGACATCGGCATATCCTTGCCCGGCACCGGCGAAGCCCCCGCCGCCCCGGTGTTCATCGATGGCCAAAAGGCCATGACGCTGCGCGGCCCTAACATCGCCGCCGAGTTCAAGGCTATCGTCGAGGACTACATCGAGAAGCGGTACGGGAAGGGCACCCGGGGCAGCTGACCGCACGCCAGAACCCAGTAAGGGGGCTAACGGAAAATGCAGTCTGTCAGACAGAAAGTTCGCAAAACAACACCACCATGCACTATGGATTGCGAAGCACGGCTTTTCAGACGCTGCCTTATGACCCGCACCAGCTACGAATGTGAATACGACGAGCACACGCCTTGACACTCGTCCTCGCTGCTAACAATGCTTAATTGCGCGAAGGATCAATCCAGGAGACTTCATTGGCGACGCGTCCTTTACGCCCCAACCGGATGCAAGAGCTTATCAATCAGGACGCCGCGCGCATTTTTCGCATCGTCCATCGAGACAATATAGATTGGCTCTTAAGAAACGGCATTCACTGCCGTAACTCCAATTGCTTCTGTGAGAACTACATAAACATTGGTGACCCTGACCTCATTGCCAAACGCAACGTCCGCAGTGTCGAAAAGCCACCGGGGGGAACTCTGAACGACTACGTACCGTTCTATTTCACACCATTCTCACCAATGGCGTACAATATCAGAACAGGATTTCGAGGTATCAAAAGGCGCGCAAATTCTGAAATTGTTTTTCTTCAATCTTCGGTGGAACGTGTGGCTGAAGCGGGGCCGCAATTTCTTTTCACCAATGGACACGCTTATATGCAAACCACAAAATACTTCGCGAATATAACAAGTCTCAAATACATAGACTGGCCGCTTCTGCAGTCACGCGACTTTCGACATGATCCAAATGACCTCGGAAAGTCAGACCGGTATCAAGCCGAATTTCTTGTTTACCGTCATCTTCCAGTAGACGCCTTGGATCAAGTCGTGTGCTATGATTCGCAAACAAGGTGTGCGGTTAGCACCATTGTAGATACGATCGGATTGAACTTGGATGTGGTGACCAAGCCGGAGCTTTATTTCTGATGCTAAAGTTCACACAAGGGAATCTTCTCGAAGCTGATGTCGAGGCCGTAGTAAACACCGTAAATACGGTGGGCGTCATGGGCAAAGGAATTGCCTTAATGTTCAAAGAGGCGTTTCCAGAGAATTTCCGAGAATATGAAACAGCTTGCAAGCGCAAGCAGCTGAGCGCCGGCCATATATTCGTTACCGAGCGCCAGCAGCTCTTAGGTCCAAGGTGGATAATAAACTTCGCAACCAAGGGGCACTGGCGTTATCCTTCGCGTATCGAGTGGATCGATACAGGGCTTGATGAGCTTCTTGACTTCATTCACTCTAAGCAGATCAGATCAATCGCGATACCACCCCTTGGCAGCGGCAACGGTGGTCTGCCTTGGAGAGAGGTGCGCAACCTAATCGAAAAGAAACTAGGCAAATTGAATGACGTCAGTGTTATCGTTTACGAGCCAACTAGTCAGTACCAAAACGTGGCTAAGAGGCACGGCGTGCAAGCACTTACTCCAGCTCGTGCGCTTATTGCAGAGGCCGTGCGCCGCTATTGCATACTAGGCATGGATTGCACGCTTCTGGAAGTTCAGAAGATCGCTTACTTCATCGAAACGGCATTAGAAGAACGTAGAATTCAAAACCCGCTAAAACTAAAGTTCGAGGCAAACAAATTTGGTCCATTCTCTCCTGCGCTCAATCACTTATTGAACAACTTGGATGGAAGCTACCTTCATTGCGAAAAACGGCTTGCCGATGCAGATCCGCTAGATCTCATTTGGTTCGAAGATAGCAAGAAGGACAAAGTATCGGCCTACTTGGGCTCGGAAGGCAAAGCATACCTTCCGGCTCTAGGAGACGCCACCGCCATGATGGATGGGTTTGAATCGCCGCTGGGTTTAGAATTGTTAGCGACCGTCGATTGGCTTGTGCGCCATATGGACGTATGCCCAACAACTGCAGCCGTTAAGTCCAATCTCAGGAGCTGGCCCGGCGGACATCATGCTGGAAAACGCAAAATCGGCATGTTCAGCAGTCGGATGATAGGGCTGGCACTCGATCGAATCGTGGAGCGCACAGAGAGCAGAGCACTCTAGTCGTCCAACTCTCAGCATAGGTTAGAAATACCCTTCGCCAGTACTATTTGGCGTCAGCCCCATTTGACTTCCGCCCGGTCCTCCAGCATAACCCGGCTCAACGCGCGGGGCTCAGCCCGGCGCGGAAACAGCGCTGCCCGAGGCTCTGGTTGGTCATGAAACCCGGAATTTGTCCGTGGGGCGAGCCAACCCCTTGAAAGTCCGCTGATTTTCAGCGGCGCCACAGGGCGCGACGAGACCCAGAAAGCGCGGACCCCCCGCGCGGAAAGAGGCAAGATCCATGTACGCTGTCATCAAGACGGGCGGCAAACAGTACCGTGTCGCCAAAGACGACGTCCTGAATGTCGAGCGCCTTCCCGGAGAGGCCGGCGCGAAAGTCGAATTCACCGAAGTTCTGATGGTGGGCGAGGGCGCCTCCGTAAAGGTCGGCACACCGACCGTCTCGGGTGCCAAAGTCACCGCCGAGCTTGTCGAGCAGGCCCGCGGCCCCAAGCTCATCGCCTTCAAAAAGCGCCGCCGCAAGAACTCGCGCCGCAAGAAGGGACACCGCCAGGACCTTTCGAAGGTCCGCATCACCAAGATTTCCGGCTAACAGGCCGAGCCCCAATCGGAGGACTATTCCATGGCACAAAAGAAAGCCGGCGGCTCGACCAAGAACGGCCGCGAATCTGAAAGCAAACGCCTTGGCATCAAGCGCTACGGCGGTGAGCACGTGATCCCGGGCAACATTCTCTGCCGCCAGCGCGGCACCAAGTGGCATCCGGGCACCGGCGTTGGCATGGGCACCGATCACACCATCTTTGCCACCGAGGAAGGCAAGGTCGAGTTCAAGACAAGGGCGAAAGGCCGGGTGTACATCTCGGTCCTGCCCGAGAAGGCGGTGGCGGAATAGCGGAAATCAGCCGAGGCTCAATCTTCAACGCGGGGGAGGTGGATTGCCACCTCCCCTTTTGTCTTTCACACTAGGGCCATCCATCCCTCGGAGTGTGAACAGACTCAGCAAGCGTCATCGAGTTTATGAAATCCAAACGGCTCACATTCCGGAAGTTTGTGCCAGGTGACGCACCGCGGATCGCCGAGCTTGCCGGCGACTGGAATGTCGCCAGCATGACCGCGCGCATACCCTACCCCTACACGCCCGAACTCGCCGAGCAATGGATGGCAAATCTCGACAAGCGCGAATACGTTCGCGCCGTCCTCCTTGGTGGCGAAGTGATTGGCGCCTGCGGTTACTTTCCCGGCGACGACGGAACAGCCGAGATCGGCTATTGGATCGGCAAGCCCTGGTGGGGACACGGATACGCCACCGAAGCCGCCACGGCCATCGTCCGCCATTGCTTCGCGCGCGGCCGTTTTCGCCGCCTCACCTGCTGCCACTTCTGCGACAATGAACGCTCGGCTCGCGTCATCGAAAAACTCGGCTTCACACCGTTAGAATCGTGCAGCTGCTACTGCGAAGCCCGGCGCCGTGACGTTCCGGTCATTCGCTATGAGCGCAAGAAACCACCGTTCGTACTTCTGCGGAGACGCGCCGCATGAAGTTCCTCGATCAAGCGAAGATTTACGTCAAAGCCGGCAACGGCGGCGACGGCTGCATCAGCTTTCGGCGTGAGAAGTATATTGAGTTCGGCGGACCCGACGGCGGCGACGGCGGCAAGGGTGGAGACGTCTGGGCGGAATGCGTCGACAATCTGAACACCCTCATCGATTACCGCTACCAACAGCACTTCCGGGCCGAGCGTGGTCACAACGGAATGGGGCGCAACCGTGCGGGCGCCGGCGGCAAGGACATGATCATCAAAGTCCCGCCGGGCACCCAGATCTTTGACGAGGATCGCGAAACTCTGATCGGGGACCTGACCGAACCCGGCGATCGTGTTCTCATTTCCCGCGGTGGCAACGGCGGATTTGGTAACGCCCATTTCAAGAGCGCGACCAATCAGGCGCCGCGGCGCGCAAATCCCGGTCAAGCGTGCGAGGAACTGACCATATGGCTGCGCCTGAAGCTGATCGCCGATGCCGGTCTCATCGGACTTCCAAACGCCGGCAAGTCGACATTCCTCGCTGCCGTCTCAGCCGCAAAACCTAAGATCGCCGGCTACCCCTTCACCACGCTGCACCCCAACTTAGGCGTTGTGCGCGCCGGCGCCACCGATTTTGTCCTCGCCGACATCCCGGGCTTAATCGAAGGCGCCCATGACGGGGCAGGCCTTGGCGATCGTTTCCTGGGTCACGTCGAGCGCTGCACCGTCCTCTTACATCTCGTCGATGCAAACGAAGAGGATGTAGCCGCCGCTTACAAAACCGTTCGGCGTGAGCTCAAGGCCTACAGCGCCGAGCTGGCAAAGAAGAAGGAACTCGTCGCCCTCTCAAAATGCGATTCGCTTGACGATACAGCAATCGCGGAAAAGGCGGATGCTCTCAAGAAGGCCGCCAAAAAGACTCCACTTATACTGTCCGCAATCTCCGGCCTCGGTGTGAAAGACGCACTCTTTGCAATCGCAAAGGAAATCGAGAAGCGCGCCAAGGCGTCACAACCAAAGAGTGGTGATGGCGGCGAAGGCAAGGCGGCGTGGCGGCCATAGCGGTTCCAAAAAAGCAACGCCAAATTCAATCGGATAAGTCGCAACCTGAGAAACCCACCGTGCCGCGAACGATCAAGATCGGATCCTACAGCTTCTCCTTGCCGGACTGGGCACCTGCCAGGATTTTGATTGGCTGTCTTCTAATCCTGGGCGGGATCTTGGGCTTTCTTCCGGTCCTTGGCTTTTGGATGGTCCCCCTCGGATTAGTCGTGCTTTCCTACGATATTCCGCGCGTGCGCTTGTACCGTCAGAAGGTCTCGGCGTGGTGGCGGAAGAAGAAGGATGCGAAAGAACCCGCGCACCGCGATTAAAGGCAACCTCGTCCCGGTTTGCGAACTTGATCTTGGACAGGTCATGACGTTCGCCGAATAACCGCTTGCGGAGCTGGCGCACGCTGACCGGCCCATTGCCATGATCAGCCAGCGGTGGCTCGTACGCGTCTTCAGGCGTTACCGCCGCCATTGGATACACGTGCTCAAGCAGCGGAGCCACGGCCGCGCGATTGGTGAATCGCAAACCGATTCCATAAGGCCCCGAGTGAAGAATGTCACACCGCGCATCGACACCCATCGATTCAATGATGAGGTGGAGCGATTTAGCACCGCATATGTCACCGATATAATCGACCAACGCGCCCTTTTCCGAAACATTGAGAATGATGCACGGAACCGGCGCCTCATGATGAACGCTGACGTGAGCACGGATATAGGCATCGCGACGTCCAAACTCGCGACGCTCGTGCCCAGTATCTCGTCCCGTCTCTACGGTCATAAAGTCGTTCCCACCCCCAGAAGATAGCTAGTCCCTGTTAACCTCTGCTTCCAGTCGGGTAAAAAAGTCATAGATAAATGTTTCCTAATCTGCCGTTCGGCAGTTGCGATCCCGCACGGAAACGGGCAAATGCACCCGATGCCAGGAAGCGGCCCACGCGAGCACGTCTCCTCTCGCCCGGCGTCACGGAAAGTGCCACAGAAAGAATGTCTTCACCTTTGACCACATCAGCCACCAAGGTCCGCCCCGAATGGGCCAAGGCCCGCCGGGTTGTCGTGAAGATCGGCTCCGGTCTTTTGGCAGACCGCGCCACCGGAAAGCTGAAGGCCGACTGGCTGGCGTCCCTCATGCAGGATGTGGCCGCTCTCAAGAAGGCCGGCAAAGACGTGGTCCTCGTCTCCTCGGGCGCCGTGGCGCTCGGCCGTCACAAGCTCGGCATGCCCAAGGGGCCGCTGGAGCTCGAGCAATCACAAGCCGCCGCCGCCGTCGGACAGATCGGCCTAGCACACGCGTATGAGGAACAGGCCGCCAAGCACGGGTTAATAACGGCCCAAGTGCTGCTCACCCTGGGCGATACAGAAGAGCGCCGGCGCTATCTCAACGCGCGCCACACCATCGAGACGCTGCTCCACTACAAAGCGATCCCCGTCGTCAACGAAAACGATACGGTTGCCACTGCTGAAATCCGCTACGGCGACAACGACCGGCTGTCGGCGCGCGTCGCCTCGATGGTATCAGCCGACTGCCTCGTCCTCCTCTCCGATGTCGACGGGCTTTACACGGCACCGCCAAGCGAAGACCCGAAGGCCAGTCACATCCCCCTCGTCACCGAGATCACACCGGAAATCGAAGCTGTGGCCGGAGATGCCGGCACCGAGCTCTCCAGAGGTGGCATGAAAACCAAAGTCGAAGCCGGCAGAATTGCCTTGGCCGCCGGCACCAACATGGTGATTACGTCCGGACGGATTTTGCATCCCTTGCGAGCCATCCGTGACGGCGCGCGCGTGAGCTGGTTCCTCGCCAAGCAAGACCCAATCACCGCCAAGAAGCGTTGGATTGCCGGTCAGCTTGAGCCAAGGGGTGCGCTCTACATCGATGCCGGCGCGGAAAAAGCGCTTCTATCCGGCAAGAGCCTGCTGCCGGCTGGTGTCAGAAAGGTCGAAGGCACATTTGACCGGGGCGATTCCGTCATCATTCGCGCGGCAGACGGACGCGAGTTGGGACGTGGCCTTGCCGCCTATACAATGAGCGAGGCCGAACGCATCATCGGCCACAAGTCGAGCGAGATCGAAAACATCTTGGGGTTTGCCTTCGGCGACGTCCTCGTACATCGGGACGACATGGCCTTGAATCGGAAGTAACGCATATGGGCAGCAAAGCCACAGCCGAGCGTACGACAGCCGCACTCATGCAAGACCTGGGGCAGGCAGCGCGCGAAGCCGCGCACCAGCTGGTCCTTGCTCCGACGGATCAAAAGAACGCGGCCCTCGTCGCAGCCGCAAAATCCTTGCGTGCCCGTTCAGCCAAAATCCTCGCCGCCAACGCCAAGGACATCGCGGCCGCCAAAGCCGCCGGACGTCCCGCCGCCTTCGTCGACCGCCTGGCACTCGACGAGAAGCGCGTTGAAGGCATCGCCAAAGGATTAGAAGACATCGCAAAGCTCGCCGATCCGATCGGCACCGTTCTCTCGGAGTGGACCCGCCCAAACGGCCTCAAAATTGCACGCGTGCGCGTGCCCCTGGGCGTCGTCGGCATCATTTACGAAAGCCGGCCCAACGTGACCGCCGATGCCGGCGGACTTTGCCTCAAATCCGGCAATGCCGCGATCTTGCGCGGCGGCTCGGAAAGCCATCATTCGAGCCTGGCCATTCACCGCTGTCTGGTCGAGGGCCTGCGGGCAGCCAATCTACCCGAAACGGCCGTCCAACTTGTCCCGACGACAGACCGGGAAGCGGTTGGCGAAATGTTGAAAGGGCTCGGCGGCACCATCGACGTCATCGTACCCCGGGGCGGCCGAAGCTTGGTCGAGCGCGTGCAAACGGAAGCACGCGTTCCCGTGTTCGCTCATCTCGAAGGTATTTGTCACACGTACGTCGACCGCGCCGCGGACCTTGAGATGGCCAAGCAAATCGTCGTCAACGCCAAAATGCGGCGCACCGGCATCTGCGGCGCAACCGAATGCATGCTTGTCGACAGGGCCTGCAACGCTGGCGTCCTGCCCGCCCTTGTGAACGCACTCCTCGAAACGGGATGCGAGGTCCGCGGTGACGAAGCGGCGCAAAAGGCTGAGCCGCGCGTCAAACCCGCCACCGCCGAGGACTACGGCAAGGAATTTCTCGATGCCATTATCGCCGTCAAGGTCGTCGACGGCATCGATGGAGCCATCACCCACATTACGCGCTACGGCTCGCAGCACACCGACGCCATCGTGACCAATGACGCGGCAACAGCCGAACGCTTCCTGGAACGCGTCGATTCAGCCATCGTCCTTCACAACGCCTCGACCCAATTCGCCGACGGTGGCGAGTTCGGCTTCGGCGCCGAAATCGGCATCGCCACCGGCAAGATGCATGCGCGTGGACCCGTTGGCGTCGAGCAGCTGACAAGCTTCAAGTACGCAGTCCACGGGCAGGGCCAGACCCGTCCGGGCTAGAGTCGGTTCAGATCAGGCCGAACCACCAGCTCCCGCATTCTAGCCGTCGAGATTGAGGCACCCTGGATCCCGGCATTGAATGCCGGGATGACATGTGAGGCGTGAGAGAACAAAAGGGTGCGAGAAGTGAGGTGCCGGAGGACGCCCTATTCGTGGCGGCATTCGCGATAAACACAACTGTCATCCCGGGACTTGATCCCGGGAGCCAGCGTTCAACTGACCCCATCATTTCGCTCAAAACGAAGACGAGCGGGGGAGCGGGCCGGCCAGGCAAGCCAAAAAGTAAGAGGCGCGGGAGGAGGGGCCCGCGCCTCATGTTTTGGGTTTTTCAGTCTCGGCAAGGCGATCCGAGCCTGCCGGGGTGTGGTCCCGGATGATCCGGGTTTAGCGCAGAGCAGCCTGCTTGCGGCGCGCAACCTCAGCGGCCGAAACCTCACCAGCTGCAACCAGAGCGTTGACGCAGCGCTTCGAGAGGTTGTTGCCGTTGGCGCGCATGCACTTGCGGACGCCGGGGCTGCCCGGAGAGTGTGCGCTGCAGTAGCTGAAGTAATCCGACATGCAGGCCATCTTCACGCGGGCGCTGACAGCCGAAGCATTAGAAACTTGCATCGAGAGGGCCCCGAGAGCGATGAGAGCGGTGAGGGCCGTGCGGGTGGTGGACTTGATGGTCATTGGTGATCTCCTTTCGCCTTGATGAGCTCACCCTAAGCGACCCACTAAGACCCGGCAGTTCCGCCGGAGACATGACCGAAAAAAGTTTCAAAACGTCCGGGACGGTATGGCAGGTTAAGGTTAACGTTTTGATAGGCCACACAAAAAGAAAGAGGCGCACGAGGAGAGCCCGCTCCCTCGCCTGGGCATCCATGCCGACAAAGCATGGGGTGGCCGGGCGGGGAACGGATGATTCAGCCTGTACGCAAGCGCGAAGCAGGCCGCGAGCGCGGCCCGGCGCCAGTGCGCCGCCCCCGCGGAGGCAGTGAGCGCAAGCGAACTTGCCGTGAGCGAAAAGGAACAAGGAGCGGGCCGGCCAGACAAGCCAAAAAGAAAGAGGCGCGGGAGGAGGGCCCGCGCCTCGTGCTTTGGGTTTTCAGTCTCGGCAAGGCGTCCGAGCCTGCCGGGGGGTGTCCCGGATGAACCGGGGTGTTTAGCGCAGAGCGGCCTGGCGGCGGCGTGCAACCTCAGAAGCCGAAACCTCACCAGCAGCAACCAGAGCGTTGACGCAACGCTTGGAGAGGTTGTTGCCGTTGGCGCGCATGCACTTACGGACGCCGGGGCTGCCCGGAGAGTGTGCGCTGCAGTAGCTGAAGTAATCCGACATGCAGGCCATCTTCACGCGGGCGCTGACGGCCGAGGCCTGAGAAACTTGCATCGAGAGGGCCCCGAGAGCGATGAGAGCGGTGAGGGCCGTGCGGGTGGTGGACTTGATGGTCATTGGTGATCTCCTTTCGCCTTGATGAGCTCACCCTAAGCGACCCCCAGGGGCCCGGCAGTTCCGCCGGGTACAAGCCCAAGAAAAGTTTGCCTAAATCGCAAAAAATAATTGGACGATGTTCAGAGTAAAGCGCACCAAACCCGCCAACACGCAACCCAATCCGCCTCAGGTCTGCGCGTCCAGAAACGCAAGCAACCGTTCGGCCGTCTCAGCTGGAAAAGCGTCGGGAAAGAAATGACCGCCCGGCAACGTGGCGCACGTGAGCTTGGCGCAACGCTTCCGCCATTCGGCCTCCATGTCGAACAGCCCATGCATCACGCCCGCGCTCCCCCAGAACGCGAGCGTGGGACATTGGACCTTGCGATCGATATCCGCCGCATCGTGTTCGAGATCGATCGTGGTCGCCGCCCAGTAATCGTTGGTCATGCCGTGTATGGTCCCGGGATCTCGCCAGCACCGGCGGTACTCAGCAAGTTGCTGCGGATCGAAATCCTCTAGCCGCGTCTTCCCCCAACCGACGAGCGACGTCTCATAAAAGTAGTCGGGATCGCTTGAAATAAACCGCTCAGGAAACGGCGCCGGCAGCGACAGGAAATACCAATGCCAATAAGCACCCGCCACGCGGCGGTTGGTATCCATCAACATGGCATAGGTCGGAACGATGTCGAGAACCGCAAGTGAGAGTACGCGTTGGGGATGATCGAGCGCCATGCGATGCCCCGTGCGCCCGCCACGGTCATGACCGATCATGTGAAAACGATCGAAACCGAAATGCGCCATGAGCGCCACGTTGTCATTGGCAAACGCACGAAACGCATAATTCGCATGATCCGGGAGAAGCGCCGGCTTTGAGCTATCGCCATAGCCCCGGAGATCCGCAGCCACGACCGTATAGCGCTGAGCAAGTATTGGTGCGATCTTGGCCCACATCGCATGCGTTTGCGGAAACCCGTGGAGGAGCAGAACCGGCGGCCCGGACCCGCAAATGACGCAATTGATGACCGCGTCTCCAGTCTCGACCTTTTCGTTCCGAAAACCTTGGAACACCGTCTAGCCTCTGCTCCCGGTATGTAACGGCTTAAAGCTTCCAGCCCCAGTGTATGGCCGCAATCCCGCCGGTAAGGTTGCGATAGCCGACGCGCTCGAAGCCCGCATCACGAATAAGCCCGGCGAACACCTCCTGATTGGGAAACTTGCGAATGCTTTCGACGAGGTACTGATAAGGTTCCTCTGAACCGGCAGCCAACTTGCCAAGCCGCGGAATCACCTCAAACGAATGGAAGTCATAAAGCCGGTCCAACAGCGGCACCTGGCACTCGGAGAATTCCAGACACAGGAATCGCCCGCCGATTTTCAGAACCCGAAACGCTTCCGCCAGCGCACGATCGATATGCGTGACGTTGCGAATGCCGAACGAGATTGTATAGGCGTCGAACGACCGGTCCTCGAACGGCAGGGCCTCGGCGTTCGCTTCGACAAACCGGATGCGATCCTCAAGCCCCGCCTCACGCACGCGCCGGCGGCCGACCTCCAGCATCTCCGGACTGATATCCACGATCGTCGCTTTGCAGTCTGGCCCACCGGCCGCAGCGTAGCGAAGCGCAACATCACCAGTCCCGCCGGCCACATCGAGAAGCTCGAAAGCCCGCCCCGCACCCGGCGGCGCCAACATAGCAATCAGATCGCCCTTCCAGAGCCGGTGCAGACCACCCGACATCAGATCGTTCATCAGGTCGTAGCGCTCGGCGACGTCGGAAAACACCTTGTTGACCAGCCCCTGCCGCTCGTCCTCGCGAACCGTGCGGTAGCCAAATGTGGTGTCTTGCGTTGTCTGGTCGTTGTCGCTCATACACCAAGCTTACCGGGCTTGCCCCAGATGCGCCACTGGGTGCTTTTGCCCCGAGACCTTGACCACGCAACCGCTCAATCGGGCGCCAAAACAGACACGGTTATTCCGGCCGGAGGAGCTTCAACGGCCAATTCTTGACGCACTCAGAAGCGCAGAAGGAAGGCCGCTCAAGAATGACGAAGATCGTCACATACATTCTGGCCATGGCCGGGCACAAGAAAACAGCGCACACAAAAATAGCGACGAGAGTGCAGGGGAAACCTGACTATTTGGACGGAAGTGACCTTGTACGCAAAGTAGGCGATCCGATGGATAGGAAATGACAGCATACTGCTATAATAAGGCTTATCAGTTATGATTAGGATGGCTGTACTAGAGCCTCAATATCTACGTCGACAAAGTTGGGATTGGCGAAGAACGCACACGGCATCATGACCGGGGCAGGGTTCCCGCCTGGATAATTACAGGGGTTCCTGTCCTGAAATACTTCGTCGAATACGACGAACGCAAAGTCGCTACAGACCAACCCCCTCGCTTCGTCTTGTGTCGCCGATCTAAATGCGCTTATGTAGCGGCTGACACGCAACCATAGTCTCGAAACACCGACACAACGGGCAATAGCGTGATAGTCGTACGGGATACCAATACGGCTCTTTGCCGCCTCGACCAAAGATTCGTACAGCTCCCCGGTGAGACCAGGAAATCTGATGGCCGAAAACGTCATGCCTTCTTCTAGGAAATCGTTAAGGCCATCTTGTCGCACGCCGCCCGAAAATTGAGAATCTAACGATGGTTCCGGCGTCGAGTGAACGACGGCGCTCGACCCAACGTAAATGGCAACGTGCGTGAATTTTTTGGATGCCGCCGGAAATTCTGAGAACTTATTCTGATAACCGACGATAGCGTTTACGGCCTTGTCGCCGCGAGCTGTCAGTATCAGGTCACCTGGCAGCAGCTTCGCATTGAGCCATGCAAGTGTGGGATTTTCTGAATAGTCCTGTATTTTTCTATTTTTGACAAACACATCGTCGGACATTCCCTTCCCCCGTCGGAAGGGAGACGTCAATCAATATCCGTGCCACTAGCCAACCTGATGATGCTTGTAGTCAGCATCGCAATCACTTGGCGAAACCGTCGCGCGGAGACCCCGACCGCCTCCCTCGTCTCTTTTAATTTCGACGATCACAGTGTCGGTTGAGTCTGTCACAAAATAGACTCTCTCCCCGACTCGAAACTTGTCGTTTCCAGCCCTGTAAAATGGATATGCTCGATTAGCGGAATCGTCCCAGATTATCACTGTGCCATGGGCAAGATTTCTAATAACCTCGCCCATCCTTCCACTGTTCGCTGACGGGGTTGTCACGTGTATCATCCTTTAGCGACGCCAAGCCCAGCAACTACGGTGAAGTGCGCCGGGCCTTAACGCTATCCTTCCTGTAAAATATAATGAAAGTGGGGTCAGTTGGCCACACGCCGACCTATTCACACTTCCGAGAGATTCTGCGAACAAAACGCTAACACGGTGTTAACTCCCTAACTTGCCTGATACTTTATGCCTTGGCCAGTACCAGCGGAAGTCCGCCGACGGCTTTCAGCCAACCGCCGGCTCCGCTCCCCTTCTCCCCAAATCTTGACCGCCCGACCGCACCACGCCACGGTCCCGGCCGGAAAAAACCGCCAAGGCCGACACCACGATGACCCCGCAACGCGTCGTTTCCCTGATTGCCAGCGCCACAGAAACATTGCACGCCCTCGGATCGGGCGACATGCAAGTCGGCCGCTCACACGAATGCGATTGGCCCGCCAAGGTTCTCGACCTTCCCGACCTGACGCGCGCCAAGTTCAAGGTCCACGGCGCCACCAGTGCGGAAATCGATCGGTCTGTTGAGGAACTCGTCGAGGAGGGCCTCGCCGTCTACGAAGTCGATGCCGCACAATTGAAGGCCCTCGCCCCGGACATCATTCTCACCCAGGATCAATGCGAGGTCTGCGCCGTGTCCCTCGCCGACGTCGAACGTGCCGTGTGCTCTTGGACCGACAGCCAGGCCGCCATCGTGTCCTTACGCCCGCACACCATGCACGACATCTACCAGGACATTGCGCGCATCGCCGACGCCATCGGCAAACCAGAACAAGGCGACACCCTGACAGACAAAATACAGGATCGCCTTCAGCAAATAGCCAGCATGACAGAAGGACGGCAAAAACCCCGCCTCGCCTTTATCGAATGGGTCGAGCCGCCCATGTCCGGCGGCCATTGGATGCCGGAGCTGATTGAAATCGCCGGCGGCGAAAATCTGTTTGGGAAGACGGGCGCCAACTCGCCGTGGATTCAGTGGGACGAGGTCGCAGCAGCCGATCCCGAAGTCATACTAGTAGCCCCCTGCGGCTACGACGTCGCCACCACTCTCCGCGAAATGGAGCAACTTCGAACCAATACGGTCTGGAATAACTTAAGAGCCGTGCGCGAAGGACACGTGTTCGCCGCCGATGGCAATGCCTACTTCAACCGCCCAGGCCCGCGCCTCGTGGAAAGCGCAGAAATCCTCGCCGAGATCTTGCATCCCGACATGTGTGCGTTCGATCACAAGGGAACGGCCTACGTACCCTGGACGGCATGACGGCTGCGGGCTATGCCCCACCCATGACCCAACGTTCGATTCTCATAACCGGCTGTTCATCCGGCATCGGCCTGGCGTCAGCAAAGGTTCTCAAAGACCGCGGCTGGCGTGTTCTGGCAACCGCCCGGCAGCCGGAAGATCTCGCCACGCTGGAACGCGACATCGGCGTTGAGGCCATACACTTGGAACTCGCGGACCCACAATCCATTGCCGCCTGTACCGAAGAGGCGCTCACACGAACGGACGGCCGTCTCAACGCCCTTTTCAACAATGCGGCGTTTGGACAAGTCGGCGCCGTTGAAGATCTCACCGCCGATGTTCTGCGCCGGCAAATCGAAGTCAACCTCATCGCCCAACACGACCTCACCCAACGCATCATCCCTGCGATGCGTCGGAACGGTGGCGGCCGAATCGTCCAATGCTCCTCTGTCCTGGGCCTCGTTTCCGTGCCGTTTCGTGGCGCCTATTGCGCCTCGAAGTTCGCGCTCGAAGCCTTGAGCGATTCGCTCCACCACGAACTCGACGGAACTGGCATACACATTTCTATTATCGAGCCCGGACCCATCCGCACGCGGTTCGTCGAACATGCGCTCGCCAACCTCAAGGCCACAGTCGACTTCGACCACTCGCCCCATGGCGAAACCTATCGTGCGCGGCTTGCGGCGATGGAGCAGGGGGGTAAATCGCTTTTCAAGCTCGAACCGGAATCCGTGGCCTGGAAGTTGGTGCACGCGGTGGAAAGCAAGCGCCCCAAACGCCGGTACTACGTCACCGTACCGACCTATATTGCAGCTTGGGCGAAAAGACTTCTGCCGCCCACCGCCGCCGACTGGATCGTCAAACGCATCTGAGCCAATCAATTTCAGGCAGCTTAGGCTTTCCCGTGCACATCCCCCTCCCCTTGATGGGGAGGGGCGAGGGGTGGGGTGAAGAGACCGGGGGTGGGGCGAAGAGACAAACGAATTGCTTACGAGAAAAGGGCGTGAAGTTCGGGGCACCGTAGCGACACTGCATCCGATTGCGAACTTAGCCCCGCACCGACAACGCGTGGCGCACTCCCCCCACCCCAACCCCTCCCCACCAGGGGGAGGGGCTTTTGAGGATGCAGCGCCCACTGCCTACTGCCGATGGCCCATTGCCTACCGCCTACGACTTGCGGTCCACAGCCATCGTTTGCTGTCAGGGGTAAAGCGGAATTGAAGCGGACGTCGCCGCGAGGCTCGCTTCTGACTCGATTCGGAAATCGCCTTCTCGTGACACATTGCGGCGCATCAAAAACACGATCAACATGAAATGCCCCTGGCGGGCTATAATGGGCCGTCGGCCTTTTGCAGGCTTCTACAGATTTGCGGTTCCGTTTTTTAAATGTTAGACGGTTCGTACTTGTACACTTCAGGTGTCCCTCGTCAGCAATAGTGAGGCAGTTTGAGACGAATCAGGCTTGGAGGTTTTAATAATGCGCAAGATGGTTTTTGGGTTTCTATTATTGGTAATTTCAATTTACTTTCCACAAATCGCTAAAAGTCAATCCAGATGCGAATGCACGTCAAGCAATTGGGTAGGTGATTGCAATGCAAGAATTTCTCTCAAGGGAAACTGGATCAAGCTAAGATCCAGTACAAATCAATGCTCTCGAATTCACTGGTATGCAAATGAGGACCCGCAAATTACAATAGTAACTGATGGCAGTGAGTTGGTCGAATGGCTTGGTCAAGATAAGAACCCCAACTTATCAATATCGGATTGCAAAATATGTAAGGATCGCAAATATACAGAGAGTAGGTCCAAGCAAGACGGTCAAGAATCTAATCTAGAACAACTATTTTCCGGAACGTGGCATCACAGTAGCAAAAACGCCGGAAATCTTACGATAGATATTACTGGCGGAAAGCAGTTTCAGCACTCTGCGAGTTATGGAAACAACGGCTCATGCAAGGACTCTGGAAGCGGCTCTATTCAGAATGGATCCTTTATTGTCAAGACTACCGGAAGCTGCAGGTTCAATATCGGGGCCGGTTCGAGCATTTCGCGAAATTGGACTTGGAAGTGTTGGTTAGAAGGCCAGAATGTCTTGTTATGCAGTCCGGGCTCCGCCAAACCGATTCGTTACAACAAGTAAAAGGACAGGACGTTCTCACCTGACCGCTCATGAGATGAGAGGGTGTATCTTAAATTGCAGCCCATCAACCCCCAACTGGACGGATTTTGTAGATATTGCTGATTGAAATGGCATGGGTTGCTGCGTGCAGCCTGCTTATTTTTCGATACTCTTTGGGTGCCTGCCCACAATGTAATTATCCAGTTTACATGCGAAAATAAAAAATGGCCCATTTGCTCTTGAATTGAGCGTCGCCATGCTGGCCAAGCAATGTGATGGCTTCGGTGCAGACATTGAACAAACTTCCGCTCTTGATGCTGTGGACGGCTCCTCCACCGGCATCATTGAGTGCCAAGATGGTTGCTGTTGAAGTCACCATCGAAAGAGGATCCGTCCATGAAAGAGGTTACAACAATTGGGCTGGATACGGCCAAGTCTGTTTTTCAGGTTCATGGCGTTGATGCCGCGGGCAACGTCATCTTGCGCAAGCAGTTGAAACGGCGCCAGGTTCTATCTTTTTTCAGTAAACTTCATCCTTGCTTGATTGGTCTGGAAGCCTGTTCGGCGGCGCATCACTGGTCCCGTGAACTGTCCCGGCTGGGGCATGCGGTTCGCCTCATTCCACCGCGCTATGTCAAGCCGTACGTGAAGAGCCAGAAGAACGATGCAACCGATGCGGAAGCCATCTGTGAAGCGGTGACCCGCCCTAACATGCGCTTTGTGGCGACAAAGTCGTGTGAACAACAAGCCTTGTTGATGCTCCATCGTACGCGACACCTGCTCATCCGGCAAAGAACAGCAACCATTAATGCCTTGCGCTGTCATCTTGCCGAGTTCGGTATCGTAGCCGGTGTCGGCCGCAACGGCGTCGAGGCCTTACTCAAAGTGATTACTGATAAGACTGACGCACGCATTCCTGACGTCGCGCGCGATTGCTTATTCGGCCTTGGAGAGCAACTTGAAAGTATCAAACACCAGGTCCGTGTTCTTGATGCCAAGATCATGGCGGCTCACAGGACCAATGAGCTCAGTCGCCGACTGGAAGCGATCCCGGGTGTTGGACCGCGCGTCGCAACAGCCCTTGTTGCCAGCATTGCTGATCCCAAAGCGTTCCGGTCTGGGCGGCAGATGGCGGCCTGGATCGGGCTTGTTCCCAAACAGAATTCGTCTGGCGGGAAAGACAAGCTCGGTGGTGTTACCAAGGCCGGTGACCGATACTTGCGCTCTATGCTCATGATAGGTGCGCTGTCGGTCATCAAGCGCGTCAAACAATTAGGATACACACACCGACCATGGCTCGCGGAGCTGATGGCCCGGCGCCCCATCAAGGTCGCTGCAATTGCTCTCGCCAACAAAATCATCCGCATGGTTTGGGCGATGATGGTGCGTGGTGAAACTTATCGTGAGCCACGGGCTTTGACTGCTTAGAGAATACAGCAGAGTTCAGGCTCTGTTGTGCAAATTGGGAAGGACAACTGCTTGTAATGCGAAAGCCGGTCGTCTCGGCGATCAGGACACCCCAAATGGGCCAGAGCATCTTTGAATGCGTGCTTTTGACCGGGACCTGATCTCAGCGGAGAGCATTATGGCCAGCGGCCTCGCTGATATGCCGCATCAACAGGCCGGATACATGGCTGCACCGACCAGCTGAGCAGACAAAAAAGAAAGTCCTTGCCAAACCGGAGCCGTCCATACATGGCCCATCGCTGACCTTTCGTTCCATCGTGCAGAACGTCCGCTTTAAAGTTTCGAGCCGGCACCAAGAATCTAATCCCGGCCTCCAAAACCTCCCCCATACCTCCTCGATCCCGCCGCACGTAGTTGCGCCTATGGTGCCGCACTCTGCACATTCCCCTCCCCTCGATGGGGAGGGGTGCGGGGTGGGGTGATGAGACAGGCGGTCGATCGAAGATGCGAGATGGTGCGTGCCTTGTCCCGTCGAATCCTGGGCCCGTTGAACCCTGGATCCCGGGGTCAAGCCCCGGGATGACAAATACTAATGTCATCCCGGCATTCAATGCCGGGATCCAAGGTACCTCCACCGCGACAATCAGAATGCGGGCACGACGCTTACCGCAGTGCTGATTTGAGCGCGGACCCAAGACAGCAACGCGTGACGCACTCCCCCCACCCCAACCCCTCCCCGCCAGGGGGAGGGGCTTAACGCTCTATTCCAAGAATCTTATCCCCGCTCCCAAAACCCACTTCATACTTCCCCGATCCCGCCGCACACGACCAGGGCCCAGGCTCGAGCTGGGAGTTTGGGAGCAGCGGGAGCGTGCCAGATACGCCATGCCCCTTCAGTGGTCATGGGGGCCGCTGCCGGTTGTGAGGCAACTCACAATCCAACTGCCGTAACGATGCGCGGCAGGGATGGTATGCCAACGGTCCGAAAAGGGGGCCCACCCCCGTTGCACGCGATAGAGCGGTGAAGGCCGCATCTATCTTTTCTTGTACGAGGCGTCACCGCTCTATCCCCTGTGAGGGGATGCTCTTTGACAATCAGAATTGAGATTGCTCCAGCGCATAACGAACTTTGGAGCCAATTGCGCATGCCATATCCGCGAAGCGGGCCGCAGGCCCGAGCGCACGCGCGGACTTGCCGTGAGCAAAATAGAAACGCGCGCAGGGTTGGCGTGGCGGCTGCGCGCAAGAAGAAATGGCGCCGCCCCCACGCAGGCCCGAGCGCAAGCGAGGAACAGCCGTGACCGAAAAAACTAATCCGAGCGTGCTTCAGCAACGACCACGGACCACCACGGGCCTTCGCCCGAGCCGAACAGCGACTCCCAATACCACGCGGACACATCGGACCAACTTTTCCCAGCATCGGCATGAATGCCTTCGCAAACCGTCAACGTCTCGCCGGCACGCCGGGCACGAAAGCAGCCCATATGCCGACCCAGAGCATCCGTCTGCAGCGGAATGGGATCGATGGTGTAACCCAAACCCCGGAAGCAGTCGCTGGCCGGATGCAACTTGCGCGTCGGCGCGGCGACCCACCGCAAAACAATCTCGCGCTTGCCATCGCTAAACCTTCCGATCCGTCCCGGAAAGCCTTCGACAAACGCAACCTCACGCGCTGAAAGCGGCAGCTCTTTAAGTGGCGCACCTTCATACATTGCGGGCCAACCCGGAAAGTCATCGTGTCCACTATTCGAACCGCTACCTCCCGGCCGCGCGGCAAGCGGCGCAACAGCAGCGGCGAACGCGGCTGCAGCAAACGCGAGACGAGACCAGAGGGAATACGGCATTGTTCGGACACGCACCGGTTGATATCTCGGATATAGACTCATGCCACGGCCCCGCGCGACGCCCGCGGCGTCAATGACCAGAGGAGAACGCCGGCCGCCAGCACGAACGACACAACACCGATCGTTTCGTGAAGCTGCTCGCTCGACCCACCCGGCGACATCGCATTAAGATGAAGAAGGCAGGAAACTCGAAGCACATTCCCGGCGACGGCAAGACCGGTGGCAATCACAGCGGCCCGCACAGTAGCAACAACGTCCGCATGCCGCACCGTCGAGATCATGAAGGACAATAACAGCAGCGCCCATAACGCCGTCACACCGCTGCACGGCGCATCGAATTGCGCCATCTCTCCGTTCTGCATCACGTACGTGCCCTGGCGTACAACGCTCATTCCCTGAAGATTGAGAAGCCCGACGGTCAGCGTGGCCGCGACAAGACGCATCGGATAGCCGAGAACAAATTGCAGCGATGGCAGCACCGGCAACGCAAGCACAACAAGCCCATAGAAACCCAGCGGTGGCTGTCGCCCGAACACAGCCAAGTAGAGCGTCAGGAGCACGGTAAGCACGGCCACAGCCGCGCGGACAATAGGCGGCAGGAAGAACGCCGCCACGGCATACGCAAGAAACAGAACAACAATCGGCGCGAGCGGCACCTGATGCAGTCGCCCTCCTGTCTTCAACCGCGGCAACGCCAGCGCGAATAGAAACGCAACAGCGAGCACAAGAGACAACGCCTCTTCCGGCGTCGCCGAAACACGCACGCCATACCAGCGCCAGCTGTCCCAAAAAGCCGCAGCTACAAGCAAGCAAAGAACCAGAGGATGCATTAGATGCGGAACCTCGACATCTCAGAATGTCGCCAAAGAACCCAGAGGGCACTGAGGGCGAGAAGCACGATCATCAGCCACTCATGCGGCTCCGGAACCGTTGGCACGGTACCTTTGGCCACGGGCTTGAGATTGTGCGTCTCATACTGGGCTTTGGTCTCGAGCACCACGGCCCCGCTCACCGGTGTCACCAGCTGATGGCCGGTAGCAAGTGCTATGGCCTCTGCTCGGTGTACATCTCCTGATTGAAGAATCATGTCCTGCACACGCTCGGCAGCCCAGAGACGCGCAATGTGAGGCGAGCCTTTGTCGGCGGCTCCATCTCCGGAAGTCTCGTTCCGTTCGATGATGGGCATCATGCGGCCCGCGCGTTGTGACTCGAAGAATTGCGCGAGATCGCCACGAACCGAGCCACGCGAAGGAATAGGGCGCGCCGCCCAAGCCCACGGCACATCCGGCAGAAGCGCAAGCGGTCCATGTTCGGGTGCATAAAGCGCGATCTTTGGAAATCGGGAAAGCCGGCTCGACACCTGCTCAAGAAGCGCGGCCGTGCGCCGGAACGTAATCGGCTGCGGCCCGTGCACCCAAAGGAGCGTCGCGTCGATGTCGCCTTCCAACACCGTAAGCGCCTCGGCAAGCGCCGCCGAATTGTCTTGACCGCCCACAAAATCCCAATCGTCAAGCGCCTCACGAACTGTCTTGACCTGACCAGCCTCCCAAGGTGCTGCAGGCACATGCACGAGCGGTACACCAGCAATAATGAGACCCACACGCTGCCCTGTCGGAATGGCATCCAACGCGCGAGAGAGATCTGCACGATGCTTCCCGAGGCCTACCGATCCATCGACGACGATCATCAGCGTTCCGGGATCGGGCACCGGCTTCACTGCAATTATTTGCAGGATTTTTTGCTCTCCGGTCTGAGCAATCAACCTATTTGCCCCCGCCGCCCGCGTCGCGACGATCTGGGGCCGCTTCTCGGAAAGGTCGCCATTCTTCACCATGCCGCCGATACGATAGCCACCAGCAGCCGTTTGCGACGAAACAAGAGGCGTATGATTTGCGCTAAGCGCTTGCTTGCTCTCGATCCAGATGGCGTGTGCCTCATCATCCGGAATGTCGAAGTTGTGCTCAAGAAGTGCCGGAAGCGTCAGCCGGCCTAGAGTCAAGGTGTCCAACGCAAGCGGTGCGGTCATACCGATCTTGAACTTCAGCGTGCCGCCGTTGCGCGGAACGGGAAAGGCCTGCGCTAGAACGCGGCCGGCACCCTTGGTGGTGACCAGAAGAGGATCGCGGCGCTGGCGGACCGCCACATCGGTGTAGGCTTTGCGCACCGCACCCCGGCCGCCGAACGCCGCCTCTTGTTCCACGCCATCGATCCAAAGCGTCGCCCGCGAAACAACGGCACCGGTAGGCAGAGCAAACACAAACCGCGCTTCCCGGTCGAGCGGATCCTTGTTGCGCACGGCGATGGTCCACTCGAGATAAGCGAGCGCCGCATCTGCCGAAACCGAAGCGTCCATGCGCGATGACACGAGGCCAAGACCCGCGATCTGTCCGCCAACCTGCGTACCGCCGTGATCGCCATCCCAAGAAAAGTCACCAGCCCGTGTCACACGCACACGGGCTTGCGGACGCGGCAATGCGTTGAAGGGCACGCCATAAGCGCGGAAGAAGACCTCGCGAACGTCAGCCGTCGATCGCGCAAAGCGGCGTTCGGGCGCGTCGAGAAGCGCCGCCCCGCCAAACGTTACAAGCAGGCTCAGAAGCCCGCCCGGCTTACCATTGACGTTGTAACAGAGACGAAGAAGCGTTGGCTGATCGCCCAACGTCCGCAAGAGTGTCAGACCGCGCTCGCGCTGCGCAATATCCGAGCTGACAGCCCACTGCACGCCGAGCCGCGTCGCGGCCTGAGGAACGTCAAGCGCAATGAGCGCTGCAAACCCAGCCACGGCCCCAATCAAAACACGCCGGTTGAAGCGAGGAACGGCCGATTGAACCGCAAGCCTAGTCTTTAAAGCCCACGCGACAAGAAAAGAGGCAAGCGGCCCCATCGGCAGCAGTCCGAGTCCATAAAAGAGCACGGCAATGAGGGCCACAGGAAGCAGGGGCAAAAAGAGAAGGGCATAAAACGCGGAAATAGCGAGCGTTGCCCCACTGATATAGGAATACCAGAAGGGAATGGTGGAGGACTTTGCGCGGAGCTTGAGAGAGAAGAGGAGGTTGGCAGCCGGCACACTTGCGACGAGAAGCGTGTGCCATGGTGTTGGCATCGGATCAAAGAACGCCTCCGCACACATGCGGGTCGCAAGCTCCGTCGCAATGACCGCAAACGGTAAGACGATCCCGAATAGAACGGTCAGAATGCCAGGCGGCGGCCGCTCTGGCCGGTCCGGCTCCCCACGCAAAGGCGCCGCACCTCCAGCAGGTTTCAAAACCCATTCAATGAGTGTGCTGCGATCGTCTGACTCGCGCGTACGCTGGCTCATTGCCCCTCCCGTGTCGTACTGGACCACCGGCCAAGTTCGATACCACCTGGTCTGACGAGCCGAATGTCGCGTATTGCGAGGCGCGCGAGGAGAGACCAGAGGTGGCCTTTTCCAGCAATGGTCAGCAGAGAGCTGGGGCGCCTCGGCGCGGGCGTGCGGGAAGGTACGGGTTTGTACGGCTGAAACGCCTAAACGCGATGATAGGGGTGCCCGGCGATGATCGTCGCCGCACGGTAGATTTGCTCGACAAGCACAACGCGCGCAAGACCGTGTGGAAGTGTCATCACGCCCAGTGAAAGCTTGAGGTCCGCCGACTGAATTGCTTCGTCCCCGTGCCCGTCCGGCCCACCGATAAGTAGCCCCGCAAGCTTTGCTCCCCCATCACGGCGCTCACGTAGAAAATTCGCGAACGCGTCGCTTGAGAGCGCTTTTCCCCGTTCGTCGAGAACAATACGGAGGTCTGCCCCCTGGCACGACTTCAAGAGACGTTGCGCTTCATCGGCCTTGCGCAGTTCCGCGGTCGCCGCGCGTCCCTCAGAAAGTTCCGAGATCAAAAGTGGACCGAGCCCCAAACTCCGCCCGTTAGAATCAAAACGGGCTTTGTACTTTTCAACGAGATCGCGCTCTGCCTCATCCTTCAGTTTACCAACCGCGGCAAGGATGAGACGCATGGTCCAACCAATAAATGAGCCAACTAATGCGCGGCTTCAGCGGGGCGTTCTGCAGACCACATTTTTTCGAGATTGTAGAACGCGCGCACCTCGGGCCTGAAAATATGGATGATGACGTCAACGGCATCAACCAACACCCAGTCACAGGTCTCCATGCCTTCGACCCGTACGGTTGTAAGCCCGGCCTCTTTCAAATTCTTCTTGATCCTGTCCGCAATGGCGCCGACGTGCCGGTCGGTGCGCCCGCTTGCAACGATCATAAAGTCACCGATCGAAGACTTGCCCTTGATGTCGATGCTCACGATCTCTTCCGCTTTGGCTTCGTCGAGCCAATGCAGAATTTCAGAAAGGAGAGGCTTTGAGTTGCCGTCTTTGGACAACAGCTCGGCAGAAGGCGCACCCTTCCGGG
This sequence comes from Hyphomicrobium sp., assembly GCA_965222835.1. Classification (GTDB taxonomy): domain Bacteria; phylum Pseudomonadota; class Alphaproteobacteria; order Rhizobiales; family Hyphomicrobiaceae; genus CBDCUQ01. Next base: position 259,921 of record CBDCUQ010000001.1, read on the forward strand.
CGCCCTCAGTGGCGGTTCGCATCGTTTGGTGAAGGTCCTGTTTTCATTAACCCCGGTGGGTCGGCTTCGCGTCGCAGGGTTGGCACACCCAAGCATTAGTCGAACACCTCACGTGCTTCGAGCGACCAGCCGTACGCAACGCAATAGTAATCCAGCTTGGCCCAACCCAGCAAGAGCGTCAAAAATGCTAAACTTCAGAACAAGTTAAAACGAAGTCCGGCATTGCAACACAGGGAGAAACGCCACTGAACTCACGACCGGCCAGCTCCCGGATCAAAACCGCCGCTCAAGGCGCTCGAGATAGTCCAGCTCCGGCGGCGGCCGCGTGGCCTCACCAAGGCGCCGGCGCAACTCTTCCAAGATCTCGCGCGCACGCTGACGGTCGATCTCACTTGGCACTTTGACGGACGTACCAAGATCCGGACCACGTGTGCGCTGAGGCCGGCCCAAAGGATCGCGGTTGTTGCGATTCTGCCCGTACCGGCCGGGCGAGTTGGCGAGCATTTGTTCGGCCATTTGCTGTGCGCTCCGTCGCATCTCGTCGAGCGCTTCGGCTTGTGCATCCGTCGCGCTTCCGAATTCGCTCTCCTCAAGGGCGCGTTCAGCGGCTCCCATAGCTTCGCGCGCAGCCTCAAGACTGTCTTGATCTCCGGCACGCTTGCGGCGCATCCGCTCCTTCAACTCGGAGAGGCGTTCTCTCAATGAACGCTGCCGCTCGCCGAGCTGACCGCGGCCGCGGCCTTGCTGGCCCATCTGGTCGCCTTCGCCGAACTGGCCCCGGCTGCCCTCGTCGCCCCGCTGCCCGAGACCACGTTGGCCTTGCTGCGAACCTGGACGTCCCGACCGCTGGCCGCGCTGTCGGCCTCGGCCGTCGTTTCGCTGGCCGGCCCGCTGACCCGCCTTCCTTTGCTCGCTGAAGGTGTCATCCATGAGCTGCTGCTGCTCGCCGAGCATGCTCGACAACTCCTCCATCATCTTCATGATCTGCTTGTTTTCCTGAGCCCGTTGCCGGTTCTGCTGGCCCGACTGCATCCGCTCCATAAGCTCCTGCATCTCAGCGAGCATACGCAGAGCTTCCTCGCGCGAACCATTCTTCGCCATGTCCTCCAACGCACTCATCATCTCGTCGAGATCCTGCTGCGTCAGCTCCTCGCCTGCCTGCCCATCGGGCAGGGAATCTTCATCGCCGCGGTTCTTTGCCATTTCACGCGCGAACTCGTTGAAGGCGTCCCGAAGCTCTTTCATCAACCGGGCAATCTCCTCTTCGGATGCCCCTTCCTCAAGAGCCTTGGCAAGACGGTCCTGCGCCTCGCGCAACCGGCGCTCAGCGTCAGAAAGATTTCCATCCTCAATGCGCAAAGCAATATGCCACAACTGCTCGATAACGCTTTTCATGCCGGCGCGCGACCGGTCGTTCTGAAGCCGGTAATAGACACTGCGCAGACCCAAATAGACGCGCATATCTTCAATGAACCCCTCGGGCGCAAAGGTCAGCGCATTAAGCGCCGTACGCACCTGGTCGCGATAACGCGGATCATCGAGCAACTTGCGCCGTTGCTCGATCACCGCACGCGCCAATGGCTTCTTGAATTGACGCTCCGGTAGTACGAGTTCGATGGTCTCGCTGCGGCCGGTCTGACCTGCCACATCCTTGGCCTCAAGAGTCATAAGAACCCTGAGGCCCGCCCAAGGATGCGACGCGAGCTCAAGGAAACTTGTCGCCTCACCGGTTTTGGCATTCGCTTGCGGCAGCCGTAGCGGCAAAGGCGGCGGACGCATGAGCGGCGGCCGCGGTCCGGTGAGAGGCTTCGCGGCGGCCCAGGCCCGTTTTGGGTCGGCAGGCTTGGGCGGCGCCTTTTTGAGTTTCACCTCGGCAGAAGCAACCCCGTAATCATCTTCGACTTTGTACTTGAGCTTTAGCGATCCACGCGGCGTCCGCGACAGTTTATCGATGAGCGCAATCGACGGCGTCTGATCAGGCAAGACCGTCAACGGCCATTCGGCAATGACGGTACCACCGGCTTTCACCCGCAAAGTTGTCCCGTTACGGATCTCGTAGCGTGCCTCCTGCACACCCTGCTGGCCGCTTCCGGCCTCCGCTTCAATGACCTCAGGCTTATCCGGATCTGCACCGGGAACTTCAATCGTAAGCGCAGAGCTCCCCAATCCACTCGCGCGCGCAATCACCACACTGCGTTCCGGCACTTCCTGCGCAACGGGACTGGCGACCGCCTCGTCTGCACGCGCTCCGCCGATGGGATTGGCGCCATCCGCCAGCATCAAGGGCGGACGGCCCGTATATGGCGGCGGCGTCACCCATGCATCAAGACGCGCCTCGGCAAACCGGTCCGCCGAGGAAAACCGAAACGCACTGCCGAGACGATCGACAAGCCCCGGACCCGCCAGCGCAATCAGCAGTACGACGCCCAGCGTACCAAGCGCACGAAGGGCAAACGGATCGAACCGGTCGGTCCGCGGACGCGGCTTGCCTGTCCGCAATCGTGAAAGAAGCGCCGCCATGCGCCGGCGATGCGCAATCCAGATTGTCCGCGTCTCGGTTTGATCCGCGGACGTCGTCAACGTGTCTTCGTAAGACGTTGCCGGACGGTGCGGCACACCTGAAACGGACTCAATTCTGTGGACCGCCGCCTCGCGTGACGGCCAGGGCGTGCGGACGAGATAGGTTGCGGCAGCCAAAGCAGCCAAAGCAAAGAGCGACAGCACCACCACATGACCGGCATCACCCAGGGAAGGCCAGACACCAACCAGTGTCGCCAGGACAAATAGCCCGGCAACTGAGATAAGCAGCCAAACGCGCAACCAGAGCTTTTCGAAGAAGAGGACCCATCGCGCCCGGCGCACCTTGCGCTCGAAGGCCCGATCAATCGCCGCCTTGTTGGGAATGGCGTTAGGGACGTTTGTCTTGCTGCCTGAGTCCATAGGTAAATCTAACATACCAGCGGCATACGGTATCATTACATTGACGATAGCCGTTCACGTTTAGTTTCTGCGTGCAACCCGGCAGATCGGATGGCTCCCACCGCGCAAAAGCCGGTTGACCCAAAGGGCATGTTGCCCAAAAAGAACACACCCGTGACGGCAAACCACTTTGGCGCACGCGCAGGACTCCCCCGGCCAGGCATGCGCAAATCCTTTCTCCTCGTTGTGAATCCAACGGCCGGACTTGCCCGGCAAAGGTTGGTATATCGGGTCATCACGTCGTTGCAGAGTAGCGGTGCCGCCGTGACCACATTCGCAAACGCCAACACCCGCGCGCCTACTCCGGCAGAAGTTCAAAATGGCGGCTTCGATGCGGTGATCGCGTCAGGAGGAGATGGAACAGTCCGCGAGCTGGCCATCGCACTCAAAGGTTCAGATATCCCGATAGGTCTCATCCCAACCGGGACCGGCAACGTCCTCGCGCATGAAATTGACCTGTCGCGTCACCCCGAAGCACTCGCAGACGTCCTCCTCAATGGCCCCGTCATTAGCCTGCATGGCGGCCTCGCCAACGGCGCACCCTTTTATCTCATGGCAGGTGTCGGTTTCGACGGCGCCGTCGTCCAGCGCCTCAATTTGAAAATCAAACAGAAGTTCGGCAAGGCGGCGTATACGTTTCCCGCTCTGAGATCCCTTGCCGATGAGATCCCGCGGCTCGACGTCGACGTGGATGGAACCGCACATCGCGCCGCCTGGGTCATCGTTACCAACGCAAAGCACTACGGTGGCGCCTTCGTTCTCAACCCAAACGCCGATCCACGAAAAGGCAAGCTCACCGCAATTCTCATTGATCCCTGCAAACGCGTGGGACTGGTGCGCGCATTGCTTGCGCTAAGCGTCGGGCGTTTGACGCAGCAGAAGGGTGTCACAGTGCTGCCGTGCACATCCCTTGTCGTGCGGGCCCAAACACCTGTTCCGGCACAAATTGATGGCGATCCCTTCGGATCAACGCCACTAACCGTTGAGACCGGCGGACCACCTTTGAATCTCATCGTCCCGAAATCCTACGTCGCAACAGAACGTGAGCGGTGAAGACCGGTAGAGCCAGCGCACTTCGGCGCCCTTGAGGACACCAGAAAAACGGATTACGGCAACTGGGCCGCCTTACGCGAAGCTGCCCCATCGGCCGTACTGTCCCGGCGCAAGACAAACTGCAGCAAAACCGTGCGCTGCAGGATCTTATTGAAGTTATCATCGGAAATGAGCGTGACGATGGTCTCGCCCCGAGCATTGGTATGCAGCGCCATTCCTTCCATGTTGTCGATCTGCTGGTCCATATCGAGTTGCACCAGAATTTCGCGCGTTAATTTGGCGCCGGCTCTGATTTCTTCAGCAGGAATGAGGGACAGCCGCATCCTGACCCCCTCGTTCCAACGGAAACGGCGCTCAAGCAAAAGTAAACTTCCATCGGCGAGCCCCTTGGCATCAGTAATGTCGAATCCCGCAGCGCCCGAAAGCGAAAAGCGTTTGGATTTGCGGCCTTGCCAAATCCAGCCGGTATTCTCCCCGCGCCGGTTCGCGCGCTCGGCCAGGGCAACAATGGCGCCCTTATACTTGCCACCGCGGAGAACGGCCACCGTCTCCAGTCCATCGATGCGCATGGTGGACGTTTCGGTCGGCATATCGAGGTACCGGCTCGGTTTGTCGATCACCTCTTGCGATATTGGAAAGATGCCGATGCGGTCATTCTGCTCGAAGCCCAACAGCAAGGTGCCGCTCTCAAATGTCCCCTTGAGGAGAACGACCGCCTCTGCGTCCCGATCGCGCCGCCGGCTCAACAGCTTCCCGCTCAGCGCCTTCAAAGGTCCAATCTGCGCGTGATCGACGCCCGAAAGTCGTCCGCCGTTGTAACGAAGTTCACCCGTCAGCCAAGCGCCCGCATCCGACACCGCAACAAACTTGCGCCCGTCAGCATCAAGCTCAAGCCCCGACCATCCGCCAAAGTTTTTGGAGTTTGCCGTCAGAACCGCACCGCCCAGCCAATCCAAGCGGCCGTAGCGCGTTCGGTCCTTGTCTTCGCGGTCAAAGTGCAAGATCGGCTGTGCACTAATCGAAATCGGCCGAACGGTAAGGCTCGAAATGTCTGGCTTACTTGATTCGGCAAAGGCAAGCCCCGCCGTGATCAGAAGGCCGCCAGTAAGCGCGAGCACACGCCGCTTCCACCCGCCGGTGGGACCAAGGAAACGCGAAACGTGACGACTGGTCATTGGTAAAGCGTGCCCTTTCAATGCACGGAGACTGGAGCACGGCGCCGAACGCGCTGGACCGGAGGCCGGCCTGAGCTATCATTCCTGTGGTGCTCCTCAAAGAGCTCGACAAGTTTGTCGGTCATGGCACCTGCAAGCTCGCTCGGGTCCGTAATCGTAACCGCCCTTTGATAATACCTTGTGACATCGTGCCCGATGCCGATGGCAATCAGCTCGACCGGGGACCGGCTCTCGATTTCTTCGATCACTTGACGCAAATGGTGCTCCAGATAACTGCCGGAGTTGACGGAAAGGGTCGAGTCGTCCACGGGCGCACCGTCGGAAATCATCATCAGAATACGGCGTTGCTCCGGCCTGGCCATCAGCCGCTTGTGCGCCCAAGTTAGGGCCTCTCCGTCAATGTTTTCTTTCAGCAAACCTTCACGCATCATTAACGCCAGAGAGCGCTTGGCACGCCGCCAGGGCGCATCCGCCGTTTTGTAGATAATATGGCGCAAATCATTCAGACGGCCAGGTTCCGCCGGTTTTCCAGCCCCCAACCACTGCTCACGCGACTGACCGCCCTTCCAGGCTCGCGTCGTAAAGCCGAGAATTTCGACCTTGACACCGCACCGCTCAAGCGTCCGGGCCAAGATATCCGCACAGCAGGCCGCGACCATGATCGGGCGGCCGCGCATAGACCCCGAGTTGTCGAGCAGGAGCGTCACGACCGTATCCCGGAAGTCGGTATCCCGCTCTACCTTGAACGACAGAGGGTGCATCGGATCAATAATGACGCGCGTCAAACGGCCAGCGTCGAGCGTGCCTTCCTCGAGATCAAACTCCCAACCGCGATTTTGTTGCGCCAGCAAACGCCGTTGCAAACGATTAGCAAGACGGGCAACCGCACTTGAAAGGCTCTTGAGTTCCTTGTCCAGAAACGTGCGCAGCCGCTCCAGCTCCTCCGGACTCGCGAGATCTTCCGCTCCAATCTCTTCGTCAAACTCGCGGGTGAAAACCCGATATCCGAAGTTTTCCGGCGCATCGAGAACAGAATAATTCTGCCGGCCCCGCTCTTCGGTTTCTTCCTCTTCGGCGCTGTCATCATCAAACTCAGACTCATCGAAGCTCATTGATTCCGACGTCTCACCCACCTCGCTGCTTTCGCCTTCGGTGCGATCGTCGTCCGCCGGTTGCTCCTGCCCGTCGCTACTTTCTTGATCCGACGGGTTCTGCTCTTCACCGCCGTCAGCAGACTCGTCCGTCTCTTCCTCGTTCTGTTCCTCGTCGGTCTGGCCGGTTTCATCCGCCAACTCAAGCACCCGCAGCAGCTCGCGTACGAGGCGGCCAAAGCCTTCCTGGTCCTCTGCAACTGCGCCAAGCTGCCCCAGCATCTTTGTGGCGCGCTTTTCGATGACCGGGCGCCAGACATCGACAAGTCCCTTGGCCGACGGGGGCGGCACCTCGCCGGTTAGCCTTTCTCGAATGACAAGCGCCACCGCATCCTCAAGCGGCGCTTCTTCCCGCGACGTGACACGGGCAAATCGGCCATGCGCGTAAAGATCGTCACACTTGGCCGACAGATTGCTGGCCATGCCCGCCATACGATTGGCACCAATCGACTCGACACGGGCCTGCTCGGCCGCTTCGAACACCGCGCGCGCGTCGCCCGATTGCGGCGCAATTTTCCGATGCAGGTTTGCGTCATGACACGCAGCCGTCAGCGCCAGACTATCTGCCCAGCCACGCAATACCGCTATTTCCTGCGGCGACGGCACACGCGAAGGCTCCGGCAAGAAAGCAGTCTTTTCCGCTAGCTCCGGCCGATGCGGCCCAAACGAAACCTCCAACTCAGCATCACCTGAAATTGTGCGACAAGCCAGACCAAGAGCTCGCTTTAACGGCTCGGCCGGAGCGTCTTTACTCTTGATGGAATTGGACACGGCTTGCGTGCTCCCGTTTCCGTTGCCGTTGCCACGAGCCTAAACCACAACGGTTTCTGCTCAGCTGAGCGCAACATTGGCTGCGCTCTCCGGAAGCTCTTCGCCAAACGCGCGCTGATAGAATTCGGCGACCACCGGACGCTCGAGTTCGTCGCACTTGTTGAGGAACGTCACGCGGAAAGCGAAACCGATATCGCCGAAGATTTCCGCATTCTCGGCCCAGGTCATCACCGTCCGCGGGCTCATGACCGTTGAGATGTCCCCATTGATAAAGGCTTGGCGCGTCAGATCGGCGACCCGCACCATAGCCCCCACCTGCTTCCTCCTCGCCTCAGTCTTGGCAAAGGCCTTGACCTTGGAAAGCACGATCCCGGCCTCATCGTCATGCGGCAGATAGTTCAAAGTTGCCACGATCGACCAACGGTCCATCTGGCCCTGGTTGATCTGCTGCGTACCATGATAGAGGCCCGAAGTGTCTCCCAGACCGATCGTATTTGTGGTCGAGAACAGCCGGAAGGCCGGATGCGGCCGGATCACCTTCGATTGATCGAGCAAAGTCAGCCGGCCCGAGACTTCGAGCACACGCTGGATCACAAACATCACGTCCGGACGGCCCGCATCGTACTCGTCAAAGACAAGCGCAGTATTGCTCTGCAGGCAATACGGCAGGATGCCTTCGCGAAATTCGGTAACCTGCTTGCCGTCCTTAAGAACAATCGCATCTTTCCCGACCAGATCGATACGCGACACGTGGCTGTCGAGATTGACGCGAATACACGGCCAGTTGAGCCGCGCCGCCACCTGCTCGATATGCGTCGACTTCCCGGTACCGTGATAACCCTGGATCATTACCCGGCGGTTGTGTTTAAAGCCCGCGAGAATGGCCAGCGTCACCTCTTTGTTGAAGAGGTAATCGGAATCAATATCCGGGACGTGTTCGTCGGCCTTCGAGTAACCTGGAACCTCGAGATCCGTATCGATGCCAAAGACTTGCCGGACAGAAAGTTTGAGGTCAGGAAGCGGGGCTTTGCGGGTTTCGCCACCCGCTTGTTGTGATGAGCGCATAGGCGTTGAAAGGTCCAATTGGTATGTTGCAGCACGTGCAGCGATGCTGTTGCCGAAGCAATCCGGCGGTTTCGATTTTGTGTTTAGCACAAAGTCGCGGTCTTAAACCAATCCCGCCTGCTTCAGGTAGTTATAGGCCTGAATAACCTCGCGCAATTTGTCTGCGGAGCGCGGGTCTCCACCGTTCGCATCGGGGTGGTGCAGTTTAACCAATTCCTTGAACCGGGCTTTGATGTCCTCTCGTGTCGCCTTTTCGCCGAGGTTCATAGCATCCAGCGACTTCTTCTCCAGGGGTTTGAGAGGACGCCGGCGCGTTGGCGCGGCATTCTCACGCTGCTGGCTACGCCAGCGAACGAAGGCACTTGCATCTCGCACACGCCCAGTTTCGCCGGCCTTGGCGCTGGCCACATTATCGGCTGCACCATTTGCCCACGCATTCGCCCCAACCTTCCACGTCGGCCGATGCCCCGTTATGGCGTCTTTCTGGAATTCCGACACTTCGGAGGCACTCATCCCGTCGAAGTAGTTATATGAGGAGTTATACTGCCGTACGTGGTCCATACAGAAATGAAAGTATTCGCCGTCATGACCCCGGCCTTTGGGCGCACGGTGCGGGCCAGGCTTGTCGCACCCCTTCCACTGGCAGGCGGGATGACGGTCCTTCGCGGCACGTTTCGCCGCCTCGCGTTCCCGGCGGGGCGCGACACGGATAGAGTCGAAATATTTCGATTCGAGTTTCATGGGCGCATGAGTATGATGCCTGCGACCGCCGCAAACAAGCGCCAGGTCGTCTCATGGCGAAAAACGTTGCCACACGGCCACCTTAAGCAGCAATTCTTCCACACAGATCTCTAACGGAGCGTTGATGTCCGCCGAACAAAGAATCCGCGAAAAATTGATGGTGGCCTTGGAACCGGTCCGGCTCGATGTCGTAAACGAAAGCGAACTCCATGCCGGCCACCGTTCATCGCCGGGTACGGGAGAAAGCCACTTCCGAATACTTATTGTTTCACCAAAATTCGACGGCAAGTCGCGAATTGCGCGGCACCGCTTGGTCAACGAGGCCCTGGCGGAAGAACTCGCTGGCCCCATTCACGCGCTGGCCCTCACGACTTATGCACCGGACGAGCCCATTCGATAACATATCGTGAATGCGCCCGGCAAACAGCGGCAACCGGCGTCATTCGCGAACAATTGAATACAGGAAGGAACCATCCCGCGGCCAGCAATTTGCCGGCCGCGGCGGCCTTGGATCCAATTCAAGCAAGATCGGTCTGACGCGCCTACCAGCAGCGCCGCCTGACCCAACCGCACCTACGATAGCCATACCGTGACCACCAGCACCTGTACCGCTTACCGCAGTAGGGAAGATACCCGTAATAACGCGGACGCCAACGATAGTGCCGATGGTGGCGGTGGTGACGGTGCCGATGGAAGCGTCGCCGCCAACGGTGCCTGTGCCTGACCTCCTGAACGAGATTCTCCGGACGCTTTCTCAGACGCAAGCGCTGCCGTCGGCACGGTTGCCGCCGATGCAGGTCCGGACAGTAGGCCAAATGCGAGAACGATTCCGGCAACAGCCGGAACAAATGCGAGTTTCATCTCCCGATCCTTTCACTGACAGTGCGAAGGGCCCTGACGAATCGATGTCGTCCTCTGAGCGCGCCAAACCAACAACACGTAGCTGTGACGCGCACGCTTCATCCCCTGTGCGCTCGGGACATGCTCGCCGCTTCCCGATGAACGCGGCATGAATGGAGGGAGTTCGATCACGCAATCGTTAAGAACAACGGCCTATATCGGCCGCTTCGCGACCGGTCACGTTCTTGAGATTGCCCGCACCTGACGTCTGCTCCGCACCAGACACACGAGGCTCGCGCCGATGAAAATAGATGCGGCGTGCGAAATCGCGCATCATCCATGTGCCCAGTGCAACGTCGACAAGCGCATTGGGTGGGGCCAGGTCAAGACCAAACCGAAAGGAGCTTCTTGACGGCAAAACCCGGCATTTCTGCTGCCAACGCCACCTCAGGCGACGGGCCGCCGCTCTGAAGATGATCGGCGATGGCCTGTGCAGCACGGCGGCCAAAGCGAAAAGCAAGACGTATCCCCCCGCCCGTCGCAGGCGAAACCTGCCCGGCCGCATCGCCGATCAACATCACGCCCGGAGCTGCCCAAGGCTGCACCAGCCCGCCGCACGGAATGCGCCCGCTCCGCCGCTCCACCGGTTTGCCATCGCGAAACCGAAAAAGATGCTCCGTTGCAATCAAAAAGGCGCTGAGATCCGGCTTGAGTCCATGCGAGACGGCAAGACCAACCTGCGTGAGTTTGGGACCAGGCGACACCCAAGCCAAATATCCGGGGCGCGAACCGGGAGTTAAGAAAACAGTGCAGCACATTCGACCGCGCCGCCTCCAAATGCTCAAACTCGGTCTCCAGCCCTGTCAGAAATCGCCTGTTGCGCCCTAACCCAAAATGCCGGGCAACGGCGGATCGCGCACCGTCCGCACCAAGGAATGTAGCGCGCTTCAATGTCATGGCCTGCAAACCGGAACCGGTCGGAACACCGTTCGCATCCATGAAAGCGCGCATTGAAATTGAGAACCGCACCCGCCCGCTCCGCCTCCGCCGCCAGCCACCTGAGCAACGCGGCCGTGTCTGTGGTGAGGAAGGCGTATCCGGGGGAAGAAAGGTCGATGTGCGAAAGGTTCGGGGCATAAAGCCGTACGCCAGTGACCCGCCGCGTCAAAGCGTGAGGCACGTCGATCTCTTCAGCGGCTTCCTTCACCAGAATGCCGGTGGTTGCAACGCGGTGCCCGGGATCCAGCTTGGCTTCCAGAACAACAACTTTGAGACCGCGCATCGCCGCGGTTCGCGCCGCGACAAGCCCTGCGAACGACGCACCGACAATGGCGAGATCGTAGAGTGAATCATCCTTTGACATAGTGAACCCTGAGCCTCCCAAACCGGGCGCTAGTCTGGCCCAGCCGGGAAATACGGTCATCCATCCTTATCCCTAACCTTCCGCACAGTTTAGCGCTCCGCGGCCTTGCCGCCCTGTACTCGGTCCGGGTATGTGAGGATTGTGACGGGGTGGGCGGCGAAGGGAGACCGGCATGGCGCCAGCATCCGATCGAGAAATTTCTGCCGACGAAAATCGCGCCATTGCCACGGCGGTTCGCGAAGAGATTGCGAGACGCCGGTTGTCGCGCCAAAAGCTGGCCGATGAGGCCCGCATTAGCATTTCCACGCTCGAGAAAGCGCTGTCCGGCCGCCGACCATTCACACTCGCGACTCTTGTCCGGCTCGAGGAAGTACTCGGTTTACGGCTCCGAAATCGAAACGGCAGTGAGTCTTCAGACACAGGCCCAAACACAACAGGCGTCGCACCCGATGAGCTTGGCAATTATGCCAGACCATCGGTGGCCTGGCTGGAGGGTTCGTATCTGACGGTCATTCCCTCGTTCGGAGAACGCGGCGCAGTCTACGCCTATAAGACCGACATCGCCTGGGACGAACAAAACTCAGCCCTATGCTTTCGCGAATCCGAACGCATGGATGCCGCGTATTCACATTTCGGCGCGGTCTCCATACCGAACCAGACCGGACACATCTACCTCGTCACCAATCGCCACGGCCAGCACCGGCTCGCCATCCTCGCGCGACCGACAAGCTCAGGCGACATGCATGGCGTGCTGACGACGTTGCAATCGGGCCGTGGGGCCCATCTGATGCCGACAGCCGTGCCCATTGCCCTGTCGCCGCTTCAAACAAGCAAAGACACGACCTTCGGCCGCATCGCCGCCGGGCACGCGGCTTACGGCAGATATCGCGCACTGCTCCATCGCACGATTGCCGAAGGCTTCGCTGAACTTGTTACAGAGTAGGGCGCCGCACCCCCTCTTTGAGCGACATGATGTATTCGATGACATCATGCATGTCCTCGCGCGGAATGACGAGGTTGGGCATCGTTGGATGCGGACTTTGCAGCCAGACCACGAGTGCACGCCGACTCATACCCGGTGTGTTGGCCACAGTGCGGAATGACGGCGCCGCAAAATTGGGAGAGCCCAGATCGTCGCGCTCGATTCCATGACATTCGGAACAGAACGTCTTGGCGTATTGGTACCCTTGCCCCGCGTCACCCGTCCCTTGCGCGAGTACCGGCAGCACGCCACCGGCCGCAAGGCAGATCATAAGAAGTACGAGAGTGAATGCTCGGCTCATGGGCTGGCCTCCCAAGTGCGTCCCTGCGGACTCCAACGATACGGAAAGCCTATCGAAACATACGGGCAGTTGGATTGACGCGCCTCAATGGCGACGCGCAGCTGCTCCATCTCTTAGCCTGCCGCTGGCCCGCCGTGCTGCACGCCGGATCCGGCGCTATCCTTCGCCTCAGAATCGAGACGTTTGACACGCACCGCCGTAATCTTGTTGCGGTTCTTTCTCAGGATCTCGAAGCGGTAGCCGTAGAAGGTGAAGACCTGCCCTGGTTCCGGAATCGTCTGCGCCTCGTGGATAACCAGACCGGCAACCGTCGTCGCCTCCTCATCCGGCAGCTCCCAGTCCATATACCGGTTTAAGTCACGAACCGTGACAGTTCCGTCGACATTCACCGTACCATCCGGTTGAACCCGAATGTTCATGTCCTGCGCATCGTGTTCGTCGGCGATCTGTCCGACAATCTCCTCGATGATGTCTTCTAGCGTGATCAGCCCCTGAACCTCGCCGTACTCATCGACAACCAGCGCCATTTGCGCCTTGCGCTTCAAAAATTGATTGAGCTGGGTGCGAAGGCTCGTCGTCTCGGGAACAAACCAAGGCTCTTGCGCGAAACTCTTCACGTCGAGCTTCGCGACATCCCAGCCCGCCCGTCCCAGCGCCTCCAAGAGGTCCTTGGAATGCAGAACGGCGACGATGTTCTCGGTCTCCTCACTCCACATCGGAATGCGCGTGTACTGTGACTCCAGAATTGCATCGATGACAGTTTGCGGATCGCCGTCGATGTCGAGCGTCTCCATCTTCGTCCGGTGAACCATGATGTCGGCGACCTGCAATTCCTTCAGGTCCAGCACACCGCCGAGCATATCTGCGTCACCGCGTGACACGGCGCCTTCTTTGGCCCCCAGCTTGATCGTGCCGCGGATCTCTTCATGTGTTGCGAGAATGTTTGACTTGTCGTCCCGCTCAGTCGGCGTCAGCCTCAGAATCTGGCGCGTTAGAAATTCGACCGCATAGGTAAACGGCCGCAAGACAAACACCGCGGCCCGCATTACCGGCGACACAAACAGCGCCACCTGATCAGCATAAGCGATGGCATAGGTCTTGGGCAGAACCTCCGCAAAGATCACGATCAGCAGCGTCAAGATAACAGTTGCGTAGGCGACGCCGACATCGCCGAACAAGCCGATAAAGAGACTCGTAGTCAGCGACGAGGCAAGAATATTGACCAGGTTGTTCCCGAGCAGAATGGTGCCGATCAACCGGCCCGGCTCCGAAAGCAGCGAGTTGACGAGCCGAGCGCTCTCGTCGCCTTCCTCTTCGAGGGTGTGCATCCGCGCGCGTGAGGCCGCCGTCAGCGCGGTCTCCGAGCCCGAGAAAAAGCCTGATGCCACAAGCAGCAACAGGACAAATAGCAGGGTCAGTCCAATTTCGAAGGTCATTGCCTCATCCGGTAAGTCAGGGTCCGCCAGGCGGCCGTTCTGGCCGCAGAGTATAGAACATGCATTGCCAAAGTGGGTTGCGGGCCGGGCCAGGTTGTATCGACCCCATCAAAATGAGGGTCCCTTGACACCGGATGGCGTCCCGCGAACCGCAAATTGGGGCGCAGGCTCTAGGCCGAGGCGGTAATCGCGCGCGCCAGAAAATCGCGCACGCGGTCGATCGCGACATCACGTGTCACAAACGCCTCGCCAATACCGCGGGCGAGGATGAACGTAAGCCGCCCGTCACGCACTTTCTTGTCCTGCCCCATGAGGCGGACCAAGTCGTCGACAGAAGGCGTGCCACCCGGGATGTCGGCAATCCGTGTCGGCAGCCCAACCGACCTGAGATGCGCCTTGACCCGATCTGCGGTTTCTGCCGCACAAAATTCGAGCTCTTCCGAAAACCCGAAAGCGAGACACATCCCGATCGCGACGCCTTCGCCGTGCAACAGCCGGTCGGAATACCCCGTCCACGCTTCGAGAGCGTGACCGAATGTGTGCCCGAGGTTGAGAAGCGCGCGGTCACCGGTTTCGTGCTCGTCCCGTTCGACAATCCGCGCCTTGGCTTTGACACTCGTTTCGATCGCCTGGGCCAGCGCCTCCGGCTCAAAAGCAAACACGCCCTGCCCGTTTTTTTCCAGCCAGGCAAAGAACGGGGCATCGCCGAGCAAACCATACTTCACAACTTCGGCGTATCCGGCCCGCATCTCGCGCGGCGGCAGTGTCTTCAGCACGTCGGTATCGGCAATAACCAGGCTTGGCTGGTGGAACACGCCAATCAGATTCTTGCCCTGGGCCGTGTTGATACCGGTTTTGCCGCCGACGGAACTGTCGACCTGCGCCAGCAGCGAGGTTGGCACCTGAACGAAACGCACGCCCCGGCGCAAAATACCAGCGGCAAATCCAGCGAGATCGCCAATCACCCCGCCCCCGAACGCGACCACAAGGTCACCGCGCTCTAAACCCATTTCCAGGAGGGCTTCGGAAAGCGGTTCCAGCTCGCGAAAGCTCTTTGTTGCCTCACCCGGCTTGAGAACAATCGACCCTTTATGGCGGCCCTCTGCCTTAAGGCTCGCTTCGAGCGCCCCAAGGTGGTGCCCGGCAACATTCTCATCCGTGACAATACCGCATTTTGATTTGCCAAGACGCGTCGCGATAAGCCGTCCGGCCTCAGCCAGGAGGTCGGGCCCAATAAGAACATCATAGCTCCGATCACCCAAAGCAACGGGAACTGTTCGCTGGGCACGCGTTGCGGCTGCCAATGAATTTACGACGGTGGGCATGAATTCGGGCTCGAGACTTCAACTCCTATCGGGTGCGCGCTTGTCCTATCAGACCGCCGGGCTCTGGGCCAGCGCCGGCAGCCTCCGCAAGGCATGTAAGATCTCCGCCACAATCACCTCATGGGGCACATCCCGGCTATGAACCGTCACATCGGCGTTGGCGTAAACTGGATAACGCTCCGACATAAGATCACGCATCACCGCCTCCGGATCGCTGTTCTTGAGAAGCGGCCGTGTATCGCGTTTTAGGACACGGCGCATCAGCACCGGAAGATCGGCTTTGAGCCAGATGGAAATGCCCGTTTCTCTGATTTTTTCGCGCGTCTCGGGAGTCATGAACGCACCCCCTCCCGTCGCCAAGACCTGCGGGCCGTCACCAAGAAGCCGGGCAATGACGCGCCGCTCCCCGTCGCGAAAATAAGCTTCACCATGATCGGCAAAGATCTCGTTGATGCTCTTACGGTGCGCCTTCACAATTTCATCGTCGGCATCGACAAAGGGAAGGCCAAGCTTACTAGCGACTCGCTTGCCGACCGACGACTTGCCACAGCCCATCAAACCGACCAACACAAGAGATCGATCGCCCAATGCGCGCCTCACCTCGGCCCACACGCTCGAATCATCCGGTGCATTTTGTCGTACAGGAGCCACGGCAGTCAGTTTCGCTTTTTCCGGCGCCCTCGTTCGGAGCGAGCCCAAGGAGGGACTCTTTCTGGCCAAATCTGAAAGGATCTGCGATAGTTAAATTCGAGCGGACCAAATAGCAGAAAGAGAGGCCGGAGACAAAATGCCAAACCTTTTTAGGTTTCTCACAGTGACCGGCACCATCTGCGGTATCATCGCGGGCACGCTCCTATTCTTCTCCGTTCAGTTCGAGCCCGAACTCAAAGAGGAAACCAAGGTTGTACCGGGCATCAAGATTCGCAAAGAGTAAACAGAGGCGTCGTTGAAGCCTTGCCGAATCTGGACACTCTCAACACTCTCAACCCATGACCGATACGTGCCAGAACCAAATCGGCGCCTTTCTCGAAATGCTCGAGGCAGAGCGCGGCGCCGCCCGCAACACGCTCGACGCCTACCGCCGCGACCTCGGCGATTTCCTGGAATTTACGCGAACCTCCGGCCAAACCCTGGCAGCCACCCAGCGCACCGGCATCACACAGTACCTGCAACACATTGCAACACAAGGCTTGGCGCCGGCATCACGCGCTCGGCGTCTGTCTTCGCTCCGCCAGTTCTACCGGTTCCTCGAAAGGGAAGGCATCATCAGCGTCAATCCCGCCGAAGGTGCCGAAGCACCCAAACGCGCCAAACCATTGCCGAAGACATTGTCAGTCGGCGAAGTCGACCGCCTTCTGACATTCGCAAGATCAGCCACGCAAGGTTTACAAGGTCGGGACCTAGTGCGCGCCGTGCGTTTCCACTGTCTCGTCGAACTGCTTTACGCAACGGGGCTCCGCGTTACTGAGCTCGTATCCCTTCCGCGTAGCGTTCTGCAAGGCGACCCGCGCGTGCTGACGATCAAAGGCAAAGGCGGGCGTGAGCGAATGGTTCCTCTAAACACGGCAGCACGCACAGCACTCGACCGGTACCTGTTACTTGGAACCGCACCGGACGATGGCGTCGCCCCGATGGTGGCCAACAGATGGCTTTTTCCCTCGCGCGGCGCGGAAGGACACCTGACGCGCCAGCGTTTCGCCCAAGACCTTAAGAACCTTGCGATCGCGGCTGATCTCGATCCGGAACGCGTCAGCCCGCACGTGCTCCGCCATGCCTTCGCCAGCCACCTTCTGGACCGCGGAGCGGACTTGCGCTCTGTCCAGCAGCTCCTTGGACATGCCGATATTTCGACCACCGAGATCTACACCCACGTGCTCGAAGAGCGGCTCAAAAAAGTCGTGTTCGAACACCATCCTTTGGCTAAAGACTAAACACGAAAGCCCGATTTCTGGGCCAAACACGCTCAAGCCGCGCACGCGTTAAAGTGTCTGAAACCCCTTTCTTGACACCTGACGGGCAGCAGCGCGAATGTGCGTCGCAATAAGGCGCCGGCGCAAACATGTACCCCGGCGTGGGCAGAAATGGACCACAGACCATGACCGATCAGCAGCCGACCGCTACGGTTCGCACGTATCTCGATTTCGAAAAGCCGATCGCCGAACTAGAAGGCAAGGTCGCCGAGCTAAGAACGCTCGAGGACGGCGAAGCCGTCTCGATCACCGAAGAGATCCGCAAGCTCGAGCAGAAAGCCAAGACGGCACTGGTCGACATGTACGCAAACCTGACGCCGTGGCAGAAGACCCAAGTGGCCCGTCACCCAGAGCGGCCGCATTGCATGGATTACATCGACGAACTGATCGAGGATTTCACACCCCTCGCAGGCGATCGCTACTTCGCCGAAGATCAAGCCATTGTCGGCGGACCGGGACGGTTCCGCGGACGCTCCGTAATGGTCATTGGCCATGAAAAGGGTTCAGACACGGAAGGGCGCATTCGGCACAACTTCGGGATGGCCAAGCCCGAGGGGTACCGCAAGGCCGTACGCCTTATGGAAATGGCGGACAAGTTTGGGCTACCGGTGATCACACTCGTCGACACGGCTGGCGCCTACCCGGGAATCGGAGCCGAAGAACGCGGACAAGCCGAAGCGATTGCCAGGTCGACCGACTGTTGCCTATCACTTGGCGTCCCCATTATCGCTGTTGTTATTGGCGAAGGCGGATCGGGCGGTGCCGTCGCCATTGCCTCGGCCAATCGCATCCTAATGCTCGAACACTCGATTTACACCGTGGCGTCGCCGGAAGCCGCAGCATCCATCCTCTGGCGCGATTCGTCCAAGGCCATCGACGCGGCAACAAACATGAAGATCACCGCCCAGGATCTGGAAAACCTCGGCGTCATCGACGTCATCATCAGCGAGCCCATTGGTGGCGCCCATCGCGACCGGAAACACGCCATCGACGCAGCCGGCGAAGTGATCGCCAAAGCGCTCTCGGAGTTCGATAATAAGTCGCCGGCGGAAATCAAAAAGCAGCGCCACGACAGGTTTCTGTCCATAGGGCGCTCCCTCTGAGCACATCTAAGTCCCTGATTTCGGGCGCCTTCCCGCCCTTTCCCCGCCCCAATCGTCGGCATAGTCGGTCTTGATCGGGCCGCCTGGCGGGAGTAGAGGAATCGTGTAGGGATTCCTTAATATTAGGGAATTGTTAACGGGGAGAACCGAATGGTGGTCGCCGTGCGCCAGGGGGAAAGCGTTTGCGTATGATCATCCCGAGGGAACGTTTCGCGCTGAAGTGGACGCGTGCGCTAGCGGCAATTGGTGTCGCGGGCTTCATCGCGGCGTGTTCCAACACACCTGCTATTCCACCGGCCGAGCAGCCGCTCTCGAAAGAGAGCATGAGTTTGCTCGGCAAAAAGGGCATGACGCACAACGCGCCCATCTTCATTCGCATCTTTAAGGAGGAATCCGAGCTTGAAGTTTGGAAAGCGCGCGAAGATGGCCGCTTCTATCACTTCAAGACGTATCCAATCTGCAATTGGTCGGGCCGGCTTGGGCCCAAGCTGAAGAAAGGCGACAAGCAAGCACCAGAAGGTTTCTACACCGTCTCGCCGCAACAAATGAAACCGGATTCAAAGTACCATGTGGCCTTCAACATGGGCTTCCCGAACACTTTCGATCGCGCCAACAGGCGCACGGGCCAGTTCCTCATGGTGCATGGCGGGTGCACCTCCGCTGGCTGCTACGCTATGACCGACGCCCTTGTCGAAGAAATTTATGCGCTCGCGCGTGAAGCGTTCCGCGGCGGCCAGCTGAGCTTCGAGGTTCATGCCTATCCCTTCCGCATGACCGACCAGAAACTCGCGCGCTTCAAGAAAAACAAATGGTATCGATTCTGGCGCAACTTGAAGCAGGGCTACGACTTCTTCGAGGTGCACCGCATTCCCCCGACGATTGCCGTGTGCGAGCGGCGCTACGTCGTGAATGTCGCTCTACCGCAGGGCAGGAGAATCAACCCCCGAGGCCGCTGCCCCAACTTCAAACGCCCGCAATTTGAACCCTTTGCGCCGGGACTCCATGACTGGAAACTCGCCAACGAGCGTATCGTGATGCCGGGTCCCAAGATGCGTGAGGTTGCCGAGGTCGAACGCAGTGCCGGGGACGCATCGGAAAGAAGCAGCGGCGCCAATAGCGAGAGCAGGACGGCATCAGGCACGGCGACGGGTACGGGTGCATCGGCTTTCGGCCCTGGCGCCTATGGGCTCGGCTTTAATCAGTGACAGAACTTGAAAAGAACGACCGCGGCCGAAGTGCGCGCAGGTCGGGCCGGCGCTTTCGCAAATGGTTCATAATCTGTCTCGCTCTTACAGTCGCGGGCGTAGCGCTGATCGCCCTCCGCTCATTTTACGCCGACGACCTCGAACACCTGACAATCCGCATGGAACGAGCCGAACGCATGGCTTACGCAGCAGCCGGAATGGCGCTCCCCGGAACACCGGCCCTCGAACGCCTCGACGCGCGGCTCAATGCCCATGGCCTTGCCCTTGGCACCCCCATCTTCATGCGGATCTTCAAGCGTGAGTTCGAATTGGAACTGTGGATGTTGCGCGACGGGACCTTCCACCGCTTCGCGACCTATCCAATCTGCCGCTGGTCCGGCAGACTGGGGCCAAAGCTCAAAACCGGCGATCATCAGGCCCCCGAAGGGTTTTACACAGTCGACGCAAACGCCCTCAATCCAAACAGCCGCTGGCACCGATCCTTCAATCTCGGGTACCCGAATGCCTTCGACCGGGCCTATGGCCGCACGGGCTCGTTTCTAATGGTCCACGGCGGCTGCGCATCGGTCGGCTGCTACGCCATGACCGATACCGTCATCGACGAGATCTGGCGCATCGTAACCGCCGCACTAAAGAACGGTCAGAAGCGCTTTCAGGTCCAGATTTTTCCGTTTCGCATGAGCAACGAAAACCTTGCGTGGCGAAGCAAGAGCGCCCAAATCGCGTTCTGGCGCAACCTAAAGAAAGGCCACGACATGTTCGAGGAAAGCTACGTACCGCCCAAGGTGCGTGTCTGCGACAAGAAGTACGTCTTTGCCCCCGGCGGTGCAGTTCGCGACGGCAGCGCACCGATCACAATCAAGTGCACTGCAGGCGGCTAGCACATGCTCAACTTGCGTGACGTACCTGGCCAGCCCACTCCCCCGCCCGGCCACCCAATCTATCATCACTATGGGTGGCCGGGCGGGGGAGTGGGTGGTTCAACTTGAATTGACCAAGCTCTAGAAGGCGCATCTTGCAGAGATCAGAGCCACCTCGCGAGAATGAGGCTTGAACTCGGATTGTCCGGATGCAATGCCAGTAGCCAAATCGCAATGGAGGCCGCACGGCCATGGATTTTGAATCCCGCATCCGCAATGTAACGGCGGTTTTGGGTCCCACGAATACCGGAAAGACGCATCTTGCGATCGAGCGAATGCTTGGCCACGACAGCGGCATGATCGGCCTGCCGCTGCGTTTGCTCGCGCGCGAGGTCTACGACAAGATTGCAGGCCGCATCGGCGCTGACAAAGTCGCCCTGGTAACCGGTGAAGAGAAGATCAAACCCGAGCGCGCACGTTACTGGGTCGCAACCGTAGAAGCCATGCCCCGCGACGTCGACGTCGACTTTCTCGCCATCGACGAAATACAGCTCGCCAGCGACCCCGAGCGGGGTCACGTCTTCACAGATCGACTTCTTCACGCGCGCGGAAACGCTGAGACGCTCCTGCTTGGCGCTCAGACGATGCGCGATCCCATTCAGGATCTCGTTCCGGGCGCCAATTTCATCACCCGGCCCCGCCTCTCGCGGCTGACATATGCGGGTGAAAAGAAAATCACGCGGCTCCCACCGCGCTCGGCCGTGGTCGCTTTTTCAGCCAACGAGGTCTACGCGATCGCCGAGCTGATCCGCAGACAGCGCGGTGGTACCGCCGTGGTCCTGGGTGCCCTCTCCCCACGAACGCGCAACGCCCAAGTCGCGCTCTACCAATCCGGCGACGTCGATTTTCTTGTCGCCACCGATGCCATCGGCATGGGTCTCAATCTCGATGTCGACCACGTGGCCTTCTCCGCCATACGCAAGTTCGACGGCCAGAAGTTCCGCAACCTGACCCCAAGCGAACTCGCGCAGATTGCCGGACGTGCGGGCCGGCATATGAATGACGGAACGTTTGGCGTAACAGGAAGTTGTGATCCACTCGATTCCGATCTGATCGACAGAATTGAACAGCACACATTCGATCCCGTTCGCGTCCTGCAGTGGCGCAACCGCGCTCTCGCCTTCAAATCTCTCGACCGATTGCGAGAAAGCCTGCGTGACATGCCGCGTGAACCGCGACTAACCCGCGCACGCATGGACGACGACGTCTTGGCGCTTGAAACCGTGTCCGCTGATCACGACGTCCAAATCTTCGCGTCCTCCCCGGCGGCTGTCGCCCGGCTCTGGGAGATCTGTCAGATCCCCGACTACCGCAAGATTTCCGCCCAGAACCATGCCGAGCTGGTGCTGACGCTCTACAAATATTTGATGGGACGGGACAGCCGGATTCCTGAAGATTGGTTCGCCAAACAAGTCGCCTTCGCGGATCGCACAGACGGGGACATCGACACACTTTCCAATCGTCTCGCCCACATCCGCACTTGGACATTCGTCTCGAACCGCGCTGACTGGCTGAAGGACCCGGCCCACTGGCAGGAGCGCACGCGCGCGATCGAAGACAGCCTATCGGATGCGCTGCATGAATGCCTCACCCAGAGATTTGTCGATGCCAAAACCAGTGCGCTCATGAAAGGAATGCGCGACAAGGAAGAACTCTCTGCCGAAATCGGAGAAGACGGCGCCATCGAAGTCGAGGGACACTTTGTCGGCCGTCTCAAGGGATTTCGTTTTTCGCCTGAAACCCATGCGGATAGCGTCCATGGGAAAGCCAGCCGACACGCAGCGTCGAAAGTGCTGTCACGCGAGCTCGGCATGCGAACGCGCCGCGTGGCCGCGGCAAAGACCGACGCCTTCAAGTTGTCGCGCTCCGGCCGCGTCCTCTGGCACGACGAGGAGGTCGCGCGATTGGAACCCGGGCAGGATCCGCTTAAGCCCACCGTCACGCTTCTCGTCGACGAGCACCTGTCGCAAGCCGACAAGGAAAAGGTCCAAGACCGTCTTGATAAATGGATCGGGGAAATCGTTTCTGAGCGCCTGAAGCCACTTGTAGAATTGGCAAAAGCTGAGGAACTGACCGGGCTCGCCCGTGGCATCGCATTTCAATTGACCGAAGCCTTAGGCGCTCTGAAGCGCGAAAATGTGTCCGAAGACATCAAGAGCCTAGATCAGCCCGCACGCGCCCAGCTCCGCAAGTACGGGGTTCGCTTCGGGGCATTCAATATCTTCTTCCCGCTGCTCTTGAAGCCGGCGGCAGCCGAACTGGCCGCGACCCTCTGGACCCTCAAGCATGCATCCGAGCTTAATCTCGACGTCGAGGCACCTCCCGCGCTTCCAAGACCCGGACTCACGTCGGTGGCCACAGATCCCGCATGTCCTGAGGCACTTTATCGCGTCGCGGGATTTCATGTCTGCGGACCGCGATCGGTTCGCATCGATATTCTGGAACGGCTCGCCGATCTCATCCGCCCACTAATGTCGTGGCGGTCCGCGCCGGATGGATCGGTTCCCGCCCCCCGCGGAGCCACGGGCGACGGCGGGTTCATCGCCACACCGGAGATGATGTCGTTTCTCGGCTGCTCGCCTGAAGAGCTCGGCAACGTACTCAAGGCCCTCGGATTCCGGCTCGAACGTCGTCCGGTCAAGCAGGCAACAAACGCGTCCCAAGAAACCGCGGAAAAATCTGAAGCGCACCAAGGCGACACGACAAGTGGCGAGACCACAGCAACAACCCCGGACGACCCGGCCTCGCCACCGCTGAAAGAAAAGACCCCGCCGCCAACAGAGGAAACCCAGCCTACAGGCACCGGAGCCGCTGCCGGACCCACAACCAGTGCCCCTGAGGAGTCGGGCGCCGACAAGAGTCTGCAATGGGAAGAGGTCTGGAGGCCGCGGCGCTTCCGCTCAGCACATCACCCAAACCGCAGCCACACACGCCGGCACCAGCGCCGCGGCGATCAAGTCAAAGCGTCCGACGCCTCCACCGCGACCCCGGCCTCCAAGCCGAGTTCGGGAGAGGCCGGAGGCCGCGCCGATGAACGCGGCCGCCGACAAAATAGAAAGGCGCGTGGAAGAAAAGACCAGCGCCAGGATCGCAATCGCAACGGCGAGATGGGAACCAGCCGCCGTCATGAACAAAGCCGGCGCAACGATAGAAGAAGCCAAGCTGTCCATTCCGCAGCACCACCCAAGAAGGCCAATGCAGATCCGGATTCTCCATTCGCGTCACTGGGCGCCTTGAAGGAAGCACTTGAAAAGCGATCAGAGGAAAAAAATCCGTCATGAGCACACGGGAAGGTCGTGACAGCATGTCGGAACCGGCGAGCCAACGGCTCGACAAATGGCTCTGGTACGCGCGGCTGGTGAAAACTAGGACGATGGCCGCAGGCCTCGTCGAAGCCGGTAAATTCCGCGTCAATCGGATCAAGGCCACACGCCCCAGTCAGACCGTGAAGCCAGGAGACGTCGTGACCTCTTCGGTGCACCGTGACGTCCGCATCTATCGGGTAACCGCCACTGGGTGGCGGCGAGGACCAGCAAAAGAAGCGGCACGCCTTTACGAGGATATTTCTCCCCCAAGCCCTCCTGAGGCCGAACGGATATCGGCACCAGGACACGGAGTCTTGGCGGGTCTGCGTGAGCGCGGCATGGGGCGCCCCACCAAGCGGGATCGGCGCAGGATCGAGCGTCTTCTCAGCAAACCCTGAGACGATGCGACTCCCCATGAGAACGGAGCTGCTGGTTGACTTGCGCGGCCGCCGCGGTATTCGGAATGCCGGGCAGCTGCACAGATGGCGGCAGGCCCATCAGCGGACAGAGGCACCATGACCTACATCGTCAACGAGAAATGCATAAAGTGCAAATACACCGATTGCGTTGAGGTCTGCCCGGTCGACTGCTTCTACGAGGGGGCGAACATGCTCGTCATCCATCCGGACGAGTGTATCGATTGCGGCGTGTGTGAGCCCGAGTGTCCCGTCGAAGCCATCAAACCGGATACGGAGCCGGGCTTGGAGAAATGGTTGGAACTCAACCGGGAGTATGCAGAGAAGTGGCCGAACATAACCGCCAAGAAAGATGCGCCTGCCGATGCCGATGCCTTTAAGGACGAAGATGGAAAATTCGACAAGTACTTCTCCTCGGAACCGGGTAGCGGTGACTAATTTCCCGGTCTCACGTGCCACGACGCCGCTATTTGCACCGCACCTTAATTCAAAAAATTCCTTCGCAATTGCAGCAATTTGGGCCCGTCTGCCTCAGTGGCTGAACACCGTTAACGCGCCTGCCCCTTCATTTTCCGTCAAGATTGTGTTATGATCCACACACTTTTTGGCGCGAACAGAAGTGAACGGGGCCGGCACTATCCGCAAGAGACCGACCGGGCCCTTCAGACGTACAGCCGCTACTTTCGCCCACCTAGCCGACACGGGGCGGCAGGGAAGGGGCTGAGGGGCTGAGCCAAAAAAATTGAGGCCGTTCAGAGCAATCGCAGATCCGCGGTTGCTAGGGGGCCTCTTCGGTGTGTTGGCTCCGCCGCCGGCATGTCTGTCGGAGTAAGGCGCGGGATGCGCCTCGTGGAGCAGCGAAGGGTGAAAAGTGCGAGTCCGGCCCGGAGTCGCATGTGCGTAATGGAAGAGAGCGAGACGGTTATGGTGCAGAAGAACAAGAACAAGGTTCAGTCGAAGGCCCGTGCCTCGGCAAAGCCGACAGCCCGCAAAAAGGGCGCGAAGCCGTCGAGCCCAACCGCATCGAAAACGACGCGCCGCGGCGAGCGGACAGCCGCGACCAAGAAGAAGAAGGCCACCGCAGCAAGCAAGGCGCCGTCTAAGAAGGCCGCCGCCGTAACCAAGGCACCTGCAAAGGTTGCAGCCGCGAAGGCTTCCGCGACGAAAAAGGCAGCCGCAAAGAAGCCAGTTGCCGCTGCCGTGCCGCCGAAGACGGCCCAGGCTAAGTCTGGCCAGGCCAAGTCTGCCCAGAACAAGGCCGCGCTCAAGGCAGCCCTGAAGAAGCCCGCACAGACCAAGCAGGCCGCCGCAAAGCCCGGCGCCGCCAAGTCCGGCCTCGCCCCGACCGCTGCACGCCCAATCCGTGTCGGCGCGTCCGGTCAGGCGCGCGCGGTTCCTGCCGCCCTGGCAAAATCTTCCGGCCAGAAAATTTCGGCACCCGTTGGCGGTTCTAAAGTGAGCTCGCCGAAGGCCATTGCCGCAAAGGCGGCCGCGGCCCGTCACAACCTTGCCAGCCAGGGTCCCAAGAAGCCAGTCAATCAGCGCCATGGCTTCAAGACCAACGAATTCATCGTCTATCCGGCTCACGGTGTCGGCCGCATTATCGGCATCGAAGAGCAGGAGATCGCCGGCATGGCGTTGGAGCTCTTTGTCATCAACTTTGACAAAGAGAAGCTGACGCTGCGGGTTCCGACTGCAAAGCTGACAAGCGTCGGTATGCGCAAGCTCGCGGACGATGGCATCGTCAAGAAAGCCATGGACACGCTAAAGGGCCGCGCACGCATCAAGCGAACGATGTGGAGCCGGCGCGCGCAGGAATATGTGGCCAAGATCAACTCCGGTGACCTCGTGTCGATCGCAGAAGTCGTACGCGATCTTTACCGGTCCGAGGCACAGCCTGAGCAGTCCTATTCGGAGCGCCAGCTGTACGAGGACGCCCTCGACCGGATGGCCCGCGAAATCGCTGCGGTCGAGAAACTCGACGAGCGTGGCGCCGTTCAGCGGATCACCGAGATACTCTCGAAGAGTGCCAAGGGCCGCCGGGCCGCGGAAGCCGAGGCCGAGGCCGAGGCCGACGTCAAGGCGGCATAACCCGGCCGTCAGCGCGCCAGAAGTGAACAAGGAGTCCGCCCGGCCATTTGGCCGGGCGTTTTTTCCGTTGGAGCCCGCCACACGTAGGTGGATGCAGGATTGAGGCCGCAAGCGAGGAACGGCCGCGAATGAAGAAAGCTAGCGCGTCTCCAAGAATTCGACCTGATGCGTCGTAACCACCTCGATGGCCGGACCATTCCGCCGCTCGATCCAACCGCGCACACGAACCAAATGCCCTTTCGCGTCTTTCAAGCGCTGACCCTCGCGTCCCGCGCGCTCAAGCAAGCGCTGCGGAACGGCCACAGTAAAATCCGACCGCCAATCCCGGCCAAAATTGAGATAAAGCCATCGTCCCCTTTCGGCGACTGCTACAACGCGCCCCTCGACGAGCGTGAATCGAGATCGCTCACGCATGAGGCCTCGCGCCTTATGGGCGGGGCGGGGCACAAAGGCTGGATTGGCCCATAATCCCTTGCCGGCCGCCCGTGCGGATGCCTCTCTGGTAATGAGATCAGGCAAGCAGCTGGTATGCCCTGGAAGCGCATACGCGCGTGCATGCCCATTTTCGAGAAGCGCGCCTTGCACCCAAACCAGGCCCTCAGCGCTCCGAACAAAAACGTTCGCCAATAGGCGGCCGTACCGATCCTGCCCCCGGCCCGACGACGAGAGCTCGACCGCCTTTCCACCAATCAGCTCCGTCAGAAAGTCAAGCGCATCGCGGGACGGGATCCAGGACTTCGCCTCAACACCCAAAGGCGGACGTGGCGCCAGCGCGCCGATGAGCCGAACCTCCCGTCCGTCTTCAAATGCGAACGTTTCCGCATCGATCACACGTGCCACCTGGTGCACCTCGTCGGGCACAAAGGTACAGGCGTTGGCCATAGCCTCGCCCCGCGCCGAACCCTGCAGCGCCGGACCGCCCGCGCCTGCTGCAGGTGCGAACGCGACGGCCAGGACCAATCCGGCCCACACCAAAAACAATCGGTCCAATCGCGCTCCGGCTGGATGGGTGAAAGTCGATGCTGGCGATCCCCGACCGGCAACTGCGTCGCCCAATCGATCCCAGACATCTCGCCCCATTCGAGTCTTGGTTAACGCCATCGAGAGCAATAGTTCGAATTCCTGAGCACCGCGTGCCGTGTTTGCAACAAAATATGGCAGCCGATACCGTAATATCCTCGGCGGCTGCGGCGACAAGAATAAAGCCAGTTCTAGGGGAAGAAACAGATGGCAGGACTATCAATCAAGAGCCTCGTGCTCGGCTTCGTGGCGGGTGCAATCGCCACGGTCACAGCACACGAGCTCATCGTCTTGGGTCTAGCAGAGACCGGATACCTAGCAGACCGCATACCGTGGCGGACGGAAGCCGTATCAGTCGGACCACTCGCAGGCCAAGGGATCCCTCAAATCGCGTCCGACACATTCTGGGGCGGCCTTTGGGGAAGCATCTTTGCCATGATCTTGGGTAATCCACCCGAAGGAAGGCTGACCTTCAAGGGCGCATTCCTCGGATTGGCCGGGGCGGCCATCCTCGGCATGTTCATTCTGAAGCCGCTGCTGACCGGGCAAGACGTGCTCTTCTTCGGAGGCGACGCAAATAGCCTTTGGCCAGTGCTCGTTATTCTGGCTGGCTTCGGAGCGGCAACGGGCTGGCTCTACGGCTTCCTCACTTCCGGCTGCCGCCTGCCCTGACGGAAAAACGGCGCCCAGCCGGTCGCGGCGGAGACCGCACAGCACCTTTCGGCCCAAAAGTCGCCAAGGTCTTCGCGGAGCATTTCCCCTGATTTCAGAGCCGTTTGCCGGTATCCGGCCAGCGTCTTGCGATTTCGGGGCGATCCATGCGCAGTGCAAAGATTGGTGTGGTGCTGGCCGTTTCGTGGGCTGCAGCAGTCCAGACTGCGGCCGCGGCCGAGCGCTTGGTCATGCCCTACGTTTGCACGTCGTATCAGGGCAGCGTGCAGCTTGATCGCTCCAACTTGCGCAGCTACGAGATCATCGGACCGGTCAGGGAAAACACCTACACGCATTGCGCACCCGATAACCGCAACCGTTGCAAAACATGGCCGATTTATCGGTTCGACCTCGATTGCAGTGGCGCGCGCGTCCCCTGGTACAGCGTTGTCGCCGCCGCCTCCGAACTCAACAATGGCCCAGCGTTCGTAAGACGCGGCCGTCTCAATATTCGGATGCGTCCACCGCGCCCGCGTGAATGGCAAGACGGCCCCGATGCTTACGCTCCGTCCCCCTACGGCCCACCCCATCGCCCGCGCGACATCGCCGTACTTCCGCGAGGGTTTGCCCCGATCATCGCCATGAAAGCTGAGATCATCGGCGAGCCGAACTATGGACGGAACGAGGGCGCACCCGCTGGCCAAGGACTTGAATGGCAAAAGGGTGCGGCTCCCCCGCCACCCGCCACCAAACCGCAAACGGCAAACAAGCCCAAAGCCACCGACACGATAAAGCCACCCGCACCAAAACCCGCAGAAAGACCGGCCAAGAAGACCAACTCCAAAGTCGCCAAGGAGAAAGCCGCAACACCGTCAGCCCCGGCGCCCACCGCGTCGACGCCCGGCCTCAAAATTCTCAACCAGCCCGGCAACACCGATTCGAAAAGTGCCGATCCGGATGCAAAGGCCGCATCCGGCTCCGAAAACCAACAGAAACCTGGAGACAAGGATACGAATCAAAAGAGCGCGGCCGCCACAACAGAGTCAGGGTCACCCGATGTGGCTCCGCCACCACCCGGCAGCCCCGACAAAGTCATATCGGCAACTGAGCTACAGCCCTCAAGCACAGAAACCGGAGCCATTCCGATCGGCGTCAAATCACCCGGTGCGCGCGCCGCCGAGTTCGTGCACTCGGCATCCGGCCAAACCGTTTTGGGCCTCGCCGCGATTGCGATCCTAACCGCAACATTCCTCGCCTATTTGCGCCTGAACGATCGCAAGCCCAGGCCTGCGGTGCGCAAGCGCGATCTTGGCGCCGTCTCACTCGGAGGCGCGCCGGCACCGCAACCCACGCGGGCAGCCGTTCCCGCGCACAATGCGCTGCAGCCAACACCCCCTGCAACACCGGAAAGCGAGCCAATTGCACCGCCGGAGGTTCCGCCTGCGGCGCCGGCCCCGGGTTCGCTTTCGGCTGCAATCGAAAACGGAGCCGCCAGCGATTGGATGCCCACCTCCCGTGAGGACGCCCTCAAAGTGCTGGGGGCGTCGCCCGATGCCTCCCTCGACTCCATCCGGAAGATTGTCGATGGTTTGAGACAGAGCTGGCATCCCGATCTCGCGAAAGACGAGGCCGATCGGGGCATGCGTGAAACCCGCATGAAGCTCATCAATGTCGCTTGGGACGTTGTCCAGAAAAACGCAGCGACCTAGAACTCTTCTAATCTGTTGAATTGTCTCGCGATATTGCCGCGACAAATCCGACCTAACGATTGCAGGCCTGGTCCCAACCATGGCAAACATCACATAATAGCAACCCAATGCCAGGGCCTTGAACCCCGTCGATTGGAGTAGCCAGATGATCGCAAAACGTGCATACCGCCAGGCACGCCAAGCCGCGCGCTCGAACCTGCCGACGATTCTTTCCAAAGTGTCAGATCGCATCTACGCGCCGAGGTCGGCACCATGATCGTTTGCTCCTGTGCAGTCGTGACAGATCTCGATATTGAGCTGGCCGTGCTCGATGTCATGAGCCAACCGAATGCGCCGCTCCCAACACCCGGCGTTGTCTACCGATATCTTGAGAAGCGAATGAACTGCTGCGGCTGTGCGCCGCTCGCCGTCGAAACCATCTACGCAAAAATGGATGCGTTGGTCGAAAAAGGCCTGATCTGCCCCTGCGCCTGTGCAACCGCGCAAGATCGCCTCGGCCGCACGAAATCGCGCACCAGCGCCTCATCTAAGACCGAAACGATGGCCGAAAAATCCGACGCAACACCTCAGAGATCGCCGCGTCATCCCGCCCCCGCTCTGACCAAATAGGCGGCGTGCATTTCCCGCGCCAATAGCGCAGACTAGTGCCTTATTGAGCCACGTTTCGGAGATGAACGTCATGAAGGGCGACAAGGAAGTCATCGAACATTTGAATGAAGCTCTGAAGCTGGAGCTGGGAGCCGTCAATCAATATTGGCTGCACTACCGGCTGCTGGCGGACTGGGGCTACACCAAGCTTGCCAAAAAGGAGCGCGCCGAGTCACTCGAGGAAATGCAGCACGCCGACAAGTTGATCGACCGCATCGTGTTCCTCGAAGGCCATCCCAATCTGCAGCACGTCGCACCCTTGATGATCGGACAGAACATTAAGGAAGTCCTCGAATGCGATCTCAAAGGCGAATACATAGCCAAAGACCACTACATGAAGGGCCGCGCGCTTTGCCGCAAAAAAGAGGACTATGTCTCGATGGAGCTGTTTGAAGAGCTCTTAACGGACGAGGAAGGCCACATCGACTTCTTGGAAACCCAGCTTGATTTGCTCAAGAAGATCGGCGTCGAAAATTACGGCATGCTGCAATCGGATTCCGCCAACGAGGCTGAAGCCTGATTGCGGACCAAGCAAGGCTTCTTCAACATAGGCAGCACAGTTGGACAAAAGATAAAAATGAAATGTCGCGCTCGTCTTTGGCGAGCGCGACATTCGTCTCCGATTCAAGCGCACGGAATTGAGAGACTGGCGTCTATTTCCGGTCCGTCTCAACAACACGAAGCGAGAGCTCGCGCAGCTGTTTGGGGCTGGCTTCGGCCGGCGCGCCCATCAACAAATCGCTGGCCTGCTGGTTCATGGGGAAGATCGCAACGTCGCGCACTGTGTGGCACCCGGTCAGAAGCATCACCATGCGCTCAAGACCGGCCGCTAGCCCGCCGTGGGGCGGCGCACCGTATTGGAACGCCCGGTAGAGGCCACCGAATCGCGTCTCGACCTCTTCCCGGCTGAAACCAGTGATCTCAAACACTTTGATCATCGTTTCTGGCAGGTGGTTTCGCACCGAGCCGGACGCGATCTCATGGCCGTTACAGACGAGATCGTACTGATGGGCCTTAAGCGTCAGCAGCGCATCACGGCCGTCCTTCTCGGCCGCCTCCAGCGCCTCGCGCCCGCCCTGCGGCATCGAGAACGGATTATGTGAGAAACCGATCGCCTTCTCCTCCTCATCCCACTCGTAAAGCGGGTAGTCGACGATCCAACAGAACGCAAACCGGCCCTCATCGATGAGCTTAAGCTCGCGGCCGACCTCATCCCGGGCAAGGCCTGCAAACTTAAAAAACTTGGCGGGATCGCCGGCGGTGAAGAAGCACGCGTCGCCCGTCTTGAGACCCATCTGTTTCTGGATCGCGGCCGCGCGCTCGGCCCCGACATTCTTTGCAATCGGGCCGGCACCCGCAGCACCCTCGTCCTCACGCCAAAGGATATAGCCAAGACCCGGCTGACCCTCCTTCTGCGCCCAGCCGTTCATCCGGTCGCAAAAGGCACGGCTGCCGCCGAAGGGTGCCGGAATGGCCCACACCCGCACCTTCGGGTCCTTTTCAATCATGCCCGCAAACACCTTGAAGCCGGAGCCGCGGAAATGCTCGGTCACATCCTGCATCTCGATGGGATTGCGAAGATCCGGCTTGTCGGTTCCATACTTTGCAATTGCCGTATCGAACGGGATCCGTTGCCAGCCGTTATCAACCGTCTTGTCGCCCCCAAACTCTTCAAAAACGGACGTAATGATCGGCTCGATCGTCCCCAGAATATCATCTTGCTCGACGAAGCTCATTTCCAAGTCGAGCTGATAGAACTCGCCCGGCAGCCGGTCGGCACGCGGATCCTCGTCGCGAAAACACGGCGCAATCTGAAAATAGCGATCGAAACCGGACACCATCAGCAGCTGCTTGTACTGCTGCGGCGCCTGCGGAAGCGCATAGAACTTTCCGGAATGCACGCGGGAAGGCACCAGATAGTCGCGCGCACCTTCCGGCGACGACGCGGTCAGAATGGGCGTCGGAAACTCATTGAAGCCGGCATCGTGCATGCGCTGGCGGATAGCGCGCGTAACAGCAAGCCGCGCCATGATAATGCCGTGCAGCGTTTCGCGTCTAAGATCCAGAAAGCGGTACGTGAGACGGAGATCTTCGGGATACTCCGGCTCTCCAAACACCGGAACAGGCAGCTCGTTCGCTTCTGAAAGAACCTCGATCTCGCTGGTGTAAAGCTCGACCTCACCCGTCGGTAACTCTGGATTGAGCGTACCTTCCGGACGTTCGCGCAACTTTCCGTCGACCCGGATCACCCACTCGGAGCGAACGCGCTCGGCCGTCTTGAAAGCCGCGCTATCAGGATCGGCAACGACTTGGGTGACCCCGTAGTGGTCGCGGAGATCGATGAAGAGCACGCCCCCATGATCGCGAACCCGGTGCACCCAACCTGAAAGGCGGACAACGTTTCCGATGTCGGACGCGCGAAGAGCGCCGCACGTATGAGAACGATAGCGATGAAGCTTACCGGTTGAACCCGCAACGGCCGCTTTTTTCGCCGCTTTGGCCATAGCCCATTTTCCTTGGTGAAAATCAGTGAAAGCGACGCGGAAAAGCGCACGCGGCGGCGGGAATGTCAAGAATCGAGGACATCCACGCAAAATGCCCGCGCTTTTGACCCGGTAAGTGCCCCGCTGCCAGCGAAATAAAGCTTTTCCGGCGGGGCACCCCACGAGAGACCAGACCCTGCAGCTGCACCGCTCATCGCCGCAAAAGCGAGCAACATCGGTAGACGGTTGCCAGACCATGACAACACCCCGGCCGTCATGCGCAGGACAACAACACGTCCGGGCGTAAACCAACTTTTAACTAAGGCTGGCTAACGATTCGTTGAAGCCTGATCCAAGTACCGGCGCGTGAGGAGAGTCTCGCCATGAAGTCGTTCCCCGAACACATCTCTGTGATGGGCATGACCGATGGAGAAAATGCTGGCGGCGACCTCAAACATCAATACCATGAGCTAACAGGCCGCCACCTCCTTGCTCAGGAATTGCAGCAAGCCCTCGCGCGTCCCGAAACCACCGACATAGCCACTTACGCGCGACTGGTTGAGCAGGTCATGGGTGAGCTCAGCCTGATCAAAGGTCACGTTTCCGAACTCTTGCAGCGGCGAGAGCGGCTACGGGCGAGCAACTACGAAAAGCCGGCCAAATTGACGCTTTCCGATGAAGAAGCGGACCGAATTGTCGAATGCCTCGCAAGCATGCGCGTGGGCGGCGCGGCAGAAGAGCACTAATGCTCATCCCATAGGCAAAGAGATGCCATCGGCTTGCCTGCCGAATTCCATCAAATCAGCCCAATTTGCCCGTGAGCGACAATCTGAAGCGCGCGGTATTGCGGGCCAGAGGTCCTCGTTTCGCGGCACCAGTACAAATGCCGAAAAGGTGCCGGTTGACCCAGTCTCCGGCGTGTCCCATTCAAAAAGCGATACCGATGTCCAACCTAGCGCACAATAGCGGCGCCGTGAGGCGCATGACCGGTGACAGACACGCGACAGGCCCAAGATCCTGCGCTATACCCCAGCGGCAATGCGACTGATTACGACGACCCCCGACCTCATAGCCGCCTGTTCCGAGCTTTCCGCCGCCGACTTCGTCGCGGTCGATACGGAATTCTTGCGCGAACAAACATTCTGGCCGGAACTGTGCCTCATTCAGGCCGCCACACCAGGTTGCGAGGTCCTGATCGACCCCCTCGTCCCGGAGCTCGATCTTGCTCCGTTCTGGGCGCTGATGGCAGACCCGGGCGTCGTCAAAGTCTTTCACGCAGCGCGCCAGGACATCGAGATTGTCTACGCCGAAGCGAACCTCATACCGGCCCCGATATTCGACACGCAGGTTGCCGCCATGGTCTGCGGCTTCGGCGAAAGCGTGAGCTACGTCAACCTCGTCAAGAAAGTAACCGGCGACGCCATCGACAAATCCTCCCGCTTCACCGATTGGAGCAGACGCCCCTTGAGCGACAGGCAGCTCGCCTACGCCCTCGGTGACGTTACTCATCTGCGCGATGTTTATCTCCACCTCAAAGCCGAACTTGAGAAAACCGGTCGCGCGTCATGGCTCGACGAAGAGATGGGCACGCTCACCGATACCAAAACCTATGAAAACAACCCGGCGGAAGCCTGGCGGCGGCTTAAGCTCAGGGTAAAAAACCGCAAGGCCCTTGCGGTCTTGATTGAGTTGGCCGAATGGCGCGATCGCATCGCCCAGACACAGGATGTGCCCCGCAATCGCATTTTGCGCGACGAGGTGCTTTACGACATTGCCAATCAGGCGCCGACATCGCCCGAGCAACTTGGACGGTTACGCTCTTTGAGCGACGGCTTTGCCCGATCCGCCCGCGCCAAAGAAATAATCGAGGCCGTCAAACGTGGACTGGCGCGCGAAACAAGCGCGCTGCCGCCGCTTCCAAATGGCCGGCCGTTGCCCCCGCGCGCGGTCGCAACCATCGAGCTCCTAAAGGTCTTGCTGAAGTCGGCCGCCGCCAAGCATGGCGTAGCTCCCAAATTGATTGCTGGCGCGGAGGACTTGGAACGCATCGCCGTCGACCGGGATCCGGATGTGGCCGCGCTCAAGGGTTGGCGGCGAAAACTCTTCGGCGAGGATGCGCTGCGCCTGAAGCACGGGGAACTCGCGCTCTCAATCGTCGATGGCGAGGTCGTCGCCGTTTCGTCACGCCTCCCGAATTAGATACAGTCCTGCGGATAACGTCGCTAAAACAGCCAAATTTGGCCAAATACGCCACCTAAGAAACCCTCAGATCACATCTCGTCCCACCGGTGGATGATCGTAACTCCCTGAAATCAAGAAAGGATTTGTACAATGATTTTCAAAAAGTGCTTGCTTGTCGCTGCCGCGATCTCCATCCCGGCAGGGTTCTCAATGGCTGGCGATGCTGCCAAGCCAAAAGTCAAAATCAAGGACGCCTGCAAGTCAGATCTTGAGACGCTGTGCGCCGACGTAGAGAAGGCGAAAGGTTGGCGCGGAAAATGCTTGCGCGGCAACGAGGCAAATCTTTCGCCCGACTGCGCCAAGGCCGTAGCCATGAAGCCAGCGAATTGGGGGCGAGCAAAAAAAGGCGCCACGCCAGCCGAAGGATCCCCAAAAGAATAGGCCTCTTTAAACCCGCAACAATGACAAAAACGGCCGGGCTTAGCTCCGGCCGTTTTTCAATGAGGCACCCTCAGCTGCCGCGTCCCGGATCATAACGATGCTTTTGGCGCCACTCCGATAGAAAGTAGGCAAGTCCGTCGTCGATGGTTTGCGGCAGCACAATACGCACCGTAACCAGCTGGTCACCCGTCGTACGGCTAACGGCATTGTGCACACCTTTTCCGCGCATTCGAAAAACCGTGCCGGAACTCGTGCCTTTGGGGATCGTAAGCTGAACACGGCCCGATACCGCGGGAACCTCAATCTTGCCGCCAAGAACCGCCTCATCGATTGTGATCGGCAAATCGAGAAGAACGTCGTCGCCCTGCCGCTTGAAGTGGGCGTGGGGCTTCACTTTCACCTCGACCAGCGCATCTCCCGGTTCACCTCCGCGTTGCCCGGGCGCACCCTTGCCTTTGAGACGGAGCACCTGACCATCGCTCACGCCTTTGGGCACGCTGAGGTCAAGCGCACCACCGCCCGGCAGCGTGACACGTTTTTGCCCACCCTCGATCGCCTCCAGAAATTCGACGTCGAGGGAATAGCGAATGTCCTGCCCGCGAACCGCGAACGACTCGGGCCGGTGCCCCGGCCGGGCTCCGCGAAATCCCGAGAAAATATCCGAAAAGATATCCTCGGTATCGAAGCCGGAAAAGCCATCGGGTCCCCCGCCAAATCCGGCTCCGGAATGCGCACGTGAATAGGCGCGCCGCGGCTCTCCCGCAGCATCGATCTCTCCGCGATCGTATTTCCGGCGCAAACCCGGATCGCCAAGAATATCGTAGGCCGCCGACACCTTCTTGAAACGGTCTTCAGCGCTTCGCGAGGGATTGACGTCCGGATGAAGCTCTTTGACAAGCTTCAGGTAAGCTCGCCGAACTTCATCGTCCGACGCGCTCCGCGCAATACCCAACGTTCGATATAGGTCTTCGGCCATCCGTCCCCTGAACCCCGAACTATCGAAGTCGCAAACGAGAGCAACCACGACATGCGACTCTATCTCGAAATATGGCATAGGCGGGCCGCCCAGCCACAACACTGGTCTAAGAGTGCCCACCCTTTTCCACGCGAACAAGGGGGGCACACCCGACGAGACCGGCAAGTGCCTCGAATCGGCGGCGTAAACGCTCCCCATCAAGCGCTGCATGCCGGCGCGGTATCGTCAGAACCAAAGACCCATCCTCATAGGAAAGCGGGCATTCGTCGATAACACCGGGCCGGCCAATCGAAAGCATATGCGCGGTCCGAATGGCGGATCCAACGATTCGGGCCCTTTTCTGCACTTTCTTGCTCACCGACTGGCGCAATCTTTCAGAAAGATGGTCCGAGGCGTTGTCCCCGCTGTCGTGCCGGTAATAGACCGACAAGCCGAGAAAAATCCTGCCGGCGTGATCGATCCCCGATAACCCGCCATGTGCAATAACATTGAGACTTTGCTCACCGCGGTAATCCGGATGGGCACGCCAGCCGATATCTGAGAGCAAACAAGCAGCGTGCCGAAGCCGGCGTTCCTCCGCTGACTCTGAGGGGCCTTCACCTTGGAACAAAGCATCGGTCCAAAAACAGAGCTCCTTGGCATGTTCGACCGAGCGCGACCGCATTTTCGCAAAATCGAGACAAAAACAAATGAGCGGATCCTTGGTACGCTCATGCTCGGAGAGAAAATCGTACACAAGACCTTCGCGAATACCGAAGACCGAAAAGATCACCTCGGAGGAATTGAGGGACTTGAGCAAACGCGCAAGCACCAGCGCACCATAGGGCAGAACCTCCCGCCGTGCCCGGGATACTTCTGAGATGCCGGAAAGGTTGGAAACCTTTTTTGCGCGGTAAACCATTTCGCAAAATCGAATGACTTCGGGTGCAGGCAGTGCATACCCGTGCATGACGCGCAGAGGATAATTGTGACTCTCCATATGCATCTTGGCGAGTGCACGCCATGTACCGCCGACCGCAAAGAACTTTCGGCCGCTGCCCGTCTTAAGCCAGCCTAACTCTGCGAAGTGCTGATCGATCAGAGGCTGGGCTTTCTCGACCTTGTCGCCCGTAAGGTCGATGAGCCTCAAACCGCCGATCGGCAGCGTTGCGGCCTCGTTGCAGATATCATGAGATATGTCGACCAGTTCGAGGCTGCCGCCTCCTAAATCGCCGGCAATACCGTCCGCGTCGAGAAATCCCATACGAATCCCGGACGCAGCTAAAGACGCCTCGCGCGCGCCCGAAAGCACTTCAATCTTGACTTCAGCGATCTCTTCGGCACGTAGGATGAAATCTTTTCCATCTTCCGCGTCCCGAACCGCCGCGGTCGCCAGCGCGCGCGTGTTCTTGACTCCCAACGCTCGCACAATCGCGTGGAAGCGTGCGAGGGCAGCGACAGCCCGATCCGTCGCCTCTTTCCCGAGCTTGCCCGTCGTCGCCAGCGAACGGCCTAGCCCGCAAAGAATTTTCTCATTGAAGAGCGGGGTCGCCGATCTGACAGCACCATCATAGATAATGAGACGGACGGAGTTGGAGCCGATATCGATGACACCGAGCGGCTCGAACTCTTTGGGATGTCCCCATTCATCAAAAAACTGACTGAGGACCGCCACGCGTCGCCCTGCCCAAATTGAAGGATCCGGTCATCTTGATGAGCCTCATGGCACAGGCAAGATGATCGAGGCAAGCCAGAGCTTCAGGTTTTCTGAACAATTCCGAAACGCCGTGGAGAATGATCCTCAAGCGCCTGCCCGCGGCCTGACAGGCTCGGATTGGTCATGAAGTACTCATGCGCATTGAAGGGTTCCTCGCCAGAGGATAGACGAACCCGTTCCGACGATCCGTCTGATTTGATCCGCCAGCTCTGTTGGTTGTCCTTAAGGTTGGCAACCATGATTTGATCCAAAACTTGCTCGTGCACCGTTTCGTTAAGAACAGGCGCCATGGTTTCGACCCTACGATCGAGATTGCGCGGCATCATGTCGGCGGAGCTGATATAGACCGCCGCTTCGCCAGACGGCAGCTTGTGGCCATTGCCGAAGCAATAGATCCGAGCATGCTCGAGAAAGCGCCCAATTATGCTCTTGACTGTGATGTTTTCCGATAGCCCCTTGATGCCGGGCCTCAGGCAACAAACGCCGCGTACGATCAGTTTGATCTCGACACCCGCGTTGCTCGCCTCATAAAGGCTGGAAATAATCTCGGCATCAACAAGCGCGTTCATCTTCATCCAGATATGCGCCGGGCGGCCGGCCTTGGCATGCCGGATCTCCTTGCCGATATGCTCAAGGATTCGGGCGCGAATCCCATGCGGACTCGCAGCCATCACCTCCAACTCGGCCGGCTCACCGTACCCCGTCACAAAATTCAAGACGCGCGTCACGTCTCGGCCCATAGCGGCGTCCGTCGTGAACAGCGAAAGGTCCGTATAAACTTTGGCGGTCTGGGCGTGATAGTTCCCGGTTCCAATATGGCAGTACGTCACCAGCTCTGAATTCTCGCGCCGCACGATCACGCCGAGCTTTGCGTGCGTCTTAAGTTCGATAAAGCCATAGACCACATGGACGCCGGCTTTTTCCAGGTCGCGTGCCCACCGGATATTCGCGGCTTCGTCAAAGCGCGCCTTAAGCTCGACGACAGCAGTGACGGATTTGCCAGCCTCGACGGCTTCCTTCAATGCCTGCACGATAGGGCTATCACGTCCCGTTCGGTAGAGAGTCCATTTGATCGCCATGACGTTCGGATCTGCCACGGCCTGCCGCAGAAACTGAACCACGACGTCGAAGCTCTCATAGGGATGGTGAACAAGAATGTCCTTCTTGCTGATCGCGGCAAAGCAATCGCCGCTGAACTGGCGAATGCGCTCCGGAAAGCGAATGTTAAACGGCTTGAAGAGAAGGTCCGGCCGGTCCTGGACAATAAGCTGCGAAAGATCGGCGAGCCCCAGAAGTCCATCCTTGACGAAAAGCGACTCTTCCCCGACTTCCAACTCGTCAATAATGAACTTCTTGAGCCGGTCGGGCATGCGCCTTTCGATCTCAAGCCGGATCACGTGCCCACGGCGCCGGCGTTTCAACGCGCTCTCGAACGAGCGCACCAAATCTTCGGCCTCTTCCTGAAGCTCGATATCGCTGTCGCGTAAGACGCGGAAAGCACCCTGGCTTTTGACCTCGAACCCCGAGAAGAGCTCAGGAAGAAACATTCCGATAACATCTTCGATCTGGATAAAGCGCAAGTTCTGCTCAGACGTCTCAGAAACACGTAGGCGAATAAAGCGCTCGAGCTGGCTTGGTATTGGAATAAGGCCGTTCATCGCCTTTCCGTCAGAAGCGCGCTCCATCCAAACTGCAAGAACCAAACCCTTATTCAAAATGAACGGAAACGGATGGGCGGGATCGACCGCAATAGGCGTGAGGATCGGAAAGAGATGCGTCATAAAGAGATCTTCGAGCCAGGCGCGCTCTGCCTTGCTCAAATCACGCGGCTCAATGATTGCGAGTCCGGCCTTCGCAAGTTCGGACTTCAACTTGTTCCAAGACGCCAGCTTTTCAGCGATGAGTTTGCCGGCGAACTTGTTAATCTCGGTAAGCTGTTGAGCCGGCTTCAAACCGTCTTGCGACGGCGTCGTCACCCCCGCCGAAACCTGTCCATAAATGCCGGCGGCGCGGACCATATAAAATTCATCGAGATTTGATGCTGAGATCGACAAGAAGCGCAGCCGCTCCAGCAACGGATGGCGCGGGTTCTCGGCTTCCTCAAGAACGCGCCGGTTGAACTGCAGCCAGGAAAGCTCGCGGTTATAGAACCGGTCCGGGCCCTCCGGAACCACCGGTACGTTTTCGACTTTTGCGCGCGACTTACTCTTGGCAACGCTCATAAGGACACTCCTGCGATCCAACCGGAACTGACGACCGGCATGAGGATCAACCCATACGACACCATCATGACACGGATCCGTGCATCATTCGAAAACGCCGACGCAAACCCTGAGCTTATTAGAACACATTGAAAATAATAGGAAATTTAAGTGCGTCACTCAAACGGATGTCGCCTGGCCTCTCATCGTTGCCTTGCCAACCAGAGGCGCGCCAGGTCGCCACCCGTCAAAACCTGATCCCGACCGATCCGGTCACGGAGCGGCCGACGGCGCATTTCCGCCAAACCTGACACCAAGACCACCGATCACCTGGTGGCTGGTGAGGCGCGTCGCAAGGAACCCACCGGGCGGCCCCTCGTCCCGCCACCAGCGCATGAACTGCCGCCACAGATCAACGAATAGAATGGTTCCGTCCTGATGCGTAAGCGGCATCTCGTAGTTCGCAAGCGTAAACTTGTATTCGAGGAAATAGGACATGCGCGGTACGCGAAATTCCAGTCCAATTATCGCCTGCACGGCAGGGCCCGTGTATTGATACTCATAGGTCCGGCCCGGATCATTTTGCATTTGCACTTCCGAATGCGGCAGCGAAATCCCCGCACCAAGACCTACGTAGGGAATGAGCCGCGGGCCAAGCGCGGGCAAGCGCAGAAGACCATTAAGGGTCAGCATATTGTGTCCATGCGAGGCTTCGAGCCTGCGAAAGATATCGCGCAGCTTGGCCGTCTCGGGAGCCGGCGCGCCGTCAATCGTTCCGGAGAACTTCACCTGCTCATCTAGTCTCGAAAGGGTTTTCGAGTGGGTGAAATCGAGCATGGCGCCCGTTTGCCCGCCCTCAGACCAGCGCACGATACGCACACCATAGTAGATGGGGTCGATGAAGGGCTCGCCGTCCCAGCCGACATCATGCGCCGTGAAGTCATGGGTACCGGACTTCTTCACCGTGACATCGCTGTTGTAGGTATAGGGAGCGCCGCCGTAACCCGCGATCATCCACTCCTTGACCGGCGGCGTTGCCGTAGAAACATCTGACGATTGGGAGGAGGACGCGGACGGCGTGGCCGTCCCCGCCGGTGACTGTGCAAGCGTCCCCGCCAACGTCGCGGCGATAAGAGCGCCGATGGCAAGAAGACACCCCCAGGCTTCAACAACGTCCGGTCGCGGACGCCGTCCGCCGCTGTGCCAGCCCGCACCCCAAGTTTCATTCCACGCAAGTCGCATGCGGTGTCTCCCCCCGAAGGCCTTCTTTTAGTCTAGCGTGTGCCTTGGCCGCTCCCAAACGGCTTTTTTCTGATCCGGCCCCGGTCTTGCGAACTAAGTCCGTTTTGTTCAGCCAGAACCACCCGCTCCCCCGCCCGGCCGCCCAATCCATCATCGTTTTGGGTGGCCGGGTGGGGGAGCGGCCCGGCCAGGCGCGTCAACGCAAGTTGAACACGCACTAGGATGGCGGTCTCGCATCACCGAGATGACGTAACATGCGATGCACGGCCGTGATTTGAG
Source organism: Hyphomicrobium sp. (assembly GCA_965222835.1). GTDB lineage: Bacteria > Pseudomonadota > Alphaproteobacteria > Rhizobiales > Hyphomicrobiaceae > CBDCUQ01. The sequence continues at coordinate 301,640 of CBDCUQ010000001.1, forward strand.
GTGCGTCACGCGTCAGGTAGTCGCGCCCGGTATACCCCCACCAGTCCCAGCATCCCTGCGGATTGTTCGTACTCGCGATCGTCTGCGGGAAAAGCACGATCAACCGGTTCGCATCCGCCCAGCGTGCAAACCCGGTCTCCCTTGCGAAATCGTCACCGACGTATCCGCGATTCTGCGCACATCCGTGAAAGGCAATATGCACCCGGCATCCGCTTTCGGCGCCACACCTATCAGGAACATAAGCAAGGCCTTCCCAGGAGAGACCGTGGGCCCCGAGACCTTCGGTAAACGGCCGCTGATCGAAAACAATATACCGGCCCGCGGGCGGGCCGGCTGGCGCCGCAAGGTCTTTGTAGATGTGCTTGAGAAGCGCGCCCGCCTGATCGTAATCGCAGTCGACGATGTAAGGCTTGCCCGAAATATCGCACGACCGGCCTTCGTCCTCGGTGACAAACGCATGCCCCGCCGGAATATCCTCGACAAACGCTACTCTGTCGGATGGAACGCCCAAAGCCGAGTAGTAATCCCGCGCGGCACGCACGATTCCGGGCACCACGGTGCGATCCGCCGATCCCGTAAAGAGATACACACGATCAGACGTAATCGTATCGACCGGATCGATGCGGCCCTGCTGCGCCAGCCTTTTCGCCTTGTCTGCAAGACCTTGCGGGTTCGGAACACCGAACAGAATCATCGCGTTTTGCATACAGCCGTTGACCGCCTTCGAGACGTTCAGAAACTCGGCACCAAAACCTGGAAATGCGCCGGCGAACGCACTTTCAGCGCATCCATAGGGTCCACCCGCAACGATAGCGGCGCCAACAACAAGACGGCCATGCGCCATTTGAAATTGCCCGGCCATGTAGGCGCCCGATGAGATTCCGGAAACCGACGTCGCATCGATTGTCGCACCGAGCATTGGCAGCGGTTGCGGGTCGTCCGTGCCCGTGCCCCAATATAGCAAAGCCGGAATCGCAACGGCCGAAAGCGCAACAATAAGATTTCTGTAGGAGGTCATGCCCACTGCGTAGAGCCTAGCAGGCGCGTTGTGAAGCAGCTATTTCATCGCCTCGCCGCACGCTTCACAAAGTCACCGTAGGCGAACAGTCACGCGATCGACCCGCCCCTTGGCATCGACGACCTGCATTTTGACGAACCCGCGTCCGTCAGGCTGCCAGGCGACCTCACGCGCAGTCGGATCGGATCGGATAGGAACGCCATCGATGAGCCACGTCAGCGGCAAAACCCCGCCTTCGGCTTTCAACACCACCGGCTCGTCATCGCGGTCCTCGACATCGAGCTCCGCCCGATCGGGGGGAAAAGCAATAAGGACGTCCGCGTCCCGGTAGGGGCCTTGCGTGGCAAAGGCCTCAGTCCCTCCGAAGTGCTTCAAGGGCGGGGGAAGTCCCCCGGCCGACCTGGCCACAACACCCCTCGGCGGTGCGCGCAATGCTGCACGCTGCGTGCTGATGCGCTGGAATGCGTCGAACATAATGGGTGCCGCCGCCGCACGTCCGAGCAATCCAGGAGTCGGCGCCGCATCCGGCCGCCCAACCCAAACGGCAACCGTGTGCTCTCCATCGAAACCAACAGCCCAGGCATCGCGATAGCCGTAAGACGTCCCGGTCTTGTACGCGATTGCTCCAGATCTGGTGTTGGCGGGCACCGGTGCGTCTTTGAGAATGTCGGTCACATACCAGCTGGCAACAGACGATAGCAGCCTCTGCCCGCGCCCCGCGTCGGCCGCAGTCTCAGTTGACGGTGAGTCTTTACGCCATCTGAGTCGAACGGGATCACCACCTTGAGCCAACCCGGCATAAAGTTGCGCCAAATCCTGCAAGCGCATCCCCACACCGCCAAGTCCAACCGCAAGAGACGGCTGCGCATAATCTGGAAGCGCCGCCGGAATGCCAGCATGGCGCATGCGCCCCGTGAGCCGCGACGGTCCAACCGCATCCAGTACTTTCACCGCTGGCACATTGAGCGAAAGACCGAGCGCTTCACGCATCGACACCGTCCCATGAAACGCGTCATCAAAGTTCTTCGGCGCATACGTCCCAAACCGCGTCGGGCGATCTTCAATCAGCGTTTCCGGATGTGCGAGACCGCGTTCGAACGCTAAGCCATAAATCAGCGGCTTCAGGGTCGAGCCCGGCGAGCGAACGGCCTGCACCATATCAATCGCCCCATAACGCCCGCTATCGAGATAACCTGCCGATCCGACATACGCCAGGACATGTCCAGAAGCATTGTCAACGACGAGAACCGCGGCAGACAGCTTCGGCCCCATCAGCGAAAGTTGCTCGGAAACGAGTTGCTCCAGCGAGGCCTGGACGTCACGATCAAGCGTCAGCCGATGGATGGCCTTCTCAGGCTTCAGAGCGACCTCGCTCTCGGACAGATGAGGCGCAAGCTTTGGAAACGACCGCCGCCGCGTTGGAACGCGTTCTGCCCGAGCCCGCAAAGCCTCCGCGGCTGAAATCACACCGGCATCGACAGCCCGGCTCAAGACCCGATTGCGGGCCCGTTCTGCCGCCTTTGGATGCCGATCCGGACGCCGGGTTTCAGGCGACTGCGGCAGCGCAACCAGCAAAGCCGCTTCGCCGATGGACAGCCGGGCGGGCTCTTTCCCGAAATACGCAAGAGACGCCGCACGCGCACCCTCAATATTTCCGCCGAAGGGTGCCAGACGCAAATAAAGTCGCAAGATCTCGGTCTTGGAGTGCGTTTCTTCCAGCTGGAGCGCGCGTACGACCTGCTTGAATTTCCCGGCACTCGTGCGCTCATGCTTACCTTCGAGCAAACGCGCCACTTGCATCGTGAGCGTCGAGGCCCCGGAGACGATCCGTCCATTCCGCACCAACTGCGCTGCCGCGCGCATCATCGCCAGGGGATCGACGCCGCCATGCTGATAGAAGCGCTTGTCTTCAAACGCCATCAGTATGGAAAGGTAGCGCGGATCCACCTCGTCTGGCGCCAAAGGCAATCGCCACCGCCCCTGTGCCGTTGTAAACGCGCGTAGCAACCGGCCGTCGCGATCGACAACGGTTCTCGAAAGTTCTGAGGCGTTGGCAAGCGGCGGCGGACCCATACGATGCTTGGCAGCAACAACCACCGCAAACCCGGCCAAGAGAACAAAAAGCCCCAGCCCGAACAGCACCCCGCACGCCCGCAACAGCCTTGCCCGCACCGTCCTCGGTCTTGAGAAATCAGCGCGGAAATCGATGTCGGAAGTTTGGGCCCGTGTCATTGTCATCGGCTGGCTCAGCGTCTGCCGCGAGCGGCAGACACCTCTTTCGTTCGCTTATTGGCTGGGTGTAATCGTAAGTGTACCGCTAGCCGAGCGCGCATGACGCTCGGGACGGTACATGTCCTCGACAATCGCAGCCGGGTGCACGAACCGGCCCGGCGTCACCGCACGCACGATATAGGCAACAGTCGCGGTGCTCTTGGCTTGGAAGCCGTCCGCGCCCGCAGTGTCGCGGCGTCCCTCAACTGCTGGCTCCTGCGAGCGCCCATTGTTTCTCGACCTGGAGGGCCGAATATTGAACGCGGCAACGAAACGATCATCCCGAAACTCAACATGTTCAGGTGTGCGATCACGCGAAAGCCAGCCAAGCGTCTTGACATCACCGCTGTCGACCAGCCTGGGGTTTTCAACTTCCAGACCCGACGGTAGCCGGTCGACCAGAAGCACGCGCCCATGCTCAGCATCGCTTTGCACTTTGACGACGGCGACCAAACGCTCGTTTTGCGCCAGTTCTGCGGTTCCGCCGCTGGCGCTCTCCATCGCCACCTCTGTACCGTCAAGCTTGAAGTAGCTCCGTTTGATAGTGAACCCTTTGGAGATCGCCGGCTCGGGCGTCAGGCTTGCACCAATAACGGTGACCATGGCGTCGACCGCAGCTCCGCCGTTGTTTGTAACAACGACGCCCTTCGCAAGATCCTGTGCCGAAAGCGAGCGCAGGATCGCGCCTTGAACCGGCACACCGCCAAGACTGAGCTTCGTCCCTTTCGTTTCATCGCTCAAGGCCTTCGCCGCGAGCAGCATCCACGCCTGCTCCTGCGTCGATGTGTAGTTGCGGCCCTGATAGGCCTCGGCAATGACGTTGACGAGACGCGGCGCCTCCGCCTTGACCACATTGGCTTCCGACGTCAGCGCCACAAGCGCCGCACCATCCCGCAATGTAGAGCCGTAGTCCTGTCGCCACGTGGCTTTCGTTATTTGCTTCATGTCGCCATCGAAGTGCCGAAGCGCAGCACGAAAAGCCGTCTCGGCCCGCGTCTTCTCGCCAAGCATCGAAAGCGCGGCTCCGAGCTGTGCCTGCGCCAATGGCGTCGCGAAACGGTCCAAACGCGTGTCAGCGTAATAACGCAACTCGCCAATCGGAGCCCGTCCGTTCCGCGCCAGAACATAAAGCGCATAGGCATGAGCTTCACCGCCCGACTTGAAGTCCTGCGCGTTCGTGACAAAGTTCTGCAACCGGTCAAGCGCCTGACCGAATTGGATCGGCCGCACGTTGTAGCCGGTTTCCTTGGCCCGCGTCAGGAAGTCCGTCACATAGCTCGTCAGCCACAAATTGCCGGATCCAGGCCCCCACGACCCGAATTCTCCGGAACTGCCCTGCATTTCGAACAACCGGTCGACAGTCTTCTGAACGCGGTCTTTGATTTCCGCGTCCTCCGCAAGACCGATCTGCGCAGCCACCGTGTTGGCGTAGAGAAGCGGCATGGCCCGCGACACCATCTGCTCGGCACACCCGTACGGATAGCGATCAAGCTGCGTCAGAAGACCGGCCACATCCATCCGCGCCGTCGGGCCGACCGACAGATTGACCTGCGTCCGGTTGGGGATCAGACCCGCAAGCAGATTTGAATCAAGCGTGAGCTTGCCGCCATTGGCCGCCAGCTCCTTGATGGTCGTACGGCGAATATCTCCTGCCGGCGGCTTCACGTCGAACGTCAGCGTGCGATGCACATCGATCCCACCAGCACCTGAAACGCGAACCAGGTAGCTGTGCAGGCCCACCTGCTCCGGCTTCACGACCAGCTGTTGCGACGTCCGTTGTCCGGCCTTGAGAGCAACATCGCGATCGGCAAGGCTCTTGCCCTCGCTCAAGCTTTCCGCAACGTCTTCCTCAACCACCGCAAGCTTGTAGGTCCCGGCCGGCCCATCGACATTGTGCAAGGAAAAGTCAAGACGCGCCTCGTCGCCCAAAGTAAGAAAACGTGGGCCCGACGCCGTCAGCGCAACCGCGTCGCGAACGATCACATCACGCGCTCCATGGCCCACCTTATCCTTGCTCCAGGCGACGGCCATCACCCGCACGGTGCCGTTGAAATCGGGAAGCTCGAACGCAACCCTCGCCGTTCCATCCGCCTCAACGCGCACAATGCCCGAATGAAAGGCCACGGTCTCTTCAACCGGAGGACTGCCTTGCAGGCCGATGCTTGCCATAGCGTCGCCGCCGGAACGAATGCTGCCGCGTTCCGCGCGCATGCCGTCGATCAAACGGCCATAAAAGTCCCGAATATCCACACCGAGCTTCCGCTGGGCGTAAAAGTGGCGTTCCGGCGCAGGCGCCTTGTAGCGCGTGAGATTGAGAATACCGACATCGACGGCCGCGACCGCGACGCGGGCTTCCTCACCTGCGGCAAGGCCGCTGAGTGTAATTGGAACGGAGAGCGTCGCACCGGATTTGATCTTTTCGTCCGCGCCAAGCGAGACACCAAGCGTACGCTTTGACTGATCGATGCTAATCCAATTGACGCCCAACGCACGGCTTGGCATGCGCTTCGCTTTTTCATCCATTGGCCGATAGATGAGAACCGTCGCGTAAGCGCCCGGACCCCAGTCCGTACCGACTTTGAGTGCAACTTCGCCGCCGCCCTTCGGGATCTCAACCTCCTGCATGTCGAGCAGGCTTGACCCCAGGACTGCAACAAGTGCTCGTCCGCCTTTCTTCGAGGCAATGCGCAGTTTCGCCGTATCGCCCGGCTGATACGTGGCCTTGTCCAATCCGGTATCGAGAATCTCCGGACTGTCGGCCGTTTCGTCTCCCGCATACCAACCGGAACTGAACTCGTAGCTCGTTGCCAGCCGCCCGGCCTCGGGCCAGGACACCTCAAGCCGGTAGCGCCCATAACGCAAGTCAACAAAAGCCAGTTCAGTGGGAATCCTTGCCGAAGCGTGAACGACGCCATCCGCAATCTTGCGTTTCAGCGTTTGCGATTCATAGGCCCAACTGCCGCCCCGACTGTACCATTGCCACGAGGTCTCAAGGCGCACGAGCTGCCACACAAGGCCCATTGCATCCGCAGCCTTTCCGGTTTCATCGAGCACAATGATGGAAAACTTTGCCGTGTCGCCATCACCCAACGTCGAAGAGCTGAACGCCGGTTTCACACCGATGCGCCGCTCCTTGAGATCGACCGGCAAGGTGGCTTTCTGCTCAATCGTACGCCCGCCCGGTTCACGCAGACGCAAGATCACGTCGGCTTCGAGCGGCCGTGCCGTCCGCGTCACCGCCGGAAGCATCACGGGAACGTCGGCCGTGCCATCAGGACCCGTCTTTGGCAGCCCTTCCAGCGACCGGCGGATAGGCGAGATCTTCTCCTGGGCCTTGCCAAAATGATACCCCTCAAAGCCCTTCGGTGCCGAGCGGCTTTGCTTGACAACAATGTCACCCTCAATCTCGAGATCAGCCGCCGGCGGACCGTAGAGATACCGGCCGGTGAGCTTCACCGTCTTCGTCCTCTTCGGCTCAAGAACGGTGCCGGCCGCATCGAGCGTCAGATCGAGGCGCTCAGGCACAAAGTCTTCGACCAAGAAGGTCGCCTGTGTCAGCGGATCATCCTTGGGATCGGTATGAAGTTTGACACGCCAGGTCCCCGTCATCGCTGAATGCGTGAGCCCCATTCGCACCGACCGGCCACCCAGGCCTTGATCATGCAGCGCATAGCGCTTGTGCTCGACGCCATCTGGACGTGTCACGACGAGCGTTACCGGGAGCGTGGCCGCAATACCGGCCGCATCGCGCACGAGTGCGGTGAGATTCACATCCTCACCCGGTCGATAGACGCCGCGTTCTGTGTACAGGTACGCATCGAGCGGCCCGGGCGGCTCACGGCCTTTGACACCACGATCGGAGAGATCGAAGGCGCTTCCGGTAACGTCGAGAAACGCGTACTCGCCCTGGCCGTTCTCGGCAACGAGAACAGCAGGTGCAAGACCGCCCTTGCCCTTCGTCAGACCGGTTTCGAAATGCGCATAGCCGCGCGCATCAGTTTTGGCCCTGCCGAGAACTTCGTTGTTCCGCGCAATCAGCCGCACGCTGGCATCAGAAAGCGCCGTCGTATCTAAAAGAGAGCGCACAAACGCGTGAAGTCCATCGTCGCCCGTAAACACGGTCAATCCCATATCAGAGACAATGAACCATTGCGTCGCGAAATCGCGCGTCAGCCCGGAATGTTCACCTGAAGAACTCGAACCTCTTTTGTCCGGACCGGCGATCATGGCATAAGCGCCCGGCTCGAGCGGGCCCAGCACATCATTGACGGGAAATGCCGTCGTCACTTCTTGATTGAGCTTGCTGGTGACATCCATCGATCCCACATAGACGCGCTGACCAATCCGGTTCCGCAGATTATCGAGATCGTAGCTATAGAGTTGGCGATCGAAATCGCCGTTCCCAAGCGTCATCGCAAGACTACGGTCGCCGACGCGATAGACTTCGACCGCGACACGGGTCGTGTTGACGGTGACGACTGGAATACCCTGCTGACCGCGCGTCGGCAGCACGTAACCTTTGCCCAAAAAGCGCACCAGCGGTTTACGATCCGGCACATAAACGGCAAGGTTGACCTGCTTCTGCAGAACCTCGTCGACATCCGACGGCAAACCCGCACGCAACTGAATTTGATAGCGCTGCCCGTGTGCGAGGCCCTCAACACAAAGCTGCGAACCCTCTGGCGAAACGGCATCCGGATCCTTGCCGTCAACCGAGACGAATTTTGCGAAATCCACTTGTCCGCGCGCAAGGCTCTCCGAAAAGATGACGCAAACCCGCGGAGACGCGGTATCCGAGTCGGCCGTGTAGTCGGTCATACGGAAACCATGCTCAGCACGCAGCTTCTCGTAGTCGTCCCGCACCTTGGCGTCCTCAACCAAAGCCAGACTGATCTTCAAGGAATCGATGGCCGGCCGCCACATGGCCCGGCGCGCCAGCCCTTGGCTCATGACCGCAAGCGCCTTCGACTTGAGATCAGGAGTCGTCGCACGTTCGTAAGCCCGATAGGCGGCAGCTGAGGCATTGACCGGAAGATCGTAGCGTTCCCCGCCTCTCTGCGGATCAGGCTTGATCGCAAGCAGCGCCTTGGCTAGACCGAGCCAACTCGCGGCACTTGTCGGATCCCCCGCCACCGCACCAGCAAACTTCGCCGATGCGGCCCGCGGGTCGGTCGCAGTGAGACGTGCACCGGCACTGCGAAGCTCAGCCGCCGTCTCGTTCCCCCGTGTCCAGTGTTTTAGGACATAGCGTTCGTAGCGGTCGGCATCGAGGGCAATGCCACGATGTCGAAAGGCTGCGGGGTCTGCGCTGACCTGACCAAGCCCGGCAACGAAAAGCACGAACCCGAAGAAGAGACCGTTGAGAATGCGCATAGGAGTTCACCTTGCTGGCGGACGGGGGGGCGACGTCGCATAAGCGGAGTCGTGAGTTCTGGGAGTATGGCGCCGCATCGGGCGATCCGTGAAGCCCAACAGATGCGATTGTCCGAACCTTGGCGATAACACCGAATTTATCCAAAAATACCGGTGAATGCGCCTAGATCTCGCCACCCGCCCTCTTCAGCCGTAAACCAATATGCGTTTAGACAAACGAAAAGGGCCGGCGTTCGCGACCGGCCCCTCGGCATTCCAAATCTCAATCGGTTTCCGGCAATCAGTGCCGCGTTGCGGCGGTCACCGGTCCATGTTCCGGCGAACCGGCCAGCCCAGGCTCGGGAACCGGCAGATCGCCATTTTGTCCAGCGAAGCGCATGGCCCGGATGTGCGTGACCGGCTGGCTGTTGGACCACATCCTTTCGAACGAACGCCGGGCCCAGGCCGCCTGCGACCCGCTATTTTCCGCGTAGCATTCATAGGCATCCCGCTTTGCCGGATCGCGGCGCATGCAGTCCCCGATCCAGACGGTTGAAGGCCCGAGCACCAGCTGCTCATGAGCGTCGATCAAGCGGGGATCCGTGCTCCGCCGGCAATTGGTCACCGGGTCAAAGCCAAAAGTCGCGCCACAGCCAGGATGCGCATCGACTCTTGCGAAAATGGCCTCAACGGTGATGCCGGCATTCGCCAGCTCAAGCGAAAGATCAGAAAGCGCCTTGGCCACCGGGCTGTCGATGGAGAGCGCAACCAGCTGATAAGAGTGAGACGTCTCGCCCGGCGATTTGCGGTTCACGATATCGCGTAGAATAAACTCACGCAGGCGTTGTACCTTCTCCTCTTTGCGCACGACATGCATCTTGGTCGAGGAGTTGAGCCGCATCGGGTGTCCCTTTGGGTCACGTGCCAGGCGCGCCGGCGCCCGGTCGTCACACGTGACTCCGTTGTTGGACCCCATTAAGGCGGCAAGACTGTTAAGCAACAGTTGACCGGTGACACGAATTCGACCCGGTATTTCAGAACCGGTAACGCCTCACTCCGCAGCGTCTGGCTTGAAACGCCGAACAAAAGTGACGTCGGTTTCGCTCCAATTCGTCGCGGCTGACGGCGCATCGTCACCCGATTCACTCTCTGTTTCAGAGACTTCCTCGGCCCTGCGAACATCGCCGGTCACCGCAGTCGATGTGTCCGCTGCCGCCGCGTTAACATCTGCGAAAGGAAGTGGCGGCGGTGACAGGCACTGCGAGATGCGTGTTGCACCAGCTGCCCGGGCCAGAAGGCTCGGCAGGCTCTGGTCCAAGGTCGCCTCTGCCAAGGGAATCGTCACTGTCTCTCGCTTCAACACAAGGTCGACCGTCGGTTCCGGCCGCAGCGCCGGAACCGGCTGGTTCTCGGCCATGCCGGATGGTTCGGCCGTACTCCGCTCCACGTGCCGCGCACTAGCCTCGTCGTCGAACGTCTCGGCGATCCGGGCAGCCCCACCGTCCGAAACGACGACGACCGAGGACGGTCTTGGCGCCGTGTTATTGTTGGCAGCAGATGCAACCTGATCCTCGGTGTCGTCGTATTGCTCAAGCTCTGCCTTGGCGCTGCGTGCGTACGCCCCAAAACCGGTAAACCGCGAATCGGCCATCGAGCCGTGCTCAGAGCCGTGGAACGAGCCTGCCTGAGGTTTCGACGTTCTTGCGGAGCGGTTTGACCGCGATCCAGGGAAAACCACAAGCCCGCCATCCTCCTCTGGCTCTTGCGTGGTGGCCCGGCCCCGCTCCAAACTGCGCGCTTCATGGGTCGCATCGGAGTATTGCGCCGCTGTCCCCATAGAACCGTCATAGGGCCCGGTGGGAGGCGGCGCAGCCTGGCTCACAACGGGCGCAAATGGCGGCTCCCATCGCCCGAACTGATCCCGCTCGGCATCGGCGCGCCGCAGCCGCTCCGCTTCTGCCCTGCGCGCGGCACCCATCACGGCACCAAGAATAATCTCCGACCACGCACCTTTACGGAACCGATAAACACGAAAGGCTTCGGAGTCTGCAAACTTGGAACCCTGCTTGCGAAGCTTCTTCTGGATCTTAGACGTCGTCGGCAGCCAGGTGCGCGTAAAAATGCGCTCTTTCTCAAAACTCGCGAACAGATTGGACAAGAGCTGGGCTTCGAGACGCAGGTCTTCGCGCTGCTGCGGGTTCATCCGTTGCGGGGCGTCGAGCGGCACTGCCACATAATAATCGCCGTTGAGATCAAAGACGACATGCCGGAACAGCTCGAAGCTCTCGCGCACTTCGCGGTCGCGGTGAATATCGTTAAAGCGCGACAGGATCTCGATCACCGGCCCGCGTTCAGCCTCGCGCATCTTCGGCATAAGACCGTGCAACCGGTTGACGGGACGGCCAATCGACACCAGAAACAGGCAGAGATCGACAAAAAAGGCGATGGCCAGCGGAATATAATCGCGCCGTGAGAGCCCCGCGCCCTCCTGAGAAAGCGCAACGGGTGCACGGCCCGGCTCGACCAACTGCACGGCCTTTTGCTGAAGCTCCCGCAATTCGTCCGCCGAGGGTGGAAGCTTGAACGAGAGAAGACCATAAAACGTGGCCGAAAGACGCCGAAACGCCTCAAGCGTTGCCTCCGAACCTTCAACGGCGGCGATCTCTGGTTTCTTGAGTTCGGGCAGCTGATCGATGGCGCGGACGGCACCCTTGAGCGCCTGTTGCAACTGCGGATCGGGACAAACGAAGCCGCCCTTTTTGGGATCGCCAAACGTGCTCTTGTTGGCCCGTTCGTTGAGATCGGCGCGCAGCTGCTTCAATTGCGGATCAGTGCGAAACGCATTGAAGCCCGTGACCGTCAGCTCAAGTTTGCGCGACAATGCCCGCATAAACGCGTTACGCGTACCCGTCTTGGCATCAAACGTCGAGGCGTCCGCACTACCGATCTTTGCCAGATCCCCATCCAGGGCTGCAATCGACGTCTTGACGGACTCCACGCGGCCTTTGACGAAATCTGATGCAAACGTGAACTTACTCGCGTCCGCATCGCGCATCTTCCGCCGCGGCCCATCGCCCGGCCGCGAGTTGGGACACGACGTTCCTTTTGTTCGCTCAAGCTCAGCCTTTTCCCGCGAGACGGCAGCGAGCTGGACAAGCGTCGCATTGAGTTGCTCGAGCCGCGTCGACGCCGCGTGCAAAGAAGCCTGCACCTGCGTGACGGCCGATTCCGCCGACCGCGAGCTTTCCGACCGGCTCTCCAGGACCTTCCAATAAAAGCCAAAGCCGAAGCCGACGGAAATGATGGTGAGAAAGACATAACCCGCGACGTAGCAGAGCTTGGTAGCGAGCCCCACCGGCGAGAACATCTGATCCAGCAACCAGATGATCATCGTCATCAGCATCGCCACCGAAAAGCCGATGATGATTTTATGAACGAATGGCAGGCTGCCCAGGTTGGATTCGATCAACTCAAGCATGCCGATGTAGGTCGCAACCCACGACAGCGCGCCAAGACCGATAACCAAGAGGAGTTTTTTGATATCCCGCGTTTGGCGCCCCGACTGCCCGTCCTCGGGATCCAGTTCACCAAAGTCCTGCGGGAACGAGCGTGTCGTCGCACGCACTGTGCCAGCGTCCGGGCTAAACGTCATGGGGCCGACCTGCCAACTGGGCGTGCACCGGAAGCTCGTTTCTTATCGATGTACCAACTCTCAGGCCATCGTTTGTGCTTCAGATGCGAAACGCAACGTCTTGTTGTTTCAGCTGATCAACCCCCGCGTCATCCGCCTCATGAATTAGAAAGGCAATTTGGCCGCAGTGCGGCCAAGGCGTGTCGGCATTCGAGCGAACCCAGGGAATTGCCGGTCGTAACCCACCGTTCGCCCGCGAAATGCCGCGATTGGACGGCGCTCGTGCACGACACCGGCCTGCGAGGACCGCAGGCACTGAACAAGAAGAACAAAGCGCCTAGCTCAGCTCATGCATCTTGAAGTGCAGGCCGCCCTTCGGCGTCAGTGTGACCGTTGCATTGATGCCGGCCGGATTAGGGCCGACGTATTCGGGCCGGAAGCGGCGCAGGAGCTGTGACAGAGCCAGCGTATTCTCGACCTGGCTCATGGCGCCCCCGATACACGAGCGCTTGCCGCCACCGAACGGCAGGTAGGAATACTTCACCTGTTTCTTGGCCGCACCGCCCATCCAGCGTTCGGGGCGGAAGACTTCCGGCTCGTCCCAGAACTTGGGATTGTGATGCGCACCATAGGCAAACAGCACAATACGATCGCCGGGTCGCACTTCCTTTTCGCCGATCACATCATGCTCTGCCGCAACACGAATTAGACCCCAAATTGGCGGATAGAGTCGCATCGTCTCCTGAATAACCGCACGCGTATAGGCTAGCGCCGAATAATCCGCCGCCGTCGGCTCACGATCACCGACAACCTCTTCGCCCTCGCGGCGAATGCGTTCGGCCGCCTCAGGATGGCGCGCCGTCTCGTAAAGCGACCAAGCAAGTGTCAGCGCGGTGGTTTCTGTGCCGGCCCAAAGGTATTGCTTCAGCTCGTCGACCGCCTGCTCCTGATCGAATTCTGGGAACGATTCGTCGGCCACGGCAGCCTGGATCATCTTCAGGAGCGTGCGCTCGCGCTCTTCCCGCGGGTCGGCCGCGATCACTGCTGGTGGTACCGACCACCAGGCCTCCATGGCCTTGGCGGCGTCCTCATCGGTCACCTCAAACAGCTCACCCGCCTGGCGCTTCAAGCGGATCTCCTTGTGATTCATCACATCGGTGTAGATCTTCACGCTCTTGAATACGAAGTGCGGATTAAAGGGCATATCGCGGTCGAACAGCGCCTTGCAGATCATGTCGGCCGCAAGCGTCCAGGTTTGCTCGACCATCTCAAAGCTCTCGCCGGAGCGCGCGTAGTCTGCCCAGATCGCCATCTTCGCCTTGATGGCCTGATTGAAGTACGGAATGTACTCGGCAAACATATCGGGGTGGAAAGCCGGCTGCTGCGGCATCCGTATTTTCTGCCACAGCGCCCCGTCATGCGTAATCATCGCCTTGCCGAAGATCGGCTTTAGGCCATCAAAGTACTTGATGTACGAATCCGCCTTCGCCACGAGCACATGTTTGAAATGCTCGGGCTCCGTCAGCAGAACGACGCGCTCGTTGCCGATGTTGACGGGAATAACAGGACCGTATCGATCCGCCATCTGCATAAGAATGCGCATGGGATTTTCGGCATCGGTCTTGGTCAGCGCGGTCAGCTTGAACCAAATGCTGCTTTCGTCGCCAAGCCCCTGGGCTGGCGACGGCTTCTGCTGCGTAGACTGCTGAATGCTCATTCTTTGTCTCCGGGTGGCCTACGCGTCGGGCGACGGACGTCTTAGCTCAACCGCCCTTGAACGCGGGTTACATGCGGGACACAGCAATCCTCAACGCTCGTATGGAGCGTAAGCGGTCCAACGTATGGCCTGCCACTTAAGTCACCGCATGGGGTACCATTTTGCCCGAGATCAAGTCCATGCCGGGCATAGCGCCGCGTCAATTTGCAGACGCGGCAAAAAAGGCCACCGGTCATGTCTTTTCCGCATAACCCAGCGCCGGAGAAAACAGGCTGTCCATTTGGTTAACCCGCTGTGCAAGAACGATTCTTTCGCCCTCGACCCTTGCATCCCCGCGAGCAAAAAGCGCCAGAGCGTGAGAGTATAGGCGGTGCTCTGCGGCAAGCACGCGCTCCCCGAGCGTATCGGCCGTATCGTCGTCCAAAACAGGAACAGCGGCCTGGGCGATGATCGGTCCCGTGTCCATGTCGGGCCGCACCACATGCACCGTGCAACCATGAATCCGCACGCCAGCCGCCAACGCCCGCGCATGCGTGTTGAGTCCCCTGAAGGCCGGAAGCAAAGCAGGATGGATGTTAAGCAGTTTGTCCCGCCATTTCTCGACAAAGCCGGCCGTCAGGAGCCGCATGAACCCAGCGAGACAAACGAGATCGGCCTTCGACATCTCGAGCACCGACTGAAGTTGGCCCTCGAAGTGTTCGCGGTTCTCATAAAGTTTGTGATCGAGCGCGAGCGTCGGAACACCCTCCGACTGCGCCCATTCGAGACCCGCGGCATCCGGCCGGTTCGAGATGACGATTACAGGCTCGGCCGGATATTTGGGGTCACGCATCGCTTCAACGAGGCTCATCATGTTCGAGCCGCGCCCGGAAATAAGAATGGCCGTGCGCTTTTTGGCAATGGTCATAGGGCGTGCCTCAGCTTGCCTGAATAGCTGAGCGCCCAGGCGCCACCCTTGCCCTTGGCGCTACTACGCTCACCACCAGGCGCAGTCACTTCGCCGATGGGGACCGGATGTTCCCCAGTGTCCTTGAGAGCGGCCAGAACGGCGTCGGCTTTTTCTTTCGCAGCGACCAAGACCATACCGATCCCGCAGTTGAATGTGCGCAGCATATCTTCGTCAGCGAGGTGCCCGACTTTGGCAAGCCAGCCAAAAACGGAGGGTGACGACCAAGCACCGAGGTCGATACGGGCCGCAACAGTCTCCGGCAGAACGCGCGGCAGATTTTCCGTCAAACCGCCTCCCGTGATATGCGAAAGCGCCTTGACCGCCCCCGAGGGACCACCGCCACCCGTGGCACGCAACGTACGGAGCAACCCCGTCACATAAAGGCGCGTCGGAGCCAACAAAGCCTCAGCAACGGTTTTGCCAGGCGCAAATGGCGCGGCGGCGTCCCAGGCAAGACCCTCGTTAGCAACGAGCTTGCGCACCAGCGAGTACCCGTTGGAATGCACGCCGGACGAAGGAAGCCCGATCAGAACATCACCCACTGCGATGTCGCTTCGCGGAAGAATCTCCCCGCGCTCGACGGCCCCCACCGCAAAGCCGGCAAGATCGTAATCGTTCCCCCGATACATACCGGGCATCTCGGCCGTCTCGCCCCCGATGAGCGCGCAACCGGCTTCGCGGCAGCCCTCTGCAATGCCGGCGATCACATCGCGCCCCGTTGCGAGATCGAGCTTGCCGACGGCAAAATAGTCGAGAAAGAAAAGCGGCTCGGCACCGGCCACGACCAGATCATTCACACACATGGCGACGAGATCGATACCGATCGTCTTGTGCTGACCGGTGTCGATGGCAATCTTCAGCTTTGTCCCAACACCATCATTCGAAGCGACAAGTATCGGATCGGTGAACCCCGCACGCTTCAGATCGAACAAACCACCGAATCCGCCCAGATCGGCATCTGCACCGGGGCGCCGGGTCGCCTTGACCAAAGGCTTGATTGCCTCGACAAGGGCGTTGCCAGCATCAATATCCACACCCGACTGATGGTACGTGATCGGCGCGCCGCGTGTGTTATCTGTGCCGGTCATTGGACCTCGGGTAGAATTCGAGAGAGAATGCCAAAGATACACCCAATTTCCGCCAAGTTCGGAGAGCGGAAGTGGGAAGAAACCGGGTCCGTAGCAGCTTGCCGTGCGACCGGCAACCAGGCGGGGTCAAGGACACACGAGGGAACCGCGCGTGCAATCCGCATCTAAGAAAACGATCACGGCTTTCGCGAGCGCATTCGTAGCACTGCTGGCCGCACTGAATACGCCCGCCTGGTCGTCCGATAAGGCCTATACCGTTGGCAATTATCCGGTCGAAGCCGTCGCCGCAAATGCCGTCGCGGCCAAGGAGAAAGCGCTCGCCGAAGGCCAGGAAGCCGCATTCCGGTCTCTCCTGAAACGCCTGGTTCCCGTGACCGCCTACCCTCAACTCGAACGCTTCAAGGATCTCAGAGCCGCCGAGATCGTTGATGGTGTACGCGTTCGCTCCGAACAGAACTCCCGGACACGGTACATCGCCAGTCTTGACTTCACATATCGCGCAGAAGCCGTGCGGGATCTCCTTGCCCGTCAGTCCATCCCTTTTGTTGAGGAGCTGGCACCCGAGATCGTACTCGTGCCCATAAAGAAAGAAGCGGCCCCCGCGGCGGAAGGCAGCCTTGCTCAGGAATTCCACGCGGCACAAGGCACCTGGAACAATGCTTGGCACGGCCTCGACCTCGAAAACACGTTGACGCCGGCTCGCATCGCACCGCTGCGCGAACGCGCAAGCGAAAGCGTAATCCGCAAGGCAATGTCCGAGCCAGTTGAAGCTGAAGCCGTTTTGTCAGCAACGTACAGTTCCGAAAATGTCGTGCTCGCAATCGCTGAGATCGATAAGTCGACCAAGCGTCTCAACGTGACACTTGCCGGACGGGACGCGGTCGGCCCCATCGCCTGGTCTCGCGCCTACCGTATCTATGACGGCGACATCGCCTATGCGATGGAGTTCGCATCCGTCGTCAGTCTGGGTGTCCTCGAAGGCCGCTGGAAAACGTTGAAGAGCGGCGGCGCCTTCGCCATGGGCGGCGGCGAGGAGATCGAGCTGCTCGTGCAATTCTCGACGAGGGAGGAATGGCGTGACCTCCGCGGCCGCATTCTCGAGTTACCTGGCATTGCGGATGTACGGGTCAATGCGGTGTCCGAAGGCACGGCGTCAATGGCTGTTAAGTATCCGGGCGGCGGCCGCCCACTTTCCGCAGCTCTTGCCCGCCAAGGCGTCAGCCTTGTCCAATCCTCCGGCGTATGGCTATTGCGAACGGGTTATTGATGCGCCGCACATAGGAGATGCGGCAATTAAGGATTTAGGTACGCCACAACATCGCCTCGACGAATGCCGCGCGCCCCTTTAGATTTCGATCACACGAAAAGTAGCCGGACACTATTCTTGAACATCCCAAATTTCATAACCATCGGCCGGGTGATCCTAGTCCCCGTCGTTTTCTGGCTGTTGATCTCAGGCCAGGCTAAAGCGGCGTTTTTTGCCTTCATCATCGCCGGACTTTCCGACGCCGTCGACGGCTACCTGGCCAAGCGTTTCGGATGGGTGACCGAACTCGGCACCTACCTCGACCCCATTGCCGACAAGTTGATGATCGTCAGCCTGTTCATCGCCCTGGGGATTGCGGGGAAGCTGCCGTCATGGCTCGTGATTGCCGTCGTCTCCCGGGACATCTTGATCGTGATCGGTGTGGTTCTGACGTGGCTCATGGACAACCCCGCACCGATCAAACCGCTTGTCGTGAGCAAAGCCAATACGGTCGCCCAGATCTTGTTATTGGCGACCGTATTGGCGGCAGAGGGATTCACGTTAGACTTGACGCTGCTGCGCGAACCGCTGGTGTGGGCAACAGGAGCGCTGACACTTCTCTCTCTGGCAGCCTATACCAGGGCGTGGCATCGTCACACGTCCGGGTACGACACCGCGGTTTGAACAACACCGCCGTTTGGGTCGCTTCAAGACTGGAAAGTGTCATGCGGACCGAGCAATGCGTCCTGTATCGGGTGGCAGCACCGAACCGACGTGTCGAGAATCGAGGAGCCGCCTAGCCATGACGTCGGCGCAACGAGATGCACCCGCCCAGCTCGTCCTCGACCTGCCGCATCGCGCCGCGTTTGGCGCGGAAGATTTTTTCGTCAGCCAATCAAACGCCAATGCGGTTGCATTCATCGATGGCTGGCCCGGCTGGCCAAAACAGTCTGCCGTACTTTGCGGCCCGCTCGGCTCCGGCAAAACTCATCTTTGTTCGGTCTGGCGCACGAGATCACGGGCCCGCAGCGTCTCGGCAGCAAAGCTATCGGATTCCGATTTGACCCTACTAGAGGATCGGCACGCCCTCGTCGTGGAAGACATCGATCAAGGCATATCCGACGAGCGGCTCCTGTTTCACGCGCTCAACCTGTCGCGCGAAAAGGGCGCAAGCCTGCTCTTGACCTGCGAAACGCCCCCGGGCGACCTGCCGATCAGTCTGCCCGACTTACGCTCACGATTACGTGGTCTTCCACTGGTCGCCATCGACACACCCGATGAAGCCCTGTTGAAGGCAGTTCTGATCAAACTCTTTTCAGACCGGCAACTGGCCGTCGAGCCGCACGTCATCAACCATATTGCGCTTCATATGGATCGCTCCATGGAAACAGCAGGCCGTGTTGTTGCCGCAGCCGACCGGCTTGCCCTGGCAAAACAGCGCCGCGTAACACGCGCCGTCGCCGCCGACGCCCTCGCGGAAGTCGCAAAATCCGCCTAGCCGTCACGCGGTTGAAGACAATCGCTGAGGCTCTTCGCAATATTTCGCAAGAGAACGTCGTAGGCATCCGGG
The DNA here is from genome assembly GCA_965222835.1 of Hyphomicrobium sp. GTDB lineage: Bacteria > Pseudomonadota > Alphaproteobacteria > Rhizobiales > Hyphomicrobiaceae > CBDCUQ01. Next base: position 320,482 of record CBDCUQ010000001.1, read on the forward strand.
CCTGGCGCAACCGTAAGACCTTCAGGATCAAGCGTTCCAACCTTGGCGTTGGTTCCTTCAATCACGGCGTCGACCACCTTGTCCGAAAAGGCCGGCTCCTTGAAGACGCATACGGCGTCAAGCGACAGAACTTCGGAACGCACCGAGCGCAGACGCCGGACGGAGGGCCGCGCTTCGGGCGAAACCGAAATAGCCGCAGCCGCAGACAGCCCAAAACGGTGCTCGAAATATTGCAGGGAATCGTGAAAGACGACGAAAGACCGGTCCATAATCGGCGCGAGCACGCGTGTCAGCTCCGTCTCAAGCGCATCGAGGCGCCGAATGGCAGTCTCCGCGTTCGCATTAATCCGCGGCGCATCCTCTGGCGAAACCGCGATCACCGCCGCCGCAATCGCCCGAACCATGGCTTTGGCGTTCTCTGGATCAAGCCAGACGTGCCCGTCCCAGTCACCACCATGGTCATGCGCATGCGCATGTCCGTCCGCGGCGCCACGGTGGGACTCAAACGTTGCGCTCCGTCGTTTGGGCAAGAGCCGAAGGCCTGGCGCTTCAGCCAACGTGACCACATGCACCGATTGGGGTAGCGCGCCGATTAGCCGCGCGGTAAACGGTTCGACGCTTTCGGAAACGCGGATGAAAAGACGGGCATCCCTGAGCGCGCGCGCATCCGACGGTCTCAACGAGAACGTATGCGGCGACGAAGCACCGCCAACAAGCAGAACCGGTTCGCTGAGACCGTCCATCACCTGGGCCGCAAGCGCATGAACCGGTTTGATCGTCACCACGACCTTTGGCGACGCATGTGCCGAAGCAACAATGAAGGGAGCCATTAGGCCAAAGGCCAAGACCCACCAACGAAAGCATGAAGAGCCGAAACGCCCGCGCTTGGCCGGAATGCCAACATCTTCGAACCTTTGCATGCTTCGCCTTCCATAACCACGCGCCCACAAACCGGCCGGTCCAGTCGGCGCAAACTAACCACGTTTCAGAAGCCCGGGATATCACATTGTCGCCGCCGTTGCGGAATGCCGTAACCATTGCCTCAACGTCTTGCCGCCCACCCAACCAACATCGCCAAGGCGAGCGTTAACCTTTGCTCGCCGAGAGACACTCGACAACCAACGCGATCTTGGCCCGGTCCTTGGATCATGGCCCCCCACAGCGCTGCCCACCAAGCGCCCTGTTCCGGAGCGTCCATGTCCCGCGTGTTGAAATCCGTTCTGGCGTCCATTGCAACGGCCGCGCTGATGTTTGGCTTTGAGGCCCAACACGGACACGCTGCGCTCGACACAGACACCGCTGCTGCACCATCGACGGGTCTCGAAATCCTTGTCGTCGAGGTCGAAGGGTGCCTCTATTGCATGCTGTTCCGGCGTGACGTGGCCAAAGCCTACAAAACCTCAAGGCGGGCGAAATCCGTGCCCATGCGCTTTACCCACCTCAGCGCCATCGACAAACCGGCCAAGAACCGCAAGCTCACCCTCAAAGGGCCCGTCGAGAGCGTCCCGACGGTCATTCTCCTCAAGGACAACGTCGAGGTCGGTCGTATCCCGGGATATACCGGGCCAGAGAACTTCTTCCATGCCATCAACTTCATGATCCTCGGCGCCCGCTGACCGTATTTTGCCCCGATCCCGGGTCCGGCGTTGTCTTCATCGCGCCAATGGGCTTTGATATGGCCACATGTCGGAGCCTTTCCGGAGAAACCCATGGACCGTCGCGAATTTCTGAAGACCACAGGCGGAGCCGCCGCCGCTGCGGCTGCGGCAGGAACGGCTACGGAATTGGCCGCAGATGCAGATGAAGTATCGGCCCCCGCGATAAGATCCGGCGCGAAAACCCTGCGCCTGTCTATGCGCTGGCCCGACGACGGCAAGGGTTTCGGCGACAGTGCCCGCCGTCTTGCCCGCCGCATTGAGGCGGCCTCTGAAGGTGATTTCAAAATTGAGCTTGTCGAGTCGTCAAGAACCGGAATCGACGCCATCGCAGCAGGAGACGCCAATCTCTATCACGGAACCGAACACGATCATGCGAGCCGGCATCCCGCATTTGCCTTCTTTGCTGGACTCCCCTGGACCGGCAGCCTCCAAGCAAATGACCTGCAAGCCTGGCTCATCGCAGCCGGCGGCGCGGCCCTGTGGGACGACCTTGCGGCAGACTTCGGCGTGAAGGCCTTCGTAGCCGGTCACACGGGACCAACTTTCCTCTGGTCGAAGGCACCTCTGGACAGCATCACAGCAATTACGGGCCAAAAGATCTTTGCCATGGGTCTCGGCGCCGGCGTCGTGCACGGCATTGGTGCCGAGCCGGCCGAACTCGCCCCGGGCGAGATTAAAACTGCTCTACAATCAAACACCGTCGTCGCCGCGGAATACGGCGGCATCATCGCCACTATGTCGATGGGCTTGCCCGAAGTTGCCCCCCGAGCGACCGCAACACCCTTGAATGGTGCTGGAACAGCCATGTCTCTCGGCATTGCCAAGGCGCTTTGGGACGAGCTGGGAGAAACCGAAAAGGGCGCACTGGCGCACGCGGCTTCCGAAGAGTTCGCAACCACGATTGCCGAAGAGCGCGCCCACCGCGCGCCGATCATGTCGGCACTTCATGATCGGTTCGGCGTTAAAGAACATGTGCTGGCAGATGACATCCGCGGAGCCATGGATCGTGTCGGCAGCGTTGTGGTGGCCCACGCCGCCGGCCACGACGAGAAGGCCGCACGCATCAATGCAAGCTATATGGACTTCGCCAACCAAGCCCGCCCCCACGTCGCCTGAGACATTGCACGAAGCGCACCCTGGTCTCCGAATTCGTAGGCTCGTTCGGCTGCACACGACAGAATTGCACACGAAAGACTACAAAATCGCCGACACCACGCGCCACGATCAGCTGTTGATCCTCGATGGCCCAACAATCGTACGCCCCATAGCATGCCACGCTCATCATCTCCCGCCCTCACCGTCGACTGCGTCGTATTCGACCGCAAGGACCGCGTCCTCCTGATCCGGCGTCGCTTTGCGCCATTTAAGGGCCTCCTTGCGCTACCTGGCGGATTCATCGAGCGAGGTGAAACAGTCGAGGACGCCTGTAGACGCGAACTCTTCGAGGAAACCGGTCTGAAAGTGGGCCGATTAAGCTTGATTGGCGTCTATTCGAATCCCAGGCGGGATCCGCGCGGACCAACCGTATCCATCGCCTTCCTTGCGCGCAGCGCCAGCATGCAACTCTCGGCCGGTGACGACGCCCAATTGGCGGAATGGTTTACACCCGCTAAATCAGGCCCGCTCGCATTCGACCATGCAGACATTCTTGCCGACGCACGGCGCTTGGCAAGGAAGCAGCGGCGCAGCTCCAAGAACACAGCATCTTGAGACTTGCGGAACCGCTTCGCATTCCGTACACTTTGTATATCCCAATTAACATTAAAGGTTGCGCTCCCGGTGCTGAACGGCTTCAATGCGTCGGGTCGGCAGCTGGGGCAATCGAAGTGATAGGAACGTCAACGAGTCCGCCCGATGAATGCGACCAACCTACATGAACTGCGCGACCTGAGCTCAAACGAGAACGCACCTGACGAGCGCATGGATGAGGTGCGCGAGCTTCTCATTGGCGATCATGCACGCGATACAGAAGCGCGCATCGCGGCACTCACACAGCGTATCGACGCTCTAGAGACGACAATGACGCGGCAAATGGAAGGATTTGCCGCTCGTCTCGAATCACTGGCCAACGACGCGGACGCTGACCGGCGCGCTGCATTCCAAGAACTGTCGCAGCACGTCGAATCGCTTGCCGAGAGTATCCGCAGCCTCACCAAGCCGTAAGGCAGTAGCGCGTTCGAGGAACCATGTCCGATCCTGTTGACCGGCTGAAGGGCCTGCTTTTTGACCGCGAGGTCAATGAGCTGCAAGAGCTTTTCGAGCGCCTAGGCACAAAGGAACGCCTCGAAACGAGCGTTGCCGAAGTGATCGACGGCGCTTTGCGTAAGGCGGAGGTGGAACGCCACGACGACCTGGCTCAAGCATTGGCCCCCGTCGTCGTCAAGACCGTCAAGACCGAAATTCGCAACAGCAAAGATGAGTTGGTCGAGGCGCTCTACCCGATGACCGGCCGCATGGTAAAGGCTTACATCGCCAGCGCCATGAAGGACCTGGCAAACGACATCAACCGCCGCCTCGGGTCGAACCCCTTTATGCTGCGCTTGAGAAGTCTCAGCACGGGCAGATCAATGGCTGAACTGGCCATTGCCGACACCCAGCGGCTTGAGATTGAAGAACTCTACCTGATCCGCCGCGCAACGGGCGCACTCATAGCACGCTGGCCGGATACCGGCGCAGATCAAAGCGACACGCACGATCACGTCATGAGCGGCATTCTGACCGCCATCAATGAATTCTCCAGCGAAGCGCTGAAAGACGAGGGATCTGCCCTTCGCCAAATCGATCTGGGCGAACGCCAGCTGTATCTCCGCGCCTCACCCGTATACCTGCTCGCCGCAAAGTGCAGCGGAACGGCAGCGCAACCCATCGAAGGCATTCTTGACGAAGCCTTTCTTGCCACGATCGATCGTCTCCATGCACTCCCAATCGACGCATTCGAGAAGTCCGAACCCGACACACCCGCGCTACTACCCGATCTTTCCGAGAATCTTGGCAAACGCATTGTCGAAAAGCATGAGGAACTTGCAGACACCTCGCGGGGCCTCAGTCCATTGAAGCTGTTGGCTTGGCTCATAGGCCTTCCACTCGCAGCCTGGATCGGCTGGAATATCTATGGCGGTTATCAGACGAAACAAGCACGAGACACAGCAGCGCAAGTTCTCGAAAGCCTCCCGCAACTCAACGGGTATCCCGTGACGTTAGAGGTCTCCCGATTGGGCAAGACCGTCACCGTCGGCGGCCTCGTTCCAACTGCGTCCGCAAGAGATGAAGTCGGTACCAAGTTGCGACAAGCACTGCCGCAGAGCACGATCAACGATCAGCTTACGGTACTGCCGCATCCACTCGACGAATTTGAGCAGAAGATTGCAGGTGTGCGCGCCGACATGCGCAAACTCGATCCGGAAATCAAAAGGGTGGAAAATGCGGTGCGCAACCTCGAACCCGAGATCGCGCGCGTCCGCGGACACGTGGCTGGCTTGAACCCAGAGATCAATGCCATCAAAGGCACCATTACCGATCTTCAAGCGGGCATTGCCGCCGCGACACGCAAAAATGCGCTCAATCGCGCCACACGCAAGCTGGGGCAAATCAAAGCTGCGTTGCCTCGCATTGCAGGCCTTGTCGGCACGGACCAGGAGCGAAAAGCCGTTGCCGAAGTTGAAAGCGCCATTGGACGATCACTTACGGCATCCGCTGCAGCCCGCATCGCACAATCCGATGCAAGCGACGAAAAGGTGTTGGGCATGCTGTTCGAGCACGCCAACGCACTTCACGACGCCTCCGGCAAACTGGCCGACCTCGTTGAGCCCCAGTCGGCCGCCACCCGTCCCTCTGCAAACTTCACACCCCCCAAAACAGTTGCAGATGGCGCCGAGCGGCTTGCCTCCGAGGCCGACTTGCTGTCCGAAACGGCGGTCGCAGCTGTGAATGTTCTGGCAATCAAGAAAGCGTTGCATCCACCGCCAGAACCGGGACCACGTGAAAAGCTTGAAGAGTGGACACGCGCCAACGCCATCTTCTTCGAAGAAGAGGTTGAGTATCGGAATCCTGCCAAGGCTAATGCAACGTTATCGGCATTGGCTCGCCTTATGGGCGAAAGCAATCTTCTCATTCGCGTCATAGGCTACACGGATATCAAAGGGGGCCAGAACCCCAATATCCCCCTCAGTCAATCGCGCGCCAAAAAAGTGGCAGACCAACTCGTAAGCCTCGGGGTGCCGGAAGAGAGGGTCGTTGCCGTCGGACGCATTAGTATGACAATGATCAGCCCGTACGCGGGGAACAACAGTCCGAACCGCCGAGTGGAATTCGAAGTTGGCTTCGACGGCGAAAGCGCTCAATGACCCAACGAAAGGTCATGCTTCTGGGTGAAATCGGTGTGGGCAAAACCTCAATCGCCCAGAGGCTCGTCTTCGATCGCTTCGACTTCAACTACAAACCGACAATTGGCGTTGACGTCTACCGGTACGACGTACCGCCGACTCCGGGAAAATCTCCGATGAGTCTCATTCTGTGGGACACAGACGGCAACTTTGGAGAGACAATCTTCAAGCACATTTACATGAAGGAAGCTTCCGCCGCGATGATCGTCGGTGACATCTCGCGCATGCAGACATTGGATACGATGGTCCGCCTCGCAGAGGGTTTCCGGGAAGCGCTCCCTGGGCGCCATATCGCCTTTGTCTTGAACAAGATCGACCTCGTGGAAACACCGGATGCAACTGGTATTCCGCAAGACCTTTGCCGTTTTGGCGCAGCCCCCATTCTAACGAGCGCCAAATCCGGCGAAAACATTGAGAACGCTTTCATCGATACCGCTGACGCCATCCGCCGCCGTGACCAATAAGACCCCTGACATGCAGAACCCCGCTCCTCTCATGACGGCAGGCAGAATGCTTGCTGAGCGAGGAATCCTCGGACTCCTCTGGGTCGACGAGGCCCTCGAAATCACAGCACGATACGGAAAACTTGTCACATTTGCAGAGATCGGCGAACCGTTGACGTCAGAATTGCTTCCTCTCATGGGGCTCGAGACTGAGATCAAGGCCCTAAGAGATGAACAAGGCGCCACGCTCGAGATGCCTGCTGTTACCATGGCCATGCTTCCGGGCCCCGTTCCCAAGAGCAACATCTCCATTTTTTGGTGCCAGAATGAAGGGAGCTACCTCGTTCTGTTGACGCCGCACTCGGACAGCGCCGGACTTGAGCTGGAATTGAGCCGACAGATTCGCGCCCGCCTGATGGCGGAATCCGAGAGCAAACATAAGTCCGAAGAGCTCGAGCAGGCCAACGGCGAGCTCGCCAGGGTCAATCGCGAACTTGAGGAGTTTGCGTCGATTATCTCGCACGACCTCAAAGCACCGATGCGGCATATGAGGTATATGATCGACGACATAGAGCAACTCCTGGAAGATAGAATTCCAAATGAAGCAGCCGAGAAACTCGACGCGGTACGCAGACAGTCGAAACGCATGTCGGGCATGCTGACAGCCTTGCTGGATTACGCCAGCGCGGGGCGTAAAGAAGAGGTTTCTGAGACGGTCGACACCCGTGCGCTCGTGTCGTCCATCCTCCAATCGATCAACGTCCCCGAACAGTTTACGATCGAAATCACCGGTGAATGGCCGGAGATAGTGACCTATGCAGCCCCGCTTGATCTGGTCTTGCGTAACCTCGTCGACAATGCATTGAAGCATCACGATCGTCCGGAAGGCACCGTACAACTTCATTGTACTGAGGAAGAAGACGCCTTGCATGTTCGCGTCGAAGACGATGGGCCGGGAATTCCACCCAATTTGCATGGATCAATCTTCGCACCGTTTCGCCGCATCGGTCCGGAGAATTCGGACGGCCATGGGATGGGCCTGGCCTTCGTTAAGAAATGTGTCGAAGCGGCCGGCGGAAAGCTCGAAGTACGATCTGATTTCGGTCAAAGGCGGGGCACCGCCTTTCTCCTCAGATGGCCCAAACTTCAAGGCATCACGTAATCCGTACTTGCTTAATGTCCGGACCCTGATCAAAAAGAAAAGCGTTTGAAGGCATTTCCTTATGGCAGTCCGCCATTGCCATAAGGTAGACTTCAACCTAGGTCAGGGACGCCCGTCCCATCCGATGTGCAGTAGCACCCAAGGGAGCAAAACATACGCATGACGCGCTCATCGCAAAAAACCGGCGGAGACTTTCTCGCCAAGAAGAGCGACGTTAACAAGCTTCGGGCAGACCTGCCCGCACTTAGTTATGTGCTGGTGGTTGAAGACGAAACGCTCGATGCCGAGCGTTTAAAGGCGACCTTGCGCGTTATGTTCGGATACGAATTAGAGGTGCGACGCGCGTCTACGGCAGCAAGCGCGGTAGATTGCGTTATGGATCGCCAGCCGGATCTTGTGTTTCTTGACGACATACTCAAACCATCCGACAACGCGACACACACAATTCCTTTCCTGCGCCGGGCCAGTTACAACGGCCCAATCATCGTCATCAGCAGTCAAGTGACTCGCAATCGGCGCAAAGAGCTCCTCGACGCCGGTGCCAGCGACGTGATCCACAAAGATGACGTGGATAGCGTCGAACTTGCGGAATCGATGATCCGGGTCCTCAAACCGGGCAGCGGGGCCGCCCCAGCAAGATCGAAGACTAAGAAGTCCTAGCCTCCTAACGAGGGCGACGCTCACGCCGTGCCCCAGCGTCACCACCGCACCTGGAGCAAGCCGATCTCAACCCGGAACAAAACGCCGGCCGACTGAGACAATTTGGACCGGGCTGTGACAATCGGTGATGCGGTCCAGACGCCCGAACCTCCGCGACAGTCAGGCTTTCGCAAACACGTGCCTCACAACACAGCATATTGTGTTGTTTATCAATGAGATGACTTGAACGGCCATCGTCGCGATTGGAGCCCCATTCCTTCCGAACGTCGATCAATTGTGCCGTTAACCGGAATGAGTTTTGCACAGCCTGTGCGGCAAGGTGCCGTGATAACTTCTGGTTGCTTGCCGCAGTGCACAATTTTTGCCTTTTTTGGGTGGTCTTGGCGCTGCACAAAAAATTTGAGCCGATTGAGTGAAGGGGGATCCCTGATGAAAAAGAGACGCGCCGCAGCCCTGATCGCTGCGCTCTCGATGACCGGCACCCTGGCCGGAACCGTCGTTGCAGAAGAATTCAAGCTTCCGCCCCAAGTCACGCCGGCGTTGCGGGCGGCGTGCGAGGCCGATGTCCGCCGCATGTGCGTCGACAAGAAGCCGACATACGCGAAGGTCAAGCGCTGTGTCCTCGCCAACTTCTCCCGCTTCGGAAAGCGCTGCAAGATTCAGATCGCACTCGCCGGTCTGAAGCGCTAAGCATCGAACCGCTCGACCGGCCAAGAGACTCAAGCATGAAAAATGGCGCCGCGAACTCTCAGGTTCGCGGCGCCGTTCTCATGTAGTGACTGTGATGTAACCCCGTCTTGGCAGCTAAGCCGCCTCAGCGGCAGCCGGCTTCGCCGTCTCCGCGAAATAGGCCATGGCCGCATCCACACCGCCCTTCTTATGCGGCACACCCGCGAGCCCGAGGCCCATCTCCACGCCACCGAGAGCGCCAATGATCGTAAGCTCATTGGTATCGCCCAGATGGCCGATCCTGAAGCCCTTTCCAGCGAGTTTATTGAGGCCCGTGCCAAGCGACATGTTGAACGTCTCAAGCACGATCTTGCGGAAGGCGTCGGCGTTGTGCCCATCGGGCATTTCAACGGTCGTGACCGCGGGCGAGTAATATTTGGGATCACGGCACCACAAATCCAGGCCCCATGCCCCCACCGCCCGGCGCGTCGCTTCGGCCAAACGCTCGTGACGGGCAAACACGTTGTCGAGCCCCTCTTCATTCAGCATGTCGATGGCTTCACCCAGCCCGTATAAAAGGCCCGTCGCCGGCGTATACGGGAAGAACCCGTTGGCGTTATTCGTCAGCATATCGTTCCAATCGAAGTACGATTTCGCGAGCTTTGCAATCTTGGCAGCGTCAAGCGCCTTTTGGCTGATGGCGTTGAAGGAAAGCGCAGGCGGCAGCATCAAACCCTTCTGCGACCCCGAAATCGTAACGTCGATGCCCCACTCATCGTGACGCAGATCCATAACGCCAAGCGACGAGATCGTATCGACCATCAGCAGCGCCGGATGCTTGCACGCGTCCATCGCCTTGCGGATCTCTTCGATCCACGAGCGGCAGCCCGTCGATGTTTCGTTATGAACAACGCACACAGCTTTGATCTCGTGCGACTTGTCCTTGGCAAGCCGTGCCTCGATCAGGTTTGCCTCTGCGCCGATCCGCCAATCGGTCGGCAGAAACTCGGGAACCAGGCCAAGGCTCTCGGCCATCGCTTTCCAGAGCAGCGCAAACTGGCCAGTCTCCACCATCAGAACTTTGTCGCCCGGCGAAAGCGTATTGACGAGCGCCGCCTCCCAAGCACCCGTCCCTGATGAGGGAAAAATGACGACCGGGTCCTTGGTCTTGAAGATCGTCTTGACGGTCTCAAAAACGCGCGTGCTGAGCTTCTGAAATTCGGGGCCGCGGTGGTCCAGGATCTGCCGCGACATGGCAGCAAGAATGCGCTCAGGAATCGGCGTCGGACCGGGAATTTGCAGAAAGTGACGGCCAGGCTGGTACGGCTCGCTCGACATCTCGGTTCCTTTCTCAGCATTCGGGCGTGTATGGGCTGTCGGCAAAGAACTCTTCTCGGGCAAGGTATGCCAACGAGGAGAAATTATAGCCACCCGCCCCTCGGGACGACAGCTATAGGTGCACACGCGAAAAGCCGTCAAGCAGCCAGCGTTGGCGGGACCTGCGGCAAATCCATACGTTGGGGCTCGGCTGTAGGTGAGAACCGGCGTATGGGGTTCAGCAAGCAAGACCCGCAGGATCATAGTGAGGGAGACCGGCAGACATGAATGACCTCTCGAAACTGAGTGCAACCGAGGCCGCCGATCTCATACGCCGGAACGTGATAACGTCCGAGAACCTCGTCGCGGCGTGCCTGGAGCGCATTCGCCAGCGGGACAATGCGATCGAGGCCTGGGCCCATCTCAATCCGGAGTTTGCCCTCAGTCAGGCCCGCGAACGCGACGTGGCCATACGCGCCGGAAAACGAGGTGGCAGACTCCACGGCGTCCCCGTCGGCATTAAGGACATTATCGATACGGCCGCCCTTCCGACGGAGAACGGAACACCCGTCTTCGCCGGTCGCCAGCCCGGCACGAACGCGAGAGTTGTGCAACTGCTCGTCGCCGAAGGCGCCGTGATCCTCGGCAAGACAGTGACCACCGAGCTCGCCTTTTTCGGTCCGGGCAAGACCCGCAATCCGCATGATCCAACGCGCACGCCCGGCGGCTCATCTTCAGGGTCGGCCGCGGCCGTCGCCGATTTCCAGGTGCCCCTCGCCTTAGGGACACAAACGGCCGGCTCCATTATCCGCCCTGCGTCCTACTGCGGTGTGCTCGGCATGAAGCCGACATTCGGCACCGTGCCTCGTGACGGCGTCCTGGAGCAATCTCCACCCCTCGATACCATCGGCGGCTATGCCCGCTCTGCAGCTGACATGCGGTTGCTGATGGCCACCTTATTCGATCCATCCGATCCCGAATTGGAGCGCCCGACAAACCTCAGCCAGCCACCACGCTTTGCTTTTGTGAAAACTCCAGCTTGGCCGGAAAGGGAACCTGAAATGCAGGCTGCATTCGCGAACCTCCAGTCCAAGAACGCCGATATAATCAAAGAGGTGGACCTTCCCGCCCTGTTCCAGGAAACGTCAGGTTTGCAGAAGGCCGTACAGTTTCGCGACATCGCACGGAATTATGGTCCGATCCTCGACGCCAACCCCGGCGTTATGAGCGACAAGCTTGCGGAAGTGATCGCCGCCGGACGCACCGTGAACGACGACGACTACCAAGACGCGCTCGACGTGCGAGAACCACTGTATCAGTCTTTGGCTCCGATCCTGTCGGATTACGACGCCATCCTGACACCGGCGGCGACCGGCGTTGCACCCGTCGGATTGGCCTCCACGGGATCTCCGGTTTTCAACTTCCTCTGGACCTACCTAGGAATGCCGGCCGTCAGCATCCCGCTCCTCGAATTCAACAAACTGCCACTTGGCGTCCAACTTGTCGGCGCCCGCGGCGCCGACGCAAAGCTCCTGTCGGCAGCCAACGCTTTACTCGGAGATACATGACAATTGCAGCCGCTGCCCCTTCGATTGAAGAGGCAGCGGCAGGTCGTCTCATATCTAAATGCTGCGGCTCTAGCGCAGAGAGCGCGGCTCTAAAGGCACGGACGTGCCTCGAAGTCACAGCCCCAGCCGCCTCCCGAGCGGCTGCAACGCATCGACTTGCTCCTGGCGCGCGAAACGCGGGCCCAGTCGCTACCGTACTCCATCGCAGTAAAAGAAGCCCACGATCGCATGGCCGCCCTCTGAGCGGCCTTGCGTGTCCGCTGACCGGCACTTGAGCCGTAGTGATAGTGATCTGAGAAGCACAAACGGCCGCGTTCCCGCCGCATGTCGTGCATGGCGGCCAATCCGGTTTGATCAGCAGAAACTGGGAACGGAGTGAGCGTCAGGATCACACCGCCGATAGCTATGAGTCGTTTTAGCATGGAGGTCCTCATCATTGCGCGTCAACGATTCCAACTTCTGCAGATTATGCGCCATTTTTGATGACCCAAATCAAGATCCGACAAAAGGAGACTGGGGAGCTGATGCAAAAGAGCCGCAGCTCCCGGAGGTCGTGACCGGTGCGGGGACCCTCAAAAATGCGCAATCTCACGCGGCGGCCTTGCCGCGGGCCTTCGCCCCAGCCGCGCGAATGGCCGCGATGTTGGCCGCATAACTGTCGCCCGCTCCACCCATAAAGACAGCAGAACCCGCCACCAAAACGTTGGCACCGGCTGCTGTCACAAGCGGCGCCGTTTCCGGCGTAATCCCTCCGTCGACCTCGATATCGATTGGGCGGCTCCCCACCAACGATTTGACGCGCGCAATCTTATCAACAACAGCCGAAATGAAAGCCTGCCCGCCGAAGCCGGGGTTGACCGTCATCAGCAGAATGAGATCGACGCGATCGAGCACAGGCTCAATGGCCGATTCAGGTGTACCGGGATTGATTGAGACGCCCGCCTTCTTGCCGAGCGCACGAATAGCCTGCAGCGACCGGTCAAGGTGCGGGCCCGCCTCGGCATGCACGGTGATGATGTCAGCACCCGCGTCGGCAAAAGCGGCGAGATATGGATCGCAAGGCGCAATCATGAGATGGCAATCGAAGATTTTCTTCGAGGCGCCGCGAATCGCCTTCACCACCGGCGGCCCGAACGTGATGTTCGGAACGAAATGTCCGTCCATCACGTCGAGATGGATCCAATCGGCCCCCGCCTCATCGACAGCGCGAACCTCGTCCCCGAGCGACGCGAAGTCAGCGGATAGAATCGACGGAGCAATAATGAGCGGTCGAGACATGGGGTCCCTCGCATTGGGCATTTGTCCGAAATCGGTTACACGCCGGCTCGCAATCCAGCAAGCCCGCCGAGCCGCTTTTCCAAGATCGTGACTAAAAGAAGGTTCGCCGTTTGCGCTCAATCAGCTGAAGTATCATGGGAGTGAGGATCAGCTGCATGGCCAGGTCCTGCTTGCCCCCTGGAATAACGATGACATTTGCACGCGACATGAAGCTGTCGTGGATCATGGACAGCAGATAGGCGAAATCGATGCCACGCGGCGACTTAAACCGAATGACCACCATGGATTCCTCTGCCGAGGGTATCCAGCGGGCAATAAAGGGGTTTGAAGTATCGACGGTCGGAATGCGCTGAAAGTTGATATCGGTCTCGGTGAACTGCGGGCAGATGTATTTCACGTAATCGGGTAGACGGTGCAAAATGGCGTCCGTCACGGCCTCCTGCGAATAGCCGCGCTCCACCTTGTCACGCTGAATTTTTTGAATCCACTCAAGGTTGATAACAGGGGTGACGCCAATCTTGAGATCGGCGTACTTCGCAATGTTGACGTTCTCCGTTATCGCAGCGCCATGCAGGCCTTCGTAGAACAGAACATCGGTCCCGTAAGAAATCTCCTCCCAAGACGTGAACTGACCAATAGGGGTGTTGTAAAGCCGCGCCTCTTCATCATCGTGAATGTAATGCCGCGTTCTGCCGGTACCGATCTCGCCGTATGAGCGAAAGACCGCCTCCAAATCAGAAAGCAAGTTGGCATCTTCGCCAAAATGACTGACAAATGGATTGCCGTTGGCCGCAGCTTCGTCAGCTACGCGTTGCATCTCGTCGCGGTCGTACCTGTGGAATGCATCGCCCTCGATGAAGGCCGCATTGATGCTTTCACGTCGAAAGATTTGCGCGAACGTGCGCCGAACCGAAGTGGTGCCTGCACCGGAGGATCCGGTCACCGAAATGATGGGATGCTTGGCGGACATTCCGCGTGCTCCTGCCGTTCTGCCCCATTCATGCAGCCACGGCACCGTCCGATCAAGTGCGGAACAAACCTCGTTTGGTAAAGAGCGGCGAGCGCTCACCAAGACCGTGGGGTTCTTTTAGAAGCCGAACAACGTAGTCGACCTCCGATCGCGAGCCGACGACGATCGGTGTTCGCTGGTGCAAAGATGCAGGTACCACACTGAGGATGGGCTGCCGGCCGCAGGATGCCCCGCCACCGGCCTGCTCAACCACAAAAGCCAAGGGGTTGGCCTCGTAAACCAAACGCAGCCGCCCAAGGGCATAGTTTTCGCGCAGGTCGCCGGGATAGAGGAAAATACCGCCGCGGGTGAGAATACGGTAAACGTCGGCGACGGGTGAGGCCGTCCAGCGCATATTGAAGTCTTTCCCGCGCGGGCCCTCTCGGCCACGAAGCAGATCGTCGGTATAGATTCGGATCGCATCCTCCCAATGCCTGTAGTTCGAGGCATTGATGGCAAACTCGTTCGCCGCCGGCGGGATGGTTGCCGAATACTGGATCGGCAAGAATCTTCCATCACCACGATCCAGCACAAACAGATGCGTACCGTCACCCACCGTAATAACCAGCGATGTGAACGGGCCGTAGACCGCGAATCCGGCCGCACGCTGCGCGCGACCCGGTTGCAGGAAGCTTGAATCGTCGACACCGTCCGCCAGCGACGGCAGCACCGTAAAAATCGTGCCGATCGAGGTGTTGGCATCGACATTTGAGGAGCCATCGATCGGATCGGCCGCAACCGCCAACGGCGCACCCGCCTTCATCGGCAGGGTCCATTCCAGCTCCTCCGACGCGTAACAGGCAACCGGCGCGTCCTTCAGGCATTCCGTAATGATACTGTCCGCTTGCACGTCAACATTCTTTTGCGGATCGACGCCGCTTTGCTTTCCGGTAAGTTGGCCAAGCGGACCCGCTAGGGGGCCTTTCGAGACAAGCTCAGAAATTTTTCGGCAGGCCTCGGCCATAGCCAAAACGGCGGACGCAACATCTGCCCTGTCGCGGCCATCTTTGGCCCATCGCAAAAGGTAGGCCTCGAGATCTGTTGGTTCTGACATGCCGCCCGCTTGGAGTTGACCACCAAGCCCCTGACTCCTGTGCCGTGTAAGGCTATGCCCTTGTTCGGACAGTCGAGGCAATCACGAAAATAGCCTCTTCCCGACTGTCCCTCAGGCGATCATCGATTTTTCAACCCGATCGCCGGCGCCTCCCGGGGCACTCTTAGTTAGCAAATTCTTAACCGCGTTACAAAATTCAAAGCGCCCGTCTTCTGTTTACGTTTGCCTTGTAAGTTTAGGCATCATTCAAGAGTTGCCCCGCCACCGATTGCAGGTCGTACATGAGTAACACTTCCGGTTCGCTCGGGCAGACCGATGCAGGTCCTGTCGAACAGGCCATCCGGCGCTGCTACACCGCTCTACTTGGGGTCGCGGGTTTTTCCGGCGTGATCAACGTGCTGGCGTTGACCGGCTCGCTGTACATGCTGCAGATCTACGACCGCGTTCTGCCCTCTCGCAGCGTCCCGACTCTGGTCGGTCTTACGATTCTTCTCGCCGTCCTCTATTTCGCCAACGGACTCCTCGACTTCTGCCGCGTCCGGATCATGAACCGTGTCGGCGTACGTATCGACAACGAGCTGCGCGAAAAAGTTTTTGGTGCAGTACAGCTCCTGCCGCTGCGCATGCGTGGCGGCGCCGATGGGCTTCAGCCCGTCCGCGATCTCGACCAGATCCGCGGCTTCCTCTCCGGAATGGGCCCGACCGCCTTCTTCGATATGCCGTGGGTCCCGGTCTATATCGGCGTCATTTTCCTGCTGCACCCCTCGCTCGGCATTTTCGCGGTTTGCGGCGCTCTAATCTTGGTCGCCATGACACTGGTCACCGAATGGAAAAGCGCAGGCCCAATGAAAGCCGCCGCGAAAAGCGGTTCCGAACGAATCGCCTACGGCGAAATCGCGAGGCGCAATGCCGAGGTCATCCGGGCGATGGGCCTGGGACCGCAAATGCAGCGCCAATGGGCGACGATCAATGGCCGTTACCTGACCGAACAATTGGCCGCCTCCGACGCCACAACCGGCATCGGCGCATTCTCGAAAGTCACCCGCCTGCTGCTGCAATCAGGGATCCTAGGCCTGGGCGCCTATCTTGTAATCTTGGGTGAAGTCTCGGCGGGCACCATCATCGCCGGTTCGATCATCATGTCGCGTGCGCTTGCCCCCATCGAGACGGCCATCACCCATTGGCGCAGCTTCGTCTCGGCGCGACAAAGCCATAACCGCCTCGTCACCTTGTTCAAAGCGATCTCGGAAGAAGACCTGAACCCGATTGAATTGCCAAAACCCGAAAAGTCTCTGGTCGTGCAGGGTCTCGCCATCGCACCTCCAGGCGTCGCAAAGCCCGTCGTCCAAGGCGTGAACTTCACGCTCGAAAGCGGAGAAGGTCTTGGCATCATTGGACCAAGCGCCTCGGGCAAATCAACCTTGGCGCGCGCGCTCGTCGGTGTCTGGCAGCCGGTGCGCATGGGCGGAAGCGTACGCCTCGATGGCGCAACGCTCGATCAATGGGCCCCGGAGAAGCTTGGCCGGCACATCGGCTATCTGCCCCAAGACATAGAACTCTTTCCTGGCACGGTGGCAGAGAACATTGCCCGCTTTGATCCCGAAGCAAGTGACGAATCCATCGTCACTGCTGCAAAGGCGGCCGGCGTCCACGACATGATCGTGCACCTCTCCGACGGCTATCAAACCCAGATCGGCGAACGCGGCCTTGCCCTTTCGGCCGGACAACGCCAGCGCGTCGCTCTGGCACGCGCGCTCTATGGCGATCCCTTCCTCGTTGTTCTCGATGAGCCGAACTCAAACCTCGATTCTCAGGGCGACAATGCGTTAACCGGCGCCATTCAAAATGTCCGCAAACGCGGCGGTATCGTCGTCGTCATCGCCCACCGGCCGTCGGCCCTAGCCGGCGTCGATACCGTCCTTGCCCTAGCCAACGGTCAGGTCCAGGCCTGCGGGCCCAAGGAAGAGGTTCTTCGCGCCATTCTCCAGCCGCAGGCGGTTCATAAGCACGCGCAAACGACCACCACGCCCACGCCGATTGGTCCGGGCCTCAAGATCGTTGCTGATTATCCGACAGGGCCCACGCCATGAGCACCGGCACAGCAAAAGACTCCAGACCAACACCAACCAGTCAGACCCGAACGTACGTTTTGAGCGGGCTCGCCGTAACCTTCCTGCTGGTCGGCGGCGTCGGCGTCTGGGCCGCACAAACCAACATCGCCGGTGCCGTCATTGCGCCCGGCATCGTCGTTGTCGAATCGAGCGTCAAGAAAGTTCAACATCCAACGGGCGGCGTTGTTGGCGAAATCTACGTCAAGAGTGGTGACAAAGTAAAAGCTGGCGACCTCCTTCTTCGTCTCGACGAAACCGTCAACAAAGCCAACCTGCAAATGATCGCCAATCAGCTCGACGAGCTGGAAGGCCGAGAAGCCCGCTACAAAGCCGAGCGCGACGGCAAAGCATCCATCGAGGTGCCTGAAAGTCTGAAGGGCCGGAAGAACGAGCCGAACGTGGCCGAGATCCTGTCCGGAGAGCAAGCCCTGTTCGAAAGCCGGCGCCGGTCTCGCGAAGGTCAAAAAGCCCAACTTCGCGAGCGCATTTCTCAGCTCAACGAAGAGTACGACGGGATTACCGGCCAGATCGCAGCCAAGGCACGCGAAATCGAGCTCATTTCCGAAGAAATCGGCGCGATGGAAGAGCTTGAATCCAAACGCCTCGTACCGCTGCAAAGGCGTATCGCGTTACGCCGCGATGCCGCCCGCCTCAACGGCGAATTGGGAGCCCTGAAGGCAGCGGCCGCCCAGACCAAAGGCAGAGTCGCGGAAATCGAGCTGCAGATCTTGCGCATCGATCACGACTTCAAGACTGAATTGATGAAAGAGCTGCGCGACAACCAAGCCAAGCAGGCCGAGTATGTCGAGCGCCGCGTCGCCGCCATGGATCAGCTGAAACGTGTTGAACTGCGCGCGCCCCAGGAGGGTGTCGTACACCAGCTCGCGGTTCACACCGTAGGTGGCGTCGTAAACCCGTCCGAACCCGTCATGTTGATCGTGCCCGAAGATGACCGCCTCGTCGTCGACGCCCGCGTGTCCCCCCAAGACATCGAACAAGCCCTCTTGAGCGACACGGCCCTCGTGCGTTTCTCAGCCTTCAATCAAAGAACAACCCCGGAAGTCGTCGGCCGCGTTTTGCGCATCTCGCCCGACCTGACCGTCGACAAACAAACCGGCGAATCCTATTTTTCGGCGCGCATCGAGATTCCCGACGAGGAATTGGCCAATCTCGGCGACGGAAAGCTTGTGCCGGGCATGCCAGCCGACGTGCAAATCCGCACGCAAGACCGCACAGCCCTCTCCTATTTGATGAAACCTTTGGAAGATCAGATCTCCAGAGCTTTCAAGGAACGCTGATCTCCGGGGTGTGCAATCTTCACTGCCGGCCGACGCTCAAATAACGGAAGCCAGCCTCCCGTACGGCCTCTGGCGAGAAAATATTCCTGAGATCGACAATAAGATCGCCGTTCATAGCCGCGCGCGCAGCATCGAGATTAAGCGCGCGGAACTCGTTCCACTCCGTCAGCACCACCAAAACGTCGGCACCCCGGAGCGCACTCGGCGCGCTCTCACACCACACGACACCAGGCATCAACGGCTCGGCATGTTTGCGGCCCTGTGGATCATAGACACGCACCGTGGCGCCCCGCTCCTGTAGCATCGGCACGATCACCAAACTTGGCGCGTCGCGCATATCGTCGGTATTTGGTTTGAAAGTCACCCCCAAGACGGCAACCGTTTTTCCATGCACCGAGCCGCCGGCAGCTTCTTCGATGCGGTGGGCGAACACAATTTTCCGCTCGTGATTGACACGCTCAACCTGCTCAATAATCGAGACCGGGCTCTTGGCTTCCCGCGCGGTACGGATAATGGCGGACACGTCCTTTGGAAAACAGGAGCCACCGTAACCCGGCCCGGGGTGAAGAAATTTCTCGCCGATACGCCGGTCCTTGCCGATCGCCGAAGCCACCTCTTGAACGTCAGCCCCGACGGACTCACACAGGTCGGCAACCTCATTGATGAAACTGATCTTCATGGCGAGAAACGCGTTTGCGGCGTACTTGGCGAGCTCCGCCGATTCCCGAGACACAAACATCACGGCAGATCCGCGCAGCAACAGCGGCCTGTAAAGCCGGCCCATAACGTCCTGCGCCCGTTCGTCATCCGTACCGACAAGCACGCGATCGGGGTGCGTGAAATCGCTGATGGCAGATCCCTCGCGCAAAAACTCGGGATTGGAGCAGACCGCGATATCTGCATCCGGCCGAACCGCCCTCAACCGCTCTTCGATCTTCCGGCTCGTTCCCACAGGCACGGTCGACTTTGTGGTAATGACCGTAAAACCCTCGAGGTGAGGCGCAAGCTCCTCGACCGCCGCAAACACATAGGAGAGATCTGCGTAACCATCACCGCGGCGCATCGGCGTTCCAACCGCGAGAAACACAACGTCGGCGTCTTTCACGGCAGGCCCGAGGTCCGCGGTAAAGTGCAACCGCCCGGCCTCCATATTGCGGCTCATGAGAGCATCGAGCCCTGGCTCATAGATCGGAGAGATGCCGCGGCGCATATCTGCCAGCCGGTCTTCGTCCTTGTCGACGCACGTGACATGCCAGCCAAAATCGGAAAAGCAGGCCGCAGATACCAGCCCGACATACCCGGCGCCGATCATGCAGACTTTCAAGAAAGACCCTCCGCAGCGGAAATTTGTTCGGAACCGCTACCCCATGCCAACGGCCCGGCGCAACCACTCCGTTATGTAGGACACGCCGGAAGCGGCTCAAGGCACCGGCAAACGAATTTATCCGGACGCCCGAAGACCACCCGATCGTTTGGAATTAAGCATTAAGAAGGCTGACATTGCCGAAAGCCATGCGAAAGCCTTCCATCGGCGATGGATAACGCGACCGGAACAGCCTAAACCACGGGCGCGCCGTAGCCCGGGCTGTAGGGCACGGGACCGGAAAACGCGATTACATCGCCCTCGTCAAGCACGGCATCCGTGTTGACCACACCGCCTTGGTAGAGCCCAGGCGTAATGTCCCGCCCATTCTTGAGAACCAGATAGATATCAGGGATCGGCAGTTTGAACTTGGCAATGAGATCGCCGACCGTTGTCCCCGCGGCAACTTCAATCCGCTCGGCAAAGGTCCTGCTCTTCGTAAACTTGGAGAGGCTATTGAACAGCCGCACTTCAATCGCAATCGTAACACCACCCGCGTTATGCCCGATCATACCGTGGCTCATCGATGCCTCTCCTGCTGGCTAGGGTGCCGTCGAAAAAACGTACCCAGCGATCCCCCGCCAATGACTTGACCGCAATCAACTGCAAGAAAAGAGCGGCACTGTGCCCCACCGTTCCGGTCAGATCCAGCGCCGCTGCTTCGTACTATAGTCGATCAGAACAGACCTTCGATCCGGCCTTCGTCGTTGAGCCGAATAGAGTCCGCCGCCGGAACACGCGGCAAGCCGGGCATGGTCATGATCTGGCCGGTGATGACGACAATAAACTCGGCACCCGCCGATAGCCGCAACTCGCGCACAGGCACGACATGACCCGTCGGCGCGCCCCGTTTGTTGGGATCGGTCGAGAACGAGTACTGCGTTTTTGCCATGCAGACGGGAAGGTGCCCGAAGCCCATGGCTTCCAGATCCTTGAACCGGGTCTCAATCGCCGCATCGCAGGAAATATCGGAGGCCCGGTAGATTTCCGTTGCAACCGTCTTGACCTTGTCGCGCAAGCTCATGTTGTCCGGATAGATCGGCCGGAAATTCGCCGTCCCCGCCGCACAAACATCGACAACATGATTGGCCAGCGCCTCCGTTCCGCGACCGCCATCCGACCAGTGCGTACACATGAAAGCACGGGTGCCGACACTCTCTGCAGCCTTCATCACCTCCTGGACTTCGGCATCCGTATCGGTGATGAAGCGATTGACCGCGACCACGGCCGGCACGCCGAATTTGTTCACATTCTCGATGTGACGCTTGAGATTCTCACAACCGGCAGCGACCGCGGCGGCATTCTCCGCCTTGAGATCTTCCTTTTTGACGCCGCCATGCATCTTAAGCGCGCGCACCGTCGCAACGATGACCGTGCACGCCGGCGAAAGACCCGCCTTGCGGCACTTGATGTCGAAGAACTTCTCAGCGCCCAGATCCGCACCGAAACCAGCTTCCGTCACGATGTAATCGGCAAGCTTGAGCGCCGTCTTGGTCGCAAGTACTGAGTTGCATCCATGTGCGATATTGGCGAACGGACCGCCATGAATGAACACGGGATTGTTCTCGAGAGTCTGAACCATGTTGGGCATCAGCGCGTCCTTGAGGAGCACGGTCATGGCGCCATCACCCTTCACGTCACGCGCGCGGATCGGTTTCTTCTCCCGCGTATAAGCGACAATGATATTGCCTAGACGCTTTTCGAGGTCTTTGAGGTCGCTCGCAAGGCACAGGATCGCCATCACTTCCGAGGCCACCGTGATATCGAAACCATCATTGCGCGGATAACCGTTGGTAATTCCACCAAGCGAATTCACGATCGCCCGTAACGCGCGGTCGTTCATATCGAGAACGCGGCGCCATTCGACACGGCGGCTGTCGATACCGAGCGCATTCCCCCAGTAGATGTGATTGTCGATCATCGCCGAGAGCAGGTTGTGTGCGCTCGTGATGGCATGAAAATCGCCGGTGAAGTGAAGATTGATGTCCTCCATCGGAACCACTTGGGCGTAACCGCCGCCGGCCGCACCGCCCTTCACACCGAAGCAGGGACCAAGAGACGGCTCACGCAAAGCCATCATGGCTTTCTTGCCAATGCGGTTAAGGCCGTCGCCCAAACCAACCGTCGTCGTCGTCTTGCCTTCACCTGCCGGTGTCGGACTGATCGCCGTAACGAGAATGAGTTTCCCGTCCGGCCGGCCTTGAATACTGTCAATGAAGTCGGCCGTAATCTTTGCCTTAGTCGGGCCGTATTGCAGAAGCGCATCGGAGGGAATACCAACCTTTTGCGCCACCTCGGTAATCGGCCGCATTTGGGATTCGCGGGCAATTTCAATATCGGATTTCACAGTCACGGGCGTCTCCCTCCAGTCGATTATTGTTTTCTATGGACGCCCCTGCCGGGCGATTGGGCCGATATTGGCCGCTCGCGCAGCCTTCGCCAAGACGCTTGTTAAAAAAAAGACTGTTGGACCCGGCAGCCAGGGCACGGGCTTAGGACATGGCGGACCCGAAATCAGCGAGGCGTAAACGCCCGCGCCATCTCGCCGCGCACGCGAACCGCGGTCTGTGCGCCGTCCAAGACCACGTCGCTCTCGACCAGCGTCTGCCCCACCGCAACGCCGCGCGTTAACCGAACACCACTGGCAAACCCAATGGGCAGGCACGCGCCTCGGAGCGACAGTCCCGCCGGCATTTGCTTGCCCCAAACCATAAACCCGCCCTCGCCGTCGAGAACCTCCCCGGCCTTGAGATCGCGCTTGGCAACGGCCACCACATCCGAGCCAAACCCGTAAGGCGCCCCTGTCGGCTCGCCCCGCAGGACAGCGCTTGCGATAGAGATCCCAAGCTCAAGCCCGATCATATGGGTCGGACGGTAGAGAGCGGCATACCGGCCGCTCCGGTCCGGAAGACAGTTATATTCGCCAAAACAACGGCGGGCGTAGGCGCTTTCGCTCGTCACCACGACGAACGTCCCCATGGCGAGATGATGAGGAACATCACGGCCATCTCGCGTGAGCGATGATACGACCTCGGTAACACCCGCACGTTCGAGCGCCCCGCCCACCTCCTTCGGCTTGCAAACATCGGCCAGCTCATACCGGGACGCCGGCGGAAACCCGAGTCCGTTTGTCTGCGGGCTAAGGCCTGTCGCATTACACACAGCCGTCATTTCGATCGCTGACTTGGTGCCATCGAGAAACGAATTGAACATTTTGGGATTGATATGGCTCCAATCCGTGATCGGCAAATACGCCCCCAGGATATCCCACACGGTTTCGGGCGTGGAGCTATGGTAACTGGGCAGGTAGCGGGTGCCCTTACCGGCCGCGACCACCTCGAACCCGCAAGCCCGCGCCCAATCGACGTGCTCGCAGATAAGAGCCGGTTGATCGCCCCAGGCAAGCGAATAAACGACGCCCGCCGCGCGTGCCTTGCTGGCAAGAAGCGGACCGGCCAGCGCATCCGCCTCCACGTTGGCCATAACGATGTGCTTTCCGTCAGCGATTGCCATCTCGGCAAGCATAATTCCAGTCGCGGGATCTCCGGTCGCATCGACAACAACGTCGATTACGTCATGCCGAAGCACGGCCGAAGCATCGTCCGTCACAGTCATTGAGCCAGCAGCAAGGGCTTCCGAAACTGTCTTCGCCGCCATCTGCTCAGACGCATACCCCGCCGTCGTCAATCGGTCCCGGGCACGCGCCACGTCAAGATCGCAGACGGCAGCAACATGGAGGCCCGGTGTCATCCGGGCCTGGGCAAGAAACATGGTTCCGAATTTCCCGGCACCAACAAGCGCGACTCGAATGGGCCGCCCCTGACATGCGCGCTCACGAAGCCCGGTTGCAAGGTTCATAGAAGTGAATGCTCCGGAATTTTTGGCGTCTACGGTATCGCCTCGGGCCACGCTGCGCTAGAGAAGTCGGGACCCGCGACCGCCAGCGCAAAACTTAACAGAGCCGATGACCGCCAATCCAAAAGATAGTGCTCTCCAAGATCTCATAACCATACGCGACTGGCTGCGCTACGGCGTGAGCCGCTTTAACGCCGCCGGCCTCGTCTATGGGCACGGCACATCGGATGCGCTCAACGAAGCCGCATTTCTCATACTGCGTGGCCTGGATCTGCCGCCTGATCAGCTTGAGCCCTGGCTGGATGCGCGTCTCACACTTGCGGAACGCAAAAAAATCGCAGCGCTCATCGAGACCCGCATCGAGACCCGAAAGCCGGCCCCCTACCTGCTCAACGAGGCCTGGATCAGAGGTCACAAGTTCTACACCGACGAACGCATCATCGTCCCCCGGTCCTACATCGGCGAACTTCTCGATACCGGCCTCGACTTGGCAGTTCCCGATCCTTTTGCCACCCCCTATGCCCCCACGCGGATATTGGATCTGTGCACGGGCGGCGGCCCAATTGCCATTCTCGCAAGCCTTGCATTCCCTGAAGCCTCGGTCGACGCCGTCGATATCTCCCCCGATGCGCTGGCGGTCGCCCAAAGGAATATTGAAGATTACGCACTCACGGATCGCATCAAGCTCATTCCATCCGATCTCTTCACAGGTCTGGGGACCGAACGCTACGACCTTATTCTGTCCAATCCACCATATGTGAGCGACGCAGCCATTGCCGATTTCCCGCCGGAGTACCGGGCCGAACCCAAGATCGCCCATGCCGGAGGTGAGGACGGCCTCAATCTCATCCGCAAAATAATCGCCGAGGCGCCCCGGCATCTGACGCGGAAGGGAGCTCTGATCGTGGAAGTCGGTCGTGGCAAACCGGTTCTCGAAGCGGAGTTTCCCGGCCTTCCCTTCCTTTGGCTCGACACCGAGGAAAGCGAGGGCGAAGTCTTTGCACTTTCCCATCCGGACCTCGACGCGGACGCATCATCAAGCAAGAGTTCAAACAAGGGGACCGCCAGATGAGATACAGCTTCCGCGATCACAGACTAGAACTTTGGCTTGCAGAGCGTCCCTGCTTCTGCTGCGGTTGCTGGTGCCTGTCACGCGAGGATGCCGAACGTGCAAGACGCATCTTTCGCCTGGTAAGAGCAATAAGAGACGCATAACGGCACGACGGAGGTTGCGAGTGCTGCAGAAATATAGAGCGCGGACAAGAGGGGCACCTTTGAGCCTGCTCGCCCTCTTTTTGGCCTTCATACCCGCAGCCGCCAAAGCAGCAGATCCCATTGTCATTCGCTTCAGCCACGTCGCCGCACCACAAGCGCATAAGACCAAGGCGACCCACCGTTTCAAAGAGCTTGCCGAGACATACACGGGCGGGCGCGTGCGAATCGAGCTCTTCCCCGGTTCGCAACTCTACAAGGACAAGGAAGAGCTCGAAGCCCTGCAGCTCGGCGCCGTCGAAATGCTTGCCCCGTCACTATCCAAGTTCGGTCCGCTCGGCATTCGCGCGTTTGAGACCTTTGACATTCCCTACATCTTCAAGAGCTACGAGGAACTGGCCGCGGTCACCGAAGGCCCGATCGGAAAAGAGCTTCTGGGCCTGTTGGAAACCAAGGGCATCAAGGGATTAGCGTTCTGGAACAACGGCTTCAAGATTCTGTCGGCGAACCGCCCCCTTATTGCGCCCGATGATGTGCTGGGCCTCAAGATGCGCATCCAGTCCTCGCGCGTCATCGAGGAACAGATGCTGGCGATGGGTGGGCTGCCGCAAGTGCTTCCCTTCTCGGAAGCCTACCAGGCCCTCTCCTCGGGCGTGGTGGACGGCACGGAGAATCCGCCGTCAAATCTCTACAACAAAAAGATGTACGACGTGCAGAAGCACGCCACTCTGACTTGGCATGGCTATCTTGGATATGCCGTCATCGCCAACAAGGATTTTTGGGACGGACTTCCGCCTGACATCCGCGCCGCCTTGGAACGGGCAATCGAAGAGACGACACCCTATGCCAACGCTGAGGCCAAAAAAGAAAACGACGAGGCACTGGCCGAAATGCTCAAGAGCCCGGTCATAAGCTTTCACAAGCCTACGGAAGCCGAACGGGCCGCCTGGATAGCAGCGCTTTCGAGCGTGGAAAAACGAATGGCCGGTCGCGTCGGTAAAGACCTTATCGACCGCTTTCGCAAGGCAACGGCGAATGTGCCCACCACAACCGTAACCCGGCCGGGACCCTGACCCTTAAAAGGCAACCCGGCGGCCAATCGGCCGCCGGGCGCCAAGGCGAGCGCGTATTCGGCGCTACGCCACCCACCTTGCTACACTTCCGATGGCAGGCTCGGCGGCCTTACTTCTGCGGCACCAGAACCTGATCGATAACGTGAACGACGCCGTTCGAGGCAATGACGTCGGAATGCTCGATCTTGGCCGTACCGGCCTTCATGCCGCTCAGCGTCACGGTCTGGCCTGCCAGCGTTTGAGCCTTGATCGGTTGATCTGCGAAATTGGTCGACAACACACCGCCGGCAATAATGTGGTTGTTCACGAGCTCGGCGAGCTTGTCTTTGTTATCGGCGCGCATCAGGTACTCGATCGTACCCTTGGGGAGTTTGGCGAAAGCCTCATCTGTGGGAGCTAGAAGCGTTACCCGATGCAGCGGATCGGCGAGACGGGCTAGAACACCCGCATTGTTTGCGGCAACCAGAAGCGTTTCAAACGTTCCGGCCGTCTGAGCAACTGAGAAGACGTCGGGACGAACCTGATTGACATGGCTCCAAGACCCAGCGGCAAAGGCCGAACCTGCCGAAAGGCCAAGAGCGGCAACGAGTGCAAGTGCTTTAGCGGATTTCATGGTGTTCTCTCTCCAGATATTTTCATACGAGTTTCGCCGAAGGGTGATCGTCCCACGTGCACGATCCGGTCAGCGGCTGACCAATGCCCTTCCTGCTTGCCGCATCACATGGGAGCATGCTGGCACACATCAACCGCCCGCACACCCATCTCGCGCTGTTCTTGAGCTTTTGTGATCCGTCGTGAGGGAAAGACAATTGGCTGTGAACAGCACGTGATCACCGATTAAGCGGCGATCCTCTCCCGCAGTCTGTTGACGGAGTCTTCCATACTGCGAATGCCAGGAACGTGACCGATGTCCTGAGTGTTGGACACAGTGTCCCCGTCACCGTCCTTCTTGTATCCAGTCACGATTTTCAACGTACCGGACCCATCACGGTGCTCCCGGCGCTCCAGCGATATGATGTGCTGCGGCAGAATGGAAACGACTTTCCGCGTGCGCGTTTCGGTCAGCGTCAAGATTCTCTCGTCTGTCACAGCATGAACGGTGCGCCGGGCAATCCACCAGCACACGACCGGTGCACTCATCATCGCCAGGCCGATCAAAACGAAAGGCGTGAGAAAAAGAATCGCGACGCTGCCGCCGGCAAATTCCCAAGGGCCCAAATTCTCACCCTGCGGCTCACCAAAAAGCGCGGCCCCAACAACGACGGACATCATGAAGCCGGAGAAAGCCGTCCAGGGAACGGCAAAAAGAAGAATGGGTAACGTCTGCAAAAAAGCCCACGCAGCACTAGGCTGCCCTGCCCAGAGGATCCTCTCGCCCGAAGCTTCCTCCCTCAGAGCCTTCGCAAGATCAGGGTCAACGCCGCGAAAGGTGCTCATACATTTAGCAAAGCATAGATAGGTTAGATCTCCATGAAGAAGGCTCTATATCCCCTTGCTTGCAAACACGTCGGAGGGCCCTAAACTGGCGCACCTGAAAGTGAACACCCGAGCGCCCCCGAAGTCAGGACCGTGTGAATGGACCCCAACGATTGGAGACATCTCAGCGCCCCGAATCTAGCGGCATTCGAGGCCTTAGCAGCGGCAGCATGGGATCGTTTGCCGTCGCATTTCCGCCAGGTCTGCGGCGACGTCGTCATTCGCATCGAAGACTTCGCGAACGATGACGTCCTCGATAGCCTAGCGATCAGAGACTCTTTCGATCTGATGGGGCTGTATCAGGGCGTCAGCCTCGACAAAAAGAGCGTTACCGACATGGCCCGCGAGCCGGATATCGTCTTCCTCTATCGCCGACCGATCCTCGATTACTGGGCTGACGCAGACGACACACTCGGAGACATCATCACACACGTACTGGTCCACGAAATTGGACATCATTTTGGCTTCTCCGACGAAGACATGGAAGAAATCGAAGCCGAAGCCGCCGCCTGACGGTGGCCGTCTGTACACGCGCAGCCAGGAAAAACGGTAACACCTCCGCTCAGGCTTGAATTTTGAGAGCCTCCAGGGCATGCTCCGACCGCCGATGACATTGAGGGAAACTTCTATCTAAGTGATGACGTTAATGACGGTCACCACCTGGTCTGCCAGACTTTTCTTGGGGCTTCTTCTGTTTGGGACGTTGGCCACCTCCCCGGTCGCGGCCGACGACGTGCCGACCCCTGAAGAGTACGTCGCGCACGTTGGCGGCGATGCAAAACTGCTCGCCCCGGGCGAGCTCAAACTGGACGGCAGACCGCAATGGTGCGGACGGCGTCCTACAGTGGTCGACGACCAACTCGATGATTACGGCGCCGCCTATCCTGGCTTTCTGATTTTTAACACCAAGCTTCTCGCCAAGGTATCGACACCGGTAAAGCTTTGGATCTTCGCACACGAGTGCGGCCACCAGTTCCGCGGCCCGGACGAGGCAACGGCCGACTGCTTTGCCGTGCAGCGTGGTCGTCGACAACAGTGGCTCACTCCCGATGGTCTTGAAGAAGTATGCGAGTTCATTTCGCCAGCGAAGGGCGATGCGATGCACTTCTCCGGTAGCTACCGGTGCGAAAAAATGCGCCGGTGCTACGCCGACCCGAAGGTCCACTGAACGCGTCCTTTCGCGTAACGGCCCGCCTCTATCCTTAATAAGGCCAACTGTTTCCAGTTATCCCCGCGCGTCGCCCTGGGTATATCCTTGAGAGCCGATCCATCGTTGCGGACCGTCCGGGTGGTGCGCCTCACCGACCTCTCCAAACGCCTTCTTGGCCTAGCCGAAACAATTCATCGCTGGGCCGGCCTTCTTGCCAAGCTCGACGCCGGCCGCCGCGAAAAGGTTGCCCGCTACGCGGACCAAATCGCCGAAACGCTGGCCCGCGCCGCTAACGCGTTCGCCACGCTCGACGAGAAACCGCAAGACCGCGCCGCACACCGCCGTGCAACCCGGGAAATCGGCCGGATTACGGGATATGTCGAAACAATTGTCGCCGTCCTGCAGCATCATCTTGACGGAAGAAAGCTCGCTGGCGTTAAAAGGCGGCTTGAACAGCTGGGATTTGACGGGACCACGGAACGGACGGTGTCTGCCCGGTCCGGATCCCGCGTCGAGCGGCTTGTAGCCGCCGAGGGCTACTTTCGCGCGCTGGCAGATAGCCTGAGGGCCTGAAGCCGGCGGCATAAAAGGACGAACGATGGATAAGTTCACCAAGCTAACGGGCGTCGCAGCCCCGCTTCCCATGCGCAATGTCGATACCGACATGATCATTCCCAAGCAATTCCTGAAAACGATCAAGCGCACGGGACTTGGAAAGTCGCTATTCTACGAGATGCGCTACGACCCGGCGACGGGAAAGGAGATACCGGATTTCGTCCTCAACAAACCACAGTACCGCAAAGCCACGATTCTCGTGACCGGGGAAAATTTCGGTTGCGGTTCAAGTCGCGAACATGCCCCGTGGGCGCTCCTGGACTTCGGTTTCCGCTGCGTCATCGCCCCCGACTTTGCCGACATCTTCTACAACAACTGCTTTCAGAACGGCATACTGCCGATCAAGCTGCCGCAAAAGGAAATCGACAAGCTTCTGGACGACGCGTCGCGCGGCGCCAACGCAACATTGACCGTTGATCTTGAGAAGCAAGAGGTCCGCGGACCGGATGGGGGCGTCATCACGTTTGACATCGACCCCTTCCGCAAGCATTGCCTGTTGAACGGCCTGGATGCCGTTGGCCTGACCCTCGAGAAAGAAAAAGACATCACAGCATTCGAAGAGAAAGCCGCCGAAGCTCGTCCCTGGCTTTAGAGCCTGATCGGTCGAGATTGAAGCGATCTCGCTTCAATCGAGAGCGTGAATCAGACTCTCAAACAATAACTTAGAGCGCAGGAGCGCAATAACATTCAGTTCCACCAAAATCGGACGCGCTCTAAATCCGAAGGACAAGAGATGGCCAAAGCAATCCACATGATGATCCGCGTGCGCGACGAAGCGCAAAGCGTCGATTTCTATTCCAAGTGCTTCGGCCTATCCGTGGCCGACCGGCGCGACTGGCCGGATTTTTCGCTCACCTACATGAGCAACCCCGAAGCCAATTTTGAAGTCGAGCTGACCGTCAACAAAGGACGAACGGATCCTTATGATTTAGGAAACGGTTATGGCCACGTCGCCTTCGCGGTTGACGACTTGGACGCTGAACATGCCCGCATCAAAGGCCTCGGCTTCGCACCCGGAGACATCAAGGAGATGAGCCACGAGGGCCAACCCTTCGGCCGCTTCTTTTTCATCCAGGATCCCGACGGCTATAAGATTGAGGTCCTGCAGCGCGGCGGCCGTTTTACATAACGCGAAGCCACACTCGCGCATCACCCGAAATGGATCATGGCACGCTCTGCAAGAGCCGTGATCGTCAACAGCGGGTTGACGCCCAGCGAGCGGGGAATGACCGCGCCATCAATCACATAGAGCCCGCTGTGCACGTCTGAGGCGCCCGCAACCGCAGCTCCGTCGAACACCTGGCACTTGTGATTGACAACGCCACTGCCGCAATCCGATCCCATGCCGCAACCACCCAAAGGATGCGCCGTTGCCGGCTGATGCCCCATGACGGTTCCTGATAGGGGATTTTTGACGTAATCGCCGCCGGCGTCCTGCACGAGCGCCTTCAGAACGGAATCGAGGCGCTCGTACACAGGCTCGTCCTTCGCGCCTGGCCAGGTGAGCACCAGGCGATCATCATCAAGGCGGAACCGGCCTGACGCACTGTCATGCGAGACGGCAAAAAATGTTTGCATGCTGGCAAACGGTCCCTTGTAGACGCCTGAAATAAGGCTTTGGAGCGCCCCCAAGAGACGGCCGTTGGGCAGAAACATCACGGGCAGAGCCGGTGCGATTGCCGAAGGCAAGACGCCTTCCTGCACGTTGAGCTCATTCGCCAGCACCGATGAATCACGGATCTCCAGCTGACCTGAAACCGCCGCGCCAATTTCCACGCCCTCGATCTTTGGCGGGTGTCCTATCCCAACCGAATTGACGGGAACCTTGGCACCGTAACCGAAAGCAATGATATCGCCATTCGCCGAAAACCGCTGTCCGAGCCGGTCCGACAACGCAAGGCCCTTGTCCCGGGAGCGAAGCAGGATTTCCGTTGAGCCCAGCGTCCCAGCCGACAAGACAACCGTCGCAGCCTCAATGACAAAACCCTCTGGTGCGCCATTGTCCTTGGCGCCACCCGAACGCACGGCGTGCACGCGCCAACGCCCGTCGCGCGCCTTTTCGACGTGACGTACCGTGATCTCCGTAAAAACATCGACACCGTGGCGCACGGCATCCGGCAGATACGTTAAGGCCACCGTATTCTTCGCGCCAACATTGCAGCCTCCGCAACAGTCACCGCAGCGTGTACACGCCGGCTGCGAAATGCCTGCTGGGTTTGTGTTCTCTTCGAAGCTTACGGCAATGCGCGGCGCCACGATCTCATGACCAAGCGCTCGCCCCGCCTTCTCCAGCACCTTGTACTTGGTCATTTCGGAAGCGCGCGGATCGGAATCCGGCCGCAACCAATGCTCGGCACGCCTGAAGCCTTCGTCGAGCGTCCCATCCTGCGCGATCTGTCCCGGCCAGACAGCATCGGCAAAAACTCGTTCGTCTGGTCGCAGCGAAACACCCGCATTGACCAATGAGCCGCCACCAAGGCCGTTGCCGACCACAACGTGCATATCCGCGCCGATCCGGACATCGAACAGCGCCGTGTCGGTCCCCATATCGACCGCGCCGCCGCGAACACGGAGATCGTTCTTGAGATCGGGAAAGCGCCCGGGGAAATCCCCGGTCAGAATTTCGCGGCCCCGTTCGAGAATGCACACGCGTTTTCCGGCACGGGCGAGTCGCGAAGCCGAAACCCCGCCGCCATAGCCCGACCCAACAACAATGACGTCGTAGCGCGGCTTCAGCGCTTCGATAGACTGGCTCAGTCTCTGATGCATCACACCCCCTGCCTCACGACACGCCTAACCCAGCTGAGCACCTGCAGCAATTGCCCATTCAGCCGCGCGGCGAAAGCGGGACGGGGCCGGCTGGCAGAGCAATTAAAGGGATCGCCCCCAAAAGAATTGAATTTCGCGGCCTTGCAGCCTTTTCCTTGCCCCAAATCATGCAGTACCAATACCAAAATTGTGGGGCATATTTCTCGCGTACACCGCGACAGGGGCTGCGCGTGTCGAATAAAGAGAGCCAAAAGCCGTTTTGTGGGCTCGCGCTGGTCGCCGCGGCCGGGCTGTTCCTTTTGGGCTCGATTGTATCCCACGCTGAGGACAGGAAACCGACCGCAAAGGCAGCACCCTCCGCCGCCGACGCCATCGCAAACGCTTTCAGCACCATTGGCGACCAGATCTACGAAGAATGCGTCTTCGAGCTTTCGGAAGAGCAGATCCAGGTCCAGTTGGCCCTCACGCAAGCCTATGTCGACAAAGGGGCAGACGCATCTGTCGCAAGGCGCCTTGCCGCCACCCAAATCCAACCGCCAAAGTTATCGGAGAAATGCGAAAAGATCCGCTCGTCAGGAGATCCCACGCAGACGGCCTGGGTCACCACACTCGACGAAAAGAAAAAACCGGCAACAGGTCCGGTCACCAAATCCGCGAAAAAACCAGCCGCAAAGCCATCCTCCAAAAAGCCTGCCGCAAAGAAACAGAAGAAGTCACCGCCGATCAGTCTCGCAGGAAAGAAGGTCCTGCCGCGTTGGGACTGCGAACCGAGCGTCGACTACGTCACGGTCAAGATCAAAGGCTACGACAGAAAATTGAGCGGTGGCGAAATCTGCAAACCGTACAAGGATGTCTTTCACAAAGTCCCGCCCTACTTGAGCAGCTTCCGCTTCGGCTATACGATCAGCACAGGCCGTCTTTTTATCATTTCCGATAATCCGAGCGTGAGCGGCAAGACAGTCTCCTGGGCGATCTCCGGTCGCGACGTCTGCCGCAACAATCCCGATCCCGATTGCCTCGCGACCCGAGCCGTTGGCTCACTGCCACCGGGCGAGTACTCCTTTTCATCAAATAAGAAAAAGCGGATCACCTGGGGGCCAATAACAAAGCGCAATGTGGCGGCGATCTACCTACGCAAGCTATACAACAAGTCTCGTTTCACCTCCCGGCAAAAGGCCGCCATCCTCAGGCGCGGCAACATCGCATTTCACGTACGCCTCAAGGGCGAGATGTCGAGCGCTTGTATCGGCCTGGAGCCCAAAAGCTGGGCTTACGTTGCATCCCTCATCAAAGAGGGCCGGGCCACCGGCGTAAACGTCTACCTCAATGAACCGCACCCGCAGATTGCCGAAGCTCCCCCGCTCGTCGAAGGTTCCTCGTTCTCGCTGACCTCCCTATTCAAGTAGGCGATCGCGATCCAAACGCGGACACGGCTAAGCTCAAGCTCAGTCGCGCGCAAAAAATTCCGCCAGAAATGTCTCGTAGATCCGCGTAAGCGTTTCCAGGTCGGCAACCGGGACATGTTCGTCGACCGAATGAATCGTCTTATTGACCAGACCGAACTCGATTACCGGACAATGATCCTTGATAAACCGCGCGTCCGACGTGCCCCCGGCGGTGGTTTGTGCAGGCGTCCGCCCCGTCACTGCATGCACGGCCTCACTCATGGTCTCGACCAGAATACCGGGCTTCGTCAGAAAGACATCGCCAGTGCTGGCAAACCGCACATCGTAACGCGCCCCCGTTCCGCCCGCGGCGGCATCGCACTGGAGCCGCACCCAGTCCTCGAGACTTTTGCGGTTCCATAGGTCGTTGTAGCGAATATTGAATGTTGCTTTGGCTTCCGCCGGAATAACATTTGTCGCAGTGTTCGGAACGGATACGATCGTGACCTGCAAATTGGAGGGGCTAAAGTGCGGGGTACCCTGGTCAAGCGTCGCACTTGTCAAACGCTCGATAAAACACGCGAGCTTAGGAATGGGGTTATCCGCTTTGTTCGGATAAGCAGAATGCCCCTGCTTGCCGAGCACCGTCAAATGACCAACGAGCGATCCGCGCCTCCCGATCTTAATCTCGTCGCCCAGAGCTTCTGGATTGGAGGGTTCGCCGACGACGCACGCATGCAGCGTCTCGCCGCGCGCCTTCAGCCAGTCCAAGACCTTCACCGTTCCGTTGATCGACGGGCCTTCCTCATCACCTGTAATGAGAAAAGAGATCGAACCGCTGACATTGGGACCGCGCGCCGCCAGATACCGCGCCGTCGCCGCCAGAAACGCAGCCACGCCGCCTTTCATGTCGACCGAACCGCGGCCGTAGAGCATGCCATCGCGCACCTCACCTGAAAACGGCGGCACCGTCCACGCCTTGAGATCACCAGGGGGCACCACGTCCGTATGACCGGCAAAGCAAAGATGCGGCGCCCCGGTACCGAGCCGCGCATAGAAGTTTTCGACATCAGGCGTATCGATGTCGCTGAACGTCATCCGATGGCAAGCAAACCCCAGCGGCGTCAGGACATTCTCAAGCAGTGTCAGAGCACCGCCCTCAGTAGGGGTAACGCTCTCACAGTGCACCAGAGCCTGGGTCAATGAGACGGGATCGGTGGCAACAATGGACATGTCGTGGGTGTACCGCTTCCAGAGAAATCGAGGCGTAGTACGCAACGCTTCGGCAGATCGCCTAAAGGCTTGAACCCCCACTACTCTCCAAGGGGTTGGGCCCGTACCGGTTGGGACCGGGCGTACCACGGAGAAAACCATTGTCAATGAAGGCAGCGCACAAGATGATCACGGCGACAAAGAATATCCCCCAATCGACGGCAGTAGCCGCGTCCGGATCGACGAGAAATCCGGCTTGCTCGGCGAGGATCAATGCCAGACCCAGAACGCCCAGCGCGTAGCCGAACCAATTCGGCCAATCGCGGTCGTTGAAGCGTTTGACGGTAATCGCCGTCATTGGAATGACCCAGGCCACATCCCAGAGCGCCAAGAGAGGCGACGGCGCACGTGGCGGATCAGCCGTCCATACCCCTGGATCAATGACAAGAGATCCGATGATGGTGGCAACAACCCCAATCAAAAACCCAAGCCACCACAAGCGTCGGCCGATGCGCCCCGTAAAGCTAAACAAGAGAGTAAAAAGCGGCATTGCTATCTTGTCGTGATCGGGCCCCGGAGAAGCATCAGGCCGCATCCGGCCCTCCATCCGCGGTCTCCTTGGACGCTGATGCGGTCATCGCTTCGAACGACACGACCTCGGGCGTCCTCTTAATGTCCAGCGAGCGATGCATGATGTTGATCTTCTGCCAAATCTTTTGCGAAAGACTGCTGGCAGTGCGTTCAAGATCGTTCACCGCTTCCGTCACGATCGGATCAGGAAAACTTTGCGAATAGAGAACGGCCACCTTCGAAGCGAGCGAAAGCATCTCCGTACAATAGTCGAGATATCGCAGAAGTTCGTAGGAATGCAGCGTTCTCTTGGGCGAAGAATCCGTCATCTGGCTGATCGACACCTCCGTTGAGGGGTCTTTAGTCAGCTGGTGCATGTCAATGACGTGGATGATGGAGCGCAACTCATGAAGCGCGTCAAGCGCGCGCTTACGCTTCACCCGTTCTTCTAACGTCACCAAGAAGAACAGAGACGCACCCATCAGAACAATAATGTTGAAGCCCGAGTCGATACCCTCGAGCGTGCCATAAAGTTCATTACTCACCTTCGTCGCGGCAAGAAGACTCAGAGCGAGTTGAACAAGCAGAAAAAACCCAAGCAGCAACAAGCCACCAACAAGTATGCGGAGCCGGTTGTCGGGACGCGCGATCGCCGCAGATCGCTCCTGCGTTTGGTGTGCAATTGCCGTTAGCTCGGCACAGACTTTCGACAACCCAGAGCCTTCAAAGCGGTCCGTTATGCGCCGTTCGAGTGCTTCGAGCGTTGCGACGATCTTTTGTGAGTTGAGCTGGCGGTACAAGGGGGCCCCTCGCGAACAGCGGCCAGAACGGGCGAAAGGCCCGTCTCCAAGCGCACGCATAGAAGATCACATCCGATCTCCTAGCCTAGGACACGCGCCATTGCGAGCCGCCTGAGTGAACACTCCACGATCCCCACAGCCAAACGAACGCCCGGCAGCCCCAGAATCAATCCTGCTCAACACCACGACGCCCGAATGCGCGCGGCGCACGCCGGTCCTGGCCGCTTCGACGTTCGGAAAGTCCGCCGGGCCGGCCGGCCTCATCTTGGCGGCGAACCGCCTGTCGGCGATCTTCACCCCGCTCAGCCAACGCCTCCGACGCCGGCGCCTCGGCAGGCGCCTGCTCCCCGGTTTCTACAGCCTGCCGCTCTTTGATTGCGCGATCGACAGCCGCCTCCGCAGCAGCGAAAGCAGACTGCGAAGCACCGTCATCGACTTGGTCGGCTTTCTCGGTATTACCCAGAATTCCCTTGAGGAGTCCCATGCGATCCAGCCTGATGCAAATTGACCGTCAAACAGCCCTACCGGAAGACACAGCGCGAGGTGTGCTCCATTGTGCACCCCACCCTCGCCCGCAATTCTTTAAATCCAGTTACACTGCGTGCCAGATTCTGGGGGCATCGGATTAGGATATTTAATCGCGCAACAAATCGTTGATGCTCGTCTTGGACCGAGTCTTTTCATCGACACGCTTTACGATCACCGCACAATAGAGATTGGGGCCCGGCTCGCCGTTCGGAAGCGGTTTGCCCGGCATGCTCCCCGATACAACAACAGAATAAGGGGGCACGCGGCCGAAATGCTTCTCGCCGGTGGCTCTATCGATAATCGTTGTGGACGCACCCAAATAGACGCCCATCGACAGGACCGAACCTTCGCCAACCACAACACCTTCGGCCACTTCCGCACGGGCACCGATAAAGCAGTTGTCTTCAATAATGACCGGGCCGGCCTGAAGCGGTTCGAGAACACCACCAATGCCGGCACCACCCGAGATATGGCAGTTCTTGCCAATCTGAGCACACGAGCCAACGGTCGCCCACGTATCGACCATCGTGCCTGAATCCACATACGCCCCAAGGTTGACGAACGAGGGCATCAGAACCACGCCCGGCGCAATATAAGCAGAGTGGCGCACGACAGCGCCGGGCAACACCCGGAACCCACCCTTCTTAAAGTCGTCGTCGTCCCACCCTTTGAATTTCGGTTGAACCTTATCCCAATAATAGCTCTTGGCCGGGCCGCCTTCCATGAGCTCCATGTCGTTGAGGCGGAACGACAACAGAACGGCCTTCTTCAGCCATTGATTGACGGTCCACGACCCATCGGTCTTCTCGGCAACGCGAGCCTTGCCCGAGTTGAGGAGCTCAAGAGCCTTTTCGACAGCCTCACGCACATCACCTTTGGTGCTGCCCGTGATCGTATCCCGCACCTCCCAGGCCGCTTCGATCGTATTCTGAAGATCCGACGTTCCCATGGACCTGTTCCTCTGTTTCCGGCCGCAGCTGTGCTGGCCCGGGGTTTTGGCGCCCGGATGGGTTCGTGTCAATCAGGCGCCGGCGCGCGAGCTGCCGGCCGACTGGACCAGCCGCTGCCGAGCCGACGGAAATTTTCGCCAAAGCGCCTTGAGAGGCCGCAATTTCATGCCTAGGGTCGGCACGACCTGGGATCTCTCTCGGAGAAGTCCCCATGTTGGGATTGGCCCGCCTTGTCATTGCCATGTGCGCTGTCGCCTTCGCGCCCTCGCTGGCGGCAGCCGAGAAGCGCGCCGCGCTTGTTATTGGAAATGCCGCCTACGCCAATGCACCGCCGCTTGCCAATCCGCGCAACGATGCCACAGACCTGGCCAACACGCTTGAGTCACTCGGCTTCAAGGTCCTGCTCGGTTTGGACCTCGGTAAGCGAAGCTTCGACCAAAAAGTGCGGGCCTTTGCCGACCTGCTCGAAGAGGCGGACACCGGCCTTCTGTTCTATGCCGGTCACGGCCTACAGGTTGCCGGACAAAACTTTCTGGTTCCGGTCGATGCCAAGCTCGCCAAGGAGCGCGATCTGGATTTCGACACCGTACGTCTCAATTTCTTACTCCGCCAAATGGAGCTCGGCCGCGAGGACAAAACCAACATCGTTATTTTGGATGCCTGCCGCGACAATCCGCTGACCCGGAACCTTGCACGCTCCATGGGGACCCGCTCGGCGCGCCTTGGAAAAGGGCTGGCGGAAGTCAAAACGGGTGTGGGCACATTCATTGCCTATTCAACACAACCAGGCAACGTCGCGCTTGATGGAACGGGGCGGAATTCGCCCTTCGCGTCCGCGCTCGTGAAGCACATGAAAACACCCGGTCAACCCCTCACCTCCGTCATGGTCGGCGTGCGCAAGGACGTGCTTGCAGCAACAAGCGGCAGGCAGGTGCCATGGGATCATTCGGCTCTGATCGGCAATTTCTTCTTCGTGCCACCCCGCAACACCCCAAAGAAACCGGCGCCCCCGAACACCCTTCCGGACGTCTCGGCCATCGAGGAACGCATTCGCAAGATCGAGGAGAATATTGCCCGGACGACGGCCGCAGCCGAAGACCCGACCCGCAAGCTCCGCATCATGCAACTCGAAGAGCGCATCCGCCAGATCGACGAGGCCAACAAGGAGGACCAGAAGCTGATCTTCGATGTGCAACGCGAACGGGCCCAGGACACGGATCAGTCAAAGAGGGCCAAGTACACCCGCCGGATCGGGGCAATCATGTTGACGATGACCCGGCGAAGCCAGCAGAAATCAGCACTCAACGCCGAGTTGTCGAAGCTTCGCTCCGATAAGCCCGGAAAAGACGAGACCAAGTCCGGCCAGAACCCAAAACCTGGCACGCCGTAAGCGATGTTGGAACTTGCGGGCCCCTCACCAAGCGCGCGATTGGTTCAATTTGTTCGCACAATGAACCGCACTTTAACTGTCTGACATAGAGAGCATTAATTCCGTTCTGCTAGTCTACGGACAAATGCTTTTCACCAGCACCATCGATTGACTTGAGCCCCTTCTGAGAAAGTCGAAGCCCCGTGCTCAACCCGGACGAACAAGGCAAAGTCGTGCCCATGGCACCTTGGGTCACGCGCGATGGATTTATCGCCGAAACGGCGGTTCGCCTCGACAAGCTTCAAGCACTCATCGATACGTTCACGGCCGAGTTTTGCAAGAGCCGCGAAACACTCGATCATGTGCGCCAGGATATGCGCCAGCTTCAGCGCGAACGATCTTTCGAGGAATCGCTGCGCAACTCGCGCGAGATAAAGCTCGACGAAATCACACGGACCGTGCGCGATCTGAAGGACCGACTGAACGCCATCGAAGGCACTCCGGCGGCTTTTGGCGGATTGACCTACAAGAACTTCCAATCCGTCGATGCCAAGCTGCAGGAACTGTCACTGGCCAATGAGCGGATGACACGCCTCGGACGCAACATTGTTAGGGCCGCCGCTGTCACCTCGACGTCAGTCGTCGTGCTTGCAGCAGCGCTCGTCACGCACCTCATCTAAGAAATGCGATCCTAGAATCTCATCGGTTAAAGTCGAACCACCCACTGCCCAGCCCGGCGTTGTTGTCATCCCGGCATTTAATGCCGGGATCCAAGGTGGCCGGTGCCTCAGAAGTTAGAACCCGGGCACGCTGCGGGTCCCACCCCGGTTCAATCCGCGGGCAATTTCTTTGAACGAAATGCAAGCGCCAGTTGAAGCATGGATCCCGGGGTCACGCCCCGGGAAGACAGATGCCATTCCGGCTTAGGCGCACGCGAATTAGTCGAGCGCAGCTGACACCAGTTTCTTGGCTTCAGGGGTATCCCATTCGGCCGGGCCCGCAAGCCGGCCGATTTCACGTCCCTCGTCATCAATCAGGATCGTCGTCGGCATGCCGAGAACACGCAATTTCGAGCCCGCCCGCGTGCTCTTGTCGACATAAAGCGCAAGATTCGACGCCTTGATCTCATCGAGAAACTTTCTCGCCGCCTTCGCGCCACCCCGCTCCAGCGCCAGTGCCACGACTTCAAACTTGTCGGATCCAAACTCCTGCTGCAGGCGATCCAACGACGGCATCTCCTCCCGGCATGGCGCACACCAGGTAGCCCACAGGTTCAACAGGATCGTCTTACCTCGGAAATCTGCCAGTGATTTCGAGTTGCCGTTCCCATCCGTGAAGGAGACGTCGGGGAGCGGTTCAGGCGTCTTCTTGTGAACAAACGCCGCCAGACGCCCTGCCGCAACCTCTGTCTTCGGCGCGGCCGGCGCTGTGCCGTTAACCTCTCGGTTGGTTAAGTCGCGGTCTGCAACATTGCTCTTTGGGGTACTTGTGACGTATATCCCAACAACGACAAAGCCCACGATCGCCGACAGCGCCGCCGCCCAGAGTTCGGCTCGGAGCGGAAACGAGGTGTTTTCGGTTTTCTTTTTCTGCATCACCAAACCCGGCTTTGAGACTGCGATCTTCGGGAGCGCATGACCCCGTGACAGACAAATCCGCCAATAAGATGTGGGGAGGCCGCTTCAAGGCATCACCGTCACAGATCATGGAGGAGATAAACGCCTCCATCGATGTCGACAAGCGCTTGGCGCCCCAGGATATCCGCGGCTCGAAAGCGCACGCCGCCATGCTTGCGGCGACCGGCATCATTACCAAGGCCGATGCCGGCCGGATTTTAAGAGGTCTCGACCAGGTGCTGGCCGAGATCGACAGCGGCCGGTTCAAATATCGGAGCAAGCGCGAGGACGAAGACATCCACATGGCCGTCGAACGCCGCCTCACCGAGCTTATTGGCGAGGCCGGAAAGCGACTGCATACGGCCCGCTCACGCAACGACCAGGTGGCCAC
Source organism: Hyphomicrobium sp. (assembly GCA_965222835.1). Taxonomy (GTDB): domain Bacteria; phylum Pseudomonadota; class Alphaproteobacteria; order Rhizobiales; family Hyphomicrobiaceae; genus CBDCUQ01. The sequence continues at coordinate 361,425 of CBDCUQ010000001.1, forward strand.
TGATTTCCGCCTCTACATTCGCGACTGGATCGACGACGCGGATGCCGCGCTCCGCGATCTGCAACAGGCACTCGCCGAAAAGGCCGAGGCGCATTACGCCGACATCATGCCGGGCTTCACCCATCTTCAACCCGCGCAACCGATCACGTTTGGCCACCACCTGCTTGCCTACGTCGAGATGCTGGCGCGCGATAGGGGCCGGCTTGCTGACGCGCGCCGCCGCCTTAACGAATGCCCGCTGGGCTCGGCGGCACTTGCCGGCACGTCATTCCCGATCGACCGCAAGATGACCGCGAAATCCCTCGACTTCGACCGCCCGATGGCCAATTCCCTCGATGGCGTTTCAAGCCGCGACTTCGCCTTGGAGACGCTGGCCGCCGCCGCGATTTGCGCCACCCACCTTTCGAGATTCGCCGAGGAGATCGTTATCTGGTGCTCGCCGCAGTTTGGGCTGATCACGCTCTCGGACGCTTTCACCAGCGGCTCCTCGATCATGCCGCAAAAGCGCAATCCTGACGCCGCCGAGCTTGTACGCGCCAAAGCCGGACGCATGGCCGGCGCCTTCCAGGCCCTCGTGATGGTGCTGAAGGGCCTGCCGCTCGCCTATTCCAAGGACCTCCAGGAGGACAAGGAGATCACGTTTGCCGCCCTCGACAGCCTTGAGCTCGCACTCGCCGCCATGACCGGCATGGTCCGGGATATGAAGGCCGATACGGCCAGAATGAGCAAAACTGCTGGCCTCGGCTACGCCACCGCCACCGATCTCGCCAACTGGCTGGTCGACAAAAAGGGCTTTGCCTTCCGCGATGCCCACCACATCACCGGCAAAGTCGTCGCCCTCGCCGAGGAGCAAGGCGTTGATTTAGGTGAGCTTTCTCTCGATCAGCTGCAGGCGATCGAGTCCGCGATTACGGCCGAGGTCCGGGCCGAGCTGTCCACCACCCGCTCCGTCAAACGCCGGACCAGCTATGGGGGAACTGCGCCACAGAACGTCCTGAAAATGGTGCGATCCTGGCTGAAGCGGTTGGAAAAGGAGCGCGGAAAGGGCTAGGACTTAGCTTCGGGTTCCGTGTTCCCGTTGCCTATTGTGCCGACAACGGTCGAGAAGTCATGCCGAGTGCCACGAAAATTGTTGGTTTTGCGCTGATCCTGGCGATGGGCTTGGCAGGCTGTGGTGTGCGTGGTTCGCTTGATAAACCGGAGTCGGCCAAAAGCCAGGCAACGGCGGAGGCCACCTCAGGGCAGGGCAAGCCCGAAGGTGAAGCCCCCAAGCCCCACAAAGAATTTTTCCTCGACGGCTTGCTGCGCTAGAGCTTGGCGCCCGCCAGCCGGGACCGCCAACCTCCAAGCATAAGCAGCGCGATTCATGCATCACTTCAGCTACAAAGCCGGCGTGCTCCACGCGGAAGGCGTTTCGCTTGCACGCCTGGCGGAAGAAGTTGGCACACCCTTCTATTGCTATTCCACGGCGACGCTCGAGCGGCACATGACCGTCCTCGCAGAAGCCTTCCACGGCCACAATGCACTCATCTGCTTTGCTGTAAAGGCAAACTCCAATCAGGCCGTGCTTGCCACCATGGCCTGGCTCGGCGCCGGTATGGATGTGGTGTCGGAAGGTGAATTGCGCCGTGCCCGCGCCGCCGGCGTGCCCGCAAATAAGATTATCTTCGCCGGCGTCGGCAAAACCCGCGAGGAAATGGCCTACGCGTTGAAAGAAGAAATCCTCGGATTCAACGTGGAAAGCGAACCGGAGCTGGAAGCGCTGTCCGAGGTCGCCGCAAGCCTCGGCGCCACGGCCCGCATTGCCATTCGCGTCAACCCCGACGTCGACGCCAAAACACACGCCAAGATCGCCACGGGAAAATCGGAGAACAAATTTGGCATCCCCTATTTGAGGGCGCCCCAACTCTATGCGGAAGCCCGCAAGCTTCCGGGCATCAAATGCGCTGGCATTCACATGCACATCGGCAGTCAGATCACCGACCTGGCGCCATTCCGCGACGCCTTTCGCCTGATGCGCGATCTCGTCCTCGATTTGCGTCGCGAAGGCATCGATCTCGAGCACCTCGACATCGGTGGCGGTCTCGGCGTGCCGTATCACGCGGAAAAGGACTCACCGCCCCATCCCGATGAGTATGCCGCCACGGTCAAGGCAGGATTAGGCGATCTCGGCCTCAAGATCATTCTCGAACCGGGACGCATGATCGCCGGCAACGCCGGCATTCTCGTCACACGCGTGATCTACACCAAAGACGGCGCCGACCGCGTCTTCACCATCACCGACGCGGCCATGAACGATTTGCTCCGCCCCACACTCTATGAGGCCCATCATGAGATATGGCCTGTCGCGGAAGCCCGCGCCAATGAGCCCCCGCGCCTACAGGATATCGTCGGGCCAGTATGTGAAACCGGCGATTATCTCGCCGTCGATCGCAAGCTGCCGCCCTTCGAATCTGGTGATCTTATGGCCGTCATGACCGCCGGCGCCTACGGAGCTGTCATGTCGTCAACCTATAACACGCGCCTCCTGGTGCCGGAGGTCCTGGTCAAGAAAGACGGCTACGCGGTCATCCGGCCGCGCTCGAGCTATGATGACCTCATCGGCCTAGATAAGGTCCCGGATTGGCTTTCAAAATCCTGACCCCGCCGGCATCTGGTCTCCGCCTCACAATTGCGCCGCACCCGTGATGTGAGATCGAAGCTGAGATACGGCCGGTCCATGCTGGACCGGTCACCCGCCCACCACCAGCAGACATCCTCTCATTTCATCTAGCGTTCAACGTCCATGACACGCACGTCGCTCAACCGCACACTCCGCCGGTCTTATATTCTCTTGACCCTCGTGCTCTTGATCGCCTTGGCAACGCGTCTTGCCGAGCACATTCCCACTGTGGCGGGCACGCCGCTGGAGCACCTAGCAAACAACATTTACGATTACCTGAAGGACATGGCGTTGGTGTTTGTGACGGTGGTTGCAGCCTACCTCGCCAACGTCTTCCAGAAACGCTCCAAGTTCGTCGAAAGCCTCGAAGAGGTCTGGCGCTCAATCGTCACCACGAAGTCCGCGCTCTACACCTACTGCGAAAAGCAATACCCTTCGAGTGACGATTATCTCAATGCGTATTGCAGGCTCTCCGAAACCATCGACAACATGCGCATTGTCTACAGCAACGTCGGTGAAACGAACCGTTTGGTCGGCCTCTATCCTTATGCGCCCTTGCATGACATGCGCCGCGCGTTGCAATCGATCGATCCCCGCGCCCGGCAAACGATTGGCGAAGAGGAACGCAAGCTCGTACGCGACGCCATCCTGCAAAGCTTTTATGCGCTTCGGGAAAACTTCCTCGAGGAGTTGGACCTCCGCGAGCCGGCGCATCCCTTGCTCATTTCGGCCGGACGACGCGCCAAAATGCCTGGATCTACGCGATCCGCAAACTCGCTGAAGGAGTACCAGCGCACCCACAACGAGGGCAAAGGCAACGAACGGCCTGAGATCGACGCGCTTCTAACGCGCCTTTACGAGGCCGAGCAGGCCGGCGAAACAAGCGCCGCACAGAACACCGAGCCCGCCACGCGCTAACGCGACCCACCCGTGAAAGAGGCTGCGAGACGCCGTGCCGCAGACGTCATTTGACCCGCACATCGGCCGGCCCTGGCGATTGTCAGACCGATATGCTACGCCCCGCCCACGATTTGCGCCGCTAAGCACATGCATGCACGCACGTCGGCCAACATTCGAAAGACAATATGAACCTCCGAAATATCGCCATCATTGCCCACGTCGACCACGGCAAGACCACCCTCGTCGACGAGCTGCTGAAACAATCCGGGGCCTTCCGCGACAATCAAAAGGTTGCGGAACGCGCCATGGATTCCAACGACCTGGAACGCGAGCGCGGCATCACCATCCTCGCCAAATGCACGTCTGTTGTTTGGAAAGACACACGAATCAACATCGTCGATACGCCGGGCCACGCCGATTTTGGTGGCGAAGTCGAACGCATTTTGAATATGGTCGATGGCGTCGTGGTGCTGGTCGACGCCTCCGAAGGCCCGCTGCCCCAAACCAAGTTCGTCGTCTCCAAGGCTTTGAAGCGCGGCCTCCGTCCGATCGTCGCTATCAACAAAATCGACAGGCCAGACGAACGCCACCTCGACGTCCTGAATGAAGTCTTCGATCTCTTCGCCAATCTCGACGCCACCGACGAGCAGCTCGACTTTCCCGTCCTCTATGGCTCTGGACGTGACGGTTGGATGGCGCTGGAGCCCGCAGGTCCTAAAGAGGACCTCACCCCAATGTTCGATCTCATTGTCAGCCACGTCCCGCCACCGCAGGTAGAAGAGGGGCCGACGCGCATTCTCGCCACAACCCTCGAAGCAGATAGCTTCCTCGGACGCATTCTGACGGGGCGCATCACCTCTGGCAAAGTCAAGCCGAACCAGGCTCTCAATGCCCTCTCGCGCGACGGCGAACTGGTGGAATCGTTCCGCGTCAGCAAGGTGCTCGCCTTCCGTGGACTGGAGCGCGTTCCCGTCGACGTCGCAGAAGCCGGGGAAATCGTGGCCATTGCCGGAATGAGCCAAGCAACCGTCGCCGACACGCTTTGCGACCCATCGGTTGAAGAGCCGCTGCCCGCCCAACCCATTGACCCGCCAACGCTGTCGATGACATTCCGCATCAACGATGGACCCTTCGCCGGTCAGGAGGGCGACAAAGTCCAAAGCCGCGTCATCCGCGACCGCCTGATGCGCGAAGCAGAACGCAACATCGCCATTCGTGTCTCCGATTCGGCCGACAGTGCCGAAAGCTTCGACGTCGCCGGCCGCGGCGAGCTTCAGCTCGCCATCCTCATCGAAAACATGCGCCGCGAAGGCTATGAGCTCACCGTCTCGCGCCCGAAAGTCGTGCTCAAGACCGATCCCGACACTGGCCAAAAACTTGAGCCCATCGAAGAGGTCATTATCGACGTCGACGACGGTCACACCGGCGTGGTCGTGCAAAAGCTCTCCGAACGCAAAGGCGAGCTTCTCGAGATGCGCCCCTCGGGCGGCGGCCGCACGCGCATGGTCTTTCACGTTCCGACCCGAAGCCTGCTCGGCTACCAAAGCGAACTCTTGTCGGATACACGCGGCACCGCGGTACTAAATAAACTCTTCCACGGCTATGCCCCCTACAAAGGTGAGATCACAGGACGACGCACAGGTGTCCTCATTTCAAACTCCGACGGGGAAGCCGCCGCCTACGCGATTTTCAATCTTCAAGACCGCGGCCCGTTTTTCATCGGACCGCAAACACGCGTTTACGTGGGCATGATCGTCGGCGAGCACACCCGCGACAACGATCTCGAAGTCAATGTCGTGAAGGGCAAGAAACTCACCAACGTCCGCGCCTCCGGCAAAGATGATGCGGTGCTCCTCACGCCACCCCTAAAGCTCACGCTCGAGAAATCCATGAGCTACATCACCGACGAGGAGTTGGTGGAAATCACGCCCGAGAGCATCCGCCTCAGAAAGCGCTGGCTCGATCCGAACGAGCGCAAAAAGCAGGAGCGCAAGCGCGAAGCCGAGCGCGAGGCAGACGTCGCCTAGCCGGCACGACCCCAGGCGAGCGTAGACGCAAATAAGCCGTGGCAAAGCTGTTCCGACGTTTTGACAGCGCACCGCGCACACCCTAAGCACGCTCAGCAACCGATCGAGGCGACGCGTCCGCACACCGATGGCAACACAACCTCAACAGGATACTGGTTCAGGCGCCGTCGAGGAGGTCACACAGTGGCCCGACGGCGTCACACCAACCGCAGAGTACGACACAGCACTCGCCTATATGCGCGAACCCGGCGGCCACCTTTTCGTCACCGGCCGCGCTGGCACGGGCAAATCGACCCTTCTACGTGCGCTGCGCGGCCTCATTCCCGACGAACACGTTGTTGTGGCTCCCACCGGCCTTGCGGCCATCAACGTCGGCGGTCAAACCATCCATTCGTTTTTTGGTCTACCGCCCCGCCTGATCGGCCCCAACGATATCCGCCGCAGCCGCAACGGCAGTGTCATGCGCCGCTTGAAGTACCTTGTGATTGACGAAGTCTCCATGGTGCGATCCGACCTCATGTGGGCCATCGACCAGTCGCTGCGCGTCAACCGCGGCCGTGCCCGCGAGCCGTTCGGTGGTGTAAGAATCATCATGTTCGGCGATCTCCACCAACTGCCACCAGTCGTGCAGGAAGCGGAGGTCGCCGCCCACCTGGAATCGTCCTTCGGCAGTCCCTTCTTTTTCTCCGTCTCGGCCCTCAGCGAAGGTCTGGGTACAGCACTTGTCGAGTTGAGCCAGGTGTTCCGGCAAAATGACGAAGAACTCGTCCGCATTCTCAATCGCATCCGCGACGGCGACGTTGAGGAGGACGACCTAGCAGCTCTGAATGCGCGCGTTCACCGCATACGCACACTGGGGGAAGGCGATCCTTACGTGATTCTCACGCCAACCAACGCCGCCGCTCAACGCATCAATGCAGCGTATCTTGATGCCCTCCCCGGCGAAGCCCACACATTTGCGGCAAACATCACTGGAGATTTCAGCGAAACAGCCCACCCGACGGACAGCACACTCGCGCTCAAACCCGGTGCCAAGGTCATACTGGTGAGAAACGATCCCGACCGGCGTTGGGTCAACGGAACCATCGCCCGCGTGGCAAGGCTCGAACAGAACGCGGTCTGGATCGATATTTCCGGAAAAGAGTACGAGATCGAACCGGTCGCTTGGGAACATCGGCGCTATGCCTATGACAATTCTGCGGAGAAAATCGTCGAGACTGTTGCAGGTACATTCAGTCAGTTCCCGCTGCGGCTGGCCTGGGCGCTGACCATCCATAAGGCCCAAGGTCTGACCCTCGACCGCGTCTATGTCGATCTGGGACGCGGAACGTTCGCCCACGGACAGGCTTATGTTGCTTTGTCGCGCTGCCAGTCGCTTGAAGGCTTGGCTTTGGCCCAACCGCTTCGCCCGCGTGATGTCCTGTTTGACCGCGCGGTGCTCGGCTATCGCGACCGGTTCACCCCGCTTTAGACGGCAGACGCGCAAACAGCTGATAATTCGGCGTATTTTGCACCTGCGAAATGTCACCTCACCCTGATCATCCAAGAATCTCCCAACGCCGGCCACCGGAACGGCCCGCAGGGACCGTTTTCTGGGCTTCAGACGACCCTCCCGGACGCGCACAATGCGTCGCACCATTTTCTTGTTGCAACGCACAAAACATCTGTTATATTCCCCCTCAGAGACGGACCGGGAGTGGTCGCCGTCTCCACCGCACAAGAGACGACGATCCGGCCCACGCCGCACTACATTCATCGAACCCGACCGACAAAGGATTTGAGCCATGAACGACCAATTCACCCGCCAGACCCAGGAAATGTTTGCTGCTGCCAAGGACGCTCGCATCCCCGAGAACGTCCAGGCCATCGCCGAAGAGGGTGTTGCAAAGACCCGCGAGGCTTACGAGAAGATCAACACCGTGACCAAAGACGGCGTGAAGGTCTTTGAGGACGTAGTGGTTGCGGCTCATGCCGGTGCCAAGACCATCGGTGAGAAGGTTCTGCGCAACACCGAAGTCAACGCCGAGGCCGCCTTCGACGCTGCCCAGGCGATCGCACGTGCTAAGACGGTTCCCGAGGCGATCCGCCTTCAGACGACGTTCGTCCAGCAGCAGCTTGCCGTTGCCGGCGCACAGACGAAGGAACTGTTCGAGCTTTCCGCCCAGGTTGCGCAGCAGACGGTTGATACCGTTAACACGGCGGCCACCAAGGCTTTCGATCAGATCAAGAAGGCCAGCTAAACCGCTGCGTAGTCACCTTCAAGGGTGAGTAGTTCGAAATTTAGCCAAAATGCGAGCGTCCGTTGCAGTTGCGACGGGCGCTCGTTTTTTTTGTTCGACGATCGGCGCAACAGCTAAGAACACTGCTTGCAAAATTTCGAAACCTAAGAGTACGCTGAAACGTAGTTCGCATCAGGGGAATACGGGTCTATAGTCACCTCATGTTGACGTCGAGTTCCAGCGTACGCGTACGTCGCGCCAGGGTTGCGGATGCGAAGGCCTTGGCCGAGGTTTTCCGCCAATCGTGGGTGCAAGCCTATCGCGGAATCATTCCGCACACCCATCTGCAAAACCTGATCCGCAGACGCGGCACCGCTTGGTGGCGCAGCGCTACGCGCTCCGGAGATGATATTCTGGTGCTGGAAGCGAGCGGCAAAATTGCCGGCTATGCGACCTTGGGCCCCTGCCGCCGCCGGGGCCACCAGCAAGGCGAGATCTTCGAGATCTATTTGACACCAAAATATCAGGGCCTCGGCTTTGGAGAGTACCTGTTCGAAGCCTGCCGAAACCGCCTCGACCAGCGCCTGCTGCGAGGTTTGCTGGTTTGGGCTCTTGCCGAGAACACGGGCGCCATCGATTTCTATTGGCGCCGCGGCGGCAGGCCCGTGGCACGAACCACGGAACGCATCGGCAGCACCAGTCTCGAAAAAATCGGCTTCGCCTGGGACTGACTTTCTCGTCCTATTGCCCGAAGTAGGGGGTGCATCGATCGCCACAGCATGCGACAAAGCGAGACCATCTAGAACGGAATCCACGTCCATGCGAATCGAAGAAATCAAAGCCGGGGACAATCCGCCTGAAGACATCAACGTGATCATAGAGGTGCCCGTCGGAGGGGAGCCCATCAAGTACGAGATGGACAAGGCGTCCGGAACGCTATTCGTAGACCGCTTTCTTTACACACCGATGCGGTACCCCGGGAACTATGGGTTCGTCCCGCATACCTTGTCCGCCGATGGCGACCCGATCGACGTTCTGGTGTGCAACACACGCGCTATTTTCCCCGGTGCAGTCATCAATTGCCGTCCGGTTGGCGTCATGGTGATGGAGGACGACGGCGGCGGGGACGAAAAGCTGATCGCCGTCCCCACCAGCAAGCTGACAAAGCGCTACGATCATATTCGCAACTATTCGGATTTGCCCGCCATCACGCACCAGCAAATCGAGCATTTTTTCGCGCACTACAAGGACTTGGAGCCCGGGAAGTGGGTCAAGCTGGGCCACTGGGGGGACGCAGCGGAGGCCAAGAAACTGATCAACGAGGCCCTGGCAAGGGCCGCTTCAGAAAAATCCTAGGGGAAACCCCTGCGCCCGCGGCCGTTGTCGCACTTCCAGTAGGCGGTGCGCATTGCTATACCCCGCTCCATCTCGATCGGGAGATTCCGCGTTGAGCGACATTAGAATCGCGGTTTTGGGCGCCGCTGGCCGCATGGGCCGGGAGCTGGTCCGAGCCGTACAATCGACCCAAGGCTGCGTTTTGGCAGGGGGGGCCGATGCCCCTCAGTGCGACGCGATTGGCACTGATCTCGGCACGCTTGCGGGGCTTGAGCCGCTTGGCCTTGCGCTCGCAGGAAACCCGCTGGAGCTCATTGGCCGGTCCGACGCGCTCATCGATTTTACAAGTCCAAAAGCAACTGTCGCATTCGCGGCCGAAGCCGCCAAAGCCGGTCTTGTTCACGTCATCGGCACGACAGGGTTCAGTCAGGACGACGAAGCGGCCATAGCGGCGGCTGCCAAAGCTGCAACCATTGTCAAAGCCGGCAACATGAGCCTTGGCGTCAACCTCTTGACTGCCATCACGCAAAAGATCGCCGAAGCTTTGGACGCAGATTACGACATTGAAATTGTCGAAATGCATCACAACAAAAAGGTCGACGCACCTTCCGGTACCGCGCTCATGCTTGGCGCCGCCGCTGCCCGCGGCCGCAACGCTGATCTCAAGTCGGTGAGTGTGCGCACACGCGACGGGCACACCGGCCCCCGCAAACGTGGTGACATCGGGTTCGCAACGTTACGCGGAGGATCGGTCGTAGGCGAGCACACCGTCATTTTTGCGGGTGAAGGAGAACGCATCGAAATCGCACACAAGGCGGCGGATCGCAGCATCTTTGCACGCGGCGCCGTCAAAGCCGCACTCTGGGGCCAGGGCAAAGGTCCCGGCCTGTTCGCTATGACAGATGTCCTGGGTCTGTAATGTCGGCAGGCGCGAGGGCGAAACGGATCGTCACGATGACCTCGACACTTGTTCTCGTGCGTCACGGCCAGAGCGAATGGAACAAGAAGAATCTATTCACCGGCTGGCGCGATCCCGATCTCACCGAAAAAGGCCTCATCGAAGCCCGCTGGGCCGGCCGCGTCCTCAAGGACGAAAATCTCAGTTTCGATGTTGCCTACACCAGCGACCTGAGGCGCGCTCAAAATACGATGTCGATTATTCTGGGCGAGATGGGGCAATCGTCGGTGAAGTCCTTCCGCAACGTCGCTCTCAACGAACGTGATTATGGTTCCCTCTCCGGCCTCAACAAAGACGAAGCCAAAAAGCGCTTTGGCGAGGATCTCGTACACATCTGGCGGCGCAGCTACGAAATCCCGCCGCCCGGCGGCGAAAGCCTGAAAGACACAGCCGCGCGCGTCTTGCCCTACTACGAGTCCAAAATCCTTCCCCACATCAAAGCCGGCAAGAATGTACTGATCGTCGCCCACGGCAATTCGCTGCGAGCCCTGATCATGCATCTTGAGGAGCTCTCAGCCGATGAGATCCTGCGGCGCGAGCTGGCCACAGGCGCACCAATTGTCTACCGCATAACAAAGACAGGCAAAGTTGAGAGCCGCCGTGATCTCGTGCCCTCGACAGGACGCGACGAAGAGCTGGGCTGATACGGCCACGCGCACCATGCCGCGCGTTGCCGCCTTGAAGACCGGGGCCACACAGGCTAAAGCCTGTTCAACTTACGCTGACGCGCCTGGCCGGCCCGCTCCCCCACCCGGCAACCCAATCCATCATCGTTTTGGGTGGCCGGGTGGGGGAGCGGGTGGTTCTGCTTGAACATAACAGACTCTAGCACTTCCCCCGCACGCGACAGACCCGCACACAACCTGGAGCCATGACGGCCATGACCACCACTTTTAACCTTCTCCTCCTACCCGGTGATGGGATTGGCGTGGAGACGATGGCCGAGGTCGAACGCGTCATTGAGTTCTTCAACACGAAGAGCAACACGGCCAAATTCACCTGCCAAAGCGATCTCGTCGGCGGCGCGGCGTACGACAAGCACGGCGTCGCCATCACAGATCAAGCGATGGCCAAAGCCATGGCCTCCGATGCCGTTATCTTCGGCGCCGTCGGTGGTCCCAAGTGGGATGGCGTACCCTATGCAGCACGGCCTGAAGCAGGCCTCCTCCGCCTCCGAAAGGATATGGGGCTCTTCGCCAATCTCCGCCCCGCAATCTGCTACCCAGCCCTTGCAGACGCTTCGAGCCTCAAACGAGAGCTGGTCGAAGGACTCGACATCATGATCGTGCGCGAGCTGACAGGTGGCGTTTATTTCGGTGAGCCAAAGGAAATCGTCACCCTCGAAAACGGTGAGAAACGCGCCATCGATACCCAGATCTACACCACACATGAAATCGAGCGCATCGCCAAGGTCGCTTTCGATCTTGCCCGCAAACGCAGCGGCAGGGTGCATTCCGCCGAAAAGCGTAATGTCATGCGCACGGGTGTTTTGTGGAATGAGGTCGTCACCGCAACCCGCAAGTCGTACGCGCCCGATGTCAAGCTGGAGCACATCCTCGCCGACAACTGCGCCATGCAACTTGTGCGTCAGCCCAAGCAATTCGACGTCATCGTCACCGATAACTTGTTCGGCGATGTGCTGTCGGACGAAGCCGCCATGGCCACGGGCTCGCTTGGCATGCTGCCGTCGGCATCGCTCGGCGCGCCCGACGCAAAAACCGGACGCCGTCTCGCGCTCTACGAGCCGGTCCACGGCTCGGCCCCCGATATCGCCGGAAAGGGCCTGGCGAACCCCATTGCCACCATCGCCAGCTTTGGCATGGCGTTGCGCTATTCCTGCGACATGGGCGCAGAAGCCGACCTTGTCGACAAAGCCATTGCAGGCGTTCTCGCCAAAGGCTTGCGCACTGCAGATATCATGCAGCCGGGCTTGACCAAGGCCAGCACAAGCGATATGGGCAAAGCGATTGTTGCGGAACTGGAAAGCCTTTCCGCCTAGGCCCCTTCCTGACCGCAGAACCCCCCGCTGGTCAGCAAATACCGTGGCTACGCCATTGCCGCCGGCATGGCCCGATGCGCCCTTGTCCCCCGCCACCATTTCGCCATGGGGCATTCAAATTACTTTACAAGCCGGAGAAACCCTCGAAACGCCAGCCGGCCAGTGTGCGCGGACAGGAACGTGGAAACACGCTCCGACCCCGAGAACTGGAATTTGGAGAAAAGATCATGTCAGAGCAGACACCCGCCACGCCGACAAACGGAAAATGGCGAAAGTACTCAAAGGTTGCTGCGATTGTTGTCGTGTCCGCAATTGCCGGCGCGGCAGCGACGAAAGCTGGTCACCGCTGGCATCACGGTCATTACGGTCACTTTGGTCACGGTATAATGGGACCGGCCGAAGACGCCACTGATGCCCAAGAGCGCGCAGAGTTCATGGGCAAACGATTTGCCCGCAGGATCGGTGCCACCGACGAGCAGCGCGAAAAGTTGTCGAACATCGCCAAATCCGTGGCCAAAGATGTCTTCCCTCTCCGCCAGAAAATCCGGTCAGCACGTAAGGAGGCACGCGAACTCCTGTCGCAGCCGACCGTCGATCGCGACGCGATTGAGAGGTTAAGATCCGAGCAGGTGGCCAATATGGATGAGCTTTCTAAGCGTCTTGCAACGGCCCTGACCGATGCCGCCGAAGTCCTGACCCCGGAGCAGCGGAAGGACGTCGCTGATAAGCTTGCCAAGCGCAAGGGCTGGCGCAGCCGCTGGCATAGAGACTAGTATCCAGCGCTGTGACCGAGCGCATACTCCTCATTGAAGACGATCCCCGCCTCGCCGAGATGGTTCGTGACTATCTGAGCGAGGCGGGCTTCCGCGTCGCGCATGCCCCAACGGGCCAGCAGGGCCTCGACCACCATGCGCGTGAAACATTCGACGCCCTCGTCCTCGATCTCATGCTGCCCGACATGGACGGCCTTGATGTGTGCCGGCAAATTCGCACAAAGGCCGCGACACCAATTGTCATGTTGACGGCCCGGGGTGACGCTATGGATCGTATCGTTGGTCTTGAGTTAGGTGCCGACGATTACTTGCCCAAGCCGTTTGAACCGAGAGAGCTGCTCGCCCGGCTCAAAGCCGTGCTTCGGAGAGGGAAGAGCCCCGAGGCACCCGACACCCTCCGCTTCGGCCGTCTCGAAATCGACCGCGCCGCACGCCAGGTCCGGCTCGACGGCACACCTGCTGATCTAACCAGCTATCAATTCAATCTTCTGTTGATCCTCGCCGAACATGCCGGCCGCGTGATGTCGCGCGATGCCTTGATGGACACCATGAAAGGCGAGGCATTCGAGAACTTCGACCGCTCCATCGACGTACACATCTCGCGCATTCGCGCAGCGATCGAAGACGACCCCAAAAAACCAAAGCGGATCATTACCGTGCGCGGCTCCGGCTACGTGTTCGCCAAGGCGCAGGATTAGTCCGATGAGGCGGCTTTACGTACAGGTCTACATCACGATTGCCGTGAGCCTGCTTCTGGTTGTCATCTCGGCCGGTGCGATGTGGCGTATGGCAGCGCGCACTTCGCCTGCAACAAACGCCTTCGAGTTTGCCAGCCAACTCGCTTCCGCCATCCTACCGCCAAAATCCCGGTCAGCAGACGCGCAAACGAAAGCGCTCGAAAAGTTTGCACGCTCCCTTCACACCGATCTCTCCCTTTACAATGAAAACCGCGAACTCATCGCCGCGGCGGGCCGGCCGCTACCACCACCACAGGATTGGCGGGAAACTGGTGGCTGGATGCACGTGCCGGGAGGGCACGCCTGGTCCATCGCCCTTGACGATGGACGTTGGCTCGTAATGCGCGCCCCGCGCCGCCGCCGCCCGCGTCATCCGGCCATAGGTCTGATTGCATTCTTGGGCATGATTGCATCCGTGGTCGCACTCGCTGCCTATCCGGTCGTTCGCCGGCTCACACGCCGCCTCGAACGGCTGGAAACGGGCGTCGTCTCCCTGGGCTTCGGTAATCTCAAGGCGCGTGTTCCCGTCGAAGGCCGCGATGAGATCGCCGGATTGGCCGAGAGTTTCAACCGTGCTGCCGAACGAATCGAAGCATTGATCGATGCCCACAAAATGCTGCTCGCCAACGCGTCACACGAGTTGCGCACACCGCTGGCCCGTATTCGTCTCGGGCTCGAGCTCCAGAAAGAAAAGCCAAATGCTGCACGCGAGGCCGATCTCAAACGCGATATTGGAGAGCTTGATGCCCTCATTGACGAAATCCTCTTGTCCAGCAGGCTTGACACCCTGGACGCACTGGACGTTCAAGAAGAGGTCGATCTGCTGGGCCTGGCCGCAGAAGAGTGCGCCCGCTATGACGATTGCCAGCTCGACGGAAATCCGGTGACCGTACGCGGAGACCCGCGCCTCCTGCGCCGAATGATCCGCAATCTATTGGAGAATGCGAACCGTCACGGACGGCCCCCGATCGAAGTCAGTGTAAATGGCGAAGGCAGCCAGGCAACACTGAGAGTCGGCGACCACGGTGACGGCATCGCACCGGCCGCGCGCGACCGCATTTTCGAACCCTTCCACCAAGGCGGACAATCCGCGGCCGGAACCGGCCTCGGACTGGCACTTGTCCGTCAAATCGCGCGCCGGCACGGCGGCGACGCGAAACTCGGTCCATACAAAGTAGGCGGAAGCACATTCATCGTGACGTTGCCTCTGCCTTCCTCCGACAAAGATTGAGGCGACACTAGGCCAACGGCCTTGACCGGGCCGCTTTTTCCAATTTGAAGGGAGCACACCCGCCGCTCTGAAACGTGGAGGTCTTATGCGCCGATTGATGATCGCTGCCACGTGTCTGACAGTCACAATCCCCTGCCTCGTCTCTCAAATCCGAGCGGCTGCTGCAGCAGGCTCTGATCAACGGACGATGCTAACCATCACACTTGCTGGTGACACAGGGCTCAACCCCAACCACCAGACCGTGACCGCAAAAGGCGTCCACGATGGCGGGTTTCAGACTTGGGCCGACACGACGGCCCTCATCGCGCCTGAGATCAATGGCCATCTCAACTTCGTGAATGTCGAAACCATCGTCACCAATCGCAACACCCTTCCTCGCGACCGAAAAGGCCAAAAGTCGCCTTTCAGTTTCCGCATGCACCCAAACGGTCTCAAGCACCTCGTCTCAAGGGGGTTCAACGTCCTCTCCCTCGCCAACAACCATTCCATGGACTACGGCGTACCGGGCCTGAAAGAGACCTTGAAACACGTCGGCAGACTTAAGGGACAGGGCCTTCTCGCAGCCGGCGGCATTGGCCTCAATCGGGAAGCGGCAAGCCGCCCCACACGCATAAATATCAGAGGCAAAAGCGTCGCCTTCTCCGCGACCGGTATCGTCACCAACAACCTGGCCCGCCACCGGGCCGGTCCCAACAAACCCGGCCAGATCGCCTACCGCTTCGACGACGATTACGCGCTCGTTAGACAACGTCTCGTTGAAACGAAGGCCGACTTTCGCATTCTTTCAATCCACTACGGCATCGAAGGCCGCGTGCGTACCGACGCCAGACAACTCAAAGACTGGCGCGGCTTGGCCGCCAGACAAGATGGTATCGATCTTATTGTTGGCCATCACGCACACGTCGTGCGCGGCGTGGAAATGCATGGCAAGTCGCTTATCTTCTATGGGCTCGGCAACTTCCTCCACCACGGCACCGCCAACATGACGCGTAATGCCATCTGCCGGAACTATGGTCTGTTCGCGCGCGTCCATCTCGTTGAGGCAGACTCCGGAGAACTTGAAATCAAGGCCGTCGAGGCCATCCCCATCACAGATACGCACAGAAAAACCCGCCGCCTCGCCGGTCAACGCGGCATCGCCCGGATCCACGCCCTGAATTATCTGGCAGCCACGCTCGACAATTCCAAGACCGGCGCGCGAGGCCTCCGCTTCAGTCCGCAAAAGAATGGAACCGGCCTCTACTGCCTCCCCGGCGCCGAAACGCTACCCGGGAAGATCGGTACGCTTTGCAAAGGCTATCGTGCACCGCCGCCAATTCCGGCAAAACTGCGCCGGCGGATCGCATCCTCGTGCAGCAGATAAGAACCCAGAGATTGGAATACGGGAATTCAACTCCCGATCACACCGGCATGCACCAGCGCCAAGGTGACAGCAACACGGAAGGTCCGTCAGAAAGTCGCATCACCGGAGTGAAAGAAAAGCATCGAAAAACTCGGACAAGAGGAGAAACGAAGTAATATCAGTTATGAATCATACGTCTATAGAAGTACGAGCAAACTCCTTAATCCCCTTTGCAAGTTCCGACGGCAACCCTGACAACGTGCGTTTGTCGAAGCTCAGACCCATTAACTGTGTCGCTGCCGCCGCAACAGCTTTCGCTTGCATTGCATCACGTCGTTGCTTGAGGCCTTCTCTGTTTGGTTGCTTCGATAGCCAAAGCTTGTGAAGGGCAAATGATCGTGGATCGACGCAGCTTATGAGGAGCGGCCTGCCATCTTCACCGATAACCACTTCTTCGAATTTCGGTGCATTCTGCAGCCACTGCAGACCTTCGATCGCTGCCGGCTCCAGATCGCCATCAGCAGACGTGATCTTCAATCCAGGCTTGAGCGCTTCGTCCTTGCGCTCCGGGCGGATGAACTCGACTAGGTACGGATCTGCATTCTCTGCACGATAGCTTCTCGTTTTCTTAAACGTCTCATCAACCTGCTGCAGTAGACCTATTAAGCCTCGCTCATTCACGTCTTGCATTAGAAACGTGAATCGCTGTCGTGCATCCCAAAGAAGATCGACGTCCGTGGTAGCAGTTAGGTCGCCACCAAAAAGAATTCCAGCTCGCGATTCATACGCGAAAAGCGCGTGAGTTCCAGCAACGCAAAGATGCGTCCCCAACAACCCTTCAACATCTATTCTGCGCAAGACGCGAGCAGCAATATCTGGGACTCGGCCCAAGCCCATGGCCCGATTGACCGGACGCATTTCCTCGAGCCGCTTCTCAAGGCGTGTGAGGCGGGCACGTAGTTTTGTCCTCTGTTCGCTGTAATCGGCTTTGATACGCTCCGTCTCTGGGGAGCGCGGCCCCAGTGATTTGTTGCCACGATAAAGGTATTGTCTATCGCCTATACTCTTCCAGCGCATGATCGCACGATACCCCTTGTAAAGAGGGGGGTAGCCATGATCGAATTCCTTTTTTGCGTCACGCCAAGCCGTAAAGGCCTGCTTCGCATCAATGAACTGGCGTCGTTGCTCGTTAGACAGCTCGATAAATTTCATGTTTATAACCCATTGATATAGAGGCATTTACCGCGTTTCAAGTTTTTCGTCAAGGAGATGCGGTAAATATATATAATTCAAAGAGTTACGCGGTCTCACCGTCGTCAATGGTTGGTTAACCACACTTGAATATCCTTCGCCGGCGCCACGCGCCGGCGAAGGATATTCAGCACAACACATTGACATTTATACATTTTTCAAAAGGACGGATGACTTGAGGATTGTAACAAAGCCGTCCCAACACCACCTTGATAGCGCGTGTGTGAAATAACCAGGATCAACTCCCCATCACACCGGCATGCACCAGTGCCACCGCGACCAGTGCAAGCGCACCAACCCAAAGCGCAACGGTCTTCCAGCGATCGCGCCTTGATTGTTCTGAGGCCAGCGCTCGCACCGTTTCATCGTCGAGCCGCAACCCCGACCGGACCATGGTCGCAAGCCCAGATGCGGCCTGCTCCCATTGCGTCAACAAGGCCGGCACTTCAGCCAAGACCTTGCCGATCGTGGATGCCCCCTCCCCGGCCTGACGCAACCGGCCGGTCGGACCGAAATTGTCCTCGATCCAAGCTTTCGCGATAGGCTCCGCGGCCACCCAGAGATTGAGCTCGGGATCCAGCTCGCGCGCAACGCCCTCCACGATCACCATGCTCTTTTGCAGGAGAATCAGTTCCGGACGTGTCTCCATGTCGAAGACTTCCGTATAGGCGAAGAGCTGCCCCAAAAGATCCGCCATCGAAATCTCGTCGGCAGTACGGCCATGGATGGGTTCGCCGATCGCCCGCAGCGCCTGTGCGAACACCTCGACGGGATGATGCGGCGGCACATAGCCAGCCCAGAAGTGCACCTCGGCTGCACGCTGGTAATCCCGTGTAATCAAACCGTGCAGAATTTCCGCCAGAAAGCGCCGTTCCTTAAATCCCAGCCGGCCCATGATTCCAAAATCGACGGCGACAACGTCCCCGGCTTTGTCGACGAAGAGATTTCCCTGGTGCATGTCAGCATGAAAAAAGCCGTCGCGCATGGCGTGGGTCAGAAACGTACGCAAAACCGTAAGGCCAAGCGCCTTCAAATCGTGGCCAGCCGCCCTGAGCCTGGCATGGTCCGAGATCGGAATGCCATCGATCCAGTTCGTGGTCAGTATGCGCTTCGACGTGCGCTTCCAATCAACCTCCGGGACCCGAAACCCATCGCCCGGATTGATGTTCTCCGCCATTTCCGAAATAGCCGCCGCCTCGAGTCGGAGATCCATTTCAAGCTCCGTCGTGCGCGCAAGATTTTCAACGACGGCAACCGGTCTCAAGCGGCGCGACGGCTCGTGAAACCGTTCGATCTGACGTGCGGCAAAGAAGTAGCTTTCGAGATCGCGCTTGAACCGTCTCTCGATGCCAGGCCGAAGAATCTTGACAGCGACTTCGCCGCGTTTCCCCCCGTCGTCAACGATTGCCTTATGAACCTGAGCAATAGAGGCGGCAGCAACCGGAGGTTCGAATTCCGCAAAGTGATCGGCGAGCGTGCCACCGAGCGCCTCTTCAATCGCCTGTCGAGCCGCGGTCTGTGAAAAGGGCGGAAGCTTATCCTGAAGGTGACGCAAATCACTGGCGAGCTCAGGCCCAATGACGTCGGCCCGAGTCGCGAGAAATTGCCCCAGCTTGATATAAGAGGGCCCCAACGATGCAAGCGCGCGGGAAATGCGCGTTGCCTTCGACTTGCCGGCATGAAAGGGCCAGGCGAGTAGCCGAATAGGCAGTGTGACCGCCTGGCCCAAGTGTAGAACCCACGGCACCTTTTGGCCCGGCGGGACAAAACTCACGCCATATTGCGCAAGCGTCACGCCAGCTTTCATTAAGCGCAGACAGTTTGTAAGGGGATTGGCCATCAAAAACCGGTACCGGCAGCCACCTTATCTGGCAAGACAGGAACAAGATGTTCCCCTAATTGATAAGAAGCGGCCCGGCCTCGGAAGACCCACATCTCTACAGAACCCTTCCATACACGATCAGGATTTTAACGCTGATCTTAATGTGACCGCAGCGATTTCCTGGCAGACATAGAAGTAAGGATAGCAGCACACGGACAATACGTCGATTCAGACGATCGGAATTCAGGACCAGGGGATGGGTGACCGAGCTAGGCCGGAACGCGCATCAGTCACGGCCAATGGCGGGAATCAAACGAATCCTCTGGCCAACCTGAACGCAAGAAGTCCTTCGTGAACGGTGCCAGCAGGACGATCCCGGGGGGAGAGCGTTAAGAATGGCAAATCGGCTTTCCTATCTCCGGCCGGTCCCAATGTGTATCGTGCGCGTAAAGGAACCTTGCATCACAGCTGTCGAGGACGTCTGGACGCAATTCCGAGCATGCATAGCTCGAAAGGGCGGTACAATACCAAACGGCCCAAGCCATCTGCTTGTTCACGTAGAAGATCCGAACAAGAAGCGGCTGACATGCGAAGTTTGCTTCGAAGTCCCCAACATTCCGGAAAGCGAGCTTGAGCGAGCCGGATTCGCCATTCGCCCGATCAGCGGTGGCGTCTATGTCATGCAACCGGTCACCAATCATGAAATCGACGTCAATGACGCAGTGCGCGCAGAATCGCTTCCGCAGTTAGAGAACGACAATATGGCCCTGGATCCAACTCGCCCGCTCATATTCAAGTATGCGGACAAGCCCAGCTCACCGCTGGCTCCCAACACCGCTTATATTCCGGTTTCGCCATGCTTCGATTCCGGAAAGGCCCCGCACTTCACCGGTGAATCTCATTGAAAGCCTTGAGGCCGAGCAACACGTATCGATAGAACGGAGCGGCCAAGCCCACCGGAACACGGAATCGCCAGCCTAGGCCACCTTGCTTATCTCGTCACTTGTTTCACCAAGCGCCTTCTCAAGCGGCTCAATCTGCGCAGAAACCGCATCGATCTCACCAGATTCGATCTCAATCGACCGCGCAATTGCCGCTAAACGCGCAGCCCCAAGATTACCAGCCATACCCTTGAGTTTGTGAGCCGCCCGCTTTGCCGCCTCAAGATCGCCGTCTGCAGCCGCCGCCTTTATCTCATTGAGATAGGCACCGGCCTCGTCGGGAACCTTTCGCAAGACGCCGCTGAGGGTCTCAAAATCAAACTGCTCACGTAACATATTTATGACGCCCGTATCGAGAATCACGACGTCATCTGCAACGCCCTCATCTGCCGTTACCGTTACGTTCGAAGCCACAACACGCTCCCGCTGTTCAGGTTCAGGCTCAGTCATGTTGCCCTGGCATTCGGCAGCTGCATAATTGGGGAATAGTTCGCCTTGCGCGCCGATCTCATCAGTAGCGATCGCTCCGTCGCCATTCGCCTCATGACCCGTATCATTCGACACCGCCTCGGCGTCCTGCCGCGATGCCCTAACAACCTTTGCAATAGCCGCAAAAAGCACGCGAGGCCTCACGGGCTTGGCAACATACTCATCCATTCCGCATTCGAGGTAGGCTTCGCGGTGACCACTCATAGCATTTGCAGTCAGTGCAATAATCGGCGTACGCGCAGCCGGCCCCGGCATTTCGCGGATGAGAGCGGTCGCCGTCGGACCATCCATCTCCGGCATCTGCACATCCATGAGAATGAGGTCGTATTTCGTATGCTCAACGGCGCTTACAGCCTCCGCCCCATTGGCAACGATGTCGATATCGTGCCCACGCTTGCCTAGAAGTCCTTCAATAAAGGTTTGATTGACCGGGCTGTCCTCTGCCACAAGAATCTTGAGCTTGGACAACGCGGCAAATTCTTCATACGAAACACCGACCGTCTGTTCCGCCGGTTTTTCTCCGCGCTCGCAGCAGATTGTGAACCAAAAACGGCTGCCTTTACCCGGTTCGCTCTCGACACCAATCGCACCGCCAAGCTTGTCTGTCAGCTGCTTACAGATGGCAAGACCCAGGCCCGTACCGCCAAATTTGCGCGTGGTTGAGCTGTCCGCCTGGCTAAAGCGCGAGAACACCCTTTCGACAACAGCGTCCGACATGCCAATACCTGTATCAGACACCTCGAATCTGAACTCGAGCAAACCGTCGTCCTGCTCTCGATGACAGATCGCGATGGAAACGTCGCCCTCCTTCGTAAACTTGATCGCATTACCGACCAAGTTATACAGCACCTGCTTGACGCGTGTCGGATCGCTCACGATCCAATTTGGCAGGTCGGCCGACGCCGACTGCAGGATATTCAGCCCCTTGGCCTCAGCCTTTGGCTTCAGGAGCTGCACCACGTCTTGAACGACCTTGCGAGGGTCAAAGCTCAGTCTCTCAAGCTCTATGCGTCCTGCCTCGAGCTTCGAATAGTCGAGAATCTCGTTGATGACGGTCAGGAGCTCGTCGGCCGAATCCCACGCAGCCATCGCGTGGTCGCGCTGCGACTGAGACAATTTCGACTCGAGAAGAAGCTCCAGCATGCCAAGCACGCCGTTCATAGGCGTACGGATTTCATGACTGACAGTCGACAAGAACTCTGATTTTGCGGTGTTGGCCTTCTCAGCGGCCGCCTTCGCTGCCGAAAGCGCACGCGCCTGAAGCGCCAGATCCCGGTGCTTGGACTCGAGATCGCACAATGCAGATTGAAGTTGATCGGTTCGTTGTCCGACGCGCTTTTCCAGGTCCTGGTTCAGTTCCTGCAGTTCCCGGGAATTGTCTTCGAGGATCTTTGCTTCGTCCCGCGCCCTGCGCATCAATATGCCTGCAAGGACAACAAGAAGAGCCAAGGCCCAAAAAAGGCCGAACATCATACGATCGAAAAGTTCGGCACCCGGCCGGTCCTTCTCCCAAACAAGCGTTCCCACGCTCGAACCGTCGAGACCCTTGATGACAACATGCGAATGACCCGAGTAAGAGTCCTCTGCGCCATCTTCAGCCCACTTGAGTCCTCGGAACCCAAAGGTTTCGCCGAGCTGTTCGATGAAGGTTCCGCTCAGATCGACGGTCGTAACAAAAAGATTTGGGGGGTTGACCAGAGGCTTATCATACCCTGCCTCGGGCGTAATCGTCGTAAAAGCTATAATCGTAGGCACGCCGCCGATCAGGCGCACATCGGCGACCGTACGATGCAGCACCTGTTGCCCATTGCCGATATCGAAAGAGACGACAACAACGTCATACTTGACCGTACTCCGTCCGACCTCCGACCGGATGGCGTCGATAAGGTCAGCCACGCTATCCCGGTACTGTTCAAAATGGGCTGGCTCAACATCCTTCCGCTCGACACGAGCGTAGACAGGGAGGTTTTTGCTATTAAGAACGTAGGTATGACGATAGCCGAGCAATGCGTCGACATAGTCTCCGTACGATTCGGACATCCACTCGGTGTTGACATTCCTCGCGTTGATGTAGCCTTCGGTCCAGATCGTCTCAATCTTGAGTTCGCGGCCGGTTGATATTGCGTGCTGATGCAAGGCGTTGACCAACGTATCACGCTGCCGATCAAGCGTGATGGCATCCGTTTCGCGGACGCCCCAATAAATGGAACCACCGGCAACAAGGATCGCCGCGCCAACAAAGAGCGCGATCGGCGCAACCACAAACGACGCCACCTGTTTCCTAATACTTTCGGTACTT
The DNA here is from genome assembly GCA_965222835.1 of Hyphomicrobium sp. GTDB lineage: Bacteria > Pseudomonadota > Alphaproteobacteria > Rhizobiales > Hyphomicrobiaceae > CBDCUQ01. The sequence goes on from CBDCUQ010000001.1 coordinate 384,410, forward strand.
AACACCACCGCTCAACGAACCCCCTAGGTTCGGCTGCCAACCCCACATGGCCTTCTTAAGTACTTGCCGCTGGCCGCGGTCATGGCGCCCATCAAACTCGGACTAAGAAACTCCGCCAGGCCGCCCGCGCAGCAAAAAATCGCGTCCCGCTCCTATGCCATCCCCGGCGAAGAATTCGTCCCCTGCGACAGACGCAGAATGAGTGCGATATGATCTCCAAAAAGCCCCCAGTTGAGCGGTTTCTGCAAATACGACGTCGCACCGGCCGCTAGCGCCTCTTCAATCGACGCGGTGTCCTCGTGCGATGTCAGCACGATTGCGGGAATCTGCTGAGTCCTCGGATTGCTGCGCATACGCTGCAGCAATTCGAACCCGTCCATATTCGGCATTTCAAGGTCGACAATTGCGAGCCGCACGGAGTTTTTCTGTAGAAGCTCCCAGGCCTCGACGCCGTCTTCGGCCTCAATGGCATTTGCCTTCAGAAGCGCCACCTTCTTCGACACGAGCGAACGTGTCATCGATTCATCGTCAACGATCAGCACGTTTGCTGAACCGACTGGCGGCGACGCATCTGGAGTTATTCCGAGGTGTGTCATGTCCCAAAACCGCTCAAAATCAAAACTTCGCCCCGAACTATGGGATCTCGAACTAAACGTTTGATGAATTGAGCATTACAGAGTCTATGGACAATTCGTAAATTTCCGCCCAAACCGGCCGGGCCGCGGAAAAGTGTACCGAAATGCGATTCGCGTTTTACAGTTGCTATCGAAATATCAATACATCTTAATCGAAGTTCAGAGTCTTAAGAGACACCGATGGGCAATAGCGCTCAGCCCAACTTTTCGTAGGTCGTCTCAAACGTTTCCTTGTTGTTACCGTAGATATCTTTTCCGTTAAGGATCAAATAGCCCTTTTCGGCAACCTGCTTCTGTCCCCAAGGTGCCAAAATATCGAAACCTCCCCTAAGCTCAATCGCCTCGACGTGTCCTTTGGCGCGGTGATACGTGCCAAACGTATTTTCTCCGGAAACCCGCTCATAGAGCAGCGGAAACGTTTCCGCCTTAATGACATAGGTATTTTCCTGTCCGGTCCTGTCGCGAAGCACAGTCTTGTCTGGCGTAAGGTTGGTCACGACCCAGTCGCCGGGTTGCGCAGTGTTGGCGGTTTCTTTTCCGTTCCACTTGGTCACCACCTTCTCCGCCTCGTCGGCCATCCGCCCGGCAACAAGACTAATCTTCCTCGCTTTGAAAGGTTGCTGTCCTAACTCCTCAGCCACTCTGAAAAAGTCCCCTCGCTCAAGTTTCCGGGTCGAAATGAGCCGGGCTTCCCCGTCACCCGTAACATCCTCCTCGATGACGAACTGAGGCGCATCGCCGTGTTCCGATCGAGCAGCGGCCGCCCGTTCCTCAATCATTTGTGTAAGCGACCGTCGTGGTTGCGGTTTGCTGGGCTCTTCGCCACCGCCAGCAAATTGGCCCGCAACATACCAGTACACCCACCCCGCAATGATGCCCGTCGTCGCATACGCCAAACCCGCATAAGCATTCAGGATGGTCGGAGCACCGGCAGGCTCACTTTGGAATTCTGCATAAAATCCAAAGCCCGCAATCCCGGCCGCAGCGAGAATATAAAACAGTGCGCGTCGCAACCGCAGCCATTCGCCCGCCGCCGCCGCAACAAAGGCCAAAGGAGCCGCAAAAAGCGCCGAATGAGTCGCGATTGCGAGAACCGTAACGGCGGCTTCAGAAAGACGCGCCTTTGCCTCATCTGCAGAAGCACCCGCAAGATCTGAGAGCCCTTGAACGAAAAGCAATTGGACAATGCCCGCAGCAAGGCACGCAAACAGAAACCCCAAAAGAATGCGAACGAAACTACGTAGCATCGAGGCCTATACCCTGACCAATAACACGCGCCAGCCGCGATCAGCGCCGGCAAACTAGGAACTTGCTCCCATACATAATACAGCCCTTTGTCTGAAGGGAAATACGGGCGCCGGAAATTCACCATTCCCTATCGCCAGCCCAGCCTATTGGGACGGCATTGTCCGCCGAAACCATAGGAAATACGCGCGAAGCCGTCGCTAACCACTACCGGAGCTTGTCGAGAACGAGAGCCGCCGGCGTTCTTTCGCCATCCGCCGTTCCCACAGACGCTACCGACGCAGGCGCAGGCAGCGTCCTATTTGCCAGCAACAAGTCCGGCTTGGGATTTGACTTCGCGTGCACCGCAAGATCTTTGAAAAGAAGCTCTGCCAGGGGTGTGGCCGCCTGTGAAGCATGCACCCCCGTCGCCCAGGGCTCGCTTCCAGACCCCGTTCCGATAAGTACGACATAGGAATACGCCGCACCGTTACGAAATTGCAGACCACCCGTCAGCCAGACGTCAACCGTCGCATTTGGATCTGCGGTGACTTGAGTACCCGTTTTCGCAAAGTGCAGCCTCAGATCACTGCGCCGTGATGCACACCAATGCTTCAACGACTTCAGCGTTCCGGCCGACCGCCCCTTTACAGAATAGCAGAGCGGCGCCGAAAGAAGACGCCGGATTAAAGGCCGCGCACGCCGCCGAATGACACGATTGGGCACAACATCACTTGTCGCCGCATTGGCCACCTGGGGCTGGCCCCGCTGAATATAATCGTAGGCCTTGACCAGCGTCGGCAAACGAACACGGGACTTGCCTTGGCGTAAGAGCGACGCGAGAACCACACCCGACATCTGATGCACCCGCCGTGGCGATCCAGAAATCTGCCCTAGAACGGCGGCCGTCGATGGCGGTACCCCCTCACCGTTGGAATCCGCCGGCGGCATCGTAAACCCGAGCCGGTCAATGATCGTTTTGACTCGCGATTGCCCGGCAAGCGCTGTGCGATTAAGCAATGGATTGTTCAGCGAGCAAGCAAACGCAACAATCGCTTTGCGTCCATGGCGTTGACCGCCACGTTTGACACACGTCTCAAGTCCCCGTCGCGGCGCATCGGTATCCAAGTAAAGCGAGCCCGCATGATCACGCCCTCCATTTGCAATCGCAATCGCCGCAATAATTTTTCCGGTTGACGCAATCATCCGGCTTTCACGCGCCGGTTCATAAAACCCGCTCGATGTCGACCGCGCCGGAATTGAGCCGAAGTAAGGGGCCGTCTCGCCGGCCTCGAAATACCGGACGATCTCACCGCGCGCGTTCGCCGCAACCACGACCACATTGGGGCGCTTTACATCCGCGCCGATCTTGGCGCGATCGAGCGTAAACCCCGAGGAAATCTTGCTTGCAATCTTTTTGTCGACCTTGCCGAGGGCCGCTTCGATCTTTTCGGCGAACGCAATGTTCTCAACCGAATCGAGCGTCGACGTAACCCCACGTACATATTGGCGCCAGCCAAACCCATAATCCTGCTTCATCTCTTCACGCAGACCGAAGCGGGCGGACCGCATCAACGCGTTGGCACGAATAGCCGGATTGACGTACGCACGCTCGGCAAGGCCTGGAGCGAATTTCTCCAAAGCCATTTGCATTTTGGGCTTTACGCGTGCATCCGGAGGTCCACCCGCCAAGGCGACAAGCTCGAACAGAACCTCTTTCTTCTCATCCTCATCCCCAATGAGCTTATTTGCACAGGTCCGTGCCCGAACCTCGGAAATATACCGCCAGCGATCGAGACGGACCTCGTTGAGCCTTTCGCTGCCCTCCATCAGAATAATCGGCTTCTTGACGGCAGAGGCGAGAACGAACTGCTCCGCAATGGACAAATCCTGGGCTTGCTTGCCGAACACGATCTGGCTCGTGACTTCGATACCGTGCAGCGGCGGCCCGCCAGTACGCTGCGCCAGCCACAAGTGGTTGGCCGCCCACTGTTTCAGGCCCGTATCATCGCCGCCCCGCGTAAGCTCATGAAAGATGACAGGTGCAAGCCACCATTCTCGCAGTTTGCGCCGCAGTTTCTCAAACGCGTTCTCGCTGACATCCGGGGGCGTCTTGTAGATGACGCGCACAAATTGCATCGGCAGCGTCGAACCCCCAACACCCAGCGCCGGCCGCTTGAGCGCGATCGATCGCTTCACCGTCGAATAGGGTATTTTGAGAACGCCCAGAAAGTCGATGCCATAGGGATTGAATAGACCACCAAGATGGCGGTCCTCATGAAACTTCAAGCACTGCCAATAGTGTTCCGGCACCACGCGCACCGGAATGGATTTGTGATCCGGGTTTGCCGTGTAATCGCCAAGCGAGATGGGCGAATCTGTGAAATTGACATCGCGCCGGCTATCGAGACGGGGATCAAACGTTCCGGCAAACTCACCTTTGGCATCGTAGATCGCCGTCGCAAGCCAGCGTTCGGCATCGTAGCGGATCTTCTCGGAAAGATAGATTTGCCCGACCGCACCGCGAAGCGGCGCCGCCACATAGACCAGCACGACCGCAAACGCGACATACCCGATGACGGCACCGGCAACATAACGCAACGGACCAAGGCGCGGGTTAAACGCGATCGAATTCAAAAGGAACGCCGCGATCTGGCGTGGCACGCCGACCAGCAGCTCGACCATTCGGGCAAACAGACGAAAAAGGGGCAGCATTCCGAAAACGCCAACGAATGAAAGCCCTCACCGTCCGGCGGGCAAGAGCACCAAGTGCCTTTGCTAGAGTCTGTCCGATTTAAATCGAACCGCCCGCTCCCCCTCCCGGCCACCCATTGCGACGATGAATTGGGTGGCCGTGGGAGAGTGGGCCGGCCAGGCGATTCCGGCTAGGCCGGACATGGTCTAAAAGGGGTTTGTGGCGTCCCTCGGACCCTATTGCGGCAAGCCCGTGTTCCGAGGGGGCCCAGAGACGACCGAACCTGCCACATCGGCTGCGACCAACTACAAGTTTGGCGCTTGAGGTGGATCAAGACCCGCATCTCGAACCTCGGCAATCTGGAAGAAGCGTCGGAATGATGTACCCGCACGATGACGGCTGCCGCCAACAACAGCGGTTCCATCCAGGGGCACTGAACCAACCCCATTGCGATTGACCCGCCGTGACTTGGCCATCCCATCGGCGATTCACATTCCGTCCTTCCCTAACTTCGCCGCCAACGCACCTGTGTTGGCGGCGCCTTTTTTTTGTGTCCACGCATTCCTCACACTTTTGCGCGAAACTGGCATCGACTTGAAGGTCCGGCCCCGCGCGCACCACTTTTTCATGTTTTCAGACCGGCCAAAGGAATAACAAAGCGTGAGCACATCTGACAATTCCGCGATGACAACCATTCCCGTGCACGAGTGCGGCACAAATTTCCCTGTGAGCACACTCGCGGCCCACGAGGCGTCGGCCCACGATCTTCTCGACCGGGCAACACGACTGGTCCCTGCAACGGCCTTGCGCCAGCTCGACCGGCTGTCGCGCCGTTGGCTGGAGAAATGGGAGAATGCGCATCTTCCCGAAATCGACGCCGTTGCCGAACGCCTTGCCCGTCCGGGCGCGTATTTCTTTTCCGTCAACTACGAATGGGGCTGCACCTGTCGTGTCGCACCGGCACCGCATCATCGTACGGCCCGGCTCATTCGTGTGCTCGACTGGCGCACGCCCGGTCTTGGCCGCAACGTCGTCGCCGCCCGCGTAACAGCCCCGGCCGGTCGGTTCGTCACACTGACCTGGCCCGGCTACACAGGCGTACTGACAGGAATGGCACCCGGCCGGTTTTCAGCAGCCCTCAATCAGGCCCCCATGCGCAAACAGGCAGGGTTTTACTATCTCGACTGGGCGGCAAACCGCCGGCGCGTTTGGCAGATGCCCCACCCGACGCCGGCGCACCTGCTGCGTACGGTATTTGAATCTGCCAAGACCTACAAAGAGGCACGAGACCGTCTCATCCGCGCGCCCATCTCGACCCCTGCCATCTTTTCGCTAGCGGGCCTGAAGCCCAACGAAATCACCGTCATAGAGCGCACCGAAACGGAAGCCCGCGTCCACGACGGTCGCAACGTCGCCGCCAACCATTGGCAGGCACCGGGATGGGTCGGCCATGCACGCGGCCTCAATAGCGCCGGACGCGCACGCATGATGCACGCCATCGCACCTGAGCTGGACCCGAAATTTCCGTGGCTCAAGGCCCCCATCCTCAATGCGCGAACCCGCGTCGTCATGGTCTCCGACGCCGCGGAGGAAAAACTCGTTGCCCAGGGATTCGAAAACCAGGCCGTCGCAACCGAAGCCCTCGAGCTGGCGGCGTAAGGCTGCTGCTAGCTTTTCAAGTTGAGATCAAACCGGCCCTTGGCTGAGCCGACTAGGCTGGAGATTGCCGTCCTCTAAGCAATAACATCCTGGTTTTCCGTATTTTCGGTGTCCAGGCACTCCATCCTGCATTCTTAAATGAGAGCAAGGCCGCAAGACATGTAACTTATTGATAGAAATGACATTTATTTGACGGAACGGCTCCTATTTAGATTGTTGTACCCCTATTGAAAAAAGAAGTACAACTAGCTATGTTGTACCCTAATTCCAAAAAGAGATACAACACATGATCACCGATCTCTCTCTTGCCAGCCAAACAATGTTCGCAGAGTTGCTGCAGCGATGTCTCGATGCTGAATTTGATGAACTATACAACGAACGTGGAAGATTTGTCCGCGTGCGATCACGCGGTCGATTGTATTGGCATTATCGAACAACTGCAAAGGGTAAGCGACACCAAATCTACGTTGGACCATACTCTGACAAAAGCATCACCGACCGTGTCAAACGCTTCACCGAAATAAAATCTGACTTCAAACAACGTCAAGAAATGGTACGGGCGCTAATTGCTGCAGGCTTGCCAGCTACAGATCCGCAGTCCGGACTGATCGTCGAAGCCATGTGGAAAGCAGGCTTTTTTCGGCTCCGAGGTGTGCTCGTCGGCACCGTCGCCTACCAAGCCTACGCTGGCCCTCTTGGCATAAAGCTCGGTGGCCGTCCGCTGCAGACGCAAGACGCCGACTTCGCCCAATTTTGGGGCATATCCCAAAACGTAGACGACAGCATGCGTCCAGTCCTGGACGTGCTGCGCGATGTCGACGAAAGTTTCAAGGAGGTTTCCAACATCGACGATCCATTCGTCAGCACGGCTTATCGCAACAATGCGAAATACAAAGTCGACATTCTTACACCGAACAGGGGCTCCGATACGCACCAAGGAAAGCCCGCTCGCATGAAAGCCCTCGGCGGCGCAGGCGCACAACCACTTCGCCATTTAGATTTTCTAATCCATGAGCCCGAGCGCTCTGTCTTGCTGTTCGGGGGCGGCATACCAGTGACAATTCCGCGCGCCGAACGATATGCTGTTCACAAGCTAATTGTCGCTTCCGAACGCCGCGATCAAATAAAGTCTGGCAAGGATGTTAGCCAGGCCGCAACACTCATTGATGCTCTAGCAAAACGTCGACCACTTGAATTGGCGAATGCTTGGAAAACAGCATGGGATACAGGGCCCAGATGGAAAGAAAAAATGGAGTCGGGGCGCGAGCGCCTCCCAAGCGAACCCAAAGATGCTCTTGAAGATGTCTTACGCCGATCCGCAAAAAGCAAGAGACGACGCGCAACCCGAAAAGCTCAAATCTAACCGCGCCCGACAAGCGGCATCTTGGTCGCCATCAGCGTCATAAACTGCACATTGGCATCGAGCGGCAGGAGCGCCATGTATAAAACGGCGTCAGCCACATGCTGAACATCAAAGCGCGGCTCAGCCATCGTCGAACCATTGGCCTGCAGAATGCCCGCCGCCATTGGCTCAGACAACGCCGTCGCGGCATTACCGATATCGATCTGCGAACAGGCAATATCGTCGGCCCGGCCATCCAGCGAGATCGATTTGGTAAGACCCGTAAGCGCGTGCTTTGTCGCTGTATACGCCGCCGAAAGGGGGCGCGGGGCAATGGCCGAGATCGAACCATTGTTGATGATTCGCCCACCCTTCGGGATCTGGGACTTCATCAGTCGCATCGCGCACTTCGAGCAAAGAAACGCACCATTGAGATTGACATCGACAACCTGTTTCCACGCGGCATAGTCCAGCTGATCAATCGGAACGGCAGGTGCGCCAGTCCCGGCATTGTTAAGAAGGACATCCAGCCGGCCGAACGCCTGCTCCAACTTGGCAAACAGTGCAGCAACCGAATCCGGGTCAGCAACATCCGTCGGTACGGCCAGAGTCCGCCCGCCACCGGATTCCGCCTGTGCCGCCGTCTTCTCGAGTTCGGCCTCGCGCCGGCCCGCGAGAACAACGTCAAAGCCGTCGCCAGCTAACGCAACCGCCACAGCACGGCCAATACCGCTGCCCGCGCCGGTCACCAGCGCAACCTTCTTTCCTGTTGTCGTCGCGCTGGCCATGCTCCTGTCCAATGGTCCCGCTTCATTGTCCTGTCGAAGCCGTTGACGTTACCCGAAACGTACCCCCTGATGCCAGAGCACCCGCAAACGTGGTTTCCGCTCACAAAAAAGGGCCCCGTTGCCGGGCCCCGATTGTCGTCCGGTTGGACAAGAGCAAGGATTAACGTGCCGCAGCCGATTTAGGCGGCGCGGGAAACAGGCTTCGTGCACAGAACCTCGGCGATGGCCTCGACCGCCTTGCTCCAATCGGCAGCCGGAACCGCGTCCGCCGGAAGGCCGAAGGCCAAGAGCGCATCTGCCGGCCGGCCGCCGTCGCGGAAAAAGCGCGCGCACGATTGACGTGCGATTCCAAGCGCCTGATGCCATTGCAGGGGATTGATATGATCGGGGGTCATGGGTTGGATCCTATGGTTTTGACGCTGTTACGAGCACGAGACGCGAGACAAGAAGCGCGGAACGACGCCCGCTTGACAGAAACTGGCGGCAAACACACCCAGCACTGGCATCACTACGCGGTACCGATCCATGTGATGCCTAGGGTAGACACGGGTCACACGCACTGGGCATGCTTGCCATAAGGCGGAAGGACAAAGCCTTCCGGAAGTTACTCCGAAGTTTCACGCAACAAGGACCGTTCGACGGGCGAATGACCGGCATCCGATCCGGAACGCTTCACAACACGCGTTCTTTCCGCATCACGCAAAACACATCGCACAACCTCGGAAAGAGGACGCCACGAACTCGACTGGGACATGACGAAACGCCTCACTTGGGCAGAACAACGACGAACACAGGAACGACCGACGCGACATACTGAGACCAGGGGTCAAATTGATCGAAACCTGGTGAACCAAAACGCGGACGCAACTCCCTAGCCAAAGGTGGCGGGCGGCTCTCTGGATATGCTCGGACGTGAAACCGTCGAGCCGCTCGCCTGTTCATTTCAAATGCGCGGGGGGCACACCGAAATGAATTCCAACGCACACCTCAACCAACGCTACTCACGCGTACGCAGTACAGGACCGTCGGCCCGTCGGCCGGTTACGCAGGGAACAGGGGGAGAAAAAAACACGCAGACTCAAGACTTGCAGAGCCCACTCAAGGCCCGGGCACATCACAAAACGCGAAAATCACCGGGTTTACTTGGACTAAGATGGTGTTGAGCGCCGACAATCACACCGCCAGCTCTCTCACTTGTGATCGTCTTGTTTCCTCTCCGGTTCTCTTTGTGTTCCCTCATTGAGTGTGAATTAACTGCCACACGAGGGCGCAAAAATGGCGGTGCTCCGGCCGAATGATGGAATTTTGCTTACAGGTTCCTGAACGCGCAAAAGTCCGCACGTTTTGGCGCTTATACCCCAGCACTGTTTATGTGGAGAAAAAGAAATTCGCTGTGTTTGCAGAGTGTTACGGACGATCGGCAGTGGCCAGCGCCGCCCGCAATCCCAGCGTCATCAGCATCACGGAGATGACCGCGTTCCACCCGGCAAAGGAGAGTCCGAACAACCGCCAAGCGGCTTCGTCGCACGCCACAACGCGGTTTTCCATCCCCGACAAAAGCTCTGCCGCCGATGGCGGTGTGGCGGCCGCTACAGCACACGTTTCCGGACCCGGCCAAAACTTCCATTCCACACCGGCATGATAAACGCCCAAGCCCGCATTCGCCAGAAACGCCAATGCGACGGCCAGATAGAGAAATGCCGCAACGCGTGGACTTTCAGCTGACAGCGCCATTGCAAGGAACAACACGGGGATCGCAGCATAGTACGCCCAGCGCTGCATGAGACACAGCGGGCACGGTGCATAGCCGCCGATGTATTCGAATGCGAGCGCCGCAAGAATAACTCCGGCTGCGATGATCAGCGCCGTACCGCCGATGCGATACGCGGGCGCTTCCGCTGTATGTTCGGCCTTCAACATCGCACCTGCTGCTCCCCATCCTTAGAAGAGGTACTTCACCGCAACGAACCCGCCAACCAGACCGATCACAAAGACCGTGGTGACAAGGCTCAAACGCCGCTCGATGAAGTCACGGATCGGCTCACCAAACGCGTAGAGAAGACCCGCAACAAGATAAAACCGCATGGCGCGCGCCCCGATGCTGGCGATAATGAACTCGAAAAATGGCATACCCGTCACCCCGGCGGTGATCGTCAGCACCTTATAGGGGAACGGCGTCATACCTTTGATCAGCAGAATCCAAACGCCCCACTCATTGAACCAGCTGCTGAATTCACCAAAGCTGTCGGCCTTGCCATAGAACTTCAAGATCGGCTCACCGATGCTATCGAAGAAGAAGTAGCCAAGAGCATAGCCGAATGCGCCGCCGATCACCGAACCGATCGTCGCAATCAAGGCAAAGCTCCAGGCCTTGAGACGCTCGGCGATACACATGGGTATGAGCATCACGTCGGGCGGAATCGGGAAGAACGAGCTCTCGACGAACGACACCCAAAAAAGCGCCTGCGGCGCCTTTTCGCTCGCCGCCTGATCCATCATCCAGTCGTAGGTTTTCTTTAGCATCCGGCGTCAGATAAGGGGCCAGGGCAGGATTGTCTATCGCGACTGTGTGGCAAACTGTGTGTTCGCGCCCTCGCACATAGCTTCCGACAGCATCAAGACCAATCGATTAAGCACAAGACGGCCCTGAGATGTCGCCCGGACGCGATCGGGCGCGGCCTGTGGCTCCGGTGCACCGCCAGGACCCAAACATGCCCGGATGCGACAGAAATCCTCCTCAAGACCGGCAAGAGTCTGAGTGGCGAGCCCGCTATTCGCCGGACTCTCCTTCGAAACGCGATCGTCAACCGGCTCGAGCAGGCCAAGCCCCATCAGGTCTTTGATCGCTGCGTCCGATGGCCGGGAGCCCGCGACGCCGCTCAACGCATCGAGGTCGAGACCCTCCCGCAACCGGAGCCCCATGAGCAACATCTCGTCGGCCTCCTCTTGCGGGGCAAGCGCGGTCCTTTCGATCATGCCATGCCCCTGGGCTTCGACATGCTGAACCCACGCTTCCGGAGATTTTTCGGCGACCGTCGCATGGCGGCAACCGTTGCGAATGAGACGGCCGTGTGCACCGGGCCCAATCCCCGCGTACGTCCCGTAGCGCCAGTAAAGAAGGTTATGACGGCTTTCATCACCTGGCCGCGCGTGGTTGGAAATCTCGTAAGCAGGCAGCCCTGCCGCCTCCGTCATCTCTTGCGTGATCTCATAAAGCGCCAATGAAGCCTCACCACCGGGCACAGCCAGCTTCCCGGCCTTGTGCAACGCTTCATACGGCGTGCCCGGTTCGATCGTCAGCTGGTAGAGCGAAACGTGCCCCTCCGCCAGCAAAAGTGCTTCGGCAAGCTCGTCCTGCCAATCACCCGGAGACTGCCCTGGCCGCGCGTAAATCAAGTCGAACGACACCCGGTCAAACGTACGTCGCGCAATCTTAAGCGCCGCCTTGGCCTCCGCCACTGTGTGAATACGCCCGAGCTTTTTCAGTTGCGCGTCCCGCAGCGACTGCAGCCCAATCGAAACACGGTTGACCCCGGCAGCTTTGTAACCGGCGAAACGCGACGCCTCCACGCTTCCCGGATTGGCTTCGAGCGTAATCTCCGCATCGCGCGCCATTGGCCATAGCTTGGCCGCATGATCAAGGATCACCCCAACCGTTTCCGACTGCATCAGTGAGGGCGTACCACCGCCGATGAAAATCGACGAGACGGTGCGCGGCCCTTGAGGCGCATCCTCCCTCATCCAATCCGCTACCGTATCGAGCTCGGTGAGATACGCCGAAAGAAATCCTGCCTCATCCCACCCCTCGTGGCGGACGTGACTGTTGAAATCACAATAGGGACACTTCTGCGCACAGAACGGCCAGTGGATATAGAGACCAAAACCCGCATCGGGCACGGCAGAAGGTTGCGATTCGCGAGACGTCATCACGGGTACGATCCGAACTCCAGATTGAGCCCCCGCCCGCACCTACTCCGCCGCCGCAGCCGGGCTTTCCTCGTGCGCCAGATATTTCTCCGCTTCGAGCGCCGCCATGCAGCCCATGCCCGCAGCCGTTACGGCCTGACGATAGATCTCGTCCTTGACATCACCGGCCGCATACACGCCAGGAATGCTCGTCGCCGTACTGTCGGGCTTGGTGAGGAGATAACCGCCCGCATTCATCTCAAGCTGGCCTTTGAACAACTCCGTCGCCGGCACGTGTCCAATGGCGATGAACACGCCGTCAACGCTGCGCTCCGTCGTCTTGCCGGTCTTGACGTTCTTGAGACGTACGCCGGTCACCGATTTCGGATCCTTGGTGCCGAGGATCTCATCGACAACCGTGTCCCAGACAATCTCGATCTTAGGATTCTTTTTGAGCCGCTCCTGCAAGATCTTCTCAGCGCGGAAGCCATCACGCCGATGCACCACAATCACCTTGGAGGCAAAGTTGGTGAGAAAGATCGCTTCCTCGACCGCAGTATTCCCGCCGCCGACGACCACGACCTCCTTGCCCTTGTAGAAAAAGCCATCGCAGGTTGCGCACGCTGACACGCCAAAGCCCTTGAAGAACTCCTCCGACGGCGTGCCAAGCCACCGCGCCTGGGCGCCCGTCGCAATGATGAGCGAATCGCACGTGTAGGTGTCGCCCGAATCGCCTTCGAGACGGAACGGCCGCGTTTTCAGATCCACCTTGTTGATGTGGTCCATGATGATTTCGGTCCCGACGTGCTCGGCCTGGGCCTGCATCTGCTCCATCAGCCAGGGGCCTTGAATCACATCGGCAAAGCCGGGATAGTTCTCGACGTCCGTGGTGATGGTGAGCTGACCGCCTGGCTGAATGCCCTGGATCAGAACCGGGCTCAGCATCGCACGCGCAGCGTAGATGGCCGCCGTGTAGCCCGCCGGGCCTGAGCCCAGAATTAGGACCTTGGAATGCTTGGCATTGCTCATGTCGATCTCTCAGGATTTGCAGTCATGGCAGAAGCGGGAGCCCTCATATAGAGACTCCGAAGCAAAAGTGCGAGCCCTGAGGCAACCTGCCGTCCCCCGAGGCCCTTACTTGGGCGCCAGAAAGCCTACAGCCGCCCGAACCGCAGGCGGCGCCGACAGAATCATCCGATGTCCAAAACTATCGAGCTGAACAACTTCGGCCTTGGGACAGGCCGCCGCAATTTCCTCCGATCGGGCAGCCAGCACCTCATAATCGTCGCGCGCATGAATAAGGAGTGCCGGTTTGCCGAGCCCGGCAAGAATGTGATCCGCCCGAAAGGTCGCCAGCGACCGATGGGCGAGTCGTTCGAGCCGGCGCTCGAAGTGGCGTTGGCCGCCAGGCGAAAGTCCATGCGTCTCGCCAAACTCGCGCGTGATGTCCGAAAATCGGTTGGGTGACGAAATAAGAACATAGCGCTCGAACGGATAAGGCTCTCCAATCGTAGTCTGACCCTCACCGGCGAGGAGCGAGGCAAGACATCCCATCGAATGAGCCACCACATGATGAAACGGACCAAGCGCCTGCGCCACATCAACAAGGGACCGCGTACAATCGATGAGGCTCGCCCGTTCGGTGCAGCAGAGTCCATGCCCCGGCTGATCGAAAGCGACAGTCCGCAGTCCCGCGCGGCGCAGCTGTTCGGCAAAAAGCAACATAAACGACGCTTCGCTGGTCCAGCCATGCGCGATCAGCACGCTACCGCGCACGGGTTGTTGCTCTGGCATGAAGATGTAGGCGGGCACTCGGCCATGGCGCGTCGCGACATCGATCCGCTCGGCAGCCTTTAAGAGTGGACGAGATCGCAACACCAGCCTGTCATGATCGGCACTCCGCCGTTCCGAAAGCTTCGGCATGCAGAACCTGCGAAGCGCCAGGTCTCCGGCCGCCGCAGCCGGCAAACGATCAAGCGCCGAATCACGCACCCAGTCGAATGGTTTTGGCCGCACGGGCCATCCTCCCCCTACTCAAGTTCTGCAACCGTCACACCGGTGCACCAACCGAATCGCATCGCGCAACCCAGCAAGGTCTCAAAGCAAACGCAACGCCTTGAAACTTGCATGCCCGGACTTCCCGACAATGATGTGATCATGAACCGCGACACCGAGCGGACGCGCAGCCTCAACAATATGCTTGGTCATGTCGATATCTGCACGCGACGGTGTCGGGTCACCCGACGGATGATTATGCACCAGCACAATCGCCGTCGCGGAAAGCTCGAGCGCCCGCTTCACAACTTCACGAACATAGACCGGCGTATGATCCACCGTACCCTGACCCTGGACTTCGTCGGCGATCAGTCGATTCTTTTTATCGAAGAACAAGATACGGAATTGTTCGCGGTGCTCGAACCCCTGAGCCGTCCTGAGATAATCGATCACCGCGGCACTTGAACTCAAGATTGGACGCTCCGCGATCTCGGACCGCGTCAGGCGCAGCGCCGATACGCGTACCGCGCGAAAGAGATTGGCCACACCCTCACCCGCGCCCTTCACCTCGCAAAGTTGCGACTCAGGCGCATTGATCACTTCGGCGAACGATCCAAACCGTGCCAGCAACTGCTTGGCCAGATCCTTGGTGTCGCGCCGCGGCAGGGCGTAAAAGAGAAGAAGCTCCAACAGCTCGTAATCCGGCAACGCATCTGGACCGCCTTTGCGGAAGCGGTCTTTCAGGCGCTGGCGATGACCGCGATGAAGCGGAGCAGGAGCTTCGAACAAGCCGCCGTCCTTTGGGCTCAATCCGTCGTCCTTGCCGCGTTCCGCCATCGGAGGCTCTGGCTCTGTTCAGCTTGTCTGGGTACCCGGCTTGTCGAGGCCCGAGGGTGAATAGGTGAACACCTCACAACCGGTCTCGGTGACACCAATGGTATGCTCGAACTGCGCCGACAGTTCACGATCGCGCGTAACCGCGGTCCACCCGTCGCCAAGCACCTTAACGCCCGACTTACCGAGGTTGATCATCGGCTCGATCGTAAACAGCATACCGGGCTGCATGACCGGTCCCTCGCTACCATTCCCGTAGTGCAGCACGTTGGGACGGTCGTGGAATACCTGCCCAAGCCCGTGACCGCAGAAGTCACGCACCACGCTGCACCGCTCGCCTTCCGCATACGCCTGAATGGCGGCCCCGATCTGCCCGATTGAATTACCGGGCTTCACCTGATCGATACCGATGCGCAGGCTCTCGTACGTGACATCAATGAGCCGCTCGGCACGCCGCGAAATTTCGCCGACAGGATACATCCGGCTCGTGTCGCCATGCCAGCCATCAACAATCAATGTTATGTCGATGTTGACGATATCACCATTACGCAGCGGTTTGTCGCCAGGAATACCGTGACAAACGACATGATTTATTGAGGTGCAAATGGCGCGCGGAAAGCCACGATAGTTCAACGGCGCCGGCACGGCATTGTTCTCAATCGCAAACGCGAGAGCCAATTCGTCAAGCTCGGCCGTTGTAACGCCTGGCTTGACGTGCGGAACCAGCATGTCCAGGGCTTCGGCCGCCACCCGCCCCGCCTTGCGCATACCGGCGAAGGCCTCGGGACCGTGCAACTTGATATCGCGATCTTCGCCAGAGCGCCCTATTTCGACTTTGGTCATGAGGTTCGTGTGTGTCCCTGTTCAGCGTCACGCAATACTGTAATTCAATTCACGCCGGGCGCAAACGCGGCCCCCTCGGCAATCACTTTGACCATAACTTCTGCCGGTTAAGCAAACGGCGGCCCGTGGCCGCCGTTTCCAAATCGTTATCTCCACTCAGGGCGGGCGCCCGCGAAACCGGATTACTCCGCCTTCGTTTCACCGTCCTTACTCTCGCCCTCCTGGCCCTCGTCCTCTGCGGGAACTTCGCTGGCGGTTGCTTCGGCCAGAAGCTTCTGAGCCTGACCGACCCAGTCTTCCCTCTCGATCCGGCCATCGAGGTTCAAGGCATCATCGACATTGGCAATGTCGTCATCGGAGAAGGTGGCAATCTGCTCATACTTGATGCAGTTGAGCTGCTTGAGCCGCAGGAACAGATCCTCATCGATGCCCTTGATCTGCGTAAGATCGTCGGCCTCGCCCTTCTGCTTCTTGAAGCCCTTCCAGGCAGCGTTGAGCTTGCGCGCACGCGCATCCGTACGCTCGAAGATGCGAGCGGCTTTACCGCGGCGACCGCGCAGATAATAGAGCTTGGCGCGCCGAACCTTACCGCGACGCAGAACCTCAATCTCGGCAATGAGCGGCGAGTAAATCGGGAATACGCGCTCCACGCCTTCACCGTAAGAAATCTTCCGCACCGTAAAGCTCTCGTTGATCCCCGCGCCGGACCGCGAAATGACGACGCCCTCATAGGCTTGCAAGCGTTCCGCCGCTTGCTTAGCCGAAGCCGCCTTCTTCTTCTTGTCTTTGGGATCGCCTTCGCTGGTTTCCACGACCCGGACCGTCACTTTGACGGTATCGCCGGGACCAAACTCGGGAACGCCGCGCTTGGCGAGCGCAGCATTGATCTGCTCGCGCTCGAACTCTTCGATAATGTTCATCGATCTTGCCTTTTTTGTTCTTTTTCAATGCAGAGGAGCGGCTGGCTTCATAACATGGATGAAGTGCCCACCGTTCGTGCGGCCCTTATGGGCAGGCCCTCGTGGGGATTGGTTGGCGCGGGTGATACCCGAATGAGCCCCATTTGTCGAGTATCGGCGGGGTCCAGCGGGCCGAAAGAGCCAATATGCAGCAGACCCAACCCTGGGGCCGGGACACCGAGCGCTAACGCCAAGTTGATCCACCGTGAACGTTATATTGTTGCATTGAAGAAGGTTACGCGCTGCAGTACCCCCGTCGCGTCCCGCGACCCGAGCGAAAGGCCGGTCCCGCCTACTTTTGCGAGACGGTCCTACAAACCTTAGGAGGTCAACACAATGAAGAAGTTTCTTGCAGCGGCCGTCGTCGCCGTCCTCGCCTGCACCCCGGCATTCGCCGATGACAAGCCGTCCGATGCCGAAGCCGCAAAGATCAAAGAAGCACTCGCAGCCTGGGGCTGTGAAGGCGGCGAAATGGAAAAGGAAACCGAAGCCACAAGCGTGTTCGAAATTGACGATGCCAAGTGCAAAGGTGGCCAGTACGACGTCAAGCTGGACAAGGACTACAACATTCTCAGCTTCACCCGCGACTGATGTTTCGCTCAGAATAGAGTGACCGGACCGATCAATGGTCCCATCCTCGACCCACAAGTTCTAAGGCGCCCCATTGCTTCCAAGTGGGGCGCCTTCTTTGTTGTGCCGAAAGCAACGGAAACCCCTCAAGCGCAAGAATTATCTGCTGATCCAACTGGCAAAAGCGGTGGACCCCAGATAACATCGAAACACATACCGGGCCGCGGTCCTGAGGCGGAGCAAAGTCCGCACTTGTTTTGTGCATAGCAGAACACGTTGGTGCCCGCGCACGCCGGCAGCATGCGCGAGCCGAAAAATGAGCAAAGATGCACCAAAGAACAAACAAGCCTACTCGGCCGCCGAGATTGGCGCGCTTGCGCACCTCTATCGCGGCGAGGTCTACCGGAGCACCATTTGGCGAACACGCCTGGACAACACGACCAACTGGTCGGTCGCCGCATTAGGGCTCGCGATGTCGGCATCCTACGCCCATCCCGAAGCGTCCGTACTGCCATTGCTTCTCATCGGCATTCTAATCGTTGTCTTCCTGGTGTTCGAGGCACGGCGCTATCGCTACTTCAACGTCTGGCGCGCAAGAGCGCGGTGGCTGGAGACGAACTTCTATGCGCCCATGTTGCGCGGAGAAACTTATGATCCGGTGGCCGGTTGGGAACTCACGCTCGCCAACGATTATTGTGAGCCCCGCCATCACATCAGCTTTGCCCGCGCCATCGGCCGCCGACTAAGACGCACATACTGCTGGCTCCTTGCGATACAAGCCATGGCCTATATCGGAAAGATTTCCATCCATCCGACACCGGTAAGCAGCATCGCTGAATTTGTAGAACGCGCGTCCGTTGGACCCATTCCCGGCGAATTGGTCCTCGCCGGTGGCCTGATCTTCAACGGCACTTGGCTCGCATTTGCCCTCATCACGTTGCATTTGGATCGCACCGCGCACGGCAAGGGACGACGCGTCACCATGGGTTAGCTGAGACGCGGTTCGTGCGTGAGGCCACTAGCGCCCACCAGCCCAGAGCCGAACACTCTGCCGCGACCTGCGGCAGTGGCCGACGGCGTCGTGTCCTGTTACGGTCACGCCATTGCATGAACCAACTGACCGGTTGCGCCGTCGAGGGGGGGATTTCGAAATGCGTCGTCTTATCGGAACACTTGGGACAGCAATATCACTGCATACACTTGCCGGCCCGGCCTTATCTCAGGACTTTGATTGCAGCAAAGCCAAAGCCCTCACCGAACAAACAATTTGTGCCAGCGCCACGCTTCGTGAATTGGACGAGCCGTTGGGCGTTCAATACGGATATGCCCGCCGCTTCCAACCGTCCGAAGAAGAAGAGCAACGCCTCATTCGTCAACAAAGAGCCTGGATAAAGGTCCGCAACCAATGTGGCACAGATAGTTCGTGCCTCGAGGCCACGTACCGAAAACGCATAAAGATCCTGGAAGACCAGACCGGCACGGACGCGAACCAATAAGGAGAGGGCTGGCCAGGCGAGTCCGGCTAGGTCGGACATGGTCTAATGCCAGAGAGTGGACCAGCAACAGCCCCTGCTGCCCGGCAGCTATCCGCCCGTCATGCGTAAGCCAAAAAAGAAAGCCGCTCCTTGCGGGGCGGCTTGTCTAGTTCTTGTGTCCACTCGGCTTTCGTTAGAAGTTGATCAGAGCGCCACCCTTGATCAAGTCAAATTCCTCAAGTGAGGTGTTACCGTTGTTGAGGTTGCTCGCAGCGCAATTGGCAGCGAAACCGTTTGCAGCAGCGGCGGCATTCGAGCACGTGATGTCGCCCTCGTAGTGACGCCACGCAATCCACATAGACATCGCAGCGTTATCGATTTCTTGCACAAGCCCAACGCCGTAGCGCTCAAGCTCGCCACCCGTTACGCCGGCAAATGCCAGGTTGTGTGAGATTTTGTCCTCGTCACGGCCGTACTCGCCATAAAGAACTGTATGACCGAGCGGACTCAAACGCTGACGGATACCAACCTTGCCGTACCACATTTCGCCTTCTGGATCGTTGGCGGCGAAGCCGAAATCCTGCTCTTCCCCAGCATACGCGCCGTAGATAAAGAGGCCCGTCGGAACATGCTGGATATAGGCACCGACTTGCCAGGCAGAAGCGTCATGACCCTGTGGGAATGGCCCTAACGGAGCCAAGCCGAGAGCGGCGAACCCCGGAGCACCGGCAGAAAACGGACCCGACTCATCCGTCGACTCGTTGTAGGCACCGGCAACAGCAATTTTGAGGCCGCTGAATTCACCGGCCCAGCGTGCGGACACCGCCCACATGTCATCCTCGCCCCAGGAAGCCGAGAATGAGAACCCACCGAAGGTCGGGGTGTCATAGCGCACGGCATCGAGCGGATAGCCGTCGCAGTCACCTGCAACCGCACCACCGTTTGGCGCGCAGTCAGCAAGATCGAGCCAGGCGGCGGGGACAAGTGCACCGCCAATGGCAGCACCATTCTGGCGGCGCAAGCCGAAGGCGCGCACGTCATAAAGGACGTAATTCGCGGGAATGAGCGAGCCCGAGCCATCGACGATGATCGCCTGGTTGTCGGCAGCCGACGACTGCTTTCCGACGCTGACGCGACCGAGGTCCTCACTCTTCAAAAACCAGTACGAACTCTCGACCGAAGTCACGCCGCCGGATTGAATCGAAGCGAAGACATTGCCGCCGTCACCACCGTTATTCTGGCTCACACCCAGCGAGTCATTGTCCATGAGCTCGACGTTGAGCACGTAACCCGCGGACCAGCCGGGCGCGAAACGGGCCTGCCCAGCGAACTTCACATGCGTACCGATAGAAACCGAGCCCGAGTCTGTGATGTAGACGTTGTCCTCAAAGCCATCGTCCCACCACATTACATTCTGCGTCACCCAACCTGAAATGGTCAGACTGACTTTGCGATTACCTTTACGTGCGGTAGTCGCTTCGAGCTCGGCGATGCGTTGTTCGAGATCGAGGCAGCAGTCTCCCCCGAAATCTGCTGCTGAGGCCGTGCTGGCTACCCCTGCCAGCAGACCAGCCGCCGCTAGGGCAGCTAGGCTACATGTCTTCATACTCTCACCCTTACGTGGGGTCCCTCAACTGCCGTCAATACGCGCGCACAAATGACGACGTCCCCAACTCGCTCGCGGCACAACCACCGCACGTCCACAACTTAGTCGCACGCCGGCTCTGCGCAATCTGATCCTACGATTCGCCTCAGTCAGAACGCCAAGTGCGGTAAGCGCGCAACATGATATGCACATTTTTTCCCCGCCATTTTTCTCGCGCTGTGGATAAGGTGGTGTGATTTTCTTTAAGCATCCACGCAACGATTGAACTTTGGTTCGCGCTGTGCCGCGCACGGCAACAGCCGAAGCGCACGTGGGTAAGATCAACAACGATCATCAAAATACGCTGCGCATTGAACACGACCTGATGTTGTGCGGAGCCGGCGGGTAAGTCCATTCTCGACCTGGAGTGAACAGCCCGCACGCGCTACAGCTTCATTGGCTCTTGCATAAGCAGCCTACAAAGCGGCCGACTTCATCCGCTGCAATGCGGCCAACAATTTCGCGCGATCATAGCCTCTATACCAGTCAGTCGTATCGCGGCGAACCTCCACATCGTCATGATCGAAAGTTGCCGCCGCCTTTCCGTTCTTGCCGACCGAAAAGATGAATGGTATCGAACTCTTATAGAATTTGCGTGCGTCCAACTCCGCCAAAACCTTTGCGCCATTGGGTGCATACTGCGCATCGATGTGCAGCAAAACAAAGTTCTCGGCCACATAGTTGTTGAGCGCTTTTGCCTCGGCTGAAACATCCCGACCTTCACGCTCATAGAGCGTGGATGTTTCTCTTGTCTCCGGCGCCTCCGGGCTACCGTATGTGTAGGCAAACCGCGTCGT
The DNA here is from genome assembly GCA_965222835.1 of Hyphomicrobium sp. Lineage (GTDB taxonomy): Bacteria > Pseudomonadota > Alphaproteobacteria > Rhizobiales > Hyphomicrobiaceae > CBDCUQ01. The sequence continues at coordinate 405,777 of CBDCUQ010000001.1, forward strand.
TTGCCCATGAACGTACTTTTCGAAGACGTGGCACCATATACACCACTCGGCACCGTAAGAAATGAGCAGAACTTTGTTCTCACGCTTGGCTCGCTCCCGCCCGGCATTCAGTAACGTCAACTGATCGGAGCACTCGTCGTAGAGCCTCGCCCGCCCGCCCCGGCACGACTTGTCCAACGTCTCAGGTAACGTGGAGACCTTCTTGGTTCCCGTCACAATCGGCGGTTTTGCATCGGCGCCAATCGACAATCCCGGCGGATTGCCTGAACACCCCGCCAACACGGGCACGAGCAAACAACAACACCTGGCGATGGCCAATTTTGGAGACATGGCCCAATCCAAACGTCTATAACACGGTCCCATTGCTTCCTTAAAATATGTTCCAAAACCAGGTGCGCGCGAAGAAGGACACTGTATCGGTGACAATTAGGGTCGTAAAATCGTCAGCCCGGTAGCGGTTGAGGGTAACCGCCCGACGCGCACTGCTTGAATCCGACCCAGAATCGGCTCACCCGAAAGGCCACCACCAACGCCGTTTTTTCGGGGACTGGGTGTCCTGGCGTTCTGACGGTACCCCGCCCGAACGCGTGACCGGGACACTCGTCGCGGCAGCCTGACCCTTCGTGCCGCCAAACCAGGACTTCGCTCCTGATTTAGCTTCCGGTTTCGCCTCGGCCCGCCCGAGCGTGACCAGCACCTTTTCGACAACCGTGTCCGTGCCCCCATCCCAGCTGTGATAGTTCTTGGCGCGAAGCAGCGGCAGCTTGCTGAGATCGGGCTTTCCGACCATGACCACAAACACGTTCTTCTGCCCCGTGATTTCCAGATCAAGCGCCGCATTGAGTTCCGCCAGCGGCCAGTCCTTTGAAATCGAAGACTGCGAAACGACCGCCACAACGGTCCGCGCCGCCCCGAGCGCTGTGTTGATCTTCTTGGTGAAGTTTTCACCCCAGGCAATGTGCTCCTCATCGAGGAACACGCGCACCTTCCGCTTCTCCAAAGCCGCTTGAATAGGACGAGCAATATCCGCCTTGTCTTCGGTTGCGTGACTGATGAAAACGTCGAAGTCATTCGCCCCAAACACCATCTGGCGAAGGAACCGCGAAGGGTTGGGATCGAGTGAGACCAGCCGTCCGCACAGCTTCAGGAAGACCGGATCGTCCGTGCCCCGCACCATCTTGACATACGCCAGCTCGCCGTAAACGACCGCACGGAAACGCCGTACCGCCCCATTGGAGTTCGCCAAGTGCGGCGAATGCTTGTACTTCAGAAAGTGCTCACGCGCCGCAGCCTCAATTCCAAACGTCTCCCAAGCATGCAGCATGGCGCGCAATCTGCGAATGCGGGTCCTCTCGACATTGACCTTAGAATTGACGGTGATCCCGGTAACCGACTGCCGTTGATAAGGTGCTTGCACACGCACCTTGCCGGCGTTGATGCGGAACCCTGATCCCTCGATCGCTGAAATCAGAGCGTCGCCCGGAATGACAGACACTGGGGCATCGCCCTCACCCTTGACAGACCGCGTGATCGTGGCAATGGACGGTGGAAAATTCGGTTGATCGGTCGAGAATGTGATGTCGTCCGCATAGCGCGAGTAATGCAACCGGTTCTCACGCGCGAGCCGTAGAAGCTTCCGGTCAAGACCGCTCGCAATGAAGTTGGACAGCACCGGCGACGTCGGCGCCCCCTGTGGCAAGCCGTTGTCGTACGTGCAGATCTGCGCCAGCACCGTCGCCGCCGGACCCTCAAGCGAAAACGGTGGCGCCATGAAGAGCCCCCGCACACGGCCGAAGTTGATCGACGGAAAGAAGTCGGCCAGATCGATATTCAGAACCCACCGCCGCCCGACATGCGCCGCCGCGTTGGTGAGAATGCTGCGTGCCGGAATAAAGCCATGCGCAGCGGGATGGGCCCGGTACGCGCCCTGTAGCAAAGGATTGAGCGTCTCCTGACAACGGCGCACGACGCCATTGGGCGACGATATACGCCGCATGCCGCCCGAACGCTTCGGAATCTTGAAGTGAACGTAGCGCGCCTCCTCAGGCGCACGATAAAGCACATAAAGAAGCCGGTTCAGGCGCTCGTCCAATAAGGTTGCGACGTCAGCCGCCGTCGCCAGCGGCCGGCCTTTGAGAACGAAGGGAGAGAAAGACTCAGCGGAAGGAGGCTCGTGTGCGCCAGTATCGCTCAAATTGTCTGACACGACGGCAACGCTCTCTTCCAAACGCCACAGCCCCGCAGGGCGAGAAAAAGGAGCATCCCGTTCTTCGTACCTTACCTACGTATAGACCGCCTTGGCGGTCTATACGTAAAGCCGACATTTGTTTTTCTACCGCAGGATCAACAGCAGACATAGAGGAACGGGATGCTGGTGCCTTTATGCCGGGCACACGCTTCCACGGTCAAGCGTCGCTTTTGCAAGAGTGAGTTGCGCGAGAGCTTGAAACGAACAGGTGTGTCCGCCGCGTGACACGACGTTCCAAGCCAATCGAGCAAAAGCATCGGATCCGGGCGTTGTCATGCAGCCCTGAAACTTGGAGAAACACAAGAACTGTGCGGATCGGAGAAGCGCCTCAAGACCTTAGGAGAGATCAGGCTCTAGTTGTGAGCTATTGCGCACCAAGAAAAAATTGCGTTAGCATCTTAGATATTCGCGCAGGATCCGAGAACTCCCATGGTTTCGGCGATCGAACAAACGGGCCAGAACCAGCCCACGGGAGTTCCTAAGCTTAAAGTATTCATTTCATATTCGCGAAGCGACTTGGCATTTGCCGATGAACTTGCCGCTGGGCTCGACTTTCAAGGCGGCTTTGAAGTCCTGATTGATCGGGAATCCATACATGAAGGTGAAGCCTGGAAGGCGCGACTTGGCAATCTAATTGCCGGCGCTGACACCATCGTCTTCGTCGTATCGCCCGCATCAGCCGATTCGCAGATCTGCGCTTGGGAAGTCAAAGAAGCCGAACGGCTGTCGAAGCGCATCATACCAGTTCAGGCTACGCCACTGGATGGTGCGAAGCCACCACCGCAGTTGGCAGCACTCAACTACGTGCGATTTGACCCGCATGAGGACGGGCGATCACGCTCCTTCATCGAGGACTTAGTCCGGCTGTGCCACACGCTTGACACAGATATTGATTGGCTGCGGGAACACACACGTTTGCTCACGCGAGCGAGGGAGTGGGATTCTGCAGATCGAACCGACAACCGCTGTTTGTTTCTGTGTGAAATCTCGACAGAGAATCGGCTGAAAGAGGACCAGGAGCAGAAGCTCCGGCTCTGGGCGATGCGGCTAAGTCTGGTCACCACCCGGAGAGACCTTGCCACCGATGTTTTGGCTCAGCGAGCTTGCCCCTGTCGCTTGGCACTTCCCCGAGCGCGTCGTCCTAAGTTCGAACATAAGCCGAAGCTTTCAAATTTCTAATGATCCAATCGTGGCGCACGAATGTGCCGAAAACAATCAAGCGTTAAGCCGGCATTGACCAGGTCAGCAATTCATCGCCATTCATCTGGCACACTTTAATACCTTCCGTGTACCATTGGTCACTCGTTTGACAAACGTGGTAGGAAAACAGGGATGACCACCATGTTAGGGAGCATAAGCGAGTCACTCATCCGCGAGGACGGCAGCATCACAGTCGTCTTTGCTGTAACGCTCCTGGTGATACTGACCGCTGCGGGAATAGGAACCGACTACTCCAACGCGCACAGGGCGCGCACCCTTGTTCAGACGAAGGTCGACGCCGCAGTGCTCGCGGGCGCGTCGGTAGAAAATGTCACCGAAGACGGCAAAAGCGCCGCAATCAAGTTTCTGGATGACGCCCTCGAATCCGAAAATATGTCGGATTCCGTGATCAGCAGGGTCGTCAGCATCGATCCCGACACAGGTGGCGTGAGTGCCACTGTCCGTGCCAGGATCAATACCTATTTGCTCCAAGTTGTGGGCAAAGACACCATAGACCTGACTGTAACGGCCTCTGCAGCCCGCGCAAGGCAAACCCGCGTGCTCGACATTTCCATGTGCATCGATGCCACCGGTTCCATGCAATCCGTACTTGATGCCGTGAAGAACAACACGCTGTCCTTCTTCACGGAGCTCAACGCGGAGTTCGCCGCCCAGGGTATCGACTCCTTCGCCAGCGTGCGGGTGCGCCCAATCTTTTTTAGGGATTACGGTGGCAACTGGAGTTCCTACGATGTAGCCACCGGAGGATCCGTGGACAAGTATCCCCTGGGCTTTGAGGCCCGTCCCGCAGGTGATTCGCGAAACTACGGCGACGACGTGCCGATGCGCGCAGCTCCTGACTTCTTTAACGCCACGACCGATGCAGCATCGCTCTTCAGTTTCGTGGATCCGGAGGTGGAATCCGGCGGTGGCGACTACCCGGAATCAGCTCTCGAGTGCCTCAACGAAGCCATCGACTCGCCGTGGCTGCGTCCCGGCGATGCCGTCGATACGGGCACCGGCACAATAAACGCGGATACTGTGTTCTCGGTCATCGCAATTTGGACCGACCAGGACGTCCACGCACCCGGCTTCTCCTACAGCCTACTCAACAGCAATTACCCACCAGCTTCGAAGATGCCGCGGAACTATGCCGACCTCACGACCAAATGGAGCAACAGCACCAAGATCCCACAGGAGAACAAGCTGCTGGCCCTGTTCATTCCCACGGCGGCGCCAACAAGCGGCTGGGAGCCAATCATGGATTGGGATCGCCTCATGCGTGCCGGTACATTAACAGACGGCACGGATAACATGGTGAGGCGCATTGCCGAGGCCGTGGCCACGATTGACAGCGCCACCAAGGGCTCGCGCCTGACAAACTAGCCAAGTTATTCTCCGGGACGAGGCCTACTGCAGTCGGACGCCGTCGTGGCGCCTTTCCGAGCAGTGTCTACGGCGCTCGTCTGCTGTCTGAGAAGCCACCCAACATCGCCACCGAAATTCCACGAACGTAACAAAGTTTTGCCCTCGCCGATTATTATGCAACGCGCGTTCGCGCGGCCATACGTCCGTGTGAACGCTAACACCTAACAGAGGAACCTGTTGGGCTGGCATCGCCGCCCGGATTGCTATGGCACAGCTGCTGATCTGATCATGCCTGTGTGGCGTCCGCCGTGTTGATGGCGGCCCATGGTAATGATCTCGATGCATCTAACAGGACCTGTATCTCACAAGAACCTATCGGTGTACTTCGTGCACGGCGACCATGGCGCATCCCCTGTGCCGCTGTCGTTGGATGAAGCGCTGCAGTCAAAGAAAGTAGAGGTAAAGGAGACAGGCGACATTGGTATGTTGACGATTCGGAACAAAGGAAAGGAAGAAGTCTTTATTCAACTCGGGGACATCGTGAAGGGCGGTTTGCAGGACCGCATTATCAAGGTCTCGACCATTCTGAAACCACACTCAAAGGAGGTTCCGGTTGAAACGCTTTGCGTGGAGAGCGGCCGCTGGGGACAAAGACAGGGAGAAGAACCCGCCAAGTTTACCCGCTCACGAACGTCGGCTCACAAGAGGATGAAACTTGTTGTGGCATCAAGCATGGACCACGGCACGGAACGCATGCGCAACCTGGCCAGACTCAAAAAAAAGAGCCATGCGCAAGGTGCTGTCTGGGACGAGGTTGATCAGCGTCAACAGGCCATGTCTTCAAGACTGGGATCAAACGTGAGACATGACCAATCTCCGACGAGCTACGAACTCTACCGAAACCATGAAGCGGTTGTGGAGCATCAGAACCACTACAAAGACGGACTACGTGCTGAGCAGGTTGAACAGTCTGATACCGTCGGCGTTTTCTTTGCGATGAACGGGAAAATCCACAATGGCGAACTTTACGAGTCGCATGCGTTGTTCCGCAAGATGTGGGACAAAAATCTTGATGCCACGGTCAATGAGGCAATTTCTGAAACCAGAGATACTGAGCAGCCGAGCCCAGCCCTAGCGAGCATTCAGACTCTCATCGCCGAGCTGAAGCAAGGCGAGGTCTCAGAGGCTCAGCTGTCCACCGATAGCTGGATCAAGAACTGCACGACCGAAAACGCCATGCTCATAGAGGCGCAGCGGGAAAACCGTTCGTGGGTTCATCGCCATTACGCGACAGGCCAAACGGTAGAAACATAATTGGCACATAAGGCCGGGGCGTTCCGTGCCCCGGCCGCACTCCGCTGCACTTGATTGGAATCCACGTGCCACATAGTGGTCCTGACCCGGCAAACTAGTCCGGAGTGACTGCGAAAATTTCGGGCACGATCCTATTGGAAAAGGAGGGTAACAGATGCAGACAAACCTCATTGCGCCCAAAAATCTAATCCCCGCCTCCAAAACCTCGTTCATACTTCCCGGCGTCCCGCCGCACACGACCAGGGCCCAGGCTCGAGCTGGGAGTTTGGGAGCAGCGGGAGCGTGCCGGATACGCCATGCCCCTTCAGTGGTCATGGGGGCCGCTGCCGGTTGTGAGGCAACTCACAATCCAACTGCCGTAACGATGCGCGGCAGGGATGGTATGCCAACGGTCTGAAAAGGGGGCCCACCCCCGTCGCACGCGATAGAGCGGTGAGTGCCGCATCTATCTTTCCTTATACGAGGCTTCACCGCTCTATCCCCTGTTGGGGAATGCTCTTTGACAACATGGCTTGAAATCGCTCCGGCACCGAACGTGCTTCGGAGCCGAACGCACGCCGCCTCACAAAAACGAATAGGGATCCACGTCGATGGTCAGCCTGAGGTCGCCTTTTGGCTCGGGGGCCTCGGCAAGCCATGCGCGCAAATATCCCTGTATGTCCATCTCCCGCGGAGCTCTGACAAGCAAGCGCCACCGGTGCCGGCCACGCACAATAAAGATGGGTGCCTCCGCAGGGCCCAGCACGTCGATGCGCTCCGATTGGGGCCGCCGCTTTGCTACCTCGCGCGCATAGCGTTCCGCCAGCGCCTTATCCCGCGCCGAGACAATCAACGCGGCCAACCGGCCATAGGGCGGCAGCACGCCCCGCTGGCGCATCTCGATCTCTTGGGTCAGGAACTCCTCGCGGTCCCCTTTGACGATCGCCTGCATAACCGGATGCTCGGGCATGTGCGTCTGAACAAACCCGCGACCTTGCGTGAACGCGCGCCCCGCGCGTCCCGTCACCTGATGCAGCAGTTGAAACGTGCGTTCGCCGGCCCGCGGATCGGCGCCCATCGAAAGCCCCAGATCGCCGTCAACAATGCCGACCATCGCCAGCAGCGGAAAGTTGTGCCCCTTGGCGACAATCTGAGTTCCGATGATGATTTGAGCTTCCCCCGACTCGATCGTGCCGATCACCTCCCGCATCTCAGTCAGACTCGGAATAAGATCCGAAGACAGAAGCGCCAGCTTGGCCTCGGGAAAGCGCTCTTGCACCTCTTCCGCCACGCGCTCCACACCCGGACCGCAGGCAACAAGGCTATCGGTATCACCGCATTTCGGACACGTCTCAGGCAGCGGCAGTGAAAATCCGCAGTGGTGGCAATTGAGCCGCTTACGGAATCGGTGCTCGACCAGCCACGCCGTACATTGCGGACATTCAAAGCGGTGTCCACACGATCGGCACAGCGTCAGAGGTGCATAACCGCGCCGGTTTAGGAACAAGAGCGACTGCTGACCTTGTCCGAGCGTGTCCTTGATGGCAGCAACCAACGGCGGCGCCAGCCATCGGCCCTTGTCCGGCTGCTCCCGCCGCAAGTCGATCGCCGCGACGTCCGGCATCTCAGCCCCCGTGTATCGTCCCGGAAGAACAACATGCCGGTAACGCCCGGTCCGCGCGTTGACATGGCTTTCAATAGAGGGCGTCGCCGAAGACAGAATGACGGGAAAGTCTCCAAGGTTGGCCCGCACCACCGCCATGTCGCGCGCCTGATAATGCACCCGGTCATCCTGCTTGAAGCCGGCGTCGTGCTCTTCGTCCACGACCACCAGGCCAAGGTCGCAGTAGGGCAGGAACAACGCCGAGCGTGCGCCGACGATGACACGCACATCACCCGTAGCCGCGCCGCGCCAAATGCGCCCGCGTTCCGCCGCCGAAAGCGCCGAATGCCATTCGGCCGGAAGACAACCAAAGCGCGCCTCGAACCGGCTCATGAATTGTCCGGTGAGCGCAATTTCGGGAAGCATAATGAGCGCCTGCCGCCCACCCTCAAGCGTGCGTGCTACCGCTTCGAAATAAACTTCGGTCTTGCCGGAGCCGGTCACACCATCGAGCAGCGAAACGGAAAAGTTGGCGCCGTCCACGGCGGAAACGAGTGCATGCACGGCGCGGGTCTGATCAGCTGTGAACTCAGTCACACGATGCTTGGGGTCCGGACGCGAAAAGCCCTTGTCTGGAATCGCCACCTCGACGAGATTGCCCGCAGAGACCAGTCCGTCAATGACACCCGTCGAACATCCCGCCTCAGACGCCAGCGCGGACTTCACGCGGATCAAACCGTCCGATGCGACTTCCAGTGCACGCTTCCGCGCGGCCGTCATCCGGGGCGGCTCTGCAGCGCCCGCCACGGCCCGCACGCCGAACCGAGGCTTCGGCGGCTCAAACGCCGCCTGAGCGCTCATCATCATCCGCACCACCATGCCGAGCGGCGCAAGGGTATAGCGCGCAATCCACTCGGCAAACCGCAAGGAAGCCACCGGCAATGGCGGCACGTCCATCCGCTCCGTCACCGCCTTCATCTTACGGGGATCAATCTTCTTGACGGACGCCCCGAGTGGCGTATCCCACACAACGCCGATTCGGCTCTGCGGCCCGAAGGGTACGATCACAAAGCAACCCTGCTCCAGTTCGAGACCGGAAGGCACCAAATAATCGTAGGTCTGATCCAATGCGACAGGCAAAAGGACGGGCACCGTCGCCCCGCCAGACGGACCCGCATTTGCCAAATTATCGAGCAGACTTTCCAAAGGGCCCGCCGCCGGACTAGAAGGTTCCAATAAGAGCTAAGGGAGATAGCCTAGGCCGCAGGTCGAGGCGAGCCGAAGGCAAGGACAGCAATACCATGAAATTCTTCGTTGATACCGCCGATGTCGCTGAAATCAAGGAGTTGGCCGCGACCGGCCTCTTGGATGGCGTGACCACAAACCCCTCGCTCATCGCCAAATCCGGACGCGATTTCAAGGACACCATCGCAGAGATTTGCAGCGTCGTGCCGGGCCCGGTCTCTGCCGAGGTCGCCGCCACCGACTACGCAGGCATGGTCAAAGAAGCCGACACGCTCAGAAAAATAGCCAAGAACGTCACCATCAAGGTGCCGTTGACTTGGGATGGTCTCAAAGCCTGCAAGACGCTGACCTCGGAAGGCACCATGGTCAATGTTACGTTGTGCTTCTCCGCCAACCAGGCGCTGCTTGCCGCCAAGGCAGGCGCCACGTTCGTCTCCCCATTCATCGGACGCCTTGACGACATCGGCCTCCACGGAATGGACCTCATCCGCGAGATCCGAACCATCTACGATAACTACCAGGACCTCGAGACCGATATCCTTGCGGCCTCCATTCGCACGGTAAACCACGTCAAAGAAGCCGCGCTCATTGGTGCAGATGTGGCCACGATCCCACCCGCGATTCTGAAGGCACTCGTCAAGCACCCGCTGACGGATGCGGGCCTAGCCGCCTTCCTCGCCGACTGGAAGAAGACCGGGCAAAAGATCGTCTGAGCCAAGCGGCCACGCAACTGTCTGCACGCTCCGTGCACTCAAAAACATTGGGGCCAGGCTTGCGAGCCTGACCCCAGATGATGACAAACCTAAGCTTGCGTCTTAGACCGCTTCTTTCAGATCCTTCGCCGCGCGGAAGGCAACCTTCTTTGAGGCCTTGATCTTGATCGTCTCACCGGTCGCCGGGTTACGTCCCATACGGGCCGGACGCTTTCTGACCTGAAGAATGCCGAGGCCTGCGAGGCGCAGACGATCGCCCTTCTTGAGGTGCTTGGTGATCATAGCCACCATGTCATCCAGCATTTCTTGAGCCTGCTTCTTGGGAAGGTCGTGTGCCTCCGCAAGTGCCGCTCCGAGATGCTTCAGCGTAACGGTATTCTGTTTGGTTGCTTTGGTTGCTGCTCTTGCCATTGGGAATCCCTCTCAAATAATCCGAATCGGATAGAGCGCGACAATAACTCAGCCCTGACTGAAAGGGCGTCGTTACTTAGAAAACAGGCCCTTTTGTGCTGTGGTGTTGCGCCCTCGCTATGCCGATGGCCGCAAAGTGCCCCGTTTTTAGGGGGGTTTGAAGCCTAGAATGAAAGAAATCCCCTGTTTTCGGCCTTAAGTTGCGCCGGCGTAGGGACCAAATCGAAGAATCAGCAGCCCCTAGCTCAGGGCCGCGATGCCGCTGTTCGCAAAATCCAACCGGTCAGACAGAGCCCGGATAATAAAGAGTAGAAAGGCCCGTCCGGCCTCTGGCTCCTCAACGAGCAGGCGCTCATAGGATTGGCGCGACAACCTGTAGACCACCGCACGCGGCTCCGCGGTCACAGTGGCCGCTCGTGGCAAATTACGGAAAAACCCCATTTCGCCAAGCACCGTCCGCTTTGACATACGTCGCACCAAAACAGCAAGTCCCGGTTCGCTGCGCACGCGAACCGCCACCGTCCCGTCGACAATCAGGTCTATACCGTCCGGCGGATCCCCCTGCTTGTACAGCACCTCGTCTTGACCGAGAGTGCGTGGCTCGAAATACGTCACAAGCCGCCGGGCCCAGTCGATGTCCCCAACTTCGGTCGCAAGCCATGCCGCAAGATCCGCAGCGACGTCCGGCCCTCCAGACTCACGTTCCTCTTCTAGGATGCGTTCCTCACACCATTCCAGCGCCTGATTCCGCGACAGCATCGATACATGCGGTCTCCCGACTCCGAACAAGCCCGCACCCTCAAACATCATCTGCATGCGATCATCGAGTCCGGCAAAAGCAAGTGTCAAATTCGACTGCTCGGCGAAGTTTCGCAACTTGAGCAACGACAGCAGCGCCGAGGTATCGAGTCCCGCAACGTTTGCAAAATCCAAAACGGCATACCGGCGCTCGCCTGACGGATGAGCTTCAATGGTCGTGCGGATGGCTTCGTAGAGCCGGTGCGACGAACCGAAAAAGATATACCCCGATAGCCAGAAAATATGAATCCTATCCCCCGACTCTTGCAAAAGCGCCATTGCAGCCGTCGAGCGGTCAACATTCGACGCATAAACCTCTCGCGTAAGATGCCGGCGAATAATGGCAATGCGGCTGTAGTTGAACGCGAACATCAAACAAGCGCCAATAAACCCAGAGATCACACCGGCGAGATATCCGAACTTGACGATAGCGAGCATAATCGCCAGCGCTAAACCGAATTCACTCCAGGATCGGTGGGCAGGTGATCGTAGCAGCGTCTCGGCCAAGACTGCACTACCGACATAAACGAGAACCCCACCAAGGATGGCCGCAGGCACCAGGCGAGCGAGATCAAGGCCCACGACGGCCACAAGCGCCACAAGCGCGGCGGCCACCAAGCCGCTGAGCCGCGTCGTGCCACCCGTCTCATCAATCAACCGGCTGCCGTTGACCGAAACCTTGCCCATAACGCCGCCAAGCGGAGCAGCCAGAATGTTTGCCGCACCGTTCGATCGGAATTCAGAATCGAGGTTTGCAGTCTTCATCCGCGTGACCTCGAGACCGCTGACATCGAGAAGCAAAGCGACCACAGTGACACCAGCCGCCGACACGATTTCGGCCCAGGCCCGCAGCAAAATCCCCCAGTCGATACTCTCCGCCCCAGACACACGAACTGGCGACCAGGCAGCAGGTGCAGAAGTCCCTGCAAGAAACCAGCCGGAGTCAGGAGAGTTGAGGTTTAAGAGCCAAAGAACGAGGTAGAGGAGTGCCGCGGACAGAATGAAGGCGATCGGCAGCGAACTCATGCTGCCCGTCGCCCACTTGAGGGCATAGACGGACGCGGCAAACAACACCGCAACAAAAAGTCCTGCCCACGTCTCCGGCGGAACCGCACCAGCAAGATTCAGCAGATCAAAGTTTCGTCCGGTCACGACTTTGACACCGCCCGCGACCAAGAGCCAGCCAGAGGCCGCAAGGAATCCGCCGATCACCGGATAGGGTACAAAGCGCACATATTCCCCAAGCCGCAGCGCACCCAAAAAATAAAGGGCGAGCCCAGTAAGAAAGGACGCAAGCACGAACGCAATAAGGACGTGACTAACCGCCTCCTCCGGGCTTCCGCCGTTTGCCAGCACCAAACCCGAAACAGTTGTCGCCAAAACGCTGAGAACGGCAACGGCCGGATTGTTCGGGCCAGCGGCAACCGGAGCAATAGTCGTCGTGTACGCGACGTAAAGTCCGCTGATGGCCGATCCGATCAAGAGCGCCCAAAGCCCCACTGGGAGGCCCGATTGCAGGGCACCCTGAAACAGCAGCGCGCTAAACGAGAGACAGTAGGCGATAGCAAGGAGGCTTGCGGCCAAGCCCGCGAGCACATCGCGTCCCACGGCTGGCGCGTCACGGCGGCTTGTCACGAGCTCCATATCCTACGTGCCTCCGCTCCCAATCATGAGCGTGAACGCGAGGAAAACAAGACCCATTTCGACTGCCCGGCAAATTGCGTTAACCTTTCATTAACCTGTTCGCCGCGAACCTCTCGGAGGACCGGTTACCGTCTGCCGGAACATCGGGTCGAGCGTTCTCTTCGGCCAACAGCGCCATCCGTCCTGACAGAACGAGAACCATGACCCGCCAAACCCTCGATGCCATTCTCTCGACCACCGACGCGTTCGACCTCAGTCGGGATCTCGGCGCCGCTGTCCGGGATTGGCTCGCGCATCTCAAACAGTCGCGCGGGGCTGCGGATCTCACCATCGAAGCCTATGAGCGCGACCTGCGCCAATTCCTCGGTCATCTCCGTGCGCGACTGGGGCACCCGCCATGCCTCGGCGATCTTGCGGCCCTCGATGCCAAATCGATCCGCAGCTTTCTCGCATCACGTCGCCGCGACGGCACCAACAGCCGCACGCTGGCGCGCGCGCTCTCTTCCATGAAAAGTTTTTTCCGCTGGCTCGAGCGCGAACAGGACATTCATATTCGCGCCATCGATCAAGTATCGCGCCCGAAGCTCCCCCACTCCATCCCGAAGCCGCTGACCGTGGAGCGCGCCGCCGACGTGGTGAAAGGGGAAATGTCTGCCGAACTCAATTGGGTTCAAGCCCGCGATACAGCCGTTCTCCTGTTGCTCTACGGCGCGGGCCTGCGCATCTCCGAAGCACTCGGGTTGCGCCCAAAAGACATTCCCGGAGCAGACAGCGACGTGATACGCATCGATGGCAAGGGAGGAAAAGAGCGGCTCGTCCCGATCCTTCCCATCACCAAAGCTGCCATCGCGCAGTATATTGACCTCTGTCCCTATCCCTTACAGGCAGACGATCCGCTCTTTCTTGGGGCTAAGGGTGGCCCTTTATCGCCGCGCATCGTGCAACTCGCCATGCAGAAATTGCGAGGCTCGCTTGGCCTGCCTGAAACGGCAACCCCGCATACGTTGAGACACTCGTTTGCCACGCACTTGTTATCTGCCGGGGCAGATCTACGACAGATCCAAGAGCTGCTCGGTCACGCCTCGCTTTCGACAACACAGGTCTACACCGAAGTCGATCGTGATCATTTGCTCAAAGTTTATGACGCCGCCCACCCGCGCGGCTAAGGCGTGGCGCTAGAAAAACCGTTTCATCGGATCGCTTAGGTGTTGCGATCGACCGCATGAGGACACCCCCCCAACTCACATATGGATTTGCCGTTTGGCGACGGCGAGCGCGGCTTCCTTCACGGCTTCCGTCAACGTGGGGTGCGCATGACAGGTCCGGGCAAGATCCTCGGCCGCCCCCCCGAGCTCCATGATGACGGCCGCCTCGGCGATCATTTCGCCGGCGTTGACGCCGATGATATGAACACCCAGGATTCGGTCGGTCTCCGCGTCAGCCAAAACTTTTACAAAACCATCGGTGGTCTTGTTGGCTTTTGCCCGACCGTTTGCCGTGAACGGAAACTTGCCCGACCGGTAAGTAACACCGTCCGCCATCAATTCTTCTTCACTCCGGCCGACAGTCGCAACCTCCGGCGACGTGTAGATGACGTTCGGGATCACGCCGTAGTTCACATGACCCGCCTGCCCGGCCAAGATCTCCGCAACCGCGACACCCTCGTCTTCCGCTTTGTGCGCAAGCATCGGCCCGGCAATCACGTCACCAATGGCAAAGACGCCCGGCACAGTCGTCTCGTAGCGATCATCGACGACAATGCGTCCCTGATCATCAGTAGAAATACCGACCTCTGCCAAACCGAGGCCCTCCGTGAACGGCACGCGGCCGATGGCCACGAGAACCACGTCGGCCTTTGTTTCAGCAGCTTCACCACCAGCTGCAGGCTCGATGGAAACGGCAAGCGATGCGCCAGACTTCTTGACGTCCGTCACCTTCGATCCAAGCCGGAATCTGATGCCTTGCTTTTCGAGTATCCTCTGGAAGCTGCGCGCCACGTCCCGGTCCGTACCGGGCACAATGCGATCGAGGAATTCGACAACTTCCACCTCGGCCCCGAGGCGGCGCCAAACTGACCCCAGTTCGAGCCCGACCACACCAGCACCGATCACGAGTAGTCTCTTCGGCACTTTCGCAAGGGCCAGTGCGCCCGTGGACGATACAATTCGCTTTTCGTCGATGTCGATACCGGGAAGCTGCGCAACGCTCGAGCCGGTGGCAATCACAACAGAACCGGCCTCAAGCCGTTGCTTCTCACCGTTCATAAAGGTCACGTCAACTGCGCCGGAACCGGCGATACGCCCGGTCCCGTGGAAGTGATCGATTTTGTTTTTCTTCAAGAGGTAAGCAACACCATCGACGTTCCCCTTCACGGCTTCGTCCTTGAAGGCCAGCATCCGCTCAAGATCAAGCTTCGGCTTCACCTCGATGCCCATGGCGCCGAATTTCTTGTTCGCCTCCTCAAACAGCTCGGAAGCATGCAGCAACGCTTTCGAAGGAATGCATCCGACATTGAGGCACGTGCCGCCGTGGGTCGCACGCTTTTCGACAACGGCAACTTTCAGTCCAAGCTGGCTGGCGCGGATCGCGCAGACGTATCCGCCGGGCCCTGTACCGATAACAATGAGATCGTAACGTTGCATCAGGAGGAGATCCAAATTTCAGAAGACCAGGCCTTCGTTCCAAGAGAGCGAGCCACCACACAAAAATCGAAAAGCGCGACGCCGTCCGCCTTCACAATCTCGAACCTGGAAAGACGGCGGCCAGGCACAGAGAGTTACGTAAACATCAACTATCAGAGCTCCAGAACGAAGCGCTGCGGATCCTCGAGGCACTCCTTCACACGGACGAGAAAGGTCACCGCCTCTTTGCCATCGACGATGCGATGATCATAGGACAGCGCCAAATACATCATCGGACGCGCCGCAATCTGTCCATCCTTGACGACAGGCCGCTCTTCGATTCGGTGCATGCCAAGAATGCCGGACTGGGGCGCATTGAGGATGGGTGTCGACAACATCGATCCGTAGACGCCGCCATTGGAAATCGTGAATGTGCCACCTTGCATGTCCTCGATGGCTAGCTTGCCGTCGCGAGCCCGGCGGCCGTAGTCGCTGATCGTCGCTTCGATATCGGCGATACTCATGCGATCCGCCTCGCGCAGAACGGGCACGACCAGACCGCGATCCGTTCCGACCGCAACGCCGATGTGGTAATAGTTCTTGTAAATGACCTCGTCGCCATCGATCTCGGCATTGACGGCAGGAATCTCTCGCAAGGCCTGGATACAGGCTTTGACGAAGAATCCCATAAACCCAAGCTTCACGCCGTAACGCCGTTCGAACAGGTCCTTGTACTGCGCCCGCATCGACATGATGGCGCCCATGTCCACGTCGTTGAACGTGGTCAGGATCGCAGCTGTGTTCTGTGCATCCTTGAGCCGTTGTGCAATGGTCTGCCGGAGCTTGGTCATGCGCACGCGCTCTTCACGCGGCGCGTCGCTCAACGCCGGTGGTATGCGCAATTTCTGGGCCGGGACCGGCGCATTCGAAAGCGGTGCAGCTGCCACCGCACTTCCCCCCTCAGACGATCCCGCCTGGGCACCCTCGGCCGCACGGCTTTGACCTTCCGCCTGCGCTCGAGCCTTGCGCACCGCCGCAACCGCATCTTCTTTAAGGATCTGGCCTCGCTTCCCCGATCCCGTGACCTCGGCAGGATCGATACCGGCCTCGGCAAGGATTTTCTTTGCCGAAGGTGCAGCAGCCGGTGTCGATGTCCCCTTCGGCGCCGGCGCCTCGGCAGCTTTGGCACGCCGAGACGCCACCGGCGCGACGACGTCATTTGCCAGTTTTTGAGCTGCGGCCGGCTTGGCAGCACCGCCCGCAGCTTTTCCAGCACCCTCGGTGATCACGCCAAGCAGTGCACCCACCGGAACGGTTGCGCCCTCCGCCACCTTGATACCGCCGATCACGCCGGAAACCGGCGCGGGGACTTCAACCGTGACCTTATCCGTCTCCAGTTCAACCAGCGGCTCGTCCACTTTGACCGCATCGCCCTCTTTCTTCAGCCACTTCCCGACGATCGCCTCGCTGATCGACTCGCCCAAAGCGGGAACACGAATTTCCGTTGCCATATTGCCCTCGTCCGCGCGGAGCAGCCGCAAAGGCGGCTACGCTGCGTCTCAACCCTTCAATGCATCCTCGACCAAAGCCTTCTGCTCCTGCAGGTGCTTGCTCATGAGGCCGGTTGCCGTCGATGCCGATGAGGCCCGGCCGGCATAGCGCACGGTCTTGGCCTTGCACGCCGTATGCCCAAGCACCCATTCAATGTTGGGAGCAATGAATGCCCATGCACCCATGTTTTTCGGTTCCTCTTGGCACCACACGAATTCGGCATTTGGGAATCGCCCGAGATCTTGCATCAGCGTGCGCGCGGGTATCGGATAGAGCTGCTCGAGACGCATGAGGTAGACGTCATCGAGACCCGCCGCCTCTCGTCCATCGTAAAGATCGTAGTAGACCTTGCCCGAGCACAGCACGACTCTCCGGATCTTTGCGTCACACTTGAGCTTGATTTTTCCGTCCGTCGCATTCTCGGCGTCATCCCAGAGAACGCGGCAGAAACCGGTGCCGGGGCCCAGATAAGCAAGCGGTGAAACGACCCGCTTATGCCGAAGCAAGGACTTAGGCGTCATGAGAATCAAGGGCTTTCGGTATTTGCGATGCAACTGCCGCCGCAGAATGTGGAAGTAATTTGCAGGTGTCGTGCAGTTGGCCACTTGCATATTATCTTCGGCACAGAGCTGCAAATAGCGCTCAAGCCGCGCCGAGGAGTGTTCCGGCCCCTGCCCTTCGTAACCATGCGGCAGCAGGCAAACGAGACCCGACATACGAAGCCACTTGCGCTCGCCGGTGCTGATGAATTGATCAAAGACCACCTGAGCACCATTGGCGAAGTCACCAAACTGCGCCTCCCACATAACCAGCGCGTTGGGTTCGGCAAGAGAGTATCCATATTCGAAGCCGAGGACGGCCTCCTCCGAAAGCATCGAGTTGATCACCTCGAAGCGTGCCTGCCCCGGCGTCATATGCAAGAGCGGCGTATACCGGCGTTCGGAAATCTGGTCGATCAGAACCGCATGACGCTGGGAAAAGGTTCCCCGTTCGCAATCTTGGCCCGACAATCTGACGGGAAGCCCCTCGGTCAGTAGCGAACCGAAGGCAAGATGCTCTGCCATCCCCCAATCGATACCCTCGCCGCTGTTGACCATGTCCCAGCGACGTTCAAGCAGACGCGCAACGCCTTTGTGAGCATTGAATCCTGAAGGAATGGACGTGATCTGAAACGCGATGTCGCGCAACCGTTGCAGATCCACACCCGTTAAGCTCCGGAACTCCGCATCGTAGTCGTGCACGACACTCGCCCAGCGGCCATCGAGCCAATCGGCCTTGTTGGGTTTGTAACTGGATGCGAGTTCTAATTCCTCATCCAACGTCGCGCGGAACGAAGTCCTAATCTCATTAACTTCCTCCTCCGTCACAACGCCTTCGTGCACGAGCTGCTTCGAGTAAATTTCAGACGTAACCGGATGCTTCTTGATCGCCCGGTACATAATGGGCTGCGTGAACGCCGGCTCGTCCGACTCGTTGTGACCGAACCGCCGGTAACAGAACATATCGATCACAACCGGCTTCTGAAACCGCTGACGGAACTCGGTTGCAATCTTCGCGCAATGAACAACAGCTTCGGGATCGTCGCCATTCACATGCAGAATTGGCGCTTCGATCATGCGCGCAACGTCCGAGCAGTAGGGCGAAGACCGCGAATACCGCGGGTTCGTTGTAAACCCGATCTGGTTGTTGATGATAAAATGGATCGTGCCGCCGGTCCGATGCCCCTTTAGGCCCGACAGCCCGAAGCATTCCGCAACAACGCCCTGACCCGCAAACGCTGCATCCCCGTGAATGAGCAACGGCATGACAGGGGTACGTTCGCCAGGCTTGCAGCCGCGTTGATCCTGCTTTGCACGCACCTTCCCAAGAACAACCGGATCGACGATCTCAAGATGCGAGGGATTGGCGGTCAGCGAAAGATGAACATTGTTGCCATCGAAGCTTCGATCGGACGAAGCGCCAAGGTGATATTTGACATCTCCCGAGCCTTCGACCTCCTCCGGTTTCCAAGACCCGCCCTTAAACTCGTTGAAGACAGCTCGATGCGGCTTGCCCATCACGTTACAGAGCACATTCAGCCGGCCGCGATGCGCCATGCCGAGAACAATCTCTTTGGCGCCCAGCTGTCCCCCGCGCTTGATAATCTGTTCAAGCGCCGGGATCATCGATTCAGCGCCATCCAGCCCGAACCGCTTCGTGCCCGTGTACTTCACATCACAGAAGCGCTCGAACGTCTCCGCCTCAATGAGCTTGGAAAGGATCGCCCGCTTTCCCTCGACAGTGAAACGAATGTCCTTTTCCGCACCTTCGATCCGCTCTTGAATCCACGCCCGTTGGCTTGGCGAGCTGATATGCATGTACTGGAAGCCGATCTTCCGGCAGTACGTGCGCCGTACGATGGCGAGGATTTCGCGCATGGTCGCCGTATCAAGACCCATGTAGCGATCGAGAAAGATCGGCCGGTCCATATCGGCTTCTGTAAAGCCGTACGTCTCAGGCTTGAGATCGCGGTGAACCTTGCGCTCCGCCAACCCAAGGGGGTCGAGATCAGCCGCGAGATGCCCCAGAACGCGATACGCCCGAATCAGCATCCGCACCCGGATACTGTCCTGGATGGCCCGGTAGCTGGCAGCCGGCGAAAGCTCAACACCCTCGGCCTGCGCACGCTCCGCCAGCCGATCGCGAAAACGCCGCTCCTGTACGCGCCGCTCGGTCGGACCGTAGTCCCCGGTCAGCGCCGCAACGACCTCGCTGTTGTTCGATTGCAGTCTTGAGAGCGGCAGGGCCCAGGAAGGTCCCTCGCCGGTCGTTGAATAGGAGCTATCGTCCGTTTCACCGTCGCCATCAGCGGGTTCGCGTTTGAGGCTTTCAAAGAAGTGTCGCCATTCATCACCCACCGAGCCAGGGTTCTGCTCGTAACGCTCTTGCATTTCCTCGATATAGGCAGCATTTGCGCCATCGAGAAAAGATGTGCTGATGAAGTGCTGGTTGAGTGCCTTGCGTGACATCAAGTATCCCGTCCGCGCCTGCAAATCTGCAGAGGCTGAATTTGGGGGCGTTTCCCCTCAAAAGCCAGAGCATCTTGCGTGCCCTCATAGACGTATCTAGTGACTTTTGATCAGGCCTTTAAGACCTCCATTAGTGCTGTCCCCAGACTTGCCGGACTATCAGCGATCGCGATCCCCGCCCGCTGCATGGCCTCAATCTTGTCCTCGGCTTTGCCCTTCCCGCCGGAAATAATGGCCCCGGCATGGCCCATCCGGCGTCCTGGCGGAGCCGATGCACCGGCAATGAATCCCGCCATCGGCTTCTTGCGGCCCTTCTTGGCCTCAGAAACCAGAAACTCAGCCGCCTCCTCTTCGGCCGAGCCGCCAATTTCGCCGATCATAATAATGGATTGCGTCTCGGGGTCCGACAGAAAGAGATCAAGCACATCGACAAATTCCGTCCCCTTGACCGGATCCCCGCCGATACCCACCGCCGTCGTCTGTCCGACCCCGGCGTCCGTCGTTTGTTTCACCGCTTCATAGGTCAGCGTCCCGGACCGGGACACAATCCCGCACGAGCCCTTCTTGAAAATATTGCCAGGCATAATACCGATCTTGCATGCGCCAGGGGTCAACACACCGGGACAATTGGGACCGAGGAGACGCGACTTCGACCCTTCCAACGCTCGCTTGACGCGCACCATGTCCAAAACCGGGATACCCTCGGTTATGGTCACGATAAGCGGCATCTCGGCGTCGATCGCCTCCAAGATAGCGTCGGCGGCGAATGGAGGCGGTACGTAGATCGCGGTTGCCGTCGCCCCCGTCGCCTCCTTCGCTTCGACAACAGTGTCGAACAGCGGCACATCTTCGAGATCAGAATCAGGATGCTTCGAACCGCCCTTGCCCGGTGTGACGCCTCCCGAAACGTTCGTTCCATAGGCACGCGCCTGCTTCGTATGAAACGTGCCCTGACTGCCCGTGAGGCCTTGACAAATCGTAATGGTGCGATCGTCAACGAGAATAGACATGCACTGCCCTGTGTTGCAAGCAAACGCCTATTGGCATCAGCTCGATGGTTTCAACCTTCTATCTAGGCCTGGCGCGACGCCCGCGACATGGCCATAAACGTCTTCCTAATGATCGCATGCGCGATGAGAATGATCAGCCCCACCAAAACCATTTCGAGCAACTGACCATGAAACTGAGACATGTCCTTATGCGCGGTCCCGTCGCGTACGCCGATGGCAAAAAGGCCACCAATTGAGATCAACGTGATCAGATAGAAAACGACCGGATGAAGGATCGCGCCGATCAACTGCAGCAAGATCACACCTGCCGCGGCAAAAGCCACGATGTCCCATTGAACCTGACCCAGTAGCTGTGCGAAATCTGGCATGACTAAACTCCCTTACACATTTGACCCTGTTCCGCTTTGATCTTCTTAGCAGGCCTGCCGCATCATTGAAAACAAACCCGCTCACGATTGGCCGCGGCGCACTCGGACCTATGCCGAAATCTTGACGGCCTCAGTAATCTTTGCCGCCGCATCCGCCAGATCGTCCGCCGGCGTGATACTTAGTCCGGATTTCGCCAAAAGCTCCTTGCCCAACGCGACATTCGTACCCTCAAGACGTACGACCAGCGGGACTTTGACATCCATCTCGCGCGCAGCCGCGATCACGCCTTCGGCGATGATGTCACAGCGCATAATGCCTCCGAAGATATTGACCAGAATGCCCCTTACTGCGGGATCGGAAAGAATGATCTTGAACGCCTCGCGCACCTTTTCCTTGCTCGCACCGCCCCCGACATCGAGAAAGTTGGCAGGTTCCACGCCGTAGAGCTTGATGATGTCCATGGTGGCCATTGCGAGACCCGCACCGTTCACCATGCAACCGATTGAACCGTCGAGCTTCACGTACGAAAGGTCATGCTTCGACGCCTCGATCTCCATCGGGTCTTCCTCCGCTTCATCGCGCAGGGAAGCGATGTCCGGATGGCGAAACAGCGCATTGGTGTCGAAGTTCATCTTCGCATCGAGACAAACAAGATCACTCTGCTTCGTCACGACCAGCGGATTGATCTCCAAGAGGCTAACGTCTTTGTCGTTCAACAGGCAGTAGAGGCCAGCAATGAGCTTGCTGGCTTGCTTGACTTGGTCACCTTTGAGGCCCAAAGCGAAGGCAAGCCGCCGCCCGTGATAAGGCTGCAGTCCCGTCGCCGGATCGATGGTCATCGTGAAAATCTTGTCCGGTGTGTCGTGCGCCACCTGCTCGATGTCCATACCACCTTCGGTGGAGGCAATAAAAGCAATGCGCGACGTCGCCCGATCAACAAGCGCTGAGAGATAGAGCTCGCGGCCGATGTCACACGTTTCCTCGATATAAAGACGGCGAACCACGCGCCCATCCGGTCCCGTTTGCGCCGTCACCAGCGTGCTTCCGAGCATCTGCTCAGCGAAATACGCCACGTCTTCAGGCGACATCGCAAGCCGCACGCCACCCTTCTCGCCTGCTCTCTTTTCCTTGAAAGTGCCTTTGCCCCGACCGCCGACGTGAATCTGTGCCTTGACCACCTTCACCGGCGTAGCCAGCGACCTCGTAACGCGGGAAACCTCATCCAGATTGAAGACCGGATATCCCTTCAGTATTGGCACGCCATACTCGGCCAAGAGCTCCTTGGCCTGATGCTCATGAATATTCATCATTCCCCCCGGCACATCTCAAAGCAGCAGACTCCGAAAAAAGAGGTAGGGGCCTGCCGAACAGCCGCTGCCGGCGCGCGCAAAAGGCTGGCATGCTTCCCATTTCTCGATTGAGTGATGGATATCAAGCGTGCGTCCTACGACCCTAGCTGTGGGTTGATTTTCATGCACGAGTCGACAAGCCCTTTGACCGACTCCACCGACTTCATGAGCATGGCCCGCTCGACACCATTGAGATCGATCTCAATCACGCGCTCCGCGCCACCAGCGCCGAGAATCACGGGAACACCGACGTACAACCCTTTGACGCCGTACTCGCCGTTGAGATACGCCGCGCACGGCAGAATGCGTTTCTTGTCCTTGAGATAGCTTTCGGCCATGGCAATGGCCGATGCCGCTGGCGCGTAATACGCAGAACCGGTCTTGAGAAGGGCCACGATCTCGCCACCGCCCTTTCGTGTCCGATCAATGATCTGATCCAAGCGATCCTGCTTGATCCAGCCCATCTTGACGAGATCGGGAAGCGGAATACCGCCCACCGTGGAATACCGCACAAGTGGCACCATGTCGTCGCCGTGACCGCCAAGTACGACGGCCT
Organism: Hyphomicrobium sp.; assembly: GCA_965222835.1. Classification (GTDB taxonomy): domain Bacteria; phylum Pseudomonadota; class Alphaproteobacteria; order Rhizobiales; family Hyphomicrobiaceae; genus CBDCUQ01. The sequence goes on from CBDCUQ010000001.1 coordinate 428,764, forward strand.
GCACGTCCTCAATCGACACCTTGAATTCGTCGGCCAGGAAGTGGCGGAACCGCGACGTGTCGAGTACCCCGGCCATGCCGACCACCATATTGCGCGGCAAGCCGGAGGCCTTCTGCAGGGCCCACACCATGGCGTCCAACGGGTTCGTAATAACAATCACGAAGGCACCTGGTGCATACTTGCGGATACCCGCGCCCACCTGCTCCATGACCTTCAGATTGATGCTGACCAGATCGTCGCGGCTCATACCGGGCTTACGCGGCACACCAGCCGTGACGATACAGACATGCGCGCCTTCGATGTCGGCGTAGGCACTCGTGCCCTTCATCTGACAGTCGAAGCCATCGACGGCACCGGATTGCGCCAGATCGAGCGCCTTGCCCTGAGGCATACCCTCCATAATGTCGAAAACGACCGCATCACCCAGCTCTTTCAATCCGATGAGATGAGCGAGCGTCCCGCCAATCATTCCGCCACCGATCAAGGCAATCTTCGTACGCGCCATTTCTTTGTTCTCCCTAGGGCCAATGCTGCCAAACGCCCAAATTCGCCGGCAGCCGTTCGCCACTGCGAAATGGACTTCTGTCACGGGTGTTAAGACGAAGCCAACCCCATCTCAAGTCTAAGTTCTCCGAAACCGGAACAATAAACGCACGAAAAACCGTTCGCTGCGGCCAAGTGCGGCGAAATGGGCCATATCAAATAGCGAGCATTCAAAATTCCGGCGGTAGCGCATCATCTGAGGACCGGTCTACATCAGTCACTCACCGGCTCGGAAAGGCCGGTCTCGACCGTTCGGAGTGTCTCCCTATCCATCCGCCCCCGCTCCACGTAAGCCTCGCTTCGCATTTCCATAAGCCGGGAGGCCGTACGCTTGAACATGTCGGACCCATCGCCTTCCGCGTAAAGACCCGACGGCTGTGCCTCGGCGGAGGCAACCAGCGACACCCGATTGTCGTAAAGCGTGTCGATGAGCGTAACGAAACGGCGGGCCTCGTTGCGCATGTCCCGCGTCATCACCGGTATTCCCTCAATGAGAACCGTGTGGAAGCTGTGTGCAATGTGTAGATAGTCAAGCGAACCGAGAGGCAGCCGGCACAGATCATCGAAATGAAACCGGGCCACCCCCATTGCAGCAAGCGGAACTCGAACCTTGCGCCCCTTGACCTCCAACTCCACCGCAGCCGGGTCATTATGACCCGTCAGCCGCTCCCAGTGTGCATCAAGCTCTGCCCGCGCTGCCGCATTATTGGGAGCATAGTAAAGTTGCCGGCCGGCAAGTTTGTCGAGGCGGAAATCTTTCGCCGCATCGAGCTCCAACACATCCATATGCGCTTCCACCAGATCGACAAACGGCAGAAAAAGCGCGCGGTTGAGGCCGTTCCAGTAGAGCCGCCTTGGTGCCGTATTCGACGTGGCAACGACGACCAAACCGCACCCGAATAGCGCTTTAAAGAGCCGCGAGAGCATCATCGCATCGGCAATATCTGTGACCTGCAACTCGTCGAGGCACACCAAGTTTGCCTCCGACGCCAGCTCTTTTGCGACGGGTGGAATCGGATCTCCTCCGCCCCTCGTCCGCATCTGGGCAATGCGTTCATGGACGTCCGACATGAACTCGTGGAAATGAATCCTCCGCTTGCGCGGATGCGGAACCGAATCAAAAAAGAGGTCGAGCAGCATCGTCTTACCGCGCCCGACAGCGCCATATATATAGAGTCCCCGGACAGGCCGCCCCTTGCCGCCCCGTTTCGACCCCAAAAATCCCGCCAAGCCCGGTTTCATCCGCGCAAGTTCTTCGGCAAGCGCGTCTAACTGCTCTGCAGCAGCCCGCTGGCCCAAATCCGGCTCGATCAATCCCCGCTGTACCTTCTCGAGGTAGGATTGAACAACGTTCGACATTGACGATTCCAGTTTGATTCCACGGGCGACCTGGCGGCAAACAGGGGAGAAAGGCAAGTCTGTCGTGACCGTTTGTCACTTGAGCCTTGCACCCGATGGCCAAAAATCGCCACATTCGAAGCGATTATTGCGCCGCAAAACACTCCCACCTATCCCACACCCCAAAACTATCCCCAGTGCATTGAAACTATGGCATAACTCACCAATGTTGTGCGCTGCAATATCATGCCTGATTCATGCCCCGCTGCGGTATCACGAGCGTTAACCAGGCAGGGTTCACGACAGACCAACCCTGTTCAGAGAACGGAGGCTCCCATGCCAAATAACCAAAACCAAACGGGAGGAAGCTTTCGAAAATTATGGCCCGCGGAAAAAGAAAAATTCCAGGACCACCTGCTGCGTCTGGATCAAGCGAGCCGGCGAACACGTTTTGCACATGCTGTATCCGACGCTTTCATCGACGACTATTCAAACCATATGAGCGAATTGGGTTCGATTGTTTATGCCTATATCGAAGGAGGCGAAGTTCGCGCCGCAGCCGAGCTGAAGAAACTCGGATCTACCTGGGGACGTGACGCGGAAGCCGCATTCACGGTCGAGAGCGCATATCAGGACCGGGGGCTGGGAACGGAGCTGATGGGCCGCATCATCCGCTCCGCGCGCAATCGCGGTGTGCAGAATCTGTTCATGAGCTGCCTGCCAGAGAATTCGAAGATGCAGACCATCGCACGCAAGCACGATGCCGCGCTGCGCTTCGAATACGGTGAGGTCATCGGCGAAATCATTCCCGACGGCCCCAACTACTTCTCTTTGATGGCAGAGGCCGTCGAAGACCGTGTCGGCTACATGATGGCGGTATTCGATCTAAGTGCGAAGGATAGGAATGCCGCATAATACGGGCATTTCTTATCATTCGCTGTATCGGCCGACGACAACCGGCGACACATCGGTAAGCGATTAGATTTGCAGCGTGCGAAGAGCCAACGAGTGCAAGTTGGGAATGCCCTACAGCTGAATATGCGCGTTACGGGCTTGACGCACGCTTCGCGTTGGGCGCAAACTCGCCCTTGCCGCCGCCTCACGGGGTGAAAAACTTACCTCGATTCACTTCGTGAGACGCGGCTGCATCAGCGGTCAACTGGTAGCCTCAACCGAACCTCGATTGGCTCACACTTGGTCCCGTCGCATGCATTCGGCAGAACGCCAGATGTCCTGATGCAGCCATTTCGCCCCCGGCAAAACTGTCGGATACGAAGACGTAACTGTGCATAAATCGCGTTTCTCTGTTCGAAAGTCGGGAAAATTGCGGCCTATTCGCAACACTTCGCATGCAATGAGTCGAATCTGTACGGTCGATTTCATTTTCACTGTCAACAAATTCGACGAAATTGATCATGTTTTTTTGTGTTCGAAATGATTCGAACTCTAGAGGGAGAGATTGAAATGGCAAAGGCTACGAAGAAGAAGGCAAAGAGGAAAGTCGCAAAGAAGAAGGCGACTAGGAAGAAGAAGGCACCAGCTCGCAAGGCGGCCAAGAAGCCGGCTCGCAAGAAGGCTGCTAAGAAGAAGACGGCTCGCAAGACGGCTCGCAAGTCCACTCGCAAGACCGCTCGCAAGCCGGCCCGCAAGAAGGCTGCTAAGAAGCGCAGGGCCGCCTAAGGCCCTTCTCGCCGGCTCCAGGTTGGGCACCGGGAGCACGGCGATCCCCTAAAAATAGGGGTTTTTGGAAAGATCAAGGCCGGTGACAGCGCGATGCGTCACCGGCCTTCTCTGTTTTTGGCAGCGCCAAACCAGGCCCATTCGCCGAACCGCCAAAACCCTTCGACAAAACCAAATACTGAATTGCTGTTACACCCGGCGTTGCACCATTAATTTTTTTAATTCCGCAATTGCTTTTGCCGGAGAAAGCTCTTTTGGGCAGGCTTTTACGCAATTCATTATTGTATGGCACCGATAAAGCCGAAATGGATCCTCGAGATTGTCCAGCCGTTCACCGGTGGCCTCATCTCGCGAATCAATCACCCATCGATAAGCCTGAAGAAGCGCGGCCGGCCCCAAATACCGGTCAGAGTTCCACCAGTAGCTCGGGCACGAAGTAGAGCAACACGCACAGAGAATACATTCGTAGAGGCCATCAAGAGATTCCCGATCGGCCTTGGATTGCTTCCACTCCTTGGGCGGGGTCGGCGTTTCGGTCTTGAGCCAAGGCTCGATCGACCGGTGCTGGGCATAGAAATTCGTGAGATCGGGAACCAAGTCCTTTACAATGCTCAGATGCGGCAACGGCGTCACCGTGACCGGACCCGAAACCTCATCAAGGCCTTTCAGGCACGCCAAGTCGTTTGTTCCGTCGATGTTCATGGCGCAGGACCCGCAAATTCCCTCGCGGCAAGACCGCCGGAACGTCAACGTGGGGTCAATCTCATTCTTGATCTTGATGAGGGCGTCGAGAACCATGGGCCCGCACTCGTCCTCGTTGACCCAATAGGTATCGAGCCGGGGGTTCTCCTCGTCATCGGGATTCCAGCGGTAAATCCGGAATTCGCGCCATCGGCCCTTAAGTCCCGGAGTATTCCATGTCTTGCCGGTCTTCACCCGCGACGCCTTTGGCAACCTCAGCTGAACCATGTCGTCTTGACCTTCCCGTTTAAAGCAGCAACCCGTGCCGATAGTGCCAAAGCATGCGATGACAGCAACTGTTCGAACGGCGGCGGCGCGACCTGCACACGTGACCTAACCAACCCGACACCTGCCCCTCTCGCCTCCTACTCAACCTTATGTGTCTTGAGTTCACGCACCAGCGCGACCAAGCGCTCCGCAACCCCGTACCCCGCCTCGACGGATGCCCCGAGCGTTGCTCGCTTCTGAATAAGCTTATTGAGCTCGTCTTGAGCCTCCCCAAAACCGTAGAACAGCTCTTCCGGCGCATTAATCTCCCCGTCCTCGACCGCACACATCACATCGAAAGCGTTTTGCGAGGCCAGAACAAGCATCGAGGCAACGTCATTCATAAGCTGGTGATAAAGACGGCTTTCATCGGCGTCGACGCGCGGCCCGTGCACACCAAATTTCAGCGGCGACGAGCCCTGACCGCCCTCGCCGGCAAACAGCTTCGGATGCCTGTGAAAGCGCCGAAAAATCTCAGCTAGACCCAAACAACAGGTCTCAAGGTCGCGAAGCGCCGTCCCGGCCTTGCGCCGTGGACGCACGCGCTCACCGCTCCGCTCCTGCGCTACCCAGTTGATCGTAGCAATCGACGATATCGCGCCCAATGCAGCCAGAGCGGGCAACACAATCGCAAACGGATCAGGCGCGATCCGGCTGGCACTATCCTTGTCGCCGGACGGCACTGGCTTTTTCGCTCTTTTCATTCCCTCGCCAGTGCTCCTAAGGCGCCCATGGCATATAGCCGAGCAGTCTTGTACCAACTGAAGGCCCCCTGCATCCGGTACAAGAGCGGTCACACTGCCAGTTGCCGACCCGCTGTGGCAATCCGATGTCGCTGGCGCACTGTGCACAACAAACCCCTCGCTCAATAGACGCGCGCCTTCGGTTTGATGTACGCGATATCGTTGGTAAGCGTGCGCTCATGCACGGGCCGCCAGTCGAGACGGACTGACGCGGTGTCCGAGTCAGCAAACGCCAGCGTATGCTTCATCCAGTTGGCATCGTCCCGGTCAGGAAAATCCTCCCGCGCATGCGCCCCGCGGCTTTCCGTTCGAGCCTCAGCCCCTGTCACCGTGACCGCCGCCTGCGCGATCAGATTATCGTATTCCAGCGTCTCGATGAGATCAGAGTTCCAGACCAGCGACCGGTCCGAAACTCGAATGTCCGCCGTCTCCTTCCAGATTTCGCCGATTTTCTCCACACCTTCCTTCAAGATCGGGCCATCGCGAAACACGGCGCAATTCGACTGCATGACCTTCTGCATGCGAAGGCGGAGCTCAGCCGTAGGCGTCGCCCCATCCGCGATACGGAAGCGGTCAAGGCGCGCAACTGCGCGGTCCGTCGACTCCGAAACATCCTCCGGGTGTGCGGCCCCCTTTTCAATGGTATCGGCGCACCGCAAAGCCGCGGCCCGGCCAAACACGACGAGATCGATCAGCGAGTTGGACCCCAACCGGTTGGCACCGTGAACCGAAACACAAGCCGCCTCCCCGACCGCCATCAACCCGGGCACGACCGCGTCCGGATTGCCGTCCTTCGAAGTCAGAACCTCTCCATGATAGTTGGTCGCAATACCACCCATGTTGTAGTGGACCGTCGGCAGAACTGGAATTGCCTGACGCCTCAGGTCGACACCCGCGAACACCTTGGCACTTTCCGTAATACCGGGCAGCCGCTCGGCAAGGATCTTTGGATCCAGATGGTCCAAATGCAGGTACATGTGATCCTTCTCGGGCCCGACACCGCGGCCTTCCCGGATCTCGATGGTCATGGAGCGCGAAACGACATCGCGAGACGCCAAGTCCTTCGCGTGGGGTGCATAGCGCTCCATGAAGCGCTCGCCTTCGGAATTGGTGAGATATCCGCCTTCGCCGCGTGCGCCTTCCGTGATGAGAACACCGGCCCCATAGATCCCCGTGGGATGGAATTGGACGAACTCCATGTCCTGAAGCGGCAGCCCCGCGCGTAGCACCATGGCGTTTCCGTCACCGGTGCAAGTATGCGCCGACGTACACGAGAAATAGGCGCGCCCGTATCCGCCGGTCGCCAGGACGGTCCGCTTGGCCCGAAAACGATGCAGCGTACCGTCCTCCATCGACAATGCGATCAGGCCGCGGCACGCCCCTTCGCTATCCATGAGGAGGTCGAGGGCGAAATACTCGATGAAAAAATCCGCCGAATGCCGTAACGACTGCCCATAGAGCGTGTGCAACATAGCATGACCCGTCCGATCGGCAGCAGCACACGTCCGCTGCACAGGGGGGCCTTCGCCGAATTCGGTGTAATGGCCGCCGAAGGGGCGCTGATAGATGCGACCCTCCTCGGTACGGGTAAACGGCAATCCGTAGTGTTCGAGCTCATAGACCGCTTGCGGCGCCTCACGGCAGAGATACTCGATCGCATCCTGGTCGCCGAGCCAGTCCGACCCCTTAACGGTGTCGTACATATGCCAGCGCCAGTTGTCGGGCCCCATATTGCCCAAAGAGGCCGCGATACCGCCCTGCGCCGCCACCGTATGCGACCGCGTTGGAAAGACCTTCGTCACGCACGCCGTCTTAAGACCGGCTTCGGCCGACCCGAGCGTCGCTCTAAGGCCCGCACCACCCGCACCCACCACGACCACGTCGTAGGTATGGTCGATAATCGGGTAGGCTTTTCCATGAATTGCCGGAGCTGTATCTTTCGCTCCATTCGCACCCGTCGTCTTCGCCGCCATCTGTGGTCAAACTCCCAAGCTTAGCTTAAGCACGGCGAACAAACCCGCTGCACCAACTGCAATTGCGAAAAAGGTATTGAGAAGCAAAACCACAATCTTCAAGCCTTCGCTTTGAACGTAGTCCTCGATGATGGTCTGCATCCCCAGCCGCATGTGAATGGCGGCAGAAAGGATGAGCAATGCCAGAGGAACAGCCACGAACGGCGACTGCAGGCCGGCCTTCACCGTCGCATGGTCGGCGCCCGAATACGTCACCAGAAACCCGACAAGAAACACGGAGAGGACGAGATTTGCCGCACCGGTCACCCGCTGTTTCAGAAAATGGCTTGCGCCTTCCTTGGCCGATCCCAGCCGGCGCACGGATTTAAGCGGTGTGCGCATGGAGTTCATAGGTGCCACCCCTTCTGCCCGGCCACATAAATCCAGACGATGACCGTGAGAAGAACGGAACCCAGGAGCGTGCCCCAGGACAGGTTGTCGATCGTCTTAGAGTCGAAGCCCTTGCCGCAATCCCAAATGAAATGCCGGATGCCCCCGAGCCCATGGTGAAAAAGCGCCCACGTGTAAAGGAACAAGACGAGCCGCCCGGCATACGTCGAGAACCAACCGTTCACGTAATCGAAATAGCTAGGCCCGATGGCAGCAGCCGTCAGCCACCAGACGAGCAGCAACGACCCCACATAAAGAGCGGCCCCGGTAATGCGGTGGAAGATCGACATCGCCATGTTGATGGCGAAAGTGTACACCTCGAGATGCGGTGAAAGCGGACGGGGCGAAATATTCCCTCCCCCTGGTTTTCCGTCGGCCATAAGCCCCCCTTCTCAAGAACCCAAGAGCTGTCTTTAGCGCGCCCGGCGAATTGCGGCAATTCGGCCATTCGCTACAAGGCCGCAGCAATACGCGAATACTTAACGCGGCAGCACCACCCAAATGTCGAGGTCAAGCATGACCCCGTCCGCATAGGTCTTGGGGTCTGTCTTGTACGGGAACCCGGAGCAGTCCTGGTTCTTGACCGCAACCAGACGCGTCCGTAGTGCCCCGACATCCTCCCGACCCGGAATCTCGGCTTTCTCGAGAACTTCCGTCCAAGCGTAAACCGTATCTCCGGCAAAGAGCGGAGCCACATGCCGGCCGCCGTTGATCGCCGCGACATGGAACGCATTGTTCATGCCGTTATAGGACAGCGCACGCGCAAGCGAAATGCATACTCCGCCATAAACGATACGCTTTCCGAAGCGGCCCTTCGCCTCGGTGTGCAGGTTGAAATGAACCTTCGCGGTGTTCTGGTAAAGGCGCGTCGCAATCTGATGCTCCGCCTCCTCCAGCGTCATGCCGTCCACGTGATCAATACGCTCACCTACCTCATAATCGCCCCAACGAGACGCCGAACCGGCAAGATCATAATCGTACGCTTCCGTCTTCAGAGCTGGCACTGCTGCACCGAATTCGGAGGGGTCCACACGATCCTTGAGCTTGGGAACAACCGGATCGCCGACAGGTGCAGACTTGTCGCGCTTACGCACCATCACCCAACGGCAATATTGCAGAACAATGTCCCCATCCTGATTGCGTCCCGTCGAACGAACGTAAACCGTTCCCGTTTCCTTGTTCGAGTTCTCTTTGAGACCGATGACCTCGGAAACAGTTGAAAGCGTTTCGCCTGGATAGACGGCACGCATCACGCGGCCTTCCGCGTAGCCCAGGTTGGCGATGGCATTGAGCGAGATATCCGGAACGGTCTTGCCGAACACCAGATGGAACATCAGAAGGTCGTCAACCGGAGCGCGCGGATAGCCGATGGCTTTGGCGAAGGCATCGGACGATTGCACAGCGAAACGCGGCCCATAGAGTCCCATATAGAGTGCCACATCACCTTCGGTCACGGTGCGCGGTGTGGCGTGCTTGAGAATCTGACCGATATGGTAGTCCTCAAAAAAATTGCCCGGATTGGTCTTGCTGCTCGTCATATCGTGGTCGCGTCCCTGCGAAGTCTGGTCTGGTATTTCGGATCAAGGCGGGGACTTAGGTCCATTTTCCCGGCCTGTCGACACCTGTTTCGAACAAGAACGGCGCCTTTCGGCAACGCCCAAGGGGTCACAGGACCTCTCGATAGGCCTAATTTCAGAACCATTCCTCGATCTGCGTGACGGCCCGGGCAATGGCCACCGTCCGCTTGGCTTGAACCAGGTGCAGCCGCTCGACCATCTTGCCCTCGACGGTGATAACCCCCTTCTTGGCATTGTCCGGATGATCGAACGCCTCGATGATCTTCTGAGACCAGGCCACCTCCTCGTCGCGCGGAGAAAACACCTCGTTGCAGGGCGTAACCTGCGCCGGGTGAATGAGCGTCTTTCCATCCATACCGAGCGTACGGCCGTGCTCGCATTCTTCACGAAATCCAGGCTCATCCTTGAAGTCGTTATAGACGCCGTCGATCACGTCGAGGCCATAGGCACGCGCCGCGACAATGGTCATCGCCAGCCACGGCACAACCGCAAAACGATTGTGCAAAGCCCGCGCCCGGCTCTCCTTCAGAAGGTCGTTCGTTCCCATGATAAGGCACGTCAGCCGGTTCTCTGGGTCCGCGCTGACCGCCGCGATTTCCCGCGCATGAAGGATCGCCATGGGCATTTCCATCATAGCCCACAGCCTCGTTTTCTCCGGCGCATGAACGGACTTTAGAATCTTGGCGGCGCTGATGATGTCGCCGGGATGGGCAACCTTCGGAATAAGGATGGCATCGGGCGCCGCCTCGGCAGCCGCCAGCAGATCGTTCGTACCCCACGCGGTTTCAAGTGCGTTTGGCCGAATGACCAGCTCGCGCCGGCCATACCCACCGTCCTTGACCACACAGCAGACCTTTTCGCGCGCCTCAACCTTCGCTTCCGGCGCAACCGAATCCTCAAGGTCGAGGATCAGCGCATCCGCAGCAATCGACTTTGCCTTTTCCAAAGCCCGGTCATTGGCCCCCGGCATGTAAAGAACGCTGCGGCGTGGACGAACCTGCATCAGGTGTCTCCCAATTCCAAATCTCTTATGCTGCACCGCAGCATAGACAAATCAAACTTGTCGGCAACCCTGACGAACGGAGAACCTGTGGGCGAGTTGACGCGTATAGGCGGACCCCAAAAGGGCCCGTCTGCGCGCAGGAAGGATCTGGAACTATGGGCAGAACTGCCGGACTTAGGGCTCGAGCTCGGTATCCCAATAGAGATAGTCGAGCCAGCTCTGATGCAGATAATTCGGCGGAAACAGCCGTCCATTCCGGTGCAATTCGAACACCGTTGGACGGTACGGCAACAGATGCGGCCGCATCCCGGCTGCTTCCGGCATGTGGCCGCCTTTGTGCAGATTACAGGGCGAGCACGCCGTGGTTACGTTCTCCCACCTTGTCTGCCCCCCGCGCGATCGCGGGATCAAATGATCAAAGGTCAAATCCTCCTTCGACCCGCAGTACTGGCAGGTAAAGCGGTCACGAAGAAACACGTTGAACCGCGTGAAAGCGGGATAGAGCGCCGGTTTAACGTAGGTTTTGAGGGACACGACGGACGGCAGCCGCATCTCGAACGTGGGGCTGCGTACAAAGCGATCGTATTCGGAGACGATGTTGACGCGATCCAAAAAGACAGCCTTCACCGACTCCTGCCAGCTCCAGAGCGACAACGGATAGTAGCTCAGGGGCCGGAAGTCGGCGTTCAAGACCAGGGCCGGAAAGGATTCCGGCGAGGCAGCATGAGCGTTCACGAGCTTGCGTCCTTCGGGTCCTTCGTCCGAATCGGGCCGAGACCCGATCTGGCGGCCGGATACTAGCCGCGCGTGACAGCTCTGTGAAGCACCGCCCGATTGGCTTTTCCAGAGGACGTCGAACCTGCCCAAATCCGCATTTCAACCGGCTATTTGACCATCCGGTCCGGCATTTCGATCAGGAACGTCGCCCCCTTTTCGGTCTCCAGGAGTTCGAGCGTACCCCCGTGCGCGGCCACCAACTCGGCAGCGATCACAAGACCGAGTCCCGTCCCCCCCTTGCGCCGCGAGCCCTGGAAGGCCTTGAACAGATTCTCCCGCGCCGCCTTCGGAACCCCCGGGCCGTCGTCACACACCCAAATCGATGCACGCGCGTCCTCGCGTTCGGCCTTGATCTTGATCTCTCCGCGGGCCTCGGCACCCTGACTCTCGATAGCTTGAACCGCATTGCTCGTAAGATTGCTCAAGATACGGAACAGATGCTCATGATCGGCATCAACGGTGACGTCGTCTTCCACATCCAGGACCCACGCGATCTGACCCTCGCGCGGAAGCCCAAGGCCATCCGCGACCTCGCCCAGCAGCGGCTTGAGTTTCATGATCTCGCGGCGTGGTTCGCTTTCCTGCCCGCGGCCGAACTTCAAACTGTCGTTGCAGAAGTTGATTGCCCGGTCGAGCGACGCAATAAGTTTTGGAGCGAACTGCTGCACTCTGGGATCCGAAACCGACGTCAGCCTGTCTGAAATCAGCTGGGCGTTGGCAAGCATGTTGCGTAGGTCATGGCTGATCTTGCTGACCGCAAGCCCAAGCTGGGCAAGACGCTTTCGTTGCAGCAGAAACTGCGAAAGCTCCCGCTGCATGCTCTCCAGCTCCCGTTCGGCGACACCGATTTCATCGCCGCGCTCGGAAGGCACAATAATCCGGCTCTTATCTTCGGGATTCTCGCCAAAATGCTGAATGTTCTGGGAAAGCCGCATCATCGGGCGAACGAGCAACCTGCTGATCGTAAAGTAAACGAGGGCAGCCGTTGCCAGCGATATGAGAACCGACAACCAGAGAATGTTGAGACCATATTGCGTCATCGCCCGCTTGAGCGGTTCTTCCTCGAGCACGACCTCGATCACGTCGTCGTATCGAGGACCCAATAGACCGATGATGCGAATGGTCCGGTCCTCTGGCGTCGTAAACACCGTTATCGCATCACGAATATCGCTCAGCTGCTGGCGAAAATTTTCAAAGAGAGACGACCTGGGAACAATGCGCATGTCGTAATGCGCAGAGATATTCAACGGCGAAACGGGCGGCAGGACCACGCGGCGCGCGCCAGAACGGCGAAGCGCGATAGCGCGCACTAGAGCAGTGCGCAAGAGTTCCCCGCGCAGCGCAGGCGGAACGCGGCGATTTGGTGCAGCATCCGCCGCCAGCGTTGCAAGATATGCAGCCGTTATCCGGTCGTTGAGCCAGCCCACGCGATAGCTGGCGACACTTGGTAAGAAGATCAGAATCTCCGCCACCAAGACAAAAAGTGCGGTCAGAACCAGAAGTTTCGCCGGCAATCCAAAGCGCGGCGGCCACAGCTGATGCTTGGCAACCCAATGGCGCAAATTGTCGAACAGAGATTGGAATAACGGCTTAGTGGCCGGAGTTTCTTCAGTCATGTCCTGCGCAGCCACGCTCCGCCGGGCCTTGTTGCCCGCCTACCCGAGTCTCGCATTTCACGGATCATATGTCAGCACAGATGAACGTGAACAGATAACGCGCGGCGCGCACTTTCTGTGCGGGTCCCGTTGGTCGGGCGCGCTGCACCGCGGGATAAGTATTGGTATAGCTAACGATCAGCCGAATTTAGCGAGAAACCCGGTAACCCAGCGCACAACAGGACTACCCGCCGCGGCCGAGAAATACCGGTAGGCGGCACGTTTGTTAATTTCACCGAGGGTGGGATAGGGCGAGATCCAGTCCGTGAACGCCTTGATCTTCATGCCTTGCGAAACCGCAAGCGACCACATCTGGATCAACTCACCGGCGTGCTCGCCCACGATCGTCGCACCAAGAACCTTGCCCTTGGAACTGGTCACGACCTTCACATGACCCTCTGTCGTTCGCTCGGCCTGAGCGCGGTCGTTTTCGTGGTACGGCCAACGCAACACCTTGGGTTTCAATCCGCGCTTGCGCGCCTCGTCCTCACTCAGACCGACGTGTGCGAGTTCTGGCTCGGTATACGTGACCCAAGGCACGATATCGTTGTTGACCTTCGCCGGAAGCCGGAACAGGAAGCGGCGGATCACAATTCCCGCGTGGTAATTCGCAACATGCGTAAACTGCAGCCCGCCGGCCACGTCACCAATAGCGAACACGCGCCGGTTGGATGTCTTGAGGCCACGGTCGACCTTGATCCCACCCTTGTCGTACTTGATCCCGGCCGCTTCGAGACCGAGGTCTGAGAGATTGGCGCGCCGGCCAACAGCCACAAGAATGTGAGTCCCGTCAACGCTCTCCATTCCGTTGGCCGTCTTAATGTGAACGCGCACGCCGCTCTTGAGAGCTTCTACGCGTTCGACCAACGCGCCTTCCCGAATGTTCACGCCCTCGGCCCTCAGATGCTTCAGCAGCAAGTCGGTCATCTCGGAGTCGTCTTTGGCCAGCGCCTTAGCGCCTTCAAGAACCGTCACCTGACTCCCGAGCCGGTGATGCGCTTGCGCCATTTCGGTGCCAATAGGACCACCGCCAATAATAATCAGGTGATCGAGCTTCTGATTGTTGTCGAAGATCGTCTCATTGGTGAAATACGGTACCGTATCCAGACCCGGGATTGGCGGAACCGCCGGCGATGAACCGGTCGCCACGACAAATCGGCGCGCCGTAATCCGGTACTCGCCCGCAATCACCGTCCGCTTGTCAGCAAACCGCCCGGCCGCCTGAATGACGTGAACGCCAAGGCCCGTGAAGCGTTCCACCGAGTCGTTGGGTTCGATCGCCGCGATAACCCCATGCACATGATCATGCACGGCGCCGTAATTGATATCGGGATTGACCGGAACAATACCGAATTGCCCGGCCGTCCGCATCGCATGGGCGCACTTCCCGGCCGCAATCAGCGCCTTCGAAGGAACACAGCCATAGTTCAGGCAATCGCCGCCCATCTTGTGTTTCTCGATCAACACGACCTTCTGCCCGAACGCAGCCGCCGCCGCGGCCACAGACAACCCGCCGGACCCCGCACCAATAACGCAGAGATCGACATTGAGCTTTTCGCTCTGCGTGCTACCGCCGGCCGCATCGGTCATGAGAAGTGCTCCTTTATCAGCAATTCGTTGGGTGGGTCGAACTAGGCCTCTGGGGCAGCCGAAGCTTCACCTTCAACACCTATCTCGCGCAACTTCTCCTGCGCCTTCCGGGACACAAGGATCGTAACAGCTAGCGTAGCAACAAGCCCAACTGTGAGGGCAATAGTTTTGTAGAACCCAACGTCGTCGCCCGATCCTGAAACGCTGCCGGCCGCAGCACCCAGGGACCCAATCCAAACGTAAAGGAGGGTGCCAGGCATAATCCCGAAAAAACTTGCTGCGAGATACGGAAGAAAGCCGATCTTTGTTATGCCAAACAAGTAATTCTGAAGGTTGAAGGGTACGAGCGGAGACAAGCGCATAAGGCCGACAATCTTCCACCCCTCACCCTCTATCGCACGATCAACGGCCTCGAATACTTTATTTCCGGCAACCTGTCGCTGCACCCAACCGCGTAGAAAATAGCGGCCTACAAGAAACGACAAAGCTAGACCGACCGTGGCGCCTACGATGACGGTCGGGAATCCCATAAGTCCGAACGCAACACCCGCAGCCAGCGTCAATAAACTACCTGGCGCCAGCGCCACCGTTGCAGCAGCATAAACTGCTACAAAGATCACATGTCCCCAAATACCTAGCCCAGCAACCCACGCGCGAAACTGCTCGATCCATTCGGCGACCGGCAGCAAAGCCCAAAGCCCGATGAGAACACCCACTCCAAGTAAGACTAGAACAAGCTTCCTCCATCGGCTGCCGGTAGAAACCGGATCAGCACCGTCGGATAGGGAGTTCCTGTCAGATGACATTTCGGCAAACCTTTCGGATATTGGGGCAGGACGCACGTCCCGAAGGGATACTGTCACGAACCAGCGTCGTTCAGGCTCCAATCATACGCGAAATCGGCGATGCTGGTGAGGCCATTAAGCTTTGATTTCAAGGCATCGTCCGCATAAGCCCGAATATGCTTGAGAACGCCGCGTTCGTTTCCGCCGAAATCCTCTTCAAACCACGAATAAATCGACGACGCGGTCACCGCACCATCGGAGACACTCACACCACGCGGCGTATTCACGTAGGCACGCGCGGCCGCATCGAGCTGAACCTCAAGTTTGGACCCAACAAGGGCGTCCCGCCCGAGGTTGGGGCAGCCGATTGACGCACAGTTAACCGCATAGTGGACTCGCGAATCCTTGAAGATGGGTCGCAGGATGCCGTGCTCGATATCGTCGAGACTCAGATCCTCGCCCGCCACCTTGAGCACTTTTGCTTTCCATGGCCCCCCCGTCACAGCCGCGAGCAGGCCGCCACCGAGGTTGATGTTCTTGATCGATTTAACGGGATACGCATCCAGCACGATCGCAATTGTCTTCGCATTGTAGAGATTGGCCCAAAACGCAAACTGCTCGGGCCGATCCAAACTCTTGACGTCCGTTGCCTGCAAAGCCGCGAGATATCGATCGAGCTTCGCCCGGCCGTCGGATTTGAATTTGGCGTACTGAACCCGATTGATCCCATCTGAACCCGGCACGACATAAGCCTTAAGCAGATCATCCCAGACCGAATGATCGACTGTGCCAGTGGAGCCTTTTGTATGGGCCGAAAAAATATCTGCCGGCGCAGCAGCAGCGGGCGCCGAATGCAAGAGCGGTGTTATCGCTGCGACAGCGCCAAACACGAGGGCAACTGTGCGCGGCAAGAACGGCCGGTCCGGTCTTTCAATCCTCATCGTCGGTCTCCAGATGTCATACTCACCCTAAGTACGGTGACTTTGCAGGTGCGGTTTCGAAACCCCCTGACCGGGATGGCGGGAGTTCAATCGACCGCAAGGCCGCACAATTCAGTTCCTGGTGTCGTTGGACCGCGACCTGGCCACCATTGACTTGGGTCGGCCACCCCCCGTATAAGCGCGCAACTCCAGCGATCATGAGATTGGCGCAGCGCGGTCCGGTCCGCCACGTCAATTTATTGAAGTTGCTGAAAAAATTGGATTTGGACCTCGGGCGGGATGGCCGGTTGAGGCCCCGAACCGTATGAACGGAGACGCGTGCCGTGAAACGCACTTATCAACCGAGCAAGATCGTGCGCAAGCGCCGCCACGGCTTCCGCAAGCGCATGCGCACCGCAGGTGGCCTCAAAGTACTGGCACGCCGCCGGGCCAAGGGCCGCAAGCGCCTGTCGGCCTGAGTCTAAGGCCCAACACAGATACGGGGCCAAACGGCACAGGCTCAGCTCATCAAGGCGGATATCCGATGCCGCCCAACCCACTCGTAACACTTAAGAAACGCGCGGACTTCCTACGCATCCGCGGCGGCGTTCGCTGGGCCACCCCGGCCTTTCTCATGGAAACCAAGCGCCAAGTTCCGGCACAACCGGACAAGGCCGTGGCGCGGTTCGGCTTCACCGTCACCAAGAAGATCGGCAAGGCCGTAACCCGAAACCGGATTCGCCGCCGTCTCAAAGCCGCCGTGGCCCAGATCGCACCCCAATGCGCCAAGCCCGGATACGATTATGTCCTGATTGCACGCGCCGCCGCGGCGATCAGACCGTACGCCGACCTCAAGAAAGACCTTGAACAGGCCTTCCATCGCGTGCATCACCCCAGCAAACGAACGCGTCGAAAATAGTGTGCGAATTCCACGTGACGGCGGCGCTGCGCCCAGCCGGTAGAGGACCTCATGCAAAGCCAGCAACCCGACGACCACAACAACATCATTCTCGCCGCCATCCTCTCCATGCTGGTGCTCCTGGCTTGGAATTATTTCTACGCCCAGCCAGAAATCGAGAGGCACCAGGAACGAATTGCCGCCGAGCAGAAGAAAGCGGCCGAGGCCAAGAAGGCCGACGGTAAAGCCCCTGCCCAACAAGACACATCGGAAGCTCAGCAACCGAGCACACTGGCCGCTTCGCGGGACGAAGCCCTGAGCCGCTCGCCACGGGTCGCAATCGAATCGCCCTCACTCAAAGGCTCGATCGCCCTCAAAGGCGCTTTGATCGACGACCTCGTGCTCACCAACTATCGCGAGACTGCAGATCCCTCGAGTCCGAATGTCGTGCTGCTGTCCCCGCCGGACGCGCCAACGGCCTATTTCGCCCACTTTGGATGGACAGCGGCCAACCCCAATCAAAAGATGCCGGGCTTCACCACCGTCTGGAAGCAAGACTCGACGGGAGCCCTGACGCCATCGAGCCCGTTGAAGCTTTCCTGGGACAACGGCAACGGTCTCGTCTTCCGCCGCACCCTTGAGATCGACGACAAATACATGTTCACGATCTCGGACGAGGTCGAGAACAAGAGCGGTGGTGACGTCGCCCTCAAACACTACGGCAGATTATTCCGCTTTGGCACACCGGAAACCGTGGGCTTCGTTATTCTTCACGAAGGTCTGATCGGCGTACCGGGTGACGAGGGATTACAGGAAATCTCGTATTCCGACGCCGTTGAGCCCGACGGTAACAAGACCTTCCAAGGCAAGACCGGTGGCTGGCTTGGCATCACCGACAAGTACTGGGCAGCCGCCCTCATTCCCGATCAATCCTCTGCCTACACCGCCCTTTTCAGCGGCGAAAAAGGAACCAACGGCGGAAGGGACCGCTATCTCGTAGAAGACGAGATCTCCGGCCTCATCGCACCGGCCGGCCAGACCAAGACCGTCGTCAGCCACTTCTATGCTGGTGCCAAACAGGTTCGGGCCGTCGAAGATTATGAAGAAGCGCTCGGGATCGAGAAGTTTGAGCTGATGATCGACTGGGGATGGTTCTACTTCATCACCAAGCCGTTCGCGCATCTTATCAATTGGCTCTACGAAATTCTCGGCAACTTCGGCCTCGCCATTCTCGCCATCACCGTATTGGTCAAGCTGGTCTTTTACCCTCTGGCCAACAAGAGCTACGTGAGCATGGCAAAGATGAAGAAGCTTCAGCCGCAAATGGAAGCTTTGCGTGAGCGGTTCAAAGACGACAAGGCCCGCCAGCAGCAGGAGTTGATGGCGCTCTATCAAAAGGAGAAGATCAACCCGCTTGCCGGCTGCTTGCCGATCCTCGTGCAGATCCCCGTCTTCTTTGCACTCTACAAGGTTCTGTTTGTCTCGATCGACATGCGCCATGCGCCTTTCTTCGGCTGGATCAAGGATCTCTCCGCCGCCGACCCGACATCCATATTCAATCTCTTCGGTCTTCTGCCCTTTGCGGTTCCCGAACTTCTGCAAATCGGTGTCTGGCCCTTGATCATGGGTCTCACCATGTGGTTCCAGATGCAGCTCAACCCACCGCAACCTGATCCCATACAACAGCAGATCTTCGCCTGGATGCCGGTGATATTCACGGTCCTCCTGGCCTCCTTCCCGGCCGGCCTTGTCATCTATTGGGCCTGGAACAACGTGCTGTCGATCGCCCAGCAATGGCACATCTCACACAAGCAGGGTGCTGACATCCATCTCGTCGAAAACTTAAAACGAACGTTTGGCCCGATAATTCGGCTCATTAAACGCGACGAAGAGCCAAAGAACGAGTAAGACGCGCCCGTCTGGAAACGGGGCTATGACCGACACCGACCACTCACCCCACGACCTCAAAGAAGGCGAGCGGCTGTTCAATCAGCCCTGGCACTTTGTAAAGGGCGTTGTCGCGCTGGAGCACTTGCCCGAAGCCGGTCGGCCAGAAATCGCCGTCGCAGGACGGTCGAATGCCGGCAAGTCATCGCTCATCAACGCGCTTGTGCGCCACAACGGACTGGCGCGTTCATCAAACACGCCGGGCCGCACGCAGGAGCTCAACTATTTCAGCCCCGCGTGCCAAAGCTTCTATCTGGTCGATCTCCCCGGCTACGGTTTTGCCAAAGCGCCCAAGGAGAAAGTGGACGCCTGGAACAACCTGATCCGCGGCTACCTCGCGGGGCGGCCGAACTTAGCGCGCACGCTCGTGCTCGTTGACTCGCGGCACGGCATCAAGCCTCCGGATCGCGAGATCATGGCGATGCTCGATACCTGCGCCGTGGCCTATCAGGTCGTTCTCACCAAAGCCGACAAGATCAGCGCCAAAGCGCTCAAGCTCGTCGTAGAGAAAACGGCCAGCGAACTCCGCACCCACCCTGCGGCCTTCCCCGTCGTGCACGCGACATCGGCATTCAAAAACCAGGGCTTCGAAGAGCTGAGGGCGTCTCTGGCCAGACTGATCCGCGAGCACACGGCAACAACGCGCGGCTAATCAGCCCCCGGAAACGCGCGCGATAATCATGCGCACCATGTCGTACGCCTGATCGCCAAAACGCGCCAACACGCCACCCAGCACAGCTGCCGTTATCCAGCCCGCCCACATCTTTGCCGTGCGCGCGTAATTTATCGACACACGCACATCGATCACCTTGTCGGGCAACGCGGTCTCAGCCGCCAATCCCTCATGATCCACCGTGCGCGCCGAAACCACCAGCTGCAAACGCTTCTTCCCGCGCTCCTTGGCCGTAATCACCCATCGCCACCGCGCTGAGTCGCTCTCGGGCAGATTGAGAATATTCTCGATCCATTGGGTCTCGGGTGACGCCGTCTCGATCGTAAATCCCCCGTCAGGGGCCCTCAAACGAACCGTCATCGCCCGCGTAATGCTGATCTCATGCCGGTAGGCCGCACCGCCGCTTTGAATGCGTTCAGCAAGATTCTTGACGTCGGCCCTGGCAATCAGTGCCTCCGCAACGACCGGCACACCGACCCGCATCTTCCGTGGCAGGTTCTCCTGCAACTGCCCCGCCTCGACGGACGCCCGCCCGCCTTGACCCGCCCGGCCAGCAGCAGACGACCGCGGCCGGCGCGCATCAAGCCGATCGAGCGCGTCAGCCTGCGGCGGACGCATGTGTGGCGCACCTGTCCAGGGAGGCTGAGAACCAGGCGCAGCAGCGGGACTTTGTCCCCCCGCGGACGTTTGAGGCTGTGGAAACCCTGCCGGAGGGGGACTGCTGCCAACAGGAAGCGGGCCGCGATTGGTTGGCGGCGCCATGGGCGGCGGTACACGCCTCGGCGCCGGCGCCGGTTGCGACGGCGATATCGGCGGCGGCGCCCAAGTCTGTTGCGGCGGCACCGGAGCACTCTGATCTGGTTGCCCGTGTGGTGGCGCTGGCGTCCGCGCCTGCTGAGCGTCCGCCGGACGCCGCCCTTCGGCCGGAGGCGGACGGACGAGCTGCCAATCCGGCGCTCCCGGGTCAAAATCAGATTTGACGGGAGGACCGGAAATCCCGGCTCCAACAGCCCCCGGTTTGCCGCGCCGAATGCTGGCCACGGCCTCATCGAGCGACGTGTCGGGTTTGGACTTGGCAGAAGGTGGTTGATCCGTCGTGGCGCTTGTCGCGTCCGAATCTCGATCGGCAGGCGCACTCGGGCGCCGCTCCACCGGACTGCCGGTCTTCGGCTCCTGGGCGGACGTCTTTTCCCCGAGCGCCTCTTGAGCCGCCGCGCCCTCATCCTTCGCAGCCACCGCCGATTTCGGTCTTGAAGCCTCAGCCCTGTCGCCGCCTGAGGATGCAGCCTGCGCTTCAGTGGACCCCCGCGGCGCGCTCGCCGCTTTTTGTAGGGCCCGAATGGCCTGCTCGAACGTCAGCCCCTGTGCCCGCAGCATATGCGCAGCAGGACTCTTTCCGTCGCCAACGATGGCTGCGAGAACGATCGCTCCATTAATCTCCCGCCTACGGCTTTGCTGGGCCGCCGTCGCAGCAGCTTCGAGAATCTTGCGCAATTCCGAGGAAATTGCTGACGCAGGGGGCCCGCTCGCCGGATCGACCCGGTCTTCATGACGTCCGAGGTATCCGGAAACGTCACTCATCAGGCGCGAGATATCCACATTGCTGGACTTCAAAATGATGCTTGCCTCCGGATCATCCGCCAGCGACAGCAGAAGATGCTCCAGAGTGACCTCACGATGTGTCTGGGCCGCCGCGTACTCGGCCGCACGCGTCAGCGTCGCCTTGAGAAACGGCGACATCGGTATTCGGCCAAGCTCATCGACGATCATTGTGGTCATCGCCAATCTCTAAGTCACAACGGCGCCCCGCCGTCCTGGAACGCACCCAGACTACATCACCTCAAGCCCCAAAGGACTGCGCAAAAATGCGACAATCCCAAAGGAAGATATGCCGCTATTCGCCCCGCACGAGCAAGCACGGGAGAGGTCCGCAAACAGCCGGAATTGTTAGTCGTAGTTCGAGATTGTGAGGGAAATCCGTTGTCCCTCGCAGGTTCCCCGGTATAAGTGCTGCCGTCCCTGTCCGCATGGCCCGGAAGCTGAGGCCTAGCCGCCACACCGGGCGGCGGGAAATCGAGACGACGAGTGATTACGAAACGGTAGAGGCATGTCCGATAAGGCAAAAGGCCCAATAGTCTCCGATGCGCCCTCAATATCAGCGCACGACCAGGCACGCATTTTGGCGGAAGCACTCCCCAATATGCTCCGCTATGATGAGCAGACGGTCGTCATCAAATTCGGCGGCCATGCCATGGGCGATGCCGCCCTGGCAGCTGCCTTTGCCAAAGACATCGTCTATTTGAAGCAGTCTGGGGTCAACCCGATCGTCGTGCACGGTGGCGGACCTCAAATCGCCAGCATGCTCGACCGTCTCAATCTCAAGTCCAATTTTGTCCACGGCCTGCGCGTTACCGACAAGCCAACCGTCGAAGTCGTGGAAATGATACTGGCGGGCTTGATCAACAAGGACATCGTGTCCTCCATCAACCGGCAAGGCGGGAAAGCCGTCGGCATCTGCGGAAAAGACGCCAATCTGATGATCGCCAAAAGGATCACGGAGATGCCGGACCCTGCGACCAACGTTGTGGGCAAAGTCGACATCGGATTTGTCGGCGATCCTTTGGAAGTCAACCCGCACATTGTCGACGTGATTTCGAAATCCGATCTCATTCCGGTCATCGCACCCGTCGGCATCAGCCGGGAAGGTGAAACACTCAACATAAACGCCGACAGCTTTGCCTCGGCCCTGGCGGCCCGCATGCAGGCAAAACGGCTTTTGCTCCTGACTGACGTCGAAGGAGTCCTCGATAAAGCAGACAATCTCGTCGCCGAGCTTACGATTGACGAAGCCCGGGCTCTTATTCGTGACGGTACGATATCAGGTGGTATGATCCCCAAGATCGAAGGCTGTATCGAAGTCGTCGAAGCGGGCGTTGAGGCCGTCGTCATTATCAATGGAAAAGTGCCTCACGCCGTTTTATTGGAGCTTCTGACCAATCACGGCGCCGGAACACTTGTCGGACAGCGCAATACTGCCAAACGTAAGAGTTGAGACGGTGAACAAGTGGCACTTAGAGCCGGCAGCCACGCCCCGCGGTTTTGACAACACCCGGGTCTGGATATTCGATCTCGACAACACGCTCTATCCGTCAGAATGCAATCTCTTTGCCCAAGTGGACCACCGCATGGGCGAGTACATCGCCAAGCATCTCGGCGTCCCCTACGCCTATGCGCGCCACCTGCAGAAGAGTTACTACCGCCAATTTGGCACCACGCTTTCTGGACTGATGCAGGTTCACAAGATGGAACCGGGTCCGTTTCTCGATTACGTGCACGACATTGACTTGTCCTCTGTCGAAGCGGCACCCGATCTCGCGACTGCTATTGGGAATCTACCCGGACGTAAGCTCATATTCACCAACGGCTCCCGGACCCATGCCGAACGCGTCGCCGAAAAACTCGCCATCCTGCACGCCTTCGAAGATATTTGCGACATTGCCGCGTGCGGCTTCGTTCCAAAGCCGGAACAGGCCGCCTTCGAGCTCATGATCCAGCAGCATACAATTACGGCGAGCGAAGCGGCGATGTTCGATGACATGCCGCACAACCTGGAAGCGCCTCACGCCCTTGGTATGACAACCGTGCTTGTCCATTCCGACTACATTGACCACCCAGTCCAACGCGAAATGCGCGGCTGGACGACCCTTCCCCGCCATGTTCACCACATGACGCGCGATCTTTGCAGTTTCCTGGCACCATTTACAGAAGCAACTCCACCCGCCTCCTGAAACAACCTTCCAAACGAAAAAAGCCGCCCCATTTCTGGGGCGGCTTCAAGTCAGATTGGGATACTGCTTGTCGCTTAGAAGTTGATAAGCGCACCGAACTTGAAGAGGTCAAACTCCTCGAGTTCATTGTTGCCGTGGACGAGACCAGAGGCTGCACAGCCGAGAGCAGCACCAGCAGCATCATCACAGGTGATGTCACCCTCGTAATGCCGCCAAGCGATCCACATGCTCATAGCAGCCGCGTCGATCTCCTGCACGACACCGATGCCGTAGCGCTCAAGCTCAGCACTCGTGGCACCTGCGCCAGCCAGGAACGTCGAGATCTTGTCGTCATCGTTGCCGTACTCACCGTAGATGACGGTTGCGCCATGCGGGTTCCAACGGCCGCGGATACCGGCCTTGATGTACCACATGTCGCCTTCAGGATCGGTGGCCCAGAAGCCGAAGTCCTGCTCTTCCGCGGCATACGCGCCGTAGATGAACAGACCCGTCGGAACGTGCTGGATGAAGGCACCAACCTGCCAGGCAGAAGCCTCGTGACCCGTCGCGAACACCTGACCGACGCTGAACGGACCCGTTTCGTCCGTGCTCTCGTTGTAAGCACCGGCAACGGCAAGCTTGATGCCGCCGAACTCACCGGCGTAACGCAGCGAGATCGCCCACATGTCGTCCTCGCCCCAAGAGGCCGAAAAACCGAACCCAGCGAACGTCGGAGAATCGTAGCGGACCGAGTCGAGCGGATAGCCGTCGCAGTCACCAGCAACCGCACCACCGTTCGGCGCACAGTCAGCAAGGTCGAGCCAGGCGAACGGCAGATAAGCACCACCCGAGCGCAGAGCGAAAGCGCGCACGTCATAAAGAACGTAGTTCGCAGGAACCAGCGAGCCCGAACCGTCGACGATGATCGCCTGGTTGTCAGCAGCCGAAGACTGCTTACCAACGCTGAAGCGGCCAAGCTGATCGCTCTTGATGAACCAGTAGGAGTTCTCGACCGAAACAGCACCGCCGGACTGAACAGCCGCGAAGACGTTGTTGCCGTCACCGCCGTTGAACTGGTTCACGCCGAGCGAGTCATTGTCCATGATCTCGATGTTGAGAACATAACCAGCAGACCAGCCGGGTGCGATCTGAGCTTGGCCAGAGAACTTCACGTGCGTGCCGATCGAGACCGAGCCCGAATCCGTCACGTAGACGTTGCTCTCGTGGCCATCGTCCCACCACATCACGTTCTGCGTAACCCAGCCCGAGATCGTCAGGCTGACTTTGCGGTTGCCCTTACGGGCGGTCGTGGCCTCGAGCTCGGCGATGCGCTCTTCGAGGTCAGCGCAGCAATTCCCCCCGAGGTCTGCTGCGGACGCACTCGTCGCAAAACCAGCCATAAGGCCAGCCGCCGCGAGCGCTGTAATGCTAATCGTCTTCATGCGTATTCCCCACGTTAGAATGAGCGCCCGCTCCTGGGAGACAAACGCGCCGCCGAATTCGACGGTCGCAACGCGTGAGCGAACGCGGGTGCCAAGAAAGGCAAACTTGACGGCACCTACGACTGATTCGCGGAGTCCAGACAATGAGAAGCACAGGCGTGGAGGAGCGGAACAGCCACCGTGTTGCCGTTGCGCCACGAAAGTCTTTCCACAGCTTGAAGAGTGATTCGAGAGTTGCCTTTGCAACAGAGAAAGCAATCGTCGCGAACCGCCATCAAAGGTTCGCAAAAGAAAGCCGGGCCCGAATTGGACCCGGCTTTTGCAACATCTGGATACGTATAGCAGCCGCGAACTCAGACCCGGCCTGTACGCACATCCTGTTCGGGATTGGCGCCGATCGAATGAATGGACATGTCCGCGCCTTGGCGTTCCTCGTCGGCCGTCAGTCTCAAGCCGATTGCCGAGCGCAACACCCCATAGACGACATACCCGGCAGCAAAACCGAACGCCGCACCCATGAGGCTACCAACAAGCTGCGACTGGAAGGTAACCCCACCCAAGCCACCCAGGGCTTCAAGCCCGAACACACCGCACGCAATGCCGCCCCAAACACCGCAAAGGCCGTGAAGCGTCCAGACGCCAAGAACGTCGTCAATCTTCCAAACATTGGTGGAAATCTGGAACATCTGGACAAAGAGCACACCGGCCACAGCACCTGTGACCAAAGCCCCGACAGGATGCATGAGATCAGAACCAGCACAGACGGCAACAAGACCGGCCAGCGCACCGTTGTGAACGAAGCCTGGATCGTTTCGACCTGCGATGAGGGCCGCAATGATCCCACCGCACATCGCAAGAAGCGAGTTCATGGCAACCAGCCCGGAAACACCTTCCAGACTCTGCGCGCTCATCACATTAAAGCCGAACCAGCCGATGCAGAGCAGCCATGAGCCCAGGGCCAGCCAAGGAATCGACGATGGCGGTGTCGCCACGGACCGACCCGTGTCATAGCGACCGATGCGCGCCCCGAGGAGGATGACCGCCGAGAGCGCAATCCATCCGCCCACGCCATGGACCACGACCGAGCCCGCAAAGTCATGGAATTTTGCACCGAGCGTGGCTTCGAAGAAGTTTGCCTGTAGTTCAAATTTGTCGCCCCAGACGATGCCCTCGAACACGGGGTAGCAGAAGCCAACGACGAGCGCCGTTGCCGCCGCTTGTGAGAAGAACTTGGCGCGCTCCGCAATGCCACCGGAGATGATCGCCGGAACCGCCGCAGCAAACGTGCACAGGAAGAAGAACTTTACGAGACCTAGCCCCTGCGGACCGAAGTCGCCTCTTGAGATCGTCTCCGCGTTGGCGAGAAACGTCACGCCATATGCAATCCAGTACCCAATGAAGAAGTAGGTGACCGTCGATATGGCAAAATCGCAGATAATTTTGACCAGAGCATTGACCTGGTTCTTGTGGCGGACCGTTCCGACTTCGAGGAATGCGAAACCGCCGTGCATGGCGAACACAAGTATCGCGCCAATCAAGATAAAGAAGACGTCACCGCCCTGCTGAACCTGCTGAAGTTGCTCCATTCCCTTTTGGAGTTGCTCAACTTCCTTTTGAAGTTCTTCCATTCCCCTGCTCCCCTGCTTTGATCAATTATTGTGCAACAGCCTGAGATTCTGTCGCAATGATGAGGTGCTAAGCGAAGAGATCAAGATTTGTGCCAGAGAAGCGGCAAAGAGATTCCTCTTTGCCGATCAATGACTACAGGGAACGGGGCACGCAACGGCAATGCCCGCATGCACAATAAATAGCCACGCGCATCCTGCGTATTGCCTATGGAACGGGCAGAGCCATGCCGGCGCCTGGAGTTTTAGCGAACCCGCCGCGGATTCATGTAGAGGTCGCCCTCTTGCCGCTCCAGTTTGGGGTCGAGTTTTCCAGACCGAATGCCCCGATAAAGTGACTGCATATGCTGAAGGCAATCGCGATTGAACACGATCATCCCGGCAAAAAGCTTCATAACGGTCGTGAGCTTCTTGCTGTTATAGCCTTCTTTGACTTTGCATTTCCATTTGCCGCCGATTGACAGCACCTTGCCATCCAGGTCACCGACAAGCTCGCCGTGCTGATTGTACAGTGCGTAGTCGCCGCCAAAATTGATCACGTCGCGGCGCAGCCGGTAAAATTCCGGCTTTCCTTTTTCGTCCATAAGGAAAAACGAGAAATACTCGGGCAAAAACCGCCACTTGTTGGCCGAGCGCTCAAGATAGATCATGTACTGATCATCATCCGTGTTGATCGAATAGCTCATCACCGGCAAACCGCGCGCGCCGATCGTTTGCTGAACCGAACGTCCGAGCATCAAGTCAGCCGTCGCCCGCCATGTCAGGCTGTCGGAGAACAGCTTGAGGACCAGGCGCTTGTCCATGCCCTCTCGCTTTTTCCAAAGCTCCTCGCGATAGCCGAGCAAACCGGTTCGCTCGCCGTTCTCAATAATCTCAGCGAAGATGTCCATGTCGGACGTAAACTGCCGCGTCTTGGCCTTGTTGCGCGAGCGCTTGTAGAGGCCGAACTCAACAAAGTTGAAGTTTGTGATCCATACGTCGATCACGAAACGGTGCCACCCGTCTTCGGCAGCGGCCCGCGGCTTTGAACGCTTCCGGAATCGGGATTTGCTGGCCTCCTCCATGGCATCGCGTGCCGCATCAGCTGCGGCTTGTTGGGCGCGAATGTCGTCTTTCTTGAGCGCACGTGCCGTCATGGAGAAGTCCCCCGTCTTTCACCCAGCCACCGCAAATGCGATGAGCGAATCAGTTTCTGTTGGGTTGAGACTAGCACCGCGCATCGGCATCGGTTGCCGGCGCTTGTGGAAAACCAGACGGCATCAAATCCGTCATCCTCTCGTGCCGAAAATGGCACTGCCGACACGAACGTGGCTCGCGCCGAACTGCACGGCCGTCTCGAAGTCGTCCGACATGCCCATGCTCAAGCCCGAAAGCCCTGTTTCTGAAGCTAACTTAGCGAGAAACGCAAAGTGCACGGCCGGCTCTTCATCGACGGGGGGAATACACATTAGGCCTGCAATATCGAGCTTCAGCTCATTGCGGCACATATCGATAAACTCTTTTGCCTGGCGCGGCATGACACCAGCCTTCTGTGTTTCCTCACCGGTATTGACTTGAATGAAGAGCTCAACACGCCGCCCCTGCCGCGCCATTTCATTGGCAAGCGCACGCGCAATCTTGGGTCTGTCAACGGAGTGAATGGCGTCGAACAAAGCGACCGCCTCCTTCGTCTTGTTCGATTGAAGTGGGCCGATGAGATGCAATTGGATGTCGGGATGGCGGTCTTTGAGGGCCGGCCATTTGCCTTGCGCTTCCTGCACGCGATTCTCACCGAACGTGCGATGGCCCGCATCGAGTGCAAGCTGAATGTCCTCGACGCCAAACGTCTTTGTCACCGCGATAACCGTGACGGCTGCGGGATCGCGCCCGGCGTCGCGAGCCGCAGCCGCAATCCGGGCTTCAACTTCTTTGAGCCGTCCGGCGGCTGTTTCACATGAATCGTTCATACGTGTCCCGAGTGATCGCGCGTCGCAGGTTGATGGAACGCAAGGCGGCTTTCAATGACCCTGACGGGCATCGGGGCTGGGGTTCCCGAACGGTAACATTCTGCTCAATCGACCCCTAAATATTCCCGATCAGGAACATATGTGCCCGAACGGGAACTTTTCGAGGCGCGTCACCAAATTTGTTCCCGATAGGGAACTTTTTTGTTGTCTAAGGCACAGAATCGTGCAAAAGTTCCCGCTCAGGAACAATAATCGACTTATGCCTAGAACCAAAACCTCGGCCCCGGCCGCATCACAAACCTCGCCTCCAGCACACACCGGCGGCATCGGCGCAGTTCATGCTGCACGATTCGGCGCCCTCGTTCGTGAACACCGGAAGGCGTTGGGCATGAGCCAGGACGAGCTCGCACTCGCTACCGGTGTTGGGCGCCGTTTCATCGTCGAACTTGAGGGCGGCAAGCCAAGCAGTCAACTCGGCCGCGCACTTGCCGTCGCAGAAGCTCTTGGTCTTCGCTTTTTTGACCGTCTCGGAGACGACACAGAGACAAACGCTCTCCTGCCCGATATCCCTGACGACGACGAAGCCCTGCCGTCATGAGTGAGCTTCCCGTCTACTACGAGACCCGGCAGGTCGGGACAATCGAAGCCGGTATAGAGGGGCCGTCATTCGTCTACGATCCCGAATGGCTTCGCACGCGCGGTGCATTTCCACTTTCCATCCTGATGCCACTCTCGAAACGGCCCGTTCGGCCATCCATTTTTCTCCCCTGGGCCGCCAACCTTCTTCCCGAGGGACGCCAGCTCAACGCAATTGGACTAACGCTCGGCGCCGCCCCCGATGACGTCATCGCCATCCTTGCTGAAATCGGACGCGATACAGCAGGCGCGCTCTCAATAGGAAAACCTGGTTCTGCAAGCACCGGTGGCTGGAAGCCTATCAAGAACCAAGCCCAGCTTGAGCGCATCTTGAAAGAGCTGCCCTTGAAGCCGTTTCTTGCAGGCGAAGACGGCGTATCGATGTCTCTTGCCGGAGTTCAATCAAAACTTGGTGTTGCCCTCGACGACAACGGACGGATCGCGATTCCCGTAAACGGCACGCCATCGACCCACATTCTGAAGCCGGACAACGAAAGGCTTTTCGGAAGTGTCCAGAACGAAGCGCTGTGCCTTGTCTTGGCCGCAAGATGCGGCCTCAACGCCCCCGAGGTGACGACCGGTAAGGCCGGAAAGCGCAGCTACGCACTCATCAAACGCTATGATCGCATGCGCCAAGGCAACCGCTGGCGGCGATTGCACCAGGAAGACTTTTGCCAAGCCCTCGGCAAGCCACCATCCGCCAAATACGAGGCCAATCAAACCGGTGTCAAAGGTCCGACATTGGTGGACATGTTTGCACTTACCCGCAACGCGATGCGTGCAACCGACGTTCTGGCCCTTCTCGACTACGTCATCTTCAATATCCTCTGCTGCAACACAGATGCACACGCCAAGAATTATTCTCTGATGATCTCTGGTCGCGGCTTTTCACTCGCACCCATCTACGATGTGATGTGTGCGGCAGCGTGGGACGGCATCACCAAGAATCTCGCCCAAAAGGTTGCCGGAAAGAACCGCGGTGACCATTTGAAGCGCCGCCACTGGGAAGCGTTCGCGCAAGACTGCGGCTTAAGCCCCGCTCGCCTCGTGGCCCGCGTCGAAACACTCTGCCAAACAGCACTGAAAGAGCTACCTGCTGCCGCCGACACCGTCGCCGCCATGCCGGCGGGCCACCACCCTCTGCTGCCGGAATTTCGCAAAGCCATTGAAGGGCGCACACGCGCGCTCATACAAGGCCTCAGGGAGGGACAGCCTTCGACCCCTGCTCCGTCGTCAAAAACCCAATCACAGAGCAAGGCACCGGCCCGTCAAAAGAGTGCCCGCCCCAGACGCAAAGCCAAGACAAAAGCGGTTCGTTGACATCCAAGCGACGCCCAATCGAGCCCCAATCCAACTCTTGACCCTCCCCCGCCTTTCGGGCTCAGTGCACCGCGACTTCAAATGTGGCCGATCGAACAAACAATCCAAACCGCACAAAACATGTCCACCGAACGTTACAACGCCCCCGACCGCGAAAAGCACTGGCAGCAGGTCTGGGAAGAAGCCGACCTCTTCCGCGCCGCGAACGACGACCCGCGGCCCAAATGCTACGTGCTCGAGATGTTCCCCTATCCATCGGGACGCATCCACATGGGGCACGTGCGCAACTACACCATGGGCGATGTGTTCGCCCGCTACAAACGGGCCCGCGGATTTAATGTCCTGCATCCCATGGGATGGGACGCCTTCGGCATGCCCGCCGAAAACGCCGCCATCGAACGCAAGACGCATCCGGCAGAGTGGACCTATGCCAACATCGACACGATGAAAGGGCAGTTGAAGTCCATGGGTCTGTCGCTCGATTGGAACCGCGAGATCGCGACCTGCAGCCCCGACTATTACCGGCACCAGCAGAAGCTCTTCCTGGACATGTTCAAAAAAGGGCTCGCCTATCGCAAGTCCTCCAAGGTCAACTGGGATCCCGTTGATAACACCGTGCTCGCCAACGAACAGGTGATCGACGGACGTGGCTGGCGCTCCGGCGCCCTCGTCGAACAGCGCGAGCTGACACAGTGGTTCTTCAAGATCACAGCCTATTCCGACGAACTCTTGGACGCGCTCGGCTCACTCGATAAATGGCCGGAAAAGGTTCGCCTGATGCAGGCCAACTGGATCGGCCGCTCTGAAGGCATGCTGATACGTTGGGCCCTCGACAAGAAGACCGCGCCCAAAGGTCAGAACGAACTCGAGATCTACACGACGCGGCCTGACACGGTGTTCGGCGCATCCTTTATGGCCATTGCCGCCGACCACCCGTTGGCGCTAGCGGCAGCGAAAAACAACTCGGATCTCGCCGCATTCTGCGATGAGTGCCGGCGCTTGGGCACGTCCGTAACGGATCTCGAAACTGCGGAGAAGAAGGGATTCGACACCGGTATCCGCGCCATTCATCCCTTCGATCCGGACTGGAAGGTTCCGGTCTACGTAGCCAACTTCGTGCTGATGGACTACGGCACCGGTGCGATCTTCGCCTGCCCGTCCGGCGACCAGCGTGACCTCGACTTCGCCCGCAAATACGACCTCCCCGTCGTGCCGGTGATCCTGCCACCGGATGCCAATGCAAAATCCTTCACTATCGAGGATGAAGCCTTCGATGGCGAAGGCACGATGATCAACTCTCGCTTCCTCGATGGCATGAGCACAAAAGCCGCCTTCGAAGAAGTGGCCAAACGGCTTGAAAAAGAAAAGCGCGGCAAAAAACCAGTCGGCAAGCGTCAGGTGAACTATCGTCTGCGCGATTGGGGCATTTCCCGCCAACGATATTGGGGCTGCCCCATCCCCATCATTCATTGCAACGATTGTGGTGTGGTAGAGGTGCCCGACAAAGACCTGCCCGTAACGCTTCCGGAAGACGCGACGTTCGATAAGCCGAGCAATCCGCTGGACCGGCATCCGGCATGGAAAAACGTCAAGTGCCCATCATGCGGAAAGGAAGCGTGGCGCGAAACCGATACCATGGACACGTTCGTCGACAGCTCCTGGTACTATGCACGCTTTACCGATCCCGATGCCAAATCACCGATCAACAAAAAGGCAGCCCAGCATTGGCTTCCCGTCGATCAGTACATTGGTGGCATCGAGCATGCGATCCTGCATCTCCTCTACTCACGCTTCTTCTATCGCGCGATTGCTGACACCGGCCACGTGCAAAAGAACCTGCGCGAACCGTTTGCCGCCCTCTTCACCCAGGGCATGGTTACACATGAAACATACAAGTCCAGCACCGGTGCCTGGCTGCTTCCGAACGAGGTCCGCGTCGAAGGCGAAGGCAGTGCGCGCAAAGCCCTAGAAATTGAGACCGGAAAACCCGCCTCCATCGGTTCAATCGAGAAGATGTCGAAGTCGAAGAAGAACCTCGTCGACCCGGACGACATCATCGCCCATTGGGGCGCGGACTGCGCGCGCTGGTTTATGCTCTCCGATAGCCCGCCGGAACGCGACGTCATTTGGACCGAAGCCGGCGTCCAAGGCGCCGGCCGGTTCATGCAGCGGATATGGCGGATCGTCGACGATCTGGCCGAAAGGGCCGCTCCCAAAGGCGCCGAGATGCCCGGCGCCCTCGGCCCGGAAGCCAACGGCCTCCGCAAGGCGACCCATAAGGCGCTCGACGCCGTGGCGAGCAATATCGAGGCCCTAAGATTTAATGTGGCGGTGGCCCAGATTTATGAGTATTCGAACATACTTTCTGCAGCTTTGACCAAGTCCAACCAAGGTTTGGATTGGGCTCTCAGAGAGGCTGCTGAGTATTTGGTCCAGATGATCGCCCCCATGATGCCGCATTTGGCCGAGGAATGCTGGGCGAGGCTTGGCTACAACACCATCTTGGCCAATCAACCCTGGCCCACGGCCGACCCGGCCTTGCTCGTTGACGATAGCGTGACCATTGCCGTACAGGTGAATGGGAAGAGGAGGGACGAGCTTACCATTGCCCGGACTGCGGATGCGAAGGCCGTCGAAGCGGCAGCTTTGCAACTGGAGCCCGTAAAACGTGCCATGGAAGGCCGTGCCCCCAAAAAGATCATCGTCGTGCCGCAACGGATCGTGAATATCGTTGCCTGAGCCGGCCAGCCGGGCGAGTACCCCATGCGTTCACGCCACGAACCAGTAAAGAGCCTTTGGCAGCGCCCCGCGCATGCCGCGCTTTGCGTTCTGGCCATAACCCTCCCGCTCCTCTCGGGTTGTGGCAGCTCCGGTTTCCAACCGCTATACGGCGCAGCCGGCGTCGGCGCCCAGGCCAACGAAAAACTCGCACAGATCAACATCACCCGGATTCCCGGCCGCGTCGGACAGGTCATTCGCAACGATCTGATTTTCCAGACCACCGGAGGCGGCCACCCGCTGCCACCCGCATATCAGCTGGACATCGCGATCCGCCAAACCGTCACCTCAACCCTCGTGCGCGTCGACGGTGATGCCCGCAGCCAGATCTACAATCTGGATGCAAATTTCAAACTCATCCGCCTGTCCGACAAACAGGTCGTGCTGCAAGGTACCAGCTTCGGACGTGCCGGCTTCGAGCGCTTTGAGTCCATCTTCTCGAATGTGCGCGCACGCCAGGACGCCGAAGATCGTGCGGCACGCACGGTAAGTCAGGATCTGAGATCGCGTCTGTCGGCCTATCTGGCTGGCGCCGCCTAACGCGAACCCCATGGTCGCCGTCAAGGCACATCAGGCCGAAGCTTTCCTCAAATCGCCCGACAGCAAGCTCGCGGCCTTCTTGCTCTATGGCAGCGACGAAGGTCTGATTTCGGAGCGAGCCGCCTTACTTGGAGCCATGCTTGCCAAGCGCAATGACCCGCAAGGCGAGGTTCTGCGACTCGACGACTCCGACCTTGAAAACGATCCGGAGAGACTTGCCATCGAACTCGGCACGGTCCCGATGTTCGGCGGACGCAAAATCGTACGCGCATCGACCGGCCGACGCATCAACGCGCTCACCCTCAAACCACTAGTGCAGGGCGGCGCACTTGAGGGCATACTCATCGTTGAGGCCGGAAACCTCAAGCCCGACGATGCCCTGCGTAAAGCCTTCGAAAAGGCTCCCAACGCTGCCGCGATCGCCTGTTACGAGGATGCTGCCCGCGACCTCGAAGGCGTCGTCCGCACAATACTGTCCTCTCTTAGAATGTCGATCACCCCGGATGCCCGCGAACTCCTCGTCAGCAAGCTCGGTGCAGACCGGGCTATGAGCCGGAGCGAAATCGAAAAGCTCGCGCTCTATGCCGCTGACAAAAAGGAAATTGACGTAGCCGACGTCGAATCCATTGTCGGCGACGCCTCAGCGCTCACGATCGATCGCGTCGTCAACGCCGCAGCCCTTGGCGAAAGAAAGCGCGCAGCAATAGAATTCGAACGCGCAATTACCTCAGGTGAGAGCGCCCAAGGCCTCATTTTGGCAACCGAACGTCACTTCCATCGTCTCCATCGAGTACGGGCCGCACTTGATGCAGGACGCCCGTTCGATGAGGCAATCAAATCCCTAAGGCCGCAAATACACTTCAAGCAGAAGGACGCGTTTGGCGCCCAATGCCGAATGTGGACCACCGATCGGCTGACCGGGGCGATCGCGCGCATCTCAACCGTCGCAAGAACGGCGCGCCTGGCTGGTTCACTTGAACACGCCCATGCCGAGCGGCTTCTCCTCGCACTCGCCTCGCTTGCCCGCGCCACAAATGCGCGGTAGAGATTGCCCCACCGCAAACGACACGCACGTCAAACACCTCCCTCACACGAAGCTTTGATCGTTTCGTGAGCGGGCTCATTTGATCTCAGTCAAGCAAGCCAAAGAGCGAACGCCCAGCTCCATCTAAGATCAACGTACCGCAAAATTTACGAGCGGATAGCCTGGAGGAAAATCTATGAACGAGTTCGTCCGCAAATTTGAAGCCATCAGTCAGCCCTGGTCGAAGGACGAATTTGAGGCCCAGCTCCGTGCCGTCGGCCCTGAGCGCTATCACGACCTCCACCCCTTCCATAAGCTTCTACACGGCGGCAAGCTCAATAAGGGCCAAGTAGCCGCCTGGGCTCTAAACCGATACTGCTACCAGGAAGCGATTCCGCGGAAGGACGCAGCGTTCATGAGCCGTACCCATGACCGTGAACTCCGGCGCGAGTGGATTCATCGCAT
Organism: Hyphomicrobium sp.; assembly: GCA_965222835.1. Taxonomy (GTDB): domain Bacteria; phylum Pseudomonadota; class Alphaproteobacteria; order Rhizobiales; family Hyphomicrobiaceae; genus CBDCUQ01. Next base: position 463,846 of record CBDCUQ010000001.1, read on the forward strand.
TCACGATCATGACGGCATGCTTCCTGAAGAACATGGTGGCATCGAACGCTGGCTAAAGCTCACCGATTGCCTCGGTCTCGATCGAGAGTATGTGACAAGCATGCAGGGCGCGCTTCCCGCGACACGTTTTGCCGTCGAGGCCTATGTTCGGTTTGTCGTTGAGCAGCCTCTCGTTCCGGCAGCCGCCTCATCGCTCACCGAGTTGTTCGCGCCCTCGATTCACCGTGAGCGCATCGCCGGCATGCTCGAGCATTACGACTTCGTCAATGACGATGTTATGGCTTACTTCAAACGCCGCCTGAGCCAAGCCCCGCGCGACGCAACGTTTGCGCTCCAGTTCGTCAAGGACCACGCATATACTCGGGAAATGCAGGAAGCCTGCGTCAATGCTGTGCGTTTCAAATGCGACGTGCTGTGGGCCCAACTCGACGCGCTCCACCTCGCCTACGTCGATGGCAAGATTCCCCCAGGAGCGTACCGTCCGGAAGCGTAATGACCACGTGCACCTCAAAGAAACACCGCTTAATCCTGACGCGGGAGTCGAATCCCAGGCTTCCGCGTCACATCAAGCTCCGCTTCGATGCCGAACGGGCGCGATGGGTGCTCCTCGCACCCGAACGCGTATTCAATCCCGACCGGACCGCTGTTGCGGTTCTGACGTTATGCGACGGGTCGCGCACAATTGACAGCATCGCACACGAACTTGCCGCGGAATACGCAGCCAGACAGCAAGACATCGAATTCGACATGCTGACGATGTTACAGGACCTCGCCGACAAGGGCGTTGTCGTCTGCTAGAGGAGTTGTTCCTATGACCGAGCTGCACACGCCAGAGGCCATCAACGATCCATCCGCTGCCTGCAACCGCGCCCCATTGGGTCTCCTCGCAGAGCTCACCTATCGCTGCCCGCTGCAGTGTCCCTACTGTTCCAATCCACTCAACATGAGCGGACCCAAAGACGAGCTTACAACGGCCGAATGGCAAGACGTCATGCACCAGGCCGGCATCCTCGGCGTGCTTCAGCTACATCTTTCGGGAGGGGAGCCCTGCGTGCGTCAGGACCTCGAGGACATTCTCGAGTCAGCCGTCACCGCAGGACTCTACACCAACCTGATCACGTCCGGAGTGACACTGACCCGCCCCCGTCTTGAAAAGCTCGCGGATATCGGACTGGACCACGTCCAACTTTCTATTCAGGACACGGAGCCGGAAAATGCAGATCGAATTTCTGGCTATAAAGGCGGCGTCCCGAAGAAGCGCGACGTTGCCCGCTGGGTGAAAGAACTGAACCTGCCACTCACCATCAACGCCGTTATTCACCGCCAGAACATTGAGAATGTGCCGGCCATCATCGACTACGCCGTCGAGGTCGGCGCCGAGCGTGTCGAGATTGCACACACCCAGTATTACGCCTGGGCCCTCAAGAATCGCGCAGCACTCATTCCGACGCGCGAGGCCTTCATGAAAAGTATGAAGATCGTCGAGGAAGCCAAAGAGCGTCTCAAAGGCATACTCACATTCGATGTCGTCGTACACGACCACTACGCTATTCGCCCGAAGCCATGCATGGGCGGCTGGGGCCGGCACCTCGTCGATATTACACCCGCGGGTCGCGTTCTCCCCTGTCACGCCTGCGAGAACTTACCGGGTTTGGAATTCGACAACGTGCGCGACAAGCCGTTGGCCGACATCTGGTTCAACGGCCAGGCCTTCCAGAAATTCCGTGGAACGGACTGGATGAAGGAACCCTGCCGGACGTGCGACCGCCGCGAAGTCGACTGGGGCGGTTGCCGCTGCCAAGCCTATGCGATGACCGGCGACGCGGCAGCCACCGACCCCACCTGCGAACTTTCACCGAAGCATGCCGAGTTTGCCGCTCTTGCCGAGCGCGAATCGCGAAAGCCCGCGCCCCCCTTCGTCTATCGGCGCCTCAAATCGGTCCCGGAACCCGAGCCAGTGTGAGGAAAGCACCGGGCCAAATTACCCATTTACGTGCTCAGGATCTTGATCTACCTATATCCAATCCGATATGGCTTGCTTGGCCAGATGGATTGAGGGTGGAGGATCATGATCAGACGACGGACCGCACTTGGCTGCCTCTTTGGATTTGCTGTGGCCCTGGGTATCTCGGGCACCGCTCATGGCCAAGCTAGCGGATCAGTGGTTACATCAGGTGCCTCCGCAGCAACCGAACCCACGAAGCATATCCTTGTTCAATCCACCACCTCGACGGAGAACTCAGGGCTATTCAAACATCTCCTGCCGCAGTTCACGGCCAAGACCGGCATAGAGGTCCGCTTGGTGGCCGTCGGCACCGGCCAAGCTATCAAGAATGCGGCCAACGGAGACGGTGACGTACTTCTCGTCCACGACAAGAGAGCGGAGGAAAAATTCGTTGCCGAAGGCGGCGGTGTGAAACGATACGACCTAATGTACAACGACTTCGTTCTCGTTGGCCCGGCCGCAGACAATGCCGCCATCACGGGCAGCCTGGATGTTGTACAGGCCCTCAACAAAATCGCCGCCAAAGGCGCAACCTTTGTCTCGCGCGGCGACGAAAGCGGAACGCACAAAGCCGAGCGCCGCCTATGGAAAGCGGCTGGCATCGATATCGATGCCGCATCCGGCGGCTGGTATCGCGAGATAGGCTCCGGCATGGGTGCGACAATCAACGCAGCTGTGGGCATGAGTGCATACCTTCTCACCGACCGCGCCACGTGGACCGCCTTCAAGAACAAGCAGCAACACAAGATTCTCGTCGAAGGTGATGCCCGGCTCTTCAATCAATACGGCGTCATTCTCGTCAATCCCGCCAAGCATCCAACCGTCAAGGCCGCCGAGGGGCAGGCCTTTGTCGACTGGCTCATCTCATCAGAAGGCCAAGCCGCTATCGCAGGTTTCGAAATCGACGGCAAACAGCAGTTCTTTCCAAACGCCGGCGGATAAAAATACCGAATTACAATTTGGAATTTCGGCTTTCTCGAATTTCTTGGAAATTTCGGGTCACACATTTTTTCGAAAAGAAAAATGCTGCGCTGACACCGAAATCTTTGGCCCCCAGCGAGCCACCTGGCCGTCTCGCCAGCCCAATCCGGCGACACCAGCGCGCGTCCCGCACTGTCCAAACCTATCTGTCGGTCCGGATTCTCTTGCCTAAAGAATTTCTTAAAATCCCAACTTTCTAACCCCCTGAAATTAAGGGGCGTTACTGTAACGATTTGCACAATTGTATAACCAATAGCCGCCGTCGCCGTTAACCAGGATTTATATCATAAATGGCATTGTGGTCCGCAACACAACCTAGGCGGGAATTCCCATCCATCGAGGTTGCCACGTTTGTTCCGTTTCATAAGTCATATCGAGCGACCCATGTCCAACGTAGTGCCACTACCGAAAACCACACCGTCAAAATCCAAAGCCAACGGGATAAATCCAAGCCCCTCGAAAAAGAATCGATCCCGCCCGGATCATTCCCGCAGCTCGCTCTTCGAGGAAGCCCTGCACGCGCTCCCAATAGGATTTTCAATATTCGATGCCGATCAAAAACTGGTCTTTTGCAACAAGAAATACTGTGAAATCTACAAGTTGCCAGCAAAGCTGGTAAAGCACGGTACGTCATTCCAAAAGATTCTTGAATATCATATTGCCGATACGACCGGTAAACGTCCCAACAAAGACGATAGGCAGGGCATAAGAAGCTGGATCTCACAGCACCTTGGCAGAATCCGCGCCGAAAAAACCTTCTCCCAAATCAATCAGTCCTTCGGCGACCGCCAGTTCAGAGTATATTATACCAAACTTCGCTGCGGAGGGTGGGTCGATCTTCAAGAAGACGTCACCGAACAGCTCCGCACGGAAAAAAGGGTTTCGTACCTGGCCGCACATGACGCCCTGACCGGTCTCGATAATCGGTATTCGTTCGAAAGAAAACTCAAGGGTATGCTGTCCCATTCGCGGCGCAGCGATTCAACGGTTGGTGTAATTCTGTTTGATCTGGATGGTTTCAAGTCGGTCAATGATCATTTTGGCCATCCGTTCGCCGACAAAGTCCTCAAGGAAATCGCCAAGAGAATTCGCACGGTACTTCGTTCCACCTCCGTGTTCTCAAGATTGGGCGGCGACGAATTTGTCATTTGTGATCAAATGCCGAGAGGGGCTCTGGATGCAACTGCCGTTTGCAAGCGCTTACTGGCCACGTTTGAAGAGCCTTTTGCTTTTGAAGATGGCGTCGCAAAACTTTCGGCGAGCTTCGGCATCGCTTTCGCCCCCCACGACGGTGAGAGCAGCATTGACCTTCTCAAGAATGCGGATCTGGCACTCTATAGGTCCAAGAAGCAGGGCGGCAACGCGTACCATTTCTTCGAACAGCAAATGGACGACGAAATGCGCAAACGCATGGGCATGGAGAACGATCTTCGCAAATCCCTGAAAAATGGCGATTTCGAGCTGTACTACCAGCCGATCGCTCGAATTGGCGCCGGCAAAATCACCGGCTGCGAAGCCTTGTTGCGGTGGAATCATCCCGAAAGAGGCTTCGTTTCGCCAGCCGATTTCATCCCCGTAACCGAAGACACAGGCCTCATTATCCAACTTGGCAGCTGGATATTGAACCAAGCATTCAATGACGCCAGCAAATGGCCGGAAGACATTCGAATAGCCGTCAATATTTCACCGATTCAGCTACGTTCTGACGAGTTCGTGGAGACAGTCCGATCCGCCCTGGCAAGTTCCGGCATCGACCCGGGACGCGTCGAGCTCGAGATTACAGAATCTGCAATTCTCGAAGGTGGCAGCGCAAAAATGCACCAGCGCCTGTCCGACCTCAAAGAGCTTGGAATGAGGATCGCACTCGACGATTTTGGAACCGGCTTCAGCTCCCTAAGTCATGTGCATTCCTTCCCGGTCGACCGGATAAAGATCGACGGCAGCTTTGTGCACGGCCTTGGCGAAGACTCGACGAGATCGCTCGGAATTATCCGCTCACTCACTCAGTTGGCCCGTAGCCTCGGCATCGAAACGACCGCAGAGTGCGTGGAAACCGGCGATCAGCTATCGGTTATTGAGGCCGAGGGCTGTACCGAAATTCAAGGCTACTATTTTTCCCGGCCCGTGAACGCCAAAGAACTTTCGTTCGACAAGAACCTGCCGTCCGATTGAAGCGAGCGTCGCCAAACACAACCAAACGATGAGCGCACCGAGCCCACGGCACCTGGGAATCCGGGTCGGCCCCGCATGTCCTCCTCTCTCGGCGTTTCAGAATCGGCGTGGCAAGGTAGCTGCGTTGGGTTAGAAACCTTCTCGGCGACTGTCTCGAATGAGAAGAGTCACAGGAGGAAACCCAACATGTCTGACGCACTTTATTGGCTGGCACTCACCGCGGTTGCAACGGCTCTGTTTGCCGTTCCCTACGTCATCGAACGCATTCTTCGCGTTGGGCCGTGGATCCCTTTGAGTTACACCAGCCGGGGCATTGCCGGATTTGATCAACCCGATGAGAATCCGGCGCATTGGGCACGGCGCGCCCATGCCGCACATCGCAATTCCATCGAGAACCTGACCGTCTTTGCAACCCTCGTCCTCATCGCGCAAGCGGCCGGTATGGCGGACGCGTTCGTTGCCGCGGCCGCCCAAATCTATTTCTGGGCCCGGCTGGCTTTTTATGGCGTCTATGTCGCCGGCATCCCGGTCGTCAGAACCCTACTCTTTTTCGTCGGCCTCGGCGCCATCTTCGCCATCGCCTTCCACGTTCTCGGCTACCTCTAACCGGCACCGGGCCCAAGCAACCTCGAAGGTGTCTTGGGCCCAAAGTGCTTTCGAAGTGATTGCACAGCCTCATATGCCCGCGGCGCAAACAGCACCACGGTGACACGTACCGTCTTGTCAAAGAGCAGTTCCCTCACAGGGGATAGAGCGGTGACGCCTCGTATAAGAAAAGATAGATGCGGCCTTCACCGCTCTAGCTCTTATCACTCACGGCTCTTCCTTGCTGTCGCTCGGGCCTGCGTGGGGGCGGCGCCATTTCTTCTTGCGCGCAGCCGCCACGCCAACCCTGCGCGCGTTTCTATTTTGCTCACGGCAAGTCCGCGCGTGCGCTCGGGCCTGCGGCCCGCTTCGCGGATATGGCATGCGCAATTGGCTCCAAAGTTCGTTATGCACTGGAGCAATCTCAATTCTGATTGTCAAAGAGCATCCCCTCACAGGGGATAGAGCGGTGACGCCTCGTACAAGAAAAGATAGATGCGGCCTTCACCGCTCTATCGCGTGCAACGGGGGTGGGCCCCCTTTTCGGACCGTTGGCATACCATCCCTGCCGCGCATCGTTACGGCAGTTGGATTGTGAGTTGCCTCACAACCGGCAGCGGCCCCCATGACCACTGAAGGGGCATGGCGTATCTGGCACGCTCCCGCTGCTCCCAAACTCCCAGCTCGAGCCTGGGCCCTGGTCGTGTGCGGCGGGATCGGGGAAGTATGAAGTGGGTTTTGGGAGCGGGGATAAGATTCTTGGGAGGTCAGCTTTGTTGAGAAAAGCGGACCTCTCGGACCGTTGTGCGAAAGATCAGCGAGGGGCCAGGAACGGACGTTTCAACAGCGCTCGTTTTTCGCTCCGTAGCATGCCAGTATGTCGGGATGACAGACACAGCAAGTATTGAGAAGAAAAGAGATCAAGTCTCCGAGACGTTTCAGATTTGCTCGGTAGATGGTTTTCCGCGACTGTCGCTCTGATGAAAATGGTCAGTCCGGCAGCCTAACACTCGAAAGCCAACATGCCATCTTACGGCCGACATCCGAGAAATCTGGCTTTAGGCGACATGGCGTCAAGCCCCGTTGCGTAGTCGGTCTGTGCTCACAGGGACTCCATTCTCGACCGACCGCCATTTCCCGTCTTCCAAGCGACAATAGCGAATAAAGCAGCTAGGTAGGCCCACGGCGGTCCATAAGTCCGGACCATCCATCAGGTGATAGTGAAGGTGTGGTGCTGTCGAGTTCCCTGTATGGCCAACGCGCGCAACCGGCTGGCCGGTCTCGACCCGGTCGCCTTCATCACATGAGATCGAACCTGTCGTGGCGTGTGCGAGGAACGCAAAGCCTTCCTGCCCTTCAATGATAAGGTAGTTCCCGGCAACGATGCGATAGTCAGTACGCAGTGTCGCCTCGCTCAGACGAAACCCGGCCGTCAGAACTCCGAGGAGATTGAGCGGTGTTGCTCTACGCCGCTCGGGCCAACCGTCTTTCGCCGCGACAACTCTCCCTGTGATCGGAGAAAGGATTGGAGCATTCATGCCGAACGAACCCTTGAGATCGATCCCGCCGAACCAATAGGACAGCTCTCCTCGCCAAGTGTGCGCCAGTTCCATGTAACGCGCATGCACGAAGTCATAGGCATATCGTTGACCAAGCTGGTCGGTGCCGTGTGAGGGTACTTTGTCTCCAGGAGTGTTGACTGCGAACCACTCCCCGACCAATGGAAAACCCACTGGCGTCGGCTTAGCGTCATCGAAATTGGTCATGGCATCGCCTCGGGCTGCTTACGGCGGCATTCACGTGCCGGATAATGCAAGTGAATTTGGCTCAGACGAGGTCAGCAATGGGTCAGAAGCAGACCCGACAACCATGTCCTTCTGACATCTGCTTTACCCCCAAACAGCGGAAACAAACGTTGCGGTGCGAGGACGACGTCTTGGGTCCGCGCTCAAATCAGCACTGCGGTAAGCGTCGTGCCCGCATTCTGATTGTCGCGGTGGAGGTACCTTGGATCCCGGCATTGAATGCCGGGATGACATTAGCACTTGTCATCCCGGGGTTTGACCCCGGGATCCAGGGTTCAACGGGCCTCGGCGCGTGCGACTTTGCATCTCCGGTCGATGCGCGCTCTCCCCGTCCTTAGGACTCAATCCGCGTGTGTCTTCACCCCACCGCTTGTATCTTCACCCCACCCCTCACCCCTCCCCTCGATGGGGAGGGGAATAAGCAACGTGCGGCACCATAGGCGCAACTACGTGCGGCGGGATCGAGGAGGTATGGGGGAGGTTTTGGAGGCCGGGATTAGATTCTTGGGAGGTCAGCTTTGTTGAGAAAAGCGGACCTCTCGGACCGTTGTGCGAAAGGTCAGCGAGGGGCCAGGAACGGCTGTCGCATCTGATCAGACGGTGCGCTGTACAAAAAGTGTGTTTCCAAGAGGGGATTTGTCCTCGCACCCATTGTCAGAGTTTTGCTGACAGCAATTGTCGAGATCGGATTGCGAGCCGCATTCGACGACAACGCCAGTGTACTACATGAACTTGCGTCGCCGAAAAGCGGCAACCTGCTGCGTCGAAAGTTCAAACCATTCGCCGTTCTTGCGCTTGGCTTCGAAACGCCGGTGCCAGTAAGCCTCAATGCCTTCTGGGTCGTCTGTCTTTATGCTGTGAACCGTCCGCGCCTGCTCTGGTAACTGGATAGCAAGCTCGCGTTCCCGCCTCCCGACGGAGTTGGTTTTTCCGATTTTGTAGAACCTGCCCGACTTGATGAGGTACACAAACCCGTCGTTGCTCTTATCGGGCTTGGCCTCAAGCTCCGAGCGCCTAGGCTCAACGACACACATCGCCGCCACGTCTTCGAAGCCGGGGTTGGCCGCGCAGAAGGCGGTAGCAAGTCCTGTTAGTTTGTCTTTGCGATAACGGTCAAAGACGGTTGGAAACGTAGGCTCGCGAGACCGCTTAACGCGAAGGTCACCGTGGGTCGGAAAATGGCCCAACTCTTTGGCCAGCTCGACTATGCAACGCGCCAAGTAACTCTCGCTATATGCTGCGTTGAGCTTGTTAGGTTCAATCCCGGCCTCGCGGAGAGCATCACCAAACCTCGCCCAATGCCTCATCCATTCGTGCCTTCTGATGCCTGTCTCGGTTTGAAAGCGGTGACTCCCGAGCGGCTTGCCGCCGTTCTCGACCGCAGTACGCCTGATCTCGGCAATGATGGAACTCGGTCCACGTACACGCTCCCTCTATAGCATGGACGATCTACGGTGCACCCCATGCTGCATCTGCTCAGGACCGTTGTGGGTCAGAAGCGGGCCCGACAACCATGTCCTTCTGACATCTGCTTTACCGCCTAACGCGAATGCAACAATGCTGTCTCGACATTAGGCCCACAGCACGAACACGCACCCTACGCATTACAACGAGCGCACAACGTGAGACCGGCGTTCCAAATCTTGAAAGAGAGTCCTTATCCCAGCCCGCCTATCACTCAGCCGGATGCAAGGTCTCCATGCCAGGCTCGTTCTTTGGCGGTTCAGGCCGGACCGGTCGGCGGCGATAGCGCTCCGGCTCACCTTCGCCCGGCTTATAGACGAACGGGAAGATGAGATGCTCCCAATACGACTTGGGGAAGTTTGGCAATTCGTCGATGCCCATGTCTTTGGCCGTGATCGGACGCGGCGGCTCCGGATGGAACGTACCCAAGAGCTTGTCCCAGTGCGTGAACAGAAGCCCGAAATTGCAATCGCCTTCCTGGCCCCAATTTACGTGATGCAAGTGATGAATTTTTCCGATCGCCAAATGCTTCTCGAACGGACCCAACGCATAGGACACGTTGGAGTGCTGCACGATGAGCGTAATTGAAACGGCGAGCCCAAGCATGATGGCCACGGGAACCGGCATGCCCATAATGACCAGCGGTGCCGTGCCCACGATCATATCGAGCCCCTGATGCAGCGGATGGCGAATGACGCCGTTAAAGCCATAGAGCCGGCCGACACCGTGATGAACGGCATGCAGCCGCCACAGCACCGGATACCTGTGGCTGAGGTAATGCATCACCATGAAGGCGAAGTCAGCGATCACGAACGCAAGCAGAAACTGCGCAAACAGCGACCAGTGATCGGGCCAGATGCCTTGATACGAAAAGAGCCATGTGATGACGGGGATCAGCAGCACGCCGCTAATGTTGGAAAGTTCGTAGACAAAAAGGTGCCAGACATTCGCGATGTCATCGCCGTGCGACTCGTTCCATTCCGAATACCAGGGTGAAATGTGTTCAGCCGCAAACGCCGTGCCGATTGCCACCGCGAGGATAAGGCCCAGCCAAAGATACGAGTGTTCATAAGCGATGACGTAGTAACCGGCCCCGATAAGGCCGAACATCATAAAAGGTGCATATGCATAGCGCACCAAAGTGCGAACAGCGTCCATCTCCTAGCCTCCTGAGGCATCGCGCTCGGCTCAAAACGGGAGTCCGGTCTCCGAATCACAGAGTCGCGTTAAATATCAACGAGGTGAAGGGCAAATATCAATTTTCGGTTTACCTGTCTGTTACCCGCGTAACAAGACGCACGGCCACTACTCAACCAAGCGTTGAATTTTCAGCAGGTTAGCCAATTCATCTGCACGTTGAAGTGGCGCCGAGCAGCGCGGACCGAGACACGCATACGCCGCCGCGCGCCCGGCCATTGGCTGCTTTCCCTCGACGATGCCGGACGCGGGGGCAGCGTCATCGCCGGACTTCGCCAGAACTTCGATGGCCCCGGGCAGCGACAAACCATGCACCGCCTTCACCAGACCAGCGCCGCCCGGAAGATTTGATCCCGCGACGACCACCGCCTGCGGAGCCGCCACATCCAGCGATGACGCCAACAAGCCAACATGCGCCACCAGATTGCGCATCCAGTCGCCCGCAAACGCGCGTAGAACGTCGCGTGCTTTATCAGCGTATCGAACATCACCTGTAAGAAGGGAAAGCGCGGCCAGGTTGGAGACCATGACACCATTGGCGTTCGGCGTCGCATCGTCCTGAGCCGAGCGGAGCCGTGCAATCACATCGACCGTATCATCGGCAGACGTCGCATAGCCGCCGTCATCCTCCTCCCAATAGTGACGATCGAGGACATCCGTCCACGCCTTCGCCTGATCCAGATAGGCGCCATCCGACGTCGCTTGGTAAAGTCGCAACGCGCCCCAGATCATGTTCGCGTAGTCGCTCGCGGTCGCCGGCGCCGTGCCGAGACGCTCGCGGTAGGCGTGCCGAAGCCGCCCATCCACTGTCATATTCTCTTGCACGAAACCGAAGGCGCGCTGAGCCAGCGCCAGCCAATCGGGCTGTTGGAAGACCTGAGACGCCCGCGCAAGCGCCGCGATCATGAGCCCGTTCCAGTCGGTAAGAACCTTGTCGTCCCAAGACGGCCGCACCCGGCTCGCGCGTCGCGCGAGCAGCTTTTCGCGGAGCGCCGCAAGGCGCAGTTCGTCTGCCTCGTCGCCAAGGTCCATGGCACCGAGACGATTGAGGATGGAGTGTCCTGCCCAATTGCCTCCTCCTGAGACGTCATAGATCTGGGAGAAAAACTTGGCATCCTGCTGGCCCAGGACGTCCTCGATTTCAGCCTCGCTCCAAACGTAGAATTTTCCCTCCTCGCCTTCGGAGTCGGCATCAAGCGAGGCAGCAAAACCGCCTCCGTCGGCGATCATCTCCGCCTCCAGCCACGCAACTGTCTCCGCAATGCGCGCTTTGAGTAAGGGGTTCGCCGTCTCGCGCCAGGCCTCGGTGAGGAGGTCGACCAGGAGCGCATTGTCGTAAAGCATCTTCTCGAAGTGCGGCACCAGCCATCGCTCATCGACCGAGTAACGCGCAAAGCCTCCGCGAAGATGATCGTAGATACCGCCCTGACAGATATTGGTAAGCGTGGTGAGGACCGCGGATTGAGCCTCCTGATCCGCATACCGGATGCCACCCCGCCAAAGCAGCCAAAAGAAGCTCCACTGCGGAAACTTCGGCGCCCCGTTGATCCCGCCTCGCTGCTCATCGACGACGTTTGTCATACGGCGCGTAAGCTCGCTCAGCATGTCATCGGTAATCTCCCCAGCACCCGGAGGAGGCTCCTTCGCCATAAGGGATGACACCAGCGCGTCTGCGTTATTGGTCACCTTCTCGGGTTCGTCCCGATAGATCCGGGCAATCTCCTTGAGCACCGCCGTAAACGCCGGCCGGCCAAACTGCGCCTCCTTGGGAAAATAGGTCCCGCCCCAGAACGGACGCCCGCTCGCGTCGAGAAACATGGTGAGCGGCCATCCTCCCTGTTGGCCAAGACGATGCAGGGCGCTCATGTAGATGGCGTCGATGTCGGGCCGCTCCTCCCGATCAACCTTGATGTTGACGAACAGCTCATTCATCACCGCGGCGGTTTCCGCGTCCTCGAAGCTTTCATGCGCCATCACATGGCACCAGTGGCATGCGGCGTAGCCAACCGAGAGAAGAATGGGCTTTTGAGCCCGCTCGGCTTCCGCCAGAGCCTCAGGACCCCAGGGCCACCAATGGACCGGGTTATCCTTATGCTGAATGAGATAGGGACTAGTCTCGCGCCCAAGGCGATTTTCGCTCATGATGATAGCCCTTGCGCATAAGACGCGGTGAATGCAGACGAGACCTTAGACTCCATAGTTGAATGGAAGAAAAGCCCACAATCTTCGCGCTGTCGAGCGGAGCCGGGAAAGCGGCCATCGCCGTCATCCGCATATCGGGTCCCGCGGCGAGCAGGATCATCGAACAAATGGCCCCGCCGCTTCCCAGAAAGCGCAGGGTCGTATTGCGAAAGCTACGGCATCCTAAGACAAAGGAAATCCTTGACGAGGGTCTCGTATTTTGGTCGGCCGCACCGAAGACCGAGACAGGAGAGGATGCCGCCGAGCTGCAAATTCATGGCGGCCGCGGTGTCGTTCAAGCCGTTCTCGAAGCGCTGTCAACTGTCGACGGATGCCGGCTCGCCGAACCGGGAGAATTCACCCGCCGCGCCTTTGACAATGGAAGGATCGATCTTGCCCAGGCCGAAGGCCTGGCAGATCTCATCGATTCAGAAACCGAAGCCCAGCGCCGCCAGGCCTTACGTCAAGCCGCGGGCGCAAATTCGGCGCTCTACGAAAGCTGGCGCGCCAAGCTCGTGAACGCCGCAGCTTTGGTCGAAGCCGCAATCGACTTCTCGGATGAAGGCGATGTGTCCTCGGACGCTATGCAATTGTCCCGTCGTGTCGTCGAGGGTCTTGCAGAAGAAATCCGCAAACATCTTGACGATGGACACCGCGGTGAAATCGTACGCGATGGATTCCGCGTTGCCCTCATCGGTCCACCAAACTCCGGCAAATCGAGCTTGCTCAACGCACTCGCCAAACGCGATGCCGCGATCGTGTCATCGGACGCCGGAACAACACGCGATGTCATCGAAGTCCGTCTCGATCTCAAAGGCCTTCCAATTGTTGTCTCCGATACGGCAGGTCTACGCCAAACAAGCAGCATGATCGAGCAAGAAGGCGTTCGGCGTTCCATGCGCACCGCAAATGAATCCGACCTCATCCTTTGGCTGACGGAGGTTCACAGCGCCCAATCGGCACTACCCGCAGAACTCCAGACATCGGCCCACAAAACACTGCAGGTCATGAACAAGATCGACCTTCTCGGCAAAGGGCCGCCACCCAATCTTCCCGACGATCTGATCGCAATTTCTGCAAAGACGGGAGACGGTGTTTCTGCGTTGGCGAACCGCATCGCGACCATTGCAAGCGAACAAGTGAGCTCAGGCGACGAGCCGGTGATCAGTTCGCACCGCCACCGAAAATTACTCGAAACATGTGCCGAAGCTTTATCCGCCTATCTTTCAGGCGCGGCTGGCGAAACCGAACTACGAGCCGAGGACTTGCGGCGCGCCGCAACCGCACTCGGAAAGATCACGGGCCGCATCGATGTTGAGGATGTCCTCGATCAAGTCTTCCACCGTTTCTGCATCGGGAAATGACTCTCCGAAGGATTCATCTTGACTCACGTTTCACGTGAAACCGTTTTGATTCGATGCGCCGCCAATCCTGCACCAAAAATCAAAACCAAGTCCGTCCGTTTTTTGACTCCCCAATTTGATTCACGTGAAACGCTCGCTCTTGACCGCTCTCGAGCGGACGTCTGTCACGTACCATGTCATTTGAAGCACGGTATTTGATTCACGTGAAACGCTCGCGCTCCTTAAGAACGCCTCGATCCGCACACAGGACCGCGATGGAGCCCGGACAAACGACAGACCTTTGACCAGGACCAGTCGCTTCGATAGGTTCGCGCTCCGATGTTGAGTGGGTGCAAGAAAGGGCGCCTTAGAACCGGTTTTCGTATGTCTGATCAGAGATTCGACGTCATCGTTGTGGGAGGCGGTCACGCCGGCACAGAAGCCGCGGCGGCGGCAGCACGCATGGGCGCGCGCACCGCACTCATCACCCACTCCGCCGCCACCATTGGCGAGATGTCCTGCAATCCGGCCATTGGTGGCCTTGGTAAGGGGCATCTCGTTCGGGAAATCGACGCCCTCGACGGCCTGATGGGCCGGGTGGCCGATGCTGCTGGCATTCAATTCCGGCTCCTCAACCGCTCCAAAGGCCCGGCCGTTCAGGGGCCGCGGGCCCAGGCCGACCGCAAGCTGTATCGCCAGGCGATGCAGCAGGCCGTCGCCGAAACCCCGGGTCTCGAAGGGATTGAAGGCGCCGTTGAAGACCTTCTGACCAATAACCAGCGGGTCACAGGGATCGTCACCGCAGATGGCCGGCAGTTTTCGGCCGGTGCCGTGGTCCTCACCACCGGAACCTTCCTCAACGGCGTTATTCATATGGGTGACGAGCGCATCGCCGCCGGACGCGCCGGTGAAGGGCCCGCGCTCAAACTGTCGGAGCGGCTTTACGCCATGGGCCTCCGCATGGGTCGGCTGAAGACCGGCACCCCGGCCCGCCTTGACGGCACCTCGATCGATTGGTCCGTCCTCGAAATGCAGCCGGCAGATGAGTCCCCTGTACCATTCTCGTTTCTGACGAACGAAATCACGACACCGCAAATCGCGTGCGGAATCACCAAAACGACACCGGAAACGCACGACATCATTCGCCAGAACCTGGCGCGTTCTCCCATGTTTTCGGGCAAGATCGAAAGCACCGGGCCGCGCTATTGCCCGTCAATCGAAGACAAGGTTGTGCGCTTTGCTGACCGCGACGCGCATCAAGTCTTCCTCGAGCCCGAGGGTCTCGACGACGACACCATCTACCCAAACGGCGTGTCCACCTCGCTTCCCAAGGACGTTCAAGCGGCATTTTTGAAAACAATGCCGGGGCTCGAAAACGTCGTCATCCGTCGGCCCGGTTATGCCATCGAGTACGATTACGTCGATCCGCGCGAACTCAAACCGACGCTCGAAGTCATTGCTTTACCTGGACTTTTCCTTGCAGGTCAAATCAACGGCACCACCGGATATGAAGAGGCGGGCGCCCAAGGTTTGGCCGCTGGGCTTAACGCCGCCTTGAAAGCCGCGGGCGGCCGCGAGGAATTTGTGGTCTCCCGCGCCGACGGTTATCTCGGTGTCATGATCGACGACTTGGTCACCCGCGGTGTGTCTGAGCCCTACCGCATGTTCACCTCGCGCGCCGAGTTTCGTTTGCGCCTGCGTGCCGACAACGCCGACCAGCGCCTCACACCAAAGGGAGAAAAAATCGGTTGCGTTGGCCACCAGAGAGCAAAGGCTTTTGCCAGCAAAGCCCGGGCATTAGAGGATGGAGCTCAGATTCTGAACGAACGATCGCTCACCCCCACCGAGGCCCGCAAGCAAGGGCTCGACATCAACCAAGACGGACGCCGCCGAACCGCATTCGGGCTTTTGGCCTTGCCAAATGTTGATTTCGACCGGCTGCGTACGATCTGGCCAGAGCTGAGCAGATTGTCCCCCGCAATCGCCGAACAACTCGCGGTCGACGCCCGCTACGCGGCCTACGTGCGCCGGCAAGAGCTCGACGTCGAAGCGTATCGCAGAGACGAGTCGATCGCCCTGCCCGAAAATCTCGATTTCGCCGCGTTGAGCGGGCTTTCGGCCGAAATTCGCCAGAAACTAGAGCACCACAAGCCCCTGTCCTTGGCCCAAGCCGCGCGAATCGAGGGAATGACTCCGTCGGCCCTGATGCTGCTCTTGGCCCACGCCAAAAAAGCCGCGGTCAGAAAGCGTGCCTGATGCCCGAAAAGGCCCGACCCGCCCGGCACATCGATGGCCCAGATGCATTTATCGAAGTGTTCGACGTTTCACGTGAAACCACCGAGATTTTAGGCACTTACGCCGAATTGCTGAGCCAATGGCAAAAGGCCGTCAATCTCGTGGCCCCGAGCACGCTCGGCGAAATCTGGCATCGGCATTTTGCTGACAGCGCCCAACTAGCCACGCTGGCCCCGGATTCGGCCAAGATTTGGATCGATCTGGGCGCGGGCGGGGGCTTTCCGGGCCTGGTGCTGGCGATTATGCTGCGCGATCGGAAGGGAGTAAAAGTCACCCTGGTCGAAAGCGACAGCCGAAAAGCCGCGTTTTTGAAAGAAGTTGCGCGCCGAACAGCCGCCCCTGTGGACATCTTGGCGGGTCGAATCGAATCGCCCTCGACTCAGTCTAAGTTGCAAAAGGCCGACGCAGTCACAGCGCGCGCTCTGGCACCCCTGGAGCGCCTTCTCGAGCTAGCGTCGCCGCTGACAAAAGCTGACACCAAGTGTCTGTTTTTGAAGGGAAAAGATGTGGGGCGGGAGCGCGCAGAGGCCGAACGGTCTTGGTCGTTTTCTTGCTCAGAGGTCCCGAGTATCACCAGCGAAAATGGCCGCGTTCTGGTGATTGAAACGTTGAGACCAAAATCGGAGGGCTGACCCCGTGACTGCCCAAGCAACTGGAGCCGGCGTGCTCCGGACCATCGCCGTGGCCAACCAAAAGGGTGGCGTCGGCAAAACAACGACCGCAATCAATCTTGGAACGGCACTCGCCGCCACCGGCGAACGCGTGCTCGTCATCGACCTCGATCCACAGGGAAATGCGTCGACCGGCCTCGGGGTCAATCCAGATGAGCGCGCGAAAACCTCCTACGACGTCATGGTGGGATCCGGCACACTCGATGAAACGGCCGTTCCCACAGCTGTGCCAAATCTTTTCGTCGTCCCTGCCAACACCGATCTCGTTGGGCTTGAAACGCAGCTGATAAGCGATGGCGCACGGCCATTTAAACTCCGCGACGCGATCGCCGCACTGACCGCAATATTGCAGACGCGCCCTGCCGATCAGGGCTACTCCTACGTCCTCATCGATTGTCCGCCGTCCTTGAGCCTGCTGACGCTCAACGCATTGACGGCGGCCAACGCGGTGCTCGTACCTGTACAGTGCGAATTCTTTGCGCTCGAAGGTATTTCACAGCTCAAGGAAACCATCGACCAGATCCGTGCATCTCTCAACCCGGCGCTTGAAATTCAAGGCGTGGTGCTAACGATGCACGACGCGCGCACCTCGCTGTCGCGTGAGGTCGCCGACAACGTTCGCGCGTTCTTTGGATCGAAGGTTTATGAATCGATCATTCCGCGAAACACGCGCGTCGCCGAAGCGCCCTCGCACGGAAAACCCCTTCTGCTTTACGATTATGATTGTGCAGGCAGCCAAGCCTACATCCGGCTAGCGACGGAGATTATCGAACGCGAAAAACAAAGAAAGGCGGCCTGAGCCTCAACCAAGGTGGCCATGCGCCAAATGCATGCGTTGACGCGGCCAATAGAGACCGCCTCAAGCGGCCAAAAGGACGAAAGAGACCATGAACGTTCCGGTTCAAAAAAATAGACTGGGCCGAGGGCTTGCTTCTCTTATAGGCGAGCCCGCGAATCTCGAGCCGCAACTGCCGGCCGAAGGCGAGCAACGCTTGGTACCGATCGAGCAATTGAGCGGTGGCCGCTTCAACCCACGCAAGGATTTCCGCGACGACGAGCTCAAAGAGCTGGCCGAGTCGATCAGCAGCAAGGGCCTCGTGCAGCCGATCATCGTGCGCCGCGATCCGGACCAGCAAACGCCCTACGAGATCGTGGCTGGCGAACGCCGCTGGCGTGCCGCCCAAAAAGCCGGAATACACACCGTACCGGTTATCGTGCGCGACCTTGACGACAAAGAAGTTCTCGAACTGGCAATCATCGAGAACGTCCAGCGTGCCGACCTAAACGCCATCGAAGAGGCGACCGGCTATCGCGAACTGATCGAACGGTTCAAATACCGTCAAGAGCAGTTGTCAGAGATTATCGGCAAGAGCCGCAGTCATGTCGCAAATACGTTGCGCCTCTTGAAGCTCCCCGAGTCCGTTCAGCACATGGTTCAGGAAGGACAGCTGACGGCTGGTCACGCGCGCGCCCTCGTTGGTCGCGGAGACGCCGAAACACTTGCCAAGCGGATTATCGAGCAAGACCTCAATGTTCGCGATGTGGAAGCCCTTGTTCAGATTGCGCCAATCGGAGAACCCGGATCCACCGGGCGGCGGGTTCGGGAAAAAGATCCAGACACCAAGGCATTCGAAAAAGAGCTGTCCGATGCGCTCGGTCTGAAGGTCGAGGTCAAGCGCGGATCAGGGGAAAGCGGGCACCTTGTCATCAAGTATGGCAACTTCGATCAGCTTGATTACATCCGGATGCGCCTTGTCGGCGTGCCCGGAGGTTAACGCTGGTTGAGCCCAAACGTTCACCCAACTGCGACAATAGCTTGACTCATTCGCCGGCTCTTGCTGCTAGATTAGCAGCTGGAGCCGTTTCTTCTTGGAGCCAGCAAGCAACCCACGGGCGCAGAGATATGGGCAACGATACCCTCCAGAAGCTCGCTGAAACCATCCGCGCCCGCCGGACGGCCCCCGAGAGCGCGTCTTACACGCGGACCCTGCTCGATGGCGGCCCGCAAAAGTGCGCCAAAAAGCTTGGCGAAGAAGCGGCCGAGACCATCATCGCCGCCATGTCGGAAAGCGACGACGCGCTCAAAAACGAGGCGGCAGACTTGCTCTATCACCTCTTGGTCCTGCTCGAGGCGCGCGGCGTCCCCCTTGACGACGTGCTCGCTGTCTTGGAAGGCAGAATGGGCGTATCGGGCCATGACGAGAAGGCAGCACGCGCTGGACGCTGAAATGAATGTGAAATCACTTGCGTCAAAGCTGAGGCCGGTCAATTCGGGTTGGTCGCTGGTTCCCCAGCAAGGCGACGTGCAATTTTCTCCCTACCTCGTCATGGACCGGACGGAGTGGGCGCGGCTGCGTGCCGATACGCCGATGACTTTGCTCCCCCATGAGCTCGAAGAAATGTCGGGCGTCATCGAAGAGCTCTCGGTCGAAGAAGTGGAGGAGATTTATCTTCCCCTATCGCGGCTTCTCAATTTTTACGTCGCCGCCATGCAGAGACTACACGCCGCGACATCACTGTTCCTGGGACGAACGGATAGCAAACTTCCCTTTATTCTCGGCGTCGCCGGCTCCGTCGCCGTCGGCAAAAGCACGACAGCACGTGTGCTCAAAGCCCTTCTCGCCCGCTGGCCTGACCACCCGCGTGTTGATCTCGTGACCACCGACGGGTTCTTGTACCCCAACGCTGAGCTTGAGAGACGCGGCCTGGCGAATCGCAAGGGATTCCCCGAAAGTTTCGACACCGCCGCCTTATTGAACTTTCTCGGCGATATAAAATCAGGGCAGGAAAGGGCTGTTGCCCCGGTTTATTCGCACTTCCACTACGACATTCTGCCGGGACAAAAACTCATCGTCGAACGGCCCGACATCCTCATTGTCGAAGGTGTCAACGTTCTTCAGACCAGCCCAATGCCGCGTGGCGGTGAAATCGTCCCAATCATTTCCGATTTCCTAGACCTTTCGATTTTCATCGATGCCGATCCAGAAGTCATCCGCGACTGGTACGTCGAGCGATTTATGCGGCTGAGAAGCACGGCATTCCGAGATCCCGCCTCCTACTTCCATCGCTATGCCTTGATGAACCACGAGGAGGCCATGGAACACGCGCAAGAGATTTGGAAATCCATCAACTCAAAGAACCTCGAGGAGAACATTCTGCCGGCACGCCAGCGCTCAGGACTTATTCTCCGCAAAGACGAAGACCACCGGGTCGATTCGGTCGCGCTGCGCAAACTCTGACCCCCAAAAAAAAGGCCGCTGGGGAGCGGCCATGAAGGTACTATAGACGCAGGGTAAGACGCGCCCGCGATCAGACGCGTCGGTGAACAATCGTTGCGTTAGTGAAGCGTTTCGCTCTGAGAGCTGGGCGGTGCATAGAAGGACATCGCCAATTCGCTCAAAAAGATTTGCTGCCTGAGCGCCGCCGATATCGCCGGCCACCGCATGGCATGCCCCGCCATGCTCAACTGAAAATCGACAGACGCGGCCAGAGCCTGAACACCCAAGCCACCCCAAACCGCGAGCCATTCCTGCGGCGGCTCGTGCGCCTCAACAGACGCAACAGGGCCAACCGAAGGTCCCCGCAACGAATCCACACGCGGTGTTTCGCGGCGTTTCTGCCTGCGGCGGGAAGATGCCGTAAGACCGGGCGCGGCGCCATCTCGTGAAACAGGTGATGTCTTAGGCGCTGTAGATCTCAGTGCCGATTGAACGGGCGCCTGTACCCCGCGCAGCCTGGCAGGCCCGCCCCTGGTCCGATACTTGTCGCGCAGCCGCCGTACCGCCGACGGATCTGTGATGCCGAGCTTCTTGATCGCCGTTGTCGGCTTGAGATCCGGATCTTCCGCAATCAGCTTGGCGATCGCATCGAGATGCGAACTATCGTCCAGTCCGCTGCCCTTCGGACGCCCACGCGTTTTTTTCGGTCGGGACATGAGGTAGAATTCTCCTGGAACGCGAATCGCTAATTCGAAGGATGGCGAGTAAACGCCTAATCCGCCAAGGAGAATAAATAGGATTCTATAAAGAATTTACCCCCGGGACCCGTTCATGTTGCGATTTTGTCATTTCGTCTTGTATATCTAGTGAACGAATAGTGTATTTTGTTATACAACGCGACTCCCATTTCACCGTTCAATTCCAATCTGATTTAATTCGCGCCTGACCAAAAAGAGCGAATTTCTAATCCCTCTTTTCTTATTGAAGAGACAAATGACCGGTTTTCCCGAATTCACGCCGCCAGCCCATTCTCCCTTGCCAATGCTGCTAAATTCGTTTCCGGGCGCGCTCCGATGTGACTGATTATTTCAGCAGCTGCGAGACTTCCAAGACGGCCTGCGGTTTCAAGTTTCCGGCTGGCAGCCAAGCCATATAGAAATCCCGCCGCATAGAGATCGCCCGCCCCTGTCGTATCCACGACCTTTGCAACAGTTTTGGCGGGAACCGAAACGCCGTTACCACCTTCAAAAATAATCGACCCTTGAGCGCTCCGTGTCAGCACAGCAAGTGGAACACTTTGAGCCGCGCGTTTCGCCGCTTCATCAAAATTCGATGTTTCGTAAAGCGACGTAATTTCGCTTTCGTTGGCAAAAAGAATATCGACTCCGTCAATGAGCGCCAAGAACTCGTCCCGGTGGCGATCGACACAAAAGCCATCGGACAACGTCAACGCCACTTTACGTCCCGCCTTGCGTGCGATGTCCTGTGCCTGACGGAAGGCTGCTTTCGCTTCTGGGCGATCGAACAAATAACCTTCGAGGTAGACGATCCCGGACGCCTGAATAAGCTCTGGATCAACCTCACCGTGATCCAGCTCGGTCGAAATACCAAGAAACGTATTCATCGTCCGCTCGCCGTCCGGCGTGACCAATATCAGCGACCGGGAGGTCGGCGCCCCTCCGTCGACGGACCGGCTGTCGAAACGAACGCCGGCTGCCTCGATATCATGGCGGAAGATGCGTCCAAACTCATCGTTCGCAACCTTGCCGATGAACGCCGCGCGGCCACCGAATGACGCAATACCCGCCATTGAGTTCGCCGCTGATCCACCAGATATCTCGATCCCGGGACCCATAGCCGCGTAGAGCGTGTCGATCCTGGGAGCATCAACCAGACTCATGTGGCCCTTCG
>CBDCUQ010000002.1:0-74938 GCA_965222835.1 Hyphomicrobium sp.
GGTCTGATCCGGCTTGGCGCTCATTGGGTAAGAGAGGATGACCGATGTGTCGACCCAGCTCGTGCGGGCCTTGCTCCCGATGTGCCATGTGCGCTCGACCGTATTGTAGCAAACATAGGAATCGATCTCGGTCGCATTCGAGGAGACGTACCACCACCAAACCTCATTGAAGGCGCGATTCGTGCCGCACACGACCTTATGCGCCTGAACGACGTTAAGGCGGCCGAACACATAGGCGTGAACATCACACGGCAGCGGAAAGACGCTGCCGTCATAGGCGTAGAACCCATCCTTGTTCATCCAGTAGGTAACAGAGTCCATCTCCGCGCTTGCATGCGGACCGATCATGGTTGAGCCGTCAGCCAGAGCCTTGAGCGAAAACACGAATGGCAGACCAACATAACGGAACGTATACAGTGTTTTATCTGTGGAGATCAGATAGCCGTCCGGTGTCGTCATCACACCGACAATCTCGGAGCCGGATTCACAGCGGATAGAGCCCGCTGTGTTAGTCGCCGCTGCCGTCCAGGTCGTGTAGTCCTCCTCGTCGCACCATGCAATATTCAGCGGATCAGAGGCCGTACCATCGTGGGCTCCGTACGCAATGAGCGTGCGGTTGGCATCATTCATAAAAACCCCGAGCGCGTCACTTGGTGCGTTGGCGCTCATCAGGCTCATGTTGGTCGACGTATCACCCTCGAAGACGCTGGTATCGAGAATGTAAATCTTGCCGCCCCTTGGGCAACCAATCATGTCCTCGCCCCACTTCCCGAACGTCCAAGTTGCGCAGTTGTTGACCTCGGAAAAGAGTGTGGCGCTGCCACCCCAGACCGAGGAGCCCCAGGTGCCTTCACCCCAGAGGTTCTGCGAGCCGGAATCGACGCGGTTGGTCATCGACCAGGAGCTGGCGGTGCAGGTTTGTCCCGACGTGCCGCCCGTTACCGTGCCGGTCCACAGCTCTGCCGTACTCGATACGGTCGCGGTCGCACCGGACACAGTGCCTGTGACAGTGCCACTGATCGTGCCGCTGTTCGCATACACATTAAAAGGAGATGCACTGGCGTCGGCATTACACCACGCGACGCCGCCACCCGAGAAGGAAAGTTTTTCGCCCGCAAGGAACGTGCCAGAGATATCGGTGACCGTCAGCTCCAGTGTGCCGTTCTCGTCGACCACGTACATCGGCGAATCTGCCGTTGCCTCAATAAGTGTTCCCGAGGCACCGGCTGTCGTCGTGACTGTCTCGCCCGATGTAAAGGCCCCAGACACGGTCGTGACAACCAGCGTGACCGTCGCATAGCCGTTTGCGCCAGCCGGTGATACATCATAGAGGGCGCCGCCGGAATACACCTGCGCACCCTTGGCGTGCCCGAAGATTCCCAGCTGCGTGCCGCTGAGTGATTGCCAGACACGCATGCCGCGCGCCGGGAAGAAGAGCGGGTTGGTCAGGACTGCCTGATTGCCGCCAATGCGCTCCGGGTAACCCTTCCAGAACCTGACGTTCTCGCCATCGATATAGCGGCCCTGGGCCGCATAGCCCGAGCCCTCCTTGAAAATACCAGGGAGAATATCAAACGGTTTTGCGTCGTAACTCACTGCTTCGGTGTATCCTCTGCAGGCCTGTTCTCGATGACTTGAAGCGGAACCGGCTCCTCACTCTTTTCCGGCTTTGGAAGGGGGCTCAGGGCATTCTCAATATCAATTCCCGCCAGCTGGAGCGTCTGCCTGTGGCGAAACTCATCCCGCAGCATGCCTTCGGCAATGAGGTCGTTGGTCTTGTTGCCCCGGCTTTCGACAGAGGCCGCCACGCCCGACGTGCGCCGAATGAGATCGAGGCGCATGGTATGTGCATGCTCGTCGATGCACCCGTAGCGGTTAAGCTCGCCACCCGTGTCGGGATCATTTCCCCTGAGGAGCGTCCAGCGGCCTTGACAGGCGCCATCAGCGACCAGCTTCCTGCAGCTGGTCTTGAAGCCGGTCAGGTGGCACTTTTTCTTCTCGTCTGGGAGCATTAGTAGGCATCCTTTGCAGCTTTGATGCAGGAAACAAATTGCACGTCGAAGTCCATGGCGCTCTGCGCGCCACCACGTGTCGTGTTATCGATCGCAGCCGTGATGCCGGTCGTGGCGCTGCCAACCGTAAGTTCCGCCGTCGATGACCCTGCGGCGCCTGTCGGGTTTAGCTTGCTGCTGCCTGACGACCGACGCACGTTCGTTCCATTCGTCAAGGGGTGCGTGTGACCCGGGTCCGTGATGGTAATCGTTGCATCCGGCAGCTCGCCGACGGCAATCGTGCGATCGTCGAACACGGTCTCGAAGGCTGTCGTGCCGCCTGAGGCGCCACCCAGTCCTGACGTCTCGGATACAATCCGCATCGCCTTGTCGCTGTCGGCATCAGACCCCGTCCAGCCGGTCGGGGCTGCGGCCTGATAGAAAATCCCATCCGTCCCGGCCTCAAGAAGTGCGGCCCAGGTTACACCGTTGGTGGCACCGGACTTGGCAATGAGCGCGAAGCCATCCGTGCCGACAGCCTGCGAGGTCCAGGCGGAGCCGGAGCCGACCATGATGTTGCCCTTGGTATTGGCGAGGCCTGCAATCGTGGTCAGGTCCGTATCGAGCGGCTGATAGGAGGCGAGGTTGGCGTTGATCGTGTCGATGTCGCCTTGCAGCTCGGCGAGCGCAGCCTGGGCGTCCGTCGCGGCGAGGTTGCCGGTTGGCGTCACGGACACAGAGCTGGCCGCTGCGCCCGACGCATCGTTCGGAGCGCCCGTGCCAATCACAGTTTGCGCACCCAGGAAGACAATGTTGTCCGACCCGTCACAATGGAGAAGGGCCGCCGTGCCCTGGGTCACAGCCTTACCTGCCCCGCCGGAGGTCTTCACTGTCACGGTATAAGCGCCCGACGTGTTGTTAATCACGAACACGCGCCGCGATGTGTTGGGAATGATGATGTTGGCATTGGAGACGAGTGCACCCGTCACGCTGATCACGGCCTTCTTACCGTCGTCATCGGTATAATCAGCGTCATCGAGCGTCGTGTCGCCGCCCGTCGTCGAGACGTCAGCGGTGCCGTTGATGGCACCCTCAATGATCTGCATATTGGTGTCGACCTTCTCGCCCCAGGCGGAGGTGACGCCGTCTTCCATCAGCCGGAGATTAAGGATCACGCTTGCTGTGTCGGCCATATCTATCCCCTATCCTGGAAACGCTGCAGCCAAATAAAGCAGCGGGGCCATATCGGCTGGGAAGCCGAGCGTGAACGACCCGTTAAACTGCGACGCGGCGCCCAGATCGATGACCATGATCGCCTTGTTGGATTGTGATGAATTGTAGATGAGCAGGTAGCGGATGGTGGTGTCCGCCGTTAGTGTCCAGACAACATCGTCATACCGCGCCGATGCTTTGTCGTTTTCCATCTTGGGATACCCAGAGGAGATCGACATGCTCTCGCCACCGGTCGTATAGCCGTTGCCGTTGGCTACCTCGTTCGAGGTGCTGTACGCCGTAGTATCGGCATCAAGCGCTGCGTCCCCGTCAAACATTGCCACCTTGAGCGTGTCCGCCGAAAAGTCATGGTCGCCGGAAAGCTGCTCCAGGAGAAAGCTGCGGGTATATGTCACCAAGCCCATCAGCGCGTCCTCTCAGGCTCAGGGGTCGGATTGACCGGCTCATATTGACGTTGCGCATTCTCACGCCAGAAGCCGCGCGCAGCCCCCAGAAGAGCTGCGTAGTAGGCTTGGAACTCGACAACGCGCTCCGGCGCTAAGAGGAAGGCTTCCGATTCAACCAGTGACGCCCAGAGTAGGAGATCTGCGACATTATCGGTGAGCCAGTTGGTGGTGTTGGATGCGGACAACGGTGTCGGCCGCGCGATCTGGCGCACCACGATCGCGTAGTTGTCATCGGGAACTGGTGCCCAGTAGATGTCATCCTTGTCTTCGAAGAAATAGAGAGGTCTGCCCGACCCACCATAGGCCTGGATGAAGTCGTGGCTTTTGCGGATTGCAGGTGCCGCTGCTGCCGTGAACCAGATCGACAGGGTGGGCACGGTTTTGACCGGCTTGCTGGTTGTGGAGCTGCCGGAGGCCGTTGTCGTGGAGTTGGACTTGTTGAAGATGGACAAGTCCAGATCTTTCAGGAGGCGCTCCTCGGCGCGATTAATGCAGCCCTGCACCTGGCTCGAGAACTCAGTGGAATCATCCTCCGTGTATTCCTCCAGGATGCTCACAAGCCCGCTATAGGTTGTCGTCCACTGTGTCATCAGGAACCCGACCCCATGGTTAGAGAGAAGCTCGATAGATCAGCGAGTGTTGCGGTAATGCGCACACCACCGATGCCATAGGACGAGACCACTGTACTGCGCGGCGTATAAAGCTCGGCATTGGCGCTGTAGCCGTAGCGGATGATGGCGCCCTCCTTGTCGTTGTCGATCTTTTTGGGGATGATCTGCGACTGGTCCGGGCCGATGCGCCGCGGCTTATCGAGTGGATGCGGCGGGTCTGTCAGGCCGCGCTCCCAGCTCTTCAGGCGTTTGTAGTTGAGGGCTCTCATCGTCGCAGCGTCCTCCCCCGTCCCCCGAAGGCGCGCGCCGAAATGATGACGTGGTTGTTGCCGGTGTGGCTCGACTTGGCGAGGGTATAGGCCATCCCTGCCTGTTTTGCGCAGGCCTCGTACTTCTCCATATTGAACTTAAAGGCAAGGCGCTCAGCGAGGCCCGCGACAACCGCCTCGAGCCACAGCCGGTGTGTGTCGAGGGTCTCCGAGAGGGCGGTGACAGTCTCGTTGTGCCGCATGTAGTCGTAGGTGAAACTGCACGCGGCATCCGGCACCGGCCACATCTTGAGGCGCGGCGCATTGAGTGTCGTGTGGTCGATGTAATAGAGCGACGGACGTCCGGTTTGCGTCTTGTCTGTGATGCCCAGGTAGTGGTCCCGGTTCACGCGGGCGAGCGGTAGATCCTCGGTTTCGCCATTGTACTGCATGACAATCTCGATAAGATCAATCGCCCCGGTTGCCAGGTCGAAGTAATCGATACCCGAAATGACAGAGGCCGTGCCTTCTTCCATGCGGTAGAGCTGATCCGGCTGGTCGGCCGACCAGTTGACGAACATGAAATTGAGAGAGCGCTTGGCGCTCTCAAGGTGCTTGTGAGTGGCATCCGACGGATCAATGCCCGCGCGCTCCATCGCCTCATCGAGAACACCCGCAACTGTTGGATCAAAAGTGAACGAACCGGAGGTTGCCATTAGAGCCGAGCCTCCTTTTGAAGGCTTGGCGTCCCGAAAATGCGCGTGCGCCAATCATTCTTGTAACTATTTGGTAAAACGCGCGGGATATTGCGTAAATCACGACCCCGGACTGAGCCCGGACTCCCGATGTCGACCGGTCCGCACTCCCAGCCGATCTTGGCATTCTTTTTTTCGGTGTTAAGGCACCAGACCTCGTGATCCGCCCGGGTAAAGCGTGAGATACCGCGCATGGTCATCTCGCCTTCAAGGCGCGACAGGCGCTCCGTAATCGGGCGCGTGGCCTCCTTGACGGTCTGCAGAACCTGGGCTGGGATGCGCTCGATCAGGGCGCGATCTTCCTTGCGCGAATAACGAAGCTCACTGAACTCCGTTGATCCCCAGATGATCAACGCGGCAATACCAACGATGACGGCAATGAATGTTTTATACTCGAAAAACACCCCGTGCTTCCCCACCGTGACGGATTCCTTTTCGTTACGGGCGAGCACCGGATTATCGACGTACACATACTGAGGTTGCGGCACCGGCCGGTAGTGCGACATGGCCTCCCGTTGCCCCGCAACATAGGCCTCGCGTGCCTGAGGCGGCTGCCGCCAGTCACCTCCCCGGCCTCTGGGTGTCTGTGTTCCCGTCATCGCATATGTCCCCATCCCTCATAGTCAGAACGGCCAGTGCGCCGGTTGATCCGGCTTAGGCTTGACGGATCGGCGCACAGCGCGCCGTTTCTTCTTGATAGGGCGAACCACCCTCGCTTCGGTCTTGGTAGGCACCACCTCATCCTGCCCCTCATCCTCCCTAGTGTCCTGGAAAGATAGGCCCGTCATGGAGGCGACGCTGGCCGTGGCGGAGCCTACATGCGCCTCGATCTTACGGTGAAGACCCCAGGTAAAAGCATAGGCCACGAGCACGGCGACGGCGAAGCTGATCCCGACCGTCTCACGCCGGGCCCAGACCCACTTGGGAGCCGGGGCCGTGACTTTCTTGATAACGCCCCAGATCGTCCCCAGAGCCGACTGAGCATTGTCAGCCCACTTCTGTGCCTTAGCTGTCTTCTTCGAAGCTGGGGCTCGTTTCGTCGACTTACGTGCCATCGCTATACTCCTCCGAGATTGTCCGGATGGTTCAGGGTCATCTGCAGCTCGCCACCGCTCGAATAGGAGTTGACGACCAGACGGAGGCCTGTTGCCCCGATCGTAGCCGTGCTCTCCGTGTCAGCTGTCTTTGCCGCCAGGGCTGAAATGCTCTGCCAGAGCGAGTTCTGCGTGGCTGATCTCGGCGGTAGCCCTGATCGCAGCACGTCATCGAACGTCTGCTGCACCGTAAAGTTAATGGTGCCGGTGACGTTGACATCGATGTGGGCGGCATAGGGCGAGCGCCACTTGATCGGGATCGTTTGTGTGGCGATCTCATCGACCGTGCCAACGGTGATGTTGCCGGCGCCTGCGCCCGACGACGTCACAGAGGTCACCGTCTTGAAGTATTCCGTGCTCTCCACGGTCGTAGCATTCGGGCCGGTGATGACTTCAGTGAGCGCGTACCCATCCGCGTCAGTGCCGACCACTGTGAAGGTGATGCCGGAATCGTTGGCATCAGAAACAATAGCCAGACGCCGGGCATAATCGAGTGCCGCCGCCCCGCCAGAGACGAGCGCGCCGTCCAGTGTCAGGGCTTCTGCACCTGACGGTGTTTGGGCCTCGCAAATGCCATTGGGATCGGCATCGACGGGGTCGACATCGAAAACTTTGACTCTCATTTTGAGCGCCTCCTTGGTTAAGGTTGAGAAGAGGGGGCCGAAGCCCCCGCCTCATTAGCGCTCCTTGACGGCGAGGATGTAGTCCACATGCAGGCTGCGTGTGGCTGCGGCCCCGGTAGCAACGCCGAATCCCAAGGCCATCTCCGTCGACGGAATCGAGACACTGGTCATGGTCGTGATTTTCACGCCATCGGCGTACAGCTCGATGTTGCCCTTGCCGTCATAGTACATGGCAAGTACGACATAGGTGTCGTCGGACAAGGTGGCGACCGTGTCGGATTCCGCATCCGTTGAGTTGTCGTCCATGTCGAACGTGACGGTGGCTGCGCCTTCCGTGAGGGCGAAGTAGGCCCGCTGCGTTGGTGCCGTCGAGAACGGGTTGGTATCGGTCGTGTGCCAGCCGAAGTAGAAGTCGCTGTCATCCGCGTCCTCGACCTTGAGCCTGATCTTGAGCCAAGCCTTCTTGCCGGTCTCCAGCTTCCAGGCCTCGCCCTGGCTTTCGAGGCAGACGTTGTCGTTGTCCGCGTCATTGGTTGTGACGAGAAGAATGCCGCCATCGGCATCCTGGACGGCATGTACTTCACCGCTATCGGCACCACCGTCGAGAGCGGTGATCGTCCAGTCGCCAGCCGTGAAGACGTCAAAATCGTTGAAGTACGTGTGGAACTTCGTCGGGTCCAGCATGCCCAGCTGAGCAAGAGGATCGGTAGCATCGACATTCGTGACTCCGTTCGGGAGTCTCATCGGAACGGCCATGGTTTTTTCCTTTCAGCGTTCTCGGGTTCGAGAACGTGGCCCGGAGGTGGTTGTTTGCTCCGGGCCACGCGTCCAGGTCGTCAGGCTTAGGCGCCCGGCGAACCGTAGATACCGCGCCAGTCCGTCCAGCCGAACACGTAGCGTTCGCTAGCCTTGTAGCGCATGTTCCCCGTCTCGAAGTCACCCTCCATGCCGCGCTTCAGCTTGCGCCGCACGAAGTGCTTCAGGCCGTCTGCGACATCCGTCTTGATGAACCAGGCATCAGGATCGGAGAGATACACGTTGGTATTCACACCCCCGGGCAACATCCCCATATCCTTCAATGCGTTGGTGTCATTGTTGGCCGTACCGGACTGCAAGGTCGACTTGAGAATCCGGTGCGCAATAAACTGCAGCTGGCGCGGAATGCACAAGCTCTTCGCGCGCACCATGATGGGCAGACCGCGATCATCGACAAAGCCGTCGATCGCAATCATTGCATCCTCAAGTGCCTCCTCGGAGAGGTCGGCCGCCGTCGACGGCTCGTTGGCGAGTGTCCCGCCACCAACCAGGGGATGGTCGGTAGCAAGCAGCTCCTTGGCGTCGCCACCGGCATAGGAGGAGTTAAATCCGTTGTTAAGTACGGATGCAGCTCGGACCTCCTTGGTATGCCGCATTGAGCGGGCCAGTGCCTTGGAGTACTTCGCGCCGATATCACCATAGCGGCCGTCCTCAACAGCCTCTTCAGTGATGGCGAAAGCCAAGGCGATGGTCTCGTTGAGGTATCGGGCGACCCAGGCTTCCTGACCTGCATCGTACGGCACCGCAGCGCCTTCCGCCTTGGTGAGCGCGCCGCCGAGGCCGACCATCAGCACGTCCTCTTCAAACGCTTTGCGCGATTGATGCGTGTCGAAGATCTTGTCCCAAAGTGGCGGGTAGCGATCATACTCGAGACCGAAAACAGTATTCAGGCCGTCCTGTAACTGCTTTTGGAATTGGGCTCTTGTCATGTTAGCCATTGTCTATCACTCCTCTAAGCCCAATTAGACTTCGGCCGTTGCGATCGATGCATGCTCATGCTTGACAGCACGAACAACAACGAGCGCATTGGCGCCGGTCGCGAACACATCCTGATTCCCAGCAGCGTTACGGCAAGGCATGTTGTGCTTTGCGGCATCGATCACGTCGACGATCTTGAAGGTCGTTTCCGACCCGCCAGTCGCGGACGTCTGCTGACGCGATTTGCCGGTGGCCGTGTCGCCGGACTGGGACGTATCCACGTCGCAGAACTGGCCGATATCGGCCGCCGTCATTGAGCCGTCACTTTGCGCGAGGAACAGCTGCTGCGGGTCATCCCACACTTCAGCATAGATGACCGTGCCGGACTTCTCTGCTGTGCTTGCCGTCCACATATTGGCAAAGCGGTAGGAGCCATCGGAGGCGACCCATCGGACGCCGACGAAAACGCCAACGACCTGGTCACCGGCTGCGGCAATGTTGAGATTGCCACCGCCATCAGTCTTCACGAGATCGCCGTGAAACAGTGACGTGCCATACGCCGTCGACAACGTGTACTCGTTGCATCGGGCCACACAGCCGCCACCACCATGTCGCCATGGTTTAAATCCGAACGGTGCGTCGGGATTTGCCATCGAGTTATCTCCTCATCTACTCAATCGGCTAGGGTTTCGGGTCGGCGTCCGGTCACGACTTCCCTGCTTTCTTCCCTGATGATGGGCGCGTAACCAGAGCGCACACCCTCGCGGGAAACTTTGTCCGTATCGACCGACACGGATTGTTCTTGGCTGCGGGAGATCTGATCGATCGCCCGGCGCTTCGCCCGGAGCTTGTCTTCTGGGATCTCCATAAGGATAAGCCCACCAACACGAATGACGCTCTCGGTACTCTGCACATGGCTGCCAAAGTACTGCTCGGCGTTGGGTACGGTTTCAGGATCGCGCGGCACCCAGCCTTCACGAAGCTTCGCCTGCCAGTTGAGATTGTCCTTTTCGTTGCGGAACTCGGAGCGCACCCAGCGCTGCCGGTAGCCCGGACGTTCCGGCGGAGCGTCGAGGTTGAGCGGCGCCTTCCAGACATGGTCGCCCGTCTCCGATCGAGGCGAGCTGCGCTGGTCGGCCTCGCCATCGCGCATGGCGTGTATGGCCGTGCGGTCGTGCGCCTCGCGCATGCGGTCACCTGTATCGTTGAGATTTAGGCTCGGCGCCTCGTTCTGAGCGACAGGCTGGGCAGCCGTGTTCGGTGCGATTCTCGGCATGGACTTAGGCTCCCCTTCTTACCTGTTCGCGCTTGGCGGATGTGTATTTCTCCTGGACGTACCGCTTGACGGCCGCCTTATCGGACTGAACATCGATGCCCAGCCTTTGCAGCATCAAGCGGTCTGACGGACCAAGCGTGATGCGCGCCTTACCGTTAGCGCCCTTCGAGATGGGACTCGGCGGCAAGGACGAGCGTGCACCAGCAACGGGTGGAGACGAGCCACGCCTCGGAGCCTGAGTTGCGGAAGCCTGTCCGTGTGAGCGCCCAGCAAGATCCTTGACGCCGAGATTCGGAAACGTCCGAGCCATCCGCTTAGATAGCTCCGTGAAGTATTCAGGTGAGTTAGGATCGCGGCCCTCGCGGAAGAGCTGCTTGTCGATCTCCATCATAGCCGCACGTTCCGGTGCATGCTTTGGGTCGTTCATCCAGGCGTTATTGCGAGACCACTCGACGGCACGCTGGTTGCGCGGAGTTGGTGCTCCACCCTGCGGTGCGGGCTGCGCCTGGCTCTGGGTTTGTGCCCGGCGGTTTTGAACATGCTGCTGGTAGGCCTGGTCGAGCTGGTCCTGGCTCGGCAGCTGGCTCATATTGCCTTCGATGCCGGTCTTGATGCGGTTCAAACGCTCGAGCTGGTCCTGCAGGTCGACCTGAGCACCGCGGTCCTCGTCCTCCATCGCCATCTTGAGCGCCTCGCGCGTCGTCTTGATGCGGACGTTCACGCCGTCGAGGCTGAGCTTGTACGAGGCTTCCTGCGCCTCCAGCGTCTTCTTCTTCTCCTGATAGACGGCATAGTCAGCCGCTTCCTGGCCCTGCTGGACCCGGGCCTCTGCCTCGCGCCGAAGGCGCTGCTCTTCCTGGATGCGTTCCCGCACGACAGGGTCATCGATCCCGGCGAACTCATCATCGTGCGGGTCGTCGCCCTCATCGTTCTCGTCCGGCTCATTCTGCCCACGTAAAACCGGCCTCGCGTCTGCCTCATCCTCATCAACGAAGGTGATCTCGACGTCCTCGCCGATCTCCGGCGGTGTCGACAAGTCATCCATCTCCGTGTCCGGCAGGATATCCATGGTCAGTGGGTCGTTGCCTTGCGGTCCCATAAATCCTCTCCTCCCGGGCGAGCCGCCCGGGTGTTTGAATGATGATGATCAGGAGAAGAAGAAGAGCGCTCGCCTGCTACCCGGCGGGGTGGGTGACCCTTAAAAACGTGCATTCGGGTTTATGCCCGGGGTGCTTCGGAGGCTTTGCGTCGTATTCAACGCGTGTTCCCGGCACCAGATCGGCCTCGTGGACCTTGCAAAGCTGTAGGGTGGTGAAGTAGACATACACTTCTGACCCGTCAGCCGCGACGATGAACCCGAAACGGCGCTTCTGGTCGAAGAACTTGATGCTGCCGTGCCTGGTCGAGGGTTTCGCGGCGTCAGAGGTGCGGGAACCCCTATTGACAACCAGCTGATCCCCAGACATTTCGGCGCTACGCACGTGCATGTCTGCTCACTCCCCCCCCCTCAAACCATGAAGCTGTATCGGTGCAGCTCATGGGGATTGATGCGAGACACCAGGGCATCGTCCGGCATCTCGATATAGTCCTCGCCATCAATCTTCACGCGATAGCGAACTTGGCGCGCCTGGAAGGTCCAGATGTCGCCAACCTTGGGCCCGTGCTTGTCTGCATCAAGCTCCATGTCCCGGAACTTTGAGCCGCGATAGACGGCCGGACCAACGCGCACAACCAAGCAGAGGCCATGCGACCACTGCTGATCCGACTGCACAGAATCCGGGATGATGATTGAGCCGACTTTGCGTTTGATCCCGATCTGTTTGACGATGCAGTACCACTTGCCGGGCTCCGGCAGAGCGGCCTCCTCGGCAACAGTCTCGCCGAACCAGGGATCATTGAGATCCAGACCACATTCGACCTTCTGGCTGGAAGCGGCGACGACATTGCCAGCACCGTGAAAAGTCCCAGCAGTTGCAACGGGTTGCTTCTTGCCGGAGTGCTCTTTCAGCTCGGACTTCGAGGGTTTTACGAGGGTGGCGGTCTTAGACATGCAAAAGCTCCTCCTCGTCGCCATAGTCGGCCATGACGAACTGCTTGAGCTTCTCCTCGATGATGAGGCGGGCCTTCTGCAGGCCACGGATCTGACCGGCGATAAGATCGTGACGATCCTTCTCAACCGCAATCAGCGTCGATGTCTGGGAGGCAATCTCTTCGCCGATCATCTTTTTGATGACGGAGGCGAAGTCTTGTGTCGTTGCGTCCAAGGGTAGGCTCCATTTTCCTGGAGCCTCATTTTTTCGGGTTCGATCCCGAGAGTGGATGCGCACCGATGTACACAATGCGCATCCGATTCGCAATAGGGGACAGTTTGACCCCTAAAGCTTCTGCGCAACCCCATCGACCCGCCGAAGCCATTGAGGCGCAACAAGGTCGGGTTGTGCCTTGAGGTAAAACTGCACGCAGACGAAGAGCTTGGCATCGCTTTTCTTTTTGCTGGCGCCAGGCGTTAGCGCAAAGTTGATCACCTGGCCCGCGTTGATGCCCTTGATGTTCTTCTTTGCGACAATGGCTTCGTCCGACCAGGTTACGAGGTCGCCGACTTTCAGGTCGACCCCCTGCTGCGCTAACGCCTTTGCGACATCTGGATGCAGTCTCTGGCTCATACGGGTCTGCGCCGCTTCTCGAGTTCGACGATGATGCGCTCGATGAAGTCGTTTAGGAGCGTATCCACTGCACGCTCAATGGTTCGCGTTTCCGGGGACGCTGCGCGCACCAGATCTCTTAGGACATTGCCGTCCTCATCGATCGCAGCCCTTGCGGCACGCTTGGTACTCTTGCGTTTCTTGGGCTTTTTCTTTGGGACCGGCCGCCACCTGCCGGGGATCTTCTTCCCGGACCGTGTGTACTCGCCAACCCAGACGTAGCCTTCTCTCTTCCGTGCCATGCGTGTTACTCCTTCGTTTGCTGACCGGGGTCTCATCTCGAACTCACCTAATATATTCCTCTGCAAACTCTTCACAAAAGGCGCAAGCTGCGCCTCGGTGCGGCGTCTCCTTCATGCAGGTATTGCAGTAGCGGAAGGGCATTTGTGAAAAGGCAGCATCGGCGGCGCACGCCAAGCATTGATCCTTCTTGTGAGGGGTCGACATTTCGCAGCGATCGCACCAGCGAACATTGCTACGCAACGTCCGTTTCGCGGTTCGGTAGTCCTTTTTTCTTGCCTCATAGATTGCATCCGCGTAACGCAGGGCCACCCCAGCCGACGAAAGAGACGGAAACTGCTGATCAAATGCAAGCCTGGAGGAGTAGTCGAGCTTGCGCCGATAGCGGCGCGCACGCAGCATTGTGATGGCCCACTTGACATCCTGCCAAAGCATCAAGCTATGCTTCTCCTCCCTTGACCGCGTGTCACCCCTTGTTTCTCTCAACCAACTCAGCCTGCTGCATAAGCATGCGCGCTATGTCGCGCGCAGCGCTCACATCAAAAGCGACACCACGGATCGACGAGCCGAACTCCATCAGCACCTTGTCGCCTTCGTGATAGATGCGCACCATGACCCCGCCCTTCGGGAGGTCCATGTCAAGATCTTTGTCCGGAGAAAGAAGTTGACGAAAGAGCTTCTGACGTTTCTCTTCCTGATCATCAGCCACATGCCTCTTCCTTCTTTTTGTGCGGAGGCTTCGTGCCAAGCCAATAGAACCCGCTACCGTCGCCCTCGACAATGTAGATGTAGTCGGCCCGGCCATTCTTGCGCCGGACAAAGATATAGATATCGGAATCCGTTTTGCTCTCCTCAATCGAGGTGATGATAAACCCCTCATCATCGCGGTAGAGGTCGATCCTGTCGCCGGTCTTGTAGATGTGGCCGTTAAGGGCAACCTTCCTAAGTTTCTTGCGCGCCTTTGCCATCAGGCTAGTGCTCCTTCTCGTTCGCCCTCAAGCTCGTCCACAATCTCGCGGATTTGGTCGCTGGTGAGTTTCCAGTCCTCATCCTGCGGCAGGCGGTCGATAACACGGAACTTAAATAGCTGGTAGATGCGCTCAACCCGCTCCAGCTCCTCGTCGCCGTACTCATAGAGCAGAAGGGCAAGGGCCAATTGTGCGGGTCCCGAGCCACCGTAACCCCAGGCGAACCCCGTGGGTGAATGATTGCGCACGTCCAGGCGCGGCGGCAGCTTCTGACGTGAGTGGCCGGAACCGACGAAGACGTCCCAGCTGCGCCCCTCGGCTTCGCCGTTGTAGATGATTTTGGTGGGTGCGCCGTCGGACCTACGTCGGCGCCGACTATATCTACCCATCAGTTCCATCTCCTCTGTCGCTGACGTAGACGATCTGAATGCCATACCGGCCGAGAACGATCTTCTCATCGAAACCCGGCGGCCTCATCGGCAAAAGAAAATGCGCGCCGAGGGTCGCTCCCAGCGCGTCGGTGTTGCGTTGTCCCGGCTTGCCAGCCTTCTGCAGCTCAAACAGGTGATTGCCGAGCGTGCGTGTGTTG
Organism: Hyphomicrobium sp.; assembly: GCA_965222835.1. Taxonomy (GTDB): domain Bacteria; phylum Pseudomonadota; class Alphaproteobacteria; order Rhizobiales; family Hyphomicrobiaceae; genus CBDCUQ01. The sequence continues at coordinate 14,511 of CBDCUQ010000002.1, forward strand.
ATGCGCAGCGTGACCTGGAAGACGCCGGGCGGAAGCTTTGGCTTTACAGCCATTACCCTAGCCCCCCGCGCAGCTTCTCCGAGACGTCGCCCTTGATAGAGAGCCAGAAGTTGTGGCAGGCGTCTTCGCCCGCCTTCAGGAGGCGCTCGATCGACCGACCGGTCGAAGACGTCACCTCTTCGATTTCAATATCGCCCCGGAAGCCGACCAGACGCTCCGGCGGCACAATCCGGCCCGAGACATAAACCCGGCAGTCCTCAAAGAAGTGGCCATCTTTGGTGGTAAAGCTTGGAAGGCAGACTTCGACGTTTTCAAACGATTCGTACGACATGATCGGTCTCCTCTCCTTCCTTATTAAGTGCCTCCAGACATCTATGTCAATAGTCCCCTCGTCGAATCTTCCTTAGCCGGTGGGTGACGTAGAAGTAGACCAGCCAGTAATACACGGCGAGCGTTCCGAAGATGTCGGCAAGCATAAAAGGGGTATCGCTAATTAAATGAAGCAGCAGGCGCAGGACCACCGCAAAGGCTGCAAATCGGTGAATACGGTCCTCGTGGGCCGACTGCTTAAAAAGCCGCTCTTCGATAGAGGGTGGAAATCGCTGGCCTGTCATGTCGCCGCCTTCGCAAACGCGTCCTTGTAATAGGGTCGCATCTCGATTGCGACCGGCGGCGTGGCCCACTTTTGAGGCGGAACTTTGAGGTTGCATAAGACGTTCCCGTCGCCATCTACCAGAAACCAGGCCCCCTCCTTGTCACGCATAACGAATTTGATGTCGGCGCGGTTTTCGACCATCCAGAAACCCACAACAACAGTGTGGATAGCGGGCCACATGGCTTGCGGATTCCACATTAGTGCTTCTCCCGATTTTCTCTGTCCTTAAGGCGCTCCTCCATCAGATGGACCATCCGGACCAGCCCCTTCTGGGCTACTTTAGGATCAGCTGTGAAGGAGTAGATGAAGTCAGTAACGGAATCGACCAGCATTAACTCAAGAAGCACAACGCGCTCATCATTGTTAAGGTTTTTCGCGTTGGCAAAGTCTACAAGCAAAGCCTTGACCTCGCCCAAGGCTTCCACGTACCCCGGATCTCCACGTACCCCGGATCGTCGTTGACAACCGCCAGTAGGGCGCCAACCGACTTCTCGCGCTCTGTTTCGGCGAAGGTTTTCATCTATGGCTCCAATTCCGGGTTCTTTAGAAGATCGAGAAGCTTGCCTGCTTCCTCGGTCTGCAGCATAAGTGTGTCGTAGCGCGCTAGGCCGGTGGCGGAGCCCTGATCGCGCTGGACGTGGATGGCGACGCGATTGAGGCTTGGTGTACGCTTCACCTTCACCTTGAACGGTACTCTCGCGATCCTTGGTGCGATCTTATCCTCAGTTGTCATCTTCCCTATCCTTGTCCTTCAGTCTCTGATCGAGGAAATGTCTGCATGGCCCCAATAGCCGCGTCGGCTTGCCGACGCGCGAACCGCCTCTGCTCTTCACTCGCTCGCTTCCAGCACCAGCCAGGAGACGGTATTCTGCGCTCAGCTTGCTCCTTGTTGGAGGGTCGAAAAGCTGCGCCATAGATGGCCTTGGCGACGTGCTCGCGCAGATCCATCCGGCTACTTCGTCTCGTTGGAGACAATGTTCCCAGCTTCATCCAGGACATCGGCGAGGTCACGTTCAGGGATGCGCCCGACAACATCTTGGTAGTCGTTAAGTGCCGCATCGCGCGCCGTGATGGCTAGTGTCAGCAGCGCACCGTTCCTAGTGCTCTCGCGAGGCGAGGTGCCGTACATCGGCAGGCGCTGATAGGCGAAAACACGTTCGGAGGCCTGGGCGTGTTTCTTCGCTGCATCCGCAAGCTGTTGCGCCAGCTTCGCCGTCTCAGGTCGTTGTGTAGTCGATCCAGCGATCATAAGCGTCTCCATATCCGATTGGTTTCTTGCCGTTCTTCCGGCGCTCGCCATTGAGCGCGGCCCAAAAGTAGGTGAAGGGCGTGATGGTGCTCTTTTCGATAATGCGCTCAGCCGAAGCGCACAGCTTGTACTGGGCGTCAATCATCTGCCGGAGCGCGATGCGCTCTTCCTTGGAGATCTTGATCATTGGATCTCCTCGCCCTCCGCGTTAATCTCGGTGACATGGAACTCCGGCTTCATCTCAAAGCAAACGTTGAACAAGCGCACCGCGCCACCCTCGGTACGGAAGGCAAAGGTCTCGGTCCGACCTTCGGTCATAAACTCTATGTCTCCCTGAAGTCTGCGCTTGGCCCAGTCATCGATCGCAAGAGTGAGGTCGGCATAGATCGACCAGAGATCGACGCTACTATCCTCGCCGTCGTCCTCAAACCAGATCGAGCCGCGATGCTCGCACTTGCAGCCCTTACCCCAGACATCGAACCGGCCGCACCGCTTACACCAACCGCTCATGACTTTCCTTTCTCAGTCAGATTCATGTGTGGGTTTCCCGGCCACGAAGCGTCTCCACATCCGTTCGCGATTCTCCGGCGTTTGCATGTTGAAGCTTTCTGCAAAATCCGACCATGGGCGCGGCTCTCCGTCATGGAACCCGGCCCCGCAATTACATGATGGGTTGAAGGTGGCGATCACATCGTCTGGTCCGTCCAAGCCCAGTGCGTCGTGCCAGCTGTGATGCACATTGCCGGGGCGCTTAAACTCCCACCCCACCATGTAGCCACATCCGCCGCATCGGTGATGACCAAGACGCTGCATATTGTTGTCGATCACAACCTTCTTGCACTGCTCGGCTGTTACCTTCTCCACTATAGAAACCCCTTAAAAATCGTGTGTTTTATCAAGTCGGTGCTTGTCTGCTGGTGACTTCAGCGGCCAGTAGTAGCCACATCGCTCGGCGCCATCTTCTCGGCCGAAGTGGCCGTAGGCCTGCATGAGTAGATCAGGTTTGGCCTTGAAGCGGTAGCACGTCTCTCGTGATGGACACTGCTCATCCTGGCACATTGAGATGTCCGGCATGCGTTAAGCCTCCTCAGGACGTTTCACTTGATTAAATGCTTCAAAGCATCTATATGTGCGTGGCACAAGAGTTGTCAACAGGCAATTCTGATGTGTTCACACTTTCCCCATTTTAGTGCATGTCGACCGTGATATGCACACGCCGCGTGCATATGGAAGGGAGGAAGGAATGTACAAGATCGCCGCTCAGAACTACGCAGCCCAGGCCGTCCGGGGCCACATCGGCAAGACCTATGTCGTCGCACCGTAGGAGCCGCCATGACCTCCGTACACAAGCAATTTCTCATCGCCATGGTATCCGCGCTGGGGCGGGTATTCTTCGCCTTGGTGACTCTTCTTTTTGGGTTTACGACGGTCAGCACAACCCTTTTTGTTCTGGCTGTCGTGCGTGTTCTCGGACAGATCGAGGTGAACGCGTCCAGGATCATCCTGGAGACACTTGTGCCTGCCAGTAAGAATGTGACTGCCCCAGCTGCGCTCAAAGCTGTGAAGGATGAGCCGGGCCTATGAGGCATAACATGTCCATAGTGACCGAGATCTGCTCACGCTGCGGCTGCACAAGGGAGTTGCTCGAAGAGACGCTTGGCTTGCTCTCCTGCGATGAGTACGCGGCGAGGCCAGACCCCAAGTATTGGATAAAGCACTATCGACACGCCAGGATAGTCACCCACAAAGAAAAAGCGTTGGGCAAATAAAATCGACCCCTGTCCTTTCTGGGCGAGGATCTTTTTCTGTGCCGGTCCACGGTGCTCTAGGTAGGGCAGCCCTGGGCGAGCGTCCCAGGCCGCCGGTCACCCTGTAAGTTTGCGTACAAACAGTAAGGCAACCGCCGTCACTAAGCAGAGGAACCCGATCGCGACTGGAATCCAATCAAGCCAAGGCCAGGACCTACCATCCCAACCATCGTCGGCAAGCGGATTGTAGGGCTTGCCCATATTTTCGAACTCGATGTAGTCGGGATTGCGCTTTTTCATGCGTGTCCTCCTTCTCATCTCCAGTAACCGCACTGATGGCCAACAAAAGCGATCATGCCGGGATTCGGCTCCATACACCATCGAGGGAGCGCTTGACCCGGCCACGCCAGGCCAACCGCATCAGGCAGTCATAAGCACTGTGCTCGTTCTCCCAGCCCATGTGCTTGGCGATCTGCTGGAAGGTTGGGAACCGGCAGCCCTTGGCCAGCTCGGCGTCGATAAAGGCCAGGCACTCGGCCTGGCGCGGAGGTAATGGTCCTCTGGGTGGGGGATAGAAAGAGTTACTCACGAGACCTCCGTTTCACGTGAAACGCACGCACCAGTTGTACAAGATTGACCGGATCAGTACTCCTCGTCATCCAGGATGAGCCGCATCCCGGCCGGAGCTGTAAGTGACCCCGCCCCACGACGAAAGATATTCGCCAGCTCGGATGCACGTACATCGCTCTCCTTAGCTAGGCGTGCGGTGGCCGACTTCTTGCTCGGCTCGCGCCGCTTCGGCGCCCCGGATTCCGGCTTCGTCTTGGTTTCCGTCTTCCCTTTTTGCGGGCTCGTCTTGGCCTTGGTCTCCGGCTTCGTCTTGCCAGGACGAGATTTCATCATGCCAAGATCAAGTTCCGTCTTGGTAGGATCTCTGATGACCGGCGGGGGAGGATTGGCTGGTTGCTTCGTCTTGGGTGTAGCTGCAGCCTTCTTCTCCGTCTTGGGCGCCGTCCTGGCCTTCCTCCTGGTCTGTCCTGCAGCCTTAGGTCGTGAGGTCGTCACACGCTGAGCTGTCGCCTTGAGCGCAGTCTCCCGGGAAACCTCCTCCATCAAGGCGTTGAGCTTGGCGATTGAATCATCTGTACCGCCGCGCGGCTCCGCCCAGCCACCGAAGAACATCTGGTCCCCGTAGCGGCCGGTATCATCGAACTCGAAGCGAGGGACGGCGCCCGGCTGCGGCGGAGTGAATTGATCGAATAAAGGGCTGCCTTGAACCCTCAGCGGGGGTTCGTGCGTGATACCTTCAGCGTATTGGAACTTGGACCCCAGGGCCTCGCCCAGCTCATCACTCAGCCATTTTGCATTCTCTGGGCTCTCTTCAGCGAACGCGCGCGCCTCAGCGATGGTCAGCGGCTTGCCGCCTGGGCCCTCGATCGGCAGTGTGGCGTCATCCATCTTGCCCGAGGCCGGGCCAATGACGCGCTCCCCGCTCTGTCGGCGCCGGGCTGCGTCGCGGAACGGATTCATTAGGTCGTCCATAATCGAAAAGTCGAGATCATCGATGTATTTCAGACCCTTATTGGCAAGGGACTTGGCTGCCATCACCCCCGAGCCCGCTGCAGCAACCGGCGCACCGCCTGCACCCAGGCTCTCCACCAGGCTCATGCCGACCTTGTCAGGGCCGTCCATGATCTCGGCGGGGATGTTGTGCCCGCCAAAAACCGGGCTGGCCCAGTTGCCTGCCGCACGCAGGGCATCCGTGAACCCGCCGCCCTCGGCCTCAGGAGGGTCGTCCGGCAGCATCTGGCCAGGGCCAAAGGCGCCACCCTCTCCAGGATAGTCATCCGGCGTCGGATCGCGCGGCGGTAAGTCATAGAGCTTGCGAAGAATATCGCTGTTCTCGATCTGCTCTCGTGTGAACCCGTCCATCGCTATTTCTGCCCCAATACAAGCTTTGCTCCGGCCCCGGCATAGTCCCGGGATTCTTTGACTTCCTCGCTGGCCCGCATGATGCGCTGGGCCAACCGGCGCGCCTGCGCATCCGAAATCTTGACGTCTTCGGCCGCCGCAATGGTCTGCATCATCGGCCCTTTGAGGCGCTTATCCGGATTGCGCTCCAGCCAGGCTTTGGCTGCCGCATGAATTTCCGGGAAGTTCTCGGCGTTTGCCAACTGATGCACGGAATGCCCGGACTTCGATTGTCCCTGCCGCCCCAGCTTCATCTCGCCTTTAGGGATATCCGGCTTAAGACCTGCCTTGCGTGCCGCCGAAGCGCTCTCAGCTGCCTCTCCTGCCGCTTTCTCAGCTGCCACTTTCTGACGGAGCTGGCTGACGTAATCGAGCCCGTCAGGCAAACCTCCGCCCGTAGAGAGCCGCTCATCCAAAGAGAAGCGATCCTCTGGGCCGTTGGGAACCGGCTGACCCGGCGGCGGGCCATCAGATGGACGTGGCATGTCTCCCATCCCCCCCGAAGGTGGTTCGAGATCCTGAAGCCCTGGTTGGTTTAAGGCTTGCTGGGCTCGCGCGAGATAGCGATCCGCCGAGCTAGGACCTTGCATTTGCTGTGGAAAATTTCCCCGCTGCTGCATTACCTAAGTCCTTTCAATCGCTTACTTTTTTTTGGAGCGTTTTGACCCCTTTTTCGGGGCCGGTTGTCTATCGTCATTGCCATCAGACTGAGAGGCAGACATTGCCGCAGCACGGGCCCGTACATTCCCCTCCTGAGTGCTGATTGCCATGTCATTCTGCGCTTGGGCGTTGTTGAGCTGCATCTGCTGGGCGTTGAGAGCCGCCTGCTGTTCGGCCTCCTGAGCGCGCTGGGCCATCTGCTGCTCATTGAGTTGGGCCTCCTGCTCCATTTGGCGCTGCTTGAACTGGGCTTCCTGCTGAGCCTGCATTTCGGCGATCTGGCCCTTCATCTCGATCTCGCGGATCTTGGCCTGGGCCTTCATCTCCTCGACCTGCTGTTTCAGCTCTGCCATCTGCTGTTCATGGCTCATCTTTTGCTGATGCTTCTGCTCTTCCATCTGGAGCTTGGCCTGGCTCTCCTCCCGCTTGATCTGGGCTTTCTCGCGCTCGACCTCGATCTTGCCCTGCTCACCTCCATCTCCGCCGTCGACAGCCGGGAGGCCTGGCACCTGAGCCATGGCTGGGGCGATCTGCGCGGCGATCTGGGCAACCACCTCAGGCGGCGCACCGGTGGGAACGGGAGGCTGCTGTTCCTGGCCTGTTCCATCCATGGGCAGATTGCCCTCGATTTGTTCCGGGGGCATTTGGGGGGGGATTCTGCCCATTTCCTCCCCTTGACCTGCCATTTGCGGGCCGAACGGAACCACATTGCCGCTCTCCGCTCCAAATGCGACCCGAGGATCTACGCCTGGTGGCGCAAGCTGGGGCATGCCGTCAGGCCCGAGGCCTGGCATCTGCGGCTCGAACCCGGGCTGAGTCCCTCCAGCCTGATTTGGGTCAGTCTGAGCCTGCGGATCGCCCATAACCGGGGGTGCGAGCGGGGCTGGTGTACCGAGTCCCCTGGCGTGTGCGGCCCAGGCATAAGCGGCGTGCTGGCCAACGAGCGCGGCTAGGTTGGCGCCGATCTGTTCCTGGATCATCTGATTAGCGCCATACTGCGGGTTCTGAATAAAGGCAGCCAGGTGTTGCAAATGCTCGACATGCATCTGGTCCGGATAAGCCTGCACCGGCTCACCTCTGAGCAGGGCCTGGATCTCGCCCACCGGGTCCATCGGCGGCGGCGGGGTGGTTTCCACCATCAGCTCCTCGATGTCCGGCACCTTCATGCCCTCGAGCACCCGCTTCAAGGCGACCGGCACGCGGATCACTTGCGGGTTCTGCATGGCGAGCTGGTAGACCGCATCGTTCATAGCGTTCCGCTGCACGGCGCTGAAAATGTTCGGATCTGAGACGGGAACGACATTCACGCCTGGCGCGAAGTCCTCCATCATCACGCCTTCGTGCTGGCCGTCGACGTCGTAGGGATAGCCCTCCTGGGGCATGTACTCCTGGATCAGCTCGTAGCGAATGCGCGCCTCAGCCGCCAGGCTCATATGCAGACCACGGTGAATCGTCGAGAAGACTTTCTGCGACTGCTCGATCATGGCGACCGTCGAGCCGACCGGCGCGTTCTTTGGATCTGTGTCGCCCGTAGCCGTCTCAGTCGTAGCTGCAAATTTCTCCGAGCGATCGATGAGAATGCCGAGCACCTTCTCGAGGACCGGCGAGGGCTCTTTGAACTGCGGCGTGTAGAAGGCTTTGGCGATCGTCTCTGACGGGGCCTGTACCTTTTTGTAAACACCAGGCTCCAGGGTCAGCTCTTGGTCACGGATGGCGGCGTCGTTACCGACAAAGCCGCCTTGCAGCGATGCGGTTGCCGCGCCGTCGATGATGAGACGGAGCGCGCCGGTTGCCGCAGCCTGCAACCCACCGATGAGATGGAAGAAGCCTAATGCATAGAAGCCGACACCAGGCACGAAGTTATACGGCACAAAGCACATGCGCCGACGTTTCAGCGGGTCCTGTTCTTTCCAGCCGCGGTAGATCGAGAGTACCACATGCGTCTCGCGATCAAGGGTGACAATGTAGGGGAGCGCGATTCCTGTTGGCTCACCTCTTTCGTTCTTATCTTCAAATCCCGGCAGATCGAGTTCGCAGTAGACCTCGTAAAGCTCGTGGCGAGAATCGCGAATGTCGTCGGATTGCTCGGTGTCCTGGATCTCAAGCTTGATGTCCTGCTCTTCGGTGAGTTCCTCAACGCTGGCACGCGCAAGCGGCACATCTCTATAGACACCGGCCACCTGTTCTTTTTTGATCTCGTTATGCGTGCGCCAAATGCGATGCGTAAAGCGCGGCGCGCTTTCAAGGTCCGAGAATGCGTGGTTGATGATAAAGTCTTCGGCCGCGACATAGATCGAAACGTTACGCCCGAGTACGCGATCGCGATAGATCTTTTTCATGCAGGTGCCCTGCCATGGCAGAGCCCAAAGGAGGCGCGAGTGCTCGTGATACCAGCCCTTGTCGAGCAGCATCGCCTCGTGGTTCATGTAGCTCGAGACGCGGTCGGAACGCTGGATAAGATCGTCGCTTGAATCGCCTAGCACCTGGCCCTTGAACGGTCCCTCGGCTGGGACCTGCTCACCCATCGAGCGCGCCCAGAACTGCACGGTCGCTTCCGAGATGATCGGCATCACGGCTGTCGAGGCGCCGGGGAAGGGGCCATCGTCGACCTCATCGTCGATTAAGCCCATCATGGCCATGCCGTTTTTGAAGCGGCTGGTCCACGGCTCGCGGGCCGAGACATCCAGCTCAACCTCTTCGATCAGGTTGTTGGCAATCGCCGACAGCTCGCGATCCTCGAGCTGCTCGGCCAGATTCTCTGCAAAGCCCGCCGATCGGGCGGCGGGCATCAGATCGTCTTCGGGGTGGACCTCCAAGATCTCGCCGGTCTTGTCGTCAATTTCAAATTGACTATCCGCGCCTGTGCGGTCGTCGACCTCGAAGGTGAGGGGTTTTAGCCAGTCGGCTGGAACTTCGCTTTGAGGCCCGAAGGGGGTGGGCTCGGGCGCACCATCCTGCAATACATCCTGCATTTCATACGGTGCGATGGGCGCCATATCCACTCCCCCATGGTGCCAAAACTCAAAAACGGCTCCAGATCGCAGGAGAAGAAAGATCCGACCAGATGCGGGGAGATTGAGTGATTCGGACGCGCTTGCCCATCGTTTTTTCGAAAAAAGAGCCCGGGTGCTCTGTAGCTCCTCGGGCTCTCTTTGGCAGAATGGTCGCTTGATCTACCGCCTTCGGGCGGCAACCCGCTTCTTAGCCGGATTCGCAGGCGGTGTCGCGGCCACCTTGGCCTTTTTCGGCTTCTTCTTCGCAACGTCCTTGAGCTTGGTGACGTTGCTCTTTGATTTTGCTGCTTTCTTCTTTGCTGCTGCCATGGGCTCCTCCTTTGGCTCCAAAAGGAAACGCCCGCCGGGTCTGTGCTCCCGGCGAGCGCTCAAGCTCACACCTGACCCCGTGCCTGAGTGCTGGTTGGCATGAGCTATCTCCTTGCGTGTCGTTGGCACCCCCGGACGGGATTTGTGAGAGAACAGCTTACATACCGCCGCTTGCCCGGAACGGCCCCGCTCTCTCGCCAACAGCTTAGAACTCGATCCGCGCGCCGACAGTGCCGACGGTTGAATCCTGACTGGCACCGAGCGAACCGGATGCATCAAAGCCAGGACCAGACGCACTGCCTGCAATTCCAGCCTCGACTTCATACTGGCGAATCGTGGCGAAGAGATCCATGGCAGCATTATCAACCGCCTGAACCACGCCAGCTCCCCAATAGGTCACTTCGGCCTCGCCGGTTATGCTGACGCTCACGGGGCCAAACGTCTCGCGCCACTTGGCCTCGACATCCATTTCGCCGTATTCGCCATAGAGCGTGGTCCGGCCTAAAGCAATCCACTTGGCCTCGATGCCTCCAGTGGCCTGCCAGCCTTCGGTGTCAAGATCGATCGGATTAACGCCGAAGAGGCTTGTGAGCCCGTCGAAGAGACTGCCGTCACCGGCTGCGTATGTGCCGCCGATGAATAGCCCCGTGGGAACGTGCAACACTGTGCCGGTCACGTTCCAGGTTTCGAGGTCGACAACATCTTCAGCGACAACAGTCGTTGCGCCGCCGCCATTAATGACAACGCCCTGTCGGAATCCGGCGCCACCCATAACTTTGAAGGCATCGAACTCGCCCGCATAGCGTATCGCAACATCCCCGGCCTCGTCGTCATCGTTTCCAGGTGCCCATGAAGCTGAGAGCACGATCCCGGACCAGGCCGGGGAATCCCAGCGAATGAGGCTGGCACGGTTGCCATCAAAAATGTCGGCGGCATCCCCGGCCTCTGGGCCGGTCAATGGGCGCAGACTGAGCGGGGTCCGTGCGACGGACACGTTAACCGGGGTCAGCTTGTCCATGTCGTCTGTGGCCTGCGAGGCATGCCCCAGGGTCAGGCTGCCGAGCGTGTTGCTGCGCGCGTAAACGTAGCTCTTGCGCAGATAGACGTCCTGCGTATCGCTGCCCTTTGCGCCATCGGCGACATACCCGCCAAGCCCCACCTCAAGCACGTATCCAATGGTAACGGACTGAGTTGCCTTGGCCGAACCCATGAATCCGACAAAAGTCGGCTCGTTTGAGTTGTCCGTGATGCTTTGTCCGTCACTGCCGCCGAACTTGCCGGAAGCACTGCCACCAACGCCATTGATCTTGTAGCTGCCTTTCCAGTGGATGGGGTCGTCGTCCCAAACCAGCAGGCTTTTGCTGGCTTGCCCATACACTGTGAGCGTCACTTTCCGGTTGCCCTTGCGGGCGACGCTTGATTCCAGCTCTGCGATTCTCTCTTCCAGATCCGCACAGCAGCTGCCGCCGAGATCGGCGGCAGAAGCAATGCCGATTGGCATTGTGATGGCCAACAGCAGCGCGCCAGTGCCTGCCGGGGCCGATGAGATCGTTCTCATGGGTCTGTTCCTCTTGTTGGGATACGCAGCACTAAGCAGAAGGAGAGAAGTCCGCCCTGCTCGCTCTTTGCAAGAATGTCAAGGACCGCTTTACACTTTGTAGTCCAGTTTCCGATTCGGTCGTCACAGAACGGCCACAGATGCATTGCACATCTCAGGCGCTGGGTGACTCCCCATCTTTCCCAGCACTAGCCGATCCGTAGGGACCCCCTGTTTTGCGTACGTCGGTGAGTTCTGCTTCCGGCCACGTCTCACGGATCGGCGCCAGGAGTGAGATATACTCCTTGATGTCGTCCTCCCACTTAATCATAAACTTAAGCGTCCTGGAGAGAGCCTCCAAATGCTCCTCTGGGACGCCGTGAGCTGTCGACAGGCGCCGCAGATCTTCGAAGGCCTGGACTTGATCGGTTAGGCTTGTTTTTGCCATGGGTGTGGTAATCCTTATTTTGGGCGTGCGCCACACAATACCAAAGCGGCCGGATTTCACCTCGCGCCGCTTACCGCTGTCGACAATGGCGCCCTCGCTGTAAAGCTCTGAAACGCGCAGGCGAACGCGCTGAACCTGGCTCTCACCAAGGAGATCGCTGATCTCATCAACTGTCAGTCCATCCGGGTTGCGATCGATAAGGTTGCAGATCTTGCTCTTATGGGCCGAGAGATACGCTCTCTTAATTGACTTTGCCGCCGCTTCTGACGTGTCCGGCGCTCTATACCCAGCCCCGTCGTCTGTCCTTGGCATTACTGCGCTCGTTCATCGTGCATGTTCTGGAAGAACATCTGTCGGGCCCTATCGAAGAGCGAGACCTGTTTTGCTGATCGGATTGTCTGTGCGATATACCGATCGACGTGAATGCTGATCTTTGCTGCCGGAGATACGGAACGGAGTACTGCGATATCCGGGTCAAGGCCTTTATCGCGCAGGGACCAATAAGCAGAAGCGCGGATGTCACTCATCACCCACTCTGGAGCTACGCCGCGCACAAGCTGATCGGCGAAGTTCCCGACAATCGGATTCTGCATGCCAACGGCACCAGCGATCGGCATATTGGCTGGGACGTCTCGAATCCCGGCCGACTTGAATACCTCGCCCTCGAGGGCGCGCGCCTGCATTGCCGCTGCTGCCGGAGCAACACCGATCAACTGCAAAAAGCTGCGCCGGTTTTTGATCATTGCACGCCCTGCATCATCAGCTTCATGTAGACCAGGTAGCGGATGAGATCATCAATGCACTCCAGGCTCTCGTCGCCCGGCGCGCAGCGTGCCACGTGTGCCAGCTGGTCATCGATGCGGATTCGCACCTGAGCAAGGGCATCGAGTTGCGAAAAGACATTGATCGGATGCATGGTGGCGTTGCCGCTATCTCGATCGCGAAGAATAGCTTCCTCGTGGCCGATCAGCTGCTCACGCAGCGCATACTCGAAAGGCGGCACGGATTGTGCGGGCGCATGCGGATCTTTCGCCGCGACAGCCTGCTGCATACCCTCACGCCCGGCGAAGTACGCAGGAGGCGGAGGTGACGACGGACGCATCTGGTTATGTGTATCCTGGTAGTGGTCGCGGACCACTTTCGGCATCGCGGACGATGACGGCAGTGGTGGTGTTTGGTTGCTCATATCAGTCCCCGCTGAAGTTTGCGTACACCCAGTCTTCGGACAGTAAGTCTGTCTGAGAAGCAAGCCACGGCACAAGATTGCCCTCCACAGTTTTCATATAGATGTCGGGCAAACTCATCTTGCTGTTGTTGTCCGGCCTCTGCAGGCCGATGTACATGCCCTTGCCGTTCCAGCCCTGGCGCGCCAGGAACTTGCCTTGCTTGAGTTCGGCTAGTGCGTGGCTGAAACTCATTACTGCAGTCGACGATAAGCTCATTAGATATCCCCGGGTCCACTTGCAATCACGACGATCGTGATCAGAAACAATGTCCACACCACCAACGCGGTCACGGCTTCACTCCTCTGTACTTGGCGACAGACGTGGCGGCAGCTGCGCTTTAATGGTCTTGTAGAGGTTATGCTCCTCCGGCACGTCAAGCAGCATGAAGGGAAGCAGGGACTGGCCGTATAGCACCGCCGCTTTCTTGGCCGCCACGTTGCCTTGCGCCAGCTGAATGGCAGGCATCAGCTCGTCGATGTGCCGGTGTGTGACGATCTTGACCGTGTCGATGTCCATCTCACCGAAGACATCTGTGATCTGCTGGTAGAGACCCTCGAGAACGTCGTCGACTGGAAAGCCCGCAAAGTCGCCATCCTGGAAGACGTCCTGGCGGACCTCTTGGGGAACGTCATTGCGCGGCACGCGAAGAAGATCAGGGGAAAGACCAGGCTCCGGGAATGTATGTGACTCCGTCATGGCCACCGGCTCAACCGTCTTGGGAACGGATTTTGTCCTGGCCTTCGTCTTGGCAGGCTTACTTGGCGCAGCTCTAGGCACTGGCGGGCGCCTCCTGTTTGGTTTTCTCGGCCTCGGCCCGCATCTTGGCGAGTTCCTTTTCCTGAGCCTCGAGTTTACCTTCAAGCTCCAGGACATTTTTGGAGAGCCACTGGACGTGCTCGCGTGCCGCACCGATATCCATGCGCCCGATGTAGAGAATTGCCTCACCGATAATGGTGACCAGGGCGGAGATCACCGACGTCGGCAGAAAGCTCGTCGGCTGCAAAAGAGGGATGAGCGAATTGTAGACCGTGTCCGCTTGTCTCGCGACCACTTGCGAGAAGTGCTGCTGATGCTCCGCCTGAGCGGCAGCAGCCGACGGATTGTTGCTCATGGAAGGATCTCCGGTTTGGATTAAGACGCTTTGCGGGTGCGTCGCCCGGGTTTGGCGGGGGTGGACACAGGGGGAGCGGCAGGCGACAGAGAAGCACCTGGTTCCGCCTCCGAATTGTGCCCAACCCCAAACTGCGGAACGACAGGCGCCAGGGGCCCGCCGGGCTGGGCGAGACTGACAACCTGTCGAGAAAGAGAAAGGATGGCCGAAAGTGTGTTCTGGGCCTGCTGGTTTTGTCCAAGCTGTGGGCGAATGTCTTTAAGAGCCTTCTCCAGAAGCTCACGCAACGGGATGTTGACGATGAGCGCAGCGTCGGGGCTGGTCATGCGAAGACCGATCAGGATCTCGTTGCCCTCGGCGCGCACGCCGACTTCTGCCGATTCGGAGAACTCACGCACGGCCCCGACAGCCTGCTGGGCCACAATCTGGCGCATCTTGGAGCTGGCGGCATCCATCAGTTGCTGGACCTCGCCTCCGTCATTCCAGGCCTGCGTTGCGTTTTGCTTGTCCCAGGCGCGGGCACCATCGATCTGAACGGCCGTCTTGCCGAAGTACGTTTTGCCGACTGCGCTCATGGTGGCCCCTTTTTAGACGCGAATCATCGCGCGACGGTATGGCGATTTGTGAGGGGGCGTCAAGTAATGGTTGTCACGCGGTGCCGATGTAATCCACATTAACCCCGAGCGCCTCGCGCATCTTTTTCCACACCTGGTAGGGGTAGGTCTCGATAATCCCCGAGCCCCCGCAGTAGAAGCAATTGCGCAATTCACCGTCGCAGGCGCAGTCGACCGGAAAGCCCTCGTGGCATTCCGATAGCGCCATAAGCATATCGCGCGGCGTCCAGCCGCCGCTGTTGTGTTCCGTATTGTCCACGGGGGCGAGCCCCTATAATCGACCATATCCTCGACGCTTGCGGGGCTCCGGCCGCTCGTCGAATAACGAGAAGTCATCATCTAGTTCCTCGCGTTCTGCCCGATTCGAGACGCCAGGGCCATTGTAAAGTCCGCGCGGGCGCTCTTCGACATGCAACTGTGTGCGCATCAATGCGAGTTCGTCGCGCTCGTCCTTGTCGAGTTCGTCGTAGGCCGTCTGGAAGAGCCAGGCGTCACGGAAGTAAGCGAGCGCGCAGGTGACGGTGTCGACGAGATCGTCGTGCGTGCCGAACGGAAACGCCGCACACTGGTCGAGCACCTTTTCCGTTTTCTTGCCGGGTACATACCAGACCGAGCCTGCTTCAAGCACAAAGGCGATCGCGTGCGCGCGCGGGATCTTACCCTTGGCGCCAGGCTTGCCGCGTGGAAGCCAGTCGTGCACCGGAAACCGCAGGCGGCGCATTTCCTGAATCAGCTGAATGCCGGAGGCACGCTTTTCGATCAGCACCTTGTCGGGCTTGAAAAGCTTGCAGTGCTCTTTGACATGGCGCATGAGATGCACGGCTTGAACCTGCTCGTGCCAGGCCCCAAGAAGAATCACGTGCCGGTGGCTGAGATACTCCTCGCCGGTCGTCTTTTTGGAGGTATTTCGAAAAATCCCCCAGGCCGTCATCGCCGATTCATCGCTCTCCTCCTCCTCTTCGAAAGCCGTGTCATAGGCAAGGAAAATGAGTTCACACTCCGGAAGCTTTTCCTTGATCCAGGGGCGCCAGTAGTCTTTGGAAAGAATCGCGCCTTCATTGGGTGACGGCCTTTGTTGATAGAGAGAGGCCCAGGTGCGGGCAAGTGTACCGCCTTTATTTGCCGTGGTTGCATAACGAATGGCGTTCTTTTCTTTAAAATACTCCGGCCACAACATCTCGCCATAGGTCTTCTCGCCAACTTGGATGGTGTTGAGTTTTCGTCCGAGAGGATCGTCCTTGTGTTCGGCCAGGAGTGGCAGATTGATGATGCGGAAGAGGCGCCCGTCAGCAGTGCGCCAAGGACCAGATTGGCCCTTCCAGTCCTCGCCGAGAAGACGCCCACAAAGATCGTCTTCATGCCAGCGCGTCATAATGATCAGGATTTTACCGTCTGGCTTCAAGCGCGTTGAGACATCGTCAGTATAAGATTGCCAGCGCTTTTCGCGAATCACCTCCGAATCAGCTTCCTCACGATTCTTAAAAGGGTCATCGATAATCATGTAATCGGCGCGAATACCGGTAATGGTGCCGCCTAGGCCCGAGGCGCGGTATTGCGAGCCGTTGGTCAGGCTCCACTCGTTCACAGCCTGGTTGTCGCCGACAATGGTCGTGCCCATCACACGCTGGAAGTCGGCACTACGAACGATGGTGCGAACGCGACGGCCGAAGCGCACCGCCAGATCATCGCCATAAGAGGTCGAGATCACGTCACAGGTCTTGCGCCCCATCAGCCAGGCGGGTGTCAGGACCGACGCATAGGAGGACTTTGCCGAGCCCGGTGGCATGAAGATCATTACGCCGTCATAGCCACCAGAGGGGTTGTCGGCTAGCTCCTGAACGGAATCTAGTATCAATTTATGATGTGCAGCGGGAGTGACTTTGATTGGGAAGAATGTCTCACTTTCATCCTCGGAAATCGGAACGCCGGGGACTTCCATACGGTTAGCAAAGGCCTCAATGAAATCGCGGCCACGCTCCCAGTATTCGGCTTCGAGCGCCTCTTCGTATTCCGCCAGCTCCTCATCGGTAAGAGCAGCAATTTCTTCAGGCTTAAGGGATGAGAACTTAGGCTCCGGCAGGCTCCGGATCACCATCGAACTTGTCATCTGTCTCCTCGACGATCTCGGCCTCTTCGACGTCCGCAGATCTCAGCGCAGCGGACATGACCATGCGGGCCTGCAGGCGGAGGATTCGCTCCTCGCGGTCAATGCGATCAAGATGGGCAACCTCAGACTGGACCTTCAGCTCCTGAGGAACCTTGCCCTCGAGGCGCTGCCAGAGTTCCCGGATGGACTTGATGCACCCGGCCTCGGCCTGCTCGAGCAGCTTGTTGGCGATATTCCGGGCGCGGTTGCGATCCTCGGCCAGGAGCATCCTGACCTGATCGGTAATAATTTTGGTCTTGGCCTTGCCGGACGGGTTGCCGGAGACACCCTTAGGAAAGGGTGTGCCCTTTGGCACCTCTTTCTTTTCGGCCTCGACTGGCGTGCTCATGTCCCCTGCCTACCCGATTCGCTAAGCCGACGAAAAAGGGGGAGCGCGGCTGCCCTCCCCCAGTCGTATCCCACTCTCAGAACACGAACCTCAAACAAATGAGGCTGCGCGATGCCGACACTAAGTAAATCGGCGAGTATTGTTGTACCTGATCTCTTCTATACTTGCAACCCTCCAAGTTTGACACTGTCAATACTTTGCAGAATTTTTTTCACTTGAGTCCGGGAAGCAGCTATCCGAGAATACTGGATAGTTGCTCTATGCAACCGGAAGATAGGTGCCGTTTGACATCTCTCACCGAGGTACCCTATATGCCGAGAGACATCTGTCATCAGGAGGGAGGCTGACATTTCAATGCTTCTAGACACCGAGGCCCTGAAGGTGATGCGGGAACACGACCCGGATCTGACCAGCGCCTCGCTTGTAGTGTTCTCCGTCGTCTGCGAGCACGAAGGTCTGACTGTCGGCGAGATTGAGAGCCGGGCCGGTCTGCCCAAGCGGGGCGGGCGGCGCGCCTTCCGCCAGCTCGTCGATCGTGCAACCCGCAACGGCGAAACCATGCCGGGCTTGGTTACTCTCGAGCAGCATGAAGATGACGGCCGCTACAAGCGCGTCTTTCTCACCACGCAAGGCGAGCAAATGCGCAAACAGATCCAGGTATGTGTAAAGAAGTCCTTGACAGGCCAGAGCGCAGCTGGCTTCTAATCAGAGCCTCGGATTAGCGGGGTAGTCCGGGGCATTTGCTCCTGCTTTGAGAGTGGCAGTGGAGCATGGGGCGGGGATTGCGGTGCTCCTATTGGAACTCCCCGTCCCTCCTTATCTGACCGGCCAGCTATCAATCAGTGTAGCCGTGCCATCTTCGTTCAACATGTGAAACGGTAGCGTATGCTCACCCGCAATTGCCTCGTTGGGAATGGTGTGCGGGTGATACAAAGCGTCTGGATCAAAGAGCACTCGGCCGTAGAGATATTCACCGCGAACGCCGTCGCTCTCAAATTTCTCGCGCCTGTAGTTCTTCACAAATCGCCTCACCGTCACTTCTCCTTATGTCTGTTTGCCTTTTCGTCGAAGCAGCGCTGCGAGCAGCGACCCCTTATACATTTTCCCGCGCTCCGGGTGTTTTGGGTCAACAAGCTGCTGCTCCGGTTCTTCTCTCCGCTTGCATCGCGGCAGATGTTTTTCAAGGCTGTACTTTGTGTCAAATAGATTGCCGCAGAACGGGCACCGTGAACCGTTCGCCCATTTCTTCATAAGTGCGTCGCGCACCATAGCGTCTTCGGACACTGCCGCCGCTTTCTTCGCGGCTCGCAACTGCTTCATACGACGCATTCGTTACGGCTCCTATCTCTTGAGAGCCGCGCGCAGCGGTTCTGCAATCTTGGCGGCGGTTCCATAATTGCCGCATGTTTCACAAATGCGCAGTGCTTCCTTTAGCGCGGCCTCAAGCTCTGCAATGCGGCTACGCAGAAGTCCGTTTAGCTCTGCTCCGCCGTCACTCACAACTCGCGTTTTCCGATCTTCGGTCAGCTCATGCAAACGGGCTCTCGATTTGCTGTCCATTACCGCTCCTTATCTAGCCGGGAAGTTTCGAATAACCATGATGGGCCATCCACCCGAAACGAAGACGGCAAGGCCGGGACACTCAGGCGAAGTGACGATGGTAACAGGAGGGCCGCCGCCAGTTGGTATGTGATCCATCTTTCTTCTCGCAGATGTGCGGCCTGCCACCTTTGGCAGTTGCGTTCGATCATGAGCTTTTTACCTGGTCCTCATTCTCTTCTGCACACGCGACAAGTGCGGCTTGAGATGTTTCATGTGCCTCATGCCACGCTGCTTTCTTTTCAGCTTCCTTGGGGTCGTAGCACCCGGCAAGCAGCAGACATAAAATGACGGCCCAATTGCGAAGGCCGCGCTCAAGCTGTGCGATGCGCTCATTCGCTTCTTTGCGTCGCTCTGCATCGTCCATGCTCAAGTCTCCATTCTTATGAATCAATTTCGCGGTACGGGTATCCCGAACCTCCGCACGACGGACACGTGCCACCAACCGGATGAAATCGGTTTTGCTCATCGTAGGCATGGCGCACCCCAGTCGCATTACAATCGCCGCATTCAACTTGGTCCCAAGGAATAATTCTTGCGGCTAGATCTCCACGGCCCTCTGAAAGGTGGTTCTCGACCCTGCGTCGGATGAATTCGCTGGTCACGGCTCAACCCTCCTTAGTCTTGTGGTGCGGGCAAGTACACACCTGCCGCACTGCCACCACTACCCGTCGTGACAATCATGCTTGTCGAGTTGTGTTCGCGGCGCTGCTTTAGCTCGTGCTCAATAGCCGCGTCGAGTTCGTCCATCGTGCAACAGCGACGGCCGCCAATAGTCATAGATGAGTGAAGGCCGAATTGCTCGACGTACCCTCGTATGGTCTGTGCATCGTTCATGCGTTTAGTTCTCCTTTTATTTGATCCGGCCCAAGCCGCGACATACTTTGCACTTTACGGGCCACGACTTCTCAACCAACGCAGTCAAACCGAATGTGAAGACTGCTGAGAACCAATCGGTAACCTCTGCTACTTCGCCCGTGCCGCGACACTTCGGACAGACATCGCACATGCTCTTGTCGCTCCTATCGTTGACACTCCGCATCATCCGATGCGGCTAGGCTCTCATATAAGCGGTCCCAGTACATGCGATCATCAATTGTCAAGATCATGCCTTCCGATGTATCAACATTGGGACCAGCGGCTGCGATGTGCGCAATGCACGTCCACGCCTTGGCTTGATCTCGCTGCTCGTCGGTTAGGTCTGCGTCATTAAGCGCGAGAAGGTGCGGACACTCGCGGCATTTTTTCCCAAGACAGCAAGTTAGATGGTTGTCTTCAATGTGCTGCTTTTCAGGTGCACAGCAAGTGCACTGGACATGCACTTTTCGAAGGCGGCCTAAGCGTTCCATCTCAAAGAGTTTAGGAAGTCGTTCGGATTCTTCGCGCATGGACATAGCGTCGTACATGAAGCGTGGCCATTCATTAGACCCCATCTTATCTTCGGAAAACTTGTTCACCGCCCAATGCCAAGGATAACGCCAGCGGCTGAAATTCTTAATGTCATCGCAATAAGCCAAGTTTGCCTCCCTAAGTTGACAAAGAGAACCGCACCCCGTTTCCAGGGTGCGGCTTGCTCCTACTCGACTTGCTTCGGGCCGTGGCCCTTCGGATGAATGAAGTCACCAAGTTCATTGATCTCAGTGTCCGGGTGGATTTCGAACACCGCAACCCTTGCACCGCGTTCATATTCCAGCATGTGCCGTTTCAGTGAACGCTTGGCTGCTGCCGCCGTTTTGGCCTTGGCCCATGAGCCCGGCCATGATACGGTCATAGCAACATAGGCGACTTCTTGTGCTGTCGTCATGTTATCATCCTTGACGCTTGCCAGTGCCGCCGCAATCGGGACACTTCACGAAATGCCAACCGTCATCGGCTGGGTTTTTGTCTTCGGCTTCCTGCCATAGCTTCCGATACGTGGGGTCCGTCTCGTCGTGTTTGATGGGAACAACGCCCGTTCCCTCACATTGGCCTTTGCACATTGTCGCTGGGTCTGGATATGGGATGCCCAAGGCCTCATAACGGTCGGTATATTCAATGCTACTCATAATCGCTCCTTATTTATCTGACGGGCTGTCTGCCTGCTTCGCAGAATAAAAGTCGCCGTCCCCGTTTTCACGCTTGCCGCCCAGCTTTGAAATTCGTTCTTCCTCGATTTCGTTGAGCAGCGCTGCCAGCCGTGTGGCGTGGTCTTTTGTGAGCCACGGATGAAAGAGTTGTGTTCCGACATCATGGTCTCGCATGACGTGCCAGTTGTTCTCCTCGTGCGTCATGAATCTCTCCTATTTCTTGGGGCGTCGCGACCAAACGAGTGCCGTCTGGTGCGAAACCTTTTTCCGAAACTGTTTGCGTATCTGCTCTTGTATCTCGCGCACGGTCATACCTTCCTCGCGCCACTTACGGATTTCTGCAATCTCTTTGTCTGTGAGCTTCTTAGGCTGTCCGAACTTCGTGCCGCGCTCCTGTGCGCGTTTGACGCCTGCCAGCGTGCGCTCGCGTATGGCGCGGGCCTCGAATTGTGCCGCCGCCATAATGACGTGCATGAGCAATTCGCCGCCCGATGTGCCGGTATCAATGTGCTCTGAGAGCGATTGAAACGATGCACCCGCTTCTTCGATCTGGTCGAGGATTTTGAAAAAGTGGCGCATGTTGCGGGCGATCCGGTCAAAGCGCCACGCCACGAGCTTGTCGCCCGGCCGCAGCGTCTTGAGCACCCACGCAAGGATCGGACGGCTACGGGCATTTGCTGAACGCTTCTCAACATGAATGTTCCGGCGCTGCACCCCGGCCCGTTTGAGGGCCGCGATTTGCATGTCCAAATTTTGGTCTTCTGTGCTGACCCTGGCATAGCCGATCAAGCGTCCTTGTTTCTGCGACACATCACATTCCGCCGTAATCCCCACCCGATTTGTCCACCTTATTAACAGGGATTACCTTGACAGGTCAAGGGGCGCAGTTTATATAGGTGTGGACGGCGCGGAAGAAAGCCCTAGCGGGAGACATGCCCCGCGTAAATGAGCGCCCGCCGAAAGGCGGGAGGTAAGCTGGTTAGAGTCCACGCAGCCGCGCCGTCACCGAATTGAGAAAGGCCGCTTAAACAAAGTCCCCTGACGAGCCGGTGCAAGCCCGGCGAAACCGCCCAAGGCGGTCGGGTCAATGCAAGGAGATTAAAACCGGAGAGACGTGCAACACATCGCTATAGCTCACTTGGATAGAGCATCAGCTTCTGGCGCTGAAGGTAGCGGGTTCAAATCCCGTTAGCGGTGCCATTGAGGATGGCACTCACCCCTCAAGGCTGCAAGACTTCAGGCTGAAGGATGCAAGGTTAACAATGGGCAAGTTCGTTAGGATGATGTGTCAAGGATGCGATCAGAATGACCAGGGGCGAGTTTAGACGCGCGACAAACCGGAACTTCCCTGGCTTCCCCTGTAGGTGGCCCATAACTTTTTGGAGGACTTATGAAGATCATTGAAGCCATGAAGAAGGTCAAGGCAAACAAGGAAAAGATCGCCGATTTACAAAAGAAGATCGCTGACAACTCGGCGCACCTGAGCATCGAAACGCCTGCCTATGAAAACGTCCATGACAAGATCAAGGAGTGGGCACAGTCCTGTGATGACTTGAGCCGTGAGAACGTGCGGCTTCTGACGGCGATTGGACGGACCAATCTTGAGACCAAAACCAGCATTACGCTTGGAGGCAAGGAAGTCACCAAGACGCTGGCGGAATGGATTTGGCGCCGCCGTGAATATGCGGCTCTTGATCGGAAGACGTGGGAGCAAATGGGTGACCGTGGGCTCCGCGAACAGCGCGGCACGTCTTCGACGGGAACGGACATTGAAATTAAGATCATCCGCAACTTCGATCCCGAACGTCGCGACACGATGGTCGATCAGTACCGCTCCGAACCGCATGAGATTGATGGGGCTCTGGAAGTCGTAAACGCCGTAACCGATCTTGTGGAATGATTTGTCAGAGAAAGGCCGGACACCGATGGGACGATATAGAAAAAAACCAATCGTGATTGATGCCGTTCAATATGCTGGCCACGGCAGCGTTCACGGCAGCGCCAATGATATTCCCGAATGGTTTTTTGAAGCGTTCGAAGATGGAACGCTGGTCCCGACTAATGGGGCTGACCCATTGCGCGTAACCACGATGGAAGGTGACATTGTGGTGTCACCGGGAGACTGGGTGATCCGAGGCGTGAAAGGTGAGCTGTATCCCTGCAAGCCAGACATATTCGAAGAGACTTACGAAGCTGTCTAGAAAGGACCGCTTGGAAATGAAGGCATGGACTGACTACCCCATCGTAGAACTTGGCGATACTCCGAACGTTGAAGCGCCCGTCCGCGAGTGTAAAGTACATTCCTACGACGGCGACAAGCGCTGCTGCGTTACAGTCGAAGGCGTCACATTGAACATCAAGGCGGGCTACCTCTATTCGAAGCCGGGACGGCTTGGTGAAGTGCCAGCTATCGACCCCGATCAACTGTCAACTTAAGGCCCCAGGCATGACAGAGCGCGAAAAAATCGCTGATTACTTAGAGCGGCGCGCGAAGTTTTGGGATCAGTACGCCAGCCATGTGAATGTTGCGAAGACCTTGCGCAATGAAGCACTCGCTATCAGAAATGGCGAGTTTGAGAAATAAACGGAAAGGTCCGAGACTATGACGCGCTTCGAAAACGTATCATGTAGCCAATGCGGTCAGACCTTTGGTCCCGGCGATCATGGGTTCTCGCATTGCGATCAACATCAATCTGTCGATGTGCGGGCGCGGATAGCCTTGCAGGGATGGCTGCTTGATCGCGGATACACCTACAACCAAGTTTCAACCGATGACGGATTGATTGTCGCGCTTTGGCAGGAAATCGACACACCGAAGGATCAAGGATAAGGCCGCTTTGAGATGACGTTCCCGCTTGCCACTGTCGAAAACTTACGAAGTTTGGCCGAGTTGCGCGGCGCGCTTAAGAACGCCAAGCCAGACGAAAAAATTGCAGTGTTTGAAAAGTACCTAGCGGAAATCGTTGAAAGGATAACGCCAGAAATGACTACGAAGAAGCTCACTACCGCCATCGCAACCGATATGGTTGACCGCATTGAAAAGCTGCAACGGCAGATCAATAACATTTATGCCGAGGCCGATTCGTATGACGGAGCTGGCAACAGCAATGTGATCCGTGACGCCGTGAAGGCGCGAGATGCAATGCGAGAGTCTGAATTTGAGGCAGCGGGTTTGCTGGAGAGTTTCGACGCTGAAGACGAGGCTGCCTAAGATCAACGGAAAGGCCGCACGGAATGACATTTGAAGGCGACAATAAGTTGAGCGCGAAAGATCGACACCTGTGGTCGCTCTGCTATTCCACGCTCTGCCGGTTCGGGTGCCCGACAATCTTTAAGGTGACGGGGCCTGATGTGCGCTACCGTTTGGACTGCCACATTCGGTTCTATGTACCCGGGAGCCACCCGCTCGCCGCAGAGGTTGTCGACTATCTTGAGACTGAACTGCGGCCTGAAATCATGGCAAGCGAGACCGTCGATGGTGAGTACCGCTACGGCACAAGCGTAAGCGTCGATCTGTTCACGGGACTCGATTGGTATCTTGACCGCAACCAGCTTGAGCCGATGATCGAAAACGCCGTAGCCGAGTTCAACCGGATGTTGGAAGACCGCCAGCGCAAGCCGCAGTAGGAATCAACGGAAAGGCCCGGATATGTCGCTATATAATGCGCTCTTTGGTGTTAATCCATTTGCTGGGTTGCTTCTGGAAGCGCTCGGAACGCACTCCGGCAATGTGCCACGGTTTCGTGACTGCTATCTATCCGAAGATAAGTCAGAAATTATCATCCACACCAGAACTGGTGGCGGCAACCGGGACGAGTACGAGAAGGGTGGCGAGTATTGGGAAGAAGGTCAAATTGATAACGATGCGCTTCGTGCACTTCCCGGCTTCAAGTATGATGCCGATGACGACTTCGATTGCACCTATGCTGATTTTCACTATGAAATTCCAGAGGCGTTTAAACCAATGATCAACACCTTGGCTGATCTTGGGGCCACAAGTGATCCCGCAAAACGATGGCGAGAGTTACTAGACAATATGAACTCTGGCGACACGACCAAACCAGACGTAAAGCGTGCTCTTGATGTTGGCGAGAAAATCATGGGTCAGATCAATGATGTCATGAAACAGCAACGCTAGGAATCAACGGAAAGGCCGGTTATGCCGATAGTCAGCTGCACAGAAGAAGAGCTTATCGCCAAGTGCGAAGAGGCTGGCGAGCGAGCATCTCGGCTGTGTGCGATGGATCGCGACAGGGCAATGGATGAGGCGCAAAGATTTCGCGCAGCCTTAATGAGAATTGCTTGCCTAGACCAATCGACCGATTTGTTATGGTGGCAAATCGAAGCGCGGAAGGCGCTGGACGAAAATCAAGGATAAGGCCCTCATGTCGGACGACAAAGAAGAGAAGCCGCCACGCGATCCAACCGTGCCGTGTCCCGACTGTGGCCACGTCGATCTCTACACGGACTACTACGACAAGTGCTATAAGTGCGGTCGTGGAATTTACGAGAAGTAAGAAAGGCCAGTTATGACGACACCAAAAGAAGTGCAGAACATGATCGAAGGCAGTGGCGGCACCGTGAATGAAATGGCTGTGCTGCCTGATGGGTCTGGATTTGCTACAGCGTCATTTCCGCCGCCGAAGGACCACTTGGCTTTACGCTAACGACGGTACTTATGAGGCACCGCCAATGCCCATGCGGATGGGCACCGATGACCCGCGCCGAAAACAGTTTGAGGGCATGGTGAGGCAAGCGGCAAAACATGCGGTGCGTGCCGCCACCATGAACGGCAAAGAAACCGACTTTGACCCTGATGCGCTCGTGCAAAATATGATTGTCGGGCTGCTCGGATATTTCACACCGGATGGGTTGGACGGCTCCGATGATTGGGCAAACCCAAAGCCGGTTCCGCCGCTGTTTCCATGATTCACAAGAAAGGCCGGACATATGGCAAAGCCAAAACTTAGCCGCCTAGAAGAAGATGTTTTACGTTTGATGTATGACGCCTCCAAGTCTGGCAAAGAAACGTCAACCCCATCCGATATGGCCAACCGTCTCGGATGCGAAGAAGACGCAATAATGGACGCGCTCAACAGGCTTCTTGCTCTCGGCTACGTCAGTCCGCCGCCGCCTTCAACTACATTAGCAGAAATTGATGCCAAACTATTGAAGCTTGACCCTAAGGCTGAAATAGAAACGCCAGATCGCGTTGTGATGGCGAGTCTACTCATTGGCGCCAATGAAGATGCAATCATGAAGCTTGGCCTAGATCCTAAAGGGGTGCGCACGATAGGTGATCGTTTGCGCCGTAACGGCGTATGGGACGCTGGCGGGGTGGACGAACCAGACAGCGATACATCGTTTTGGATGATGTGTGCGATAGGACACGGATGGATGGAACGCGCCTACGACCACGACAAAAAGACTTGGCTCTATCGGAATACGCCGGAGGGCACGAAACATGCAGCCGCCTTGATTAAGCGGTCCCAACCATAACACACAAGAAAGGCCCAGCACATGGACAAGATCATGGACAAGATCATGGACAAGATCATGGACAAGATCGAGGCATTCAACAAAGAGCGCAACAGAGCTTTCGAGAACGATGATCTTGAATGGGCGCGGAAGATGCTTCCTAGCGTTTCCCATCCCTCAGTCATCCCAATGGCGTTTCACAAGGCGCGCTACGAATGCGTACAGGTCAGCGAGAAGAAGCGACGCGAAAGTCAGCAGTGGCTTGTGGAAAATGGTGTGAAGAGTTTTGGTGGCCACCCCATCAAAGTTGGCGACCCACTGCCAGAATAGAAGAAAGGCCCGAACGATGGATGCACCCCACCCAGATGAAAGACGCATCGAGCATATCTGCCGACATGGCACCCGGTTTCGTGCCAGGGCAAATCTGAAAAGTGGCGTAGAAATAAATGGGTCAGAACACTTGAACCGCGACCAGTTGGCAGCAGACGCAGCCCAATTTGCGGCGTGGCACGCGATAGTGATCTACCCCACGCTCAATGGATTTGCCGGATACGATACTGTGCAATTTCACGAAATGAAGAACAGTTGAGAAAGATCACTTTGAAGCGCTGCGAAAACAGAGAAAAGATTCGACGGCACATTGGTGAACACCCGAGCGCCACGTATCGCCAGATCATGGAGGCCTGCAACATCTCATCAACCGCAGTAGTCGCGCATCACCTGAAAACACTGCGGTTTGAGAAGGTAGACGTAACGAAGTTGAAGCGTGAGAACGATTCGTTGAAACGGGAAAATCAGAAACTAAGGCGGAAGCTCGAAAAAGCCACAGGCGCTGTACGCAAAAAACCGCAAACCAGAAAGCCGAAAAAGAAATGAACAATTATCGCTCCCTCACAACATTCGATCTCTGCACCGGCCGCATCGCCATATATGTCAGGGGTTCCTGGCGGTGGGCTTTTGTCGCACCGGGATATGTGACACTCGCCTCAGGCCATCGCCCCAATCATCATGTTGGCATTGGCTACATAAGTGATGTTGTGAAAGATACACAGAGCACCTTTTGTAGGGATGTCGCCTCATCGCCCCACTTAATGCTTGGCGCCCGTCTTACGGAAGATGAGGTATCAAGCGTCGAAAAAATTAAATATGGCCGTACGGCAAAGTTGCGAACAGCATCAGGTATTGTCGATGCTTGGATACATGCAAACATCCCAGACAGGGACGATCTTCTGGCAAGGTGAGCCGATCATTCTTCTGTAATCAGCCGACGGTAGATTTCTTCAATCTTTGAGGCCTCATTAGGAGTTATGTCCTTTGGTTTATAATCCCGAATAGAAAGCGATAAGTCGCCAATGTCAAGGTTTCGTCCGGCGGGCGCCATCGATTCGGGTGAGTAAAGATCAAGATGTCCCGGATACATGTCGTCAATGTTTGGTATGTCGTGAGAAAGCCGCGACGCGCGCGCTATTTTTTCGTGTGGAGAGGTGAGGTATAGAACGTTGTCTGGAGCAGTCTCTAGAGCCCTGGTTAAGCGTGCTACTTCGCTCGACCACTCGTAGCGCTCCATTGCGGAGGCCCCGGCCGGTGGTCTCTTGTTTAAAAGTTTGTCAAGCTGCGCTGTGAGCTTGTCCGCCGCTTCTGAGTGGGGCGCCGCTTTCGAGCTATGCCTCAAGTCAAGATAGGCGGGCGAGGCCAAGCCGTCTGCAAAGTGTTGAGCCTCATGCTGGGCAATTTTTTGAACATCATCGAAGTTTCGGCCAGACAGCTCCATTTGAACAGGCGTGTTGTGCCACCACGGAGCAGGCTCCTGCAATGGCTCAGTCGCGACAGCGCCTTGGAGAAAGTCTTCGCCGCGCTCCTTGTCTATGCTCACCCTTAGGGGTGCGTTCTGCATGCCAGGATGTGCGATCTTTAGGTCTGGGGCAGCGCGTGGAAAAAAGTCGCCAATTGTCCCGCTGTATTCTAAATTGTCCTCAACTCCAGGTCCGTAAATTCCGCGATGGGATGGGTTTGGCGTCCAGTTCATTGTGTGCCAGCTAATAGGCACGTCATCCGCACCCTCGGGAATGGGGCCGAACATATCACGACTGCCCCAGCCGTAATTCCTCCAGGCCTGTTCTCGCATAGCTGGCGTAGCATCCTTACCCAGAAGATGGGTCGCCTCCCCTAAGGCTTCTGGAGAGCCCCAGGCGCCTTGTTTTATTCTCCCGGCCTCTGTTAGTCGCTTAATGGCAGGAAGGCCTAAGAAGAGGGATTTGAGCGGAGAGAGAGCGGCACCGATCTTGCCGACAGGTGTAAATGTGAGGGCGGCTTCTGTCCCTGTGGTTTTGGCGGTCTCAGCGCTCGGGTCCATGGGAAAGGCTGCTAAATTCTTGGCGGGTTCATACGCTACGGCACCCGTCAGATAATCCATACCCCTCTGGGGTGCACTTAAGGCGCTTGCCACTCGATCAGTCGCGCCACCTTCTGGTGCGCCGCCACCGACAAGCCAGCCACTTATCTGCTCTGCATATGAGGGCTTTCTATCCTCAAAAAACGCTCCACCCATCGGCGCGCACCCCTCATAGGATTATTTTACCGCTGAAAAAGAAGAAGGGGCAGTCAGCCCGGAGCATCACCAACCGGCCAGCCACCCCTTCGTACCCCGATTCGCCTTTCCCTGCACAACTGGCGGCGAGCGGGGGTTTAGTCGCGCTCCTCGAGCCGGGCGGCGTGCTCCGGCTTACGGCCTTCAAAGATCTCCAGGACCTCCTCGAAGTCGGTGGTCCGTGTAATGATGCCGCGATGCGCAATACGGAAGGCATCCTCATCCAGCCGGGTCGACATTTGGTCCGTGCCGTTCCGGCGAATGCCGGTCACCCGGCCGTCTGAAAACCAGATGCGGGGGCGAGCCTGGCGTGCCAGCCAGGAGAGGGCCGGTCCGTCGACGATGTTGCTGTGACTGTGCAGAAGCCGGTGATTGAACTCCGGCCCCACCACGCGACCAGCATAGGCGATGATGGTAAGCAGGCCCGGCGCGCCAGAGCGGTTTTCCTCCGGCGTCACCAGGCCCTGCAGCTTGCCTGCATAAAGCGCGATTGTCGAGGCTGGTGCAATCTCGATGAGCTTCAGCGTATCCTCATGCGCCCAGCTCATGGAGCCGGAGACGTCGATTAAAAGCGTGCCGCCTGGGCGGCGTCCGATTGCATTCAAAACATGCTTGTCGGTCGTCCAGCGGTTCCAGTGTTTCGGGAATCCGCCCTCCAAAGAAGCCCGGCCCATGGTTTTAACAAGCGCCCGGTTGGGGAGCTTGCGCTCCGGCCGATGAATCTGCATCCGCGCCCAGCGGACATCGTCCAGCCGCGAGTGCGGCGGGAAACCAACCGGCGCCAGGCAGAGCGTACTGTCCGGCTCCCGATCATCGCCCTGGACATTGTCGTAGGCTTCGAACACCAGGTTCGATGGGTCCAGCTCTTCTGTGCGCTGGTAGTCCCAGTATGTCGCCTCTTTGAGGGTCATCCCCTCAGTTGTTACCGGCTCCGGCTTTTCCGGCGCGCGCTCGCCGTATTGAAGTGCGTGTTCGGCAAGGCCAACCTCCGCGACCTCGTTCTGCTTTTTGTTGGCGCGATCAAGTGTGGCCGGTGATGTGCCTTCGCCCTCCCATGGGCTCTTGTTGCTGGGCTCTTCGACCTCGTCGGTCTCGTCACCCGGACCGGGGTCCACATCTTCTTCGGCATCATCCGGCCCGGGAGTATCGGCCTCGCGACCAGGATCATCGCCAGGATGGTCAGAATGATCATCAGATTGACCATCATCTTGGTCATCATTAGGACCAGGATGGCGAGGCCGCCCAGGATCATCGCCTTCATCCTGACCAAGGGTGTCATCCTGTTCAGTTTCCAAAACAGTGTCCGGCTGTTGTGCGCCGCGCTCCTTCGCCTCTTTCTGTAGCTCATCCAGCTCATCCTTCAGCTCGTCTGCCTCAGGGATCTCCTCGAGGGATTCGCGCAACGCCTGCTCGACCGCCACCGCGAGCCCGGTGTAGAGACCGGTGGCGCGCGCCAGTCGGCGACGATTCGTCACCGGCTTCGGCTTTTTCACGCCGCGCTGAGTGGGCTGTGCTCGTGCGTGCTCGATGGCTGCGAATCGCCGCCCGAGCGCAAGGTCTATCTCAAATGCCTTCTCGATTGCCTTGTCGGCGCGCGCCAGGATGGTTCGGATGAAGGTTAGAAAGTCACCCGGGTTTCCGTAGGCCTTGCGATTCTTGATGAAAAGTTCATGGCAGGTCGTGCCGTCCTCGAACTTTGTGTCGAGCACTGTCTCCAATGTTGTGAGGGCGGTTGATGTGTCCGCCAGCGAGCCATCCTTGTTGCTCATGTGCTGACCACGCGACGCCAGAACGCGCTCGATGATATCGCGCGCCTTGTCGACGTAGACCGTGAAGGAAAAGGCGAACCTCTCCCGGAAGCCGTAGGATGTTCTTCGGCCGCCCCAGAGATCATGCGTGTCCGCTAGATAGGCGAGGCGCATATCCTCGGCCAGCTGTAGCGCCGCCTGCGAGATCGCGCCCTTCTTCTCTAGTTTGAGCGCGTGCGGCAGAAGCTGATGCGTAAAGCGCGCATGCAGAAGCTCATGCAGGCGCACGAAGCGGCCGTCCTCGGTGCGAAAGGATGGCGAGAGAAGGGTCGCTGGACAGTTTTCCGGGTTAGCCTTCCAGTAGCTCTCATCCGGAAAGGTCGTGGTGCCTTTGAGCGTTCCCACCTCGACGTCGTGCCAGAGATACTTCGGCGCGACGATATAGGGAAAGGACGGCACAGCCGCGTTCTCGGCGCGCTCCAGCGCTTTTTTGGCGAGAACTTTTTGTGCTCTGGTTGGCATACTATGCCGCCTTGGTTTTAGCGAGATTGATGCTGGTTACCAGCCACTCGGCCGCCGCGTCGCCCACCACAAGACGGGCTGCGGCCTCGAGGTCGAGACCCTTGCCGAGCAAGCCGTCAAGTGCGCGGAACCCTCGAAGTCCGATGGCCCGGCCCCCAACCCCGCGTGGTGTTTCCTTGGCCAGGAAGATGGTCCGGCACGCCGCTTCGCAGACCTCCGGCGAATGCCAGCGATCTTTTATGAAGGCCGCCGGGTTCGGGAACTCGACTTTGAGTACGACATCGAAGCGATCGAGAAGAGGCTCGGGAAGGCCGGACGGCGCTTCGTTGGTCGAGGCAATCACCTGCCAGCCGTCGGCGGGCGTGATGGTCTCGTTGGTCGGCAGTGTCATCTTGGCCGCTTCTTCGTCATCGAGAAAACCCAAGAGAAGCTTCATCACATCGCCAGAGGCGGCATCGATCTCGTCGATGATAAGCCGCCCACCCGTGCGCCAGGACTGCGAGGCCGGGCCGTCGTGCCAGGAGAATGTGCCCTTATCGTTTGGCAGATAGTGGCCACGAATCTCGGAGCTGGGCGTATCGAGCGTGATGTAGAGCCGGGAGACGTCCTGCGTAGCGCGACCGGCAAAGTTAGTGACGCCCGCAAAGCTCTTGCCGGTGCCTGGCGGGCCCCAGAGAAGAACGCGGCGCGCATACTTTAGTGCCTGCTCAACATCGGCCCAAGCCTTCGTAGCCTTGCTGATGGCGCCGTTGAGGATTACCTTGTTAGTGTCATCGTAGGGCTGCACCTTGAAGGGGTCGTCCTCCTTATGCGGGTCGTCGATATTGTGAATGGTATGGTGATGACCGACAAGCGCCGCGCCTCCTGCCCCGGCACCAGCAAGACCTCCGACACCTGCCGGTACGACGTGATGCGACGCGCCCAAAGTTGACCTCCTCATGCGATGCTCCAGTTCTCTTGCAATGCGCTCTCTGTGTTTTGTGTCGTGCATGTAGCGGATTGCGTCCGCCCTGTTGTCATATAGCGCCCTACTCGCGACACCCCCCGTTCTCTTGTCTACAACGGTTAGTTCCCACCTACCTGAGAGACCGTCCTCCCGGAGATGAAAATCGAAGTGTCCCGTTGGAACCGGTGGCAGAGTGCTCGTAGCTGGCGCCATCTTGTACATCTCCCTCAGCTTGGTTGCCGTGGCGTCCTTCCTTTTTGCCTCGTTCAACAGCTGCGCAATGCGGTATCTCTTTTTCTCAACCGCCATCTCATGCGCGGTGGCCGTCCCAGCGGCGCGCTCCGCATCGGACAATGACGCAATCTCCTGAATTTGTGCCTTCAGGAACTCATCGATCTCCGGTGTGCGCTTACCCATCCGGCGGCCGACATCCTGCAGAACGGCCTCGGTGAACGGGTCCCAGTCTGCCTTCGTCTCCGGAATGCTGTGAACCTCCACATCCATTAGATGTCTTACGGCATCCATATAGTCCCTTACGGCATCCATATAGTCCGTCGCCATAGGGTGTCAAGCTCCTCTTGTCACTTTTATCGGCGTGTGTGCCGTAATCCGGGTGGGGATGTCAAGCAGCCCCGGAGGTCATACGCTTTTCGACCTGGGTTATCAGGTGCTCGCCGATGGCGCGCGCCAGCTGGACTTCCCGCCCGGGAGCAGCGCGGAGGATCACCTCCTCGGCCAGGCCCTCCATAATACCCATTAGGGCCTCCAGGCTGAGAGACCTGGCAGCGGCGTCAGACGTGCGCGTGGTGCGCGGCAACGGGCGGCGGCCCACATCACGCACGCCATCGCGCATCTGGCAGCGCACTTTTTTCAGCGCGTCATGGTAATGGATCACCGGACGGGTATCGACGTCGAGAACATGGTCTTCGGCGTATTCACGCCAGCTGCGTTTGGGCATAAGTCCGCTCCTATAGGGTGACGTAGACGCCGCGCGTGACTTCGAAGCGCAGCTCGGTTGTGCCTGGACGGCCCATAGTGAGCCAGTCCTTGCACTTGTCCACCTTGATGAGGGTCTTGGTGGCATCGTCCTTGTCGCGGCCGACGATGACGACGTGGTCGGATTTGTTGTTCCAGGCTGCGCCACCATCGATCGAGTAGGCCGTCATCTCCTCGAAGTTCTGGTTGATGCCGCTCGCCTTATCAGGGTGTGAAACGACCACGATGCAGATCTGGTAGGTCCGGGCGAGGTGCTTTAGCTCTTTGAGTGCCCGGTTTAAGTAAGTCGACTGCAGCTCATGTCTAGCCCAGATGTGCTCGAGTTCGTTCCAGGGGTCAATGACCACAAACTTGCATCCGTGCCTTTGCACGGCCTCGCGGATCGTGTTCGAAAGCCAGGCCAGGTTGAGGTCGTCGGTGTCGCGGAACTCCGGCTGTACCAGGCGGAAGAACTCCTCAATGAAGCCATCGGGGCCAACACGATTCACAAGCCCGAGATAGACCTCGCGATCGGAGGGGCCAGAGTAGCGTTTGACCTCCGGTCCCTTTCCCCAGGTCTCCGCGTAGCGACGCATCTCCTCGATCGTGCGGATGACGTTGTCCTCAAATTGAAGGAAGGCGATCTTCTCCCCATAGAGACGGGCAACATTCATCATCCAGACCCGCACCCAGGTCGACTTGCCTGCGCCAGGCACGCCGGTCACGACCACCAGCTCCGGCGGCACAATTCTCAAATGCTCATCGACCTTACTCCAGGCCGACAGGTACGGACTGACTTTGGAGAGTGAGGGCAGGCCACCCACCGACGTCAGCCGGTTTGAGATAAGCGGGCGCGCCTCCTTGAAGATCTTGATGAGACCTTCCTTGCCGAAGTGCTGCCAAACCTCGTTTGCGTCCTTGCAGGAACGGTTGAGTTCGGGGATGATGTCGCGCGGATAATCGATCACCCAACAGCGGTGACGGCCGAGGCGCACCGCGAGTTCATCTGCGAGAATCCGGCCCGGCGTATCGCCATCCGTCGACAGATAAATCGATTCAAACTTATCGATCTCGGGGCGGATCTGATCGCCCTGCCAGAGCCATTTGAAGTGACTATCCTGGGAGGGGACGATATCACCCTCACCGGGTCTCGAAGGGGCTCCGTTGGGAACCGTCACGGCGTACTGAGCGCCTGCGCACAACCACGACAGAGCGTCCGGCTCCCCCTCCGTTATAATCAACGGTCTGTCTTTGCCGTCGGACGGCTCGAGAATTGGAAGTGGCCACGGTAGCAGCGTCACGCCGCTCGGTTTGATGTAGTATTTCTTGTCCCACCCGCGCCATTTGATGTACCGGGGCTCGTCGCTCGCCTTCTCCCGCGCCTCGTATCCCAGACCCTTGTCCGTCGCAATGACCCCGTACTTCCTGATCTGTTCGAACGGGAGTTTTCTTGCCTCGAAGAATTGTGCGGCCTGCGGGCTTAGTGATGTTTCGGCTGTATCCATGTCGCTTGGCTTTCTTGTGCTGGCGCTTGGGGGCGTCCTCGTCGAAGAAACGCGCGACATGATGTGTGCAGTGACAACATCCGAACCGTACGCCACGGCTGTCGATCTGCACCTTGAGGACTGGTTTCTTTTGGTTTGCCTTCTTGCGTGTGTGTGAGCATTTCGGACACGTCGTGTAGTAGACCGGCCGGTCATACCGGAGGCGGACCTGTTCCTCCTGGAAAATCTGCTCCAGAGAAATACTCATTTGTCGGCCTCGAAGTGCATCAAAGGTTCTCCTGGCGGCGGCGTTCGAGGTCCGCCTCGACGGCGCGATTGTATTCCTCGGTGTTGCGCTGCTCGATCTCGGCCTTCTGGCGCGCGCGATCATCCGCATTCGGGTCGCGGCCCTCAAGAGCGGAGTAATATCCCTGCACAAGACGGTCGAAGCTCTTGGGCTGCGTAACGAAGTGGAGGTCCGCTTTGAACGGCTTTTTGCCCCGGCCGGTCAGGAACTTGGTCCGCCGGATCTCCTCCAGAGCCTCAGCCCAGGCTTCCCGGCCGCCATCCATGATCAGCCGATTGCGGATGGCGTCACGCGTGCGCTGTGGGATTTTCCGATCCCGGCGCGGTTGCGGCAGCCCAAACTCATCGGCAACCTTGCGGAACTCTTCGACAGCCCAGTCGACGTCCGCCTCGGCGATGCCGTCGGATTTGGGCGATTTTTGCCCAATTTTCGGCTTGGGCGCAGGCTCAGCCACCCGCTTGCGGCCCTCGGCAATCAGGACCTCGCGGCGCTCGGTATCTGGGCAGCCCGAGATTAGGTCCTCGAGGTCGACCTGGCGTGGGTCGTGATCCAGGTGATCCGTGGGTGGCTTACCCTTCGGTTTTTTGGACGCGGTCCTGCCCCCATTGGGGGGTAGGGGGTTTTTATTATATATCTTACCATTAGTTATATACTGGCCCTTTTTACCCCTCTTTTGCGGCCCTGGCGTGGCCAGTTCGTCTCTTGTTCTATGGCCCTTATACGAAGACCAATCCTGATATTCCCTGAAATTACGTACGCTTAAGAGCGTATATTTGCGGCCCCGCTTAGCCTTCGATTTGTGGCCCTTTTGGCCGTCTATTTGTGGCCCTTCCGGGTTCGGAGCATTTTCCTTGATAGCGAGGAAGCCCTCATCGATCATATCCTTCAGGATGGCGCGCACCTTTTTGCGGCCGACACCCAAGCGCTTAGCCAGATATTCCTGCGGCATGATCACGTCGCCAGTCTCGAGATGGTAGGTGTTTCCGCCGATATCGCGGGTCCAGGGCTTGTAGGCCGTCTGAGTGAGGATGAGGATCAGGGCAGCCAGATGGTGTGGCTTATCTACACCGAATTGAGGATGATCTGCGAGGCAGCGGGAAACAATGATTGCGCCCCGGTTTTTCCGGCGCTCCATAGAGTTGTAGAGCACGCCCTTACCCGGTGGATTGTACTTGACACTTGAGGAAAATTCACTAGATTCCGGTGTATTGAACATGGCGATGGCCTTTGGTATGGCGTCGTGTTTTCTTCGGGAGATCGAGCAGCTGTCACTGCGAAATCTCACTTGGCATCCTACTCACGCAGAACTTGGAGCGATGCTCTTAGCGATGCGACCTCATCAAAAGCTCTGGAGCGCTTGGGAACCGCTCTGGAGCTTTTCCCTTTTGGGCCCTAGTGATGGGGTCGATCGGCGCTACACGGGACTCGGATGCAACGGCGACTTTATGTCGTGAATCGATTTTGTGTCCAGTCCCTCCCTCAAAAGAATCATCACCCGTGGCTTGAAAGTTTGACGTCAAGCGTCGAATCAGCACCTACTGCGAATGTTGGTGGGCACCAACGGCCGAGCTTCTCGGTCAGCTATGGTACGGCCCTCTGTGCTGTAGCTCAGGTCTCATTGAGGACGGAGACCTCAGGGTCTCGGGAGTGACGCGCCCGGGACCCTTTCCGTTGGAGGTTGTGGTATGGCAAAGACTGATCCAACTTCGATGGCCTACGCGAAGCTTCTTGATGAACTTGTTGAGCACTCGGATGCGGGCGATGATGTTTCAACGCGATGTCTTGGTGCAATTACTCTCCTGAATTGGGGTTGGCGGTATGGCGACCCGGAGCCCGATCTCTTCGATCCTGACGATGACCCAGGTGGCGGCAGCCCGGTGCCGATCGTCGATCTAGAGAAATACCGGGACCTTAAGCGCGCAGCTTGATTGTGTGTATCACACACAAAAGACAAACCCCCGGTCAGAAGGGCTAACCAGGGGCGTGGGTATTTGTCATGCAATCGCAAGCAAGAGAGATGGAAAACAGCTACATGGTTTCCTCCTGGTTTACGGCCCAGGAGAGGACGTCTCCTCTTGCTGGACCTCGTGATGAGCTTGAGCTTGTCTTTGCCCTAGCCGATGCCGCGTGAACGGACAGGGGAAAGCTAGAAAGCTCCTACCGATTCGTCAAGCCGCCGCCTGACTAATGGCCGTCCGCTCCCCCGGTTTCACCAGGCGAATGCCGTAGACCCAGACCTTACCGCCGCTGAGTGCTTTGTCGGTCTTTTCCCAGCCGAGGCTGTAGAGAAGATCGAGGGTTGCGCGCGAGGATTTCACCCCTTCGCCGATGGGCAGCGCATTGTTGAGCATGCGCGTGATGTCGAGAAGGTGGAGGCGCTCATGCACGTCGGCCTTGATAACGAGCTTGGCCAGCGCCGCCCTCTGAGCTGGGTTGACCGGCTTATCGGGCTTCTTCTCCGCTGCAGGTTTTTCGAACGGAATAATGTTGCCATTGTCGTTCGCCACTTCCTCCTTTTCCGTGTCCGGGTCGCCTGTCGCGGCGAGAGGCAGCTCTTCCTCCTCTTCCTTGGGGGCGGGAAGATCGACAGGCTCATCCTTTTGGCCGCCGTCCTGGGCGATGCCCTGGTGGCGCTCGGATGCGCGCGCAAACAGGATGAAGCCACAAGAGGAGACAATCTCCAGGATCAGAGCAAAAAGCAGCGACGTCGTCAGAATGACGTGTTCATCCTTGATCTCAAACAGCTTGCCCGCCAAAACCACGATCGGGTCTGCCGTCGAGACAATCGGCTTTGTCTCGAGTTCGTGCTGGGCCTGCTTGATGCCGTTGATCGCGCTTTCGTAATCAGCCGCGATTTTGGCGTTGACCTTGGCATCAAGTGCCTTCACCTCCTTGAGGTGCGCGATGGCATTGCGGCCGGATCGATAGCGGGCGTTGAGGCCCGTGACCTTGACGCTGCTTTTGACGGTCTGCTGAGCCAGGAAGCCCGCGCGGGCCTGCTGGGTCTTCAGAAGATCGCGCCGAGACTGCTGCAGCTCAGCCATGACCTCCCGCTGCTCCTGACTGGTGAGGAGGGCGTAGCTGGCTGTAAAGGTTGCAGAACGCAGGCTCCAGACGGATGCCAAGGCAAAGAAGAGGATTGCACCTCCAGCTACGAGCCACCGCTTTTTGGGACGGCTCAGCGCCGCCACTAGAGCAAACAGTGAGACGGCCTTAATCACGTCGAGTGACACGGACGCACCCGCGAAAATACCTCTGACTGGCTCCAGGCCGGAGATTGTGTAGCCGAACAGGTTGAATGCAGGGATCTCAGCCGTGCCTGCGAGATTCCACCCCGCAAAGGCGTTGCAAATAGCCGAGATCGCCCAGATGGAGATGACCGCCAAGATGGCGAACACGCTCCACAGGCGTGGTAGTTTCGACATAATTCCCTCGTCGATAGAAGTTGATTTTTGGATTACTCACTTCTCAGGGCCCGTGATGAGCGCATCGGGGTCGCGCCGTCACTAGCGAACTCGCCATGGTACTTTCGCGCAGCTTCACAATAAGCTGCATGGGCATCCTGAGGCGTGGGGTGTTTTCCTAGATACACGATTCGGCGGTTAATACAGATAGCTGCTTCGAACTTGCCGTCTTTTGAGGGCTTCACACCCTTGTATCCGCTACTGTTGGTCGAGTACCGCTTGGAGTTGCGTCCGTTCTCGGCGGGCGTCGACAGGCGCAAGTTGATGAGCCGGTTGTCGAGACCATCGCCATTGATGTGGTCGACAAAGGCGCGCGGCCAGCGGCCGGTATGAAGGGCCCAGGCGACCCGGCCAGCCTGATGGACATGACCCTTGATGCCGATCACCAGGTAGCCGCGATCGATCGATCCGGCCGGGTCACCAGCCCGGACCTTGCGTGACATATGCACCTTCCAGGCGAAGGCTCCGGTCTTGGGGTTGTAATCAAGGAGCTTGCGCAGCTCCTTGATGGGGTAGGAGCGGACCAGCCTACGCTTCCCCAGTCCCTTTATGGGTTTGATTGGCGGTCCGGCGTGCTTCTGCTGCTTCGGCACGATACCTCTCCAGCTCTTCTGGTGTTGCATATCGCTTCCAGGAGATGCCCTGAATCGTGGGAAGGCGTGTTTTTCGTTGTTGGAAACAGAACCAGGCGTGCGCCACAGAACTGCCGGATCTTTTGCCCTGCCATTCACGCCAGAGCCCGTCCGGGCATTCTTCCCAGCGGTGCATCATCGGCGCGCGCTCGATGAAGTAATGCACGCTGGTCAGGTGATTCGCATGCAGCTCTACACGCGATTCGGATTCGAGAAAAGAGAGCCGCGATAGGACATAGACAAGAGGGCAGACGGTAAGTGCGTGCTCGACGAACGCCTGGGCCATCGAGAAGGGGGGGTTGGTGATGATGGCGTCGGCATTGGTGTCCATTTCATCGATCAGGAAGAAGTCGACGCCGGGAACGATGTCAGCGCGTGCCATAGGTTCTTTCTGTGTGCGGTAGGGATAGAGGTCCGTTGCATAGACGGTCTTTCCCGCCGCACGCAACTCATCGACCATATGACCCAGGCCCGCTGTCGGCTCCCAGACGATACGGGGGATGGGCACGCTCTTGAGAAAGGCGCGGGTGAGAACGTGCGGGGTCGGGTAGAGTTCGCGTCCGCGTTCGGCCTTGGTGTGGCGGCCGGATTGGCCAGTTCGCTTTGACGGCAGCCGCCGGTCGGCAGGAAAGTCTAGGACCTCGGACATCGCTTTTTGTGGCCTTTTAGAACCTTGCGGGTGACGCGAGACGAGGACTTCTTGGTCGGTTTTTTGGCCAGTTTCCTGACGGGAAGATTCGGCGGGTCCTGCCGGTAGACATCGCCGCGAAGCACGTGCCTTGGGATACCCAGCATTCGCTCAATGTCAAGGCAGCGATCCACGGGAACCTTGCTCCACCCGTACCAGGCCTGGCGGGTGGTACCGAGAAGGCGGGCGAACTCGACGACGGTTGTAGGCTCAATCTCGTTTTTCTTGCGCCGGGCGATCTCGGCGCGAATCGCCGCCAAACCGCGTCGGTGGTACTCTTTGCGTGCGCTAGACGGTAGTCTCTTCAGCATCTTACCCATCTTTTGGAGCCTGGTGACAAGGGTTGCTTGTCATATAGCCCGCGCGCGGCAGCCGCGCAACACTTCCTTAATCTTTTCCGGGTAGCTTCCAAAAGTGACAAGCAGTGCTTGACACTTCAAAACCGATTCACTAATTCTGGGGATCACCAACGATGTCACGCGTTATAGAGCGCACGACCCGCCCACAATTGCCCTCCACGGCAGACGACTGGCTACTCGTCTACAAAGGATGGACTGCGGCTCGCGCAGGAGAAGGCGACAATGAGCACGAGCACGAATACTGGCGACTTGGTTATCGATGGCGACGAGAAGGTCGTCGCTTTTCCGGGGGGTGGTCCGGCCTCCAAACCTGAGACATCGGATGATCTCGCCGACAATGCGAAGGCCGTTTCGAAAAACATGCAGAACATCAACGCCTCTGCGAAGCGGCTTCTTATCGACAGCCTGACTGATGTCTATTTCGCCATGATCAAAGTCGGCGGCCACGACTGGGCCGCGAAGGAGGCCATCTGCCTGATTAAGGCGGGCGATACACTTTACGGAAAAACCAGCGAGTAGGAGGCTCCATGCCCGTTAAAAACGTCAAGATTGATGAGGAGACCGAAATGGTCGTCTCCCGTTTACAGTTCGAGGAGATGGTCAAGCGTGTCGAAGCCATGGAGGCTAAAGTTAAGATGCTGAGTCAACAGATCCAGCAAGCCCAAGCCGAAACACGAGAGGCGGACTCCAATTACGGAGCTGCCATGCGCAAGGTGATCAAGTTAGAACAGGCCAACACCGCAAATTCTCAGTGGATTGCAAACGCCGTGCGCGAGGCAGGCTTCAACGACGGCGTTAAGTTTACCGATATCTGGAGGATTGTCCTTGCCGGATACAATGCAAACCAGGCAGCGGTGGCCAAGGCAAAAAGCGAGGCCAGTAAAGCCAAGGGCGCACCCCAAAGAAAGCACTAGAAAGGCAAAGCTGATATGTCAGTGACACTCGATGAGATTGCAGTCGAAAGCCGGAACAGGGTCATCGTTGGGCTCACCCGCGAAGAGATCGATGAGAGGCGCACCTATCTGGGCGCCTCGGATGCCAACATTGTCCTCTCGGGTGATGAGGAGAAAATCCTCGAGCTTTGGAAGGTCAAAACCGGCCTTGCCGACCCGGAGGACCTCTCCGACGTACTCCCGGTGCAGCTCGGGTCCTTCACTGAGAAGTTCAACCTCTTCTGGGCCTCGAAGCAGCTTGGAATTACCATACGCCCGCCGGATGCTGCGCAATACCAACATAAGCGCCGCAGGTTCTTGCGGGCGCGCCCGGATGGCGTCACAAAGTTCGAGGACCTGAAGACCATCGTTGACGCCAAGCACGTCAACCCCTTCTACTACGATGGCGACAAGACGCTGGCGAAGTACTCTCCCCAACTCGCAGTGCAGATGGCCTGCCTCGATGCCGACCAGGCGCTTCTCTCGATTCTTGTCGGCACGCTCAAGTGGGACTATCGCGTCATCAAGCGTGACGCGCTCTATGAGAAGCGTGTGCTCGATGCCTGCATGCGGTTCTGGGCCGCTGTTGAGGCTAAGGAACCACCGGTTGACATTCCCGTCGTGCCTGCAGCTGTTCCCCCTCAGCTGATGCGCTCGGTTGACATGACGACCAACAATGAGTGGGCCGCCTTCGAGCAGGCCTATATCGGCAACGAAAAAGAGGCACAGGTCTTCGAAAAGGCGAAAGCGAGCCTCAAGAAGCTCATCGAATCGGATGTTAAAACAGCTGCAGGGTCGGTCCTGACAGCCCGGCGCGACGCAAAGGGCGCAATCCGGTTCTATCGAACCAAAGCGTAACCCACCCACCCTCAGAAAGGCGACACACCATGACAGAGACCTACGCCCCGTCCAACGGGGACATCGATGCTGCTCCGGGTCACGACGAGCAGCAGGCGGCACCCCGTGACCCGGAACCGGAATACAGCCACCTCAACATTAGGATCGAGCAGATCCCCAAAGTGATCTCGGATGCGATTTGCCAAGTGCAGACGCATGTCGACGCTATCACCAAGGACAATGAGAACGACCACGGCGGATACAACTACGCTTCCGTCGATCAGGTCTATGCCTCACTCACATTGAAGCTCGGGCAGGTCGGACTTGCCATTATCCCGATCGAAGCGGCGCCGATGAAAATCCTGCAGCTGCAAGGCAAGAACGGCCCGCAGAAGTGGGCGCGGTTCTTGTTCGGCTTCATCTACAGTGTTGGCGATGTGACGTGGTACTGCCCCTATAACACTGAGACGCTACTGGTTCAGGTCACCGGGCCTCAGTCGTTCGGCGCGGCCAAGTCCTACGCCTCGAAGGCGCACTACCGCGCCCTCTTCAAGATCCCGACAGGCGATCTCGACCTGGATGAGATTCCGCAGGAGGAAAGCGAGGAAGAGGCCGGGAAACGGCTTGCCAAAAAGCCTGCACGCAAGAAGAAGGTTGAGGTCTACGACGAGGACAAGTCGGCCGATATCGGTAAGACGTTCTTCGCGTTCTTCTGCGATGATAAGAGCATCCGCAAGGGTCTCGACAGTAAGACCCTTGATGAGTGGGTTGCCAATAATGGCGCCGAACTCGACAAGCTGCAGGAGCACGACAAAGAGGCCGTGCGCCTTGCATTCGCAGCAAAGCCCGGCCAGCGCGTTCTGATCAAGAAGCGCGAGGCCAAGGCATGAGTAAGCGCCTTGTCTCTCAGGAGCAGATTCAGGCGGCCTTTGAGCTGTGGGCCGAGATTCCGGATCTCATGGCTGCAGCCAAGGGCATGGTCATCCGCCGCGAGTTCGCAATGAAGAAGACGTATGCGCAGCTCTACCTCAAGGCGGATGGCGCCGTGGAAACGCGAAAGATGTGGGCAACAGCCCACCCGGAGTATGAGGCCGCGAACGAAGCCTATATTGAGGCCCAGGAGCAACTCACCAACCTGCAGGAACGCGTCAAGCAGCTAACTGCCGTGTCGGAAGCCTGGCGCACCCAGGAAGCTAGCGAAAGAAAGCTCGTAGGATCGATGCGATGATGGCACCGCGCGACACAGAGGGGATCAGAAAGGTCTGGGTGCCGTCGGGCCATCTGCGCTTCAAGCAGAAGTTCGTCAGTGGCATGATGCAGAAATGCCTCCAGCAGCTCTGGCGCTGCTATGCGACCGGTGAGGCTGAGTGGCGTGACGTTGTTTCAGTCCCGGCTGACGCACCAGACGTGGAGGTCGACGCATGATCAGCGGGGCCATCCACTATGGCTGGGTCGGGGTCGATCTCGATGGAACGCTTGCCCACTACGATGGATGGCGCGGCCACGACCACATCGGCCCGCCAATCCAAAAGATGCTCGAGCGCGTTCTCGACTGGCTCGAGGAGGGCCGCACGGTCAAGATTTTTACCGCCCGCGTATCAGATCGAAGCTGCGAAATTGGCAGCGTCAATGTCGCCGATGTTACCGTCATCATCCATGCGTGGTGCATCAAGCATGGCCTGCCCGCCCTTGAAGTGACCTGCGAAAAGGATATGGGCATGGTCGAGCTGTGGGACGACCGGGCGGTTCGTGTTCATCACAACACCGGAGAGCGTTGCTGCCGAGGAGAGTGATATGGGAGAGCCGAGAAAGACCCGCGACATCTGGTGCTGCGAATGCGATTGTGTTGTGCCCGCCCGCCTCACATCCGGCCGAGAGATCTACCCGCACCGGGACGACCTTTTTCATCTGCCCTTCTGGGTCTGCGACAGATGCGGCAACTACGTCGGCTGTCATCACAAGATCAAGAGGAACCCGACCAAGCCGATGGGGGTTATCCCGACCCTGGCCATCCGGGCCGCACGGCAAAGCATCCACGAGCTGATCGACCCCCATTGGAAGCGGGGCAAAATCGACCGCACCGTGCTTTACGACAGTATCAGTGCCAAGCTGGGGTACGAGTACCACACAGGCGACATCCGCTCTCTGGAGGACGCACAGGCTGTCTACCGTGTCGCGCTCGAGGTCCTCTACGAACGCGGACTGAGACAAAGGAAAGGTAATGGGCAAAACACGAGAGCAGGGCATCAAAGGTCTGGAGCGCCAGATCGAGGATCTCAAGAGTCAGCTCGATCACGCACGCCTGGATAACCAGAAGCTGGTCCGGGCGCTCAACTACTACGCCGACGCTGACAACTACAAGGCACCGTCGCTTTGCGCTCCAGAGATTTATATTGACCGGGGTGAGCTTGCCCGGAAAACCGTGACCCGCTATGCGATCGACCTAAAGCGTCGGCGTACAAACGAGGACAGCAGCGATGAAATGCAAATTGGTCCAAGTCCCGAGTGAGGCAGGCAGCGAGCGCACATTCTGTGAGGCTCACGGTGTCTATATGGACCCGCTGATGGGGCAGATCGGTGATGCATCCTGCCCCATCGGCTATCTCGCCGACGTTGAGCGCCGGTTTCACGATACCGCGCAGGAGTTCGATGCAAGCGTGAAGGCTATTCATGCCCAGCTCAGCAATCATCACGAGCGGCTCCAGGCGATCGAGGGTGAACTGGGAATCAAAGACCCGGCCCTACAGGACCCAGTGGATGACTAAGTGCAGAACACGCCCGCCCGCCAGCAAACGTGGCAAGGAGGCCACCAAGGACGAGAAGTTCGCAGCCGCCCTTCTCGCGCTCGACGACCTGCGCTGCAAGATGGACCCGGCGCTCAAGGCGTGCGTTACCCGAGAGAAGGCCAAACGGATGACGGCAAGAGAGATCCAGGAGTGCTT
Source organism: Hyphomicrobium sp. (assembly GCA_965222835.1). Taxonomy (GTDB): domain Bacteria; phylum Pseudomonadota; class Alphaproteobacteria; order Rhizobiales; family Hyphomicrobiaceae; genus CBDCUQ01. The sequence continues at coordinate 59,114 of CBDCUQ010000002.1, forward strand.
CGACTTCGATCACGATCCGATTCCAAAATACTTCGGTGGATCGAACCACCCAACAAACCTGAACCCCCGTCCGCGAGCAGAGCATATCGAGAAGACGGCGAAGGAGGACATTCCCAAGATCGCCAAATCGCGCCGCATCCTGGCCAAGGGATCGCTTACCGCCGAGAAGAAGAAGGTGGCGCGCTTTACGCCAACCCATGATGAAATCAAAGCCGTCAACCCGAACGTCATCCTGCCTGGGGATGATGAGGAAACGGAAGGCAAGACGACGGCCAGGACAAAGCCCAAGAGGAGATGGCCGAAACAGGTCATGCCAGGATCAAAAAAATCCGGCTGGAAGAAGCCGATGCGCGGCAAGGCCGAGCGAAGACGGAGTCAGCGCCCATGAGTGAATCACTTGCCTGGATGCTTACGGTCTCCATCAGTATCTTTATGATCTCCGTCGCGGCTACGCAGATCTTTTCTGAACAGCGCAAAACACCGGAGATGCTTTGCATCGAGTACCGGGGCGCATGGGAGAGCGCGTTCATGGGCGGCCGGTGTACGTTTCCCTGCAACCAACAAGGAGTAGGACATGACAAACGACAATCAGACCATTCCAGGACGGAGCGCCGATCCGGAGAAAGCCCCCTTTAAGTCGACCCTCAGAGAGGCTGAAGACTATTCGGCGCGCGACGCTAAAGCGTTGCGCGTCAGCCTTGACGACATCAATAAATCGATCAGGGAGATCCTCTGGACCACGGCCGACAAGGCCTTCCCCCAGCAGGACACGCCGGAGAGCTTCAAGTGTCTGACCATCTGTGTGGTCGAGCTGGTCAACGGCTGGACCATCATCGGCAAGAGCGCACCGGCCAGTCCGGAGAACTTCGATGCGGAAAAAGGACGGACGCTGGCACTCGATGATGCGCGCCGCCAGATCTGGCCGCTGCTCGGCTTTGCGCTTAAGGAGCATCTTACCGAGACGTCCTGTCTGGACTTGTGATTGCGCGGAGGAGAGGGTCCCGCTAAGTCGCCAGCGGGGCCCGGACCGAACCTTCACGCGCAAGGACGGCCGGGGTGGCGCCTTCCCCGGCCGTTTCCTTTAGGCCTTGGCGATCTGTCCGGCAGGCTGGCACCTCCAGCCCTTTACGAACCACTTCGGGTGCCTCTCGTTCCATTTGGCGATTTCCGGCACGGCGCCCATGACGCACTGTAACGGAGTAACTCCGCCCGCATAGATCAGATTGATGTCCTTGCACTTATAGGGCTCAGACAACAGGCAAGTACTTAGAATGAGTTCAATCATGTGGACCCTCCATCGGTTTCAACTAGATGCACATAGGCATCTATTCTGGTCCTTCAAGTGGGTCCGCCACTGCGTGCGGTTCTGACGTATTCCTGCAACTTCAGATGCCGGAACCGTAATTTTGAGTAGACCTCGGCCGCCTTGATCAGCTGCTCGTTCGCGTCCTCGCCGGTCTTGGCTGAGGGAAACGCCGGGGGCTTCAGCATCGTGACCTTGGCCGGAGGCCCCGGGTTGGCATAGCCCGGTGCACATGCAGCCAGAGCCAGGGCCAGGAAGGGAATGAGCTTCTTCATCGGCGGAGAATCTCCTTCACAGTCGCCTCTACCGAAGGCGGGATTTCACACGTCTTCAGAGCTGGGCACGCAGGATCGCCCTCGCGGGCCTCAGCTTCCCTGAGACGGGCGTTCTCGGCTCTCAGTTTGGCAATGGCTTCCTCGGCCACGCGGGCCACCCTGGCGCTCTCTGAGGCATCCTCAGCGGCGGTGTCTTCAGCCAGTCTGGCGAGTTGCTTGTTCAAGGCTTCGCTCGAGGCAATGATCTGTTTGGCCTCGTAGACGCGACCGGCATGAAACGTAAAGCCGAGCACGAGAATAGTGCCGAGGATCGAGAGAGTGACCTTGTTGAAAACCATGCCCAGCGGGCTGGCCATAATGGCGCCCTTGAGGATGGTCGCCTTAGCGATCCAGCCTGCTACTATTGCGCCCACTCCGAGCATCGATCAGCCTCCTCAGCTTCACCTTGCGGGCGAGATAGACAGCGCCCAGTCCGGCTGCGATGCAGGCAACCCACCAATGTGTCAGTGCAAGGGTAATAAACCCCTTAATCGAGTTGACTGCCGTCGTCATAACATCAGTCGATTCGGTGAGTTGCCGCAATGAATCGAGAGGGTCGATTTCCGGCTTGGGCTGCACAACGTCAACCGACCCTGTCTTTTCAGCCACACCTGCGGCCGCCCCTGTCCCGGCAGCCACCTTGGCGCCGGTCTCGATCAGATCGGCGTTCGAAATAGTCTCCGAACCCTTCTTTCTGAGGTCGTCCTCAGTGAGATCCGTGAGATCCGCGAGCTTCTGCTGGTCGCGGTTGCCCCAGATATCGAGCGCCTTCCTATACCAGTGCTTGCGGTGGTTCATGCCATTGGGGCGTATCCCTGACGTCGCACTGCCGGTGTTGATAATCTTGGAGATGGCCAGGATGTCGTTTTCCTCGGCGTAGGCCGAACAGCCGGTTTCGCGCCACTCAAGGCAGGCCGCCTGCAGGGTGAACTTCGGGTCGTCCAGGAGGTCCGGCGCCATGTCATAACCGAGTTTTCTGGCGTACCTCTTGACCGCATAACGCCCGGTCGTCTGCAGAAGACCGCCGCCCCGAAAATCATACCCGTCAGTTGTGCCTCTGCGGTTGCCCATGCGGCCGTTGTAAGCCCAGGAAGCAAGCGCTACCGGATTGCGCACAAGGGAGCTGAGCTTCGAGGACCGTGTCCGGCGTGAGCGCGCAGGCCAGACCTGGCGAATACGGGCGGCACTCGTGTAGTACATGCTCTCGCGCTTGACTTTGAGGCCGTTGGTCTCGCCGCCGATCTGTCCCATGAAGTGGCAGAGGGTCAGCGGGCTATCGAGAATACCTGCTTCCTGCAACCATGCGGGGTGGCTTGCGATGACGTCAACGTAGGTTTCGTCAGCCTTCGGTGACCACTTGAGCAGCTCAGAACGGGAGGGGGCGGCGATCGGCATAATACGGATTCTCCTGCATCTGGTCCTGCGTATAGGCACCACTAAAAGCCCCATACCCGATTCCCGGTGCCGAGTACCAGTTGAGCAGCTCATTGGTGAAGGCCGGGCTTCTCTGGGCGCCGTGCTCCTCGATCTCGCGCAAAAGATTGAACATGGCGCCAGGTTCGTCCGAAAGAACTGAGAACCGGCGGCCGAGCTGGGCATTGCGTCCACGCTGATAGAGTTCGGCGAGGCTCGAGCCGACATCCTCGAAGAATTGCTGCGGCCGGGCGATATAACCAAGCGACTTCATCATACCGGCCACGCGACTCGGAATATTGAGCCCTTCGCCGTGCTCACGTAGTGGTGTTGTTTGCGACTGGCCGTAGGTGCGGAAGGTCGAGGCTGCCTGACGTGCACGCTCGATCATACGCATGAACTCCGGCGCATCCTCCCCCATCATAACATCGATGACGTTGCGCGTTCCAGACTCAGACCGCCGCCCGCCTTTTAGGAAGGCCTTTGAAATGTCATGGGTATCACCCATTTTGTCGAGTTTCTTGTGTAGAACGCGCGAAAAGCCAAGGCGGTAGGCGTCGATATAGTCCTTCAAAAACCCCAGGCGTGCGGTCTGCTCAGCCCCTCTCTGACTTCCTGGAAGTCGCATTAGCGCATTGGCTTCTGCGCGAAGCTTTTGCATATGCTGAAGGACCTGTAATGTATTGTTATCCGCCGCATCCAAACTCATGCGTGCCCCCATATCGACGGCGTCCGCAATGGAGCGACCTCCTGCCGTGATATCGTTAGCAAGTCTCCAGCGCGGGTTTACTTCCTGTACGATATCGTCGAGCTTGGATTTCAGGTCGCGGAGATCGCGCGTGGCTGTCGTGGCCCGTCGTTGCGCCAGCCCATCTACATTGTAGCTGCCGTCGATGAGATCATTAAGCTTGCCGCGACGTTGAATAAACTGGTCAAGCGTCATGCGCGGAAAGCGCCCGGTAGCATCCGGCATAAGGCCCATAACCTCGGCGGCCTGGCGCATCGTATCGCCTGCCCTTCCCCCGCGGAAAGGCTCAGTTGCCCATAATTCACGTGCCACATCCTCGAGATCAAACGGCATTTCATTGGCGCGCGCAGCTCCGTAAAGCGCTCGCTCATTGGCGCGATTGCGCGCAACGATTTCGGCTTTCTGCCCAAGGATATCTGGACTACCAAAACGCTGATTGGTAAATTCCCGGACCGTGGGAAGGATGTCCTGCTGGCGCGCGAGTGTGGTGGTGCGCAATTGATCCCCACCCTCACCGGCCGAGTTCGCCGCATAGCGCCTGGTCCACTCAAGTGAGCGGGCGCCTCCGCCATCCAGGTTAAGGGTTTCATCAAGAGATAACGGCACGTTGGTGTGTTCGCGCTCAAAGGAGCGGATCATGCGTGAGATGTGATTGTCGATCGTGTCATCCGCCACATCTCGATTGAACTGCCGATAGGCCTGCCGGGCCGCCTGACGTGCGGCTTGTGCATTAGCGCCACTCTCAAGGGCGTTGTAATAGGTTTCAAGGATGACGCGCGGAGAACCTTCCGGCATTCTCATTCGACCGGTTTGCGGCATAAACCGGTTCCACATATCGTCCATCGACATGCCGGAGCTTTCAATATCTCGACGCATGGCTGTAAGTGCACCATACTCACCATGACGGCCGACATGACCAATGTCGCGCCCGCGTTCTGCGGTGCGCACGAAAGGAGACGTTAGTGCATTAAATACACGGCCTCCGGCGTATCCGAGCGGTGCGTATGTGGCGCCTTCCATAAGCCGCCCCGTGGAATCGTCTTCGCGTGACGCGCCCGCACCATAAAGACCGGCATACTTTGCACCGAGTACACCTGCTTCGTGGCCAACAGAACCAACAGTATTGCGGCCAACACCGGCAATGCGCCCCAGACGCTGCGCATTTGAAAGCTGGCCGAACCCACGCGCGACACCCTGCGAGGCCTGAGCCAGACGCGCGGCATTCAAGCCAGGGATGGCCATCGTAGGGAGCGAGCCGCCCATCTCAAGCACCATCGCCGTCCAGGGGTTTGCGCGCCGGTAGGCGTCATCCTTGCGCCAGTTTTCGTCTCGGATTTTTTCATACTCGGGACCGGAAACCGCGCCCGAGCGGACGGCGGCATTGATCCTGGGCCAAGTGCCGAACGTCAGGCCGCCCATAATCATCGAACCCGCGCGCGATTCCGGCTGCTGGCTGGCCGAGAAGTAATTGTGCGCACCGCGCTTTGCGGTCTCCTCGTCATCCGCCTCGATGGTGATGACTTTTCCGCTCGGTCCCTGGATGTCGTACTTGCTGGCCATCAGTGTACCTTCAGGATCTTATACTTCTTGCCGTCGTACTCACCTGACATCGGCGGACCGGCCGGAGCGTCTTCGTATTCAGTTACTTCCGGCGGTAGCATCTGTGCGTCCACAATATCCGCGTAGCTCGGTCCTTCGTTCTTGTCCCGACGCTCGGCGCCACGCGCAGCTCGGCGATGAGCAGACTCGGGGATTTCGGCCTTACCTCTTGTTGGGAGCGTCGCGGTTGCCGGATCAATATCCTGATCCTTGTTGTCGGTTGAAAGTCGTGCGGTTGCTGCGCTTCGTTGATCAGCGAGGTCGGCTTCATAGGCGCCGGAGAGATTGGTGCCGTGCTTGTCGTCGAAGAACTGGAAGGCCGACTGGCGCATGCGGCGGAAGCTCTTAAGCAGCTCCATCAGGTTCTCCGCCATCAGCTCTTCGCCCTGGTCGGGCTGGATATTGGCTAGTGCAGCAGAGAACTTCGGCCACTCGGCTTCGGTGGTGTTGCCGCCACCGGAGCCCGTGGCTTCGACCATCATGCGGCGACCCATCGACTGCAGCTTATTTTCGAGGTTCTGCAGTGTCGACCAGTCGCGCTTGGCCTCACCGCCCGGCCAGTTGTAGGCCCAGTCATGGTAGAACGACGTCACGAAATTTTCGTCAGCTCCGCCCATGTTTCGGTCGAGACCGCGCGAGACCTTCACGCGGCCGGTTTCCGGGTCAACCTGCAGTAATCTGCGGATTTGCTGCTCGGCTCGGTCCAGCTCCATCTGCTTTTTGCGGACCGCCAGTGCATCTTCCGGACGTTCGCGATTGAACTGCTCCAGCGTTTTGGCGAACTCCTGCGCACGCTTGATCTCACCGGAGATCTGCGGGTTGGTCTCGCGCGACTTGGCGCGCGTCTCACGCTCTTTGAGTGCGGCGTCTCTCCGGTCTTGCGCAGCCTTAAGCGCTTCCTTCGTCCCCTCGCCACGCTGGAAAGCGTGATAGGCCATCTCGTAGTCGCGATTGATCATCGCCATCTCGGCGTCGTTTTCGGTGTTGTACTTGTAGGCCGAGGCGACCGGTAGAGGCTGACGTGCGGTTTCATCCGGACGCGGGGACGGAGCATTCGGCGGGGCTCCGAGGCTGGGGTCATTGACGGCGCTCGGCGGCAGCATGGACGGACGCGGGGGCGGATCGATACTGCGCGCTTCGGCTGCTGGACCGGTCGGTGCCATCGGCGCGCGCGAAGGTGCAGCCGGAGCTGCCGGAGCAGTAGTATTCGGATTCGTCTGAATAGGGCCGGAGATCCCAGCTGCGCCAATAGCCGGAGACAGCTGTGGAGCTTGCGGTGCCGGAGGTGCGGCCGGGCTAGGCGCAGGCGGGGTTGCGCCACCTGATCCAAGACCGGAGGAGGCGCTGCCTGTCATACCTGGCGGAGCCGAAGATGGGCCATCGCCCGCTACCGGGTTTACCTTCGGCTGCAGCCCGGCCTGCTTATAAAGATGTGCCGGGGCCTGGTAACCGAGCGCTTCGATCTGCCGGATCTTCTGGATGGCCTCCAGGCGCAGAGCGCGCTTATTCTCTAGGTACTTATTGACCGCATCGACGTTGCCGGTGGTGGCCGCTTCGATGGTAGCCGCCTGGTTGCCGATGTCGGATTCATCAAGCCTCTGGCCCATGCCCATGTACTGATCCATGAACGGTGTACGGAGCGATGGCCCACCCTGGATATCGCTTACTGCTTTTCCGCCAAGCTCAAGAACACCACCGATTATATCACTCGGCTTGGTTTCTCGGTCATAAAGACCGCGCGTGCGGTCGAGACGCATCTGTGCCAGGCCGTTGGCAATATCGAGTTGTTCGCGTAGGTCCGGATCATCCGGAATGCCGTAGCGCTTCATCGCATCATTGGTCATTGGGCCGAGAAACGACCCGTCGGCACCGCGGTACTGTCCGGCCTCCTTCTCAACCAGGTCATTAACATCCTGTGCGCGCGGCATGAAGATATCGAACAGTCCCATCGTGCTCACCCTATGCTGTCATGCCAAGACTACCGGCTCCGAGCGTTTGACCTCTGCGCTTACGAAGAATCTCGAGTGTCTTGGCTTGCTCCTGATCGAGCTGCGTTAGCGCTTTTGAGTTGGCGGACTGTGCATCATTGAGCCCCTTTTCCATTGCGGCAAAGTCGCGCTCGTCCTGTGCTTCTTTTTTTTCGGCATCTTCACCGAACCCAGAGAGGACATCCTTGCCAAACTTCTTGGCGTCGAAGTCGCCAAATGCCCCGCCACCAGTAGTGCCAAGCCCGCCGCCGATGTCTGCGGTCGTGGTTGGTGCTGGTGTGGGACTCGGGCCGGATGGCGTACCAATTCCGCCCGCTTGAAACGCACCACTTGGCGCCGACGGGGTCGGGGTGTGAATAGGCCCGGAGACACCGGCAGTCTGCACGTTATTAGAGGTGTCAGTCGGCGCGGATAGGCTGCGATAGCCCAGGAGCCTGTCGGCAGGATAGTTTCCGTACCCTACAGCATCACTTTGGTTGCCGCCGAAAACACGGATAGACCCGTCGTCATTTGTACGATCATAGAAACCGACGTGACCTTTCCAACTACCCGGATCGCCGCGAGAGAAGACGGCAATATCACCCGGCTTCGGATCGGTTGTCGTGTCGCCAACACTGAGCCAGGAACGTGCCGCATCCGTTGCCTTGGAGGCGTCGCCGCCAGAAGCCTGCACGGCCCGCTTCATAAAGCGTGAGCACCACGCGAACTGCGCAGAGGTCATGCCTGCCGTATCACCAGCCAGGAACTTATTGAGCAGGCTTTCCGGGTCGTTGGATTCCCGCATCCCTTCATAGCGCTGAGCGATGTTATAGGCCGTCATGCCGCCATCTCCTTGAGCGGTCGCGTACGTTTTTCAAGGCCATGGATCGCTGCGACAATGCGGCCGATCATTTCGTTGGTGTCAACAACTTGGAACCCGTCGACGCGCTGGTTCTTTGAGCCAAAGGCCTTCTCCAGGTCCTGCGCCATAAAGCCGGTGCGCCGACCCGGCTGGGTGAGATCCGGGTAGTTCTCGACGAACTCAGGCTTGTAGTTGTAGCTCTTCGGCTCTACCTGAGAAAACGCGCCAAGCACCTCTTCGGCATCGACGTCTTCAATGTCTTCCTTGGTGTTCTCGTCCGAGAAAGCGCCGATCGCCGTACCGGCGGCATTCATCACCGGACCGAGCCAGCCGCCGGATTGCGACTGCGTGGCTGTCCCCGACATCGTGCTCGTGCGGTTCACGGGTTGCATGGCGTTGATGCCCGCGAGCCGTTCATAGACGTCCATCGGGTAGTTCATAGCCTGGTCGCGCTCGGCAAGAGCAGCATCTTTTTGTGCCTGCTCCTGCGCCATGATGACGTTGCCCTGGTTGTTCGCGGACTGCTGACCGGCAAGATACCGGCCTTGTGCATCCGTGCCCTGGCCTTGTAGGAAGTTGGCGTAGCCCATGCCCTGCTGATAGTTCTGCTGGTTCGCACCCATACGCTGAGCAAAGTCGGTATTGAACTGGTTGACGGCGTGGCCGAAGCCCTGGTTGAGCTGGCTGCCGATAAAGTTCTGCAGGGTGTCGGCAGCAGTACGCTGCGCCTCAGCATCGACCACGCCGTGACGCGCCCCACCGAAAGCCCCGGCACCCGCTGCGCGGGACTGGTTGTCGAGGCGTTGCAGATTGAGGTTTCTGCCGATCTCCTGCGCGCCGCGACCGATGACATGATTCATGAAGGGATTCATGAATCGGCCGACGGTCTGGGAATTGTAGTTTGGGCCCTGCGTGTACCCGCCCTGGGTCGATTGCTGTGCCTGCTGACCGGCGGCATTATAATAGGGCTGCCAGCCATGCTGCGCTCCCTGGGATTGCTGTCCGCCCTGGGTGTGGTACTGGTTCAGCTGACCGGTGCGCGCGGCGCCGTACTGCTGATCCTGTTGATTGTAGGAGAACGGCTGGTAGCGTGTCGCCGGGTCGAAGTATGCATTCATAGCTCCCTTGGTGATCGTAGAACCACGCTCGCGAATCTCCTTCGGGATTTTCGTCGCTTGTGTTGCCCGTTGCGATGTTGTCTTATTGGAGCCGCCCATCTCGTCCCTCATTCCACTCTGGTGATTCGCAGAACTGTCAACGGGTTACATTATGCAACCGACTGAAAGTCCATGGTAATCTGCGCATCGGGCTCCGAGACGCGCAGCAAAGTGAACTTGCCGCCACAGTACCCGAATCCCATGCTTCTGACAAAGCGATCTTTTTCTTCACTCGCTCCGTCGGCGCCGTAGGTGAGATCGAGCCACAACGGACGGCCGAGACCTCTTGCGCGGGCTTTCGCAGCAGCCAGGAGCTTGGCGGCAGTGCCGCCCTTGCGCCAGCTGGGCTCCACCCAGAAGTGCTCATTCATCAGGAAGTGAGCTTCTATGTTCGCGGGCGCCGTCCATGGCCAGCGTGACCAACCCAGCATCAAGACGCCAACTACCTGCCCGCGTGGATCGACTGCCACCCAGACAAGCCCTTGATCGATCAGATCGTGGGTGTATTGCCTGCAATAAGGATCGTCCGGCGCGGGTAATTGAACGCGGGCTTCAGTTAGCGCCTGGATTAGCGTTTTGTAGATGCCCGAGACGTCATCGTGGTGTGCCCTACGGACATCACATAGCCTGTTGCTCATTTGTGTCCCCCATCTGCCCGCAATTGATTTCGGGATCTTTTGGCTCCTAAATTGAGGTCCCGGGGGGACCGGCCCCCGGGAGCCTCGCCTCGAACTCGACGAAGAGAGCCTCGTTGAGCCGAACCTATCGCACGCTTGCGCGGCTGTTACTGAACGCACCGCCACCGGCAAACGGTCCGCCGCCCATGCGCCCGAAGGGGTTGGTCGAAGCGCCCCCGGCCGCAAAACCTGGACGTCCGATGGTACCTACGGCAGGCGTGCCAAATGCGCCTTCGCCTGCCGTAAGACCAAGTCCGGTACCGGGCTCGCGCTCAATATCGAGAAGAGCCTGAGCTGTAACAGGCGCTTCACTACCTGGCCCACCACTGAAGGCCCCGCCAGGTGGGCCAGCCAGACCCCCTGGCGAGCCCGGCCCGCTTGAAAGCGCTCCCTGGTTTGGCGCCCCGGCTATACCAGGGGGTTGTAGGTTGGCCTGCCCACCTCCGAAACCACCGAGGCCCGCGCGCTGCTGCTGGCGCACCTGTGAGACCGCAGGGGAGGAGATGGGACTATACGCCGGGTTGCGTCCTTGCAGCGCCGGGGCGTGTGATGCGTTGGTGATTGGGTCGTATTCCATAACTATTTCCTCATCTGGTTGAAGATTTGAGTGTAGGGCTCTCCGAAGACACCCTGGCGGCCCGTCTGCTGCAGATCGACTCCAGGTTGCTTCTGTAGGCGACCAAAGGTCTGCGGTGACATGCCGAACACGCCAAATCCAAAGGGCAGGCGCCGCTGAGGCATGAATGCCCCGTAGTTGACGGACTGCGAGTCCTGCTCCGGCTCTGGCTCCACAGCTGGCGTCGGCAGGCCAAGCGGGCTTTGATAGTCGGCTGGGTCAGGCGGCGTCCAGGCTGGCCCCTGCTGCGGCGGCGCGTCGGGGATTGGCTGCTGCGGCAACTGCGGCGCTGCGACGGCAGCATTCGGCGCGCCACCTTCGGGGCCAAATGCACCGCCGCGTCCTCTGCTGTTGAACATCTCAGACATCTCCTATATCCAAAGTGCGTCGTCCGTCTCATCAGACGGCAGCGGGTCCATCAGCTCGATCTCATTGCTTTTGGCGCGTATTACCTTGATTGCGGCCGACAGGCCCGCAAGCGCTCGCTTTTCGGCTTCTTCTTCGGCTGTCAGCGTGCCTCCTTCTGCGATCTTGTTGTTCAATTCAACAGCGCGCATCAAGGCGTTAAGTTCTTTGATGATCATTGCATTAAAGTTATCACCTTCAACACCGACAAGAAGCGCAATGCGCCGCTGCGCCTCCCGCTTAACCTGCCCAGCGGTAACTTCGGGAAATGACAAAGGCGGAGCCTTTGTAAACTTTCCGTCCGCATAATACATACCAGGCCTTACATTATCGGGTGCCGGGACAAATGTCTCGACCAGGCCCTTATGAAACTTGGCCTCCAGAGCCTCCAAACTTTCGGGGAAGACTTCGGCCACTTTCCCGTCATCGTCCAGCCGTGCAAACATTTCGCGCTCCCTCTTAGTACCGCCAGCCCGCGATATTGATAGAACATTCGCCGCCACTCGAAACCCTGTAAGACAGCTCCTGAGGCCCGGACAGGTTGATGTAGGGCATTATCCCGCGGTTCCAGATACTGCTTGAATCCGGCGTGCATGTTGTGCGCGAACTGTTTCCGGCCGTTGTGCCGGTGCCGCTCTCTGTCAGTGTCACACACACGTTGCCCGTGCCCGATTTCTTCCAATAGACTTGCTGTAAAAGCACCGCCTTGGCGCTTGGTGGCACCACCTTTGACAAATCAAAAGTCGCAAAATTAGTTTCATCCTGTTTGCTTAGAACGGAGTTTTGCGGGCAGTCTACAAAGCGGTCCCATTGGATAAATTCGTCAAGGTTGCCGTTCGTGTTGTTTTTGACCGCTCCAACCCATTCATAAGCGTCATAGCCGCTCGGCAATGACACCGGAGCAGGGTCAAGTTCAAACGCATCATAGCCGCTGCCCGTTGGCGGATTGGATTTCGACAACAGCCCCGCAACACCGCTGGTTCCAGAGATGACAAACACATTGTAAAATGTGTCGGCCTCTTCCGTTCCCGCGTCCAGCCCGTTAGCGCCGGATTGCGTAATGTCCAAGGTTACACTGAGTGACGCGCCGAACGCCTTGGCTTTAAGCTCAATCGTGGTCGCTGTCTTGTATTGCATAAAAAGGTGAGAAACGTTGCTCATTGGTCAACCCCCTTATTCGTAGAATTCAAAAACCAGCACAAGGCCATCAGCACCATCGCCGCCTGCCTGTGCAGATTGTGAGTTACCGTTGGCTGCACCAGAGCCGCCACCGCCATAATTACCGCCAGCGACACCTGCTGCGGTTCCGCTTGAGCCCGCTGTCGGGCCCCGTGCACCTCCGCCAAACCCGCCGCCGGAAGCACCACCCATGCCACCAGCAGCAAAGTTGCCGCCAATACGCCAGCCGGTTTCACTGCCCTGTCCGTCAATATTTATGTCACCGCCTGAGCCGGAGCCGCCTGCTCTGCCGCCAGAACCGCTATCGGAAGAACCTGCCGTTGATGCGTTCCCGCCTGCTCCGCCCGTTGCCGAGCAAAATGCGCCGAAAGACGACGTTCCACCGCTTCCTCCAGAAGCTCCAGATGCGCCTGTACCGCCAGCCCCAACCGTCACAGTTGCCGAACTAGTGCTTGTGACATCAATTTCTTCCATTGCCATGCCGCCACCGGCGCCGCCGCCGCCAGCCGAGCACTGGCCCGAACTCGTCGCAACCGCACCACCGCCCGCACCGCCAGCGGCTATAACATAAACTTTCACACGCGTGCAGCCCGAGGGCCTGTTCCATGTGCCTGATGTCGTAAACGTCTGAAGCGACCAAGCATGGTCTGTGTTAAATTGCGCGAGGCCTGATGGCGTAACGACGCGGGCGGTATCTGTCCCCGCAGAAGCCTCAGCATCTGTTGCAAGCTCAGAAACACCTTTCGCCGTTACGCTGGCGGCTGTGCAATTTTGCAAATCACCGCTTGTTGGTGTGCCTAGAACAGGCGCAATAAGCGTCGGCGCGTTGGCAAACACAAGTGCCCCGGTTCCTGTTTCATCGGAAATTACACCAGCAAGCTGGGCCGAAGTTGTTGCCGCGAATTGTGAAAGGGGATTTGAAGTAAGTGCGTCACCTCCTCCGCCTCCAGCTGTCGAGTTCATGGAAATGATGCGCCAACGCGACGACGTGCCGTCATACTGGAGCACAACGCACTCGTCGCCATTCAGCGTTGTCTCCTGGTAGAGGGCAAACCGGTTTGCCGCCGTCGAGCTTGCGTCATCATCCTTGAGTACAAGCGTGGTTGAGCCAATGTTGTGGAGAAAGATCACGCGACCGTCGGCACCCCCCGCCAAACCCGTCAGCTCGCGCCCATTAGCATCCGTCGAAAGCCGCAACATAGTAGCATCGGCAAATCCCGTGGGGGCATAATTGTTTTGATTAGCGGTAATTTGAGATGGCGAAAGAACGCCTGTAATTTTCAGTGCTTCGGAAACAACCGGCGTGCCTGATAGCGTGGGGCTGTCGGCGTGGACGTTGGCACCCGATCCGGTCTCATCCGTTAATAGCGCAGCAAGGTTGGCCGAGTTTGGGGTTGCTACAAACGTATCGAAGTTTGCAGCCCGAGTAACAGCCGCCCACGAATCCAGCTCCGCATCCCACGCTTGCACATCGGAGCCGATTACAAGGCCAAGGTTGGTGCGCGCCACCGCTGCTGTTGACGCTCCGGTGCCGCCGTGGGCAACGCCAACGTCCGTGCCTTCCCAGACGCCAGTTCCAATAATCCCCACACTCGTCAGCGACGATGAAATTACGCCGGAGCCAAGCGTCGTCGCATTGAGCACGTCCGTTCCGGCAATTGATAGCGCCTTGCCGCTGTCAAGATCGATGCCATCGTCGTCGATGTCGAGGATATCTACACCGTCGACATTAAAACGCCAAAGCCCCTTGTTGGCTGTAGCGCTGGCTGCATTCGTCCGGAGTAGTACGTAATCCAAAGTTTGAGCGCCACTATCATAAAAGGCTTGCATGAACCCCGATTCAGCTGCTGCGCTCCCAAGCCGCAGAAAGGGGTTTCCGTCATTGACGGCTTTGAGGACTTCTATGTCTCCGCTTAGGTTTAGCGTTGTAAAGGTCGCCGCGCCACCGTCCACCGTACCCGAAGTGTTGAAGTTGGACGACGTCGACGTCCAGTCGATGTGCTCATTGGCCACGTAGTCCGAAAACCCGTCATGGAACGCGCCGCCTGAATAAGCGAAATCACCATCCGTGCACGCCGTGTCGAATTGTGCCTTTGTGCCTGAAATTGTGTTCGACCCCAGGGCGACGGTTTTGTTGGTCAGTGTGGCCGTATCGCTATCACCGACAAGCGTGACAGCCTCGGCCGGAAGTGTAATAGCAATGTTGCCCGACAGTGCCGCTGGGCCCGACAAGGTCGCCGTGTTTGTCCCGTTGTCTGTGTCTTCATCAAACACGAGAGACGAGGCGCCGGACGCACCTGCGGCCGTCCAGTTGCCGGAGAGATCATCAAGAGACGACGCCCAGGCCTGGACGTCGGTGCCGATCTCCAGGTTGACGGTCGCTTTGAATGCTGCCTCGTTGGCATCGTCTAGGATAGAGCGCGCAAACGACGTAAAGGTAGCCAGAGCTGCCGTGCCGGAGCCTGTAAAATAAGGAAGCGTGTCGGCTGCTGACGTCAGGCCCGCAAGCGCCGCCAGCTCCACATCATAAGCCTGCACGTCCGAGCCGATGGCGAGACCAAGGGTCGTGCGCGCCGCAGATGCGCTGGCGTCATCCAAAAGCGTCCTGGCAAAGCTCGTACAGTCGATCTCCTCGACGTCGCCCGCCCCTGCCGTCGATCGGCCCAGCAATTTATCCGTCGCGGACACGTTCTGCATTTTGGCATATGTGACGACATCATTATCGATCGTCCACACAGTGCCTGTACCGGAGACTGTGATGTCTCCATAATCGCCATCGGTAACCACTGTAGACCCCGTCTCTCCTGTGCTGGCGATGCGCCAGACTTGTGAAGTTGCGTCGTAGACCAGAATTGCGATGCCACCATCTTGGATAAAAATGGTGCCAGCGGTAGATGTGTGAATGCGATTAGAAGAAGAAGAGCTGGTATCGAGATGCTTCAGGCCGCACGCAAAGCCCGAGACATTCGCGAGGATCATCAGGCGTCCCCGTTCGCCATTGGTAAAACCCGATATGTCAAAAGCTGCCGTCGGGCCTGTGCCAATGCGCACGAATGTCGTGTATCCGGGCGAAACGTCGTCGTTGGAGCCATCGCCGCACGTGATGGTTGTTTCCCCAAGGCCGATCGTCCCAAACGTCGTTTGAAGAAGACGAAGGGCCTCCTCCGCGTCGTTCAAGCGGTTCTCAATAACCCGGCGCGTCTGCTGCTCGTTGGTCTCATTGAAGTTTTTTCTGGCAAGAGGGAGCTTCTCGGTCATTCGCGCGCTCCATGCCCGGTAATGCGGTAGCGCCAGCGGCCGAACCTGAAGTCGTCCGAACCTGCAAACGCAAGACGTATCGTGCGTCCGCGCGCCCGCACAGAGATCTTTTCGGTGCCGTTCGTGATGTTGAATGGCCCCTTCGTCCGCGCCGCGCGCTGCGGAAAGCCGCGCGTCTCAATCGTGACTGTGTGTGTCCCCGTAATGCGGTCGTAATCCGGGATCAGCATGCGGTTGTGCAGGAACGACATACCATCCTCGATCTCGAGGTCTCCAGAATCGAGTGTATAGGCGAGAGCCGTACCGTCGTCCTCGGTGCCGATCTCA
>CBDCUQ010000003.1:0-1105000 GCA_965222835.1 Hyphomicrobium sp.
AATGGGGGTGCTCCCAGTGCCTATGTTCGACCGGAGTTTTGGGCGCCAGAGCCAAAACGCCCGCACCGGAAGATTGGACTTCCAAGGTCACCCTTCAATCGGGTGCGTGCCCGCATTCTCTAGGAGACGCGATGCCAGGGTCCATTGTCAAAAGAGGACTACTCGCCGGTGTCGCGGCTGCGGTTGCGGGCTTCTTCTTCTTGGCGCCTCCGGGTTGGCGCGACACTCTCGTCAAAAAGATTGGCGGCGAACAAACGTCATCCGCGGCGCCTGCCGCAGCGCGGCCACCGGTGGTCGTGCGTGCCCAACCGGTTCGCACGGACACCTTCGAGGATCGCGTTGAAGCCATCGGGACGCTTCGGGCAAACGAAAGCGTTCTTCTCACGCCCCCCGTGACCGATATCGTGTCCGCCGTGCACTTCGAGGACGGCGCACGCGTTGAAAAGGACCAGATCCTGGTCGAGATGGTGACACTTGAGGAGCGCGCCTTGCGCACAGAAGCCATCTCTAACGTTGCAGAATCCAAAGCCCAGTTCGAACGCGCCCGGGATCTGGCCTCGCGCAAATTCACATCAGAGAGTCTGCTCGACCAGCGCCGGCGCGAGTATGAAACCGCTCAAGCCCGTCTCAAAGCCATTGAGGCCCGCATGGAGGATCGTGTGATCCGCGCGCCGTTCTCCGGTACGATCGGGCTTCGAACCGTGAGCGTCGGGGCTCTCCTGGAGCCCAACACGACGATTGCGCGGATTGAAGACGACAGCATTATGAAGCTCGATTTTTCGGTGCCGTCGACGTTTCTGGCGAGCTTGAAGCCAGGCTTGCCCATCACGGCACACGCGCGGGGCTTTGAAGGCGAAACGTTCAAGGGTGATCTTGCGAGCATCGACAATACTGTCGATGAGGTGACGCGAACAATCCGCGTTCGCGCGCTCATTCCCAATGCCGACCGGCGGCTTAAGCCGGGCCTCTTGATGACCATCGACCTCTTTCGCAATCCGCGCGAAACGCTGGTGTTGCCCGAAGAGGCCCTCGTGCCGGCTGGCGGCACCACGTACGTGTTTGTCGTCGATCGCGCTCAAGAGACGGTGGAGCGGCGGCAGGTCGTGATGGGGGCGCGGCGCGCCGGCGAGATCGAAATAAAGGATGGGCTTAAGGCGGGTGAATGGGTTGTCACGGAAGGCAGCCTCAAGCTTCGTCCCGGCGCCAAGGTCAAGCTCAAGGACGAGTCGCCCGCGGAAACACCCGCTGCATCCGACAATCGCGAGAGTTCGAGGGGACGTTCGTGAAGCTGTCGGACATATCCGTCACGCGTCCCGTTTCGGCAGCAGTTCTTTCTCTTCTGCTCGTTGCCTTCGGACTGATCGCCTATGAGCGGCTGCCGCTTCGCCAATACCCTGACATCGATCCCCCTGTGGTCTCGGTCGAAACCGAATATCCCGGCGCATCCGCGACGGTTGTCGAGAACCGTGTGACGCAGCTCATCGAGGAACGCATCGCCGGCATCGAGGGTATGCGATTTGTCGAATCCGAGAGCGAGAATGGACGCTCACGGATCTCGATCGAGTTTCAGGTGGGACGCGATCCCGATGCGGCCGCCAATGACATCCGGGACCGGGTTTCGACGATTCTCGACGACCTTCCCCTGGAGGCTGACCCGCCTGAAATTCAGAAGGTCGACAGCAACGACGACGTCATTATGTGGCTCAATCTCACGAGCGACCGGATGAGCGTTCCAGAAATTACCGATTACGCCGAACGTTACTTGGTTGACCGCTTTTCGGTGGTCGATGGCGTTGCCCGCGTTCGCGTCGGCGGCGGTCAGACGTTTGCAATGCGCATTTGGCTTGATCGCAGGTCGCTGGCCGCTCGGCAGCTTACGGTCTCGGACGTGGAACGCGCGTTGCGCGCCGAAAATGTCGAACTGCCGGCCGGTAGTCTCGAATCGAAGACGCGGCAGCTCACCGTGCGTATGGATCGCAATTTCCGCACGCCGGAAGATTTTTCGAAACTCGTGCTGCGGCGCACGGACGACTATCTCGTTCGCCTTGGCGACGTGGCGCGCGTGGAAAAAGCCTCCATCGAGGATCGTACGTTCTTCCGCGGCAACGGCCAGTCGATGGTTGGGCTGGGCATCATCAAGCAGGCGACGGCCAACACGATTGCGGTTGCGCGGTCTGCCAAGGACGTTGCGCGCAAAATCAATCGCGACCTTCCGGCCGGCATGTCCATTCGCGAAAGCTATGACACATCCGTGTTCATTGAGGCAGCGATCTCGCAAGTCTACGTCACGCTCTTCATTGCCTGCAGTCTGGTCGTGCTCGTGATCCTGCTCTTCCTCGGCAGCTTCCGCGCCATGATCGTGCCGGCTTTCACCGTCCCGGTTTCGATCATCGCAACCTTTATCGTGCTTTTTTCCCTCGGCTTTACCGTCAATCTCTTGACGCTCTTAGCGCTCGTTCTCGCTATTGGGCTTGTGGTCGACGACAGCATTGTCGTCTTGGAGAATATCTATCGACGCATGCAGCATTACGGCGAGACGCCACTCGTCGCGGCATACCGCGGGGCGCGGCAGGTGGCCTTCGCTGTGATTGCCACGACGCTGGTGCTGATCGCGGTGTTTGCGCCGATTGCTTTTTTGCAGGGCGACATCGGCCGCTTGTTCGGTGAGTTTGCGCTCACCATGTCGGCGGCGGTTGCCTTTTCATCGCTGGTCGCTCTAAGCCTTTCACCGATGCTGGCCTCGAAGCTTCTGAAGGCCGACCGCAAACGCAGCCTCCTGACCCGGGCAACGGACACCCTCTTCCAATATCTCGCGGCGGGATACGGCCGTGTACTGAAGCGCGTACTGGCCTGGCCGATCGTTTCCCTCGTTGCGTTGATGGCCGTGCTCGGGACGTCGGTTTGGATCTATCAGAATACCAAAACCGAATATGCACCGCGTGAGGATAGCGGGGCGTTTTTCATCATTGTGCAAGGTGCGGAGGGTGCCACGTACTCGTACATGAAGACGTATATGGACGAGATCGAGCGCCGTCTTATGCCTCTGGTGGAGAGCGGCGAGGTCACCCGCCTTCTGGTGCGCGCGCCCCGTAGCTTCAGCTCGCAGGTGCAATCCTTTAATGGCGGAATTGTTATTCTGGTTCTTGAGGATTGGGCCAAACGGCGGCCGATTTGGCAAATCATGGGAGAAGTTGGCAAGAAGCTTTCCGATCTTCCGGGTGTGCGTGCCTTTCCGGTGATCCGGCAGGCCTTTGGCCGGCGCATTCAAAAACCGGTGCAGCTGGTGCTTGGGGGCGCGACCTATGAGGAGCTGGCGCGCTGGCGCGACACCCTCAACGACAAGATTGCCGAATCCAATCCCGGCCTGCAGGGCGTTGACTGGGACTACAAAGAAACCAAGCCGCAGATCGATGTGACGATCGACTACGACCGGGCGGCTGAGCTCGGAACCACGGTTACGGCGATCGGTCGGACGCTTGAAACCATGTTGGGGTCGCGCCGGGTCACAACGTATATTGAGGATGGCGAGGAGTACGATGTCATACTGGAGGGTGAGCGCGATACGCAGCGTACGCTGACCGACCTCGAAAATCTTTACGTTCGTTCGTCGACATCAAACGCTCTCGTACCGCTCTCAAATGTTGTGCGACTTGCCGAGCGCGGTGATTCCGCGACGCTCAATCGCTATAACCGCGTCCGCGCCATCACCTTGCAGGCCAACCTCGCCCCCGACCTGGCGCTTGGCGACGCGCTTAAATATCTGGAAGGCCTGGTGCGAGAGCATCTGCCGGAAACCGCCATCATCGATTACAAGGGCCAATCCCGTGACTACAAACAATCCGGCGGCTCGATCGGCTTTGTGTTCCTGCTTGGTATTGTCGTGGTGTTTCTTGTGCTGGCGGCCCAGTTCGAGAGCTGGGTGCATCCCTTTGTGATTATGCTGACCGTGCCGTTGGCCGTCGCCGGCGGGCTTACGGGACTTTTCCTGACCGATGGTACGCTCAATATCTATTCGCAGATTGGGCTCATTATGCTGGTCGGGCTGGCTACCAAGAACGGCATTCTGATTGTCGAGTTCGCGAACCAGCTTCGCGACGAAGGGCGAAGCTTTGATGACGCCATCTATGACGCCGCACTCATTCGTCTGCGTCCGATTCTCATGACGAGTTTCACAACCGCCATGGGTGCTGTGCCATTGATCCTTGCTTTCGGGGCCGGTGCCGAGACGCGCAGCGTGATGGGCATTGTCGTCTTTGCGGGCGTGATCGCGGCAACGATGTTTACGCTTTTCATTGTGCCGTCTGCCTACAGTCTTCTGGCGCGGCGCACCGGTTCACCCGGTGACGTTGCCCGACAGCTTGAATCGGAAATGCAGCCTGCGGCCGGCGAGTAAAGAGGTAGACGCAAGAAAAGGAAACGGCCAGCCGACGGATGTCGACTGGCCGCTCCACTGTTAGGGCCCGATTGATTTTGGTGTTTAGCAGTTGAAACCGCCGCTGCGCATGCACTCGCGCATTTTGTCCCTCAGGTCTTCCTTCCAATCGGCGGCGTCTTCGCGGCCTGCCTGGTTGCCGTCGCGCCGGCCAGCCTTGTATCCGCGCTCATAGCCGACCTTGTAACCAGCCTTGTAGCCCGCAATGTACTGGGCGCTCGTGACATCCCTCGTTCCGTATTTCGACGCGCCACCATTCAACAGCTCGTCGATGTAAGAGGCCTTGTACGCGTTTTCAAATCCGTCGGTGTAGCCATGCTGGCGGCCGACTTTGAGACCGGCAGCGTAGCCTTGCGAATAGGCGCCCGCCTTGGCCGGTGTCGTGGCGATGCCAAGGGAGCCGGCCATGACCATCAGGGCGACGATCGGAGCCAAGAGGAGCGAGCGGAAGTTGCGGTTGGATTGTGCGGTGGTGGTCATCGGCATGATCTGTGTCTCCATCGACTGGTTTGTTTGTGTGTTGCCCTCACACCGCCACAATGTTGGATCGCGACTGAATTCGTATTGAACGCTGTGTTTATGTGCCGTTCATCTCCGCCGGGGGGACGATCTTGAACGTCTTCGGCCCTTATCTTTGGAAGCCGAACTCGCTGTTATCTCTATGAAAACTAGGATGCGCCGGAGCTGTAACGGGCCAATACTCCTTTAGAAAATAGCTACGCAGGCTTGCTGCGATGTGTTGGCCGGAATTTCGTACGTATGCGGAGGACTTAGTGTTCTTCTACGTAGTCGTCCCTATCCAATCCCCGTTGCTTCTGCCGCACGATGGCAACCGCCTTCCCATCGTTCCGGTCAGCGCCTGCGAGTGAACCCCACCCATGACAGATGATGCGGCCATCGCCCTTCACGGCGTCAGCAAGCGGTTCGCAGCGGACAAGCCTGTTCTCGACGGGGTTGAGCTGGTCATCCCCAAACGCACGTTCATGGTCATTGTGGGGGCATCCGGCTGCGGTAAGAGCACGCTCCTGCGCCTGATCAACCGGTTATCGGACCCAACCGCAGGGCAGGTCACTGCCGCGGGCATTCCTGTCGAGACTGTCGACCCGATTGCGCTGCGCCGGCGTATCGGCTTGGTGTTTCAGGAGGTCGGGCTCTTTCCGCACATGACGGTCGAAGAGAACATCGGCATCACGCCGCGGTTACTCGGCTGGGAGCCGGACGCGATCGACCGGCGGGTCGTTGAGCTGCTTGAGCTTGTGCGTCTTCCTCTCGATTTTAAGCCGCGCCTGCCGCACCAGCTGTCCGGAGGGCAGCGCCAGCGCATTGGTGTTGCGCGCGCGCTGGCGGCAAAGCCCGAGATCATGCTCATGGATGAACCGTTTGCCGCCCTCGATCCGCTCACGCGCGACGGGCTTGGACAGGACTACCGGCGCCTTCATGACACGCTCCAGCTCACCACATTGATGATCACGCACGATATGCTGGAAGCATTGACGCTGGCCGACCGGATTGCCGTCCTTGCCGGCGGGAATATTATCGCCGATGGGAGCCCGCAGGAGATTGCCAATCACACGCATCCACATGTGCGCGAGCTGATGCAGGCCCCGCGCCGGCAAGCCGAACGGGCTGCGTCCTTGTTCGTCACGACGGAGGCGCAGCGTGACTGATCCACATATCACCGAGGCGTTGTCCCGGCTCCCCGTTTATCTCGGCAGTCACGTGCTGATTAGCATGACGGCGCTGGCGCTCGGTCTTGCTATCAGCCTTCCGCTCGCCATCCTTTCGTTACGTCGCCCGTTTTTGCGCAGCGCGCTTTTGTCGGCAACGAGTATCATTCAGACGATCCCAGGGCTTGCGCTCTTGGCCCTCTTCTATCCGCTGCTCTTGGGTTTGGCCGCGCTTTCGGAACGTTTTCTCGGCGTTGGTTTTTCGGCCCTCGGCTTTTTACCCGCGGTCCTGGCACTGACGCTCTACTCCATGTTGCCGGTTGTCCGGAACACGATCACCGGACTGATGACCGTGCCTGCGCCGGTGAAAGAAGCCGCCATGGGGGTGGGCATGACGGACCGGCAAACGATGCGGCTTGTGGAGCTGCCGCTTGCCTTACCCGTCATCATGGCGGGCGTGCGCACGGCTTCCGTTTGGGTTATCGGAACGGCGACGCTGTCGACACCCATCGGGCAGACTTCGCTCGGCAATTACATTTTTACCGGTTTACAGACACAGAACTGGGTGTTCGTTCTGTTTGGGTGCGCGGCCGCCGCGGTGCTGGCGCTGTTGGTGGACCGCCTACTTGGTCTTGTTGAATACGGCATCGCGAACCGGCGAAACGGTCTTGTTTGGACCGGTGCTGCGGCGCTTGCCGTTCTCGTTCTTGGCTCAATCCTGCCGGCGAGTCTTAGCGCCCGTGACGGCCATGTTATTGGAGGTAAGACGTTCGCCGAGCAATACGTGCTGGCCCGGCTCATCCACAAACGGCTCGATGAAACGGGTCAATCTGCGTCGTTGCGCACTGGTCTTGGATCGGCCGTGATTTTTAATGCTCTGAAAGCCGGCGAAATCGACGTCTACGTGGATTATTCCGGTACGATCTGGGCCAATCAGATGGGGCGGTCCGACTCGAAACCGCGCGAAACGGTGCTGGCAGAGATCGGCGCGTGGCTCAAAGCCACGCATGACGTCACGCTGGTCGGCGCACTTGGCTTTGAGAACGCATACGCCTTGGCCATGAAGCGGAGCATGGCCGACGCGCGCAGCATCAAGAGCCTTTCTGATCTTTCGGCGCACGCGGCCAGTCTTTCGATTGCCGGAGACTATGAATTCTTCGGCCGCCCGGAATGGACAGCCCTTCGCGATTCCTACGGATTGCGCTTCAAATCTCAGAGACAAATGCAGGCGGAGTTTATGTACGACGCGGCCTACTCCGGCGAGGTCGACGTCATATCAGCCTTTTCGAGCGATGGTCGTATTGCGAAGCTTGATCTCGTCACGCTGGATGATCCGCGCCAAGCCATCCCGCCCTATGATGCGGTCATCCTCGTCTCGCCGCAACGTGGGACGGATGAGAAGTTTCTCGAAACGCTGCGCGCGCTCGTTGACAAGATCAGCATTGAGAACATGCGCGCGGCTAATCTTAAAGTCAGTGAGGGTGAGACACCTGAGCGAGCGGCGCTCTGGCTTGATGATAAGATTTCAGACGACGACTAAACGCAGCTTGCGTCACTTCTTGCGTTCGAGCTCCGTGCACCCCGCAGTCGCCTCTTCCCAAGATTCCACGTAACAGGCGCTGATCTTGTTTGGTCCGTGTATGACGCCGTGGTTGTAGCCTTTGCTGTCGGAGGCAACCCAGGTGAACGTGCGATTGTCAGGATAGATCACACCGAAGAAATGCTTCGTCCCGTCCGAGTAGGTGAAGTGGCCGCGGAAACGCCGGTCCGTTTGCTCGGTGATCTGAATGGTCTTGGTCCAGGTTCTCATGCCCTTCTTGTCAGAGATGGTGCGGTTTTCCCCGCTCCACGTGCCCTTGAGGTTTGGAATGGCATCCCCCGCGGCGGCGGTCGCGGCCAAACCAGCAGTCAGCGTGGCAAGAGCCGTGAACGGCCAGAGAAGCCGGTATGACCAAGTGCCTTGCATCGTTTTGCTCCCCAAAATTTCGTTGGCGGCGCGAGTAACACATGGGCCTCCACGGCCGCGGCGCCAATACCCATTGATCCCCTGCACTCTACAGTGTAGCCCCTCGCCAGCACAATTCGAGGATCAATCCCACCATGGGCTTCAAGATGGGTATCGTGGGGCTGCCGAATGTCGGCAAGTCCACGCTTTTTAACGCGTTGACGCAGACCGCAGCGGCTGAGGCTGCCAACTATCCGTTCTGCACAATCGAGCCGAACGTGGGTGAAGTTGGTGTTCCCGATGAGCGGCTCGATAAGCTCTCTGCCATCGCCAAATCCGCAGAAACGATCCCGACCCGCCTGACGTTCGTGGATATCGCAGGCCTTGTCCGCGGCGCCTCGAAAGGGGAAGGGCTCGGCAATCAGTTCCTCGGGCACATCCGGGAGGTGGATGCGGTTGCCTATGTCTTGCGTTGTTTCGAGGACGGGGACGTGACCCATGTCGAAAACCGCATCGATCCTGTCGCCGATGCCGACACGGTGGAAACGGAACTGATGCTCGCAGATCTCGAGAGCTGCGAAAAGCGTGCTGCCAATATCGAAAAGAAGGCGAAGACTGGCGACAAAGAGGCGAAGGCGCAGATTGCGATTCTTGAAAAGGCCTTAGCGCTTCTGCGCGATGGCAAGCCAGCGCGGTTGGCCGAGATGACGGAGGAAGAAAGGCCGGCGTTTGATGCCTTGCAACTCCTGACGGCCAAACCTGTTCTTTATGTATGCAACGTCGATGAAGCCTCGGCTGCGACGGGCAATGCCTATTCCAAGGCGGTCGAAGCGCGCGCGAAGACGGAAGGCGCCGGTGTCGTCACCATTTCCGCAAAAATCGAATCTGAGTTTGCAAGCCTACCGCCCGACGATCGCGGGGCCTTCCTGGCCGACATGGGCCTCGCCGAACCCGGTCTGAACCGGCTCATCCGCGCGGGCTACGCCCTGCTCAATCTCGTCACCTTCTTCACGGTCGGACCGAAGGAGGCTCGGGCCTGGACTGTCACGCGCGGCACCAAAGCACCGCAAGCCGCCGGTGTTATTCACACGGACTTCGAAAAAGGCTTTATCCGCGCCGAGACGATCGCTTATGACGACTACGTCGGCCTTGATGGTGAGGCTGGCGCCAAGGATGCGGGCAAAATGCGGCTTGAGGGCAAGGACTATGTCGTCAAGGACGGCGATGTCATGCACTTCCGGTTCGCCACCTGAGGGGAGCAGACGGCATGAGCGACACATTTCCCGACAGGCTCTCGGTCGATCCCAACAGCCCCTATTACGACGGTGCACTCTTGGAGAAGGGCATCGGCATCCGTTTCAATGGTGCCAAGAAGACGAACGTCGAAGAGTATTGCATCAGCGAGGGCTGGATCCGGGTGCCAGCCGGAAAAGCGCGTGATCGCTACGGCAACCCGCTCACCATCAAGATCAAGGGAACGGTTGAACCCTACTTCGAAAACGCCGAAGAAGAGGCAAGTAAGGACTAAGGCTGAGCCTTATCGCCGTAGCTTTTGAACTTCCCGATGACGACTGCCATTTCTTCGTCGGAGAGAATGTGCGCGGAGCCGAGCGTGAGCACCTTATAGTACTGCGCAGCCAGAACCTCGACTTCGCGGGCCAGATCGAGGGCCGCTTCAAGCGTTTCACCCAGCGCGATTTGTCCGTGGTTGGCCATGAGGCAGGCGTTACGCTCTCTCAGGCCTTCGGCAACATGACGTCCGAGCTCTTCGGTGCCAAACGTCGCGTAGGGCACGAGGGGGATGTCCCGCCCGCCCGCAACGGCCACCATGTAATGAAAGGCCGGAATTGATTTGTGTGACGCGGCAAGCACCGTTGCATGCAGAGAATGTGTGTGCACGATCGCGTTCTTGTCTGGGCGCACCCGATAGGCGGCGAGATGAAAGTGCCACTCGCTTGACGGCTTGCGCTGTTTACCGGGCACCTGGCCGTCTGCCTTGACATAGACGATGTCCGACGGCGCGATGTCGTCGTAGGCCATGCCAGATGGCGTGATCAGCATGCCATCGTCCCAGCGGCAGGACACGTTTCCTGAACGCCCCGGCGACAGTCCGGAGCGGCTCATTTCACGCGCGGTTTCCAGGACGGCTTTACGTGCTGATTCTTCTCCGGCCACAGGTCGTTAGATCCCCTGCCCTTCGACCTCGATGGTCAGCTGCTCGACAGCCCTCTTGGCGCCGTCGAAGAGGGGATAGACCTCGATCAGCTTTCGGTAGGCTTCGAGTGCGGCTTTCTTCTCGCCGAGATCACGCAGGATCTGGCCGACGCCCTCCAAAGCGCGATAGTGTTTGGGGTCGAGGGCTAGCACGCGGCGGAGATCGGCAAGCGCGCGGTGCGGCTCATTCTTCGCAAAAAAGGCGTATGCGCGCATGCTGAACGCCTCGGCGAAGTCCGGCTGCAACTCGATGATCGCGTCAAGAAGTGGAAACGCGACATCAAGTTTCTTCTCCTTGATGGCTTTTGAGGCCCGCCGCAGAAGGAGATCGTTGGTGGCGCTCCCCGAGCTGTCCCAGACGCGTTCAATAGCCTTTGAAATCGATTTGGCCATGTCGGGGCGGGTCTCGGCGGCGAGGCGCCTGTATAGGGCTTCTAAGATCTCGGCACGCTTGCCGGGATCCGTCGGCGGACGGCGCAACGCCTCGCGGACCACATCATCGGGTGTCGGCAGACCTTCCGGTGGCTCTTCGCTCGGCCGCGAGGGCGACAATCCACGCCAGCCCCGCTCTTGTGGCACGGCCTGGGGTGCCCTTTTGTCTCCCCGGTCGCTTGTTTGCGCACCCAGCGGTGTGACACTGACGCCGACCAGAGCCGCCACGGCTCCCATGATCACGAAACGGGGGATAGGAGAGAAGCGTTTCATGCCCTCAGGATAGGAGCGGAGGAGAGGCACGTCAAAGCGTGCCGCCGGGCAGCCGGCAGCGTTAACATCTCAAGTCAACGGCGATTGATTAGCCCTGGCGGGCCTTGAAGCGGCGCTGCGTCTTGTTGATGACGTAGACGCGGCCCTTGCGGCGCACGACGCGATTGTCGCGGTGTCGCGAGCGCAGCGATTTCAGGGAGTTTTTGACTTTCATGGTCCTGACCTAGTCTTGTCTCGCGCGAGGACTGTCCGGCAGTACAACCACTGACAGCCACATCCACCCGTTCGTGGGTAGCTTACAGCCGCAATCCCTCGGAAAAAGTTGCCGGACCCTATGCGGGGCCGCCCTACGTGTCAACAAATCCGCCCGCTGCGGGTCCAAGAACCGCAGGTTGGCGCGCTTTGGTAACCTATCCCCCGATGGGTTGTACGCACGCATCATTGGGAAATGGTGGGCACTAGAGGGATCGAACCTCTGACCCCTTCCATGTCAAGGAAGTGCTCTACCGCTGAGCTAAGTGCCCATGGCTGCGGGCAGACCCGGCGCGCCAAGGGCCCTTGCTATATCGGCATTGGTGTTGGGTGACAAGGGACGGTCTTGCCCCATGGAGGCGCATGCCACACGCGCGCTTATCAGGCGGCAAGCAGCCGCTCAACCTCGCGCACCAAGTCTTTCAAATGGAACGGTTTCGAGAGCACGCGGGCATCCTTGGGTGCGGCATTCTCGTTATTGAGAACCACGGCGGCAAAACCGGTAATGAACATGATTTTGAGATCGGGATCGATTTCTGCGGCGCGGCGTGCCAGCTCGATCCCATCCATTCTGGGCATGACAATATCGGTGAGGAGCAATGTAAAGGGCTCCTCCTTGAGCCGCTCGTAAGCGTCAACACCGTTTGAAAAGGCAAGCACCTCGTAGCCGGCCTTGCCCAAGGCCCGCTCAAGGAACCCCCGCATCGAATCGTCGTCCTCAGCCAGTAGAATGCGATGCATGGGAACTCGGGACGGATTTAGGGTCATGGGCGACGACACGTAGGTTCGAGCTTATCTCAAATGTAACGACATGCACGGGAATCTGACGCCACTTTGGTAAACGGAAAATGAACTTGCCACCGGAACTTCTGTGGGGCACCCAATTCCCGTCCTTCACATCAGCCATCGGCTTGAGGCCCATCTTGTGGCGACTTGCGCGAAAATTGGGGGTGACTATTCATCGATAGACAGTCCTCCACGACATTGGCACATTCTCCGGGCACCCGAATCTGCGGGGAATAGCTCTTTGGGCGGCGGTCCGCTCACCCGGGAAGAAACTGAGATCGCGAGAAGAAATCGACATGCCTTCAGCCGAGCACGACGCGATTCTCACTGAGTTGAATCCGCCTTACACGCTTATTCAACCGGTTCGCCAGCTGGCTCCGGTCGTTCTCTGCTCGCCCCACTCCGGCCGGGTCTATCCGCGCCATTTCCTGGAACAGTCGAAGCTCGACTCTCAATCTCTGCGGAAGTCGGAGGATTGCTTTGTCGACGAGCTGTTTGCTGGCACGGCCGCCTCGGGCATTCCTTTCATTGCCGCGCGATTCCCCCGCGCCTTCCTCGACGTCAATCGTGAACCCTATGAGCTCGATCCGGAGCTTTTCGAGGAACCGCTACCAGACTTCGCCAACACACAGTCGGTCCGCGTGGCGGGCGGCCTGGGTACGGTTGCGCGGATCGTTTCCGACGGCGAAGAAATCTACGAGACCCCGCTCAAGCTCGACGCGGTGCTTGAGCGTATTGATCGCCTTTACGTTCCCTTTCACGCTGCGCTCGCGGGGCTGCTTGAAGAGACACGGCGCGCCTTCGGATGCGCGGTTCTCGTCGATTGTCATTCCATGCCCTCGTTGCAGACGACACAGAATGCCGGTCCGCGGCCCGATATTGTGCTTGGCGACCGTTTCGGCATGTCTTGCGATCATAGGATCACGCGTTTTCTTCGCGAAGCGCTCGCGGGATTCGGATACGATGTGCAGCTCAACCGGCCTTACGCCGGTGGTTACATAACGGAGCACTACGGACGGCCCCAGCGGGGGCTGCACGCCATCCAGATCGAGATCAATCGCGGCCTTTATCTCGATGAAGTCAAACTCGAGCCGCTTCCTGGTTATGACCAGCTCAAGCAGCAGTTGACCAAGCTTGGCGATCGGATCGTTTCCGAGTTGCCGATCCTTCTTGAACGCCGCAGTGCAGCCGAATAGCTCGCAACCCGCTTTGCATGCGCAAAGAAAAAGGGCCGCTCACGTTTGTGCGCGGCCCAGTCTAGGGAGGAAACGCCCAAGGAGGGCATGAGAGAACGGGATCGCCGCTCTCTCCATACCCACTAAGCTATGCTGCGGCGCGAAAGATTACAAGTCATTCCCACCGCTCTATTGCGTCGCACCTAATTGTCGGATTAGGACGACGGCGCCATCTTGGCGCTTGCAGCACTTAAGCTAAGTGGGTCTAAAGACTAGCCATCCAAGAAAAATGGGCCGTTCTGGCGAACGGCCCAAGTCTAGGGAGGAAACGCCCAAGGAGGGCAACGATGGCAGCGAGTCGCCTCGCTGATATCGCAGTGCACCATTACCCGCGAAAGGGGGCGCCGCACAATTGCATTTTTTGCAGAGCAGGCAGGACTTCGGAGAGGGGCACGGGCAGGCCGGCACGGACCCATCGCGCCGCGCGGCCTGGCTGGCGACAAATACCCCATTGCTTTTCAATTGGTTATGGAGGTCTGGTGCGGCGGAAACGCGGGCTTGCTGGCGCAATCGGGCTGGTGCCCAGAGGCAACGGTTCGGGATCCGCTGCGGCGTAAAAGGAGGCCGTCCGAGTGAACGAACGGCCCAAGTCTAGGGAGGAAACGCCCGTAGTGGGCTACGGAAACCAGAAGTGCACCTGGTATCCGTATTGCTGGGTATGCTCCTGTTCGCGAAACCCAGCAATGCCATCCTGGCCGGTATTTGTTACATTAGAGTGGATATGGTGCCAGGGCGCCACAACCTCCCGGCGTATCCCGAGGCGGCTCTCAGGCCTGTTAAACGCCGTGCGGGCCCAGATTCCAAAGCCTAACTGACCTCAGAACCGAACCAATATCACAATGCCAGCTTCCTCCTCGGGTTCAGACCCGGAACCCGCGTTTTCCACAGTTTTGGCCTTCGCCCATGACCTCGCTGACGTGGCGGGACAGGCGATCCTGCCCAGTTTCCGCCGCAAGCTCAGTGTCAGCAACAAGGCCCGCGACGGGAGCTACGACCCCGTGACCACCGCCGACCGGGCCGCGGAGCGGGCCATGACCAAGCTCATCAAGCGCGACTTCCCGGACCATGGGATTGTCGGCGAGGAGTTTGGACGTGCACGGCCCAATGCGCGCTACAATTGGATCATAGATCCGATCGACGGCACACGATCCTTCATGACCGGATCGCCGCTGTGGGGTACGCTCATTGGGCTGATGGACGGCGCGATACCGGTGCTCGGCATGGTCGATCAGCCCTACACCCGGGAACGCGTGTGGTGTGAGAAGCGCTCCGCTTTCATGCGGGATGGCGCGGGGCGCATCCGTCGCATCAAAACGCGGGAGTGCCGCGCGCTCGCCGATGCCGTTCTGATGACGACCGATCCCGACCTTTTCATGCCGGGCGTCGAGGCAAAGCGTTTTCGCCGGGTCAAAGATGCGGTCCGTATGGTGCGGTACGGCGGCGATTGCTATGCCTACTGCCTGCTGGCCGCAGGCCATATCGACGTTGTTGTCGAGGCTGGTCTCAAGCCGCATGACGTTGCTGCCCTGATCCCGATCGTCGAACGGGCGGGCGGTGTGTTCACGACATGGGATGGCGGGCCGGCGCATGCCGGCGGGCGCATCGTTGCTGCGGGTGATGCCCGCGTGCACAAAGCTGCACGGAAGCTTTTGGCTGGCTGAGTGCGCTAGAGTCTGTTCAGTCGAAGTCGAACCACCCACTCCCCCGCCCGGCTTTGCCGGATGAGCCACGCCACCCACTCCCCCTCCCGGCCACCCAATCCATGATGCCGCTGGGTGGCCGGGAGGGGGAGTGGGTGGCCAGGCCCAAGTGATAAAGCATGGCCGGGCGGGGGAGTGGGCTGGCCAGGCGCGTCAACGTAAGTTGAACATGCGCTGAGCCAGCCCCTACTCTCAGTCTGCGCCGCTGCCCAGCTGGGCAGCGAAGGCGAGTGCGACGCCATAGATCAGCACACCAATGAGCACCACTTGAGACCAAAGCGGCGTCGCATCAAAGCCCCACCAAACGGCTGCAGCCGCCGCGGCCGACCATGCAAGGGTGGCGAAGATTGTCACCGGTCTCAGCATTTCGACACGCAAGGGGTGGACCCAGCGCAAGGGCACGAAGGTCATCACGATGCAAAGTGCAACGATGCACATGGCAACGAAGACCGGAACTGAAAATGCAAAGATGTAGAACGCGACAACATTCCAGATGGCGGGAAAGCCGACAAAGCTCAAGTCATCGGCTTTGCTTTCAAGATCCGAGAAATGATAGAGCGATGAAATCAGAATCAACGCCGCCAAGGTGAGCCCGGCATAACCCGGCAGAAAGCCTGCCGCGACGAGCGCAAGAGCGGGTACGAAGACGTACGTCACATAATCAATAATCAGATCGAGGCGATCGCCAGAGAACCGCGGCAGCCGTTCAGCAACACCGACGATGCGCGCAAATACGCCGTCGATTCCGTCGATCAAGAATGCGACGCCCAGCCAGACAAACAGGAGCTCCCACGATCCGTTCATCATCGCAAGAACGGCAAGCAGGGCGCACACAACGCCGAATGCAGTAAAGAGATGCACCAGTGCGGCGGCTGCGCGCATGATCCCTCCCGTTGTCGCCTCTCATCGCTGGCCATTGTTGAGCAACAAAAAAGGAGCGCTGCAAGCGCTCCTTTAACAATTACTGCCCGTCCGTGGAGGCCCGGCAGATCAGAACTTGTGCTTCACCGTTCCGCGAATGGTGAGATCGTCGACCGGTGTCTCGACCTCTTGCTCCTGCGGTTTGGGGTCGTTTGCGCCGTAAAGCAGCTCAAGGCCGAAATCCATTTTTGGTAACACGCCGAGCTTGCCGAGACCCGGGATGCGGACCTCTGTACCCTCGTCAGCCTTTGCCGTGGTACCTGTGTCCGCCAGCGGTACAGCTGTAGCGTCGTCGCTCACCGCCTTCGCGGCTTCCGGCGCCGGCGTCGGCACGGACTTCTGCTCTTCGAACGCGAAGGCACAGGTACTGGATAACACCAGAGACCCACCCAAAACGACGATACGACCCAACTTCATTGCAGCAAACCCCGCGATTCCCGGTCGTCCCCTAATCTGACTCGCTACATTGCGATCACCCTGTAGCGAAAACAAGATTGAACACCCATACCTTAAGTGTGAATGAACGTTTCCCTTTGGGACTGTGGTTGCGCTGCAATGTGGCCGAGATGTCACAAATCCTTCAGGGTCATCGACCCGCGAGGCGGTGATCATATAATCCGTTGTTTTACAATCGGCTTTTTGACTTTGCGGCTTGTTTTCGGCCCTTATGAGCTGATGCTGCGACGCGCAATCGGGCTGAGGCCGGAAAGTGGCTGGCCCGGATGCGCCGGCCCGTCTTACATTTCAACAGATCGAAACGAGCTGAACCGATGACGAATGCACCCCATTTCCCGGCAGCTGTTGTCGGCGGCGGACCTGCGGGTCTGGCAACAGCCCTGGCTTTGGCCAGCACTGGTCTTGACGTTGCTCTGGCTGCAGCTCCTCACAGACCGGCTGGCGCCAAACCCGACACACGGACTGCGGCTTTGTTTGCCGGCTCCATCGAGCTTCTCAAAAACCTTGGTCTGTGGGACGCACTCGCCGACCAGTGCGCTCCGATCACCTCGATCCGGCTGATCGATGATCGTCAGACCCTTTTGAGGGCGCCGGAGGTTGTGTTCACGGCCAAAGAGTCCGGTTTGGATGTCTTCGGGTACAACGTTCCCAATGCGGGACTTGTCGATGCGCTCTCTCAGAAGGTTCGCCAAGAGGCCAGCGGCATTACATGTTTTGAGACGGCAGGAGTCGATCACGTCGAAGTTTCGCAGGATCGCGTTTGTGTGACGCTGCGGGAAGGCGCGCGCATCGCGGCGCGGTTGGTGGCTGGCGCGGATGGGCGCAATTCCATCTGCCGGACGGCGGCGGGCATTGGAACCAAATCATGGACCTATCCGCAGAGTGCGCTTGCTTGCGTGTTCGATCATGCGCGGCCCCATGATAACATCTCGACTGAGTTTCATAGGGAGAACGGGCCCTTTACCGTCGTGCCCATGCCGGGAAATACATCCAGCCTGGTTTGGGTCGACGCACCAAGCGAGGTGCGGCGTCTTGCGGCACTTGATGCCTCGGCGCTCCGCCAAGAGCTGGAGGCGCGACTGCATGGCCTGCTCGGCACTCTAGGCGAGATTGGGCCGCGATCCGTCTTCCCTTTGTCAGGGCTTACGGCTGAGGCATTTGCCAGAAACCGAATTGCGCTTGTGGGTGAGGCCGGCCACGTCATTCCGCCGATTGGCGCGCAAGGGCTCAATCTCGGGTTCCGCGATGGCGCGGTACTCGCAGATTGTGTTGCAGATGCGCTTGCTGGCGACCGGGATCCTGGAAGTGCCGATGTCACCGAAGCCTTTTCCAACGCGCGGGCCACCGACGTTGCCCAGCGCATTTGGACCATCGATCTCCTCAATCGCTCGCTGCTTTCGCCGCTCCTGCCGATCCATCTCGCGCGTGGGCTTGGACTTTTTGCACTGAAAACTATTGCCCCCCTACGCCAGCTAGCGGTTCGCGAGGGGCTGCAGCCTTCATCGGCCGTGCCGGGCCTGATGATGCCCTCGGGGCATGCCGGACGCCGTGAAAAACCGGCCCGTTCCGTGGCACCTGCGGGTCCGCCCGCTTGACGGCGCCGACGGCGATTGGCAAGTGACCGGCAGCCTCAAACGAGACTCACCCGTCATCCTTCATGAAAGCCAACGACGTCTCCTTCCTCCGCGATCTGCAGTTCCGGGCCGAATACGTTGTGCTGCGCGCGGTCGTTGGCTTCGTGCGCCTGATCCCGCTTAATGCGGCCACTCGGCTCTCCGCGCGTGCGTGGCGCGTTCTGGCGCCAATGGTCAATCCCGCACGCCACAAGCGCGCGCTCGACAATCTTGCAATCGCCTTCCCTGAAAAGAGCGACGAGGAACGCAACGCCATTTGCCTCGCCCATTGGGAGAACCTGGGCCGGGTCATGGCCGAAACCATGCAGATCGACAAACTGGTCAAAGAGCCTTCGCGTCTTAGCGTCGTTCCCGAAAAGATGTTCTCCCGTTACACGAACAAGCTCGGCGCTGCGGTCGGCATTTCGCTGCACATGGGCAACTGGGAACTCGCCGCCTGGCCATTCATCGTTTCGGGCGGCAAGCCCGCAGCGGTCTACCGTTCCGTCAACAACCCGTATGTCGATGCCTACCTGCGCTGGCAGCGCCGCGACCTATACCCTGGCGGTTTGTTTGGACGCGGAAAGGTCGAGGGTGCACACGGTGATAGCCAGAGGACGGCTCGTATCCTTACCGATTTCGTCCGGCGCGGCGGCCGCCTTGGCATGGTGTGTGATCTTTATGACCGGACCGGCATCGAGGTTCCCTTCTTCGGCAAGCCGGCCCGGACGCAGGCCATCGGCGCCATGATCGCCCGGCGTGTGGGAAGCCGCATCTGGCTCTCGCGTTGCAAGCGAATCGGGACGGAGAGCCGGTTCGAAATCGAAGTGCGTGAACTGCGGGTGCCGCGCTCGACGAATCAAGCCGATGACGTTCGCTGGATCATGACGGAGATGCAGAAGGTGTTCGAGGAGTGGATCCGCGAGGCGCCTGAGCAGTGGATGTGGTCAAACCGGCGCTGGAACTAACACACCTGGGTGTTTGTCCACGCCCAAGCGGCTCCAGCCATCCGTCGGCGGGCGCTGGCGTCGCCGTAACTCTTGCGCGGCCGGATTGGTGCCTGGACGCTACTATTTCCCAGCAATCGCACGCGAACTGCGCGCCGGCAGGCTTCTTGGCTTGCTCTTCCCGCAGCTAAGGGCAATGCATAGTGAGTCATGTACGAGATTCTCGGTCTGCACATCTGTGCGGTCCGCCAATTTGATCTGGAGGGTGGTGCGCTCACTAAATTCGCTCGCAGCCACCGAACTTGGCGAACAACGGAATTGACAATGACGAAACTGATCACACTCGCGGCATCGGCCGTTTTTTTGCTGTGGACGTCCGTAGTCTCTATTGCAGCTCCGGGCGATGCGTTTGCGAATTTTCCCGGCCGTTGGACCGGTGAAGGGCGCCTCGGCTTCAAGGACGGCAAAACGGAAGCTGTGACCTGCCGGGCGACCTATTTCGTTGCCAAAGTGACAGGCGAGCTCACACAGAATATCCGGTGCGCCTCACCCTCGGGAAAGATCGAGGTGAAGAGCAAGGTTACGGAAGCAGGTGGCGAGCTGACCGGTACCTGGAATGAGCTCATCTACAATATGTCGGGTGAACTATCCGGTGAGGTGACGAAGGCGGGGTTCAGGGTCACCGTCAAAGGCACAGAGGGTTCAGACCTCAATGCCACCATGGATATCCTGGTCAAAGAAAACAGACAGATCGTCGAGATCCATTTCAATAGCTCGACCCTGCTCGGTCTTACGCTGTTGCTCGGCAAGAGCACCGCGGAAAGAACAAGCAACGCCGCCGGGAACTGAGCCATAATCCTTCGCACGTCATCCGCAATTGGAATGCACGTGCGGAGTGTTTCTGGTCTTCTATACGCCGATGGCGCCTAGTGCATCGTGCCGCGGCGCCATCTGGCCGACCGGTCGAACGAGGCTGCGCGGCGCCGCTTTTTGGAAGCGCGATACTTTGCAGCCCGGCGCTTCACTTCGCGCTTTGAGACTTCGCCGGCGGCGACGAGCGCGTTGACGCAGCGTTTCGAAAGGCGGGGCCCGGCAGATCTCATACACCTTCGAAGTGCTTTGGTCCCAACCGGATGCTTGCTGCAGTAGGCAAAGTAGTCATTGGCACACGCCCGCTTTACGGCCGGACTTACGGCAGCCGCGGCGGTCGCTGTTATGGCCAGAGCAGCAGCGGCGAGAATTCCCGTTCGAATTCTCACGGCTGCAATCCTCGATGTCATAGGTAGCTCCTGTCGCCCTCTATGGCAGAAGTTGGCTCAAGTCGGCCTCTGCCTGCTGATGTCGGTGGTTCGTGTATTCAGGCCTTATTTCCAGAAAGAAGCGCCTAGCCGCCACGCGCGTGCTGCCACTACCAAGCGCACCTTGAGTTGTAGGCTACCTGATTCGTGCGACATCGCGCGCAATTGCGTTGTGCACACGCTAGAAAGTTCTC
This sequence comes from Hyphomicrobium sp., assembly GCA_965222835.1. Taxonomy (GTDB): domain Bacteria; phylum Pseudomonadota; class Alphaproteobacteria; order Rhizobiales; family Hyphomicrobiaceae; genus CBDCUQ01. Next base: position 20,366 of record CBDCUQ010000003.1, read on the forward strand.
GGCCATCTCATTCGAGCAACGCTCTATCGACGCGCGCCGGCGCGCTTGAGGGCTCGCTTCGCGTTGCACTCGCAGATCGACTTCGGGAGGGTCGGTTACGCCGACCGGTCGCGACAGCATCCGCCTCATTGACTCTTCCGCGCTGCACAATATTGTGCGCGGCACCTCACAACCCATCCTCAAGATCTCCTCGAGCACAGGATCCTGCCGCGATGACCGCTGTCCGCACCCCTGCCAAACACTTTACACCTCTCGCAATCGGTGCGCCGGAGCCCTACCGGAGCCTGCCCGTGCGCCTTGAGCGCATGATCCACTTTATTCCTCCGCACAACGAAAAGATCCGCGCCAAGCTCAAGGATACGATCAAGAACGTCGATGTGGTGCTCGGTAACCTTGAGGATGCAATCCCGTCCACTGACAAGGAAGCGGCCCGAAACGGCTTCGTCTCCATGGCGCAGGAGTTCGATTTCGGCTCGACCGGGCTCTGGACCCGGATCAATTGCTTGAACAGTCCGTGGGCGCTGGACGACGTCACAGAACTCGTCAAGGAGGCCGGCGATAAACTCGATGTCATCATGCTGCCCAAGGTCGAGGGGCCTTGGGACATCCATTACCTGGATCAGCTGTTGGCGCAGCTCGAAGCTTGTCACGGCGTTAAGAAGCCCATTCTCATCCACGCCATCCTTGAGACGGCTGAAGGGGTGAAAAATGTGGAAGCGATTGCCGCCGCATCGCCGCGCATGCACGGCATGAGCCTGGGTCCCGCTGACCTCGCGGCCTCTCGCGGCATGAAAACGACCCGCGTCGGCGGCGGGCACCCCGATTACGGTGTCCTTGCCGACGCTGGCGACGACGGCGGTGCGCGGAGTTTTTACCAGCAGGATCTTTGGCACTACACGGTTGGAAAGATGGTTGACGCGTGCCTCGCCTATGGCCTGAAGCCGTTTTACGGGCCGTTCGGGGACTTTTCAGACAATGCGGCGTGCGAAGCCCAATTCCGCAACGCCTTCCTTCAGGGCTGCCTTGGGGCCTGGTCGCTGCATCCCTCGCAGATCGCCATCGCCAAGCAGGTGTTTTCGCCGGACGCGAAAGAGGTTGCCTTTGCCAAACGTATCCTCGAAGCGATGCCGGACGGGACTGGCGCCGTCATGATCGACGGAAAAATGCAGGATGACGCCACCTGGAAACAGGCCAAGGTGATCGTTGATCTGGCCCGTCTTGTCGCAACCAAAGATCCGGATCGCGCTGCGGAATATGGTTTCTGACAACCAGAAGACGGCCCAAGATATTGTAAGCGAACAACACCTCTTGACCACGAAGCGTACCACCCAATTGACAAGCCGCGCGAGGTCGCCTCGAATGCGCGCAATGACCAGGAAATCCATAGAGGGTATGACCCTGCCGGCGGCTGAAAAGGAGGCCGTGCGCGAGGCCAAGTTCGGCGTCGGGCAGGTCGTTCGCCACCGTATCTACCCCTTCCGCGGCGTCGTGTTCGACATCGACCCGGAATTTTCCAACACTGAAGAATGGTGGCTTTCGATCCCTGAAGAGGTGCGTCCTCACAAGGATCAACCTTTCTATCACCTGCTCGCCGAGAACGACGATACGGAGTACATTGCGTATGTGTCGGAGCAGAACCTCCTGCCTGACGACTCCGGCCAGCCGATCCGCCATCCGCAACTTGGTGATCTTTTTGTCGAAGACGCGGACGGGACGTATCGCGCCGTCTTTCTGCAATCCCACTGAGAGAAGAGCGTTTCGATCGCACAGTAGCGCCATCGTGGCGGCCATGACTGGCGCTAAAGCATGTTCAACTTGGGTTGACGCGCCTGGTCGGCCCGCTCCCCCACCCGGCCGCCCAATCCATCATCGTTTTGGGTGGCCGGGTGGGGGAGCGGGTGGTTCTGCTTGAACATGACAGACTCTAATGCGTCGCCTTCGCACCCCATAGCCGCTTCAAGCGGGCGTCGCGGCCGCAACCTTTGCGGTAGAAGCCGTATCGGACGGAATTCTTCTTATAGTAGTTCTGGTGGTCGTCGGGGCCGGGCGTGAATTCCGAAGCTGCTTCGATCTTGACGGCGATCGGCCGGTTGAAACGCTTGCTCGCCTCGAGCGCGGCCTTACTCGCCTCTGCAATGCGCTTCTGCTCGGGTGAATGCGTGAAGATTGCGGGCCGGTAGCTTGACCCGCGGTCACAGAATTGGCCGCCGCCATCGAGTACGTCCACGGTTCGCCAATAGTAGTCGACCAGCTTCTTGTAGCTCACGCGTGCGGGGTCGAACTTAACCTGAACCACCTCGGCATGACCGGTCTCGCCGTAGGCCACCTGCCTATAGGTCGGGTTCTTGGTGTGCCCGCCCATGAAGCCCGAGATCGTCTCAACGACGCCTTCGACCTTGTCGAAGTCGGCCTCCGTGCACCAATAGCATCCACCGGCGAAGGTGGCGATTTCGTATGCTTCGCCGGCAGCCAAGTGTCGCGCGGACGTACTCTGGGGCGTAGGTGCAGGCGCTTGAGTGGCAGCAGCCACGGTGAGTGCGGCGGCACCCAATGAGAGCGCTGCCAGTGCCAGACGTTTCAATGCAGGGTTCATGGAGAGTGTCTCGCGCTCAAGACGGCACTTGCGTATCCTCAGGCCTCGGACTTCGGAACAAACTTCATCGCCACGCCATTCATGCAGTAGCGCTTGCCAGTCGGCGGCGGACCGTCATCGAACACGTGGCCCAGATGCCCGCCGCAGCGCCGGCAATGCACCTCGGTTCGCGGGTAGATCAATTTCCAATCTGTCGACATGCCAACGGCATTCTCCAGCGGCGCGTAGAAGCTTGGCCAGCCGGTTCCGCTATCGAACTTCGTCTCCGACGAATAAAGCGGCAGATCGCACGCGGCGCAGTGGTAGGTGCCCGGATCGTAGATCTTATCGAGCGGACTCGTGCCGGCGCGCTCCGTACCGTGCTTGCGCAAAACGTAGAATTGCTCCTTGGTGAGAAGCTTCCGCCACTCGTCCTCGGTCTTGGTGATCTCGAACATCTTCGTCTCCTCCGCGGCAGCAGACGGGCGTACGGCGGCGGCCAGTGTCAGTCCCAGCCCGGCGAGAGTCATTTGGCGGCGCGTTAACATGGTCGGTGTCTCCTCACGTGCCAAAACCGGCCCTTGTTGTCTTGAGACCATCTTCCTTTTCTTGCTCAGTTTACGCGGAAAAGCACGCTAGGGTTTCGTTACAATCGCTTCATCAACCTTTTCGCGCCTTTCTTGGTGCGGACGGGCTTAGTTCTCGGGCGGGTTCGACCAGTGGCACGGGCCGGTCGACCCGGATTTCTTCCGGTGAAAGACGGCATTTATACGCCAATGCCTCTACACCGGCTTCGGTTGCAGCGGCAAAAGCCGACGCGTAATTCGGATCGATGTCGGCCGCCAGCGAGAAGCGCTTCGCGTCCGCACGCTGAATAAGGAACAGCATGACCGCGCGGTGTCCCGCACGCACCATGTTGGCAAGCTCAGCCAGGTGCTTTGCACCGCGCGCGGTAACCGAGTCTGGAAATTCGGCGTGACCGTTCATTCGCGACAGATGCACATTCTTGATCTCGACGTACGCGGTGCCTTTCTTCGCGTCCTCAAGAAGAATATCGATACGGCTGTTCTCACCGTACTTTACTTCGCGCCTGAGCCCGTCATAACCCTTCAGCTCCGGAATTTTCCCGGCATCTATAGCCTCCGCCACAAGCCGGTTCGGGTGGCCCGTGTTGATCCCGGTCAGCACCGGACCTTTGCCCATGTCGGCTTCGACAAGTTCCCAGGTGTGCCGGTACTTGCGCGTCGGGCTGTCGCTTTCGGAAAGCCAGACCGTCATGCCCGGTGTGACCAGCCCTAACATTGAACCCGTGTTGGGACATGACGCGGTGATGGTCGTGCCGTCTTCTAGCGTGACGTCCGCTAGAAAGCGCTTATACCGCTTGACGAGGCGGCCGCGCAGCAAGGGCTTTTGAAAGCGCATGCGGTTTTAAGCTCCGGATTCGTGATCGTTCGGCGCATCTCTTTACCAGTGCCCAAGCTGCCGGCACCACCCGCAAAGGCGGCCGCGGGAGGAAAAAGTCGTTGCTGGCGCGGAGAAGCCTTGCGTACCTGCCCGCCGCCTCCCAGTATCGGCGACCAACCGGCCGGCCACCGAGCCAAACGCGAACGCCCCACTTGGATACCGTCCATGAGCGAATCCGAAACCATCAACGCTGCGGTTCTCGTTATCGGTGACGAACTTCTTTCCGGACGCACCAAGGACAAGAACATCGGGGCGATCGCGGAATACCTGACGGAGATTGGCATCCAGCTCAAGGAAGTGCGGATCGTTGCCGATGATGCAAACGCTATTATCGATGCCGTGAATGGGCTCCGCAGGCGTTACAGCTACGTCTTCACGACCGGCGGGATCGGGCCGACGCACGACGACATTACCGCCGAATGTGTGGCAAAGGCATTTGGTGTCAGTATCGATGTCGACCCGCGTGCGGTTGAATTGATGCGCCCTGCCTACGCCAAGCGCGGGCAGGAGCTCAATGCAGCACGGTTGCGCATGGCGCGTATCCCCGACGGCGCTGACCTCATTGCCAACTCCGTTTCCATCGCACCCGGCTTTGTTCTCGAAAATGTGATCGTGATGGCGGGGGTTCCGGCCATCATGGAAATGATGCTGCGTGATGCGACACAGCGGCTCAGAACGGGTGCAAAACTAAACAGCGTTACAATTGTCGTCGCGCGGCCTGAAGCTGATATTGCCGATTTGTTTTCCGCGCACCAAAAAGCGTTTCCGGACATCGCGATGGGCAGCTATCCGTCGTTTAAGGACGGGAAATACCGAACGGAATTGGTGCTGCGGGGTGCGGACGCCGTACGCCTCAAAGAGGCAGAGAAAGATCTTGCCGCAGCCCTCTTGGGCAAGGGTCTCCTCTAATTCAGTCAACTTGAACGCCGTTTATCTTGCCTGCCACGCGACGATAAAAGACTCGTCATGCCACATTTCGTCTGCTTGTAACGCGACGCCGATGGCCGCGCGGGGGCGCTGCCGGCAGACATTCGAATATCTTTCAACTGTCAACGGAGCCAACCGATGCGAGTGTTTCAAAGCCAGACTTGGCACGCGTATACTTCAACAAAGAGGGTCTACCGCATTTGGCTGCTGCCTTTGCTCGCCGTCCTCTGCATGTTGCCATCGTCGATGGAAGGCGATGCAAAGACTCCTGGCAGCACTTATTGCTTCTACGGGAAGTGCCATCGCGTAAAGTCGATCGTGGAGACGCAGAGCCTTGTCGGCCAGGACACGACCCTTGCCGCCTCTTTCTATGATGATTGCAAGCGTGATCGCTACAATCCATGCGGCCTGACATCCTCAGGTGAGAGGTTTCACCCGAACCGAGCGGACAACGCAGCGAGCCCCATCTATCCCGATGGCACGACGATACTTGTCTGGTCGCCCGAGTCCAAGCGCGCCGCCGTTCTGCGGGTGAACAACGCCGGGCCCTATTGGGGCAACCGAAAGCTCGATGTCTCACGCGCCACGGCCGAATATCTGGGCTTCGCGCCGAAGGGCGTGGCCAATCTGCAGGTTCGGGTGATCGAAGCGCCGACGGCGGAAGAAGCCAAGTACGCGAAAAACCGTAAATATGATCGTGTTCCAGGCTACATCGGCCAGTATGTCAGCGCCGAAGCAGCACTTGAGGCGGCCAAGGCGGCCATCACCGCAACCGACCCGGCAAAGTCTGAGCCCAAGAATCCTTTGATTGGATTTGCAGCTGCGGCGGCGGCTCTGTCGAAGCCGGCCGTTGGAGAAGCTGCGCCGATCGCGGTCGCGAGCCTCGACGGAGTCAAAGCCGGTGATCGGCCGGCGGCCAGAGACGCCAAGGCGGACGACATTGTGGGCGCGCCGAAGCAAACGGCCACGAGCACGGTCACCACCCCGGCCGCCGCCCCGAAGACGGCTGCGGTCCGGACAGCAGCGGCGACTGGTAAAGTGAAAGCCAAGCCGCGCAAACGTTCGGTGGGCAAGAAGAAAAGCCGGCGCAAGTCTCGCGTGGCTTTGACCAAGCGCAAGCGCGCCGTGAAGGGCAAGGCCACCAAGGTGGCTGCCAAGCGTAGGGCCGTCAAAGTGGCCGCCAAGCCCAAGTCCGCGCCAAAGCCCAAGCCGATGGTGGCCGGACCGCCGAACGACAATGCATGGTTCCGCAAGCAGGTTCGTTCAACTTCCGGAGTGCCCGCGAGGAAGAACAAGGGCTAACAAGCGCAAATAGGCGTGACGTGGACGGCCGGGCGGGGGAGCGGGCTGGCCAGGCGCGTCAACGTAAGTTGAACATGCTCTAAGCGTCCGAAGATGATGTCCCCGTGCCGGGTTTTTCCGGCGCGGGGGCTGCCGTTTCAAGGTCAGCCTCCTCGCCGGCGAGGAACAGGTCATAGTGCAGTTCGAGCGTATCAAGGAACGCCGCGACCAGATCCATCAATTCTCCCAGGCGGATCCGCCGCGCTATTAGGAAGGATTCGCTGATCTCAATGCGGGCGCCCTCCTGTGGTGCGGGCTCCTCCGCGGCCAGAATCCCCCGGCCGCGGAGATACGGCGTCAGGGCGTCGCCGGTATCGAATTCGGTGCTGGTCTCGTCTCCAAGCTCTGCGGCCGCCTCGATCAAAAGGGCAGTGGCGCCCACAAACAGCTTGGTCATGCGCTGGAAGCGCTCATCACGTCGCCCGAGCTCTTCAGCCCGCTCCCTGGCTTTCAGGACGCGGGCCACGAGAAACATCTCGAGTGTCCGGATCGTACCAATCGCGGCCCGCTGCTCAGCACGTGCGGCATCAATTTCGCGGGGCGAGCCTAAAGAGGCTCCGTTCCAGACGAAGTTCTCCTTAAGCAGGTCCTCGCCGGCGGCCAATGCCGCATCCAAATTGTCGGCGAGGAGATAAACGTAAGCCGGAGCCATCGGGGCCCGCCACGGTGCAGGCGCCTCGGCGCTTATCGCGGGTTTGTCGGTGCTGTCGCGTTTTGGAGGCCAGACGGACATAACGATCTCATTCGCACTGTGTCACTCAAACGTGGCGCATGCTTGTAACTTCTAGCTCTCATCCGTTCTGATTCGCTGGCTTACGCCAAGTCCCTTGTGAGACTTGCTCCCCGGCATCCACGGATCGCGTATAAGAGCGCGGGAGGATGCTCTTTCCCGCGTTTGCAGACGGCGCAATTGTGTCTTCGAAGGAACCAGTCGCCGCAGACCCGCACGCATGACTTTTTGGAGTGAGACGCGTCACAAGGCCTAGTCATAAAACGATTACCGCGTTATACTTATTTTCTGTCCGGCAGGGTCTCCAACTTGCGCCGTGACAGATACCAACCTTCGTCAGTAAGGACGGGAATCTGTGTGCAGATGCATGTGCACGGAAGTGCGCAGCTTGTTCTTTTTTGAGAGTACCGGAGTCGGTCGTGGCAGACGTGTTGAAGTCGAGTAAGGCGCAGAGTACGTCCAACGCACCTTTGAAATCCGCCGTTTCGGCGTACCTACCCGACTTTGTGCGCGAGGCGCCTTCTGTTCCGCTCATCTCGCGCGACGCCTACGTTGCTGAGACGAGTGCGCGGCTTGACGCAATGCAGCGCGACATTCTCTCGCTCAAGAATGCCGTCGACGATGCGAGAGCGACGATCACCCGTCTCACAAATGAGGTTGAGTATGTGCAGCGGGTCCGCAGCTTTCATGAGGCGGACCAGCGTCAGATGCGCGACCAGTATGAGCGGGCGATCAAACTTGGGCTTGACCTCAAGTCCCGGCTCGATGCCATCGAAGCCAAATCCGGCGGCAATTATCATGGCTATTCGACGTTTGAAGCCGTCAGTAAGCGATTGACTGAGCTGGGCGAGCTTGAGCAGCGTGTCAAAAAGTCAGAACGTGACCAGAAATTCGCTGCCGTGCTTTTCTGCGCTTCTCTTGTCTTGCTCACGCTGACGCTCCTTTGAGGCGTGTCCAGGTGACGTTCCGGCGGCGATGGCGCGACAAATTCAGGCGCTTGAAGTATGTCCGGCCTAGCCGGACTCGCTTGGCCAGCCCACTCTGCCTCCCGGCCAGCCAATTCATCGTCGCAATGTGTGGCCGGGAGGGAGAGTGAGTGGTTCGACTTCACCTAGACGGACCTAGACCCCTTCGAGCTTGACTTCGCCCATATTGACGAGGCGGCGCAACAGCACGGCCGCGCCTGCTTGTTTGGAGACCGCACTGGGATCCCAAACACCGTCCCTCACAAATTTTCCTTTGGTGTAGTGCTGGGAGAAACTCCACAGATACGGCGTGTTGATGTTGTGCTCCATGCGGCTGCGAACGCCGTTGTAGCGTTCCCACCGGTAGAGAATCTCGGGGAGGGTCCAGCTTGTTTCTTTGTCGTACTTCTTCATGGCGAGCGCGTCGATCGCACTTTGAACCCAAGTATAGGGTGGGCTTTTCCCCGGTATCCGGTTTTTTGGAACGCGCCAGGTCTTACTCCGTAGCGAGTCGCCATTGTGCAGATGTTTGTTGAAATTGAAGGTAGCCTCTAGTGCATGAATGCCAGCAACAAAGTACCAGGGAATGCAGGTTTCTTTGAAAATATCCTGGTAACGCTCTTTGCTGCTCTCCTTCAACATGCGGCTAACGTACCAGTCCACATTCGACGCGTAGCGATCGCGGATCTTGCAGGATGCAAAGAGTTCCCGGTATTCGCCTTCGATCTCGCTTAAGGGTGGCATCTTAGGATAGGGCCTGGCGCCTAGCAGCGCGCGCGTTGCGGCTTCTTCTTCTGGCGCCTCGTCTCCCTCTTCCATCTCGCGCGGGCTTTTCTCCGCCGCCGTAATCTGAGCGAGCAGATCGGAGGCCTGTTCGACAAGGCTGGCTGAAACGCGGCTGTCGATGCCACGCGTCTCGACAGTATTTGCCTCGACTTCGTCCATAAAATCGAGAATCTCAGAAGCCAGCTCGATGAATTCGCCGGTCTCTGTTGCCGGCCCGAGCCTCAGCGTCGTGCGCGGGGACTTAAGGCCCAGCCCGGCTGCCTGCTCCTGGAGCTGTTGCAGCCTTAGCCACGCTGCATCAGAGGAAAGCACCGCGTCGTCTGCGCGTGCCATCTGCGAGGCGAGACCTGTGAAAGAAAACGCAGCTGTCGCTGCAAGCCCGCGGTTGAACCGCCGTCGATCGAGTGGGAACTTACACACCATACAACCACCCCCCATTGCGTCCGGCGCCGATTGGCGCGCAATACGTGGACCGGGCCAGAATACTCCCGTGCCCTGACATTATCGGAGCAGATTATGACACCATCGCGCAAGCCCGTTCAAACGACTTCTATGGTGCGGTGGCCGTTTTAGCAGGGGCCGCAGATCGCGGCCGCCGCCGAACAAGAGCGGGATCATGCCGCCGCGCGGCTCCAAATGATGTTTTGTCCATGCGCGACACATCCGGTCCAATTTTGCAAATGGGACCAGTAGGCTAGGTACGGTTGCATGCTCATGGTCTGGCGGCTTGAGTTGCGCGGTTGGAGCCTGAATCAGCTCGAACTGTGCCTTGCACCTGCACATACCGTGATAGATAACCGATAGGGGCCGGTCCAGGTTAACTTAGGTCCGAAGAGCGTTGGGTGCGCGGCTGCGGGGCCTGTTGCCGGTTTGACCCCGATTCGAGCGGTTTCCTTATTTGGGAGGCAATCGCGTGTGGACAGGAGCCAAATTTCGGATTTTTCTGGCAGAGTCGTCGTGATTTGCCTCCGGGCCCTGTCCCGGATGGAACAGCACCTCTGGCGTCGCAGGGGCATTGTCGGGTAAATCTCATAGTTCGGAGGTGAGGAGACCGGTTCATGGAAACAACTGCCGGAGACAATGCACCGCTGCTCGCAGCGCGTAGCATCACCAAAACGATCATCACAGCAGCCGGGGATCTTCACATCCTCAAGGGCGTGGACATGGATCTGCGTCCGGGCGAGCTGACCCTTCTTATGGGCCCATCAGGCTCAGGTAAGACGACGCTTCTTTCGATCTTGGGCTGCATTCTCTCCGCGACCGACGGCGAGCTCAATGTTGCCGGAGAAGAGGCTGTCGGCCAATCTGCCGAAGGCCTTGCGGACCTGCGCCGCCGTCACGTCGGCTTCGTCTTCCAGGGTTACAACCTATTTCCGACACTCACTGCGCTTGAGAACGTTATGATTGCCTTAGATGTCCGCGGGTCGAACTTGAGCGATCCCGAGGCTGCGGCAAACGAAGCGTTGTTGTCGGTCGGGCTTGGACACCGACTCAACACCTATCCGTCGAAACTTTCGGGTGGCGAGAAACAACGTGTCGCCATCGCGCGGTCGCTTGCCGGCCATCCTTCGCTTATTCTCGCCGACGAGCCCACCGCCGCACTCGACAGTGAGAACGGCAAGGCCGTGATGGAGCTCTTGTCGCGGGTTGCTCAAGATCCCTCGCGGGCGGTGCTCGCCGTTACCCACGATCATCGCACGCTCGTTTACGCCGACCGCATCGTTCGTATTGAAGACGGCCGTATCGTTGCGGATGAACGTCCGAAAGACAAGACTGCAGCCTAAGGAACACACGCAGCCATGCTGAAACAAGTCGCAACCCTCACTCTTGGTGCCCTCGTCGCGGCGGGCGCTTTTTTTGCCTACACGAAAATGATCGACGATAGCGACGATCAGGAGGATCTTCCGGAGGTTGCGGAAATCAATTGGGTTGCTGCCGCTCCGGGTCGCGTGGAGCCGAAATCCGGCGAGATCAAACTGGGGGTCACCTTCCTTGGCCGCGTCGAGGAAGTGCTGGTGAAGGTCGATGACAGAGTTGAAGAAGGCGAGCTCCTGATCCGTCTCGATGATGCAGAAGCGCGCGCGAAGCTCACGTCTGCTGAAGCACAAGCGGAAGCCCTGCGTGACGAGCGCGAGAAGCAGTTTGCCTCGGGCCGCGAAGATGTACGCAAGGCGGAGGACGCGATCTATTCTGCAGAGCGCGCCGTGACGGGTGCCCGCATTGAGCTCGACTATGCGATTGCCTCGAAGCGGTCGGGCTCGGGTAGCGAATCTAATGTTGCCGATGCCCGCAAACGCCTTAAGGAAGCCAATGACCGGCTCGAGCGCGAGCGTCTGGCTTTCGTCAAAGCGCAGTCGAAGTCAAATCTTCCGGCTCCGAGCAGCGCCGAATCCGCCGTCAGTGCGGCGCGCACCGAGGTGCGTATGGCGGAGGCTCTTCTTGAGAAGACGCGTATCCGCGCGCCCATCGCCGGAAACATCCTCAAACTCAACGCCAAGGTCGGTGAGATCGTCGCGCCTTCAGCGCTTGCGCCTCTGGTTGTCATGGGGGACATGAGCACGGTCCGCGTCAAGGCCGAGGTCGACGAAGGCGATGTTTCCAAGATCAAGGTCGGCCAGCAGGCCTTCGTAAAGAGCCTGAGCAATCCGGGTCAGGAATTCTCAGGCCGCGTGGCCTCTCTTGCTCCTTCATTGGGCACCGCCAAGGTCGGTCCGCGCGGCCCGCGTCTCAAGAACGACGTGGAGGTGCTTGAGGTGACGGTCGATCTCGATGGGACGCCGCCGCTGCTGCCGGGCATGCGGGTGGATACGTTCTTTCGTAAGGACTGATCCGGCACTGTCTACTCTGCAATATCTCTCAAGCGAGAGACCGCGGAAAGCGCTTGCTTCAATAGAAAACGCATCCTCGTTCTGAGGATGCGTTTTCTATTGGGCCTCATCGGCGATTGCGGGGTGTGCGGAGGCGCATTCCACCGTTGCCGCATTAGTTGTTCCGCATAACGACCTGCTCGGCGTCGAAGATGTGCCCGGTGAGCTGACGGCCATTCTTGCTGGCGAGATGTAAGGCCAGCGACGCAATTTCGGGATCCGAAGCGAGAACGGCACCCGCAGATGGCAGGTCTGCTTTGGCCCGGGGGGCAACTGCATTGATCCGGACCGCATGCGAGGATGCGGCTTTGGCTTCACCCTTGGTCAATACAGCCAGCGTCGTGCGTGCAAAGTCGGCAACCGCCTGTTCCCGTTCGCTCCTCGGAGCGGCCATCAAGCCAACGTTGAGGATTGAGCCTTCGGTCCACGTCAGGCTCATGCGGTTGACCGCGACACGGGTGATCAGCGTGGCGGCCAAGAGCCTATCGGAGACAAATGCTTCAACATCCTCGACCGCTTCATCGCCGGTCAACTTGGGTGGTGAGACATCGATCAGGTTCACTATCGCATCGAAGCCGGAGAAGGCCGCGACGGCACGTTGCGCTAGGCGCGTTGGATTATCCGCGATCGGCTCGTTGAAAAACGTGATGTCGGCGGCGTGCTCTGCCAGGTGGGCGACAAGCTCGGTCATTGCCGGGGAGGTCTCGGCCGACTGCAGCACCATACGGGTTTTGTGATCGGCGAATGCGCGGGCGACGTCGACGCCGCGCTGCGACGTCAGTCCGGTGATCAAAACACGCGCCCCTGCGAGCTCAGGATAGATCGACACGCCCGGTACAGGGGCTACAACACTCATGAACATCGGGCTCTGCTCCTTCAGAGAACGCCGGACAACGAAGGCGGCCCGGTCGGGAGCATACCACGCCGATTCGCCTAACGACATCTAAACAGCACGTCGATTCTGGTGCTGCCGCGGCCCCATCGTGGCAGAACTCCGGCGGGGCGCCGATATCCCGGCAGCAGCCCTTGAACGGCATGGCATATGCGTCTGGGACGGCGCGCTTTTTCCGGATGTCCGGTTCAGCGAGAGATTGTGTGCGTTATCCACTTAAGTCGGACGCGAGCATTTATTCGCGACCGCAAACAAAAAAGTTTGGGAGTTGCAGGTGCCCCACGGCGGCGGCTGCTTAGCGGTGCGCAAGAGCAACGCGGTGCCTTCGATTTGGCCCCGGCATGGGGAAAAGCCGTGGATATATCCGCCGTGCAATTGAGTTCCCAGAGCCCGGAGGAAAAGCTCTCCTATCTGCGATTCGAGTCGATCAATCGGGCCGGGGAACACGATGAAGCGTAACAAAAAACGGGCGGCAGCAGCTCCACAGCCGAGGAGCCGCGCATCGGACGCCGCCGTTTACATTTCGATGCTGCTCGTTGCCGGCACCGTCGCCGTCGCGCTTGTCGTGCAGGCCGGGTATCCGACCCCCGTTGCCGCCGCCGTTTCGGTCGCCATCCTTGCCGCTTTCATTCTCGTCCACGCGGTGCTGACGAAGTGGCAAAAGAAAGCAGCGTCGCGATGTGCGCCGGCACGCCAACAGGCGCCGCCGCCGCGCATGGACGAGGGGCAGGCACTGTCAACCCAGCCCATCGCGCCGCCGTTTCCGCGCCACGACATGCCGCTCATTGCCACGCCAACGGAACCGCCGCCGCTGCCACCCATGGCAGAGACGCAACAACCACTTCAACCGCCGCCTCTGTCGGCTGCCCACACCCCGCCGCCGCCACCATCTTCACCGTCAATGCATGATCCGTTGAGCGCGGTGCCTGGCGCACCAGCGCAAGCTCAAGCAGATTCCGAGCAAGGCCCTCCACCGCTGGGCCCGGCCGTTTCCGAGGGTCCGCAGCTGTCGTCGCTTCAGCCTCCGCAGATCCCGGGGCAAGCTCCTTCACAGGAGGCAGAAAAGGACTACTGGTCCTTCGCGCCCGGCGCGCCGGGTTCTGATTCGCCTCCGCCTCTGCCAGAGACACCTGAGGGGGGTGATCCATCCTTCGAATTGCCGCCCCTCAGCGCTCTTCCGGAGCCGCTGCCGGAGTCGCCGCGTCAGAAGGACGTCGAAGTGATCCAAGGGCTGATCAAGAAGCTGGCAGACGAGGTCAACGCGAGTGATCAGGAAAAAACCGGAGGTCAGGAGCAAGCGGCAGCTTCGGAAGCGGGGGACAGCTCGCTTGAGGCTTCGCTGACGGCTTTGCGTACCACGGCTTCGACCATGCGCAATGCCAGTCTCGACGATGCGCGGTCCGCCGACGCCGCTGAGCCAGCCGTTGAGGAAGCGACAAGCGAAGCAGCCGCTGAGCCCGGATCGCCAAGCGAGACACCACCACCGCTTCCGGATCACCGGCATTCGAAGGCCGAGGCGTTGTCGGAGGCCGTCAAGTCGGGCCGTATCGACGTTTTGCTTGAACCGATCCTGGGACTGGGCGATCAGCGCGCCCAGCATTACGAAGTCTCGTTGCGCCTGCGCGACCCGGACGGAGAAGCTCTTGAGATTGCTCCTGACGACGGCGATCTCAGCGGCACCGGTTTTCTGCCGCTGGTTGATGGCGCCAGAATTGCACGCACGGTCAATGTCGCCCAGCGCCTCGGAGAACGCGGCAAATCTGGTTCGGTGTTTTCCGCGTACAGCGGTGAGTCGCTCACGGCGGACGGCTTCTTGTCCGACGTTTCGTCAGCTCTTGAAGGCCGGCCCGCAACGGCCGGGCACCTCGTACTGACATTCTCGCAAAACGACGTACGCGGTTTCGAGTCACCGGAGTGGATCGCCTTGGCGGATCTCTCCCGGCTCGGCTTCCGCTTTGCCTTGGCCGACGTCAGCGATCTCGATATGGACTTTGAATCGCTAGCGCGCTCCGGCTTTACGTTTGTGAAGCTTGAGGCGAGCGTGTTCCTTGAAGGCCTGCATGCGCCCGAAGGACTTCTGCCTGCCGCCGACGTTTGCCGGCATTTTGCCGGGCTAGGTCTGACCTTGGTGGTAGAGGGCATCGACAACGGCACGAAGCTCGCCAAAATCTTCGGCTTCGGCGTTCTTCTCGGCCAAGGCCAGCTGTTTGGTGCGCCTCGACCCGTTAAAGCGGACGCTCTCGTCTCCCAACAGAACGCGGCCGCTTGATCGACGGCGCCGTCACGTCGAGCGCGCGTACAGGTTGGTTGTAATCGCTGTTGGCGTGCTGACGCGCTCTAGTTGTTTTCACTCACGGCTGTTCCTCGCTAGCGCTCGGGCCTGCGTGGGCGCGCCGCATCAGGGCCGGACCGCTCTTGCGGCCCTAATGATGCTTCCATCTGAGTTTCGCATGCTCTAGGCAGGGGGCATGCCGCAGTCCTCAGCGCCGCTCCGCGCGCCCATTCCCATCGTCTCCTCTATCGCCGGCTTGGCCGCGGGCGCTGACGCGTGGCTCACTGACATCTGGGGCGTGATGCACAACGGAGTTGCACCTTTTGAAAGTGCCGCCAAGGCGTGTGCCCGGTTCCGTGATGCTGGCGGACTCGTGCTGCTCCTCTCTAATGCACCGCGTCCTGCTGAAAGCGTTGCCGACCAATTGGACTGCATCGGTGTGCCGCGGTCCGCCTGGGACGTAATCCTGTCTTCGGGTGATGCCGCGCGCCGTCTCATTGCCGATCTTGGCAGCCGACCGCTCTTTCACGTGGGCCCTGAGCGCGATCGTCCGCTGTTCGACGGGCTTCCTGCCACGCTCGCCGGCGAGGCCGAGGCTGCATCGGTCGTGTGTACCGGCCTCTTCGACGACACAACAGAAACGCCACGCGACTACGAGGCCTTGCTGGCGCGGCTTGCCGCCCGCAACCTTTCCATGATTTGTGCCAATCCCGACATCACCGTCGAGCGCGGGGGCAAGATCATTTACTGTGCGGGTGCACTTGCCGCGCTCTACGAGACGCTCGGCGGACAGGTCACGTATGCCGGCAAACCCCATTTGCCGATTTATGACATGGCGTTTGCGATGCTTTCCCAACTCAAGGGGCGTGACATCGAGCGCGCCCGCGTTCTGGCAATCGGCGATGGTGTCAAAACGGATATCGCCGGGGCGGCAGCAGCCGGGGTTGCCAGCGTCTTTGTGGCGAGTGGCGTCCACGTCGATCGTGGCTCCGATCTTGACAGTCGAATGCTCGATACCCTCTTTCCGAACGAAACCGGTCGGCCGGTCGCAGCCATGACGGAGCTGATGTGGTAAAGGGCACGTCATCGTTTACCCGGAGCAGATATCCCGGGCGTCTTATCGGACACCAAATGCATGCAACTTACGCTTAGCCGGCTTGTCGTTGTCATTGTCGCGATTACGCTCCTGCGCCTTGTCGCGCTGTGGGTGAACGGGACGGATCTCTTTTTTGACGAGTCGCAGTATTGGGCCTGGAGCCGTGACCTGGACTTCGGTTATTACTCGAAGCCGCCGCTGATCGCCTGGATTATTTCGTCTGCCACGAGTTTTTGCGGCAATAGCGAGTTTTGCATTCGCCTTCCATCGCCCTTGATCCATGCCACGACGACGCTTGGTGTGTTTGCGCTTGCGCGTCATCTTTACTCGGACCGGATTGGCTTCTGGGCTGCGGTTGTCTTTGCGACATTGCCCGGCGTTTCGTTTTCCTCCGGCATCATTTCGACCGATGTGCCCTTGCTGTTGGCTTGGGTGGTCGCCCTCTATGCGTTCGTGCGTCTTGTCGATGCGCCTAGTATTGTGATGGTGCTTGTGCTCGGCTTGGCCTTGGGCTTCGGGCTCAATGCCAAGTACGCCATGGTCTACTTTGTGCTCTGCGCGGCGGTTTATTTCTGGCTGGTGGAGGAACGTCGGGAGGCGTTAAAACGGCCGCACCTCTGGCTGGCTCTTCTGATCGGGATTGCGCTTATAACACCCAACCTTTTTTGGAATGCGGCGCATGGCTTTGCGACGTTTTCACATACAGCCGATAATGCCAAATGGGGCGGCAGCCTGTTCCATCCGCTAAAGGCTCTTGAGTTTCTGGGTTCACAATTCGGCGTGTTTGGCCCGATCCTATTTGCGGCGGCGCTCATCATCCTTTGGCGCATGTACCGCGGTACCGCTTCTCTCGATGATCGTCAGCGCCTTCTACTCGCCTTTTCTCTTCCGGTGATCCTCATTGTCACTATTCAAGCTTTCATTTCGCGGGCGCATCCCAACTGGGCTGCTGTGGCCTACGTCCCTCTGACGATTTTCGTGACCGCGTACATGCTCGACCCCAGCGAGGAACGCTGGTTCCGGCGTTCGCTGGTCGTCAATGTCCTGCTCGCTATTTTGATTGCGCTTGGTGCATGGCAGGCCGGACACCTGTCCCTCCCGGGCATCGGCGATCCTTACGCGCGTACGCTTGGCAATCGGGAACTGGCTCGGGAGACGGCGGAGATGCTCCGCTCGGCGGATGCTGCTGGGACACCGTTCAAAGCCCTTCTTTCCGATGATCGCGAGCTGACCGCCAGTCTTCTCTACTATGGGCGCAGCCAGAAGACACCTCTCCTCGCCTGGCGCGACGGTAAGAGGCCGCGCGACCACTTCGAACTGGACCGGCCTTACGACGCCCGTAGCCCCGAGCCCG
Source organism: Hyphomicrobium sp. (assembly GCA_965222835.1). Taxonomy (GTDB): domain Bacteria; phylum Pseudomonadota; class Alphaproteobacteria; order Rhizobiales; family Hyphomicrobiaceae; genus CBDCUQ01. The sequence continues at coordinate 37,632 of CBDCUQ010000003.1, forward strand.
TCCTCCTCGTCAGCCGCAAGGCCAAGCCGGCTCACATCACGGATGACTTCGGCCAGGTCACGCCGCTTGGTCCGCGGACATTTGCGGCCGGAGACCACACCACGCGAACCGTGCATTTCTTTGCGCTTTCCGGTTACCGTGGCCCTGACTGAAGTATTCACCGGACGAACCGCTGGTGCAGCCAGACGAGCTGGGTTAGAAGCTCAACCGTTCCTTCCAGTCCACATTGCTCTAGAAGAAGCCCCATGAGCCCGCGCGCGCCTTTCGTCTCCGTCGTCATTCCTGCGCTCAACGAAGCGGGCAATATCGGCCGCCTGATCGAAGAGACCTTCGCGGCCGTTCCCGGTGATCTCCTGCGCGAGGTGATTGTCGTCGATGACGGTAGCACGGACGCGACGGCCTCGGAGATCAAGGCGCTCATTCCGGAACATGAAGGCCTGCGCTACGTGCGGCACGACAAGCCGTACGGTCAAAGCGCGGCGATGCGCTCGGGTATTCTCGCCGCTTCAGGCGATGTTATCGCGACCATGGACGGTGACGGGCAAAACGACCCAAAGGACATTCCGCATCTGGTCAAGAAGGTGGCGCTGCCGGGCGCGAAAGGTCCGGCCCTGGCAGGTGGCGTTCGCGCGAACCGGCAAGCCGAAAGTTCAAAGCGATGGGCATCCAAGTTCGCGAATTGGCTGCGCGACGCCCTCCTGAAAGACGACTGTCCGGATACGGGGTGCGGGATCAAGGCCTATCGGCGGGATGTGTATTTGCTGGTGCCATTTTTTCACGGTCAGCACCGCTACCTTCCCGCGCTGTTTCTCTCCTACGGGCATGAGGTGACCTACGATACGGTTAACGACCGGCAACGCATGGCAGGCGTATCGAAGTACACGAACCTTGGCCGGGCTCTCGTCGGCATCTACGATCTTATCGGTGTTCGATGGGTACGAACTCGCACGCGCTGGCCCGTAATTACCGAAAAGACCGGCGTGGCAAGGGCGCCACTCGACAAGGCGTAGCCAGACGGGCATGAGTGGCACAGAAAGTTGTGCAAATGCGAACTTTGCGCCCGGAGGCAGAAACGTGTTCGAGACCCTTCAGACCTGGTGGAGCAACCACACCACGACCGATGTTCTCTTTCTTACGATTGGTCTTGTCGGCCAGTCGATGTTCACAATGCGATGGATTGCGCAGTGGCTTGCAGCAGAGAAACACAAGAAATCAGTAGTGCCCTTGAGCTTTTGGTACTTCAGCTTCTGCGGCGGCCTGATGGTGTTGATCTATGGCATCTATAGAATTGACCCGGTCATTATCCTTGGACAGTTCGGACTGTTCATTTACGCCCGCAACCTGCTCTTCATTATGAGGACCAAACAGAGTGAAAGCGCGCCCATACCGTGAGCTGTGTGCTGCGCCCGGTGATGCGCTCCCAAATTTGCGCAACAGGGTTTGCCGTCTCGGTAATAGAAATCCCCTTCGTCATCAGCTCGGCACGCTTGCCTTAACCGTTTGACGAAGGGGGCTTAAGAAAAGCTAGTAGCAGTAATCCCAATATCCACGTGTATGGGCCCTATTGGTCCAATACCAGCAGAGATTTGGAGACGGCCGTGGCGGCGCCGCGTTCGCGATCGCAACCCCGATAATGGTTCCGAGCACGATACCCGCATAGATGTTGCCGTAGTGCCGGCGACGGCGCCAAGGCCGATAATAGAGGTGCCTACGTCTCTTGAGCCTGCGCCTCTTAAATCGACGCTTTTTCTTCTTGATTTCCTGGACGTACCCTTGGTCGGCCTGCGATTGCGTTGCCAGGCTTGCAGCCGGCGCAACGCCTGCCGCTGAGGCGCTCTTGGGGCCCGCAGCGAAGGCGAGCATCACTGCGAGCGAGAGCGAGATGACTGTTTTCTTCATGCGTATCTTACCTGCATTGGCGGGCAGGACGACATCATGAGTTGACCTGCGCCGTATTATCGAGCGTGCTCCCCGACACGTGCTCCTAGGCGCACCTAAGCACCAAAAAACGATCGAAGACTTTGCCCCAAATCAATGGCCGGGGATGGCGGTACGCCGGTCCCGACGGAGGCCCATCATGTTGTGAGCACGATCTTGCCAATATGTTGACTGGATTCCATGCGGGCATGGGCTTCTGCAGCTGCTGAAAGCGCGTAAGTGCTGTCGATAACAACCTTGACGCGTCCCTCTGCAATCAGTGGAAGCACATGTTCCTCGACCGCACGCGCGATCGCGGCCTTCACCTCCGGTGTGCGGATGCGAAGTGTCGAGCCCGAAATCGTCAAGCGCTTTAACATGACACGCATCAAATCGACGGTGACCTTGGAGCCGGATTGAAAGCCGATATAGACGAGATGCCCGTCATCGGCGAGCGAGCGGATGTTACGTTCCACGTAGTCGCCGCCGACCATATCGAGAATAACATTGACGCCTTTTCCCGCGGTGGCTGCCTTTGCAGCGTCGACAAAGTCGCCCGTGCGATAATTGACGGCGAGGTCGGCGCCCAACTTCTGGGCTGCCGCGCACTTCTCATCCGACCCGGCTGTTGTGATGACGTGTGCGCCCAGCGCTTTGGCGAGCTGGATGGCGGTTACACCGATGCCGCTTGTGCCGCCGTGGACAAGGAACCAGTCGCCGGGTTGGAGGCCACCGCGTTCGAATACATTATACCAAACCGTGAAGACGGTTTCGGGTACGGCGGCGGCCTCAATATCGCTCAGACTGTTGGGGACCGGTAGCGTGGCCCCTTCGTCGGCAACGCAGAACTCGGCATACCCTCCACCGTTGACCAGAGCCATCACCCGGTCGCCCTCTTTGAATCGGGCCGAATTCGCTCCAACGCCCGCGACCTCCCCGGCCACCTCAAGTCCCAGCACCGGTGAATGCCCTTTCGGGGCCGGATAAAGTCCTTTGCGCTGCAGCACGTCCGGCCGATTGACACCGGCGGCGCGCACGCGAACAAGGATCTGTCCCGGGCCCGGCTCGGGCCGGTCACAGGTTTCTGCAGACAGGACCTCGGGGCCGCCTTTGTCCTTGACGGCGATGGCGGTCATTTTCTCTGGAAGCGGGCTCATTTTGGTTTCCTTGGGTCGTAAGCCGGTGTGTCATGCCGCATGAGACGGCTTGAGACAAGCTGCGTGCCGTGCGAGGCTCCTCGCGGACCACATCATGAGGGCTCATGCGATGGATTGGGAGGAATTCAAGCCGAAGCCCGTGCAGGGTATTGTTGTTGGCGAGAATCTAGAGAACTTGTCGGTTGCCGAACTCGAAGAGCGCATAAAAGTGCTGGAGCAGGAAATCGCGCGTGTTGGCGCAGAACGCGACAAGAAGAAGGCCCACGAGGCCACCGCGTCACAGCTCTTTAAGAGTTAACAGGCGGTTGCCGCGGTGTGGTTACATTTTACGCAAATGGAGCAAAGCGGCCGGTGCCTGTGCGGGCTCGGCATACATGAAGTCGTAAAGGCGCACGTGGTTGATTTTTTGTTGACCGTTAAGACTTTGTTAGGCACCGCGTATTAATCTTCTCCCTATCCAGTTATCTGGACTTGGGTGGTGCCTAGCTACCCTGTTTGACGCCTCCCTGTTGACTTCAAGAGCCGCTTCTTCGAGGCGGCTCTTTTTTTGCACAGGAGTCCGACGAGGTGCCCCTTAATGGGCCAACTCTTTAACTATGGCCTCTTACACTAGAAACGTGTATTTGGTTTGAGGAGCGTAAGTAACTGTGTCGAAGCGTATCATGAGTAACGAATCTCGCATTGGAAGGGCCGCGTCGGATGACGGCGTGACGGTGTCGTTTGGGGAGCGTTTCCAGGCTTCTGAGCAATTCGATAATGTCTTCAAGGAAGGCATGGCTCTGGTCGAACGTACAGCCGCGTATCTCGACGGTGAAGGGCGCAAGGAAAGCAAAGGGCTTCCCGGCCAGGCCACGGTTCTTTACGCGACTGAAAGCATGCGTCTCACGACCCGACTGCTTGACCTCGCCTCCTGGCTACTTATACGGCGCGCCTTGAAGGACGGTGAGATCACCATCGAGGAAGCGGAAAGAAAGCGGGCGCGGGTAAAGCTGCAGGCCTTGGGCCGGCCCCAGCATATCAATGGCTATGAGGAGCTGCCGCTCGGCCTCAGAACGCTGATCGAAGAAAGCTTCACCCTGCATGACCGTATTGTCCAACTCGACCGGGCCATGACGACGCGACCCGATCCGAACGAGGCGCGGCATTTCGGTACCAATCCGGTCGCCACGCAGATGCAACGTCTTCAAACTGCATTCGGACGTCCCAATTAGCGACCCGCAGCTGAGGGCGCCGCCGTCATATGTACGATGAAAAAGGCCCGGAGATGATCCGGGCCTTTCGTGTAGTCGCACACATTAGAGCGAAGATCAGAAGATGCCTTCGAACTTTTTCTTGAAGCGGGACAAGCGTCCGCCGCGGTCCATGAGCTTGGTATCGCCACCGGTCCAGGCGGGATGCGTGCTCGGATCGATATCGAGGTGCAGCTCGTCACCCTCCTTACCGTAGGTCGAGTAGGTCACAAACTCGGTTCCATCTGTCATGACCACCTTGATCTGGTGGTAATCCGGGTGGAGATCGGCGTCTTTTTTCATCGGTCTGGCTCTTGAGATAAGTGGTTGGACCACCACGGGTACGGGCGCGGCCCGCCACGGCTTTCTGGCCCTGAAATTGAGGATGCGCCTCTTTAGTCGAGAAGCACGACCCTTGCAAGGGTTGGCAGGGGGCCGGGGGCCAATTTCGGGGTGGCGATGCGCCGCGTGCCCTTGCAGAGTACTTGAGCCTCGCGGCGCGCTCGGGCATGGTCATGCCCCGACGGGGTGCGGCATGGCCCCGAAAGATGCTACCCGAGCAAGGCCTTGACCACGCGATCCTCTCCGCCCGAGCGCTTAGGCGCGTCCGATACTGGTTCTGCCGATGACGAATCGGAACGTTCCTCGCGTTCGCTCCTGCCGTTGGTCACGCTCAAACCCTATGTGCTGAAGAACAAGGTGATGCTGGCCGGTGCCCTCGTCGCGCTGGTTATTTCAGCCGGCGCCATGCTTTCGGTGCCCATGGCCGTCCGGCGCATGATCGACTTTGGCTTCGGTGCCGAAGGGGGCGAGCTCATTGATCAGTACTTCACTATGCTGATTTTCATCGGGCTCATCATCGGCATCGCCAGTGGAACGCGCGTCTATCTCATCAACTGGCTTGGTGAGCGCGTCGTTGCCGACTTGCGCCGCGATGTCTTTCAGCATCTAACCACCCTTGGTACGCAGTATTTTGAGAAGACGCATTCCGGCGAGGTGATGAGCCGCCTCACGGCCGACACCACACAAATCAAGGCGGCCGCCGGTGTGGCACTCAGCCAGACCTTGCGCAACATCATCATGTTGACGGGCGCGATCATCATGATGTTTGTCACAAGCCCGAGTCTGTCGTTCCTGGTCCTCGGCGCCATTCCGGCCATTGTGCTGCCGCTTGTGGCCTACGGCCGGGTCGTGCGTCAGCGTTCGCGTAACGCTCAGGACACCCTTGCCGAAGCGTCCGCCTACGCTGCCGAGAACTTGACGGCCGTGCGCACGATGCAGGCCTTCAATCACGAGCGCTCCGTCTCCTCGCGGTTTTCAGGCGCGGTCGAACGCGCGTTCGATGCCGCGCGGTCGCGCAACGCCGCACGGGCCGGGCTCACCGGGTTGACCTTCTTTTTGGTGACGCTTTGCATCGTTGGTGTGCTTTGGTACGGCGCGAGTTCGGTTGTCACCGGCGAAATGACAGGTGGGCGGCTTGGGCAGTTTGTTATCTATGCATTGTTCGCCGCAGGCGCCCTTGGCGAGCTTTCGGAGGTCTGGAGCGAACTTAATGCTGCGGCGGGCGCGGCTGAGCGGCTAACGGAAATCCTCGGTGTTTCACCGGCCATCACATCGCCAACCAAGCCTCAGCCCCTCCCCAACTCCGGTACGGTTGCGCTCGGGTTTCGCGATGTTAGCTTTTCCTATGAATCGCGTCCTGAGGCTTTGGCCCTTGATCAATTGACGTTTGACGTTGCGCCCGGCGAGACCGTGGCCCTCGTTGGGCCATCGGGAGCTGGCAAGACCACGATCTTCGGTTTGATCCTGCGGTTTTACGATCCCTCGTCCGGTGAGATCCGGATGGATGGTGTACGTCTCTCGGATGCAGACGTTGCAAAGCTTCGCGCGCGGATCGCGCTGGTGCCGCAGGACGTTGCGATCTTTGCCGACACGGTTCTTGAGAATATCCGGTATGGCAGCCCGGATGCCAGCGCCGATGACGTCGTGCGTGCGGCGAAGGCTGCGCAGGCAGACGACTTTATCCGCGCGTTGCCTGGGGGGTACCAAGCGCAACTCGGTGAGCGTGGTGTCACACTTTCGGGCGGTCAACGTCAGCGCCTTGCCATTGCCCGCGCTATCCTAAGGGATGCACCTCTGCTGCTGCTCGACGAAGCCACCAGTGCGCTTGATGCCGAGAACGAACTTGCCGTTCAAAAGGCTTTGGAAGGCGTAATGAAAGACCGGACGACTCTCGTCATCGCCCATCGCCTTGCGACGGTGCAAAAGGCCGATCGCATTCTGGTGCTCGACAAAGGTCGCATCGTCCAAGAAGGCACGCACGCCGACCTGGTTCAGAAGGGTGGGCTTTACGGCCGTCTGGCGGAGTTGCAGTTCGGGCGTGAGGCCGCAGAATAAGTTCGGGCTCTCTTCGCTGATCTCACTGGCACCGCTGCTCGAGATTCCAGGCAACAACTTTGCAGTTGCGCCCGTTCTTGTCGCATTTGCGCACGGGTGTCTTGATGTAGCTGCAGTAGTAGTCGCCGGCGCGGCCCTCGTATCCGTCCGTCGCCTTGTCGAATGTATAGGTCTCCGAATAGAACTCCTTCTTGCTGCCGGCGTGCGTGCTGACACTGGCGAGGAGCGAAATGGCCGCAACCGCACAAAGGGCACGGACAACGATTTTTTGGAACGGGGCGAACGTCATATCGGAGCCTCCAGTGGGGTCTGCGTCCATGAAGGACGGTGAGGAAGCCCTATACTATGCTGATTTCGTCTCGGTTTCTTCCAAAATTGCAGCCCGGATGCGCAACCTCCCGTCTAACTGGCTGATTCTCTGCATAATTACGTGGCCACCCGCCTGAACACGAAAAAGGCCGCCCGGCAGTACCGGGCGGCCCCATTCTGGTTCGACACGGAGCGCGTAACGCCCCTTAACCTCAATTTTTGCCAGCCGCAGGCTTCTTCTCAGCCTTGATGGGCTCGCCCTCTTTGAAACCTGGCGGCGGTGGGACGTCTTTCAGCTTTTCCGCCTTGAATTTCTCAGCAAGTTTGGCCTGACGCGCACGGATCTGGGTCATCATCTGAGCGCGGGCCTTCTTGTAGACCTCGTTGTCCGTCGGCTTTCCGGCGAACGCTTCGCCGAAGCCATTGAGCGGCACGGGAACCGCGAACGGCTTGCCACTGACATAGATCGAGCGGACGAGAAGCGATCCACCCTTCTTCATCAACTCCAAGATATCGGCGGGCGCCTCAACTTCGGCCGTGCAGCCGTTCGGCAGGCATGCGGTAAACTTGAGATTGACCGTCTTCACAGACTTGGGATCAAGGTCCTTCTTGGCCCTGATCAACTCGGTCTGTTCGGTGGTGAGCGCGGAGATTTTGGCGCCCGCGGGGATCACCATGCCGAGCGGGACAGTGACCTGAAGGTCCAGCTTCTTATTGCCCTCGACCTCGCGCACAGCGGCGGACACAACTGTCATGCCGGAGTTGGCATCGATGGTGTCATGGAATGTGGCGCAGACCTTCTTTTTCTTCTGGGCTTCCTTGCCGTCCTTTGCCGTGGAGAGGTCGGGGACCTGGTCGCAAAGCTTCACCCAGGAACTCTGCTTTCCGCCTTTTTTGGCAGGCGCCGCAGCTTTTTTGGCAGCCTTCGCAGGAGCCGGTGCAGCTGCCTTGGATTTTTCCTTCGCAGGAGCGTCTTGCGCCGCCGCGAAACCGCCCGTGGCCATCATCAGAGCTGCGGCCAGTGCTGCCGCCTCAAAGCCGCGGCGCATGGTGCTCAAACCTGCATATGACATGAGAAATCTGACCTTTCATTGTGAGCCAGTCCGCCCGGCTCAGCCCCTCATTGCCCGCGCGGCCGCCATCGGGGCTCCGCATGCGGGCTCTGGCGCCCCAGCGGCACCAATTGGAGGGCAGTAAGGCCGGGATTGCGGCAATCCCGTGGCCAGATCTGCGCGCCTCAAGTCGTACACAGCGCTCGGCACCACCCGCGTTGCAATCGCGCCACGCAGGAGGGCCACTGGACCGCCCTGTTCTGTGCCACAGACTGTGCTAAGGCCTTGAGAGGTATAGACGACATCTGGCAGACCGGGCCTTGCGGTGCTGCTGCTTTCCGCCGCGGGATAAACCAATCCGGACCCTTCAAAAGATGACCGTTTCTTCTTTTCGGATCGCTACCGCGCTCCTGATCGGGCTGGCCGGCGGCGCATCCGCGCTGGCAGAGCCCACCCACGGCATTGCCATGCACGGGACGCCGAAGTTGGTCGCAGGCTTCCGGCATTATCCCTATGTGAAGGTTGACGCGCCGCAGGGCGGACGCATCACGCTTGGCCAGTTCGGGTCCTTCGACAGTCTCAACCCGCTCATCGTCAAAGGTGAAGTTCCTTACAATGTCCGCGGAAACGTCATCGAAAGTCTGATGGCCCGCAGCCTGGACGAACCCTTCACGCTTTACGGTCTTATTGCCGAACGCATCGAGACACCGCCTGACCGGAGTGAGGTCACATTCTATCTCAATCCAAAGGCGCATTTTTCCGACGGCGAACCGGTTACAGCGGACGACGTCATCTTTTCTCTGGAGCTCCTGCGCGATAAAGGCCGGCCAAACCACAGGACCTATTACAAGAAGGTGCGGACGGCCGAAAAGAAATCGGACCATCAGGTGCGCTTTGTCCTCGATGGCGCCGACCGCGAGATGCCTCTGATCCTTGGGCTGATGCCGGTCCTGCCGAAGCACGCCATCGATCCCGCCACATTCGAGCAGACAACTTTGACGCCGCCCATAGGGTCCGGCCCCTATCGCATCACAAGGGTCGATCCGGGGCGCTCGATTACATTCACACGCGATCCCAACTATTGGGGTAACGATCTTCCCGTCAACAAAGGCCGGTTCAATTTCGGCGAGGTGCGTGTCGAGTTCTATCGCGACAATCATTCTCTGCTTGAAGCGTTTAAGACCGGCGCCATTGATGTGCGCACCGAAGAAGACCCGGCGCGATGGGCCGAGGGCTATTTCTTTCCGGCGGCAAAAGAGGGCCGCGTCCTCAAGTCCGAATTTGAGACAGGCAAGCCAGCCGGTATGACCGCGCTTGCGCTCAACACGCGACGGCCGGTGTTCAAAGACCCGCGTGTTCGCGAGGCCCTGATCCACCTCTTCGACTTTAATTGGGTCAACAAGAACCTCTATCATGGCCTTTACAAGCGCACCGAGAGTTACTTCGAGCGCTCGTTCCTGGCGTCGACGGGGAAGACCGCAGATGCACACGAACGCAAGATCCTGGTACCGTTTCCCGACTCCGTCCGTCCCGATATTATGGATGGCACCTACCGCATGCCGGTTAGCGATGGGTCGGGTCACAACCGCGCCAATGCACGTAAGGCCTTCAAGCTTTTGCGTTCGGCTGGATACAAACTTACTGATGGGCGGCTGGTGGACAGCAACGGCACGCAACTCGCGTTTGAGATGCTCGCGGGCGGACTGTCACAACCGCGTCTTCTTACGAGCTTCGCGGGCAACCTGGAAAAGCTCGGCATTAAGGCGACGGTTCGCGTTGTCGACAGTGCGCAGTACCAGTCGCGGATCAAGGACTACGACTTCGACGTAATACTGTTTACGTGGCAGGCCTCTCTTTCGCCGGGGAATGAACAGCTCTTTCGGTGGTCCTCCAAGGTCGGACGTGAGCCCGGCTCATTCAACTATTCCGGTGTCGACAACCCGGCGGTGGACGCCATGATTCAGGCTCTTCTCACGGCGGAAACACAGGAAGACTTCACCTCCAGTGTCCGGGCCCTCGACAGGGTGCTGTTGTCGGGCCACTACGTGATCCCGCTTTTCCACGTTCCTAAACAGTGGGTCGCGCATTGGAAACAGTTGCGGTATCCCGAAACGGTTCCGCTTCTCGGCCACAACTACAATCTCGATACCTGGTGGATCGACGACAGCAACTGAGTGCGCTTCGTCTTCTTTGGCCCTCCCGACGACATGACCGATCCGACATCCTACGCAACGCTTCCCGTCAATCTTGCCGCCTATTGCCTGGCGGCGGCGGCCACTGCCGTGCGGGACAAGGACGCGCTGATTGTTGTGGCGCGTGCTGATGCGACGACCCCGGATGAAGTTTGGACGTTTGCTGCACTTGAAGATGCTGTCCTGCGGGTTGCTGCTGCCTTGGAGGATAAAGGGATCGCACGGGGGGCGCGGCTTGTGATCCGGCTCGATAACACGAGCAGCTACGCCATTCTGTTTATGGGGGCGCTTGCTGCTGGCATCGTGGCCGTCCCCACGTCAAGTCAGCTGACGGCGGGCGAAGCCACGTTTCTCCTTGAAGATAGTGGCGCCGCTGCCGTTGCGCTGGCCCCGCACCTCGCGTTGTCCGACATTCCGGATGGCGTTCTCACCCTCACCGAAGCTGAGGTGACGGCGATGCAGCGCCATGCCCGTCGCGGCACCTACGCGCCGACGCTCGGTAACGATCCGGCGTATCTCCTTTACACGTCGGGTACGACGGCTACGCCGAAAGGTGTTGTGCACGGCCATCGTGTCGGTTTGGGACGCAGGCCGACATATCAAAGCTGGTACAGGATCAGTGCCGACGACCGCATGCTGCATGCGGGTGCCTTCAACTGGACGTACACGCTTGGCACAGGTCTCATCGATCCGTGGGCTAATCAGGCGACGAGCATCATCTTTACGGGTGAGAAGACGCCGGACGTTTGGCCGAAGCTGATCGTCAAGACGGGCGCCACACTGTTCGCCACGGTTCCGAGCCTCATTCATCAGATCTTGAAGTATGCGCCCGCCGGGCCGATCGATCTCGGCGCGCTTCGTCATGGTCTTATCGCGGGTGAGAAGCCCCAGTCCCAGCTCTTCGAAGACTGGTCGGCGCGCACGGGCACGGAACTCTACGAGGCGCTCGGTATGTCGGAGATCTCGACCTACGTCTCAACCGCACCCGGCATGAAACGGAAGCCGGGGTCCGCGGGCAAGGCGCAAGAGGGCCGCCGCATTGCCATTCTTCCCGTTGAAGGGGGAATCGAACCACTGCCGCCTGGCGAAGAAGGTCTTCTCGCCGTGCACCGATCCGATCCGGGACTGATGCTCGGATACTGGAACCGGCCCGACGAGGAGGCGCAGGCCTTCCGCGGCGACTGGTTTATCGGCGGCGATCTCGCCGTTATCGATGCGGAAGGTTACGTCACGCATACGGGCCGCGCCAATGACATTATGAAAGCACTCGGCTACCGCGTCTCACCGCAAGAGGTGGAGGCGGTTCTTTCGAAACATCCATCGATTGCCGAGGTCGCGTGTACGGAGATCACGGTTGCGGGCGGCCTTAGCGTTATCGGAGCCTTTGTCGTCCCGCGCGAGGGCGTGCGGCGCAATGCTGGTGCGATCCTGGCTTACGCAGCCGAGACGTTGGCGCGTTATAAGTGTCCGCGCGAGGTTATCTATGTCGATGCTCTGCCTCGCACCGCCAATGGCAAGGTCAAGCGTCAGGATCTGAAGCAGATGCATGCACTTGCGGCTGAACACCCGTCGTCCTGAGGGGCCGGGCGCGGTGTGACTTGAAAGCCGCGCTGCCTGTGGACTCCGGATGATCAGGCTTGAAATTGCCCGCGATTGGACGGCAAAAGGTTTTTGTCTACGATCGCGGAGACCGCTCCCGCGCGACCTGATGCCGAGGACTAGGGGTAAGTTCATGCATCTCTATGAAAAAGTACTCGAGCTCTACCAGAACACATTCCAGTATATGATCGACCACCCGGTGGTGCTCGGCCTCGCTGTCGTATTCTTACTGTTGGCAGCGGTCGGCGCCTGGTATGTGGTTTCACACCATCTGCATTCTCTTCTCATCACACTCTTGTGCGCGGCCGGATTTGCGGCGGGTGCCTTGGTGCTTTATCGCGGCTTCGTTCTGGAAATGCTGGATCTGATGGTGGCCGGCGGGTTCTTGGTTTTGATTTTCCCGCTGATCTATCGTGAGGCCATTCGGATTGCCAAAGTTGCGTATGGCGACGCCACTGCCATGTCTCGGGGACACGCACGGCGCGCCCGTGCGTAGTGGAGACCGTCAAGCCGCGCGTTTTGCTTTGGCCGCCATGTCCGCCAAGATCTGCGCGAGGCCTTTCACACCGCGAAATCGCTTTTCTGGCAGGTCCCAGTCGCCTTTGAAGACGAGCTTGTGATCTGGCTGCATCCGCGCGTTGCCGTGTGACGATTGCAGGAACTTTGCAAGTCCAACCGGATCGGCGAAGTCGTTGCGGTGGAACATGACGACGGCGCCCTTCGTTCCCGCGTCGATCTTGGCAATGCCCGCCTGCCGGCACAGACCTTTGATTTCCATAACGTCGAGCAGATGGTGCACTTCTTCGGGGGGCTTGCCAAAGCGATCCGTCAGCTCTGCCGCAAAGGCATCAATGTCAGCCCGCATTTCGATCGAGGCCAAGCGGCGGTAGAGGCCAAGGCGGAGTTGTAGGTCCGCCACGTAGGTTTCTGGGATGAGGACGGCCGTCCCGAGCGAGATCTCGGGGCTCCACTTGTCGGCCATCTCACCAAGGTCGCCACCTTTCATGCTGGCGACGGCCTCTTCCAACATGGACTGGTAGAGTTCGAAACCGACTTCCCGAATATGTCCTGACTGCTCCTCGCCGAGCAGATTGCCGGCGCCGCGAATATCGAGATCGTGGCTCGCCAGCGAGAAGCCGGCGCCGAGTGTGTCGAGCGACTGGAGCACCTTGAGGCGCTTCTCGGCGCCCTCGGTCAGCACTTTTCCGGGCGGTGTCGTGAGATAGGCGTAGGCGCGCACCTTCGAGCGGCCGACGCGCCCGCGCAACTGATAGAGTTGCGCAAGCCCGAACATGTCGGCCCGATGCACGACGAGTGTATTGGCGTTGGGGACATCAAGTCCTGACTCGACAATGGCGGTCGAAAGCAACACGTCGTATCGCCCCTCGTAGAACGCGCCCATAATGTCCTCGAGTTCCGACGGTGGGATCTGCCCGTGCGCGCGGGCCACGCGCAAGTTGGGAACGGCTTCTTCAAGGAACTCTGCCACCTCTTCAAGGTCGGCAATACGCGGGACGACATAGTAGGTCTGCCCGCCACGATCACGTTCGCGCTTCAGAGCGTCCCGAATGATCACCGGATCGAACGGCGAGATGTAGGTGCGCACCGCCAGCCGGTCGACGGGAGGTGTCGTTATGAGCGAGAGTTCGCGGACACCTGTCAGCGCTAATTGCAGCGTGCGCGGAATCGGTGTGGCGGAGAGCGTGAGCACATGCACATCCTCGCGAAGTTGCTTAAGGCGCTCCTTGTGCGTCACGCCGAAATGTTGCTCCTCGTCGATGACGAGCAGACCAAGGTTGGCAAACTTGATTTGCTTACCGAGAAGCGCATGCGTGCCAATGACGATGTCGATCATCCCGTTCTTTAGTCCGTCCTTCACTTCGGTCAGCTGTTTGGCCGAGACGAGGCGTGAGGCTTGCGCAATTCTGACGGGTAATCCGGCAAAGCGCTCGGCAAATGTCTTGAAGTGCTGGCGCGCCAAGAGTGTTGTTGGGACGACCACGGCCACTTGCAGGCCGCTCATCGCCGCTACGTAGGCCGAACGCAGCGCCACTTCGGTTTTTCCAAAGCCAACGTCGCCGCAGACCAGACGATCCATGGGGCGGCCGGACGCGAGGTCGGTCATCACGGCGTCAATGCTGGATTCCTGATCTTCGGTTTCCTCAAAGGTAAAGCGCGCCACGAACTCGTCGTAGGTTCCTTGCGGCGGATTGAGCGGCGGCGCTTCTTTGAGTTGGCGCAGGGCCGCCACTTTGATCAGTTCGGCTGCGATCTCCTTAAGCCGCTTCTTGAGGCGCGCCTTACGCGTCTGCCAGGCCACACCGCCCAGCTTGTCAAGTTGTGCATCACTTTCATCGGCGCCGAAACGCGTCAATAACTCGATGTTCTCAACGGGCAGATAGAGTTTGTCGCCGCCTACGTAGACGAGCTCTAAGCAATCGTGCGGCGCGCCCAGCGCCGTAATCGTCTTGAGGCCAGCAAAGCGCCCGATGCCATGATCGGCGTGGACGACGAGATCGCCGACGGAAAGGCTCGTTGCCTCTGTCAGTACGTCGGCTGCGCGCTGCGCTTTCCGGCGCGGGCGCACCATGCGATCGCCAAGGATATCCTGTTCGGCAACGACCGCCAGCTCGGGTGTCTCGAAACCCTTTTCAAGGCCGAGAACGGCAAAGCCGATGACACCGGGCGGCAATGCCAAAACGTCAGCGTAGCTGCCAACATGCTCCGCGTGCTTCAGTCCGTGTTCCTTCAGGAGATTGACAAGGCGTTCTCGTGCGCCGGGGGTCCAAGCCGCAACCAGAACGCGTTTATGCTCGCCGGCGATCCGACTGACGTGGCCGACAACGGCATCGAACACGTTGAGATCCGGATTTTGCCGCTCGGGGGCGAAGTTGCGGCCGGCTTTGCCGTGGAATGTGCGCACGGAGGGGCCTTCGTGCTCCTCGAAGGGTGTCAGCCGGTAGACCTTCGACTGCGTGAGGCCTGTGGACCACGCCTTGGCGTCGAGAAACATTTGATCGGGCGGCACCGGCTTATAAGGCGGCGCGCCAAACCGCTCCACCTCAAGACCTTCCACACGGGCGTCGTAGTGCTCTCCAATTTGCTCGAATCGGTGCTGAACCGCCTCCTCCGCCATATGATCGAAGCTCACTTCGGCCTCGGGTGCGTAGTCAAACAGCGTTTCCAACTCGTCGTGAAAGAATGGCAGCCAGTGCTCCTGGCCCGGATAGCGGTGACCGCTACTGACCGCCTCGTAAAGCGGATCGTCACCTGTCGCGCCGCCGAAGAGCGCCACATAGTGGCGGCGAAACAGGGTCGTGGCTGTCTCACCAAATGCGACTTCGGAAACCGGCATCAACGAGAACTTCTGCACCGGCTTCAGGGTGCGTTGCGTCTCGGCATCGAACGCCTTGATGCTTTCGATGGTGTCGCCGAA
Source organism: Hyphomicrobium sp. (assembly GCA_965222835.1). GTDB lineage: Bacteria > Pseudomonadota > Alphaproteobacteria > Rhizobiales > Hyphomicrobiaceae > CBDCUQ01. The sequence continues at coordinate 52,920 of CBDCUQ010000003.1, forward strand.
GAAGTCGAGCCTCATCGGGTTCGAGCGCCCCGGTGGATAGAGATCAACGATACCGCCACGCACCGCAAACTCGCCCGGCTCCATGACGGTTCCCGTACGCGTGTAGCCAGCGCGCGAAAGCCGATCAATCAGCTCATTCCTATCAAGGCGCTGTCCGGCGGCCAGTGTTTTGAGGGAGGCTTTGAGGAACGCGCGGGGGGGCAATCGTTGTAGGATGGCGTTTACGGTCGTCAACAAGACCGCAGGATCCTTGCGCCTTCCGAGTGCCAGCCTGCCAAGGGCGGTGATACGCTTTGCGACAATCTCGGAATTTGGGCCAACCCGGTCATACGGCACCGTATCCCAAGCCGGAAAAGAGATGACACGGATATCAGGCGCGAAAAACTTGAGACCCGTTTCCAGCGCATCCAGGCGCCGGTCGTCTCTGGCGACATGCAGGATGAGGCCGGGGGACCTCGGGTTCGTTGCTTCCCTGGCCAGGCGCGCGATGACGAGTGCGTCGAGCCCTTCCGGCACGCCGGAAAGGATCATTTGCGCCTCGTGTTCGCTGGTCGTCGTCATTCCGGTTCGGACGTCTCACGCAAGCCCATGAAAGCGGCGTATGCGGCCCACGAGGCCGTTCAGAGCGGTGTTATCCGGCGCCGCTTCTCCGAGCAGCCAGGATTGCAATTCGGGTTCGTGTACGTTCAAGAAATCCTCGAAGTCCGCAAGCTCTTGCTCGCTCATGTGCTCCAAATGGGCATCCGCATAGCGGCCAATCAAGAGATCAAGTTCCTTTGTGCCGCGATGGGCCGCTCGCCAGGTGGCGCGCTTGCGGCGCATTTCAAGATCTTCGCTCATCATGCCTCAAAAGTGTCCGTGAACCCCTTGGAAAACGCTAGGCTGAGCGCTTGACGCGCCTGGCCCTTCCCGCTTTGCTCCGCCCGGCTGGTGCCTCCTATAGCGGCCTCACCGGCGCGTGTCAGGCAAAACTTCCCGGCCCTCCCTTGAGACCCTGTGTGTCGCAGCGGAATGCCCCCTTGCCGGCCACGTACCCAATTAAGACAGGCCTTGGCACGAGGTGGCGTGCTGGCAGGCTCGGAAAACAAATTACCATGCGTCCTCTCGAGCTTTCACCGTTGTTCGCGCCTGCCGAGGCTCTCAAGGGCATCGGTCCGCGACTGATCGTGCTGCTCAAAAAGGCGCTCAATCTACCGCCGGGTGTCACGCAACCCCGTGTTCTCGATCTTATGTGGCACATGCCAACGGGCGTCATCGACCGGCGGGCGGAGCCGTCCGTTGCGGAGGCTCAGCCCGGCACGATCGCCACGCTCAATGTGCGGGTTCTCAAACATTTCGCGCCACCGCAAGGCAACAGGAAAGCTCCTTACAAGGTGCGCTGCGAAGACGACACGGGCCGGCTCGACCTCGTCTTCTTTCATGCCGAGCGCTCGTTCATCGAGCGTCAGTTGCCCGTGGGTGAGGAGCGTTATGTTTCCGGGCGCGTCGAGCGTTACGGTGAGACACTGCAGATGGCGCACCCCGACTACATCGTCGCACCGGACGCGCGCGGTGAGCTTCCTATGTTGGAGCCGGTCTATCCTTTGACTGCGGGTCTATCAGGTAAGGTGCTGTTGAAGGCCGAGCGCCAGGTTATGGAACGCGTGCCGGCTCCGCCAGAGTGGCAGGATGCGGGCTGGCTCAAAGCCCGCAGCTGGCCGGACTTCCGAACCGCGCTGCAGCGCCTTCACCTTCCGACCGATGCCGCCGACGTCTCTCCCGCCAGCGCACCGTGGCAGCGCCTGGCCTACGACGAGCTGCTCGCCAATCAACTCGCTTTGGGGCTCGTCCGTGAGAGCTACAAGGCCCAGAGCGGGCGCGCGGTTACCGGCGACGAACGCCTTTGTAAACGCATCGCGGATGCCCTCCCCTTCGCGCTGACGGCGTCCCAAGAGCAGGCCATGCGCGAAATTTCCGCCGATATGGGCGCGCCGCGCCGCATGTTGCGGCTTCTTCAGGGCGATGTTGGGTCGGGTAAAACGATTGTCGCGCTCCTGGCGATGGCCATCGCGGTTGAAGCGGGGGCGCAGGCCGCATTGATGGCGCCTACGGAGGTTCTGGCCCGGCAACATCTCGAAACGATCGCGCCGCTCGCCGAAGCGGCCGGACTGCGGATCGCTCTTCTGACAGGTCGAGAAAAAGGCAAAACGCGTGCGGCCCTTCTTAACAAGCTTGCCGCGGGAGAGATCGACATTCTCATTGGAACACACGCGTTGTTCCAACAGGACGTTACTTTTCGCGATCTTGCTTTTGCCGTCATCGATGAGCAACACCGCTTCGGTGTGCACCAGCGCTTAGCTCTGCAAACCAAAGGGGCGGATGGCAGCACCAACATGCTGGTGATGACGGCAACGCCTATTCCGCGCACGCTTCTCATGACTCATTATGGCGATCTCGACGTCTCGAAACTCACCGAGAAACCCGCCGGGCGCAAGCCGATCAAGACGAGCACGCTATCCGTGGAGAAGATCGAACGGCTGATTGCGCGCATTCGGGTGCAGCTCGAAGAAGGCGCCCAGGTTTATTGGGTGTGTCCGCTGATCGAAAGCTCGGACAAATCGGAGCTCGCGGCGGCGGAGGAGCGTCACGCCCATTTAAAACAAGTGCTCGGCGAGAGCGTCGGGCTTATTCACAGTGCGATGGCTGCGGCCGCGAAGGACGCCACGATGGAGGCCTTTGCGAACGGCGATCTCAAGGTGCTGGTTGCAACGACCGTGATCGAGGTCGGGGTCGACGTGCCCAACGCCAACATCATGGTGATCGAGCACGCCGAGCGATTTGGGCTTGCGCAATTGCATCAGCTGCGCGGGCGCGTCGGGCGGGGTACACGAGAAAGCTTTTGCATGCTTCTCTATCAAGAGCCCTTGGGCGATACGGCCCGTCAACGCCTCGAGATGATGGAGAACACAGAGGACGGCTTCAAAATTGCCGAAAAGGACCTGGAGCTGCGCGGGGGCGGTGAAGTGCTCGGCGCCCGTCAAAGCGGCATGCCCGAGTTTCGCGTGGCCGAGGTGCCGGGCTTCGCTGACCTGCTTGCTGCCGCCCGCGATGATGCCCGCCTGATGCTTGCCAAAGATCCCAGTCTCGCCTCGCCGCGCGGCGAGGCCTTGCGCTTCCTTCTCTATCTCTTCGAGTGTGATGAAGCTGTGCGGCTCTTTCACGCCGCTTAATACGTGCCCAACTTGCGATCGCGCGCCTGGCCAGCCCACTCCAACACCCGGCGCCATTGTCATCCCGGCATTGAGTGCCGGGATCCAAGGTGCCTTCGCCTCGACAATCGGAATTCGGCCACAACGCGTGCCGCAATCCCCCCACCCCAACCCCTCCCCGCTAGGGGGAGGGGTTGTTCTTTGAAGACGCAGCGCTTTGCGCATACGTCCCGTTTCCAGCTGCCTACTCACTGCTGACCACTCCTTTCATTCCCTTCCCCTTGATGGGGAGGGGCGAGGGATGGGGTGAAGCAGCAGGCGTGGGGTAAAGAGATAAAGTCGCACACACCAAGATCCGTTGAACCCTGGATCCCGGGGTCAAGCCCCGGGATGACAGGTGCGCGTGGGTGGTTCGACTTGAGTCAGAGAGACTCTGGGGTTGTCGTCTGAAACTCGCGTCAGGATCGGCTTGCTGCGATCAGATCAAAGTCGCCGCCAAGCACGGCATCGAAGCGGCCGCTGCGCCATCCGCCAGCCAAATCGCGCACCAGCGGCGAGGCGCCGTCGCGATAACGACGCAACACCGTGTTTGACGGAAACGTGCCCTCAAACGCGCGCTTCAATTCTTGCTTCTGCTTTTTCGCAGGCAGGTCTTCCAAGGGCGCGGCGGCGACACGAACCCGCGCGGTAGCGCGAGACGGTGTGCTGTCTGCCGGAAGCTCGAACACGTGGAGGCCTTGCTCAGCCGACAACACACGATCCGCGCCAAAGCCGCTCACCAGAAGCACCGGTAGTGATGGGTTTGCAGATAGCATGTCGGAAGACACTTCGGTGAGTTGCATGTTCCGGTTACGCGCCCAGCCCCGATACATATCAAGCAATTTGCGGCACCAGGCCAATGAGGCGTCGGCGTCGCCTTGTCTTTCGAAGACGGGCTCGACCAGGAGTGCCAATTCGATGGCGGCGGCGTCTTCCACGTCGCGAAGGCCCTCATTGACCAGATGGACTTGAAGGGCGAGCCTGGAGACGAGCTGGCGCGAGGACTTGCCAGCCTTCTTGCTGCCTTTGTCGAGGCGCGCTTTGAGCGATTCCGCCGTGTCCGTCGCGGCGCGCACGCGATCCAGCCGTGCAAGGGACGCGAGCGCGTCGAAACGTTTCGGATCGGACCAAAATTCCGGCTCTGCCATGCGCGACGACAGCTCCGCCTTGCGGGCCTCCCACGCCGGGGACGTGATGGTCTCGATGATGCGCTGAAACTCTGCTTCGAGGACGGCCAACTCGTCGTCCGTGCCTTCGGGTGCTAGAATCATGGAAGGCAGCGCGAGTGTGTCTGCCTCGCCATCGCTGATGCGGGGCGACGGTCCGTCTAAGTCCGGGTCGACAAACTCAGCTTGGATCGCGCGCCCGTCGCTGCGGACAAACACGAACTGGTCACCCTCGGGAAAACGCTTCTCAACGATCGTCTCCGCCAAGGGCGCGACGAGATACTGATCGATGGCGCGCTTCAAAGGCCGGGCGCCCATCTCCGGCGAGAACCCCTTCTCCAGCAAGAACTCCAGTGCCGAAGCCTCCCATTCGACGGCCCATTCGCGGTCCTTGAGGCCACGCCGCTGGACGATCAGGGATAGTTCCTTCTTCAGAATGCCGCGCATCAGCTCGCGAGACAGCGGCTGGAAGACGATCACCTTATCCAGCCGGTTCTGGAACTCGGGGCGGAACGTCTGCCCGATGGCCCGGAGAACCTGATCGGACGCATAGGCGTCGGCGCGTGGCGCGAAGCCGAGGCCGGCGCTGCGATGGGTTGTGGCACCGAGGTTGGACGTCAGAATGATAATGCAATGGCGGAAATCGGCGACTTGCCCGAGCTGATCCGTCAACCGTCCATCGTCGAACACCTGAAGAAACATGTCCCAGACGTTTGCATGTGCCTTTTCGAATTCATCGAGGAGCACGACAGAAAAAGGCTGCTTGCGCACGCGGGTGATCAGAGAATCCTCGGGGCCGGTTGCGGCACTGCGGGCCTCGCCACTTCCGAGGATCTTGTTCGTCGACTCTGGCGTTTGGAACTCGCTCATGTCGAGGCGGATCATTCGATCCTGCGAACCGAACAGATAGTCTGCAAGTGTTTTGGCAAGCTCGGTTTTTCCGGTGCCTGTGGGCCCTGCAAACAGAAAGACACCGATTGGCTTTCCCGGATCGTTAAGGCCGGCCTTCAACATGGCGATGCGTTGGACGATGGCCTCAACCGCCTCATCCTGACCGATCACGCGTGAGGCAAAGTAGGCGCGCACATCGCCAAGATCGACGCGCTCGTTGCCGTCGAGGATGGACTCCGGCAGTCCGGTCAGCTGCGCCAATGTTTCGATGATGTCGGCCGCCCCAACCTTATGTCCACCTTCTTTGGTGGCGCGCACCGCGCTCAGCTTCAGGAGATCAAGGGCCGCGCCGGGCAGTGCCGACGCGGTGAGGTATTGGCGCGCGGAGGCAAGCGCGGTTTCGATTGCGACAGGCTCTATTCTTGTGCGTGTGGCCTTGGCGTATGCACCGGCGAAACTCTGCGCGAGCTCGGCGGTCTCCGTCACATCCATCGGCTCGATACGGGCCACCTCGAACGCGCCGCGCAAAACGGGGCGCATCCGCAACAGCCGGGCCATTCCGGAATCGGAGGTTTCCGTCCAAACAACGAGACGGCCGGAAGTGATAGCCGGCAGGATCTGGTCGAGGATGCTCGCGGCCTGACCCTGATGGGTTCCACTCAGCGCGATCAGCAGAATGTCGGGTATGTACCAGATGACCTTCTTCGAAGTGGAGAGCTCGTCAATGGCGCGCTGAATACGCCCTTCGAGCTGACCGAACCACTGCTGGCCCGCCATGAGGTCCGCGCCGCCCGCCTCAAAGACTTTCCAGCCGTCTTTTTTGGCGCGGCGCGCAAGCAGCTTCAGGAATGTCGTCTTGCCCGAGCGTGGCTCGCCGGCGACCAGAAGGGAGCGTGCGCGTGACCCGGAAAGAAACGCTTGAGCCGCATCGAGGGCCTCTTGCCAGTTGACTGGTTCGACCAGGACGTCTTCTTTTTTTGCATCCCAAAACCGTCCAAACGATCCGAGAAAGTCGCGGTCGAGGCTGGTGCGACGGGCCAAGTCCATGGCGTTTATTAATTCGTCTGCGAGCGGATGGCGCATGCGCGAGAGAAAAGCTTTGATTTGCTCGCGGTCTTCGGGTGTTTTTCCTTCGAGTGCGTTTCCAAACTCGGCGGTATCACCGAGCGCGTGCCGTTCCTCAAAATGCTCGCGGAATGCATTGATGATTTGGAGGTTGTCGCGCCACCACTCACTGGCGGAGGCAAGCGGTTCGCCTACGGGAGGACGTGGATCTGCCGTGCAGAAAAATTTAAGTGCGAAATACATCGACCAGGGTGGCAGGGTGTCGAAGAACGCGAGCACTGTACTGGCGGCGTCTCTGCCGTCATCGCGATCGCACAGCGCCGACAACGCGGCGCAGGAGAAGAACCAGTTGGTCCCGACGGCATAGTCGCGCACAGTCTCGAGGGGCACGGCTTTGTCGACAAGAAGGCGGCGGGCCTCTTGAAACTTGGCATTCGCCGAAACCTCGCGGGCGTGCGCCGTATGATCGAGTTCGTCGTCAGCGACGCCATAGAGCTCCCGCAACCGCCGGGTCAAAGCGAGGGCCGCATCGGACTCAGCTGTCGCCTTAGAAGCGGCATCACCCGCAGAGCCGGCGGCGGATGCCGATTTTGAGTCTTTCGTCGCGGTCTCGTCTTTTTCTGCTTCGTCAATCAGCCGCTGCATATACGGCTTTGCCTGCGGCCAGAGCCAAACGAGGCCCGCGCCGAGCAGCAGGAAAATGAGGTTGGTTAGCGACAAAGGCTTGGAGGCCTCCCGTGTGAGACTGCGAGATTGTCAGGATTGCGTCTCGCCTGTCAACGCGGAGAAAGCGGGCTGTGCGAAGAGCCAACGCGAAACCGCCTCCGCGGCGGCCCAACTCAAAAGGACAGCCGCCAAGATGCCGATCGCGACCAGTGCATCGATCGGTACCAATTGCAGAAGCGTTTGCAGGCCCGGCGTGACGACAGTGGCGGCCTGGAGCAACAGCCCGCCGCCCACGGCGATGTGCAGCCACGTGTTGGGCAGAGGGTTCACGTTGAGCTTGCGTGAGGGGTAGGCGAAGACGAGCTGAGCCATGGATTCGTACAAGAACACTGCCGTTCGCGTGGCCTCCAGCGAATAGCCAAGTTGCGGCAAGAGAACCAGAAGCGTCACGCCCATGACGGCCTTGGCGATGCCTGTCACGACGATAAAGCGCACCGATGGATCGTCGAGAAGCATTGCCGAGGGCGGACGTGGTTGGCGTTGCATCACGCCCGGGTTTCTGTCGAGCGTCAGCGCGAGAGCGGGTGGCCCATCGGCAATGACGTTGATCCAAAGGAGCTGTGCGGCTGTGAGCGGCAGGAATATACCGCCCGCGGGATCCTTAATGCCAAGCACGAACGACAGGCCGAGCCCCATGACGATAAGAAGCACGAGCGCAAGATTCGTCGAGAACAGAAACCGGATGCACTTCTGAATGTTCTCATAGATGCTGCGCCCTTCTTCGATGGCCGCAACAATGGTGGCGAAGTTGTCGTCCATCAGGACGAGATCGGACACTTCGCGGGACACATCGCTGCCGCGCTGTCCCATGGCAACCCCGACGTCGGATCGCTTCAGCGCCGGTGCGTCGTTGACGCCGTCTCCGGTAACCGCGACGATCTCACCGCGGTCTTTCAAAGCCTCAACGAGACGGAGCTTGTGTTCTGGCGACACGCGCGCAAAGACGTTGACGTTTGAAATGGCCTTTTGCAGATCCCCGCCCGATAGAGCTTCGATATCGTGCCCCGTCAGGACGCGCTCGGTTTTGATGCCGATGACGCCGGCCACCGCCTCTGCTGTTGCTGGATGATCACCGGTGATCATCACAACGTCGATGCCGGCTGACTTGGCGCTTGCCAATGCTTCATGTACTTCGGGCCGTGGCGGGTCCCAAAGCATCACGAGGCCGAGAAAGGTCACGTCTTCGTCGCGCTCGTCCGTGCTCCACGCCAGAGCCAGCACGCGATATCCCTCGCTGGCCCGCGCGAGGGCTTTTTTCTCCCATGCCCGCTTCTTCGATTGCGTCAGAGAGCTGCGCTCGATCAGCACTTCGGGCGCACCCTTGAGATAGCTGACGCGCTTGCCGCCTTCCTCCACGGTCACACGCATGAATTTGTGAAGGCTGTCGAAGGGCCTGTTGGACAGCCGCGGATGCTCGGCCGCGAGCGTGTCGGGCTCTGTACCCTGTTTCGCCGCATAGTCGAGAAGGGCGAGTTCTAAGGGGTCGCCGGCGCGCGTAGCAAACTCTGCGTCGTTGGCGATCACCATCGTCCGCAAGGCCCGTTCCGTGTCGGGCGCATCGATGGCGCGCACATGCATCCGGTTTTCGGTGAGCGTTCCCGTCTTATCGGTCGCGATGAGGGTGACCGAGCCAAGGGCCTCGACGGCGCTCAGCCGCCTTACGATCGCTTTGCGCCCGGATAACCGCTCAACGCCTAACGCGAGGGTCAACGTGAGAACCGCGGGCAACCCCTCCGGGACCGCAGCAACCGCAAGCGCCACGGAGAAGAGGACGATGTGGCCGATACGGGTCCACCCCTCAGCCACGATGCCGCCGACGGTCAGTACGACGCCGATCGCCAGGATAATCAGCGCCACCTGGTTGCCGAACTCGCCAAGGCGGCGCTCCAGCGGTGTCTGACCCGTCTCGATGCCACCGATCATCGTGGCAAGCCGGCCCATGGTGCTCGCCGGTCCGGTCCGGCTTACTTCCATGTAGCCCGTGCCGCGCACGAGTAGCGTCCCGCTGTAGAGCTCGGCGTCCAACTCCTTATCTAGGGGGATGGATTCGCCGGTCAGGATGGATTCATCCGCCATGACACCCTGGCCGTCGATAAGATGCCCGTCAGCGGGTACGCGATCGCCCGCTTCGATGCGCACGACGTCGCCCGCAACGACATCACTCGATGCCACTTGGACAAGACGTCCGTCGCGGATCACCCAGACGTGCGGCAGGGCCATCGCTTTGAGGCGGGCCAGCGCCTCCTCGGCCTTGCTTTCCTGGTAAGTTCCGAGAGCGGCGTTGAGGACGAGGATGAGGAGAATGGCCAGCGATTCGAAGGGAACGCGGTCCGCGCCTTCCCAAGTCCATATCGCCAGATCGAGCGCGAGCGCAAACAGTAGAATGTAGATGAGTGGGCTCTTGAACTGCCGGAGGACGCGCTGCCAGAGGCGCACGGGCTTAGCTTCCGGCAGGGTGTTCGGGCCAAATTCAGCGAGATGGCGCGCGGCTTCGGATTGGCTGAGCCCACGTTTTGCGATTTTGATCGTGTTGGCCGTCATCGCCGCCCCTAAAACATACGCGCAAAGGTCCCGCAAGCGACACCCTTGCCGCCTCTCTCGGCCGGCGTATTGAGGCAAAGCAAACGGGGTCCCGGTCGTGAGTTAAGCCTATAGACCTTCTGAGGCGGATGTCCGGCCAACGTCTGTGCATTGCGGCCGAACAGAGGTGCGTGTCCTTGTCGTCCGCGAATGGTTCTTGTGCGCGACATTAGGCGTGCAAATGGAAGACCTTATTCATAACCTTCCATTGGCCATCGACTTTGAGCAAGGTGAACATGTCGGTAAAGCGGTGGCCGGTCCAATTGTCAATCTCGAGCCGGACGGTGGCAACCGTGTCTGTCACATCAACGCTGGCAATGCGGGCTTCGATATCTTTGGCCGCACCGTTTTGGTCGTTCCAGTCGTAGAGCTTCTGGATCGGACCCGCGAACAGATCGGGGCCGACATATCCAAAGATGGTCGCGTCGGCGTGGAACGCGGGCTTCATATCGCTGCCCCTGCCGGACCTGGCGCCATCAATGTAATGCTGAATGACTCTCACAATGGCATCGTATTCTTGGACGGCTGTTGGATTTCCGGTCATGAGGGCTACTCCGTGATTGCAGAGGCGCGGTCAATTTGCGTTTGCGGTTCGTCGTACAGACCTATAACGGCAGCGTCCGAAAACGTGAAAGCGATGGTGTGCCGTGTGTGGCGAATGCTGGTCTTGAGGCCGAAGCCAAAGCTCGGGCTTGCCCTGGAGAACATCGCTGTTCATTTATGCACTTTGTTCCAGAAGATATGAGACTCTACTCAGGTGGCCTCGGGATCTTGCCTGCGCCGATCTCGTGCTCGGGATCTACAATTAGATTTCCATCGCTATCAACGCCACGGTCGAGTCCCTTGAGCTCGCGATAAGCGGCTATGAGGGAGGTGTAGGGAGGTACATATGTACTCATCGTCCTTCCACCAACTGATATCGTTTGTCTTGCTTGGAAATGCAATTGAATGGATGTTTGCCTTCTTCCATTCATCCAATTTGAGACTTTTCCTAAGACTTCCCCTTGCCGGACCCGTTGCCCTGCTTTGACGCGAATGGAACTTGGTTCGAGGTGCAGATATAGATATTGCGTTTTGTCGTCTGCTTCCAGCCTCACAGAAGTGAGGCGCTTGCTTGTGTTAATAATCTTGCCATCCGCCACTGCAAGAACGTCCCATTTGTTGGCCTCCGGACTCGGTGGGCGCATGTCCACACCTTGGTGCCCTTTCCCAGCAGGGCATAATGGCATTTTCCATCCACGCTTCTCGCAGTAATTGTCCCGCATGCGCATGGCATCATAGTTCCTCGGGTCGTCGATTGACTTAGCCTCGCGGCCAATATAGCCGCCATACCCATAGATCTGTGAATTCATATAAGCATGCATCCCTGGCGGAACGTCGATGGGAAAAATGATTTTCGGCAGATACACATAGCGATCGTTTAGACGCCCTCCGCCACCGGCAACATCACCTGGTGGGTAATAAGCAAAATCAATTTCGCGCGTTTGATTCGGCGCATCCGTGCCCTCGCGTGCCAGTCTTACTCGGACGCCATCTACCCGTGCCCTTGGATATTTTTCCTGGCACCATGAAGGGGGCTTTTCGGGTAGGACAAAACTCTCGGCAATCTCCTTGCTGAGGCACCGCGGAAGTACTGCCTTCAAATGATCAACAAGATCCTGTGGATTAGAATATGTTGGCCAGAGTTTGACCACTCCATTGGCGATGGTCGCAATAAACGCACCGTCTGGTGACAACTTGACCACTTCGATCTCTGCACCTCTGTCTTCAACCGACAAGAAGGCCTGACCGCGAGAATTTAGAAGCACGATATCGCCATTCGTGTCTCTCGCGACAAACTTATCCCCCTTTGCGGAAATGCCAATCACCGCATCCAATTTCACCGTAGTCAATATTGCAAACACTGACGTATCGTCGAACCGCAGCGCAAGACGTGAAGGATCTAGCGTCGACGATCTACTGGAGATGGCAAAGCCGAACTTCCCATTTTGGGAAAAGGTCGCGCTTTTGACTTCGATGGGATTCCAATTAAGAGCGGCAGGATCTTCTTGATCGTCCGGATCGGGATCTATGAGATTGGCGGTCGTATCGATGACATACGATCCACCTGTTCGAATTCCGCCGGGGCTAAATGACCGCATGGCGAGACTACCGTCAGGAGAGAGAAAGCTGCGCACAGCAGACAACTGCTCCTCAACTTTGAACTGTCTGAGTTTCGTCCCTTCGGAGGTCCACACGTCAATTGTCCCGTTCTTGAGAAGGACGACGATACGCCTGCCATGTTTGGAAAGCCTGACCGCTTCGGGCTGGTCCTCAAGGGTTATTGTTGCAATGGACTTCCCGGTTGCATCCCACAGGCGAAGCGCCTCGGACGTAACAGTTAAGATACCTTCCCCGTCCGCTGAAAGAGACGCACCGCTAAATCCTACGCCATCATCTTTGATCTTTACAATCTCAGCACCGTTGCGACTCCAAAGAACCACCTCGCCCCCCTCATATCCGGCAAGAATTCGATTCCCATCATCCGATATCTCGATCGAGATCAAATTGGAGTTTCCCGCACCATTCCTAAACTCGGCCAACTTCTTTCCGGATGTGTCCCACAAAATCGCTCGTCCGCCATCATGCCGAGTTACAAGGTCGGAGCCACGGGCCGAGAACGTGACGTCGATAGCAGCACTTGGCTGCTCCAGGCGTGTCACTTGACGCCCCGACACATCCCAGATCCGGGCGGTCTTGTCGTCCGACGCCGTGAGCAATGATCTGCCATCCTTTATAAAAGACACTGATCTTACTGCATCGTCGTGACCCTTTAAGATTCCCAAGAGCGATCGGTCCCGGCTCCAGATGCGGACCGTCTTGTCCTCAGATGCGGTCACGAACCGCTCGCCATCCGGTAAGAATGCTATCGACGTTACAGGTCCCTCATGACCTTCGAACGTGCTCAATAGTGTCCCGTTCCTGTCCCATAGCCGGGATTGGCCGTCGCTAGCACCTGTCAATATATACTTAGCGCTCTGCGAAAATGCCACGCTCGTCACGGGGTGGGAAGCATGATCCAGCACTTTGGCTGGTTCTCCTGAGGTCACCCAAAGACGTGCCGTGCCGTCTTCGGATGCCGTGGCCACTATTGCGCCATCCGCAGAGAATACAGCCTGGACGACTGCTCCACTGTGACCCGCAAGCGTCATCAAACGTTCGCCGGTAATGCTCCAGATTGCGGCAGTCTGGTCATCCGACACGGTAAGAATTCGCGTGCCGTCGGGAGAAAATTGGGGGGAGGCGACAACACCATTGTGTCCGGAAAAGACGGCTGTCTGTTTACCATCCAGACTCCAAAGCCGCGCCTCGCGATCGCGCGCCGTCGTGACGATCTTTGTTCCATCCGGCGAGAAGGCGACACCTGTTATTCCGCCGCTGTGTCCACTGAGGCGTTTTTCGAACTTCCCATTAGGACTCCAGACCGTGGCCGTGCCGTCGGCCGATCCCACGACGAGCGTAGAGCTATCGGGAGCGATAGCGATACTCGTCAAAGGTCCTTCATGACCCTTCAAGACGTATCGCGCACTTCCCGTCTTATCCCATAGACGTGCAGAGCTATCATCAGATACAGTTACGATGAAGGACCCGTCTGGAGCGGCAACAGCAGAACGCAAAGGTTTCGAGTGACCTGCAAGAACCGCACGCTCACTGATATTGACCCACGCTCGATACAGCGCATGAAAGGATTCGGGGTAGAATGGCCGTTTTCGCTCGAACAACCGGGTTGATTCTTTGTCGGCAACGCCACTCATGGCGAGGATTGCCGCGGTCACGGGATCATTGCTCTTTAGGGCCGCATCGGCCTGCATCGCGCGGAACAGAGACGAAGCCTGTGCTTCAATTTTCGCGTAGTTTCGTGCCTCCCTCCCCCGTTGAAGGGCCTCGCCTCGTTTGTAATACGCATACAGTCCAGCGCCGGACGCGACAACCGCTAGAACGCTTGCAACAACAAGGCCGATCACGGTCCGCTTAACCACCGATCGCGAGGCCTCAATCTCGCGCTTCTGCGCATCTTCACGCTCTTGAATAGCCTTCGCACGCTCATCCTGGGCTGCAGCCATCGCCGTGAGACGCTGATGCTCGGCATCCTTCCGCCGGGCCTCGGCCTCTTCACTGGCTCGTATGAATTCCAAATGAAGCGCCGTCACGTCGGGCGCAGTTTTTGGGTGCCGTTCGGACCACCGCCTCGCCTCGGCAATGCTATCACCAAACAGAAGCGCAGTGTCCTGCCGTCCGTCTTCTGTCCACTCGGTCGCACGCTCAAGAAGCCGCGTGTGTTCGCGCAACCAGTCGAGATCCGTGTTGAGCGCTGCAACGAGTTGTGTGAGACCCGCTCCAAATCCCGATCCGGGTGCGTTAGGCTCGTCATAGAAATAGATGTAGTTGAGTCCCTTGAGGCGCGGGGGTGGCTCCGTTCCGTCTAGTGGGCAACAGAGCACGGGAAGGATGCGTTTGCCGAGGCGTGCTGCCTCCTCGACCTCCCACTCGCAGATCTCTGAAGCGGCCGAGGTCGGTGAAAGGACGAAGACGATCGTGTCGGCCTCTAGAATGAGGTTGCCTAGACGTTTCCTCCAATCCTCGCCACCATGGATACCATGTCGGTCAAGGATGCAATCGAAGCCACTCAGGTCGAGTGCCAGGTCAAGCTGGTCAGCAAATTTCAAATCCTCGCGGGAATAGGAAATGAATACTCTGAGCTTATTGCTTTGGGTCATACGGTCGTCCCTCGACGGTGCCTAGATTAGCAAATCCGTCGACCGTTCCAAGCCTATCAGCGATCGCCGTATCTATTTTTTCTCATACGAGGCTTCGCCGCTCTGTTCCTTGCGGGGGAGATGCTCTTTGATTTGCCCAATGTGAAACTTGAGCTCTTGTGCTCGGCGCATACCGGAGAGGGGCGTGTCTCAATCGCGTCTTGCGGAAGGCCTCACTTTGCCTCGTCCGGGACCGCGCGCTGCACTTTGCGTTTGCGGCGCTTGCCCGGTTCCGTCGGATTCGCGCGGGACGTCTTCAACTTTTCCTTCTCTGCCAGTTGGCGAAGACGGGCTTGGTAGTCGGGCGTGACCATGCCGGCGGATATCACGATCTTTGCCGCGTCTTCCGCGCTCATCTTGAGGAACGTTACGTCACGGCGTGGTACAAAGCAGATGAAGCCCGTGGGCGGGACGATGCCGGTCGGCATGAAGACGGAGATCAAATCCTCCTCGCCGCCAGGCTTAACGGCCGCTATCTCGCCGCCGCCGGCTTCACCGGTGATAAACACGAGCGACCATAACCCTTTTGACGGAAACTCGATGAGGCCAACCTTTTGGAAAGCCTTCATTGGACCGGCTGCGGTCACGGCCGACTCAAAGATTTGCTTCAAGGCCCGATAGACGTTGCGCACCACCGGCATTCTGTCGAGTGCCATCTCGCCATAGGAGATGACCGACCGGCCGATAAGATTGGCGGCCAAGGCGCCGATCAGCGTGAGGCCCAAGACGGCAAAGAGAATGCCGATGCCGGGAATGGCGAACGGAAGATAGGTTTCCGGCAAATAGGCTGCCGGTATGAGCGGTTTGATACGCTCGTCGGCAAACTCGATCACCCACCGAATGATGTAGATCGTCGCAACGACCGGACCGACGATAATGATCCCGGCCAGAAAATCATTGCGAAGCCGGGCTCCAAGCCGCATCGGCGCCTCCTCGGACTCCGTCGCAAGCTGTCTTAGCTTCGCCGACAGGGCTTCGGCCGTCGCGTTGGGCTCACGGCTGTTGGGAGGCCGCGTGTTCTTAGATGGTGGTTTTTGCCCCGCTTTCATTCCAACACCCGCTACGACTGGCGCAGTGCGCGTTCGCTCGTGCCGCGCGCCATCCGCGCAATGCGAAAGACAGCCACCGGAAAGGCTATTGCGTCACGACAAGGCAATCGTATCCGTGCGGCCTCAGAACCGTACACAGCTTCCTTGGCTCGGTGGCATTGGCATACGGGCCAATGCGCACGCGATAAAAAGTTCCCATATTGCCGATCACGGCTTTGTCGATCTCCGTCTGGCGGGCGCCTAACCTGAAGGCGTGATCTTTTTTGATCTGCGCTGCGACACGGGCGGCATCGTCCCTTGAACGCACCGCGGCAACCTGCAGGCGGAAGTCTCCAGAGGGCGAGGCTTGCGGTGGAAGCGCTGCCACTTGTTGCGACGGCGCGGCTGTCGAAGCGGCCGGCGCAGCCGGGGGCGAAGGAACAGCCGCAATGCGTGTGCGCGGTGGCGCCTTGGCGGGTGTTTTGGCCGCGACTTCCGTACCCTGGCTCCAACTCGACACGGCGCTTGTCGGGCCGGCCGATGCTCCCGTTGATGATGTGGCAACGTTGGACGACGGCGATTGCGTTGCCGCCGTGCCCGTCGATCCGCCGCCACTGAACAGGTTTCCGAAGAATCCCGTCACGGCGGCCCCGGCCTGCTCTAAGGCGTTCGGCGATTTGGGGGCTGCAGGAGCAGGTGTCTTCTGAGATGCGGTATAGGCGGGTGCTTGGGCCGGCTGCGCCGACGTCGTTGTGACGAAGCCTGTGCCTGTCGCCTGCGGTGCGGGCGGCGTGGCTGCCGGCGTCTTGGTGACGGTCGTGCTCGTCGCCGGCGTTGCGGCGGGCATCGGTTGTGGCGCCGGTGCCGTTGTCGTGGTGAAGCTCGTGCTTGTTGTTTGTGGTGCGGGTGCCGCGGGTGCGGCCGTGGACGGGCGGGTCGTAGGTGCCACGGCGGCATGCATCGAGTTTACGGGACCGGCCGGCGGTGACGGCGATACGGTGGGCGCGGGCGCCGACGTTGCAGCCTTTTGAGGTGCGGCTGACGTCGTAATAGACGAAGATGGTGTCGCGGTTGCCGCGGAGCCGGACTGCTGCGGTGTGCTCGGGCTAAAGAGGTTGCTGAAGAAGCCGGCGACGGTTGAGCTGGCCTGCTCGACGGCGTTCTTGTTCTCAACAGTGACGGGTGCCGGCGTTGAAACGGCCGACGTCGCCGATTCCCAGGACTGTGTTGGCGGTGCGGCAACTTTCGGCGCAGCACCTGGCGCCGCAACGGTACTCGCCGGTGGAGCTGCCACTGGGGCTGGCGTTGCGGCAGGTGTGGGTGATGCGCTGCTCGCTGACGCAGCAACGGGTGGTGCCTGTGCGCTCTTGATCGCAACAGGTGCAGCCGGTGTCGACTTCTGAGCGGCAACGGGTGGTGCGGTGTCGCCTAGGCCTGCTTCGCGATAGGCCGCCTGGCGCGCCACGACAGCCTTCGCCCTATCGGCATCTGACAATCCGTTCTTGAGCCAGACGGACGTTGTAAGGTCGGAGATGGCGAGTGCAGGCTTTCCAAGTTTGCGATACGCGAGTCCGCGGGTGTAGAGCGCCTTTGCCATCTGCTGGCTCGATAATCCACCTGTCTTGATGGCACTGCTCAATGATTTGATGGCGGAGTCCATTTTTCCGGATTTGAAGGAGCGCGTTCCCTTGTCGTAGGCCTTTAACGCGGCCGTCGTTTTGCTCTTTTTGGGGTCCGGTTTGGATGGAGCCGCGGCTTTGGTCTGGGATTGTGCCGCGCCTGCGAAGCCCAGCGCGGCCAAGACCACGACAGCTCGCACGATGGCAGAACTCGACCCGCGATGCATTCAATACCCCCGACCTAGGACTCGTCGTTAGACGCCGTAGCTCCCGTGGAATCGGAAAAGGCTATGACACGTGCCGCCCGGGAGCAAATCGCTTCATCCTGTATGCCCAATTTCCACGGACCAGAGTAGATAGCCTAACATATCCCACTGATTAATGGCACATTCCGGGCAGCTGGCCAGGCGGCGGGTGCGGTCATAGGGGCCCCGGCTCCGATGGCGGAGATCGGACCTTGAAGCGGCGTAATCCTTAGGTTTCGCCCTTTTCCCGGTTGAGCACCTTGAGGCGGGGCGGGCCTGCGTTAATGACACGTCCCGCACGGCGTAAAGTCTTAATGCTGACAGGGGTTTCCGCGGCCAGTTCCAGTATCACGTCGGCATCGGCCGACTTTCGGACCTCGGTACGGCGAACCGGCCTCGGACGGAAGGGGGCAAACGGGCGTGTCAACATTACTCCACTCCTCCTCAGGAACACGGCGGCGTGCCCGTAGATGGGCCCTACACCATCACGGGCGCACATCTCCGATTCGGGCTCGGGCTTACCATCCAGGCCTCACGGTGCCAACCCTACCGGGGTGGACCTGTTTCCATGTCCGGGAGCGAAAGACTTGTAAGCCCGCACGCCCCATCCGGTATGGCCTCGCCCGTGTGGTACGGGTATACAACACCCCAACAGTGTAAGCCAATTCGACGCAGGATGAGCACCAATGCGCTACGACAAGGATGATCGCGAAAGCAAGAATGTCGACGACAGGCGGGGGCGTGGCGGCGGATTCGGCTTTCCCGGCGGACGCGGCATTCAGATCCCGATCGGCGGTAAGGGCGGTTTCAGTTTAACGACGTTACTTATTCTCGGTGCCGTCATGCTCTTGTTCGGCATCAATCCCCTGGAGGTTCTGCTCGGCGGTGGCGGCAACTTCCGGGAAGTTCCGCAGATGCCGCGGGCGGAGCGACCGGCGGCCCAGAAGCGATCGCCTTTGGACGAGATCCCGGGATTGCCAGGCAGCCGCCGCGACCGAAGTGCGGGCGCGCGCGACGCGGCCCGGGGCCCAAAGCCCGGCGCGCCGCGTTCCGATGATGCGATGGCGAGCTTCGTCAAAAAGGTGCTTGCCGACACTGAAGAAGTGTGGGGGCGCGTGTTCCAAAGTTTCGGGCGCCAGTACAAAGAACCAAAAATGGTACTGTTCACCCGCGCGACGCGCACAGCCTGCGGCACGGGCATGGCTCAGATGGGACCCTTTTATTGCCCGCTCGATCAGAAAGTCTACATCGATCTCAGCTTCTATGACCAATTGAAACGCCGCTTCGACGCGCCGGGCGACTTTGCGCAAGCCTACGTCATCGCGCATGAAGTGGGACATCATGTGCAAACGCTGCTCGGCATTGCCAACAAGGTGCAGGAGCTTAAGAGCCGGATGAGCAAGCGCGATCAAAACGCGCTTCAGGTCCGCATGGAGCTTCAAGCCGACTGTCTCGCCGGCGTCTGGGCCAATCTCAATCACCAGCTCAACAACCGCCTCGAGGCCGGCGATATCGAGGAAGGTTTAAATGCGGCCAGCCAGATTGGGGACGACATGATCCAGCGGCGCACACAGGGTCACGTTGTTCCGGATGCGTTTACGCACGGATCGGCCGAACAGCGTGTGCGCTGGTTCAAGACCGGTTTCCGGTCCGGAGAAATGCAGGTCTGCGATACGTTCAATACCGACAATCTCTGACACGGGACGAGGCCTACTTTCGGTCTTGGGTTCCGCCGCATCCCGCTCGCAAGACGTGCGCTCAAGCTAAAGAAATCGGCAGGCGCCCTGACGGGGCCTGCCGTTTGCTATTAATCATGCATTGCCGCCTCAGAGCGCCTGGCCCACGTACTCTCCGACCCGGCACGTGACAGCATTGGCCGCAAGATCCTTGCATAGCCTTTTGGCTTCTTCCGCAGAGCTGACGGGGCCGGCGATGAGTTCGTAGTTGAGGCCTGCGTCGTCGACACCAGCGGTATAGCGCGGCAACATTGTGCCGAGACTTTTGGCGTGCCGATCAGACAAAAGGCTCCAGCTCAGTCGCAGAGAATCCACAGATGGCCCATTGGCGATTACGACACCGACCGGTTTCGGTGTCGACGAGACGATGGCCGGTCCGAAGGTAACGGCGGCCTTTTCGCCAACGCTGCCCGTTTCGAGTTTTTTGGGCTCGGGTGCGGCCGGTTTGTTGATCACTTTCAATTGCGGTGTCTTCGCCGGTGCGGTTGCCGTATCCGGCTTCACCGTTGGCTTTGCCTCGGCGGTCTTTGTCGTTTTGGTTGTCTTCGGCGCCGGCGCGGGCTTGGCAGCAACTTTCTTCAACGCGGGGGCCTTGGCCACCACCTTCTTCGGCTCGGGCGGGGCTTCGAGCGCGGCAATGCGCGTCTCCCAAGCCCTCGACAGGTCGGCCTGAGCTGCCACGTCCGTCTTGAGCCGGGTCACCTCGCCTTGCAGCTCGCTAACGTTTGATTTTAGCACCTCAAACTCGGCCAACATGTCGACTTCGGCCCGCTGCCCTTCGTTGGACGCGGGCTCGCTGGCCGCCGGTGAACCAGGCAGGTACTGCGCCATGAGGTCGGGGCGCACGGCAAGCGCGGTAAGATACAACGCGGCCAGACCGGCAAGACCAATCCAGATGGCGACGTAGGGCGTCATGAACCGGGGCTTTGGTGCGGGCTTCGGCGTCTGATCCAACATCGTCTGACTTCCTTCCTCGTACTGGCCTGGGATCGCAGAGCGGCCGAGGCCGGCCTGTCGGCCTCGGAGCACGCGCGAACCCGCAAATTGGGTTCCGCAAGTGCTGTCTGAGTCCCTGAGGCGGGTCAAAGCCCTTGCCAGGGGCAGCGACTCAGAGTTGTGGGTTACCTGGGGATGAATTACTGAACGGCGTGCGCAACCGCCAGTTGCTTAACCTTAAGTGGAAAGTTGGCCGGGGAGATGGCATTTGGGCGACACGAATCGTGCGAAATGCTTCTGTTGCATGAGACAGTGAAGTCTTTCGGCCAGCCTCGCCCCACGCCCGTAGACCAATCGCGGTGACCGGTACGAAATTTATCGCCGTCATGATAGGAGACCGCGTTCCGGCCTCCCGCATTTTTGGCGCGCGGCCGAGAGAGACGTGGCACGGCCGGATCATAGCCCTATGAGCGAACACTCCCTTCAGATCATCGTTCTCGCCGCAGGCAAGGGCACGCGCATGAAATCTGCGCGGCCCAAGGTGCTGCACGAAATTGCCGGCCAATCCATGCTTGGACATGTGCTCGGTCTCGCAGCCGCTTGCGGTGGCACGAACGTCGCCGTCGTTATCGGCCCCGATCAGGACGATGTACGGGCTGAAGCTTTGAAGCTTGCGCCAGGCGCACAGGTTTATGTTCAAGACCGCCAGCAAGGAACAGCGGATGCGGTGCTGGCAGCGCGCGCGGCGCTGAAAAGCCATAGTGGCGATGTTCTCGTACTCTATGCTGACACGCCGCTGATTGAGGCAGAGACCATCGCCAAACTGCGCGGCCTGCTCGATAGGGGTGCAGGTGTTTCCGTTCTCGGCTTTGAAGCGGCCGATCCCAGCGGGTATGGGCGGCTTTTGACCGAAGCCGACGGCACGCTTGTTGGCATTCGCGAGGACAAGGATGCCAGTCCTGAGGAGCGCAACATCCGGCTCTGCAATTCTGGTGTGATGGCGTTTCGGCGCGATGATTTGCTGTCTGTTCTCGAGTCCATCGGCAATGCTAATGCGAAGGGCGAGTACTATCTAACCGACGCGATTGAGATTGTGCGCGCGCGTGGCGCGCGCGCTACCGTTGCGGTCTGTCCTGAAACGGAAGTCCTCGGCGTCAACGCCCGCGATCAGCTCGCGGCGGCTGAATCCATCTGGCAGGCGCGCGCCCGAGGCCGCGTCATGGCGGAGGGGGCGACGCTCATTGCGCCTGAGACCGTATGGCTCTCCCACGACACAAAGATTGGCCGTGACGTCGTTATTGAGCCCAATGTTTTCTTTGGGCCTGGCTGCACGGTCGAGGATGGTGCGGTGATCAAGGCCAATTGCCATTTCGAAGGCGCACACATTGGCAAGGGCGCGCGTATCGGCCCGTTTGCCCGTCTTCGTCCTGGTGCCAAACTCGATGCGGATGTGCACGTTGGCAACTTCGTCGAGGTGAAGAACACGGCGTTGGGTGCGGGCGCCAAGGCCAATCACCTTTCATACTTGGGTGATGGCAGCGTCGGGGCCGGTGCCAATATTGGAGCCGGCACGATTTTCTGTAACTACGACGGCTTCCTGAAACACAAGACGGAGATCGGTGACGGTGCCTTCGTCGGCTCGAATTCGGCCCTCGTCGCGCCCGTTAAGATCGGTGACGGCGCGTACATTGGCTCGGGGAGCGTGATTACCAAAGATGTCAGCGAGGGTAGTCTCGCGCTTGAGCGTTCGGCCCAAGAGGAGCGGCCGGGCTGGGCTGCAAAATTTCGCGCCATGATGGCCAAACGTAAGGCACGTGCGGCCGGTGAGAAAGCGTAACAGATCGTGAATTGAGCGGTGGCGTCGAAGCTTCTTTACTAATCCATGATCTAATCGGTGCACGCCCAAAACCCGAAGGACGAAACGGTATGTGCGGAATCGTCGGAATCTTAAGCTCGGAGCCGGTCGCGACCGACCTGGTGGACGCGCTAAGGCGCCTCGAGTATCGCGGCTATGATTCCGCCGGTATCGCCACCGTCGAGAATGGCCACCTCGATCGCCGCCGCGCGGAAGGCAAGCTGCGCAATCTCGAAGGCCGGCTTATCGAGGCGCCTCTTCTCGGGCACACTGGGATCGGCCATACACGCTGGGCGACGCACGGGCGTCCGACGGAACGCAACGCGCACCCGCACATGACGGACAAGGTTTCCGTCGTTCATAATGGGATTATCGAGAACTACCGCGAGCTCAAGGCCGAACTCACCGCAAAGGGCCACGCGTTCGAAACGGATACCGACACCGAAGCCATTGTCCACCTGATCACCGATGAGCTGAATGAGGGGCAATCACCCGTTGAGGCCGTGCGCGGTGCACTCAATCGCCTTCAAGGGGCCTTTGCGCTCGGGATCATATTCGCAGGCGAGGACGATCTGATGATCGCAGCGCGTCAGGGCTCGCCGCTCGCGATTGGGCATGGTTCGGCCTCCATGTATCTCGGCTCGGATGCCATCGCGCTCGCGCCTTTCACGGATCGCATCACATATCTCGACGAAGGCGACTGGGCGGTGATGCGCCGCTCAGGCGTCGAGATCTATGATCGTGACGGCCGCCGTGTAGACCGGCAGCAAATCAAATCGGTTGCGAGTTCGTTGCTTGTCGACAAAGGCAATCACCGGCACTTTATGGCCAAGGAAATTCACGAGCAGCCGGAAGTTATTTCGCACACGCTCGCGGCCTACATGGATATGGCGACAGGGACCATCAACTTGCCGGATCTCGGCATCGACCTCTCCAAGATTACACGCGTGACCATATCGGCCTGCGGTACGGCCTACTATGCCGGGCTGGTCGCAAAATACTGGATCGAGCGGATCGCTCGCGTACCGGTCGAGATCGATATCGCCTCGGAGCTGCGCTATCGCGAGGCGCCGCTTCCGGAGGGTGGTCTTGCTGTGTTTGTCTCGCAGTCAGGTGAAACGGCCGACACGCTTGCAACGCTTCGCTACTGCAAGGACGAAGGACAGCGCATCGCTTCGATTGTCAATGTGCGCACCTCGACGATTGCGCGGGAATCCGATGCCGCCCTTCCCACGCTCGCCGGTCCGGAAATCGGTGTGGCCTCGACCAAGGCCTTCACTTGCCAGCTTGCGGCACTGGCCTCGCTTGCCATCGCGATTGGGCGCGCGCGCCGTTCGATTTCGGAGGACAAGGAGGTCGAGCTGGTTAGAGCACTGACCGAAGTTCCCCGACTGATCTCAAGCATGCTGCATTCCGAGGCCCCGTACGAGGGGCTCGCACACGACCTTTCAAAGGCGCGGGACGTTCTTTATCTTGGGCGCGGTATCAACTTCCCGATCGCGCTCGAAGGCGCGCTCAAGCTCAAAGAGATCTCCTACATCCATGCGGAGGGCTACGCCGCTGGCGAACTCAAGCATGGCCCCATTGCACTGATCGACGAAAACGTGCCGGTCATTGTCGTCGCTCCGAAAGACGATCTCTTCGAAAAGACCGTCTCCAACATGCAGGAAGTGGCGGCGCGGGGTGGTCAGATCATTCTGATTTCCGATGCCGACGCGGAAAAAGCGGGTTGCAAGCTTCTGGCGCACATCCAGACGCCACGCGCGCATGCGTTCACGAACCCCTTGATCTACGCCATTCCTGTGCAGCTGATCGCCTATCACACGGCGGTCTTCATGGGCACCGACGTCGATCAGCCGCGCAATCTCGCCAAATCGGTCACGGTTGAATAGGTCCGGCTTGCATCAGCAAGGATGGTGTCGGTGCCGGTGAAGGCGCGTTAACCTTTCGGTAACCATCGGTGGGGAAGATGGCGTTAACGATTTGATAACGCCCGAACCCCGCCATGGACGGCCTCGCCGACACCTGCCAACTCACGTCCTCGCTCAATGACGCCTCGAATGACACGGGGCGCATGGCATTCTGCGGGCCTTACGTACTCTCAGCGGTCACCGGTTATCCGATCAGCAAGGTCGAAGCGGCAATCAACGCCTATCGGGAGCTGCCTGCGGACCTTAAGTTCCGCGTCAAGGGAACTTACGCCGACGAGGTGGAGGCCGCGCTTGCCGTCTACGGCTTTACGATGACGCTCAAAGAAAGCTTCATGCATCTTGCGCGCAAGAAGCGCCCGACGGTCTGGAATTGGATGCAAAAACCACGCAATGCGTGGGCGCACTACATCCTTGCCATTCACAAGGGCAAAGACGGACACTGGATTCTGATCAAGGGCGTCAAGATGTGCGACACCTATACGGAGGGCAAGTGGACCTTCGTGTGCGATGGGCCACACCGCGGCGCGCGCATTATGGAAGTCTTCGAGGTCCGCCGCGCGCTTGATTGATAAGCCCGTTCTGTATCCCGATCCGGGATGCGTGTGCGGGAAATCCCGTGCCGCTCTTCTAGAGAGCCTTATTGCTGTGGGATGGCCGCAGTCGTCGTTCCAGACGAACCTCTGGGGGGCCGTGCCAGTTCCAGTTCGATTTTGGGATACTTGTAATCGTGGGTCGCAGGATCCGTTGCGGCATCGACTGCTGCCATAACGACAAAACCGATCAATCCTGCACTGGCTCCGTTGTTGAGGCGCGTGGCCGTCGTCTCGCCGAACACGCCGACGTCCTTGAGCTTGGGCATAAACCCGGCCTTCTCGCAGCGGACGGAGAGCGGGCTCGACTGCGCGCGGTAGATTGGAACGCGCACCTTCGCCGGAGTCGTCAAGTTTGCGGTGAAATCCCGCGCACTCAAAGCGCAGCTCGCTCCGGCGAGCTCCTCGCGCACGCCGTTGTCATCCCTTGCGTAGGTTCGGACCTCAACGATCTGATCCCCCGCAAATTCCGGGACTTTTTCACCAGCGATCCGGCGCGAGGCGTAGACGTCAATCCCTTGCGAGCCCGGAGGTGCATTAATTTCGGTTATGCGACCCACTTCAAGCGGCGTGGCGCACCCGGCAAGTCCCGTGCCTGCAAGAATAAGACCCAGAATTGCCTTGCGCATATGCCCCTCCCCAAGAATCGACGCACACGCAATATCGGCGGGCGTCGTAAGGTACCGCCCGGGGAGCGGTCAACGCATATGCAAGATTCGTAAGAAGAATTCTGGGGGTTACTGCGACTAATGCACAGGTTTCGCAGTGACAATTCAGTCCTTCGCCCGTTCGACGTAACTGCCGTCAGCGGTCATGATGACGACCCGCGTGCCGGTGCCAATGTGCGGGGGCACCATGATGCGCGCACCATTGGAGAGTTTTGCCGGCTTATAGGACGACGATGCCGTCTGGCCCTTGACGACCGGGTCTGCCTCGACGATTTCGAAGGTCACGCGCTGTGGGAGCTCGAGGGCAATCGGATTGCCTTCATGAAGGGACACACTGCAGGTCATCCCCTCCTGCAGCCACTGCGCCTGATCGCCAATGACATCCTTCGGTACCGAGATCTGATCGAAGGTTTCGGGCTCCATGAAGTTGTAGCCCATCTCGTCCTCATAGAGATAGTTGAAGTCCTTTTCCTCGACGTAGGCGCGCTCCACCTGGTCCGTCGTGCGATAGCGCTCGACGATTTTCACGCCATCTGAGATGCGGCGCAATTCAAGGTGTGTGACCGGCGTGCCCTTTCCCGGATGGATGTTCTCGGCCTGCATCACGACGGCGAGCTTGCCGTCGAGATCGAGCACATTGCCCTTGCGCACCGAGCTTGCGATAACCTTTGCCAACGTGGTTCTCCATCAATAGACGCCCTTGGCGCGGAACGTCGCGCGGTCCGGGGCGGGCTGGTCGGGGATCTTGGCCGCTCTCTTACTCTATTCGGGGGGTTGAGGCCAAGTGCGGCGGATGATCCGGCCGCACCACATTTTCGCGTACGAACCGAAGGATTTACGCTTTGGGGGCGTTGGACCGAGACAGGGCGTCTACACCCTCGAAGATAAAACCCGACAACCGCCAACCCGGAAATTCATCGTCCATGCCCTCACCTTGGTGGAACCCCGATCGACATGCCGACCGCCGGCCGTTCCTGATGGCCCGCGGGCGCATCAAATCCGCCGTACGTGCCTGGTTCGAGGAGCGCGGCTTCGTTGAGGTGGACACGGCTTGCCTTCAATTCTCGCCGGGAGGTGAAACGCACCTCCATGCCTTTGCGACAGAGCTGACGGGTCCTAATCTCAGCAAGGCGCCGCGCTATTTGCATACGAGCCCGGAGTTTGCGTGCAAGAAACTGCTGGCGGCCGGTGAAGAAAAAATCTTTACGTTCGCGCCCTCATTTCGAAACAGGGAACGCGGTGCCTTGCACGCGCCGGAGTTCACGATGCTCGAATGGTATCGCGCCAATGCCACGTATGACGAGGCGATGCGGGATGCCACAGATCTTCTGGCGCTTGCGGCCGAGACGACGGGACATCGCCTCGTCTCTTGGCGCGACAAGACGTGCTTGCCAAATGGCGAACCGGAACAGGTGACAGTGGCCGAGGCATTCGGCCGTTATGTTGGGATCGATCTTCTTGCCACCCTTCCTGATGGCAGACCTGATCGCGCTTTACTGGCAGCCGCAGCGGAGGCGGCACTTCTCACAGCACGGCCGTCCGATACGTGGTCCGATCTCTTTTCTCGCTGCCTCACCACGTTTGTGGAACCCAAGCTGGGACTGGGGCGCCCGTCTCTGCTCATTGAATACCCGGCTTCGGAAGCAGCCCTTGCGCGTCCTGTGGAACGCGATCCGCGAGTCGCAGAACGCTTCGAGCTCTATTGCTGTGGCGTCGAGCTGGCCAATGGGTTTGGTGAACTGACGGACCCTGTTGCGCAGCGCGACAACCTTGAAGCGCAGTTGGCCGCGCGGCAACGCATTTACGGCGACCGCTATCCCATCGACGAGGACTTTATTGCGGCCGTGGGCCAAATGCCGCCGGCGTCCGGCTGTGCTTTGGGGTTCGACCGTCTCGTCCTGCTCGCGGCGGGCGGGACACATATCGACCAGGTGATCTGGACACCGGACCCCGGTCCGGGCATGTAGCCGCGGGTGTGTGTCGCCGACCGATGCCGGTGGACCGCTCAATCTTCCGAAAGGCCGACGACAGACATGGCTGCACCCAGAGTGACTTTGAAGACGGCGCGCGACCTTGCCGACGCGGGGCTTGTTTCCGCCGATCGTGCAGCGGAGATTGCGCGTGTTTCGGAGCGCTATGCTGTTGCCATCTCCCCTGCTATGGCCGAGCTTATCGATCGCACAGATCGGGCAGATCCGATTGCCCGCCAATTCGTGCCAGACGTTCGGGAACTTGACGCGCATCCCGCCGAACATAGCGATCCCATCGGTGATCAGATCAAGAGCCCTGCGAAGGGACTCGTACACCGCTATCGTGACCGCGTTCTGTTGAAGGTCGCTAGCATTTGTCCTGTCTACTGCCGCTTCTGCTTTCGCCGTGAGATGGTCGGACCCGGGACCGGCGAGGGGATGTCACAGGACGAATTCAAGGCTGCGCTCGACTACATTGGTACCAACCCAGAGATCTGGGAAGTGATTCTGACGGGCGGAGATCCGTTCGTTCTGTCACCGCGCCGTCTCAGTGACATTACGGGTGCGCTGTCTGGCATTACGCACGTGCGCGTCTTGCGGTGGCATACGCGGGTGCCCGCCGTTGCGCCGGAGCGCATCACGCCGGATCTTGTCCAGGCCATCCAGTCGGGATCAAAGACCGTCTACGTGGCGCTGCATGCCAACCATCCGCGCGAACTCACGGCTGCTGCACGCCGTGCCATTGCTTCCCTCGTCGATGCCGGTGTTCCGGTCGTCAGTCAGACCGTACTCCTGCGCGGTGTCAACGACGATGTGGATACGCTGGAGGCCCTTATGCGGGCCTTCGTCGAAGCCCGCGTGAAGCCTTACTATCTGCATCACGGGGATCTTGCGCCGGGTACGCGCCACTTCCGTACAACGATTGTTGAAGGGCAAGCGATTATGACCGAGCTTCGCCGCCGGCTCTCCGGGTTGGCGATGCCAGCGTACGTGCTCGACGGCCCAGGCGCACGCGGTAAAGTGCCGGTCAACGCTGCAAATGTTCGACCTTCGGAGACTGCAGGTTGCTACGAGGTCACGGCGCCGGACGGCTCGGTCTATGTCTATGAAGACTGCTGCACACCCGCCGATCGCATTTAGAGTCTTTTTCTGGTTCAAGTCGAACCACCTACGCTCCTTCCAGGCCAAGCGAATCTCCGCCAGTTGATTATGCCTCAGGCGACGTGCTGCGGGCAGTTGCACCATGCCGGGGTCTAGCCCCGGGATGACAGGTGAGAATGTCATTCCGGCACCCCACCCCCAATGTCATCCCGGCATTCAATGCCGGGATCCAAGGTGCCTCTGCCGCGACAATCAGAATTCGGGCACAACGCTTACTGCAGCGCTGATTTGAGTACGGACCCAACCTCTTCTCCCCTCCCCGCCAGGGGGAGGGGGAATAGAAGTCGTGCGAAGATTAGCGGACCAGGACGATTTTGAACGTGAGGAATTCCCCTCCTCTTGATGGGGAGGGGGTGACGGGACAAGCGGCCGCTCGAAGTTTCAATCAATTTGTTGCCGCACGATTTGCTCCCAGGTCCGGCTTATCCGGGTGATATCGTCTGAGCCGGAAAGTCGTTATGCACGAGACAGATCGAGTCGGATGGTTGGCTTTTCAGTCATTGCGCCGGCCCTGTACCGCGTAGCTCAACACGATTTCGGCGGCGCGGCTGCTCGGCGTGCCATGAGAGATGGCGAGACGCTCCGGGATCTTCTCTAATCCTTCGATCTGCTTGCGGCGTTCAGCGCTGTCGAAGAGGAGGGGCTGGAGCGCAGCGGATAACAGCCGGCCGGTACAATCCTCCTGAAGAAACTCGGGGTAAACGTTCTCGCCCGCGACAAGATTGGCAAGCACAACCGATGTGGTGTTGAGCGGAAGTGTTCGTCGCAGGAGCGGTGCGATCAGTCTGTCCACCCGATAAGCCACGACGGCGGGCGTGCCGCACGCGGCAAGCTCCAGTGTTACCGTGCCGGACGCTGCAAGGGCCGCATCGGCCAGGCGAAACGCCATGAGTTTGTTGTCTTCGCCGTCGACGAGGTGCGGCCGCACAAGCCAGTTTTTGATCCCGGCTTCGACCTCTGGGCGCACATGGTCAACGGTTGGAACAATCACCGATGGTTCGATGCCACACCCCAAAAGCTCGCCGATCGCGTCACCGAAGGGTTCAATCAAGCGCCCAACTTCCGACCGGCGGCTTCCCGGAAGCACGACGAGGACGGGACGCGCAGGATTGAGATCCAGCCGCGCTCTGAGCGGCGCCGGATCGAGTGCGCGCAATGCCGCCATGCGCTCGGACAGCGGGTGACCGACGTAGGTGCAGGGTGGGCCTCCGAGGCGCTCGTGCGCGGCGGGCTCGAATGGGAGTAGCGCCAGCACATGGTCGACATAGGCGCGCATCTTGGGGGCACGGCCCGGCCGCCATGCCCACACGCTCGGTGACACGTAGTCGATGATCGGAACTGAGGGCAGTTTCCTGCGAATGCGTTTGGCGATCGGATGCGTGAACTCCGGACTGTCAATGATAACGACCGCGTCGGGCTTGTCGGCGACGGCTGCAAAGACGGTCTGATAAACGCGCTGCACGATGCGAGGAAATCTCCGCACGATGGCGGGGATACCCATCACGGCGATGTCGGCAAGCGGAAACAACGAGGCGAGGCCTTGGCGCTCCATTCCCGGGCCGCCGACACCGGCAAACTTTATGGGTGCATCTTCGCCGTCTTTCAGCGCCATCATCAGACGCTCACCCAGCGCGTCACCCGAATGCTCGCCGGCGACGAGGAAGAGTTTGAGGGGACGGCCGCTCATTGGGACACTCCCGGCATATCATTGGCTACACCGATGTAGAGCCCGTGGGTTTCCGCACGCTGCAACGCTTCGTCAAGATGCGTGGTTGTCCTGGCCGTGGAAATCACGCCGGCCAAACGGGCCGCGGCCACCTTATCGATGATCCCGGCATCGATCGGTTGGGTGATGAGGGCCATGCCCGCATTTCGCCAGCCCAACCCGCCCCATTGAACGAGACCGGCCGCTCTCTCCAGCATCAGGCCGGCGCCCTCGCCGCTTTCGACCGCGAGGACATGCTGGCGCGAGACCACCACACCGTGGCTGCCGCCAAAGCGCGACATAACTTGCAGGATTTCGAGTCCACGCTGCGCGTCGGCGCTGGCGCGTGCACTGAGGCGCCTGCCTATAAATGCCGTCCAAGTGCACGCCTGCGGCTGGCTGGCCGGGTGCGGCTTTTTCTCCACCGTGTCGGTGATGCCGACCACAAAGACACCGGTTTCCGTGCTTGCACGCTCCAGTTTTGCGCGCTCCAGGGCGACAACGCGGTCCGCTTCGACCGCAATACCGGCAAGTTCTGCTTCTGCTGCGCGGCGTACCGTATCCGGACCAATCGCCGGAAGGTCAACGCGCAAATCCTGCCCCGGCTTGGTGCGCTTCACGAGCACACCACCCTTCCGGCTCGTGTCTACTGACCTTTCGCGAATGACACGGCGCAGCATGGCGTCCGTTCCATCGGCGGCCTCAACTGCTTCGACCCGACCACCGGCAACAACGACGCCCTGGCCGATGTCATAAGGTCCCAAGGCACGCACCAAATCGAGACCCAGCTGTATGTCGGTTTCGGAGCCAGATGGAACTGCGGTTGTTCCCATGGGACCTTCTGCGATGACCAGCTCGGGTGCTGCCTCGCCTACGCCGATGACATGCAGGCCCTTTGATTCAAAAAAGCGAATGACGGCGCGAAGGACGCTGTCATCGCCGCCGGAAACGATGATGGAGGCGACGTGTGCGATGGCGCGAAAGAAGCCCATATCGGGGCGAAGTCTTAAGAGATCCGGACGGCGCACACGTCCAGCAAAGACAAGGTCCTCGGCACCGGCCGCCTTCAATGCGCGCACCATGGCGCCGATTTGTCCCCAGTTCACGGGCGTAACGGGATAGTTGCTGAAATCGGCATCGGCCTCACCTTGGAGTGCGACGATGCTCACGGCGTTGCCTCTACGGCTCGCGCAGTCGGCAATCTCGCGCGGCAGACTTCCGCCGCCGGCTAGGATTCCTATGCGACGGGCTGGCGTCGGCATGTCTTTCGTCTCAATTTTCGTGGGCCTCTCGCGGCGTGCACAATGCGCGCTTGCCGCCGGCGCGAATGAACGCCACGATCTCGGCAACGATCGGGTTGTCGTTGAACTCTTCGACCACGTCCTCGACGCGTTCGAGGAGGGTGCCTTCATCTGCAAACATCAACCGGTAGGCGCGGCGGAGCGAATGGATGTCCGACCGGGAAAACCCGCGCCGTTGCAGACCGATGATGTTGAGGCCGGAAAGATAGGCGCGGTTGCCCAGCGCCATCCCGTACGGGATGAGGTCGTGCTCTAGCCCCGACATACCGCCGAGAAATGAATGCGCGCCGACGCGAGCAAACTGAATCACGGCGGCGCCACCGCCCAATATCGCAAAGTCGCCGACAATGCAGTGACCGGCCAACATGACGTTGTTCGAAAAGACGACGTCATTTCCGACCTGGCAATCGTGTCCGACGTGACTGTTGGCAAGGAAGGCACAGCGATCGCCGATGTTGGTGGCCATGCCGCCGCCTTCGGTTCCGGGGTTGAGGGTGACGCCTTCGCGAACAATGCAGTCGCCGCCGAGGGTCAGCGTCGATGGTTCGCCCTTGTATTTTAGATCCTGCGGCTGATGGCCGACCGAGGCGAACGGAAAAATTCGCGTTCGAGGGCCAACGGTCGTCCGCCCCGCGACCACGGCGTGGCTCACCAATTCGACGTTGTCGCCAAGCGATACCTCCGGCCCAACCATGCAGTACGGACCAATCTTGACGCCGTCGCCGAGTTTTGCCCCCGCCTCGACGATTGCTGTCGGATGAATGCTCATGAGCCGGTGGTGCTCGCAGCAAACGCTCTTGCTTCCGGCGTGTCAGCCAGCATAGCGCTGATCTCGGCTTCGGCCACCGTTAGGCCGTTCACTTTTGCCTCGCCAAAGAACCGCCACACGCGACCGCGGTTGCGGATCTTTCGCACGTGATAGTGCAGCTGATCACCGGGCACGACGGGGCGGCGGAACTTGGCTTTGTCGATTCCCATAAAATAGACGAGCTCGGCTTTGTAGTCCTCGCCGAGACTGCTGACGCATAGGGCGCCTGCCGTTTGCGCCAACCCTTCAATGATAAGGACACCGGGCATCACGGGGAACTGGGGGAAGTGACCTTGGAAGAATGGCTCGTTGATCGTGACGTTCTTGACGCCGATACAGCTCTCGTCCCGATCCATGTCGTACATGCGATCAAGCAATAGAAACGGATAGCGATGCGGCAGGAACTTCATGACCCGCGCGACATCTGCTGTTCCGAGGTTTGCCTTGTTGGCTGTCATGTCGTCCATTTCCCTGCCTGCTCCACCCTGGCCTCCGGTGCCGGTCCTCGTCGCGCCGGCACTTCGGGTCGCTCTCATTCCTGTCTCATTCCTGTTTGCCGCCATCGCCTCCTTGCCGCGTTGCCGGTTGCGTCGCCAGCCGCTTCAGGAGCGCATTTTCCCGGGCCCACTGCTTGAATGGCCGGGCCGGGGTTCCACCCATGACGGCCCCTGGCGGCACATTATCCTTGGCGTGGGAGGCACCTGCAATCTGCGCACCCGTACCAACCTTGATGTGTCCAACGACAGCCGACTGGCCACCCATAACCACGAAGTCACCAAGCTCGCTGGAACCTGATATTCCAACCTGCGCGACAATTACGCAATGGCGCCCAATGACGACGTTGTGCCCGATCTGGACGAGATTATCAATTTTGGTGCCTTCGCCGATGATCGTGTCTTTAAGGGCGCCACGGTCAATGCTCGAATTGGCTCCGATCTCGACGTCATTCTGAATAATGACGCGACCGATCTGGGGGACTTTGAGATGACCCTCCGGGCCCATAGCGAAACCGAACCCGTCCTGGCCGATGCGCACGCCTGAATGAATAATAACCCTGTCCCCGACAAGCGCATGGGTCACGCTGGCCAAGGGGCCGACATAGCTTTCCCGGCCAATGTGGACGCGGTAACCGATGACGGCGTTTGCGGCAATGCGCGTGCCGCGTCCTATCTTAGCCTCGGGGCCAATCACCGCGCCTGGTTCGACGACCACGTCAGGCTCCAACTCGGCCGTTGGGTCGACGGGCGGACCACTTGGATCGCCGGCCGCCCTGCTCCATCGGGCTTCCGGATAGAATAGCTCTAGGGCGCAGGCAAAGCCGCGGTACGGGGCCTTGCTCAATAGCGGCACGGTCGTTTCAGGCACGCGGCTGGCGAATGCCGGCTGGACCAAGCAGGCCCCCGCTTTTGAGCCTTCGAGTTGGGGCAAATACTTTGTGTTATCGAGAAACGAGAGATCGGAGCCCGTCGCCTCGCCGAGCGGCCGAATACCCGATATGCGACGGTCCGCATCTGCCCCCGGCGGCAGCTCCGCGCCGGCCGCCTGGGCAACCTCAGCGAGCGCAAACGGCCCGGCATTTCGAAAGAATCCGGGATGCTGCATCGTTGAACATAACCTTTGGAACGCACGAGTTGGTGCGGGTCCGCAGCCCTTCGGTCAAGCCGGTCCCGGGCCTAGCCTAGGTCAAAGGGCACGGGGTTTCCAGACTTTTGGGGCAGGTTATCAGAACTTAGAGGATGCGCCGAAGCGGAAGTTTTGCTCGTCGTCGAAATCTTCGCTCGACAGAACGTGCGCGTAATCCATACGCAGCGGGCCAACAGGCGAGTTCCACAAGATACTTGCGCCCACGGACGAGCGTATGGTGCTTTCGTCGGCCAACGTGATCCCGTTCTGCGCATTGGGTTTGCCGTCGAGTTCTTTGGCAAGGTCACTAGCGCCAAAGAGAGAGCCTGCGTCCGCGAACACGGCTGCGCTGATCCCCAAATCTTCAGGAATAAGCGGAATGGGGAAGCGAACTTCTGCCGTGGCGGACCAATACGTTGAGCCGCCAATCGAATCCCTGGTTCGCAGATCACGCGGGCCGAAGCCGGCACGGTCAAAGCCCCGGATTGTCTCGCCGCCACGGAAATAAAGATCCGTTAAACGGAGGCTGTCGTCACCCCAACCTTCGATGTGTCCGCCAATCACGCGGCTGACGAACGTGATTTTTTCGCTGATCGGATAGTAACCGCGGCCCTCTGCATTGACACGCGCGTATTGCACGTCGCCGCCAAGGCCTGCGAAGTTACTGGTTAGCTGCAGGAAGTAACCGCTGGTCGGACTTCGCGGATGGTTGCGCTTGTCATATGCGATGGAGGCTGCGACGGCTGACGTGATCGACTTGCCGCCAAAGCGTTCAAGCTCCGCACAAACCAGGCCGTTACTTGCATTCGCGGTGTTGACGTCACAAAGATCGTCGTAAATATCGCTGTGATCAAACGTATACCCCGTCTGCATCCATAAGTTCTCAGCGAGCGGGAAGCCGAGACGCAGTGTTCCGCCCGTTCGCCGGCTGGCAAAACCGGACTCTGACGTTTGATCGACGTCTTTGTGGTAGATATCAAATCCCGCCGCCAAATTCCGATCCAGGAAGCGGGGCTCGGTGAACGACAGGTCGACCTGGAAGCGCTCGACGGATCCACCAACTTTCAAGCGAATGAACTGACCGTTGCCGAGCAAGTTGCGTTCGGTGAGACCGACGTCGCCAATCACACCTTCCGAAGTCGAGAAGCCTGCGCCGAACGATAGTTCGCCGGTCGACTGCTCTTCCAAGATCACGTCGATGACGACGCGGTCCGGTGCCGAGCCGGGACGGCGCTTGAGGTCGACCTTTTTGAAGAAGCCAAGTGACTTCAACCGTTTCTTGGCGCGATCGACCAGAAGCTTGTTATAAGCGTCGCCCTCGGCCAACCGGAATTCTCTGCGGATCACGTGATCCTTGGTACGCTCGTTACCGACGATGTTGATCCGCTCGATGTAGATGCGCGGGCCTTCATCGATAATGTAGGTCATCGCAATGGTGCGGGTTTCGGCGTCGCGCGTGGCGCGTGGGCGAACACGAACGAAGGCAAACCCAAGCTCAGAAGCTTCGAGTGTCAGCTTTTCAACGGTCTTGTCGACTTCGGAAGCGTTGTAGGTATCGCCCTGATCGGTCAGGACGTAGCCCTGAAGGGAATTCGGATCGAGCTCAGCAAACTGACTCTCGATCACGACCGTGCCGAAGGAGTAGAGCGGACCCTCCTCGATGGCGAAATTGATGACGAAGCCGCTTCCTTCGCGATCTAGTTCGGCGTTCGCTGCGACCACGCGCACGTCTGCATATCCGTTCTTGAGGTAGTACTGACGGATAAGCTCGCGATCCAACGACATGCGATCCGGATCGTAAATGCTGGTTCCCTTTAGGAAGTCGAACCATCCGGATTGCGTGGTCGAGATAATGTCCCGCAACTGAGAATCCGAGAAGGCATGGTTGCCGATGAAGTTGATGGCCTTCACTTTCGTTGCACCGCCCTCTCCGATCTCGAATACGAGATTAACGCGGTTTTGTTCGAGTTCGATGATCTTCGGCTCGACAGACGCGGCGAACCGGCCCTGCCGGCGATAAACGTCGAGAATGCGCTGCACGTCGGCCATCGCCTTGGCGCGCGTGAACACGGAACGTGGCTTGAGCTGAACCTCCTTACGGAGCGTCTCGGTGTCGACCTCGCTATTGCCTTCGAAGGCGACCCGATTGACGATCGGATTTTCCTCGACATAGACGATGACGATGCCGCCATCGCGGTCGATGCTGATGTCCTGGAAGAGCCCCGTGGCGAAGAGCGCCCTCAACGAGGCGTCGGCCTTACCCTCATCGTAGGGGTCGCCGACGGAAAGATGCATGTAAGAGCGCACGGTCTCGGGTTCTACGCGGCGGTTACCTTCGACGCGAATTTCCCGAACGACGGTCTGCGCCTGAGCCTCGCCGGACACGGCTATTGCCCCGGCCGAAACCGCAAGTGGAACCGCGATCGCTAGAGAAAACCAGACGCGCCAGAAAGCCGGCGACATGATCCGAAACAGCGCCATGCGCGGATCTGCCCTCGTTAGTGTGCCGAACCCCCTTGGACGCGAAACCTGTCGGCAACTTGGTTTCGAGCCCCTTACTCATGCTGCTTCGCAGAAGACCACGCTGCAGGGGGCTCCCACTGTCCCTCTGCCTGCCCAGAACTCCAGCTGTAAGTCCCGCTCTGCATGATCCTTTTAACGATTCAGCAAGGATCTTGGAAGTGGCAAGAATACGTCAGTTTTTTCGATTTTAGCCGCCGCCAAAAAGCCA
Organism: Hyphomicrobium sp.; assembly: GCA_965222835.1. Classification (GTDB taxonomy): domain Bacteria; phylum Pseudomonadota; class Alphaproteobacteria; order Rhizobiales; family Hyphomicrobiaceae; genus CBDCUQ01. The sequence goes on from CBDCUQ010000003.1 coordinate 89,278, forward strand.
TCTTTTGCCCAAGCGGATGAGATCGTTCAGATTGACGTAAACGATAAGCAGCATGACGACCGCCAGACCGATTTGGAAGCCCACTTCCTGCATCCGCTGACTAAGTGGCCGTCGGCGCACAGCCTCGATCGAGTAGAACAAAAGGTGTCCGCCGTCCAAAATGGGGATCGGCAGCAGGTTGAGTAGGCCGATGTTGGCCGAAATTAACGCCGTCCAGCGCAACAGCGGCTCGATGCCGCGATCAACAAAACGGGCGGTGACCTGAGCCATCATGATGGGGCCGCCCATTTGATCGGCGGACTGACGCTGCAGCACAATATCCCGCAGGCCGCCCAGCGTTTGGCTGATATTGAGCCAAGTTTCCGTCACACCCAAGCGTACGGCCTTGGCAAGGGATACAGGCCGGGGTTGTGGCAATGCCACCGCAATTCCAATGCGTACGTGCTCAACCGAGGTGCCTGTTCCCTGTTCCACAACAACGGGCACCGGTGTCATGCGGAAGATCATGGTCTTCCCGTCGCGCAGCGCTTCGACCTCGATCTCCTTGCCAGGGCTTTTGCGGACGTTTTGGACAATGTCGTCAAAGGTCCGGATCGGCGTGTCATCGATTCGCGTGATGAGGTCTCCGGAGCGCATGCCGGCGCGGTCGGCAGGTCCTCCCTTCACAATTCCTCCGGCGCGCGGCGGATGGGCGGGGCGTGCACCGATGTCGCCAAACTTAACCGTCACCCCAATTTCGTCGTCGAACTCCTTCTGTTCTGCCGTCACTTTGAAGTTCAAACGCTTGCCGTCCCGGTCGATGCCAATGTCGAACTCGCGCCCCGGCGACGGAAAGATTTCTCTGGCCAAGTCGTTGTAGGATTCGATCTCCGAGCCGTCGATGGACACAACGCGATCGCCCGGACGTATGCCTGCCTTTTCAGCCGGAGATCCCTTTTCGACGACTTGAAACACCGGTGACGTCTGACGCACGCCGACAACGGCATTTACGGAGGAATATAAGACGATCGCCAGCAGGAAATTGGCGAGAGGCCCTGCCGCAACGACAGCTGCTCGTTGCCAGAGCGGCTTGGTCTGGAAGGCACCCTTCTTTTCTTCCTCGGACAATTGCTTGAGGTTTTCTTCAGACGGCGCGCTCGCGGCATTCGCATCGTCGAGGAACCTGACGTAGCCACCAAGGGGAATGGCGGCGACGCGCCACCGGGTTCCCCTTCCGTCAACCCAGGCAAATAGCTCCTTGCCGAACCCAATCGAGAAGGTCGTGACCGTTACTCCGCACCAGCGCGCGACAAGAAAGTGGCCGAGCTCGTGGAAGAATATGACAACCGTCAGGACGAACAGAAACCCGACCACCGATATGAAGCCGGTTGAAAACCAGGACGGTAAAATCTCGAGCATCAATCCCTTCTCCGTTCCTCGCTCTTCCGGTATGCGTCACGTGCGACCCGCATGGTGTCAGATTTGCGGATTGCCGAACGCAGGTAAAAAACGATGTTTAGTCGGGAAACGCCGATCGTGCCACGGCGCGGGCCTCCCGATCGACTTCCAGCACGTCCGCGAGTGATGCGGGCGCACGGAATAAGCCCCTTCTCTCAGCCAAATCGAGAGATGTGTCAACGACCCCTGCAATGTCGAGAAAACCAATCCTGCGACCAATGAAGGCGGCGACAGCCACCTCGTTGGCCGCATTCAGAACCGTCGGTGCGCCTCCGCCTCGTCGCAGTGCCCGTTTTGCAAGACTAAGGCAGGGGAACCGCGATTCGTCGGGGCTCTCGAATGTGAGGCTCCCGAGCTCTGCAAGATCGAGACGCGGTACAGAAGTCTCCATCCGTTCGGGCCACGACAATGCGAACGCAATCGGTGTACGCATGTCCGGCGGCGCCAGCTGCGCGAGTATCGACCCGTCGCGGAAACCAACAAGACAATGAACGATCGACTGGGGATGCACTACGGCGCTGAGCTGAGATGCCTCAATTGGAAAGAGATGGTAGGCCTCGATCAATTCGAGCCCTTTGTTCATGAGGGTTGCTGAATCGATCGTGACTTTTGCGCCCATCGACCAATTCGGATGGCGCATAGCCTGCTCCGGGGTTGCCGCCGCGAGCTGGTCGCGTCCCCACGTCCGAAATGGTCCGCCTGATGCCGTCAGCGTGATGGTCTCGATTGCGTCAGCATCGGCCGAGCCGATTGCTTGGAACGCGGCGGCATGCTCGCTATCGACCGGGATAAGCTCGGCGCCCGCGCGATTGATCTCATCGAGAAAAATGTTGCCGGCGGAGACCAGACATTCCTTGTTGGCAAGTGCAATGCGCCTGCCCTGGCGCGCTGCGGCAAATGTCGGTGCCAAACCTGCTGCGCCGACGATCGCGGCCATAATGCAATCGGCGGGAATAGTGGCGGCTTCGATGAGAGCGTTTGGACCGGCGGCTGCGCGGACTCCTGTGCCCTCCAGGCGATCCCGCAATTCACTCAATCCGGACTCGTCGCCGAGTACGGCAACCTCAGCGCGGTGAAGGCGCGCAAGTTCGGCAAGCTTTGCGGTGTTGGATTGCGCTGTTAGTGCAACGACTTCGAATTTCTGCGGGTCGCGGCCAATGAGATCGAGTGTACTTGCGCCGATCGAGCCGGTTGCACCAAGAATCGAAACGCGCTTGCGGCCGGATTGCGCCGCCACCTGCGGCGGGTATGATGCTTCGCCCGAAAGTGCCATGGGGGACGTACCTAACGCCAATCTAGTAGGCTGCGCCAGCCTCATTCCGCACTTGCGCGCCGGTCAATTTCCCGCAGGTGCTCACCGGCTGAAACCTAGCAGTGTTCTTGCGGGGACTTCAGGGCCGAGAAAAAGCGCCAAAAGACCTGCCAGGACAGCCGCCGCGACCAGGCCATCCGTACGGTCCATGAAGCCACCGTGCCCTGGAATGAGCGTGCTCGCATCTTTCACCCCAAAGGCTCGCTTCAGCGCCGATTCAACCAGATCTCCGGCCTGAGAGACAAGACCAAGTAGGAGCGCCGTGATGAAAAGGGGGATAGCGGCGCCCCAGGTCAGCAGATGAAAGACACTGCCCGCGAGACCTGCGGCCAGGACGCCGCCAACGAGCCCCGACCACGTCTTATTGGGCGAAACCGAGGGCGCGAGTTTGGGGCCGCCGATCAGTCTGCCGACCGCGTAAGCCACCGTATCGGCGGACCACACAACAGCAAACAGGAACAGGATGGCGAGGAAGCCAAGCCAATCATCGCTTGCACGGATCCACAGAAGCGCGACCGACGGTAGTCCCGTGTACAAGACACCTGCTGCTGACATAAGCGAACGGCCACCCAACTCGAGCGCGATAACGATCAGCGCGCCGGCGACAACGGCGGCAAGCCCGAGCGCGGCCAATCCAAATGCGCTCAGGACGACGGCCAGCACCGTCGACATCGCGTGCACGGCCAGCGTCGCATCGAAGTCGTTTCTAGCGCGAACCACGCGCGCCCATTCCCAACTCATCAGAACGGCAATAACGAGAACCAGTATCGCGAACGGTAACGTACCCGCCCATACCGCGCCCCCTGCCAGGATTGCCAGAAGGATGCCGGCGATGATGCGGGACTTCAAATCTCCACCGAGGCCATCCGGCGCTGCAGGGCCTGTCTCAGTCGTGACGTCGTCTTCCATGCGGATCGTCCTATGCCGTGGATCGACGTGTCAGACCGCCAAACCGGCGATCGCGTCTTTGATAGTTCTCGATGGCAAGTTCGAGCTGCTCTTTGCCAAAGTCAGGCCAGTAGACATCCATGAACACCAGCTCGGTGTAAGCCGTCTGCCAGAGCAGAAAGTTCGACAGACGCAATTCGCCACTCGTGCGTATGAGAAGATCCGGGTCGGGGATACCCGAGGTGTCGAGTGCGCGCTCGATGTGCTCGGGCGTGATTTCATTCGGATCGAGGCGTCCAGAAACCGCCTCTCGCGCCAAACGCTGCGTGGCCCGCGCCAGTTCCTGACGCGATCCGTAATTGAAGGCAATCACCAACGTGAGCGCGGTGTTCGCGGATGTTAGCTCGACGGCTTCGTCAATAAGTGACAGGAGCTCGGAATCGACGTTTTGACGATCACCAATGCGAAGAATGCGTATGTTCTGTTTGTGGAGCTCAGCAAGGTCTCTTCGGATGTACCGCTTCATTAGCCCCATGAGATCATCGATCTCTTCGGCCGGCCTTGACCAGTTTTCAGATGAAAAGCTGTAGATCGTCAGATAGGGAATACCAAGCTCGACGGCCGCCCGGACCGTTCGGCGCACAGCCTCGACGCCCGAGCGATGCCCGGCAGCACGCGACATGCCGCGCTCGCCAGCCCAGCGTCCGTTTCCATCCATGATAATCGCGACATGACGCGGCACCTTGCATTGGGACGTATCGTCCCCGGTTCTGCGTTGTACGATTTCAGAATTGTCTGCCACTCGGTTCGGTCCCAATCATTGATCCCGCAGCGTACCACGGCGACCTCTTCCGTTCTCAGACTTTTTGGATCTCGGTTTCCTTGGCTGCCAAGGTCTGATCGATCTCCTTGATCAATTTGTCGGTCAGCTCCTGCACCTTGGCGGAGTTACCATGGTGCTCGTCCTGGCCCATCTTTCCTTCTTTTTCCAGCTTCTTGAGAATCTCCATGCCGTCGCGACGCACATTGCGTACTGCAACACGATGGCTTTCGGCAAACTTGTGCGCCTGCTTGACGAGCTCCTGCCGGCGCTCTGCCGTCGGAACCGGCAACGGCAAGCGGACAATGGCCCCGTCGACCACGGGATTGACACCGAGATTTGCCTCACGCAACGCCTTTTCGACGGCCTGCAGGTTCGAGCGATCCCAGACCTGGACGGTGATCATGCGGGGCTCGGGAACCGAAACTGTCGCGACCTGATTGACGGGCATCTTCGAGCCGTAAACCGGGACCTGCACCGTATCTAGGAGGTGAGCGCTGGCACGGCCGGTTCGCAGTCCGGACAACTCTCGCTTGAACGCCTCCAAAGAAGCGCGCATGCGCCTCTCGATTTCGTCGATATCGTAGCTTTGCAGCGACATGATCTGTCCTTCCCATTCAACTGCGCCAGCTCTGCACGCTCCTCAGACCCTGAGCGAGAATGCGTGCCTTCCGACGCAACGGCCGTTCTATCCGGCGCCCCGAGCGGGCGCCCGCAGACCTAGCCCTGAATTAGGGTCGCGTGGGCCGTACCGCGTACCACCCGCAGTATATTACCCGGCTCCTCAATCGAAAATACAATTACCGGAAGCCCATTATCGCGGGCAAGCGCGATTGCGGCACCGTCCATCACCTTGAGATCGCGGGACAGGACTTCGGCGTGGGTCAGGCGGTCGTAGCGCTTGGCCGATGAATCCTTCTTGGGGTCGGCCGAATAAACACCGTCGACTTGCGTGGCCTTGGCCATCGCATCACAGTCCATTTCGATTGCCCGCAATGTCGCCGCCGTGTCCGTTGTGAAAAACGGATTGCCGGTTCCAGATGCGAATATGAGAACACGGCCCTTCCTCATGTGGTGCTGTGCCTTGGGACGTGAGTAGGGTTCGCAGACCGTTGGCATAGGAATAGCGGACATAACGCGCGACGGCGTGCCAAGATGCTCGAGTGCATTCTGGAAAGCGAGCGCGTTCATCACGGTCGCAAGCATGCCCATGTAGTCGGCGGCTGCGCGGTCCATACCCTTTGCCGCACCGGCGAGGCCGCGAAAGATATTGCCGCCGCCAATGACAATGGACATCTCGCAGCCGGCGTTCACGGCCTCGGTCACGTCGCGGGCAACGCGTTCAGCAACCGCCATGTCGATCCCATAAGTGCTCTCGCCCATGAGCGCCTCGCCGGAAATCTTCAGCAAGAGCCGTTTGTATTTGATGTCCTGGCCCGAAGGCATTGCTGCTCCTCGATTGCATAGAGCGGGTCGCGATTCCGGCCGGAGGCAAACATCCGCCGGGCGCAAACACCTATCCCATGAGTCTTACGTCTGACCAGCCTAAAAAGCCCAGGTATCAACCTCTTCGATGCCCTAGAAATCATCAATTTTGGGGGTGGGAGATCCCCATTTCGGCGTGACACCTTCAAAGTCGCGCTGCCGAGAGTCTGTCTGATCTAAGTCGGACTCTAAGTCGGACCACCCGCTCCTTCGGCCGGACACGCTCTAAGAAAACCGGCCGGGCAGAGCACCGGCCGGTACGAATGCTTGCAAAGCCGCTCTGGGGTCTCAATCTTTTCCCCTTGGGCGGCCAGCGCGGCTTACGCTTTGGATCCGGCTTTTGCCGACGCGGCGCCAACTGTTTTGGCGACCTCGGCGGCGAAGTCCTCCTCTTTCTTCTCGACACCCTCACCCAGGGCAAAGCGCACAAAACCGGTCACCTTAATCGGCTGGCCAGACTCCTTCTCCGCGGTCTTGACAGCCTGTTCGACGGTTGCCTTGCCATCGAGCACGAACACCTGGCTCATCAGGCAGACCTGCTGGAAGAATTCCTTCTTTAGCCGGCCTTCGACCATCTTCTCGATGATCTCCTTCGGCTTGCCGGAGGCCGCCGCCTGCTCGGTGTAGAAGGCACGTTCCTTCTCGACCGCGGCGGGATCGAGGTCAGCGGAGGTCACCGCGAGCGGACTGGACGCAGCGACGTGCATCGCAAGTTGACGTCCGAATTCGGTCAGCTTGGCGTTGTCGCCAAGGCCTTCGAGCGCAACGAGCACGCCGATCTTGCCAACACCCTCGGCGGCGCGATTGTGGATATATCCGGCAACGATACCGTCTTTGACCGACAGGGCTGCCGTGCGCCGCACGACCATGTTCTCCCCGATCGTAGCAATGGCGTCCTTAACTTGCTCCTCGATCGTCTTCGGTCCTCCAGGAAACTTGGCCGCCAGAAGCGCGCTGAGGTCGCCCTTTGCTGCCGGTGCGAGCGAGGTAATCTTCTGCACCATGTCCTGGAACTGATCGTTGCGGGCAACGAAGTCGGTTTCGGAGTTGACCTCGACGAGAGCGCCGGTCTTTCCGGTCGAGACGACGCCGATGAGGCCCTGGGCCGCGACGCGATCTGACTTTGTCCCTGCCTTGGTTATGCCCTTCTTTCGCAGCCATTCCATCGCGGCATCCATATCGCCGTTGTTTTCGGTCAGGGCTTTCTTGCAGTCCATCATGCCGGCGCCAGTCTTGTCGCGCAGCTGTTTGACCATGCCTGCGGTGATCTCAGTCATTTTTCAGTCCTTTTGCTGAAAGCGGTGTGCGACGTGCGCACTGAGCGTGGTGTTGGCGGCAGATGGCCGAGACGCGGCGTCCTTGCTCATCTACCGCCGTAATGTTTTCGCCCGATCAGGGCGCTGTGGCTTCGACGAGCTTCTTGGCTTGGGCAATCCAACCGTCTTTTTCAATCTGGCCGTCGAGCTTCAACTGCCGGTCAAGCGCGGCCTGATCGTCAGCCGAGAGGTCGGCAATCTGCCAGTAATGAAATACGCCGGCATCGTTGAGCTTTTGCGCAACCTTGCTGTCAACGCCGCTGATGCGCTGCAAGTCGTCGGCTTCGCCGCGAGGGCTATCGATGCCGGTGAACGTGTGGATCTCCTCGGCGGGCGGGGCTTCCGACGCACCGACGTCAACACCCGCTGCGCCTTGCGCCCGCTCCAAGCCATCAAGGGACGCCCGTGCGATCAGGTCGCAGTAGAGCGTGATGGCGCGGCCCGCATCGTCATTGCCGGGAACCGGGAAGTCGATACCGTCGGGGTCGCAGTTGGTGTCGACCACGGCGATGATCGGAATGTTGAGCTTGCGCGCCTCTTCAATGGCGATCTTTTCCTTGTTCGTGTCGATGACGAACAGAAGATCGGGGACACCGCCCATGTCCTTAATGCCGCCCAGCGCCTGATCGAGCTTGTCGCGCTCGCGCTGAATGTTGAGCACTTCTTTCTTGGTACGGCCCTGGGGATCGGCCAGGATATCGTCAAGCTGACGCAGGCGCCGGATCGACTGCGAGATGGTCTTCCAGTTGGTCAGCGTTCCGCCCAGCCAACGGTGGTTGATAAAGTACTGGGCCGAGCGCTTGGCTGCGTCCTTGATGCCGTCCGAAGCCTGGCGCTTGGTGGCAACCATCAACACGCGGCCGCCGCCTGCTACGGTATCCGAGATCTTGACCAGCGCCTGGTGCAACAGCGGCGTCGTCTGGGTCAGATCGATGATGTGAATATTGTTGCGGGCGCCATAAATGAAGGGCGCCATTTTTGGGTTCCAACGGTGGGATTGGTGACCAAAGTGTACGCCAGCTTCCAAGAGCTGACGCATATTGAACGCGGGAAGCGTCATGCGCGGTATCCTTTTCCGGTTCGACCTCCGCGGCCCTTAAGAAGAAAAACACGAGCAATCAAAATTGCTTATGTTTATCCACCGGAGCGAACGACGGGGCTTTCAATCCGCCGGGCGCATGGGACCGCGTGTGTGATGGAGGGGCTTATGCCGGAAGTCGGGGTGAAAGGCAAGGATCGCGGCGCGGGTGGGGTCCTTCACGGACAACTTGCCGCCGCCTTCTCCGTTTGGGGCCGTACGCCACCTGCGGGGGCGTAAGGGCTCCTGTCAAAAAAAAGGACCCCAGGGCGGGAGCGGCCCCGGGGTCAAGTTTTAGGAGGAAGGTCGTGTAAGCGTAACGTTCGGTTCGTGGCTTACTGGCAGTGCTGCTGGAGCTGCCAAGCAACCACTTTGCAGTTGAAGCCGCTCTTGTCGCACTTGCGAACCGGCGTCTTGATGTAGCTGCAGTAGTAGTCTCCGGCGCGGCCTTCGTAGCCGTTCGTCGCGCGGTCGAACGTGTAGGTCTCGGAGAAGAACTCCTTGCCGCTGCCGGCTTCAGCAGTGGTGCTGCCGAGCACGTTGGCGAATGCGGTTGCGCCGATAGCGAGAGCGATCGCAATGGTCCTGAGCGAAGCGTGAGTCATTTTCGTTTTCTCCATCCTGGGCTCTTGGCCCGTCCTGTCGGTTGATGGACAAAACGTACGCGCTCTCGTGTTCGCCCGCTGTTCCAGCTGGAACACATGTGAGAAAAACGCGTGAAGCCCCGTAAATTGGGGCTTTTCTTCGTTAACGGAGAGAGGTGTGCCGTCAGCAGTGCGACGTCACCAACCTAAGACATAGGGTAAATGAGCCCGCGAAATATCGCCTAATTTTTTTTCGGGAAGGATCGACGGAAGAGCGACAGCGAGGCGGGCAAAATGATGAGCTGGCCGATCAGCGATGCAAAGAGACAGATCGCCGTCAGCTGTCCAAAGAGACGCAGGGACGGCAGAGTTGAGAGCATCGTCATGCCGAGGCCGAGCGCCAGCACGATTGTGGTGAGGACGACAACGGGCCCGATGTGATGCGCTGTTCGTTTGAGCACCTGTAATTCCGTGCCCGCACCGCCGCCGATCCTATCCTCCTCGAGCCGGAAGCGATTCAAGAAGTGGATGGTGCTGTCGATGGCCAGCGAGAAGGCAACCGTGATCGCAATAATCGACGCGAATTGCATGCCCTGGCCATACCACCAGAGGAGCGCACCTGTCGCAAAGATTGGGAATAGTGAGGGCAGAACGCTAGAGACGCCTACCACAGCTGAGCGCAACGCAATTCCAAGAAAGATAAAGACGAGGAAGATATCGCCAATGAGGCCCCAATTGAGCTCGCTGATCAACGTTGCGGAGTTCCTCGCCGCGATCGCCGGTAAGCCGGTCACCGTTATTTCGTAACCGGCATGCTCATTGCGGACCTTGTCGAGCGCGTTGTCGATCTTTTCAACGATGGGCAGTATTTCGCTGGCATCGATGTCTGGCAGACGCGCGGTGACCAACACGGCGGTCTCGTCCTCGGTGATGAACCGGTGCACCAGATGCTTTGGTAGAACACCGACATATTTTTTGATGGTCTCGATGGAGGAATCGCCGGCTTCTGCCAGCCAACGCCGCAAGCTGTCGAGCGACCAGACATTGCCGAGTCCGGCAACATTTTCCAAAACGTTATGGGCTTCGGAAATGACCGATAGCGTTCCCACGTCGTAGAGTGATATCCCGCCTCCATCCGGATTGTTCTTTGTGCCTTGCCACTTGATCATGACGTGGACCGGATTGGCGCCTGTGAGTTTTTCGTCGAGCTTTCCGGTCGCCGCCAGCGCTTGCTCTTTGTCGGGCACCTGGTCCGCAAGGCGGTACATGGGTACCAGTTGCGTATAAGCCCACCCCGTCGTCACGACGGAGGCCAAACCCAGCGCGAAGAAAATCAATGGCCGGCGCGCGACTCCACCGATAATCCTGTCCGTCACCCATTGCAGAACACCAACGCCCCCGGTGTCGTGCTCTTCGATATCGGGTATTTCCGTGTCTTCCTTTTGGATCAAGAGTGCAGCGAGGGTCGGTACCACCACAGCGACGGCGGTGTAGGAAATCGTCACCGCCATGAGTGCCGCAATACCGAAGGTTCTGATGAGCGCGCTTTCGGCGAATGCAAACGAAATGATCGCGAGGGCCTGCATCATCGCGGTTAAAAGGCATGCCGGAGCGACGTCGAGGACGGCATGGCGCGCGGCTTCAACGCGCGGCACACCACGCAGGATGTCCCGGCGTATCGAAAATACGAGGTGCATCGAATCCGACAAGCCCGAAACCAGAATGAGGGGCGTGATGACGTTGATGAAGAGGTTCAGCCGGAAGTCGAGCCCGCCCAGCATGCCGAGCGTCCAGAGGATGGCCGTTGTCGGTCCAAGAACGGTAATCAGCGTGAGGGAAATGCGCCGGAAGAACATGAAGGCGACGACCATCGCGGCGATGGCGCCGAGCCCATTGTAGACCAACCGGTCGCGCTCTACGGCATTGCGGATTTCGAGCTGCATGACCGGCGCGCCAGTCAGCTTGGCGGTGAGTCCGGTGCCTTCTAGTATCTGATCGACGACATCCTGGATTCCGCCGATCACGGTTCGCGCCGTGCGTTCTTCCACCAACGCGCGATCGAGCGAAATCACGACGAGGGCCAGCTCGCCATCGTCGGAGAGGAATTTACCTTTGACAATGTCGTTCGTCTTCAGGCGCTCGATTATGGCATTGTAGTCGGCTGGGTCATCCGGCAAGTCGTCGGGTACGACAGGGGCTGCGTAACCAGACGCGTCGGGTTTGCCGCGCGCCGACAGCATCGAGACAAGACCTTGGACGCCGTCGGTCAACTGCAGTTCGACGACGAGATCGGCAAAGACCTGGATCTGGGTTTTCGACAGGAGTTCCTTGCCTTCGACGACAACGAGCACGTCATACTCGCTCGACGGAAACCGCCGGTCGATTTCCTCGTATTGCTGGAATTCCTTGGTGTCGGTGCGGAACAGCTCGGAAAGCGAATCGTCGACCCTCAATTTTGAGACGCCGAGAATGGCGAGCGCTGTCAAAAGGAGGATGACGGTTGCCGAAACATAAGGGGCCTTGAGCGCCAGAAGCCCAAGCTTATCGAGGCCAAAAGCGAAGACAAATGAGCGACGTGGCTCCTCCGTGCTGGCCATGATCGTCCTTCCCCGCAGGCAGCCGCGGTCCTCTTCCCGACCCTCGAGGCTCTGCCTCTCTCCTCGTTCCGACCGGGTCGTCCGGTTCCCCCGGAATCACGCGGCAGATGCTTGCATCGAGGCGCGCACCGGCGCAAGGGGGCTCAGTGGCCCAGCGGCGTCTCATATCTCATATATGTCACGAAACTTGAGACCCCTCGCGGGATCGCCTATGCGTGAGCCTGAAATTCCTCTGTCGGAGGCACACTTGAAGCCCGATCTCTCGCTCGACGCGCGCGGATTGCTCTGCCCTCTCCCCATTCTCAAGGCCAAGAAGGCTCTCGGCGGCGTCCCGAAAGGTGGCACGCTCGAGGTACTGGCCACCGACCCGGGTGCGCGGGAGGACTTCGAGGTCTTCTGCTCGGCGACGGGAAATACTCTTGTCGAGACCACACAGTCCGACGGCGTCTGGCGGTTTTTGATCCGGCATTCGGCTTAAGAGGCTCTTTGACGTCTCGCTGCCCCAATTCAGCCGCGAAAGCACCACGCTTCCCGTCTTACATTTCGACTCACTCACTTTCACCCGCGTGGCGAGACCCGAATGCTTGGCGCCGATTCCGATACCCCTATGCGCGGCCGTCTGGTGGTCGCGGGGCGTGTCACCCTCGATTCCTGGTTTGAAGGCGATATTGCCTGCACACGTCTCGAGATCGGGCCTGACGGTTATGTCCGCGGCACGGTGTGTGCACGACATGTCATTGTCGAGGGGCAGATCGTCGGCACCGTTCACGCCGGCAATGTGGAGTTGAAGTCTGGCGCCTTCATAGAGGGCGATATCCATCATACGGCGGTCAAGATGGACGCGGGCGCCACGGTTTCAGGACGTGTCATGCGGTTCCCCGCCATTCAGTTTCCCGCCGAGCTTCTGGCTCTCGAAGCCCGATCGGAAGATATCAGTGCCGCTCAGGCGCGCACACCGGTGCTACGTGTCCCGCGGCCCGCAATGAGCCAAGCGCCCCGCGCCGGTATTTTGCGAACCGCGCTTGGCCTCCGGACCTAACGGCCGCAGATTTCCGCCATACGATTGAGTTTGCCGCCACCTTGACAGGCGCAATGACGCTTGCCCATAAGGGCGCCTCCGATCGGCATCGGGCGGTTAGCTCAGCGGTAGAGCACACGCTTCACACGCGTGGGGTCACTGGTTCAATCCCAGTACCGCCCACCATTTTCGTTGAGCACCTCATTCGGCGGCGGCCCTCGATACACCCGACGGGGACTCCTATCGAGCGTCAGCCGTTGTCAGCCGGTAGAATCCTGCTGATCATCACTTTTTCCTGCTTTCGCTGGCCCGCGACATGCGCCATGTTTGGTCATGGTGGAGACGCAAGCAACAAAGCCGTTGCCGCCAAAGCGGCCAACGATGGACATTCCGGAGCTTCGGCGCATCGATGCAACGGCAGGGCCCGAATGCCTGTTGCTGGGCTTGCGCGATTTCAGCAAGGCACCGAAGTACGGTCTCTTCTTCGGTTTCTTTTATGCCGCTGGCGGCTGGCTCATCCTTTGGCTTCTGTACGCTGTCTCCATGCCCTATTTCGCCTATCCCGCCGCGATGGGCTTCGCCCTCATCGCCCCCTTTGCCGCCGTGGGAACCTATGAAGTCAGTCGCCGGCTGGAGAAAGGCCAGCCGCTCTCATGGGAGGCCGTGCTGGGCACGGTCTGGCGGCAGAAGGGACGTGACCTGGGATGGATGGCGCTGGTCACCGGGTTTGCATTCTTTATGTGGGTCGATTGGGCCGCCCTTGTTTTCCTGTTGTTCTTCAGCTTGGAGCAATTGCAGTTGGACGCCTTCCTTGAGGCTCTGACCACGACCCGCGAAGGCCTCTACTTTATTCTTCTGGGCAATTTTGCCGGCGCGGTCATGGCGACGATCGTGTTTGCGGTGACCGTCATATCGTTGCCGCTGCTTATGGACCGAGAGATCGACTTCGCCACCGCGATGACCGCGAGCGTGCGAGCTGTCGCCGCCAATCCACTGCCTATGGCGCTCTGGGCTGTGATAGTCGGCCTCGCGCTCTTCGCCTCCATTATTACCGTCTTCATCACACTGCCGGTGATCCTCCCGGTTCTCGGTCACGCGACCTGGCATATGTATCGAAAGGTCGTCGGAGATACTGTGCAACCGGAGGCAGAGTGAGGGTCGTGGCAGGTATGGCGTCTGATTGATGCTGCGTTGCCTATGAACTCTTGTCGTCACATCTGAATCGGATCAGAAGCCGCCGTGATCGTCATGTTTGCACGACGGTCGCTTTGTTCTGGAGAACGGATGAAAATGCTGCAACATTCGAGGTCCGCTTCGCGTGTTGTAGCCGTTTTCTCAGGCTAAGCGAAATTCGGGTTGGCGCATTTGGGGCGCGTGGGGCCTTGCTCCGGCGCAGCTAGGCCTTGCAGCTATCACTCGCCGATGAGTTTGCAGCTGATGGGCAAGGTGGCGGCTTTGGCGGCATCGTCTTGCCAGATGCCGCAGTCGAGGATGTTGTCCGGAAATACCTTTCGGCCGCTGTAGATGTTGATGAGAAGTTGCGGCCGCCCGCCGACAATCTTAGCGACCTCTTTTGCCGGAAGAGACAGTCCGCCCAAACTCACCGAATTGCCTGATACGATATCCTTGGCTTCTGTCCCGAGTTGGACTTCGCCTGCTTCATCGGCAGGCTCGCCGGGTTTGGCTTCGCCGAAGTAGTAGGCCGCAACGCGCACGGTCTCGCCGCTTGAGGTGAGCTTCTGTTTGGCTTTTGGCGACAGCGTCACGACCACCGTGTATCGCGGTATCTTCGTGTTTGCAGTCCCAGTTCCTGCGTTGGAAGCCTGCGCCGCTTGGCAATTCCCCTCGCGCTCCAACGTCTTTTTTCTTGCAACAATGGCCTCGTCCGCCGGCGAGAGTTTGCCATAGGGCGGAAAGCAGGCCTTGCCGAACACAGCCTGGGCCTTTGGGCTTTCGAAGCAGTGTCCATTGCGCGCGAATACAGCATTACGGGCGCGCCACAGCCCATCGCAGAACTCATCCGCACGCGCCGGCGTCTCGCAAACAATGAGACCAAATCCGACAATGGTCCCGCTGGCCTTTTTCATTCTATCCTCCTCTGGACGACGACAAGCTGCATCCTCAGGACGATTGTGCGCGTACCGCCAAGAAACTTCAAATCTCAAGTATTTGATTGTTACGGCGAGGGATGAATGCTGTGTAAGGCGGCGGCTTGGCGGATTGCCTCTTGTGTTGCCGCTTCAGCAGAGAAGATGCCGAGTGCCTTATCCAACGTGGCCCGGGCCTTATCGATCTCATTGAGGACGACGTGGGAGCGGATCAGCATGATCCAGCCCTTCGCGTCGCGCGGCGCATTTTCAAGCCGGGCGGCCAAGCGCACAACCATCTTTTTCGCCATGTCGTGTTGCTCGCTCGCTGAAAAGGCATTCGCGGCTTCAATGTCCTGCGCGGAGATCGCGGGCGTCCAACTCTGCGTGCGAGGCTTTTCTGCGACTTTCGTTCCCGATGGCTCGGGCGGCAGACGGCCTTTCACGTCGACATCGGTCTGGCGCGCAATCTGCACGATGTGGGCGCGCAAGTCCTGTCGCCAGGGCGCACCGAGGGGAGCTGATTCAAAAAGCGCGATCCAATTCTCGATGGCCGCGGCAGGATCTCCAGTCTGCAGCTTGAGTTGGGCCAGGAAGAACCGGGCCCGTACGTCATCTGGATCGCGGGCTAAGGCCGCGCGAAACGCCACTGCGGCGTCCGGCGTTATTTCGCCTTCGGACGCCGCCACCAAAGCCTCGCCGTGAAGAGACTTCAGGATTGCGCTCTTGTCATCAAGTTCGGCTGCGCGCGCGTAGGCTTCGGCGGCTTTAGCAAACTTTCGCTTACGAAAATGCGACCAGCCAAGAACCCGCCAGCCATCTATGAAGTCCGGTTCCTTTTCCAAACGTTTTTCGAGCTTGCGGACAAGATCGCCGGCCTTGCCGGCATGCACGTCCACGCGGCTTGATTCCGGTTGCAGCCGCTCCTTGAGTGCGGCGTACAGGTGGCCGGGATTTACTTCGGCCGCGTCTGTGTGTTGCAGGATACCGGATCTACTGACGGCCACGCCCATTCCGATAACAGCACATATGAGAACAACGATCGGAGCCAATGCCGTGCCAATTCTACGTACATGACTGGTCGCATGTGCATGATTTTCTCCCGAGGTCTGCCTAGGCCCGCTACTTTCTCCGCAAGGTTCATGATGTACCTCTTCGTCCTGCGTCTCAGGCTTTGGTCGATCCGTTAGTCCGGACAATTGCATGCCCCTCACGCGCTTATGTTGCACTACGCGCCAAACACCGCCCCTTCTCGCATTGGATAAAACGACACCAGCGATGCGGCGGGAAGCGGGTCGCACTTATCAAATATGTTTTCGAATTCTTTCGCCGGCGCGCGGCTTTTTCTCAATATCGGCTTATACGCTCAGCAAGCATTTCGCTTTGTAGGAATGAAAACTGCCTCTGCACGCCTATTTCTTGAGCGTCGCGTCGCTACCGTTCTCTGCTAACCAAACTTTTTCAGCCGTGCGTTGGCGCAATTTTGAAAAGTAGAACAACAACAATTCGCCACGAACTTGCCGCTGACTCTCATCTCAACAAGCGGGCATTTGGGGAGGATCAGGATTGCTGTGCGATGGCGCAGCGACCAAGGTCGCTTATGACTAATCTCAATCGATTAAGAGCCAGACTGCACGTCCGTTTGAACGCCCCGCTCGCAATTGCATTGCTGGTGTTTTCGCATTTTGTGCAGGACGTTTCGGCCGCGGAGAATGCGACGGCTAAGGCTCCGCATGGCGAATCTGGGCCGTCGGTTGCCGCCACCCCGTCCGGTCAGGATGATGAGCTGTTGCGGGACGCCGACAAGATCTTGCGCAAAGAGAAGGTGCCTCGGCGCTCAAAGCCCGGAGATGGTGAAAAAAGCAAGCCTGGACCCGAGACCGGAGATGATGAACCCGCCTCGAATGCGGCGCGTCGATCAGCCGAAGAAGATCACCTGAAGCTCTTCGTCGAGAACCGCTATCCGTCGGCGGCGACGTGCGGCGTATGCCATCCCAAACACTACAAGGAGTGGTCCGTCTCCCAGCACGCGTACGCCCAACTCAGTCCGATCTACTTATCCCTGAACAATAAGATCAACCAGCTAAGCAACGGATCCAACGGAGATTTCTGCCTACGCTGTCACAGCCCCGTGGGCGCCAATCTGGGTGAGAGCCCGTTTACGTCGAACCTCGACCGGCACCCCACATCGCGTGAAGGTATCACCTGCGTTGTCTGTCACCGCATCTCCAAGAACTACAACAAGGCAAGCGGGCGGCTGGCGCTTGTTGAGGGCGGGCTGACGGATCCGGTGTTCGGCCCCGAAGGGAACTCCGGTGTCAAACGGGTTTTGGAGAAGCCGGAAAAGTTTCGTGTGGTCACCGATCCGGAAAAACAAGGCCGCAAGATCCATACGGAAGCCAAGGTCTTCGACCCGATCAAGACGCCCGCGTTCTGCGGCTCCTGTCATGACGTGACGTTGTTCAATGGTTTCCGGCTGGAGGAAGCGTTCAGCGAATATCGGCTTTCGCCCGCCGCGCAAGAGGGCGTGACCTGCCAGGACTGCCACATGGGGAAAATCCAAGGGAAGGTTTCGGGGTACGACGAAGGCCCGGCCGCATATGTGGGAGACGTTCCGACGAAGACGAGGAAGCTTACCAGTCACTTCTTCTCCGGGCCCGATTATTCGGTCATTCATCCGGGCATCTTTCCGCACAACCAGGAGGCCGCCGCCTTCAAGACAATGAAGGAGTGGCTACAGTTCAAGCATAAGGAGGGGTGGGGCACGGACAAGTTCGAAGACAACATCCCAGAGGGTTACAATTTTCCCAAGGCCTGGGAGTCGGTCGACGATCGCTATGACGCCCGTGAGATTCTCAATAAGCAGTTCGAGCTCTTGGAGTTTGCCAAGCGCAAACGCCTGGAGGTGATGAAGAACGGTTTCTTGTTGACCGATCTGGTGACGGATCAAGCCAGTTCCTCCGGCATCACATTCCGGGCGAAGGTCGAGAACGGAACCGATGGGCACAATGTGCCGACCGGGTTTACAGGTGAGCGCCTGGTCTGGCTTGATGTTTCTGTGCGCGACCGGGACGGGGCCGTGGTGTTCCGCTCGGGCGACCGCGATCCCAACGGCGACCTGCGCGACGGACACTCGTCCTTCGTTCATGCCGGAAAGTTGGCGAGGGATCCCTATCTCTTCAGTCTGCAGTCCATCTTTGTCACGCAGAATGGCCGCGGCGGCGAGTTGGAACACGTCATTCCAATTCCCTTCCCGACGTTTGCTCTGCCGCGCGTGCTGCCGTCGACAACATCACTTGTCTTTACCGGCGAGCCGGCGACAGAGCGTAATCATAAAAAAGGCATCGAGCCGAACGGACACCGATGGGCGTCGTACACCGTGAAAGGAAGCGCACTCACAGGGCGCGGGCCCTACACGGCGACCGTCCGCCTCATGGCACAGGCGGTCCCGATCAATCTGCTGATTGGCATTCAGGATGTCGGTTTCGACTTCAGCATGAAATCCAGTGAAATCGGCAAGGAGCTGATCGCGGGCACGCAAGAGCTTTGGAAGAAGTCGCTCGTCTTCGATGTCGATGCCGGGCCCCGCGAAGAACTGCCGTGGTTGAAGCAGTCCCAGAACACGCAGCGCTAAGAGAGACGACGACCCATTACGACCCCGATGACGACCTCACCCTTCAAAGGCACACCAATGCGGCATTCGATTGCTGGCAGAGCTTCCACGTGTGCCGCCGCCTGTGGACTTGGACTGTTCTCCGTTTTGCTTCTGATTTGGAGCGGTGAAGCGCGCGGGGATGAGTATCAAACGGAAGCCGGCGAGGGAGACCTTGTCGCCCCGGCCCCCAATTACGGTGTCTACGAGCCGGAGGACGAAGCTTGGTATTCCCGGTTCTGGCCCATCGGAGACCGAGTAAAGGTCAAGGGGCTCGACGACGAGTACATCCCGTTTCGCACTGAAGGCGCCGCAACGCCCGCTGCGGACCGGCTGCCGGCCCGTCCCGAACTTGCCGTCGAAGTCGGCAACGGATTTCTGGATACAGGCAATCTCGACGCGGGTTTTGAGGTTCCGGTGATCGGTGCGGTCTGGCAGCCGAGGCTGTGGGCGTATGCGATCAACCGAACGACCTTTCAGTCCTTCGACAACGGTGCGCCCGGCAGTGTTCGTGAAACGGAGATTGCCAATCGGCTGGATCTCTTCGTCAATCTGCAGCTTACCGGTACGGAAAAAATTCTGCTCGGGCTTCGCTCGCTCGACAACAACCGCCCGGACCAGTTCACGCGCTACACCTTCGACGGAGAGAAGGAAGGCTTTAATGACGAGCTGAGGCTTGGCGTCGAGACACTGTTCTTTGAAGGGGATTTCGGCAGCCTCTTTCCGAACCTGGATCAGGCCGGCGTTCGTCCCATTGACTACGGGTTCACGGTGGGACGTCAGCCGATCATCTTTCAGGAAGGCATTCTCATCAACGACACGATCGATGCCGTCGGCCTCATTCGCAACAACATCCCGGTGCCCGGCACATCGAACTTTCGCGTCTCGGCCATGTGGGGGTGGAACCGGCTGGACCGGAATGACCCGGGACGGGACGCGGATCAGAATACTTTTGGCGTTTTCGTCGCGGCCGATACCCACCTCAGTACGCTCAATTTCGACACCATTTATGTCGATGACAGCGACGGCGCGGACGGGCTTTATTTCGGTGCTTCGGCCATTCAACGGCTGCCGTGGCTTAACGGCGTTAGCACAGCGTTTCGCATCAATGCTTCGTATGCGCTGGACGAAAAGATCCCCAGCAACCTCGGCGGAAGTGTTGTCGGTGACGGTGTCTTATTGACGAGCGAGATTTCGGGCCTGGTTCCAGGGTCGGACGACATCGTCTACTTCAACACATTCCTGGGTCTCGGCAACTACACCCAAGCGGGACGCGAAGCGATTGTCGGCGGCCCGCTTGCCAACACGGGTATTCTTTTCGCCTCGCCAAATCTTAGTACGTACCTGGCTGAGATCGATCCCTTTATCACCGATGATGTGATTGGCGGCGCGCTTGGCTACCAGGCCTTCTTCGATAACAAGCGCCGCAACCTGATCCTCGAAATTGCTGGCCGCAAGGATCTGTCGGGCAACGGTTTCGACAGCCTCGGCCTTGGCTTTCAATTGCAGCAGGCGATCGGTCAACACGTGCAGATGACCTACGAAGCCTTCTACACGTTCAACGAAGGCCGGGATGACGGCGCAGGCGGGCGCGTTGAATTGCAAGTTGTCTACTAGGCCACGAAAGAGACCGCGGAACCGGACATGGCGATGGAGAATATTGTAGCAATTACAGGATTATTGCTGATGGCGCTGGCGGCTGCCCGCGCGGCTCTCGGCACGTTTCGGCTGGCGGCGCAGCGGGCACGCGACAGCGCACAGCAACGACGATCCTTGGTCTCTCTCAAAACCAAGTTCACCGACAGGCAGGCCCTGAGCATCCGCAATCGGCATGTGGCCGTGCCCGAAGCGCGGCCCTTTTTCGTCGCTGGCCGCCGCAATGAAACGCCGAGCGGTCGCGTTGGGTCCTTTTGTCTCGTTCCTGCCGACTCAGGACCGGTTCCCGAATTTCGGCCCGGCCAATTCTTGACCGTTGAGGTGCGCCTGCCGGGGCGCGCGCAGCCCCTACGGCGATGCTACTCGATTTCGAGCAGTCCCAATGAGCGTCGCTGCTATCGCATCACGGTTAAGCGGGTCGGTCCGCCCGCTGATGCGCCAAACCAGGTGCCGGCGGGATTCTTGTCAAACCTGATGCACGATCGTCTTAGAGTCGGCTCAACGATACAGATTCTGCCGCCTGCCGGCGCTTTTTGTCTTGACCCCGTGTCGACCCGGCCGCTGGTTCTTATTGCGGGCGGCATTGGTATAACGCCGTTTCTTTCGATGCTGACATCGCTGGCCGAGCAGAATTCTGCGCGTCCGATCTTCCTCTTCTATGGCGTGCGCAATCGTTTGGAGCACGCGATGCGTGACGAGCTCAAGGCTTTACAGCGGGCTTTTGCGAATATCCATGTCACAACCTACTACAGCGCGCCTACACCCAGCTGCCGCATGGGTGTGGACTTTGATGTCGCGGGTCATGTGTCGGCAGACGTTGTACTTCGTGCCATCGGCAGCCAGACCGCGGATTTCTATGTTTGCGGTCCGCGCCCCATGATGGACACCCTGCCGCTTGAGCTCAAGACCGCGGGCGTTTCCGAGTCAGATATCAAGACAGAGTCGTTTGTCTCGCTTTCTCCAATTTCTTCGCCTGCTGAACGTGCGGCGACAGAGTGTACGCAGGCCAAAGCCGTTCAGGTTCGCTTTGCGCGATCCAAATCAGCGTCAAAATGGACTAACAGCACGGCCAGTATTCTTGAACTGGCCGAAGCCAACGGCATCAAAGCGCCTTATGGTTGCCGCGCGGGTGCGTGCGGCACCTGCAAGACGAAGCTCCTGGCGGGCACCGTCACGTATGTGCGCGAACCCGCAGTGGAACCGGAACCCGGTTCGTGCCTCCTCTGTGTCACGCGTCCCTCGAGCGATATCACTCTCGAGTTGTAGAGCGTTGGCGTTGGCGTCAGCACGATCCGTGTCACTCTTCTTTAGTTTGGCGATGGTGGTTGTTGGCTGGCGGGTTGCTGTGGATCTGTCTTCTTCTTTGCCTTCGCGCCTGAGCCCGGGACTTTTGTGACGGCAACCGGGGAATCGACGCCGCCGATATGATAGGTGTGGCACGCGCGGCAATCTTGACGGGCGGCTTTCTTATTGTGGCATTTCATGCATTGCGCCTTTTTCATCGGCTCGAAGTTGGAGGAAAACATGTGCGGATCGGTTTGCTTGTAGGCCTCCTGGTACTTTGCAGCATCGTTTAGCTTGTGGCAGGTCAGGCAACCGCGCTTACCCAAAAGCCCGAAATGCGGCTGGTGAAGAAATGTTGTCAGCCTTCGTTCTTTGTCGGCCAGCGTTGACGTTCCCCAATCGATGCGCCGGCGGCCGTTCTGTCCTTGGTCGACGCTGTGGCACTTCGTGCACTGACCCTGCGCATCTTTGTGGGTCAGCATGTCAAACACCTCTAGAGCCGCATTGTCTTTGCTTTCATCGTGCAATTTTCCGGAAAAATTCAACCAAGCGCGCAGGAAAGGATCGGCGTGCCCGGTGGGTTTGTAGTAGATCGTGAAATCCTGACGATACCAGCCGCCGTGGGACGCCCAGGATTCGGCGTCGACACCGCCCGATAGATCTTCCGGTTCCGGGGAGACTCTCACGTCGTCTGCAACGTCGCTTTGTCCATTGGGCACGTCTTCAGCGCGCACATCGCGGTCTGCATCTGGGACATCTTCGCCGCGGTCCACGTCGCCACGATCGCCTGTTTGATGGGGCCCCTTGATGAGTTCGCCCTTTGGATCGATATACCAGCCTCGCTGTAGATCGGTTGCGGCAGGTTCATTCGCTTGAATGCGTTGCATGGGCTTGCTGCGGACGCGTGCGTCCAGAATGGCACTTTGGCCGATGGGCAAGAGGTTGTTTCGCAGCTCGGGCCGAAATGGTTTGGGGCCCGAACCAGGCGTCGCGGGGGGCTGGGCGGGTCTGCCACCGGCCGTCGTTTCGCCCTTGCCGGATTCCGGCACGGCACTCTTCTTCTGTGTCGGCGACGGATCAACGGTTGTCTCCCACAGTGGCGCCGCCTCGGCGGGTCTTGCGTCGATTTCTGCTGCGAGGCCCGGAAGCCATTGGCGCTGCGCATTGGCCACGACGTCCCGGGGAATGGCAGCCACGAGTTTTGCTGCCAGGTCGCCTTCAATTCGCTTGCCGGTGACGGTTCGTATGCGCTCCGACAGGACCGACAGATCGGATGTCGACAGCTGGTGAATGAAGGACTTGAACTCCCACACAAAGGCTTCGACGGCTGCCAACTGCTCGGCCGTGGCGCCGGACAGATCGAGAAGATCGAGTTCCTTCACCTGGTCTACAATGCGTTTTCGCCGGGTATCGAGGCTCAAAAGCATGGCGATGAAGGGTGTGACTTCGGCTTCCGACTCCTCAGGCCATGCACCGACGGAAAGTCCGTTCTCCTTGAGTGTCTCCAGGTCGATGCCCGGTAGTGTCAGAAAGGCTATTCCCTTGGGGCCCGTAGCGCGTTCGGCGCCCACAATCTGATCAAGATGGCATGACGCGCACACCGCCTTGAATGGACTTACGCTCATCAGACGCTTGTCGTCCTTGTTGGTGTGGCAGTCCGTACAGACGTTCGGGATCTTTTGCTTGCCCGCCTGCTCCTTCACCGCCTCAGGGAAGTGTTTGTTGAAATGCGAGGCGTGGTCGAAAATGATGCGCGTGCGGCGCTTGTACGGATAACCGTCAAATTCCGGGTGCCCCTTAGCGAAGTCCTTGAACTGTAGGACGTGGCAGGATTGGCAGGCGCCATTTGACACCTGCTTCAAGTCCACATTCGTACCCTTATGTTCCCTGTGGCAGGTCGCACAGTAAACGGCCTCGTTCTTCTTCGTGGCTTGAGGCAACGCGCTACGCGACAGCCACGTACTAATGGATGGTCCGGCCGGCGCTGTGACCTTGCTTAGGCGTCGCGTCCCCCGTTCCAGCTCCTCTCTCGCCAGGTTGTGCGGCTTGAATTGCTGTTTTGCGATCTTGTGACAACCGAGACAGGCTTCGCTATCTTTCTTGGGGTCCGCAGTTGCGAAGATCGCCTTCAGCCAGCCGACCTGCCCGTGCGGGACCGTGGTGTGACAGGTTTGACACTCCTTTTTGAGACTGTGCGCGGCCGAAAGTGGTCCTGGCATGAGAATGTCTTCTTGCTCGGCATAGACGGATGCCAGCAGCACACAGCCGATCGCAAAGAGGGCCAGCCATCGTGCAGCGCCAGCCCTGGCACGCCGTAGAGCGTCTTCCTGCGCGCTCGCTATTGACCTCTCCTGCACTGGCTGGCTGCGATCGTTCACGTCAGGGCATCCCGGTGCTGAAGGCGTACGCCACGGCAATGTGGAATAGGGCGAGAATGAAGAGCGTGTAGGTCGCCGGCACGTGAACGAACGACCAGGCGCGCAGTAAGAGAAGATGCGCGTAGGCGAAGTCGAGGTCGTTTTTCTCTTGGACCAAACGTTTCAAGGACTGAAAGACAGACGATCCGGATGACGTGCTGTCGAGCTCACAGGCCTCGATCTGATGGAGGAGTGCCTTCAGGGGCTTCGTCGAATCATTGAGATGCTGCGATATGTTTCTTGGTGCTGCAAAGTAGGCCATGAGGTGCGTCGCATAGAGGCTCCAAAGCGCGTTTGCTTCGCCTGAGACATCCGGACCGGTGACCAGCGCTGAAGCCTCATTGGCGATGCGTAACCGATGCCGCGGAATTTCCGAGTACTCATATACCTTTGCCCGCCGCTCCAATCGGGCCGGGATGGCACGCATGAGAAAGGTACCCGCCATGCCGCTGATAATCGCAACGGCGAAGTTCAACCAAAGGATCCATTCAAACGCGGTATCTGGAAACGAGAAGCCTGTATGGACGGCGAATGCCGCGACGATGGCGTAGCCCGACACAATATGAACGCTGTGCCAGGTAAGCGCGCTCAGATCGACAAAGTCCGCCAGGCGATGCCTGAACTGAAAAAGCATCTGGCTCGCCATGGCGAGGAAGAGAATCCAGCCGTCGAAGAACCTTGGATCGCGTAGTGCAAGATCGGCGATCAGGCCGACCCACCAAACCAGTAGGAAGGCCAGAACTGGCACCCCAACGATTGCGATGGCCTGTTTCATACGCTTGGTCCAATGCGTGTTATCACGCGTTTCCCGAGCCCACGCCTGTGGCGCTTAGTTGGACACCGGGCCCTTGAACTTTGCGGGCCCCGGTATCATGGACTCAATGGCCCCAAGTCTCTGTCCGTCGTGATTGGCGGCGAACTTTTGAATTTCTTTGGCGATGGCATCGGCCGCAGCATAGAGGGCCCGCTTGTTGTTCAGCTTAAGGCCGGCGGAATGGGAAAGCCGTACGATGGCCGCAAGTTCCTTTACGTCCGGCAGGCGATTGGCCGCGTCGGCAAGCTTCTTTCGTGCGGCGTCGGCGCGTTGCGCCATTCTGACGGCATAAAGCCGTTTCTTTGTCGCGGTGCCGACCGACCGAAGTGCGGTTTCCAAATCAACGGCTAGGCCAACCAGGAACATCAGGCGCTTGCGGTTCGCATCTGCGCCCTTGTTCGACTTGCCTATGGAGTACCAGACGTTATGGCGCACTTCGCCTTGCGACCAGGAGTACAGTTCAAATGGACTTCCGGCGGGATGGCCGCCGCGGTTTACCAAGTCTTCGCGCGGAACGACGTGGCAGCTGTAGCAATTCTTTGCCAGCTTGTAGAGCGCGCCCGGCCTGATCAGTCCCGCTTTCTCTGATGTCTTCCAACGGCGGTCTGCCTCAGACTTTGTTTCGCTCTCCTTGTTTTTCTTTCCGCTGAACTCGGCGTGCACCTTGATGTAATCGCGGCCTGGACCGTGACACGACTCGCAGGAAATGCCGGCGATGGCTTTGGCGTTTCTCTTTGCTTGCTGCGACGTGAAATGACAGCCGAGACACAGCTCGCTCGCTTTCATGCGCTTGATGTTCATTTTCTTTGCGATTGTGCGCGCTTCGCGGCTTCGCGGCATGTTGCGAAACGTTGCGTGATGGTGGCTTTTCTTCCAGATCTCGCCCTCTTTCTTATGGCATTCAACACAAGCGTTGGGCCCTTCAATTTTCTTGGCGTCGCGGTCTTGGGCGGCGTGGGCTGGCATGCCAAAGATATGCAAGGTGATCAGTCCCGAGAGCCATGCGGCCACGCCAAATGCCAGGCGTGTCCCGGTCCGCAGGCGCCTCCTCATCACATGGTTGTCAGCATCAATCGTGAATCTCGCGCGCGGGCAAGGATCGTGCAGCACCCATTGGCGAAAAACCGTCAGCCCCAATGTCCCACCAGCCCCAGAGGAGATCGTGCTCAACGATCGTGCAAGGCACAGATCGCTAGAGGGATTTTATTGACGGTCTTTCGGAGCGATAGCGTGACCATTCGTTGGCAAAACTAAGACCGCTGCAAGCTTGAACGTGAACCCACTCTTGCGGTCAGGAGGTTATCCGGCAGCGTACGCCTTCACCACGCAAGCGCCAGTTATCGATCTAATCCCAGTACGGCCCACCAATGCGGATCGCGCTGATTCTCTGGGCGGCGAAGTTTTGAGGCGAAGGCGCCCGGGTCCGGTTTCGGCAAGGGCGCTCGTGGCAGAAGCTTTTTTTCGAGCTGCACGGACGTCACCGCGCGACGCAGCTGCATCAACTCGTACTCGACACTGGACAGCGTGTTGTCCTGCCCCTCCAAGGAAGAGGAGGCTCCACGCAAGAAGTCGTACGATCCCTTGATCCAGGCGGGCAGACTGCGGTGCTTGAGCTCCATCGACATCGGCATCTCCCAGGTTCCTGTTCTGGGCTAAACCGAGTCGGCTGAAATTCGACGGGCGCATCCGCGTCAACTTGTGGAGAACGCCGCCTCTGTGGAGAACCTGCGCGCCGGGCCCGAAAATGCTATTGGCATCGTGGCGGATTACAGCGTCTCAACCGCGGGCTTTGCTGGCGGCCGGCTGCGTCTGAGCCTCGCCGTACATCGACAACATCGGGTCATCGAGCAAGATGACGTCGTCGTAGCGCCCGTAGCCATTGAAGCCGCCCGACAGGGCGCGGCCATAGGCGCCAATGTTTCCAATCTCAATATAGTCGCCTTCCTGAATGGAGGCGGGCAGAGGAAATGGTCCCTTCATGTGATCGATGGAATCACACGTCGGCCCCCAGAACTCGAACGGAACCAGGGGTTCGCTCGGCGAGACAGTGCGCGAGACGAGTTGAGCTGGAAAGACGAAACCCAGATGCGCTGCGTCGAACAAGACACCGTAGCCACCGTCATTGATGAACAGGTCGTTGCCGCGCCGCTGGTCGACGCGCACGATCAGGCTCTCCGCTTCCGCAACGAGCGCGCGGCCCGGCTCACAGACGAGTTGTACTTCCTCACGCACCGGGAGTTCCTCAACGCTTTCCCGGATGACAGACATAAAGGCCGACAAGGGTGCTGGCGTGTTGTCGGGATAGATCGACGGGAAGCCGCCGCCAATGTCGATCGAGTCGACAACCACGCCGGACTTGCCGATGAGCCGTGCAATCTCGCCCAGCGCGCTGGCGTAGGCGTCTGGTGTCGTCGTCTGAGATCCGACGTGAAAAGTGATGCCGAGTTTGGTGGCAACCTGACGCGCCTTCATGAGCAGGCGCTCCGCCCTCTGGCCGGCAATCCCGAACTTTCGCTCCAATGGCACGCGGCTGTTAATGGCTGGAACGGCGAGCCGCACGTAGAGTTCGAGGTCGTGTGCGTGCTGTCCGTTCGCTGCCGTCTCCTCGACGATCTTCCTGAGTTCGTCCTCGCCGTCGAGGGCGAATGTTCGAACGCCAAAGACATGGTAGGCGCGCCTGATCGCTTCCCGCGACTTTACCGGATGCATGAAGTGGAGATGTGCGCCGGGAATGGTGGCGGCATCCTCAAGCTCGGGCAGGGAGGCCACATCGAAGTGATGAATGCCTGCGCCATAGAGTGCGCCGATGAGGAATGGCGAATGATTGGCCTTGTAGGCGTATGCGACCTTGCCTGGAAATTCGTCCAAAAAGAAGCGCGCCGCACGGGCCGCGGCATGCGGACGAACTGCCAGAACAGGATTTTCGGGTTTTTGGGAAGCGACAAAGGCAGCCGCCGAGGCGTACTTTTCCATGGCTTACGATCTCCACCAGCCCAGAACAATGACCAGTAGCGAACCGGATTTCCGCCAGGAATCCGGTTCCGGTGAACCGGCCCGCCTCGCAACATCACCGAAGCGGACACCGATGCGCCGTGCGTAAGCCTCTTACGAGACCGCCGTGCGTAAGGAGGGAAATAAGTCCAATTTGCTTTGAAGTAAAGACCTTTGGGGCTAATTGGTCATTTTTTCATTTCAGCAATACCGCCGTGAACGGCTGGCAATTCTGAATTTGTGCGACGAAATTGCCTCTCGCGCAGGCCCCTGGGTGCCCCTCAGGCGCCGTTCTCGCGGCAGTCTTAAGGCCGCTAGCGTGGCCCTCGATTTTTCGTGTCTGAGCCGGAACAATCTCATTTGTCAGCGTTGATCGGCTCGCGACGCTTGAGCCGCACGCGAAACTGGCAACAGGATCAGTGAGCGTCCCTCTGCCTCATCGGCGGCAGGTGGTGGGCCAAGATCAATCGCCGGAGGCTTTCCGCGCTTGCGCCGCCGCCTTCGATTTTCTCTTGCTACATGGGCCTTGAGCTCCTTCTCCCGTTTTTCGATTGCAGCCGTAAAGGCGGTCCAATCACCGAGGATCGTAAAGCGCTCTCTGTCGAAGTCGTGGCCGATGCCGAGCGGGCGTTTGGCGGTTTGGTTGCAGATTGCGAGCACTGTTTCGATTCCGGATTTGTTGAGGCGGAGCTGATAGGGCGCATCCTTAGCGGGGATCGCAACCGTTGGCCCAGCAGGCAGATAATTGTCCTGCTGGAAATCATTCGGATACAAGACTGTCGCAAACCCGTCACCATCAATGCTGATGAGGGTGAGGTGGCAACTTTCTTCCACGCGAACCGCGAAAGAGATGACGTTGCCGACGGAATAGGAGGGGGTGTTTGTTGCGAGGTGCACGATGATCGAGCGTGGCTCGACGCGCTTTGCGGGCGCCGGCGCCTCGGTCGCCTCAGCATAAGACACACTCCAAAGTGAAAGGATCGCCGCGACCACGCAGAACGTGGAAACAGCGTTGCACATTTTTCTGTGGTACCGGCTGGATGGATGAAGCTGCGCGATCATAAGGGCCTTGTCACTTTGGATGGCGAATTGGTGGCGCCGCCGACCGATAGAATAGTACGGGCACCGGCAGGATTTCGCGTGCGGCCGTCACGGTCCTCCAATCATCCCTTGTCTGCGAGCCGTTGTAGCGCTTTTCGTGTTGCATCGTTAAAGAAGCCATGCGCCCGTCCCCGGTACAATCCCTTTCGAGCGAGCCTGCGTTGAACGGCACGGCGCGTCGAAAAGCTCCACGTATCCGGCCGTTCAAGAAGGTCGCGTTTGGCAGCCGGATCGCCTTTCCTGAAAGCCTTGAGGAGCAGGTCCGCCGCCCGGGATGAGCTCCTGGCCACACCGCGGCCTTCATCGTAAAGCGTTGCAAGCTCGCGAAGGGCACCCGTGTAATTCTTGTCTGCGGCAACTTGAAGGAGACGCGCGGCTTCGGCCAGGTCGGTGCGCCCTCCCTCACCGCTGATCAGCATCAAGGCGAGATTGAACATAGCCCTTGGCTGATCACGCTTGACGGCCTTGGCATACCAGCGGCGGGCTTCGGCTGGCTGCCGCGATACGCCCTTACCCGTCTGGTACAGGTAGCCCAGACTTGCCATCGCACTGCCGACACCGGCTTCCGCCGCTTCGCTGTAGAGGCGGAGGGCTTCCGGGAGATCCCGGCCGACACCCTCACCGAACTCGTACATTGAGCCGAGCGAGGCCATGGCTTCCGCATGTCCGTTATCCGCTGCCTTCCGATACCATTGAGCTGCCGACGCCGGATCGCGTGGAAGACCACGTCCTTTGTCGTAGGCCCGGCCAACGCTAAACATGGCAACCGGCAACCCCAGATCGGCGGCCTCACGGTAGAGCGCCGCGGCTTTCTCTAAGTTCCTTGGCTTCGCGGACGGAGCGTCGAGCTTTACGGCCCGCTCGTAAAGCACTTCGGCGCGGCCGGGACCCGGATCCTGGTGGGTGGATCCGGTTATGATCTCGCTACCCCATGGCGCTACATGGGTTTCGAGCGCCTTCAGGCGCATCTCGGCTAGCTCGTGAAAATACCCCTCAGGGTAGGCCTCAATATGCGCACGCAGCTTGTCGGGGTTCTTGGTCGACTTGATCTTTTCCCATGCCTTGATCTCCGCCAAACGTTCCCGACTTTCTGGCGTGACGGCGTCGTCTGCGCGCGCCGTGCCCTGGGGTTCGGCTATCTTGGGTTTGAAATAGAAGTCGCCCGTGAGGGACGAATGCTCCCAGGGCACCTGCTTGCCTCCGGTCAGCTTCAGCACCTTGCGGCGCGTGCTCCGGAAGACCTCCTCAAGAGGCGCTCCTTCGGTTGGAATGGCTTCGGCAAGGGCTGTCGAATACGGGCTATTGTCTCCTGTACCGTCGAGCGCCACTTGTCCGGGCGCGGTCGCGTAAGAAATGATCGTGCCCGTGGGCGCTGTGACCGGGGCAAGACCACGGGCCCCCGATCGCGTGCTGCTGGCGAAAGGATTGTCGCGGCAGGCGTCGAGAATGGCGATGTTGAGCCGGCTGCCTGCCCGCTCCATGGTTTTCATCAGATCGGTCATGCTCACGCCACTGAGGGCGACTTCCTCCTGATCGTGAATGTCGGCGCCGACCGGAATGAGATAGTTCTCGCCATCCACCTGCACGCCATGGCCGGCATAATAGAAGAGCCCGACGCTGTCGGAGGCTCTCAGCCGGCGGCCAAAGTCGAGGATGGAGCGTTTCATCAGGGCCTGATCGGCATCGAGCAGCTTGATGACGTCGAAACCGACCGAGGTCAGTGTTGCGGCAATCAGCGTGGCGTCATTCTTCGGATTGGCCAGCGCGTTGGTTTGATAGCCGCTGTTGCCGATGACCAGGGCTAGGCGGGTTTCCGCACGGACCGGAAGTGCGGCGGCAAGTAGGGCAAGACCAATAAGTCCGGCACATAGCGCTTTGCGCGTGCCCGGCCGCCACAGGTCTGCGGCTCGTCTTGGCGCTCGACGATCCGCGGCGCTCATGTTCACCCTCGCTTACCCTCAAAAGAGTCCTAATGCGCGTACCAATCCGGCCCGTGCACTGTTCTTCGATTCGCTTGGCAGAATAAGCGCTTCGGTGCGCAGACAAACCGCTCGGCGCTGTGCAATCCCCGTATTTCCCAGGGGTTGGTTGGTTTCACCGTTGATTGTTGCGACTGCACCCGCGTGCGAGCGCTCAGTGGGCAATTAAGAAACCTCAACAAAGTATGAATTTTGCCAGAACCTGGTTAGTCATAAGTTCCTGATAACTTGGACTAACGGTGCATTATCGCTTATTAAATAGTCAACGCGTGCAGACGTGAGATGCGTCGGTTACGCACGCCGACCCGAATTGTGCTGGATAGGCCGCTCGCATGACCCGAACACATCAGAAGCCACATTGGACGTTGACCAAGGCGAGTGCGTTTATGTTTTTTGTGCTGGCTGCGGGCCTGCTCGCGGCATCTCTCAGCAACTCGCATGGCGCGGCTGCCGGCTCGGTGCTATCCAAAGCGTCCCACTCAATTGCCGCCGGAGTTTGATGGCGTGCCCTAACCCCTGACCCTTTCTCCCCGCATACCAACTCTCAACCCTCGTTCCTCACAGGAACGAGGGTTTTTCTTGTTCCCCGAAGGAATGCAGTTGGGCGTCTGAAACCTGTTCAACTTACGTTGGCGCGCCTGGCCGGCCCGCTTCCCCACCCGGCCGCCCAATCCATCATCGTTTTGGGTGGCCGGGTGGGGGAGCGAGTGGTTCTGCTTGAACATAGCAGACTCTAGTGCCCCGTTTTCTGTTGGATTCATTCACAAATTTTGGATTCCTGCGGCATCGCGACTGCGCGTGCGACTGGTCAGGTGGCCCCCAACGGGCTAGAGGTGGCACGTCGGATCGGGTGTCCGCACCTCTTGTGGAGGGGCCCGCGCCATCTCGCGATGCGTAAGATGCGTCCAGCCCCGTCGGCGCTGTGGCCGGACCATCAGAATACTCGACATCTGACCGGACGACGGTGGGAGCCGGTCGCTGACAACATGACCTTAACGGGGACGAACATCACATGGCCATCACGCCGCAAGACATCACGCAATCCATGGTGTCCAGCATCGACAGCTCTAAGCGCACGGACCAGCCCTATAGCCACTGGTACCTGATGCAATGCCTGCCAAAGGAAGCAGCTGACGAAATCCTTTCCCTCCCGTTTCCCGCGCCGGATCTCGGCGGCATCTCGGGAAAGCGCGAGCTGCACAATAAGACGCGCACCTACTTCGATCAGGAGAATATGGCCAAGTATCCGGTGTGCAATGCGTTCAATGAAGCTTTCCAGGGCGAGACGCTCACCAAGCACATCCAAGAGACGTTCGGTACAGACCTCAAGGGGTCTTACCTGCGTGTTGAGTTTGCGCAGGATGTCGACGGATTCTGGCTGGAGCCGCACACAGACCTCGGTGTGAAGCTCTTCACGATGCTCCTCTACCTTTCGACCGATCCCAGCCATGCCGATCTTGGGACCGATATCTACGACAAGGAGAAGAAGCATGCTGGCCGCTCGCCGTTCGAACCCAACGCGGCCTTGATATTTGTTCCGTCCGATTTCACGTACCACGGATTTGAAGCGCGCAAGATCAATGGGGTCCGGAAGTCGGTGATCATCAATTATGTTACCAACGACTGGCGCGCCCGAGAGCAGCTTGCCTATCCCGATCATCCGCTTTCGTAAGATTTGGACACGGGTCGCGGTATCGGTGCCGACTCCTGGTGGGAGCGGCGCCGATTTCGTTTTGAATTGGGGTTGCAGTGGAACAAGTGAGGAGATGAGATATGGCGCGTGTCGCTTGGGTTGGATTGGGTGTCATGGGCTATCCCATGGCCGGACATATCCTCACAAAAGGAGGTCACGATCTCACGGTCTATAACCGAACCAAGGCCAAGGCCGAGGCGTGGGTTGCCCAGCACGGCAAGGGACGCGCCGCCGCCACGCCCGCCGAAGCATCGGAGGGCGCGGATTTTGTTTTTTCATGTGTCGGCAATGACGACGATCTACGGGCGGTGACGACAGGGCCCGACGGCGCCTTCCAAGCCATGCGGCCAGGTGCGATCTTTGCCGACAACACGACGGCCTCGGCCGAAGTCGCGCGCGAGCTGTGTCAGGACGCGAATGGGCGAGGGATCGGATTCCTCGATGCCCCCGTTTCAGGCGGGCAAGCGGGCGCCGAAAACGGAGCGCTGACCGTCATGGTGGGCGGTGACGAGGACCACTTCGCGACCGCCGAGCCTATTATGCGCTGCTATGCCCGCATGGTACGCCGCATTGGTCCTGCGGGGTCCGGACAGCTCACCAAAATGGTCAATCAGATTTCTATCGCCGGACTCCTTCAGGCCCTGTCGGAAGCCATTCACTTTGCGGAGACGGCCGGGCTCGATGTCGAGGCTGTCATGGAAACTATTTCCAAAGGCGCCGCGCAATCCTGGCAGATGGAGAATCGCTGGAAGACCATGCACGCGCGTGAATTTGACTTTGGATTTGCGGTTGAGTGGATGCGCAAGGACCTCGCCATCTGCCTCGCGGAGGCGAAGCACAACGGGGC
Source organism: Hyphomicrobium sp. (assembly GCA_965222835.1). Lineage (GTDB taxonomy): Bacteria > Pseudomonadota > Alphaproteobacteria > Rhizobiales > Hyphomicrobiaceae > CBDCUQ01. The sequence continues at coordinate 122,334 of CBDCUQ010000003.1, forward strand.
TGAGTTGCCGGTCACAGCCCTTGTCGATGGCTTCTATTCAGATGTTCAAAAACGCGGCGGAAGCCGCTGGGATACCTCAAGCCTGATTTCCCGGCTGAAATGCACTGCGAAAAAATGATACTGCGGCGCAGCATCAGAACATCAATTGTAAGAATTGGTTACGCGAAGTGTCTTACGGTGGCCATCCAAATTCGATACAGTGAGGGTCCTTAGGGGAGCTATCTATTGGTTGTCTGTGGCAGGGGGCGCCGCGGGCAGGTCTGGAGGCGGGAAGATGGCTCTGCCACGAGTGGTCGTGCGGGATCGGCAGGTTGTTCTGCTGAGCGGCTTCGAAACCACCCACGACAAAAAGCGCGATAACGCGCCTGATGACATTGTCATTCGTGAAGAAGAGAAACTGCAGCGCTCCGTTCAAAAGGATCGGGACGCGGTTGCGTTTGGCTATGTTTCGGGCCGATGGATCGCAGCGGCGTAGGCCGCGTTTGATGACCGACACATCATCATAGATCGCGCGGGTGCACCTTGGTGCGCCACGTTACTCAATTGGAACGACCGAGATATGCGTTGGACTGTCTGCAGTGAGCGCCGCCGGCGTCTTGCTCACGTATACAGGACGGCGTGTGACGGTGATGAATGCTGTTGCGGACGGCACCTTGGCTGCCTTGAGGCGCGCGGCATTGACTTCAACCTCGAAGGTCTCGGGCAGAGCCAAGAGGGGATATCGATTCGACTGGCTTGCGAGCACAGCATTTTTTGACGCCGGGTCCTCCGCCCCGGCGTCGTAGATTGTTACGACGATTTCAGCATGGCCTTTCGGATACGGACCCGGCGGTCCGTCGACAACGATCTCTACAGTCTTCGACGGGATTGGCGCGGCCCTGTCCGCTGCGACTGCCGAAAACACATTGGTGCAAACACATGCACCCAGGACGCACACAAAGGCCTGCGCTCTCACGTTTCCAAGACCTCCAGCACACCGTGTACCGTCGACAGATGGCCGGCCTGCGACGGTGACACGTCGTAACGGCCGGATAGGGCAAACTCGATTTCCCGGCCCTGGTCATCCAGCGGCAGAAGCAGCCGCACTTCTCCGCCCTTGCTGCCCGCGCCCGGCGCTGCCTTTAGATGCGACTTCAATTCGTCGAGCTTCACCCGCTTTGCCGCGACGAGGCTCGCATCGAGTACAAGCTTCAAGCCCCGTTCGAGTTGGGCCGCGGCCTTGTCGAGCGCTTCGAGGCTTTGGACACGCATCTTAACAGTGTCACCATCGCGCTCGGCTTCCACATTGAGCAGCACCGGTGTTCCCGCAACCAAATGATCGCGCGACGTGGCGAGTGTATCGGAGAAAATCACAGCCTCGTACTGCCCCGTCGTATCGGAGAACATGGCAAATGCAAACTTGTTGCCTTTTTGCGAGCGGCGCTCGCGCGCGGATACGACGATGCCGGCCAGGCGCCCGGCCGATACGCCCCGCTCCGTTGCGGCCTCGAATTCGACGAAGCGATGTACGCCGAGTTTGGCTAGGACCTTTTCGTAACTGTCGAGGGGATGGCCTGAGAGGAAAAAACCCACAGCCCCAAACTCCGCCTGCAGACGTTCGATCGGAGTCCAGGCTTTTGCCGGTTTCAGATCGAATTGTGGGGCCGCGTCGCCCGTGCCACCAAAGAGGTCGCTTATGCCTGCCTCGGCGTCTGCGCCGATACGATTGGCAAGTGCTATCATGCCTTCCACATTCGCGTACACCAGAGCCCGGTTCGGTTCCAAACCGTCGAATGCACCGCTCGCGGCCAGCGTTTCCAGCGCACGTTTGTTGACGGCTTTGGTGTTAAGGCGGGCTGCGAAATCGGACAGAGAGGTGAATGGACCGTCCTTAACCCGGCTTTCAACGATAGTACTGACCGCGGACGCGCCGATATTCTTTAAGGCCGCGAGCGCATAGCGGATGGCACGCTCTTCGGATTCGGTGCTCTTCTCGGTTCGGGACTTCTTGCCTTTGGCCTCTCTCGAAACGGTTTCCACCAGAAACTCGACGCCAGCCGCGTTCACGCACGGTGGCAGGACGGTAATGCCGCTCTTCTTGGCTTCGTCCGCAAACATGGCCAGCTTGTCGGTATTGCCCATATCGAGCGTCATCGACGCGGCTAAGAATTCTTCCCGGAAGTTCGCCTTCAAGTAGGCCGTGTGATAACTGACCAGGGCATAGGCTGCGGCGTGGGATTTGTTGAAACCGTATCCAGCAAACTTGTTGACCAGTTCGAAGATGTAGACGGCATCCTCCTTACTCACTCCATTTGACATCGCGCCTTTGACAAAGCGGGCCTGCTGGCGCGACATCTCGGCCTTGTCCTTCTTACCCATTGCGCGGCGGAGAAGATCGGCCTCGCCCAGGCTGAAGCCTGCCATGACCTGGGCAATTTGCATCACCTGTTCCTGATAGATGATGACGCCGTAGGTCTCTTTCAGAATGCCTTCCAACAGCGGATGTAGGCAGTCGACGGGCTCTTCGCCGTGTTTGCGATTGATGTAGGTCGGGATGTTGTCCATGGGGCCCGGGCGGTAGAGCGCCACCATGGCGATAATGTCTTCAAATCGGTCGGGGCGCAGGCGCTTCAAGCTCTCGCGCATGCCCGTACTTTCAAGCTGGAAGACACCGACCGTGTCTGCTCTCGCCAAGAGCTCGAAGGTCTTGCGGTCGTCGAGGCCGAGGCTGGCGAGATCGACTTTCAAACCGCGGCCCTCTTCGACCAGCTCGACGGCCTTCTGCAGAACGGTGAGCGTTTTGAGGCCTAGGAAGTCGAACTTTACCAGTCCCGCCGCTTCAACCATCTTCCAGTTGAATTGTGTGACCGGCGTGTTCGTCTTCGGGTCGCGATAGAGCGGCACCAATTCATTGAGCGGACGGTCACCGATCACCATGCCGGCCGCATGGGTTGAGGCGTGGCGGTAAAGGCCCTCAAGTTTCTGAGCAATCTCTAGGAGCCGGGCGACGATCGGCTCGCGGTCGCGCTCCTCCTGCAGCTTTGGCTCGCTCTCAATGGCTTGGGGCAGCGTGACCGGATTGGCGGGATTGTTGGGCACGAGTTTGCACAGGCGATCAACCTGACCGTAGGGCATCTGGAGAACGCGGCCCACATCGCGGAGCACGGCGCGGGCCTGCAATTTTCCGTGGGTGATGATTTGCGCGACACGGTCGTGACCGTACTTGTCCTGAACGTATCGAATGACGCGGTCGCGCTTGTCCTGGCAGAAGTCGATATCGAAATCGGGCATCGACACGCGTTCCGGGTTGAGGAAACGTTCGAAAAGTAGCCCGAACCGAAGGGGATCGAGATCTGTAATGGTCAGCGCCCAGGCGACAAGCGATCCCGCGCCCGAGCCGCGGCCGGGTCCGACCGGCACGCCATGCGACTTCGACCACTTGATGAAGTCGGCGACGATCAGGAAGTAACCGGGGAACTTCATCCTGGTGATGATGTCGACCTCGAATGCAAGACGCTTCCAGTAATCGTCCTCCGAGAAGCCAGGGGCCAGCTCGTGTGCCGCAAGCCGGGCCTTGAGTCCCTGCTCGGCCTGGCGCTTTAACTCTGTGGCCTCTGCGGCCAGCTTTTCCGCCTCGCTGGTCCGCCCTTTCAACGTGACGAAGCGCGGCAGGATGGGCTTGCGACCTTTGGGCCGGAAGGCGCACCGGATGGCAATTTCAATGGTGTTTTTGAGCGCCTCGGGCAAGTCCGAGAAGAGCGCCGCCATTTCGTCGGCGCTCTTGAAATAGAACTCCTTGTTGAGACGGCGCCGGTCGTCTTCGACCACGTAGCGGCCCTCCGCAATACACAACAGCGCGTCGTGTGCCTCGAAGTCGTCGGGTGTGGCGAAGTAGCATTCGTTGGTGGCGACGATGGGAAGCTTGTCGGTGTACGCCATCGCCAGGAGCGACGGCTCCACTTCCGTCTCGGTTTTGAGTCCGTGACGCTGGAGCTCGACGTAGAGGCGACCGGTAAAGAGTTTCGCCAGCGCAGCAAGGCGCGCTTCGGCGACCGGCGTCTGCCCGTCGCGGAGCGCACTGTCGACCGGTCCTTCCGGGCCGCCAGTCAACGCGATCAGCCCCTCGCTGTGTTCTTTTAATGCCGTGATCTTGATGTGCGGGCTTTCAGTGTCCGATGCGCCAAGGTGCGCCGCTGAGACAAGTTTCATCAAATTGGCATAGCCCGTCTCGTTCATGGCGTAGAGCGCGATCAGACCATCGCGTTCGGCGCGAATGCGTTCGACCGTTCCGCCCTGATATGTGCTGTCCGGTTCCCCTTCCTCAAAATCGATGGCGATAGAGACGCCTGAGATGGGCTGTACACCCGCCGACGCGAGTTTGTCCGAGAACTCCAAGGCGCCGAACATGTTGTTGGTATCGGTAAGCGCCACTGCTGGAGATCCGGTGTCGATCGCCAACTTCGCCAGCCGTGTAATGGGAAGCGCGCCCTCAAGCAACGAGTAGGCCGAGTGGACCTTCAAGTGAATGAATTGGGGGGCGTTTGGAATCGTATGGGCCATGGCGTGCAGCTTAGTTCAACCGATGCCTAGCGCACCAATCGCCAGGGTTGAAAGATACGCTTTCCACAGCGTGGGGCGCACGGGCGGCGCACACTATCTGCTTACTTGACCTGTTTCGGCGCCACCTCGATCAGATGCCCGTCCTCCAGCCGCAAAACGCGGTCCATGCGTGCGGCAAGATCCAGGTTATGGGTGGCAATAAGGGCGGCCACCCCCTCGGATTTGAAAAGGCCGATCAGCTCTTGAAACACCAGTTCGGACGTTTTGGGGTCCAGGTTTCCCGTCGGCTCGTCGGCGAGAATGAGCTTAGGCTTGTTCGCGAGCGCCCGGCAGATTGCAGTGCGCTGCTGCTCACCTCCGGACAGCTGCGCTGGCCGATGGTCGAGCCGCTCGCCAAGGCCGAGCTTGGACAACAGGTCTTTCGCGCGTGCTTTCGCCTTTCTCGCGCTCACCCCCTTGAGCATTTGCGGTAGCACGACATTCTCAAGTGCTGAGAACTCGGGGAGAAGCTGGTGGAATTGATAGATAAATCCGATATCGGAACGGCGCACATGGGTACGGGCGCCATCGTCGAGCTTGGCGCAGTCCTTTCCCGCAATAAGAACCCGTCCGTCGTTGGGTGTTTCGAGGAGCCCTGCGATGTGAAGAAGCGTCGACTTGCCCGCTCCAGACGGGCCGACGAGGGCAACGGCGTCGCCCGGTGCGATCTGCGCCGACGCACCTTGCAAGACGTGGATCGCGCGTTCGCCCTGGGTGTAAGCATGCTGCAACCCATCGAGCTTTAAAACCGTGCCTGCCGACCGCGTATCCATGTCCGTGCGCTGATCCTACTCGTAACGGAGGGCTTCGACGGGGTCGAGCCGGGAGGCCCGCCACGATGGGTACAGCGTCGCTAAGACCGACAAGGCCAGTGCCATCGCGACTATCGATGCCGTTTCGACCGGATTGATCTCGGCCGGAAGCTTGGTGAGGTAATAGACGTCAGCAGGGAACAGCGGAGTCCTGGAGAAGGAGGACACGATCTGGCGGATGTCTTCGATGTATTGGCAGAAGACGACGCCCAAGAGGAACCCAGCGATTGTGCCGACCACACCGATGGTTGCCCCGGTGATCAGGAACACGCGCATAACGGTTCCCTTGGTCGCACCCATGGTTCTCAAGACGGCAATGTCGCGCCCCTTGTCCTTCACTAGCATCATCATGCCGGAAATGATGTTCAGGGCGGCCACAAGAATAATGAGCGACAGGATGATGAACATCACGTTGCGCTCGACTTCGAGCACGGTGAAGAATGTCTCATTGCGCTGACGCCAATCAGTGATGTTAAGCGCGGGTCCACCTGCCTTGCGCAGGGCTGCAGCGTATTCGTCAACCTGTTCGGGATCCTGGACGACGACTTCGAGAACGTCCACCTCGCCCCGTTTCGAAAAATATTTCTGCGCTTCGGGCAGCGGCATAAAGATGATACTCTTGTCGTATTCCGACATTCCAAGCTCGAAGACCGCGGCAATCTTGTAGGGTTTCGAACGCGGTGCGGTGCCGAATGGCGTGGCGGCGCCACGCGCGGATAACACGGTGATCGTATCGCCGACATTGACGCGCAATGCATTTGCGAGACGCATACCGATGGCGATGCCGCTTTGGCTGTCAAACCCATCAAAGGTTCCGAAGCGGACATTATTGGCCACGAGAGGCAATGATTTCAGACTCTTCTCGCTCATGCCTCGGACCAATCCGCCCAGCGCTTGCACGTTGGACGACACCATCACCTGCCCTTCGATGAGTGGCAATACATGGGTCACGCCTGAGACGGTGATCAGTTTGTTGCGCACGGCGGTGTAATCGGTGAACGGTTCGCCCACCTTGTAGATGACGATGTGACCATTGAGGCCGAGGATCTTGGAGAAGAGGTCTTTGCGGAACCCGTTCATCACCGCCATGACGATAATCAGCGTTGCAACCCCTAGCATAATGCCAAGGAACGAGAATCCAGCGATGACCGAAATGAAGCCCTCTTTGCGCCGCGCTCGCAAATAGCGCGAGGCCAGGAGCCATTCGACGGGCGCGAAGGGCCTCGTATCGGCTCGGGCCGTCATGCAAGACTCCTTTGTCCCTGGATGAGGCTGACGAGTTTTTTCAGTCCGGCCTCCGTGGGCAGCGTCTCGCGCTCACCTGTCGAGCGGTGCTTCAACTCAACCTCTCCGGCTTTGATGCCCTTGGGTCCGACGATGAGCTGGTAAGGCACGCCGATAAGATCCATTGTCGCGAACTTGGCACCCGCCCGCTCGCTTGTATCATCATAGAGCACCTCAATGCCCGCTGACTTGAGCTCACTATAGAGCTTGGTGCAGGCGTCGCCTGTGTCCTTATCGCCAGCCTTGAGATTTATGAGAGCGGCTTCGAACGGGGCGACGGGAACCGGCCAAATGCATCCGGCGTCATCGTGGCTGGCTTCGATAATGGCGCCTGCCAAGCGCGAGACGCCGATCCCGTAGGACCCCATCTGTAGAACAACTTGTTGGCCGTCGGGGCCTTGCACTCTTGCACCCATGGGTTCCGAGTACTTGGTCCCAAAGTAGAAAATGTGACCGACCTCGATACCGCGGGCGGTCATGCGTTTGTCCGCCGGAACCTCTTTCTTGAAGCGGCTCTCTTCGTGCATGTCCTCGGTTGCGGCATATTTCGAGGTCCACGCCGAAAAGATGGGGCTGAGGTCGCCATCGAAATTGACATCCGCCGGGGGGATCTCACCCTCGATCAGATCCTGGTGGCAGTAGACTTGGCTCTCTCCGGTGTCCGCCAGAATGATGAATTCATGGCTGAGGTCGCCGCCGATGGGGCCTGTGTCCGCCTTCATGGGAATAGCTTTGAGCCCCATGCGCGCAAATGTCCGTAAATAGGAGACGAACATGCGATGATAAGCGGTGCGCGCGTCCTCCGCGGTTAGGTCGAACGAATACGCATCTTTCATCAGGAATTCGCGGCCGCGCATGATGCCAAACCGCGGGCGCACCTCGTCGCGAAACTTCCACTGAATGTTGTAGAGGTTCTTTGGGAGATCTTTGTAGCTCTTGACGCTGTCGCGGAAGATTGCCGTGATCACCTCTTCCGCCGTCGGTCCGAACAGCATGTCGCGTTCGTGGCGGTCCTTGATGCGCAGCATCTCCCGGCCGTAGGCTTCGTAGCGCCCGCTTTCACGCCACAAGTCGGCCGACTGGATGGTCGGCATCAAAACCTCGATCGCGCCGGCGCGGTTCTGTTCCTCGCGCACAATCTGTTCGATCTTCTTCAGGACGCGGAAGCCCAGCGGCAACCACGAGTAGATCCCGGCCGCAGACTGCTTGATCATGGCCGTTCGCAGCATGAGCTGATGCGAGATGATTTCGGCTTCCTTGGGCGTCTCGCGGAGCACGGGAAGGAAGTAGCGGGAAAGGTGCATGATGGCCTGATCGGTTTTCTTGTGCGCCAAGCGTTCAGCGTCGACTCGAGAGGGCCGTACAATGCCGGCCCGGTCCCCGGCGTGCATACCGGCTCTTGGCGGCAAGGGCAATCTGGCGTGGTGAGATTACAGAGGTTGCCTCCAGGAAATTTTGGCTGGGGGTCCGGATCAGGCGCCGGGGCGTCAGATTGTTCATGCAGTTGGGTACTGCCGGCCGGCCCTAATCTGTAACCCCGGCCGGCCCTGGACCGATCGTTGCAAAGCCCAGCCAGTCGTTCTGAAGTACAGTCCACACGATGGCGAATACAATGGTCGCCACAACGGTGTTGATCATAAACGTCCTAATCAGGCGCGGACGTGCGGGAGCGCTCTGGGGCGTTCCCATCGTTACCTCACCATGCTCCTTTTGTGTCTTGACGCCGAAGGGCAGCACAGCAAAGAGCGTGATCCACCAAATCATGAGGTAAAGTGCAATTCCCAGAGCGAGGCTCATGTGACGGCATCCCGTGATCTGACGATGCGCTTCGGCATCATGCCTGCTCCAGCTCGGTTAAGGTGCCCAGAAAGTCTTTGGGATGCAGGAAGAGAACAGGCTTTCCGTGTGCCCCGATCTTCGGATTTCCGTCACCCAGGACACGCATGCCCTCGGCCTGCAACCGATCGCGGGCTGCAATGATGTCGTCGACTTCGTAACACACGTGATGGATGCCGCCGTCCGGGTTCTTTTCGACGAACTTGGCAATCGGCGAGTTCTCACCCAACGGCTCCAGAAACTCGATCTTGGTGTTGGGCAGGTTCACGAATACGACCGTCACGCCGTGTTCTGGCTGGGGTGTCGGTGCGGTGACGTCTGCTCCGAGAGCGTCTTTGTATACGGCTGTCGCCTTGGCGATATCCTTCACAGCAATCGCAACGTGATTGAGTTTTCCGATCATTCGTAGCTCCGAATTTCCTGCAACCGTTGAGGGATTGGGGGGCGCGTCCGGGCCGGTCTGCACGCGCCGGTCACTCAATTTTTACCCCACCACGTGGATCATAACTTTGCAAATGGGTTTCTTGCCCCACTCCGCCGAAACCGCGGACCGCACGGCTCTGAAGATCGAGTCTTCGACGGCGCCGGTGTCGCGCCTGCGCGCGGCAGGTAGGCTTTTCAAGGTTCCTTCAACTGCGCCCAAGACGATTTCCGCCATCGGCTCGCCTTCCGCGTTTTCAGCGGGCACCCCGTCGAGGATGATGTAGGGCTCATCGTGTAGACCACCTTTCCGGTTCAACGTGAGGCTCACGATGACAATGCCGACGTAGGCGAGCTTGCGCCGTTCGCGCACGGGACCCTCTTCGCTTGGGACAACGAGTTTGCCATCGCGAAAGAGGCGGCCAACCGGCGCGTCATCCATAATCCGTGCGGGACCTGGTGCAAGGCGCACGATTTCGCCGTTGACAGCAGGGATGACCTCGCTGGCGCCGGCTTCGCGTGCCAATTGGGCGTGAGCCTTCAGATGCCGCGCCTCGCCGTGCATCGGTATGGCAACACGCGGGCGCGTCCAGGCGTACATATCCTTCAATTCGTCGCGGCGTGGATGGCCTGTGACATGTACAAGCGCATCCCCATCGGTCAGGACGTCGCAGCCCTGCATGACGAGCCGGTTCTGAATGTGACCCACCGGCTTCTCATTTCCGGGGATGGTTCGCGAGGAGAAAATGACGAGATCGCCTTTGGCGAGTTTGATATCGGGGTGATTAAGACCTGCGATGCGTGCCATGGCCGCTGAGGGTTCCCCCTGGCTGCCCGTGCACAGACATACGATATCGTCGCGGTTGATGTTCTGAAACTCGCGCTGATCGTAATAGGTCATCGTCTCGGGGAGATATCCGGTGTCCATGGCGACGTCGATAACACGGTGGAGGGCGCGGCCTGCAACAACAAGCCGTCGTCCGGCCGCCGCTGTTGCATCGGCAATGGCCTTGATGCGGGCGACGTTCGACGAAAATGTCGTTACGACGACGCGGTGCGGTGCCTTTTTGATGATCTTGGCAAGCGACTGGGCCACATCGGATTCGGACGGGGACCGCCCCTCGCGCATGGCATTGGTTGAATCGCAGATGAGTGCGAGCAGACCTTCGTCTCCCAGCGCGGCGAGCTGTTGTTCGTCTGGCGGGCTTCCGATGTACGGCGCGTGATCGAGCTTCCAATCGGATGTATGAAATAGGTTTCCGAGCGGCGTGGTGATTGCAAGGCCGTTCGCCTCCGGTATCGAATGTGCCATGGTGACGAGCTCAACGCCGAAGGGCCCGCATTTGAAGCCGCCCCCGAGCGGGATAACCTTGATCGGCATATCGCGCGCGCCGCCGTACTCCTCGCGCTTGGCGCGCAGCATGCCGGCCGTGAAGGGCGTACAGTAAATCGGGCATTGCAGCCGCGGCCAAAGCTCGAGTACCGCACCGACGTGGTCCTCGTGCGCGTGGGTGATGACAATCCCCTTCAAGGCCAAACGTTCGGATTCGATAAAGCGAAGATCAGGAAAGATCACATCGACGCCGGGATCATCTTCTCCTTCCGGAAAGGTGATACCAAGATCTGCCATCATCCATTGGCGCGCATCGGGCGGGCCGTAGCCGTAGAGATAGCAGTTCATGCCGATCTCGCCCAAGCCGCCAAGGGCTAGGAATACGAGCTCGTCTCCAGATTTTGATTTTCCCGACCGTTTCCCGCCTGCCATCGGCGTGGTGCCCTCTCTCCGCCTCTGCTTGTTGTTATCCGGCAAGCGTCACATCGCCATAGCTTATGCGGCGCACCTCGTCGTCACCAACCGATAACAGCAATGCGCCGTCATCATCCAGTCCAGAATACGTTCCTTCGATCCGGCCCGCGGGCATAGTGACGGACATGCGTTCGCCAATCTGGCCTGCTCGTTTCAGCCAGGCCTCGCGGATCGCTTTGAAACCATGGCCGTTCTTCCAGCACGCGAGCCACTGATCTAGCGCTCTGGCCAGACTGTCGAGCATGGCCCTCGGCATGATCTCGACCCCGACGTGTGCCAAGCTCGTTGCCGGCTGGTCCAAATCCTTGGGGTGCGATGCCAGATTGAAACCGAAGCCGATAACAACACCCAGGCCAGTCCGTCCGGGAATCGACGTGCTTTCGACAAGGATTCCTCCCACCTTGGCGGGACCGATCAGCACATCATTTGGCCATTTCAGCCGAAGTTCTCCCGCCAAGGATTTGGGTGCTTCGGCTGTAACGGCCTCGATTGCGGCGACGCCTGAAACCAACGACAGCTGTGCTGCGATTGGGGCCGAAACGTCCAGCACCGTAAGGAAGCTGGCGTGCAGATTTCCGGTTTGCGAGACCCACGTGCGGCCCGACCGGCCTCTTCCCTTGGTTTGCCGTCCTGCCATGATCCAAAGGGGACCATGCTCGCCTTTTGCCGCAAGCCGCAAGGCCTCGGCGTTGGTCGAGTCCACTTCTGCAAGCTCAATGACACGGTGGGGAAGATTCGCGTCCGCGTTTTTGTTCACCATTACACGATCAAATGCTCAATGACTTTGCGGCGGAAATGGCCGGATTTTCCAGGTAAGACCCAACGACAACATAGAGAATGACCAAGACTGCTGACACACCCATCACCAGACGTGTTCCCGTATCAATCGGTAGAAAGCCTTCCTTTGGTGCATCAAAGAACATCACTTTGACGATACGAAGATAATAATAGGCGCCGACAACGCTTGCGAGGACGCCAATAATGGCGAGCGTATAAAGCTCGGAGTCGATTGCCACCTTGAACACATAGAATTTGGCAAAGAAGCCGGCCAGCGGCGGAATACCTGCGAGGGAAAAGAGCAGGATGCCAAAAGCTGCTGCCATCCCGAGATTGGTTTGTGCGAGGCCTGCGAGATCGTCGATGCTTTCGACGGGGCCGCTGTCGCGGCGCATAGCGAGAATGCACGCAAATGCTCCGAGCGTCATGACGATATAGATGCCGAGATAGATGAGAACGCTGGAGACGCCCTGATCGATTATCTTGGATAGTTCCTCGATCCTAACTGCGGCGGCATTAGCGGTTTCCGTTAACTTGGATAGATCCTCACCTACGGCTGCAACATTAGCTTCTTTCTTCGCTTTGAGAAGTTCAATGATCGCCTTGCCCGTACCAGCTAGGCCCACCAAAGCGAAACCGATATTTGCGATCGACGAATACGCCATCAGGCGCTTGATATTGGATTGGGCAATGGCGGCGAAAGATCCAAGCAGCATCGAGGCTATCGACAGGAAGATCACGATCTGCTGCCATTGCTGAACCGCCTCCGGAAATGCCGTGATGAGCACGCGAATAAGAACGGCCATGGCCGCGATTTTGGGGGCGGCGGCGAAGAACGCCGTGACCGGCGTGGGGGCTCCCTCATAGACGTCCGGGGTCCACATGTGGAACGGCACCGCCGAGACTTTGAAGGCAAGCCCGACGAGCAGAAAGACGAGCCCGACAATCAGCCCGAGGCCGGCGGCGACCTCACCCGTGGCTACCTTCGCAATCACGGCAAAGCTTGTCGATCCGGTAAAGCCATAGATCAAGGAGACGCCGTAGAGCAGCATCCCCGACGACAGAGCGCCCAACACGAAATACTTGAGGCCAGCTTCCGAGCTGCGGACGTTGTCCCGCTGGAACGCGGCCATCACGTAGAGCGATAGGCTCATCAGCTCGAGACCGAGGTACAGCGCGATGAAGTCAGCTGCGGAAACCAGCATCATCATGCCGACGGTTGCCAAAAGAACCAGGACCGGCATTTCAAACTTCATAATACCGGCGCGTTCCAGGAAGCCGAACGACATGACCAGTGCTGCTGCCGTGCCGCCGAGGATCATAATCTTGGCAAGACGGGCAAAAGCATCGGACACAAAGGCGCCGTCAAAGAGTTCGGCTGCGCCGCTTGGTTGTCCAACGATAAGGACGATGCACGCCACCAAAAGGCCGATTGCGAGCCAGCCGACGCTCGCCGCGTTCAAGTCCGTCTCCTTCTGGAAAGCGCCCACCATCAACAGCGCCATCGCGCCGAGCGCGAGCACGATCTCAGGAAGAGCGGCGGCGTAGCTTGCTAGTTGGTCCATGGACCGGCGGCTCCTACTTATGTCATGGCGCGAGTGCGGCGGCTGCACCGACCGCAGGCTCGTAAATTTCGACAAGGGTCTTGACGGACCGCGCCGTCACATCAAGCACGGGGGCTGGATAGACGCCGAAATAAATCACGAGGACGACGAGCGGGACGAGTACGGCGACTTCGCGGGGCGTAAGGTCGTTGAGTTTCATCAACGCGGGCTTGGTCAGTTCCCCGAAGATCACCCGACGATAGAGCCAGAGCGCGTAGGCGGCTGACAGGATAACACCGGTTGTCGCAACAAAGGCGACGCGGGTGTCCGCCTTGAAGGCGCCGAGTAACGTCAGAAATTCGCCGACAAAGCCGCTTGTTCCGGGCAAGCCGACGTTGGCCAGCGTAAAGACCATGAAGCAGGCCGCATAAATCGGCATTCGCTCAACGAGCCCGCCATAGGCGGCAATCTCGCGGGTGTGCATGCGGTCGTAGACGACGCCGACACAGAGGAAGAGCGCTGCGGATACCAGACCGTGGGAGATCATCTGAAAGACCGCCCCCTCCACGCCTTGCGTGGTGAACGTAAAGATCCCCATGGTGACAAAGCCCATGTGCGCCACCGATGAATAGGCGATGAGCTTCTTGATGTCCTCCTGCGCAAGGGCAACGAGCGAGGTGTAGACGATCGCGATCACGGACATGACGAACACGAGCCAGGCGAGTTCCTGGCTGGCGTCCGGGAACATGGGCAAGGAAAAGCGCAGGAAGCCGTAGCCGCCCATTTTCAAGAGAATGGCAGCAAGGATGACCGAGCCGGCGGTCGGCGCTTCGACGTGCGCGTCGGGAAGCCAGGTATGCACTGGCCACATCGGCAACTTGACCGCAAACGAGGCAAAGAACGCCAGCCATAGCCACCACTGCATCTCTGGCGAGAACGGGTTCGGACGAAGTGTGATGAGCGTCTCAATGTCTGCCGTATCGGCCGTGTTGTACATGGCCAGTATGGCGAGCAGCATCAGCACCGAGCCCAAGAGCGTGTAGAGGAAGAACTTGAAGCTCGCATAGACGCGCCGCGCGCCGCCCCAGACGCCGATGATCAAGAACATCGGGATCAGGCCGCCCTCAAAGAACAGATAGAACAGCACCAGATCGAGGGCGCAGAAGACGCCGATCATCAGCGTCTCGAGCACGAGGAAGGCGATCATGTACTCTTTGACCCGTTCTTCGATGCTCTCCCAACTGGCAAGGATTGCGATCGGCATGAGGAACGCGGTCAAAATAACAAACGGCATCGAAATGCCGTCGACGCCCATCTTGTAGGTGAGGGGGCCAAGCCACGCCCGCTCCTCAATGAATTGGAAGCCCACGTGCGCGGGATCGAAATGCCACCAGATCAGAAGTGAGGCGGCGAAGGTGAGCAGCGTCGTCCATAACGCCACCCAACGGATGTTTGCTTTGGCCTCCCGATTGAGACCGACGATGAACAGCGCGCCGACGAGCGGCAAGAACGTGACGATTGAGAGAATGGGAGCCGTCATCAGCGTGTCCCCCCAGCGTACATAAACCAGGTGAGGAAGGCTGCAATCCCGATCAGCATGGCAAAGGCATAGTGGTAGACGTATCCCGTCTGCAGACGAATGATACGGCCCGCCGTCCAGCCGACGGCATTTGCCGTACCGTCGATGGTGCCGTCGATGACGGCCCCGTCACCACCTTTCCAAAACGCACGGCCGACGGCGTTCGCCGGGCGCACGAACAGCCAGTCGTAAAGCTCGTCGAAATACCACTTGTTGAGCAAGAACAGATAAAGCGGCCGGAAAGCCCGGGCGGTAGCGGCAGGCAGCCATGGCAGCAAGATATAGTAGAGATAGGCAATCACGAACCCGCTCGCCATGGCGGCCGTCGGCGCCCAGATGACAGACTCCGGCACGTCGTGCATGTGATGCAAAATGTCCTTGCCGGGCAGCTCGAATAGCGATGCGCCCCAGAATTCCTTGTAGTGATGCCCAATGAAGTAACCCGCACCTAGGATGCCGGCGAGGATCGCGCCTGCGCCCAAAAGATAGAGGGGCACGAGCATGACAGACGGACTTTCATGGGCGTGGTCGTAGGTGTCTTTGTTGGCGCGGGTTGACCCGTGGAAGGTCATAAACATCAGACGCCAGGAGTAGAATGCGGTCATGAATGCCGCGACAACGAGCAGCCAATACGCGTAGTTGCCCGGCGTATGCGCGGCATAGGCCGCCTCGATAATGGCATCCTTGGAATGGAAGCCGGCAAAGCCGCCGACGTGTGGAATGCCAAAACCCGTCAGCGACAATGTTCCAATCAACATCAGCGCCCAGGTGATGGGTATCTTCGCTCTTAGCCCGCCCATTTTGCGCATATCTTGCTCGTGATGCATGGCGTGGATGACCGCGCCAGCACCTAAGAACAGCAGTGCCTTAAAGAACGCGTGTGTGAAGAGATGGAAGATGCCCGCCGTATAGGCGCCGACGCCGCAGGCCACGAACATGTAACCGAGTTGCGAGCAGGTCGAGTAGGCGACGACACGTTTGATGTCGTTCTGAACCAGTCCGACAGTGGCCGCAAAGAAGGCTGTCACAGCGCCGACAAGCGTCACCACTTCGAGGGCGAGCGGCGCATATTCAAATAGCGGCGATAAACGCGCCACCATAAACACTCCCGCCGTCACCATGGTCGCCGCGTGGATGAGTGCGGAGACGGGAGTCGGGCCTTCCATCGCGTCCGGGAGCCAGGTGTGCAGGAGGAATTGGGCGGACTTGCCCATGGCGCCCATGAACAACAGCAAACACAGAGTGGTCAGTACGTCGACCTGGTAGCCGAGGAACTGGAAGGTCTGTCCCTGCTGCGCCGCGGCGGCGGCAAAGATGTCATCGAGGTTGGTGGTCTTGAAGATGTAGAAGACGCCGAATATGCCGAGCGCAAAACCGAAGTCGCCCACGCGGTTGACGATAAACGCCTTGATTGCGGCGGCATTGGCCTCGGGTTTTTTGTACCAGAAGCCGATCAAGAGGTAGGAGGCGAGGCCGACGCCCTCCCAGCCGAAGAACATCTGCAGGAGATTGTCGCTGGTTACCAGCATCAGCATGGCGAAGGTGAAGAGCGACAGATACGAGAAGAACCTCGGACGGCTGTCGTCCTCATGCATGTATCCAATCGAGTAGACATGCACGAGTGCGGAGACCGTGGTCACCACGACAAGCATGACGGCCGTCAACGTATCGATCTTTAGGGCCCAGCCGGCATTCAATTCGCCGCTGGTGATCCAGCGGAGGACACGCACGGCACCGACCTCTTCATGTCCGAGCGCGACGTTGAAGAACACCAGCCACGATAGAGCCGCCGCTACAAGCAGGAGCCCCGAAGTTACGAGTTCCGATGCGCGCGCGCCGATCACCCGGCCAAAGAGACCAGCGATGAGCGCACCGACGAGCGGCAAGAAGACGATTGCGGTGTAGATCATGCGATTTGAGCAGGCAGCGGGGAACGGGCAACGGGCAACAGTTGCGTGGAGCCGGTCGCCCACACCAAACCGATGTTGTCCGCTGCCTGTTGCCCGCTGCCCATCCTTACCCCTTCATCATGTTTATATCTTCGACCGCGATGGATCCGCGGTTGCGGTAGTAAACGACAATGATCGCGAGACCAATTGCGGCCTCGGCGGCGGCGACCGTCAACACGAACAAGGCAAAGACTTGCCCTGTGAGATCACCGAGATAGTGCGAGAACGCGACGAGGTTGATGTTGACCGCGAGCAGCATCAGCTCGACCGACATCAGAATGACAATCACGTTCTTCCGGTTGAGGAAGATGCCGAGCATGCCAAGCGTAAAGAGGCACGCAGCAACCGTCAGATAATGTTCGAGACCAACTGTCATTCGGCTGCCTCCCCGGCCTTCGGACCGGGCGGAACCTGAGCCGTGCCCGGCGCAACCTTGACCATTTCCATCGCCGTCTTAGGCCCGCGCGCGACCTGCGCCGAAATCGATTGACGCTTGACGCCTTCTTTGTGGCGAAGTGTCAGCACGATGGCCCCGATCATGGCTACAAGCAGCACAAGACCCGCGGCTTCGAAGAAGTAGACGTACTTGGTGTAAATGATCTGGCCCAGCGCCTCGGTGTTGGACACACCCTCGGGTGCTGGAGAGGCAAGCGATTGGGCTTTTCCAATGCCAAATCCTCCCGCGCTGAAGAGAAATGCCAGTTCGACCAGAACGATACCGCCTACCAGGAGCCCCAACGGTGCGTTCTTGATGAAGCCCGCCTTGAGCTCGGCGAAGTCGACGTCGAGCATCATGACGACGAACAAGAAGAGGACCGCAACGGCGCCCACGTAGACGATCACTAGGAGCATGGCGAGAAATTCGGCACCCAGCAGAATGAACAGGCCAGCTGCATTAAAGAAGGTCAGAATGAGGAAGAGGACCGCGTGCACAGGGTTTTTCGCGACAATCACCATTGTCGCCGACGCGACCGCCAGGATCGCGAACAGGTAGAAGAATGCCGCTGTTAATGCCATGTCCCTCTACCTGTACTTCGCGTCGAGCGAGATATTCTTGGCGATTTCGCGTTCCCAACGATCGCCGTTGGCGAGCAGGCGCTCTTTATCGTAGAAAAGCTCCTCTCGCGTTTCAGTGGCAAACTCGAAATTCGGCCCTTCCACAATCGCGTCCACCGGACAGGCCTCCTGGCAGAGGCCACAATAGATGCACTTGGTCATATCGATGTCGTAGCGGGTTGTGCGCCGCGTGCCGTCGTTGCGGCGCGGGCCGGCTTCGATGGTAATGGCCAGAGCTGGGCAAATGGCCTCGCATAGCTTGCAGGCAATGCAGCGTTCTTCCCCGTTTGGATACCGGCGCAGCGCATGCTCACCGCGGAATCGCGGTGACAAGGGGCCCTTCTCGAACGGATAGTTGAGCGTCTTCTTGGGCGCAAAGAAATAGCGCATCGCAAGGCCAAAAGCCTTCACGAACTCCCAGAGAAACAGCGATTTTACTCCGCTTGCGATGCTCATTTTGTTCCGTTCGTTCGTCCGTTCGTTCGCCCGATCAGCCGCTTAGTACGATCGGGCCTAAGTAGGCACCCAAGAGGGTGAGAATGATAAAGTCGGCAATCCCCGCAAACCTCAGAATCGAAGCAACCCTCTTACCGTCCGCACCACGTTCATGTTCAATTCTTCCAGCAACCCAATTGAGGGTAATGTATCCGAGCAATCCGAGCGCTGCGCCAAAGATAGCTCCCGTGAGTTCGGGGCTCATGTCGCTGCCCTCCCAAAATGCAATACGGCGGCGACTGCCACGACAGCAACCAGTGTCAGCGGAAGAAACACTTTCCAGCCGAGCCGCATCAACTGGTCATACCGGTAGCGCGGCACCATGGCCTTGGCCATCGCAAACAGGAAGAAGACGAAGACGAGCTTGCCCGTGAACCAGAAAATGCCGGGGACCGCATTTAATGGCCATACGTCGGCGGGTGGCAGCCAGCCGCCCAAGAACATGATGGTGGTGAGGGCACACATGGTGACGATGGCCACGTACTCGCCAAGCATGAATAGCAAGTAGGGTGTCGAGCCATACTCAACCATGAAGCCGGCGACCAACTCTGATTCGGCTTCCACCAGGTCAAACGGCGGGCGGTTTGTCTCGGCCAATGCCGAAATGAAGAAAATGACGAACATCGGGAACAACGCCAACCAGTACCAATCAAGCGCCGAGGCCATCGGCACACCGAGCCACGTGCCCGCCCCGGACTTCTGGGCATTGACGATTTCCGTCATGTTGAGCGAACCGGCGCACAACAAAACGGTGATGATGACGAAGCCGATTGAGACCTCATAGCTCACCATTTGCGCAGCCGAGCGGAGACTTGCCATGAACGGATATTTCGAGTTCGACGCCCATCCGCCCATAATCACGCCATAGACCATCAGAGAAGACAGCGCGAGGATGTAGAGAACTCCGACATTGAGATCGGACAGCACCCACTTTCCAGAGGCCCAACCAAAAAAATCTCCCTCGGAGACGGGGATGACAGCCCAAGCGGCGAGCGCAAACGTCGCCGTTGCAACGGGTGCGAGGAGAAACACGCCCTTGTCCGCGCCAGAGGGAATGACCGGCTCCTTGAAGACAAACTTCAAGAGGTCGGCAAAGGATTGGAGAAGACCGAACGGGCCGACGACGTTGGGCCCACGGCGCATCTGCACAGCGGCCCACACCTTGCGGTCCATGAGCAATAGGAAGGCGATGCACACAAGGAGCACCACGAGAATGAGCAAGCTCCAGCCGATGGTGATCGCCAGCCAAAGCGCCCACTCCCACACCCAGGTCCAGGTTTCGTCTCCCATGCGCGTTGGTCCCGTGTCCTCTTATTCCGCGGCTGTGAGCTCGGTGGCAGATGCCTTCCGAAGCGCACTCATCTCCGCCATCACGGCAGATGCCCGCGCGATCGGATTGGTTAGGTAAAAGTCTGCGACCGATGACGCGAAGGGTTGGTCTCCGGCAGAGCCCACATTCTTGGCGATCTCCGCCAAAGCTGAGGCATCAGCCGCGTCGACAGACCCGATCTTCGCGAGTCCAGGCACGACCTTGTACATGGCCGCACGCAAGGCAGAAAGCGTATCGTAGCTCAGCGTATGTCCGCTGGCGCCCGAAAGCGCTCTTATGATGGTCCAATCCTCTTTGGCTTCACCCGGCGGGAAGATGGCTTTGGCGGTCACCTGCGCCCGGCCTTCGGTGTTCACATACGTGACGCTCTTTTCGGTGTAGGCCGCCGCCGGCAAGATTACGTCGGCTCGATGGGCGCCCGCATCGCCGTGGCTGCCCTGATAGACCACGAAGGCAGAGCCGAGCTTCGACATGTCGATTTCGTCTGCGCCTAAGAGGTAAACGAAATCGATTCCGGATGAGCCGGCCGCACTTAGTACGCCGGCGGTGTCGAACCCGCCGTCGCCAGGCACAAAGCCGAGGTCCAGACCGGCAACCCGTGAGGCTGCGGTATGGAGAACATTGAACCCGTTCCAACCGTCCTTGATCACGCCAATTGACTGTGCGGCCTTGGCAGCTGCCGAAAGAACCTCCGCGCCGTCCGGACGCGCCAGTGCGCCCATGCCAAGAATGAACATGGGGAACTGTTTTTGCGCGGGGGCATGTTCCATAAGCGCTTCAAGCGACTGCGGCCCAGCGCCCAGATAGGTGAACTCGTAGCCGAGATCGACCTTCTCGCCGATGACGCCGACAAGGAGACCGCCTTGGCGGAACCGCTTCAGGACGCGCGCGTTGAGCACGGGCGCCTCGATGCGCGGATTTGTGCCGATGAGCAGGATGGCATCCGCCTGCTCAATGCCCTCGATCGTGCTATTGAATAAGTAGCTTGCGCGGCCCAGTGCGGGATGCAACATCGCGCCATCCTGCCGACAATCAATGTTTTTGCAGCCGAACTTCTCAAGCAGGTCCTTCAGCGCAAACATTTCTTCGGCGCCTGCGAGATCGCCGGCTATGGCTGCCATGCGTGCCGGATTTGTCGTCGTCAATCTCTCGGCGACAAGATCGAGCGCTTCCGCCCAACTTGCCGGCTCTAGCTTTCCGTCTTTGCGGATGTAGGGCTGATCGAGGCGCTGCGTCTTGAGGCCATCGCAGACATGGCGTGTTTTGTCTGAAATCCATTCCTCGTTTATGGCGTCACAGGTGCGCGGCAGGATGCGCATGACTTCCCGGCCGCGCGTGTCGACGCGAATGGCCGAGCCCAACGCATCCATAACGTCGATGCTCTCTGTGTTCTTGAGTTCCCACGGCCGTGCATTGTGCGCCCAAGGCCGATGGGTCAACGCCCCCACGGGACAAAGGTCGACCGCATTTGCGCTCATCTCCGAGAGCATGCCGCGCTCGAGATAGGTGGCGATCTCGGCGTCTTCTCCGCGGCCGATGAGGCCCAAATCCGGGACACCGGCCATTTCGGTCATGAACCGCACGCATCGCGTGCAGTGGATGCAGCGCGTCATCATGGTCTTGATGAGAGGCGAGATGTGCTTGTCTTCGACCGCGCGCTTGTTCTCGACGAAACGGGAGCCGCCGACTCCGAATGCCATGGCCTGGTCCTGTAGGTCGCACTCTCCACCCTGATCGCAGATCGGACAGTCGAGCGGATGGTTGATGAGCAGGAACTCCAGGACGCCTTCGCGTGCTTTCTTGACGGTTTCCGTGTTCGTGAAAACTTGCTTGGGAGTGTTGTCGCGATTGGGGGGAAGATCGCGGACGGTCATGGCACACGATGCAATGGGTTTTGGACTCCCCTGCACCTCGACGAGACACATACGGCAATTGCCGGCAATCGACAGGCGATCGTGGTAACAAAAGCGCGGGATCGTCGCGCCGGCCTCCTCGCAGGCGTGCATCAGCGTGGTGTCGTCTTCGACCTCGATCGGCTTGCCATCGATGATCAGCTGCCGTGCCATTCCGCCTCGTCTCTTTCTTTCGTTTCTTTCCTGCCCCGGACCGCGAGGCTCTACTCCGCCGCCGCTACGTGTGTGGCTTGATACTCGTCGATGCGCCGTTCGATTTCGTCACGGAAATGGCGGATAAGACCCTGCACCGGCCATGCCGCCGCATCGCCCAACGCGCAAATCGTGTGCCCCTCGACCTGCTTTGTCACCTCGAAAAGCCGGTCGATTTCGTCCTTTTCAGCCTGCCCGGCGGCCATGCGTTCCAGCACCCGCCACATCCAGCCGGTTCCCTCGCGGCATGGCGTGCATTGGCCACAACTCTCGTGCTTGTAGAAATAGGAGATGCGCGCGATGGCGCGAACGATATCGGTTGATTTGTCCATAACGATTACGCCCGCCGTGCCGAGCCCGGACTTCACCTTGGTCAACGCGTCAAAGTCCATCGTGAGGTCGTCACACTGCCAATGCGGCACCAACGCCACGGAAGATCCGCCTGGAATGACGGCCAGCAGGTTGTCCCAACCGCCACGGACACCGCCGCAGTGGTCTTCAATAAGCTGACGCAGCGGAATACCCATTTCCTCCTCGACCACGCACGGTTTTTCAACGTGACCTGAGATCTGGAACAGTTTGGTTCCCGTGTTATTGGGAAGGCCGAGCCGCCCGAACCAATTGGATCCGCGGCGAAGTATGTCCGGGACGGAGGCGATGCTTTCGACATTGTTGACGGTCGTCGGTGCGCCCCAAAGGCCGACATTGGCGGGAAACGGCGGCTTCAGGCGCGGCTGGCCTTTTTTGCCTTCAATGCTTTCTAGCATCGCCGTCTCTTCGCCGCAGATGTAGGCACCGGCGCCATGGTGGACGTGCATGTCGAAGTCCCAACCATGCACGTTGTTCTTGCCTATGAGGCGGTTCTCGTATGCTTCGTCGATGGCCCGCTGCAGCGCTTCGCGCTCGCGCATGAATTCACCACGTACGTAGACGTAGCTGATGTGCGCGCGCATGGCGAAGGCCGCCAGGAACGCGCCTTCAACAAGAATGTGCGGGTCGTGGCGGAGGATTTCGCGATCCTTGCACGAGCCCGGCTCGGATTCATCGGCATTGACAACCAAATAGCTCGGGCGCGGATCGTTCTTGGGCATGAACGACCACTTGAGGCCAGTTGGAAAGCCTGCGCCGCCCCGACCTCTTAGACCCGACGCCTTTACCTCGCTGATGATCCAGTCGTGGCCTTTGTCGATGAGGAACTTGGTGTGGTCCCAAGCCCCGCGCGACATCGCGCCCTTGAGGCTCGCATCGTGGAAGCCGTAGAGGTTGCGGAAGATCCGGTCCTTATCCTCGAGCAGCATGCCTTACCCTTCCGGCTTGTCGCCAACGCCGCTTTCCGGCCGCCAGCCGGACGCGAGCTTCTTGGCCTGCTCGATCCACTTGTCGCGCACGGCACGGCCACGGAAATCCTCGAGATTTTGGTCGACCCATTTCAGATTCCGTTCGGTCCACGCGGCGATCTGGCTGAAGTGGTAGATGCCGAGCTTGTTGAGCAACTCCTCAACCTTCGGGCCCACGCCCCAAATCAGTTTTAGGTCGTCTCGCCTGCCCTCGCGTGCGGCATTGAGAAGTTCCGGCTGCTCCATGTCCCCGGACTGCTCATCGCCGAGCACCACATTCGCGGTCACATAGCCTTTGCCGACGCCGTCGCTGCGCGCGGAATCCGGCTTCAGGCTTTCGAGCTCGCCGGAGGAGAGCGGTTTGCCTTCGGCACGCCGTTCGAGTTCCGGGGCAAGACCTGCGTTTGCTACAGCAGCTGCTGCCGGAGGATTGATGGCCGGTGTTGGCGTGGCGGAGGGGCGTACGTTGTCGTGTGCGGCGGCGCCTGAGAATTCCGGGAACCGTCGACGCCACTCCCCATTTAAGGACCCGTCGTAAAGCGCGGGGTCCAGTAGCGTCGTTGCTCCGCCCTCGGGACAGGATGCCTTACGCTTGGCTTGCGAACCCGGAAGAGGCTGCTTATCGCGGGCGAAAGCATCCAGCACCCGGTCTAACGATTCTGGCGTTAGGTCCTCGAACGTGTCTTTGCCGATCTGCACGAGGGGTGCGTTCGCGCACGAGCCCAGGCACTCGACCTCCTCCCACGAGAAGTTGTTGTCGGACGATACTTTATGGGGATGCTCGGCGATGCGCGATTTGCACACGGCGACCAGATCGCCGGCGCCGCGCAGCATGCATGGTGTCGTCCCGCACACTTGAACGTGAGCCTTGCGCCCGACCGGTGCGAGCTGGAACATCGTGTAGAATGTTGCGATCTCGTAGACGCGGATGGTTGCCATATCGAGCAATTCGGCCACAGCACGAATTGCGGGCTCGGTTACCCAGCCGCCAATCTGCTCTTGTGCGCGCCAGAGCAAAGGTATCACGGCGGACGCCTGTTTGCCCTCCGGATATTTCGCGATCGTGGCCTTGGCCCAGGCCAGATTTTCGTCCGTGAACTTGAAGCTCGACGGTTGATCAGAATGAAGGCGGCGGACGGCCATTTCGTGCTCCCGCGGGAACGGATCCGGTAAGGGCCCTGGCAACACGGCTCAAGCCAGCTCCCCTTCAGGACTTGGCCTCACTGCGCCGCAACACCCCGCACCGACAGACCTCAACTACGTCCTAAGGGGCCACAAGGCAAGCGTTGACGTCTTGATCTTGAGCAGGAAATTGCGCACGTGACGAAACGCGCACTTGTTTCGGCCAAGCTGAGCGCGCAGCGCGCATTCGACCTTCGTCAAATGGTGGAGAATGTCCCGGTTCGCAAGCGGCGGCTAGCTCGGAAAACGTCAGTCGACCTTGAGAATCACCTCAGCAGTCTGCCAGGGCAGACTTACCTCATTGCTGCTCTGTTTGCGGAAATCTGTTGTCCTTGGATACCCTAGCGGCGCGCTCAGCCACCCAATCAAAAGGAGAACAGTGGCGAGGGGGGCCAGAACCAAGGAGACCTGCGAGCCTACCCTGAGAAAGCCGGTCCAGAATACCGCCAGCAACACGCCAAACAGGACGATGACCCATCCGCCGTCTTCCACGCCGCGGGACGCCGCGAACATCAAGGACACGAACAATGCAAAGAGGCCGAGTACCGTCGGGACAGCGGGTAGATCCGCATGCAGTGATCCCATCGGCCAACTGTTCTGATGCGCAAAGACCCGGTAGGTGGCCAGTGAAAGCCCCCAACCAAATGCTGCTATGGCAAGAAGTGCTAGATTGTCGATCATGGCAGGACTCCCGAGGCCACGTCCCAGGGGACGCGGGCACGTTCTATGCGAGGCATGCGCCGCCGCCGCTGCCAAAGCTTGAGTTTGATTTCTGCCAGTTAATTCCGGCCAGCGCCAGGGGGCAGGACTACGAAGGTTAAGGTTCAGGGGCAGGTGTTGGACGCGGCCTATGATCTTCGTTTATGCTGGTCGGGACAACGTGTACCGCATTTGTCCAGGAGGCCGCTCGTGCCGGAAGATCTGCGCAGAATCAGAGCCGTCGCGGCCGCGCTACGTGCTATCCGGGATCGGGTCGACGATGCCGAACATATCGACGAATGGGACACCGAATCCTTCGACAACTGGATTGGCATGCTGGGCGGCGCGGTCGAGGGCGAAGTCGAGCACCTTCTCATTCAGGAAGAGGAGTTCCCACGCGAGGACTTCCTTATGCATCTCGAGGCCGCCATCAGTTTTCTGGAAGCCTACGAGCAGGACCCGTCAAACGTTATTATGCTGAAGCCGCGGGGAACCGCTTGACAGCCGTCATGCCGGGCGATCATCGCCACTGTCATCCCGGGGCTTGACCCCGGGATCCATGCTTCTCCTGGCGCCAGCATTTCGCTCAAAACGAAGACGGCCGCGGATCGAACCCGGGTGTGGCACGCGACACTCCCGAGTTCAAACTTTCGAGGTCCAGGCACCTTGGATCCCGGCATTGAATGCCGGGATGACATGAGAAGGGTGAGAATGGTGCGAGAACACCATATCCATCGCCGCAGTCGCCAAAAACACAACCGTCATCCCGCGGCTTGACCCCGGGATGACAGCAGAACAGTGTCGTGGCGCGGACCAGGCGAGTCCGGCTACTCCAGACATGCTCTAACGATCGATCTCACCGAAGACGATGTCGAGCGAGCCAATAATGGCCGAAACATCCGCCAGCATATGACCGCGGTTCAGAAAATCCATCGCTGCCAAGTGAGGGAAACCGGGCGCCCGGATCTTGCAGCGGTAGGGCCTGTTTGAGCCGTCGGCGACGAGGTAGACGCCAAACTCGCCCTTTGGCGCCTCGACCGCTGCATAGACCTCGCCCGCAGGGACGTGAATGCCTTCGGTGTAAAGTTTGAAATGGTGGATCAAGGCTTCCATCGACCGCTTCATCTCGCCACGTGTCGGGGGCACCACTTTTTTGTCGTCGGCACAGACCGGACCTTGCCCATCGGCAGATTGTAGCCTTTCGCAGCACTGCTTCATGATCTTCACTGCTTCACGCATCTCGGCCATGCGGATCACGTAGCGATCATAGCAGTCGCCGTTCTTTCCAATGGGAATATCAAATTCCATCTCGGCGTAGCATTCATACGGCTGTGCCTTACGCAGATCCCATGCGGCGCCGGAGCCACGCACCATGACGCCGGAGAAGCCCCAACGGAATGCGTCTTCGAGCGAGACAACCCCAATATCGACGTTGCGCTGCTTGAAGATGCGGTTTTCGGTCAGCAAGCCCTCGATGTCGTCCAGAACCTTCAGGAACGGATCGCACCAATTATGAATGTCGTCGATGAGCTCGGACGGTAGATCCTGGTGCACACCTCCAATACGGAAATACTTGGCGTGCATTCTCGAGCCCGAGGCGCGCTCGTAGAACACCATCAATTTCTCGCGTTCCTCGAAGCCCCATAGCGGCGGTGTGAGGGCCCCTACGTCCATCGCCTGCGTGGTAACGTTCAAGAGATGTGAAAGATGCCGGCCAATCTCCGAGTAAAGGACGCGAATGAGCTGGCCGCGCCGTGGAACCGCAAGCCCCAGCAGCTTCTCGGCCGCCAAGCAGAATGCGTGCTCCTGGTTCATGGGGGCGACGTAATCCAGCCGGTCGAAATATCCGATCGCTTGCAGGTAGCTCTTGTGCTCGATGAGCTTCTCGGTTCCGCGATGCAGAAGGCCGACGTGCGGATCAACGCGCTCCACCACCTCGCCGTCAAGTTCAAGTACGAGACGCAGAACACCATGCGCCGCCGGATGCTGCGGCCCGAAATTGATATTGAACTGGCGGATTTCGGTTTCGGCCATAGGGCTCATCCTTTGCCATGCATGATGGGGGCGACGCGCGCCAGTTTTGCCTTTTCGTTGACGCGGCTCACGAAGCGCTCCCACGGAATCACAATGCGCTCATGGGTGCCTTCTCCGATCTTTTCGACGCCATCGTGGGCCGACACTTTGAACGACACGCGCCGGCTTGATACGGCCGTGCACTCCGCATCCACGGTCACGACTTGTCCGGGAACCGTCGCTGCCGTGTGCGAGACATTGATCTGAATGCCGAGCGATCCCTCGCCAGGATCCAGATGAGATTCAATCACTTTCATGCACGTCCATTCCATCAGCCCAACCATGAACCCCGTCGCAAAGACGGTTGGCATGTACTGGAACTCGGCCGCCTCGGGATAAAGATACGGCACCGTCTTATTTGCCGGCACCTTGTATTCGAAGCGCGCCGTCGCACCCGGCTTCAGCGTGTCTTTCATCTTGTCATCCGCCGGCGTTGCCCTTGCCGCGTTGGGCGCCGCAACACCGATCCTTTTGATCACAACCGCGGCGGGTGCCAAACGGCTAGAAGAGATCCTACGTTCACTTGCTCGCCTTTTCGTCACCTGGCAGCACGTAGTCGGGCGCTTCCCAAGGACTTTCGAAATCAAAGGTCCGGAATTCCTGCGTGAGCTTCACGGGCTCGTAAACCACGCGTTTCAACGCATCGTCATAGCGAACTTCGACATGCCCCGTAAGTGGAAAGTCTTTTCTCAGCGGATACCCCTGAAAACCGTAATCTGTAAGAAGCCGGCGAAGATCCGGATGGCCCGAGAACAGGATTCCGTACATGTCGTAGGCCTCGCGCTCGTACCAATTTGCGGCGGGAAAGATATCGACGACGCTTGGCACGGGGGTGGCGTCATCCGTTGCTATCTTTACGCGAATGCGCTGATTGAGACGCGGGGAGAGCAAGTGATAGACGACATCGAAACGCTTTTCGCGTTTCGGGTAGTCGACGCCGCAAATGTCGATCAGAACTTCAAACTGGCAGCGGGTGTTATCGCGGAGCAGCGTCAAAACCTCAACAATACGCTCCACCGCAACGCCTAAGGTCAGCTCGCCATGGTGGACAGTGGCTTCCGCCGAAGCACCGGACAGCTTTTCGGCCAGATATTCTCCCAGCTCGTCCAGACCATCTTTCATACCGTGCGCTCCGCACCCTTCCCGCTTGGCACTTGGAAGCCAGGCTCGTTACCGCTCAATTGTTCCCGTGCGGCGGATCTTCCGCTGCAGCAGGAGAACACCATAGACGAGCGCCTCGGCGGTCGGCGGACAGCCGGGCACGTAGATGTCCACGGGGACAATGCGATCGCACCCGCGCACGACGGCATACGAGTAGTGGTAGTATCCGCCGCCGTTGGCGCAACTGCCCATTGAAATGACGTAACGTGGCTCCGGCATTTGGTCGTAGACCTTGCGCAGCGCGGGCGCCATCTTGTTGGTGAGCGTGCCAGCGACAATCATCACATCGGATTGACGCGGACTTGCGCGCGGCGCAAATCCGAAGCGCTCGAGATCATAACGCGGCATCGAGGCCTGCATCATCTCGACCGCACAGCACGCCAGACCAAACGTCATCCACATCAGCGAACCCGTCCGGGCCCAGTTGATGATGTCATCCGTGGTCGTAACGATGAAGCCCTTGTCGGCAAGCTCGTTGGAGATTTCCGTGAAATAGGGATCAGGCGCTTTACCGGACCCACCACCCGCACCTTCTCGGGCGGTGTCGAATGTCAAAGCTGGCGGACGGATCAATCCCATTCAAGCGCACCCTTCTTCCATTCATAAACGAACCCGATGGTCAGCACGCCAAGGAATATCATCATTGCCCAGAACCCAACATCGGACATATCGCCGAAGGCTGCCGCCCACGGAAACAGAAATGCGATTTCAAGATCGAAGATGATGAAGAGGATGGAGACGAGATAAAAGCGCACATCGAATTTCATGCGCGCATCGTCGAACGCGTTAAAACCGCATTCGTAGGCCGAGACCTTTTCGGGATCGGGATTGTTCACCGCAATGGCAAACGGCGCGATCATAAGCGCCGCCGCAATAGCGAGGGCCACGCCGATAAAGATGGCGAGCGGCAAGTACTGCTCAAGCAAAAGTTCCATTTGGCCCTCAATATCCGCTCTCGTTCGATGACGCTCTCACCGGGTGCCGCAGCGCACGATCTCCCTGTTATCCTAGCGCCCGGCCGATCGCAACCACGCCAATTGTCGAAAACCAGATTTGACGGCCTGCCATCTTCTGTCGCGTTTCTCAGGCCTCCGGCCCGCTTCCCTAGCCTGATCCGGTTCTTCCGAATCGGGAGCCAATGCCCAAGATTTGTGCTTTTGGACCCATGCGAACCACGACGCGTACACTCGCGCTTGAATGACATGGATCAAAACGCTAGGCAGTCCGCCACGGATTTGCCCTCACTTCATCGACGGAGAGTTCCGATGACCTTCCAGCTCCCTGACCTCATGTACGCCTACGATGCCTTGCAGCCCTATATGTCGGCCGAGACGCTCCAATTTCACCACGACAAGCATCACAAGGCCTACGTGGACAACGGCAACAAGCTGATCGCCGGCTCCGGGCTCGAGGGAAAATCCATCGAAGAGATATGTAAGGCGGCCTATGACGGAAAAAATGCCGGTCTCGTCAACAATATCGGCCAGCATTACAATCACATCCACTTCTGGCGCTGGATGAAAAAGGACGGCGGCGGAACGTCGCTCCCGGGTCGATTGCAGAAGCTGGTCGATGAGATCGGCGGGTTCGACAAGGTTCGCGCTGATTTTATCAATGCCGGTGTCACCCAATTCGGGTCCGGCTGGTGCTGGCTCGCCCTTCGGGATGGCAAGATTGAAGTCATGAAAACCCCCAACGGCGAAAATCCGCTGATGCATGGTGCCCAGCCCATTCTCGGCTGCGACGTCTGGGAGCACAGCTACTACATCGACTACCGCAATGCGCGGCCAAAGTACCTCGAGGCCTGGTTCGATAATTTGGTCGACTGGGGCTACGTCGATGAGATGATGGGTTAAGAAAAAAGGGGTCAGGTCTTACCGGACTGACCCCTATTTTCTTACACGTGCTCGGCGTAGTTTCTGAGTTCTTTGATACGGCGCACGTAGTGCCTGCGAATGCACCAGTAGCGAGCGCTGCAGCTGTTGCGGCTCACGATCCAGCTCCGTTGTGCTGATCGCACCGACGACGTCTGATCGAAGTACTTTGAGCGGGTCATGGCCCGGCCGTACCAGAAGGCCAAGCGTTCATCGAGGTTGCCCAGCGAGCGGCTCCGACAGATGCGCTTTTCCGTTGCGTTCAGCGTGTACGTTTCCATGCAGCTGAAGCTCTGCGCAGAAGCGGGCGCGGCGGCGGCGGCAAAGAAAATGGCGGTGGTGGCAAAAGCGAGGCGGGTTTTCATGGACAGTCTCCAAGGGGCGTCTGCACTCTGCAGACCATGCCCCATTGCCACTGAACCGCCTCTGAAAACGCCGTTCATTCTCGGTTTAGGAAGGGTCCTTCGGGTCTAGTCGGTTTCGCTCGTGCTCTTCCCTGCTTCGTAGAGGCCGTTCAAATAGGCGAGAAACGCCTCGATTTCATCGGTCGTGAAGACAAAGACAGGCATATCCGGGTGGCCGGAGACGATGCCTTCGGCGAGGGCCTCGGCAAGGTTTTCTGACGGATAGATTTCGACAACATCGCGGAACGGCGGTGCCTTGTCGTGAGAACTCGCGTCCTTAAGCCCCGTGGCATGACAACGGGCGCATTTTTTCTCGACAATCGCCAAGCCGCGCGCAGCCGTTGCATCTTGTTCCGCATCGGCGCGGGCATGACCTGGGGCCAGACCGGTTACGATAAGGGCCGCAAGCGCCAAAGCACATTGAACTCTCTGCATCACGCCAGCTCCTGTCCTCCGTTGCGCTTTGACCGGACGGCGTTAACACGCCGGTTGCTTTCGGAATTGACGACGATCAACGGTTGATGCGCGGGGCGGTTCTCACCGCTTGCCGCACGTACCGGGCCACCGATTGGGGCGGGAGCTTGAGTCTGTTATGTCGAAGCAGAACCACCCGCTCCCCCACCCGGCCACCCAAAACGATGATGGATTGGGCGGCCGGGTGGGGGAGCGGGCCGGCCAGGCGCGTCAACGTAAGTTGAACATGCTTTAAGCCGCGCGGCGAACGCGTTCAAGCCGCCAGGATACCGGTGCTTGCGCGATGTAGCCAACCGTGCGGCTTTGGGGTAGGCCGTCGAGCCTCGTGGGGTCCAGACTCCAGCTCTCAGCCAAACGCATCACGTGATCTTCTGTTGGGTGCAGGATAAGTTCGCCGCCTGCATCGCCCCGGCGGCCCTTCACGCCCCGCAACTCAAACAGCTTCAGACCCAGCGCCCGTTCGTGCTTGGTGGTCCGGCCCTTGTTCCAAACCACACCCTCGTCTCCGGTTGCAAACGCCCGGACGAGGCGGCCATCGGCGACGCGGGCCCATGCATAGAAGTCGATTGGCGGAAAGGCGAAGAAATATTGCACTTCGCTGAAGCGTCCGCCGAGAGAGACCAGGAGCGGTGTCAGCTTGTCCGTATAATTTCGGCCGGCCGGATACGGCAGCGGAAGCCCGACAACGAACGTCCAGCCCTTCACGGGGGGCGTGACATAGACGTGGTCATCACCAAGCGTGTGATCGTAGACGACGCCGATCCCGGATGACCAATTGCAGGGCTCGTATTCTTCGAGTCCAAGTGCGTTGAGTATGGCGGCCGTATTGCGCGAGCGGATGGCAAGCCAGGCCATCTGGTAGCCGAACGCTGCCGGTGCATCCGGTTCTTTGCTGAACAGAACCCGCTGTTCCGACAAACACGGTTTGACGAGGACCACAATAGAAACCAGGGTCAGCACAACCATGAGTGTAATGATGATGACCATGTTCTGCCGGCCGCCTCCCTCCTGGCCAGGGATAATCTTCGAGTCGGGGCGGAACAAGGCGGGGCGGATCTCTGGCTGGGGAAAATGGGCGCTCCTTACAGATCGAGTCGCTCCTCAGAACGGCACGCATTGCCGCTATCGGATTCGGATGGGGTGACGTGAAAAGGCCGAAACGCGGGTTCCAGCCCTTCATCGATACCAATCAAGAGAGCATATTACGGAAGGGCCACGCCGGCCGTGAAGACAACGCGCTCGTCGCCAATACCAAATCCACCGCCCGCAATGTCCGTATCCCAGTAACGGACGTCCAAGAAGAACTTCTCGACCTCAACGCCGAGACCTGCGTTCCAGTAGACGTACTCGTCCTCGCCTAAGAAGAAGCCGGTTCCGCCTTCTGCCGAGGTGTAACCAACCAGAGCGCTGATCGACGGCGAGAAGATCCCGACCTGTGGTAGCGTGTGGGAGATGCTGCCTTCAATGGTGCCCGTTTCCGGGTAAGAAATCCCCTGATCCGGGGTGAAGTAGCCCATAAGACCGAGTGTGAAGCCTTCCCTCGGCGTGATGCTCGCGCCCAGATAAAGTTCGACGTAGTCGACGTCAGAGGCAATGCTCTGATTGGTGATGGGGTCCTCGGCGCCGAAGAACGTGTAGTAGACAACCCCAATATCCCAGCTGACCGGCCCTGTCTCAGGCCGAAGCCCCATGTAGAAGTCGGTCTCCCACGGCGAGTAAATATCAGCAATGTTCGTGCCCCAGGCGCCGAAGTAGAATATGTTGTAGGTGAGTTCTATGGAGGGCTGGAAAGCCACATTCTCGTTGTTGAGCGAGATACCGCGGAAGACGTAATCGGTGGTCCCCGAGATCGTGATCGCATAGTTCAGCTTGTGGTCGCCTGCCTCGGCCACTGTGGCTGCCACGCTCAGGGACAGGGCTGCCGCACCGGCAGCGCCAATCGTTTTCGTCCAGGTCATATAACCTCCCCCGCTTGTTGAGCTTTGCGCCGCCGCCGAGGCCCACCCAGGCCGCGAATCGGTGCCCAATTGGCATGTTAGTCGATCTGGGTTCTGAAACCAGAGGTAGTATTCGACTTGCTCCCACAATTGTGGCTTGACCCACTCATTCGCACAAAGATGCCGGGGACGGCCGGAATCACAGTTGTCAGATTGCGGGGAAAATGACGATCGCACCGAAAGCGCCGTAGAAGGGAAAAGGCCGCAACGGATGTTCCGGCCTCTTTTCAAGTTCTGCCGTCGCAGTGGGGTGTTATGGGAGGTTCACACCCGCCGAGAACACGAAGCGCTCATCTGCCGTTCCATCGTCGATATCCGTGTCCCAATAGCGGAAATCGAGGAAGAAATTCTCGATGTCGACGCCGAGACCAGCGTTCCAATACGTGTAATCACCGCCGATACCGAGATCAGAGTAGCCGATGAGACCGCTGATCGAGGGGGCAAAGATGCCAACCTGCGGCAGCGAGTAACTGGCTGAGCCTTCGACCGTGTAGGTCTCGTCGATCGCAGGAAGCTGCTCGGGTGTCACGTAGCCGGTCACGCCGAGCGTTAGCGGCTCGACGGGGTTCACAGATGCCCCGAGCTTGAACTCCACGTAGTCAAGGTCGTCGTGACTGACTGCACGGTTGTTGCTGCCGTAGGTGTACCAGATGACGCCGAGATCCCAGCTGACAGGGCCAGTCTCAGGACGAATACCCGCGAAAATATCAACCTCCCACGGACCGTAGGGATCGCTATCGATGTTGGAGCCCCAAACGCCGAAGTAGAACAGGTTGTATGTGAATTCGAGGTTGGCTTGAAAGGCCGGATCCTCGTTGGTCAGCGAGACACCGCGGAAGATGTACTCAGTCGTACCACCAATCGTGACGGAATAATCCAGCTTGTTCTCGGCAGCCGAGGCTGGCCCCGCCGGTGCGCCAACAGAAAGTGCTACTGCACCCGCAACACCGACGAGTGTTTTCGCCAAAGTCATGGTATTGAACCCCCAGTCTTAGGCCCGTGCCGGCGCCTGCCCACCGAGGCAGTCCAGCTTGGCAACTCAGTTGAGGGCTACGAAACGCCACAAGTTGTTCGTTCTCAAGCGCAAAGACGATATCTACAGCGAGCCCCGGAAGGGCCGGTGCGCGATAGCAACATGCAATCAAAATTGCCTCCTAAATAGGCGAATTTTGCCTATTAATAGGTATCGGATGTGTTGCTCGTCGATCACGAAGTCCTGCAACTGCCTGAAATTTGCTCAGTCAAATTGAAGGCCTATGTGGGGCTGCGCCGGACTCGGGCTGGGTATTCTCGAAAACTTTGCTTGAGGTTCTGAATATCGGCGATGTTTGATGTGGTCCGCGCGAGTCTTTCCATGTCAGGCGCCCGTTGCTTCCCGAGATCACTAGCCAATGTCCAATCGCAAAGATCCAGATGACGTTGTTCTCATTACGGGGGCCGCCCGGCGGATCGGGCGTGCCATCGCTCTGGACTTGGCGGAACGCGGCTGGCGCGTGGGGATTCACTACCGGCACTCAGCTTCTGAAGCCTCGGATCTTGCTGATCAGATCACCGCGGCGGGCGGACATGCGGCGGCCATTGGCGGTGACCTTGCCGATCCAGAATGCCTGGAAACGTTAGTCTCGCGATGTGCCGCGGCCCTGGGTGCGCCGACCTGCCTGATCAATAATGCCTCGGAGTTCGTTCCCGATACGGTGATTAGCACGACGCCGAAGACGTGGGATGCGCACTTCGATATCAACCTGAAGGCACCTGTGTTCCTGGCGCGGGAGATGGTCGGGAGCCTGCCGGACGGCAAAACCGGCAACGTCATCAACATTATTGATCAACGGGTTTGGAAGCTGACCCCAGACTTCTTTTCCTACACGTTATCCAAAGCCGGATTGTGGACAGCGACGCGCACCCTCGCGCAAGCCTTGGCGCCACGCGTGCGGGTCAATGCCATCGGGCCGGGCCCGGTGCTGAAAAGCGTCCATCAGACGGATCAAGATTTTGCCGCCGAGGTCCAGTCCACGATTTTGAAGCGCGGGCCGACTCCTACCGAGATCGCCGTGGCCGTGCGCTTCATCCTCGATGCACCTGCCATGACGGGCCAGATGATTGCGCTCGACGGCGGCCAGCACCTCACATGGAACGAGACGGAGGTAGCCCTTGCCGGCGGGGCTCACCGGCCACCGAAGTAGCCCTGCCCCGCGCTCCCGTGTGGAGTTGCAACGGCCTCTCCTGCCACATTTTTTCCCTGCACGGCCCCAACTGCTGCCCCAAACTTTGCTGATCACTGCCGCATAGGGGAATCGCGCCCGTAAACGGATCGTTAAAGTTAAGGGCATAGGAACCATTAATGGTTCTGTTTGGTGCCCGCACAGGCGCCGCGTTTGGAGGAGCAACCATGAGACGTGCGCTCGGCGCAACCGCCGTTCTTTTCGCCGTTGCCACTCTACCGGCGACCACCACAGCCCGAGCCGCCGACCTGCCCGCCGTAAAAGTCTCCGCCGACAATGCCGTGCCTCAATGCGCAACGCCCGGCCGGATGATGGCATTCCTCAAGGCACATAATCCGGACGTGTCGAGCAAATTCGACGGTGTCGCGACCGA
This sequence comes from Hyphomicrobium sp., assembly GCA_965222835.1. Lineage (GTDB taxonomy): Bacteria > Pseudomonadota > Alphaproteobacteria > Rhizobiales > Hyphomicrobiaceae > CBDCUQ01. The sequence continues at coordinate 157,702 of CBDCUQ010000003.1, forward strand.
ATACATGCGTCACGGCGAGGAGTTGGGAATTCGCTGGGATTATGCGTTCTTTCAGATGATCCTCGAGACGGGTTACCTCAAATACAAGGGCGACGTGAAAGCCGACCAGAACAATTTTGCCGGTCTTGGCGCGACCGGACGCGGTGCGCGCGGCGAAAAGTTCGCCGACGTCACGACAGGCGCGCGTGCACATATTGAGCACCTCCTCATGTACACGGGTGAGCCCATCGAGGACCCCGTTGCCGAGAGAACGAAGAATATTCAGGAGTGGAATGTTCTCACCTCCTGGCGCAAGTCGATCAAAGGACCCATGACGTTTGCGCACCTCGCCAAGAAGTGGGCGCCGTCGAGCCGCCGCTATGGACGTGACATCGGTGTTATTGCCGATCGCTTCTTGGATGGCGCCTGTAATGACCCCGATCCGGCCCCAGAACTCGTTGCCGAGGCCCGTAAGGGCCGGACCTCGACGCAGACTGCCGGTGTATCGGAACCCGCCAAGACACCAAACGCGGATACACCTGTTGGAAATACGCTCGCTCGCAAAGCGAACGACAAAGCCAAAGAGGAAGGGACACCGCGCGCAGGTCTGGGCGGCGTGTCGCTGGTTGCGGCGGATGCCGCCAAGACCATGCCGCCTGTTGTAGCGGAGACGGGTTCACTCAAGATCCTGAACGCCGGGTCGGAGAAGAAGGTGGAGACCAAGGTCGACGCCAAGGCTGAAGCCAAGTCGGCTGCTAAAGTCCCAGCAGCGGACGCCGATAAGACAGACAAGAAACAAACGCCAACCGCAAAGCGCGACAGCAAAACCGAGGTCGCAGCGCTGGCAACGACCGTTAAGCCGCAAGACAATACAGCCAAGGCTGAGGCGCCGGCAAAGGCCGGTAGCTGTCGCGTATGGACGGCAAGCTACGGCGGTACCAAGGCGGTTATTATCAAGGCCAAGGCGAAAGAGCTAACAAACTTTACCGTGCTCGACGTGAACGATGGGCGGGAAGAAAAAGAGGCCGCGGCTTACATCATGGCTTATGCCAAGGGCGGCAAAAAGATCGCCGAGTTCAAGAGCTCCAACGAAGCGCTCAACAAGGCTTTCGAGCTCTGCCCCGAAGGCTAGGTCCGGAGAAAGACCTGCGCCAGTAAACAGGGGGCGCTTGGTTTATGCAGTCAAGTTTCGATCATTGTGTCCTTGGCATCCTTTTCATGCCGGCCGCCCTTGCGTGCGCGGTTCTGGTGCGCCCAGCGCCCGCTTCTGCCGCCGGGCCCGTTCTTCCCGAAATTCGCATGAGTTCCAGCAACCCGGTCCCGGCCTGTGTGACGCCCAAACGCCTGATGAGCTTTTTGACGACGCGAAACCGTAGGCTCAATCCACGGTTTAAGAACATTGCCATGGCGTACAAGTACCATGGTGAAAGCTGGCGGGTTCGTTGGGACTATGCCTTCTTCCAGATGGCGATTGAAACGAACTTCCTGACGTATCGCGCGCCGAACGGGCGCATGGGGGACGTCGATCCTTCACAGAACAATTTTGCTGGCATCGGTACAACGGGCGGCGGCGTACCCGGTAATCGGTTTCCCAACGTCTCGACCGGTGTGCTGGCGCAGATCCAGCACCTTGTCGTCTATTCGGGTGAGCGGATTGCCGAGCCCGTCGCGCCGCGAACGCGGCTTAAGCAGGATCATATTCTTGCGCTCTCATGGAAGCTTCGGCGGCCCGTCCGCTTCTCGGATCTCTCCCGTCGGTGGGCCGTTGATAAGAACTACGGGCGCTCGATCGAATGGGTGGCGAAGAAGTTTCGCTCTCGTTATTGCCGTGGCGGCGGGACGCCACAACGCAAACCAACACCGCAAAAGGAGGTTTTGCCGTGGGCAAAGTCGGCGGCGGCAAAGGGTCAGAAAAAATCAGCCGCGAAGCAGACGCCGCGTTTGGCTGACAAAGCGACAGCCCAAATGGATGTGCCGCGGCTCGTGAAAGCGCCACGTATTGCTGTTAAGCAGACCGACGGCGATCGCACTGCTTTGAATGGTAAAGCCTCCAACAACACGGCAGCTGAAGCACGCCGGGCCTTTGATCCCCGAAAGACACCGCCCGCGGGGCTCGGCGCAGAAACCGGTGCGTGTCAGGTGCGTTCGGCCAGCTATGGAGGCCGCAAGACGCTTCTCATCCGCACGGCCGACGCGCGCGCGACCCAATACACGGTGCTCACTGTGCATGACGGCTTTGAGCGGAGCATGACGGCGAGCTTCCTCGAGTCTCAACCGGCCGGCGGCGAGTCGCTCGGCGCGTACGCGAGCAAAGACGACGCGCTCGATCATGCTCGCCAGTTGTGTTCTCTTCATTAGGAGGCCGGGCCGGCGATCGGTGACACCAGACGTCGCTAGGGCATTGCGTGCGGGCCCGTTACGGTGTGAGGAACTTGAGCGCGGCAGAGGACACCGCACCACCAACGACGCAAGGGATTCCCAATTCAACATGACCGGCGACGCTTGCCGCCACACAGCCTAGCGCGAGAGCGGTCTGACCCGCCTTGCCCCACCACGCAAAGTTGCGGGACGCTTCGGGGCCATTTGCTTTCAACCGGTCGATGGCGGCCAGAGCATCCTTTCTGAGCTTTCCGGTCTCGAACGTCTCAGCCGCAAGTACGACTTCGCGCAAAGGTCCGCGGACCACCTTGCTTTGATGGTTCATTTCCGCCTTCAAGATGCGGAGCAGTGCCAGGTCGCGGGTGGCGTTGGTGGCGAGGGTCCATTTGGCCATGGAGCCGATGGTCAGCTTCTCGATGTCATTCTTGTCGGTCGACCAGGCCAATGTCCTGACGATGCGCCTGACTGGAATTTGACTTCCGGTCGCAAAGTAGTAGCCCCAGTTGGCATCGATGGCGAAGGCGCCTTCGTCCGCGCCGAGTTCTTCCAGGGTCTTGCCATCCCCATAGAGGTACTTGTTGATCAGGACTTTGCGCGCCGGCATCCGTTCAACGAAGGCGGAGAGTACGGTCTTCCATTCGGGAAGACCCGAGTAGGCGATGGCCTTGATGACAAGCGGCTGATCTTCGGGCGGCAAGGGGAACATGCGCGCGACAAGCCGCTCTGCTTTTGCTGAGTTGGATCCGAGAACGCCGGCAGTAAAGCCGATATAAATGCCAGCTTGCTCGATGTCGCGGAGGAGCCCAAGATTTCCGAGGGTTCGGACCATTTCGGGAGCCGCATCGGGCTCCGGATGCTCCCGGTACTCGTTGATCCATTTGAGAACTTGCTCGGGCTTGGTGAACATGGGCCGTGGGCCGGCCGGCTTCTTGGCCAGAGCGAGCGGCGCTCCGAGGACAGCAAAGACAACCAATGCTGCGAGCAGTTTGATCCTGTTATGCATTGTCCACCTGAAGGCCGGCCCCATCGCCGCGCTTAATCCAATGTTCGGCGCCCCCGGGATGGCAAATTTGTGGCAATGTTTGCTATGACGCGAAATTGGTCTGCCAGAACGCTCTGGACTATGCATCGGGTCAGGGCGCCCGCGGCGACCAATACGTCAACTCCATTATGTTAACAGCCATGAGCGGCGCGCCTGACGCTCCCCAGCAAGCCCGAAATCCTAGACGCATGACCAAGGCCGCAGACGAGACGCCTGACACGACCGCGCCGGCCGCGGACACGCCGCGCACCGGACGGGATGTCATTGCGTCTTACCTCAAGACGCTCACCACACAACCTGGTGTGTATCGCATGCTAGATGCAGCCGGCGACGTAATTTACGTCGGCAAAGCCCGCAACCTTAAAGCGCGCGTTTCGAACTACACGCGGGGTACCGGTCATTCGAATCGTACGCTTAGGATGGTATCGGCGACGGCTGCGATGGAATTTGTGACAGTCCGCACCGAGGCCGAAGCTCTGTTGCTTGAAGCCAATCTCATCAAGCGCTTCAAACCGCGTTTCAATGTCCTTATGAGGGACGACAAATCCTTCGCCTACATCCTGATCCGCCGTGATACGGAAGCCCCCCAAATCCTGAAGCATCGGGGGGCTCGCACGATCAAGGGCGACTATTTCGGTCCCTTTGCATCGGCCGGTGCGGTCAATCGCACCATCAATATGTTGCAACGTGCCTTCCTCTTACGGTCGTGCTCGGATTCGGTTTATGAGAGCCGCACGCGACCGTGCCTGCTCTATCAAATCAAACGCTGTGCCGCGCCCTGCACGGGTGAGATCTCACATGAAGACTACGCGCAGCTGGTTGCGGAGTCGGTGCGCTTTCTGAAAGGAGAAAGCCAGAGTGTGCGCGAAATGTATCAGCGCCTCATGACGGAAGCTGCCGATCGGCTTGCGTATGAGGATGCCGCCACCTATCGCAATCGGCTTTGGGCGCTGGCGCACGTTACGGCAGATCAATCGATCAACCCCGAGGGCATTCTGGAGGCCGACATCTTCGCGGCCTATCAGGATGGCGGGCAGACGTGCATACAGGTCTTCTTTTTCCGCAACGGGCAAAACTGGGGCAACCGCGCCTACTACCCGAAAGCTTATAAGACGCTTTCGGCGGGTGAGGTGTTGGGCTCATTCGTTGCGCAGTTCTATGACGACAAACCGGTGCCGCGCCTCATTCTTCTCTCTCACGACACTGAAGACTGCGCGCTGCTCGCCGAAGCGCTCTCCACCAAGGCCGACAGAAAGGTCGAGATCCGCGTGCCGTCGCGGGGCACCAAATCCGGGCTTGTCGAACATGCGCTCAATAACGCGCGCGAGGCGCTTGGGCGAAAGCTGGCGGAGAGCGCGTCACAAGCGAAGCTGCTCGCGGGTTTGGCGGAACGGTTCGGGCTGCCGGAGGCGCCTGGGCGTATTGAGGTTTATGACAACAGTCATATCTCGGGCGCCAACGCGGTCGGCGCCATGATTGTTGCGGGGCCTGAAGGCTTCGTCAAAAAGGCTTACCGAAAGTTCAACATCAAATCCGCCGATCTGACACCCGGTGACGACTATGCGATGATGCGCGAAGTGTTGACGCGCCGATTTAAGAAGCTTGTGAAGGAGACCGTGCCGCCGCCAGGTGCTGACGATGAAGAAGCGGGGGGTTCTCAGGCGACGGCGGGTGGTGTGACACCCGCACTTCCCGACGGGCCGCGCCAAACCTTGGCCGACATCGAAAGGGAGACGGGGCGTCCGGACCTGGTACTTATCGACGGCGGCGCGGGGCAGTTGGCGGTGGCCAAGGAAGTGCTCGACGAGCTTGGCCTTGGCGACATTCTCGTGGTGGGCGTTGCCAAGGGGCCCGATCGCGACGCGGGGCGCGAGCACTTTCACGTCTTGGGCCGTGCGCGCCCCTTTATGCTCGAGCCGCGCGACCCGGTGCTCTACTTTGTGCAAAGACTGCGTGACGAGGCGCATCGCTTCGTCATCGGATCACACCGGGCCAAGCGATCGAAATCTCTGGGTGTCAATCCGCTCGATGACATCGCGGGTATTGGGCCGACGCGACGGCGAGCTCTGCTCACGCACTTCGGCTCGGCTAAGGCCGTCTCTCGGGCGGGTGTCGAGGACTTGAAGGCGGTCAAAGGAATCTCGGCCGAGATGGCCCAGAAGATCTACGACTTCTTCCACGAACGGCGGTCGTAAACGGTGGCATGAAACAGGACGGGCGAAGCAGAAGCGGGGGTTCTGCTTCGCCCGATTGACGCCCTGCTGCCGTGACGCGGAACATGACGCGGCCCTACAAGGCGTTATGCGAGAAATCTGCCGACGGCGTACCATTACCCCCGGACTTTATCGCCTACGTGACAACAACTGCCGAGCCCTCGGTTTATTCGCAGTGATCGATGTTCGGCTGCAGAAAACCCGTCTTTTGCGTGATCACGGCGGCACATCGCGGGTCCATGCGGGGCCTCTTCAGGACTCGCCATCGGCTCTAAGCCCCGCAAATATCGAGAATTTCGGCAATCGCCCATTGACGGCGCCGTGAACGAATGGTGTACCAGCCCCATGGAACAAGCTCAGCCGCGCCCCTTGCTGACGAGTTTGCCGAACGTGCTCACATATGCGCGGATTGCGGCGGTGCCACTGCTCGTCGCGTGCCTTTATTTTCTCAAGGGTGACATATCGCGCTGGTCCGCGTTCGCGCTTTTCGTCGCCGCCGCGTTCACGGATTGGCTCGATGGATACCTTGCGAGAATCTGGGAGCAACAGTCGACGCTCGGGCGAATGCTCGACCCCATTGCTGATAAACTCATTGTCGGCACGGCGCTTCTGATGCTGATTCACGACAATACAATTGCCGGGCTCAGCGTTTGGGCGGCCGTCATCATTCTCTGCCGGGAGATCCTTGTCTCGGGCCTTAGAGAATTTCTGGCGGAGCTGAATGTCAAAGTGCATGTTACGCAGCTCGCCAAATGGAAGACGGCTCTGCAAATGGTTGCGCTGGCCGTGCTGCTTGCGTCGCCCGCTGCCGATAAACTCTTTCCTGGTATTACGGAGGCGGGACTGGTTCTGCTTTGGGTATCGGCTCTGCTAACGCTTTGGACCGGGTATGATTATCTCAAGGCTGCGATACGCCATGCGGTGGAGGACGAGCCATGACGCAAGATGTGCCCTCGGTGCGGCTCCTCTATTTTGCCTGGATCCGAGAGACGCTTGGCCGCGCTGAAGAACGCGTGGCGGTGCCTTCGCACATTGATACGATCCATGCCCTTGTTTCCTGGTTGAAGGAACGGGGCCCGGAATACGAGACGGCCTTTGCCCGTCCGGATATCGTAAGAGCCGCCATCGACCAGCGGCATGTGAAGGCAGACGCCGGAATTTCAGGGGCCAAAGAAATCGCCTTCTTTCCTCCTGTGACGGGCGGTTAGGGAGCGCGGCATGAGTGTCAGCGTTCAAAAGGACGACTTCGACATCAGCGCCGAAGTGGCGGCGCTCACCAAGTCGTGCACCGACATCGGCGCGGTTGTGACCTTCACCGGTGTGGTTCGCGGCACGTCCGGTGGGGAGCCGCTTTCAGAGATGGTGCTCGAACACTATCCCGGTATGACCGAGGCGGAGCTCATCCGGATCGAGAAAGAGGCACACACACGCTGGCCGCTCAATGCGACACGTATCATCCATCGCTATGGCGCTCTCAAACCCGGCGATCCGATTGTTCTGGTTGTTGCTGCATCGATTCATCGCCAGGCCGCCTTTGACGCGGCCGCGTTCGTTATGGATTTCCTCAAGACGCGGGCGCCCTTCTGGAAGAAAGAGACGTACCCGGACGGCAGCGGAACATGGGTGGACGCACGAACCTGTGATAACGCCTCCCTAGAGCGCTGGCGGTCTCTTAATGATTCCGCGGATTAGGCTGCGCGTGAGGCAAACTACCCAACACACTGTTGTGAATTATCTTATTCGGCCTTCCAAATCGGCGATGGGTCCGGTTCCGGGTCTTTCGTGGCGGCGCCTTTAGCTCAAAATTAAGGTTTCGAACTCCATAACAATGTCCGAAGAACTCCCGAAAGCCGCCACTTTCGTGGGCTCAAAGTCAGAGACTTTCCCGATTGTTCGATCAGTACTGCGTAGACGGGGGTCTATCAGAATGGGACTTGGGCTTCGTCGGCGACGTCTGCCGTCCTTGCTTTTTTTATCTGCTTTGCTGTCGTTCGCCGCGACGATGGGCGCGTCTGCGGCTGGCGCCGGGGACCGTTCGAGTTCGGCCAGCAAGACGCAGATTGAGACGGGTGCGATCGATGGCAAGGCGGCTGTCAACGGCACACGCATGCGCACGCGTTTTGTAATCGGGCTGGAGCGCGACGCCAAGTTCCTGGTCTCGGTGCTCAACAACCCGAACCGCGTTGTCATTGACCTTCCCGAAATGAAGCTTCAGCTCCCCGGCGATACGGGAGGCAGTGCTGTTGGTCTGATCCACTCGTTTCGGGCCGGCATCTCCGCACCTGGCCGGGCGCGCATCGTCATCGACGTGACGGCGCCCGTGGTCATCGACAGCCGGACAGTAGAGAAGACGCCCGAGGGAAAGGGCTACCGGCTAGCCCTCGAAATCGTTCCGGCGCGTACGGCAATGCGTTCGGCACGCAAATCGTTCAAGACGGCGCCATTCGCTCTCGGCGCGGCAGGTGTTCAACCACCACTTCCCCGGGCAGCCGTGCGTCCCGCGGTCAAGGCCGCGAAATCCTACAAGCCGGTGATCGTTATCGATCCAGGACATGGCGGCGTGGATTCGGGTGCGAAAAAGAACGGCACCGTTGAAAAGGAAGTGGTTCTGGCGTTTTCCAAAGTCCTCAAGAAACGGCTTGAGGAGAGTGGCCAGTATCGTGTGCTTATGACGCGCAATACGGATGTGTTCGTGAAGCTCGACGACCGTTTGTCCTTCGCCAAGCGGAACAAGGCTGCCTTGTTCATTGCGGTTCATGCCGACTACGCTCGCTCGAAGGCGCGCGGCGCCACGATCTATTCCTTGCGCAAGTCGATGGCGAATTCTCTTGAAGGCTCGGCCAAGCGCGAGGTCGCCAAGAGCGTTCTCTCGAGCGGCGAGGTAGAAAAGGTCAAGAAGGCCGGTGACGGTAGTGACGTTGAAGCGGTTAAGAACATTCTTGCCGATCTTGCCAGGCGTGAAGTCGATTCGACGCGGGAACGGACCAACCTCTTTACGCGCGTCGTCGTCGACAACATGAGCGAGAGCACGACCATGCGCGATGAGCCCGAGCAGCAGGCCGGATTTCGCGTCCTCAAGACCGCACAGTTTCCCTCGGTTCTGATCGAGCTTGCCTATGTCACCAATCAGGAAGACGCAAAACGCCTCAAGTCCGACAGCTGGCGTTCCAAGGTTGCCGATTCGATCAAGACCGCCATCGACACCTACTTCACGAAGCAAGTTGCCCGCCTGCCGATGTAGCCTGATCCGGCACGGCCTACGGCGCTAAGTACCGAGGGCACTTCTGTCGCTGCTTTAACGATTCCCTAACCAAGACTATTGGGACAAATTTAAGGGCGTACACGCACAATTCTGCTCCAGTCAGATTGTGCGCAGGTTTCATGAACAACAGTCGATTATCGAGACGCTTCCTGCGTGCCACGGGTGGCGCCGTTGCCGTTGTCTTCGGATTTGCGCTCACTGTTCTTATGCTGGCAATCGGTTTTGCGCTCGATTATGCGCGTGCGCTAAGCGTCCAGACAAAACTGCAATATGACCTTGACGCTGCCCTGCTTGGTGCAGCGGCACAAGATAGCGCTACGATCCTGGAAAGCAAGGATCTCGGACGCGCATATTTTGGGGCAAACTGGAAAAAGAAACACAAAGTTCAATCGGTTGACCTGACCATTGAAGCGCTACCCGATGACAGTGGCCTTACCGGGACCGTAACCGCAACAGTGCCTTCGACAATTATGCAGCTGTTCGGTCATGACCAGATCGCCGTTTCCGCAACGTCAGAGGTCCACACCGCGACGCAGTCGGTCGAAGTGGTACTCGTTCTGGATACGACGGGTTCAATGCTGGGCACCAAGATTGACGCCTTGAAGTCTTCTGCGCATAGCCTGATCGATAAGGCCTACGAGGCTGAAAACACGGCCGAGCACGTCAAGATTTCCATTGTTCCGTTTGCACAGTACGTGAATGTGGGACTCGCCAATCGTGACGAAGCCTGGATGTCCGTCGACGCAGATTCTTCGACTGAGAAGGAAAGTTGCGGGGAGGTTGCTCCAGTAATCGGTACGTCCAACTGTAGAATGGAGACGTTCACTTACTATACGGATGGCATCCCCAACACGTACGAATCCGAGGTCTGCGACTACGAGTACGGTGAGCCCGAATATCAGTGCAATACGTACACGGAAAACATCACGTGGAGAGGTTGCGCCGGTTCGCGCGATTCCCCCCTCGACATCAAGGATGAAGATTACGATACACCCGTGCCGGGCGTTATGAATGTGACGTGTGGGAGCGAAATCACACCTCTGACAAACGATACCGATCTTCTGAAGTCTCAGATCGACGCGCTCGTACCCGTTGGAAACACGTACATCCCCAGCGGACTGTTTTGGGGCTGGGCGGCTTTGTCCTCGCACGTACCATTCGACGAGGCTCGCGGCTACGGCGAGAAGATCAATGGGGCGTCCATTCGTAAGGTCCTGGTCCTGATGACGGACGGGAAGAATACGATGTCGGCCACCTACCCGTATCACAATGGCGGTGATGCTGCGGCTGCAGACACGCTGACGGAAGAACTGTGCACGAATGTAAGAGCCGCCGGCATTGAAGTCTTTACGGTGGCATTCGAGGTTGACGATGTAGACACAAAAGATTTGTTGCGCAGTTGTGCAACACAACCGTCCAACTTTTTTGATGCCGCTGACGAAGTTGAGCTCGAAAACAGCTTCGTAACGATTGCCGAGAATTTCTCTGCGCTTCGCATCGCGAAGTAGATCCTTCCTTGAGAAACGCAACAAAGAAGGCCGGTCTGATGACCGGCCTTCTATCTTTGTCGTGGCCTGCCTCGTATCGCACCCGGGCAAGCTAATGCGGAATTAGTTCCTACTTGGAGGGTGCGGAGGTTTGAAACGCCAGAGCAGTTTAAACATCCAGTACGTTTCTGGCCGAAGCGGTTGCCAGGTCGACGTTCTCCCTTCGATTGAGAATGGGAGTTGTCGGGGACGAATGTGCTTCAGCATGGGGCACTCCATCTTGCGGAGAAAAACCGCGCCCGTGGCCTTTGCGGCAACCCCCGAAACCAGTCAACCGACACGCGAGCGCCGCCCGCGGGACGGGCGCGGCGGTCAGTCGGTTTTTCCAGTCGACGGGAATTCGGCGCGGCGAGGTCGGATGGTTGCGATCGCGAGGTGTGCTGAAGGCAGAGTCTTGTGCTCCCTGGGGCGGTTCCATCCTTAGCCGCCCTGCACAAGACCGGCCAATGCCGCTCGTACAAATTGTCGTTAGGCTCAGAGCCATCAAGGGAATTCCGTCCCTCTCCTCTCTGACGCGCACCTCAATTTGCGGCATCCGAACATAGGCTCGACCGCCGCAACGTGCTGGGAATCCCAGTACGTTTTTGAAGTTAAGCGATTCGTGCGTCGCTATGGCGACACAGCCGGCACATTATTCGCGTTGCATCTGCCGTGCGGCGACCTCGCGCAAGGTCAACTGTCCGCGCGCGGTTCTTCCGACGACCGTGCGGCGTCCTGCACAGCCTTCTGCACCTTTTCGAAGGCGCGCACCTCGATCTGGCGGATGCGCTCACGGCTTACGCCAAACTCGACCGACAGATCTTCGAGCGTCACCGTATCCTCCGACAGCCGGCGCGCCTCAAAGATGCGCCGTTCGCGATCATTCAAGGTTGCAAGCGCATCGGAAAGATACGATCTGCGGCGATTGAGCTCTTCCGTCTCGGCAAGCTGTTCCTCCTGATCGGGACTGTTGTCGACCAGCCAGTCCTGCCATTCGCCCGATTCTGAATCGGCGCGGATCGGCGCATTGAGCGAAGCATCTCCGCCGAGGCGGCGGTTCATGGAAACAACGTCGTCCTCTGAAACGCCAAGTTTCTTCGAAATCGCTTCGACGTGCTCGGGTCTCAGATCGCCTTCCTCAAGTGCCTGTACCTGGCTCTTGGCCCGGCGCAAATTGAAGAACAGCTTTTTCTGGGCCGCCGTAGTGCCCATTTTGACGAGGCTCCAGGACCTCAGGATGTATTCCTGGATCGAAGCCCGGATCCACCACATGGCATACGTTGCGAGACGGAACCCGCGATCCGGCTCGAACCGCTTCACGGCCTGCATGAGACCGACATTGCCCTCGGAGATCACTTCCGCGATGGGGAGGCCATACCCGCGGTAGCCCATGGCGATCCGCGCGACGAGGCGCAAGTGCGACGTAATCAGCTTATGTGCCGCTTCGCTGTCGTCATGCTCCTGCCAACGCTTGGCGAGCATGTACTCTTCGTTCGGTTCCAGCAGGGGAAACCGGCGAATTTCTTCGAGATAGCGCGTAAGGCCCAATGAGCCTGCCGCAATCGATGGCAGAGTCTTGCTGGTCATTTCGCTCTACTGCGGATCCGTTCGGCTTGCCGACGTCTGCCGCGCTCCTTCGTTTGCTACTCTCATCCTTTAGCCTATACGATCCGACAGTGACGCTGGTTTCCCTTCACCTAGCCTTCAATGCACGTTGGCGTGGGATTCCGATAATGCCGGATCACTATCCGCTGACCCTCAAAACGTAAGAGTGGCAGCAACAGATCAACTTCACTCTCGGGCTCAAATTTAGCGCCTCTGCAAGTGGGGGGGGCGTTACATACGCGTAATCTAGGATTAATTCACCGTAAGCTCGCTGTCCGGGGGCCGCCTAGAGCATGTTCAACTTGCGTTGATGTGCCTGGCCGCCCACTGTCCCGTCCGTCCCAAGCGGCTGTCCGATTGGCGGGCAAGTAAGGTCACCGGCCAGGACTTCGGCAATGTGCCGGCAGGCGGTGCTCCTTCCGCTGCGGCTCAGGGTTCCCGCAATATTCATGAGGCACCCTAGATCAGGGCCTACGATGAGGTCCGGACCGGCGCTCGTGATCGCCTCCGATTTCTTGACGGCCAGCGCCGATGAGATGTCGGGATACTTCACGGAAAACAATCCGCCAAATCCGCAGCAATCCTCGGCCGCTGGCGCGTCGATCAGCTCCAAACCCTCAACGGTCTTCAAGAGCATCCGCGGCTCCCCATGAACGCCAAGCTCACGCTTGGCCGCGCATGCGTCATGATAGACCGCGCGCCCGTGATACACTCCGGGGACGCTCTTCATCCCGCGAACGTTTACGAGAAACGAAATGAGCTCGTGGACTTTCTCGGAGAATGCGCGGGCGGCTTGATGTTCGGGATCGTCCACATCGAATAGCTTCGGGTACTCTACTCTTAGCATTGCGGCGCAGGAGCCTGACGGGGCCACGACATAATCGAAATCCGCAAAGGCCTTGATGGTTTCAATCGCAATCGACCGGGCCGTGGCTTTGTCTCCGGCATTGTAGGCTGGTTGACCGCAACACGCCTGAGCAGACGGCACGGCGACCTTGCAACCGGCTCCCTCGAGCAGGTTTGCGGCGGCAAAACCCACCGACGGACGCATCAGGTCGACGAGGCAGGTGACATAGAGCCCGACGCCTGGCCTTGTATCTTGGGATCCCTCCATAGTGTGTGCGCCTCAGGCCCGTGTTGCTCCATACGAGGTTTGCTCCGGTCCTGACTGCCCATTTAGAGGCGGGACCTTGGCAGCCCGCCATGGATGCGCGCGCCGACGCAAAGCGGATCGAGACGTGGGGCCATTTGGCCGATGAGGTCAAGCTCCGGGCGGTTGGGGCAATGCCCTAATCCGCCCTCGTCAGCGGGCTGCGGCCGGTTGAGCACTTCTGCGCGTCGTCCGGGACGTTACGGTTCGGTTTCCCGACCCACCGCTCGCCTTGGCGATAACTGCGGCCATGTCCTTATCCCAATACGGATCAAGGCCGAAATGCTCGCTCAGGAATTCGATAAACGCGTTGACTTTTGCCGGCATGAATTCGCGGCAGGGATAGACGGCATAAATCGAAACGTTCGACGAGCCCTTGTACTGTGGCAGCACGATCTTAAGGGCACCGCTCTTGAGTTCCGGTCCGATTTCCCAAAAGCTGCGCAAGCCAATGCCAAGGCCGGACATTAGTGCGGCTCGAATAAGCTCGGCCGAATTTGACCGGATGTTCCCCTTAACGCGAAGCTGCTTGTGCACGTCCGGTCCATCAAGCCGCCAGACGTCCTGCGCACCGGCGCACAGGCAGTTGTGTTCATCCAGATCAGCAAGGGTTTTCGGAGTGCCGGCCTTGCGGAGGTAGGACGGAGCGGCACAGATGACGCGATGATCGGGTGAGAGTTTGCGCGCCACAAGCGATGAATCCTGAAGCTCACCGATGCGAATGGCGAGATCGAAACCGTCCCGAATGATGTCCACATAGTTGTCGGTCAGGTGCACATCGAGCTGAATTTCAGGGAAGCTCTCGACAAAACTGGTCAGCACGGGTGAAAGGTGAAGCCGGCTGAATGTCGTGGGCGCCGTGATTTTCAGGCTACCGCGCGGCTTTGTGTTGCGGCGGGTTACGAAATCCTCTGCCTCCTCGACGAGGCTCAATATGTCGACAACACGCTTGAAGTAGCCTTCTCCGGTCTCCGTCAGCGTGAGCTGACGCGTGGTCCGTTGAAAGAGACGGGCTCCCAACCGCTCCTCCAAGAGGCTGATCCGCTTGGAGACGACCGCGGGCGATAGTCCCATCTCACGTCCTGCCGCCGACATGTTACCCGTGCGCGCAACACGCACGAAAATGTCAAAATCACTGATTGCTGTCATAGATGGCCTCCCGAGCCTTCCTGGTGCCAGTTGATCTCTTCCGCGGCGAAGGTCCTTCAACGTTCCGTTGATTACTAAGCTTACTGGTATGACAGAGGCTGCGAAGGGTTTTGTATGAACTACTCTTTTTCGTTTATCTTGAAAATCCGTGTTTGCTGCAACAAGACATTGGTTAACCCGCTTGCGGAGCGGCGCGGCAGAGGCCAATGCTATTGGCGCGGCTATGCAAACAGAGCGATCCAGCTGCAGAGGCGTGATTTTCAGGGAGAATGCCAGCTATGTCCTTGATAGAGCTTCCGAAACCGGACGGCTCTCTGATCAACCGGCGTGGCGAGATCACGCGGGCTCTACGCCAGCTCATCGGCGCGGACGCTGTGATCTCCGATGAAGACGGCCGGAGGGCCTACGAAACCGACGCTCTAACGGCGTACCGGCGCCTGCCTCTGGCCGTGGTTCTGCCTGCAACGACAGAGGACGTGGCAAAAGTTCTGAAATACGCCCGGGCCAGCGGCATAAAGGTGGTCGCCCGAGGGGCGGGAACATCGCTCTGCGGGGGCGCGCTGCCGGCCGAAGATTCAATTGTCATCGGCGTTTCAAGAATGAACCGCGTCCTCGATGTGGACTTCGACGGACGTACGGCGCGGGTCGAAGCGGGCATTACCAACCTTGCCATTTCAGAGGCAGTTGCGCCTGCAGGCTTTTTTTATGCGCCTGATCCATCAAGCCAAATCGCCTGCACGCTGGCCGGAAATCTCGCCATGAACTCCGGTGGCGCCCATTGTCTCAAATACGGTGTCACGACCAACAATGTTCTCGGCGTGCGCATGGTGACGATGGACGGCGAAATCGTCGATATCGGCGGACCTTATCTCGATGCCGAAGGGTACGACCTGTTGGGCATGGTCATCGGTTCAGAAGGACAGCTCGGCATCATCACCGAAGCGACGGTGCGCATCCTCAAAGCTGCCGAGGGCGCGCGCCCAATGCTGCTCGGTTTCGAATCTATAGCCAAGGCGGCGATGTGTGTCGCACGCATCATCGCTTCGGGAATTATTCCGGTTGCCATCGAATTCATGGACAAGCCGGCCATCGAGGTCTGCGAGGCTTTTGCGAAGGCCGGGTATCCGCTCGACGTCGAGGCGCTTCTGATCATTGAGGTCGAAGGTTCGGACGAGGAAATCAACGACCGGCTTGCCTACATCGCCGGCATTGCCGACGAGCTGAAGCCGAAATCGATCGTGGTTGCCGACAGCGCGGATCAGGCGGCACGGATTTGGAAAGGCCGCAAATCGGCATTTGGCGCAATTGGACGTCTTTCCGATTACTACTGCATGGATGGAACCATTCCGCTGGCGAACCTGGCCTATGTGCTTGAGCAGATCAGTGAGATTTGCGACCGCCACGGCCTCAAGGTGGCAAACATCTTTCATGCAGGGGACGGCAATCTGCATCCGCTAATCATGTATGACGCCAATTCGCCGGGCGGTACCGAAAAAGCCGAAGCCGCTGGCGCCGAAGTGTTGAAGCTGTGTGTTGCCGTTGGCGGGTGTCTGACTGGTGAGCATGGCGTCGGAATCGAAAAACGGGATCTGATGCGTGAGCAATTCACGGATACGGACCTCGCGGTTCAGATGCGCATCAAGACCGTGTTCGACCCCGGCTGGCTCCTGAATTCGGCCAAGGTTTTTCCGCTCGATGGGCGCGAGGCCGCGTCCCTCGATGCTGCAACGCCATCGGCACCCGCCGCGGCCTGAACGGGAGACTGGTTTGAGCGACATCCTGCGTCCCGCGACCGAATGGGAGCTGACAAGCATGGTGGCTGCCCTCGCCGAGCGGCAGATCACGGTTGAGGTGCTGGGCGCCGGCTCAAAACGCAAGGCAGGCCGTCCGGTCAGCACAGGGGCCGCGGTAACGGCGGCGGGCATGCGGGGCATTACGCTTTACGAGCCGACGGAACTCGTCATGAGTGCGCGCGCCGGTACGCCGCTTTCACAGATCGAGGTCGAGCTTGCCTCGCGCAGCCAGATGCTGCCGTTCGAACCTGTCGATCCGGGCGCGATGCTCGGGGGACAGAGCGGGGTGCAAACCATCGGCGGTGTTTTTGCGACAAACCTCTCCGGGCCACGGCGTATATCAGCTGGATCGGCGCGTGATCATCTGATCGGCTTGCGCGGTATCAATGGCAGGGCGGAAGAGTTCAAATCCGGCGGGCGTGTGATGAAAAACGTGACCGGATACGATCTTTCGCGCGGGCTCTCAGGCAGCTGGGGTACGCTCGCGGTCTTTACCGAGGTTACGTTCAAGGTTATGCCGCTTCCTGATGACGTCGCCACGCTGGTATATTTCGGTCATACCGAGGATATCGGCGCGGAGCTTCTTTGCAGCGCGATGGGCTCGCCGTTCGAGATTTCGGGCACGGCGCATCTATCTACGGGGCTCACGGCCCGCCTGAAGCTTGATGAGCTCTCGGTTGAACGCAAGCCTGTGACCGCGATCCGGCTTGAGAATTTCACCAAGTCCATTGCCTACAGAAAGGAACGCCTGAAGGACCTGCTGGCGGCCTACGGTGAGCCATTGGAGCTCGATCTCGAGAACTCGCTCAAGTTCTGGGGGTCCCTGCGCCGTCTCACCGTCTTTCCCCACGACCAGTCGCAGATCTGGCGCGTGTCCGCACCGCCGCTTTCGGCGCCGAAGCTTGTGGGTGCGATTCGCAGGCACATGCCGGTCGAAGCCTATTTCGACTGGTCGGGCGGACTGGCGTGGCTCGAGACGCCTGCAACGGCAGACGCGGGCGCCGCTGATATCCGCCGCGCGGTCGCTGGATTTGGCGGGCATGCGACACTGATCCGGGCAGATGAATCGGTGCGGAGTGCAGTGGATGTGTTCCAGCCCTTAAGTCCTGGCGTGGACCGCCTGTCGCGCGGACTTAAGACAGCCTTTGACCCCTTCGGCATACTGAACCCGGGGCGCATGTATGCCAGCATTTAGCCTTAAACACATCTGCCCGACCGCCTGATTTGCACGACGAGCGCCAGACAAGAGATGCAGACGACTTTCAGTCCTGATCAACTCAAGAATCCCCGCATTGCCGATGCCGACCGGATTCTCAGAAAGTGCGTGCATTGCGGCCTTTGCACGGCCGTCTGCCCAACCTACGTCGTGCTGGGCGACGAGCGGGACAGCCCGCGCGGGCGCATTTATCTCATCAAGGATATGTATGAGAGAGGCCGAGCGCCCAGTGTGGAAATTCGCACGCGTATCGACCGCTGCCTGTCCTGTCTTTCGTGTACGACGACTTGCCCCTCAGGCGTCGACTATATGCACCTCGTCGACGGCGCACGGGCCGAGATCGAAGAGAAGACAAACCGCGGCTTCAAGGCACGCTTCGTCCGCAGGCTCATTGCGTTCACGATCCCCCACCCGCGGCGCTTCGATTGGGCGATCCGCCTGGCGCGCTTCGTGCGGCCGATCTCACCGTTCCTCAAGCGGATCGGGCTTGCAGAACTCGCAACAATGCTTGAGCTGGCGCCGGCTGAGCTGGCCGTACCGTCAAAATTCTCAGGTCCGGGCGTTGCCATCTCAAAATCAGAAAAGCGCGGCAGGGTGGTGCTCATGACCGGCTGCGCACAAAAAGTTTTGCGTCCGGATATCAACGACGCCACGATCCGCCTTCTCGCGCGGCGCGGTGTCGATGTTATCGTTTCGAACGGATCCGGGTGTTGCGGCGCGCTGGTACATCACATGGGGCGAGAAACGGATGCCCGCCGCTTTGCCAAACGCAATATCGATGCGTGGACCAAGGAAATGGCCCGGGGCAACGTCGATGCCGTGATTATCAATGCTTCAGGTTGCGGAACGACGGTAAAGGATTACGGCCATATGCTGCGACACGATCCCGATTACGCCGATCGTGCGGCCAAGATTGCTTCGCTAGCACGTGACATTACGGAATATCTTTCTGAGGTTTCGATCGGACCACCGTCGAGGTGGTCATCCGTGCGGGTTGCCTATCATGCTGCCTGCTCGCTACAGCACGGCCAGCGTATTACCGATGAACCCAAAGTGCTTCTGTCTAATGCGGGCTTTTCGGTGGTGGGCGTTCCCGAAGGGCATATTTGCTGCGGATCTGCGGGAACCTATAATATTCTTCAATCCGAGATTGCCGGCACGCTTAAGGAGCGCAAGATCAAAAATATCAAGACCACCAAACCGGATGTTGTTGCGGCGGGAAATATCGGTTGCATTACCCAGCTCGACGAATCGGTCGGCGTTCCAGTCGTGCACACGGTCGAGCTTTTGGACTGGGCCTACGGCGGACCTGTGCCGCGCGGTCTTGAACACCTTGAGCGCTATGCGACCGATGTACCGAAGCCAAAACCCGTCGTCGAGGATTTCATCGAGGCACAATGACCCGCATCTCTGGATCGCGCGTCCGCGCCATGCGATAGCACACGCATGACACGCTCAACCACCGAACCGCCACTTACGCCACGCAACCCTTTTGACTTGCGCCACGAGCGCGGCCCGTTCGACATTATCGGCGATGTCCACGGCTGCGCCGATGAGCTTGGCCTGCTTCTCGAGAAACTGGGTTACACACTGACGTTCGGAGGAAAAGACGACGCGCGCGCGGTCAAAGTGACACCGCCTCCCGGGCGCCGCGCTGTATTTGTCGGCGACATTGCTGATCGCGGCCCTAATACTCCCGGCGCACTGCGTATTGTCATGTCAATGGTCCGGACCGGTAAGGCGTTCGCCGTTCCCGGCAATCATGACGTCAAACTCGTCCGCTGGCTCGACGGCCGGCGGGTGAAACTTGCGCACGGGCTGGAGCAGTCGGCCGAACAAATGAGCTCGGAAAGTCCGCAGTTCACCGCGCGCGTACGTATTTTTCTTTCCCGGCTTCCGATCTATCTTTGGCTTGACGACGGCGCCCTCGTTGTTGCCCACGCTGGCATTAAGGAAGACATGCTCGGCCAAGACAGTCGCGCCATTCGCGCGTTTTGTCTTTACGGGGAAACGTCGGGCGAAACTGACGCGCTTGGCCTACCGGTGCGCTATCACTGGGCCGCCGAGCACCGCGGGGAGACTGCGGTCGTCTACGGCCACACGCCTGTTCCAGAAGCGGAATGGGTCAACAACACGCTCTGCATCGATACGGGATGCTGCTTCGGCGGCAAACTCACAGCGTTGCGTTGGCCGGAACGGGACATCGTGAGCGTGCCGTCTCTCGGAACGTACGCGCCAAAGCGCCGTCCCTTCGGTCACCCGCCGTTGCGGCCAAATGCCAAAATTGGTTAATCGAATTTCTACGGAAAGACTCTTCGTTTCCGTGCAGTCAACTCCACCTCATTGTCGAATCTCGGCCCAGCGACCTGGCCAATCGATCGACCCTGAACTAACGTCCATTGCGCTCCGCCAAGCGGAGACGGAATGGTGGCTCGTTGTTTTTTATGAGGTCGTTGATGAAGCTTCGACGTCTCCCATTCTTGGACGTAGATTGGGACTCCGCCGACAAATATGAAGATCGCACACTTCATCAGACTCAAGCGTGGTTGAAATATCTTGCGTCGATTGGTGCAGGCACGCCGATCGTCGCCAAGCTTGAGGATGGCGGTGAGGAAGTTGGTTATTTTACCGGAATGCGCCATCGCGTTTTTGGCATTCCCATTCTTGGGGCACCCCTGAAGGGATGGAGCACGACGTATATGGGCTTCAACTTGAAGCCCGGTGCGTCACGCGAAGATGCGTTTCGTGCACTCACCAAATTTACTCTGCTCGATCTGAAATGTGCCTATGTCGAAGTTTCGGACGTACATAGCGATCCAGTTCCTGCAGAAAGAGCCGGATACGTGACGGAGAAGGCGTTTGGTTTCGTTTCCGATCTTTCACTCTCTGAGGAAGACTTGTTTGCCCGCATGAGGAGTTCGTACCGGGGACAAATTCGGCAAGCAGAAAAGCTTGGGGTTGTTGTCGAAGAGGCCGGTGCGGAAGGATTTGCTGAAGAGCACTATGCGCAGCTGGAGAACGTTTACGCTCACCAAGGCCTGAGGCCGACGATCCCCGTGCAGCGGATCCAGCAACTCATCAGACACGTCCATCCGACAGGCAAGCTCTTACTATTGAGGGTGCGCGCCCCGGAGGGCATGAGCATTGCCACAGGGATCTTTTATGGACATGGACAATACTCGGGGTTTTGGACGAATGGCAGCATACGAAACATGCTGCGGTTCAGACCTAATCACGCAATGCAATGGTATGCCTTGCGGTACTGGAAGCGGCGTGGCGCCAGATGGCACCATTGGGGCGGGGGCGGTGAGTACAAGAAGTCATATGGGCCGCAGCCCTTTTACTATCTGCGTCAGTATTGGTCCGCGGTCCCGGGATTGGCGCATATTCGACAACCGGCACTTTCGGCGTATTACCGGTTCATGGATTGGCGCGCATCTGCTTGAAACTGCAGCGCTCTTAGACGGCATTTTCTCGCGGACTGGCAGCGCATTTCTCTCCGATTGTGGGGTGCGCCAGTAGAATTCGTGCCTCTTTTCGGTGTATGCGCATCGAGATTATCTGGACGGCCAAACATGGATGAGGGGAACGTGTGGATGTGGCACGGCGCCCGTGCCATGCCACATTCAGGCCCTCAATTGCCGTCCGGCTCGACGTACACTTCGCCCGCCTTGTTTTTCTGGATCGCGGGATTTCGGATCTGGCCGCAGAGTCTATTTCTGGTGAGCGGAACATGAGCGACAAATTTGACGTGGCCTTGAGCTATGCCGGCGAGGATCGAAAATTTGTAGAGGCCGTAGCGCGCGAATGTGAAGAGCTCGGACTGCGTGTCTTCTACGATCGCCGGGAAACCGATGCGCTGTGGGGGCGCAATCTTAATGGCAGCCTGGCCAATATCTACGAGAATGAAGCCTTTTTTGTCGTTCCCTTCATCTCTCATCATTACGTATCAAAGTACTGGACACAAAAGGAGCTGGCCGCGGCTTTGCGCACAGAAGCGGAGCGGGGCAAGGAGTACATCCTTCCGGCGCGGTTCGATGATTCAACAGTTCCAGGGCTCGACCAAGCGAAGGCGGATGTCGATTTACGCAACATGCAGCCGGAGGCGTTGGCTGCAATCCTGGCAAAGACGGTCGGCACGTTCCACAAGGAAGAGGATCGCGTTCGCACGACGCTCAGCGGAGGCTGGTCGAACGAGGGAAATGTGCATCCTCAAGACACGCATCGCGTTGAGATGGAAATCGAAGCCAACGGGGAAACGCTCAGCGGGACGCTGAAATCTGAGGGCAACGGTACCGCGACCGGGCTCGTGACGATCGACGGGCGCCGGTACAAACGCGATCTTACATTCTCGATATTGAATGCGAGCAAGGACGGCATTGTCGAATACGGCCGCGTCCAGGCGGAACTCAGCGAAGGCGAGGGAGAGAAACCGACCCAACTGTCGTGGCGCCTGACACATGGTCTGGAGAATTTTCTGCCGGAGGAGACGATCTTGTATCCGACAAAAGCAGACGAGACCTCATCGCCCGACCGCCGCCCACGCAAAGAAACAGGGGCCAGAAAGAAGGGGCCCCTGAAGAAAAATTGCTAGAATACGGGAAAGGGAGCGAAGCACCGCGATCAGGCGGCCACGTTACCGCCTTCCTCGCCGCCTTCCTCACCGGGGTTGCGAAGCACGTAGCCGCGGCCCCAGACGGTTTCGATGTAATGCTTGCCACCGGTCGCGGCCTGCAACTTCTTCCTGAGCTTGCAGATAAACACGTCGATGATCTTGAGTTCCGGCTCGTCCATGCCGCCGTAGAGATGATTAAGAAACATCTCCTTAGTGAGGGTGGTCCCTTTGCGGAGCGAAAGGAGCTCCAGCATCTGGTATTCCTTGCCGGTGAGGTGGACCCGCTGACCGTTAACTTCGACGGTCTTGGTATCGAGATTGACCTTAAGGTCGCCCGTCTCGATGACGGACTGTGCGTGGCCTTTGGAGCGGCGCACGATGGCGTGGATTCTGGCGACGAGCTCGTCCTTGTGGAACGGTTTGGTCATGTAGTCGTCGGCGCCAAAGCCCAGGCCGCGAACCTTATCCTCGATCTGAGCCAAGCCGGAAAGGATCAGTATGGGCGTGGACACCTTGGCCACACGCAGCATCTTCAGAACCTCGTAGCCGCTCATATCCGGCAAATTGATGTCGAGTAGAATGATGTCGTAATCGTAGAGCTTGCCGAGATCGACACCTTCCTCGCCAAGATCCGTTGTGTAGACGTTAAAGCCTTCGGATTGGAGCATCAGCTCGATGCTCTGTGCCGTCGCGCTATCGTCCTCGATCAGGAGAACACGCATTGTCCGTTTCCTCTCGTCCCTGCCCCGTGCCAGGCCCAATGCCCCAAGCGTAAAGAGAACGCTACAGTTGCCCGGGTCAATTTGGTCACCCGGGCTAAGCCATCGTCAGGAAGTTACCCAACAGAAGTTAACAAACCCTAATTTTGTCTTGCGATGACCCAGCGCCGGAAATTTTTCGTTTTCCTCGCGCTGAGCACGCAATGCTCCTCTCGCCGGACACACATCCGGCGACACACGGCACAAATTGTCAGATATATGCCCGACGACCCCGCGCCTCAGGCTCCGTCAATTCCCGAAATCGAACATGCTGGGGGCCAATTTCGGGACGCTGCTGCCCCATGCGTCCCACCCCGTGACCGTTCGATTCGCGTCTTGCCAAGCCCTCCGCACCACGAATCAACAGGTAACAGAATTCGGCCGTCTTCCCTAGACCCGATTGCGCCCCACGGCACACTTCGACACGATCTTTTAGGAAACTTGTGTAGCTCGTTGCTTTACCGCAACTTAATTGGCATATGCCACAATATACCATGAGCTGTCTGAAGATCGCCGAAGACGCATCGCGGTCAGCCCAGTATGGCGCATCAAACAGGTCTCATGGGACGCCCCAACACGTCGAAGCCGCCAGGCCAGTTGGAGATTGGCACGGTTCTTGGTTGGTCCTGTTCCAGAGGTTCGAACGAGTTAGGGGTATCGGACAATGAAGGCACGAGAATCTGCACTGAAGCTGAAGCGTTTCGAGGCTGACGAGAAGGCCCGCAAGGTCGCCGATCTTGAGCATATGATCCATGAATTCGAGGTCATGGCCCACGATCTCGAACGGCAAATCCAGGCCGAGGAAGATCGTACGGGTATCAAAGACCCAGCGCATTTCTCTTATTCAACCTTTGCCAAATCGGCCGGTCAACGCCTGGCAAACCTGCGCGCCTCTATCGACGAGTTGAAGGTCCGCCTCGAGGCCGCCTCGCAAGAGCGGGACGACGCCGCCGAGCAATTGGAGCGCGCCAGCGCGTCGGACGCCCGCTTAGACGGACAGTCACGCGAGCGCCGGTCCGAGGCTCAGCGAAGCGCGCTCTTCCGATAAGCGGCCGCTCCGCCAAACTGTGAGAAGCGCCAAGTTATTGAAAAGGGTCGCGTTCCTGCGCGCCCTTTTTTGTTCTGTCGTGCCCTTTTGCCAGGCCATCGGCCCCGTTGCTTGCCCACAGCGGCATTGCCGCCTTTGCAAGGCCACTCTCACGTGACAAGCAGTTTCAGGCGATAGCGTCTCCTGGCCAGACATTGAACTCCGTTCCGATCGGCGTTCCTAAAGGGGACCAAGTCGCTGAGTTCATTTGAGGTGTCCCGGTTGGGCGCGGAAAGAACGCTATGGATTGCTCAGGACGTTTGGCCGGGTTGATCGCCTCGGCGATCGTCGGGGTGGGCCTTAGCGGATGTGCCTCCGACGCACCTTCCGCGGGGGATCTTCTGCCGTCGGCCGACAGCCTGAGCTCCTTACCGCCGCTTTCGGGTACACTGGTTGTTGGCACTCCGACCGAGGTCTACACACGGGTCGCGCGTGGTGTCCTGACCTGCTGGTTCGGTGCGTCGGGTCCGCTCAAAGGCCGTTACATCTATCACGCACAGGCGGACCCGCCGTCGAAGGGGGGACGGGCACAAATCGCAATCCATACGAAGGACAAGAAAGCGAAAGACCCGCGAAGTATCCGCGCCTTCCGGGTTGTTATCGCCCCTGGAGCCGAGCGCACGACGGTGGATATCGAAAACTACAAATTCGATAGGGCGCTGGCCATGCGGTTCCGGTCGGATATCGGCCGATGGGCCGGCAAGAAGGAAGGCTGCGGTGACTCACCTGTTGCCGCCGGTTGGGCTGCAGAGGGTGGGAGGGCTGCGAAACCAGGCGCGAAGAAGATGCCCAAGACTTCCGCGAAACCGAAAAAGCCGTAGCTCAACGGACATCCGACGGGTGTGGACCCGACGTTTCCGCCGCCTATCTCGTGATTAATCGGAGGAGTTGCTGGGCCAATGCGGCCAAAACTTCGCAGCTTTGGTTAGCCGCGATACTCCTGGATACGCGTGGCACGCAACCCCGGCAGACCATGCTTGTCGATCGACCGCTGCCAGGACAGGAACTCGTCCACGGTCAGCGTGTACCGCTCGCAGGCCTCTTCCATGGAGATCAGCCCGCCGCGTACGGCCGCGACGACCTCAGCTTTGCGGCGGATCACCCACCTCTTGGTATCTTTCGGTGGCAGGTCGGCAACCGTCAGGGGGCTCCCATCGGGCCCTATGACATACCGCACACGCGCTCTCATCATTTGCTCGGTCATCTTACGCAATACACCCTTCGACCTCAGGAACAAGGTAACCGAATGCTCTTAAAAGCACCCTAAGTCTTTGAGTAAACTTAGCATAAACACGTGCCCCGATTCATGCTCTTCAGCTCGTTAGGGTTGACGTAAAGCGGGTTCGAGCCGCAAAATCGGCCCAGTTCCGTACAATGATCAGTCGCTTGGAGAGAACTGGATCGTTCCCCCTCTGGATCGCTGGAATTTCGGCTCAGATCGCGTCCTCCCAGGCCAAAAAGTCCGGCCACGGCATAGTCCCTGGGCACGAGAGCGTGGTATGAGCGGGGGCCCGTTCCGATGGCGGGTCCCCTGCTGACCTTAGGGTTGATGCTCAGATACCGTTTGTCGTAATGGCTACTCGCTCAAAACCACAACCGGCACTTGAAGATTTGGCGGGCCGCCGCGTGGTGGTTGCCATGTCGGGGGGTGTCGACTCCTCCGTTGCCGCTGCGCTCCTGGTGCGCGCCGGGTGCGAGGTGGTGGGTATCACCCTGCAGCTCTACGACCACGGCGAGGCCACGGGACGTAAGGGCAGCTGCTGCGCCGGCCAGGATATTGCGGATGCCCGCCGAGTTGCAGAAGCACTCGGCATTCCTCACTACGTGCTCGACTACGAAAAGCGATTTGCCGACACGGTCATGGAGGCGTTTGCGGCGAGCTATCTGGCTGGTGAAACGCCCATTCCCTGCGTCACTTGCAATCAGCAGATCAAGTTTCGTGATCTTCTCGACACCGCGCGCGAGCTTGGCGCCGAGACGCT
Source organism: Hyphomicrobium sp. (assembly GCA_965222835.1). GTDB lineage: Bacteria > Pseudomonadota > Alphaproteobacteria > Rhizobiales > Hyphomicrobiaceae > CBDCUQ01. The sequence goes on from CBDCUQ010000003.1 coordinate 183,458, forward strand.
TGCCACAGGGCACTATATTCAGAAGCGCGCCAATCCGGACGGCCCGGCGCTCTACCGTGCTGCCGACGCCGAACGCGACCAGAGCTACTTCCTGTTTGCGACAACCCGCGAACAACTGGCGCATGTCGTCTTTCCCGTCGGCGAATTCCGCAAGACCGAAGTGCGCGACCTGGCCCAGGAGCTGGGCCTTCCGGTAGCTGATAAGCCCGACAGCCAGGACATCTGCTTCGTTCCCAAGGGCCGCTACACCGACGTCATCGAGCGCCTTAAGCCCGGGGCGCTGACGCCGGGGGATATCGTTCACGTCGACGGACGTCGGCTTGGCCGGCACGATGGTGTCATCGGTTTTACGGTCGGCCAGCGCCGCGGCCTTAAGATCCCGACGGGCGAGCCCCTTTTTGTTATCCGGATCGATGCCGATGCAAACCAGGTCGTGGTAGGACCACGTGACTTATTGCATACCCGCGCACTTATACTTAAAAACGTGAACTGGCTCGGGGACGGGGCGTTTCATGACCGCGCCGCCACGGGTCTTGAGGTCTGGGCGCGCATTCGCTCGTCACAGTCCCCAGCTCCGGCCATCGTACTCTCCGAGGGGGATGGCACCGCGCGCGTGATCCTCTCAAATGGGGAGGATGGTGTAGCGGCTGGACAGGCTTGCGTCTTTTATTCGGACGCGTCGAGCCAGGCCCGGGTCCTCGGTGGCGGATGGATCGCCGGCACCTTGCGATGGGAGCATCCAGGTGCCCGCGACGAAGCAGATGAAATGTCACGCGGCGCGGCCGAAACGGCTGTCGGCGCAGAGGGAACCCGGTGAACGAGGAGCGAGTGAGTGGGATGAGTGCCAGACAGCGCCCAAATGTTCGTATTCTGTCGACAGCATTGGAGAAGGACGATGGCAAGATCGTTGGCATCGGCCGCATTGATGAAGACGCAGTCAAGGCCGCTTACCGCAGGTGGGCACCGATCTACGATCAGACCTTCGGTAAGATTTCGCATGCCGGACGCGCGAGTGCGATCGAAGTGATCAATGCCCGCTCCGGCAGCGTCTTGGAAGTCGGTGTCGGGACCGGCTTGTCGCTCAGCGACTATTCCAAGCATTTGACCGTTACGGGTATCGATCTCTCGCAAGAGATGCTCGACAAGGCGCATGAGCGTGTCGAGGAGGAGGGCCTCACTAATGTTGCCGGCCTTTATGAAATGGATGCCAGCGCCCTCACGTTTGCCGACAACTCGTTTGACACGACGGTCGCCATGTTCGTTCTGACCGTGGTGCCCGAGCCCGAGAAAGTGATGCGGGAGCTTGCCCGCGTCACAAAGCCGGGGGGCGAGGTGATGCTGGTCAATCATTTCAGCCAGGAAGAAGGCGTCCGAGGCTGGGTGGAGCGGCGGATGGCACCGTTTGCCGAATTGATTGGCTGGCGGCCCGTGTTTGACGTGTCGCGCGTTATGGGATGTGCGGACCTTGAGCTTATCGGGAGCCAGCCGTTGCGACCGTGGAGCATCTTCACAATGATGCGGTTTAGGAGACGCTGAAGCCACGCATTACCCGCAATCGAGCACGATCCTTGACAGTCTTGCGGGGCGCTCCTTATAGACACGCCCACTGGCGGGATAGCTCAGGTGGTTAGAGCGAAGGTCTCATAATCCTTAGGTCGGCGGTTCGAGTCCGCCTCCCGCTACCATCACTGAAGTAGACCACGCGTGCCTTTTGAGATGGCCGCATGGGGCTTGCGCCAACGGAAGCGATGACGTGCCGGCGTTTCCTGGCATGTTCCGCCTTCTCCCATCCTTGCCATCGACATTTCACTGCCGTTCGGCTGCGCTCTGCGCGCGGATATCGTCTGCCCGCTTCAGATCCAATCTTGCCGCCAGCATCTTGCCTGCCCTACGCTCTACTTCGGCCAGCCCAGATACTGGCCAAGCATGACCGGGCTCTAGCCTAGAGCGCGTTCGCTTAAGTTGGAATCGATTGGCGTTCTGCTTGCGCGCTCTAGGTTGTTGATTGAGACTCTGATTCACGCTCTCGATTGAAGCGCAAAAGCTTCAATCTCGAGCGATCAGGCTCTGGGCCCCGGTTCCACAATGAGGGCCAGGCCAAGTACTCACAATGATTCAGAGCGTCAAATCACTGGGCTGTGTCCCTCTCTTTCGAGAGCTTTCGCCCAAGGCGCGCGCTGATCTTGAAGCCCGCTGCAGTTGGATCAGATACGGTGCTAATGAGACGATCATTGAATACCTGGATGTCACCCGTGACGTGTTCTTCCTCATAGAGGGGCATGCGCGCGTAAGCATCTATTCCAATGCAGGAAAGGTTGTTGCATTTCGGGATATCGTCGTCGGAGACATCTTTGGAGAGTATGCGGCGATCGATGAGAAAGTACGCTCCGCCTCTGTAGAGGCTACTGAAACGTCTGTTGTTGCCAGCATGTCAGCCGACCTTTTCTGGGAGACGCTGGAATCCGAACCAACTTTTATGAGGGCCTTGATCAGACATATGGTGGGCCAGGTGCGGATGATGACCACGCGGATCTACGAATTCAGCACGCTGGCGGTCAACAATCGAATACATTGCGAACTATTGCGATTAGCAACACTGGACAATGTTGAAGCCAATACCGCGCGAATTACACCAATACCCACACACACTCAAATCGCCAGCCGCATCAGCACAACCCGTGAGGCTGTTGCTCGAGAATTGAGTCATCTGGCAAGGATTAGACTTGTCGAAAAGCAGAACCAAGTGCTCATTATTACAGATGTTGATCGTCTTCGGGGGATGATCCACTTGGCTACAGGTGAATGAATTGCGCCATCTGCGCTCTACGCCGCCATCCGGCCTAAGCGGCTGACGATCGTTGGGCCCTTGAGACGCACCGCTGCAAGAAGGAATTGAGGGGGGCGACGAAATATGGTGCCGCCCCCCTCAAGCGGGCGAAGAACATCACCCTCCCCGGGACTAATTTGCGCAGACCACTGGAATTCGTTCTGCCTGCGCGTGTATTTCAGCATTGAAAAACAATTATACTACCGACGCACGAATGCCGCTGTGATAAAAATCACGGGTATGAGCCTCAACGGCAATACCGCTCTCGATAACGCTCATATTGAGATTTCTACAGTGACCAAAGCCGCGCCTAAGATCCGTTTTGATGGAGGTCCGCGCTTTCATCCAGGCAAGAGGCGTTTGCGCACTCGAAGCCGCGTGCTCAGATCACTTCCCTTTGGTATTGCGGCCGCTGCGCTGATCGTATTGGCTCACCTTACGCCGTTTGCCCAACAGATCGAGGACCGCTATGGCTTGGGCCTGTTGTTCAGTTTGCGTCGTCCTGTCCCGCCACCCGAAGGCGCACTTATCGTTTCAATAGACAGGCAATCAATCGACTGGCTTCGACGAGTTTCCGCCGAGCAAACCGACGCTACACCGCAATTGGTCTCGTGTCTGCCTGCCGGCGCGCTCACAGAGCTTGGGCGTTTGAAGGGGCCGAGTTCGCTTCCGCGGCCTGTTTATGCCTGCCTTCTTCGCGAATTGGACCGGATGGGGTTTCCGGTGATCGTATTTGATATTCTGTTCTCTGCTCCTGGAATTCCTGAAGACGACCAGATGCTCGCGCAAGCCATGCGAAATCATGGCGCAACAGCCATACTTTCCGGTTTCGAGCGCTTTGCCATAGAGAAGAGTGGTGCCAAGCTCTTCGTCGAGCAGAACAGACAACCGCTGCCACTCTTCAAAGAAAGCGCTGCCGCGACCGGTTCATTCCTTGTGCCTAGGCCGGGAGGCTTCGTGCATGGATATCTGCGCCAAGTCAAAGGGCTTCGCGACTCCGCCACTCTCATTGACGCAGCTCTTTCTCTTCTTGGAGCGCAAAGACCGGCCTCCAGTTCCAGCGAACATCCCAAATCCGACTTTATGTATCTTTGGCTCTACGGCCCCGCCGGTGCGATTAGAACGGTGCCGATCCGCGATATACTGAGCGGCGCGGTGCCGGGCGAAGTCCGACAAACGGCGACGAATACGGTTGTCTTTGTAGGCGCCTCCGATCCTAGCATGGCCGCTTACGAGGACTCGTTTCCATCCCTGTATCGAAATGAGTTTGACGCCAATATCAGCGGTGTCGAACTCGCGGCAACGGCCTTTCTCAACCTGCGGAAAGGGCATCATCTTCACCATTTGTCGCTGCCGGTGGAAACAGCGGTCTTGTTTTTGTTTGCCTTGGCGCTTGGCCTTTTTGCGATGAATGCAGGTGCCCGCAGCGTATGGGTCATTGCAGGCCTTGCAATCGCTTACCTCATCACAGCGTTTTCTATTTTTGGTCAGTACCGGCTCCATCTACCTGTCATCCTTCCCATATTCGTTGCTGTTCCGGTCTTTGCGGTGATCGCTTTGATTGTGAGGTCCAGGACCGCCATGTCTCTCATCATGCGATTGGCGCCGGCGCCAATTGCCCGGCGGATGCTCGCAGAGTCGTCCAGTGATCGCGGCGAGGTCGCAACGAGTGACGCGACGGTTGCCTTTTTCGACATTATCGGATCGACAACGATCGGGGAGAAGCTTGCGGACCTTCCCTTCGGCGAACTGATGAACGACTTCCATGATGCGGTGACGCGAGAAGTCGAAGACTGCGGGGGCTTTGTGATCGCTTTCACCGGCGATGGCGTGACCGCTCTGTTTGAGAGCTCCGTAGCAGGTTCGGATCATGCTCTGCTTGCGTGCCGTGCTTCGATTTCCAGCGTTCGCAAGATCAGAACTCTCAACCTTGAAAACGCAAAGCGCGGCATTCCCCCGCTTGGGGTACGGATTGGGATGAACAGCGGCCTCGTCGCAGAAGGAAGCATTGGTGCCCAAGACCGCTTTAACTTTGCCGTGGTCGGAGACGCCGTCAATGTCGCCGCCCGTCTTGAGCAGTTGGGAAAGACGTTGTTTCCGGATGAACAGGAGGTGATCCTTGTCGCCGTGGCAACACGCGAACGGATCCAAGGGCAGGGGCTATCCTTCGTTGACTGCGGTTTGCAGCAGATCCCGGGACGAAGGAGCGGTGAAAACGTTTTCAGATTGCTAGTCCACTGAGCAATTGCAATATCGCGCAAGGATCGATCAAAGATCTGGCGTTGCTTCACGCGCCTACTCAGCAGAATTTTCGACCTGTGCTGAAATGGTCACGTGCCGCCTGGCCGTCAGCTCATAGAGTCGGGTTATCCATTGATCGAGATAAACAAATAGGATCTACTAGTATCATTGAGTTGCTGATGAATTCGTGTGTCTTGTACTATGAAGTTATGCGTTAAGGCACAATTTAAGAAGTTGTTGCGGCTAGCCGTTTTGGCGGTCGTTGCGTCAGCGCCTTCCGTCGTACCAACCCACGCGCAAGACAGGCGCCCCTGTCTCCTCAGTGTGGCTAACGCCCAAACCGTCGCGATCGAATCTTATGCTGGTGAAGTGATCGTCAATGGCCGGCAATTGAGATCGGTTGCGGACTTTCCCCTTTGTCCGGGAGATGAAGTTCGCACCGGTCCGATCGGCAGGGTTGCCATTCGATTTGATGCCAAGCGGACAATCATCAGGCTTGACGGCAATAGCAGAGCCAAGATTTCGTCTGACGTCTTTGTGCCGGTCGGCGGGCGTGAAAAAGCAGACGTCAGCCTCTTCTCGGGCGTGCTCTACTTCCTAAGTTCCGTGCGCCGACAGTTTCGTGTCGAGACCCCTTATATTGTCGCGGGGATAGAAGGCACCGAGGCGTTGGTCGCGACTCAGCCGGCAGGGCGTCTCGCAATCGCTGCAGTACGCCAGGGTGTAGTGGATGCCTACAGCCAGAAGGAGGGCCCAAGCAGCACGCTTTCGGTTTACGCAGGGGAAGCGGCCTTTACCTCTGCGACCGTCGAATTCCAGAAGGCGCCGATTGCAGACTTACCGCCGCCCTTCCGCGACCTGCTGATCGTTTCGGACTTGTCGGTGGATTGGGCCGTCTATTATCCGCCCATACTTTTCGCCCCAAATACGAACAGCCCGCGCATCCGTCGAGCGGTCTATCTCATGCACACCGGAGATTATGACCGCGCCGAATACGTGCTCAACGCCGTCTCCAACACCGATCCAGCCGCGACCGCAGCCCTTCGAACGATTATTTCCGTCGGCAGAAATCGGCTCGGGGACGCGAAACACTGGGCCGAACTGGCTTTGCGTACCGATCGGAATTTTGCACCGGCTCATGTGGCGGCCTCGTATGAGCGGCAGGCTAACGGCGATCTGCAAACCGCGCTCAAGTTCGCAAAAGAAGCGGCAAGACTTGCGCCGGATGATGCATATGCCGTTGCCAGGCTGGCCGAGCTTCAAATGACGATTGGTGATCGCCTGGCTGCGCTCAAGACGGCTGACCGGTCGCTTGCCATTGCGCCTACTTCTCTTGCCCTGTTCGTTGCCGGCCTGGCCAATTTGGCTGCTGCCGACTACGAAACGGCCGAGGCGCAATTTCAGGAGGGGATCGGTCTCGACCGGCAAGCCCCTCTGCCGCGGCTTGGACTGGGGCTGGCCTTCATTCGTCAGGGCAGAGTCACCCAAGGTGCCTGGGAGATCGAGCAAGCGCTGGCCCATGATCCGCGCCGTGCCGCCATACGGACCTGGCTCGGAAGAGCGTATTTTGACGAGGGCCTAAGCATCCAGTCATTCGTCCAAAACTCTCCGGGGCAAGCCTCCGAACCGAGCTACGCAGGGGTCAAAGGACGGCGCGGTGAGGTAAAGTTGGGTGAGGGTTATTCCCGAAATGCAGCAGACCAGAATTCTTTGGCGCCGGCCGATCGTTCGCGCCGCGGTGTTCGAGACACTTGGATCGGCAGAACATTCTTTGACGACAGCCTCTCGAAAAAGGCCGACGATCAATTCCGCATAGCCCAGGAGGACGATCCGGAAGACCCGCTTCCGTATCTCTTTGCCGCCTTGGGGAACTTTTCAGCAAACAAGATCATTCAGGCGCTCGACGATGCAGTCGAGGCTGAAAAGCGCGGTGCGGGGCGCCGTGTTCTGCGCTCTGAACGCGGATTGGGTGAAGACGCCGCGACACGTGGTGCTGCGCTCGGCAGGCTCTACGATACGCTCGGTTTTGAGCAGCTGGCCGTGGTTGCGGGATCCAAAGCGACAGACGCAGACCCAAGTGATCCGGGCGGGCATCGATTCCTATCCGATATCTATCGGTCGCGGCCCGATCACAACATCGCGCGGACGAGCGAACTCCTGCGCGCGCAGCTTCTCAGCACGCCATCCAAGACGCCTGTCCAGCCCCAACTCGCTGAAGCGCGCCTTGCTCTCCTCGACACCACCGGGCCGTCACGCGTTGCATTTGCGGAGTTCGCGCCGCTGTTCAACTCCGACGGTGTACGGCTTGTTGGGACAGGCGCTCATGGCACGCAGGGCACGCGGAGTGTCGAATGGGCCGCGACGGGGCTGTACCGCAATGTGTCGTTGAGCATCGGACAGTTCAACTATAAGACGGACGGCTATCACGAAAACAATGACCTTAGCCACGATATCTTCAATGCTATTGGCAAGATCGCGCTTACGCCGGAGTTCAGTCTGTTCGGCGAATACCGCCGTCGTGAGAGTGAGGGCGGGGACCGGCGGCTTAACTTTGATCTCGATAATATTGGTCCGAATTTCCGTGGCGAGGAGAAGCGCGAAGTTTCACATATTGGGTTCCATGCCAGACCAACCGTCAACTCTGATCTGATTGGGGTCTACACACGGAGCCACGCTTTTATTGGCGGTCGTGATGTCATACCCTTTTTCTTTTTTTCCTTCACCCAAGAGTCAGCAGAAACCCTGGATGCCGAAAGCGGCCAGCTTCAATACATGCGTAGTGATGGCCAACTAAACAGCATCATTGGCGGCAGTTACCTGACGAGCGAAGGCGAGATCACTGGGAGTTTTGCCGGGTTTCCTCTCCCAACGATCCCGATAGAGGCCGAGTATTACAATGGATACGCCTATTTCAATCTCGAACTGCCAGCCCGCGTCATGTGGACAGTTGGCGCCTCGGTCGTTCGCTACGAGGAAAGTAGTGATATCGAACTGGAACTTTCCGAGGTCCACCCGAAGCTCGGAGTAGCAGCCGATTTGAATGACTACATCACATTGCGCGGCAGTTATCTGCGTAACCTGAGGCCAAGCCGTGCTGCCGAGCAAACCATCGAGCCCACGACGATTGCAGGCTTTAATCAATTCTATGATGCTTTCGACGGCTCGGTCCTAGAGCAGGCTGGCGGCGGAATCGATTTCAAAACCGATTTTTTGCTGTGGTTTGGCGGCGAGGTGGTCAAGCGCTGGTGGACGGCGCCGGTTGGCGGAGCGCTTGACGCCGAAACCGTGGAACAGGTTCGCCGGGCCTATCTCTCAGTGGCTTTGTCTCAGTCCCTTGCCTTGTCGGCCGAATACATCCGGGAAAAATCGGAATCCGACTCCAGGTTTGATTTCGACGAATGGCAAACGAACTCCGTTCCGGTGACGCTCAGTTATTTCTGCGACTGCGGGTTGTTCGCCAGCCTCGGTGCTGAATATGTCGACCACGAATTCACGAATTTCGGAATTACCAAAGAGGACTCCTTCACGACTGTGTCCGCGGCACTCGGATACCGCCTGCCGAAGAACAAGGGCATCCTGTCGGTTGAGGTCCAAAATTTGTTTGATACGGATTTTCATTTCCAGAACCGCACGATCAGGCCTGATCTATCCGCGACGCCGCGTTACGCTCCTGATCGCACGGTACTTTCGCGCGGCACGCTCAGCTTTTAAAGGGAGTTTAACAATGAAGAAAAGCGCTTTGATAATATCCGGCCTTGCACTTGTTGCTGTTTCGGCTGCAGTGAGTGCCGCGCCGTCTAATTTGGGTCAATTTGTTAGTTGGCTTACGCAGATAGGCAACGGCAAGATTGTCGTTGACGACGCATACGTTATCGTCGAACACGATAACAAGTATTGCATCGCAATTTACCGATCTGATCGGGGTCATGCGGGCGATGATGTAACTCCTGCGGATAAGAAATGCGTTGAGAAGTCAGACTTCGGGAAACCGAACCCCCCGACTCCAGATAAGGTTCGCCCACAACATCCACCGAAATGCCCGACCTCCTGCGGCACGCAATTCATCGGATCGTTTGTCTATGAATGGTGCTGGAAGAATCCCAGCGAACCTAAGATGGGTGTCGACGTCTATTTTGGAAGTTCCGGCGGTGCACATGTTAACAAATATGACGCACACTCGTCTGGCAGACCAAGCACCTGCTGAGCTTCTGCAAGATAGAGTCTCAGCATCCGTGACAATCAGCGGATTTCGACGAATCTTTTGCGCTCGTCTCCTGCCGTGTGCGCAGAGCTATACCGTCTCGAATCTCTAGTTGTCGTGATGTATTGATCACTGAAGCGTAGCGGGGGCTTCCCGCTACGCTATCCGTCAAGACAGTTCGTCGGGGATCGGCCTTACTCGCTCACGGAGGCGCAGGGCATGTTTGCCGAGCCCGCACAAGCTTTCTCTGTTGAACAATACATCTTCCACGATCTCGACTTGTGGGGCACTGGCGCGGCGTGCCGCCGGACCTCTCGCGTGAACCCCTAATCCACCTGAGATGCACGCAAGCACCGTCATCGTATCCGGGATGTGAGGATTGGCTGGGGCGGGAGGGTTCGAACCTCCGCATGGCGGTACCAAAAACCGCTGCCTTACCACTTGGCTACGCCCCAGGACGAAAAATGCGTTCTACGAGCATCCATGCGGGGTTTCAAGGTCCCTAGTAGGGGTGTTCACGGGTGAACGCTGCGGGAACAAAGGGCGTTTGCGCTCAAATTGCGCTCAAGTTTGTTCTGTCCCCGTTCCCAAGTCACAGCCTTGCCTATTCGATCCCCTGTCGGGACGTATGGGACCAATCGAGTGGATTGCGTAAGTGAGAGGTTTGGACACTTCGTATCCGCGAGGTGGGTTCACGATGAGACGACGCAACAGCCAGGCGCCGTAGTGCGCAATTGGTGAGCCACCGTTCACGTCTTGGCGATGTCCGCTTTTCCTACGGAAGTAGATGCAAATGTAGCGGTGCGTGGATCTTCGCGTTGCGCCAGGAGCAGACTTTTTCTCTTATGGCCAACCAGCCACAGGGGAACCCTCGATTCCACTTACAGAAGTCGGATTCTCCGCGGCCGAATGTAGCAGTGGCCATCCATGAAGTTCGCCTGTCAAGACGTCGTGTAGATACGAACATGCTCCACTTTTCAAAGTATCGAGCCTTTCTTCTTCTTTCGTCGCACCGAGCCGCGCTTCTTGATGATATCCGATGCTAGCTTGGACATTTTCTTTTGCCGCTTCACGTAGACAAGCTCGATAGCGTGCTCAAACAGTGCATACGCATCAAGCAAGTCTTCGACTGACAATGCCTCAGTGCCTGCGTGGCTGCCTTCGTTCCCCAGCCACTTTATAGCCAGAAGTGTATCTGCTGCGTCCGATTTCTTCTTCTTGAAGGCCGCAATACGGTTATGGAGTGACAAATGTTCCCGCTTGTTCTTCTTATTTATGGTAGTGCGCGGGATCCCCTGATCCGTGAGTAGCGCCTCAACGCCGGTACGAACGCGGTTTGCGGCAGAGCTGGTATCGCACCAAAGCAACCCAAATGACTTCGTAAGCTCATCCGCAACTGCACCCGGGCACTCCTGTGCGATGGGAAACACCGATAGAGTGTCGAGGAAATAAGACGGGACGTAGGTGCGAACAATCTCACCTTGGGTCTTGCCTTCATGGTCATAGTACAAGTGTTCGTCGCACTGCACCTTGCCGCATACGACAACCACATTCCCGCATGAGCTGTTGCCGCAGACGAGCTGTGCCGTGAACCGCTCATCGATCCACGAAATCTCCCAGCCCTCGTGACTCATAGCCTCCTTGGACATTCCGGTCTGCGCCGTCACCAATGATTCTTCGTTGACCGACAGGGCAATACTTCCGCAATGCGGGCACGGCCAAACGGGCCAGGTCCTGATCTGTTCGTTCCAAAGCGTCCGGTCAACGGCCATTCAGCGTTCCTTCTGAAATCAGTTGGCTGGTGCAATAACGAAAAGCCCAGCCATGCAAGTATTCTAGCTGCGGCAACATAAGCATTTCACTGTTCTTAGCACCAGTGGCTGTCAGACTGGCAACATGCCCATCACCAGCCGGACCCAGAATCGGATAGCATCTGTTCGCCATGAAAGAACGAGTCAATGACCCTCGCAAAGTCGACGACGGGGCCCCTCGCCCTGCCGTCATTCGTGGTGACGGCGTAACGGATTCAGAGCGTTACCTTGCGAAGCTGGCCGAAAAGTCCTTCCTGAACCTTTGGTGCTACCCAAACGCCTTCATCGACAAGAAGCCAGGCGGCTCTGGCGATGGAAAAGAGCTGTGCGACCTTCTCGTCGTGTGTGGCGATCACGTCTTGATTTTCAGCGACAAGGCCGTCGCCTGGCCTGCCAGTGGCGACACCGATCTAGCATGGCGGCGGTGGTTCAAGCGCGCGATAGATAAATCCGCTGATCAGATTCGAGGTGCTGAGCGATGGATCGCCCAGTTTCCAGATCGCATATTCATCGACCGAAAGTGTACTGCACGCCTGCCTCTACCTCTTCCACCAGTAGATAGGCGGAAAGCACACGGCATCATCGTTGCAAACGGCGCAGCGGAGGCATGTCGTGAGCACATGGACGACAGTCGAGGCAGCCTGATGATTGTCCCCTCCATCAAAGGGGAAGCTCATTACATCGGGGACGACGTGCAGCCCTTCGCCGTTGGCGACGTCGATCCGAACGGCTCGTTCATTCACGTCCTTGACGAAACCACACTGGACATCGTTATGGGTGAGCTAGATACCATCTACGACTTCACGTCATATCTGACTAAGAAGGAAGCCCTCATCCGATCAGGTAGACTGGCTTCAGCAGCGGGAGAAGAGGAGCTTGTTGCTCAGTTCATGACGCGCATGAACGCGGATGGCGAACACGATTTCACCAACCCAAGCGGTTCCGCATGGACTAACAATGATCATGTTTCGTACGGTACCGGCTTTTATGCCGAACTGCTCACCAACCCGCGCTACAAGGCCAAAAAAGAAGCCGATCAGGTCTCATATTTCTGGGACAAGCTGATTACCTTGTTTACGGACAACATGCTAGCCGGCACTACCTTGGTGCCAGATGGAAAGGACCATGCCCTCTCCCAACAAGAGCTGTCCGCCCGCTACATGGCAATGGTTCCAAGATTCTTGCGTCGTGTTTACGGCGCCGGAATCGTTGATGCGCTTGAGCAAGGCCAGAAAACCGACAAGTTCATGCGGGCGTTCATCCCAGAGCCCAACTCGCCCAACGCAACTACGGGATTCTTCTTTCTGACCGTCAAAATTCCTGACCTCAAGCTTAAGGGCGGGTACGAACAGTATCGCTCTGTTCGCCGGAGCATCCTTGAAGCCTACGCCCTCACTCTCCTTAGGAAGAACCCGCGACTGCAGCGCATCATTGGCATCGCGACTGAGCCGAGGCCGTTGTCTGGCGAGGATCTGGGCTCGTCTGAAGATTTGATTTATGCTGAACCGCCCGAATGGACAAAAGAGCTGCTAGCCTCACTAGAAGAACGTCAGAAGGCCTTCGGGATTGCACAACCGGAAAATGCACGAATGCTTCGATTGGAAGGCGATGAGTTCCCAGAGGTCCCAGCCAGCCCAAAGTCGGATGAAAAACCGTAAGGCCGACGGCGCTGCAAAAGTCAGGAGTCTCGCACCGGATGCCGACCAATTGAGCATCAATAAGTTTCATGTTGCAGATGTCCTGCATTCTGGGGATCGCTGTCTCCTCGAATTTGGTGAACGTCCGACGAGTCTTATCTCGGGATGACCCACGTCGGGCCACGTGCGCTGCTCTGACGACAATGGGACGAAGAACGACTTCCGAATTGCCTCAGAGCAGCGTTTGATTTGGGTCTTGGTTGTGTGACAACGCTGCAGACGTGTCAGCGTCCCGGCTCTCTGCTTAGATCCCGCTTTCCCGTACTGTCACTGTAAACCGCTCCGCATCGGTCAGGAGTTCAAAGGTGAGGGCACGATCATCATCAAATTCGTCGGTCTGGTCATCATGCATATCAATAATTTAGCATTCATGCTCGTTTCCGCCGTTTGGGAAACGGTGGCGAGTTTGAGAGCACCAGGTTTCATTAAAAAGACTGGGGAGATTGTTCTCCCCAGTCTCACAGATTAGTTTCGCGAGTCACGTGCTTTCCGAAGGGCAGCCCTAGCCTCGATGAGTTCGGGAAGAGCTGTTTCTTCGTGTCGGAGCGCCGTGCCAAGCTGCACTTTCTCCTCCAACACGCTTATGAGCACATCGAGCTCAGAGCGTCTACTCTCTGGATCTTCATCCTCACTTGGGGGATTGCCCCCGCTGGCGGACGGTGATATGCCACCCGCGTCCTTCGAGCTTCGATCGGGCATTCTCCTTTCTCCTCAATGGACTTGGTCCATGAGGAGCAGAGCCCTCAGTAGTTGCACGCAACGACTGAATCGCATACAATAACATAGGGTTAGCGACGAGACGGTAGATCTCATCGTAAATGCCAAGCAGTGTTCGGGGCTGTGTGCTGGGCATTACTCTGCTCGCTCACGGTTCCTTAAAGGCGGCCAGGTGCTACTGGCCGCCTTTTCATTCTCCCCAAGAAAAGCTGAATCATCAATTCTAACAGCGTTGGAAGGTACAGTGATACCGTAGGTGAAGATCAATGCCCTTGAAGCCCAAAATTGTATCACGGTTCCTGCGAACCGCACGTCGCCGAGCACACAACGCTAAATTGGGCCTCACAGATATCCAGAGTTACTTTGGGTTCGAGTCAGTCCAATCAATCTACAATTGGGAAAATGATGACAGTGGGCTGACTCTGAAACAACTCCAACGGGCCGCCGATTTTTATGGATTGCCCGCCGGAGTTGTTCTCTGCATTACACGAATAACATCTGATTTTCGCGATGGTAAGGCAGATGATGCAGTTGCAATAGCGCGAGGTCTACGAGTCCTTGCGGATCACGTGTTGGAGCAGCGGGACAGGCTTGCGAACCGCGACTATGACATGCCGGAGATGAAAGAACGAGATGGAGCACGGCTTTATTCATTCTCTCCGCTCGAACAGACACTTATAGACCTTTGGGATGTTTACAAGCCGGTAGGTCTCTATCGTCCTCAGTGGCCAGATCCGGACATTGGCTTTCCAAACTCAGAAAGCTAGCGCTCTCGATTTGACTATATTGAGCGGTGCAGACCAAGGCGAGCCAGTACGTCGATTCAAGGCCAAAAGCGGCATTGATACAGCTGGCTAAGCCTGATGGGCCCGCCTGGCTGCCCCCAGAAACCTCCTGCCAAACGCGAGCGGAAACGGGTAAGCATGTCGACTCTACGAAACGTGAAATTCCGCAACACCATCAGCGTTCACGTCAATCCTGTTTTGATAGCGGTCCAGCGACACCAGATGCGCAATGTCATGGAGCGAGCCCAAATTGACCGAGATAGCCTTTGTAGGCTCGTAAGGTGCTCTCATGGTGTAGCGGTACTCACGTTGCCAGCGATACTGCTCCGGTTTTTTGAAAAGGTGGTAATCGCCACTGTAGAGTGCAGACACATATTCAACCGGGCCGTGGCTAAGCGCTTCGCGCAATGGCGTTGCTACCGCCTTTTCCATTCTACGGCTGAACTCTGCCGTATCTCGAATGAAGACGGCATGGTCCCCAAACTCTGCCATTCGCGGTGACGTGATTTCACGTTCGCCCGCCTCAATCTGCTCTGCAGTCACGTGGCAGAGACAAAACACGTGGGTGCCATTGAACTTTGCCAGCGGCGGAATAAACTGAACCAGTGGCCCCGTGAGGTGAGGTAGAAATTCCCGGTTATCTATTGTGAAGCTCGTGAGATGCGGCTTCTGCCAAATGTGAGTCGCACCTTCCCAGCCATCTCGTCGCACGCCTTGTTCATATTTTCTGGCGAATGTGCGGACTGGGCTGAAATACACTTCGCCTTTGTCCAGTAGGGACACCATATGCTCGCGCGTGCCAAACTTCGCCATCATGAACATCAGCGGCATATAAGTTTCCTTTCATAAACAAAAAATGCCGCCGAGCATTTTCTAAAACGCACGACGACAACTCGATACTGGAATTGGGGTTCATGCCCCTTAGTTTCAAGAGCAAACACTATCGCCAGGGTAACTCAGTCGCTCACTGAGTGCCACCGGGTCCGCTAACTTGTATCGGCTGTCGTTTCTTGACGGCCCGTGCTGCACCTGCTCAGGGCTGCAACGGGTCAAAAGTGAGCCTCACCGGCATGTCCGCTTCACGGGCGCCATACCCCCGACAGCGGACGGAAGTGCTACGGCGCGAGAACGGAAACATGGTATGTGCGTCTCGACCCTGACCACTTGGTAAAACCATTGTTCGCGACGAAAAACACTTGATGATTTGTGCAAACAGAACCCGTTTGCGCTCAAATTGCGCTCAATAACAAAAACCATTCCGTTGAAATCAGACAGTAATTCATAGATACATATTTAGCTACGCCCCAGCACCTGGAAAGCTGCCTTCTACGCAGAACTTTGCGCCATTGCAAGTCGTGTCCTGTGGGACTTCTTGCGCGAACTGAATCGGACAAGGAGCGCCTCCGCCCAAGCCCATTTGAAGGCAACCCCAATCTGCGTCCAAGTCGTGCCATTCCTTCTTCTTCTCATGAGAATTCCGAAATAGCCAGATTCGCTTATTCGGCTTGGCCTCGTTTCAGGGGAGCAGGCAAGTCCGCTTCGGGCCAGGAGTAGACCCGAAGGCTATGTCCACGCGACATCTGCTTCACCCCTGAGAGCGGACGGATATGTTGCGCCGCGGAGATGTCCTCTATGGGCCAACGGCCGACCTTAGGCTACGGCGACACACTGTCCGCAATCCGATCCCAAGCGGAAGCGGAAAATTTGCCTGACGTCAGCCGCGAATCCGCGCTCTTCTATGTAATCGACAATTGACCTCGCGGTCCGTGTGCGGTTGATAAAGATTGCGGCTATTGCATTTTTGATTGAACCAGAATTGGGGGCTGCAGTTGCGTTGGCTTCTTCGTTTTTCAACAGCATGTCGGCTGGTGCTGGGCTCCGCTGCGTTCATATGTCTTCTGGCTAGCGCGCACGCCCAGGAGAAACCCAAGCCAGCACCGCTTCCTGCAGGGGCTGCCGCACCAGAAAAGGCCGCGCCGGCGCAGCCTAAGAACCAAAGGCCCGGATGGACGGTAACGTGCTCTAACGATGGCGCAGGGCTGAGTTGCAAAGCGTCACAGACCATTGTCATGGCAAAAACGCGCAAGTTACTGCTTTCCGTTTCCGTAAATAAGCCGGAAGCTGGAAAGGATGGAGCTATGTTGATCCATCTGCCCCATGGTCTCTTCAACCCTGCGGGTGTGACGCTCGGCGTCGACGACCAGAAGCCTGAGAAATTGCAGATTCAGACCTGCGACGCCAAGGGGTGCTACGCGGGTGCGCCCATCACCGCGGACCGACTCGCGGCCATGAGCAAGGGCAAGACCCTCAACGTCGTCTTCCAGGATCTGAAGAAGAAGAAAATTACCGTGCCCGTGCCCCTCAAGGGATTCGATGTCGCCTACAAGAAGCTCTGATCGGCTGCGTTAGAACTTGACGCCAACTTTCGCGCCGCCAGAGTGCATTTCCGAATCCTCGGAGAACCGGCCGTCATAGTTGAGCTTGACTTCGAGACCATCAACCGAAAGGACGTCCAGGCCGGCCGACGCATCGAGGTAAGCCTCATCGAACTCCGACTTAATGGTAAAGGGTGTTACGCCGGACGGTGCCGACAGGAAGCTTGAGGTCAGCGAGAAGTTCGTGTCGTTATAGAATGTGCCGCCGATCCGGACGTATGGTCGGAAGATCGTGCCGTTTGCGACGCTGTAATCGCCGCCGAGTTCTAATGCCGGACTGACGCTCAGCACCCATTCCTCCTCGCCCTGGACGGCAAGACTGACGACACCGGCGCCCCTCTCACGGAATCCGCCATAGTCGAGATAGGTGGCATTGAGATCAACCATCGGTCGCACATACCAGCTGTTCTGACTGAAGACATGAGCGAGGCGTGCTTGCACACCACCAAACGCGATCGCGTGATCGCCCTGGGCTGCACCAATGCCGCCGACACCAATCGTGCGCTCTGTATCGAACCAGCCATTGCCGCCGAATAAGGCCGCAGCCAGGGTCGAATCTCCCCACCTGTTCTTCAGAACCACGCCGCCTTCCACCCGGTCTCCTTCGGACCGCGCCGAATCATTGGTGTCGATACGCGTGTCCTCGTAGGAGAGCGCGAAACCGAGGCGCCACGTCCGATCCAGGGCCACTTGCAGGCCGCCCGACACACTCCAGGCCTCCTCGTCGCCCCCGATCTGCGTACGCGTTCGATCCCAGTCATGCGTGCGCCCACCAATCTTGGCCCAATAGCATTGGCCTTCCATTGCGACGCCACCGGCCGTGGGACAGCTCATGATGCTGTTGAGAAAGAACCGGCTCGACAAGAGCGTATCGTTGACCTGTGCGAGATAATGCTCACCATGCAGCCGGTCGAGCGCGGCGATGATCGCGGCCTCGTTGGGCAGACCCTTGATGGCGGAGATGAACGCGAGTAAGGCAGCGGAGGGACCCGACGTATTGATCGTATCGAGGTAGATTGCTGTCGCCTCTTGGTTAGGCGTAAACGGTCCGTCCAGAAGAATGAATGGAACGGTCGGCTGCCAGTTCAGGACGAGCTGTGTGCCAGCGACGACGGATAGGCTGAAATCAATGGTCGGCGTATCGACGGCCTTAGCCGTGTTTGTGGTGCCGCCTCCGGCGTCCGCAATGACGACGGACCCGGAAGAACTCGTGAGGTTGATGATGTTGACGGCGACGTGACCGGCAAAATTAGCGGTTCCGGTGACGGTCACGAGGTCGGCTTCCTGAGCGGCCCCTTCTTCAAGATCGACTGTGAATGTGCCGTCGCTAGTCTGCACGAGGTTGCCGGTCAAGACGGTGGTTTGAATCGTACCAGTATCGCCCGGCGAGAGATTGCCCGAATTGTTCAACGTGCCGCCGCCGAGATTGGCCGTCGCACCCGAGCGGAACGTGCCGCCTGCCCGGTTGAAGAAGGCGTTTGTACCGCCACCGAGATGAACGTCGCCAGTGATCAGATTGTAGTTGTTGATTGTCTCGTTGCCCGTGCCACCGTGTACAGCGTAGACATCGCCTGTTAGCGCCGCGTAGTTCTTTAGAGAGTTGGTACCACCGCCAACGAATTCAACCCCATCGCTAGCGCCATTGACCGTTCCAGAAAATAAGGTGACCGTAGAGCTTGAGCCTCCTTGAATGACCAAGCCATCCGCTGAAGTAGAGTTGACGTCACCTGTGCTGGTCACGGTGATGTTGCCAGTGCCAGAGCCGGCATTAATGGCATCTTGATCAGCCGTAACGGCTCCGTCGCTGATGATCTCGACGTTGCCGGCTCCCATGTTGGCGGCCAGGATGCCGGTACCATCAGTCGAGGTGACGTCCCCGGTGCTGTGCAGCGTGACCGCACCGCTCATCGAATAGGCAAATAGGCCGACGGCGTAACTTTGAACGGTTCCCGTACTGTAGACCTTGGTATCCTGCGCGCCACTAGTGACTGCAAATACGCCGGCGCCATCCGATGACGTGATGTCGCCCGTGCTATCAACGGTGACAGCACCACTTCCTGAGGACGCAAAGATAGCCGTGTAATCGCCCTGGACGTTGCCATCGTTGGTGATATCGATGGCACCGCTATCCGAAAGGGCGGAGATGCCCTGGTAGTAAGCGTCGATAACGCCACTGCTGTCGATCGTTACGGTGCCAGATCCCGTCGTCGTCGCGGCGACGCCAGAGCCAGTATACGACTCAAGATCACCTGTGCTGGTCACGGTGATGTTGCCAGTGCCAGAGCCGGCATTAATGGCATCTTGATCAGCCGTAACGGCTCCGTCGCTGATGATCTCGACGTTGCCGGCTCCCATGTTGGCGGCCAGGATGCCGGTACCATCAGTCGAGGTGACGTCCCCGGTGCTGTGCAGCGTGACCGCACCGCTCATCGAATAGGCAAATAGGCCGACGGCGTAACTTTGAACGGTTCCCGTACTGTAGACCTTGGTATCCTGCGCGCCACTAGTGACTGCAAATACGCCGGCGCCATCCGATGACGTGATGTCGCCCGTGCTATCAACGGTGACAGCACCACTTCCTGAGGACGCAAAGATAGCCGTGTAATCGCCCTGGACGTTGCCATCGTTGGTGATATCGATGGCACCGCTATCCGAAAGGGCGGAGATGCCCTGGTAGTAAGCGTCGATAACGCCACTGCTGTCGATCGTTACGGTGCCAGATCCCGTCGTCGTCGCGGCGACGCCAGAGCCAGTATACGACTCAAGATCACCTGTGCTGGTCACGGTGATGTTGCCAGTGCCAGAGCCGGCATTAATGGCATCTTGATCAGCCGTAACGGCTCCGTCGCTGATGATCTCGACGTTGCCGGCTCCCATGTTGGCGGCCAGGATGCCGGTACCATCAGTCGAGGTGACGTCCCCGGTGCTGTGCAGCGTGACCGCACCGCTCATCGAATAGGCAAATAGGCCGACGGCGTAACTTTGAACGGTTCCCGTACTGTAGACCTTGGTATCCTGCGCGCCACTAGTGACTGCAAATACGCCGGCGCCATCCGATGACGTGATGTCGCCCGTGCTATCAACGGTGACAGCACCACTTCCCGAGGATGCGAAGATGCCATCCCCACCAACACCTGTTGCCACAATGCTGTAGGCCCCAGTATCGCTGTTGATCGTGATACTGCCGACACTTGTGAAACTGATTCCGTCAACGCCGCTATTAGGCGTGATGTCAGCAGTCAGACTGTTAACATTGACAGTCGTGTATCCTCCCGGAACAAGGATGCCGCCATTGACAACGCCGGGCGCTGCAGTGCCTGTGATTGTGCCAGTGCAAGTGAGCGTCGGCGCGGGCCCCACGCAATTGGCATAAGCCCGACGGCCATAGCCGAGGATCATAGCGCCGGCTGCGACCGTGCCTAAGAGTGCTCGGCGCCAAGCTGCCTCGATGGCAAAGTGCCGAGAGCCGTTCCCAACATCTGAAGCATAATTTGAATGCAGATGCGATACATTAGAAACGGCAGAAAATGCGCAACGAGCCTGGCCGTCGGTGGGGCCAAAACTTCGACAGATACGCAGCAAACGTCGGCCGCTTTTTTTTGGGGCTAATGAATTCATTATACGCCAACGCAGTACTTGCAATACGAGCCTGGAGCGCTAATCCCACATCGATTTCTAACCCAATAGGAAATTCGTGTAAGTCTACATCTGTGTCGCGACCGAATATTGAGGACCGGTGTAACTTACCAGAGACACTCCTTTACCGACTTAGTCTCTACATCAGCACTAGCATGCAACAAATCTACCATGACAGACGCTCAAAAAAAGACCGATAGATCAATAACTAAAGCTCAGCCTCCCGTTGGAGAGGCAAACCAACGTCACCTCACACGACAACATCCCGCGGCGGCTGGTCCCAATGCAGTGTCGGCTCCGGACCCTGGGCCGACTCCGCCGGAACCCGTCAATATTTCCTGCACCCGTGGCCTAGCCGACTGGCTGCTTGGGAATAACGTCAGTCTTGCCTTCACGTCCTATCAGACAGGCCGCCTTTATCTCGTCGGCGTCGATGACAAGAAAAGGGTCGCTTTTCATGAGCGGTTTCTGGCCCGCGCAATGGGGCTCTGGGCCGACCCACAGCGTATCGTAATGTCGACCATTTTTCAGGTCTGGCGCTTCGAGAATGTGCTGGGCGGACCAAGAGGCACGGGGCCGGACCGTCATTTCATTCCGCGGGTGGCGCACACGACAGGCGATCTCGACATCCACGATATCGCGGTCATGGGCGATGGTCGCATTGTCTTCGTCAACACGCTCTATTCGTGCCTCTCCACGTTGAGCCCCACGCACGCCTTCCGGGTGCACTGGAAGCCGCCCTTTATTTCGAAACTTGCCGCAGAAGACCGGTGCCACCTGAATGGTTTGGCGCTGAAGGACGGCATGCCTGCCTTTGTGACCGCGACAAGCCGCAGTGACATCGTCAATGGCTGGCGCGAGCGGCGCGCGGAAGGCGGTGTCGTTATCGATGTCAACCGCAATGCCATCGTCACCGAGAAGCTGTCGATGCCGCACTCGCCGCGTTGGTATGCCGACCGTCTCTGGGTGCTGAACTCTGGAACCGGGCATCTCGGAACCGTTGATGTTGCAAGCGGCACTTTCGAGTCGCACGCGTTTTGTCCCGGGTTCTTGCGCGGCCTGGCTTTTCACAACGGTCATGCTGTTATCGGCTTGTCTTTGCCGCGCGACGGTTCGTTCTCCGGGCTTCAACTCGATGACGAACTTAAGAAGCGAGATGCGGAGCCATGGTGCGGCGTGCAGATTGTCAATCTCAACTCCGGCGACATAGTTGAGTGGATCAAATTGGAAGGCGGCGTCAGCGAACTATTCGATGTTGCCGTGCTTCCCGGCGTGCGCTGGCCCGTCGCCACTGGCTTTCTCAATGAGGAAATACATAAGCAATACACATTTGAGGTTATGGACGGGTTTTAATCCGGATCCCGGAGAATAGCGGACGTGATGGCTGAGATGCGCGATGTCTGGGTTGGGGCCAGTTGCTGACGCTGTCATGGCGGGAACCCCGGAACGTGAGCGCACGCCTCGGCTGGCATGCCTCGAATCGCTCACCTTCCTAACACCGTTTGGAGGCCGCTATTCAGATGCACGAAGTGTGCCGACGAACTCGTCAGCCGGACAATGCGATAGGTCAGCCTTTCACCGTCGTTCCAGTTAACTTGTACGGTCCGCTCGTCGAGTATGCGCCAATGACCGCGAAATTCTTTATCCTGTGTTGTGGCTGACCAGGAGCGGACCGTACCGGCCGACCCACTCGACCCCATAGATACATCGAGGATGCGAAAGCCACGCTTAGGCGAATGCCATTTGTTCTTTCCCTTATGCTTGAACTGCTTGAGATGCCAGCGCCCGGCAAGTTTGAGCTTTGGTTCGCGACTCTCAGGTGCTGGTTTCTGCAGTTTGTTCCTACAGACTTTGTATTGAGATTTGAGATCTGCCACCATTGCCTGAACAATCGGGTGCTGATCAGCTTTCATCCCGTTATACAGCTGCTTTAGACGAGTCATGTCACACGTCCTGCCGGCCGTCTTCAGGTTTTCCATATCAGCCTGCCAACTGGTGATCTGTGTGCGCAAGTTGCGGCCGGTCATGAAAACGTCGTCGAAACAGCCTTGCACTTCCCGGCGGTTCGCCGCAGACATCAGCCGGCCGGCGTAGTGGTGCATGCCGCCCAGGTCCTTTTTCTTTTCCGCGCTCAGGTAGAGCCGCTCCAGCTTCTCGAATTCGCGTTTTGCGGCTTCGAGTGCTTCAGCGCGTTCTTTGAGTTTTGTGTGAACGGCAGCGACCTCACTTTTGGTCAATACGGCCGCCAGAGTGTTTGCCGCGCCTTTGACGGCAGTAACATCGCATGATTTGAGCGTCCCACGTGCTGTGTTTAAAAACCGCTCGGCGGCCGCATCCACCAACCGTTCAGCGGCTGCGATCTTACCCAACGCTTGGGGACAGCCGATCGATGTCTCGCGTGCACGCATGATGTCGAGGCGCAAACGCGCCATCGATGTTCCCGTGAGCCGTCCTTGAACCCTGGCCAACGCCTGATCGGCTTTTTCAATGGCCAGCGCACAGTCACGGTCGGCCGATTCAAGCATCACCTGCGTCGGTTCAGCTGGACCTGACTTCGCGCGCCCAAAGCCGGAGACGATATTTGCCGCTGCGTCAAGCACTGGCAGAATGTCGGGGCCCAGATTCTCTGCCACCAGCTTGGATGCTTCTTCAGCACCTTCCATCTCCTGGAGGATTGCCGCACTAGCATCCAGTTGTCCTGTCACGACACGCACGATATTGAAAAAGGGTTCACCTGCCTGCCAGCTGTCCTGCCGGCGCCTTTGGTAATCGGCATATGGGATCTCGCGTAGCTGGCGCCGCTCCTTCCCGTCCAACATGTGAGCGGTATGGCTGGACATCAGTGTGTCCTTAAAACCGTCGGTTGGCTGCCCTTTCGTTACTTCTATCACCCGTCCCGGCAAATGTGATTGCCCGCCGTATTCCGATACGATGTCGTGGGCCGGTGCCAAGGTGCCGGGCGTCGGTTGGCTCCGGCCGACGTAGATCGTAACGGGGGGCTGCACTTTGCTTCGTGCAAAGCGGTGGGTGTGGTGCCTGCCAATGGCAGGCGCATTGAAGAACACACCTTCGCGTACCGCGCCGGCATGTTCGCTCAAATACCTTTGGCCAAGGGCAGCTCCCAGGCTGTGCCCTGTCACTGTCGCGTCGGGATACTTCCGCGCCCATTCCTCCAACTTGGTTTTGTTCGCATTGTACTGCGATGAGCCCGTGTCGCCGATGATATCGAGGTCGGCGATGACGTCAGTCTGGCCATCGGTATCGGACGGCCACGTGCCTCGGAATGCGATGATCTTGTGTCCGTCGGACTTTCGCTCGAAGACCATCGCTTGGAAACCGGTGTTGGGGTCGTCGTGCGCGTCTTCGAGCTTCAACCCATGACCTTCTGCAGATTGGAGAAGAGCCTCGTCTTTGGCGAGCGGCCCACTGCCCTTCGCGGTCGCACCGACATAGGCCGTGTCCCGCGCAATCTGCTCGATGTCCGCGTGATGGGATGGCGGGGTATAAGTCTGGGCGGCGGCCAAACCAGAGACAAAAGCATCGCAGAGAAAGACGAGCGCAGCACAATGAAGTCCAAGCGTCATCCTGCTAGGTGCTGGAAAATAAATTGCTGCCAGATGGCCCAATGCAGAAGTGGGTCCCGTACGATTTTGGACCAAGTTGTGACCTCCTGAGCAATGATTGAGCCGTACACACGCACACACTGACGCGCCGCTGATAGTCTTGCAACAACCAGTCTGCGACACCAAAGGGGAGGTATTCAACCCGCGGAAATTATCCTTGATGTATACGCTCATGAGGGCAGCCAGCTCCTAGCCTGTAGAGTTCCCGCCCTCATCTCAATAGAGAGGTGTCAAAAAGACTTTCGTCCGCTTTGGGTCAGTAGCGGGCTTCGATGCTGTGTCCGGCTGACGGATGCTTTATCCCCGACAGCGGACGGAAGTGCTGCGGCGCGAGGACGGAAACATGGTATGTGCGTCTCGACCCTTACCACTTGGTAAATCCATCGTTCGCGACGGAAAACACTTGATGATTTGTGCTCACGGAGCCTGTTTGCGCTCAAAGTGCGCTCAAGTCCAAAAACCATTTTATTGAAATCAAACGGCAAATCGTAAGTGCAAACTTGGCTACGCCCCAAATAGAAACCGGGGTTCTACGAGGAACCACGGGGGGTTTCAAGGTCCCTATCATGGGACCTGGCGGGTGAACAGTGTAGGAACAAAGGGTGCTTTCGCCCAAGTTGCGCCCAAGTCGATTTGGGCGCAAACTCCGCAATCTGCACCCAACATGTTCCAGCCCGTGCCAAAATCGCGGCTTGGCCCAATCTATCATCCATCAGGACTGATGGAACAAGTTGAGTGGATTTCGGACCTGGGAGAATCCGGCTCATCGCAAGTGCGAGAGGGATCACGATCAGATGACGCAACAGTCAGGCGCCTGAGTAGGTCATTGGTGAGACTCGCCGGCATGACCGCAGCAAAGGCTCTTTACCTCTGACAGCAGCTCAGCCCGCGCGCTCTACCATGTTGGCCCTGTCAATGGGTTGTTTGCCGGCGCCTTAAGCTCGCCACTGCATAGACAGCCTGCTTCAGCGTTCTCGCGCTTTTCGATTTCCTCGCGACTTGGCCGCGGCTCGCCCGTCACTTCGCTCAAAACATCGCGCAATTCATCGAGATACACCGCTGTCAAGAGACACAACACCGCAAAGAATTCAATCTTGCCGTGTCTCGATACCTGCGCGGCGAAGTCCTTAATCCAGCGCAACAGGTGCTCGTCGAGGAACGTAGCGGACTCTTTGTCCCAGTCTTCACTCTTCCCCTCGAGAAACAAATGCGCGAGGAACTTCAACTCAGTCACCAGATGATCATCGCTTCGGTTGGCCCAGTCGACGACCGTGAGACCATGTTGCCGATAGAGGTCGCGAACCTTGAACATCGGCTGCTGGCGCACAAGGTGATCCTCGTCGAGCCATACCGACTCCATGGGTGCTGCGCGCGCGCCATGGGTAAGGTAGATGTGCGCATAGTCGGCTGCCAGATCATCAAGGAGTTGTTGGCCGGGTGTTTCGGGCAATTTCTCTATGACTTGAGACATCACGTCCATGACGCCGCGAGCCTCTTTCGAGCGCAGACGCAGAGCCAAGTTTGTCGGAAAACCGACCTGCTTGAGCCCGGCGAGCGTTGTGGCATCCGGCTCCGCGTCGTGTAGTGTGGCGAGCGTATTAAGGTCATCGCCAATTCCATCCCTGAAGTCCCGAAGCAGGCGATCTGCCGCTGTCCTCGCCTGCTTCGCGGTGCTGCGCGTACTCATTTCACGCCTCCTCGCGGCGGTGGCTGCACTGCAAACGTGCTACAATCTTCGGTCACTTCAGTGTGCCTTTGCTGTGCGCGACGAACGCAATCGACGGGTTTGTCAGCTCGGGATCGGCCATGTTCTTCACCTGGCGCACAACATTCTCACCTTCGTGCCGTGCGGTTGTGGCATGGGTTCCATCGATGAGCTTGTCGATCGGGCCGATATCCAGAACGCGCATCATGCAGGCCATCACGCAGTAGGGTTTGCGGCCAGCATCAATCTCGTCGACACACAAATTGCACTTGGAGACGATGTTCTGCTCCGGGATGTACTGGGGGGCGCCGAATGGACAGGCGGCCTCGCAGCGTCTGCAGCCGATGCACAGTGAAGAATCAATGTCGACAATGCCGTCATTCTTGCGCTTGTAGATTGCGCCTGTCGGGCAGGTCGGGAGGCAGGCGGGCTCTGAACAATGATTGCACGACATATTGACTTTGTACGCATAGACATCGGGATACGTCCCGCCCTCCACGTACATGACGCGGCGAAAACGTGGACCCGGTGGCAGGCCGTTCTTGTCCTTGCACGCAATCTCGCAAGCGCGGCACCCGATGCAGTCGACGTTGTGATGGATGAAGCCCAGCTGCATGTCCGGGACTACCGGCACGTAGACCTCACGCTTCACACGCTTGATCGCATCCTTGAGCTTCGCTTTGTCCTTGGGTTCGGCCATTGTCCGATCCTCTCCACGTTAGAAATCGCGCCGAAAAACGTGAGCCCGCGACGTGGCGAGCTTGTCCCATCCAGGCCGGTGCGCCTCATCCGTTTTCTTCATTGCAACGAGGAGCGTATTGTAGGCGAATGCGCCGCTTGGGCTCGGTTCATCGAGCGTCAGGAAGTCGGGATTGCCAGCCCGATCAACTCCATCCTTGTCGCGGTCCATCCACGCGCCCTCGTAGAGTACGACCACACCGGGCATCAGCCGCTCTGTCACATAGGCCGGTACGATCACAGCTCCACGATCGTTCCAGATGTACACATTATCACCGGTCTTGATGCCGAGCTTGGCCGCATCGGCGGCATTGATCGTGACTTCCTGTTCGTAGGTCTCCCTAAGCCAGGGGATATTGTTGAAGATAGAGTGCGTGCGCCATCGCGGATGGGGCGTTACCATCTGGAATGGATAGGTCTCCACCTTGGCATCCGAACGCGACTCCCAAGGCTCGATCCACTTGGGAATGTAAGGTATCGGATAACCGAACTGCGTCTGGCGGAAATCAGGAATGCTTGAGAGCTTTAAGGAGAAGATCTCAATCTTTCCTGACGGTGTCTGAAACGGTTTGCCCTTTTCGATATTGTCCTGGAAAGCGACGTGCGGACGGTCGAGCTTGAACTTGTAAACACCGCGCTTCTTGAACTCCTCCCAGCTCATGCTGACATGCTGGTGGCCCATAACCTGCTGATGCCACCACATTGAAAGATAGGCCTCGTCCACGGCATCGTTATCATAGAAGTAGTCGCGATGGGCCCGTGGATTCATGATGTGCCCGAAGCCAAGCCTGAAGCCCAGCTCGGTAAAGATCTGCCAATCCGTCTTGGACTCACCGAGCGGCTCGATAACCTTGGGCCGGTGGATGTAGTAGTGGCCCTTGTACCAGGGAAGAGCCACATCGTGGCGTTCGAAGTGCGTTGCAACGGGCAACAGAACATCGGCCCAGATGCCCGATGGTGTAATGGTTGAGTCCTGGCAGACGACGAAGTCGAGTTTCTTGATGGCCTCGATCTGCTTGTTGATGTTGGTGAGCTGATTGAGCCAGTCTGATCCCTGCCACCAGATTGCACGGATGTTGGGAATAGTGGTGCTCGTAGGGACGTGCCCTTCCGGCCACAACCCGATTTCCTCGCCTTTGACATTGGGATAATTCAAAACGCAGTGCGCCCAGCGGTCCGACTTGATCGCCGCGGCATGCACGTTTCTGAATTGATCGACGGGACCGGCAGTGGCTGCCGCGTGCCATGCCTTGCCGACGCCTTCCGAGCTTCCGCCAAGTTTGCCGACGTTGCCGGTCATCGACTGCAGAGCCGCCGCCATACGGCTGTACTGCTCACCGTATGCGCACCGTCCAGGCGCCCAGCTGGCCTTCAGCGCAGCCGGTTTGGTTGTTGCGTACATAAACGCCAGTTTTTTGATGTCCTCCGTCGGCACGCCGCAGATTTCGGCTGCCCACTCAGGCGTCTTAGGCTGGCCGTCGTAGGTGCCTAGAATGTAATCCTTGAAATTCTCCATGTGCTTGGCTTGCGGCGGCATCGTGCCGAGGTCCATGCCCAGGCAGAACCTGTCGATGAAAGCCTGATCATGAAGGTTGTTGACGAAGATGTAGTGGGCCATCCCCGCCATCATTGCTGCATCCGTATTGGGGCGGATTGGTATCCACCAAGCATCATATGAGGCTGCGGAATCTGTATATTGAGGATCAACGCAGACAAACTTGCAGCCGCGCTGTTTGGCCAGCCGCAGGTAATAGAACGTATTGCCGCCATGGAACGTGTAGGCCGGGTTCCAGCCCCACATGATCATCAGCTTGGAATGGGCGAACGTGTCATCCTCGTTGCCGTCTTCGATGGTGCCGAAGGTGGTCAGCGATGAAAACGTCGTGCCTTGGTAGGAGGGAACCGACCAGGATGTGGTGCGGCAGCCGAAGATGCCGAGGAACCTGCCCAAGAGCCCTTCGATCTGATCCGACTTGTGCAGGACGCCCCAGGATGCGCCGGCGTAGCTCTGGTCGAGAATTGCCGCCGGACCATATTTGGCCTTCAGCTCAATCATACGCTCCGCTATCAAATCGAGAGCGGCATCCCATGATGCGCGCTTGAACTTTCCTTCGCCGCGTTCGCCGACCCTGACCATGGGATGAAGCAGACGCTCTGGTGAATACAGACGCGACCGGTAGGAGCGCCCGCGCAGGCAGGCACGCATCTGAGGTTCCGCTTCGGTGTCCTTACCAAAGTGACCATCGGCCTGAAAGCGACCGTCATCGGTGGAGAGGCGAACAATGACGTCGCCTTTTTTGTGCGCAACCAGCATGTGTCGTGAGCCACAATTGTGAGCGCAGCTCGTGACCACGGTGGTCAGATCGTCATCGCGCGGATAGGGCTCAAAGGCGAAGGCCTTTGCTTCGCGCCGTGGCACGGAAATACCCGCAATCCCGGTCGCAGCGCCCGCTGTTGTTGCCTTCAAGAAACTGCGACGATCCATGTTGAGTGCGTCGTGCAGCGCTTGTGGGTTACGGATCATGGCTCTATCCTTCAAACTGCTTTGTGCGGACCGTTATTTGTTGCCCTTGGTTCGGTAGCGGGCCTCCGACTGTGTCGGCCGGTCTTTGGCCCAGTCCGGCACTTCCTCGCCCATGTCCGGCCAGGGCGTGCGCGGGTACGGGTACGAATTTTTGTACCAGGCCCTGCCTCCGTGACACCCAAAGCAGACGTCGGAACCCTCTTTCGCCTGCTCCTCAATTTTGGCACCGTTCAAATAAGTCACTTGGTGACGGTTGGTTCGGAAGGCTGTCTTGTGGCATGCGTCAAGGCATCCGTTCTTGACGTTCTCGTCCTCAAAGCTCTCACGGGTTTCGTGCCATGGCCCTGGCAAGCCCATAATCTCGTGAGGAAAGCTTCCGTGACAGCGAAGACAGGTTTGAGTCGGATCAACGACCTTGCGCAGTGTGTATTGGGCGTTGGTCGATGAGCTGCCGGTAGCCGAGGTTCCCGGAGCCTCATCCCGCGGGTCATGCCCTCGGTGACAGAAATTGCAGTTGAGGTTCATGACCTGCTTGGCAAATGCTGACTGCAAATGCCGGTAATGGAAGCTTTGCTGTGCACCCTCATAAGTTCCAAGCGTTTGATACCAAGCCGCCGACTTGGAACTTTCAACGCCTGCAGGTGACGCCTTGCGGGGCGTGTGCTCCAACACCTCCTGGTGGCATACGAGGCATTGTTCATTCGTTGCCGTGTCGATTGCCGGGGCAAAATGCAGCGGGTTCCACACAGCAGCATCGTAGCTGCTGGCACCTGCAGATTTCTCAGGTGTCTCGGGCGACATACTCAAACCTTGGAAGGCGCCGCCAACCAGAATGACGCTAGCACCTGCGAGGCTCGCAATCCAAAGGCAGTTGAACCTCATTGCACTCCTCCTCACTCCCGCTGCCTTTCGACGGTTGCTACGTTCCCTTGTCTTGGCGCCGGGGGAACCTTTCCGCTGTCACATGTCACGCCTGCACATCCTTCTGCGCCCGTCCGGCTCCTCAAATGGACAGTCCGCAGCTTTCTTCGGTCATGCGGTCTGCCGCTACATCTCTTTCTCATCGTCACTCAAACCTCGTCAGCGTTCTGCTTTACGTATGGAAGCGTATGGGCATTTGAGTCATGCCAGCCACGAATGTCGTAGGGGCCTGTCATGCCAGGCTGGTTGAACGGCGTGTACCAACCTTCTTGATCTTCCAGGAACCGGAAGCTCCTGGGATAGGGTTCTTCAAGACCGGTCAAAGCATCTCCGTACCAACCGTCCGGCTTTTTGTATTCAGTGATGCGCGGGGCCGAGACCGGGCGCTCTGCAGGTGCGGTTCCGGCAATGAATTCTTCAGCCGCGAGCGCCGCGTTTTGGCTCGTCGTGCTCATCCAAATACAAGCTGCGACAGCTAACGTGCGTGCCGAAAGTGCAAACGTGTGACTGCGCTTTTTCGTTCGGTGAAAGTGGTGCGTTGCTGTCAGACTGCTCGAGCTCACCGACCATTGACGGATATTTGTCATTCGATGTCCTCCTTTGGTTCGGCGTCACCGACTTTATGATGGCACGTGTACCCGCGGGCCTGGCTGGATCTGCGGATCGTATTCGCCATCTCATAACGGCCTTCGTTGTGGGACGAAGCTGACAAAGGCAATTCCAGCAGAACGACTCCGACTTGTTACGAGCCTTACGAGCCGGGCAACTTTCGTATCGAAATTGTACGATTTGTCGCCCGGCCGAGTGTTCGCTTGGCGACGTCTCTGGCATTCGAACTTCTGCGTCGCATGCCAGAGACGCTGGCAATAAGGACGGTCACCTGTTGGGTGGTGCCCAGCCGCCCATACCGCCCATACCGGACATGCCGCCCATGCCGTACATGCCGCGCATGCCGTACATGCCGGGCATTCCGTACATGCCGTACATGCCACGCATGCCGCCCATGCCGTACATGCCAGGCATTCCGTACATGCCGTACATGCCAGGCATTCCGTACATGCCGTACATGCCGCGCATGCCGCCCATGCCGTACATGCCGGGCATTCCGTACATGCCATACATGCCGGGCATACCGTACATGCCGTACATGCCAGGCATTCCGTACATGCCACGCATGCCGCCCATGCCGTACATGCCACGCATGCCGCCCATGCCGTACATACCGGGCATTCCGTACATGCCGTACATGCCAGGCATTCCGTACATGCCGTACATGCCGGGCATTCCGTACATGCCGTACATGCCAGGCATTCCGTACATGCCGTACATGCCGCGCATGCCGCCCATGCCGTACATGCCGCGCATGCCGTACATGCCGTACATGCCAGGCATTCCGTACATGCCGTACATGCCGCGCATGCCGTACATGCCGGGCATTCCGTACATGCCATACATGCCGGGCATACCGTACATGCCGTACATACCGGGCATTCCGTACATGCCGTACATGCCGCGCATGCCGCCCATGCCGTACATGCCAGGCATACCGTACATGCCGTACATGCCGCTCATGCCTTGGGCCGCTACGTTTTGAGTACTCGAACCTGCAAGTACCAAAGCCATAGCAAACCCGAGAACGAAGAGCGTCTGCTTAAGCCAACTCTTCATTGCTTCGGCTACCTCCATACTTTTGAGTATGCACCCTCCCCGGCGCGCACCGGAGGGGAGGGTGCGGAACTGCTGTACCGGCAGCGCCGGTCAACAGGCCATCCGGGCCCTGGGTCCCGGATTCCGTCGACGGTTTGAGCAACGCCGTTGTCTTGGATCCACCGACTGCCTCTCATCATGTCCGACTGGCTTGGTGTCCCACGGCATACAAACCGCAATCGCTCTGACGCCGTCCTTTCCAGTCACTTGGATGCCGTAGGGCACCCAAGAAACGTGAGCCCACAGACTCTCCGCCACCTTCGCAGCTGGAGAGTCTGTGGGCTCGTCGGTTCCTATTTCTTCTTGTCTGACTTCTTCTTCTCGGTCCCGGACATGCCGGTCATGCCTTGCATTCCGCTCATGCCTTTCATGCCGCCCATGCCGGACATGCCACCCATTCCGGACATGCCGCCCATGCCGGACATGCCGCCCATGCCGGACATGCCGCCCATGCCGGACATGCCGCCCATGCCGGACATGCCACGCATGCCCGACGCCGGATAGAGCGTGATCACACCTGTGGGACTGACACTATAGGTACCGCGCGTGCCTGGAGCGAATCCCGACATGCCGGGCATGCCGTACATGCCGTACATGCCAGGCATTCCGTACATGCCGTACATGCCGCGCATGCCGCCCATGCCGTACATGCCGGGCATACCGTACATGCCGTACATGCCAGGCATTCCGTACATGCCGTACATGCCAGGCATTCCGTACATGCCGTACATGCCAGGCATTCCGTACATGCCGTACATGCCACGCATGCCGTACATGCCGGGCATGCCGTACATGCCACGCATGCCGCCCATGCCGTACATGCCACGCATGCCGCCCATGCCGTACATGCCAGGCATACCGTACATGCCGTACATGCCAGGCATTCCGTACATGCCGTACATGCCAGGCATTCCGTACATGCCGTACATGCCGCCCATGCCTTGGGGTTGCTTTGACCACTGCTGCGCTGAAGCCGGCAGTGCGATGAAGAGCCCCATAAACAAGGCCGTCAGCACTGACAGTGCGCGCGGAAGTTGACTTGAACTATGCATTTGTAGGCCTCCCAATGTCTTTTTCCGCCGATGCGTTTTTTCTTTGCTTTCCCCAGGTTGCCCCCTCGCGGCAATTGCAGGACGGCTGGGGAAACGCCAATGTGCCCACACGCTCGACGCTTAGAGCCGACCATGCAGACGCGACGCTGAATCCATGTTTGCGGTCCTCGCCAACAAAGAACGGCTGTTGGATTCAGGTTACTTGAATTAGTGAATTGCAAACGTTGGGCCACTTGAGGTAACTGATTGATTTGTCAGAATAAAAATCGCACGGAAGAGAATGACTCGGGGGCCAGCCCTTGCGATTTCGCGCCGCACATGACAATGAGACAGGAAGCGCAAGCTGCGTCGCTCGCCGAAATTCACTCTTTAATTACCAATTTCAAATGGTTATGCGCTTTTGCGCGTGCCATGCCAATTTGGCATGGCGTAATCCCTTCTCAGCGGTCGGCTGACCGCGGACTATGTTGCTGAGGCACCACAAGAATTCGAGCGTCCGCGTATGCGCGAGCAAACGGCCCACTTGATCAGAATGCGTAACAGCCTCTCCGCGGGTTGGCCTAATCTGTTTGTACGTGGACTGCGCCCCCTCAAAGAAGACAAGAAATAACTGTGTCATGGGGCATGTCGGGTCGTATTCAGCCCCTCCGGCTACAGCCGTCTTTTTCAAAAATGGTTGCGCCAATCAGTATCAACTGCAGCCGCGCTGAAGAGGGCGGGGGCGCAACAGATTCCAAATAAGAAAGATGCAGGACAGCAACAATCACCAGATCTTCGGGCAAGCAGAAGACCTGACAGTTTGTCAAGTTGGATCCTGTCGGCACGCAGCTGTGGATCGGGCAAGTTGTGATGGACCGGCCAATGACGCCAGTCCATCGATGGCTACTTCACTTCGCTGAGTAGATTTTCGTATGCTTCTTTGAGTACGCCGTACTGGCGCTTGATCGGATCGGGGCCAGAGCGCGTCACCAACTGCACCAACAGAGCTGCATGCTCGTTCAACTTGACCGCAGCAACCGCGAATGATGTTGGTTTTTTGTCTGTCGATGATTCATCGCCTCCGTTTGCCTTGCTTTTTCTGCCCGCCTTTTCTGGAAAGGTCTCGAGCAAACCGCGACTTGAACCGACGACAGCCACAGCATGGTCGGCGATGTGGTGCTGGAAGGGAACCCTTCCATCCACGATATCGCCTATGGCATTTATGTGCGCATCAAGCGCAGCCAGCACGCGGTCCTGATAGGTCTTTAGGGCAGAGTCTTGGGCCATCGCGTTTCCCGTCGTGATCGACATCATTGTAATCAAAACAACCATAGCCAACCAGTGAGGTCTGTTGCATCGCTCCATCCTGTCCTCCTGTTGTTTGCTTGGCTGGAACGCAATCGTTCCAAACATCTTGTGAAAAGCAAACTCTGTGCCATTTGAGCACTGAAGCTCCGCCGAACTTGCGGAATTTGTGCAAGCCCGTGGCGTTGCCATGGGGGCCTGTTGCGTTGGGTGGGTGCCGAGATGTCTAGGGCCATGAGCACGCGCGGTGCGTGGATGATGATGGCCCGTGGCTGGTGCAGTCCCGCTATTCGCTCAGACTGGCGCAATGGCAGCAGACTTCACCGTCCAGAGCGGCCAGACGGACGTTAGGCAAGCCCTTGATACTCCTGGCCACACCGGCACGATCGAGCCGCAGCACAAATACAAACGGTGAGCGAGTCATGGTCGATGACAACTGTCTGGCGGTGCTTGATCCGACCGTGGTGCGCCAGCCCGATGAAATGCTTGTTGACATGTCAAGCGGCGTTTTCAATTCCATCTACGCCCGACTGAATGGCGCGGCGGCGGCTCTATTGCCAACGGCTTCTCGGGATTCAGTCTTGTCGGCGTTTCATGATGCATTTGGGGGCGGCTCGATTAAGAGACTTCGTCCAGTAACGTGACCCCGGTGTCCTGCGATACGCGTTTTTCATTCTGGGTCACAGCCTTCGGTGGCGTGGGCAATGATGATGCCGATGTTCCAACGACAGGTTCCGAACACAAACTGATTGGCGGCATTGCCTGCATCGATGGCATCGTGATTCAGGGGGTCGCCTCGGGGGCAGTCGGAGGTGAAGCCTATGCCGATCTCGAAACAAACTTCGATGCCCAAGTTTTTGATTGAGAGTCTCGAGCCTGTGTAGTTGCTTAACCCGGCTCGTTAGTTGCCTGACCCGGATCGCGCGACCGATCAGGTTTTCAAGAAACTCGACGGGTTGCGCGCAGCCTCTTTGCGCCCAAGTTGCGCCCAACAGTTGGTACCATTGCTTTGAAATCAAACGGTAATTCTTTGGTGCACACGTGGCAACGCCCCAACTCGAACGATGCCTTCTACGCAGAACTGATGGGAGTTTGAAGGCGCGTCATATGGGCTTTCGCAGCTCAACAATATGGGAACAAGGGGAGATTTCGCCCAAGTTGCGCCCAAGCAGAAGATTCCAGCTCGCCGTTACCGGATGGAGGGATCACAATCCGACGCAGCAGCGGGCGGGCGCCGGAGTGGGTCATTCATGAGCCTAACTGGCGCGTCCGCAAAATGGCCGCCTCGCCCCTGACAGCAAACAACATATAGCGCCGCGATAACGGAACGTCAGGTTCATGAACGACCCCCGTCGACATGTTTGCAGTACGCTCTGTCACCGCGGTGAAGCCCGCCACCACGATTCTGCATTACGCGACCGGCCGCTTGCGACCGTTGCGTTACATGCCGCACCTGAGGACACGGGTGCCAGAATCCACAGCTCTGCATGACTTGGGCGATGGTTGGCAGGATCCAAAATCATTGGCGCGGCGCAGCACGAACTAACCGCAGCCTTTGGGGTCCGCTTGGGCTCAACTGACGAACTAGCGTTCATCAGCAAGGATGCGGGCCGCCAACGACTAACAACGTCCAGAAGCAATAATGCGTCTCTTGATATGATGCGGCGCCGAAGGATTTTCGCGCTGCGCAAGAAGGCAACCTTGCCGATTGTGCCGTTCTGTCGCGCGACCGCATCTCGGCTGGTGTTTCTGCACATACCTTACAACTATCCCCGTCCGTCACCGCCTAATGAAAGCCAACACGATAATTGGCCGGAACGGCACGATCCGCGCCTGGCGGTTTCACCACTGGCTTACAGGGAGAGAAACATGAAGGTAGCAGACGTTCTGAAGAAGAAGGGCTCCCACGTTCTCACGATCAAACCGACAGAGACGATCGCAACACTATCTCGCCAACTTCAACAGCATCGGGTCGGCGCCATCGTCGTGAGCAACAATGGCCGGAGCATCGAAGGGATCATTTCCGAACGCGACATTGCCTACGGCCTGGCTGAACGCCGGGGAGACCTCCACCTCCTGCATGTTTCGGCACTTATGACAAAGCAGGTCGTGACATGCGCACCCGACGACAGCATGTATAGTGCCTCGCTTGCTATGGCAAAGAAACAGATTCGACACTTGCCCGTCGAGGAAGACGGCCAACTGGTCGGGATTATAAGTCTCCGCGATATTATGGAGTACCGGTTGCAAGAAATGGAACGGCGGAGTTCTGCGCTGCAAGCCTACGTTCTAGCGAGCGACTAGAGGCCTCCCGTCTACGAACGAGCACAAGGCGCGAAGCATCCGCACGCGCGGTGGCGACACTCCCGAGTCGTGCACCGCGCGCCGTCCTTATGCGCCTTGCACATCACGCGACACCCAAATTCGCCGGTTCAACGCCACCTCAAGATGCAGGTCCTGCGAGCGTTTTCGAGCCAGCATGCAGGCGGTAACCGGCTTTCCATGCCGCGCCGCACATGCAAACGAACCAGACGACCGCGCCTTCGACTTTCGGCAGCGCAATACACGTAACCCATTGCCTTTGCGCGTAAATTTTAGTTGGCCCGATTGTTGCTTTGTTAACCAAGACACCAGACGACGCTGCAGCGAAACCACCTAACGCGAGGGGAGACACGCCGGCAATGAGAGAGACAGAGACATTCTATGATGTGCTGAGGCGACAAGGCATCTCGCGCCGCAGCTTTGTCAAGTTCTGCAGCCTCACGGCCGCCTCGCTCGGACTAGGCCCGCAGTTCGCACCGCAAATGGCCCATGCCCTGGAGACAAAGCCGCGCACGCCCGTGCTCTGGCTGCACGGTCTCGAATGCACGTGCTGCTCGGAAGCCTTCATCCGCTCGGCGCACCCGCTGGCCTCGGACGTCATCCTTTCGATGATTTCTCTCGACTACGACGACACGATCATGGCGGCGGCTGGCCACCAGGCTGAGGCGATCGTTGACGAGATCGTGGAGAAATACAAGGGCAACTACATTCTCGCCTGTGAGGGCAATCCGCCGCTCAATGAGGACGGAATGTACTGCATCATCGGCGGCAAACCGTACCTCGACCAGCTGAAGAAGGCCGCCTCCAACTGCAAAGCTATTATCTCCTGGGGCAGCTGCGCCTCATGGGGTTGCGTGCAAGCCGCGCGCCCGAACCCTACACAGGCTGTGCCGATCCACAAAGTGATCAGGAACAAGCCCATCATCAAGGTTCCGGGCTGCCCGCCCATTCCAGAGGTGATGACCGCGATCATCACCTACATTGCCACCTTTGAGAAACTTCCCGAGCTGGACCGGCAAGGCCGGCCGAAGATGTTCTACTCCCAACGCATCCATGACAAATGCTACCGCCGCCCGCATTTCGACGCCGGTCAGTTCGTCGAAGCCTGGGACGACGAAAGCGCAAGAAAGGGTTACTGCCTCTACAAAATGGGGTGCAAGGGTCCGACGACCTATAACGCCTGCTCAACGGTGCGCTGGAATGGCGGCATCTCGTTCCCAATCCAATCCGGCCATGGCTGCATCGGTTGCTCGGAAGACGGCTTCTGGGACAACGGCGGCTTCTATAACCGCCTGACGGATATCCATCAGTTCGGCGTCGAATCCAACGCCGACAATGTTGGCATGGCGGCCGCCGGCGTGGTCGGAGCAGCCGTTGCAGCTCACGCCGCCGTCAGCGCCATCAAGCGCGCGCGCGATAAGGGAGGGAACACATAAATGACTGTCCAGACGCCAAACGGCTTTTCGCTCGACACCTCCGGACAGCGCGTCGTCGTCGATCCGGTTACCCGCATCGAAGGTCACATGCGTTGCGAGGTCAACGTCGACAGCGATAACTTTATCCGCAACGCGGTCTCAACGGGAACGATGTGGCGCGGCCTGGAAGTGATCCTCAAGGGCCGTGACCCACGCGATGCATGGGCCTTCACCCAGCGCATATGCGGTGTATGCACGGGTACGCATGCCCTCACTTCAGTGCGTTGTGTGGAGGATGCCCTCGGGATCGAAATCCCTGAGAATGCCAACTCAATTCGCAACATCATG
This sequence comes from Hyphomicrobium sp., assembly GCA_965222835.1. GTDB lineage: Bacteria > Pseudomonadota > Alphaproteobacteria > Rhizobiales > Hyphomicrobiaceae > CBDCUQ01. The sequence continues at coordinate 221,447 of CBDCUQ010000003.1, forward strand.
CAGCTCTGTCTGCAAGTGCACGACCACCTGGTGCATTTCTATCACCTGCACGCGCTCGACTGGGTCAACCCCGTCAACGCATTGAAAGCCGATCCCAAGGCCACTTCGGAGCTCCAGATGCAGGTGTCTCCGAAACATCCCAAGTCCTCGCCCGGCTACTTCCGCGACGTTCAAAACAAGCTGAAGCGCTTCGTGGAAAGCGGTCAGCTCGGCCCCTTCAAGAACGGCTACTGGACCAATCCGGCCTATCTCTTGCCGCCCGAGGCCGATCTGATGGCCACGACGCACTATCTGGAGGCACTCGACTTCCAGACACAGATCATGAAGATCCGTACCGTATTTGGCGGCAAGGATCCCCATCCCAACTGGCTCGTAGGCGGCGTGCCCTGCGCCATCAACGTCGATGGCGTTGGCGCTGTTGGAGCCGTCAACATGGAGCGTCTGAACTTCGTGCGCTCAATCATCGACCAGTCGATCACATTTGTCGAAAACGTCTACATTCCGGATCTGCTGGCGATCGCCCAGTTTTACAAGGGCTGGCTCTACGGTGGTGGTCTTTCCGGAAAGAGCGTGCTCGCGTACGGAGACATTCCCGACAATGCTAACGACTTCTCGGCATCCAACCTGCTGATGCCCTCGGGCGCCGTCATCAACGGCAATCTCAAGGAAGTGCACCCGGTCGATCTCAGAAATCCGGACGAAATCCAGGAGTTCGTACCCCATTCCTGGTACAAGTATGCGGATGAGAAGAAGGGCTTGCATCCCTGGGACGGCGTGACCGAGCCAGCCTACGCCCTGGGTCCCAATGCCAAGGGCTCTAAGACCCACATCGAAGAGATCGACGAGGCCGCCAAGTACTCGTGGATCAAGGCCCCACGGTGGAAGGGGCACGCCATGGAGGTCGGCCCCCTGGCCCGCTACGTCGTGGGCTACGCAAGCGGCCACAAGGAGATCACAGAGCAGATCAACTTCGTGCTCAAGACGCTCAACGTGCCCGTCGACGCGATCTTCTCCACGCTTGGACGCACCGCCGCTCGCGGCCTCGAGGCCCAGTGGTCTGCTCATAAGATGCGCTACTTCATGGACAAGCTGATCGCCAACTTGAAGGCTGGCGACAGCTCGACCGCCAACGTCGAGCTATGGGACCCCTCAAGCTGGCCCAAGAAGTCCAAGGGCGTGGGCTTTACCGAGGCCCCGCGCGGCGCGTTGGCCCACTGGATCCGCATCGAAGACACCAAGATCGAGAACTATCAGTGTGTGGTCCCGACGACTTGGAACGGGTCCCCGCGCGACAACGAGGGCAACATCGGCGCCTTCGAGGCCTCTCTCATGAATACCAAGATGGAGCGTCCCGAGGAGCCCGTCGAAATCCTACGAACATTGCACAGCTTCGATCCCTGCCTTGCCTGCTCGACACATGTGATGAGCGAGGACGGCGAGGAACTGACGCGCGTTAAGGTGCGCTGAGAGGGAGGACAGACAAAATGAAACGCGTTTCCATGATTGCATGTGGCGCCGTCGCGGTGACGGCCACCATTGTCGCGGGAATGACTCCAGCGCTTGCTCACACAGGTGTCGCCGGCCATGGGCACGGCGGTCTGGCGGCCGGCATGATGCATCCCCTTGGCGGGATTGACCATCTGCTCGCGATGCTTGCCGTTGGCATCTGGTCGGCGATTGCCGCCCGGGGCCAGGTTTCGAGGCTGTGGATTGCCCCGTTGGCCTTTGTGGTGGCCATGCTGGCGGGCGCTCTTTCCGGTTACGCAGGATTAGCGCTGCCCCTCGTCGAGACCGGCATCGCACTTTCGGTCGTTGTTTTGGGGATCATGATCCTTGGACGCATCGAGCTGTCATCGCTTGCGGCGGCCGGTTTGATGGCCCTGTTCGCAATTTATCACGGCTACGCGCACGGTGCCGAAGCCGTCGGCTCTATCTCAGGATACATGGCTGGCTTCGCGCTAACGACGACGATCTTGCACATCGGCGGCATCGCGCTCGGCGTGTCGCTCCTCGCCACGCGTCTTGGGCCGTCCGTCTTCGGCGGTCTCGTTGCGGGCGCGGGTGCTTACCTCCTCAGCGTATGAGGAGCGAGCCATGGCAACGCAATCGACCACGACACAACATGCCCAGCCCGCAATCTACGTTTATGAAGGGCCCGTTCGACTGTGGCATTGGATCAATGCACTGGCGATCATCGTACTCGCGGTGACCGGCTACTTCATTGGCGAGCCGCTACCGACCTTGTCGGGCGAAGCAAGCGATCGCTTCCTTATGGGGTACATCCGGTTTGCACACTTCTCGGCGGGCTACGTGTTAATCGTCGGTCTCCTACTGAGGGCGTACTGGGCTTTCGCCGGAAACGAGCACGCACGGCAGATCTTTATCCCACCGTTCCTCCGCTCCAGCTGGTGGGGCGAAGTCTTGCACGAGATTAAGTGGTACATGTTCTTGGCCAACGAGCCCAAGAAGTACGTAGGGCACAACCCGCTGGCAACGCTCGTCATGCACGTGATGTTCGTTTGGGGCGCCGTGTTCATGGTTTTCACCGGCCTTGCGCTCTATGGCGAAGGCGCGGGTATGGATACCTGGCAATATCGTTGGTTCTCAAGCTGGGTGATCCCGCTGTTCGGCAACAGCCAGTGGGTCCACACCTACCACCATCTCGGAATGTGGGTGATCATTCTCTTCGTCATCGTGCATGTTTATGCCGCGCTGCGCGAAGACATCATGTCCCGCCAGAGCATCCTTTCGACGATGATCTCGGGCTGGAGAACCTTCAAGGATGCCCGTCCCCCTGACGACGAGCATTCCTGAAGCCGGGCGTTTCCCGGCACTCCCCAGCTGGCCACTGCTCCCATCAAACGGATGCAGTGGCCTTTTTTCCCTTGGCCAGTGTGGGTCGGCCGCGACCTTATCTGCAGAGAATACAGCCCCAAGCTGGCCATCGCTCGGCCCGCATGCGCCAGTTCGCGTGCTTCTATGCTCGACGCAGGCTGTCCGTAAAAAAAACTGAAAGGTTGCTTGTCACTCCTTCTACAAACTGTAAAGTATTCATCCAATGCCGCGATCAAGGCCGCAGACACAATGCCAAATTGTCATAGTTTTGTCTGTTCTTGATCAATTGGCCCAATTGTTGCTTACCGCCTCAAAACGCAACACTCACCAATAAGAAAGTGTGCGCTATGGAGGACGTGCCGAAGGTCCTGGTTCTCGGGATCGGAAACCTATTGTGGGCGGACGAGGGGTTCGGCGTACGTGCCGTAGAGGCGCTGCACCACTCCTACACTTTCGAGCCCAATGTTACGTTGATGGATGGTGGCACACAGGGCCTCTATCTCATCGAACATGTCCGCAAGGCCGACATCCTTATTGTCTTCGACGCCGTGGATTACGGGCTAGCCCCCGGCGCGATGAAGCTCGTCGAGGACGCCGAGGTGCCGCGCTTCCTCGGCGCCAAGAAGATGAGCCTGCATCAGACGGGATTTCAGGAGGTTCTGGCAACCGCCGATCTCTTTGGGGATCTGCCAAAGCACCTTTTTCTCATCGGTGTGCAACCGGAAGAGCTCGAGGACTATGGCGGCTCGCTTCGCGATGTCACAAAGGCCCAGATTCCGAACGCCATCGAACACGCGCTTGCCTACCTCCGCCGCTTCGGGATTGTCGCCGCGCCGCGCGCCCGTCCTCTTGCCGAAGGCGTCACGCTTTCGTCACCTGAAATGACACTCGACCGCTACGAGGGCGGCAGACCCTCCTCCGAAGCCGCCTACCGGCTCGGTGACCCGCGCGTCGTGTTTCCCGGTTCTGCAAGCTCATCAAGTTCAGATGCGCAAGGCGAAGAGGAGTCCTGCTGATGTGTATCGGCCTTCCCTGGCGTGTTGTTGAGTGCCGTCCTGGCCATGCCATCTGCGAAGGACGCGGTGAACGACGGAAGGTCGACATGACGCTTGTCGGCGATCAACCGCCGGGCACGTGGGTGCTCGTGTTTCTAAATGCCGCCCGAGAAGTTGTGACGGCAGACCAAGCCCAGCTCGTGACGCAGGCGCTCGAGGCGCTGAGCCTCGCCAGTTCAGGCGGGGTATCGAAGGACGATATCGATGCCTTGTTTCCAGACCTCGCCGGACGGGAACCCGAGCTACCCAGCCACCTGCGCAAAGCGCAACACCAGTAGCGTACATAGAGGGGGAAATTGCCGATGACGACTCCGCTGATCGAGGCCTTGGTCACCCAGCACGGATTTGCCGTCGTTGACGAAGCCAGCGTTGATGGTTTCCTCGCCGCACATGATCACAGCCTCTTGTTCTTTCCAGGTGATGCCGAGCGGCTGATGGAAAGCAACGATGTTGCCGTTATCCTGCCGGAGATCATGAAGGTCATGGGCGGACACGTGACCCCCGCCCTGGTCGCCAAGAGTGCCGAACGCGCGCTTCAACGCCGATTTCGATTCAACGCGTTCCCCACCGTCGTGTTCATGCGTGGCGCAGGCTACTTGGGCGCGCTCTCGCGGGTCCTCAACTGGGCGGACTACCTTTCCGAGATTCCGAGCATTCTCGCGCGCGAACCCACCGAGCCGCCGCCATTCCGTTTCCCCGATGGCTGCTATGCGGCTGGCATGCCCCGCGAGAATGAGCACAAACAAGAGGGAGAATTGAGATGACCGGTATTCCCCCCTTCGTCGGTCCGGGCGGCCAACCCAGCGAGGATGACGCGAAACTCGACTACATGGAAATGCCCAAGGACATGCGGACCTACACGGCGCCTGTTCTTCCAGAGCCCGATGTGATTAAGGGCATCGACGCCGCGTTACGCGTCCTTCGTGAGGTTCAGGCAGCGGCTGCAAGCATTGACGTCGACGGGGCATCGCGCGTGTTCGATATCACCAGCCTTGATGCTGCCGATCGGGCCTTTGTCGACCAAGCGCTCGGCGAGGGTGAAGTGTCCATCGTAGGGGGGGCGACGCTCCAAGTCCAAGAATCTGTACTCGCCGGCATCTGGCGCGTGCGTGAAACCGACGACGAGGCCGGTACCCTGAAACGTGACCTTATTGAGGTCGGCAAGTTTCCCACCAACGTTACCGTCATGGCCGAAGCAGGCACACTGGAAGGTCTGCGCCCGCAAAGAGGCGCGTTGCCACGGGGCGTGATCAATGCTCCCGCCCTCATCACTGAGATCGAAGACAAGATTGCTGCGTTCGGTCCCGGCACCGAGGCACATGTCATCAATCTTACGCTACTGCCGATGAGCGAAGAGGATCTCGCCTATCTCGAAGAGCGATTAGGTCTGGGTGCCGTGACAATTCTTTCCCGTGGTTACGGCAATTGTCGCATTAATTCGACCTCAACACGCAATGCTTGGTGGGTGCGTTACTTCAATTCTCGCGACGCGATTGTGTTGAACACGATCGAGATCACCAATGTGCCCGACGTGGCTTGCGCCGCCGAGGAAGATCTGCGGGACAGCGCGCAGCGCCTCAACGAAATCCTGGAGGTGTACCGGTGACGCAAAGTTTCTTTGCTGGCTCCTACGGCGGTGACAACTCGAAGATAGCCGATACGACTCGGCTCGAGTGCAAGATCTGCTGGTACGTCTACGATCCTGGCGAAGGTGATGATTATTGGCAGATCCCTGCGGGAACGCCGTTCTCCCAGCTGCCCGACCATTGGACCTGTCCCAACTGCGATGGCGACAAGGCCGGTTTCATGGTGCTCGAGGGGAAGACCGATGCGTGAAGCACCGCCAAGCGCAAAACATCTGCAAGAGATCTTCGCCCGCATCCATGCCGAGCGCATGGAGGGTATACCTATTCTCAATCCGAAGCTCACGGTCGAGGTCGTCGGCACGCGGTCTTGGCATGACCACACGCTCACCGCGCTCATCACGCCCTGGTCCATCAATCTGATGCTGCTTCCAGCAGGCGAAGAGGATTGCGCAGCATGGAAGAGCCTTCAGCTCGGATCAAACGTCGTACATCGCTTCCCCGCAGGACGTTTCGACTTTCTCGTGGGTGAGGAGGACGGAATTGGGCGCTACCAAATGTGCTCGCTCTTCTCGCCCGTACTTGAGTTTGAGGATCAAGAGGCGGCACGGGTCGCCGCCGCCGCGGCGTTGCAGGCCCTCTTCGATGCCAGCCTTGAGCCGACGGCAGCGAAGGCTGGTAACGCATCCAAACCGGAGCCCGCAGGCAAAAGCCACAACAACGAAGGCGTGCCGGATCCGACGCGCAGAGCGGTTATCACCGGTAGGATTGGGCCGCGGGAGGGACCTCAATCATGAGTCTTGAAGGGCGGCTCACCATCGACCTGTCGCGACTGCCGGATGGCTCCGGCGACGTACGGATCGCCTCGAGCCGTCCTTTCGGACTGACGCGCGCATTCGCCGGCAAGAGTGTGGACGAAACGGTCCGTATGTTGCCTTTGCTCTTCAACGTGTGCGGGCTTGCCCAGGGCGCCGGCGCCGCAGATGCCGCAGAGCGCGCCATGGGGTGCGAGGTCGCCTCTGAGACTCAGCGGGCACGTAGTCTCCTCGTCTTAGCTGAGACTGCGCGCGAGCATCTCATTCGCGCGCTCGCAGATTGGCCGCGCCTCATCGGACAAACCGCAGACAATACAAGCGTCCTCCCCGCACTCAAGAGCTGCGAAGCTTTGCGACAGGCAATAGATCCGTCTCGGACGGCGATGAGCATTGGTGCCACGTCAAAGCTCGATACCGAAGCAATCCTGCATTCCATCTCAGCTTTGAGCACGACAATTGAAAGCACGGTACTCGGCGAGTCCATCGAGCGGTTCGAGGCGCGGCGGACCGCCCTGGATCTCGAGTCCTGGCACCAGCCCGCCATCACTCCGGCGCAGTGCCTGGTTGGGTTGGTCATTGCCCGCGGTTGGAGCGGCGCTGGTAATGCAGAGACTCGCTTTCTTCCGCGCCTTCCCGATGATGAACTGGCCCAACGCCTTCTCGACGACGAGTGTGAAGACTTCGCCGCAGCGCCGACATGGATGGGGGCCCCGCATGAAACGAGTGCGCTCAGCCGCCAGGCGGCGCACCCTCTGATCCATCTGCTTTCTGCTGAGCAGGGCAGCGGTCTCTTGACCCGCCTCGCGGCGCGTCTCGTCGAGATCGCGGCGCTTCCAGGTAAGATGTCTGCCATTGCCCGGTTGGACGATGCTTTATCCTCTCATGGACAAGAGGCACAGGTGCGCGGGAGCTCGCCGCGGCCTGGTTGCGGCCTGACACAGGTCGAAGCGGCCCGCGGACGTCTCGTTCATGGGGTGGCGATCCGTGCTGAAACCGTGGCTCGATATGCCATCCTTGCGCCGACAGAATGGAACTTCCATCCCGAAGGTCCTGCACGCCGAGGCCTTGCAGAGATTGCTGGCGGCGACGGTGATGTGCGGGAGATCGCCGAGCTCTTCATTACGGCGCTCGATCCATGCGTTGGATACGAAGTGAGGGTCCACTGATGCACGAGCTCGCAATTTCCGAAAGTATCATTGGCATCCTTCAGAACGAGGCCTCGCGCCGGAACTTTGCCCGGGTCAATAAAGTCTGGCTCGAGATTGGTCCCTTTTCGGGCGTCGAGATCGAGGCGCTGCGATTTTCGTTCGGCGTCGTAACGAAGGCAACGCTCGCAGAGAGTGCCGCGCTTGAGATTATTGCCACGGAAGCCCGAGCCTGGTGCCTACCGTGCGAGAAGAGCGTTGCCATCCGCCAGAGATTTGACGCCTGTCCTGAATGTGGCGGTTACCAATTGCAGGTCACGTCGGGAGACGAAATGCGGATCAAGGAGCTGGAGGTGGAGTAATGTGCACCGTATGCGGTTGCGGCGCGGGAGAGACGCGCCTCGAAGAGAACGGCAAGGCCAACGGAACCAAGGAAGCTAGGGAGGTTGCTCACCAACACGCCCATGCCCATTCGCATGCAGGCGAGACCCACACCCATGGACATGGGCACGCGCACGGCCATGACCATCATCATCACCATCATGATCATGATCACGCGCACGGAGACGGCCTGATCGACTACGGGCGGGGACCGGCCCGCGCCCACGCACCGGGGCTCAGTCAGTCCCGCATGGTCCAGATCGAGCAGGACATCCTGGGCAAAAACAACGAGCTTGCCGCCGCCAACCGCGCCCATTTCGATACCCACGGCCTCCTGGCCCTGAACCTCGTATCGAGCCCTGGCTCGGGCAAGACGACGCTCCTCGTTAAGACCATCGAACGGCTCAAGGGTACGCTTCCGGTCGCTGTTATTGAGGGCGATCAACAGACCGCCAACGATGCAGAGCGTATCCGCGCGACGGGCGTTCCGGCCATCCAGATCAACACCGGCAAAGGCTGTCACCTCGATGCGCACATGGTCGGACATGGTCTCGAGCACATGGCGCCCGCTGACGGCAGTGTCCTTTTTATCGAGAACGTCGGCAATCTTGTCTGCCCGGCCGCATTCGATCTCGGCGAAGCGCACAAGGTCGTTATTCTCTCCGTCACGGAAGGCGAGGACAAGCCGCTGAAGTACCCGGACATGTTCCATGCAGCCGATCTGATGATCATCGCAAAAACCGATCTCCTGCCCCATCTCGACTTCGACGTAGACGCGACGATCGCGAATGCGCGCAAGGTCAACCGGTCAATCAAGGTTTTACAGGTTTCCGCGCGCACAGGTGAAGGACTCGACGCCTGGATAGAGTGGATCAAGGCAGCACGCATTATGTCGTGTCCAGCTCATGCCACGGCCATTCAGACAGCACAGGGAGCTTGAGCTATGTGCCTTGCCCTTCCAGCCGAGGTTCATTCCATTGACCGTATGTCAGAGACGGCGGTTGTGGCGCTTGGACCGGTGAAAAAGGAAATCTCGGTGGCGCTCGTCGAGGATCTGAAGCCCGGAGACTTCGTCCTCGTCCACGTCGGATTTGCGCTGCATAAGGTTTCGCCCGATGAGGCGGCCCGCACGCTAGCCCTCATTCGCGAGGCTGGCGAGGATCCGCTTGAGGAGTTCGCCACATGAAGTACGTCGACGAATACAGAGATCGCAATCTTGCCAGCAAGCTGGCGGCGACGATCGAACGTGAGGCCGACAGCCGGCGGGCGTACAACATCATGGAGTTCTGCGGCGGACACACGCATGCCATTTTCCGCTATGGCGTGCAGGATCTCATGCCGGACAATGTGCACTTCGTGCACGGTCCTGGATGTCCGGTCTGTGTGCTTCCAATCGGGCGCATCGACAATGCCATCACCATCGCCGAGAAGCATGGAGCTACGCTATGCACCTATGGCGATATGATGCGCGTCCCCGCCTCCGAACGGCGCAGCCTGCTCAAAGCCAAAGCGGAAGGGGCTGACATCCGCATGGTCTACTCCATTCGCGACGCCCTGGGGCTGGCGCGCAAAACGCCTGAGCGCGAGGTCGTCTTCTTTGCCATCGGATTCGAGACAACGACGCCGCCCACTGCAGTTGCAATCCGCCAAGCAGCAAGAGAAGAGCTCACCAATTTCTCGGTGTTCTGCAACCACGTCCTTACTCCGGCCGCGATACAGCATATTCTGCAGAGCCCTGAAGTGCGCTCTCTCGGGACCGTTGCCATCGACGGCTTTCTAGGTCCGAGCCATGTCTCCTCGGTCATCGGAAGCCGGCCTTATGAGTACTTTGCCGAGGAATTCCAGCGCCCCGTCGTCATCGCGGGCTTCGAGCCACTTGATGTGATGCAAGCGACCTTGATGGTCATACGTCAGCTGAATGATGGCCGTCACGAGGTTGAGAACGAGTACGTCCGCGTCGTCACGCGCGAGGGCAATCTCAAGGCCCAGGAGCTTGTGGCCGACGTTTTCGAGCTGAGGCCAAGCTTCGAGTGGCGCGGCCTCAATGAGGTGCCCTATAGCGCCTTGCGCATCAAAGACGCTTACGGCGCGTTTGATGCGGAAAAGCGATTTGCCGTCGAAACGCGCAAGGTGCGCGATGCCAAGAGCTGCGAGTGTCCGTCGATCCTGAGAGGTGCGAAGAGGCCTACGGACTGCAAGCTCTTTGGTAATGTCTGCACGCCCGAAAATCCGATCGGCTCATGCATGGTGTCCTCAGAGGGCGCTTGTGCGGCGTATTGGACATACGGCCGTTTCCGTCAGGACGCTGCAGTGAAGCCGCCATCCCGTCAAAAGGAGGCCGTCGCATGAATACGATCGCACGCTTCCCATCGCGCATCGACCTTCGCTCGGGTACGATCGACATGACTCACGGTTCGGGTGGGCGGGCCACGGCGCATCTCGTCTCTGAGCTCTTCATCAAGCACTTCGACAATCCCTTACTGGCTCAGGGCAATGACCAAGCGGCTTTTGCCGTGCCGCAGGGAAAGCTGGTCATGAGCACGGACGGGCATGTGATCTCGCCGCTGTTCTTCCCGGGTGGAGATATCGGCTCACTTGCCGTTCACGGCACGATCAATGACGTGTGCATGTCGGGTGCACGACCCCTTTATTTGTCTGCAGGTTTCATTCTCGAGGAAGGATTTCCTCTTGAGGACCTTGAGAAGATCGTCATCAGCATGGCGACGACCTCGAAGGACGCCGGCGTGCCCATCGCGACCGGTGATACAAAGGTCGTGGAGAAGGGCAAGGGTGACGGCCTCTTCATCACAACGACCGGTCTTGGTGTCGTGCCCGAGACGGTCGAGATCTCGGGCGACCGGGCGCGTCCGGGTGACGCTATCATTGTCTCCGGATCGATTGGGGATCATGGAATCGCCATCCTATCAAAAAGAGAGAACCTCGCGTTCGAAACAGAGATCGAATCCGACACTGCCGCCCTTCACGGACTGGTGGCCTGTATGATTGAGGCTGTGCCTGAGATTCACTGCATGAGGGACCCGACACGGGGAGGACTGGCAACAACGCTCAACGAGATTGCCCAGCAGTCACACTGTGGAATGCAGCTCAAGGAGGCCGCGATCCCGGTAAAGAGTGATGTGCAGGCCGCGTGCGAACTCCTGGGCCTCGATCCACTTTACGCCGCCAATGAAGGCAAGCTCGTTGCAGTTTGCGCCGCGGACCAAGCAAGCGATCTCCTGGATGCCATGCGCGCGCACAAGCTCGGGCGCGATGCCGCCATTATTGGTGAGGTCGTGGCCGATGAAAACGGCTTTGTACAAATGGAGACAACCTTCGGCGGCAACCGCATTGTCGATTGGCTGTCGGGCGAGCAACTTCCACGGATCTGCTGAGTCATGCGCATCTTGCTTCTCTGCCAGGGATTCAACGGCCTCACGCAACGGCTGTTCGTTGAGCTTGAGGAGCAAGGGCATGACGTGTCTGTTGAGTTCGACATCAACGACGCGGTTAGTCTGGAGGCCGTATCTCTGTTCCGGCCGCATCTCGTCATCGCCCCGTTCCTTAAACGCGCCATCCCTGAGGCCATTTGGCGGACGTGTCCGTGCCTTGTCGTTCACCCCGGCCCGCCGGGCGACAGGGGCGCATCCGCGCTCGATTGGGCTATTCTCGATGACCGCCCCTCATGGGGCGTGACGGTGCTCGAGGCGCGCGCCGAATTCGATGCGGGCCCGGTTTGGGCACACGCGTCATTTCCAATGCGACGCGCGACAAAATCGAGCCTCTATCGCAACGAGGTGACTGAAGCCGCTGTCCGTTGCACACTGCAGGCTATCGAACGCTATCGGGAAGGCGCAGGGCCCCTTACAAGAGAGGAGATTGGCCCGACCGCGAAAGCCGGATGGCGAAATCCCTGCCGGCAAAAGGACAGGGCCATCGATTGGGGACAAGACGATACCGGAACCGTCCTTCGCAAGATCGCCAGTGCTGATGGCACACCGGGTATTCGCGATCGGATCAATGAACTCGACGTAAGACTGCACGACGCCCATCCCGCGCCAAACCTAGCCGGACGGCCGGGAGACATCATCGCGACGAGTGGCCCGGCCATCGCGCGGGCGACCCGCGATGGTGCCGTCTGGATCGGCCGGCTTGTCGATCTTGAGGGCGCTTATCCCTTCAAGCTTCCCGCAACACAGGTTCTCGGCGCGCGGCTTGCGGGTGTTCCCGAGATCGCCCGCGATACGGCCGAGGGCTATTCGGAGATTGTGTATGAAGAGGACGGTGACGTCGGCATCCTGCACTTTCGCTTCCTGAATGGCGCCATGGGAACGGAGGCGTGTTGCCGTCTTCTATCGGCCTACCAACAGGCCCTTGCGCGGCCGACTAAAGTGCTGATGCTGGCGGGTGGGTCGGAGTCTTGGTCGAACGGTATGGATCTCAATGCCATCGAGGCCACCCCGAGTCCTGCCGACGAATCCTGGCGCAACATTAACGCGATTGACGATCTGGCGGAAACCATCATTCGTACTAACGATCGGCTTACTGTTTCGGCACTGCAAGGGAACGCGGGAGCCGGCGGTGTCTTTCTTGCACGTGCGGCCGATGAGGTTTGGCTACGCGATGGCGTGACCCTCTCGCCGCATTACAAGGACATGGGTAACCTCTACGGCTCGGAGTTTTGGACTTACTTGCTGCCACGCTGCGTTGGGGCCGAGAATACGAGGCGCATAACGGACGCGCGGCTTCCGATGGGCCATCGCGAGGCCCTGCGGATCAGCCTGGCCAATGCCCACTTCGGGGCGACTCCGGCTGATTTCCTGACCAAGGCTAAGACCCGCGCTAAAGCTCTGGCCTCCTCTTCCGGCTGGGCCGAGCGGCTCGAGATCAAGGCAAGAGCGCGCGCGGCGGACGAGTGCAACAAACCCCTCGCGGCCTATCGGGTGTCGGAGCTAAGGAACATGCGCGCCAACTTTTACGGCTTCGACCCCAGCTACCACGTCGCGCGATACAATTTCGTGCGCAAGGTCGTGAAGTCGAGAACGCCAATTACAATCGCACGACATCGCGATTTGAAGCTATCCCATTTCTGGAGGAGTGCGTCATGACCGAGCGGCACACAATCCTGATCGTTGATGACGAGCAGAGAAGCCTTGAGTCTCTAGAGCGCATCCTGGAGGACTGTTTCGACGTCCATACTGCCGCGAGCGCGGAGGAGGCGGAGGCAATCCTGGAACGAGAATGGGTCCAGGTCATTCTCTGTGATCAACGGATGCCACAGGTCTCGGGTGTGGAGTTCTTGAAGACAGTGCGCAACCGCTGGCCCGAGGTCGTTCGCATGATCATTTCCGGCTACACAGATTCAGACGACATCATTCGCTCAATAAATGAGGCCGGTATCTATCAGTATGTGACGAAGCCCTGGCAGCCCGAGAATCTGGTCCTCACTCTAAAGAACGCTGTCCGCCTGTTCGATCTCCAGAGGCAAAACGAGTTGCTGGCGGTGGAGCTCAGACTGTCGTCGGAGCGCGCCGAGAACGTGATCACCAAGAAGAAGCGGGAACTGCGTTCTCACTACCAGCACGACGATGGCATCATCCGTTCCGCCGGCAGTCCATTGAACGAGGTCTGCGACCGCGTGGTCCGCATCGCGCCATACGACATCTCGGTGTTGGTGATGGGCGAATCTGGCACCGGAAAAGAGCTAATTGCCCGCTCGCTGCATTATAATAGCCTCAGATGGAACAAGCCGTTTGTTGTTGAGAATTGCGCTGCCATGCCGAGCGAGCTGCTGGAGAGCGAGCTCTTCGGCCATAAGCGGGGCGCGTTTACTGGCGCAGTCGAGGAGCACGTCGGTCTGTTCCAGCGTGCTGACGGAGGCACAGTATTCCTTGACGAGATTGGCGAAGTCTCTCCGGCCTTCCAAGTGAAGCTCTTGCGTGTACTGCAAGAGGGTGAGATCCGCCCCGTTGGCAGCCGGCAGACACGCAAGGTTGATATCCGCGTGGTCGCGGCCACGAACAAAGATCTCCAGGCCGAGGTACGGGCGGGACGCTTCCGGGAAGATCTCTACTATCGCCTTTCCGCCGTGACAATTCTTGTTCCAGCACTGCGCGATCGGCGTGAGGACATTCCCATCCTTGCTCGCGTTTTACTCGAAAAGGCCGAGAAGCAGCTCGGCAAGAACGTAAAGGGCCTTTCAGAGGAAGCCGTTGCCTGCATGAAGGCTTATCAGTGGCCGGGCAATGTCCGCGAGCTGCAGAACGAGATCCAGCAGCTCCTGGTCATGGGGGCCGAGAACGGTGAGATTGGCGCAGATTTGTTGTCGCCACGTATCCTCAGGGCCTCACCAGGCGACGAGGTGGAAGACCTTGATCTCATTGGGTCTCTTGACGGGACCCTACGGGAACGCGTCGAGTCCGTCGAGGCGCGCATCATCCGTGAGACTCTCATCCGGCACCGGTGGAATAAGAGTCGGGCCGCCAAGGAGCTGGGATTGTCGCGCGTAGGCCTGAGAGGCAAACTCGAACGTTATGGGCTCGAGAAGATCGAAGCGTTGGATTCTGAGGTTTGCCGGGACGCCACAGGTTGAGGAGGATACGAGAATGCCCGGCGCCTCGGCAGGTGATGGAAGCCAACGCTATCCGCTCATTCAGGAGGCCGGAGTCGCATCGACGCTGGAGCTCAACCCTGAGAGCGAGGAAGCCTGGATTGAGGTCATCCAAAAAATGGATGCCGTCTACGCAGATCTCGTTCATCACCAAGTCGAGCTGGAACGGAAGAACGCGGCGCTAGAGGAAGCGCAACAGTTCATCGACGGCGTTCTCGCCGCCATGACCGATGTGCTCATCGTCTGCGATCGCAATGGCCGCATCGAGCGCGTCAACAAAGCATTGGAACCGCTCACCGGACTCTCGGAAAGAGAGATTGCCGGCAGGCCGCTCGCTGAAATCTTCTCGGACGAAGGAGACGCAATCAACTCCATCGCAGATAAGCTTGCCGGGGGCGCCGCCATCGCCGACCGGGAAATGGTCCTTCTGGATTCCGCCGGGCGCCCAGTGCTCCTATCGGTCAACTGCTCCGAGCGGCTCGACCATAAGGGTGCACTTGCAGGTTTCGTGCTGATCGGTCGCCCCATCGGAGAGCTGCGCCGAGCCTATGAAAGTCTCAACAGCACACACCGCGAGCTGCGCCAGGCCCAGCAACAGCTTGTTGTCTCGGAGAAGATGGCAGCACTTGGCCGCCTTGTTGCCGGCGTCGCTCACGAACTGAATAACCCGATCAGCTTCGTGTTTGGCAACATGCACGCCTTGAAGCGTTACGGCGAACGCTTGACGGAGTACCTACAGGCGATCGATCGCGGCGAAGGTCCGCAAGAGTTGCAGGACCTACGCCAACGCCTCAAGATTAATCGTGTGCTCGCTGACATTACGCCCCTTGTCGAGGGAACCTTAGAAGGCGCGGAACGCGTCAGCGAGATCGTCCAGGACCTGCGCCGCTTTTCGGGTACTCAATCCGAGCCTTCCGAAACCTTCGATCTCGCGCGCGTTATCCGAACTGCCGTCGGCTGGGTCATCAAGGCGTCGCGCACGAAGCCCGAAGTCCATTTCGATATGCCCGAGACGGTGGATGTGGTCGGCCGCAAAGGCCCTGTGCATCAGATCATCGTCAATCTCGTACAGAACGCCGTTGACGTCATGGCCAACGTCGACGAGCCGAAAATCGAAATCGCTAGCCGGGTCAAGAATGGCACGATCTCCGTCTCTGTGCACGACAATGGACCGGGCATTGCGTCAGATGTCATGGCGCAGATGTTCGAGCCTTTTTTCACAACCAAACGGATTGGCGAGGGCACCGGCCTTGGTCTCTATGTCAGTTACGGGCTCGCCGAGGAGATTGGGGGCAAGCTGAGCGCAGCGAACCATCCTGACGGTGGGGCCGTATTCACGCTCAGTCTGCCCTTAAAGGACGAGGACGATGGCCGCTGACAACGCTCAGATGCGACAGCGCACGTTGCTATGGCTCCAGTCTGGCGGCTGTGGGGGGTGTACGCTTTCCCTCATCTGTGCCGAGCAACCGGACCTCATCTCTGCACTTGAAATCGCTGGTATCCGCCTCCTTTGGCACCCCTCTCTGAGCGAGGCCACGGGCGACGAGATGCGGACCATTATCAACGACGTGCGCTGTGGCGATACGCCCCTCGACATCCTCTGCCTCGAAGGCGCCGTCATGCACGGACCCAACGGGACAGGCCGGTTCCATATGCAGTCTGCAACCGGGGGGCCTATGAAGGATCTCATCGCCGATCTCGCGCGGCGCGCCAACACGGTTATCGCCGTTGGCTCCTGCGCCGCCTTTGGTGGCGTAACGGCCGCGGGTGAAAACCAGGTCGAGGCCACCGGTCTGGTCTGTGACGGTGTTGAGACGGGCGGTCTGCTGGGAGGCGCGTTTTGTTCCAGGTCCGGCATGCCGGTCATCAACATCTCAGGTTGTCCGGTCCACCCCGACTGGGTTGTGGAAACGCTCCTACAGCTTGCGCATGACACCTTACGCGAAACTGACCTCGACGGGCTCAACCGCCCGCGTTTTTTTGCCGATCACCTCGTGCACCACGGCTGCCCGCGAAACGAATACTACGAATACAAAGCGAGCGCCGAACAGCTCTCCAATCTCGGGTGCCTTATGGAGCATCTTGGTTGCATGGCAACACAAGTTCATGCGGACTGTAATATCCGGCTTTGGAACGGGAACGGCTCGTGCACGCGTGCCGGGTATCCCTGCATCTCCTGTACGGAGCCAGGATTTGAGAACCCGGCTCACCCCTTCCTCGAAACACCCAAGCTTGCCGGCATTCCGATCGGACTTCCGACCGACATGCCGAAAGCCTGGTTCGTTGCACTCGCAGCCCTTTCTAAGGCCGCAACACCCGATCGTGTAAAGAACAATGCTGTCGCCGACTACATCATTACATCTCCATCTGGCCGAAACACAAAGAGCCGGACATGAGCCGCCGGATCGTTGGACCATTTAACCGTGTCGAAGGAGATCTTGAGATCAGTCTCGAGATCGGCAAGGGAGAGGTGAAAGCGGCTTGGGTAAACTCGCCGCTTTACAGAGGCTTTGAGCAGATCCTTTCCGGCCGGGATCCGGGCGATGCGATCGTCATAACGCCACGCATCTGCGGTATTTGCTCGGTGTCGCAGTCGCTCGCGGCGGCGATGGCGCTCGCTGATATTCAAGGCATCAACGCGCCCATCAACGGCGCGCTTATGCGCAACATCATCCATGCCACGGAAAACGTGGCCGATCACCTGACGCACTTTTATCTTTTCTTCATGCCCGACTTCGCGCGCCCGGTCTATTCAGGCGAACCTTGGTATGCCGACGCGGCGCTCCGATTCAAAGCGGCCGACGGTACCGCCATTCGGGAAATTTTACCGGTGCGCGCGGCCTTCATGCACATTATGGGATTGCTTGCGGGACACTGGCCGCATACGCTTGGTCTCCAACCAGGCGGCACAACCCATGCCATAGACAGCGCCAGCCAGGCTCGCGTGCTCGCCACTCTTGCTGCCTTTCGCCGACACCTTGAGGCTCGGCTCTTCGGTGATAGCCTGGAGGCGGTTGGCGCCATTGCATCTCGTGCCGAGCTCGACGCGTGGTCGACTAGGCCTGGACCGGCTTCGGGGGATTTCGCGGCATTTCTTCGTCTTGCTGAGGCCTTGGCGCTCGATAGCCTTGGGAGAGGCGCGGATGCCTTCATGAGCTACGGCGCTTACGAGTTAGACGGCGCACACCTTTTCCGGCGAGGAACGTATGAGGGCGGCGTTGCGGGCCCACTCGACCCCGCGCTCATCACCGAGGATCATACAAGCGGCTGGTTCGCTCACGGTAATGGTCCCCGTCATCCCTCGATCGGCCTCACCATACCGGATGCGGACGCAAAGGACGCTTACACGTGGTGTAAAGCGCCCAGGCTGGCGTCCAAGGTCATGGAAGTCGGCGCGCTTGCCCGCCAGGTCGTTGATAGACACCCGTTGATCGAGGATCTCGTCGCAACCAGTGGCGGGAATGTCGCAAACCGCGTCGTTGCTCGCCTCATTGAAATTGCGCGCGTCATCCCTGCGATCGAGGATTGGACGCGCCGCATTGTGCCCGGTGAGCCATTTTACAGAGCGGGTGACATGCCCGATGAAGCACAGGGTGCGGGGCTCGTGGAGGCCGCGCGCGGCTCCCTCGGCCACTGGGTCTCGATCCGCAATGGACGCATTCTAAACTATCAGATTGTAGCCCCCACGACGTGGAACTTCTCACCGCGCGATGCGAGCGGAACAGCCGGCGCCTGCGAGCAGGCGTTGGTTGGCGCCCCGGTGCGCAAGGGTGAATCCGATCCGGTTTCAGTGCAGCACATCGTGCGCTCGTTCGATCCGTGCATGGTCTGCACAGTGCACTAAGGACCAACTTGAGCATGGTGAGCGGACCACATCTTCAGTCAGAGCCGAGCATCTCAGGCATGGAACTCCGCGTGAGAGGCCTCGTGCAAGGCGTCGGATTTCGCCCGACCGTCTGGCGTCTGGCTCATCGTTTCGGGCTCGTGGGTGAAGTGCTCAACGATGGAGCGGGTGTGCTGATCCGTGCCTGGGGCACAGCGGGGCAACTCTCGGACTTTGAGACAGCGCTCAACGCCAACCCGCCGCCCCTGGCGCGCATTGATGCGTTGGAACGCACGGTGTTATCCACTCTGCCGGGCACTGCCGGCTTCCGCATCGTCAACAGCGAGACCGGTATAATCTCCACGGCAATTGTTGCGGATGCAGCAACCTGTCCCGAATGCCTGGCTGAAACCCTCAGTCCTACCAACAGACGCTATCGCTATCCGTTTACGAACTGCACGCACTGCGGGCCCCGCCTTTCCATCGTTCGTGCCATTCCCTACGACCGCGCCACGACCTCCATGGCCGCCTTTCCGATGTGCGCGGCTTGCCTCACCGAGTATGAGGACCCAGCCGACCGCCGTTTCCATGCCGAGCCCAACGCTTGTCCCACTTGCGGACCACGTGTCTGGCTTGAAGATGAGGCTGGCGTCGAGATGGAGCTTCCTGCGGACCACGACCCCATCAGCCTCACGGCCGAACTCATCAAGAGGGGAGCCATCATCGCCATCAAAGGCATCGGCGGCTTTCACCTTGCGTGCAACGCCATCGATACAGAAGCGGTCGCGCGCCTCAGGCGGAGGAAACGGCGTTATCACAAGCCGTTTGCGCTGATGGCCCTCGATGCGCAGATGATCGCTGAGTACGCCCATATTGGTGAAGCAGAGAAGGCACTCCTCTCTTCGAGCGCAGCACCCATCGTCGTCCTTGACCGGCGAGACGATGCCCCCGATCTGGCTCCAGAGCTTGCGCCAGAACAGACGACTCTCGGCTTCATGTTGCCCTACACACCGCTCCATCACGTGTTGATGCGTCACCTTGATGGTCCGATCGTCCTCACCTCCGGCAATACGAGCGACGAGCCTCAATGCGTCGACAACGCCGACGCAAGGCACCGCCTAAAAGGCGTGGCCGACATGTGGCTGCTGCACAACCGAGATATCGTCAATCGCCTCGACGATAGTGTCGCGCGAGTGAGCATTGGCGGGCCAACGCTATTGCGCCGCGCCCGCGGCTATGCGCCCGAGCCTATCCGGATTCCCGCAGATTTCGACGGAATGCCCCCTGTCCTCGCTCTCGGTGCCGAGCTGAAGAGCACGTTCTGCCTGCTTGCGGAAAGCCGTGCGATCGTCTCCCAGCACATCGGCGATCTGGAGGATGCCGCCACGCATGATGACTATCGCGCCGCCCTCCGGCTTTACCGTGAGCTATTTGCCTTCGACCCCGAGGTCATCGCCATCGATGCCCATCCCGATTACCTTTCATCGCAATGGGGTCGCGCGCTTACCAGAGAGACCGGCGCTTCGCTCACTCTTGTTCAGCATCACCACGCTCACATTGCGGCTGCGCTTGCCGAACACGAGATCCCCGTATCAGCACCGGCGGTTCTTGGCATCGTGCTCGACGGCCTGGGGCTCGGCGAAGGTGGCGAGTTTTGGGGTGGGGAGTTCCTACGCGCCGATTACCACGGTTTTAAACGCCTTGCCTCTTTCTGCCCGGCTCCGCTCGTCGGCGGCAATCGTGCCATGCGTGAGCCATGGCGAAACGCCTTTGCTCATTTGAATGCTGCCTTTGGTTGGACCGAGATCGCGCGGCGGCATCCCGACCTTGCCATCATTCGCCGCATCGGCGACCGCCAACCCGACGTGCTGACGCATATGGTGGAGAACGGCCTGAATGCCCCACCGGCCAGCTCTGCGGGACGACTTTTCGATGCCGCCGCGGCGATGATTGGCATCCGTCCGGACTCTATCTCATACGAAGGGCAGGCCGCGATCGAGCTGGAAGCCCTGGCTCGCCCGGCCATGGAGCACGTCACGCTCGGCTATCCCTTCGACGTGCTTGAGAATGAGCCGATTCAACTTGGGTGGGCCCCGTTCTGGACGGCGCTCCTCCGCGATCTTGATCAAGGTGTTGATCAGGCCACCATGGCCGCCCGCATTCACCGCGGCGTTTTCGACGGTATCGGAGCGCTCGCCGAACGGCTTTGCCACACGTACGATCTCAAGACTGCCGTCCTCTCAGGCGGCGTATTTCAGAACCGAATTCTGCTCGAGCACGTAACCAAACATCTCCGCAAAAAGGACATTGAGGTTCTCAGTCCGCGCTGCGTCCCCGCCAATGACGGCGGCATTTCTCTAGGGCAGGCGGTCGTCGCCTCCGTACGGGCAAACGCTGGGGGACGGGCCAAAGATAGGTCGAGATCCCACGCCACCGAAGACAACCCGGGAACGGGCGCTACGCTTAATGCGGCTTGTCGTCCAGACCATAGCGCTTGATGAGGCGGTACGTGTTGCGTTCGCTGACGCCTAGTATACTCGCAATGCGGCCACGGTGCCCGTGGTGCTTGCCCAGCAGTTTCAAGAGGTACGTTTCCTTGATTTCGTCCAGCGTTGGCTCATGATCGAACTGCAGTTCGATCTGCGGCTGCGGAGTCGATGGCACCCTGTTTATTGCTTCGCCCTCCCGCGCCATACCCAGGTGAGCATTCTCGATGAGGGGTGCCTCGCCTGAAACGAGGATTGCCCGCTCAACCACGTTTCTTAGCTCCCGAATATTGCCGGGCCATCTGTATCGGGTCAGCGTATCAACGGCCTCGTCTGAGAATTTTTTTTCAACATGACGCTGGAACGTTCGCGATGCCAGAAAGTGCTCCGCCAAGAGCGGGATATCCTCGCGGCGATCGCGCAACGGCGGCACGTGGATGACAACGGCCGCCAGACGGTAATAAAGATCGCGGCGAAAACCACCGTTTTCACTGAACGACTTGAGATTGCGATTCGTCGCGGCAAGAAACCGGCTGTCACTTGCCAAGTTTTGAGTTCCCCCGAGTCGGCGGAATTCTCCGGTCTCGAGAAGCCGAAGCAATTTGGTCTGCAGAGAGGGAGACAGTTCACCAATCTCGTCGAGGAAGATAGATCCGCCTTCCGCAACCTCTATGAGACCTTGCTTACGTCTGTCGGCGCCGGTAAAGGCACCCTTTTCGTGGCCGAAGAGTTCGGACTCAAATAGGCTCTCCTGCAACGTACAACAGTCTACCGGTACGAATGTATTCATCGATCTTGCTGAAAGCTGATGAATACTTTGCGCAACTAACTCTTTTCCGACGCCGCTTTCTCCTTCGATCAATACCGTCGCGTCGCTTGGGGCCACGAGCTCGATAAGACCTACGAGATCTTTGAACGCCTTGCTTGATCCGACCATGTTGCGCGCAACCGACGGTGTCAATTTGCTGTGACAGTATTCGTATCGGCGTCGCAGCGATTCCGCCGAAAGTGCGCGCGACACAGCAAGCTCCAACTCCGCAGCATTCACCGGCTTAGCTAAGTATTCCGCCGCGCCGGAACGCATTGCTGAAACCGCATGTTTTATGGAGCCATACGCGGTGACCACGATCACAGGACACTGCGTGACAAGCTCAGGCAGACATTCAAGGCCATCGGCATCGGGAAGCCGAATGTCGAGAACCGCAAGTGATGGTTCAGCCTCGGATAGAGCGGTTTTTGCTTGCGCCCAGGTATGTGTGCTTGCGACGGAATATCCCATTGCCTCGAGCTGTGCGGCGATGAGGCGGCACAAGGTGAGGTCGTCTTCAATCAACAAGATACGTTTGCTTCGCTTCTTCATGTCACCTCAGTTGTGGTTTCCGCCCACGGCAGTGAAACTTCGAACTTTGAACCCTTGCCGACGTCGCTTGTCACTTCAACGCTACCCTCGTGCCGACGCAGGATCTCCCTGCAGATCGGAAGGCCGAGACCGGTTCCTCTTGCGCCATCGGCGCGCCGGCTCCAGAACGGCTGAAAAATGCGATGAAAGTCGTCACTTGAGATTCCGACGCCCGTGTCTTCGAAGCCAATCCGGACGGTCTCGCCTTCCTCTCTGCCGGTAATGCGCAGGCTCCCGCCATCGGGCATGGCATGGAACGCGTTCTGCACAATATTCAAGACAAGCATGCGCATGTCGCTATCTGTCGCAATGACGCGCAATGTTCCCTCGAGGTCAAGCTTGATACTGATGTTCATCCGCTCAGCTTCCGCATGAAGGAGTGAGATCACTTCGGGAATGATCTGGGAAAGCGAAATGAGCTCGGGCAGTTCAGCCGGTGGCAAACTTAGCTTCAGCAAGCGGTCGGTCACCTGAATACACCGGTCGATCTCGCCGTCCATTAGATTGAGATGGTCCAATAGACCTCGATCGCGCTTCTCCTCCTTCTGCCGCCGCATAGATTGCAGGCTCAAGTGAATCGAGGACAACGGGTTGCGAATTTCGTGTGCAACCCCCGCGGCCAGCTGGCCGATCTCCGAAAGCCGCTGTTCTTGCGAATGATTGATCTCGGAACTGAGGTCACGGATGGCTTCGACAATGCAGCGTTCGCCTTCGGGAGCGACCTCAAGTGGTGCAGCAGATACTTCGACCACTCGTTCTCTGCCTTCCCGAGATATGTGGTTGTGGCGACATGTTAAGGGTTCGTTGCTCGCTCGGAGCTCATGCAATGGGCATGTAACAAGCGTTGGAGCACATGGCTCCGAGCGTTGATGGCTGGAGACGTAGCACGGCTTCCCGACAATCTCATCGGAACGCAACCCCTGCTGCTCGCAAAACGCCTTGTTTGCCTTAAGGACTTTGAAGTTCTCGCCAATCACTCGAATCCCATCGGGTATCGCGTCAATCATGGATTGGAGAAAGTCCTCGCGCTGCGCAAGCTCGCTCCGCTGAGCGTCGAGACGTTGGCTCATCACGCGAAATGTTCGCCCAAGTTCGGCGAGTTCATCATGCCCTTGAGTCGGCACTTCTACATCGAAACGTCCGTCCGAAAGTGCAAGGCTGGCTTTTTTCAACGAAAGGATTGGGGCAAGGACGGAGCGCTGGAGAACCCAGCCCACGGCCGTTGCCCCGGTCAGAAGGGCGATCACACCAGAACCCGTCAGCGCCAGTGCCATTGCCAGCGCATCGCCTTTAATTTGCTGCGCTTCATAGTCGACGACTAAGATACCATTGATTGGGTTCTTGGCCACCTCGCCGTGACATCCGGTACAGGGTGCCCTATTCGGAACCGGATTGACGCTGCGAAGAACACTACCGACGATTGGGTCGGACACGAACGCCGTTGCGGTTTTACGACCCGCATTGATATCGCAGCCAGGACAGAACTCCTCGTCGGCAATGTCGAATGTCCGGCCGAGCTGCGCGAGTGGCGCTGCAAACCTGGCCTCGCCCCTCGGGTTGAGGATCATCACGCCGCTCACTGCTCTTTTCTGGCCGACACGCTCGACAATGTCCTGTAGTCCGTCGAGATCACGTTTGAGCATTGCGTTTTCGAGCGCGACCTGCAGCAAGCCATTGATCTCAACCGAGGTGGTTGCCCGGGCCGTAATCAAGCGATCTCGATAATACCCAACGAATAGGATCAGAAACGCCAACGAAATCAGGCTCAAACTTGCCGCCAAAACAAAGAATAGTCTGCGCGACAGGCTTTCAGAGAGCCATCGCTTCAAGCGCGCTATCATTGTAATGCCAGCCGCGTCAGCAGCTTCTCCTCGGGCAATTCAACGGGGTCGATCCAAGCAACACGCGGACAACCCGTCGGTGCTTCTGCGAAAAATAATGAGAGTGGAACAAGCACGGGATGTCCGCTCTCGATCTCGACGAACTGCGAGAGCCACGATACCCGCTCGTTTGTGGACTTGGCCGCTAAGAGCGCTTCAACGTTTTGCAGAACGAGACCTTGGTCGGTACTCGCAACCGCCACGACTTGATCAAGCTCGTCGAGCGTCCAATCGGTGGCCTGCCAGCAACGCGGCGCCATATACTCAGCACGGAAGTCACGTAACGCGAGATGCAGTCGGTGGGCGATCATGCGCACCACGTCAGGACGGTATGTCTGAATAGCCATAAGGTATTGTCCGCGCCATGCGTGCGCGTCCAACATCCTCGTGATAGGCGCCATCCAGTCATTCTCTGGGGGCGTTTCATGTGTCATGGCAGCACCTGAAACAGGCTCTGCTGATGCCTGCCGGTGGCGCAGATGTGACACCGGTTCGTTCCTGAATTGGATTCAATCGTCTTATGGTATGTGTTTCCGCATGAGCCACACTGACCTAGAGCAAGAATGATGCTTGGCGGTCTTGGGTCGGCCCATTGCGTCAATCGAACGGCGTCTACATCGCAAACGTCCACGCACAGCCCGCATCCTGTGCACGTGCCGGCGTCGATTTGGTAGCGCGGGTTTCCGTCGTCCTTGCCGGCCAGTTTGATGACATCGTGGGGGCATAGTTCGAGGCAGGCACCGCAGGCGCGGCAGGACGTCGCATCTATCCTGGGAACGACCGGCGCAATATGGGCCGTTTCGTCGGATGGGAGGACCGCAAACGCTGTTGTGGGACCCAAGTGCTCTTCAGCATTTGAGATCGCCAGGGCCTGCACTGGCGCCATGGTGCGGAAGAAATTGCGCCGACTCATGCGGCCGGCTTCGTCCCGGTCACAGCGCCAATCGCCGGGTTCCATTTTGATGTACTCGATGTTTGGAATATTCCGATCCAAGAGGAGGAGCGCAAGATCGCTCACGTTTTGGTCAAGGCTTGCGGCGCTGTTGCGCGGACACGCCTCACACGCGCCACATGACACCACGAGGCGCCGCACGCCGCGGGCATAGAGTTTTGTCAAGTCGCGCAAACCGATGGCGTGGAGACAGGGGACACGGCCCGGCTCTTCAGGCTCGATTACGCGATCACAGGCGGCAAAGGCCGTGATGCAGTCGGTTCCAGTTTGCACGAGCGGGCGGACTGGACGGGCGTACATAACTGCGTCTTGCGGACAGGCAGGGGCGCAAAGCCCGCACCCGTCACAGACCTCGACATCGAGTTTGAGACCTTCGTCATCAAGGCTCCACGCGGCGCGCGGGCAAGCATCAACACACGCGCGGCAACTCGCAACCGGTGCAAGCGCATGCACGCACCGTTCCGTGGATACGGACGGCAACGATGCCGATGTCTCGTGGCGACGTTCTTGTTTTACGGAAACCAGGCGGGCACTCCTTCCTCCAGGCTTGTGGCGTCCCCACTTTCTCTCCCGCGAATCCTGATGCTGACTTGAGCGTTTCAGGGCGTTCCTTACCGCCTACCAACTCGGGGCCGTGCCGGGCACGTAGGGGGCCACGTCGTCCGCAACCTTCTCCTTCGCGGCCTGGTCACCTTTCTCATTCTGCGGTATGGGCCGCGGTGCGAAGGCAAGGCTTGCAAGATTGTCTCGGAGCTCTTCTAAGTAGCCGTTGGTTAGCGTCACGAGGCCCGCGTAGTAGGGCGTCTGGCAGCGGGATGCCACGCGGGCAGAAAACTCTCCGATCCATTTGAGAATGTGCGCATCCATAAAACTTGCAGCCTCGCGAAGCCCGCCGATCCCTTCCGCTTTCTCGATAAGATGGGAGATAAACTGCAATTGCAGCACGAGGTGATCATCCGAACGTTTCTGCCGGTCCAGAGCAGTCAGACCATAACGGCGGTACCACTCGGCGATGGAAAACATCGGCCCCTGGCGTTCCAGATGATCCTTGTCGAGCCAGGGGGATTCGGTTGGCGTCACGCGATAGGTGTGGATGAGGTAAATGTTGGCGTAGTCGGCGGCAAGTTGATCACCGGCTTTTTTGCTTAGTGGCCGCGGGAGTGCTGCGAGCGCGGCATTCATGACCTCAATGCCATTGAGAGACGTCTCGGACGTTAGGTTCATACCGAACCAGTTTTCAGCCGGAATGGCGCGCAGCTCTTCGATGAGGTCCGGACCAGGTTCGCGGTCGTGTAGCATGGCCAGCATCCGAAGATCGTCGGCAACCTCGTGGCGGAATCGGCTTTCGGCATTACTCATCTTCGTCTCGACCATGGCCGGATACTTCCTCAATCCGGTTTCGCCGCGCCCTTGCTGTGCGCGACGAACGCAATCGACGGGTTTGTCAGATCAGGATCGGCCATGTTCTTCACCTGGCGCACGACGTTTTCGCCTTCGTGCCGCGCGGTTGTGGCATGGGTTCCATCGATGAGCTTGTCGATCGGGCCGATATCCAGAACGCGCATCATGCAGGCCATCACGCAGTAGGGTTTGCGGCCAGCATCAATCTCGTCGACACACAAATTGCACTTGGAGACGATGTTCTGCTCCGGGATGTACTGGGGGGCGCCGAATGGACAGGCGGCCTCGCAGCGTCTGCAGCCGATGCACAGTGAAGAATCAATGTCGACAATGCCGTCTTTCTTGCGCTTGTAGATTGCGCCTGTCGGGCAGGTCGGCAAGCACGCGGGTTCCGAACAATGGTTGCACGACATATTGACTTTGTACGCATAGACCTCGGGATACGTTCCGCCCTCCACGTACATGACGCGGCGAAAACGTGGACCCGGTGGCAGGCCGTTCTTGTCCTTGCACGCAATCTCGCAAGCGCGGCACCCGATGCAGTCGACGTTGTGATGGATGAAGCCCAGCTGCATGTCCGGGACTACCGGCACGTAGACCTCACGCTTCACACGCTTGATCGCTTCTTTGAGCTTCGTCTTGTCTTTATTTGCCGCCATCAGCTGAGCCTCCTTCGCCTAGAGATCCCGCCGGAAGACATGGGCACGCGACGTTGCGAGCTGATCCCATCCGGGGCGATGTTGGAGGTCGCTCTTACGGATATCCGCGAGGACCGTGTTGTAGGCGAACGCGCCTGCCGGACTTGGCTCATCGAGCGTTAGAAAGTCCGGATTTCCTGATCGGTCTATGCCGTCCTTGTCGAGGTCCATCCAAGCACCCTCGTGCAAAACGGCGACGCCGGGCATGCAGCGCTCGGTCACGTAAACCGGAACCACGCAGCGTCCGCGGTCGTTGAATACCTCGACAGTATCACCCGTCTTCACGCCTAGCTTTTCTGCGTCTTTGGCATTGATCGTCACTTCCTGCTCATAGGTTTCCCTAAGCCACGGGATATTATTGAAGATCGAATGCGTCCGATGACGCGGGTGTGGTGAGATGACGTGGAAAGGATGTTTTTTTGTCTTCGGGCTGTTGAGGCTCTCCCAGGGTTCGATCCATTTCGGAATCGCCGGGATTTCGTAACCGTAGGCCGTCTTCGTCCAGTCTGTGATCGTGGCGAGTTGTTGAGAGAATATCTCGATGCGTCCCGAAGGCGTGTTGAACGGTATACCTTTTTCGATGTTGTCCTGGAAGGCAACATGGGGCCGATCGAGTTTGAATTTGTAAACGCCGCGCTTCTTGAACTCCTCCCAACTCATGGTGACGTGCTGGTGATGTTGGACGCGCTGCCACCAAGCCACCAAATAGGCTTCATCAACCTCATCATTGCGATCGAAGTAGGCGCGCGTGGATCGCGGATTGTAGCGTTCACCAAAACCCAGCCGGTAGGCCAGTTCGGTAAACACCTGGAAATCGGTCTTCGATTCTCCGAGTGGTTCAATCACTTTCGGACGGTGAATGTAATAGTGACCCTTGTACCAGGGCAGAGCCACGTCATGGCGTTCGAAATGCGTGGCAATGGGTAGAAGGAAGTCCGCCCAAATACCCGTCGGCGTGATTGTGGAATCCATGCAAACAAGGAGGCTCTCCTTCTCGCCGTCCGCCTCCAACTTGCGCAGCGCCTTAATCTCCTTGTTGATGTTCGTAAGCTGATTAAGCCAATCGGACCCTTGCCAGAAAATTCCACGAATGTTCGGGATAAGGCCATCCATGTTATCTGTGCGCGGCCAGAGGCCGAGCTCTTCGCGCTTGATATCAGGATAGTTCAAAACGCAATGTGCCCAACGATCTGACTTAATGGACGCATACCAAACGTTTGCGAAGTTATCGTAGGGATAGGCCACGGCTTCCGCGTGCCAGGCCTTGCCGACGCCTTCTGCACAACCGCCAAGAACGCCGACGTTCCCAGTCATCGCCTGCACTGCAGCGGCCATTCGGTTGAACTGTTCGCCATATGCGTTTCGACCAGGGGCCCACGAGGCTTTGAGCGCGGCCGGCTTCGTCGTCGCATACATTTCTGCAAGCTTCTTGATGTCCGCCGCACTGACACCGCAGATGGGTTCCGCCCATTCCGGTGTTTTCGGCTGGCCGTCGTTTGTCCCGAGAATGTAGTCCTTGAAATTCTCGCGATCCTTCGCCCAATCCGGCATTGTTCCGGCATCCACGCCGAGGCAGAACCGGTTTATGAACTCCTGATCGTGCCAATTGTTTGCAAAGATGTGCTGCGCCATGGCGGCCAACATGGCCGCATCGGTATTTGGTTTTATGGGAATCCACCACGCGTCGTAGGCCGACGCAGAATCGGTATATTGCGGGTCGACGCAAACAAACTTACAGCCGCGCTGCTTGGCAAGACGCATATAATAGAACGTGTTGCCGCCATGGAATGTGTAGGCGGGATTCCAACCCCACATGATGATGAGTTTGGAGTGCGCGAACGCGTCGTCTTCGTTCCCGTCCTCAATGGTGCCGAACGTCATCCGCGACGAGAAGGTCGTACCTTGGTATGAGGGAACCGACCACGAACTGGTGCGGCAACCGAACATACCGAGGAAGCGCGCGAGTAAACCCTCGATCTGATCGGACTTGTGCAGGACACCGTACGATCCGCCCGCATACGATTGGTCGAGCAAGGCGGTCGGCCCGTACTTGTTGCTCAGATACACCATCCGCTCGGCAATCTCGGAAAGGGCTTCATCCCAGCTTACGCGCTTGAATTTGGATTCGCCGCGCGCGCCAACCCGCTTCATTGGGTAGAGCAGACGCTCTGGCGAATATAGGCGCGAACGGTAGGAACGGCCGCGAAGACAGGCGCGAAGCTGAGGTTCGGCTTCAGTGTCTTTGCCGAATTGCCCGTCTTCCTGGTAGCGGCCGTCGTCAGTCGAAAGGCGGACGATGACATCGCCCTTCTTGTGTGCAACCAGCATGTGGCGCGCGCCGCAATTGTGAGCACAGCTCGTGACCACGGTGGTCAGATCGTCATCGCGCGGATACGGCTCGTAGGCAAATGCCTTAGCCGCGCGCGGTTGCGTGAGGGGCCCAAGTCCGGCCGCTCCGACTGCGGCCATTCCCGCGCTTCCTTTCAAGAAGCTGCGCCGGTTCGGGTTAAGTCGTGACGTCCACGATGACTCCGAAACTTCCCCGGTCTGATTTCGCTCCATCATTTTCGTCAATCCCTGCCAACATTGTTGCGCGGAGGGCGTTCCCAAACTGGGTGAGATTACCTTCGCGGTTTCCTCGCCGCGCGCATCTTCTCCATCAGTTTAAGGGCTCGTATTTTCATCGTCGGTAGGCGCATTGCCGGACATGCCGCTCATGCCTTGCTGATTTCCTTGTGTCGCTGGCGGCTCGCCGTTCTTGGTTTCATCCTTCTTCTGTTCGGTGCACCCAGCGCTCAGCGCCAGGGCAACAGCCAGTGTGAGCGCGATAGCGCCTGAAAGGTTCTTGCCAAACATCTTTGTGTTCTCCTCTGTCATCCGATTGCTCTTCAGCTGGCGTTTCATTGCGGGGCTTCCAACGCACTTCGCGTCATTTTTTGGACAAGCGATGTTCCGGCGCAGACTGCGTGGGGCGGTCTTTGGCCCATTCAGGCGTTTCTTCGGGCATGTTCGGCCACGGATTGCGCGGATACGGGAAATTGTTCCGATACCAGGCTCGTCCGCCGTGGCAGCCAAGGCAAACGTCTGAGGAGCCTTCGGCCGCGCGTTTTTCAATCGCTTTTGCATTCAGGTAATTCACCTGGTGGCGTACCGTGCGGAACTGATCTTGGTGGCATGCAAGGCAGCCGTTGGCGCTGTCTTCCGTTTCGAACGCCTCGCGCAGCTCATGCCATTTCCCCTCGAGGCCCATTGATGCAGCAGGAAACTGACTGTGGCACATGAGGCAGCTCTTTTCGGGATTGACAGCTTTGCGCATCTTGAAATCACCGAGCGACAAGGACGTCGCGCTCGACCCCGACGCTTCCTCACGTGGATCGTATCCTGCGTGGCAGAAGTTGCATTTGAGGTTCATGACTTCTTTTGCGAACGCAGATGTCAGGTGACGGGCATGGAACGTGAGTTGGTCACCCTCGTAGGTATCCAGCGTTTGATACCAAGCCAACGCGTCGGCCGCTTTTAGTCCGGCTGGCGACGCTTCGCGTACCTTGTGCGTCATGATCTCCTGATGACAGGAGAGGCACTGTGCGTTCGTTGCCGTGTCAATGCCTGGCTTAAAATGAATTGGATCCCATTTGGCAGTGAGATAGCGTTCTTGCTTGTCTGTTTTAGATATCTTGGCTGTGCCGCCCGTTTCTGTTGAAGATGACGTACCAGCCTCCGCCGCTGACGAATTGCGCGGCGACGTGCCTGCGCGCTTCGCGTTCGAGGCAGGTTCGTTTTTCGTAGCGTCGGCTGTCGTAATGCCGGTCTTGGCGCGGTTCGGCGACAGGGCTTGGCCGATAAGAACCGAGACGATAACCCCGCCAACGACGACAGCCGCAACCCCCGCGTTTTCTAACCACTTGGACATGCCGCAGTTCCACTTCTAGCGCGTCATTGTGCGATGGCGGCAGGTCCCAACGCATGCGCCGCACGCGTGTGAACCCACCGCCAAAGACGTGAGCTGCTACTTCTTTTTCTTCTTGTCACCGGACATGCCCTGCATACCGGACATGCCACCCATGCCCTGCATGCCTTGCATGCCGCCCATTCCGGACATACCGCCCATGCCGGACATGCCGCCCATGCCACCCATACCACCGGCTCGGACCCAGCGAACGCAGGTCAGACCACGGCCGGCCATTCCAGCCATACCGCCCATGCCCTGCATACCGGCCATGCCGCCCATGCCCTGCATACCGGCCATGCCACCCATGCCCTGCATACCGGCCATGCCGCCCATGCCTTGCATACCCGACATGCCGCCCATGCCTTGCATACCCGACATGCCGCCCATGCCACTCATGCCACCCATGCCGGACATGCCGCCCATGCCCTGCATACCGGCCATGCCGCCCATGCCGGACATGCCACCCATGCCCATGGCACCAGGTGCTGCCCATTCGGCGCAGACCCAACCTGGGCCAGGGCCCATACCGGCCATTCCACCCATGCCACTCATACCGGACATGCCACCCATGCCGCCCATGCCGCCCATGCCTTGCATACCGGACATGCCGCCCATGCCGGACATGCCACCCATGCCGGACATGCCTTTTTGCTGGGCATGGCCCGCGCCGGCGAACAGGAATGCCGATACGGACAGTGCGACCAGCGTTGCCAAACTCCGTTTCATCTGATGTTCCTCCAGGGTTTTGTCGTCTCCTTGCCTACCGTCCCAAGCAACGTGCTCTGGCAGGACGGCCTGCGGTCTTCCGAGGCTGTGCCCCGGTCCTTCTCATGCGCTGGCATGAGAATTCGTTTGGGCGCGTTTGCGTATGCGACGCGTTCCATTGGTGAATTCGGTCGTCGAGCGTTCGGTTCGCGTTCGTCACTCGAAGGTCATTCGTCGAAGCGCGGCGCCCGCGCGAATTCGCGCGCTCAATCATCTTGCGCTCCCGTGGCTCGGTTTCTTGTGAAGGCCCCTGATGTCGTACGGGCCACGCATCCCCGGTCGCGTAAACGGCGTGAACCAGGCGCCTTGATCGTCGAGGAAATCGAGATTCTTGGGGTAGGGTTGGCTGATACCCTCTAGCGCCGTCGCAAGCCCGAACATCGTAAATCCGGTTTGGCGAACGACTGGCGCACCCTCGGGACGACGATCCGGTGTCGTACCCGCGACCGGTGCCTGACGCGATGACTCCTGCGCCATGGCCCCAGCAGTTGCGAGCAACACGAACGTTGCGCTCGCCATTACTAAATGCGTCCATTGCATTCGCATCGGACCTAAAGGTTTTGTTAACGCTAACTAGCAAAGCAAGCCTTGTGCCACACAGGTTGACGACCTCTAGTGCGTTGATTTTTTGGGGTCTTCTGCGATCGATCGCAATGCTCGGGGTGCCGCGTTCGGGTGCGCCTGACAAGATGGCAGGACGAGTCGTCAGGCGTGTCTGACAAAAAGTCAGGACAACGCCAGATGTCGCCGCGGGCGAGCTGCTCGGGAGCGATGAGGGTAGGGCGGCGACCCGCGCCCGTTCGTTACGATTTCAATCGCATGTCCAGGTGGGAGACGCAAAACGGGCAGGGGACGCGTACCCTGGTGTCGTTGGGCAGGCCACAGGCGCAACGGGCGAGCGACTGAGGCCATTCTGGGTCGGCCCGGCCACGGTTTTTGCGGGGGTTCGCCGCATGCGGCTTCGGCGTTGATCCGGGCCTTTCCAGGGCGTCTATCGGGCCATTTGACCCGGCCCATTCAACAGCTTGCGGGCAGTGGGCGGCGCCGCTATAAAGCCGCCTCGCGCCCCGCAACCGGCCTTACGAGGCAGGCATGCGAGGCGCTTGTAATTGCCTTAAGGGACGTCAGTCGGGCGGAGCGTAGCGCAGCCTGGTAGCGCACCTGCTTCGGGAGCAGGGGGTCGGAGGTTCGAATCCTCTCGCTCCGACCAGTCCTTATTTGCCTGAATCCGATCCGGGACGCCGCGGCTTCTTGATGCACTTGCCTTGGTCAGCATCCCAGATCTTGCCCTTGCCGCATGATCCGGACCCTCCGGCGGCGGGCGCTGCTGCGGCGAGACCAAGAGCAACACCGAGGATGAGGACTTTTGTGATGCTGTTCATTCGGCCGTTCTCCCTTTGATTGACGGAACCGTCCGCCCGCTATCCAGGGCGCGCGCTCCCAAAGGTCAGTACGGATTTGGGTCTCTTGTGGTTTCAGAACGAATTTTCTTGCAGCCCCCTGCCCGCACAGCCATCCCAGGAATACCCCTTTGTCCGGTGCCTGCCGCCAGAAAACCGAAACAGACGCGTGATGAACGATCCAAGGCTGCCGCTCGAGACCAGAATGAACTTCGCCTACGCCGTGCCGGCGCCGATGGGCCCAGAGGTCGTGCGCGTGGTGGCCCGCAACCCGAGCCCGTTCACGTTCAAGGGCACCAACACCTATCTGGTCGGCACAGAATCGCTTGCCGTGATCGATCCCGGTCCTGATCTCGATGAGCATCGTGCGGCTATCCTGGCGGCCGCTGCCGGCCGGCCTATCACGCATATTCTCACCACTCATGCTCATCGGGACCATATCGACGGTGCCGGAGAACTGGCCGCCGTTACAGGCGCAGAGACCTGTGCCTATCCGCGCACATCGACAGCTACGGATCTGGATGCCATCGGCCCGTCCGGTAAGGCCTCCATCAATGCCGATTTCACGCCCGATCGCGCGCTGGCGGATGGGGACTCCATCGAGGGCGAGGGCTGGACGCTCAAGGCGCTGCACACACCGGGGCACGCACCCGATCACCTGTGTTTTGCTTTGGAGGGGCGGCGGATTCTGTTTTCCGGCGATCACGTCATGGGCTGGAGCACAACCGTAATCGCGCCACCGGAGGGGCGCATGGCCGATTATTTGGATTCGCTTGAACGTCTTTTGGGACGCAATGACCGGCTTTTTCTCCCCAGTCACGGCGGGCGCATCGAAGAACCTGTGCGCACGGTCAAAGCCTACCTTATTCACCGGCGTTGGCGGGAACAATCCATTCTCGACGCTATTCAGAACGGGACGGATAGTGTGCGGGCGCTTGTGCCTATCGTCTATGACGGTATCCCGCGTGAACTTGCGGGCGCCGCTGCGCTTTCGGTGCTCGCGCACGTTGAGCATCTCATCCATTGCGGATTCGTTGCCTGTGATGGCCCCGCAGATTTGGATCGCCCACTCGTCGCGCTGTGACCTACCTCCTCCTCCTTCTCTTTCTGTACCTCTTTTTTCGCTTCTTCTTCTTCTTCTTGATATCTTTTTCAGCTTTGACGTCTTTGGGCGCGTCGTCGCGGGCCGCCGGTACGGTCGCCAAGAGCCGTCCAGCGATCTCGCGCATCATCTCCCGGATGCGCTCTGCATTCCTTCCAAAATCGGAGATGCCGTATCGTGAAGCCGAACGGATATCGACGAGGGATCCGCCACCGTTGCGCGTTATTCGAATGGCGACGTCATCATAGAAACCCGTGACCAGTGTTCGGTCCACTGCCTCGATGATTCCGGCTTCCGATTGTGAGTCTCCGGGTGGAGCGGATCGCACAATCCTCATCCGCAACCGGTTTACGGCCTCTGATACCAAGTCAAAGGTTTCGTCTGCGGGCCGGTCGATCTCCATCGTTCGAAGATCGGGATAGGCCTTCTTCTGGATGGCCGCAAAACGCCCGCCCGGATATTGTGGGGGATTGGCAGATGCATCGCGCTCTTTCATGAGCGCGGAAAAGCGCGGTGGAGACTGCGTGTCGGTTGTGACGTCGTTGATCTTCGGAAAGTCGTTCGCCAGAACGCCAATCCCAAAGAGGCCAGAAAACATAACAACACTAAGAAACAATCCGACCACGACACGTGCCGTTCCTGCACCTCCGTTGCGCCAAATCGAGATTGCGGCCGCGATGCCGCAAAGCGCAGCGATGAAAAGTCCGATGTATCCGAGTGCGACGGTATTGAGTGCTACCGCGGTTGGCATGCCGAAAAAGCGGTGGAGAATAAATGCCACGGCCATCAGCACGACCGAGAAAATAGCCACGCGGCTTGTCCAACGGCTCAAGGCGATCGGCGGTTGTGGCTCGGCGAAGTTCATTGAAACGGATACTGACCCTGGGGAGATACTTTTTTTCTGCGCGCATTTGCCTGTTGGGCCTAGCATAATCCGCGAATCGGACGAAATGTAGAGTTGATACCGCGTGATTGCTGCTCCACCTTCATTGCCAGACGGCGACAGCCTTGACCGTGTCGAAGAGACCCTCAGCTCGCCATTTGATCGGCCGGATCGCGGCCGTGCCGGCTTTGCTGGCCGGCCTTCTTTTTCTGGACCTTGATGCCAGGCGGCATTCAGATGACCGCCCACCCCTCTGGCGTTCCGCCTGGGCCCAGAACACCGGCGCATTGCCCGGGCTTCGAATCGCGAGCATCGATCTGTCGACATCACCGGGTGCCGCCGTCCTCCTCAAACCGGCGGACAGCAAACCAACATGGCGCACGTCGTTCGGGGCAGAACGCCAGACTGTCGTAAAACCAAAGCTGATTGCGGGCTCTATCGACGCCGATGTCGTGCTCCTTCAGGGGCTCACCTCTATCCGTGTTGCGCGTGCGCTCTTTCCTGCGCGCGCTTGGCGTCTCGTTATCTCCCGGCAATTGCTCATGAGCGAGGACCCGGTTGACCCCTGGTCGCGGGATTCCGTCCTGTCCATACCGGTCACGGCGGTGGCCGTGCGTTACCAAAGAGGATTGCGCATCACCGGGCAGGCACACCTTCAAGATCTCGCGTCCACCGGCGATGCAGAGGTTCAATTGGAATCGCACGCAAGCGCTGCCACGGCGCTCCGTCTAAAGACCCGCGGTCATGTCTTCTGGGTGCTGTCCGTCAGCCTGCCCGCGGGTGCCTGCGCCCCTTCGCGGGGCGCGTGCCGCGAGCCCCGGGCTCTCGAGGACTGGCGCCAAAAGAAGGCCAAGTCCGGGGAGGCCGTCATCGTCGGAGGCACTCTTACGAATCCGGCGCCGAAGGCGCTTCCGCCGCCGCCTTGTCCGGGACAGGTCATTGCAGAGCTCCCGTACCGGCCTTCCAACCAGGAGGCGCCGCTCAGTATTCTGGCGCGTGCGCGCTACGAGGATCCCTTTGGCTGCTTAGCGAGGGGGCTTTTCGACCGTTAACCGAAGATGGCGTGCGTTGCCGAACACTTGCGGCGCTTTGGCTTTCTCGGGGCAGTTCCCCCTTTAGGGTAGAATATTACAAGAGAATGACGGATCATGACTGGGACAAGGGGGCCATCGAGAGCAGCGGACGTGGCCAGCCAGGGTTTTGACACGCGCTTGCCAAGCGCCGTTTGATATGTACTGGTCATGGCGTACCGCTACAAACTTCTAGAGCCCGTTTCTAAGGGCACGCGGCGCATCGCGCGCGGTCAGATCGAGATTGTAAGAACCAGTCTCAGTGCGCCTCGCCGGAGCGAGAGCGCTATTCACGAATCCCGCAAGTCGTTGAAGCGCGTACGCGCCCTCTTGCGCCTTGTCCGTCCCGCCATCGGGGACAAATCGTTCCGCGCGCTCAATGCGGAAATACGCGATATCAGCGCCCTTTTGTCCGCAGTCCGCGACAGACAAATTCTTCTCGAGACGGCCTTGAACCTGGAGGAGGCTTCGAAATCTTCTGACAGGGCCGCCTTTTCGGCGCTCAAGCGCGTGATCAAGGACAAGCAACAGGCAAAGAAGCGTGCTGATGGCGGCGTCACGACCGTTGCCCTGACGCGGCTTGAGACCGTTGGAAAGCGCTTGTCGAAACTCTCCTTCAGCGGAAAGGATTTGGATTGCATTGAACGGGGTCTACGCATCAGCGTTGGACGTGCGCGACAGCAGATGCGGCGAGCCTTTGAAGAAAATACGGATGAGGCGTTTCATGAATGGCGCAAGGCAGCACAATTGCATTGGCGGCACATGCAGCTTCTCGGCTCTGCCTGGCCGTCCATGTTTGCGTCCCGCGCCGAGGCCGGCCGGCAACTTTCACAGCTGCTCGGAGACGATCACGATCTTTCCGTGCTTATGGCGTTCATAGATTCGCTTTCACCAAAATCGCTGCGCGGGGCGCATGCCAAGACCATCCGCCGCCTCGCGGCGCGCCGGCAGAAGGAGCTTCGGGCCGTTGCGAAACCGCACGGTTTGATTCTTTTTGCGGACAAACCCGGCAGCTTTGCTAAGCGCATTCGACGCACTTGGGAGGCCGCCCGTCAGTTGAACGGCAAAAGCCGAAAGAGCATAGAGCCGCGAAAGGCCACGAAGGCGAAACGAAGCGTGGCGAGCGGCAACGCTAAAAAGACAGCGAAGCCGAAGGCTGTACCGCGCACGAAAACGACACCCGTCAAGCGTACGCGCACTTCGCGCCCGAAAGCATCTTCCCTTGTGCCCGGGAAAGACCGTCGCCACTAAGTTTACCGAGCCCGCGACCACCGTACTGGCCTTGCTTTGGGCGATCCGTTAGGGTGCCGCGCGCGTTTCCATAGGGGAGCGTCTCATCAGAGAGGGCATTGTTACCTATTCCATGGCTCAGACTTTCACACCGAACCGAACCCATTGGCCGAAAGACCACCCGAAGGTGGCTTCGGGACGCATCGGCGTGCTTCTTCTCAATCTCGGTACGCCCGATGCCACCAGCTATTGGCCGATGCGACGCTACCTAAAAGAGTTCCTTTCGGACCCGCGGGTCATTGAGGAGCCGCGCTGGAAATGGTGGCCGATACTCAATTTTATTGTTCTGACCGTGCGGCCGTCGCGAAAGGGGCGCGACTACGCTACGATTTGGAACACCGAAAAAGACGAAGGTCCGCTCAAGACAATCACAAGGGGACAAGCCGAGAAGCTCGCAGCCCGCTTGGCGAGTGAACCCCGGATCGTTGTCGACTGGGCCATGCGTTACGCGAATCCGACGACGGCAAGCCGCATTCGTGCGTTGCAGGAGCAGGGTTGTGAGCGCCTCTTGTTGGTGCCGCTCTATCCCCAGTACGCAGCTGCGACCACAGCAACGGCCTGCGACCATGCCTTTCGCGCATTGATGGAGATGCGCTGGCAGCCGGCCGTTCGGGTGGCGCCCGCTTATCACGACGATCCTACCTATATCGGCCGGGTGGCCGCGTCGATGAAATTGAGCCTTGCAAAACTCGATTTCGAGCCGGAAAAGATTATCGCGACGTTTCACGGAATGCCGCAAAAGTATTTTGATGCGGGTGATCCTTATCATTGCCATTGTCAGAAGACGTCACGTCTTTTGCGGGAAATGCTTGGCTGGCCCGAAGACCGCTGGCTGACGACTTTTCAATCGCGCTTTGGAAACGATCCTTGGCTGCAGCCCTATACAGACATGACGGTGGAACGATTGGCAAAAGAAGGCGTCAAGCGTCTGGCTTTGGTCGCGCCCGGCTTTTCTGCGGACTGTCTCGAAACTCTTGAAGAGCTCGATGGTGAAAACCGGCATATTTTCGAAGGAAACGGCGGCGAAAAGTTCGCCTATCTACCAGCACTCAATGATAGCGACGAAGGCGTCGATGTTATCGAAGCCATTGTGCGACGTGAGTTGATGGGCTGGGTCTAACCGTTAAGCAACGGTTAGCGGGCCTCGATTCCTGCCCGATGCAAAACCGGGGAAACTTCTCCGATCGAATGTTTGATTGGAATGGACTTCTTATTGCGGCACGCGATCCTGTCGAACTAAAAGCCGGCAATTCGGATTTGCATATACTCCTGCCAATTGTCCCGAAATTCATTTTTTCGCAATACTTCATTTACGCTATCTTTCAGTATTGCAACTAGAAATGCCCCGAACCCTCCCTACATCTGAGGACACGGATCCTCACCACTTAAAGGAGATGACAATGGGATTCTTCAGCGGCTCCGAAGTTTTCGGCCTGTTGCTGATTGGTTTGGCTATCATTGCATTGTGGTCAACCGTCAAGATCGTTCCTCAAGGCTTTAATTACACGGTCGAGAATTTCGGCCGTTACACGCGAACGCTTACGCCTGGCTTACACATCCTCATTCCAGTCATGGAACGGGTTGGGCATCATGTGAATGTTAAAGAGCAAGTGATCGACATTCCCTCGCAGGATGTCATTACCCGCGACAACGCGATGGTCAGCGTCGATGGTGTGGCCTTCTTCCAGGTTCTCAGCGCCGCCAAGTCGGCGTACGAGGTCGACAACCTCGAAAACGCAACCGTCAACCTGACGATGACCAACATTCGTACCGTGATGGGCTCCATGGATCTCGACGAGCTTCTCTCCAATCGCGATCATATCAATGCCCAGCTCCTGCAGGTCGTGGACGCCGCTACCGAATCCTGGGGCGTCAAAGTCACCCGCATCGAGATCAAGGACATTGAACCACCGCGCGACCTCGTCGATTCAATGGCGCGGCAGATGAAGGCCGAACGCGAGAAGCGGGCTCAGATCCTTGAAGCGGAGGGTTTGCGGGCCGCAGCCATTCTGCAGGCCGAGGGTGAAAAGCAGGCCGTGGTGCTGGAAGCCGAGGGCCGGCGCGAAGCCGCCTTTAAGGATGCCGAGGCCCGCGAGCGCGAAGCCCAGGCCGAGGCCCGGGCCACGCAGATGGTTTCAGACGCCATCGCCGCCGGAAACATGCAGGCAATCAACTACTTCGTCGCAAACAACTATGTGAAGGCGCTCGAGTCGTTGGCCAAGGCACCCAACCAGAAGGTCATCATGATGCCGCTTGAGGCGTCTTCTGTGATCGGCTCGGTTGCCGGTCTTGCGCAAATCACCGGCGAAGCCTTCGGCGGTGCTGGCGCACGTGGGTCATCGGGAAGTGTACCTACGGTCTAATTCTACGATAAAGTGCCTGACCCAACGGGTCAGGCACACTCGAATATAAGAACAAATGCGCGTCAACGGTTCAGAGGAGTTTCCTGTCGTGATCGATTTTCTCTTCAGCCTTGGGTTCTGGAACTGGTTTTTCCTAGCGATCGTTCTGTTCGCTCTGGAGGCGATCATTCCCGGCGTGCATCTCCTCTGGTTCGGATTGGCTGCCGCTATTGTCGGTCTCATCGTTGTCGCGCTTGGCGCCTTAGGAGCCGATGCTGCCTTTACCTGGCCGCTACAGCTCGTCCTCTATTCCGCCATTTCGGTCGGAACCGTTTTTTGGGTGAAGCGTTATGCACGCCCGGAGGCGTCAAGAAGTGATCTGCCAAATCTGAACGTCCGTGGCGCTCAGTACGTCGGCCGCCGCGTTACCGTAGAAGACGATATCGTCAAAGGCCGCGGCAAAGTCCGTGTCGGCGATACGATCTGGGTCGCACGAGGCCAAGATGCGCCGAAGGGCAGCACGGTCAAAGTGGTGAGCGTCGACGGGACGGTCCTCGTGGTGGAACGGGAAGCAAGCGCCTGATCCGGCATAAATCCCTGAAGCGGCGGTTGGCTACCGTTGTGCCCGGAATTTGCGGCAATAGCGTTTGACGATGTCTGCGGGCTTAATCGTCCGCAGGCTCACGCGATCCCCGCGCGCAGGAGATCGTGCACATGTACGATTCCAATGGGCTTGCCTTTTTCGACCACGAAAAGCGCCGTAATGCGCGAGGCATTCAGCATCTCAAGAGCCGCTGAGGCCAGCATACCCGGATCGATGGTCTTCGGCTTGCGCGTCATGATCTCATCCGTGCGTGCGGCGAGAAGCTCTTGGCCCATGTGACGGCGCAAGTCGCCATCCGTAATGACGCCGACAAGTTTGCCCTTGCTGTTAACGACACCAAGGCACCCGAAGCTTTTTGCCGTCATGACGACCAGGGCTTCGCTCATGGGTGCGGATTCTGTTACGAGCGGCAGGCTCTCTTTGCGATGCATTACGTCGGCCACGTACTTCAGGCTCGCGCCGAGCGATCCACCGGGATGAAACGTCTTGAAATCGTGCGCGGTGAAGCCTTTGGCCTCCAGCAATGCAATGGCAAGGCAGTCGCCCATTGCCAGTTGCATGGTTGTCGAGGTGGTGGGCGCAAGCCCCATCGGACACGCCTCTTTTGCTTTCGGCAGCGTCAAAGCAACGTCTGACTGGGCACCCAGCGCCGACTTCGCGTTGGAGGTGACGGAAATGAGCGGCACAGAAAAGCGCCGCGAAAAGGTGATGATGTTCTTGAGCTCGGCCGTCTCGCCTGACCATGATAACGCGAGGACGACGTCGTCACGTGTGATCATGCCGAGATCACCATGTGACGCTTCGCTCGGGTGCACGAAGAACGATGGTGTTCCGGTCG
Source organism: Hyphomicrobium sp. (assembly GCA_965222835.1). Lineage (GTDB taxonomy): Bacteria > Pseudomonadota > Alphaproteobacteria > Rhizobiales > Hyphomicrobiaceae > CBDCUQ01. The sequence continues at coordinate 262,750 of CBDCUQ010000003.1, forward strand.
ATGCGAACGTGGCCGCGACCTTCTGGCCGACGTGGCCGCTCTTGCCGATGCCGGAGACCACCACGCGACCACGCGCCTGCTTCATCAGCTGAACGGCTTTGGCAAAAGGTCCGGCGAGCCCATTGTCCAGTGCGGCCCGGAGGGCGGCTAGACCGTCAGTCTCCGTCACTAGCGTCTGCACGGCGCTCTCGACGGCCGTGCGCGCGGCTGCCTTCCCCCCCTCGATCGACTTCAGTTTGCGCATTGATCCTGCCACGATCGCCTGTGCCACCATCGGTCTCGATCCCCCTCAAAGACGCGAGACTCGTTTTCCCGACCACCAATCTTCTAGCAGTCCCCGGCTTCCCGTCCAATCCGGTGCCGGCCGGGCACATTTCTTAAAGGAGCATTAACCAGCGCTTTTTAGGGTGCGAGTTTGCGGGTGAGCGTTCGCGTGACGGGTCAACTTCCTCATGGGGACGCCAGGGTGACGGCCAAATTCAGGCTTTTTTGGTATGCCGCAGGGCTTGGCTACGCCACGATTCTAGCCGTACTTGCGGCCGATCTAGCGGTCGCTCAGGCTGTTGATACCCCCATAGAGCGGCGCGACCTGACACCGGCGACTCACCGGGGGGACCCATCAAGAGATCCACAAAGCTTTGACGATCCGCTCGATCCCTCGCCGCGGGCCGGGCAACGGGCGGTCGTGCAGGACGGCGACCTTACCTACCCCTCTGAACCGGCGGTCGTGCACGACGGTCTGGGCGAGCGGCCCGAACCGGTCCCGCTGCGCGACGGGATTGATCCGACACGCATCGATAACCGAACCCGGGAGGACATCGCCGTCTTCGAAAGCCCACCGGCTGGGTATGATCCGCTCCTGTTCCAGATCGAAGACATCGATCCCGTCGCGACGAACCGGCTGCCGCGACGGCTTGCCGAGTTCGAACCGTACGACCCGGTCGGCATCAAGCTTGGCAGCTTCGTCTACTTCCCACAGATCGAAGTCAGCGGTGTTACCACGAACAATGTCTTGCGCTCGTCGCTTGATTCTTCCGATATCTATGCGGAAGTGGCGTCGGAGCAGCGGCTTGTCTCGAATTGGGCGACGCATGCCCTTGAGTTTCGGGCCACGGGCCTTCTCAACTTTCATAACGACTTCCCCAGTGAAGATGACCGGGATTGGGCATTGGAAGGGCGCGGGCGCGTCGACGTTACGCGGCGCACAAATCTTCAAGGTCTCCTGTTGCACGACGTCAGACAGGAATCGCGCTCGGCCATCGATGCCTCGACGACGGGAGATCGTCCCGAGGTTGTTACCGATCAGGCGGCTCTGACCCTCAACCATCAATGGAACCGCCTGTCCGTGCAGTTGCGCGGAACACATACGAAACTCGACATCAGCGATACGGGGGCGGGGGCCACGCTCCAGCGCAATGACGACCGGGACAGCGAAACGAATGAGGAGGCCGTTCGTCTGCAATGGGAGTTCAAGCCAACGTTTTCGGTATTCGCCGAAGCGGAGATCAACCAGCGTACTTTCGGCGCACCGGCCCAATCAGATCTTATCCGCCGTGACAGCGACGGTGAGCGCTGGCGCTTCGGTGTCGACTTTGGCGATATCAGTCGCATTCTGCGTGGCGAGGCGAGTTTCGGTTGGGGCCGGCAGAGCCCGGATGATGCGCGCCTTGCGACTGCCGACGCCTTCCTCTTCGACGCGAATGTCGCGTGGCGGATGAACGGTCTCACATCTCTTTTGGTTTCAGCCCAAACCGACTTGTTCGACACGACAACGACCGGCTCGCCCGTTGTGGTCACCCACACGATTGGAACCGAGGTGCGTCATGCCTTCCGACACTATCTGATCGGAACGGCCGGCCTCTCGGTCTCGGCGCGCGATTACGCGTCGATCCCCCTGGAGGAGACTGAGCTCAGGACGACAGCCGGAGCAGAATACTTCGTCAATCGGGAGTTCATCTTGTTCGGCCGGTATCAGCACATTGCTTTTAATTCCAATGCCACCGGCGGAGACTATCACGCTGACGATTTCCGCCTTGGCCTGCGCTGGCGCCGTTGAGAGGCCGTGTGTGGTTGACGGCCTCTCGGTTCTTCTCCCGCCGGAGCGGTTTCGTTAATGAAAAAGCGCACCACGCCACCCTCCGCGGTGGGTTATACGCCTATACTGACGCGCAGGGGCCAATCCCCTATACTGTGTGCCGCGTTGCTTGAATCACCTTGGGTGGCGTACGTTTGCGCTCACTCACAACCCTTTGCCGATCCGGACCCCGTGCATGGCAGATCGCTGCCCTCAACCCCCACCCGCCGCCTACCCTGCCACGCGCCTCAGACGGACCCGCCAATCCTCCTGGTCGCGCCGGCTCGTGGCTGAGAACGTGCTTTCGCCGTCCGATCTCATCTGGCCCCTGTTCGTGATCGAGGGTGAGAACAAGCGCGAACCGATCGCCTCTATGCCGGGCGTAGAGCGGCTCAGTGTCGATCTAATTGCAACGGCTGCAGAAAAGGCTCACTCGCTCGGGATTCCAGCGGTTGCCCTTTTTCCTTACACCAACCCGAAGCTCCGAAGCGAGGATGCGCGGGAGGCGTTCAATCCGGACAATCTCGCCTGCCGGGCAACGCGCGCGATCAAGTCGGCCGGGCACGATCTCGGGGTTATTCTGGACGTTGCACTCGACCCTTACACCAGCCACGGGCACGACGGCCTTGTCCGCGATGGCGAGGTCCTCAACGATGAGACAATTGAGGCGCTGGTCAAACAATCGCTCAATCAGGTTGCGGCTGGTGCCGATATCGTTGCCCCGTCCGACATGATGGACGGGCGCGTTGGCGCAATCCGGATGGCGCTTGAAAGCGCAGGGCACACGAACACGCAAATTCTCTCGTATGCCGCAAAGTATGCGAGCGCCTTTTACGGGCCGTTTCGCGACGCCGTCGGCTCGTCGTCGGCGCTCAAGGGGGACAAGCGCACATATCAGATGGATCCCGCCAACACGGACGAGGCTCTGCGCGAAGTGGCGCTCGACATTTCCGAAGGGGCCGACATGGTGATGGTTAAGCCGGGGATGCCCTATCTCGACATTGTCCGGCGCGTCTCGGAGACCTTTGACGTCCCGACCTTCGCCTATCAGGTCTCCGGTGAGTATGCGATGATTATGGCGTCAGCCGGCAACGGCTGGATCGACCAAGATACGGCGATGATGGAAAGCCTGCTTGCCTTTAAGCGAGCAGGCGCCGCCGGTGTGCTGACGTACTTCGCTCCGAGAGCGGCGCGGATACTTAAGACTTAAGAATGCCATAAGTGAACTCGACAAGCCTTCTTCTAAGGTGTTCTCCTTCGTAAAGGTGTTCTCCTTAACCGTGTTACGGCCAAGTCCACGTCGCCTATCTGCCAGATGGTAGACTTGTTCAGATCAGTAAAGTGCTTGAGATGAACTGCCGGCGGGAGACAGTTCTGCAGGCTGTCGGACGTGAACAGTAATGAATGCGGCAAAGCGAATTTTCTTCTTACGCCTTTGGGCGGGGCTCTCGATCCTGGGGCTCGCCATTTCAGGCCTAACCTATGCGCCTCGGGCTGCCGAAGCGCAGACGACCCCTGGTGCCTCTGTTACAAAGTCGAAGCCCATTACAGACAAAGCCAATACGGCGTTGCCAAAGGCCGGCACGCCCAATGGAGCTACCGGACCAACCAACAAAGAAGCGCCGTCTGCGAACGCGGCGCGTACTGGCAAGACGCTGCGCAACTCAAAACCCAACCGAGATTCCGGCGGCGCCAACCCGCCTTATCTCTTGGGTACGGGCGACATCATCAAAGTAAGATTCTTCAAGAACCCAGATATCTCGGGTCAATTTGCCGTGCGCCAAGATGGGACTGTCTCGGTTCCGTTGCTGGGCGCGGTCAGAGTTGCGGGAAAGAGTGTGGCTGAGGCGGAGACCACCTTGGCCGACCGGCTCTCGGTGCTCTCGAAGCGAACGTCCTACGCCAGCGTCGAAGTGTTCAAGTACAGGCCGATCTACGTCGTTGGATTCGTGCAACGCTCCGGCTCTTACCCTTGGTCACCGAATCTCAACGTGCTTCAGGCCGTCAGCCTGGCCGGTGGATTTCGGCGCGCTGCAGACTTTGTTGCTGCGGACAGCGACCGTGAGGCGGGCCAGCTTACCGAGGCTTCCGAGTTGCTCGCCAGAGCGCTCGTGCGCCGCGCGCGCCTCCTCAGCGAACGTGAGGGCAAGACGGAGTTTGACGTGCCAGAGCGGCTCGAAGGGCTCATCTCCAGGATTAAAACTCAATCCATCATCGATACTGAGAAGCGGATGCTCAGTCGAGGCGTAAAAATACGCGCCGCGACAAAAGAAAACCGAAAGAGGCTCCTGGAGCTGGCTGACGAAGAAGTAAAAGCGGTCGAAACTCGACTCGTGGCCGTCCGCTCACAAAAGCAAGTCAAAGGCAAGATGGTCGAAAAACTGCGGAAGTTGTACAAAAGGGGGAACACGACGTTTAGCAATCTCAACAATACGGAATCGGAGGTGGCGCGGCTGGAGGGCGAAGAAGGCGATTTGCTGGCTGCTCTTGCGCGGGCCAGGCAGCGGTATAGCTCGGCACAACACGATGTCCAACGCGATGATACAGAGGTTCTCCAGGAGATCGAACGGAAGCTCGCCGACGTCGAGCAGGAAATCGCCAAGTACACTTCGGAAGTTTCCACGTCAAAGCGGGTCTTGAAGCGCTATGGTGCAAGAGTGTGTCCGACCGGTTCGCGCGCGGGAGACCCCAGTGTGTCATATCAGATCGTACGCGAGTCGGGTGCGAAGTCGCAAACGCTCAATGTGAACGAGAGAGCTCCGGTGCGACCGGGCGATACGCTGCGGGTTCGTGAATTGGCGCAAACCTGTGTGAACGGCTAATGGCCCCTGCCTGCGACTCACGACGCGGCATCACCACGCTATAAGGCGGGCGGCGCCTCCGACTTTTGCGGCGAAGCGCGGCATGTGATCTTTGATCGAGATGCAGGTTCTGCGGATCGCATAGGGCCTTTCGGCAAGCTCGTCTGCAAATGCCAAGCCTCCTTCAACACGAAATCCGCAAGTGTAGCCGGCCGCCGCCAGCATGTCCTCGTGCGCCGTCGTGAAGAGCCCACTGGGGTAGGCAAACGCGCTGACCTTCGCCTTGGTGCGCTCTTCGAGAATCTCACGGGAGAGCTTGATTTCTCGCATGGCGCGGTTGGAGCTGGACTGCTCGAGGATGGGGTGGGTTACAGAATGCGCACCAATTGTTACTCCGGCCTGCATCATGAGTTGCAAGTCATCCCAATTCATTAGGAGGCCGGGCGGTGCGTCGGACGGCAACGGCAATTCAAGAACACGGCTCAACCCCGCGAGTGCGCGGCGGAATTCGGTGTGCGGTGTAAGTCTGCTCGCTTCGATCCAATCGTCGGCCACTTGCTCAGCGTCGTCTCCAGCTTGCCACGCCCTTTGGCCGAGCAGCGGTAAATCAGCGGCTCTCTTCGGGGAATTGTGAAAAGCCCAGGTGACCCAGTCCCAGAACGGATACGTGTGCCCATCCAGGAACCCCGGAACGGCAAAAAGAACGGCCGGGAGATCGCGCCGCACTAGTTCCGGTAGCGCCGTCGTAAGATTGTCGAGATATCCGTCGTCGAATGTGATGAGGACGGCATTCTCGGGAAGCTTTTTCTGGCCGCACATAACAGCCGTGAGGTCATCAAAGGATATGGCGTTATATTCACCCTTGATGTAGTCGAGCTGTTCTTTGAAACCGCGCGGCGTGGCGCTGACGTTGTCCTTGAGGCCGTAGAAGTCAATTGCATCCGGCTCGGCGATGCGGTGATAGGCAAGGATGGAGATGTTGGACGGCAGTGCCGCCCTTACCGCCGGAAATACATTCAGGCGGTGAGTCAAAGTGAATGCACTCTTCGATACGCTCAACATCATGCGTCCAATCTGACTTGAGGGTGTTCTGCACTGGAGCGACCACTCTTATGGCTTGTGTTCCCGCTTCGCGCTTCCTCTAGGCGATCGGTGATAATGCGTGCGGCTGCGGACCACGTGAAGTGTGTTTCCGAAAGCTCTCTTGCCTTACGGCCCATCTTGCCAGCGAGATCTTCATCTTCGAAAAGCAGGTCCAATGCCTTCGAAAGGGCTTTGACTTCGCCGGGCGGCACGAGTAGCCCAGACTCTCCATCGAAAACGTCCTCAGCAAGACCACCGACAGAGGTTGCGATTACGGGTCGCGCGCGACCGTATGCGAGGTGGAGAACGCCGCTCTGGGAGGCCGAACGATAGGGGAGTACGACAACGCGCGCCATTTCGAAATAGGCACCAACGTGGTCGTTCGGGATATAGGCCGCCTTGAAGATGACGCGGTCAGCTAGGTCATGTTTGCGGACCCGTGCTTCAAGCTTCGGAAAATCGGCGAATTTGGTTACGTGTCCGGCGATCACCAACCTGGCTTTGTCACGCCAAGATGAAAGCGCGAAAGCCTCAATGAGGTCGCCGATGCCTTTGGAGGGCCTGATGTAGCCGAAGTACAAAGCCACAGGCTCGGCATCTGGTATTCCCAGCTCGCGCTTCAGCTCAAGCCCCGACATGCAGGGCGCACCAAACATGTCCTGGCTGCCGTGCGGAATGAGCGCGGTCTGCGCGGGATCGAATTTGACCTGGTCGAGGAACTCGAGACGCGTTGCGTTCGATAGAAAGAGAATGCGGTCGAATTGACGGAACATCACCTGGGCGGCTTTCAGTGACAGATTTGCGATGATGCTGCTCTTGGCGTCACGCTCGGTGAACTCATGGCATATCTGACAGGTCTTGATTCCGGCGCTGCGGATGGCGAAGGGGGCAAATGCGAGGTGCGGGTGGGGCATCTCGCTGAAAATGACGGCGTCCGGTGCTTCTTTGACGATACGCCAGGTGATCCTGGCCCATTCGACCGTGAGGCGCGCACCACGAAAAATCCGGCGCACAGCTGAATAGGCACGGTGCGACATGCGGCTTCGTCTTTCGGGTGCGCCGCGATCGACGACATCCCAAAGGTGCATCGATGGCTCAAGCGTGAACCGGCGCGGCACGTTTCTAAGTTCGAAACTCGTGCTCGTCACAAGTTTAATCTTATGACCTTCGTCGCTGAGGGCCTGACAAAGTTCGTAGGCGAAGTGCGCCAATCCCCCTTGCCCGGCCGGCTCTATGAAGACAATCTTCATTAACCACCTTGATAACACCGCCTGCTCATTGTCAGGCAAACGGCAAACTCCCATTTGATCCCTGGAATCTGGGTTATAAACTGCCTGGCAACAACAGCTTTGCGACGATATGGCAAAAGGCCTCGGCGTGACCAGAGGATCTCTCGACATTTCATGAACGCGCAGGATGTCCGAAACAGGGCCAAGCCGATGCGAATACTGTTCGTGCTCGACGGCGTTTTCATGGGTGGCGCCGAACGGAATACGCTGCAGTTGATGCGTGAGCTGACGGGGCGGGGGCATCAATGCATTCTATGCACACTGGGGGGGCGAGCCTCCGATCGTCTCTTAACGGATTCCGGGCTCGACTTGAGCCATGTGCATTGTCTCGACGCGGGGCGCGTTTACGACTTACGCGCCGCCTGGCGGTTTCTGAAACTCGTCCGGCGGCTCCAGCCCGACTGCATCCATGCTGAGGACCCCTATGCGAATATTCCGGTTCTGGCTGCGCGGATCATTGGCGGCGTTCCCGCGGTTATGACTCGTCACATCAACGCGGGCGCTGGCTCGGCGATTTGGGAACGGTTGCGATCCTTCATTCTGCACAAGGCCGGCCGGTTGGCCTATGACCGTGCGATCGTGGTCTCGGAGGCCTTGCGCCCCCTATTCTCTCGGCAATACGGCCTCCCGCCGGAGAGAACGGTCACAATCCATAACGGTGTTGAGCTGCACAGATTTCAACCTGGCAAGCGAGACGCCCTTCGCTCGTCATATGGTTGGGCTCCGGAGACACCCATCATCCTCATGGTGGCGGTTCTTCGACGGGGCAAAGGTCACGACGCTATGTTGGCGGCCATGCCCACGGTTCTCCAGGCGCGGCCAGAGGCGCGGCTCTTGATTGTGGGGGATGGTCCGCTACGTGCCAATATTGAGCACGGCGCCCAGGGCCTGGGTTCATCGGTTGTGCTCATGGGCGAGCGGCACGACATTGCCGACCTTATGGTGGCTGCCGACCTTGTGGTGCTGCCGTCGGAAAGCGAGGCGCTGCCTACGGTGCTTCTTGAAGCAGCTGCCGCGGGGACACCCGTTGTGGCGAGTGGGGTCGGCGGCGTCGGTGAGATTGTAGACGACGGGGCGACCGGCCTCATTGTTCCGGTCCACGATCCGGAAAGTTTGGCCGAGGCGGTTACTCGGGTTCTGACTGATAAGGATCGAAAGAATCGTATGGGGCTCGCAGCACGCGTAAAGGCCCAGTCGGCGTTCTCGATTACACATCAGGCGGACAAGACCCTGGCGCTTTACCAGGAGATCACGGGGCGAGTCTAAAGCCCTAGGCCCTAAGGCTAGCCTACCTCGTCTTTTGCCATAGGCCGGTTTGGCGGCCCAGCAAGAACCTCACCAGGCCTTCGGATGCACCCCAGTTCACCTGGAGGAAGAGGGCGGCAAGCCGGGTCAGGCGGCCCAAGGGGCCATGGCTCGCATTCCCGGTCTGTCCTGCCCAGGCGAGGGCATAGAAGACGGCCTGGCCCGCTGCCAAAACCCACCAAAAGGCTGCACTATCGCCTCCCTGCGTGACGAGCACAGCCAGTGTGCCGACGAGTGCGCCCAGCATGAGAAGGGGGGAGAGGACGCGCAGAACCTTGTGCGAGAACCAGAACCAGAGAAGTTCGGGGGCATGCCAGGGCCATAACCTGGGTGAGGCGAGCAGCTGATAGCGGCCGGCCGCCATACGAGCCCTTCGCTCCCTCTCGAGCATCAAGTCTTGACTGGGTACCCGCCAGCACACCGCATCGGGCACGTAGACAACGCGCGCCCGGTTATGAAGTGTTCTCAGCGCAAGGAAGGCGTCATCATTGATAATGTGTGGGGGGATCGGCTCCCACTGTGACGTCCGGATCGCCAGAATGGGCCCAACCGCGGAGACCGTTGCGCTCAGTTCCGTTTCAAGGCGCCGTATCAGGCTCTCATAACGCCAATATGCTCCCTCCCCCGCGCCGACGACGTCCGTGTCGCCCTGGCCAACCGTGGAGGCAAGTTTAAGAGAGCCGGATGCGAGGCCAACCGACGGGTCTCGGAATGCGTCGATCAGTACGTGCACAGCGTCCGGTTCAAACGTCGCATTGGCGTCCGTCAGCAGGACAATTGATCCGTTTGCCGCCGCGACTCCCGCATTGATTGCGCGGCCCTTTCCTTGGCGTGGTTCTTGGCGCAGCAGCCGGACACCTTTGTCCGCAAACGATTGTGCAATCTTGTCGGTGTCGTCGTTGGAGCCATCCGATACGACGATGATCTCTGATCCGGCGGGTGCGGTCTCAATAAGGTTGCGGACCCTCGCGGCCAGCCGCCGCTCTTCATTGTAGACGCTGAGCACAATTGAGATCATTTCCGGCGCAGCATCGGGTTGAGCCCAGATCTCGCGGCCTCTCGTACGCATGGCGCGCGCAAGCAGCAGCAATGCCGGATAGACAGCATAGTGGTATACGAGGGCCGCCAGAGAAACCAACGCTGTCGTCTCAGACCAGGCCATGTCTCTCTCCGGTCCTTGTGCCGCCGGACGGCTCGCGGCAGGCTCTAGAGCTATCCACGGCCTCGTAGATGCGCGCTGTCGCCGAGAGCATGGCTTCGAGAGAGAATCTGCGTTCCACCATCGCGCGGCCACGTGCTGCGATTTCCGCCCTCACTTCGGTATTGAGCATGCATTCGCGGATGGCGCCGGCCAGAGCCAACGGATCTCCGGGCGGCACAAGAAGAGCCGCCCCTTCGGGTCCGAAGTAGGCCTCAAGCCCGCCGACACGGCTTGCAATGATGGGAACACCCGCGGCCGCGGCCTCCAAAGCCGAGAACGGCAGGCCTTCCGTATAGGACGGCATTACCAGCACATGGCTCTTTTCGATGAAGGTGCGAGGATCTGTGCGGTAGCCTACAAATTGAACCTGCTTGCCGAGTTTCAGTTCCGTGCTGAGCGCTTTGAGTGCTTCTTTTTCGGACCCGTCTCCAACGATCTGGCATTCGAATGGGGGCACATCGTTACCCAACTCGGCGAGTGCCCTCAGCAGAGTGTCGATGCCCTTTACGGGGACCAAGCGCCCCACAGCGACGATTTGGAAACGCTCCTCACCGGTGGCGCTTCGTCCATCGGAAACGGTGACGCCGTTGGGGATTGTCTCGATTCTCCGCTTCGAAATACCCCTCCCGACGAGAAAATCTGTCACCGAATCCGAGACGGAGACAATGTGTGTCGAGGTCTTGTCGCTCAGCCAATTGAGCCCATTGTAAAGCTGCCGGCCAAACCGGCGCTTCTCGCTTACTTCGAAGATGCTGTGGAATGTGGCCACGCGAATGGGTACGTTGGCCGCCCGCGCCGCCAAGAGACCCCAAAGCAGGGACTGCGGATTGTGAGCGTCGACCACGTGCGGCTGGACGCGATTCATCAAGTGGATGAGGTCCAACACTAGCCGCGGGTCTTTGCGGGAACGCGGCAGCAGCCAGAGGCGGACTCCGAGCGCCTTTAATCGGTGATGCGTTTGCGAGCCTTCAATGACGGCGATACTGATGTCGAACTTGGCAGAGAGACCACGTGCAATCTGCTCAACACGCACGTCGGCTCCGCCAAAGTTCTTCGACAGATCGACAATAAGTACGCGTTGCATGTTGCATTCACTCACAGCAGAAAATCACGGTATCGCGTCCTAATGCAATGTCCTCATGTGAGGCCCAGATGCGACGGCGAAGAAAGGTGTGCGACCGCTCCACACACGAGATGCACCCGAATACGAGCAGCCGCAGCGCGTACCAATTAGACAATTCCTATTACTCGGTTCGGCCGACACGCAGTTGAAGAGTGCCCTACTTGGTAAATGCAATGCCTCAGCGGAGCAGCGGAAACGCCAAAAGGTGAAGCACCGCTTGAGGCATGCCCCGAAGTGCTCCGACGTCGCACAATCTTCTTAGAATAGTTGTCTATGCGAAATTAATGCTTATTCTAAAGACTAAATTGCACCTCCCTGAAAACTAAAAAAAAACTTTTGTCAAGATCTTGGATTTTCTAAGAACCTAAACTATTCGTAAAGGGCTGTGCTGATCCGGCAAACCCCCTGTTCCGGCTCTTCACATCGGAAACTCCCCCGCTGCTCAGTCGCAGCTGAAGCAGCGTCATTCATTAGTTCGAGTACACAGAGTCCCGCGTCCCGTGACCATCCACACGAATAACTTTTCCGGCCTGCAGCAGGCGCGAAGAGTCAAGAGCCCTGTATATAGGAATGCTGCCAGCATTTTCATCCCGCCGGTTGGATGGGGTGCGAACGGTGTGCTCTCCCTCAAGCCCGCTGCCGAATTTTTAATCACCTTTGTGACAGTCCCGATCTGGGGCTCGGTGGTCGCTTTGTTATGGCTGATCGTAAAGTGTACGGATCCGCTGCATCCGGCTTTCTTCTACCATCAGCGCACAGGGCTCTACGGGCGGCGATTTACGTTGCTTAAACTCAGAACAATGGTCCCCTCTGCCGAGTCGATGAGATCGAACCTCGCGGCGTTCAATATGACCAAGGACACGAGCTACGATTTCAAGATGGTGAACGATCCGCGCGTCACGCGGCTCGGTCGGTTCCTTCGCGGCACCCATCTCGATGAACTGCCTCAGCTCATTAATGTCCTGCTCGGCGATATGGCGATCGTGGGGCCGCGCCCGAGCTCGGTACCGGCTTCGGAACACCGCGATTCGTGGTTGCCCCGGCTGGGTGTGCGCCCGGGCCTGACAGGGCTCGCCCAGATCCAAAGGGCGGAGACACCGAACTTCGAGGACCGGGTGAAGCTCGACATTAAGTATATCGAAAATCAGTCACTCTGGCTCGATATTTGGATAGTTTGGCGTACGCTTGTGGTGGCTCTTGTGGACCGCAAGGGCATCTAGCATGGTTAAACAGCCAAAATGTTCCGAGTTGAGAGTTCGCCGTACAGCGCGCATTTCGTAAACGCCCTCTCTCTTTGGCGACCGTTTCAAACGGGGCTCGTTTTCGTGGCCGTTGGGTGCGCGCTTGCCGCCGGTGTGGGTACCGGGGATCCCATAACTGGGCTGTTGCTCGCCGGCCTATTGCTGGGCTTGGTGACACTTCCGGCCATCTCGATCCGCCCAATTACGCTCTTGTGCTTGCTGGTTGGGTTCACGGTGACGAACCTGACCGACGTTCTTATCGTTCGATTCGGCATCCCCTCGATCAGCAAGACCCTCATTGCGCTCATCTTCCTTTGGGTCGCATTTGAAGCGTTTCGAGATCGCCGGTGGCCGCAGATCGATTTGGCGGCGATTGTTCTCTTGATCGTGGTGCTGGTCTCATCGGGTCTCACGATCTTTTGGGCTTATGATGAGGAGGTGGCGGCTGACGCCTTCTTTAGCCTCATGCGTGAGGTGATGGTTGTTCTGTTGATGCTTGCGGTTCTGCAAAGCATGGACGACCTGCGCGCCGTCTCCCGTGCAATATTGGGCGGTCTCACGGTCATTTCCATTCTGGGCGCCATTAGCGCCTTTCTTGGCGACTACGATTTGCGTTTTTGGGGATTGACCAACTTCGCCGTCGCTCACATCGCCGGTTTGGTCGATTCCTACCGCTTCATTGGGCCACTTACCGACCCGAATGCGATGGGGCGGATTCTGCTGCTGGGGATACCCTTCGGCATTTACGAACTCCTCGGCGCAAGAACGATCATCGGCCGCCTGACGGCTCTCGCGTGCCTGGTGAGCTTATTGACTGGCGTCGTGCTCACCTATTCGCGCGGCGCCATGCTTGCCCTGGCGGTGACGATGATCTTCATCATCTGGAAGCACAAACACCAATTGGGCCGCCTTGCTCTGATCCTGGTTCCTTCTGCGGTTATACTCCTCGGCTCCTTGCCCGCCAGCTATTGGGATCGTGCGCAGGTCCTTTTGGGGCTCACGGCCGAAAAAACCATCGGCGCGGTCGAGACCGATGAATCGGTCGATAACCGTCTCGAGGAAATGCTGGCGGCCGTCGAGGTGTTCAAAGACCATCCGGTCTTGGGTGCTGGGATTGAGAACTACCCCACACTTTTCGAGAGATACACGCTGGAACATCATTTCCGGCAGCGTTTCGAACCACGCCAGGCTCATAGTGAAATTTTGAGGGTCGCGGCCGACATGGGGCTGATGGGGCTTGTCGTTTACCTTACGATGTGGGGCATATGTACTCTCAATGCCGCACGGGTCCATGCTCTTCTCGCAGCCATCGACCCGCGAAACGCAAATCTGGCTTTTGCCATAATGCTGGCATTGATCGGTTACTTTTGCGCTTCGCTCGTGTTGCACGAGTCGTATGCACGGAACCCCTGGCTCATCCTGGGCATGGCCCTTGCGTTGCCGCAATGTGTACGAAACCTAACGCGCGAAACAGACAATCGCGCAACCGACGGCCACTACGGCGCGTAACATTTTAGGACTTCCTGTGTCGGATCGGATCAAATCTATGGCGCGCTCTTGGGAGTTCCGAAATATCAAGGAACTGACCAGCTGGAGACAGCGGCTTTCGATCGCGTCGTTAACGATGCTGGTCAAGACCACTTGTGCGAGGTATCCGCGCGAGATCGCACTCCTTGCGGGGCTGCCGGTACTTGCGATGTTTGTCGCCCTCATTGTGAATTTTCTTGGGAAGGATGTTTATCCCGCGGAGGCCAAGCTCCTCGTTCACTATGGACGTGAGTATACCTACCGACCAATCATTGGTGATGGCAGCAACCTCTCGCCGTGGAAGCACGAGGTTGCCATTAATGCCGAGCTTGAGATCCTCAATGGCGTTTCGTTGAAGCGATCCGTTGTTGAACGCTTGGGTCCGGTGTTGCTTAACGGCGATGGTCCGGATGATGACTCTCATGGATTTGTCCAAAGCATCAAAGAGGTCATCAAGTCTGTTCTGAGGTCCATTCGCCTTATGAAGCCCAGGGCTTCGCCTCAGGAGAAGGCGCTGCGGAAGCTCAAGGCGAATTTCGAAGTTACGGGTGTGAAGGATTCGAATGTCATTCACCTCATCTATAAGGATCCCAAGCGTGACGTTGCCGTGCTCGTTCTGAAGACGCTTCTCGATACCTATATTGATCAGAGGGCCCTCCTGTTTGCACCACCCAGCGGTGAACTACTTGAAAAGGCTCTGGCAGACCGTGAGCGCGATGCGCAGGCTGCACAGAGGGTTCTGGAAGCCTACAAGAAGCTCCATGGTATCGCCGTTATCGATTCTGAGCTTCGCAACGCTTTCGAGCAGGAACTGCTGGTCAAGCAGCAAATCTTGCAGAACGAAGTTGCTCTGACGCGGGCCAAGGGCAAGGAAAGTTCCGATGATCCGCTTAGTGCGCTGTCCTCAGCCGCGCTCTCCGAGCTTCGTTCGACAATTAACGGCCTTACTCGAGCAAGGGCCGAGCTGGAGGCAAAGCTGTCCAGTGTGCAGAAGAGCATTCAAGACTTGGAAAGGCATAAATCCGAGATTGAGAGTCTGGAGCTTGAGTTGAAGTCTGCACGCCAGCAGCTTCAGTCTGTCCGCAATAAGATGGTCGAGTTGCAGCTGGAGAAATCGCTGACGGATACGCGATGGAGCAACGTCCGCCTGATCGAAGCGCCGAATGCACCCGAAGTGCCGCCCGGCCTTTCGCCGATACTAAAGATCTTTGTCGCCGGATTCTTGGGTCTGATTGCGGCAACCGGACTTCTGTTCGCTCTGGCCATGATCAGGGCGCAGGACATGACACCAGGGAAGACAGGCGGGCAGAATTGACGGGTGTTGTTGTTGGCTTTTCGGGCATCTGCGGCGCAGCAATTACTAAGGTGCCGCAACTTCTTGGCGAGACCCATAGCTTGAGTTGGCAGACAACGGCCTTAGAGACAGGATGAGAAGAATGAGCCTACCGTTGTCGCGAATGGATCTCAACCGTAAGGCGCTAAAGCTCAAGATTGGCCTTCATCGCGTTTTGGGAAACTGGCGGGTCTCGCAATTGAAAAACGCCGAATTCAGACAGCTGCCAGTTTATTGCATCAGTCTGGCCTCCAAGACGGAGCGGAGGGACCTGATTGCGCGCCAGGTTGAGGGTCTAGGCCTCGCGCGCTTTCAATTTGTTGATGCTGTCAGTGCAAAGGAGATCGACATCGCGGCCCTCATCGATGAAGGCGTCTATGACGAAGCTGCAGCGATACGATATCATGGCCGGCCTTTGCGGCCGGAGGAGGTTGCCTGCAGCCTATCACACGGCAAGGCTTATGAACGCATACTTGCCGAACAACACCCTCTCGCTCTCGTCATTGAAGATGACGCTTTGTTTGTCCCGCACCGGATCGATCGGTTGCGCCTTAGGGATCTCCCGCAGGACTTAGAAATTCTCTTTCTGAACTCGTTCCGAACGCAGGAACCACCCGAAGGCTGGGTCAAAGATACTATCTACCGCGATGTGTCATACGACGGTTCTACGGCGGCCTACCTCTTGACGCGCGCGGCCGCCGAGAAGTTATCACGGGTCTACAAACCCGTCATTCACGCGGCTGACGGACTGGTCGGCCGATCGTTGAAACTTGTTGATGGTCAAGAGCACGAATTCCGGCAGCAGGGCGTCACGATAGAATTGACCAGTTACCTTTGCTATCCGGATTGCATTCACAATGGATCGGATCTGAATTTCACGCCGACTATCGTTTGGTAACACGATCCTTTCTATCGACGATCTGGGTTACTCCTTTGGTCCGACGAGTCGCCTGATCCGGCCCGGGCGCGCCTTCAAGTGGTCGGGGTAGGCATCGCTTGGAACGAGCGTGTAAATGCGCTCTCGTGTCATGAGGCCGTCCAGAAGATCGCGCGGAAACTCCTTATAGTCGACTTCAACGTTTTCCAGACCCGCCTCTTTCCAACAATCGCGAGCGGTTAGACGTGCTTCAAACTGCAATGTGGCGCCCCCCGAGCTGTCCGTCACAAACCATCCGTAATCCCTGAGTGCATGCGCAATAATACGCGCACTTCGCCGTGTCGCGTCCGAAAGGTCACCCGGCAGCTCGTTCACCCATGCTTCGACCTCGTCGTCAGTCACATCGAGCGCGAACCTGATACCCTCGGGAAGGCCGTTTTTTCTCAAGCCCTTGTGTTCAATCTTGGTTGCGGGTGGAAAGTAGCTGTCTCCATCCGTGTTTACGACCGTCATTGAAAGCGCATGGTCGATCTTGCCGCCGACGATCTCGTGCCCGCGAACAAGCATGGCAAGATAGGGAATTCCGGCGCCGCGCGATGGCATAAAACCCACTTCACGTTTCCAGTAGCTTTGGGGAACGCGACTGCCGTTGGTCGCCCTAATCGTTTTTCCGTCGAAGCTTACCTGCCACAAGTTCCATTCGATCCCCTTTTCCGGATCGAGTACGATGACCTGGGCGTCTGTTCCAGGCGCCGCCTTCCACTTGGGATTCCATGGCATCATCTGACCGGTCAAATTGGTCTTCCACTTGGTGACGACAGGAAATTGTCCAGTCGCATCTTTCTTGTAGTAGACGGGGTAGGTGTATTCATCGAAGCCCAAGTTGAAATTTCCGGGCCGGTTCGACCCCTCCTCCCAGAGCCGGCGGACGTATTCTTCCGAGTCAGGATGGCGTGGTAGCCCCGCGACAGGCACATTCCAGGGTGCGTTCTTGCCGTAAGGACGAGGCTCGGCATCCCGGCAGCCGGACTCGGCCTGACATCCGGTCGCGACTATCACACTTAAGAGGACTATGATGGACTTTGCGCGCGGCATCATGCGGAACTCGTGAGCCAAGGGGAACGTGTCGTGGTAGCAGATCCTGATCGCCCGCTTTAATCACGTCGTATTTTTGATTAATCTTGCTGTCACAAGAATCGAATGAATTACAAGCACGCGGGACGCACGCACAGTGCTACGCACTAGCGCCCGCATTCACCTTGGTGCACAAAAGACGCTCGCGGGCCATCCAAAGTAGAGCGTGGCAAATCCGAACAGCGCGATGAGCACGCCGGCGGTAAGCTCAGCGCCCCACTGCCCCTTTACGCGCGACAACAGCGAGACGCCGAGAACCGCGCCAGATACGCCGGGCAGCGTTCCAATGCCAAAACTCATCATCCACAGCGCCCCGTTGGCGACCGATCCCGTCAACGCCGCCGTAAAGAGTGCGGCATAAACCATTGGACACGGTGTCAGGCCCCAGGTCACGCCAAGTCCAACAGGCGCCATGCGGCGGAATCTGCGCAGGGGTGCCATGAGGGGCTCAACGGCCGCTGCAAAGCCCGCGCTCGCGTTTCCAAGACCAGGCGTGGCAACGCGCGGCAGCATGCCAGCCATCGTGAGCCCGATCCACATCAGCACCAATGCGCCGGCCCATTGCAAAATCCGAAAGGTCCCTGACGTCGTGTTGGGATCAATCGCGATCGTTGTGAGGCCGGCCACGGCGCCTCCAGCCAGGGTATAGGTGGCGATGCGTCCTCCCTGTAAGAGCAAAAAGGCTCTGATCCGCTGTGACGGTGTCTCAGGTTGCAGCATGAATAGGGCGCCCGACGCGATGCCACCGCACATGCATGCGCAATGGAGCGAGCCCGCAAGTCCAAGAAGCAGGCCTCCTCCGATCGCTGCAACGGCAGCTTCCATCAGGGCGCCTTCCCATCTTCGGGTGTGCTCTTAGGTGTACTCGGCGGCTCGTCTTTGAGAGCCCGCCAGGCGGCACCGTCGAGATCATCGTACTGACCTGTTTTCAGCGACCACAAAAAGGCCGCCAGACCGAGCGCGCCGAGAAACAGTGCGACAGGAATGAGCCAGGCGAGCGACGTCATCGGCGAAGCTCCAGCGTCTTGGTTCTGAGGCGAACCGCATTCGCCGTTACGGTGATCGACGACAGCGACATGGCGATTGCGGCCAAGAGTGGTGTCACCATACCGGCTATGGCAAGGGGAACAAAGATGAGATTGTAGCCGATGGCCAACGCGAAGTTCTGGATGGCGAGCTTGTGTGTGGCCGAGGAAACGTTCAACAGCTCGATGACGGGGTCAAGGCGTGCGCCTTGAAAGATGGCGTCGGCCGCTGTCTGGCTGATATCGGCGGCACTCGACGGCGAGAGCGAAGCGTGGGCGGCGGCGAGTGCCGGCGCATCGTTGAGGCCGTCCCCCACCATCAGCACTTTGTGGCCCGCCCCCTTCAGATCCTCGAGACGCGCGATTTTCATGTCCGGCTTTGTCTCGGCCGACCAGCAGGAGATTCCCGCCTCACGCGCCGCCGCGGCGACGGTCTTGCTGCGGTCTCCCGAAAGCAACTCAACAGCATATCCGGCCTTTTGAAGCTTGCCGATGACGGACGCGCCATCCGGGCGCAACTGATCTTCGAATTGGAACCCGACGGGCGAGCCATTGGGCGGGCGGTACCACAGTCCGGCGGTTTGTCCTTCGCCAGGCGTTGCACCTGTCCATGCCGCCGAGCCGAGGCGCTCCTCACCGGCCGAGGTCCTGCGCGAGAGGCCGGCGCCGGGCGTTTCCATGACGTCTGTGGGGGCAGACGGTGCAATGCCACGCGCGGCTGCAGCGGTGACAACAGCGCTGGCGTAGGGATGCCGGCTGGCTGACGCCAATACTGCTGCGGCTGCCAACCTGTCGTCAGAAATTGCGTTGCTATTGGCGAGCCGGGGTTCGCCCAGGGTGAGTGTGCCGGTTTTGTCGAAGACAATGGTGTCAATTTCCGCCAACCGCTCAAGCGCATCGGCGCGCTTCAAAATCAGGCCCTTTGCGAAGAGCCGGCTTGCGGCCGCGACTTGGACGACCGGAACAGCAAGCGCAAGCGCACATGGACAGGTGATGATCAGTACGGCAATCGCCGTGGTGAGAGACGCCTCCCAGCCCTGCCCGGCGATCATCCAGCCCAGGAACGTCACGAGACCTAAGGCATGTACGGCCGGTGCATAGATCCGGGCGGCCCGGTCGGCTAGACGAACGTAGAGACCGCGCCCCTGCTCGGCGGCCGCCATCAAGCGTGCGATTTCAGAGAGCAGCGAGCTTTCATCGCGCGCAGTGACTTCAAGTGTTACTGGTTGCGCCAGATTAACGGTGCCGGCAAAGACCCTGTCTCCCGCCGCCACGTGGCGCGGTACGCTTTCACCGGTGATCAGGCTGTCGTCGACCTCTGATTGTCCCTTGCGCACGATGCCGTCGGCAGCAATGCGTTCGCCCGCCGCGGCCGCGATTCGCCATCCCGGCACAAGCTCTTTCACAGGAATGCGTTCAATGCGGCCGTCCGCGCGCAGGACAGCCGCGGATCTTAGACGGAGACCCAGGAGATTGGTGGCTGCGCCCGAAGCGCGCGTGCGCATCTGCTGATCCAAGATCCGGCCGATGAGCAGGAAGGCCAACAGCGTGACCGCGGCATCGAAGTAGACCTGTTCGCTGCCGCGCATTGTCTGGAAAAGGCTCATTGCCGTTGCCAGGATAACGCCGAGCGAGATCGGAACGTCCATGTTGAGACGGCGGGCAGCCAGTGCACCCGCTGCGGATTGGAAGAAGGGCTGTCCTGCGTACGCCACTGCGGGCAGCGCAATCAGAGCCGAGATCCAATGAAACAGCGATTGGACCGACGGCTCCATGTCCCCGCCCGCCCCGGACCACACGGATACAGATAGGAGCATGATATTCATGGCCGCAAAGCCGGCGACTCCAAGCCGCCGGAGAAGGTCGGTATCGCGAGACGAGGCATCGGCCACCATATCGCCGGAGAGTTCTGCCGCCCGGTAGCCCACTCCTTCCAGCGCGCCGATCAACTGATCGGGCGTCACACGCGCTGCATCGTACTCGGCGACGACGCGACGCGCTGACAAGTTGGCGCGCGCTTTTCGAACGCCCGGTGTACCGATTAACGCCTGCTCGACCGGATCAATGCAGCCGCCACAGTGCATGTTTTCAACGGCTAGGATGATCTCCCGGATCGAGACACCCTCTTTCGGCGGTCCGGACGCCGCCGTTTTGCCGACCACTGATTGGGATGACAGGTCTAAGGCTTCCGCCATAGCCGCTTCCTCGCGCGATAGAGAACATCCGTATCTTCTCGAGCCGATGTCTTCGCCTCGATATTGGCAATGAACGCTCCGCTCTCACCCTCCGGCAGGACCGCCTCGTAGCGGCCTGCGCTGGCCTCGCTCAAAGTGATAGTGCTTTCTCCCTCCGTCGTCGCAGGACGGCCGATTCTTGCGGTGACGATGAGCCCGCGGATTGGTTGGGCTTGACCGTCCTGAAGCTCGAATATGAGGCGCGCGCCGTTTGAAGAGATCGATAGTTTTTCCGTCCAACCGAGCTGAGCTTGGCGTTCGGACGCTACGATGCGCTCGTTATAGGCAAGTCCCTTGCGATAGGGCTCATTTGCGACGACGCCGGTATGGGTCGTGAGCGCCATGCCGATGAAATAGGCGTTTACCGCGAAGACAAGACCGAAAAAGGCTATGAGCAAAAAGAGGACATGCCAGCCCGTGAGCCCTTCCTTTCGCGTTGACTGTGCCGACATCTCTTACGGCCTCCTAAACGTTGTGGTGCGCTCGGCGACATTGTCGGAATCCACATCATGAACCGAGAACGTGAAGCGCTGACCTTTCTCCGGGAATGTTTCCGCGGTCTCACCAGGCACCGCGACAAACACGCGGATTTCGCTCAAGACGTCGGTTGGGACAGTGACCCGGTGCTCGGCGCCACTTTTTTGGCCAACAACTTTGAGACGAGAGTCGGGAAGGCCCGACAGACGAAGCGTAAACGTACGTGGCTCGTGCCGTTTGTTCAAAATCTTGAGTGTGTAGCCGTTGCGAATGTCACCGTTGGAAAGACGCACGTAGAACGGGTTGCGATCAGCGAGAACATTCAGCTCAAGCACACTGCGCTGCGACAAAGCGAAGAGCATGATGCTACCGACAATCGCGATGAGCGCCGTGTAAAGAATCGTACGCGGACGGATCAGCTGGAGTGGCGCCGTATTGCCCTCAGCGGCTGCTTCCTGACCCGCAATCGTCTCGTAGGCGATCAAGTTCTTCGGCCGGCCGACCTTGTCCATAATTTCGTTGCATGCGTCGATGCACAACGCGCATTGAATGCATTCGAGCTGAGCACCGTCGCGAATGTCGATCCCCATGGGGCAGACGGCGACGCAGGCTTTGCAGTCGACGCAGTCACCGCGGCCTTCCCACGTGCTCCCCTTTCGATGCGGCCCGCGTGGCTCACCTCGCAAATCCCGGTATGAGACGAGGAGCGACTCATGGTCGACCATCGCGCCCTGAATGCGCGGCCAGGGGCACATATAGATGCAGACCTGCTCGCGTGCGATGCCGCCCAGGAGATAGGTCGTGAATGTGAGAATGCCGACAAAGACATACGCCGGGACGGGTGCCGTACCGGTCACGAGCTGTTTGAGTAGCGTGGGCGCATCGGCAAAATAGAGGACGAATGCCCCGCCGGTTCCCATGGCGATCAAAAGCCATGTTAGATGCGTAATTGTTTTTTTCGCGATCTTCTCCGCGTTCCACGGCGCCCTATCCAGGCGGAGCCGCGCGTTGCGGTCGCCCTGCCAGAAACGCTCGACGGCGATCATCAAATCGGTCCAGACCGTCTGCGGACAGAAGTAGCCGCACCAGATCCGGCCTGCGAGGGCGGTCACGAGAAAGAGCGTGAGCGACGCCAGGATCAGAAGCCCGGTGACGAAGTAGAACTCCTGCGGCCAGATTTCGAGCCCGAACATAAAAAAGCGTCCGTGCTCCATATCTAGGATCACGGCTTGGTTGGGTAAGTCGGGCCCGCGGTCCCATCTGATCCAGGGTACGAAGTAGTAGATCCCGAGCGTAACCGCCATCAGGATCCACTTGAGCCGGCGGTAGGTGCCCCGTGCCAGCTTGGGGTAGATAACTTGCCGCTTGGCATAAAGGGTACGGCCTTCTCGCCGATTGACGGCCTCGACGTCATAGGTCCTTACGACGGCATCGCCACCGTTGGACGCACCGAAATCGCCGGGGCTGTCTATGCGCATGTCTTACGTTCTCAGGCCGCGCCTCTCGATTGGCTGGAGGCATATCATAAGGGCCATTATTTGCTGCCGCCAAGGGTCTGCAAGAAGACAACCAGCGATTTGATCGTGACATCGTCAAGACGGCCTTCCCATGCCGGCATTATGCCGCCACGACCCGTCTCAATGCTGCGGACCACGTCGTCTTTCTTGCTGCCGTAAAGCCAGATGGCATCGGCAAGATTGGGAGCACCCAGCTCCTGGTTACCGGCCCCTTCCTCGCCGTGACAGGCCGCGCATTGCTCGGCATAGATGGCAGAGCCACGCGTTGCCGACTCGGCATCCTTGCTCTTGCCTGACAAGGATAGAACAAACTCGGCCGCGTCAGAGATCTGTGCCGGTTCGAGCAGTTTATCGAGGCCAAACCTCGGCATGGGGGAGACCCGGGTCTCCTCATGCGCCGACCGTATGCCCACGCGGATCGTTTTCTCGATTTGCTCAGGCGTTCCGCCCCAAATCCAGTCGTCGTCATTGAGGTTCGGATAACCCGGCGAACCCTCGCCGCCGCGGCCATGACAGGGGGCGCAATTGTCTCCAAATGCCACGCGACCGCTCGCTTTTGCAAAGCGCAATAGCTCGTTGTTCTTGTCCACTCCGGCAACGGGCGTTTTCGCCAACTCCTCGCGGTACTTCGACTGGGCTGCTTTTCCTTGCATTACCTGCTCGGCAACGCTGCCGCGCGAGCTATATCCGAGTACACCCTTGGTATAGTTGGTGAGTGTCGGAAAAGCAGGATACGCGATCCAATAGGCGATCCCCCAAATAATGGTTGCATAGAAGGTGTAGAGCCACCACTTCGGCAACGGCTTGTTGAGCTCCTTGAGATCACCATCCCAAACGTGCCCCGTCGTCTCGACACCTGTCGTGGCATCTATTTCACGATTTTCGCTCATGCCTGCCCCCCGGAATTCCTACGATCCTGTCCGATATCCAATGCCCGACGTTGCGCCTCATCCAGTCTTTCGCGGCTTGCAAAGTAAAAGACGTAGACGATCACAGCTACGAATAGCGCGATAAACAAGAGAAGCGAGGACACCATTCCAAAGCGCGCCACAGCTTCGTAAGTGAGCGTTTCCATTGGTCCGGCTCCGGTTATCTAAGATTTGGACCCGACGCATCGAAGCTCGCAAAGTCCACGAGCGTTCCGAGCATCTGCAGGTATGCGACGAGCGCATCGAGTTCCGTCAGCGCTTCTGGATCACCGTCAAACTCGGCTACGACGGCTTTCGGATAACGCTCCTCCAGTGCCTTGGCTTCCTTGCTATCAGGGTTGACCTGGGCTTTGAGATCAGCTTCGGCATTGGAAATCATCTCATCCGTGTAGGGGACGCCGACCATCTTGAGCGCTTTGAGATGACCAGCAATCTTGCCCGTGTCTAACTTGTTCTTCGCAAGCCAGGGATATGACGGCATGATGCTCTCAGGCATGACCACACGCGGATTTATCATGTGCTCGACATGCCATTGGTTGGAGTACTTGCCACCGACGCGGGCCAGATCGGGGCCGGTGCGTTTCGAGCCCCACTGGAAGGGATGATCGTACATGCTTTCAGCCGCCAGGCTGTAATGTCCGTAGCGTTCCACCTCGTCCTTCAACGTACGAATCATCTGGGAGTGGCACAGGTAGCAGCCTTCACGCACATAGACGTCCCGGCCTGCAAGCTCGAGTGGTGAGTAGGGCCTCATGCCCTTCACTTTCTCGATTGTGCTTTCGACCCAGAACAGCGGTGCGATCTGAACAATCCCGCCTATGGAGACCACAACGAGACACAAGACCAGAAGCAGGATGGAGTTGCGTTCAATGGTACCGTGATTCATGGTTGTCCCCCCTCTTACTCAGCGGCCTGTATCCGGAGCGCGGGTGCCGCGGCGACGCGCGGTTGCTCGTGCGCATCGATTGGATCGTCTCCACGCACCGTGCGCCAGATATTGTAGGCCATGATCAAAGATCCGAGGACGAATAGCCCGCCACCGGTTGCACGAATGATGTAGTAAGGATGCATCGCCTCAACCGACTCGACGAACGAGTAAGACAGGAAGCCGAGGCTGTCGTAGGCGCGCCACATCAAGCCTTGCATGATGCCCGACACCCACATGGATGTGATGTAAAGCACGATTCCAAGCGTCGAGATCCAGAAGTGCCACTCGACAAGGCGAATTGAATAGAGCGCTTTCCGGTTCCATAGCCACGGCACCAGGCAGTAGATCGCACCGAAGGACACCATGGCGACCCAGCCTAGAGCACCGGAATGTACGTGTCCGATGGTCCAGTCGGTGTAGTGTGAGAGCGAGTTGACAGCTTTGATGGACATGAGCGGCCCTTCGAATGTGCTCATGCCATAGAAGGCCACCGAAACCACGAGGAGGCGCACCACGGGGTCGGTGCGCAGCTTGTCCCATGCCCCCGATAACGTCATAAGACCGTTGATCATGCCGCCCCACGAAGGCATCCACAGAATGATCGAGAAGGTCATACCGAGCGTCTGTGCCCAATCGGGTAACGCCGTGTAGTGCAGATGGTGCGGACCGGCCCAAATGTAGAGAAAGATCAGCGTCCAGAAGTGAACAATCGACAGGCGGTAGGAGTAGACCGGCCGCTCGACGCGTTTCGGAATGAAGTAGTACATGATGCCTAGGAAGCCGGCGGTGAGGAAAAAGCCCACGGCATTATGGCCGTACCACCACTGGGTCATGGCATCCTGCACACCCGCAAATACTACATAGCTCTTTGACTCCCACATCGACACCGGTACCGCCAGATTGTTGACAATGTGGAGCATGGCGACGGTGACGATGAAGGCGAGAAAGAACCAGTTGGCCACATAAATGTGCGGCTCTTTGCGCCTCATCAGAGTGCCCAGGAAGACGAGCAGATAAACAACCCAGACAATGGTGAGCCAAAGGTCGGCATACCATTCCGGCTCAGCGTACTCCTTGCCTTCCGTAACGCCGAGCAGATATCCGGTCCCGGCGATGGCAATGAATACATTATACCCCCAGACGACAAACCATGGGGCCCATCGGCCAGCGAGCCGCGCATGGGACGTGCGCTGCACGACGTAAAGCGATGTCGCGAGCAGGACGTTGCCACCGAAGGCAAAGATAACGGCCGAGGTGTGTAGGGGCCTCAGGCGGCCGAAGCTGGTCCAGGGAATGTCAAAGTTGAGCGCCGGATAAGCCAACTGCCAAGCAATGATATCGCCGACGAGAAATCCGGCGATGCCCCAGAATACGGCCGCAAGCGTGGCAAAGCGTATTGGGCCGTCAGTGTACTCCTCGGCCGCGCCGGAGGGGGCTGCGGTTCCCGACATGTTTGAGACGACATAATACGCGGCGATTGCGGCGGCGGCGGCAAAGATAAACCCATGGAAGGCCATGGCTCCGTCGGGCGAAATGAAGCCATAAAGGAGCCCTACGACTGCAAAGCCCAGCGCAACAAGCACCGCCATCGCGTCCGAGAAGGCCGTCTTTTCAACCCGTGTATTCGCCATAACAAGCTCCCCCCGTATTGCATGGTGTGCGGGCCCAAAATTGCGCTGCACGATGCCTATGCTGTCCCGCGTATTGCTTTGATTCAAGTCAGGGTGCGACAATTAAAGACGCCAATGCCCATATCCCAGAGCCTACTTTCGTATAGGGCTTCTGTACGGGCCGTTCAGGTGCTCCTGTTGAGATCATGTATCTGCTGGGGGCCTGAGGTGTAGGGCCTTTGAAACCTGTGGGATCCAGCGCGCTTTCTGCAATCGCGAAAATTCTCGATTATTCGAGCGCAGATTCAAAGAGTTAGATTGAACGCGGTGCATTCCCGTGACTATCATGGCGCGGCATGGCCGATTTGATCCGGACGCTCGTGAATATGACAAACGAGTCTCGCAACGCGCCGGCACCTAACGAAGTGTCGCATCCGCTTTCCAGAGCCCTCTTCGAGGGCATTCTGCATATCTCGGCGGATGCCATCATCTGTCTGGACGATAGCTTCCGTATCAGGCTGTTCAATCAGGGAGCGGAAACCCAGTTTGGATACAGTGCAGCGGAGATCCTTGGCCAACATTTGGAGATTCTGATCCCGAGGCGGTTCCGCTCGAGCCACGCCGACCATGTCAGAGAATTTAAGGAAGCCCCTACGCCGGCCCGGCGTATGGGCGAGCGCCAAAGAATTTACGGACTTCATAAGAGCGGCAACGAGTTTCCCGCCGAGGCCTCCATTTCCAAACTCTTGCTGGACGGCAATTGGTATTTCACGGTTGTACTGAGGGATGTGACTCGTCGAATCGAGAGCGAAGATGCGCTGCGCGAAAGCGAACAGAGGCTCTGGGCCTTTCTCAACAACAGTTCAGTCATCGGCTGGATGAAAGACAATGATGGCCGCTATATTTTTATGAATGCTCGTTTTCAGCATCTCTTCCGAGGCGGAAATGAAGATTGCGTCGGTAAGACGGATTTCGACTTGTGGCCGCGGGCGTTTGCAGAAGAGCTGCGCAAAGAAGACGTGCAGGTGCTCGGGCAAAATCAGGAGATCGAAGGCGTGCAGGTCTTTCCTACACCTGGCGGCCCGTCCTCCTGGCTAACGCACAAATTTCCGTTCAGAAGCGCGAGAGGCGGACACTTTGTCGGCGGATTGGGCGTTGACATTTCGCGACGCGTCGCGGCGGAGGAAATGCTTGCGAAAAGCAAGGCCGAGTTGGAGGCCCGCGTCGAGGAGCGTACGCGTGAGTTGCGGCAGGAGATGCAACGGCATCAGGAGAGTCAGGCCGCGGTCGCACGGCTTCAGCGTATGGAGGCTCTTGGCCAGCTGACCGGCGGCATTGCGCACGACTTCAACAATCTTCTGACCGTCATATCGGGCAATTTGCAGCTCATTGATATGGATCTCGGTGACCGTCCCGGGCGGAAGTACCTGGAAGAGGCGGAGCGGGCTGCCGAGATGGGTGCGCGCCTCAATCAACGGCTGATGACGTTTGCGAAGCAGCGCCGGCTTGCGCCGACCGCGATCAATCTCAATGACCAGGTGATCAGCGTGCGCGAAATGTTGCGGCGCAGCCTTGGCGAGACCGTGACACTGGCAACGGAGCTGGCGGACGGGCTGTGGACGGTTCAGGTAGATCCCAGTGAGATCGAAAACGCCCTAGTCAACCTTGCCATCAATGCCCGCGATGCGATGCCAAACGGCGGTCAGCTCACTGTTGAAACCAAGAACATCGTCGTCGAGGGGGGTGGCGATCCGGCGTTCGAAGACATGCGGCCAGGAGACTATGTGCAGCTGTCCGTGTCCGACACCGGGCTGGGAATGGACGCCCATGTTCAACAACATGCCTTCGAACCGTTTTTTACCACGAAGGAACCCGGCAAGGGCACCGGTTTGGGGCTGGCGACGATCTACGGGTTCGTCAAGCAGTCGGGCGGGCATGTGGACATACAAACAGCGCCCGGGCATGGAACGACTGTTCGTATCTTCCTGCCGAAACTCGAGAGCGCCGAATCTTCGGCTACGTCCAGTACCGTCGAAAAGACGGCTGCTAGCCCCAATGGAGAAACCGTGCTTGTCGTCGAAGACGATCAGAACGTGCGTCGTGTTACGGCCGAGCGCGTGCGCGTGATGGGCTTCAAGGTGATCGAGGCCGAAAACGGATCCGTAGCCCTCGGCCTGCTCGAAGACGGGCGCGACGTCGACATTGTCTTCAGTGACGTTGTGATGCCCGGCGGGGTGTCGGGATACGCGCTTGCCCGGACCATACGTGAAAAATGGCCGCGATTGCCGGTGCTGTTGACGTCGGGATTCAACCCCGAGATGTCGGCTAGCGAAGGCAGTGCGCCAGCCGGGGTCGAAGTGTTGATGAAGCCCTACAGTCAATCGGCTCTCGAGGATGCCCTTTGGCGCGGGCTCGAGCGGAGGAAGGATCTCAAGCCTGGGTCACATCTGCCGTGAAGACATAGCCAACACCGCGTACCGTCTTGATGAGGCGCGGTGCTTCGCTATCATTCTCGACCTTCTTTCTGAGCCGCCCGACGAGCGTGTCAATCGATCGGTCGAAGGGTGCGCAGTCATGTCCCTTCATCAGATCCATAATGGCGTCTCGCGATAATACCCTCGCCGGTCGGCGGATAAATATCTCAAGAAGTTGAAATTCGGAGGTTGTCAGATTGACGGCTCCGGATTTGGTGCACTTAAGTTCCCTTGCAGTTAAATCGAGCTCCCATTGTTCGAATTTGTAGCGCTCATGACCGCCGGGCGGTGGTTTAGCAGGGGCCGTCAGCGGGGCTTCGTAGCGGCGCATCACCGCGCGCGTGCGGGCCAGGACCTCACGCAAATTAAATGGCTTTACGATGTAATCGTCGGCGCCCAGCTCAAGGCCGACGATCCGGTCGACCTCGCCATCCTTCGCGGTGATCATGATGATCGGAACGTCGTGGCCGGCTCGAATCTCGCGGGCCAAGCCCAATCCGTCCTCTCCGCCAAGATTGAGATCGAGCGTGATGAGGTTAACCGCGGTGGACCCTAGGCGACTGCGCAACTCCTCACCACTCGCGGCCTGGGAGACCTGATATCCCTCGCGCTCGAACAGGTTGGTGAGCAGCGTGCGCACCTGTTCCTCATCGTCTACGACGAGAATGTGCCGCTTCTGGACATCGCCCATCGTCAGGCTCCTTCTGGCGGGAGGGTCAACTTGCCGCGGCTATTGTCACAAACTGTTGCAGAGTGATTCAGAGACGGCATACGACGGCGACCTCTTTGTGTTCTTTTGTTTTTCAAGATTCCCAGCCCTTCGCGAGGAGGAACTCCCATGTTGAACTTAGACCCCGGTTCCGAATCTACAAGACCGCAACCGGACACCACGCCTGCCGCCGAGGCGATACCTGCTCGAGACGATCGTCTGGATACGCAGCTCGCAAACGGTAGGATCAGGCTTGTTCGGGCGCGCGAGCATGTGTTTACGGCCGGTGATACGAGGACACATCTTTACCGCGTCGAGAGCGGCGCCATATGCCTTTACAAAATCATGCCTGACGGGCGGCGCCAAGTAATCGATTTCGCCTATCCGGGCGACTTTATTGGGCTCGGTGCGGAGCGGGACTACGCCTTCAATGCCCAGGCGCTTGAGACGGTCCAGCTGAAATCGCTCCCGCTCGCGACCTTGAGCCGCTTGGCCGGTAATGATCCCGATCTCGGTATCAAGTTGTATGAGGCCGTATCGCGCGAGCTGGCTGCGGCCCAGGACCACCTCTTTACGGTCGGACAGAGGAGTGCGGCTGAGCGCGTGGCATGCTTCCTCGTGGCGCTTTCCCGGCGCAACGCCCGTAAAGGTCAGGACCCGGTTCTTGTCCAGCTCCCCATGACGCGGGCCGATATCGCGGACTTCCTCGGGTTAACGATCGAAACGGTGAGCCGGACCCTTACAAAACTGAGGATGAACAAGATAATTGACCTCAAGCAATGCACGCTCGTTCGGCTTCTAGATATCTCGAAACTAGAACGGCTTGCGGGAGGCGAGGTTTCCATTTGAGCAGATGAGACCGATGCACGCGAGTCCATTCGAATTGGGCGAGGGAGACGGGTTGTGTCACGTCCACGATCAAAGATCCGACGTTCCTGGCCCAGAAGCGCTTGCGTACGGTGAGTGGGGTATGTGTCGCGAACCCAGGACATATCGCTTTGCTCTCGGCCTTTTCAATGAGCTGCAAGTTCTGCGTCAAGTCTTCGCCGAAATCTCAGCTCTCGGGCACACACTAGAGAACATATGTGTCATCACCCGCGCCCTTAATTTGGATCCCGCCGTTTCCGACGACGGTGATGGCGCTGAGCTTGATGACGTTCGACGTCTCTTCCACGAGGTGCGTGAGGTTCGCAACACGGCGGGAAGGATCACGCGCTTCGCTCGTGTGGGGCCTATGAATGATGACGTGTGCGGCAACTCAATTGCGGCATTCAGCGACGGCAGCAGCCCTCCGGCCTGGCTGTCGGAAAAACAATTCCGGCGCCTTCACGACCATATCTCGAACGGCGGACTCGTCCTGATCGTCAGCTCCCAATCGCCGACGCAACACGATGAGATTTCGCGCGTTCTTCTTTGTCATTCCCAGAATGGCGTGCAGACCCACGACTTCACAATTTAGACCGGTGATTGCGAGGACGGCGGCCGGCTTGGATGGCCATTTGAGGGCCGGGCTGTGCCCATCCAAGGCGGCCGACACAATCGTGATTTGAGCTGGCAAACTATGCGGTGCCCTTTACTTCGATCTTCTTCGTTTGCTTCTGCATCTCGACAGGCTTCGGCAGGGTCAGCGTCAACACGCCATTTTGGAAGCTGGCCGACACCTTGGAAGAATCGATTTCGAAGGGAAGGCTCATGGTTCTCTGGAACAGTCCGTACGACCGCTCGACTGTGTGAAACGTGCGCCCTTTATCTTCCTTTTTATCCTCGGCTTCGGACTTTTTCTCGGCCTTGATCGTCAGCTGATTACCGGCCGCAGTTACGTCGATATCCTTTTGATCGACACCCGGCAAATCGGCGGTCACTGTGATTTCGGTTGGAGTTTCGCTGACGTCAACACGAAGAGCAAGATTTCCATTTTTTCTGCCCCAGCCAGGCAGGCCGGAAGACCAGTCGTTGAACAAGTCGTCCATTTGTTTGCGCAAGGCTTGGAACGGATCCCCTTCGCGTTCGCGCCATAATGAGGGCAACCAATCGCTTTTCATGATTGACACTCCTGTTAGAGGGACATGATTGCTGTGATTTAGACCGTTGCGCTGGCTCAGCATTGACGGCCATCAACCCGGTGGTCGCGCCAAGCGGCCTGGGCGTGCGCAGGTTGACTCCCATCAAGGCCTCGGCCTCAGCCAAGCGCCAAGCTGGCGTCTTCCCTGTTCTGGGAGGCCTGGATGACTTTCAAGACGATCCTCGTACACTGTACGGGCGAGCATAATTTCGCACATCTCTTGGAGCCCGCGATTGCGACTGCCCGGCGGTTTGAGGCGCATCTTACTGCACTTTCCGTCCTGCCTCCGATACTTGTAGAGCCCGCTCTTGTTCCAGGCGGCGTCGCCACAATTGTCGACAATCACCGCAAGGCTTATGAGGCCGAGCAGGGAAAAATGCAGCGCCTGTTCGAGACGCGTGTTCAAGAGGCTGGTATCAATGCTGAATGGCTGGTCGCGGACGCGGGCCACGACAGTACGTGGAAGAAGACGGTCACCCTGGGTAGGTCTGCCGACCTTATCATTGTATCGCAAGCCGATCCCAGCTGGCCAATGTCGAACATGATGGAGGCTCCTGCCGATATCGTACTTCATGCAGGCCGGCCGGTGTTGGTTGTGCCCAACTCTGGCCACCACGCGAATTTTGGACAACGCGTGCTTATTGCCTGGAATGGGCGAAGAGAGTCGGCGCGCGCAGCGCACGATGCTTTGCCGTTTCTGAAGGCCGCCCGTGAGGTAAGCGTTCTGTGGGTCAATCCCGGCGGAGACGAGATTGCGGAGGACATCCCAGGCGCCGATCTTTGCACAATGCTCTCCCGGCATGGCGTCAATTGTACGGCTGACGCGATTGAGAGGCCGGAACAGAGCGTGGCGGCAACGCTTCTCGCACGCGCAAGGTTTATTAATGCTGACCTTCTTGTTATGGGCGGCTATGGTCATTCGCGACTGCGTGAATTTGTGCTCGGCGGGGCAACGCGCGAAGTTTTGCGCGAAATGCATGTACCGGTTCTAATGTCCCATTGAGGCATATCCCGCCAGTGGCTGCAGCAGAATGCGTATTGCGACCTTCAATCTCGAGAGTCTGGACTGGGAACCGGGTCGGCATGCGCCTCCAGAGGAGCGGATGGCTGTTCTGCGCCCGCAACTGTTGCGCCTGGAGGCGGATATTTTGTGCCTGCAGGAAATCAATGGCCAGCACCGATCAGGTGCTGAGCAGCGCTCGCTCGAAGCCCTCGATGTGCTGCTCTCCGGCACGCCCTATGCCAGCTTTCATCGCAGATCAACAACCGGACCGCATGGCAAAGGCGTGGCCGACGTGCACAATCTCGTGACGCTGTCGAGATGGCCAATTGCCGAACATCGGGAAATCCGTAATACGGTCCTACCTTCGATGGACTACGCTCCGCAGAGTGCCTGTCCACCGGTCTCGGCTCCGATCAAGCTCGCATTCGATCGAGCCTTGCTGCTCACCACGATCTCGCTGGGCAGCGATAAACACTTGAGCGTCCTAAACCTGCACTTAAGAGCGCCCCTGGCGCTGCCGATTGCGGGGCAAAAAGAGGCCCCTTTCACATGGAGATCCGTTTCCGGCTGGGCGGAGGGTTACTTTCTATCGAGCCTCAAGAGATCGGCACAAGCGCTTGAGGCCCGCATGCTGGTCGACCAGCTGATGGACAGCGATCCAGAAAGGTTCATCGTTCTGGCCGGCGATTTCAATGCCGAGGATCACGAAACGCCTTTGAAGATCCTGATCGGATCGGAGGAAGATACCGGAAACGGACGGCTTGCGCCAAGGTCGCTTGCCGTCCTCGACCGCTCGCTTGCGGAAGACCGCCGGTTCAGTGTGCTTCATCACGGCCGGCCGGTGATGCTCGACCATGTTCTCGCGAGCCGCGCGCTCCTCTCGCATTTCCGAACAATCGAAGCCCACAATGAAACGCTGGGCGACGAGTTGGTCGCATATGGAAGGACAAAGAGGTCCGCTTCGTCCTACCACGCACCGGTTGTTGCCGAGTTCTCCCTGCCTTGAATTGGGCGGATCTAGTCGAGATCGACAACGCTCTTGACCATGAACGTTCTCATGATGCCGTCCTGTTCCTTTATTGAGACATACTCCCCGGGATCGAGTGCATGGCTCTCAAAATGGTAGCCTGGCTCGTCATGCGTTGCATCGCCATGAATGTCATAGTGGAAGGCCCATGCTCCGCCCGGTTTGTGGACAATGTGGCCGACCTCATCGCGCTCCCCGGCCCAGAATCTCCGGACGCGGCACCGATCCTTCAAGGCCTTCCAAGCAGCCACGTCGATGTGCCCTTTGGCATCCAAGGGAGCAATAAAGTCGTAGCCATGCTCGACGCTCCCGTCGGGAAAATCCGGATCGCGCGCTAGTACCAATTTCACTCGGCGCAACATTGCTTCGGCTGCGGTCTTGTCCATCTCAACCTCGGTGATTGCTGAAGAAGGGTCGATGAGGGGTCACAGATTAGATGCGTGTCTCTGTTTATCCTGACGTTGATGCCTGTCAAAGCATTCGATAGAAAGATCTCGGATTGTACTGATTCCGGGTTACGCTCTCATGATGAGGAGCCTTTCATGATCTGCGCTCATCGCGCCATTAGCATTGGGCTCGTCCTTGCAGCCACAGTGGGAGCGAGCCTTGCCGTACTCGCACAAGAGAAGGACCTGGCGCCCAGCGCTCAGCCTTGGAGAGTCGTTCTTGCGCAGCAGCTTCGCCGCGAGAAGAATTGCGATTTGAACGAGTTGCTATACTTCAATGAGATGGAGCTCGGCGGAGACGTGGCGCTTGACGGCCGCGTCACCTGTATCGATGGCCGCATGTATGACTTTTCGCGTCCGCGCATTCATCAAAAGTTTGACATTCGCCTGTGCGAGCCAACCGTGTGCTGATTGAGTTCATAGTGTAAACGTTAAGTCGAGATGCCCGGCAACCTCATTGTCGGGCGTCTTTGTCAGATCTTTGGGCACCTCGCTTACGATATGTTCGCGCATCCGCTCTGATAGTACGTCGCGGAAGTCACCGAGAACTTTTGGGGGTGCAACGAGAACAAGTCGGTCGAAGGCTTCCCGCGTGAGCGCATCCTCAATCTTTTCGCCAAGACATTCGACAAACCGGAATTTCTCCTTGCGCCGCGGGTCGGTCCGCCCTGACACGGCGTGCCGGGCAGTACCGACTGACTCGTAGGAGCGGGTCTGGCGGTCATCGACGAGATCATGCGTGGGTGGCAACGGGTTCTCAAACATCATACCCTCGACTTGGCGCAACCCTGATCCTGCCCCATCGCTTTCGAGAATGCGCGCGCGGCCTGCATCGGAAATTAAGACCCAAGTCCGCTTCGGTTTCATTGAATCCTCCACTTGTGGTTTTGTACATTAGGTTGAATACAGTGTGGCAGTTTTCGCTTTGACGGCCGTCAACGTACATCGCGCCAGCACCCATATGGTGCGACCTGGGAGATCAAGAAATGACGGGAGGGAACACTCCTGCGTCCGCGCGGGTCAAGGACCAATCGGAGGTCATCGCGTTTCTTTCCGATCCCGGGTCCTATCCGGAACGGCCCGCCGCCGTCGAGTGCCGCGAAACCCACGGCGCTCTCGTGTTTCTTGCCGGCGAGGACGCCTTGAAGATCAAACGTGCCGTGCGTTTTTCCTACCTGGATTTCTCGACGCTGGAAAAACGCCGCGACGTGATCAACCGGGAGTTCGCGATTAATCGCGCGTTTGCGCCGGAACTCTATCAGGGCGTGGTTCCGATCACGCGCGAGTCCAACGGAAAGCTGGCGATCGGTGGTGGCGGAGCACCGGTCGAGTGGGCGCTCAGGATGCGCCGGTTTGATGAAGCACATCTCTTGAGCGCCGTCGCGGAAAGAGGGGCGCTCAGGCCCCAGCTCTGCCGTCAAATTGCCGAAGCTGTCTATGCCGCCCACTTGAAGGCGCGCGTATCATATCCAACCGATCCGGCCGCCCAGTATCTTGCGATTCTTGCGGATGTTTCTTCCGCCCTTGAGGAGGACCCGCCGATCCTTTCGGATACCTCCACGAAGACCTTCGGAGAGAAGTTGACATGCGAGATCGAGACTGCCCGTGCTGTCCTTCAACGCAGAGCCGCGGGGGGCTGCGTCCGCCGGTGCCACGGTGATCTTCACCTCAGCAACATCGTCCTTTGGAAGGACCATCCTGTCCTCTTTGATGCAATCGAATTCGATGAGGCTATCGCCACTGTCGATACGCTTTACGATCTCGCATTTCTTCTCATGGACCTTGAGCATCGCGGCTACCGGGAGCAAGCCAACGCAATCCTGAACCGATATCTTTGGTGCTCGAATGCGCGGCTCGACCTGGAGGGGCTTGGGGTCCTGCCGGCATTCCTGGCCCTGCGTGCTGGTGTGCGCGCTATGGTCAACGTCCAGCGCGCTCGCCAGGTCGAAGGTGAGGCGCGCGCCGTCGCGGTGGCCGTGGCGCAAGGCTATGTCGAAACCGCGCTCCGCCTTCTCGAGCCTCGACGTGCTTGCCTCGTTTCAGTCTGCGGCTTGTCAGGCACCGGGAAGTCAACGCTGGCGGCGGCCCTTGCGCCGAAACTTGGCCGTGCACCTGGTGCTCTGCACCTGAGATCAGACCTAGTGCGGAAATCGCTATTCGAAGCAAATGATACGGACCGGCTTCCGGCGGACGCGTATACGCGAGAGGTTACAGAACGGGTCTATGACCTGCTCTCTGAAATGGCGGAGTGCGCACTTGAAGCTGGACATGCGGTCGTCGCCGATGCCGTTTATGCCGACCCGCGCGAACGGGAAACCATCGAAGAGGTTGCGCGCCGCGCAGGGGTGGACTTTTGCGGGCTTTGGCTGGATGCCCCCGCGGAGCTGTTGAAGTCTCGTGTTGATGCGCGGCGAGGTGATGCGTCGGACGCGACGCGCGCCGTCGTTGAACAGCAGTTGGGCTATAATTTGGGTGATATGCGCTGGATCCGGGTCGATGCCGGCGGAACGGTCAAAGCGACGCTCAGAAATGCCGTCGATGCGCTGACGGATAATACCATCCTTCGCTGACCTTCGGCATCGCGGATGCCTTATTTGGGCTGATATCCGGATAGTTCCGCGCTTCTCGTGTTCAAAATCCTTTCTCTGTTTGACGCGGCTCAAGGTGTGTGCGCGGCCCCTGGAGGCAGAATTCTGTTGACAGCGTCCGGAGCCGAGGTTTGCGTCGGTCGCTTTACTTGGAGGGCCCATGCAAAACGAAGCTCCAATCAGGGACACTTCTGATCAGCGACGCCAGAGGATGCGGCACATGATTGTCGTTGCTGTGCTCCTGCTTGTCGCTGCCCTTGTCCTTCTCGCGCTGTTCTCTAAGTCGGCTGCCGCAGATTCGGGCGCCAAAGCGCAGATTCTCGCGGACGGTTTGCAGGAGTATCAGGAAAACTGCCAGAGCTGTCATGGTGCTGATCTCGCCGGCGGCGGGCCGCTTTCAGCCAAGCTTGTCAAACCGCCTAAGGATCTCACCGATATTTCCAAAGCAAATGGGGGTAGATATCCCTTCTGGCGCGTGTTCGCCATCATTTCAGGTGAGAGCGCCGTATCCGGACACGACACGCATCAGATGCCAGACTTCTATGCGAGCTTGAAAAAGCAAGAAGGGCGGCCGGGCTTTCTGCCGGCTCATGTGCGCATATTGGAACTGACCCATTATCTTGAAAGCGTACAGAAGTAACGTCGCACGCAGCGCGCATACCTCTGCTCCAATCACTTTTCCTATAACCAATGTCTCATGTTTGAAGCGTATCTCGTCACGCTCTTTGACGACGTGACGATACGCTTGCTTCATTGCACGTCTAAAATCGATTGCGAATGGCGCGAGATGCACGCGATGAAGGTGCTGCTCTTTGCGTATCATTTTTTTTTGTTTCATTAGATGCGAAGCGCGGCGCACATCGACGTTGATTGGACGTCTGCAGACTGATCGAAACCGCTAAGAAATAAACCAACTCGCTTTACGCTTTGTACACGAAGTCCATGCGGCACGCGTGCGCACATACTACAACTGTTTCCAGGTGCGTAATCGTTGTTTCATTTTGAAACGGATTACGTATTCGTCGGAAGCTCGTACGTGAGGGGCGCTCTTCTTACTCGCGTACGTCATCCAGGAGGAGGGAAGCCTTCAAGGTAGATCCGTGCATCAACGAAACCGGTCGTTCGAAAACCGGAATATGCGCGGCCGCATCCAATCAGACAGACCATGTCTCCGGCTGGCCGCTCTTGCGTCTTCAGCCGACCAATTCACCAGAAGAAGCCCACATTTGTAAGACAGCGAAACATCCGAGGAACCGTTATGGCCAAGAAGAAGAAGCCCGCCCACAAGACGTACACGCCCCCCAAGGTCGAAAAGATCATCGCGACCGACGACGACTCCTACAAGGTCTCGCAGGAGAACCAAAATCTCTCCGAGGCCAAGTTTACCTTTGACATTTCACCGACGGTTACGGGTGGTGGGCTTTCGTATGCCGGTTCTGGCGGTGACGGCGGCAACGGCGGCGACCAGGCGGCATCGGCCGGTGCGGCCTCGACGGGCTCGGCCTCGACCCAGTCGAATGGCGGCGACGCCACGGGCGGCGCGGGTTCGGCTAGCGCCAATGGCGGAGGCGCAGGCGCTGGCGATACTACTGTCACGAACAAGGGTGGCGACGCCACGTCTGGCTCGGTCACCGTTGACCTGACGACCGGCCGCGCGAAGAGCGGCGATGCCTCGAACGGCAACACCACGACCGGTGACTCGGTTGGTGGTGATGCGTCGCTTTCGGGGTCGACTATCAAGTCCGGTGACGGGCAGAGCGGCAACGGCGGCGATGGTGGCCTTGCCAAAACGGGCTCAAGCATTGGCGGCAACGGCGGCACGGCCAATGCCAGTGCCGGCAAGGTGAAGGTTCTCGGTGAAGCCGAGGTCAATGCCTATGGTGGTTACGCTTCTGCCAATGGCGGATCGCCTTCCGTACCTGGTTACGCGCATTCCCATGGTGCGCCGAGCGGCAAAGCGCTGGCTGGAACCGTCAAAACACACGAGCTCAGGTCGGAAGCCGGTGACGGCAAAATCAGCGGTACGGTGACGAATGAGCCCGAAAGCGGCAATGCCAAGAGTGCCAATGCCCAGGTAAATGCGCCCATCTCCAGCGGAAGCGCAGCCGCTAGCATCATCACGGTAAATCCGGTCAACGTTTCTTCGAACTCCATGGGCGGAAGTGCGCTTGCCGGCGACACCGGTGCGCAGTCGATGGGCGGAGATGCTCAAGCGAAGAACTTTGCCGACGCCACTGTAAAAGGTCACGTCGAAGGCGACGCCTATGGCGGCGAAGGCGCTGTCGGTGGCGATAGCGGTGTCAAAGTGGCTCAGAAGGTTGACGAGCTTGTGGTTGCCCCCGAGCTCTACGTTCCGATGGATCAGGACAATCAATCCCGGATTGATGACGGGACGGAGTTTCCAGCTGATTGGTTCACGGAGCTTCAGGCCCACGGCCTCGTTCCCAAGACCTTTGAGCTTTCGGACAACGACAGCTACGATGTCACCCAGGGTAACGTTCTTGTCGGCTCGCCCGAACTTTCGATCAACATTCAGCCGGAGCTTTCTGCCACCGGTTCGTCGACGGCCGGCCACGGTGGCAACGGCGGTAACGGTGGCAGCCAGACCGTTGAGGCCGGCAGTGCCTCGACGGGAGACGCGACGGCTCAGGCGAACTCGGCCGGTGCTATGGGCGGCACGGCCACAGCCACGGCCAACGGCGGAGACGCAAATGCCGGTGATACGGTCAGCAGTGTTGCGACGGGTGATGTGGTTACGGGTGACGTTTCCGCAAACTTCTCCACCGGTGATGCCACGACCGGGAATGCCCGAAACGGTGATAGCACCACCGGCACGTCGTCGGGCGGCAATGCGACCATGCTTGGCAACAGCCTGACGGCCGGTGATGCCACGACGGGTGACGGCGGAGATGGCGGTGCCGCCATGTCCGGCAACAGTGAAGGTGGCGACGGCGGCTGGGCCAGAGCGAAGGGCGGCAGCGGCGGTGCCCTCGGCGTTGATATTCCCTATTTCCTCGATGGCTCGGGCACGCTCGATATGTCGGGTTATGGGGCAAAGGCCGACGGCGGAGACGCACGCTCCACCGGCAAAGCCATCTCAGCCGGCCACAGCAGCGGTTCGGCCTATGGCGGTAATGTCTTTACGCCGCTTGGCGCTGGTGCTGCCGATGGTAACTCGACCGGTACGATTGCCAGCGATCCGTACAGTGGCTCAGCAATGAGCGGCCAGGCGCAGAACAACTATGAAATCACGAGCGCTTCAACAAAGGCCGCTATTGCGGATGACAATACGGTCGACGCAACGGCGAACAGCAAGGGCAACATTGCGACCGCCGGAAACGCGACCGGTGAGTCGAAGGGTGGCTACGCGCACGCTGTCAACAATGCGGATGCCACGTCGACGGCGGCGGTCTATGGTGACGCCAACGGCGGCGACGGTGCTACCGGCGGCGGCAGCCACGTCTCGATCGAGCAGCATCTGACGCCAATCCAGGTCCTGCCCGAGTTGGGCTTTGACTACGATCAGGACAACCAATCCCTCATCCGCGATGGGAACGAGTTCAATCCTGGTGAGGATCATGCGTGTGGCTATTGCGTCGTACCGAAGGGCATCGAAGGCCTGAGGTTGTCTGACAACGACTCCTATAAGGTCAAACAGTTCAACCAAAATGTCTCGAATGCCAGCATCGCAATCGACGTTTCACCGACGATGACGGCGGATGTGACCGCTGCGGCGGGCAACGGCGGCAACGGTGGTGACGGTGGTGCGCAAGGCGCCGGCTCAGGAGCTGCTTCGAGCGGATCTGCGGGCTCGGTTGCTGACGCCGGCGTTGGCGCCGGTGGCAACACGAGTGCCGATGCGAGCGGCGGTGCCGCCGTGATCGGCGGAACAGAAGGCCGCAACACGTCCGGCGACTCGACGGGCGGTGCCGTTGACGTGACACTCGGCTCCGGTGCGGCGAAGACCGGCGATGCGACGAACGGCAACAGCACAACCGGTGATTCAACCGGTGGTGACGCCACGCAGTCCGGTACCAGCCTGACGGCTGGAAGCGCCGCCTCAGGCGAAGGCGGAAGCGGCGCCAAGGCCACCTCCGGTGACAGCCTTGGTGGTGACGGTGGTGATGCCAATGCCAGCGGCGGCCATTACGTCCTCCTCGGCAATGCAGACATCAATGCCGATGGCGGTCTTGCCAAAGCACCCGGTGGTGATGGCAACTATACGGGTTGGGCTCTCTCAACCGGTGCACCCAGCGCGCCTGCCTATGCTGGCAGCGTTGTCGCCAAGCCGATCGTTGCGCACGGTGGTGCCACCAGCACGTCCGGTGGCATTGACAACGACCCCAGCAGCGCGATGGCCGTGAGTGGCAATGCTCAGACCAACGCGCCGATCTCCAGTGGGCAGCATGTGGGAGGCAACGCAGTCAACAACTCCATCTCGTCGACCGCGACGTCGATCGGTGGTGAAGCCCAAGGCAGCAATGCCATCGGTCAGGCCTTTGGTGGATACGCCCATGCCCTCAATGAGGCGCAAGCGGACTCGACCGGTAAGGTCTACGGCTCGGCCAACGGCGGAGAAGGCGGAGAAGGCGCGGACGTCGAGCTGGACCTGTCACAGACCGTGACGCCGATTGTCGTTGCACCTGACGTCTGGATGCCGACCATTCAGAACAACAACTCCGATATTCAGGACGGCCAGGAGTTCTCTTCGGATTTCTTCACCGACCTCAAGCACGCGGGTGTTGTTCCTTCGCATGGCTTTGATCTATCCGACGACGACAGCTACGACGTATCGCAGGCCAACTATCTGGTCTCCTCGCCGCAGATGTCGTTCACGGCCAACCCGACGTTGTCAGCCACCTTGGGTGCCACTTCGGGCAACGGCGGTAACGGCGGAAACGGTGGCAGCCAAAGCGCAACCGGCGGTGACGCCAGCACGGGTAGTGCGAATGCCACGTCCAACGCCGGAAGCGCAACGGGCGGTGCAACCAGCGTCGCGGCCGATGGCGGGCCTGTGCGCCTCGGCGTGGCTTCGGCGACGAACACCGGCGGCAACGCGACGTCAGGCGCTGTTTATGCCGCATTCATGACCGGCGCTGCCGTCACAGGCGCCGCCGCGAACGGCGACAGCACGACGGGCAGCTCGCTGGGTGGCTCGTCGACGCTGGAGGACAATGCCCTCACCGCCGGCAACTCGACGACGGGTAACGGTGGCGACGCGGGTAACGCGCGCTCCGGCGACTCGGTCGGTGGCGATGGCGGCACCGCACTTGCCAAGGGTGCCAGTGGTCTTGGCGTCGGCCTTGACGTCAAGTTCATCGACGCGTCTGGTGAGCTCAATGCAGAAGGCGGATACGCCTTCGCTAAGGGTGCCGATGCAGCGCCGACCAACCCTGCTTGGTCGCACGGTGGGCATAGCGGCTGGGCACCGGGCGGCGATGTCTTGACGACACTCGGCGCCCCGGGTGGTTCGGCGGCGTACACGGGTGGATTGGACCTCGATCCGTCAAGCGGTGGCGCAATGAGCGGCAACGCCCAGAACAACGTACCGCTTACGAGTGGTAACGCGAACGGCGGCGATGTCACCGGTATCGACGTCTCGGTCGATGGGATGTCCATGGGCGGATTGGCCCAGTCAGCCACCTCGAATGGGCTATCACTCGGTGGACCCTCGTATGCGCTCAATGACGCGGACGGCACGTCGCACGCGCTCGTTGTCGGCTACGCTGACGGTGGTGACGGTGCTTACGGTGGCGTCGGACACGTCGATGTCAATCAGGATGTCGACCCGATCGTCATCGCTCCAGTGATCGAGCTGCCGTACACGCAGACCAACGACTCGACGATCCTTGACGGCAACGAGTTCCAAGCGGATCTCGATAGCTTCAACTGATCACGACATGCCGCCGGGCGGTTTTGGTTGTAACAAGAATCGCCCGGCAGGTACCGAACACAGGTGCGGCGAACATTGGACGTCGCTACCGGTCTTCCCGGCCGCGAGCTCTTACGAGGTCTAAGGTCATTCGCAGGTTCGAGAGACTTTAATGCACGGCACCCGTCATAAGCTTGCCAGCGTCTTTGCTCCCTATCGGGCAGCATTGCGGGAGCAGATTGATTATCATCGCACCCGCTTCGAGCGTAATCGGACGCTTTGGGAGATGATGATCTGGTCGTTCGCGGTCTACCAGGGACTCGTTCGCGACGGGTTTTTCTTCTCCGAAGCGGTTGCCCGTACGGCAGAGGAGGATGACGGCCAGGCAGAGCCTTCTGATCCGCCCGTGCCGGGCGGTGTTGCCGCCAGGTTTGAGGCGCCTTCTCACCCCGAACACGAGCAGACAGACGACGCCGATCCCGCCCTTCAGGCCACAAAGCTATTGCCGCAGGACTTCGTCTTCACGGTCGCGGACGGCAGCGGCGTTTCGCTGGCGAAGGCGATCGGTTCTGGATCCCACGTTGCCCGTCTTCCGTTCCCGGATGCCGGGCTCATCAATATTCAAGGGGGCTCTACAGGATTCGTCTCCGCTGCATTCGGACCCGCGCCCCTCATCTCCCTGGACCCGTTTGAGGCGCTTGGGATTACGCCCGAGACGTTCGATCCCGAACAATTGTCGTTTTTTGATGGTCTCGGTACCTTCACGGGTCAGCTCGGATTCGGCATCGATGGTGTCGAGGGCGTCGACTTGGTCCTTGCAACACCTGATGATGCGCATGGATTGGCCGGGGCGGCGACCACGTTCTCACAGGAAGTTCTGTCTCCGATTGGCTATTGGCAAGAGGAAGGCAGCTTCGAAGATGTCATCGAACTGACGACGGCGGATATTTTCAACGTCGACTGGGCGGTTCAGCTCAACGGTGTGCTCGATGGGACGGCATTCTCCGCAACGCAACTCTCCGGATTCGAAGATGCCACGCTCGATATGAGCCACGACACCTCGGACAAGAGCTTCGGCAACGAGGCGACTGTCACCGACGGTGACGATTGGTCGGGTGCGCTTGCTGTCGCCGGAGATTATTACGAGTTCAACACGATTATTCAGTTCAATGTCCTCTGGGACAATGACACGATCACGATCGAAAACTATGACGGGGGCGGCACGGAGGAGGTTCCGGCTGTTGATAGCACGCTTGCCGCGGCGACGACGCCGGCGGACGAGACCCCAATGTCTCAGGACAGTACGCCGGTTGTTTACTCCGCGCCGACCGAAGAGCGTACACCGGCCGTCGAGACCGCCGTGGTTGTCGAGGACACACCTGTTAGTGAGGACACATCGGCCTCTTCGACGAGCGCGCCGCCTGCGGCACCTCAGCAGACCGCGGAGAGCACACCGGTGGTCGCGAGTACGACCTCGGTCGAGAGCGAGCCGCTTGTCGCAAGCCATCAGCAACCGATTGAAACAAAGCCGGTTGTCGAAAGCCCTCCTGCAACGGTTTACGAGTCAGTCAAAGAGACTGAGCCCGTCGATGTCTACGAACCGGCTGTCGCTTACGAGCCGGTGATCGTAAAAACCGGTGAGAACACACAAAAGAACACGGCTGAGATTGCCTCGTACACAGCACCGGCACCAGGCGTGCCCAGCAACGCGGACGAAGCTCCACATCAATACTTTGCGGGCGGTGTCAGCTCCAGCACCAGTGTCGTACAGGCTAACGTCATCAAGGACGTGGATGAGATTTCATACGAGATGGATGAGATGCTCGGCGACACAATCGGCTCGCTGGACTTTGCCAATGTCCATTCGGCCGGCC
This sequence comes from Hyphomicrobium sp., assembly GCA_965222835.1. Lineage (GTDB taxonomy): Bacteria > Pseudomonadota > Alphaproteobacteria > Rhizobiales > Hyphomicrobiaceae > CBDCUQ01. The sequence continues at coordinate 306,513 of CBDCUQ010000003.1, forward strand.
ATGACCAGGCGAACACGTCGACCGTCGTCACCGCCGCCAATCCCGGGCAGACCAAGAAGAAACTCTTGGACTTCGTCAAGCACTATGACGATGGGCCATTGAGCTACGTCGCCGGGGACTACTACGAGCTCAACACCGTGGTTCAGGTCAACGCCGCATTCGATCGTGACACGATCGTCAAGACGGCTCTCGATAACGCTGCGGATGCGGCGGCGGATACGGGCGGGCCGAATGTCGTCGCCTCAGGCGGCTTCATGCAGTTTAATTCGGCGCGCATCGAGAAGGACGACAAGAACGACGATCTGTTCGTCGGCGGCCGCTATTCGGAATTCAATCTCGTCTTGCAGATCAACGTGCTTGACGACAGCGACATCATCAAACAGGTCCACAGCAACAAGAACAAGCTGCTGAGCAAATTCAATCTCGATCACTATGCGCATGATGACGACAAGGGTGATGACGGCGGTCACGGTAAAGGCATGTCGCAGTTCGCTCTACCCAGCGTTTTCGACGACCCGATGGATCGTGGCGCGGACATGATGGGTTAACCCCACCGCCTCGCCCAGCATGGCATAGCTCCTGCACCCAAATATTAGGGTCATTTCGCTTCGGGACGCTCCGCCGTGCCGGGCCGATTTTCCGGCCCACGGTTTTGCGACCATTGTCCTGAATAGGCACAGAGCAGCCGATGCGTAAGAAATCAAAACGGTCCACGCGCGCGGGTAGGGCCGGCGTTAAGCAACAAGAGACCGCTGCGGTGCCGTCTCAGGAGGCTGCTGCTCCGTCGACAGGCACAGACACAGTTAATACCGAACAGAGTGATAGTGGCGCGGCGAAACTGGCTCCGGTCTCCATTCCTGCTCCCGCTCTGGCGAAAGCTCCCATCGATGACGAAAAGGGCGGACCGGAGACCCAATCTGCCCACGACGAAACCCGTGAGAGCGGCGAGGCTCGCGTGACCAGCGATGCCGCCGCGCCATCCGCGTGCTCAAAGGAGGAGCGGCGCGACCGGCTGGCGGAATGGCATGCCGTTGTCAAGCGTAACTTCATCGTCGTCGGCATCTTCTCCGTCTTCGTCAATCTCTTGATGTTGACGATTCCAATCTATCTGTTTCAGCTTTCGGATCGCGTTCTCACCAGCCGCAGCGTCGATACGCTTGTTATGCTGTCGGTTCTCGCGCTTATGTTTATCGGCGTGCTCTCGCTGCTCGACGTTCTACGCCGCCACGTCCTAATGCGGACCTCGTCGGAGCTCGAAGCCATTCTCGGCGGTTCCATTCTTGCCGGTGTGGTGGCGTCTGCTCCCGCCACGGGAGGCGGAAATACGCAAACCTTGCGCAGCCTGCATCAGGTCCGCGGCTTTATTGCCGGGCCCGTCATGCTGATGATGTTCGACGCACCGATGGCGCCGCTCTATTTCGGCGTGGTGTTTCTCATTCATCCCGACTTGGGTTTTCTCGTGCTTGCTGCGGGATTTCTCCTGCTTGCGATTGCCGTGATCAACCAGCGCGCAACGTCGGTTCCTCTTGGTACGGCGGGCGGGCATGCTGCCAAAGCGGATGCGGCTGCAGATGCGCTGGCGCGGAACTCTCAGGTCATCAACGCCATGGGCATGCTCAACGAGGGCATTCGCCAATGGGGCCGGGAACAGGCTGCGGCCTTGGCCACGCAAAGCGGCGCGCTTGACCGCAACAACTGGATCAGCGGGACGTCGAAGTACATTCGGCTTCTTACGCAAATCTCCATTCTCGGGTGGGGCGCTTACCTTGCCCTACACGGTGAGCTTACTGGCGGCACCATGATTGCGGCTTCGATTATTGCCGGCAAAGCCCTGCAGCCGGTTGAGGGCATGATCGAAGGCTGGCGGTCGCTGGTGGCGGCACGTGGCAGCTATGCTCGTATCGTTTCGATGATGCAGGCGATTGGTAACGAGAGGCCGCGTCTTCAGTTGCCGAAGCCAAGAGGTCACCTGGTCGTCGACAAGATTCTCTACATCCCGCAGGGGAGCAAAGACCCTGTCCTCAATGGTGTCGGGTTCGAACTAACGCCGGGCGAGTCCTTGGCGATCGTTGGGCCTTCGGGCTCCGGCAAGTCAACGCTTGCACGCATCATTACCGGCTGCCTCTACCCGACAGCAGGGCGCGTGCGGCTCGACAAGACGGAGCTGCGCAACTGGGACCGCCGTCAGTTCGGTGAGTTTACCGGATACGTACCGCAAGAGGTGGAATTGTTCCCCGGAACGATCAAAGCCAATATCTCGCGCATGCGCGAAGACGTAGCGGACTCCACGATTTACGAAGCGACGGCGCTCACCGGCGTGCATGACATGATCTGTCATCTTCCCCAGGGCTATGAGACGATGATTGATGGCAACGGCGCACCGCTTTCCGGCGGACAAAAGCAACGCATCGCACTGGCGCGTGCGTTTTTCGGGAATCCGGCTCTTGTCGTACTCGACGAACCCAACTCAAATCTCGATGCGCTTGGCGAACAGGCTCTTGCTGAAGCCCTTCGACGTGCCAAACAGCAGGGCACGACCATTGTCGCCATTACCCAGCGCCCGGCCCTTCTGACGTGTGTCGACAAGGTCCTGATCCTGAAGGGTGGGCGTGTCGAGGCGTTCGGACCACCACAGGCGGTACTGCATCGTGCCGTCCCGATGGCCTCGGGTCCGGCCATGCCGGCAGCCCAGGCCGCGCCGGCCCAACGTCAAGCCATATCGCAAGCTAATCGTCCGGCTGCTGCTCAGCCGGTCTCCCAACCCAAAGGCATATAACCCCGTTCTTGTGAATCGACGGAGTCGACGACGTGCACGCTAATTGCCCTAGTATTGATACCTGGCACGCCAGCGTTCCGCGCAATGCGAAGCCTGCAGCATACTTCGGGATTGGCGTCCTGCTGGTGTGGGGTCTTGGCTTCGGGCTGTGGGCGGGGTTTGCGCCGATCGACGGTGCCGTCGTGGCGCCCGGCAGCTTTGTGGCAACCGGCGAAAATAAGCACATCCAACACCTCGAAGGGGGCATCGTGCGCGATATTCTGGTGCATGAAGGCCAGCTTGTCGAAAAAGGCGATGTGTTAATCCGTCTCGATGACACGGTGGCCAACGCCAAGGTCAAACGGCTCAACAAGCGCTATTACCAGCTTCTTGCTATGCAGGCGCGATTGCGGGCCGAAGCGCGGTTCGCGTCTGAACTGGTTCTGCCGCCTGAACTTCTCAAGGCAGTCGACGATCCGAACGTCGCGACCATGATCGCGCTGCAGAAGGATGAACTCGACGCGCGCCAAACTAAGATCGGTGCCGAGATCGAGGTCCTGAACAAAGAGATCGCGGGCATCAACGAAACGATCGCTGGCTATAAGGCACAGGTTGCCGCCACTGATCAGCAGTTGAAACTTTTTCGGCAGGAACGCGCAGATAAGGAAGAGCTTCTCAAGCGTTCACTTGTGCGGCGCACGGATGTGCTGGCTTTGCAACGCGCTGATGCCCGGCTTGCCGGCGATCTCGGTCAGTTCATGTCGCGCATCGCCGATTCCAAGGAACGGATCGCGCGGGCGGAGCAGCAAATCGCCCATATCCGATCCGCCACCGTGCAACGTGCCATCGAGGAATTGCGTGGGACAGAAGCCGAAATTCAGGACATCAATGAACAAGTCCGTGCGGCCCGTGATGTGGCCGCCCGTGTCGAGGTCAAGGCGCCGGTTCGCGGTATTGTCGTCAAGCTCAATCAGCACACGCCGGGCGGTGTCGTCGGCTCAGGTGCCACGATTGTCGAGCTTCTGCCGGTGAACGCCGAACTCATTATCGAGTCCCGCGTGCTGCCTTCCGACATCTCCAATGTCAAAGAGGGGCAAGAGGCCTTGGTGCGTATTGCCGCGCTTAATCATCGCAGCACGCCGATGATCAAAGGCAAGGTTGTCTATGTCTCGGCCGACGCGGTGAGCGAAAACGACACGCGGGCTCTTGCCCGATTACCCAACGCCGCGCACGGTATGTTCGTCCTGCGGATCCGGCTTGACGAAGCGGACCTCAATGCAAAGGCGCCGGACTTCCAGCCGACGCCCGGCATGCCCGGTGATGTGTTCGTCAAGACCGGTGAGCGCACGTTCTTCCAGTATCTGATGAAGCCTTTGACCGACAGCTTCTCCAAGGCGTTCCGCGAGCAATAGTGAGCGCTGTTGGTTCGCTAGCGCGCCAATTCCTTGAGACCGCGCCGGATGAGCTTTGCGGTGTCGGCATCCTTGCCGAGATCTTTGACGGCGGTGGCAACGGCTAGTGACGCCTGGGCGGGGTTGTAGCCGAGGTTGTTCAAGGCGGATATGGCTTCGGCGGCGGCGTCTCCTTCGGCTGGCGCCATTGCCACGCTGTTGGCAGCGCTTGCAGGGGGCACGTTGAGCCCGGCAATCGACAAGGCCGGCGCTTTGTCTTTGAGCTCGGCGGTGATCCGCTGCGCCAGTTTCTTGCCGACCCCGGGAGACTGCTCGATCGCAGCCCAATTCTGTAGGGCGATGGCGTTGGCGAGATCGGCTGGCGAGAGTGTGCCAAGTACGGCAAGCGCCACTTTTGATCCGACTCCCTGGATATTCTGCAGTGTGCGGAACCACGTGCGTTCCACTTCGCTTTGAAATCCGAACAACCGGATCGCATCCTCACGCACATGCGTGTCGATGGTGAGGGCGACCTCCTCGCCGAGTTTCAAATTGCGCAATGTTTGCGCCGACAGTTGCACCTCGTAGCCGACGCCGTTCACGTCGATGATGGCATGGCTTTCTCCGATGGCATCGACCTTGCCGCGCAACTTACCGATCATGTGACGGCGCTCCCGCTGCGCGTCGCAGCAGCCGCCAACTGGCGCACGCTGCGATGATTGGCATGACAGATGGCGATGGCCAGAGCATCTGCTTCATCGGCGCTTTCAACTTTGGCCTTGGGTAAGAGGAACCCGATCATGGCCTCGATTTGTCGCTTCTCGGCATGCCCGGCCCCGACCACGGACTTCTTGATGAGATTCGGAGGGTATTCGGCCACACGCAGTCCCTTTGTGGCGGGAGCAAGTAAGGCCATGCCGCGGGCTTGCCCTAGCTTCAATGTCGCCCGTGCATTGTCGTTGACGAAGGTTTCTTCGACGGCGGCTTCGTCCGGGTTGTAACTCTGGATCACACCCGACAACCCTTCGAACAGGGCACAAAGACGATAGGCCAGATCGTCGGCCGCCGCTGACGTGATGAGACCTGAGTCGACATAGGTCAGGCGTACGCCATCGGTGTCGATGATGCCCCATCCCGTGCGCCGAAGGCCGGGATCGATGCCAATTATGCGGACCGGTCTCCCAATCATGGGACGCCCATAGCATGGCTTGTGATTCGGCGCTGCCCTCTCGGGTCCACACGTGGCGGGGCTTCGTTCCCGGCCATAAAAACCGGCCCGGGATGCGGTGTCTAACCCGCCAATTTGCGCCTCAAATACGGGGTCAAGGTTGTGCCGTTCCGGATTGGGCGGCCAAGGTGTTGACGGCCCGCCTGAAGCCCGGTCCGAATTTCCCGTCAATGGCACCTGTGTAATAACCCGCGTCCTTCAGACGCCGTTGGAAGGCCTTGAGGAAGTCTTTGCTCCAGTGCCGTGCCGTGTCGGTAAAGTTCTTGAGAAAGAATGTGTCTCCTCTTTCGAGGGCCGTATAGGCAAGACGCACCGCTTCTGCCCGGTCTTGTGTTACGCCATCGCCCTGATCATAGCGCACAGCCATATTGCCCATGGCCGTCGTGTTGCCGAGGTCTGCGGCACGCTTGTAGAGCCGCACCGCTTCCGCTCGATCCTTGGCCACACCGTCACCGTCGTAGAGCAGGACCGCCAGATTGTTCATGGCCGACGCATCGCCGCCATCGACTGCTTTCCTGTACCAGCGTGCGGCCTCCGCCGTGTCTTTCTTCACGCTTATTCCGTTGTGGTAGAAGCGGCCGACACGTGCCATTGCACTTGCGTTGCCTTTGTCCGCTGCTTGCCGGGACCACCGCAAGGCCTCGCCTTTGTCTTCTTTAATGCCTGTACCCGATTCATAAAGTGCAGCAACCGTCTCCATTGCCGTGACGTCGCCTGCCTCGGCGCTCTTGCGGAACCAGGTTGCCGATTCCGTCACGTTCTTGGCCGTGCCATTTCCGTAGTAGAGCATAAAGCCAAGGTCTCTCATCGCACCGGAATAACCGGCTTCGGAAAGCTCACGCATCATGCGCGCTGCCAGCGGTTGGTCCTTGGGGACGACGTGGCCCAAATTGGACAGCCGTGCGAACATGTACTTCGCCTCGGCCTTTTCGGTGTCGGCCTGGCGGCGGAGGTGGCCCGTCATGTCTTTGCTGCCGCTGCCAATCCGCCAAATTTCGATGGCGACTTCGTCGCCCTCGCGGTAACTGCGCACAATGCGCGCCAGCTCATGCGCCGATTGCACCTTGCGCCCGTCCACGCTTGTTACAACGTCGCCTGGCTGCAGATCCGCCCGGCTCGCCGGCCCGCCCGCAACCAATTCCGTGATCATGGCGCCACCCGGGCTTGGGCGGCCGAGGATCTCGGCTGTTGTTTGATCGACATACTGTGTGCGTGTCCCGAGCCAGGCTTTCGGCTGACCGTCGACGGTGCTCGCTTGCGCGCCGTAGTTGCTCGGTATAGCGCCCAGTTTGACGCGCCGCGTTAGCGTTGCACTCTCTGGTACACTTGAGGCAGGGCCCGGAGCTACTGCGGCCGTGTTATCGCTTCCGGTCGGCTGTTCGGGAACGGTCACTCCGAGCGCCTTCAACTTCAACCGGGCCAGAACGGCAAATTCACCGTTGGGATAACGGTCGAGATAGGCTTGGATCGAATCCGCGTCGTTGCTGTCTTTGACACTGTTCCAAAAAATGATCTCGACGTCGGTGGCTGGCGGTTGGGCCGACGGGTCGTTTGCGTCAAGCGAGTCCGACGTATTGTCGGACGGCTGTAGCGGGTCTTCGCCCGCTTCAGGGGTTGGCGGGCTGGTCACATAGCCCGTGGAGGGCGTCCAGGTTTGCGCGATGCGCACGCCGGCCCGGAGGTCCGTGCTTTCGCTGCGGCCCTGGTGACGAGTTTCCGGCAAGGCGTTCGCGGCAAGACATGCCTCACAGTCTTGAGACACGATCTGAGATACCTTCGCCTCGCCCGGCGTCGCGACAACGAGCGCCGACAAGAGGGCCGCGCTTTTGAGTGTCCCAAGTGTCACGTGCCGTCTACGCCCCATGATGCCGCTCCCTGCCGGACTCCGACTTGACCTCTGTTCGAAGGCCGCTCTGCGCCGACACCATTGGATCCACATGATGATCTCCGTGACAGCCGCCCATTCGGAGACAGGAAACCGGCGAGCACGCGCTGAAATACACCGGCACCGTCGCCGTCCGGCCCGCGGCCGGGCCGATCGAGATGCAAAAACATAGCAAAGCACGCGGGGAGAGGGAATACGGAATGCCGGTGCAATTGCACCGAAAAATGCCGGAGAGTGGCGCGATCTAAAACGAATCGGATGCGCTCTCCGGCGCTCTTGCGCGTGCCTCATTTGTGGACCCGCGTGTCCTGGCGCTTGTGTCTTGAACCGTCCGGGTTCAGACTACGATCGGTACTCGTTATTCATGCGGGATCTTGGCGCATGGACTTTCTTGATCAGCATTGGCTTGGCGTCAGCGGTGGTGTCCTTATTCTTGTGGGCCTTCTATTGCGATGGCGCACGGGCCGGTATGACCTCAAGGACGCGCTTATGGATAGCGCTTGGCAGGTTGCCCGCGGCAAGCGCTCGACCGAAAACCCGACGGCGGTCGAAGAACGTCTCAAAGATCTCGCTGCCCAGCCCGGCACAACCGGAAAGTTGCGTTCAGCCGGCGGGGCGATCCTCGGCCATTTCCTCTCACAAGTGTTTGGCGTCGTCGCGCTCATCATGATGCTGGCGGGCGCGGTGATGATCGGTCTGGAGTTTTATTGGCGGTAGCCCCGGATGGTTCGCAACTCTGGGCGCATCAGCGAAACACCCTGAGCCCCGCATGCGGCCAAGCCGCCGGAGCAAAGTCAACGCAACCTGTCAAAGAGCTTTCCCCACCAGGGGATAAAGCGGCGAAGCCTCGTAACAGATGGAATAGATGCGGCGTTCGCCGCTCTATCGCGCGAGACGGGGGTGGGCCCCCTTTTCAGACCGTGACATGCCATCGCTATCGCGCATCGTTACGACAGTTTGATTGCACGTATCCATGCAATCGGCAGCGGTCCCCATGACCAGCTGATGGGCCATGGCGTACCTGTCGCGCTCCCCTCCGCACTCAAGATCCCAGCTCGAGCTTGAGCCCTGCGTGGCGGCGGGATCGAGGGAGTATGTGGGAGGTTTTGGGAAAGGGGATAAGATTTTTGATGGCAAAGCCCCTCCCCCTGGCGGGGAGGGGTTGGGGTGGGGGGAGTGCGCCACTCGTTGCCGTCTTGGGTCTGCGCTCAATTCAGTACTGCGGCAAGCGTTGTGCCCGCATTCTGATTGCCCCGGTGGAAGCCCCTTGGATCCCGGCATTGAATGCCGGGATGACAAGTACTCATGTCATCCCGGGGCTAGACCCCGGGATCCAGGGTTCAACGGGACAAGGCACGCACCAATTGCATCTTCGATTCACCGCCTGTCTCTTCACCCCACCCCTTGCCCCTCCCCGTCAAGGGGAGGGGAAATTAACTGGGCGGCGGGATGGGGGGAGTATGAGTGAGGTTTGGAGAGCGGGGATAAGATTTTGGGCCGCTGGCTCGAATTTCTAAAGCGGACGTTTTGCCCGTTGGAGGGAAAGGTCAGCGATGGACAAGAGCGGGAATCGACCGCACTAAAGTCTCAGACGTATAGTAATGGCATTGGAATGAGCGTCGCATTGTTGGACTTCTGACAACATGGTTTCCATGTTTCGCGAGATTGCAGAACGATAATCGGTCTATGGGGTCGAGAGCTTATACTTTCCCTCCGTGTGCAGGTAGAGCAAGCACTCGTTTCCTGAAACGCAGGATAGCTGATATGAGACCTTTCCCTTGGAGCCGAAGTAGCTTCCCGGGTTTAGGCTGTGTTTGTCCGATTCACAAGAAACTTGAACTTGCGTCACGCCCTGGATCGTCACGACGCGCATGAGAGGCGCGGCTGTGCTGAGCTTGCCGTTGGATCCTGGCGGCAACTTGATGAAGGTACCATTCTTCTCTCGGCCGGTGATCTTGCCCCAGAGGTATGCCAATTTAGGGCCGTTTCCAGTAAGCCATGTGGTATTTTCTGCGTCCAACCATACAATGTTCCGGGCGTCGAGATTGATAGGGCGCTGGCCTGCATCGAATGCTTCTTTTGCGGGTTTGACAAGGTAGGGGCCTGATAGAATTTCAAGGAAGATGGTGGTGCTTTCCCCTTTCGCCGCCGTGACGTGGTTTTCGCCGAGCGGCTGCGTCCAAAAAGAGCCTGGTCCCATCCACATCTTTGCAGCCGCTGGGTCATCATTGTGAACAGAGCCCTTAATGACCACAGCACGGTATGTGATGTTGTGGATGTGCGGTGGCGACTGGAAGCCATCGACAAATGTAACGAGCATTCCCGACGCCTCACCTTTCCGAATATTTCCCCATAGTTTGCCGGACTTCGGACTCAGGTCGCCACGATTGGGATTCAGCGGGATAAATTTCACTTCCGATCTTTTGACAAGTTCAGTGGTTGATTGCCCCTTCGACGTGGCCTGGTTTGCTCCGACAAATACTGTGCAGAGAATGATCGCTACAAATAAGATGGGGTTCGCGCTCACGAACGGCTCTCCAGTACTAATCTGGTTAAACACCCGACGGTCCTGGACTAACATACACGAGAATTTCGACCCAACGAAAAGCAGCTTGGCTGCACCAGTGAGACCGACCGTGGTTGCGGGGCCGACTTACACACCATTTGGTCCACTCTGGAGCAGCAGTGACCCTCGTCAGCACGTTTAAATAACGTCAGCTTTACATCCCACGAACAGACGTGGCGACATCCTTGGCCCCGGGACAGTTGACCGATCGGAAACTTCGTTGCCAGACGAAAGCGGCTCGTCGTCCAAGGCTCCGGTCATTGTGTGTGTGCAGCTCGACGCCGACCGATCAGCGCTCGTCCGGACCGTGCGAAGGAACCACTTCACTCACGAATTGTCGGAACTCACAGAATCGGTCTGATTGGCAAGCAAATTATGCTTGAGTGTTCGCAGACGCGTGAACAGCTGACCTCGCAAGCTGGCAGGGTTTATGACGTCTATGTTTACGAGCTCGCGGGAGTGCGTCATCAAGCACTCCTTGTAGCTCCCCTCTCCACCCATTAAATCGAACGCTTTGAGTTTGTTCTCGTAGGCCCACTTCATTTCCTCGGCGAGCACAATTGTGCCCATACCGAACTCAGCAAATCTCTGATGCCATCCGGACTGATACCCGAATATCTTGTCGCAATAAACGAAATCGAGTCCTCCAGCGGCCCATATCCCATCGACACGTATGAGAACAAGAAGAAGGCGCCCCTTAGCGGCAAGAGTGGGAGCGAGTTGGCGCAGCAGCCTGCGGGACGACGGGGTGGCAAGTGCGAGACTGGTCTCGCCCCACCTTTGGTCATGAAGACACATGAACGCATCGACCGCCTCTTCCACGCCGATATTGCGGTCCGCCTGGAGGATCTCGACGTTGTGCGCCTTCGTCAGACTACGCCATCTTCGTCGCAAGTTCTTGCGCCACCTCGCTGAGCGATTGGCGAGGTAGTTGTCCCAGCTGCCCTCCAATTGAACGAAGGGGGCCGGCTCGTAGTCGTCGATGGACCATGTGCAGCCCAGCTCATGGACATACGGCAAAACATCGGTCATCAGCACCGAAGTTTGCTCGATGAAGGGCAAATGTAGAATGTCCCACTCGCCCGAGAGATCATCAAGAATGTAGCGCGCAAAGGCTCGAGCCACCTCGCGCCGATGGTCGGCACGTACAATGAGGTCCATAAGCTGTGAAATCGGATGACGCGCTGTCCCGATCAGACTGAGCTGGCGCACTGCGCGGCGGGCCACGGTGTCACCGGTGCCAATCATCAACGGTGCAATGCCGCAGATCTCGCCCGCATTGTTCCTGGCCACGAGGATGCAAAGCTCCTGGTGATCGCGACAATTGTGCCACCAGGTCGAAATGTAGTCCCAGGTCATAAAGATGCTGGGCGATGGCGAGGCTTCAACAAGGGCATCCCACGTTACGGCGAGGGCGCCGGTCTGCTGCCAGTCACGGAGCAGCTCTACGCTGATTTGCGAGTCATTGGAGTATGGTGGCTCCACAGTCGCGATCGCGCGACCGGATGATTCCCCGCCGAACTTGGAAAACATCATAGGCGCCTCTTGGCCTTGGCCAGCAATATGAGGAAGGACGCTGGCCTGACACCAATTTCAGGAGCATTCCGGCTCCCTCGAAACATCAGACTTCGTAATATTCATGAGATTGGCCGGAAGGCGAAGATTAGGAATGTTTTCCAGTTAATGGGGAGCGACTTGAGTATCCGCCAATTGACGGGCCGGGCTACTGGAGCCGCGGTTGAGCCCGTGAATCACCGATGGTGGTCAAGCCTGCTGCGAGGTCTAAATGATTAATTGCAATTCCTTGGCCGACGGACCTGCCAAATGTTTCGCTCAAGTCAACCCAGCCGCCGAACCAGCGCAGTAGGATGTTAACCCAAGCTGTCGCATCTTTATTCGAGACAAAAGACCGGTGCTTTCCCGGCGGAGACAGACCCGATACATTGAGCGGACTGCATGCGTGCGCGTTTGGATGTCTCATCATAACCCCAGGTGATAATATGATGAGACATCCAAACGCGCACAAACCCTACGCCATCAGCTTCGAGATAAGTATGAAACGACGAGCAACGCGATACGTTTTGGCCATTTGTGTCTCTTTGTCGATGCTGCCGGCCGCGCCGCCTGCGTCCGCTCACGACTGCGTCCTAAAGTATGAGACGTTCGAATATGCCGTCCCCCACATCGACTTGGAGAAATGCCCTGAGGCTGAAATGGCTAAGGTCGCGTTCTGCAGAGCATCCGTTGGTGCAGAACAGGTTCACTTGTTCTATTTCGAGAATGGTGGCGATCAATGTTTGCTGAAAGTGCGATCCTTCGAAGAGGGCCGCTATTCTTTTGACCTCAAGCTTGACTAAGGACCGCACTTTCGCACGGTGCATCGGCCCGTATTGCTTTTAGCGGTGAAGGTCTCGGCTTCTCTGAAGAACGTCAGCCGACGGTGCCGAAGCCGGGACATCGGAAACGCAGAAATCTATGGTGCTCGAGTTTATCGCGGCCAGTTCAGCGCGCGGTCCTTGCCGATCAATCTGTCCAGCCCTTTGGCGGCGCTTAAATCCGCACTCTCGAAGTCAGCGCCTGTAACGTTTGCGCCGACCAAATTGGCCCCTGTGAAGTCGGCTCCAATGAGCGTGGCGTTGGTGAGATTGATGCCGGCCATGTCGGCTTCTCGAAATCTTGCGAAGTTCAAAATGGCCTCAGAAAAATCCGCGCCAATAAGACTTGATCCCGTGAAATCAGCGGAGATGAATTGAGATCGTCGCGTCAGTGTATTTTGCGTCCAGTCACCGTATGGGCCGAAGTCAGTCCGTTCGAGATTCGCATTTCGAAATTTTCCGCCGTCAAACCGACCAACCACACGTGCTGCGCGCAGGTCCGCGCTATTGAAGTTCGGTGTCGTGCTGGCATCAAAATTGGGATCGCTCGCACTGTGGGGGAGTCTAATCAACGCCCACCTTAGATTTGATTGCGAGAAGTCGGCCTTCACAAGTGTTGCACGATCAAGGATGGCGCGTTGTAGATTGGAACCACTTAGGTTGGCACCGGTCAGGTCGGTCGCATGGAACCTTGTGCCCTCAAGACGCGCCCGCTTAAAGTCTAGCCCTGAAAGATCGAGAAAGCTCAGGTCGGCGCCCGAGAAGTCTGGCGGCGACTGGGCGTCAGCCTGGTACAGAGACCTTGTTACCTCTCGCGCACTCAGATCGGCGGCAGACGTTGCCGGTCCGAGTGTTCCGGTTAGGCACGCAGCTGCCAGATAACGTACGAGCCCTGCATACGTGGGGACCATGGACTATCTCATGCGTTCCTACACGTCTTCCAGTGACGTGATTGTCTCTGTACTCGTGTTTTGATGTCAAATCTGGATTGCGTCCAGTCCGTCAGCAGCATTCTTAGGTCGGCACCGCTGCGGCTGGCTGAGGCGGTCGCCGCCCGCGTATTGCGGGGCCCTTGTGTATACTGCACTTGCAAATCATTCCTATTTACAATAAGGATGAAGATGGGTCATACGTTGTGCGTTTTGCGTTGCGTACTTTGGGGGGAGTTTGTCCGATGCGTGTTTTGTGCCGGCGGATCGCTGCGGCGATCGTTGTTTTGGTGTGCTTTTTGGCCGGTCCCGCCTTAGCCGATGACGCTTTGCGTCCTTTGACCACGGATCGGCCGGACCTGACGGAAAGCCCGTTCACCGTCAATGCAGGTCACGTGCAGATTGAGAGCACGCTCGTTGGTTATGCGCAATCACGCTCGGATGCGGACGGCATTGAAGAGCGCAGCTTCGAATTCGCCACCACAAATGTGCGCCTGGGGCTCACAGCCAATACCGAACTCAATGTGTCGTGGCGGCCTTATGGCCTTGTTCGTTTTCGCTCCAATCCGGGTCCGCGGCCGGACGATCTCGAGGGCATTGGGTCGGTCGACATTCGCGGCAAGCTCAATCTCTACGGCAATGACACATTTGACGCCGTTGGCGATACGGCGCTTGCGCTGTTGCTCTTTGTGACCCTTCCAACAGATGAAGATGGGATCAGCGTCGGTCATGTCGAAGGCGGGCTCATTGTGCCATTTGCCGTGGTTCTGCCGCTGGGCTTTGGGCTCGGCTTGAACGCGGGCGCTTTTGCTGTCAAGAGCGAGGACGATGATGACTACCGCGCCGAGGTCTTTCTTTCCGCCGCTCTCGCCTACGAATGGTCGGCGCGATTTGGCACCTATACCGAAGTGGCGGCGACGTTGAATACACAAGACCCGCGGGGCGAAGATGTGCTGTTGGGCACCGGCTTTACCTATGCCTTGGATGACAACACGCAACTTGATGGTGGTGTCTACCTTGGCCTGACGGATGCTTCCGATCGCTGGGCGCCGTTTCTTGGGTTCACCCGCCGGTTCTGACGATCACGGCATCTGTTACCAAAGTCCGGATGAGTGTCCCAAAAGGTGTATCAACTCAGCCTTGTGCGCGGCGGCTGTCGCGAAGTGCAGACGATGTCCGTATTCAAGACGCGTGGGTTAAGCGTTTTTTTCCCAGATTTCTGCAGTATGCGCGGAACTTGCAGTTAGGATCTTGCGACATGTCCGTGCAATCCGGTTCGCACCGCGGCCGTAAGTCTCGCGCATCCGACGTCGTCAGCACGCGGACCCCAACGGTTTCGCGCCGCCGGCCCGGCCTGTGGTCCTGGTTCGGAGCGGTGTCAGAGCGCGTGCAAGTCCCTCACAAAACCAAGTCGCGCAAGAATGGTCCTGTGCCAAAGGTGAAGCCGGCACCGAAGATTGCGACTCTAAAGATTGAAGCGGCACGGGATCTTGATCCGGCGCCGCGTATCGACTTGCCCAAAGAACTCGCAACGAAAAAGGCCAGAAGCTCCCTAATCGGGGCGTACTTCAAGGCGGTCATTGTCGGCTTCGCAAGTTCTCTTGCGTTCGTGGGCTTTTTGTCCGGTGTTGGCGGCGGTCTCGGTGACTTCAAAGTCATGCAATATATCGCGGGGGCCATGGTATCGCTCACCATGGCGCCGGTACTGGCGGTTCCTGCCTATGTCCTGTCGCAGATCGCGGCGCAGATGACTATTCCTCGTGGATATTCCGATGTGCTGATTGGCGGCATCTTGGGATCGATCATGTTCGTTAGTGACGGCGGCTTTGCCCAGCAGATCGCGTTTGTCTTTGGTGGCATGGTGGGCGGTTTTGCTTTCTGGCGCGCGCGCGGATGCCCGGGGGCGTCAACCGCAACTGCCAACGCCTTGGACGCTGCCTTCCGGGGCGTGCGCTAGCGCTTCTCGCGGGCTACCGAGACAAAGGTGCGCCGCCCTGCTAGCTTCTTGCGAATGATCGAACGCGCGAAGAAGTGGGCCGGAGCAATTAAGCGGGACGTCGTTGCGCTTGATATTGCCGGGCGCGATCCGCGCACGCCGTGGTATGCGAAGGCTCTTGCGATGGCCATTGCGGCGTACGCGCTGAGCCCGATCGATCTCATCCCTGACTTTATTCCTGTTCTTGGCTATCTGGATGATCTTGTGCTGGTTCCACTTGGCATTCTACTGGTGGTTCGCATGATTCCGGGGCCGTTGATGGCGGAGTATCGCGAGGCTGCGGCCGAACGCGGGCGGCTCCCTGAGAACAAGCTTGCTGCGGTTCTTGTCGTGACGCTGTGGATCGCAGGTGTTCTTGGTCTTGCGTACTTGGTTCTGAGAAATTGAGCCCTCAAAGCAAGGCGGGGCGAACTGTGCGTCCGCCCCGTTCTGATGTTTTCGTGATACCGCGTGTTAGTTCGACAGGTAGATCGTCGAAATGCTGAGCGCGATGTCCCGGAAGGCCTGCTTGAGTTCGGCTCCATCATCGGCCGAGTAGGACTTGCCGGCATCCGTTGCGCAGTTTGCCATAACGTCGGCCGCGTCCGACCCGTCGCTGATGTCGAAGCCGATGGTATAGACGGTGATGCCTTCGTCCTTCATGTTTTCGCAAATCGCCTCGGCCTGTTCCGACGCGCTCCCGTTCCCGTTGCCGTTGTACCACGTGTTGTAGTCACCGTCGGTCAACAAGATCGCGATTTTCTTCGTATCGGTGTCGGTATATGCCGCGGGCTCACTTTCGGCGGCCCAAACGTCCGACCAATTCGGTGAGAGCATGAACCAGGCAAACGCCGTACCGATGTGTCCCGCCGTGTAGCCACTGGCAACAAAATCGTCGATTTTGTCCGTCAACACCGTCTTGTCGCTGGTCAGCGGCTGGATAGTGACGGATGACGGACGGCACGCCATGTCCTGCGTCCACCAGTTGGACTGCTTTTCGATATCGTAGACACCGAGATACTTTCCAGGCCCCGGGGCATCATCTGTCAGTGCGGCATTTCCTGTCCGGTCGACAACACAGGAGTCGTAGTTGTGGGACGATCCGCCACCGCTGTTGCCGTCGTTGTCGTCTCCGCCGTTACCATTGTTGCCGTTGTTGCCGTTGCCGTTGCCGTTATTGCCATTCCCTGCTTGTGCTGGCGAGACAGGGCTCAGTGCATCGACAATATTGGCTATTGCAACCTTTACTGAGGGCCAAAGCCCTTCTGGACGGCTTGCCAGCGTGCTGTTCGTGTTCTTGTTGGTAATGGCATTGAAGTAGGTGCTGCCAACATTTACGGCTTGTGAGAACGGTACAATTGCTACACGCGACGTGTGCTCGGACTGATCGTCCCACACAACAATCTCGATCAGGTCCTTTGCCGCCTCTTGCATGTCGCTGAGTTTTGAACCCCACATGGATCCCGTGACGTCGAGCATCATCGAGATCTCAAGATTGTAATCCGATTGACCACTGGCCGCGATTTCTGCCTTGGAATATTCCGAGCCGGCCGCGTCCAACAGCTTTAGTTTTGAGATGTGCGCAAAGCCCAAGAGAAGCGTTTCGATCTCCGCATTGCCGGTCGCCGAAAACGACAGACCGTCATCTGAGACCGTGAATGCAATTGTGTCGCTGAGTAGCTCAAGCCGGCCCTTTGTGTTTTCGGCGTAGAATCGCTCTGCCGTATCGATCGCCTCAGCCGTCGCACTTGAGTCCAGCTGTAGGACACGACCGCCGGCGAGGACGGCTGCGTCCATGGCCTTAATCGTATGCTGGCGCGCGTTGGCCCAGCGCGCAAAGTCGAGGGCACCGCCCATGGTCAGAAACATTGCCACGGCCATGAGCGCATAGAGGGGTGCGACAACCCCTTTGCGATCTCGAATCCAAGCATTCGCGAGGGCACAACATGCGCTCACCTTGCCCAACCAGACTTTTCTCGAAGATGCTCTACATGACATCCTACCCAAGCTCCAATTTGGTTTACCGGCCTCTCAGAAGGAGGTACCAAGAGTATCAGGGCCATTTAAGCAGGTTCGTTCGTCAACTTCGTAAACATTGAAACGGCTTTGAATTATCGAATAACGACTAGTGACTTGAGCTCGGTGCATTTGCCAAAAATTTTATTCGCATTGTTGCTTTTGGCACGACTGTATATGTGCGGGCATTTTCTGCGAACATGGCGGTTTGGGATGCAATGGCGCCACGAATGTTGCGCAGAGGAATGATTCAGGTCTGCCGCAGTCCGCTTTCTGGGCGTTAGGGAACACACGGACTTTCACAGATAATTATCCATTACGCCGAATTGTTCGCCGCTCTTGTACCTGGAAGCGTTTCTCACAATACGGCACGGCAAATGATGACTGGCGCTAGCACAGCGGATGTGACGGTCTGGACAATCGGGGACATCCTGCTGGTCGGCCCAACTCAATCCGCTACTTCCAAGACCATTCTGGTTTGTGTTCCGCGACGTAACTGGCCTTTTCGTGCTGTGTCTCCTCGTCGGGTATCGTGCCATCGTCGGCGTAGAACGCGACGGTGCCTGAGAGTTCCAATGTGCGGGTTCCAAGGCTGCAGGTGTATGGGGGAATTCTGAACGGTCAATAGAAATTGCGAAATGGAGCAGAAGTCTCGCGCAAGCGGGCGTGTTGCCGGAAGTTGTCGGAAGTTTCCGTGATGCGCTGTTGTAGTGCACATGCGCATTCGCAATGAAGCGGGACGGATTGCAGCGTATACGGATGGTCCATGCCACCGCACGCGAGTGCGGAAGTCGCGACGGTTCTTTTCTAATGCCCGCCGGAAAAGACGAGGAGCTTGATCGGCAGGAAGAGTGCCTGTGCGCGCAAGATGATGGCATGCACGATACCGACAGTGTCGACCATGTGCAGATAAAGCCAGGTGAGCAGGCCGACATCTTCGTGTGCGAGGCGGTCGTGGTTGTTGGAGTAGGCGTTGGCGATACAGGTGCTGCCCGGCGTCACGCCATCGAGACCGCCTTCATAGAGCGGCTCCAATCTGACCGTAAGCGTTCCCGGTCTTGCCGCCAGCTGTTGTGCGTCGATCAACTGTTGGCCGGTATTGACCTGACCGGACGCGATGTAATCCTGCACATCGGTGACCACCAACGGGATGATGGTCAGTGGTTTTGAAATGCAGGTCGCTTCGGCGACCATGCCGACTTTGATGACCTGCGACTCAATCTGTCCAAAGCCAGCGATGAGACCTTTGCGTCCGGCGTCCGATGGGATAAGCACACCAGCCGGGCGCATGAACGGGTTGACGATGTCGCCCACACGCAGAATGAACTGCTCGACGCGGCCGGAGACACCGGCGTAGATGGTCGTTTTCGCCAAATCGACCTCAGCCTGCTCGAGGGTTGCTTTGGCGCTTGCTTTCTCTGCCGGTAAGAGCGTCGTCAGGCGTGTTTCCGCCGCTTCCTTGGCGGCCGTTGCGGCCTTTAGCTGGCCTTTACGTCCGTCGACGGCCACTTGCAGCCGCTGGATCTCCCGTTCCGCCACGACGCCGGCGTTACGGGCGCGCAACTCCACCTTGGTCTGCAATTCATCCAAGGCCTGCTTGAGCGCGCCTTCGGCCTGTTGCACCTGACCTTCGGCAGCGGCGATGTCTGCCTTTGCCATCGCCATCTCTGCATCCACTTCTGCGAGCTTGCGCTTGGCGACCTGAAGCGCTGCTTCCTGCTTGGCGCTGTCGAGCTTGAAGATGGGCGCGCCCTTCTTGATCGTCTGGCTGTAGTCTGACGTGTCGACAAAGATCTCGCTGACGCGGCCGCTGGTTTCCGGAAGGATTGGTATCGTGCGGAAGGCGGCGTTCACACTTGTTGTAGAAGGATGCCAATAAAAGATGGTCGTGATTAGCAGAATGGTCAGGATCAGGCAGCCTGTCAGGCCCCATCTCAATTCGAACCACACGGAATAGAGCGTGATCTCGCGCCCGAGCCGCTTGCCCTGTTTGTAGTAGCGGTAGAGGTAGTCGGGCACGATTGTGAATAAAGAGCAGAAGAGGAGTTCGAGCACGGCCTAGCCCTCCTCGCCATTTGATTTGGTTTTGGCGGCGGCTTGTTCTTCAGGAGCGGCCATCGATTCCGGTGCGTGCGCGGGCGCGGCGATCGTTTCGGCAATCAAATCCGGTTCGGGCTCGGGCTCGATGCCGGAGAGTTTTTCCAGCGCGCCGGCCATGCGCCGCATCGGCGTAATGAAATCCGGAAGGTCGATCAGTGCTAAAAGCAGCGCTGCGATCCAGAACGCGTGAATGTGTGTAAAGAGCGAGATCAGGCAGAGCACGGCCACGATCTCGAATTGTATCTTCTTGTGACCCATGCGCTCGGGCAGCGAATGGAGCCGGAAGAAGAAAACACCGAGACCGACAACAGACGCGATCACGATGAGCGTGGTCAACGTGTAAAGAAGGTCCCACTCACCTGGGCCTGTGATGAAGCCTGGCAAGTGGTGTGTGGCGGCCGGATGCGGGGCTGGTGTCATGCCAAAACCTAAGAGATGCGGGCCCAAACTTTACGCCTGCAAGCGTTAAGGCAGCATGAAAAACCGGCTCAAGGCGCGAGTTTCAGATCGAACTTGGCGACATCAATGCCGATGAGCAAACCTCGCGGCCCAGGACTGGTGTCCATCTCTCGGCTGAGTTTTAAGCCGCTGGCGCATCGCTAGATGATAATATCGGGTTGCGATCTTTCGATAGGTCTTGAGGTCTTCAGTATGCATCGACGGATGCGTGCGCGCGTCCGATACGCCGGTCGTGGTTACTTTTGGCCCTAGAGCCACCGTCGTGCCGAGACCTGCATACAGATAACGATCGCCGAAGGTTTCTTTCAAAATGGCGAAGGCCCGTTCACCCGTACAATGGGCTGGTGCGACGTAGGACACCTTCCAGTGATCGCGCAGCGAGGTGGCGATGGTCTTGATCTCGTCGGTTCCGGCTGGAAGCAAGTGCAGGCCGCCGATAACCAGGTGAATAGGCTTGCCGAGGTTTTGCGTTGCCGCGGCGATGATTTTTTCCAACTCGGGATGACCGCAACCCACGACCAGAACGATTCCATCCGGCGTATCAATCGCCAGTGAGAGTTCACGGACTTCGAGGTCCACACCCCACGTGCCATGCAGCATGATGAGATGGAAGCCAGGTGCCACCTCGGTTGTCTTCGTAATCCACTCAAACTGGGCTTCGGGCCAAGGACTGCCAAAGCGCAGGGTCTCGTGCGTCTCGCCGTCGAAATAGCGCATCTTGGGCGGGGAGTTCTCATTCCTTTTGTAGAATGTGCCCGGCAGGGCCGCGCCGAAGACACCAAAGTTCTCCTGCGGTGCATAGATCTTGGCATCCGGGTTGGCCTTCAAGAGGTAATTGAGGCCACTCGTGTGATCTCCGTGCCGATGGGAGACAACAACGAAGTCGAGGTCTGTGAGATCGACATCCAGCTCGTCGACATTGTGCTCGAAAATATCAGCGTTGTTGCCGGTGTCGAACAGGATGCGTTTGCCGCCGTATTCGATTAGAGCGGCGTACCCCCAATCCTTTCTCAGATCTGAGGGCTCTCCAAACGCATCATAGAGCGATGTGATGCGGGCCGCGGGCGTCTCGTCCTCGCTGGAGGATGCCATCCATACGACCGCAATCAAAAGAATGAGACCGATCGCTCCTATCTGGAGCATGCGGGTATTATCCATAGCCGTCCTCCATCGTGACTTTCGCAGAGCGTTGGTGTGTGGATTAGCATAGTGCCGCAGGCGGCTTGGCTCAATGCTCCAACGCGACATGTAGCGATTTCGGTGGACTGCTCGGGACCGAGCGGCGGGCGCGGTTGTCCTTTCTCGTGTTGACGCTAATCTCCTCGACTTCGGTCAGCCCATCGATCAATATCACGTACTGGACCATTCGGCTCAATGTTGCGGCCATGGCCTCGGCAAGGCCAGTATCGGACGACCGCTGAACCAAGGCAGCACCGGTCAAAACCAATGGAAAACGAACAGAAGCCCACTTCTGAGTCTCCGCAGGCCGAACCGCAAGCGCGGCGCACATCCGTTTTGGGTGCGGACAACCAGAAAAGTCGATCATCAGCATTGACGGCCGTGCTGGTTTTCGTTCCGCTTGTGCTGCTGTTGGGGGGCGGGTACCTGCTTGTCACGGGCCTGTCTCACTCTGTGCCTCAGATGGTCGATAAAGTATCTGAAGAGATTACGAAGAAGATGGAAGAGATTGCCGAGGCCATGGAGGAGCCTCCTCCGCGGCCGCCACCGTCTTTACCGAAAGACGCTACCGCACCTCCGCCGCCGCCAACACCCGAACCCGAAGTCGCAGATCGTGGAGAGGACACTCGCATCGCGGCGCTCACCCAGGCCATCGAGAACAACACGCAATCCGCGGAGGCCTGGCAGCGCCGCGCCGATGCCTGGCGTATCGACAAGAAGTGGGCACAGGCGATTGACGACTACGACATGGCGATCGCATTGGATCCCCTCAAAGCCGTTCTCTACAACGACCGTGGTTTGGTCTTCTATGAGATGGGCGATGCCGAGCGGGCCCGTAACGACTACAGTTGGGCCGTTGTCCTCGATGAACGGATGGATCTTGCGTATTTCAATCGGGGTCTCTTGAACTGGGATGAGGGAAACAATGCCGCCGCCGAGAAGGATTTTTCTGCGTTTCTCAAACTCAATCCGGAAGATGGGGAAGCCTGGCGCCGGCGCGGTCAGGCGCGTTTTGGACTGAACAACCAGGACGGCGCATTTGAAGACTTCTCGAAGGCGATCGCGTTTGATCCCAAAGACGTTTATGCCTTGGCCTACCGATGCGGCACCGCCATAAATCTCAAAAAGCACGACGATGCCGAGCGGGACTGCAAAGCCGCGCTTGCGATCGACGACAATCTTGCCGAGGCACTTAATAATCTGGCGTGGCTCTACTACAAGCGCGGCGACCATCGTGCGGGCCTTCCCCTTGCCGAAAGAGCGGTCAAGTCCGACCCTGAACAAGCCGCCTACTGGGATACGCGCGGGCACCTGCTTGAGGCCGTTGGTGAACGAGACCGCGCCATTGAAAGTTTCAAGGCCGCCTTGAAGCTCGACAAGACCATGCAGGAATCGATTGACGGTTTGAAGCGTCTGGGAGAAAGCCCATGATGCGCGGGAGCGTTTTAAGGATTGCCTTTCCCCGCCTGGCCGTTGGACTCCTGGCACTTGTTACATTCAGTGCCGGCACATTTGTCGCCGCGCCCAGTGCGCGCCCCGAAGCCGTCTCTCTTCCGTTTAGAGCAGAAAAGGGCGACCGTTTTCGAGTTCGCGTCACAAAGAGGGTTGCCGAGAGCAAGGGTGGTGAACAAACGAACGACGGCCCCTTTTCATTCAATTACGATGGCGACGTTCTTCAGGCCAGCGAAAGCGGGTATCTTATTCGATGGACGTTGAAGTCCGTCTTCACGCCTGGAAGTAAGGCCGACAATGCGGCGCTCTCCTCCGGCATACTGGCGATGATGAAGGATATTCCACTGGAGTTTGATGCCGGTCTCAATGGGGCGCCGGTGCGCATTCCGAACTTCAAGGACATTCTTCCGCGCCTGCTCCAACTCAGCCGCAAGTTTCTTACCGAGGACGGTCAAGAGCCCGACCCGCAGGTCATGAAGCGCGTGGAAGACTCTTATAATGCCATGTCGCTCGAGGCCGCGGCCGGGCATTTCCTGCCTGAGGCCGCACTGATCGGTGGGATGCAGAATTTGCGGCTGGATCGCGGCGCGCCGGCCCGCAAGGTCACCGCACAACCAAGCCCGCTCGGCGGACCGCCCATCAAGATGATCACTGAGACGCGGCTGGCTACCCATGACGCGTTGACCGGGGTTGCCGTCGTCAAATGGGAGACGCGTTTTGACCCTCGGTCAATTGCGGACTCGACGGCGGCACTGATGGAGTCGATGCGCAAACCCGGCGACCCGGACTTGCCGCCAGAGGCCCGTGAAATGCTGAAGCAAATAAAGATTGAGCGGATCGATACCGGAACAGCGATGATCTCGCTCGCCGACGGCTGGGTCCGCAAGATCCATTATCGCCAGTTCCTTGAAAACAAATCTCCAGGCCAAGATCAAAGCAAGGATGAGATCTGGCTTGTTGAAATCGACCGGAAGTAGAGCGATCGCTGGCGACGTCACAGCCGGGTAACGAAGCCCATGGGAGCGCCGAGCCGGACGAACCACTCAGGCAGATCGATGCGCCACTTCATGAAGCGGTTCTCGATCAACTCCACGATCACGCCGAGCGATGCTGTGGTGTCGAGATAGGCCACGTGCGTTTTCGACCAGCGCGCAAAAGAGAAAAGCCCGCTTTGGAGCGTCGAATACCCTTCCCCTGCCAACCGGTCGCGCGTCGACGCCATTTCATCGACGAAGACACCGACATGGTGCAATTGCGGCGTTCCTGAAGAAGGTGGTGGCGTTATTCTCTCCGCATCGGCGCCGTCCACACGCAGCACCTCGATCTGCACGCCGCCTGCATACCCCACGACGATATCGAAGCGTTGATCCAGACGCCGACCTTCAACGAAATGCTTGCAGCGGCGAATGTCCGGGCGATACCAGGTCTCAACGCCAAGCTCTGTACCGTGCTCACGGCACCAGGGCTCCACGTCATTGACCAGAAACCCGAGCTGACCGATCCGGTCCAAGCCGAGCGCCGGCAGCACGTGCTGGCAGGATGTGACGAGTTGCTCAGCGGTTGGAACCGGCGCCATGAGCCTCAGCCTTTCGTTAGGGCTGGGGGAAGGCTAGCATCTTTCTCGAGGTTTTGTCGTGCGCACCCGGATTATACACTTCCGGCGAAATGGCGGGGCGACCCACCGCCCACTAGCGTGCCGGTTTGAATGGTGCATTGAGCGCCTTTAGTTGGCTCGCGTCTCGCCCATAAGTATCCTGGTAGAAGCGCGCGGTTTCGTCGGCGTGGGGATCGACGTGTTCTGCCTGACATCGGGTGTTTAGGACATAAGTGCAAGGAATTCTGTCCGAGTTTGCGATCGCTGGCTACGGTGGGC
Source organism: Hyphomicrobium sp. (assembly GCA_965222835.1). Taxonomy (GTDB): domain Bacteria; phylum Pseudomonadota; class Alphaproteobacteria; order Rhizobiales; family Hyphomicrobiaceae; genus CBDCUQ01. The sequence continues at coordinate 330,696 of CBDCUQ010000003.1, forward strand.
GCGACGTCAGAGCGGTTGCTTCTTGCCCTGAATGCGCTACGCTCGATTGGGGTTTATGGATACGGAATCTCCATGGAGTGACGGCCATGGCAGGCGGGCAGCGCACAGACGACAGGCTCGGTGTTTTCATTTCCTATAGCCGTGAGGATCTGGCATTCGCCGATCAGCTGGAGGCTGCGCTGCGGCTCCATAAGTATGATGTATTGATCGACAGGCATGCCATTTCGGGCGGTGAGAATTGGCAGCCGCGGCTGGGGGCACTTATTCGCGATGCCGACACGGTCGCGTTTGTCCTGTCTCCGGCTTCCGCAATTTCTTCGATCTGTCAGTGGGAAGCTGATGAAGCTGTGCGGCTCGGAAAACGCATCCTGCCCGTCGTCTGCCGGCCGCTGGGTGACGCCGAACCACCGCAGCAACTCGCCGATCGCAATTACATCTTCTTCTACGAGGAGCCGAAGCAGCCGGGAAGCGGATTCGGCACTGGACTCGTTCGGCTTGTCGAGGCCCTTGATACCGACGTCGAGTGGCTGAGAGAGCACACGCGTCTCCTACAGCGCGCGAGCGAATGGGAAGCCGGCGGCCGTGATGAAAGCCGGCTCCTCTTTGGTGACAGTATTGAGGCGGCAAAAGTGTGGGCGGGACGGCGCCCCAAAGAAGCCCCTGAACTCAGCACACTCCACCTTGAATACATTCGGGCGAGTGAGGAGTACGAGTCCCGCCGCCAAAGCGAAGAACGCCGCCAGCTTGCCGAGCGCGAGAAGCTCGTTCGTGAGGCCGAGGCCGCGCAGGAAGCTCGGGAGGCCGCTCAGAAGCGCGAAGCGGATCAAGCCCGGCGCGTCGTGCAACGAACGATGGCAGGATTAATCGTCTCCCTCGTACTGGGAGGGGTAGCCGCAGTGGCTGGCTGGAATGCGCACCTCGGCCGGCTCGAGGTGGAGGAAAAATCTAAGGAGGTTGTGGCGAAGTCCAAGGAGGTTGAGGCCAAGTCACTGGCGTTAAGCGAAGCCAATCAGCGTCTCAGCGCACGTATGAAGTTGCGTATCGCGCCATTCGGCACCAAGGCCTACACGGTTCCCGAGCATTGGTACACGCTGGCGACAACGAACGCGGCGTCCGTCGGTTTCATCGAGGTCAAGGATCAGAGCAAGTGGCGTTTCGCTTCGACCGGCTTTCTCATTCGCGGTGATGTGCTATTCGAGCCGTGGGGAGAGGAACTTGTTTTCGTTACCGCCTCGCATGTCGTAAGGGAATCTAGCCGCCTTCCCGGGCGGCGCATCTACTTTCCGGCGTTGGGCGAACAAGAGCCTACAGATTTAGATAGGCTTCTGTGGATCTCGAGTAGCAAAGACTTCGAACAGGCGGAATTTGGCGGCGTATCTGAAGGCGTAGACGCTGCAGTCTACCGGCTCGCGGGCGCACCACCGTCCGCCGTTGAGCCAATTACGCGGATCTCCGACCTCGAGACGTCGAAATGGCCCGCCGTCAAGTTCCAGCAGGATGCAAATTCGGTTGCCGGACCGGAACTAGAAAAACCGTTGCCCCTTGTTGCACTGGGCGCTTCGGTGGAAGGTTTCGGTCAGAAGGATTGGAGGCCCGATTTCGACAAGTTCAAGCCGACTCTCACGTTGTCGCTCGCCAATGCACTCGGCATAGACGGCCGGCTCCCTGATGGAAAGATAGTCTTCACGGACAGCACAACACTTGGCGGCAGCGGCTCGCCGATCTTTGACGCCAGAGATGGTGCGCTGCTGGCAATTCTGCAATACGGGACAGACTACTCAGCCCCAATCACAGGTCTCAGTTACGCTGGTGGGATCCCCGCTAAAGCCGTTAGGGACGCAATTGTGTCTGACGCCAAAGAGGCCCTGGCTCTGGCGCGATCCTCTCTCAAGCGCGGAGATCTTCTCCACGCCGAGGCGTGTTATACGTTGGCAGTGTCAAGCGACCCGGCATCGGCCGACCGGCTCATGAGCGAATGGGCATCGCACATTGCTGCTGCGGGCCGGAATGCGGCTTCCAACAAACGTTTTAACAGCGCCATCGAGCTGTTCGAGAAAGCAATCGAGGTGCAACCTGCCTCCGAGCAAACTTTGAGGAGTGATCTGGCTTCCGTACATTTCGACTTGGCAGCGAATAGTGTCGGCTGGGGCAATGAGGACGACATCCGCAATCATTTGGAAGCGGCCCTCAAATTGGATCCCACTAAGAAAGAACCTGCAAATAAGCTGTGGTTTGATCACTACTTAGGACGAGGGACACGACTTCTTAATGATCCAAAGAAGGACAAGGAAGCCGAAGAGAAATTCGCCTTGGCCTTGTCACACGACGCTGAAAGAGAGAGCGAAGTCGCGAAAGCGTGGGCCGGGGCATACCGGCGGCGCGGTAACGACTTCTTGCGCCAGGGGAAAGACAGCGAGGCCGAAGCCCAGTTCGCACTTGCGCTGGCGCGGGTGCCGGAACTGGCGGGCGAGATCGACAAAGATTGGGCCAATAGCTTCTTCCATCGGGGAAACGAACTTCTTAATACAGGAAAGGATGCAGAGGCACAGACCGAGTTCACGAAAGCGCTAGAGCGTGATCCCAATGAGAGCGCCGCGGTCCAGCGCGCATGGTTCAACACATACTACAGACGAGGCGAACGGCTGTTGCAGGAGGGCAAAGACAAAGAGGCAAGCGCCGTCTTTGAGAATGCCTTGCATCACGCTCCGGAAAAGGAGAGCAGAGACCGCATCGACGACGCCTGGGCCAGCGCCTATTTCGATCGCGGCAAGGCATTCCTTCGCAAAGGCAACGACGAGCACGCTGAGAAGAACTTTACGCTTGCGGTTGAACGGGCGCACTCGTCCGACTACTCGCGATATATTGCGGAAGCATGGATAAAGGCCCATCTTGAACGCGGCGATACCTTTTGGAAAAGGGGGCAACCGGAAGCAGCCAAAGCACAGTTTGCTCTCGCGCGCGAGAGAATGAAGCCGTTCGATTGGCGCGGGCGATATCTACAGCAGATCGCAGCATTCTGGCTGCATCAAAGCAAGTCCGCGCTCGGCCTGACAGACGCCAATGAGGCCGTGTCGCTCAATCCCTTATCCGTTCGCGCGCGCGAGATCCGCATCGAAATCCACGTCACAATGGGCAACGTCGAGGCGGCAATCGCGGATCTTGACAAACTTATCGGCGATGGAAAGGGGTCGATCGAATACTATTATTTGCGCGGCAAGTGCCATGAACATCAAGGACGCACCGATGCTGCGATCGCCAACTTCAAAGTCGCACTTGGACTAGCTGCCTCTAATGAGCACGAGAAATCTCTGCATCAATTCGCCCGCAAAGGCTTGAGAGCCTTTGGCGTGGAGCCACCGGTGCCGCCAATGCCAATTACGAGGTAGCTCCGGAGTCTTTCTAGTTTAGATCGAACCGCCCGCTCCCCCTCACGACCACCCCAAGTATCCTGCCGTCGGCGGTCGGGAGGGGGAGCGGGCCGGCAAGGTGATTCCGGCTAAGCCGGAATGAGATTAGCGGGAACCGCATTCATTGTGCCGCCAAGAGCACAAGCAAGGCCGACGACCGCCGTGATTCTACGCTTCCGAACTGCCGGTGATTATGTCGTTCCGCGTTTGCTGAGGAATGGTTTCTGCGCGGCGTTGTTCACGCTCAGAATTGCTGCGGTTAGCGCATCGATCACAGTTGCGACCCAAGGTACAACGAACCACCATTCCAGGCTATCGGTCCCGATAAAGTATCCGGCAAATCCCGTAAACAGGATAGCCGTCACCGAACTGAAGACAGCGTCCATCTGCAAGGCAGAGACGACGGTTTCGCGATTTGTCACCGAGATGAACTCTCCGACCAACCAGACCACGGCGGCCAACACGAGAATGAGGAGCCACAAATAAACGTCCTGCGGCACGGGCCATTGCAGGACAGGTGAGCGCAAACTTTCGGCGCCGCTGTAGGACGTCCCCAAGAGATAGGCGAACGCCGCCAGTGCGTAGGGGAAAGCCCAAATCACGGACAATATGATCTTTTTGCCGGTGCTCATCTTGGGTACGGGGGCGTTGGCTGGCTCCATCGCGACCATCGTGCTGCCTCCTTATTCCTTTGGGCGTTCGACGTCTGACCTCTTCGCGGCAAATCCTAGTTTATTCTGAAGCTCATTTGCAATGCGGACGTGTTGTTTTGGCGGATGGCGTGTCCTTATGGCGATGACTGTGCTCAACCGCACTCAAACAGTTGAGCAGACAGCGAGATCACGTCCGTCAGGGCTGGGTTTCTTGTACTAGGGGGCCGCGACAGCAACCTCGGCCTCGATAAGGCGCCGTCACTTGGAGCAGGCGTACCGGGATTGAAGGGTCCGATGGGGCGAACGCGTCTTTTTGACCATTCGTAGGAGGCGCCGTTACTTCCGCGCAGTACGATTCAGTATAGGCCAAGTGCCGACAGCACTTGCTGGCAGGATGCAATTGGTTGCCCAGTGATTCTTACAAGCGCCATGGGACAGAGACCAATTCTGTTGTGCGGCCGGATATGGCTTGCCATCTTTCTCAGGTCTTTGAGAACAATGCGAATCTTGTCCGCGGCTGGACGTGTCGTTTGGTGGACCGGCGGAGTTCTTCACCGGTCGCGTTCCCACACTCATGTGCCTGCTTATATTGCTTTGCCGTCTCATCGTGACGCCCACCCGGTGTTGCGATGAGCCGGACTCACTTATTTGTGCAATCAGATCAATCTATGTGAAAGGTCCTGACGGTGGACGTCCCGTTCTCTGTAGCCAGAAATCCACGCCTGTGCCTGACGCTGGAAGAGCTGTAGCGGAGATCTATTGGACCCGCGGGGATCAACTTGTTGGCGCCTAGTACCGATCAGCAGGCGGCGCCTTACCATTAAGACGGTCGTACGTTGGCGCTTCAGGGGAGGATTGGGGGGCGTACCCGTTGTCTCTCTCTTGCTTCGGCTCGGCGGCCCGCGGGGCCTGATCAGGTACGCGAACGGTCCCCGAAATGTTGCCGCCGACTTCGACGGCCAGCTTGCCGTAGCCGACTTCGCCCATCACCTGACCCGTAGCGCGAACGTCGAGCAACTCCTCGACGAGAACCTCGCCGTCTACGACGCCCTGCACCTCGGCGTGCTCAGCGTGAAGCCCGCCCCTAATCGATCCGCCTTCGCGAACCGCTACACGGGTCGCGACAATCGTACCCTCAAGATGTCCTTGAATTTCGACCTTGGAGCAATTGCCAATCTGGCCGCTCACCGACGTGCCTTTGCCGATTAGGACCAATCCGTCTCCGTTAACGGATTCGAGCACCGAGAAATTCCGCTGGTCCTTCCTGTCGAAAAGCTGCAGTGACGTCGGTTCCGGCCCCTGAGGCTGGTTTCGTTCTTGCTGCTGGGGAACGAGGGCTGCAGAATATTTCGAGTTACGCTTATCGAAGCCAAACATGGTAGCACCGCATATCAAAGGGCATGCCTAGACATGCCGGCTAAACGATTGGCTGCCACTTCCCACTTCTCGTGGCAGCAAGAAGAATGACCTGACAAACAAGCTGAGTTAGCCACGTCGGTTGTGGGCTATCAAACTCACCTCGCAGCCCTTTCCGATGACAAAACACAGTACACAGAAAAAAACGTTTCAAATAGGGCATTTTTGTTTTCACAAATAGTATGGTTAACGCCGTGCCGAAGTGATCGTTCGAAACACTCTTTTCTCGCGGCTCTTTTTGTTTATCCGCATGATTAATCGTGTCGTGTTGAGAGGCCATCACTGCGATGTTAGATCGGAAGCGATTTCTGACGACTCGGTTCGATGCGTCCCACATAAACAGAGAGCGAATAGGAGCCCGATAATGCCGGAAGGACTAAACACGTCTCTATTGGATCGGTCGATGGAGTGGATCATATCCGTGGCCCCTAACATTATTGCTGCGTTTGCCATCATCGTTGCTGGTTATCTGATCGCAAAGTATGCCGTGAGATCGGTCGCGCGCCTCTACGGCCGTGCCAAGGACGTCGATCAAAGCCTCCTTCATCTTGCGCAGCGGCTTATCAAATACGCGATCATGATCCTGGCAATCGTAGCGGCGTTGGGGCAACTCGGCGTGCATACGACCAGCTTGCTTGCAGCCCTTGGCGCGATCGGCTTGGCGATCGGTCTTGCGCTCAAAGATACGCTTTCCAATGTGGCCTCCGGCATCATGATCTTGTGGCTGAGGCCGTTCAAAGTCGGAGACTTCGTGGAAACCGCCGATGCCAGCGGCACAATCACTGAGATCGGCCTCTTCGCGACGCGCCTGAAGACGCTGGAGGGGTGTTTGGAGTTCGTTCCTAACTCCAATGTCTGGAGCAACACCATCTCCAACTTCACCGCAAACGGCACGCGCATGGTGCGCGAGGAGTTCGGGATCTGCTACGCGGACGACTTGAGAGAGGGGCGGCGGATTCTGCTTGATCTCGTCACGTCGGATGATCGCTTCCTCAACGATCCGGCGCCGAAAGTTCTGGTGACGACGCTGGGGGACAATTCCGTCGTACTCGAAGTCCGAGCGTGGACTCGCGCCAGCGACTGGGCGGGTGCGCGGTTCGATTTCATCGAGGCCGCCAAAGTCCAATTGGAAGCCGGCGGCTTGTCGTTCCCCTTCCCGCAGCAGGACGTCTACGTCAAAACGCTGGCCAAGCAGGAGGCGTAAGCTTTTGGATGGTGGGACGTGCGCGCGCGGCCCCTAACCGGGTTCAATCACGCGAACCCGGTTGGGCCGGCAAACAGCCCCGCACGGCACGTGCGGAGGTGCAGCCCGAATTCAGACTGCCGCGCGGCGAACGAGCCCGACGAGGAGTAGCACGATCACTGCGCCAATAGCAGCGTAGACGATGCTTCCGATGAGCGTGCCGCCTGCATAAAGCCCGAGCATGGGTAGCAGCATGCTCGCAACAAAGGCGCCAACGATGCCCAGCAGGATGTTGCCGACCAGGCCGAATCCGTAGCCTTCAACGATGTGACTGGCCAGGAAGCCAGCGGCTGCACCGACAAGCAGCATAACGAGAAGTGTCTCTATCATCATGATTATTACCTCACAGAGAAGGTGACGTTTGACTGCGTATTTTACATCAGTTTGGACGTGACCGTGTGCACCAGGGGGAGGTGTTTTGCGTGTTAGGGCTAACCCGCTCATGATGCAGAGCAGCAATAATTTCGGTCATGGGCGGACGCTCCAAAACTGCGGACTTCGACGCCTTTTGCCAACGGACTGTCGGGGGCGTTGGCGCCGAGCCGGTGGGGCTGGGTGTTCGGTTGTGGCGATGGGGGAGGGGTAAAGGTGTGAGACAAACAGACTTCGATCTCAACCAAGATCTGTCCTTAGCCTAGTTGCTCACCGGTTCGGCCGCGGACATGGCTCTGGATTCCCGTGCGAGTGTACTCAGGCCGAAGTCGTCGAGGATTGCATAGATTGCCGGGACGACAAACAAGACCAAAACGGTTGAGGCCAGCAGCCCAAATGCCAGGCTGGTGACCAAGGGAATCAGAACTTGGGCTTGAAGGCTCGTTTCGGTCAGAATTGGCAAGAGGCCAAGGATGGTCGTAATCGACGTCAGGAAGATGGCCCGGAAACGCGCCCGGGCGGCTTTCGGCGCCGCCTCCGCCACTGTGGCGCCGGCCTTGTGATGATCCTTGATGAAGTTGACCAGTAGGATCGAGTCATTGACCACAACGCCAGCCAGCGCGGTAAAGCCGAGCATGCTTGGCATGGTGAAATCGAGCCCCATAGCGATGTGGCCAATGACAACGCCAATGAAAGCGAGCGGAATGACGATCATGACGACAACCGGCTCCACATAGCTGCGAAATTGAAAACTTAGGATCAGAAACAGACCGACCAGGCCAAGGAGAAACCCGCCGATCATCGAGACCTGCGTGGTCTGGGCCTCTTTGTTCTGACCTTCGACGGCCAGGCTTACGCCGGGATGTCGCTTCAGGAAGTCTGGCAGGAACCGGGCCCGGGTGTCCGAGATGATCTCATTAGCGTTGGCTACGCGCACGTCCACGTCGCCTTGAATGGTGACAGTGCGCACGCCATCAACGCGGTTGATCCTGGCGTAGCCTCTCGATTCCTCCAATCTCGCAACGGCGGTCAGCGGCACTCTTTCGCCCTCGGGCGTGGAGACCGTGAAGTTGTCGAGATCGGACATGCTGTCTCTGTTGACGACGGACAGCCTGACATCGATTTCGAAGGATTCCGGGCCGACCTGGATCTCGTTGACTGTTGTACCAAAGAAGGCGGTCCGCAACTGATCAGCGACACTCCGGGCATCGAGACCCAAGTTCTTCGCCCCTTCTTTTAGACGGATGCTGATTTCCGGTTTGCCGGGCCGCAGGTCGTCGGTTAGGTCATGCACGCCGACATAGCGGCGCAACCAGTCCTGCAGTTCGAGCGATGCCGCCTTCAAGGACGCCAGGTCGGCACCCTTTAGGCGCAAGTCGATCGCACGACCCGCTGGGCCAACTGCAGGCTCAGTGAACTTGAGGGCGATCACATCGGGAATGTCGCCGAGTTCCTTGCGCCACAGCGCAAAGATCTCGTCGTTTGATGTCGTGCGGATATCGGCACTTATGAGATCAGCGCCGACCGTCGCCACGTGTGTTCCGTTCTCGTAGGCATCTTCATTCTTGTTGAAGCTAACACTAACATTCCTGACCAGCGCCTGCCCTTCGGGCTGAGCCGGCGCTAATGCCTTGTCGACGCGCGCGAGCGCCGCGGCGACTTGATCCACGACTGTCTCGGTGCGGCTCAAGGGCGTGCCCTGGGGCAACAGGATTCTCGCCTCAAGCGTGTCGCCGTCCAGATCGGGGAAGGCAGAGAATTTCAGCACACCGCCGGCGATTGCAGAAATGGAGAGCAGAAGGCAGGCGATTGCGCAGCCGACCGTCAAATAACGCCATTTCACGGTCACATCGACAACCCGGCCGATGTAGTTATCGCGAATCCAGGATACCTTTTGGTCGACCCAGTTCTGGACCGCCGGGGGGGACTTGCTCGCGTGGTGAAGAGAGTGGCTGAGATGGTTGGGTAGAATAAGAAAGGCCTCAATCAGGGAGATCACCAGGACGCAAAGCATTACGACAGGGACAACCTTCAATATGGCGCCAATATCGCCTTTGAGAAACGCCAGCGATCCGAAAATGCACACAGTCGTCGCGAATGAGGAGAGGACGCCAGGCAGAACCTGACGTGTTCCGTCGATAGCCGCGTCCAGTCGCGGTTTGCCGTTGTGCCGCTGGGTTGCGATGTTTTCGGATATGACGATTGCATCGTCCATCAATAGGCCAACCACGATCAAGAGTCCGACCATCGTCAGCATGTTGATGGAATAACCGATTACGGTCATGACCGCGACCGCACCCATAAAGGAGACCGGAAGCCCCATCGCTATCCAAAAGGAGTAGCGCAAGCCAAAGAACAGCCACATGGACAAGAACACGAGCGCCAACCCCTGCGCTCCGTTTGTCAGCAAGAGATTGAGCCGGTCGCGCACGATTGATGACACGTCATTGGTGACAACGAAGTCAACGCCGGGTGGTGCGATCTGCTTTTCATGCGCAATAAATGTATTAATGGCATCTATCACTCGGAGCGTGTCTTCATTTTCCGTCTTGGTCACGCTCAGCACCGCAGCCAGCTTGCCGTTGAAGAGAATTTTTTCCTCATCTAGATCAAAACGGTCGGTAATCGTCGCAATGTCCCCAAGGCGGATCTGTCCTCCCTGCGATCCCGACACCACAATGAGATCCAAGTACTCGTGCACTTTCTTTCGCTCATCAGCAAAGCGCACAAGCACCTGGCCTTCCGAAGCATCAATGTTCCCTGCGGGAAGATCGACGCTTTGCCGACGGACGGCGTCAGCAATGTCGGTAATGCTTAGGCCAAACTGGCGAAGCGTCGCGTCTTCGATTTCAATGCGGATTTGGTGGTCGGAAAATCCAGTGATTTCGATCTTCGGGATACCACCCCAACGGAGCATCCTTTCCTTGACTTCCTCTGCGTAGGCTTTGAGGTCGGGACGCTGCTCTGGACCTGTAACTGCTACGGAGGCGACGAAATCGGTACGCCCTAACTGTTTGATCACAGGCTCTTCGACTTCGTCCGGAAAATCGTCGATCGCGTCGACCTCGGTTTTTACGTCGGAGAAAAAGCGATCCAGATTGCCGCCCTCCGTCATCTCGACAACGGCCTTGGCCGTGTTTTCACGGGCGTCACACTCAACCTCGACCACGTTATCGACGCCGTCGACCGCGTCCTCAAGGCGCCGGCAAACGGCCTCTTCGACATCCTCTGGCCGAGCGCCCGGATAGACGACGGTGACTTGAACGCGCCGCGGTTCGATCCGCGGAAATGTCTCGCGCTGCAACTGCGGCGCCGCGTAAAGCCCAGCCGCCAGGAAGCCGATCATCAAGAGATTGGCGACAGTCGGATGGGCCGCGAAAAACTTGATCACTGGACCGCCTCTTTTGCCGCCGCCTTGCCAGCAATTCTCTTAGCCAGGTCGGTATCCGGCGTTGTCTTGAGCTTCATTCCCGGAATGGCCGGACTGAGATCGCTGACAACGACGTTCTCCCCGGGCTTAACACCGCTTGAAATTACGGCCAGATCGCCTTGGACCAGGCCTATCTTCGCAGACCTGACCTCGAGGCGGTTGTCACCGTCGGCGATATAGATCTGGCCGGCGTGCAATGCAGAACGCGGAACGATAACCTTTCCCGGTAACGGTTTGGTGCGCAACTCCACCTCAACGAACATCCCCTTGACGAGGGGTGGCCGGCGACCGGGCACAGCGCGGGCATAGGGATTGTCAACGGAGACGATGGCGCCAACAGTCCGGGTCTTGGGATCCACGGTATCGCTGATCCGCACAACCCGGCCTTGCCATTCGACATCATTGTTGTCGAAGCGCAGCCGGACAATGGCGTGCAGGCCGAACTTAGCGGCAAATTGTGAGATGGTTCTGCCGGTCACGCCGGGGCGAACCGCTTCTGGGCGAACGCTTTCTCCCATCATTGCATCAATGAGATTACGAAAATGCGATTGGGGTATCTGTGCCTCGACCTCCGCGGCCTGCATGCCATCCAGCGATCCCAAAACAGTGCCGACCCCCACATATTGCGTGATCTCAACATTGGTTTCGGCAACGCGTCCATCGAAGGGGATTTTGATACTCGTGCGCTCCAGATCGAGCTTCGCGGTCTCCAGTTGCGTTCGATAGACGGCGATCTGCTCATCTTGGGTGGCCTTCTGGACAGGAAGCAGATCCAGGTTGTTGCGGAGATTTTGAACCTTGACGGTTTGCGCCAGCAGGTCGCTCTGTTCCTGATCAACTGTAGCTTGCGCCGCCACGCCCCGATCCAGCAGCTTACGCACGCGCGCAAGCTCATCTCTCCTGACCTCAAGCGACTCGAGTTCAATCTTGAGCGAACTGCGCGTGTTCTCCTCGGTAACAGTCAGCTCTCTGAGCTTGGCCTCTCCGGACCGGATGTTGGCTTCGGCCTGCTTTATCGCGATCTTATAGTCACTGGGCGAAATGCGGACGATTTCGGTGCCGGATGTAAGAATCCCGCCCTTCTTGAAATCGGGATGCACGTAGTCGACCCGGCCTTTGACCTGGGCGACGGCATCCCAGACGCGCCCCGGCTTGACCGAGCCAAAGCCGACTGCCTTGGGAACGATCTCTGATTCTACGGCCTCAATTACCCGAATATGGCGCACCCGCTCGGCCGGTGGCGTTTGTTGGGGCGGTTTTTTGGAGGCGAGTTGGTAGACGAGTACAGCCGCCCCCAGGATCATCGGAGGAAGGATCAGTAGTTTGCGCATGTGTGAGGTGTCCATCACGCCTCCGTGGTTACCCGAACAGACTGCTGACGGAGAGCCAAAACATCAATACAAAAGATCAGGAGCCGATGCGCTTCGTCCCACTTTGACGTTCCGTTTTGATTCTACAATCGACAGTCGCGCGCGCCACGCTTCCCTCAACCCTCACGCCTCTTGCTTGACGCGGATGTCGGACTGAGCGGCCTTTTGCCGGTGATTGTTGTGGGCACCGGCGCGGTGCCGAAGGTGTCGCCGGGAGCCCGTCAGGCAAGTTCCCACTGGTCGCGCCAGTCGGATGTCACATAGTTGATGATGATCGAACGGCGTAGGCCTTCAACCTTGTGATGGCCGACGCCATGCCAGCTTTTTTTTGAGGGGATGAAGATCACACCGAGGTTCTTTCCGTAGGGTGCTGACGTCACATATTTGAAGTCCGGTGGGCCTTCATGAATGTCGGTGCCGGCCAGTTTCAGACCCTGGTCATCCGACAAGTAGACGAGCATTGTGAATTTCTTGACAAAGATATCCGTGTGCGGCTCCAGCCAGAAGCCAGGCGTATCCTGGCAGTATTCGATGCGCAGGCGGGTATCTGACAAGTCGGTTCCCGTCTTTTGCTCGATCGCTTTTCTGACACGGGGATCTTGAAATCCCTCAACCACGCGGCGGCAAACTGGATGTCGTTCCTGGTTCTCGGGCGTGAAATAAACACGCATCGCGTTGTTGGTTTCGCGACGGCCGTTGAAGATGGCCTCACTTGACGGCGGCGGGATCGGCAAATCGATCAGGTCTTCCACGTCCTTGGCGGGCAAGGGGAGCTTCAGAAGCCAGTAGTCGAACGGCTCATTCTGATGATCGGCGTTTTCCAGACACTCGAGAAAGGCTTCCGCTACCGAATTCGGTGCGGGTGCGCTTGCCAGAAGCCGTGCCAACTCGGACATGTTATTTTCCTTTGTAGAAAAACGGCATGAGTTTCTTGATCTTTGCAGACAGCTTGTGGCGGCCGATCTGCCGCGCCAGCGCTGCTTCCGAACGAACCCAATTGAACATCACGTAGCGGCGCTGACCGACAAAGGGTTTGTGGCCGTGCCAGGAGTTGTCTGCGACCTTGAACCCTGCCAGCGTTCCACCGTTGGGCGGGATTTCAGCGGCGTAATCCTCGATGTCATCGGGTCCGCGCAACATGCGTAATCGTCCGCCGCCGTCGTCCCACTTGCCGTTCAGATAGAGCAAACAGGTTGCAACCTTATCCTTGGTGTCGGTATGGGCGCGCCCGTCCTTGGACTGCGCGTGGCCACGCACTGTGATCATCAACGGCAGGCCGACGAGATCGACGCCGAGCTTGTCACCGACGAGGCGTGCAAGATCGTTAGAACGGATTTCCTCGACAAGGCGGTCAAATGCCGGCCCGTAGTCCAGTGCGGACAACGGGTACACGCCCGGCTTTTCGATGGGTGGGAAATCGTCGCGAATGGCCGACAGATCAGACTCGCTCAGAACGCCGGTGGCGGCGAAGAACTTGAACGGATCGTCTGTCACTGGCGCTTTGTTGATCTGCTCATGATCAATCACGGTTCGGCTCCCCCTGAGCTGTCGCCTGGTCGGCAGGACTCGGCAGGACGGGGGCCGCGCGACGATCGCGACCTTACCGGTACGACGGCAGTTGCGTTCGACCCGCCGGTGTGCGCCACCATCCCCGGGCCAGAAAACTAGTGTGATCACCCTGGACCAGCTTGATCTCAATCAACCCCTGGGGGGCGGTGGTGGTGCGGCTGATGGGTTGCCTGTGAGGATTGTTGGGCGTGGGGGTGGGGTGTTTGTGAGGGTTGGAGTTGGGGTGTGGGGGGAGAAGTGAGTGGGGCTTGATTAGCTGTTTAGTGGCGATGGGAATCTGGTCGGCTATCGAGCGGAGTTCGTTAATCTGGCAGAGCTTGCCAGATCTGCCGGGACTTGGGGTACGATTAACGGTAGTTCTTGCATGATTAACCATGTCTCTACATACAGACTTGGGAAACACCGAATTAAGCGAAAATTTCACATTTCTAATTTCAACTGCAGTCGGACAGTCGGCCGCGGAACTGACGATGGTGCGTGCACAATGTGGAGGCGTTGAAAATGTTGGGGCAGCCTATCGACAAATTTTTGTCGAATGAGCGCGGCGCTATTGCGATCATCTTTGCGTTTGTCATATTGGTCTTGCTTGTGACGGTCGGCGTTGCGGTCGACATTAGTAAGGCCCATCGGACGAAAACTGCTATGGCGAGTGCAGCGGATGCTGCTGCTTTGGCCGTGGCGCGGGCGGGTGCCCACAATCCCTCCCTGTCGATTAGTGAACTTAGGAAATTGGGTGACAAGTTTTTTCGAAGCCAAATTCAGTCGACGGCTCTTCTCGAAGGGATAACAAAGATTGATGTGGATGCCGTTCGGAATGGCGGCACCGTAAAAGCCACGGTCACTTACGACGTAAATTCAAAGAATTCCTTTGGAGGATTTCTTGGCGGTTGGGTTACGGATGTAGGTGGGTCGGCTATCGCTGAGATTGGGGCAGGCGCACTCGACGTCTTTCTGGCATTGGATATTTCTGACTCGATGGGGCTTGGCGCGTCCGAAGACGATCAAATGCAGCTAAGAAACGAGATCGGCTGTGTGTTTGCTTGCCACACACCTGAGGGTGGATCTGGGCCTACTCTGGATACGGCCAAACAACTCAGCATAAGACTGCGGTTGGATGTTCTCAAGACTGCTTCACAGAATTTAATTGATCAGATGCAAACTGACCTTGCCAGCTCAGACTTGAGAGTTGCGGTCTACTCATTTCATAATAATGCACGCGAAGTTCAAACCTTGAGCTCTTTTCTTGAGACTGCGAAACAGGAAATTGGCAAACTAGAACTTGCGGACGGCATCCAAATTAGTGAAACGCCAGGAAGCGAGGAGCAGGCGGGTGAAACCCTACCCGAAAAACTGCCCACACTTTTGAAACAAGCGATCGATGAAAGTGGACCCAATCAGAAAAAACTCGTGATATTGATCACGGATGGTGTGAAGACGATCCGGCCATACTTTGCTGGTGGGTATGCAGGCCTCTACTCATATCCATATGACCCTGCAATGTGCGACGACCTTAAGGCTGCCGGTGTCGAAGTGGCTGTGGTTCAGATTAAGTATAACTATTGGCAAAAGGAAACGGATCCTTCTTATTCAAGCGCCGTCGAGTACATGGCGGATCAAATCGGACCAAACCTTGAAGCATGTGCGTCGCCCGGGTTGTTCTTTTCGGGTGACCAACCGGATGAAATCGAGGTGGCTATGGCCAATGTTTGGAACGCTTATAAAACTTCGTTGCTGCGACTAACGCACTGATTGGCGCATTGTTTTTTCCGGGTTCTAGATCCCGTCAGTTGAGTATCTGTTTCTTGGCTGTTACAATTCCGAAATCATCTGACAGGTATTTCAGATTTGCGTTGCGGCGAGTGGGTCCAGAGTCTGCTGTAAAGCGGGGGCCATTTGAGGTTGCTTGCGCGCTGCGCGATTGTGGTGCCTTTGCCTACTATGAACAGCAGTAACTAGAGAACCTGCTAAATTGGTTCGGTCAAATCCTTCGGCGGCCGTCGCGGTTGCACTCACGCACCGTCATGCGCAGGTCCATGAACACCAAAGATACAGCAGTCGTTCGATGTGTTTAGCTCGGTTTCGCCAGATTGCCCCTGACGCTGTGCGGGAGATGCCGTAAGAATCTACCCTTCCCGCTGAGCTATTCGATGACAACGACATCGTTGAGGAACATGTTCGGGCCAGTCGGTTCCGGCAACCAAGGTCTCTTCGGGTCAGAGCGAGGCTCCGGAATTGCACCAGGTCTCGGCAAGTGTGGTGCCGAACCGGCCGGACGCGGTGCAGATGCCAGAAAATCAGGGTCATAGATGGCCAACATGGCTTCCAGTGCGGCAAAGAACTCGTCCGCCGTCCCGTCGATGGAGCGGCGCTGCCAGAACCTGAGAGCGGTCGCGACATGATGCTCGTTCAGATTCTCGCGCTCGACATCAAGATCGAGGATCGTCTTTAAGCTATCTACCTGCCAGCGGGCGCCCAGATAGGACCACGGTCGCTTACCAGCGATCATATCCACCAGATAGCGTCGTTCTTTTTCGAAATGATCGAGGTTTCGCGACCACTGGACATAGGTGCGGTGATAGGCATGCGACATGCGTCGCATGAATTTGTCGTAGAGCGGTTTAGTTGTTGCGATGTATAGGGCGTCGTTTTTGCGCGGCAGCAGGTTTTTCTGCGCCCAGACGAGAAATTCGGGATTGTAATGACCGAAGTCGTTCTCTCGGACATACAGCTTGTAGTCTTTATGAGGTCCGCTCACAAAGACAGGCATGCCCGCCAACTGTTCGATACGGCGATAGTTGACGCTGTCGCGCACCCGACAGTAAAGCGCTCTCAAGCCTTCTTCGCCGGTGAATTTCCGCATCCTCAGGCATACTTCGTTGGGTTTCTGGAACGCCTGCCACCCTGAAAGCGACGTCACCCGGATCACGCGCGCCGCCTGCTTCTGCGCTTGGTCCCACTGCCACACCGCTATTCCGGCAAGCCCTAATGCCAGGATGAAGCCGGCCGCAAGACTTCCGACCAGCCGACGTTGCCGCTTCGTTGCCGAGCGGCGGCTTGCGAGAATGTATTCAAGGATGTCTGCACCGGGCGCCGGTGCCGTCGCCGGCCGGGCATCTTGCCATTTTTCTGCATCGGCCAGCGCTCGGCCGTGTAGGAGGAGGCCGGGCGCGCGGTTTTTGCTGTGCCATTGGCGGGCCCGATCGTTGAGACGGCTCTGCTCCTTCACCCAAGCGCGGTCCGTTTCAAGTGTCGTCACCAATATGGGCAGGTGCTCGGCGATGCTGAATTGTCCCTCGGCAGGCAAGATATGTATCTCGCTGAGTTGAGGGGGCAAATCCTCCAGCTTTACGTCTCCGACTTTTACCGGAATGAGGCGTTTATTGTGTCTTCCGACCTGGTCAAGCTCCCAGCGGCACCACTTCGAGGCGACCGAGGCCGGACTGATCACCCAGATGACGGTGTCCGAACCAATGATGAAATCGGCCAATTCGGCCTGCCATTTCTCGCCGTAAGGGAGATCGCGCCGATCGATCAGAACATCGAAACCATGGCGTTCCAACGCGTTTGCGATCTCATCGGCGATGGCAAGATCATCACGCGAATAGGAAATGAAAACCTTCAGCTTCGAGGATTGCTTTGAAGGATCCGCCATGTCGTGCACCGAAACACATACAGAACGCAAAAAAGCATGCAATGCGTGAGACTAGCCGCACAGACCCATTGTTGTCGAGCTTGCATGTCGGCAGCGGATCAAATCCGGGCCGTCCCGCACTTTCATGTGTGGCGTCGGCTTTGGCTCTGAAGCGGAACAACGCGGTGGTTGCGCCGCCCTACCCCTCCCCCAACCCCCACATCTCCTCGCGCACGCGTATGTCGGCGAGGATGCGGTCGAGGAGGAGGCAGGTGCGTTTGAAAAGGTCGGAGCCGCGGCGGTAGTCGGCTGCGGCATAGAAATCGACGCGGCCGGCGCGGAAGAGTTCTTGGCATGTGGCGTCGCTGGCGCCGGGGCCGTGCACGGCAATGGCGTGGCCGCCGCTTTTTCTCATCAAGGCCATGCTCGGCACGTCGGTGTCGCCGTCGCCGAAGTAGACCATGTTGTGAAAGGGAATGGGGCGGTCTTCTTCGGGCATGTGCTCGTTGATGCTCTCGCCCATGTCCTCGATGCCCTTGTTGATGCGGAACAGATACTGGGTTTTTGCCGGTGTCGGTGATGACGCGCTTCGGAAACGGCAGCTCGTAGGCGTCGAACCAGTATTCGGACGCGAACACGTTGTGGAAGTGCTTGCGGATCGCCGTGCCCTCGATGATTTCGGTGAGCCCCTGAGGAGATGAGATAGTGGCGGAGCGTGATGCCGTCGCTTTCGGCGCGGATGGCCACGTACTTGGCGATGGCGTCGAACCACTGGGCGACGCCGGCGTAGAGTTCGACATCGCGGCCCTGGCGGACGAGCGCCTTGCGGTCGATGCGGATGCCCTTCTCTTTCGCCTTTTTATATATGAGGTGCATGTAGGTGATGAGCGGGTCGGCGCCTTGTTCGCGTGCGAGGTCTCCGCATTCGGCCCAGAAGGCTTTGGCGTCGACGCCCAGCTGAGGCAGGAACGAATACTCCTGCATGGGCGGGGGCTGAGCGTGCCGTCGAAGTCGTAGACCAGCGCGATGGTTTTTTTATCGTAGGCGGGCTGGCTGCCACGCGCGGATTTGGCGGCCGGCTTTGCGCGGGCCTTTGATTTCTTGGCGGCTGGCGCGGGATCGGTCTTGCCGCGTGCCACGACTTTCAAGTGTCCGCGCCGAGTCATGAGAAGCTCCCTCCAAACGCGCATTGCGGAGTCTTTGATGCGCATGGCGACTCCGACTTCGCGGAGCCGGCCGCCATGCGCGATGTTCGAGTTGCCGTGACTACTGTCAGCTGATTCGGCGGGCGGATTGAAGGCGCGGGGTGTGCAAAACCAGACTGTGCGACCTCCCTTGGTGCAATTTCTGTGTCTCGGACCCGGCCTCTTCTCCCCTCCCCTCGATGGGGAGGGGTCGGGGGTGGGGTGATGAGACGAGTGGTGGGGTGAAGAGACAAGCGGTGGATCGAAGATGCAAAATAGTGCGTGCCTTGTTCCGTTGAATCCTGGGCCCGTTGAACCCTGGATCCCGGGGTCAAGCCCCGGGATGACAAGCTCAGACAAACTCACATGTCATCCCGGCATTCAATGCCGGGATCCAAGGTGCCTGCACCGCGACAATCAGAATGCGGGCGCAACGCTTGCCGTGGTGCTGATTTGAGCACGGATCCAAGACCGACAAAACCTAGCCTGCTCCCCCACCCCTAGCCCCTCCCCACCAGGGGGAGGGGAATAGAGGGGAGAACAAGCCTAAGTGCACCAGGGGGAAGGGAATTGAGCGGCGAGCGGCGTCTAGAGCACCAGAACGAATTCGAATGTGAGGAACGCCCCTCCCCTCGACGGGGAGGCGTCGGGGGTGGGGTGAAGCGGCGGGCGAAATGCTTCTGAAAGACAGCTAATGTGCGCTTCGAAAAAATGTACCTGTATGCAGAATGTTGAGTTTGAAGTCTCAAGGACAACGCCTGGGACGTTCCCCGCACCCCTCGCCTTGATGGGGGGGAACGACTGCGGAGCGGCTAACTCGCGTTCGCGAAGCATTTAGTCGAGCATGAGATCGGTGAAGATGAAGCCGTCGCGTTCGACGGTTTCGCCGGGGGTAACAGCGATAGGGGCCCTAAACATGGGCCCGCCCGTGACACAGGTGTGGAACTCGCCGTTTTCACCGCACGGGTCGATGCCGTCGGGAAGATCAGCCAGGAACGCGTGATCATAGCTGCGTCCGGCAAACGAGCGGTCGAGCTTTTTGGGATCGATGCAGACGAGGGTCGCTGCAAGCCCGCCATCGATCATGTCGCGCGCGAGTGCGGACGTTTCGCGTTCCCACAACGGAAAGAGCGGTGTGAGACCGGTGCCTTGAAGACGCTCTTCGCGATAGCGGCGGATGTCTTCGAGAAAGAGATCACCGAAGGCGACGGCTTCGACGCCCTCTTGCCTCGCCTCTTCCACGAAGGCGCCCATCACTTGCTCGTAGGTTTCGTTGGGGCAGGGGTGGGGGATCTCGAGCACGGTGAGGGGGAGGCCCGCTGCTGAAGCTTGGGCGTCGATGATTTTGCGGCGAACGCCATGCATGGCCGCGCGATCGAATGGGGTCGAGGCCACGGTGAAGAGCTCGGCCACCTCGATGCCGGGCGTTTCGCGCAACACGTGCAAGCACCAGGCGCTATCCTTGCCCGTGCTCCAGCTCAAGAGTGTTTTCATGGTGATCCTGAATCGAAGCGACCGTGCTTTGCCTTATTCTGCGTGCCATGAAGCCCTTCAAATAGGGTCGAGGCCATCGCTCGATCTGTACACAGGTCCGTTCACGTAAGCGAACCACCATTTGCATGGCCGCTTTGCGCGCCTGTTCGCTCTCGTCTCTTTACCCCACCGCTCCTCTACACCCCACCGCTCCTCTACACCCCATCCCTAACCCCTCCCCAACAAGGGGCGGGGAATAAGGGGAGCAACGCGCAGGCGGCGGGTGCCGCATCCTCAACATGAAAACACCCTCCCCCTGGTGGGGCGGAGTCGGGGGTGGGGGGACAACGCGATGCGTCGTCAGGGCATAACATACGATAGTGCCAGCGGCCGCACCCTTATCCGATTATCTCGTCTCATTCGCCGCCGTCCGTCTTGGCCTTGGTGCCGTGGTCATGCCCGCAGCACGCGCCGTCGCCGTGATGGTGGTGATGATCGTGACCGCAGCATTCGCCATCGTGGTGATGATGGTGCGCATTCGGATCGACGAGCGCCGCGGCCAGGCAGCGCTCCAGCGCGATCGACTGTTGGCGGGGCGCGTCGGGCGCTTCGATGGCCAGCGCCATCACCTCGGCGCCCAGGCGAACGTCGTCCACCTGTCCCAGATAATGCCGGCGCAGGCGGCCCTGGCGGTCGAACAGCAGAATGGCGGGCGTGCCTTGCAGCTCGTAGGCGGCGAAGGTTTTGGGGAGTTCCTTATCCTTACCGCTCGCGACATCGAGGGCCACGGGAATGGTCAGCTCCTGCTCTGCGACGAACGTTTCAAGCGCGTCCGTCTGTTTGGCGAATTCCTCGAACGGTGTGTTGAGGCCAAGGACGGTCACCTCGCTGCCGGAAAAGTTGGCGTTCAAGCGCTCGGCCTGCGGCAGGCCATGTTTCACAGATCCCGGGCAATGCTGCTGAAACACGGCGACCAGCACGACCTTACCCTTGAGATTTGAGAGCGCGATCGGCTCTTCGGTGTTGAGCCAGCGGCTGGCATCGATCTCCGGCGGTGTTTCGGGATTGAGCATCGTGTGTCCTTCCATCAGTCTCTGTCGCGGCTTAGCACGTCTTGATGCCTGCCGCAGCATAACCGTCCAGATCTCTGCATTCGATGCGCACGCGCTATCGAACGCCGATCATCCCGAATTATTGCGCGTTGATGTGCAATTCAGCATTGAAATCTTGGGCGAATACTGTGAACGTGAGTCCTGCATCGCGCGGGGCGCCCTATCGTGCCCACGGTGGCCTCGTGAGCGATCGACAGCCGGCGTATCTCATGAGCTGAAAGTGCAGGCGTGCCCGGGCCATACCTTGGGGGGCTCCGATGCACCGTATGACACGCGCACTTCTCGCGCTCTTCGCACTCACACTTGTGGCCGGCACTGCTGCGGCCGCAGATCAAACCTGCCAATCCATCGTCAATCTCAAACGCACGGCCGAACGGACCGGGGTGCTGAAAGAGATGGCGGCGGCGACAAAGCTCGCCGGTCTCGATGGTGGCGATATCGATATCGGTCCGCTGACGCTGCTGGCGCCGACGGATGACGCCTTCAACGCGCTGCCGAAAGGTTTCCGCGAGCGGTTGCTCGCCCCTGAAAACAGTGAGCATTTGACGCGGCTGCTGCTGCATCACGCGCTGATGGGCGAATATGACACCGAGCGCTTGAGAAAAGCGCGGGTCAAGAATTACACGGTGCCGGCGGTGGGCGGTTCCGAAGTCGAGGTCTGGACCCATCGGGGCATCATTTTCGAAGGCGCGAAGATTATCGAGGGCGATATCCGCGCGACCGACGGCATCATTCATCTCATCGACACCGTGCTTATCCCGCCATCTGTCATGGACGCGCTGTGGGATGAGAGCGAAGTGGTAGATCACAACCAGTTCGCTGAGGTTGCCGAATAACGGCGGCGCTTCGGACCTCTGTGTGAAGCATGACAAAGGGCGGCCAAGCTGGCCGCCCTTTTTGTTGTCCGCATTTGTGCTGAGACGATACCGTTCGTTCCGAGCATGCAGGGAGCAGGCCGCGAGCCTCCGGTATGGCCATCTCCAAAGAAGAAGCCCCTCCCCCCGGTGGGGAGGGGTTGGGGTGGGGGGAGCTGACAAGCGTTGCTGTCTTGGTCCGTGGTCAAATCGGCATTACGGTAAGCGTTGTGCCCGCATTCTGATTGTCGCGGTGGAGGCCCCTTGGATCCCGGCATTGAATGCCGGGATGACATTAAAGGGGTGCGAGAACGCCATATCCGTCGCAGTGGTCGTGGAAAACACAACTGTCATCCCGGGGCTTGACCCCGGGATCCAGGGTTCAACGGGCCCAGGATTCAACGGGGCAAGGCACGCACCAATTTGCGTCTTCGATTCACCGCCAACCTCTTTACCCCACTTCTTGTCGCTTCACCCCACCCCTTGCCCCTCCCCATCAAGGGGAGGGGACTTGGGGAAATCGAGTACAAGCTAGAATCGTCGAGTCCTCAAACTGAAAAGCCCCTCCCCTAGGTGGGGAAGGGAAATGGGTGGGGGCTGTCGCGCGCCCTGTAATGTGCCGTCGGAAATGTGCCGTCGGGGTTTAGGCGCTTGGTGATGCGCCGCCGGACTCATCTGCCGGACGGGCTTTGCGTTCGGCCATGAACTGATCGAACTCCGAACGGTCCTTGGCCAGGCGCAGGCGCTCCAGGAAGCTTTGGAACTCTCGGCTTTCCTCTTCGAGGCGCTTCAAGGTTTCCTCGCGGTATTCGTCAAAGGCCCGGTTGCCCGTCGGCCGGTACGTCCGTGCCGGTCCGCCGCCGTCTTTCCAAGCGCTCTGCCACTGCTGTTGCCACCGGCGCTTGTTGCCATGCCATCCGCATCCCATGCGTCCACTCCATAGAAGAAAAGCCAGAACCGCTAGGCCCAAAGGCCAAAACAGGATGAAACTCAGCACCATAACGGCCAACCACGCCGGCTGGCCGAGGTCATCGAGTTTCAGCACCACGTCGTGCATTGCATCCTCGCTCAATGTGAATGTTTATCACATTCACATATGTGGGGTGGATCGGCCCCGCCGTCAAGAGGGTTAAGGGGGAAAATTGGGGTGTGGGGGGTGCGGGCGGGGGCGGGATGGGGGCATGTGCCCGCAAGCAAGAAACGTAGGAAGGGCGAGCCCGGAATAAAGGGGCCCGGCCTGTGGAGAAGTTCATAGCCTACGGCGTTGACGAGAAAGAGGCCGCCATTCGGACTAAGCTTGCGAGAGGGAAATTCAGTGCCGCGTTTCTAGTGCAATGCCTGGAGGCAATTGAGTGCCACAGCGTGATACTGCAGCCATATTGATTTTAGGTTTCCTGCTCGCGGTTTCGACCGCCTATAACGTCACGTACTACTTCCTACCGACAGAGTGCGCCAGTACCCAGCAGAAATGGAACGACACTCAAGTGCAAGCACGTGACGCCTGCCGTGCGCCTGGTCATGGTCTTTGGGCCGGTCAAATAAAGTCTCCAACCGACGAATATGAATGCCGCCGAGAGTATCGCGAACACGCTGACGTTCGTGCGCAGCAGAGCATGGCAGAATGCACGTGGGAAATAGCCCGCGCCTCTCAGTTCGGTAACGCTTTACTCTTCCTGACGCTCTTTGCTGCTGTGTGGGCAGCTTATGAGGCCAAGAACGCTGCCGCTGCTGCTGACAAAACTTGGCGTGCAACCGAACGCCCGTGGCTGTCCATAGAACGTTTCGAACCAGCTACCGTCGATATCACTGAAGACGATTGCATTGTCGACTTCTCCTACGCCATCAAGAATGTCGGCAACACGCCAGCGACCAGCATTTTTGTAACCTGCTTTGGTACGCACAACGGCAAAGACGCCATCGCCTTCGCAAAAGCGTTTGTTCCTGGCATTGCCCCAGATAGGCAGCACCTCGGCTACTCTCTCTTTCCCAACAAAATTGCTTCCGGACTGGACCAAGAAGATAGCGTACACTTCCGACGCGTTGATAGCGATGGCGCAATAGCGGAATCCTGCTTCTTTCCAGCAGTTGCGGTCGCCGTAGAATACAGGTCGCCAAATCATAACAGCTGGCATGTTACGACTGCCGTCTTCGAAATCGGGAAAAACCGTCGAGTTGCCACGTGGGGCGGCATTCATTGGGGAGACGGCAGAATTGAACTGAATCCAGAAGATCTTATCACCAACTTCAGCGGCAACCGCGCTACCTAGTTAAAGAAGTCCAAATAGATGAATTGACAAACGGCCCAAGTTGCGAGCGCCCGCGTGGCGCACTTTCTACGTAATGTTGGCGAGCTTTGGGTGGGGGCGGGATGGTCCACGTCTGTATTTGGGCTTCGCTAGACGGCTGGCGCGAGGCTCAGCGCGTTCAACGAATCTCACCCCCACATTCGTTGCAACCAGACGCTGTAGGTGACCATGATGAGGCCAAGGATGAGGACGTCGGCAGGCAAGTTCACTATATATAGAGAATGTGCGAAGGCTAGGCCGCCTGGAACTGCTTCCATAGCTGGAGCATTTCTCGTCGTCGGAAGACATTATGCAGGCTTTCTGTTCAGCTTCGGGTATAGGCCCGGAAGCCACACAGGTGCCAATGCTGCCGGGAATGCAAGTGTGAAAGGCGCTCTGTGCGTTCTAGATGTTATGGCACCGCGCTTTACCAGCTCAGCAGTAATTCGTCTCGCCTTTCTGGCATCAACACTGGTAATCTCAGGAACATCTTTTCTCTCCAGCTCACGGTGCGCCAGAATGTGAGCAAGTACGCGGCTCGAGTGTTCTAACAGCGCACCAACTCGCTCCTCTTCCTTGGACCATTCCATTATTCTACTTCTTAGAGCGGCAGGATTCATTAAGCGCTGCATAAATAAGATCTGATCAATACTGGTACTTAGAAAGAAGCGCGTGAACGCAACCAATTCCTCTTCGCTAAGGCTTCCCCTGCCATCAAGATCATTGCGCCTTGGTTGGTCACAATTTGCGAGTAGCTTTTTATATTCGGGAGAATTGCGAGACAATCCTCTCGCAATAGACCAGATACCTCCACTGTCTAAGGCCTCGAGAAATGTAGCGTAAGATAATAAGCGTGTTACCCGCCCATTGCCGTCTGCAAAAGGGTGTATCCAAAGGAGTCGATGGTGTGCAGCTGCACTCTGCAATACGGCTTCGAATTTCTGCAGCTTGCCGAAGCGTTGCTCCCAACGTTGCATGAACCTTGGAACAGCCCCTGGGCTGGGAGGGATGTGTCGACCTACACGGGCGTCGCCGGTTCGAAACTCTCCTGGCTTGACCCTCTCTTTTTTGCCGGTCTTTGGATTCTCAACCCAAAGCAGATCGTCCGGTAGCGCACTTTCGAAGCGGAAGTGCACCTCGCGTGCCGCAGCAGTAGTGTTTGCACGCCCGGTGAGATTGCCGTCGTCAATCCAGCGCTGTGTTGCGATGTGGGCGCGCGCCTCTAGCTGTAACTCTCTCTGCCTCTTGTCCGTGTCGTAGTCTTCAGCTAACGCCCTTTCAATATCGATGGGATGGGTGTCGTGTCCTTCGATCTGATTGCTGTAGTAACAATTCATTGAGCGAACGAGGTCGCATAAGGGTTCGACCATTCCTTGAGGGAGGCTGGCTCGGAACTTCGTCGCCGCCTGTAGTAGTTCAAATACCAGGTCGTTAAGCTCGCCTCGCGATCTGCAGCTCTCTGATAGGTTGAGCGGTTCCATAAGCTCTACCGCCTCACCCCTATCTTCGGGCGGGCGCGCTCTAGAGATCTTCCTTTTTGTCGGTTTCTTGGCCAGTTTTTTGGGCAATTTGCCCCCCAAGCGTCTACCCAATATGATGAAATTATTATACTATTCTACGCATGTGCCAAGTCTGGCGGCCAGTTTTTTGGCCAGTTTTGTGGACAATTGTGGTCAGATTAGTCTTTTGACCATTGCAAAGCCCCCTGAAATGCCGGGTGAGCTATCGCTTGCCCCACCCTACCCCACTCACCCCCACATCCGCTGGAACCAGACGCTGTTGGTGATCATGGTGAGGCCAAGGATGAGGACGGCACATGCGGCGACGAACTCCATCCAAAAGCCCACGCGATAGCGCGCCGTGACACTCTTTTGGAGAAAGTCCAGCAGAGGTTGGCGAGCTAGAACAGCTGTCACCGCAAATCCGACAATGGTCACGACAATACCTGTAGCCATGGCGGCCACGGCAAAGAGCCCCGTGGCAAGGCGGTCCTGAGCAATGGCGTAGATGAGAATGAACGTGGTCAGCGGGCAGGGAATCAATCCGGTCACGACGGCCAGCGTTTTTCCGTCGGTCGTATTCGCGGCGGGCGATTGCTTGAGGGCGCGAAAGATCAGAAATGCACCGATGATGGCGACGAGCGCGCCACTTGCGGCTTCGAAGGCCGGGGCGCGGCCGCCCATAGCAAACGAACGGCTGATCACCATTACGCCTGTCAGCACGAGCACGACCGCGATCAAAACGTGCGTTAGTGCGAGCAACGTGCCGGTGATGACACCATCCACGGCACGGCTTTGCCGGCCGAGGTGATAGGAGACGAGCACACTCTTTCCGTGACCCGGCATGAAGGCGTGCACGACGCCGAATAGGAAGGCCGCCGCCATGAACGAGAGCATGGCCGAGCTGCTCTCGGCCGACCTTAGGGCCTCGGCAAATCCGGAATAGAGCCATTTCTGTACTTCGACGAGCCACTGCATCGTCCGTTATCCCGCTCTTGCCGACGCCATGGTTTGGCTCATGACCTCCTGCAGCTCAGCATGTGATCTCGACGGTGTTGGTGCCCGGCGGTTCCATCTGGTCGAATTCGCTGCCGAAGGCGTCCGAAAGACTTTTGGCAACGTCGGAGACTTCCAGATACTTCTCGGACACCGTGCAGCCCGCGTGCCCCTCTCCGGAGAGCTTGACGGCGTTCTCCTTGGCAAACTCGAACGCCACGTAATAGCTGTCGTCCGCGACCGTGATGCTTATCGGTGTTTCCCTTGGGCTGGCCGGCGCGCTGAGCGGCAATGTGAAGTGCAGGGTGAGGAGGTTGTTCGCGTATTCCAACCAGTAATCCGCCGCGGCCCCAAATTCGATCTTCCCGTCGCCAAGTTTTGCCAGCGTAAAGAAGCCGTACTCGGAGAGCCCTTCCATGTTGTCCTGGGCGAGCGGCTTTAACTCTTCGCGGTCGTATTTTCCATCGTTGTTGGTGTCGAGACCTTCGAGCGCCATCGTTGTGTAGAGTTCATCGAAGGTCCAAACGTGCTGGATACGTTTTGCGGCGCCTTTCTCAAACTCAACCGTCATACGGGCCGTGACCCAGACGTGGGGGTGGGCGGCGGCTGGCGTTGCAAAAAGTGATGCCATGAGTGCGATCGCAAACGCTCGCGTTCGTCCGCAGGATCTCTTGCAGATCACCGCTCGAATCTCGCGCACCTTGGCGCAACGGTCGTGATGCGCGACTTGCACTTTCATTTGGCGATGACCGTGACCGTGTCGGCATTGATGCTGTAGCCTGCATCGGCCAATCCGGTGAATGCCGTTTCTGTTTTCATGGTGCCGACGACCTTCACCGGGTCAAAGGGTCCCGTTATTTCGAGTCCCTCATCGAACTTTACAAAGACGATCTGATTCGACGGTGGCGGCGGGACGTGGATGCAGGCCCCGACAAACGGTACGAGCAAGAACTCCTTGATGGCGGTGCTCTCGAAATCCAACGGCACAAGATAGCCGCCGATCGACACAAGCTTGCCGTCGAGTTCGGGCACCACGGCCGGTGGCCGGTCGCCGCCCGGCTGACGGCGTTTCATTGACATGAACTTGCCTTCAGGAGTCGGCCGCGGTGGCGGGGCGGCATCATCGCGTTTTGCCGATCCTGCAAAGAATCTCTTGGAACGCTTGGCGGGCGGCAATGTCTTCGGCTTGAGCTCGGCCCATTTGAGCTCACGCGGCGCATCCGCGGCGGACAAGGGCGCACTTGACGTCACCGCGAACGCCAGAATGGCGGCTGTCAGGAGTGCGGTCCGCTCTTTCAACATGTCTCTTACCTAGGTTCTGATCGTCATGCCGTCCGCGACCGACAGACGGTAGGCGCGGATTGCCGGAAACAACCCTGCAAGAAAGCCCGCCGCAACTATGGCACCGAGGGTTAAAAGTTCTCCAGACGACGGGGCCCCTATACTCACCTCTAGTCCGTAAAGCCGGTCAATGAGGGGACGCAAGACCGAGATTGACGCATAGAGCATTGCCATGCCCAGAGCCACGCCGGCTGCGGTCAAAACGCCGGCTTCCGTGGCCAGCAAACCCAAAATTGTTGTGGGCCGGGCGCCCACCGAGCGTAGAATGGCCATTTCGCGGCGGCGCTCATTTAATGTGGTGAGAATGGTTGTGACCATGCCGAGCAGGGCGGTGACGACGACCATGGCGGAGATGACGGCGAGCGCGGTTTCCGCGGTTCCGATGAGCCCCCAAAGTTCCTGAAGGGCGGCGCCAGGTATGATTGCTGACAGCGGTTCCTTGGCATAATTGTTGATGGATCGCTGGACCCGGAATATGGACAGCTTCGATTTCAATCCCACCATGGCCGCGGTGATGGCTTTTGGCGAGAGATCGAGACGGCGTGCGTCTTTGGCGGAAATCGACTGATCGGCGCTCGGTATGCCCGTCTGCCAGTCGGCGTGAATAGCTTCTATGGCTTCGAGACTGACGAAGAGTGTTCGGTCTACCGGTGTACCTGTCTTGGCGAGAACTCCGGAAACGCGAAATGGTTTGTCCTCGTGCTCGACAAACGACACGCTGCCGGTGCCGTGTGCGATAACAACTGATGCGCCAAGTTCATACTTGAGCTTGGCCGCGACATCAGCACCGAGAACGACATCGTAGAGATCGTCAAACGGTTTTCCGGATGCAAAGGTGAGCGACTGGCCGCGCCGGTATTTGTGCCGCTTGAAGTAGTCACCGGTTGTGCCGAGCACGCGGAAGCCGTGGTGGCTGTCACCGAGCGACAACGGCACAATCCAATCGATTTCGGGCTGACTAGCGATATCCTGGTAGCTCGCCCAAGTGATGTTGTTGGTGGCGTTGCCGATCCGGAATACGGAATAAAGAAGTAGCTGAAGGGAGCCGCCGCGGGCGCCGACCACCAGATCGGTTCCGGAAATGGTATCGGTAAAGCTCTGCCGGGCACCGTTGCGCACCTTTTCCACGCCCAACAGCAGCATGACGCTGACGGCGATGGCGACGATGGTCAGAATGGCGGTGGTTGCGCGATTGCGCAGGGATTGGAGAGCTAAGCGTACGACGATCATGCTGCCCTCCCTTCTCGCGTTGTGACGACGAACTCGTCAAGCCGGACCACGCGCCCAAACCTGTCGCCAAGACTTTCGTCGTGGCTGACCATGATCAGCGTCGTGCCTGCCGCTGCGGCCTGTGCGAAGAGAAGATCAAGAAAGGCTTGCTGGCTGTCGCGATCGAGTGCGGATGTCGGCTCGTCGGCGATCATCACTTCGGGCCGGCCAATCAGGGCGCGTGCCGCGGCCACCCGCTGCTGCTGGCCGACGCTCAGCTCGGAGGCCTTGAGACCGGCGTAGTGAGCGTGCGTCAAACCGAGACTTTCGAGCAGGCGTGCCGCTTCGTCCTCGATGGTTCCGCTCGCTAAGACACGGTGTTTGCGGGCCGGCGCGAAGCTCAACGGCAAAGCGACATTGTCCGTTACGGACCCATAGGGGAGCAGATTGAACATCTGGAAAATGATGCCCATGTGCTCGGCGCGAAAGCGGTCGCGCGCCGCCGCAGAAAGCTTGGCGATGTCGGTCCCCAGCACGGCGAGACGCCCGCTCGATGGGACAATGATCCCAGCAAGAAGACTGAGCAAGGTGGACTTGCCGCTCCCCGAGGGGCCGGTGATGAGGAGCTGCTCACCTTGCGACAGCTCGAACGCGTCCACGCCGACGGCGAAGCCTTGCGCACCGGGCCAAGCAAAGCGCACATCCGCCATGCTGATGACGGATGGTTTGGGGCTATCGGTGCCGGTGTCGCGGGGCGCCATCTCTTGCAGATCCTTGCCGGTCACATCGTTCCGCCGAGATCAATGACGGGTTTGGCTCGGGTTGCTTTGTAGGTCCGTTGGGACGCTTCGGTCACGACGTTAACGGTGAGCGCCTCGGCGCCGGGAAACGATTTGAAATAATCAAACGCGATCATGGTCATCGCGGCGGGCTTGGTACAATTAAGAAGATAGGTGACATTATACTCGTTGTGCGTGGCTTGAGCCTCACTCTTTTCTGACCCGGATGCGTCCTCCGCGTGATGCGAATCGTGGTCGTTCGAATGTTCTGACGCATCCTCGTGATCGTGGTCGTCGTGATGGTGATGATCCTCACCCTCGGTATGACTGTTCGCCTCGACAAGCTTGCATTGGGCGGCCGCCGGAATCTTAAACAGTGTGAGCCCGCGTTTCAGAAGGCCTTCTGCCTTTTCGGCGGCCGCCTTTTCTTTTTTCGTTTGCGGCTGATGCTCAAAGCCGACGATGTCCTGACCTGGTACGTTGAGTTCCATGGCCACACGGGAGCCCTCGACGGCAATGTTGAGCGTGCCGTGCCCATGCTCATGGGCTTTGAGTTGCCGATGCTCTTGGGCCGCGGCCGACGTTGCGAGGCAGACCCCCAATACGAACGGGCCCATAAAATTATGCTTCATGACGTCATCACTTTCCTGATGCGAAATACTGGGAATTTGCGGGTCCCTCATCGCGACCCGACGGGGCGCATGGGTCCTGCATTCGGGATCAAGGCAGACCGCTGGCTGAGTCGGCAACCGGCCACGCGATGCCGTTGATATCAAGACGAGAGCGATGCCGGCGGGCCACGCGGCTGGAAAGCGGCGCAAGCAATCTGCAGTGCCCTGGCGACGCCGCACCGTGACAAGATTATGCTCTCTTCAAATGCCGGGGCAGCGATGGCGGCTTGCGTTCCAAGCGCGGCGGCACCGGTTGCAACGACGGCCCAACACAGACTGCACTCGTCATTGTCGTCATGTGACGGGCAGCCCTGGTTGTCGTGCGCCGAAAACTCGGCAGAGCACGATGCGTTGTCCAGGACTGCGTTCAAATCCTCGTCATGAACATGGCAGGCGAGCACAAACGCCTGGAAGACCAGCGCAGCCATCGCCAGCGAGGTAAGACTGTGTTTGCGCTTCAACACGCTCATCGGCGTTCGCATCCCTAAATGACCATGAGGATCCATGACTTGTGGCCTAATCGTGGCGTCTCATTCAGGCTTTCGCCGCTGCCGTGCCCGTCCCGCTCCTTAGCGCGTTTTGGCGCCCAACCCATCGAGATAAATCAAGGTGGCGGCCTCCAAGAGCTCCTCTGGTGTCATCGGGATGGGGCGGCGCGCACGATCGCCGCGTCCGAACAGCGAGGCAATGCCGTGGGAGAGCGACCAGATGTGAAGCGCCATCATCATTGCCGGCGGGCGCTTAGCCTGCGGCAGCGTGACGATGACGCCTTCGCAAGCCGTGCGTAGGACGGCGAATGCCTTGTCACCTTCCGCGCGGACGTCCGGATAATCGGCGAGCGAGATCCCCGATTCGAACATGGCGGAGAAATACGCGGGCTCTTCGCGCGCGAACGCGAGATAGGCCCGCCCGACCCGTTCGAAGGCGCCAAGAGCATCGGGTTCGCCATCCTTCCAGGCGGTCGCAAGGGCCGTGCCGAAGGCTTCGAAACCGCGCTTTGCCACGTCTGCAATGAGCGCATCCCTATCTCGGAAGTGCCGGTAGGGCGCAGCCGGCGACACGCCTGCAGCCCGTGCGGCTTCGGCAAAGGTAAATCCCGCGGGGCCCTTTTCGGCGATGAGCGCGAGGGCGGCCTCGATCAGCGCCTCGCGCAAATTGCCGTGGTGATACCCGCGCCGGGACCCATGTGGCATGTGCTTGTGCCAGCTCATAGGGTGGCTTCTATCTTATTCTCGCGCCCAAAGCACCCGGCGGGCAAAACCGGGCTTAATGGGCACTTTCTCACCAAGAAGAGGCAAGCCGGGAAGCGTTGATTCCACAAGAGCCTTGCATGTGCCCCGCCTCTGCCAAGCCAATTGTTGCTCTTGGCCGCCGGGTCGGGTAGAGCAACCCTGGTTGCGCGCCGGTGACGGGGCGGACCAGCGGGCGGTATTCCCGCCTGTGCTCCGAATTGCGGGGCGAACGGCCGGGTCGGCGGGACGGATCGACACCGCTCTGTTCCGGCTCAAAAAGCCGGCTTTGTGTGCTGCCGTAGCTCAGTGGTAGAGCACTCCCTTGGTAAGGGAGAGGTCGTGAGTTCAATCCTCACTGGCAGCACCAGTTTTCCTTGTACTTATTCTGCTGTTAAGCGGAGCCTCTGTTTTCGATCCGTGACGTGTCAAGCTGAGGGCCCTGCGGCGCTTGTCATCCAGAAAGAGCGCGGCCGTGCCGCCGGATCTAATGCTCCTCAATCAGCAGACGGGCTCGTGCAAGCCTTCGATATAATTCACGTCGCCGCTTGAGGGGCCACCAGTCGTAGAGGAACGTCTCTATCGGTTTCCAATTGGCGACCCAGCCGACAATGATCAGACTCTCCTCGATGGCTCTGGTGATTGGACCGAGTTCCGTGCTGGCACGTACGACCTGGCTGGCGACGAGACATGCGAGGAGAACCGGCAAGCCGATTGAGAGATAGGTCCATCCCAACCGGAACAGCTCCCTCAGGTCTTGGTCTATCATTGCCGCGCGCTCGGTAAAGTAGTTTGAGATCGCGGTGTCCAGGCCGCGTTCGCGCGCTTTGCCAGCCTCATCCATTGGAAGGTGGACAACGATACAGAATGGTATCTTGGCCGGTAGTTCGCGCGCCCATCCTACGATGTAGGCTTCTGCATCATCATCAAGATCGCGCTCGTAAAACGGAGATGGATCGAGCGAGTTGAAGAGCTGCGTCAGCTCGCTAATTCGAACCTCGATCAATCCCTCGTGGTGACCCTCTTCACTCGCCATCGGTTACTCCACGGGCAATAACCGTTTCGACCTTCCTGGATCAGCCAGCCCACACTATCTGGGACCAGGACCTGCAGGGGGGGCGTGTCTATGTGGGCTTGACGCCGGCTTGGGTTCGAAACCCATGCCTTTGGGCCCGCACAGGCCATTTCAGCAAGAAAAAGATGCTGAAGTGGATGCTATCTCCAGCGCCTAAGTTTCATTGCTTCGCGCACTCTGTCCTCAGCCATCGCGACGGCGGCCTGCCGCGGCAGGATGGACTTTGCCGCTGCCAGCTCCAGAACCGCCGCCGTATTCGTTCGTACTTTCTCGTCGATCGTGTCCATGGCTTGGGATTGAGTACCGCCCTGGTACTCGACCGCCGCACAAATCACGCCTCCTGCGTTTGAAATGAAATCAGGCACGCAGAGGATGCCACGCTTGTGCAGGGCCATCTCGGCCTGCGGCGTAATGCCAATGTTGGCGCCCTGAACGATCAACTTTGTGCGCACGTCAGCAACGTTGTCCTTGCGGATCACGTCTGGTTGCGCCGCAGGAATCCAAATTTCGCAGTCAATGCCAACGATTGCCTCGCGATCGAGTTTTTTTGCACGATTTATGTCCGTCACATGCCCCGCGTTATCTTTGATCTCTATGAGCTTGGCGACGTCGAGCCCATCTGGATTGTGGACCGTCCCACGAGAATCGGCCGCTGCAACCAAAATTCCGCCCTTCTCGGCTAAGAACCTTGCTGCGTGTCTTCCGACCGAACCGAAACCCTGAACGGCAACCCGCGCGCCGTTCAAGTCGAGCCCAATGTGATCTTTCGCAACATCAGCGGCGGCGGCAAGACCAAAGCCCGTCGCGCCAATCTCATCAAGGGGAATGCCACCCACAACGCGTGGCAATCCGACGGACCGCCCGATCTCGTCTTTGATCCAAGCCATTGCGGTTTCGTCGGTTCCCATGTCGGGCCCTGCAATGTAGTCATCGATCGGGCCGATGGCGGACGCCATTGCTCGTATCAGCGGCTCCTTTTTCGTCAGATTCATTGCGGGATCGCCGAATATCACCGACTTAGCGCCGCCATGAGGTAACCCAGCCGCGGCGTTCTTGAGCGTCATTGCGCGGGCTAAGCGAAAGCACTCCTCAAGCGATACATCCTTTCCAAGACGCATACCGCCGATCGAGGGGCCAGTGGCAACGTTGTCGACGACCAGAATGGCTTTCAGGCCTATCTCCGGCTTATAGATATGCAGAATCGATTTTGGCCCCAGATCGTCGCAGTATTGGAAGGCATCTTTTGTTTTTGCCATGGGCCTGCTCGCCAGAGTTATGTTGGTTTTGTCAGATCCGCGATCGCGGCGTTCAGAAAACGTGCCGCTTCCACGCCCGTGATAATCCGATGGTCGAAACTCAGCGACAAAGGGATCTGCCGACGCACTTGGGGCTTGCCGCCAACAGCCACGACGCGGGCGTCAACCCGTCCGGCGCCCACAATGGCAACCTGGGGAGGAACAACAACGAGCTGTGCGAACCGCCCACCAAACATGCCAAAATTGCTTAGCGTTATGGTCTGACCCGTAAGCGCCTCGCGGGGAATGGAGCGGGCGGCGACATCCTTCTTTATCGACTGCAACGCGCGCCGCAAATCTGCTTCGGCCCTACTATCGGCACCGCGTATGACGGGAGCAAACAGACCTTCATCTGTCTCAACGGCGATACCCAGATCGACATGGCCATGATGGGTCCAGGTCTCCGTTTCTGCGTCAAACCAAGAGTTCAGAGACGGCGCGGCGCGGCAGCCGGCAATCATCGCGCGCACGAGCCGGATTGTGACGTCGGCCTTCTCCGGCCAATCGTCGATGTCGGCCTCATCCGTAATGGTAGACCGCACGATCTGGTCGCCCGCACGGACCATGTTTTTCAGCATCGCCCGGCGGACACCGCGGACCCTTTCACCGGCGCCCGCAACCGCACCTTTTGCGGCCGCTTCGACGTCCTTCTTTGTAATTGAGCCAGCTGGCCCGGTTCCGCCAACAATGGAAAGGTCAACACCAAGTTCATCTGCCAGCTTTCGCACTGCAGGGGCCGCCTTGACAGAGGTTCGCTTGGGCGCCGATTCCCCCTTCGCCCGCTTTGGCATACGACTGTGCTCTTCGGCGCGAGGTAGTTCACCCACCACTGTCGCCTGATCAGCAGCCGCCTCCGTGGCGAACTCCGCAAGCTTTGTTCCGACCTCCACAATGTCACCGGGCTGGCCGTAGATCGCGGTGACACGCCCCGAAATTGGTGATCCTACCTCGACGACAGCCTTATCGGTTTCGACGGAAACAATTGGCTGATCAGCAACGACGCGGTCGCCGACGCCGACGTGCCAGGCGACGATTTCTGCTTCACGCAGGCCTTCACCCAGATCGGGGAGTTTGAAGACTTCTGCCATCAGGCGAACTCCATTGCGCGTCGTGCCGCCGCCAGCACTCTTTCCTGTGATGGCATGTAGTGGGGTTCCAGTCCTGGTAAGGGCATTACCGTATCCCATCCGGCAACACGCTCGATGGGAGCGACGAGATGCATTAAGCCATCAGATGCAATGCGCGCTGCGATTTCAGCACCAAATCCACTTGTAAGCGGCGCTTCCTGTACGATGACACAGCGTCCGGTCTTTTCGACCGAGGAAAGAATTGTCTTGGCGTCGAATGGCTTTAGGGTTGCAACGTCGATCACGTCCGCTTCGATGCCGTCCTCTGACAAAGCCTCTGCCGCCGCCCGCGCTTCAACCAGCATTGCACCCCAACTGACGATTGTGAGATCGCCACCGGTTCGTACGACGTGGCAGCGGTCCAGCGGTATTGCTGCGCCATCGTCGGTCACAGCCTCGCGGGTCGCGCGATAAATGCGCTTGGGCTCGAGGAATACGACCGGATCGGGGTCACGGATGGCCGCCAACAACAGCCCGTATGCGTGCGCCGGCGAGGATGGGATCACCACCCGGATGCCCGGAACGTGCGCAAACATGGCCTCCATGCTTTCGGAGTGATGTTCGGGTGCATGAATTCCACCTCCGTAAGGCGCGCGTATCACCATGGGGCATGTGAGACGCCCCCGCGTTCGTGTCCGCATGCGGGACGCGTGATTGACCAATTGGTCGATCACTGGGTAGATGAATCCCATAAATTGAATCTCGGCAACCGGGCGGAAGCCCATAGCAGACAAGCCTACCGGTAATCCGCCGATAAGTGCTTCGCTTAAGGGCGTGTCGCGCACGCGGTCCTTATTGAAGCGTGCGATGAGGCCGTCTGTTGCGCGGAAAACGCCACCATCTATTCCGACGTCTTCACCCAACACAATGACGGTCTCGTCTTCGGACATGGCGCGTGCCAAGGCCGCATTGATGGCCTCGATCATTGTGAGCGTGCCTGTTGCCGACCCTTTCGTCCTCTTCCCTTTCCTTTTCTCCATCTCTCACTCTCCCTTGACCAGCATTTCACGCTGGGGAAGAAGTGCTTCGGGCAGGTCTTCGTAAAGGTAGTCGAACATCGCCTCAGGAGATTCCGGCGGCTCTTCGAGATAGGCGTTGGCGGCGGCATCGATTTTCGCGGCGCAATCGGCAACCAGCGATTCTTCATCTCGCTTTGTCCAACCGTGAGCGTTGCTTAGGAAGATTCGCGTTCGCGCGAGCGGTTCATATTTCCATTGCTCACTGACGACTTTGTCATCGCGATAGCGGCTGGCATCATCGACGGTCGTATGATCACCCAAACGATATGTTAGTGCCTCCACCAATGTCGGACCGTTGCCGGATTTTGCTTTCTTGATTGCGTCGCCGACGACTTTTCGAACGGCAACGACATCATTGCCGTCCACCTGACAACCTTCAAAGCCTGCAGCAATCGCTTTTTGTGCCAACGTCTCGGCTGCGGTTTGTTCTTTGCGAGGAACGGAAATTGCCCACTCGTTATTGTTGACAACGAATACCACTGGCAGTTT
Organism: Hyphomicrobium sp.; assembly: GCA_965222835.1. GTDB lineage: Bacteria > Pseudomonadota > Alphaproteobacteria > Rhizobiales > Hyphomicrobiaceae > CBDCUQ01. The sequence goes on from CBDCUQ010000003.1 coordinate 367,424, forward strand.
CCAGGCGCCCGCAACATTCATGGCCTCATAGACGTCTCCTTTGGATGTTGCGCCATCACCGAAGATGGCAACCGCAACATTCTTCTCGTTGCGAAGCTTGAAAGCTAATGCCGCGCCTGCTGCGTGAGATGAATGGCTCCCTACTGGGATGCAGACGGGAAAGTCGTGTTTTGGTCCGGTGAAATTGCTGCCGCGTTCATTCCCGCCCCAGTACATGAAAAGCTCTTTCGGCGTCACACCCCGCAGCATTTGTGCGCCATGTTCACGAAAGCTCGGGAGGAGCACGTCTTTTTGGGCCATGGCACTGGCGACGCCTACATTGACAGCCTCCTGTCCGAGACTGGAGGCATATGTCCCGAGCCGTCCGCTTCTTTGTAGCGCGATGGCCTTCGCATCGAATGTTCTCGTGAGGAGCATCCAACGGTAGAGCCCAACAACCGTGTCGCGATCGCGAGCGAACTTCGGCATATCGTTTACCGCCTGCCCCTTTGCGTCGATATACTGAATGCGTTCAATGTCAAAATGAGCGACGGCGGTCATGCGCGTTCCCTTTCTGAGCGGGTCAGCTCCTCTGCCATGCGCTCACGCATCACGTATTTCTGAACTTTGCCTGTGACTGTGGTGGGGAATTCTTCGACGAACTTGATAAACTTTGGGACTTTGAAGTGGGCGATTTGTCCTTTGCAGAATTCTTGAATCTCTTTAGTGCTTGCCGTCTCGCCTTTGCGAATCCTGATCCAGGCGGCGACCTGTTCACCGTACGTCGCGTCCGGCACGCCGAAGACCTCGACTTCGTCAATCTTCGGGTTTGTGTATAGAAATTCCTCGATCTCGCGCGGAAATATGTTCTCGCCACCGCGGATGATCATGTCCTTGAGACGGCCGACGATCCGGATGTAGCCGCTCTCATCCATGGTTGCGATGTCGCCGCTCTTAATCCAGTGGGCCGCATCGATTTCCTTTGCTGTGCGTTCTGGATCGCCCCAATACTCACGCATCACGCAATACCCGCGCGTGCAGAGTTCGCCGGGAGCATTTGGCGGAACGATACGCCCATTTTCGCCGACAATTTTCACTTCGGTATGCGGCAGTACCCGCCCGACAGTCTCAATGCGCATCTCAATAGGATCGTCAACCAAGGTCTGCGTAGAAAGAGGGCCAGTTTCGGTCATTCCGTACGCGATTGTGATCTCGCCGAGGTGCATCTTGTTTATGACCCGATGCATCAATTCAACCGGGCATGGCGCGCCGGCCATGATCCCGGTGCGAAGCGTATTGAGGTCGTAGTCAGCAAAATCTGGCTCATCGAGTGCACCTATGAACATCGTCGGCACGCCGTGCAGAGCCGTGCAGCGTTCCGCCTGGATGGTTTCCAGAACAGCGTGCGCATCAAAGCTTGGCGATGGAAACACCATTGTTGCGCCCTGAGTTGCACATAAAAGGGTGCCGAGGACCATGCCGAAGCAGTGATACATGGGCACAGGAATGCAAAGCCGGTCATTGTGTGTGAAATGCATAACTTCGGCCGACAAACGCGCATTGTTGACAATGTTGTGGTGTGTCAGCGTCGCCGCTTTGGGTGTCCCCGTTGTGCCGCTTGTGAATTGAATATTTATCGGATCGTCGAAATCCAAGCCGGCACCAATTTCAGAGAGGCGTTTCACATCTTTGTTTCTGGGAAGAGTCGCTAGCGCTGAATATTTCAGAAAGCCCGGTGGGGCTTCATCTCCTAGCGTTATCGCGAGTCGGAGTTTGGGAAGCCGGGCCGCTCTAAGCTCGCCTGGTTTGCAGGTATCGAGTTCCGGTGCAAGCTTGCGCAGCATCGCGACATAGTCACTGGATTTGACCGTGGGCTCTGTGATGAGTGTATGACAGCCGACTTTGTTAAGGGCATATTCAAGTTCGGGAAGCCGGTAGGCGGGATTGACGTTGACAAGGATCAAGCCCGCATACGCTGTCGCGAATTGGACAACCACCCATTCACTGCGATTTGTAGAAAGCAGGCCGACGCGGTCACCGGGCTTGAGACCGAGCGCGACAAATGCCGCGGCCAGCCGCTTTGCTTTGTTCTGTAACCGGCTCCAGGTCCACCGGATTTCTTGGTGAGGCACAACCAAGGCTTCGCCATCGGGCCAGGTACCTGCCGCCTCGTCCAGAACGGCGCCAATCGCCAACCCCGACAGCGGGTTTGGACCGGTCGAATGGACGTAGCTCTGACGAAGCTCGGGCATTTCGGTCTCACCGCATCCCAAGGCATGATGAACACGCAACATTGAAATGATCCGCATTCCAGACAACCTTAGCTTTGATCTATCTCAGATGGTGATTGCGTTTGCTGCCGATAATATCTGCCTCTGCCCCAAAAGGGGCCGGACCTGATAAACCTGGAAAGAGACACCAGGAATTGATGATCTAATTCGTATGCACCTTTCTGCGATGCCAACCTGGAGGGGTTGTCATACTCAAAAGAACACTCACTGCCCTACGGGCCGGCGCGTTGATTGTCGGCATCATTGTCGGCATCGGTATCTTCAAGGCGCCTTCGGTGGTTGCTCAGAACACAACGAGCGAAGGCGCCTTTCTTGCCTTGTGGCTGGTCGGAGGTGTGATCACCCTTGTGGGCGCACTCTGCTACGCGGAGCTGGGGGCGACGTATCCGAGCGTCGGAGGCGAATACCACTTCTTACGCAAAGCTTATGGTCGAGAACCCGCGTTCATGTTCGCTTGGGGCCGCATGAGCGTTATGCAGTCCGGATCAATCGCCGCGGCAGCCTTTGTTTACGGCGACTACGCGGCGTTTCTTGTTCCCGCCGGCCCATACGGGTCGGCTCTTCACGCAGCACTAGCCGTCACGGCCCTTTCAGCGCTTCAGCTCCACGGCACCGAGCAAAGTAGCCGGGCGCAACTCGCCCTGACCGTGGCGACTGTGGCGCTGGTCCTACTCGTTGCCGCCGTCGGACTTGCCGTCCCCACGAAGCCTGCACCACCATCGCCCCCGACAATGGAGGGTGCCGCGGGTCTGGCAATGGTCTTCATTTTGCTTACGTACGGCGGTTGGAGCGAGGCAGCTTACCTTTCAGGCGAGGTCCGCGATCCAAAGCGGGACATCCCCCGTGCTCTTGTCCTGGGGACCGTTCTGGTGACGGCGCTCTACCTGCTCGTCAATTATGCTTATTTGACTGCTTTAAGTTTCGAGGGGTTGAGGCGGTCGGACGTGGTTGCGACCGACGTCGTTGCCATTGCCGTTGGCGAGAAAAGTGCAGCCGTGATTGCCGGCGCTGTATGCATCGCCTCGCTCAGCACGCTCAACGCGACGATACTGACGGGCGCCCGCTCGATCTACGCGCTTGGCAGGAGCTTCACTCCCTTCGCCGTTCTCGGCAGATCAGATGTCCAAGGTCACTCGCCCCGCAACGCAATTCTTGTCCAGCTGGTGATTATACTCGGACTGCTCCTGTTCGGCGCACTCACTCGTACTGGCTTCGAGTCGATGGTCGAGTACACGGCCCCGGTGTTCTGGACGTTCATGCTGCTCGTCGGAGCCTCTTTGTTTGTGTTTCGATGGCGCGACCCCGACCGCGTGACCGCCTTCCGCGTGCCGCTCTATCCTTTGACGCCGCTCTTATTCTGCGCCACCTCCCTTTATCTTCTGTATTCAAGCCTTATGTACACCGGATGGGGGGCGTTGATCGGAATGTGCATATTTGCGGCCGGCATACCGATTTACCGTCTCAGTAAGAGTGGACGGGCCGACCGCTGCCTCATGCGCTCTGGAGGTCACTGACCATGAAGCGAGCATTTCTAACGACGTTAATCCTGCTAGGCTTTGTAATGGCGGTTTTCTCTAAAGGAGATTCTGCCGGGGAGCGACGCCAGATGATCGAAGACATCAAGGAGATGACGGCCTCGATTGCCAATGAAAGCGATGTCACTGAGATCGATCCGCGCGTGCTGGCGGCCATGGAGAAGGTGCCGCGTCACGAGTTTGTGCCGCCCGCGCACGCCGCTGCCGCTTACGAGAACCGGCCTCTACCCATTGGCCATGGCCAGACCATCTCTCAGCCATTCATTGTCGCTCTCATGACCGATCTTCTCCAAGTCAAGGAGACGGATAAGGTTCTCGAGATCGGCACTGGATCGGGCTATCAAGCCGCGGTCCTTTCCGTGCTCGTGGGAAATGTGTACTCGATCGAAATCATCCCCGAACTCGGCGAGGCCGCTGCAAAGGTGCTCCAGCGCCTGGGATACACAAATGTCACGACGAAAATTGGTGACGGGTATCAAGGATGGAATGAACACGCGCCATTTGATGCGATCATTGTGACGGCCGCCCCAGACCACGTTCCGCCTGCGCTCATCGAACAGCTCCGGGCGGGCGGACGTATGGTGATCCCTGTGGGGTCCCTCTTTCAGGACCTGATGGTTGTCACTAAGAAGTCCGATGGCTCGACAATTAGCACGACGATCGTGCCTGTTCGGTTTGTACCTCTAACCCGCGAAAAGTGAGATGTCTTCCCGGGCGTTGGCAGCGTTCACTTAGATTAGTTCTCTAATTGACTGGCAAACGCTGACGATGGGCATTCGGCAACCGAACTGGGTCCGGGCTCAGATCAATCAAGACACGTGCGTGGTTGCGTGGCGTCACCGCCTCTCTTCGGCCTCAGCCGCTCAGTCTTTCTGTATGCTTTTAACATAGTGCGTCAGTATGAGCACGCGGACGTAGGGTGGCATTGGCTCATCCCAATCTTTTTCCTCCCTTTTGAAATGCCGCCAAAACTCTGGCATGTCGAAGGACTCGTGCCCCGGCACTTCTTCTTTGCCTGAGACGATGCGATAGACGCGCCAGAATGGGAACGTGCCATTATTGTTCTTTGCAATGGCGGTCAGACCGGCTGGCTTTTTCGCCAGCGTTTTTGCCTGTGGTCCGTCACCCTTGCCATCAGGACCGTGGCACGCCGTGCAGTACCATTCAAATTCAGTTCTACCCTCTTTAAGGACCTCGGCCGCGGGAACCTCCTCCGCTGACAAAGGGTGCGTTTGTGCGATGGTGAGCGCAACCAACGTCAAAAGCCAGCGCGCGAGTCCCCGCCCAAATGTGAAATCAATGGGACGTTTCAAATGAGACATTGTATGCCGCAACTTGCTCATTGGCTTGCTCCTTATCGCGATACTCTGATCTTGGGCAGAACCCGCTCATGCTCTGCCGGTCTCCCGGCGGTTCGAAGAGGAGCGTAGGGCAAACCGGGCGAGCGCAGCAAGGTGGCTTCTGGCGGTGCTGGCCTCTGGCCGATCGACTCTGACAGCAAAAAGGGCGCGCTATGTACGTCAATGCCTTTAACGCTGCCTCCTGGTCTGTCACTCCCCTTCTCGCGCAGTTGTAGTTCCTTGGGATTGCAAAGTTATGGGGCCCTGCCGCTGATGTAGCGGCGAACCCGGTCAATGGGAAAGGGCTGGCCATCCGAGTACAATCACGATGAAGCTCACGGTCGCATTGTAGAGGACATGGCACAGAAGGGGCACTCTCAGGCTGCCTGTCCGCACAAGCAGCCAGCACATAAACAAGCCGGACGAAAAGAGCTGCAATTGCGCTAGGGGGGTCCGGTCGACGTGTAATGCCGTCCAAGCAATCGAAGTGATGAGTGCCGCGCCCATGAAACCAAGCCGCGACCTCGAAAGGGCGGCGAAGAGGAAACCACGGAATAAGAGCTCTTCGGAAAGCGGGGCGAGTAAAACACGTATCGGCACCATCAACCAGCTCCGCGGCCGGATCATCAGCTCTTGATACGGTCGCCAGTCTTCCCTGACGGCTTCGGGCATCCATGCGATGAACACGCTGAACCAAATCAAAGCTGCCGCGAGAGCGACGAGGAGCGAAGCCGCGTAAACGCGTCGCGCATCTTCTGGCGGCGTCAGCGCCAGCACGATGGCGGGCCTGCAGCTGAAGCGGCTTGCGGCGATGATCGTCAGGCACAAGAGCGTGGCATGCATGGTGAAGAGGTAGACGGCATCGTGTGTCATCAGGCGGCGCTCTATGATGCCCGGCGGGAATGCCCCCGCTCCCCCTAGCCCCGCGATCCAATCGTAGATTTGGGCAGCACAATAAGCGGCAAGAGGGGCAGCCAAAACGATGCCCAGCGCCGCGATTGACGCTGACGTCGGGCTCCACCTGGTCTGCGGTGCGTAGCGCGGCGACGCGGCAACGAATAGATTCCAGAGACCCGCCCAAAGACCATGTCTTCCCATCACAAGTTCCCAGTGTGCCAGCCACAGTTGCCTGCGGGATGCCTTTCCAGACGATCTTCCAGTACGCTGGATGCTCCGACTGCATACATGAGATGCGCAGAGGTGCGCTCCCTCCCATGAGCCCGATCAAATATCACGAGTTCGCCGGCCTGTAGGATGCACGTCTGACACATCAGGATGCGATCGATATGGATGATTCCCGCGACATCACGCTTTTCCTATGCGGTGATGTGATGACCGGGCGCGGCATCGATCAAATTCTGCCGCATCCGAGCGAGCCGCAACTCTTTGAACCCTGCGTTCGCTCGGCACGCACATATGTCGAGCTGGCGGAGGAGCGGACCGGACCGATCCAGCGCGCGCAGCCGTTTGAATATATTTGGGGTGATGCCCTCTCCGAGTGGACGCAGGCTCGGCCGGACGCGCGGATCATCAACCTCGAAACGGCCGTTACGACAAGTGCAGACGCTGACCCTCACAAAGGCATCCACTACCGTATGAAACCGGCGAATGTGCCATGCCTCATCGCGGCCGGAATCGATTGTTGCGTGCTGGCTAACAATCACACCCTCGATTGGGGTCGCTCGGGACTTGTCGAAACGCTTGACAGTCTCCATGCGGCCAACCTCAAAACCGTTGGCGCCGGACGAAGTCTTGAGGATGCTCAGCGGCCTGCGCGGATCGATATTCCCGGGAATGGCCGCGTGCTCGTGTTCGCATGGGGCCTTGAGACCAGCGGAATCCCAGTCCAATGGGCCGCAGGAAAAGCCTCGAGCGGTATCAACATGCTGTCCGATCTCTCGCCAGAATGCGTCAGGGATATTGCCGCCGAGATTCAGAGGTGGAAACAACCGGGCGATATCGCCGTGGCCTCGATCCACTGGGGTGGAAATTGGGGTTATGCCATTTCGGAGGAGGAGCGCGCCTTCGCCCACGCCCTTATCGATACGGCCTGTGTTGACGTCGTCCATGGGCATTCGGCCCATCATGCGAGAGGGTTCGAGGTCTATAAAGATCGCCCCGTTTTCTACAGCTGCGGCGATTTCCTCAATGACTATGAGGGCATCAGCGGGCATGAGGCGTATCGCCCGAATCTCACGCTTATGTTTTTTGCCACGTTTAATCGAAAGACCGCGAAGCTCACCCGCCTTCTCTTATCGCCCATGGAAATCTGCCGGTTCCGGCTAGAGCGCGCAAAAAGGTCAGATGCAGCGTGGCTGGCGGAGCGTCTTACGCGCGAAGGCGCGCCTCTTGGTCCGCGCGTCGCGGTCGACCCGGAGGGAAGGCTTTCCGTCTTGTGGTGAGAATCTTCGACGAGTTGTTGAGCCCTCTCAAAGTCAGAGCGCCGGGTGCCCTCTAGAGTGGGCAAAGGCCTGTGTGATTGGGCTCGGAAGCAAGGCGTCGCACATCATATGAACGGCGATTTTGGACAGTCGCTTGACGCTCAGGAGCGCAGGCACCTCGTCGAGAGGGTGCGGACGCTTCTCAGAAGCGAACCGCTCCTCGGGCCCTCATTCCATCTTAAGGATCTGAGGATCGAGGCGGACGGCGCGCTGGTACTCGATGGTGAAGTTCCCAGCGTGGCGGCGAAAAAACTCGCTCTCGAACACGTCGCCGCAGCCACTCCCTCGGTCACCTGCCTTGTCGATCGCCTGCATGTGACGCCCGCGACCTCCATGACGGATAAGGAAATACGCGTACATCTTCGCAATGGCTTGATCGAGGAGCAAAGCTTCAAAGCCCTCGAGATTGCAGAGCTGGAGAATAACGAGCTGCGCCTTATGCGTGGCGCGCCCGAGAAAAAGCTTGGTCACATCGAATTCGAGGTGAAGGACGGCGTGGTCATCCTCAATGGCAGCGCGCCTGGCCTGACCTCGAAGCGCCTTGCTGGCGTGATCGCCTGGTGGGTGCCCGGCGTGCGCGACGTCTTCAACGGTATTGAGGTTGCCCCTCCCGAAGAGGACAGCGAGGACAACATCGCCGAAGCCGTTCGCGTCGTACTCGAGAAAGATGCCTTCGTGAACGCAAGCCAAGTCGCGGTGCGTGTTAACGGACGGGAGGTGCACCTTGCTGGCCTTGTTCCGAATGAAACCGAACGTCAGGCCGCCGAGCGCGATGTGTGGTGCCTGTTTGGGGTCGATAAGGTCATCAACGATATCAAAGTCCAAACGTAACCATCAGTGCTGAGTGGCCGGGAGAGACCTATGCGGATCGGCGTTCCCAAAGAGATAAAGGTACACGAATATCGCGTCGGCATGATCCCCGCCTCGGTCCGAGAGGCGGTGGCCCATGGTCATGATGTGCTCGTCCAGTCGGGTGCTGCCGAGCGCCAGGGGTTCTCCAACGAGGACTATCAAAGGGCAGGTGCCAAGGTCGTGCCGACAGCCGAGGACGTTTTTGCCAATGCCGAGATCCTGGTGAAAGTGAAGGAGCCGCAGCCCAATGAGCTCAAGATGCTGCGCGAAGGGCAGACGCTTTTCACTTATCTTCACCTGGCGCCCGACCCCAAACAGACGAAGGCCCTGCGGAAAACTGGGGTCACGGCGATTGCCTACGAGACGGTGACCAATGCCCATGGCGGCCTGCCATTGCTGTCGCCGATGAGCGAGGTCGCGGGCCGGATGGCGATTCAGGTGGGTGCCCACGCGCTTGAGATGGAGCAAGGCGGACGCGGCATGCTGCTCGGAGGGGCTGCCGGAGTGGCGCCCGCTAAGGTCGTCGTTATCGGCGGCGGCGTTGCGGGACACAACGCGGTCCGCATGGCCATCGGCGCCGAAGCGCATGTCACGTGCATCGATATCAATCTGGAGCGTCTCTATGCACTCGATCTTCAGTTTGGCGCAGCTCTCAATACGATTTTCTCTACACGACAGGCGATTGAGGACTATGTGCTTGAGGCAGACCTTGTGATTTGCTCTGTCCTCGTCCCAGGTGACGCGGCGCCCAAGCTCATAAGCACGGAGCTCGTGGAGGCCATGAAACGGGGCTCGGTCATTGTCGACATTTCGATCGATCAAGGGGGATGTGCCGAGACCTCCAAACCGACCACACACGCGAAGCCGCTCTTGATTGCGCACGGTGTGGTTCACTACTGCGTCACCAACATGCCGGGTGCTGTGGCCCGCAGCTCAACGTTTGCCCTCAACAACGCCACGCTGCCGTTCGTGCTGGCGCTTGCCGACAAAGGTCCAATCCGTGCGCTGCGTGGGGATCCACACTTGCGTGCTGGTCTCAATGTGCACCACGGCATGGTCACGCATGCTGCTGTTGCTCACGCCTTGGATCTCGACCTTACCGAAGCCGAGCAAGCCGTCGGCAAGTAACATGACGACTCACGATAAGACAGAACGGCAAAATCCATCCTCTCGACGGTTGGACTTTTTGATCCGGTCGAGAGGTTTTGGTCTTGTGCGTCCGATCAAGGTGCAGACGTCAGAGCGCCTAAATTACGCGTGGTGGTCGGAAACAGACTCCATCATCTCGCCAGAGAGCTCGTGAGAGGCTGCGTGGGTTACGTCGCCCACACTCAGCATGCCAACCATACGCTTTTTGTCGTTGATGACCGGCAGCCGGCGGACCTTCTTCTGCTCCATGATGCGAATTGCATCATCGAGTTCCTCGTTTTCGCTGCAATAGATTATGCCCTTCGTCATCACATCACGTGCGGTCAGCGTCGCGCAGTTCCTTCCGTTCGCGACAGCGCGGCACGCAATGTCGCGGTCCGTGACCATACCGACAAGCCGGTCATTCTCGCCCACCGGAATGGAACCCACGTCCAGATCGCGCATTTTCTTGGCGATCTCAGACAATGTTGCTTCCGGCCCGACCCATTCTACGCCGTTGTGCATTGCGTCTTTGACTTTCATGGCTGAACTCCATTCGTCAGAATGTACCCCCGTTTGTACCATAAATTCTGCTGATCCCCGAAGCGCGCCTTGACCCCTATCAAATAGGATATACGAGCCTATCTGTTGGGCTGCTGCCCCCTCGTCGACTTCACAGATGGCCGTCTCCGGAATGGGTGACGCGAGAACGCGACACGGCGCGCGCCGAGAGGCCGGGAAAATCGGCGCCGCGCTTGCTCAGGAACATCATGAGTTCCCAGTCCGTCGTGGCTTCATCGAAGCGTAGAATATAGGTGTTGCCGGCGGCATCCAGAACCTTGAAATAGCGATCGCCCTCGCCCCACCATTGGTCGACCATATCTGCAACACTGATGTTCTTGCCGTCGAAGTGCAGGGTCTCTGGTGCCGGTTCACCCCGAGCGTCGGACGCCGTATCGACGTGGATGCGCATGACTGCACAAGCTCCTTTCAGGTAATGTGGTGCTTGCCGACGGGACGCACGAAGGTTGCTTGCGGTCCCTTATCACCGACGCTTTCGGAGAAGCGAACGTCCTGCCCCACTTCAAGCTGATCAAAATTACCGCCTTCGACGCTATTGCGATGGAAATAGATCTCCCGGCCATCCGCCGATGCGATAAATCCATGATCGCGCTCAGGAGCCAAGGACACGATCCGTCCGTGTGGCGGCGTCTCGTGCTCTTTCACATGTCCCTGCCGCTTGCGCACAAAATCCTGCAACTGGCGCCGCGCCGCATCGAAGGCATCCGTAATGGTCACCTGCACATCCTCGTGGCGGCCGGTCGCGGCCGGGTCGCGGCTGATGGCGATATCGGGAGCGCCGGGAAGCGTTATGTGGAGACGGACCATATAGGTATCGCCTTTTTGGTGGCGATGCTGCGGGCGGCCGATGACGACTCGCAGCGACGTGATCCGGTCGTAGAACTGCTCGAGCTTCTCCGCCTCCTGGCGTGCCCGTTCCTCGATGTAGTCGACGCGCTTAATATGCTCGAAGACGATTTGGACGGGTACTTGCATAGGTTGCTCCGTGGGGCGAGGATCGGGTTTGCGGGGACGCGGCAACTCGGGCATTCACATGAGCGCCGAGCGGTCCTGCACGATGATGGCGGGCTGGCCCTGGGTTCCGGATGTATGGCAGACACCGTATTTGCCGCGGAAAAGCTTGCCCAGATTGTGCTCATCTGAAATGAAGTTCTCGAGATCGCGTTTCTTCACCTCCCTATTGGTGACGATATCGTCGAAGCTTTCCATCATCTCCGTTTTTGTCAGCACGGGGAGGGCATTAATCGGACAGGTTGAAATGTCGAGGCCCGCAAATCTCTTGCTGTAGAAGTGCGAACGTGCCTTGGCGTGCGCGAGTAGGGCACGGAATCGCTGCTCCTGTATCGATTGAAGCTCCTCCAAGCCGCCCTGCCAACGCGGCCGTAACGCGTACATCGCGTAGATGACTCGAATGAGATCAAGCATTGCGGTTAAGTGCGAGCAGCCCCCGGGGAAGAATGCGTTAGAGATTAAGTCCTCGGCTCTCCGAAGTGTCAAGCGGTGCGAACCTTGGAACATTCTCCTTGCCTGCTCTCTGGAAATTTGTGTTCAAGTTCAAAACAGATGGTGTTCGCGTTGCTTCCGATTGAGCCGCGTCAAAGCCTCTCCCGTTCTCGACCGCCAAGAATGCAGGGGTGGCACACGCACGCGAAACTCCTGACGTCATCCCCGCAAAGACTGCGGGCTCAATTCCTGGATTGTTTGCCGAGCGCGTCGCGCGCTCGCCGGACAGCTTAGCCTATATCCAGTTCGATCCGTCCGTTGGCAGCTGGCGAAACTACACCTGGAGCGACATGGCAAGTTCTGTTGCCACGCTGCAGCAGGCTCTCAATCGTACATCTCTGCAGCCCGGTGACCGAGTCTGCCAGCTTTTGCCCAACTCCGTCGCGTGGGTCGCGTTCGATATTGCGGCTCAGTCGCTCGGGTTGGTCACCGTTCCTATTTATGCGCACGACAGCCCCGAGAATGCCGCCTTTATCATGGCCGAGTCCGGTGCCCGGCTCCTCGTCACCGATACGCTCAACCGCTGGCAGACGCTTGCTCCCTTGGTCGCACAGTCCGGCCAAATCGAAGAGGTATGGCTAAGAGATAGCGGGCAGAACCTACGTTCTGATGGTATTGACGTGCGCGCCTTGCCAAAACTCGACGGCAGCCCGCAGGAAGCGTTCCAGCGCCCCGCCATAGAGTCTGATGATCTTGCAACCCTCGTCTATACGTCCGGCACGACGGGCCGCCCGAAGGGCGTTATGCTCTCGCATGCTGCGATCCTTTGGAATGCCGAGGCTGCGTCGCGTTTCGTTCCACCGCTTCCCTCGGACGTGTTCCTGTCGATCCTCCCCTTGGCGCATGCCTTTGAGCGCACCCTCGGTCACTATTACGCGATGATGGGGGGCTCAACCACCGCCTATGCCCGCTCAATTGATCTCTTGCGAGAGGACCTCGCGACCATCCGGCCAACCGTGTTTATCGGCGTGCCTCGGCTCTACGAGCGGATCCATGCTGCAGCCATGGAGAAAGTAGAGAAAAGTCATCTGCAACGTACTCTACTGGTGGCGGCCTCCAAGATCGGTTGGGACATAAGGGAGGCGATGCAGGGACGCGGACCGTCGCCCGGTCTCGGCAGAACCCTACTTTGGCTCATACTCAAGCCGCTGGTGGCACGCCGGGCTATGCGGGCGTTTGGCGGGCGTCTGCGCGTGGCCGTGAGCGGAGGGGCCCCTCTGCCGCCCGAGGTCGCGCGATTCCTGGTGGGCTTGGGATTGCCATTGGTCGAAGGTTACGGCCTCACGGAAGCCGGACCGATCGTGACGGCATGTACCATTGAGGACAGCATTCCGGGCTCGGTCGGGTACCCACTGCATGGACTCCGGATGCGCATTGCAAACAGTGGCGAGCTGGAAGTGCGTTCACCTGCCATCATGAAAGGATATTGGCAGAATGAAGTTGCGACACGGCGCGCATTGGACAGCGAGGGTTGGCTGCGCACGGGAGATGCGGCGCACTTGACCGATGGGCGCGTCTATATTGAAGGGCGTCTGACCGACACAATCGTGTTGTCGACCGGAAAGAAAATCGATCTCGTCGAGATTGAAACGGCGATCGCGCGTGATCCTCTGGTCGATCAGGTCAGCGTGGCCGGTACAGGCCGGCCCTGCCCGATTGCTCTCCTTGTCCTGGACCGCAAGCAGTGGGAGATATTTGCGGACCAGCACGGCCTTGATCCGGCGAGACCCGATACGACCGAAGCCGAGAGCGCCATCCTCAAGCGCATAGAGGCGCAGCAGGCCGGCTTCGCACGACATGCCCTCATTCGCGCCGTCCATCCGACCCTTGAGGCCTGGACCATCGCCGACGGACTGCTTACGCCCACGCTCAAGGTCAAAAGGCGTGCCATAGAGAAGAAATACGAGGAGGATATCGAGCGTCTCTATAATGAGATTGACCGAGACCGTGCTAAGCTCTAGCGGCATGTCTAGCAGCGAGAATCTCAGGGGTGGTGCGAGCAAAGCAGGTCTCGCCTCGTGGTGCCTTTATGATTGGGCTAATTCCGCGTTCCCCACGCTCATCACCACGTTCGTCTTCTCCGTCTACTTCACGCAGCGCGTTGCCGCCGATCCTATTCAGGGAGCCACGCAGTGGAGCCTTTCCGTGGCCGCGGCCGCAATTGTCGTGGCCCTCTGCGCCCCCGCACTGGGGGCGATCGCGGACTTGCTTGGCCGCCGTAAGCCATGGATCGCATCATTCACGCTATTGACGGCGCTCTTCACTGCGAGCCTGTGGTGGATCAAACCATCGCCCGAATTCGCAGTGGCCGGCCAGATCCTTTATGCCGCCGCTGCAGCCGCGTTCGGGTGTGCCATGATCTTCTACGACGCCATGCTGCGCAGCATTGCGCCGCCCGGCTACATCGGGCGGGTCTCAGGATGGGGTTGGGCTCTCGGCTATGCGGGTGGGCTTGCCTGCTTGCTGGTGGCACTCGCGGGCCTCGTTCGTGCCGATCCTTTGCCGTTTGGGCTCGATGCCGGACAGGCCGAGCACATTCGCGCCACGAGTCTTCTTGTTGCCGCATGGTTTCTCATTTTTTCGGTTCCGCTTTTTCTCTTCACACCCGACCGCCCCGCGACTGGCCTTTCGGCGACGACGGCGGCACGAACGGGTCTGATGGGCTTGCGAAAAAGTGTCGCCAAGGTTTTGACGCACCCTGGCCTTGGACGGTTCCTCATTGCGCACATGCTTTTCACCAACGGACTGAATACGCTTTTTTCGTTCGGAGGAATTTACGCGGCCGGCACGTTCGACATGACGTTCGACGAGGTATTGCGGTTTGGCATTATTCTCAATGTAACGGCGGGATTGGGTGCGGCAGTCTTTGCGTGGATTGATGATCTCATCGGTTCAAAACGGACCATTCTGATTGCATTGACCGCATTGACGGCCTTGGGGCTGGCGCTCGTCACAATCCGCTCGGCAGCACTCTTCCTTGTGTTCGGCAGTCTGCTGGGACTCTTCGTCGGACCCGCACAGGCGGCCGGCCGTGCACTCATGGCCAAGCTCGCTCCGCGCGATCTTGAGACCGAAGCGTTCGGCCTCTATCAGCTGGCAGGCAAGGTCACCGTCTTTCTTGGACCGCTCGTCTTTGGATTCGTGACGTGGCTGTTCCAATCCCAGCGCGCAGGTATGGCGAGCATTCTTCTGTTCTTTATCGGTGGTATCATTTTGTTACTGTCTCTGCGCGAGCCGCGGAACGCGGCAACGACTACGCAGGTGGAATGATGACGTGCTCGCGCAAGAGGTCGGGCTCACCGCACTGGCGCAACATTGCAGCACGAACCTTGTCGCGCAGTCGTACGGCTGCCGCAAAGTCGGTCCCGTCAGGCCGTATCGACTGGCCGATATGCGCGACAATGCGGTCGTGACGCGGGAACCATTGCTCGCCCCGAAGGACCGAACGCGTGCCGCGGAGCGTAACAGGAAATACTGGTGCCCCGGTTTGGGCCGCGACCAAAAAGGCGCCAAGCCGGAAATCACGCAAGCCCGGCATCCGCGCCAACGTCGCCTCGGGATAGGTCACCAGACGCGCGCCCGCTTGCACGGCTTCCACCTGCCGCGCCGTGTCTGCGACACCGCCAGCCGCCTCCGCGCGTCGCGCAAAAAGTGCTCCCAGGCGTTTGAGAAATGCTCCTGCAATCCACTGCCGGGAAAGCTCTTCCTTGGCCACGAACGTCACGGGGCCAGGAAGGATGGCTGTTAGCACGATGGAATCAATATAGCTGGCGTGGTTAGCGGCAACGATGTTGCCGCCGGTACCGAATTCCGGGTGGCCAATGACCTCGGGGGTTGTCCCGGTCATGCGCAAGAAGAGCCGCGCGACAGAACGTACCACGCCATGACGCCATGACGCCCGTGGTAACAGCATCACCGTCAACCAGGTCAGAACCGCAAGCATGATCAGTAAAGCCCACCAATATCCCGCGAAGGCCATCTCGAAAACGCGACGCCCCAACCGCCGCATTCCTCCGCCCAATCCAGAGATCGCTAACACGAAGAGCTGGCGCCACAGCGCGGTTTCACTGGTGACGGACAATCCACCTTCGTAAAGCTCGCGCATCGCCGCGCGCCGGATCTTGCCGCTGGATGTTTTCGGAACGGTACGCGGCGGCGCGACAACGACGACGTCTGGCGGCATGTCCAGCGACTCCGAGCAGGCTTCGACGATCCGTCGCCGCAACGACTCCTTCTCTGCGCTCCCTCTCAGACGTGTTTCTGCCACGATCACGAGTTGTTCGGTGCCCGTCCGCGCGTCGGTACTTGCAATGGCGGCGACGCACCCTTTCCGAACCCCGTCAATCTGGCCCACGAGTTCTTCGATCTCGTGCGGATAGATGTTGCGGCCGCCCTTGATGATCATATCCTTGATGCGGCCAGTGATATAAACGTCTCCATTCGCGAGATAGGCCCGGTCGCCGCTCTCGAGCCAATCGCCCGAGAATAATGTCCTGTTCTTCTCGGGGTTACGGAAATAGCCAGAAGTGGCGGAAGGGCCTTTAAACTGGAGTCGGCCCTCGGTACGGTCCGGGACCTCGCGCCCGCCCTCGTCCACGATGCGGACCTGGTGTCGTGGAATCGGACGTCCGCAAGCAACAAATGTGAGTGCGGTGGGATCATCGGGTTCGGCCGGAATAGCCCGTCCGTCACGCGTCAATGCCGTGCGCTGGATGCGGTCGATGACGGGGGCCCGTCCCAACGGCGGGAAGGCAAGTCCGACGGCGTTTTCCGCGAGACCGTAAACGGGGCCGAGCATCTCTGGCCGAAATCCGTAAGGGGCGAACCTTTCAGTGAACCGGCTGAGCGTCGAGGGGAGAACTGGCTCTGCGCCGTTGACGACCAGACGCAGCGAGCTGAGGTCGAGACCCGCATTATTCTCGTCGTGGATGCTCTTCAAGCACAGCTCGAAAGCGAAGTTGGGAGCGGCCGATAGAGTCGCGCGATATCGAGACATTGCGCGCAGCCAGCGACCCGGATCTGCCAGAAATGCAAGCGGAGGCATGATGATCGCCTGTGCACCGTAGTAGAGCGTACCGAACCAGGCACCTATCAAGCCCATGTCGTGGTAGAGCGGTAGCCAACTCACGAACACATCGTCGGAACCTGCGTCGAGTGCCTCCCCCATTGCGCGTACATTGGCAAGGATGTTGGCGTGGGTCAGCACGACGCCTTTCGGGTCGCCCGTACTTCCCGACGTGTATTGGATCAGGGCAATTGTGTCGGCCGCGGCGGGCATAGGCGTATCGGCGGCGCCATTCGACCGGAGTGCCGTAACCGTGTCTATGTGTACGAGACTGTCGACGAGGCCGAGAAGCAAGGCTCCGACATTGCGCAACTCTTCATCGATGATCAGGAACCGCGTCTCGGCGTTGTTGAGAATGCCGGCCTGGCGCCGCAAATGATCCTCGACCTGAGAACGCCGGAAGGGTGGATAGACCGGCACGGGCACACCGCCTGCATAAAGGACACCGAACAGTGCATGGAAGAATCCAGGTTTGGTCGGCAGCATAATTGCGACGCGGTCGCCTATGTTTAATCCCTGCTTCAGAAGGCCATTCGCAACCCGAAGCGCGGCCTCGTGCAGGTCACGGTAGGTGATCGCCTCCGCGTCCCGGTCGTCTTTCCAGAGACGCAACTGGGGACGATCTCCGTGATTGGCTACATGAAATGCCAGCGCCTCGATTAACGTTCGGGCCTCAGTTGGTGCCGCAGCCGGCGGCAGCGCTACTTGTTCGAAAGGTGTTGTGGCCCGGTCGGCCACAAGATCCGGCGCCGCCTCGCGCAGCGCGTCGAGCAGATCGCCGACCCTGGTCGCTTCACTCAGGAGCTGATCCGGCAGGCGTACCTTGAACGCCTTGTCGAGTCGAAGGATCAGCTCGGCGCGCCCCAGGCTGTCGAGTCCGAGATCGCGGTCGAGGTCGGTCTCCAGCGTGACCGGAGCCGCCTTTCGGAGATGCGGATGGAGCTCGTGCGCCAGGTCGGAGACAATGCGCAGGAGTTCGTTGGCGAGGTCGCGATGTCCATTGGAAATAGGAGCCTGTCCCGCAACCGCGGCGACGGATGTGCTGGATGTCTCCGACGATGGCGCGATCATGGCAGCACAAGTTCAACCTTTGCGCTCGGAGGGTGCATTGATGCCCGTCAAGGTCCGACCACTTGGTGCACGAACGCTCTCGTTTGCGCCCGATCAATGTCTGGCACCAACCTCTCGCGTGATGGTGGTTCAAGTCAAGAGATGGAATGCGTCATCAATGTCGAAAGATCTCAGACTGCGGGGTGGCTGCCGCTCCTCCATATGAAATCAATGCCCTCAAAGATGATATCATAGTTGGGGGCCAATGGAGTCTTTAGATGTACAAGCATGTTCTTATTGCCACCGACGGTTCCGAGCTTGCCGGCAAGGCTGTCGCGCACGGGCTTGAGATTGCCAAGCGTTTCGATGCCAAGGTGACGGCTGTTACGGTGTCGGAGCCGTGGAGCGAAGCCGTTCCGGGCGAGATGGCGCTTGGCTTTCCTGCGGCAGAGTATGAAAGATGCGCGGCCCTGCGCGCTGAAAAGATATTGTCACAGGTGGTGGATCTGACCACCAGGAAGGGCGTTTCTTGCGACACGCTCCATGTAAAGGGTCAATTTCCGGCAACCGGAATTATAGATACCGCTAAGAGTCGCGGTTGTGACCTAATCGTGATGGCGTCGCACGGGCGACGCGGTGTTTCTCGCCTATTGCTCGGAAGTCAAGCGAACCAGGTGGTCACCCATAGTGAAGTCCCAGTCCTGATCTGCCGGTAACCTGGCCAATCTATAGCCGGATGGAAATGTCGAACCGGGTCTGGGCAGTTTGCCGTGCCTCCGCTGCCGGACCCCGCCACACGAATAGATGGCCATTCTGTTGATATCCGACAATGCGCTAAGCGGGGATTTGTGCAGTCATTTTCAAAGTAGGTGGCACTTACTTAATCGGGAAGGAGCGCGCGATGACAATTCCCGCTTCTCTGTCGCACTCTGTACAACAGTGCCAAGAGTGGCTGAAGGAGTTATGCGACAACGGTGACTTGGCTGACACAAATGAGGCGTTGTCAGTCCTTCGTGTCGTACTGCATCACTTGCGTGACCGGCTGACGGTGGAGGAAGCCGTGGACCTCGGTGCCCAACTTCCCACCCTGATCAGGGGAATCTATTATGAGGGATGGAAGCCGCACCAAGTCCCTCACAAAGTCCATACGCGTGAGAAATTCGTTGATCAGATTACAGTCGATCTTTTGCCCCGGACGGTTCCGGCTGAGCGTGCGGTCAAGGACGTATTTGCATTGCTCGCGCATCACTGCGATCCCGGGGAAGTATCTGATGTCATTTCCCAGATGCCGAGTGACTTAAAGGGTCTGTGGCCCGAGACGGCGCGGACTTACCGGGAACGGACGCGACAATGACGGTTGCGCACTCGAAGCCTCTTTAACGGCGTTGGCGCACCTCATATCCTTTCTCACGCTTTGAACGACCTCAATGCGGCGAGTGCCTCGTCAATGTCGCCAGCCGTGTGGTCCGCCGAGATCTGGAACCGGATCTCCTCTTCACCTTTCGGCACGACGGGGAAATTGAGGCCCGTCACCAGGATTTCATTGGCTTTCAGGTGCGCGACAAGGCGCGACGTTTGGTTGGTGTCTCGGACCATGAGTGCCACAACGGGATGCTCTCCCGGCAGCGCCTCGAGGCCGAGGCGTGCAAGACCGGCCCTGAAGCGCTCGGTCATGGCGCGGAGATGATCGAGGAGCTTCACGCCGTGGCCGCTATCAAGAACGTCGATCGCCGCTTTGGCGGCTGCCGCTTCGGCCGCCGTGATCGGGTTCGAATAAATGTAAAACGGTGAGACTTCCCGCAGATAGCGAACACTCACGTCATCACAAACGACATATCCGCCGTTGACACCAAAGGCCTTTCCAAGGGTTCCGATGAGGAAATCTGCAGGCGGTGCAGCCGTCACCTCTTCCGTTCCGCGCCCGGTCCTTCCAAAGGCGCCGACTCCGTGCGAATCGTCGACGACGACAAGCACGTTCTCTTCAAAGCGCCCATCAAAAGCCGTGGCAAGCTGCATGATCTCGTCGAGCGGCGCATGGTCGCCACGCATACTGAAGACACCGTCCGTTACAACGATGGCGCGCGTGCAATCGCCGACAACCGACTTCAGGTGCGCCTCAAGCTCGTCCATGGCAAGATGCCTATAGATGCGTTTTTCCCGGGGTTTTGCGAGTGCAATGGCATTGATAATGCAGTTGTGATTGAGCGAGTCACTGATCACGGCCGTTCGATCGCCGACAAGGCCTGGCAGGACGCCCATCATGGTCGCGTAAGCCGAGCTAAAGATCATGCCAGCGTCACGGCCATGGAACTCGGCGAGGCGCTGCTCAAGCGCAGTGTGTGGGGACCAAGTACCGCTGATAAACCGAACGGCGCCCGGGCCCGTCCCCAGTTCGTGGACAGCCCTATCCTCGGCCTCGATGACCCCTGGACGGAATGATAGACCCAAGTAGCTGTTGGAGTTCATGCGCAGGTAGGGCGTCTCGCCTTCGCCCTCGATCAAGTAGCGCGGGCCTTTCCCATTGCCTGCTTGTAGGACGCCGCGAATGACGGTCTCTGCTCCCTTGAGACGTCCCGAGTTTTTCAGCTCCTCGAGCTTTCTCATGAGTAGAGGCTTCAGCCGGTCTGTTGGCATCAGAAACTCCTCGCGGATGAGCCTACCGGGGTTTTGCAGGCGCCAACTTCTTTTTCAGACGTGTAAGCATGTCTGCCGTCATCGATTCGAGATCAAACTGCGGAGCAAAATCCCAGTCGCTGCGCGCCGCCGAGTCGTCGAGAGATCGCGGCCAGCTCTCGGCGATGGCCTGGCGCACAGGATCCACGTCATAGTCGATGGCGAAACCTGGGATGTGCGTTCGTATGGCAGCAGCAATTTCCGCCGGCGTCACGCTCATGGCCGTCACGTTATAGGCATTGCGATACTTGAGGCGCTTCGGCTCGGCCTTCATGATCGCTATCATCGCCACTATGGCATCGGGCATGTACATCATATCGAGGCGCGTCTCCGCGGCAAGAAAGCATGTGTAATGCGCATATCGGATCGCCTGGTAGTAAATCTCGACCGCGAAATCCGTCGTTCCTCCGCCAGGCGGAGCCGCGAAGGAGACAAGTCCAGGCAATCTCAAACCTCTCGTGTCGACACCGAAGCGCTCTGCGTAATAGTCACAAAGGAGTTCGCCCGCGACCTTGGTGATGCCGTAGATTGTGTTGGGGCGTTGGATCGTGACCTGGGGTGTCTTGTCCCGCGGCGTTGTGGGGCCAAAAGCACCAATCGAGCTTGGAAAGAAGACCTTGCAACCGTGTTGGCGGGCGACTTCAAGAACACTGTAGAGACTGCCGATATTGAGGTTCCAGCCCACCTGTGGTGTCGCCTCGGCTTTTGCCGAGAGCATTGCGGCAAGATGATAGATCGTGCCAACGTTATAGCGCCGGATGGCCTCGCTTATCTGCTGCGGCTGAGTGCAATCCAAGTGCTCATGAGGTCCCGCGGCAGCCGCGTCCGAATGTGTCGCCATCCTGATATCGGTGGCGACAACTTGATCGCTTCCGAAACGGCTGCGCAGAGCCGGTACGAGTTCGGATCCGATCTGGCCGAGGGCCCCTGTAACTAAGATTGATTGCATTCTAACTCTGAGATCAAATACACACCACGCTCAGTCTCGGCGCGGACTCCGCTTGTACAGGCCCTAACCTTTGTCGATCCTGACGATACCTTGGGCCGACGACTCTCGGCAACATTGACCGTGATCAACAGGCAGGGGGAGCGTGCTCATATTCTTGCTCAAGCACGGCAGTCGCTATAGACCATCGGAAAAGAGGGGGCAATGCCATGAGAACGACCGCAAAGGCCTTGGCGCCGGCATTGGCAATGTTGCCGCTGTGCCCTGCGCTTGCAGCCGAGCTGAGCGACATGCTGGGGCAGTGGCGTTGGGATAAGTTTACGGTTGAAGTCAGTGAGTGCGCCGAAGACAAGTTGTGTGCGAAAGTGATTGCCGGTCCCAAGAACGTTGGAATGGAGATTTTTGCATCCACCTTGACAAGCAAAGATGGGGACTGGTTCGGCGATATCGTCGACCCTGAAAACAAAACGACATACAAGACGCGTCTTCGGCAAATAAGTGCAGACGTGTGGCAACTCGATGGATGCACATCATCACGTGTTTGCCTCAGCGGGAAATTCGTGCGAGTGAAATAGCCCAATTCGCCACTTTGTTATCTTGGCGGTGTCGTCTAAGTGCCCAATGGCACATTGGCAACCGACCTGCTTAGTGGAGGTTGCGTACGATCAGGCCCAGAAGTGCGCCGATGCAGAGCAACGCAAATCCGACGTGCCAAAAAGAGATTAAGCGAAACTCATACTTGGCGGGATCGCCAATATTGTAGCTCGCGCTTATTCCCATGAAGTGAAGCACAACATTGGCGAGGATCAGCAGCGCGCCAATCAGCAGGCTACCACCCGCAAGCCAGACCAGTAGCTTTCTCATGCAGGCGTCCCTCCAATTATCCGGTCATCACCTTTATCATCTTAGAGCAAGGGGACGGTGTCGCCAATGCTGTCAAGACTTCACGCGGCCGTAGCGTGCAGGCGACTCATGACCTAACTGCAACAAGGGCGCGCGAGCTGGTCATCTGGACACGCCTACGGGTTCCGGTCGTTCTCACTCACCTAACGACAATCGGGCGGTGCTCGTCTGGGCGCTCATCACTCAATCTACGCGAGTATGAGCCATTCCGGACGGAAGAGTAAAAGAATTCCGATCACACCGAGAACAATGCCCCCGATGAGATGAGAATAGCGCGCATACTGTGCCGTCAGCCCTGCTGAGCGCAGAGTGATCATTGCCGTGACGAATACGATGACATCGTCGAGCAAGAAAACCGTTATGTAGAGCCCGAGGTGGGCGTAGTACCCGAGAGAGGAGAGATCGCTCAAAGCAAGGACCTGGGTATAAATTGCGGGAATGCCGGCGGAACACAGAAGTTCAATCAGGTTGACGGTAGCGGCGAGCACTACGAGCCCAAACGCAGCAACCATGAACGAGCGCTCGTTTATCAGCTCCTTGAGGCGCGTCATCACGCGCTGGCGCTCACCGGGTGGAGCAACAGGACAGGCCGCATCAGGATTGGCTTTGAATTGCCAGAGGTAGTAAGCCGCGGCCCCGATCGCGAAGAGGCCGATAATTGCTCGAACCCATGACAGAGACCCGAGAAAGAGAAAGAAATTGAGCCAGGCCGCCATGAACGCGAAATAGACGGCGGCAGACGTCAGAAGAAATATCGCGCCGTAACTCCACATTCTGAAAGAGTCGTGCACGCCGACCAGGAGCCCGATCAGGAAAACCAGCACCCACATGGCACATGGGTTGAAGCCATCGACAGCGCCTAGCACGATTGTCAGTACGGGCAGGGACAGGGAGCGCGTTTCTAGATCCCCGAACAACGGGAGCCTGATCGTAGCTGGTATCGAAGGTCCGCGCGTTTCGACTTCTGCGCTTGGTCCATCGGTTTTGCTGGCGCTTGTCTCTCCCCGTGACACGTTCCGGATGATCTCGCCCGCAATATCGCGGCATGTCCGCTTTTGGCAGTCCTCGATGCGTTTCTGAATCTCTCTGCCCGTCGTCAGGTCTTCATCGTAGCCAACAACCACGCCATCCCCAATCAGAATAAGCGGAACGGCCGGTGGGTGGATAGCGAAGTGCTTGCTTAGAGTTGCGAAGGCGGGCTCATGCCGTCCGTCGTCAGAGAGTTCGAAGGATCGCACAACCAAGCCGGGACTATTCTTGGAAAGAGTATCCAAGAAGGCCCTTGCCTTGGCGCAGTGGGGACAAGTTTTCGTCCAGAAGACATAGATGGACTGCGTTCCGCCTTGGGGCTTTTCAGATGCGGGAGACGTGCCGCCCGCATGGCACACCGCGGCTTGGACCATGAGAAGCACGAACGCCAAAACAGGAATCCGAGAAGATAAACTCTTGGTGCCCATCAAGGTTCCTCTGATACCGTTTGGCTGTTGCATTACACAGCCTCGAAGCTCATTTTGAGCGAGTGTGTCTCGGTTAGACTATGCGCGAGGTCATTCCCTGAAACTCTTTCCACTTCCAATGCTTAAGCAAATTGCCAGCCCAATTTCGGCGCAAGAATTCAACGCTGTCAGTAGATCCAATTGAAATCATTGATTAAAGATGGGTTGGAGTCTGCATTTGGCAAGGGAGAGGCCGTGCGTTCAATCCTCACTGGCAGTACCATTCTTTTTTTGCGGGGCTGCTTCACTTCGTTCAACGACTCCAACGTGGCGGGCTCTCGCCCGGCTGGCCAAGCTCACAATTCCCAAGCCCTTCGGCCAAAATCCTGTGTTAGCCTCCCTTGAGTGCGAAGAACGCGCGGTTTTTTGCGCCCGGTTGAGCCGGCGGAAAAACCGCCTGCCAGCGCGCAACGTATGATACCTGTGGGCGGCGAGTGCCCGGACACGGGAGGATATTGAAACGGACAATGAAGAAGAAACCCTACATCACAGCGATCCCTGAACTTGAACGCCCCGGCCGCGCGGAGGCCGAGGAGGCCGTACGCACGCTCTTGCGGTGGGCCGGCGATGACCCAAGCCGGGACGGTCTACATGAAACGCCCAAGCGTGTTGTGCAGGCGTATGAGGAGTTTTTTCGCGGCTACGCCGTGGATCCTGCCGAAATCCTCAACAAGACTTTCGAGGAAACCGAAGGCTACGATGAAATGATTGCACTGCGCGGGATTCGTTTTGAAAGCCACTGCGAGCATCATCTCGCCCCGATCATCGGACGGGCCTGGGTGGCCTACATTCCGAACGGCAGGGTGGTCGGCATCTCGAAACTTGCGCGCGTTGTCGACGCATTTGCCAAGCGTCTGCAAATCCAAGAGAAGATGACCGCGCAGATTGCAAACCTTATTCAGGATACGCTGCGGCCTCAGGGCGTCGGCGTGGTGATCAAGGCCGAGCATCAGTGTATGACAACGCGCGGGGTTATGAAGCCGGGAACCGACATGGTTACAAGCCGTATGCTGGGGTGTTTCCGCGACAGCGACATCACGCGGCAGGAATTCTTGTCGATGATCGATTAGAGGATGACGGGTATGCCGTGAAAGCGGCCCAACCCGTACGCCCGTCTGGATATTGATACAGACGTCGCGCTTTCTTTGACGGCGAGGGCCTATGAGTGATCGCAAGACCGTTCTGGTAACCGGGGCCTCAAGTGGCATTGGCGAAGCCACCGTTGCCTATTTCGCAGCGCGCGGTTGGAATGTTGCAGCGACGATGCGCAAGCCAAACGAGACCGGCTCCAGGGACCCGGGCGGAACCGTGCGTGTCTTCCGCCTTGACGTTACGGACTCTGAAAGCATCGAGGCTGCCGTCCGGGATGCGGTTGCTGCTTTTGGCCGGATCGATGTTCTGGTCAACAATGCGGGCTATGGCCTTATCGGTCCGTTCGAATCCATGACCCCAGAAGAGGTCCGGCGCAATATTGATACCAATCTCATGGGTATGCTCAACGTCACGCGTGCGGTCTTGCCGACCATGCGCAAACAACGCTCGGGGCGCATTATTAATGTTGGTTCGGTTGCCGGGCAGGTCACGTTGCCGCTCTACTCGATTTACTGCGCGACTAAGTATGGCGTGGAAGGGTTTTCCGAGGCTCTTGATTTCGAGCTGAAGCCCTTGGGTATCCGGGTCAAGATTATCGAGCCGGGTGCGATTAAGACGGATTTTCTCGGGCGGTCGCTGGTTCAGCCCGATATGAGCGGTGAGGGTCCCTATGATGCTTGGTCGCGGGAAGCCTACGGCGCGTTTTTAGCGCACTGCGAAGATCTTCCGGGCCCCGAACTCGTTGCCCGAAGCATTTGGAAAGCTGCGAAAGGTCCCGGCTGGCGCATGCGCTATTCGCCGAACGGGCTCAGGTTCGTGACGGGGCGTATGTTCTTGACGGGACCGGCGCATGCCGCGTTCACGCGCTGGATGTTGAGTATCGAGTGAAATAACGGTGTGCGCCGCCTTGTGCGCCAACACACTGGGATAACGGGCAAGCTTCAAGTCGGTTGTCAGTGGTCCAGCGGACGATAGCTGCCGGTCTCAGGATCCCACACCAGCCGCCCCATATCACGGGTCCGCCGGACAGGTGCTGCTTGGCGTGCAGCTTCAGACCGGGCCGCGCGCATTGCCCATTTGATGCCGACGTAAAGCGTTGCACCAGCGACGGCGAGTAAAGCGATTTGGGGCATTCCGGCCCTCCCAGCGTCTGTTCCGTTTAAGTCGTACGACCCACTCCCCGCCCGGCCACCCACACCGATGATGGATTGGGTGGGCGAGGGGGGAGTGGGCTGGCCAGGCAGATCAACGCAAGTTGAACATGCGCCAAGCATCATAAGCCAAAGCGCGACCAGAGCGCGCGTGTCTCAAGAGCGGACACCAGATCATCGGCCAAAGCAAGGCGGCCAGTTACAGCAGCACTTGCCCATTCGTCCGAAATCGAAGTCCGGCGTAACCGGCCCAGAAGCCCGCCCTTTGCCAACGGCACAGATTTTAGGCGCACCTTGTCGCCAAAAAGTTCGCGCACCTTGGTGCGGATGTCGGTGATGCCGTCGATCAGGCCATACTCAAAGGCCTTTGGTGCTGACCAGAACGCGCCGGAAAAAACCTCGGCGTCGGGGCCCTTCAACATGCCCGGCCGGCGATCCTTGACCACGCCGATAAACACGTCGTGGATGTCGCGTTGCAGAGATTTCAGTTTTTCCACATCTTCGGTCTTCTCGGGAAGGAAGGGGTCGAGGATACTCTTGGAAACGCCCGCTGTGTGCACACGCCGTTCGATCCCGAGCTTATCGATGGCCTCCACAAAACCAAAGCCAGCAGAAATGACGCCGATGGACCCAATGATGGAGGAGGCATCCGCGTAGATCTCGTCTCCGGCAGCGGCCACGTAATAGCCACCTGACGCGGCGACGTCTTCACAGAAGACGTACACCCGCTTCTTCTTCTCCTCGGCGAATTGACGAATCCGTTTCAGGATTAGATTCGATTGTACAGGTGAGCCGCCTGGTGAATTCACGACGACTGCAACTGCCGGAAGCTTCGACATCGAGAATGCTTTCTCGATCGGTTCAGCGAGCGCGGAGAGCGTGAGCCCCGGGCGCAGAGGGGTTGCCATGCCGATTGGACCGGACAAACGCAATACCGGAACAACCGGCGCGCGATTTAGGAGCCACATATTTCTTTGTTACCTTTCGTGTGCCGCATTTCCTTACGCCGCACTCGCCCGGCAGGATTTAGGACGAGGCGTACTTTTCCAAATCCAGTGCGTCACCGCCCCGCAGAATGGCTTCGGCTTCGGGCGTGAAACCCGTTCCATCGCCATGAAGAATCAGACCAGGGAGAATGCTTGTTGGGGCACGGCTGCCCTTGGTTCCTTGAACGATGATGCGAATGGCCGGCTCTCCGAGGCGTGGATGAACCGGCAGAATTTTGAGGCCGCCGAAACGCCCGGCAAATGCGCCAAGAACAAGACCGATCGCTTCGGCCTTGTGAATCAACGTGCCTGTGCCACCGGGCGCGGCCATGCGCGCCAGAAGCCGGCCCCAAAGATCAAGATCGCCTTCGGGCATGGAATGTGCGGCTGACTTCCAAGGATCGGGAGAGGGCGTTCCGCGTCCATCGATATGGAATGGCGGATTGGCGAAGACATGATCGAAGCTTTCGGAGGCAAGGCCGTGTCCGGCTATTTCACTCCACGTCGCCGTCAGATCGCCGCTGAAGACCTTCACCCGTTCTGCTAAGTCGTTGCGCTTGACGTTCTCTTCGGCAAGCTCGACCAGTTTGTCCGCGCGTTCGAGGAGAACGGCGGTTGCTTGCTTACACCTGCGCACGACGGATAGTCCCACGGTACCAACACCGCCGCCCGCATCGAGACATTGTTCGTAGCTTGCCGATCCACACGGAATGGACGCGGCAAGCAGAACGGCGTCGACGCCCGCCCTGTAGCCCGTCTTCGGTTGCAAGATGTTCAACGCCCCTCCCAAGAAGGCGTCATCGGTTAATTCGCTCTCGCTGACTGTAGGCGTCATCCGTCCCCCGCTTCGATAATCCACTGCTCAAGTCCGGCATCAACCAGAAGCCGTCTCGCGCGTGCCCATTGATCTGGATCAACCATGACCCGCTGTGGCAGCTTACCCGCGGCGCCCGTTAAGGCACTCATGTTGCGATCAAAGACCTCGAGCGTAATACCAGCCTCATTGAACAGAGTCTCGATAAAGCTCACCAGTACGGGATCATCCGTCACAACGATTTCGCGCAAGAAGCCCACCTTTTACTCCCACTGAGTGCCGCTTCAAAATGCGCGCCCTCCATGTGGCAAAGTGCTGTTGAAACACGCCAATTCCGCCTATATCATTGCCACAAAAACAGATCGAGGAAACAATCGTGGGTGTCGTCGTCCCCCTGGACGAGGCGCGGGATCCCGCACAAAGCCTCAAACCGCTCATGGACCTCGTCAAAGAGGACATGGACGCGATTAATCGCATTATCTTGGATAAGGCCGTATCGGATGTCGACCTCATACCCGAGCTCGCCCACCATTTGATCGACTCGGGCGGCAAACGTCTTCGCCCGATGCTGGCGCTGGCATCCTCGAAATTGTGCGGGTACGCCGGAACGGGCCACATTCGCACGGCTGCGGCAATTGAATTCATGCATACCGCGACCCTCTTGCATGACGACGTTGTCGACGAGAGCGATACGCGGCGCGGATGCCAGACTGCGCGCATTCTCTGGGGCAACCAGGCCAGCGTGCTGGTCGGCGATTTCTTGCTCGGACAGGCGTTCCGAATGCTGGTGGATGTCGGATCGCTACCGGTCCTCAAGATTCTTTCGAATGCTGCCGCGGTCATCGCCGAGGGTGAAGTCATGCAGCTGGCCGCCGCCAAGAATACGGCGACCACCGAGGACGAGTATCTCTCCATCATCAATGCCAAAACCGCCGCGCTCTTTCTTGCCGCCGCCGAAACCGGGGGAGCAATTGCCAGTCGACCGTCGGAAGAACAGGCGGCGCTGCGATCTTATGGAAAGAACCTCGGTCTCGCTTTCCAGCTTGTCGATGACGCGCTCGATTATTCCGGGGACAGCGCCCGGTTGGGCAAGAGCGTCGGCGACGACTTCAGGGAAGGCAAGATCACCCTGCCGGTTATCCTCTCCTTCCGCCGTGGCAATGAAGCGGAGCGCGCGTTCTGGAATCGCACCATCGTTGAAGGCGATATTGAGGACGATGACCTTCAGAAAGCTCAATCGCTTATGAAGAAGCACAAGGCCATTGAAGCGACGCTTGAGCGCGCCCGCAGCTATGGGGCTATCGCGCGCGATGCACTGGCAATCTTCCCCGACTGCCCGCAGCGTGACGCCATGCAGAACGTGATCGCCTTCTGCGTCGGCCGGGTCCACTAGAGCGCGCTTGCATAAGTTGGAATCGATTGGCTTTCTGCCTGCGCGCTCTAGATTGTTGTTTGGGAGTCTGATTCACGCTCTCGATTGAAGCGCAAGTGATTCAATCTCGAACGATCAGGCTCTAGACGGCTAAACGGTTAAACGGCGGTTCTGCGCCCGGTCTCGGGCATGCCGTTTCTTAACGCTTCCGCATTTTGCTCTTTTGGGGCACGCTGGTGACGGCGCGCTCCGCCTCAGATTTTGCTGCGTCTTCACCGGGCTGCCCCTCGACGCGCAAATTGACGTCTCGCTGTGGGAAGGGAATCGAGATCTCGTTCTCACGCAACGCCCGCTCGATCGCTATATGCAGCTCGTGGAGTACCGTGAGGCGTTGGGAGGGCGCTGCAACGAATGCACGAACCTCATAGTCAAGTGAACTGTCTCCAAAGCCAAGGAAGAAGACCGAAGGCGACGGTGTCTGGAGAACGTGCGCATTGGACTTCACCGTATCAAGGATGAGCTTGGCCGCGAACTCGGTATCCGAGCCGTAGGCGATACCCACCTTGAGCACGAGGCGCGTAATCGATTCGGTGAGCGTCCAGTTGGTCACTTTCTCCGTAAGCAGGCTCTTGTTGGGGACAAGGATTTCCCGATTGTCCCAATCGGTAATGCTGGTGGCGCGGATCTGGATGCGGGTCACGGTGCCGCTGTCTTCGCCGATCGTTACGATATCGCCTACTCTGACCGGCCGCTCAAACAGAATGATCAGGCCGGATATGAAGTTCGCAACAATCTCCTGCAGGCCGAATCCGACACCGACGCCGAGTGCCGCAACAATCCATTGCATTTGCGACCAATCGGCACCGATGTGATTGAGGGCGATAACGATGCCAACAGCAATAATGGTGTAGCGCGAGACCGCCGCGACGGCGTATCGCGTCCCCTGATCGATGTGCAATCGCTGTAACGCGGTCATTTCCAGCAAACCGGGTAAATTGCGTGCGCCAACCAGCGTCAGGATAGCAATGAGAAGCGCCACAACCACATTCAAGAGAGATACGGGAACAATTTTTGTGCCTTTGTCGGTGGCGATGGTCTGGGTCCAAAGCTGCACTTCTTCGAAGAACCCGAGGGCGGGAAGCATTTCATCCCAGACAAACCAAAACGCGCCCGCGAGTCCCAGAAGGACGGCCCAGCGCATGAGCGTACGGGTTTGCGCGCTAACAGAGGCGATGTCGACTTCTTCCAACTCGATTGTCACCGGATTGGCATCACCTGCTGCTTCGGCGGCCTCGCGCGCAGCCTGCGCGGCGCGCGCTTTCTCACGACGCTCGGCGAGGCGCTGCATTTCCAGGCGGCGTCGCGCGACAAGGAGGCTTCGTGTTGCCGTTCCGTGTATAACGAGTGCCGCAAAACCAATGATGGCCGTCGCCAGCATGCGTAGCTGCAATTGATAGGCGCCATCGTAGAAGCCAAACGATGCCAACGCGGCGATGGCAATGGGGGCTGCCACCAGCAGTGGAAACCAGATTCCGCGCACGCACCACAACCAACTATCTCGCGTAAACTTATCTGCCAAAACGCCCCTCTTGGGGTCGAATACGCGGAATATAAAGGCCGCAATACCGAGCGATCCGATAACAAACATCAGACGCCCAAGACCGTCTCGGAAGAATTGCGATGTGCTTTGCTCGATTGCCGATAGAACGAGCATCATTACGGGTAACGTGGGGACAAGGATATTGAGGCCGCTGCGCAGAGCCTTGCGTGCCTGATCTGACCAACCGAAATGGGCTGCAAACACGCCGTCCTCTGCACACATCAACCTGCATAACCGCATGACGTAGATCACAAGTGCGCAGACCATGAGTCCATGGCCTAGGCTTACTGCGAATTCGTACCGTGCAGCGTTTGAATTGAAAATCCAGCCCACGTACCCCAAGAGAAGAGGCCACGGGAGCGCGAGCAAAGCGGTAATCAGCAAGGCTCGCGGTGTGTGAACATTACTGTCCGTTGCCATGCGGCCGGTCTGCTCAGCAATCTCGCCTAAGTTCTGGCGCATTTGCGTTCGTAGTCGCATGATCGCAATGACAACAACGACGACGAGCGCCGTCCAAGGCAGCACGTTTTTGAGCTGCTGGAGACCGGCATTGCCCAGCTCCTGCCAGTGTCTTGGAACTGCGAGCCAGGCAAATGAGGCGGCTATGTCGTCGAGCCAGGCCTTTCCGAGAGGCGCGGGTCCCGGCAGCCACAAAAGTTTGTCGTTGAGCAATGATCCGAGTTGTGCTGCGGCACTCGTCAACTCATCGCCCAACGCGTTCATCTCGCCGAGCTGCGTAATCCGATTTCCATAGGCCGCTGACATGGCTGTCAGCGCATCAATTCGTGCCGCGACAAGTGAATTGACCTGAGAATTTAGCATTCTCTTCGTTGCGGCATCTGCGTCCGGATCAATATTCAGCGACGATAGCAAAGCGTCGGCGGCGGCTTTTTCGTCGCGCATCGCCCGCAAGCCTTCGTCCAGCTTTAGGCGTTTCAACCGCGCCTCAACGATGGCCTGCTCGCGTTTGGCCGCCTGCTCATTCAAGGCCGACGAAGACGGAAGGCTGGCGCGCATCTGGCGAAGCAAGGTGCCAAACTCCTCGCCGACGACGCCAATTTCGCGGATTTGTTGGGCGGCCTCTCGGTTTTCGGCGATGCGCCCGATTCGCGCCTTAAGGACCGCAATTTGCGATCGGTCTCTTTCGATGGTCCGCGCGAGCGCCGTCCTGCTCTGCAAGAGGCCGGTTGTTTCTTTGGCATAGTCGTCAAGCGCCGGGTATTTGCCGGAAAGCATGCTACTGGCGCGATCGGCTAGCGCCTGTCTCTCGATGGCTTCGCCCTGACGCAGCTCGTCCAAGCGTCCCTGGATCAGCGATATGTGCCAGGCGTTGTCCTCAAGCTTTGCGGCAATCCGATCGCGCTCGGCTGCCGTATTGGATTGACGCACCGATAGGCTGATCAACTCTTGCTCAAGAAGATTGATGCGCGCGGCGCGCGCAATCCGCTGGGCAGCCTTCGACACCCGCCGCGCTTCGGCGATGAACACTGGCTCTCCGACCTTCGCGCCCCCCGCATCATCATTGAGTTTGTCCAGCTCTTGGCGCTCGATGGCCTGCTCAGCACGCGCGGCCGCCGGCCGGTTTTCCATGTTCTTGAGTGCCGTCTCAAGTTTACTAAGCTCGTGTCTTAGCTCGGCCTCGCTCGCTTGTGCGGCGTCGAGCCGTTTCTGGACCTGCGCCGCGTCTTGATTGGTTCGAAGCTCGTCAGCGAAACGTGCGTGCCTGGCACCGGCGTCCGGGGCCAGCTTGCCCGCCTTCGCGCCCTCCTCTTTGGATGCTGGCGCTTCGATGGCCGCTTGAAATTCCTCGGCCGCTTTGTTTGCCGCATCGGCCGCGTCGAGATTGCGCAAGGCGCCTTCATACAGCGAAATTGCCTGTGCACGCGTTGCTTCTTCGATATCCGGACGCGCTTTCATCTCCTCGATCTTGGATTTGACCCAAGACGGCGTCAGATCGGGATTTTGATTGCTGGAGCCAGCCCCGGCAGACAGTGGCGTCGTTTGAAGTGCAATGGCAAAACATAAGAGCAGCACGACAGGGAGAGCCGCAACAGCATGTCCAAGCCGCAGAATGAGTCGCTCGATGATCATGGCCCTACCTACTCCAGGCCTTGCGCGTGTCAACCGCTGCATCCCGCTCGTCACGTCATTGATTCGTTATCTTTGGATAACTAGCCGAGGACAACGGCTTCGGCCCACCATTGCGGGCTGGTCCGCCTTAAGCCCTGGGCCGCGCTCTCGGCATCGTTCCATGTTTCGAAGAGACCGAAGCAGGTTGGCCCTGCACCAGAGAGCCGGGCTAAAATAAGGCGCGGGAACGCGCCTAGACTCGACAGCACATCGCGAATCTCAGGGACAACCTCTGTAGCCGGTCGCGTAAGATCATTTGTTTGCTCGCGCAAAAATGAGAGGAGGTGCTCCATCGAGGCAATACGTGCGTTCTCGTCACCTTCGATTAATCCGGGCGGGAGCGCGTCGCTTCTTGTTCCGAGATCGCTCGGTAGTAGCTTGGCCGCCAGAAGGCGAAAGACACGAGCCGTTTTGTTATCGGGAACACGAACCATCGGATTTACGAGAACGGCCGGTAGAGGCGGAAACTGTTGCAACGGCGTGAGGCGATCTCCAATGCCGCGCATGATGGCTGCTTCATTCATGAGACAAACAGCAACGTCGGCGCCAAGCCGTGCACCGATCGCCGACCAATCCACCCGGTCACGCATAGCGGGGTTGGCGTGGCGAACGGCGCGGATCACGGCGGCGGCGTCGCCAGATCCCCCGCCGAGTCCGGAGGTGACCGGCAAGTTTTTTTCGAGCGTGACGGCGCCGAGCTTAAGATCCGGACACGCCTCGGCAAGATTCCGAAGGGTAACCGCAACAAGGTTTTCACCAGCAATGCGGGCGCCGAACGGACCAGCGACGCGAATGCTTTCAGAAGCTCCCGGCTCAAGTGTTATCTTGTCCGCCACGCCATCGGCGAACACAACGAGGCCTTCGAGCTCGTGGTAGCCGTCCGGCCGCCGGCCCAAAACGCGCAGGTGCAGATTTACCTTAGGGCGCGCAAGCTCGACGATGACGCTCATGCCATGCTTGCCGTCATAGAAACCGAGAACCCGTGCAATGACCTTGCTTCGTATTACGGTTGATCGGTCGGTTGAACCTCTGTGGTTTTCTTTTCGGGCATGACCGCTTGGGCGCGGCCGTCGAGCCCGTCTGCGAGCTTCTTCTTGATCTTTTGGATGTCTTCCGGTTCGGGCTCGAGGGACAGCGCCTGATCCCATTGAAAACGCGCCTCGCGTTCGCGCCCTGTACGCCAAAGCGCATCGCCTAAATGGTCATTCAGAATGGGGTCGTCGGGCTTCAGCTCGACGGCGCGTTCGAGATAACGTACGGCTTCTTTGTAATTGCCCAATTTATAGTGCGCCCAGCCAAGACTATCGACGATGTAGCCGTCATCCGGCTTCAGAGCGACAGCCTTTTCGATCAGCGCCATACCCTTTTTTAGGTGCATACCCTGGTCAATCCAAGAGTATCCGAGATAGTTGAGCACCAGCGGCTGCTCAGGCGCCAGCTCCAAAGCCTTTTCGAGATCAGCCTCAGCAGATGGCCAATTCTTGAGACGTTCATAGCTGGTGCCGCGGGCGTAGAAATATGTCCAGTGCCGCTTGTCGTTCTCGGGCAGAAGATTGATGGCCTGCGTGTACGTTTCGGTGGCCTCGGTATAAAGCTTGCGCGCGCGTTGGATGGAGCCAAGTGCGTCCAACACCTGTAGATGGTCTCCCAAGGAGGGTGCAAAACCGACGGACGGCTGTTCGGCGGGCGGCTCCAACTGCCTCATCACGGCAGCATAAGTCGCGGGGCCGACCAAACCGTCCTCTTTAAGTCCGTGCCCTTTCTGAAAGTCTATGACAGCGGCGTGGGTCGATGCGCCGAAGCGGCCATCCGGCTCACCGACATCGTGTCCGAGTTTAGCAAGGGCTTCCTGCAGCTCACGCACGAGTTTGCCCTTAGAGCCAATCTTTAGGGGTGCGTCACTGCTGATGTCCCCGGCAACATCTTGCTCGGACCGCATGAATTCCTCTAACGAGGCGGGGGGCAATGTCTTGATACGATTGAGCAGCGTCTCTAATGAGCGCAGCGCCTCAATGACGCGATCCAGAGAATTGAGATTGTAGGCCTTGCGGATCTCGATCGGAAATTCGAGCGGGCTCCCCTTTTCGATCCGATCATAGACCTCGATCGCATCCTCGTAGCGGCGGGAGCTCTCGTAGGCGTTTGCCAAGGCAGCCAGCGCAAATTGCTGTTTTGGGACGACACTTAGCGCCATCTGCATATAGAGCATGCCAGCCGGTACGGCGCCCTCTCCAATAAGTGCTTCTCCCAAGCCGTAGAATGCCTCGGACAATCCTTCCGATGGCGTCTTGATCAGGAGAGCAACTTTCCGGCGCGCCTGAACGTCTGCTACGAGACGGCGCACGAGAGGATGGGCTTCGCCACCGTTGCTTTTGATGTGCTCCTTCAGAATGGAGCGTGCCAGCTTGAAATCGCCTGCGTGCGCAGCGTGACGCACGTACGCGAGTGTCGTGCGTAATGCTTTTGGATCTCGGCGAAATACGCGTCCGAACGCGGCGGCAGCGTCTTCTCTTCGTCCCGCCAGATCGGAGATCAAGGCACGGTGATAGCGCAGGTAAAATTGAGCCCACTGCGCCTGACGCGGCGCATTGAGTGCTTCAAGCGCTTTGTTGGTATTGCCCGCTGCAAGCTCGACCCAGGCCCGCGCCATGGAGCCTGTAAGTTCACCGATGGGCCCGTTCGAGGCGGCGCGGAAGTGCTGTTCAGCTTTTCTGAAGTGCCCTGCCTTAAATTCCTTCAAGCCTATGAAGAGACGTGCCGTGCGGTGCTTGGGTTCGACGCTTATTAGCCGCTCGGCCAGATCGAACGCTCGTTTGCTTGCGCCTTCCATAGCCTCCATCTGAAAGGCGTTTTCCATCAACAGCTCGCTACTCGGATCACGTGCGAGGGCGGTACGGTAGAAGTTGGCTGCGCTTTCCGTGTCGTTCTGACTTCTGGCGAGGCGTCCGGCCAAATAGCTTCCAACTAGGGAGCGCGTTCCTTGGAACGGCTCTTGGGATGCGGTCTGGACCTTGCTGTCGTCGGGAGCTGCGCGGACGGTGCTGACACCTAGACAAGCAGAAACTGCCAGCAGTGAAGACACCGTGTACCGGCAGAGGCGTGCGCGCATCGCGAGAGTTCCTCGAAATTCGGCGACCTGGGCCGGATTAGGGACCCGAGTCGGGATTGCTATGGGAGCATAGCAAAGATTGCAGCGACTTGGCGACATATGCTCAGGTCAGAACGTGAATTATCTGTCACCCATCAAAGGCTGCCACAAGCCCTTCTCACAGCATGCGGTTTTCCGGCAAGGGCACAGGGGCCCAGGCGGCCCCGCAGCAACGTTCCACAGACGTGTCCCCCAGTCCTGCATATGACCTGCCCGATTTGCACGGCCGGTCAGTCGCATCGGAGCAGACGAGAGGCCACTGGATAAAGGCCTTCCTGACCTAGGAGCCACACCGACAATCCGCCATCGCCGAATAAGGGCTCGAAGGCGGCATCAAGGACATTCAGGCCACCGGTAAAGGCGCCGAATGCGGGCAGCACAAGCCGCAATCCGTTGCCGGCAAAGCATGGCCGGCGCAGACTGTGGCCATGGAGGCTCACCTTTGCCGCCGGGTGAAGATGGCCGGCAATCTCATGCGTGATCTTTGCCGCCCACGGCTCGTGGCGCAGCGTCAGCCCCTCGACTGTGATCTCATCGATCACATAGCCACCGGCCGCCTCGCCCAATGCGCCATCATGGTTGCCGGTCACCCAGATCCATTCCCGATCTTCCTGCAGGATGGCAAGCGTACCACGGTCCTGGTCGCTCATGCGCTCGATGCCTTCGCTGTCGTGAAAATTGTCGCCAAGGCAGATGACGGTCCGGGCCTCGAAACGATCGATGACATCGGCCAGGCGAACCAGGGTCTCGTGAGTGTCGTATGGCGGCAGCATCACGCCGCGGGCGGCGTAGGATGACCCCTTC
The DNA here is from genome assembly GCA_965222835.1 of Hyphomicrobium sp. Taxonomy (GTDB): domain Bacteria; phylum Pseudomonadota; class Alphaproteobacteria; order Rhizobiales; family Hyphomicrobiaceae; genus CBDCUQ01. The sequence goes on from CBDCUQ010000003.1 coordinate 404,305, forward strand.
TCGAGATGGAGATCGGCAACGATGACTGCGTCTTCTGCCGGCCAATAAAGTGCACCCGATGAATCGGCGACAAACGACTTGCCGCAGACGGAGATGGCCTGCTCGTCAAAGTCACCTGCGTCGAGACGCTCGGGTTTGAGCTGCAGCATTCCGCTTCCCTCTTGCGGCCGGTGTATCGTCTTGCACCGCCTCTTCTATCAAATCCGCGGCGGCCGTGCGCAGCAACGCTTCACGGGCGGAACCCAGCACCGGCTCCTTGCCGATCTCAAGAAGGATCGGCACGGACAATGGTGAGACCCTCTGAAGGGCTTGATGCCTGATTCGACCCTCTAGGCGGGCAAGGAACTCACCCAGACGCGCAATATCCAGAAGCCCCGTGGCCGCATCGGCCCAGGCCGCCTCCAGCAGAATATGCTTTGGTTCGTGCCTGCGCAGTACATCGTAGATGAGATCTGTGGACATTGTGACCTGGCGGCCCGATTTCTCGCGTCCGGGATGACGGCGCTCGATCAGGCCGGCGATGACCGCCGCGGCGCGAAACGTGCGTTTCATCAGCGTCGAGCCCGCCAGCCACGCATCGAGATCGTCGCCTAGCATGTCGACGTCGAACAGCCGGTCGAGAAGGAGCCGATGGTCTTGGATAAGGCGTGAAAGGTCTGCGAGCCCCCAGACGCATAGTCCGTAGTCGTTGGCGACGAAGCCTAAGGGCTTGGCTCCGGCGCGTTCGAGCCGGCGGGTCAACAGCATGCCAAGCGTCTGATGCACGAGGCGGCCCTCGAACGGATAGATCACCAGATAATGACGGCTGGCCCGCGGGAAGGTTTCGATCAAGACCTCGTCCGGCGCAGGAACGAAGGAGTGTGCGGCCTGCAAGCGAAGCCATTCCGCAACAGGTCCCGGCAGATGCTGCCACGCCGCGCGATCCGCAAGCATGGCGCGAACGCGTTCGGCCAAGTGCGTTGACAGCGGAAACTTGCCGCCTTCGTAGCTTGGAATCATGGCGTCCGTGTCAGGTGATCGCGAAACGAAGGCTTCGGTGTCGCGTAGTCCTTCAAAGCGCAGAATTTCTCCGGCGAACACGAAGGTATCGCCCGGCGACAGCTGCTCGATGAAATACTCTTCCACTTCGCCGAGAACGCGTCCGCCCGACACAGGCTTTGACGCTTTGGGCTTTGAAGATTTCGACTGCGAAGACTTTGTTCCCGTGAGACGCACTTTGATCACCGGACTGTCGATGATGGTTCCGGCATTCAGACGGTACTGTTGTGCGACGCGCGGGTGCGCGATTCGAAGCCTGCCGTCGTCCGCCGGGCGCAGTCGTGCAAAACGTTCGTAGGCACGCAACGCGTATCCACCCGTCGAAACGAAGTCGATCACGCGATCAAAGTCACGCCGCTCGAGCGCAGAATAGGCCAGCGTCGTACGGACCTCTTTGTATAGATCGCCGGGATCGATGGGCGCCTGACAGGCCATGCCGAGGATGTGCTGGGCGAGCACGTCTATTGCGCCTTTTCGCGACAACACGGCGTCCTGCTCGCCTGCCTCCGCCGCATCGAGGGCCGCCCGACATTCCAAGACCTCGAAACGGTTGGCGGGCACTAGGAGCGCTTGCGACGGCTCGTCGAGCCGGTGATTGGCACGGCCGATGCGCTGCAAAATCCTGCTCGCCCCTTTCGGTGCACCGACATTCATGACGAGATCGACGTCGCCCCAGTCGATACCGAGATCGAGCGTGGATGTTGCGACGACGGCACGCAGCGTTCCGGCCGCCATTGCCGCTTCCACCCTGCGCCGCTGGCCGACATCAAGCGAACCGTGATGAAGCGCAATAGCGAGTGCCTTTTCATTGGCCCGCCAGAGCTCCTGAAAGACAAGCTCCGCCTGCATGCGGGTGTTGACGAAGACGAGTGTCATTCGGTGCCGTTCGATGGCGCGATACATTTCGGAAATGGCGTAGCGTGCGGAATGTCCGGACCAGGGGACGGGTTCCTCAAGCTCAAGGATTGAGATATGCGGCTTGGCGCCGCCTTCGACCTGGACGAGGGCGGCCAAGTTGATGCGCTGGTCCGGCGCGGTCTGGGATTCAAGGAATGCGCACAGTTCTGTCGGGCGCGCCACGGTTGCGGACAGGCCGACCGTCACGAGTGCTGGCGCAATGCGGCGCAGCCGCGCAAGATCGAGGGCCAGAAGATCTCCGCGTTTTGAAGGTGCGAGCGCGTGCAGCTCATCGAGAATCACGGTGTCGAGATCGCGGAAGAGATACGGCGCATCCGCGTGCGATAACATTAGGGCGAGCTGCTCTGGCGTTGTCAGTAGCATCTCCGGTGGACGCGTGCGTTGGCGCTGGCGTTTTGAAGCGGGTGTGTCGCCGGTTCGTGTTTCGCAGGCAATCGGGAGCGCCATTTCGGAAATGGGCGCCGTCAGGTTTCGGGCGATGTCGACGGCGAGGGCTTTCAGGGGCGAGATGTAAAGGGTATGTAGCCCGGCGCCCTGAGAGGCGCGTCCTGGTTCTGACAATGCGATTAGGCTCGGCAAGAACCCAGCCAACGTCTTGCCTGCGCCGGTCGGTGCAATGAGCAGCGTTGAGGCTCTGCTACGAACGTACTCGAGCAGCTGTAGCTGGTGCGTGCGCAGGCTCCAACCGCGGTCTCGAAACCACTGCGCGACGTTGGACGGTAGACCTGTTTGGCTGCCGATTAGGTCTTTAGACCGCCGCCGCGGCCGCTTCGCAGCCCGACTGATCACTTTAGCCTCGCGCTTTAAAAAGCTCGCCTATTTCGTCCAGAATGGCGGGATCGTCGATAGTGGCTGGCATGTTGTAGGCTTCACCGTCTGCTATCTTCTTCATCGTGCCGCGCAGGATTTTGCCTGAGCGGGTCTTGGGCAATCGCGCGACTGTCAGAACGGTCTTCATGGCGGCGACCGGACCGATGTGCTCGCGTACAAGAGCGACGATCTCCTGTTCGATGGCACCGTTCTCACGTGCCGTACCGGACTTAAGGACGATAAAGCCCACCGGAATTTCGCCCTTAAGCGCATTTGCAGTTCCAATTACGGCACACTCCGCGACATCGTTATGTGAGGCGAGCACCTCCTCCATGGCCCCCGTGGAGAGGCGGTGGCCCGCGACGTTGATGATGTCATCGGTACGGCCCATGATAAAAAGATAGCCGTCCGCGTCCATGAACCCGGCATCGGCCGTTTTGTAGTAGCCGGGAAACGCATCAAAGTAGCTCGGGCCCAAGCGCTCGTTCGCATTCCACAAACTTGTCAGGCCGCACGGTGGCAACGGCAGCCTGATAGCAATATTGCCCAGCGTGCCGGGTTTGACAGCGGCTCCGTCGTCGTCGAGGACGACGACATCGTATCCGGGCATCGGAACGGACGCCGAGCCGCGCTTCACGGAAAGGAGGCCAAGGCCCACCGGATTCGCTGCAATGGCCCAACCGGTCTCTGTCTGCCACCAGTGATCAATGACGGGAATTCCAAGCTTTTCTTCCGCCCAAGCAACGGTATCGGGATCGGCGCGCTCGCCCGCAAGAAACAGCGATCTCAATGACGTCACGTCGTGCTTGCCGATCATCTGGCCCGCCGGATCCTCTTTCTTGATGGCCCGGAAGGCGGTCGGTGCCGTAAAAAGGGCTGCCACTTTGTGCTCGGCAGCAACGCGCCAAAAGGCACCGGCATCCGGCGTGCCGACCGGTTTGCCTTCGTATAGGAGTGTCGTGCATCCAGCGAGGAGGGGACCGTAGACAATGTAAGAGTGCCCGACGACCCAGCCGACATCGGAGGCCGCCCAAAACACTTCGCCGGGCGATACGCCGTAAATGTTCTGCATTGTCCAATGGAGGGCGACCATGTGGCCGCCATTGTCGCGTACGACACCTTTGGGCTCACCGGTGCTTCCTGACGTGTAAAGGATGTATAGCGGATCGGTTGCCTCGACGGGAACGCACGCCGCGCGCTTTCCTGCAGCGCGTGCAGCCTCCACCAGTGCCTCCCATTCGAAATCCCGTCCTTCAACAAGCGGGGCGCGGTGCATCGGCCGTTGGAGGACGATGCACGAGCTAGGTTTATGGGACGCGGCGTCGATGGCCGCATCAACCAGCGGCTTGTATTCGACGATGCGTCCCGGCTCCAATCCGCACGACGCGGCGACAAGGACTTTTGGTTTGGCGTCATCGATGCGAAGCGCGAGCTCCTTTGCGGCAAATCCGCCGAACACGACGGAATGAATGGCTCCGAGCCTTGCGCATGCGAGCATGGTAATGACGGCTTCCGGGACCATGGGCATGTAGACGATGACACGATCGCCTTTGCTGACTCCAAGGTCAGCCAGGACGGCTGCAAATATTGCAACCTCGTCGCACAGCGCTGCATAGGAATAGCTGCGCTTCGTTTTCGTAACAGGGCTGTCGTAAATGAGTGCGGTATCCCCGCCGCGGTGGGCGGCAACGTGCCGGTCGAGGCAATTGTAAGCCGAGTTGCACAGGGCTCCAACGAACCAGCGTCCATAAGGGCCACGACCCGCGTCAAAGACCTTTTCGAATGGGCGGAACCAGTCGATGGATTTGGCCGCGCCTGCCCAGAATGCCGCCGGGTCTTTCTGCCAGTCCCCGTAAACCTCGTGATATCGGCTCATTCGGTTTCTCAGATTTACGTCCGGCGCAGGGCACACTCAGCCATCCGATCGTGGGGCTCTCGAGGCGGCACCGGAGGCGGTCAGGGTTCAGATTTGCAAGGCATATCCTGAAAGGCAATGGGGCCGGGCAATTGGCGCCCGGCCCCACACAATTGTGTTCACCCGTGAACGCCTATGCCGCCGCCTGCTTGTGGCTTGCCAGCACGTTGTCGGCAAGTCGGCCTGTGAGTTCCGCCAGGTGGTCGAACTTGGCCGTGTAGGTGCCGACGCCCGCCGTTGCCGAGCGCAACTCGACGATGAGATCCTCCATTTCCGCTTCTGGAATTTGAGCCGAAACCACATCCCAGCCCGGCCAGCCGGGACGGGCGTCGAACCCGAGGATCTGTCCACGCCGTTGCGAAATGATGCTGTTGATGCGCGCGGTTGCCTCGGATGGAACTGCGATTTCGACGGCCATGACCGGCTCAAGAAGCACGGGCGAACACTTGGGCATGCCTTCGCTCATGGCCAGACGGCCGGCCTGCCGAAACGCCATATCGGATGAGTCGACCGAGTGGTAGGAGCCATCCATTAACGTGACCGCGACATCGACCACCGGAAAACCGAGTGGCCCATGCTTCAGGTAGTCGGACACACCGATCTCAACCGACGGGATGAACTGCTTGGGCACAACACCGCCGGTGATCTTGTCGCCAAACTGGAACCCTGTGCCACGCGGCAAAGGCTGTATGTCGAGAACAACATCACCGAACTGGCCGTGACCGCCGGACTGTTTTTTATGGCGTCCGCGGATTTCAACGCCTTTGCGGATGGTCTCCTTGTAGGGCACCTGCCGCTTCAAGCGTTCGACGACGACACCATATCTGCGGGCCAAGCGCTCGAATGCGACCCGGAGGTGCATCTCGCCCTGTCCATGTAGCAGGATCTGATGCGTATCCTGATTCTGCTCAAGAACCAGTGAAGGGTCTTCGTCGATGAGCTTGGCCAGCGCTGCGGAGAGCTTCACCTCGTCCTTGCGATCCTTCAGACCTAGACCGGCGCCGAGCACGGCATCGGGCGGGGCAGGGCAGGGCGCCGCCGTGATCGGGCCTTTCTCGGCTGTGATCGTCTCACCGCTCTTGATGTGCTCAAGCCGGCCCAGCGCGACAGTGTCTCCGGCCTTAGCCGCACCGCGCTTGATGGCCTCTTCGCCCTTAAGCGTAAAGACGCCGGCGACGCGCTCTTCGGCGCCGGACGAACTGGTCACTGTTGCGCTGTCGGCAAGGTCCCCCGTCAGCACGCGCACGACCGAAAGTTTTCCGCCATGCCCGGTGAAGAAGTTCTTCATCACGAAGGCACCGCTCTTGGTGTTCTCGAGCTTTAGGCGCCTTGCCGTATCTTCGACGAAGGGCGCCTCGTGCCGAAGGGCCTTCAGGAGCCTGAGGATGCCGTTGCCATTGGCCGCGCTGCCCAACAGGACGGGGCAAATGAGTCCTTCCCGGAGATCCCGGCCGAGGTCCTCGAACACGCGGTCATTCGGCGGCGTCATGTCGGCCAGAAGCTGCTCCATAAGCTCGTCGTCATAGTCGGCCAGTTGCTCGAGCATATGAAAGCGCGCTTCCTCCTCGCGCTCCTTGGAACCTTCCGGAAGCTCAATGATCTCGGAAGGTGCATGCGGCCGGTATACGTAGGCCCGTTCCGATGCCAGATCGATGAAACCCGTCGCGGCCCCGTTCTCCCATATGGGGATTTGGCGCAAGACAAGTGGCTTTGCAGACGCCGGCTGCAACACGGGGATGATTTCACGGACCGGTGTTTGGAAGCTGTCGATCTTGTTCAGGAACAAGAAATGGGGAATGCCTCGATCCTCAAGGTTCTTGAGAATGACTTGGAGGGCCGCGACACGTTTGGGATCAGGCTCGCAGACGACGACTGCGGCATCACACGCCGAAAGTGCGATGGACCCTTCATGCTGGAATTCAACCGAGCCCGGGCAATCGACAAAGGTAAAGGTATCACCGAGAAATTCGGCATCCGCCACATTGACGGCCACGCTCATGCCGTGCTCACGGGCCTCGGGGGAGGCATCGCCAACGGTTGTCTTGTCGGGAATGGTGCCCTGCCGGTTAATAGCGCCGGTTCGGGCTAGGATGGCTTCGAGAAGTGTGGTCTTACCTGAGAGATACGGGCCAATGAGTGCGATGCAGCGGGTGCTGCGGCCCGAAGCGTGCCCGCCGCGCGGGCCGTCCGTAGTCCCCATGGTTTCCTCCTAATCTGCCCTTTATCGGGCCAACTGAGGCGCAAACGAGGGCGCGCATCGCGCGCCTCGCGCCTCTTGGAGGAACGCGACGACCCGCGCATCGTTACGCCGGATGTCGGCGAGTGCAAGGGGGTTCGTGAAATTGATTCTGATCAGGATTTGACGCTCAGATGACAGTGAGCTGACTCGCCAGCCGATGGGACAGAGTTGCATCGACCGGATTGAGATCCACTGCATTGCGGCGCAACACAGTTTCGCAAACGCAAACAATGGCTTTTGTCGATCGTTCAGAGAAAAATAACTTGACCGGATGCACGGTTGCACACAATGATCGGCTGTGCGCGGAGGTTTCTGCCGAAGCGTGCGAACAGGGCCCTTAACCAGTTGAACCATATGGCCAAGGCAAGCGTTCAATGATTTGCCAATGCCAATTGCGGGAAGTGGACCATGCGTAGCACACGTTCGCTCATGTCGATCGAGGAGGCCGCCGGCTTTGCTATGGCGCCCTCGGAAGACGAAATGGCCGTATCGTCCGAGCAGACTTTGGACGAAGCCCTGCGAAACGGCCATGCAGCAGCAGCAACAGCGAACAGACCGAGCGCAGCGGAACACGACACGGGCACCAACCAAGCACCGTGGCGCGATTTCTTTGTCGGATGGTGGGCTGGAAAGGCTCATGCCTAAACAAATGGGGTCGTGTTTACCCGCATAGCGGCATCCCTTTGGGGTGCCGTTTTTTTGTGCGGCGGCGACACGCTGTGTCCCTCTCTGCCCGTTCGTCTGACGCCTGCGCCCTCCGTTGCGAAAGCCCGATCTTTCTTGGGCTCAAATTGACTTGGCAAACCGGCGATGCAAGGCTCGCCAGTACTGGCGGCCGTCCGGTCGCATCTTCTCAGAATGGAGCAATCTATGCGTCATGGCGTTCTTTTTTCGCTTTTGATTGCGCTTGGCGGAACGGCAGCGCTGGCACAGAACGCTGCCGTGATCAAAGAGCGAAAAAGCCACCTTGAAGCCATGGGTAAGGCCCTCAAGGCCCCCACCAAGATGTACAAGGGCGACGCGGATTTTGAGCTTGGGAAGGTCCTTTCAACGCTGAAGGTGATCCAGGAAAAAGGCGGCGGTCCTGCCGAAGCTCTTTCCCGACGACTCGAAGACCGGGGAGGAGACGGAAGTCCTTCCCGCAATCTGGGAAAACAAGACAGACTTCACCGATCGGTTTCCCAAGCTCTCTGCGGCGGCTAAGGCGGCCGAAGCCGCCATTACCGACGAATTCACGTTTCAGGATGAATTCCTCAAAGTCGTCGACAACTGCAAGAAGTGCCACAAAAAGTACCGCAAGGCGAAAAAGTGAGTCCGGCCGTGCGCCACCTCACCAACTCCGCACAACCAGACACGGTTAAGGCCTGGGATGGCCCACTCCGTCTGTTTCACTGGCTGCTGCCCCTGCTCGTCCTCTCCGCCTGGGTCAGTGTCGAGTTTTCGAGTGAGATCGGTGATCGGAAGATGCTCTGGCACCGATCGAACGGGCTGGCCATTCTTACGCTTGTCTTCTGGCGCATCCTTTGGGGGCTCTGCGGCTCATCGACGGCCCGCTTTTCGACGTTCGTTCGCTCTCCCGGCGTGGCCCTCTCCTATGCAAAAGGGCTAGCGACGACTGGTGGCGCGCGTTATCTCGGTCATAACCCGCTCGGCGCATATGTGGTTCTCGCGCTCCTTGCGACGCTTTTCGCTCAAGCGGCGTTGGGACTCTTTGCTGTCGACGATAATGGTCTCATCGGTGGTCCGCTTCATCGGCTGGTAAGCGAGGACGCGGCCAAATGGGCTGCCGGCCGGCACGCCTGGGCATTCCAGTACATCCTGTTGCCGCTGGTTGCCGTTCATATTGCTGTCAACGTGCTCTATGGCACGGTGAGGAAAGAACGACTGATCGGGGCGATGCTCTCGGGCTGCAAGCCACGCGCGGCCTATGCCGATCAGCCGTCGCTGGGCGAGGTGGCACACCCTTGGCGGCGTGCGCTGGTGTGCCTGGTGACCGCCGCTCTCTTGCTCTTCGGTGCGATCTTCGTTGTCGGTGGGGGCATCCTTTGATCGGGCTTTGAGACCTTATTTCAGGTTGCCGCAGAACCGCTGGATGCGGGTGCAGGCTTCTTTGAGTGTCTCTGTTGCGGTGGCGTACGAAATGCGGAATGCGGGTGAACCGGCGAATGCCGCGCCATGAACGCATGCGACACCTTCCTCTTCAAGGAGCGCGGTGACGAAGTCCTCGTCGGTCTTGATGACGGTGCCTTTGGCCGATGTCTTGCCAATCGCCCCGGCGCAGGAGGGATACACGTAGAAGGCACCTTCAGGCTTGGGGCAAGAAAGCCCACTGGCCTGGTTTAGCATGGCGACCACCAGATCCCGGCGTTCGACGAAGACGGCATTGTTGCGGGCGATGAAGTCCTGCGGCCCGTTGAGGGCTTCGATCGCTGCCCACTGCGTGATGGAGCAGGGGTTTGAGGTGGACTGCGACTGAAGTTTGCTCATGGCTTTGATAAGCGGCTCGGGCCCGCCGGCGTAGCCCAAACGCCAGCCGGTCATGCAATAGGCCTTGGAAAGCCCGTTCATAGTGAGCGTTCGGTCGTACAATGCCGGCTCGACCTGGGCGGGTGTGAAGAACTTGTGACCGTCGTAGATCAGGTGCTCGTACATATCGTCGGTCAGCACCCAGACGTGCTTGTTCTTGTCTGCCAGTAAGACATCGGTGAGCGCTTTGAGGTCGCTTTCCGAGTAGGCCGCGCCGGTCGGATTGGACGGCGAGTTGAAAATGAACCACTTCGTCTTGGGGGTGATGGCCGCGTCGAGCACGTCGGGACGCAGGCGAAACCCGTCTTCCATCTTTGTCTCGACGAAGACCGGTTTGGCGCCCGCAAGCTGCACAATGTCGGCGTAGCTCACCCAGCAGGGCGCCGGCAGGACGACTTCGTCACCGAGATTGAGTGTGCCAAGCAGTGCGTTGTAGAGCACCTGCTTGCCGCCGGTACCGACGGAAATCTGCGACGGCTTGTAATCGAGGTTGTTGTCGCGCTTGAATTTTGCCGAGACGGCGGCCTTCAGTTCGGGAATACCGTCGACATCGGTGTATTTTGTCTTGCCCGCGTCGAGCGCGCGCTTGGCGGCATCCTTGATGTTTTGGGGCGTATCAAAGTCCGGCTCGCCGGCCGACAGAGAAATGATATCGCGGCCTGCGGCCTTGAGTTGCCGGGCCTTCATAGAGACGGCAATGGTCGCGGATGGCTGAATGCGATTAAGGCTGTCGGCAATAAAACCCATAGCGGTCGTCTTTCCTTTTGGGCTGATTTTCTTCCGTGCGGCCCGCAAGACTGGTCCGATTGCTTCGGTCGCACGTATCAGGCGGCGCGAAAGCTACGCGGCACTGCAGCAAACTGCAAGGAGTCCTTAATATCCTAGCTCCATATCTAGGTCTCCGAACCACTTGCTGCGCGCGTCAGCCTTGGAGGCCCCAATCGCGATCGCGTTGCAGCACGACCACAACCCCCAACCTGTTTCGCCAATTCAGTAAATTGACTGTGCTTCGCCACAATCCGATCAAACGCCAGCCACAGGGGCAGCGTGTTATCCCGGCGGATCACGACGGTAGTGCAGAGGACAAGGGAAGGAGACTATTCGATAATGACCCCGAGTGAGACCGCCTATTCTGATGCGCAAGCACCCTCAGGCAGCCCGCGGCGATTCGTAACCGACGCGTTGGCTGGGTTGGGGCTCTTCTGTCTGCTGGCCGTCATATGGGCTAGCACGCCCTCTTTTGCTGCTGACATGCTTCTTGCCGAACTCGGACGGGCCTTTGACGTTCTGGCCGAAGCGAGTGCCGCCAGCCCGCAGGTCCTGGTGCTTGCGGCTGGTTTTTCGGTTATTTTCGCGCTCAACGCTGCGTTTTTCAGGCACTTGACGGGCTTTTATGCGCCGGGCACGCAGCCGTCGCCTTAACCAACGCTTTTTCGGCCTGCCGCGGCGGATCCGGAGCCGAATTCAGTGCGTAAAGTCTTTTGAGAGCCATATTTTTGGCCCCGAAAAGTGCTGGAATTAGATGACGGCGCGCCCTATATACCCGGCGGAGCTTTATCGACGGAGACGGGACCAATGTCGACCAAATCAGGCCTCAGAAGCAGTTTCGCACGGGTGACCGCTGCGATGTTGCTGATGGCGCTGGTGGGGACAGGGTTTGGCCTGGCCGACCCGTCGCCGGTGATCGAACGCGGCTACTCCATCGCACTGACCCGCACCAATACCCAAGGCACGGCGAACCCCGGCATACCAGATGTCGGGTCCGAGGCCTACTGGCTCAGCCGGGACTATGGCGGGTTAAGCAGTGGGCGGGACGTGGAGCCAGTGCTGTTCCGGTCGCCCCTGGCGAAGGGCCAGCGCCTGCTGGTTGCACGTGGATCGCGCGCCGAGATCGCCGAAGTTATCAACGTTGAGGTGGTCTCCGTGGCTCAATCCCCCGCAGCCGCGACGCGGATCGATCTTACGGCGCCGGAGCGGCGTGTGGCTGTGACGTGCCGACTGGCCGACGGCAGCACCTTCCGCCTCGAGATGGAAATGGCGGCGCCCGAGCCAGAGCTGGCCGCAACAGCACACGCGCTTTAACCCTTCCGACCCCGTATTTGCCTCTGCGAAGAGGGCGCAACGACGGGCCACTTGGTGGCGGCCTGCCTGCTCCTCCTTCGTCCGAATGCTGGGACGTAGCCCATGCTCCCTCTGCCTGTGGTCTTGGCGCGACAAGCCGGCGAGAACAGCCTCTGCCATAACCGGTCCCGCGACCCGCCGGTTGCCAGACCCCTTTCGAGGCGTGGTATGCTGGCCCTTGCGTCCCAGATAATCGTTACGCAATCGGACGCCCAAGTGGAGGACCAAGGATCATGAGGCTCAACCCGCCGACCATTCTCATCTTCCTCATCTCATTCGTGCTGGCCTCGCTTGCGGTTATCACAAAGCTCGGCGTTGTGCCCATTCCACGGTATCTGCCGCACCAGGAATACTGGCTGGCGATCACGGCCTACTTCACACTGATGGTCGGAAATCTCGTGAAGGGATTGTGATCGTTCCCTTGCGTGATGCTCAGCTCGCGGCGCCCTGTACTTGACGCGCCATCGACCAGACGTCCTCGTTGGAGCGATAGAAGCCCAATCCGAATGTCGCAAACTCGTCCTCGCCGTCTTTGGATTCGATACCAAGTTTTCGCAGCACGGCGTTGATCGGCCAGAGGCTCGCCGGGCGCCTCGCGTTGTCCTCCGATTTCATGACAAGTGGCCCCATGACGAGCGTACCGTCCTGCCATAGTACGGCGGCCTGGTGGCCGATGCCGCCGAAATATCCGGTCTCTACGTAGGCCAAAGTCCCTCGCTGCGAGGTCTTCGCCGCAAAGGCCATGTCTCCTGACGACAGGAGCGGCGGACCCGGTGTCCATTCACCCGTGCCGTATGCGCTGTGCAAGGCGTCATGCAGATCGTCGTCCAGGGGAACGACAAACAGTTTTGCATCGGACGTCAGGGCGAAGGGCCGCGACATCGCGTGGATCGATGTATAAGCGGCAAGTGTGCGCACACTTCCAATAAAGAGACGTACGTTGTGTGCCATTTGTGCTTGTATTCAGAACACGGCGGCATCCGGTCTAACCGGACTCGCCTCGCCACCTACGCCCCCTCCCGGCCACCCAGTTTATCGTCGCAATGGGCGGCCGGGAGGGATGTGGGTGGTTCGACTAAAATCAGACAGACTCTAGCTCACCACGGGACCGGCGTCTTGTCGCGGAAAAATCCTCCTGTCGGTCCGTCATCGGGCAAGGTGGCGAGCCAGACCGGTGTTTCGGCGCCCTTCTCAACCGGCCGATCCGCATTTGGACCACCCATGTCAGTTCGCACCCAGCCCGGGCAGACTGCGTTTACTTTGATGTTGCCTCCGGCCAGTTCCGTTGCCGCGATCCGCGTTAATGCATTGAGCGCGGCCTTTGACATCCGGTAGGCGGGAAATCCACTTCCCATTTCGACAAGTTGGCCTGCGCCGGACGAGAGATTGACGATCCGGCCATAGCCGTTTTCGCGCATCAGGGGTGCCACGGCTTGGATCAATCGCATGGGACCCAAGACGTTTGTCTCGAAGGTCTGGCGTGCGATGCCGGCGGTGAGGTCGAACAGGCTTGCGTTGAAGCCACCAGGGCCATCGATAAGAATGGCCGCGTTATTCACGAGGATGTCGCAGCGGCCGAACATCTTCTTGACCTCGGCGACGGCGCGGGCCGGCGATGTCTCGTCGTCCACGTCCAGGCTAACGGTCGTGACCTGCAGGCCTTCACCAGTCAGCTGTTCTGCCGCTGCGCGGCCTTTGGCCATGTCCCGCGCGCCAAGCGCCACCGCGAGCCCCATGCGCGCGAGCTGGCGGACAATTTCGAGCCCAATGCCGCGATTGGCGTCCGACACCAGAGCGATGCGTGTCTCAGCCATTGGCGTTTCTTCCGTCTGACACCTTCCGCCTCCAGCCCAAGGCGCGGATTTGATTCTGTGGCTTAGGGTGTCTCCTGCGTGTCGGCACAACCACGTGTTGATTGGCCCTTTTTCAATGTTACAAGACTGTCACCATCGTGCATACTTGCGGGCTCCGCAGGGTGGCAGAACCGCCTTACGTCAACCTGGTGATCAACTCTCGGTCTTCATCTCGTGGTCAATCCAACGCAAGCGAATGAATTCTCCTGGCCCCCGGCGCCTGTTGGCCTTCCGGAACGGGTACTGGCGACGACCAGTGCACAGCCTTACGGCTGGTCTGCGAAATCTTGGGATACGTTCTGGTTCATCATTTTTCCCTTCAGTATTCTTGTCGGCGTTCTCGCGATCCATGCACTCAACTATTCATTTTACAGAAAATGGATTCTGCCCGAGGGCTATGGATTTCTTGAAGTCGGACAATTTGTGCTCGTGATGGCCGCCATGGTGGTCTGTCTTTGGTTGTGTACGCGTCCGCTTCCAAAAGACTGGGGCTTTCTTCGCGCCTTCCTTCTCATTGGAGCTGTTGCCTGCCTCTACATCGGCGGCGAAGAAATGAGCTGGGGGCAACATTGGTTTGGCTGGGACACACCTGAGGCTTGGGGGGCCATCAACCGGCAGGATGAAACCAATCTGCACAACACCGCCTATGTCTTCAATCAGCTACCCCAAGTCATACTTGAGATTTCCATCGTCATTTCCGGCATCATACTCCCCCTTATGAACCGGTTTCTCGGCGGATTTAAGCATTGGTTTTTGCAGCTGATCACGCCGCCGTTGATGATATTGGGCCTGCCGCTTATCATCTTCGGTTTAAAGGGGCTCTCGACCCTTCAAAAGCAAAAGATCGGCACAGATATCCTGCTCCGCCCATCGGAAACCATGGAACTGTTCGAATACATGTTCATTCTTTTCTACATTGTGATCCTGGCGCGCCGGATTATGCTATTAGAAAGGCAGCAATCAGCTGCCGTGGCCGCCTGAATTTGCTCGGTTTCGGCATATATCTGCCACGTTCCGGACGCAGATCATCTTGAGCAATCTGCGATCGGTGCCGGTCGCCCCAAAACAATTTCCGGAGAGCATTATGCCGAAAGACGGTCAACTTGCCGAAATCGGACGCGGTCTGAGCCTTGCTCTCCTTTTGTCGTTCGGCGCCACAGCGGTGGACGCCCAGACGGAACCGGCGCGCGCGGGAGCTCAGGACCGGACGGCGGCAAATGAAACCGGCGCCGCTCAGACAACGACTGGCACATCTGGCGCGGCACGCAAGACCGGCGCAACCGCGACGCCATTGCCGGCGAATGTCGCAGCGACGAATCCCGATCCGGCCGCAGATGGGACAGCTGCGGGATCCGACGCTGCAGCTGTCGCGCCGCCGGCCGGTCCGATCGTTACGGCGGTTCGCGCGAAACTCGCCGCTGGACTCGATAAGAGAACCATTCATAAGGATGACGCCGCCGCGATGGCGGATTTTTATGGCGGACACAGCGGTCCCCCGTTGTGGCTGAATCAGGGCGGTCTCACCGACGAGGGCAGAATGCTTGTGGCTGAGATTCGCAAAGGTCCTGACTGGGGGTTTGAGGCGGAAGACTTCGTTCTGCCCGACGTGCCGGCCGGCGCCACGCCGGATGCACTCGCGGACGCGGAGCTTAAGCTCTCGATCGCAGCTCTTCGCTACGCGCGTTTTGCCCGCGGCGGCCGCCTCACACCGCGTGCAGTTTCGCGCATTCTTGATGTTGATCCGCCTGTCAGAGATCCCAAACGCATGATCGGCATGTTGGCGCGCACCGAAACGCCGGATGCGCTTTTGCGTGATCTGCATCCCAAGCATGAACAATTCGAGCGACTGCGGCAGGCCTATCTCAAAGCCCGCGCGCCGGCAGAGCCCGAAAAGCCCATTGACCCGGCCTTGAAGGTCAAGCTTCCCACGAAGGGAAAGACTGTCCGGCCTGGAAAGGAACACAAGGACATCGTGCTGTTGCGCAAACGCCTCAAGGTTCCGGCGGAAGCGGGCGTCAAGGAGACGCTGCTTGATCCCAAGCTCAAGGATGCGCTCAAGGCCTTCCAGAAGAAGCACGGCCTCACGGCTTCGGGCAGCCTGTCGAAGGCAACGCGGCGTGCCCTCAACAGGGAAGGCGAGAAAAAAAAGCCCAAGCGCAAACAGAGTGTGGCGCGGCTCAAGATCAATATGGAGAAGTGGCGCTGGATGCCGGAGGACCTCGGCCATTTCTACGTTTGGAATAACGTTCCGGAGTTCTATGCGCGTGTCCTCAAGGGCAATGATGTTGTCTTTAGAGAAAAGATCATTGCCGGCCAGCCAAGTTGGGCGACGCCCATGTTCTCCGCCAAGATGGAATACATCATCTTCAACCCGTCCTGGGGGGTGCCCAACGGGATCAAAACGCGCGAACTCTTGCCGCGTCTGAAGAAGGCCGGCGGCGGCGGTTTCTTCGGCCTCTTTGGCGGCGGTGGCGGCAACGTCATCCGGGCGTATGGTCTCAAAGTGTATAAGAATGGACGGCCAGTCGATCCCGATAGTGTGAACTGGTCGGCCGTTGATATTCGTTCCTACAGCTTCACCCAGCCGCCGGGCGGCAAGAACCCGCTGGGATACGTCAAATTCCGTTTCCCGAACAAGCATTCGGTCTATATGCACGATACCATCGAGCCCAATCTCTTCAGCAAGGCGCACCGTGCGCTTTCGCACGGCTGCATGCGGGTGCAAAATCCTGGCAAGCTGGCGGAGGTTCTTATGTATGAGGACCAGGGCTGGTCTCCTCAGCGTGTCAAGCGGGCCCGATCCAGAGGCGAAAACATTACGCTGCAAAAGCCAGTTCCTGTGCACACCACGTACATGACGGCCGTCGTCGATGAAAACGGGAAGGTTTCGACGTTTGGTGACCTTTATGGGCACGACCGGCGCATTGCCCGGGCGCTTGGACAACCCATGACATTCGATGCGCCAAGTTATGAGACAGCAGCCACGGGCGATGGCCCGCCTGTCAAAAAGAAAAAGAAGTCGAAGAGGAAGAGAAAGCGCGAGATCACCAGCGGCGATCTCATCTCAAATTCGCTGGGCGGTCTTCCCTACTGACCTGCACAAAAAGAATGGGCCGCCGGAGGAAAGCGGCCCAAGGCTGGGGGAAGCAACTGGGTGATTTGCGTGCTAGCGGCCGACTCGGGGCGCCCAAGACAGGCGGCGCCAGCTATCCTCAACTTCGCACCTGATGTTTTCTTCAGCGATGTCCTGCAAACGGAACACCTTGCGCTTGTCGGCGCGCGAGAAGTAGCCGTCTGACTTAAGCTCGGCCATCACGCGCTCGATCTGACGCTGTTCGCGGCGAAGCTTGCGGCCTTCACGCCAGGTGATGGTTCCGTTGATGCGGCCCTGCTCAATCATCGCCTCCTGTTCGGCGAAACGTGCTTCGTTGGAGTGGGCAAAGGCTGTCGCCGTACTGGCAAGCAAGAGTCCGGCGGCAAGGTTGAGCGTCTTGGACATGCGTTTCCTCATCGTCACTGGTTCGGGCTCAATTGCCCGTCATCCGATGAGGCGACATTGGCAGAGTGGCTTTGAATTCTTACTGAACGCTGTCTTCAGATGGCGTTCATCGGGCAAGACACTGATCTGGCGGTCTTATTCGTGCTTCCTCAGGAGGCGCGCTGTCCCAGCTGTTGCATTTCCACGAGCCAAGCTTCGCGCCGCTCTTTGCTGACGCTTTCGACGCCGCCGAAAATCGTGCTGCGAACCGGATGCACGCCCATGAATTGCAGAATGTTGCGCTTTATAAGTTTCAACGCATGCGCGCCGAACCAATACTTGTAGATCACTCCGGGCATACCCATGGTGATGACGATCCGCGCCGACTTTCCCTTCAGTACCTTGGCGAATTGACCAACGCGTGCGAATTCAAAGATTTCGGGCTGAAGTATCCGCTCAAGGAAACCTTTGAGCAGGGCAGGCATGTCGCCGAGCCACAGCGGGAAGATTATGACGAGGTGATCGGCGGCGCGAATAGCCTGAAATGCCGTTTCGAGCTCGGGCTCCCGTGGTTGTATCTCGACGTAGGCTCCACGCAAGATGGGATCGAATTGCATCGTCGATAATGCAAGGAGCTCTACCTCGTGCCCGCCCGCTTTGGCGCCCTCGGCATAGGATTGGGCAAGTGCATCGCAGTACGTGCTCCGACGCGGATGCCCGACGATGAGTGCAATTTTTGCCATTGCCCGTCTCCTTGCTGCACCCAGAAAATCTGGCAGACACTGTCTCAGGCACTGTGCGATCCTTCATTGATGCCGAACAAGGTAAATGCCTCAATCTGCGGCCCAACACGCTCCTTGGTTCCGGCAATCGACGGCGTGGTCGAAATCTAGGAATTGCGGATTTTTTGCTGCCGTGTTCGCGGCGCACTTGACCTTTCGATCCCTTGCCTGTCGAGTGGCGGCATGTGCTTTTCCGCGACCGCAAGCTTTGTGACGGCCGCCGTCACCGGCGCCGCCGGAATAACTGCCGTCGTCCGCTCGCACGACGCGCGCGACATGCCGTTGGCATCCGTGCCAGTTTTTTTTGCCATTCAGCAGGTGCTTGAAGGGGCACTCTGGCTGACGCTTCCCATTGCGCCTGATAGCGCGCGGGCGTCGCTGTTGACCGATGGGTTCTT
This sequence comes from Hyphomicrobium sp., assembly GCA_965222835.1. Classification (GTDB taxonomy): domain Bacteria; phylum Pseudomonadota; class Alphaproteobacteria; order Rhizobiales; family Hyphomicrobiaceae; genus CBDCUQ01. Next base: position 422,383 of record CBDCUQ010000003.1, read on the forward strand.
ATTGGTCGCGCTCGTGTTCTGGCCGGCCTTTGCACCTTTTGTGGCCTGGCTTGTTGAACCCAACGCGGGACGCGCGCGGCTCATTCTCATTCCCCTTGGGGTCGGCTGGTGTGTGGCCGGCTACCTTTTTTGGCTCTTGGCCACCGGTGAGCACGGCGCAAGCATTATCGATGGACACATCGTGTATGCGAACAATCCCGGCGCGCCCTTCTGGATTGGAGTCCTTTATCTCATTGCAACCGCGGGGGCGCCCGCTCTTTCTTCGCACCGCGCCGTGCAAATCCTGGCCGGTCTCGTGCTCCTGGGTTCCGTCGTTGCGTATGCGGTCTATACGGATGCCTTCGTCTCCGTGTGGTGTTTCTTCGCCGCTGCGGCGAGCGGCGTCATTCTCATCCATTTCGAGCGTGTGCGTGCGGCGCGCCAGGCTGTTGCCGCAGGAGAGTAGTCTGCTTCCCTTTACACGCGTCGTGCGCGCCGCAGCGCTTTGACATTGGCGCGGACCGCTCTATGTCGTAGCGGGGCGGTGTCAGGGGGAGGTCTCACGATGATCGAACAGTTTCAAGGCGTCATTGGCCTCATTGCCATACCGCTGATTGCTGTCGTGTTTTCGGAGAACAGGCCGGCCGTCAGCTCGATGCGCGCGGTTCGTCTGGTCATCGTCGGGCTCTTTATCCAAGCCGCCCTCGCGGGACTGCTTCTCAACGTCGACGCCCTGCGTGCCCTCTTCGACTGGCCGGGCCGCGCGGTCGCGGCCCTCCAGGAGGCAACACTTGAGGGTGTCCGGTTGGTGTTCGGGTATCTCGCCGGAGGCCCCGCCCCCTTCACCACCACCGAGCCCAGGAACGGTTTCATTCTGGCGTTTCAGGCGCTGCCACTCATTCTGTTGATGAGTGTTCTGTCGAAGCTTTATTATCATTGGGGCCTTCTGCAACGTGTCGTGCGCGGGTTTGCCTTTGCGCTTGAACGCTCGCTCGGTGTGGGTGGACCGGTGGCGACGGGGGCGTCTGCCAATATCTTTGTTGGCATGGTGGAAGCACCGCTACTGATCCGCCCGTACCTCGCGCGCATGAGCCGCGCGGATCTTTTCGCAACGATGACGGTCGGCATGTCGACCATTGCTGGGACAGTGCTCGCCCTTTACGCCAGCATTCTCAAAGATGCCGTGCCCGGCGTGGCCGGCCATCTCATTGTTGCCTCCGTGATGAGCGTACCGGCCGCTCTCGTCTTGTCGTACTTGATGGTGCCGGAGGCGGATCGAACGTCTACGAAAACAGAATCCCCCTTCCCCTCGTGGGGAGGGGTTGGGGGTGGGGGGACCGCACAAGCGTTGTCATCTCCCTCTGAATCGATGTCCGCAACTCTCCAGTCCCAAACCGAAGACCTACGCCCGCCTCTTCACCCCACCCCTGGCCCCTCCCCATCAAGGGGAGGGGAATTGGACGAGGCGCCGCGCTCCAGTATGGACGCGATTGCGCAAGGGACATACGACGGCGTCAAGCTCCTTGCCAATGTCACGGCCACACTGATCGTCGCAGTGGCGCTTGTGGCTTTGGTCAATATGATCCTTGCTGCCGTGGCCGCGCAGTTCGGGGTCGACCTGTCGCTTCAGCGCATTCTCGGCTGGCTGTTGGCGCCGCTAGCCTTTGCCATCGGCATTCCCTGGTCAGAAGCCGGGACGGCGGGCAGCCTTCTGGGCGTCAAGACAATCCTCAACGAGCTGATCGCTTATCTGCAATTGGCGGGGCTACCGGATGATGCGCTTTCCGAACGCTCGCGGCTTATTCTGACCTATGCGCTCTGCGGGTTCGCCAATCTCGGCAGTCTCGGCATCATGCTTGGCGGGCTGATTGCCATGGCGCCTGCGCGGCGCGCCGACATCGTCTCGCTGGGCGCGCGCACCGTCGTCTCCGGCACGCTTGCCGCGCTGATGACGGCGGCAGTGGTGGGGCTCGTTACGTAGCGCCGATGTAATTTAGGCTATGCGGCAGATCTGCCAGCCATTGCGCGCTGTTTGAGCTTGAAGGTGATAAGAGCGGTGTGGCGCTTCAATACCTTGTCTAAGGCCTTAGCCCGACTGGTGGATTGAGCCGTCCTCGAAACGAACTCAGATGCAATTGATACAGCTTCAGCTTGCCCTACTTTCTCATCGTCAACTAATGCCTCAAAGAGAGGCGTAAAGGCATCTTCGTCTCCAAGAGCCGCTTCAAGCTTGGATAGGTAGGATATGACAACAGCTTCATCAATCATACGTGGAGCCCGCTTCTTTCTTTTCTTGCGAGACGCAGACGCCACTTTTTTTGACTTCGGCTTGCTTGACTTCGATCTGGCCATTAGAACTCCTCTGGCCGCAGTCTAAGCGAGTGCTCCCATACGCATCAAGTTTATACGACCTTAACTAACTAGAATTCATAGAAAAACTGGTTTCAGACCTCAAATCCGACGGTCGATCTCATCTCCCAATCGATCAAAAGCCCTGCTCAGTTGCTGAGTAGCCAAGCTACCGCCACTTCTTCGGTAGGCGATTCTTTCTCCTGCCGCACGCCCTAATTCGGCTTTTTCCGGAATGAAACAGTTCAGAGGAAACGTGAGCGCAGCATTTGCAGGCGCTCTCATCGGCGGAGTTGCCATCCTCAACGCCTCGGTAATTGTATCGTCAAGGGTACGCAGTTGGTCCGCCTCATACTCCAGGAGCCGGCTCTCTTGCTCAACCCCCTCGCTTTCGGTTGCTAAGCGCTGCGTCATGTTCCCAAAAACACCCAGCAATTGAAGGTGCGGCCATATCGGCTGGTTCGTCGCAAGTTGATTCAGAAATCCACCAGTCGCCTCGACAGAGAGACCATCAAGAATTGTCGGCACGAGGACATGAGTGGCGGCACATAGCGCCTGCACGGCTGCAGTTGTGAGCCGTGGTGGAGCATCGATGAGTATTATGTCGAAGGAATTCTGAATGTCCAAATCCAGAAGAGTACGTGCCAATGAATAACGCACATCGTCTCGCCTCTTGGCAATCAACCACTCCACCATTACGCGATTTTCGGTACTCGACAGAGTGTAGTATGAAGGCACGCATCTTGCCTTCTGGGTTCCGTCAACGCTGACTGCGATGTTTCTGAGCCAAGCACCGTCACGGCCATCGATAAGCTGAGCCGATTTGCTGGGATTGCCGTCCGCCTGAAGTTGCCCTTCATTCGTACGTTCTTCGGCGGAAAGAATATTGGCAGATAGGCTTCCCTGAAAGTCTAAGTCGATTGCCAGAATTTTTTTGGCCTTGTTCGAATCATAGTGGGCAATCAGGTTTGCTACCGTGGTCGTCTTACCAACTCCACCCTTTAGATTGGCAACAACAATTATTGGAATACTGTTTGCTAAACGCTGCTTGTAACGATCGGGCATCTCCTTATCGATTTTTGGCGCGAGCCAAAGTCCTGGGCTCGAGACATCAACGGCTCTTTCCGCCCGCCTAACGCGCCGCATGCCATCCAAGATTGCGAGCAATCGGGGCTTCAGCCATTGCCCAGCCCAGCCCAGCAACCCCAGAGCAATTGCTCCAGCAATGCCGAAAATCCATGTTTCAGGAATCGAAACAGTAACGGAACCGTCCCACGCGGTTCCTGTTGTTGCGCTCAACATTATTCAAAATTCCCAAAATCAATACTCCCCGCTAGGAGCATAACTGGGGTTCGCAATATGTTGCAACGGCAATTAATTGGTATTTGAGAGAAACACTCCTGAACTAGAGCGGAATGTTGTCGTGTTTTTTCCAGGGGTTTTCGAGGGTTTTGTTGCGCAGCATGTTGAGGGCCCGGCAGATGCGGCGGCGCGTGCCGTGCGGCAGGATCACCTCGTCGATGTAGCCGCGCTCGGCGGCGACAAACGGGTTGGCGAAGCGGCGCTGATACTCGTTGATGTGGGCTTGAATCTTCTCGGGATCTTTGATGTCGGCACGATGAATGATTTCGGCCGCGCCCTTGGCGCCCATGACGGCAATTTCGGCGGACGGCCAGGCGTAATTGATGTCGCCGCGGATGTGCTTTGAGCTCATCACGTCATAGGCGCCACCGTAGGCTTTACGGGTGATGACTGTGATCTTGGGCACGGTTGCTTCCGTGTAGGCGAACAAGAGCTTGGCGCCGTGCTTGATGAGGCCGCCGTACTCCTGCGCAGTACCTGGCAGGAACCCCGGCACGTCGACGAAGGTGACAATGGGAATCTCGAAACAGTCGCAGAAGCGCACGAAGCGTGCGGCCTTGCGTGACGCATCGCTGTCGAGCACACCGGCCAGCACCATCGGCTGGTTGGCAACAATGCCGACGGTGCGCCCTTCCATACGCGCGAAGCCCGTGACGATGTTCTTGGCGAACGCCTCCTGAAGCTCGAAGAAGTCCCCCTCGTCCACGACCTTCTGGATCAGCTCCTTCATGTCGTAGGGCTGGTTCGGATTGTCGGGAATGAGTGTGTCGAGCGAGCGGTCCTCGCGGTCTGCCGAATCTGTGACCGGCAATTCGGGGACACCCGACTTGTTGTTGGAGGGTAGGAAGTCCATAAGACGGCGCATCTGCAACAGTGTCTCGACGTCGTTCTCGTAGGAGCCGTCGGCCACCGAAGACTTTGAGGTGTGCACCTTGGCGCCGCCCAGCTCATCGGCCGTCACTGTCTCGTTCGTCACCGTCTTCACAACTTCCGGCCCCGTCACGAACATGTAGCTCGTATCTCGGACCATAAAGATGAAGTCGGTCATGGCGGGCGAGTAAACATCGCCGCCGGCACAGGGGCCCATGATGATCGAAATCTGCGGAATGACGCCGGAGGCCAACACGTTGCGCGTAAAGACTTCGCCGTAGCCACCCAGCGCATCGACGCCCTCCTGAATGCGCGCACCACCCGCATCGAAAAGGCCGATGATCGGCGCCCGGTTCTTGAGCGCCATATCCTGGATTTTGGTCATCTTGCGCGCGTGCATCTCGGACAGAGAGCCACCCATGACCGTGAAGTCCTTGGCGAATACATAGACGACACGACCGTTGACGGTGCCCCAGCCGGTGACCACGCCGTCGCCCGGGACCTTGCTCCGCTCCATCCCGAATTCGGTACAGCGATGCTCGACGTAGGTGTCAAACTCCTCGAAGGAGTTCTCGTCCATCAGAAGCTCGATGCGCTCGCGAGCTGTGAGCTTGCCGCGCTTGTGCTGGGCGTCGATGCGGGCAATGCCACCACCAAGATGGGCGTTCTCACGCCGCTTCTCCAGCTCTTCGATCACTTCTTTCATGGACTGCGTTTCCCCGTCGGCGATTGCGAAGGGCCAGACCGGCAGGATCTGACCCCGCTGTCATGCGATTGTCGTCGACCCAATAGCACGGGATTTTTGCGCCGCAAACGCCTGTTGGTGCGGCAGGCTGGCCTTTTTCACGGGGACCACGGGATGCGCGTGCGAGAGGGCAAAAAGGCCAGCGCTCAGAGGCCGAGCTTCTTCTTAAGCATATCGCTGACGGCGGCTGGATTGGCCTTGCCGCCGGACGCCTTCATGACTTGGCCGACGAACCAGCCGAGCATGTTGGGCTTGGCCTTCGCCTGCTCCACCTTGTCGGGGTTGGCGGCCAGGATCTCATCCACCGCCTTTTCAATGGCACCCGTGTCGGTCACCTGTTTCATGCCGCGGGCTTCGACGATCTGGGCGGGATCGCCCCCTTCGGTCCAGAGGATCTCGAATAGGTCTTTGGCGATCTTTCCGGAGATGGTGCCGTCGGTGATGAGCCCCACGAGACTGCCGAGTTGCTTGGCCGAAACGGGTGAGGTGGTGACGTCCTTGCCTTCCTTGTTGAGGCGGCCGAACAATTCATTGATGACCCAGTTGGCGGCAAGCTTTCCGTCGCGGCCCTTCGCAACAGCCTCGAAATAGTCGGCGCTTTCGCGCTCGGCAACGAGGACGGCCGCGTCATACGCTGAAAGGCCGTACTCTTTCATGAAGCGTGTCCGCTTTTCATCGGGCAGCTCGGGCAGATCCTTCTTCAGGCTGTCAACATAGGCCTCCGTGAATTCCAGCGGCAAAAGATCGGGATCGGGAAAATAGCGGTAGTCGTGCGCCTCTTCCTTGGAGCGCATGCTCCGCGTTTCCCCCTTCGCGGAATCGAACAGCCGCGTTTCCTGATCGATGGTACCGCCGTCCTCGATGATGTCGATCTGACGGCGGGCCTCAGCTTCGATGGCCTGACCGATGAAGCGAATGGAGTTGACGTTCTTAATCTCGCAACGCGTGCCGAGCTCGCCGCCGGGCTTCCTCACCGACACGTTGACGTCGGCACGCAGGTTGCCCTTTTCCATGTCGCCGTCGCAGGTGCCGAGATAGCGCATGATGGTGCGCAATTTCGAAACATAGGCCTGCGCCTCTTTGGCCGATCGCATATCCGGCTTGGAGACAATTTCCATCAGCGCTACGCCGGATCGGTTCAAATCTACGTAGCTGTATTCCGGGTGCTGGTCGTGGATGGATTTTCCGGCATCCTGTTCGAGATGCAGCCGCTCGATACCGACGGTCTTGGTTTCACCGTCCGTCTCTATCTCGACGGCGCCTTCGCCCACTACGGGCTGTTTGTACTGGCTAATCTGATAGCCCTGCGGCAGGTCGGGGTAGAAATAATTTTTGCGATCGAACACGCTCTTGAGATTGATGTTGGCCTTAAGGCCAAGCCCCGTGCGGATCGCCTGATTGACGCATTCCTCGTTGATGACGGGCAGCATGCCGGGCATGGCGGCATCTACGAGAGAAACGTGGCTATTCGGGTCGGCGCCAAACGATGTGTCGGAGCCGGAGAACAGTTTCGAGTTGGACGCCACCTGGGCGTGCACCTCCAGGCCGATCACCAGTTCCCAATCGCCGGTGGCGCCGTGCATGAGATCTTTGGATTTCTTTTGAGTCTGGGTCGCAGCAGGCATTTACATCTCCTTGGCCGGGCCCCTCGTTATCCCAGCCTTTCCGTCTCTGCAATCCCCGCTTCCCGGACCAAATCGCAATCAAGCCCTTGAATTGTCCGGATGATGCGGTCTAACGAGGCTCAACAGGCTGAGAACACGTTGCGATGCCCGATCCAGCGCATGTGAAAGACCATGATCACCATGGTCCTGGCCCGTCCGCGGCCGGGGGGACTAGGTGCGGGCATGATCTTGGGCACGCACTTGGTGCGGGGTTGGGTCACGGCCATCACCATGCTCCCAAGGATTTCGGCCGGGCGTTCGCCATCGGCGTTTCTTTGAATGTGGCCTTCGTTGTTGTGGAGGCGATCTTTGGATTCCTCGCCAATTCGATGGCGCTCCTCGCCGATGCGGGTCACAATCTGTCCGATGTGTTCGGTCTTCTGATTGCCTGGGGCGCCAGCGTTCTTCACGGACGTGCACCGAGCACGCGCTTTACTTATGGCCTGCGATCAACATCGATCCTTGCGGCGTTGGTCAACGCGATTGTTCTCCTGATTGCGGTCGGCGCCATTGCCATCGAGGCGATCCAACGGTTCGGTGCGCCCGAGCCTGTCGGCGGTATGACCATCATCATCGTTGCCGCAATCGGCGTCGTCATAAACGCGGTGACGGCGTGGCTCTTTGTGCGCGGGGCCGAAGGCGATCTCAATATCCGCGGCGCCTATCTTCATATGGCGGCCGATGCCGCCGTTTCGCTCGGTGTCGTCGTGGCCGGGATCGCCATTCTTCTGACGGGATGGCGCTGGATCGATCCGGCCGTCAGTCTCATTATCGCCGGCGTCATCGTTTGGGGCACCTGGGGGCTCCTGCGCGACAGCACGAACCTCGCGATGCATGGTGTACCGGCCGGCATCGATCCCGTTGAGGTGCGCGGATACCTCGAAACCCGTTCGGGCGTTGCGCGCATTCACGACCTGCACATTTGGCCGATCAGCACGACCGAGACGGCGCTCACCTGCCATCTGGTGATGCCCGACGGCTGCCCCGGTGATGATTTCCTGGCTGCCACCGCGGAAGAGCTAAGTGCCAAGTTCGGCATCGGACATGCGACCTTGCAAATTGAGCGCGGGGATTCCGTCCCATGCTGTCTCGAGCCTGATCATGTGGTGTGAGTGGTGCAGGTGAAACGCATTCTTTTTCGGGGTGGGCTGGTTGCGTTGGGCTTGGGTGTCGCCGCACTTCTTTATGCGCCTTATCTGCCGCGACTCATCTGGGAGGGTTACCCGCAGGCCACGTGGCCCGCACCGGGCAGCTATATCCGGGTCGACGGCGGTGCGGGATCGCCTCTTATAGCCGGTCGCGCGCTTGCATCTCCGAACCGGGCGCTCAGCGCGCATTTCAACGAGAAGCGCGGACGTGCACTGCTTGTCGCGCGTAACGGCCGTCTGGTCATGGAGCATTACGCCGAGGGGATCACGCGGGAGACGCGACTCAACTCCTATTCGCTCGTCAAGAGTCTTACCGGCGCGTTGATGTTAAGAGCCGTGGCCGAAGGCAAGATCGCGGGACGCGATGTTCCGATCGGTACGCTGCTACCTGCGTTTGCTGGCAAGGACATTGGTGCGCTTCCGCTGTGCCGTTTGCTCGACATGAGGAGCGGCATTGTGTTCGAGCCGTCCGCCAAGAAGCAATCGGCAGGACCGGAGCTCAAGAATCTCGAAGCGACGCGCCTCAATCTGCTGGGGCCGATGGGACGCCTGCATGTGACAGGGCTCGACGGCATCCTTGACCGTCTCGTTGAGCAGCCGGGCCCTCTTTCCAAAGACCAGGACTGCGCGAACGGTGCCTACAGCTATCAGAACGTCAACACGGCGATCGCCGGTGCGATCCTAGAACAGTTGTACGGACGCTCCCTGGCCGCTCTTTTGTCGGAGAAGATTTGGACGCCTGCCGGTGCGGCACCAGCCGACTGGCGGCGCTATAGTGCTGGCGCACCGGCGACACCCTACTGTTGTCTCTTTGCCCGGCCGATGGACTGGCTCAAGGTCGCGCAGTTTCTGCTCGACAATGGAACGGCGGATCAGCCGTTTCTGCCAGACGCGCTTTGGACTGAACTCATGGGTCTCGATCTGACGGACGCGGCGCTTCGCGACGGCGTCTATCGCGATTTTATCTATCACAACATTCTGGACCGGCCGGGCGAGCGTCTTGCCGGTTCGTTTGCCTACTTTTTTGGAAGCCGCGGACAGATCGTTTATCTCATGCCCAAGGAGCGTCTGGCGGTGGTGCGTTTTGGCAACGGCATTCAACTCTTGCATACGACGCTTTATGGGATCGCGCGGTCACTCGATCCGGTTGGCACAACTGCAAAAGCGGCGTACGACTGATGCCGTCCTGAAGTAGGATGCGGCGGAACGGCTTCACTCCGCGGTGATCCGCTCCAGACGCGCCGCTGGACCTGTTGGCGATGGCGTGGAGCACCAAACCACCAGATCGCGAATTGGACGTCGCCACATCGCAACTTCGTCATGGTCCGGATCATTGCACCGTGCTAGTCTTCTGACAGTTTTTTTTTGAACTTGTTGAGCATTTCCGGAGTTCGCCATGCCGGGCCCGACGCTGGAGGACTACGAGAAACTTAGTGTTTTCATCTCGTATTCGCGTAAGGATTCAGATTTTGCAGAAGCCTTGCTCGCCGCGCTCGAAGCGTGCGGGTTTGAGGCGTATCTCGATAAACATGATATCGCGCCGGGCGAAGCCTGGGAGGAACGGCTTGGCCGTCTGATTCTTGCCGCTGATACGGTCGTCTTCGTCATTACTCCTCATTCGATCGCATCGACACGTTGCGCCTGGGAAGTCGAAGAGACAAAAAAGCATGGCAAGCGGCTCATACCCGTCGTTGCCGCGCCAATTGAGGACGATGCGGTCCCCGAAAGCCTGAAACGGCTTAACTACATTTTCTTCGATAAGCCGAATCTGTTCGGGACAGCCCTCGCCCGTCTTAAGGACGTCCTCGATACGGACATCAGTTGGGTCCGCGAGCACACGCGCCTACTGGAGCTTGCCTCCCGCTGGGATGCAGCCGGACGCCCGAATGACAGACTTTTGCGGGAAAGCGAGCTTGTCGAGGCGCGGGCATGGCTGACGCACCGCGCGCCAGGAGGACAGGAGCCAACACGGTTGCATCGCGAGTTCATCGCCGAAAGCGACGGGGCCGAAGCCGCACGTTGGCAAGCCGAACAACAGCAGCTTGATGCCATGGCAGCCGCCCAGAAGCAGCGCGAAGAGGCGCTTCTCGCTGCCGAAAAGGCGCAGCGGGAGCGCGAAAAGGAACAGGTCGAAAAACTGGCAGCGCAGCGCCGTTTTGGCCGGTTCTTTGCTGGAGCTTCTGTCGTCATGCTGGTGCTGCTCCTGTTCGCCGGATGGCAGTGGCGACAACAGCAACAGACGTACGTTCAGCTCGTTCGCTCCGTCGCCCTCTTTCCTCTCGAGCAGGCAAAGCGCAGCGCGCGCGATCGTGATTTTGGAACGGCGCTCGCCCTCGCGCTCGAGGCCCTTCCCGAGGACATAACGTCACTGTCTGACGACAGGGCCTTGTTGCGCATTCGCCGCCAAGTTGACCTTGCGGTCCAGGAAAACCGGGAAGCCGCCATCATGCGTGGGCACGTCCTTGTCACCTCTGCCGACGGCAAATCCATGGGCCCCGCGCTCTCCATGGACTCCTCACCCTCCGGAGACCGCTTCGTGACCGGCGGATTGGATAACGTGGCCCGAGTCTGGAACGTGGAGACGGGCGCAGAGGATCTTGTGCTCAAGGATGGACACCGCTCGGCGCCTCCCTTCGCCGCGTTTGTCTCCCTGTTTGCAGGCAAGTCAATTGACGATTTTGAGCGCTCTGTCGTTCAGCATATTCTCGGAGATAAACCGCTGAAGCTCGATCAGACAGACGCTCCACCTGATCGCGCCGTATACAATCTTGACCATGGAACCGGCGCAGTCCTCGTCGTGCGCTACTCGCCGGACGGCACTAAGATCCTCACGGCCGGCACCGATAACACGGCGCGGGTGTGGGATGCCGCCACCGGCGAGCAGCTCGTTGTTCTGCGCCATGCGCCCATCTTTGGGCCATTTGAGCCGCTTCATGAATTTGCACTTGAAATGATTCCGGAAGAAGCCATTGAGGCTTTCGAGAAACAATTCGATCTACCGGGTTCTCTCTCGAACAAGGAGCGACTGAAAACCCTCTATCATGACTCTGGTATCGTCTTCTCCGCCGAGTTCTCGAGCGATGGACGTCGCATCGTCACCGGCGGCACCGACAATGCTGTCCGTCTGTGGAGCACAGAAACGGGAGAACAGATCGCGGAGATGTTCTGTGGCGATGCAACGGATAACGTTCTGGAATTTGTGCTCCCAAATCTTGACCGCCGCATCTCGACGCTGGACGTCCTCGACAAGGCAAAGCGCGATGCGCGTGCCTTTCTACCCCCATCGATTCCCCGTACAGGCCTTGGGGCCGTCCTCGATGCCGAGTTTGATCCGACAGGGCAAAAAGTCATTGCCGCATGCCTTGATAACACCGCGCGGCTCTGGACTCCTGAAACAGGACACTCCGTCACCCTTCGGGCTCACACAAAGCTTCGCCAGAAGAGATTAAGTCAGCGGCGCATTCCCATAGAGCTCGGCCTGGTCCATTCTGCAAAGTTTTCGCCGTCCGGGAAACGAGCGCTGACCATCGGGCTCGACGGAACTGTTCGCTTATGGGATGCTCAAAGTGGGGTTCCTGAGGGACCTCCACTCCAACACGGAGGATGGGTTCCTGCACTTGAGGATCTAAGAGTCGAGACCAGGGCCGTTGTTACCGACGCCGAATTCGCGCCCGACGGCTGGCATGTCGTCACTTCCGGTTACGATGGCGCAGTTCGGCTTTGGAGCGTCAGACGGGGAAAACAAACCGACAGCGTCGAGAATCTCTTCGGCGCTCAAGAAGACGAGCGTCTTCAGACAGTCCCGTTTCCGCTCGGAACGTTCAGTGCCGACGGACGTCAACTCCTGACCTCCGGTTTTGGCACGTCGGCAAAGATATTCGGGCGCTTCGTTAACAGGCTCCGCTCAGCCGGGGACTTCAGCGAACCCTCCCTTGCATTTGCCAGCACCAACCGCCGCCGCAACGACCCACCCGAGGGCATTGCATCGGCGATCTTCCTGGCGGGAAACGCGGGACAGGTAACGAATTCGATGGATGGGACATTGCGATTGTGGCGGCATGGGACCAATGACTATCGCGTGACGCCGGGTTCCAATGTGACATTGAGCCCCGATGGAAGCCGGATCGCCATTTCGATGCGTGGTTCAATCCAGCTTTTAGATGGGCGCAACTTTTCCGAGGTAGCGAAGCCCATTGGCACGGCCCAATCTTATAGGGGCATAAGCTTCAGTCCTGACGGTCAACGCTTCATCTCGTGGGACAGCCGTCCCTGCTCGTATTTCACTTCATCAACATGCGAAAGGAGAGCCCAGGTATGGTCCAAAGAGGATGGCACCCTGGTTAAACTCCTCCACGCAAGATACGCCACAAAAGGCGAGCGCTTCTACAAGCCCTATTTGTCAGATGCATGGCTCGGACCGAACGGCCAACATGCGGTCTTGCCTGCGGAAACAGGAAAAGCGACCGTCTTTGATGTTGCAAGCGGAAGAGAAGAGCTGACCATCGAAGGCCTTTCAGGACGCATCAACGAGGTCGACTTTACACCCGACGGCCGGTTCCTCGCGGCAACGTCCGGCCGCGGAAACATTGTGATTTTGGATATCGAAGCTGGCAAGCTGGTGGCGAAATGGACTAGTGAAGGGCGTTCCGCGTCGAGAGGCGGAATTTCTCTCTCGGCTGACGGACAACTGCTCCTGGAAAGCAAAGATAATCGCGCCCAAATCTGGGACGTCAAATCGGGAGAAACGGTCCCGCTGCCTGGAATTGACGATGAAACGGACCTGTTGATCTCTGCAACATTCAATGCGGACCGGACACGCCTTGCAGTTGTCTCGGAAAAGAAGGGATTGCAGAAAAAGAGGTGGTTACAAATATGGCGCGTTTCTCCGCTGAAGAAGGTCTCCGATTATCAGATAGACGATAGATTTGGAGGAGATATCACCTCACTTGCATTCAGTCCCGATTCTCGCCGTTTGCTCGCGCGTACGTCGGACGATAGCCTAGATTCTCGGCGGTTGCTGAGGCGGCGCACGCCGGGCAATCGTTATTCAGTGTTGGATGTTGCGTCGGGCCGTGAGCTCCGCGTGCTCAACGCCACAAGGGCCGTCTTCGCGAGCGACAGCTCTGCTGTCATCGCCTATTGGCGTGGTACCCTTCAGCGCCTGCCCGTCTATGACGACCCGTCAACGGCGATAGCCGAAGCAAAGAAAGCCGCCGTCCGCTGCATTTCTCCCGCTGCGCGCCAGGTCTTTCTTCCGTCGCGCCTCGAAACACCGCCCGACTGGTGCATGATGGGTGCGGATCCGACCACGCTAGACCCGGGGGCGAAGCCCAATCCAAAATGGCCGTACCGGACGGATCGCTGGAAGGATTGGTACCTCTCGGAGCGGAAGGAAAGACGAGATAAGCCGCTCCCTGCAACGAATTGAACCTAATGCGCGACCGCGCCTGATTGGTCGGCTAGAGAAGTATCACCAGAATGGGGCGCACTGGGCTCAGCGCCGCACCGTGTAGGCAACGGCGGCAAGCGCAAACGCGTAGACGAACTGTATCATGAGGAGCCCGGCCTCTCCGCCGAGTGCGTGGACTTTGAAGAAACCGGCTTGACTGAGAAGCCAATACAGCGCGAAGCCCGTCAAAGAGGCGGCAAACGCGGCGACCGGCAACTTCTGCCACTGGTCTGCCTTGCGTCCCATCACGAGCGCTACGACAATTACGACGGGATTAAGGAGCGCCAGCAAAACGAGCGTTGTGGGGTCGAAGGCGTTGATGTCGATCATCGCCCTGCTCCACCTTTCTCATCGGCCTGCTTGCGCAATTTCTCGTCTTCGTACTGCACGAACCAGCCGATCATCTGCCGCCACAGGGCCTCGACCAAGTCGCTCATCTCGGTAGGCAGCCCCTTTTCATGTGAACGCTCTTTGACGCGGTCGATCACTTGCTGAATACGCCAGGGCACGAGGGCATCGGACGGATCCGTCTTCAGCTGCCATGCGCGCTCGACGTAGCCAAAACGCGCGGCAATAAGATCGACGAGTTCCCTGTCGATGCGATCGATCTCGCTGCGAACTTCGCTCATGTCCGCGCATTCCCACGGGCGTCTCGGGTCCATCACTTTTTCCCTTTCGGCTTGGCCGACGCTTTTTTGGCGGGCTTCTTGGCCGCCGCTCCGGCCGCCCACCACTGGTCCGTCATCTTGAAGCGTCCCGCTGCATCCTCGATGACTTGCCCGGCCGAGAATAGCGTTTCTTCGCCAAACGGTTTACCGATGAGCTGCAATCCGAGCGGTGTGCCCTCTGCAGAGAGCCCGGCGGGGACTGAAATGCCCGGCAATCCCGACATGTTGACGGTCACCGTAAAGATATCTTCGAGGTACATGGCAATAGGATCGCCCAACTTCTCGCCCAATGCGAAGGCCGGTGACGGCGTTGTCGGAGTGAGCACAACATCAACCTTGTCCCAGGCCTCGTCAAAGTCGCGTTTGATCAACGTACGCAGCTTCTGCGCCTTTAAGTAGTATGCGTCGTAATAACCCGCCGACAGCACATAGGTCCCGATCAGGACGCGGCGGCGAACCTCCTTGCCAAAGCCTGCCCCACGCGTGCTCTCGTAGGTGTCGATCAGGTCTTCGCCCGGCACTCTTAGGCCGTAGCGCATGCCGTCGTAGCGCGCGAGGTTGGACGACGCCTCGGCTGGGGCCACGATGTAATACGCGGGAAGCGCGTATTTTGTGTGCGGCAGGCTGATATCATGGATGGTGGCACCGGCTGCTTTGAGCCACGCGATGCCGTCCTGCCAAAGTTTCTCGATTTCGTTCGACATGCCGTCGACGCGGTATTCCTTGGGCACGCCGACCCTCAGGCCTTTCACGCCTTTAGGAATGGCGGCTTCGTAGTCGGGGACTGGCGCGTCGATGGATGTCGTATCCTTCGGGTCGTGGCTCGCCATGTGGGTCAACATGATGGCGGCGTCGCGCACGGTCTTTGCGATCGGTCCGGCCTGATCGAGGGAGGAGGCGAACGCCACGATGCCCCAGCGCGAGCAACGGCCATACGTCGGTTTCATGCCGACGGTACCTGTGAGCGCCGCCGGCTGGCGAATGGATCCGCCCGTGTCGGTGGCCGTGGCAGCAAGGCAGAGATCGGCGGCGACAGCGGCGGAGGAACCGCCTGACGAGCCGCCGGGGACGAGTTTGTCGTCCGTTACTTTGCCGTTCTTGCCTTTGCGCCGCCAGGGCGACACGACGGGGCCGAAGGCGCTCGTCTCATTGGACGATCCCATCGCAAACTCGTCGTTGTTGAGCTTGCCCAGCATGACCGCGCCTGCGGCCCAGAGGTTGGCGCCGACCGTGCTTTCGTACGTCGGCTTGAAATCGTCGAGAATTTTCGAGCAGGCCGTCGTGCGTATGCCCTCAGTACAGAATAGATCCTTGTTGCCGATGGGCAGGCCCTCGAGAGGCCGAGCTTCGCCCTTCTTAAAGCGCGCATCACTTTCCTTTGCCTGCGCGAACGCGTGCTCTGGTGTCACCAGCACGTAAGTGTTGAGCGACGGATTGGACGCGACAATGGCGTCGAGATGCGCTTGCGTTAGCTCGGTCGCCGAGATGTCTTTCTTCCTTAGCCGCTCGCGCGCCTCAGACAATGTAAGCGCCGTCAGTTCCGTCACGATCGCGTGTCCTTTCACCCTGTGGCGCGCGCCTCTGCACGCTCGTCGATATTAGCGCGACCTGGCCGCGCAAACCGTCTCTCTGCAGCGACCGCGCCCTGCTCAAATCTTCGATCCGTTCTCAGATCCCGATCAGCCCTGCTCGCGCTGTCGCACGTAGTTTTTGCGATTCCAGTAGAGGCTCACAATGCCGAACAGAATCGAAAGCGGCGCCTGGACGTCCTCGGCTATGTCGCGGACCCAAACGAGGACACCCGGTACGGTCACCTCTTCCGGTGTCAGTGATCGTGTGGTGGCCACCGGATCGCTTTTCGGTACCGCCAGCACAACGACGCCGGTCACGATGATGATGATGGCAAAGAGTGCGAAGAGCTTGTACATATGAAGCCTCCCTCAGAATGATCCAGCTGGGGTCTCAACCTACTCGACCACTTTCGGTACAACGAAAAAGTGGTCTTCTGTCATCGGCGCGTTTTTGACAATCTCGCCGGCGATCTCGCCGTCGGTCACTTCGTCCACGCGCTTCTTCAAGTCCTGAGCAACGACCCGGGTCATCGGCTCGACGGCTTCGGTGTCGATTTCGCTTAGCTGCTCGACCCAGGTCAGAATGCCGTTGAGCTCCTTCCGGAGCCCCTCAACCTCGTCGTCCGCGATCTTAATCCGTGCGAGTCGCGCGATGCGCCGGACGGTCGCTTTATCAACCTGCATGAAATTCCGCTTCTTTCTCGATGACGGCCGTAAAGGCCCTCCCGGCGCTCTCTTAGCGGGCCCTCCCGTCCCACGCAACCAGAGGCTAGGGCATGCTCAACTTGCGTTGACGTGCCTGGCCAGCCCTCTACCCCGCCCGGCCACCCAAATCATCATCGTTATGGGTGGCCGGGCGGGGGAGAGGGTGGTTCGACCTAAAATGAACAGACTCTAGAAGCGCTGGCGCGCACGGGAGATGAGGGGGCCAAGAACATCGGATGAATCGTCTGTCCAGGGTTTGAGGTCGGCCCAGCGCGGCGTCCGAGCGCCGCGCCGGCGCATGAACCGGTGTACGACCTCCAGGTCTTTGCTGAAGACGACGATCCTCGAGCCGATCCTCTCATGATTGATCTCGGGCTTGGGGTCCTCAATCACGAACGCGCGCAGCCCCTCGATTTCAGGGACGGTCGCGGCGATTACTCCCTCAAGGTCGAGGTAGCGGTTGGAGATATGGAAGACGCCCAGGCCTGACGGTTTGAGTTTCTGCAAATAAAGCTCCAGCGCCTCAGCCGTCAAAAGGTGCATGGGGACGGCGTCCGATGAAAATGCATCGATGAGCAGGAGATCGAAGCTGGCGTCTGTCTCTTTCGCGAGCGTGAGGCGCGCGTCGCCGATCACGACGTCGGCTTCTGGCTGGCAATGAGACAGATAGGTGAACTTCTCGGATTGCGCGATCTTGAGCACGACCGGATCAATTTCGTAGAAGCGCCACGTCTCGCCGGCTTTCGATAGGCATGCAAGCGAGCCAGCACCGAGCCCGACGATGCCATAGCGTCCGGGACGATCTTCTTCGGGCAAATACGTGCGCGTGATTTCGATCGTCTGGGCCATCGGGCTACCGGGGTAGTAATAGGTTTTGGGCACGATATCGACGATCGGATTCATGTTCTTGTCGCGTACACGTTGTGCGCCGTGCAATGTCGTGCCGTGCTTCAGAACATTGAACTGGCCGTCCTCGGATGTGACGACGCGATAGACGCCGAAGTAGCTACGTTCCGCTGCGCCGCGCCGGACGTCAGATGGCAGCGATACGACGGCTGCGCACATCATGAGTCCGGCTGCGAGTTGCCGGGTCGTATTGTCCCAAAACACGAACACGAGGATGGCGAGAGGGGCCGCAACGATTGCCGCCGGCTGCCATCCGCCAAATTTGAGATCGAACACGTCTCCAATCATTGGGACGAGCAGAATGAGACCAAGGCCGATTGCCACGATCCCCCAAAACCAAAGGCTTTCCGCTTTTGCCCTGATCTTTGTAATGGCCCCAGGCCGGCATGCCAATGTGAGCGCAAGCAGGATCGGATACTCCAACACCTCGGAGAAGATCTTCGGAGCGACTAGGGCCGCGAAGAGCCCTCCCAACGCACCACCAAGGGACATGCAAAGATAGAACTCGGTGAGATTGCGCGCCGCGGGCCTTGAATCGTAGAGTGCGCGGTGTGCGACAAGGCCCGACGTGAAGAATGCCGCCGTACCAATCGCGCTCGACAGATACCACGTGCCGTGCTGGGTCTGAGATAATTGCAGGAGCGCCAAGGTTACGGCAACGACATGCAGCCCCAAGAGCAGTGGAGGCGGTAGCAACGCCTTTTCTCGGAATACAAAGACGAAGGTCAGGAGATAAAGCGAGAGCGGGATGACCCATATGAGGGGGGCTGAGGCGACGTCGGTTGCGATATGGGTTGTGAAGGCGGTGAGCAGAGCGGCAGGGACAAAGGCGAGGCCGATCCAACCCACGCGGTCAGCCCAAGACGGCGGCGCCTTTGTGTCTCTGGTTGTACTTTGCGACGGGGGGCCACCCGGCATCTGCAGCCAGGGGACCTGCGCTGACCTGACGAGATAGAAGCAAACGGCGACCATGACGGCGAGCAGTGCGAAACCCCAAGCCCACAACGTGCTCAGCGAGGATACGCCGAAGACGGGTTCAAGAACGAAGGGAAAGGATAGCAGCGCGAGGAAGCTACCGAGGTTCGACGCCGCATAGAGAAAGTACGGGTCTCGCGCATGGGGATGATGTGTGCGTGCAAACCATGCCTGCAGCAACGGGGCATTGGCCGAGACCGCCAGGAAGGGCAGGCCGATGGCTGCCGCAAACAATCCAAGCTGCCAGAAATACGGATCGGTCTCCGGTGGATCGCCCCAGGCTTCCGGCACGGCAATCGGTAGAAAGAGGAATGCCAAAGCACAGAGGCCCAGATGGACGAAGCCGGTGGTCGTGGCCGGGACGCGCGCAATCAGATAGTGCGCGTAGCAGTAGCCGGCGAGAAGGGCTGACTGAAAGAAGAGAAGCGCGACGGCCCAGACGGACGGCGACCCGCCGAGATACGGCAGGACCATTTTCGCGAACAGCGGCTGCACGGAAAAGACAAGCACGGCCGACAGGAATGTCGTCGCGGTGAAGGCTGCGAGGGCGAGGCCGTGCGGCGTGTGGTCGCCGGCCGGCGTGCCGTCATGCGATATGCCCTCTTTTTCTGAAGCGTCACCATTTGGCATATCTGTCATCCCCGTTCTTACCGCGGCGCCTTTACTCGGCGTCTTCCCGGCGCCACCATAATCACGACGAAGGGGTCTGTCAGCGGCAATCAGGCTAGGAGATTGACGACCAAAGCGGAGGAAACATCGGCTTCGCGGCGGCGGCGCTTGGCATTCAGGCGTGTTAGATGTCGATCGCTTCTCCGGGTTTGGGTACGGCTACGTCCGCCCCCTTCATTTCTTCGACGAATGCATCCGCAGTTGCATCGATGATGGGGAAGGTGCCGTAATGGCAGGGAATGACTGTCTTGAAATTGAAATACGTGCGGCAGGCGAGTGCGGCCGTCTTCGCGCCCATGGTAAACCGGTCGCCAATTGGGACAATGCCGACAGCCGGCTTGTAGACCTCGTCGACGAGTGCCATGTCGGAAAAGATTTCGGTGTCTCCCATGTGATAGACGCTCTTTCCATCGTTGGCGGTAACGACGATCCCGCACGGATTTCCGAGATACACGCCGTTTAACGACGAGGAGTGGAACGCCTTCACGAACGACAGCTTGAAGTCTTTGCTGGCGACGGTCCCGCCCGTGTTCATCGGTTCCAATGACTTCACACCCTCGCCACCCAAGTGCATGGCAAGCTCAAAGACGGCAAAGAGCGTTGCGTTGCGCGCGATGCAGACTTCGGCGGCGTCACCCACGTGATCCTCATGGGCGTGGGTGAGCGCTACATGGGTCACCCCCTCAGTGGCTGTTTCCCAGGGTATTCCGGAGGCTTCGAATGTCGGGTTGCCCTTTAGAAAGGGATCGATCAGAAGCACGCTCGCTCCTGTTTCTATGCGAAAGCACGAATGTCCAAGCCACGTGATCTTCATGTCTTTTGTTACTCCACGGTGTCGTTCATCGGGGACAAACACATGGTGTTTTTGTATAAGGATGCGGCGGCGGCTGCAAACAGCCCGGTTACGCCATTGGACGCAATGACTGATCAAAATGCCGGCGGGCGGACGGTGGACGACCCCCTGGCCTTCAAGTCTCTTCTCACGCCTTCTCAGCGCCTCATCGGGATCGATGCGGGCACAAAGACGCTTGGACTGGCTCTTTCCGACATTCTGCGAACGGTTGCCTCTCCACTTGAAACGATTGAGCGTACGAAATTCTCGGCCGATGCCAAGCGGCTTCTGGATCTCGCCGCCGAGCACGCCGTTACCGGGTTAGTGCTTGGTTTCCCTACCAATATGGACGGTAGCGAGGGACCACGTGCACAAGCGACACGTGCGTTTGCCCGCAATCTCAACAAAATTTCAGACCTGCCAATTCTTCTTTGGGACGAACGTCTCACGACTGCGGCTGCAGAGCGGGTGTTGATTGCAGCTGACACCTCACGCAAACGCCGCGGGGAAGTGATCGACAAGCTTGCGGCGACGCTTATCTTACAAGGTGCACTCGACCGGCTGCGCACGGGTTAGAGCGCGTGCTCTGTGCAGTTGTTCCGCGTCCAGACGACATTCCTGAAGGCATCATAGGATCGGCGTAAACCTGTCGCACGCGTGCCGCATTGCTGAGAGAGGCTCGATGACGGGCCCGAGGGACCCGTAGCACTACGGCAACCCCCTTGGGACGGAGCCGTGGTAATGCGTACGTCCCGTAAGAGCTTGCAAATTCCTCGCGAGCCAACACGTAAGAGCGACGTCGGAGTTGCTGGTGATGGGCTGGAAGCCCTGGTCCGCCGGTTTGATCCTTCGGTCCGCCGAACGTTGCGCCGCCTGGTCTACTCGTCGTCGCGGGTTGCAGACCTCGCCGCCGTCTTTCCCGGCCTGGCGTACGCTCTCGCATCACGGCGGCGGTCGATAAAGCAACGCCGCCAAGCGCGCGAGCTTGTGGAGGCGGGCGCGCAGTTGAGGGCGGTTGCGCGTGCCATGGAGATACCGCTGTGGTTGCGCCGTCTGCCGCCTGAAGCCTTTCGGGGCGAACTCAGTCCCATTCCTGCGTCCGACACCTTCGGCCGGCGCATCGTCAACCATCTTCCCGTCATAAAAGAGGAAAGCGCCTTATGGCTTAGTACGGTGCTGTTCGGCGCCAAAGCCGGCGACGAATACTTCGCGTTGTGGCTTGCCGGGCAAGAAATCTATCACGACAAAGGCAAGGCCGATGAACTTCTGCCGGCTCTTGCAGCCTACGCTTGGTTCTCGGGTGCGGAAAGAACGCAGGCGAATAAGCTTATCGTGGTGCCGTGGCGACCTGGCATGGCGTTCGATACTGCTGTGTGTGCTGCTAAGAGCTGGCTCAATCGTATCCGTCTCGTGCTGCAGTTGCGGTCAGGCATACTAACTGACCCTTGGCTCGAGCCCGGTGACGCCATGGGTTTCACGTTTCTGCCCCTACTTGAGCAATCTCTGATCCTCTCGGAAGCGCAGTCTATGCACAACTGCGCGGACCAATACTCCGACCGTCTGTCACGCGAGAAGTGCCGTCTTTTTTCGATGCGCCGGAAGGGGCAACGTGTGGCTACGCTCGAAGTGGGACCGCATCCGCGCGAGCCCGGCATGCTAACGGTGACCCAGCTCAAGGGGCGTCACAACATGCCCGCAGGCAATGAAATCTGGCAAGCCGCCTACGCTTGGCTGGCTTCGCAAACACACCTGAAGCGCGCCCCTTCACATGCGCCGCCCGAACGGCCTCTCGACCCTGAGATCTGGGAGAAAATGATGTTGCCCTATCGTCTGGCCCGGCGCGGCGCGCCTTGGATTCCGGAGATGCTTTCCAAGACGGCTTTCCAAGACCTTGACGCGGGGCTTTCGGACCTTGCCAGGCGCGGCGGCGTGTCGTCGTGGCTGTTTACATGACACTGTGTCATTGGCTCATGCGCCAAGCGCCCGGGCTCATCAACTACTATTGATACCTCGGGTCACACTTCCGGGACCGGCCGTTTCATGCTAGTCTTCGGAGTACGTCTGGCGTGTTCGAATAAAGCGGCCAAGGATGTTCAGACTGCGGCATATCTCGTGCCGGTTTGTCGATTACAGCATCCTCAACGACGCGCGCTGAAGTGATACTTAGCAACATTTGCTGCGCCTTATCTCAATATCGAAGCGCCGGACGGGAATCATTTCGTATTTTCGATGCAGGGCAGCGCCAGACCGACAGCGACGTAATCTCCCGGTGCTCAATCCCGTCTTAGGGGAGTGCAACAGCAATGAAAAGAGAGACATCAGATTCGGACTTGTTCTCAGTCGTGCACTTGCTTCATCGGGCTGGACAATGTGCCGATGATCTATTCGCCTACAATGTTGGCACAACCGACCTGACGCCGCGACAGTACGCGGTTTTGCGGGCCATTGTTGAGTTGACTGAACCCAGTCAAACGGCCTTGGTCAACAAGACCGGTATCGACCGATCGACAATGGCCGACATCATGCGCCGTCTGCTCGCCAAAGGACTCGTACAGCGGCGCAGAACGCGGCGAGATGCGCGCACGTACTCTGTGAGACTCTCCGAAAAGGGGCATAACATGCTTGCCTCGGCCGGACCTGTCGTCCGCGCGACGGACGAACGATTGCTGGCCTCGATCCCACACACGCACCGCGATACCTTCTTGAAGGCACTGCACAGAATCATCGAATCCGTGAAGGTTTCGGAAACGACTCCCGCCGGGCACTAGGCACGGCCGTTGGGTTGCGTTGCCTCAGGACTGGTTCGGAGTCGCGCGCTGAAGTATGCCGTGCGTGTCGGCCCAATCTAGGCCCTGGCCGTAGGTTTGCCGTGGCATATTTCCGAGGCGAGTTGCGATGAAAGCATCAGCGACCGCAGCAGGGGCATGCGCCCTTAAGATGGCGCCTGCCGCCAGAACAGCAAGTCCTTCCACCAGAAGGCGCGCGCGAGTATCCAGAAGGCGTGGCTCCTGCAAAACCTTCTCAATGCGGCCATGGGCGGCGACAAGGTGCTCATCACCCTTTATGGCTTGCCCGAGCTCCTCCATGACGGTCTCGACCACTTCGGGCTCGCGTTGCAGAACGCGCAGCACATCGAGCGCCATCACGTTACCCGAGCCTTCCCAAATGGCATTGACGGGCACCTCGCGATAAAGACGCGCGAGGGGGGCCTCTTCGACGTAGCCGTTCCCCCCGTGGCATTCCATGGCTTCTCCGGCAACGGCCGGCGCGATCTTGCATACCCAGTATTTGGTCACCGGTGTCATGAAGCGGACCCAAGCGGCGGCCCGCTCGTCAGAGGCCAGGTCGAACGCCCGAGCCAGCCGGAATGCCAGAGCGGCCGCGGCTTCAACGTCAAGGGCGAGGTCTGCAAGAACCTGCACCATCAGCGGCTGTTCGGAGAGTTTCCGGCCGGAAACGCTGCGGTGCTCGGCGTGATGGATGGCGCTGGCCATGGCGAAACGCATCAACCCGGCTGAGGATACCGCGCAATCGAGCCGCGTCAGTGTCACCATATCGATGATGGTCGCGACACCACGACCTTCTTCGCCGATGAGCCAGCCGTGGGTTTCGGCAAACTCGACCTCGGATGACGCGTTCGAGCGATTCCCGAGTTTGTCCTTTAGTCTTTGCAGGCGAATAGGATTGATGGTTCCATCCGGGAGAAAGCGGGGCGCGAGAAAACATGAGAGCCCTTTCTCCGCTTGCGCGAGCACAAGGAAGGCGTCGGACATGGGGGCCGACATGAACCACTTATGCCCGGTGAGGAGATACTCTGCGCCCGGGCCGCTCGCTCCGGTGGGTTTGGCACGCGTCGTGTTCGCGCGCACATCGGTTCCGCCCTGCTTCTCGGTCATGCCCATGCCAATCGTTACCGACTTCTTCTTGTCGGAGTGGGCGAAGGCAGGATCGTAGGATCTCATGAGAATCTTTGGCACCCATGTTCGTGCCAGATCCGGCTGCTGCTGAAGGACCGGGATTGCAGCGTGGGTCATGGTGATGGGACAGCAATGACCGGCCTCCATCTGCGCCGCCATGTAGAGCCCGGCGGCGCGTTCCACGTGGGCGCCGGACCTCGGGGCGCCGCCCACCGCAAGATGGCCCCATGCCGATGCGTGCAAGCCTTCTCTCATGCTGACTTGCATCGCGGCGTGATAGCCCGGGTGATACTCCACCACATCAAGGCGCCGACCCTGCTTGTCATGGGTTTTGAGCTTCGGTGGATTCTCGTTGGCAAGCCGACCATGTTCTAGAGCTTCAGCGCTGCCCGCAATGTTCCCGAATTCAAGAAGCCGTTTGCCGGCCTTGCCGCCGCCTTCGCGTTCGACGGCCTCCTGCAGCGCCACATCGGTCGCGAATAGATTCACGTCCTCGAAGGCCGGGGGCTGGTTTGTGATTTCGTGCGTATCGAACGGATTCGCCATGGCGGAGGTTTGCCAAAAGGCGCTCTTGCGCGCCAGCGGGAAACGCAATTCGCGTTTCATTTTTGTGGGATGAGTTCAAGGGATGAGCGCAAAGGGAGGTGTCGGTGCCGAAACACGGGTCCAGGCGCGTCGAAGACGCCCCGACCCGCAGTGCTTCAGGAGCTATAGCGCCGTGGAATACCCATTGTTGCCCCTCAGTCCGTCTCTCTGTACGGTGCCGGGCAGCCTTTTGATCAATCTCGGCGTTTCGTGATGGACTCGCTTTTTTCTCTTCCGGCTCTTGGCGCCCTTCTATTCGGCTATCTCCTTGGTTCCATTCCGTTCGGACTGATCCTTACGCGGGTTGCCGGGCTTGGCGACGTGCGCAGCATCGGCTCGGGTAACATCGGTGCGACGAACGTCCTGCGGACTGGCAATAAGGGGCTTGCCGCACTCACGCTCGCGCTTGATGCGGTAAAGGGAACGGCGGCGGTACTTGTTGCGCACGCGGTGGCCGATGCGTATGGGGATGGGGCCCTTGCCGGGCTCATTGCGGGGCTCGGTGCCTTTCTCGGCCATTTGTTTCCGGCCTGGCTGGGCTTTAGAGGTGGAAAGGGTGTGGCGACATACATCGGCGTATTGCTCGGAGCCGCTTGGCCGGGGGCGCTGATCTTTTGCGGTGTCTGGCTCGCTGTTGCGGTCGTTACCCGCTACTCGTCTCTTTCAGCCCTGGTCGCAAGCGTTGTGACGCCCGTTGCCCTTTATTTGAGCGGCAGCGAACCCCAAGCCATATTTGCAAGCCTGATGACGCTCTTTCTTCTTTGGAAGCACAAGGCGAACATCAGCCGTCTTATTTCCGGTGAGGAGCCACGTATCGGTGCCAAAGCCTAACGAGCCGAGTCTATTCATACCTGCACCATTGCCAGTGGCTCCGCTCGATGAACCCGAGCGCATTGCCTGCCTACGCCTCATCCGCTCCCCCAATGTTGGACCGGTTACGTTTCGCGAACTGATCAACCACTATGGCGGCGCAACGGCTGCGCTTGAGGCGCTTCCCGAACTGTCGCGGCGTGGCGGCGCCAAATCACCGCGACTTTGCCCGGCACCGCGCGCCGAAGCTGAACTTGAGGCCGCGCGCACGTGCGGGAGCGCGCCAATTTTTACGATCGAACCCGGTTATCCCAGCGCGCTTGCCGCCATCGATGCGCCGCCGCCCGTCCTCTACGTCAAGGGCGTTCGAGACCTTCTCTTGAAGCCATCATTGGCCATTGTCGGGTCGCGCAAGGCCTCGGCTGCCGGGACGAAGCTTGCCCGACTTTTTGCCTCTCAGCTCGGTGAGGCAGGCCTGGTAATTGTATCCGGTCTCGCGCGCGGGATCGATGCGAGCGCGCATGAGGCGAGTCTCGACACCGGCACAGTGGCTGTGCTTGCCGGTGGCACCGACGTCGTCTACCCGCCGGAGAACGCGCGCCTGCAGGCCGAGATCAGCGAATGCGGCGTGCTCGTCACCGACATGCCGCCGGGATATCAGCCGCGGGCTCAAGACTTCCCACGGCGCAATCGACTTATCTCAGGCATGTCTCTTGGCGTACTGGTGGTGGAGGGTGCACGCCGATCAGGAACGCTTACGACAGCGCGATTTGCGGGTGAACAGGGGCGTGAGGTTTTCGCTATCCCCGGTCATCCACTCGATCCGCGCGCAGAAGGTACGAACCAGCTTTTGAAAACCGGAGCGACACTGGTGACCGAACCAGATGATGTCTTCCAGGCACTTGAACCGATCACCGGTCTCGGCCAACGTGCGTTTCGCGAAATTCATCCCGAACCGGTGCCGGAGCCCCTGCCAGCCATGCCGGTCGTGGATTGCTCCGAAATTGATCGCACGCGCGTGCTGACAGCGCTTGGACCCCAGCCCATCGACGTCGACGAAATCGTGCGCGCGACGGAACTTGATGCCAGGCGCGTGCGCATAATTTTGATGGAACTCGATCTTGCCGGACGCATTGAGCGGCATGGCCAGCAGATGGTGTCGCGCGTCGATGGTGCGGATTGAGGGGCAGCCGCGAAGACCGAGAAGGCAGCACTCGGAACTGTGGTCAGCGTCCCCTTCGGCGCAGCTCCTGCTGCGCCTCGGCATGGGCAAGCCCTAAAATTGTTGCCAGTGTTCCCGCTCCGAGACGCTCTGATATGCCCTTCAGTTCGAGCACGAGGTCTGCAGCATAGCTGAGTTGGTCGGCCGCCATGTCGGCCATGTCTTGCTCGGTCTTGTCCGCGCCCGCCCCGGTCGCCGCACCCTTCGATCGATGCTGTCCGTTATCGGTGTTGCCCATAAAACTGGCTCGTGGGGAAAAATCAATCTGTGGTTGTCGAGTATCATCCTTCGGCAGAATATTCAATCTGTAGTCGCGCAATATGCAGAGGACTATAAGCCCGGGGCAAGGCCGGATTGTGGTTGCGAACCAGAGAGAGAACTGCGAGAGGACCGCGCCATGGCGTCCTAGCCGCCTTGACAGGCCCGCCTGCCCCGCCTAAATCCAGCCGGCTTCTGGCACTCCTTTCACGAGAGTGCCAGAACTGGGCCTTATAGCCGCCCATGACATACCCTAAGGCAAGGAAATCCCATGAAATTTCGTCCCCTCCATGACCGCGTGGTCGTAAAGCGTGCCGATCTCGAGACCAAGACCAAGGGCGGGATCATCATTCCCGACACCGCCGGAGAAAAACCTCAGCAAGGCGAGGTCATCGCTGTCGGCCCAGGCGCACGCGACGAGGCCGGCAAGGTCCAACCCCTCGACGTAAAGAAAGGCGACCGTGTCCTCTTCGGCAAATGGAGCGGCACCGAGGTCAAGATTGACGGTGACGAGCTGTTGATCATGAAGGAAAGCGACATCATGGGCGTGCTGGACAAGTAACGCTCATCCTTTCCGTTGAACGGCAGACTGCGCAGAAGCGCAGGAGCCGTCTCCTGCAGTAGCCGAACCGGCCGAGATCGGCCTCATCCCTTTCAAACAAACTCAGGAACTCATCACGACATGGCAGCCAAAGATGTAAAGTTTTCGACCGACGCCCGCGAACGCATGCTTCACGGTGTCGATGTTCTCGCCAATGCCGTCAAAGTGACGCTCGGACCGAAAGGCCGCAACGTCATTATTGAAAAGTCGTTCGGCGCTCCGCGCACGACCAAGGACGGTGTGACTGTCGCCAAGGAAATCGAGCTTGAGGAAAAGTTCGAGAATATGGGCGCTCAGATGGTGCGCGAAGTGGCGTCTAAGACCAACGACGTTGCCGGTGACGGCACGACAACGGCCACCGTTCTCGCTCAGGCCATCGTACGCGAAGGTCTGAAATCGGTTGCCGCCGGCATGAACCCGATGGACCTCAAACGCGGCATCGACAAGGCTGTCGCGCAGGTCGTCGAGGAGATCGGCAAGAAGTCGAAGAAGGTCAAGAGCAGCCAGGAGATCGCCCAGGTCGGCACGATTTCTGCCAACGGTGAAACGTCTATCGGCGACATGATCGCCAACGCCATGCAAAAAGTTGGCAACGAAGGCGTGATCACGGTCGAGGAGGCCAAGAGCCTTGAGACCGAGCTCGACGTCGTCGAGGGTATGCAGTTTGATCGCGGCTATCTCTCTCCGTACTTCGTGACCAACGCCGAGAAGATGATCTGCGAGCTCGAAGATCCGTACATTCTCATTCACGAAAAGAAGCTGTCGAACCTTCAGGCGATGCTGCCGGTGCTCGAAGCCGTGGTGCAGACGAGCAAGCCACTCCTGATTATCGCCGAGGAAGTTGAAGGCGAGGCTTTGGCCACGCTCGTGGTCAACAAACTGCGCGGCGGCTTGAAGGTCGCGGCCGTGAAGGCTCCCGGCTTTGGCGATCGTCGCAAGGCGATGCTCGAGGACCTTGCCGTTCTGACGGGCGGCACGGTCATCTCCGAGGATCTCGGCATCAAGCTCGAAAACGTTTCACTTGGCGAGCTTGGCCGGGCCAAGAAGGTGTCGATCGACAAGGACAACACGACGATTGTCGACGGCAGCGGCAAGAAGAAGGACATCGAGGCCCGCGTCGGACAGATCAAGGCGCAGATCGAGGAAACCACCTCCGATTACGACCGCGAGAAGCTGCAGGAGCGTCTGGCCAAGCTTGCCGGCGGTGTTGCGGTGATCAAGGTCGGTGGCGCTACCGAAGTGGAAGTCAAGGAGCGCAAGGACCGCGTCGACGATGCGCTCAACGCCACCCGCGCCGCGGTGGAGGAAGGTGTCGTCCCTGGTGGCGGTGTCGTCCTCCTCAAGGCAAGTCAGGCCATCACGGTCGAGGGCGACAATCATGACCAGGACGCCGGCATCGCCATCGTGCGCAAGGCTCTGCAGGCGCCCATTCGCCAGATCGCCGAAAACGCCGGTGTCGAAGGCTCTATCGTTGTCGGCAAGGTGCTCGAAACCCGTGGCGCCGCCTTCGGCTATGACGCGCAGAACGACGCCTATGGCGACATGCTGGACAAGGGCATCATCGACCCGGCCAAAGTCGTACGTGCAGCCCTTCAGGACGCCGCGTCGATCGCTGGTCTCCTCGTCACAACCGAGGCGGCGGTTGCCGAGACACCGAAGAAGGATGCCGGCGCCGGCGACATGCCTGGTGGCATGGGCGGTATGGGTGGCATGGGCGGCATGGGTGGCATGATGTAAGCCGCCGCTCGTCCACGGGACGCAGGCCGTTGAGTCTGCGCCCTATTCTGACAAAATCAGCGCCCGCGAGATGCACCTCGCGGGCGCTCTGTTTTCCGGCGCCTTCGGGCAAGCCGTTGATCTGTCACAAAAACGGGTTATGCACGACAAGAGCCCTGCACATGCTTTGTGCACATGGACCATGACAAGGGCACTGAGGTGGTATATGCCTCGGGTCGCATCCGGTCCATGAGCTGGCCGCAATCTGGGGAATCACACATGTTTATGCCTGCTGAGTATGCCTGGCTGGAGCCAGTGCTTTTCTTCGCCGCCGTCGTGTTTGTCATCGGACTGATCGGCAACATCCTGGCCTTTGGCAATCGCTTCGTGAACGCGCTGGTGACGGCGCTCTTGGTCGCCATCGTTGGCGGCGCGCTCAACTACCACTTCTTTGGCGACAGCCTGCCCAAAACGATGGCGCTGGACCAGGCCTACGCGTGGCTGGAGCCGGTCCTTATTGCTGCGGCTGTCGTGTTCGTCGTCGATCTCATCGGCAACATGCTGTCGTTCAGCAATCGGTTCGTGAACGCCGTCGTCACGGCCTTGGTGTTCGCGGTTATCTTTGGCGCGCTTTCATTCGTTGCCTACAAGGACGGTACGATTCCGGCGGTGGCGCCAGCTGCGGCGCCGGCGGAGACTGCTCCTGCAGCTCCAGCCGATACGACAACGCCGGCCACGCCCTGATCTGGACGGCGACATCGCCTGAAAGATGATTTCTTACCGCCGGGACCACAGGTTCCGGCGGTTTCGTTTCCTCATCGTTTTGCCCTTCGCGCCGACGCAAGGAATGGCCTCGGCCTAGTATCGACCACCCGTCGCTCAAACGAGCGGTCCAGGGCCACCTTCCCGTCGCGCATCAGGAACGCCTAAGTTCCTGGCGGGGCTTGGCAAACCTTTACCAATGGTTTCCAGAACGCCGCCTTACCAGTGGATTAAGCGGATAAGTGTGTGGTTTGGGTATCCCTCACTGCGATTCTGCGCTCTCTGGGCCAAGCGGGGGTCGACGCACAACTACGAATCACACAGCGTCCATTCGGACTATTCATCCGTAGTCTCGGCTTCGCGGCCGAAGGGGATATGGCATTGGTATCGCGTTGCATAAGCAAACGAGGGTTGGACCTATGACGCGCAAGCTCGCGATACTCGCGGCGGCAGTTGCTCTGACGATGGGAGCTGGTGCCGCTTCGGCAGGGGGCGGATTGAAAGGCTTTGGTGACCCAGAGCCAAGCAGATGCAGCGGCGGACCCTTCGCCGGCATGTATGTGGGCGCCCATATCGGATACGCCGAGCACGAGCTCTCGATCCACGATCAGCTGAGTGGCTGGACGGGAGATGACGAGGATGGCTCGTTCACGGGTGGTCTTGTTTCCGGCTACAATATCCAGTGCGGCCGGCTTCTGATTGGTTATGAGGGTGACATCAACTTCCTCGACAGCGACCCGACGATCGCCGTAGGAGGCGGCATCTCGACGACGCTCAACGGCAACGTCGATTGGTACGGCACATCACGGCTGCGTTTGGGCCTCGTCCACAACGACAACGTGCTCATCTTTGTGAGCGGTGGCTTGGCCTACGGCGAAGTCGACCACACGCTGGCGTCGCCAGCTTTGAACTTCCGGCGATCGGATAGTGACACCCAGTATGGCTGGACCCTTGGTGGCGGCGTAGAATTTCTGCGCGCAGGGAACTGGACGTTCCGCGCCGAAGGCTATTACGTCGATCTTGGCGAAGAGACCGAAAGCTACGACGCCGGTGGCTGCGGCCTTGCTTGTCGAGCTCGCGTCGAATGGGAAGACGAATTCTGGACCGCACGCGTGGGCCTGACCTACAAGTTCGGCCGCCGCGAGGAAGCGGTTCCCTTGAAGTGATCGTCACTTCAAATTCGTGATGTAAAAAAGGGGCCTTTGGGCCCCTTTTTTTGTTGCTTGAATTCTGAATGAAGGAACTCGTGCCGGCCAAAAAAATTACCGATCCCATTTTCATTCGGTTTGTTAAACCGTGTCTCGTTTTGAAACGCTGTCGATGAAATTAGCTTAATGATTTATTTCTTTTTGTTTTTACCAACGTTTCAATCGGAGACTGACAATAAGAAACCGTGAACGTATTTTTCCGGCTGCACGGTCGGTTCCGTGAAACAGGTCGATCTCGTTATAGGAGTGGAAGCGTTATGGCCATTTGGAAATGCAAGAAGGTTTGCAAGCCGAAAAAGTGCAAGCCGAAGAAGCATAAGAAGTGCAAGAAAAAAGACGGCTGGAAGAAGAAGTGCAAGAAGGATAACGACGAGTACAAGAAAAAGTGCAAGGGCGACGGCTGGAAGAAGAAGAAGTGCAAGGGCGACTACAAGAAGAAGGACTGTGGTAAGAGCGATTACGGCAAGTCCAAGTGCGACGGTGGCTGGAAGAACGACAACGTGTGCCAACCGAAGCCACCTTGCGCGCCGCAGCCGTACGAAGGTGACGTTGCTTAAGGCCTAGATTGGCAAAACGGGCACGTCATCGGCCAATTTCCCGGCCAACCGCGCTACGTTCGAAACGCTCGGAGCCCGCACCCATTAAACCGGGGGCGGGCTTTGAGTTTCTTAATTGCCTTTCGTTTTTTGCCAACTTTCGAAACCAAGTTTATTTCCGCTGATGCGCCCGCTAATTGGTGCGGATCTTGCAATTTCCACTTTGAATCTATTCCGCAGTTTTGCGACCTGAGGCGTTGCTATGTTTAACCTAGTCCGCGACGAGACGGCAGTCATTGCGCCCGAGCTTGGCGATGTGATGAAGCAATGCCGGAAAGCTCTCTGGACTGTTTTCGCCTTCAGCTTTGCCATTAATATTCTGGTGCTGGCGACGCCGATCTACATGCTTCAGGTGTTGGACCGGGTACTGAGATCGGGCCATGTCGAGACGCTCATTATGCTCACGATCATGGCGGGCGGCGCCATCCTCATCATGAGCGTGCTCGACATGTTGCGCGGCGCCATTGCTATGCGCATGGGTGCCTGGATCTACGAGGCGCTGGCCCCGATCTTTCTGACCAGCAGCGTGCGCGCCAATCTGAAGGGCGACGATAGCGGGCAGGAAACGCTTCGTGACCTCAGCTCGATACAAAACTTCGTCGCCCAGCAGGGCATGTCGGCCTTTTTGGATTCGCCGTGGGTGCCAATTTTCGTTGGCTTGATATGGATCATGCATCCGAACCTTGGCGCGGTGGCGTTTCTTTCGGCAGCGGTGTTGTTCCTGTTGAGCCTCGCCAACGAGCGGGTCACGCGATCGGCAACGCATAAAGCCCACGAAGCGCACACGGACGCGATGAATATTGCCGATATGACCATTCGGAATGCGGAATCGGTCCGCGCGCTTGGGATGATGCCGGCGATGCTGGCACGCTGGCGTCAGGCCAACGCCACGCTTACCGATACGTTTCAAATTTCAGGCGACTTGTCGGGCCGGATCCATGCGGCCACGAAGTTCGTCCGTTACGTTGTTCAAATCGCAATTCTCGGCATGGGTGCTTATTTGGTCGTCAATGGCGACATTACAAGCGGCACGATGATTGCCGCAGCCATTCTTCTCGGCCGCGCGCTTGCACCGGTCGAAACGGCCATCGGCGGCTGGAAGAGCTTTGTGGAAGCGCGCCAAGCCTTCCAGCGCCTCAACACGCACCTCCTGACTTATCCGACCGAAGAACACCAGATCGCCATGCCGCTTACCAAGGGGCACCTCTCAGTCCAGAACCTGAGTTATGCCCTTGACGACGGAGAGGGGCCGGTCCTGCTGCACGAGATTAATTTTGAGGTCGAACCCGGTGAGGTGCTGGCCATCATCGGTCCATCGGGTGCGGGAAAGAGCACGCTATGCCGTCTCCTTGTCGGGCTCGACGATCCCGTTGAAGGCGCTGTCCGGCTTGATGGCACCGACTTGATGCACTGGCCGCCTGATGATCTGGGACTCCATCTCGGCTATCTGCCTCAGGATATCGATCTCTTCACCGGGACGGTTCGCGATAACATCGCGCGTATGGGGCCGGCATCTGATGAGGAGGTCGTGAACGCCGCACTGCTTTCTCGGGCGCACAACCTCATTCAGGACTTGCCCGGCGGCTACGCCACGCACATCGGCTCGGGCGGTATCCGGCTTTCCGGCGGACAACGCCAGCGTATCGGTCTTGCCCGTGCCGTACTCGGTGATCCGCGCCTTATCGTTCTCGACGAACCCAACGCTAATCTTGACCAATCTGGTGAAGCGGCGCTCACGGAAGCGATCAAGGATCTCAAGGAGGAGGACTGTGCCCTCGTTATTGTCGGGCACAGGTCGTCCACGCTCGCACAAGCCGACAAGATTCTGGTGCTCGAGAACGGCACGATGACGATGTACGGCGACCGCGATGAGGTTCTCGAAGCCTGGAGCGAAGCGTCAGCGCAAGAAGCAGGCGAAGATACCGTCCCGTTGCGGCGGCCGAGCGGACCGCCAGCGCTCAACAGTCCAGATGACCACACAATCGAGGCAGATGCATCATGAGTGGCCGTGAAATCGTACCATTGGGATCTGGCTCCCGCGCACTCGCCGAGCCCGGTGAAACTGACGCCGTTTTGCCAGACGCACCGAGGCTGGCCGACAGCCTGGCCCAACCCAAGCGGACGGGCTATGTGATTATTGGTGTCTTTCTGTTGGGCTTCTGTCTTTGGGCCGCAACCGCACCGCTAGCGGGCGGCGCCGTCGCCACGGGTGTGGTGAGTCCTACGGGCGATCGTAAGACCATTCAGCACTTGGAAGGCGGGATTGTACGTGAGCTTCGGGTGCGCGAGGGCGACAAGGTTGCCGAAGGCCAGGCGCTTATTGTGCTGGATCCCCTCCAATCCAGCGTCGACGTCAAAGCCTTAGAGACAATGCGGCTTGGTCTGCTGGCGCGCCAAGTCCGTCTTGATGCCGAAAGCTCAGGAAAGACAGCACTTGTGTTTCCGGCCGAACTTGAAGCCAAGCCTGGCTTCGCCGAAATCGCGGCATCTCAGCGTCAAATGTTCGAAGCCCGTCGCGCGGCGCATACGGCCCGCAAGAATGTGCTCGCCAACCGGATCGAGCAATTGAACCATGAGATCACCGGTCTAGATGCCCAGATCGAAAGCGCGGCCAAGCAGCTCGCATTCATCCGTGAAGAGGCCGCCGCAAAACTGTCGCTGGTCAAGAAGGGCCTTATGCCAAAACCGGAAGCGTTGAGGCTGAAACGTGGCGAAGCTGAGCTCGTTGGCCGTCATGCCGAGCTGATGTCCGATGCTGGGCGCATACGCCAACAGATTGCCGAGACGACACTACAGATCTCGAGCGTCGAGGCCGAGCGGCTCGATGACATCGTGGAGGAAGCAGATAAGGTTCGCGCCGAGCTCGTCAACGTTTCGGAACGACTTCGTGCGAGCGAAGATATTCTAAAGCGTACGGTCATTACGGCACCTGTTGCCGGAACGATCATCAACATGGGCCTTAAGACCGAGGGAGGTGTTATTCAGCGCGGCCAGGCCATTCTTGAGATCGTACCTGCGAACGATAAGCTCATTATTGATGCGCGTGTCTCGCCGACGGACATCCAGCGTGTCCATCCCGGTCTCCAGGCACAAGTCCATCTCTTGTCCTATTCGAGCCGGCAGATGCCGAAAATCAGTGGCATCGTGCGCTCCGTTTCGCCTGACCGCGTTCGGGAAGCCGACGGCCAGCAGGTCTACTATCTGGCGCGGGTGGAGATCGATCGCAAGAAGCTCAAAGAGAAAGCTCCCAACGCTCAATTGATCGCCGGCATGCCCGCCGATGTCATGATTGTTTCCGAAGAGCGCACGGTTCTCGAATACCTGCTGCAGCCTCTCAAGTACGCTCTGCGCCGTGCGATGCGCGAGAGCTGAGCGAGGGTCGGCACGCGATTATAGTCGCCGTGCACACTTAGCTATCGAAGGGTGGCCGTGGGACTTGGCGCCCACTTGCGTATACGCCCGCCCTTCGGCGGCGGGGCAAAGCCACCGCCGATTGAAATCGATTTCGTTTCGGCGTGGCGCCGGACAGCCCTACAGGGAGAGCATGTCGCGCGTTAGACCCACTTTGAGATCAGTGCCAACGCAAGCGCGACGAACAGGGATAATGTGCTGTCCTGCATCAACGGGGCGGTTACCACCGGCACTGAAATCCCGGCAAACTTTGCCAGACCCACAAGCACGGCGATTGCGACAGCGAGAACCCACAATAGGTAACCGAGAGACATGCGAACCTCCTCTAGAGCGAATCTCAGGCGACTTAATTAGAGCATAAGTCCACGCACAACACGCGGCGAAGAAACAATGTTATTCCGAATTCTGTGAATTGCTTCCACGCTACCTTGCCATCCGTCGAAAATGAGCGCGCAATTTCAAAGGCCTAATGTGCGCGAACATAGCGCCTCGACTTGAACGGAAGTGGGCGAACCCTTAGTCCATTATTGCCTCAATCAGACATGGGCCTTTGGCCGCCAGGGCGCGCTCGAACTCACATGCAAGGTTTTCGGCAGTATCGACGGCCACTGAGGGGACGCCAAACCCCTCTGCGATTTTCACCCAATCAAGAAACGGCTTGTCTAATCCAGCCATGGATCGCGCAATCGGCCCAGGCCTGCCAATGCCCGCTCGCAACAGCTCGACATTGAGGATGTTATAGCTGCGGTTTGAGCCGATGATTGTCACGACATCGAGGCTTTCGCGTGCCTGCGTCCAGAATGCCTGCACCGAATAGGCGCCGCATCCGTCGGACTGAAAGTTGATCACCTTACGATCAGGGCGCGCTAGTGCCGCACCGGTCGCGGCGCCAGGCCCCTGGCCGATCGCTCCACCGGTGAGCATGAGATGGGTATAGCGGGGTGCTGCTGCAGAGGCTGCGAAGTAGGGGACACCAACCGTCAGCGCTTCGTCCATGACGATGGCGTTTTCCGGCTGGAGCGCGGCAATCACGTGTGACACCGAGGTTGCGTTGAGGGGACCTCTTGGCAAGTCAGGTGGCGCGCCTTGCACGCTTTCGAAGGTGTCTCCAGCGCCGACCTCTTCTGCCAATGCGGATAGGGCGCCTACCACGTCGTCTTCTGCGCTGGCCAGGGGAACCGTTTGTTGTTCGGTCATCAGATAACTCGGCGTGTCAGGATAGCCGAAGAATGCGACCGGCCGGCGGGCCCCCGCTAAGAGAATGCGGTCGTAGGGCTGGGTCAGCGCCAAGGCCTCATCGGGGAAATAGGGCAGTCTTACAGGTGCCGGCAAGCCGGCACCACGCTCCATGCGCGCAAAAAATGTTTCGCATATGAGGTCCGCCCCTGTGGCCGCCGCGATGCGCCCAGCCCACGTCAGACCTTGTTCCGAAAGGCCCATGCCGCCAAGGTAGAGCGCAGATTTTCCGCGTTTCAATGCCGCCGCGGCTGCCTTCACATTGTCAGCGTCGAACGCCGGCGCAGCCGGAGGTGTGGCTGTCGCAACGGCATCGCCGGCATCTGCAATCTGAAGATCGTGCGGCACAATCAAGGTCGCGATGCGCCCACCCTTAGCTGACGTCCTAGCGATCGCCTGCGCCACGTCGCCAGCTATGCCGCTGGCGCGGCGACTTCGGTAGACCTCGTTGCAAACGCTCCCGGCGATGCGCTCGATATCCGTCGCCAACAGCGGATCCGCCTCAAGGTGCCATGTGGCGTGTTCTCCGATGACGTTTAAGATGGGCGTCGCCGCGCGCCGGGCGTTATGCAAATTGGTGAGGCCGTTGGCGAGGCCGGGGCCAAGATGCAAGAGACACATGGCGGGTTTTTCGGCCATGCGGGCGTAGCCATCCGCTGCACCGGTGGCGACATTCTCGTGAAGACACAGGATGCCACGCATGCCCGGCACTTTGTCCAGGGCCAGCACCATCGGCATCTCGGTCGTACCTGGATTGGCAAAGCAGAGTTCAATGCCGCTCCGCGCTGCGCTGGCGATCAATGCTTCTGCGCCGTTCATAGGGTCCCCCTCAATGGCAGAAGGACATTACCCGCGGTCTTGACACGGTCAACGCCAGCTCACGCGTTGTTTTGAGATTTCTCGCCGCCCGCCGATACTCGACGTGGAGCTCGGGCCTCGCGCCTTACGCCTGCTTCTCCCAACGTCCTTCGGGTGACTGACGCCAATATGTGATTGTGTGGCCCGCCGCTTTCAAGCTCTGCCATTGGGCCCTCGCGGCATCGGTCGCGTCCTTGTCGTTGCCATCGAAGAGGAAGACGGCGCGGACCAACCCTTCGAGACTGGCGGGAACTGCCCCGTCGACAAGAAATCGTACGCCGGCTCCGTTCGGGCTCTCATCGCCCGTGGTCAAGAAAATGGGCTGGTCGGCAGGATGGCCGTCTTTGCGCGTCCCGTGCGGAAGAAAGCTGCCCTCAGCATAGGTCCAAAGCACGAGGTCCAATGCTTCCAGCCGCTCTTCGCTCCCAGACTGGACAACGGCGCGCCAGCCGCGCTCCAGCGTCTTTTCGAGAAGATTCGGCAACACTTTCTCGAGCGGCTGGCGTTCAAGATGATAGAACAGAACCTCTGTTGGCGTTGATGTCATATTCCGCTCAGGCACGAACGTTTGTTCGGCTCGCCTTTCTGTCTACTCCTTGTGGAGTCGTCTGGACCGTTCGCTCATCCTCGAACGCATCGGATGTTCAATATTGAGACACGCGCAGAGTTGCAAAACTATTGTTGCAGAGAAAGCACTTGATGCGCGCGGCCTT
The DNA here is from genome assembly GCA_965222835.1 of Hyphomicrobium sp. Classification (GTDB taxonomy): domain Bacteria; phylum Pseudomonadota; class Alphaproteobacteria; order Rhizobiales; family Hyphomicrobiaceae; genus CBDCUQ01. The sequence goes on from CBDCUQ010000003.1 coordinate 460,168, forward strand.
GCCAACTAATGGTGGGGGTCCGGTGCGGCGCCATCTAGGGTGACGCCCGTGTGGGCGGTGAGCGTCGCAGCATCTTCGGGTTCGCTGCCGTGCTCCCGCCCGCTGCGATTCTTACCCTCCGGCAATACTGCTGCACATTAACGCCGCCGTCTGCGTTTGATGTATCCAGCCCGGACGAGCGCATCGACACAGCGCCGTGAAAGCCGCTTGCCGACCTGGCGCATGCATTGGCGGGCCTTAGCGGTCCCGGGCGAATAAGACGGACAAAACCGTGAATAGTCGTTGGCGCAGGCGCTACGTACCTTGCTGCTAACTGCAGAAGCGGTACCGGCCCACGCCGTCAACGCGGCCAAGGCGATTGCCGCGATCATCATCGACGAACGCCGTGATGCAGAGGTCATAACCATATCCAAATTCCTGGTTTTGGATGAACGAATTTCCCCGGACTGCAACGCGAACAGAGTGTCAAAATTTAGCGCTGATGCTGTGCCAGCGCCAGAGTGACGCGGTCGCATACTGCTAACCGTCCACAAGTCCTAGTCTTTCCTTCTGTCGCCGTAAGGATTCTCGCCCTTTCGCAGGTTGAAGCGGATCGGGACACCCGGCAATCCAAAAGCATCGCGCAGGCTGTTGGTGAGGTACTTAATGTAGGACTTTGGGAGATCTTGGGGCCTGGAGCAGAACGCGATGAATGTCGGCGGCCGCGTTGAGGGCTGCGTCGCGTAGCGGATCTTGATGCGGCGCCCGGCGGAGGCCGGCGGTGCGTGGCGCTCTAGGGCCTCGGTGAGCCAGCGATTGAGGTCTCCAGTGGCGACACGTTTGTTCCAGATCTCTGCCGTTTCAAAGATGGCCTGCATCAGTTTGTCGAGGCCTTTTTCAGCAATTGCAGACACCGGCACGACCGCCACGCCCGGCACCTGCGCCAGGCTTGTCGCCACCCGCTTTCGTAGCTCGCGGAGGGTCTTCTGTTTCTCCTCAACGAGATCCCATTTGTTGATCGCGATGACGAGTGCGCGGCCTTCTTCGGTCACCATATGCGCAATGGTGAGATCTTGATGTTCCAGCGGGCGCTCGCTATCGACCAAAAGGACCACGACCTCGGCGAAGCGGATGGCGCGCAACGCGTCCGTGTTGGAGAGCTTTTCGGCCTTCTCGGTCACCTTCGCCTTACGGCGCAGTCCTGCAGTGTCGAAAAGGCGAACGGGACGGTCTTGCCAAACAACATCTGTTGCGACGGCATCGCGGGTGAGACCCGGCTCCGGCCCCGTGATCATGCGGTCCTCGCCCAGGAGCCCATTCACAAGCGTTGATTTTCCGGCATTAGGACGGCCGACAATGGCCACGCGCAATGGACGAGACGCGCTGTCTTTCTCAGTCTCACCGGTGCTTCCCGCGTCGTCAGTCGACAGTCCGAGTGCTGCCGCCACATCACGCATGAGGTCGCCTAATCCCTCACCGTGCTCAGCTGAAATCTGCACGGGATCGCCAAGGCCGAGCTGGAAGGCTTCGTAGAACCCGTCGCTTCCCGCCCGTCCTTCGCACTTGTTCGCCACCACCACGACCGGCTTTCCCGACGTGCGGACGATCTTGGCAAAGACCTTGTCTGCCGGGGTTACGCCATCGCGTGCATCAATCACGAACAACACCAGATCGGCTTTTTCGACGGCAGCCTCGGACTGTCGACGCATGCGATCCGCGATCGTCCCGGACTTTGCCTCCTCGAGACCCGCGGTATCAACGATGCGCACCTTGGAACCGCCGATCACGGCGTCGCCCTCGCGGCGGTCGCGTGTGAGCCCGGGCAGATCGGAGACGAGTGCAGCGCGCGTTCCGGTCAGCCGGTTGAACAGAGTCGACTTGCCAACATTCGGCCGGCCGACAATGGCGATGTTGGGTTTGGAGGTCATGATTGCATATTTGCCAATGGCCGGGGCATCACCCGGAACCAGACGCGCTTACTTAGACGAAAAGAGGCTGGTGGCAAAAGACTAATTGAGACCGATCAGATTGGCCTTATCGGTCAAGACGAACATTTTGTTCTGGGCGACCACGGGCGCGATATACATTGGATCGCCGAGGTTCTGCTGGGTCGTAATGCGTCCGCTTGCGGGATCAACCCCGGCGATCTGCCCTTTGTTGGAGACCAGCCAGAGCGTGCCGCCTGCGAGCGTTGGACCGGACCACGTGTTGGAGCCCGGTAGCTTGGCCGTCCATTGCACTTTGCCGTCGTGGCGTCCGAGGGCCATCACCCGCCCGCCGGTGTCGACGACAAACACGCTGCCGCCAGCAACCCACGGTGTCTGCGTGCCACCGACATTGATGGACCAGAGCCGCTCGCCCGTCTTGAGCTGGGTTGCGATCATACGCCCGCCGTGACCGACAGCATAAACGACACCGGTCGCTATCGCCGGGCGGGCTGCGTCACTCATCGCCGCAAGCTGAGATGTGGTGCGCGTCGTCGACAGGTTCTCGCTCCACACCTGCGTGCCATCCGTAATGTTGAGCGCAATGATATCGCCCGACGGGTAAGGCACGACGACGATTTCGCCGTCAACCGCCGGACTGGGGCTCAAGGTTAGGCTCGCCTGTTGCGGCAGGCCGCGGGCGGTCCACAATTCGGTGCCATCGGTGGCGGCTAGGCAATATGTGCGCCCATCCGTCGTTACCGCAAACACGCGTTCTGCGGCCGCCGTTGGAGACGCTCTTACCGGGGCGCCGACGTTCTTCTCCCACAATCGTTTGCCTGAGGAGGGATCGAGAGCGACGATCGTGCCGTAGCCGCTTGCTGCAAAGAGACGTCCGCCGTCTGCTGCAAGACCGCCACCGTATCCACCGCCGTCATCCCCGCCCAGCGTAAACAGATTTGCAGCACTGAACCCTGGCTTGTTACTCGGATCGACCGTCGGTTTCAGAGACGTGCGCCAAATCGCTGAACCGCCACCAAGAGAAAACGCGCTTACGTTTCCTGCGGCGTCGAGCGTAAACACACGTCCGTCGGCAACGATGGGGCTGGCGGTTACGCGACCGGTCTTGCTCGAGCCTTCGCCGGCATCTGCACTCCAGGCCCGACGCGCGGCGCCAGAAAATGCGAGGTGGCCAGGCGCGTTGCTGGCGACACCGCCAGGCTGGCTCCAGCTTTGGTTGGAATACTGCTCCGGCAGGGCGATGGGTTGGCTTGCGTCAGCGAGCTCGCCTGGGATTGCGCTCTTCTTCGGAACTACGGAAATGCGCCGTCCCGGTAGCGGGACTTCCTTTTCCGCAAATGGGTTCAGCTCCTTGAGCTTTGGAAGGCTCGGGAGGCTATCCGCGCAGCCTGTAAGCATGCCGAGCGACAGCAATGCGCACGCCGTAAGCCTTGTCCCTGTACTCAAGCCCCTCATACGGGACCTCCTAATTCGCCGGCGCCTCGGCGGCCGCGGGCGCTTCCGCCGGCGCCGGCGCCTTAGCCGGCTTCTCGGCCTCTGTCGACGCGCCGCTGGCGAGTTCGCCTGCAGCGATCGCCGACATCATTATGTTGATCCGTTCCACCGCCGTTCGCGGCGTCGCAGGATCACCGAGGAGAGACGTCAGTATCTTTTTCGCCTCATCGTTTTTTCCAGCCTTGTACGCGGCTGTACCGAGCAGCTCCTTGGCGGCAATCCGCCATGGACTTGTATCTGCTGCCAAATCGTTGAGGCGATTCTGCATCTCAGTAAAGTCGGCGTCCCCAAGCTTTAGGGCTGCCGCTTGCAGGCGCGCAAAATTGGCGATCATCGGGGTGGCGGCGTTTTGGGAAAGATTCTCAAAGACGGCAAGGGCTTCTGCCTCCTTGCCGTCGCGCAGGTGGCTGGCGGCGAGATTGAGGCTGGACAGCGTTGCAAATCCGGCCGGTCCAGATTCGGCCAAATCCTTGAGGGCTGTTTTTGCCTCCTCGGATTTGCCCTCCTCGGCAAGCGTGATCGCCGCCTGGAACTCGGACCCGGCTGCTTCAGCCTGCGAGCGCGAGTAGGACTGCCAGGCCTGCCGGCCGCCTACCGCGGCAACGATCAGCGCGGCACCCACCAGAATATAATTGCCGTAATCCTTCCAGATCTTCTCCCACTGCTCACGGCGAAGCTCCTCTTCAACCTCACGGAGCAAGGTGTCGTTGTTGTCTGTCATGAAGCGATTTCGTCCCCGGCGCTGGATTGGTGTTAGACCGTGTGCGGTTCTTGGCCTGTTCGGTCGGCTCCCCGGCACACAGGGACTGATAGCCTGCCGGGCCTTGCTTTCGCAAATCTGCGTCTGGCCGCACGCGCCCTGCCCCAATCACCGGGGGCTCCCTTCCTTCTATGTGCCCCGTCTTTTCGGCTTTTTCGAGGCCTTTGCCTTGCCCCCGGCCGCCCGCTTCTGCTTCTTGGACTTCATGGCATAGGCGTGCTCCTTGGCCGGAAATGCGCCGGAGCGGACGTCCTCGGCATAGGCGCTAATGGCCTTTTCGATGGCCTGGCCGACCTTGCCGAACATCTTCACAAACCGGGGCGCGCGTGGCGACAGACCCAGCATGTCCTCCATGACCAGGATCTGGCCGTCGCAGGCCGCCGAGGCCCCAATACCAATTGTCGGAATCGGCGTCTTTGCCGTGATCCGCGCCGCGAGCGGTTCGGGTATGGCTTCGAGGACCACGGCAAACGCACCGGCGTCCGCAACAAGCTTGGCATCCTTCTCGATCGCGGCCCATTCGGCGCGCGTCCGCCCCTGGGCTTTGAATCCGCCAATGACATTGATGGACTGGGGCGTGAGCCCGATATGGGCCATAACTGGAATACCTCTTTCAACGAGATAGCGAATGGTCTCGGCCATCCGCCGCCCGCCTTCGAGTTTTACCGCACCGCAGTCCGTTTCCTTCATAACGCGCGCCGCATTGCGGAACGCAGCAGCCGGGCTTTCTTCGTAGGTGCCGAAGGGCATGTCGACCACGACGAGGGCCTGTTTGGCCCCCCTTACGACCGCGCGGCCGTGCATGATCATGAGATCGAGCGGGACCGGCACGGTCGTTTCGAAGCCGTGCATCACCATCCCCAGGCTGTCGCCTACTAGTAGGAAGTCGCAGTACTTATCTGCAATTGCGGCCGTATGGGCGTGATAGGACGTCAGCGAAACGATCGGGCGTCCGCCCTTCATCGCCGCAATCTCCGGCGCCATGCGTCGTTTTACGGGGGCGGAGGACGACATACTTATTACGGTTTCACGATTAATCGGTGCATCTACAGGATGTAGGCTTCGCCTGCCTTGCTCCGCGCACCCTAGTCCCAGGACTGATGTAAACCAAGATTAGCCTGATCATAGCGTTGATATCGGGCCACACTGGATCTGGCACCGGACAGGGGAGTTCCGCTTCAGATTGCAACGGTATTATGTGATCTGATAACCAAGGATTAGTCCTGCTCGGTTAAATCTCGGAAGTTCTTGGCTTAACTTCAACGTATGGTGGGTCGGATACCGTGCCGAATTCGATATACAAACCGCAAAATCTCAGCACAGCGGGCGTTCGTCTGCTTGGTCTTTTGGTGGCCGTTTCCGTCGGACTTCCGGCCGGGACCGCCGTCATTCCCGGTCCCGCGGCGGCGCAAGGGATTGAATTTGGCTGGTGGAATCCACCCAAGAAGAAGAAGAGATACCGAAAGGCACGCAAGAGGACGCGCTCGAAGAGGCAGAAGCCCGCCAAAGTGCTTGCGCGGGAGCCAAACGGTCCTGTCGTGCTCACGGTCGCGCTTAAGACGCAACGGGTGAAGGTCTTTGACGCCGATGGTTTGGTTGCAGAGGCACCGATCTCGTCGGGCCGCGTCGGCAATCGAACGCCGCGCGGCGTTTTCAGTATCCTGCAGAAGAAGAAGGTTCATTATTCGAACCTGTATGCCAACGCGCCCATGCCCAACATGCAGCGCATCACTTGGTCGGGTGTGGCCATGCATGCCGGTGTGCTGCCCGGCTATCCAGCTTCGCACGGATGCATTCGTCTGCCGCGGTCGTTCTCGAAGCAGCTTTACAAGATGACGAGCCTTGGGGGCCGCGTCATCGTCGCCAGCGATACGCTGGTGCCGCAGTCGTTTGCTCATCCGAACCTCTTCACCGCCTTCCCGGCGGACGAGGAACCGCAGATGACACATGCCAACGCAGCGAGCGATGCGGCCGTGCAGGTTGCCGATGCCTCGGGCACAACGGTTCCCTCAGCGCCGGCACCCTCCGTCCTCAACGCGACAAACTCCAGTTCGGAACCTGCCCACGAGGCGGTGGTGCGAAGAAACGCGTTTCGCGAAAAACGCATTGCTGAAATGGCACGCTTGGCCGAGGCCGTTGCAGCGGCTGAAATGGAAAAAGAGAAAGCGAAAGATCACATTGCTGCAGCGGCAGCGGTTTCCAAAGCGGCGACCAAGACTTGGAAATTGGCCCGTGTGATAGCCAAGAAGGCCACTCAGGCGCGGGCGAAGACTGCCAAAGACCTCTCCAAAGCTGACAAAGCATTGGTGGCATTTGCGAAGAAACTGACGCGGAAAAAGAAGATCAGCGCGGAGGAAGTCGAGAAGCTTGCCAGCACCGAGGACGAACTGGAAAACCGCATTACGGAACTCTCCGCTGAGCTTGAGCTTGCCGAGGCTGAAGAACGGCGCCTCAACGCCGAGTATTACTATGCTCGGTTGACGGCCGAGGCGGAGGCGCGGGCGCGCAAGGCTTCGCTCTCAAAACTTTCGCGGGCTGACGCGGCATTGACAACGGCCAAGAAAGCAGAGGCTGCCGGTAAACGGCGCGAGGCCAAGCGCGACAAGCCAATTGCAGTGTTTGTGAGCCTCAAAAAGAAAAAGATCTATGCGCGTCAAGGCTATGAACCAGTGCTCGAAGCGCCGATTACAATCAAGGATCCGGAACGTCCCATCGGCACGCACGTCTTTACGGCTCATTCGATCGCGGAAAATAAGACGGACGTGAATTGGAGCGTGGTTTCCGTTCCCACACCGCCTAAGAGCAAGAAGCCGACCAAGACGAGTAAGCGGAAGAAGAAGTCGAAAACTCAGAAAAAGTTGAGGGCCGCTTTGCCGAAGTCGTTGACGGTTACGGGTCAGAGCGCGAGCGAAGCTTTGGACCGCATCACCTTCCCTGAGGAGGTGCGCGAGCAAATTGCGGATGTGATGAAGCCCGGCTCTTCGCTGATCATTTCCGATTACGGCTGGAGCAACGAAACTGGAAAGTACACCGACTTTATCGTGTCACTCCGCTGATCCTGGTCTTTGACCAACACGCAGATTACGACGGGCCGCGCTTCGAAGTGCGGCCCCTTTCTTTCTGTGTGGGACGTCGTGGCGACCACTGCAGACTCCCTCGCCTCATTCTCCCGGTAGATGAATTTCTTGTTGCGGGGGCGCAACGAGAACCTCGACACGGTCGCCCTCCCGCACTGTCCCGCCACTAACCACTCGGCAGCAGATGCCACCACGCCAGTCCGGGTAAAGCGCCTTGAGGAGGCCGGGGTGGGCCTCATCCATTCGCCCGCAGGGAACCGTTTGGTCTGTGACTTCGAGGATGACCGGACCGACACGAACGACGCCCCCTTTTGCCCGTGGCAACGTCACACCCTCGACCAATAGATTTGCACGCCGCGCCAGCCACGTCAGCTCCTTGGCGGGATTGCCGCTCCTTTCAAGATCGGCAAGGGCCGCCTCCCAGGCCTCACGCGCGAGGACGGTTACGCCGCGCTTGGGAAACTTCGCGCCAGAATGATCACCCGCAAGTCCGGCGCCCACGGTAATTGCGCAGGCGCGCACCGTTTCCATCGCAGCCCGGCGTTTCCCTTTGCGTGCGATCCCAATCAACGCGCCGGTTGCAGCGTGCATCATCGCCACTGCGCTCTGTTAGATGGGCGTCATATGGCGGCTGCCGGCATGCCGAGTGGCACTCCAGTGAGAAGGCCGTGCCCCATCAGGATCATGACGGCATAAAGTGCAACACCGACGGCAAGCACGACGACGTCGTTGACGACACCTCCTGTACGCGCTCCCAGCGGGCCAAGAGCCTCACGTGACTTCACCGATATCCTGTCGTAAATCGCATACGCCAGGAACGACCCAAAAAGAGCGATCGAGCCTAGGTCGCCGTTCACAAGCAGATGTGCCAGCGCCCATAACTTGATGGCCGCGAGCATCGGATGTTTGACCGCGGTTCTGATGCGTGAGGGAACGTAGGCTGCCACCACAAGGATCATGGCCGGAAGCATCAGGAGATATGCGACGTGGCGCATAAAGTCCGGCGGAGACCACAGAATAGGGTTCTTGCCCGGGTTCACCTGCAGCTTGTGGTAACCCACGACGATGAGAACGAACCCGATAAGCGAGAAGACGGCGAACATCGCTTTGTAGGCTCCAGCCCCAAAGCGATCTAAGAGGCCGTTGCGGATGTCTGGTGCCGTAGGGATGAGATGAATCGCAAAAAAGATAACGAGACCAAGGATTAGCGGTATCATTTGAGTCCCCCGGATTGATTGCGAGCACGGCCCACCTCGCTGAGCTGCGCCAGATCTGGCGCTTCACGCCGATGCCGTCCTACACTGTGTTGGCCAGCGTACAAAGACTTTCGTCTCCGGCAGCGAGGCTATGCTCTTGAATGACATAATTCGGCGCTGTACTCTTGCTGTGGGTTCGTCATTTGAGGGAGTGCGGGCCCTCTATACTGTCAATCGTTTTGGGGGAGCGGCGGCTCCGGACCAAATGTTTGCCGCGGGCGCATGTCCTGCGGCAGCAAGGTTTGTGTTTATGCTGCAGCGTGCAGATATCCCCCTTCGGCCGTACCCGGCGGAAGCCGCGCTGGATGGCACCGAGCTTGAAGTGAGTACCGCTGAGCGGCGGCTTACTCGTGAGCTTGAAAAAGTTCTTTCGGAAAATGCGGACAGCGAGTCTGGGCCGAATGCGGTCAAGACGGAGCCGCGTGTGCCCGAGGTTCGTAGCGTTCAAGACCTGGAGGACGTCGCGGCGGCGACCGACGACTTCGAATGGGCCGCGGTCCTCAGTGGCGACGCTCACGGACCTCTGGCAACAGACACGGCGGAATCCTGGTTGCGCAAAGCCAAGCGTGACCGCAGGCGACAGAAGTTCCGGAACTTTCTCGGTTGGGTGGCCGCCACGGCCATTGGCGGCTTGATCATTGGCGGGGCCGCCTATTTTATGACCGGATGGACGCCTGATCTGGACGGCTTGGTTCGCCTCATTTCTGGCCTTCTATCCTGACTTCAGAGGTCCGAATTCAAGGACCACCGTTGATGCCTTTGGCCGGGCCCTTGGAATCTTCCGGCCAAGTGACGGTCGACCGCTCCAGTTTTGGGGAGTTTGCTGCCCCAGCTTTCCACAAACCGAATAACCATTCTCCTTGACAGCTGCCTCCATTCGTGCAAACAAAACGATTGTTCGTTTTGTTTTATTGGAGCAGAGCAAAAGGTGTATATGCCGCTCTGACCACAGTCCTAGCCGAAGCCTGGAAGACGCTCATGCCCAAACTCAAGCCCGATACCCAGCGCGCACGCCGAGAGCACATCCTGGACGCCGCGGAACTTTGCTTTGCGCGCTCCGGTTTCCATGCCACGACCATGCAGGACATCTGCAAAGAAGCTGGGATCAGCCCTGGGGCGCTTTACATTTACTTCCCGTCGAAGGAAGCGCTGATCGCCGGCATCACCGAACGCAATCGCGCCGAGTTCCAAGAGCGCTTCTCAACACTTGCTGAAGCGCCCGACTTTATGGAGGCGCTGAGTGCGCTCGGCGAGCAGTATTTTGTCGATGAGCCGGCTCATAAGCGGCTGATGTGCGTTGAGATCGGTGCTGAATCAACGCGTAGCCAGCAGGTTGGCGAGCTCTACCGCGCGGTCGACACGTACATTCATGGCTGCTTTGAGCAACTCTTCGAACGACTCAAGGCCGAGGGGCGCATTGCGCCAGAACTCGACATTCCCACGCTCGCCAAAGTCTTCTGCACGCTTGGCGATGGCATGATATGGCGCCGCGCGATCGATCCCAACTACGACACCAAGGCGTTGATGCCAGCGATCCTCTCGGTTGTCAGCGGCATGCTGAAACCGGTCGAGCAGTCGGCTAGTCCGTCCAAGTCAAGTGAGGCCGCAGAATGAAGGCGAAAACGTTTCTTCTGCTTCTCGCCCTCGCATCGGCAGGAGCGGCCGGCGCCTACAAGGCCGGATGGATTGAACTCCCAGAACTAAAGACGGCTGCCGTCAAAGAGGCTGCGCCGGTCCCGGCGGCTGCCCCCGCGGTCACTGCTGCCCGCGTGAAGACCATGGACTTCCGCGAAACGGTCTTGGTTACGGGTTCGCTGGTACCGCGTGAAGAAATTCTCGTCGCTCCCGAAGTCGATGGTCTCAAGGTTCTCGAGTTGCGCGCCGATGAGGGCGACCGCGTCAAAAAAGGTGACGTGCTGGCGCTTCTTGTTTCCGAATCCCTCGATGCTCAGATCGCGCAGTCGGATGCGAACATAGCCCGGGCGCGTGCGTCGATTGCGCGTGCGAAGAGTGGGATCGCCGAAGCGGAAGCAAGGTTGGTGGAAGCCAAGGCGGCGCTCAAACGCGCCAAGCCACTGGTGAAATCGGAATATCTTTCCGAAAGCATTTTCGATCAGCGCAAGGCCGCAGCTCTGACGGCGGAAGCGCAGCTCACCGCTGCGCGCGAGGGCCTCATCCTAGCGGAAGCAGAAAAAGCGCAGGCGGAAGCCCAGCGCCGCGAAATCGACTGGCGGCGGGGGAACACGGAAGTGCGTGCGCCCGAAGATGGACTCATTAGCCGGCGCGGCGCTCGCGTCGGATCGATATCTGTAGGGGCCACCGTGGCAGGAGCTGGCGAGCCCTTCTTCCGGATTATTGCCAAGGGCGAGATTGAGCTCGATGCGGAGGTCGCAGAAACACGTCTGACCAAGATTAGAAAGGGCCAAACTGCAACCGTCGAATCCGCAGGCACCATCGTCGATGGCGAGGTTCGTCTCGTTTCCCCTGAAATCGACAAGACGACACGGCTTGGCCGGGTTCGGATTTTCATTGGCGATAACCCGGATCTGAAGATCGGCGCCTTCGCCAAAGCCAAGATCGAAACTGCGTACAAGCGTGGCCTGGCCGCTCCCTTATCCGCTGTACTTTACGGTGCCAATGGCGCGACCGTGCTCGTAATCGAGAACGATCAAGTGGCATCGCGGCGCATCGAGACCGGGCTTGTTGTTGATGGGCAAGTAGAGGTGTTATCCGGCCTCAATGACGGTGACGTCATCGTTGCACGGGCCGGCACATTCCTGCGAGACGGTGATGCGGTAACGCCGATCCTTGCGAGCGATGCCATAAGCGAGGCCCGCCGATGACGCGTCTCAATATTTCGGCATGGGCTATCCGCACGCCAGTACCTTCGCTGGTGCTGTTCATGGTGCTTGTCGTGCTTGGCGTCTTGAGCTTCAAGTCTCTGCCAATTACACGCTTTCCGAATATTGATATACCGATCGTACAAGTCCGCATCTACCAGTCGGGTGCCGCACCTGCTGAACTTGAAACTCAGGTTACGAAGAAGGTCGAGGACGCAGTTGCGGGTGTCAACGGCGTGAAACACATCACGTCGTCCGTCTCTGAAGGTGCCTCCCTCACCACCATCGAGTTCCGCCTTGAGGTCGACGCCGACCGCGCGCTCAATGACGTTAAGGATGCCGTTGCGCGCATTCGGCCGGACCTTCCGCGCACTATAGACGAACCTGTTACGCAACGACTTGAGATCGAAGGTCTACCGATCGTCACCTACGCGGCGAAGGCGTCCGCCATGACGGCGGAGGAACTCTCCTGGTTCGTCGACGATACGCTGATCCGCGAGCTTCAAGGTATTAAGGGCGTTTCCGAGGTGAGACGTATTGGAGGGGTCACGCGTGAGATTCGCATTGCGCTCGATCCGGATCGCCTGCTGGCCTATGGGGTTACAGCCGGTGACGTAAACGCGCAGGTTCGCGCAACCAACGTCGACCTGGCCGGCGGTCGCGGCGAATTGAGCGGCCGCGAACAAGCAATCCGCACATTGGCCGGAAAGCACTCCGTCAAAGATCTAGCTTCGACTGCGATCGCGTTGCCGGGAGGACGCCGGGTGCGCCTCGATGATCTCGGCTCGGTGACCGATCACTTCGAGGAACCGCGCACATATGCCGAGCTTGATGGCGAACCGGTGGTTGCGTTTTCGATATCGCGTGCAAAGGGCGCAAGCGACACCGTCGTTGCTGACAAGGTGGCCGAGAAGATCGCGTCGCTTGAAAAGGAATACACTGGCGTTGCGTTACCCCGCATCGATAATACGATTGACTACACCTACGGCGTTTACACGCAAACGATGACAACGCTGATTGAAGGCGCCATCCTGGCCGTCCTTGTTGTGCTCGTGTTCCTGCGCGATTTTCGCGCCACGATGATCGCTGCCATTGCGCTGCCCCTATCGATTATCCCGGCGTTCTGGGCGATGGAAGTCTTAGGCTTTTCACTCAATCTCGTCAGCCTTCTTGCGATCACCATCGTCACCGGAATTCTCGTCGACGATGCTATCGTCGAAATTGAGAACATCGTGCGACACCAGCGGATGGGCAAATCCGCCTATCGCGCTTCGCTCGAGGCGGCTGACGAGATCGGACTTGCCGTTATCGCCATTACTGTCACCATTATCGCTGTTTTCGTACCGGTCTCGTTTATGGGCGGGATTGCCGGCCAGTACTTCAAGCAATTCGGGCTCACGGTGGCTGCGGCCGTGTTCTTCTCGTTGCTTGTGGCGCGCCTTATTACGCCGTTGCTTGCCGCCTATTTCATGCGCTCGCATGGGCATGTCGATCGTGAGGGGCCCATCATCAAAGCCTATACGTGGCTCGTTAGCTGGTCGGTGCACCACCGTCTGGCAACCGTGGCCCTGGGTCTTTTCGTCTTTGCGGCCTCAATCGGAAGTTTCTTTCTTTTGCCGTCAGGGTTCCTTCCCGCCGAGGACTCGGGGCGCATTCTTATGGCTATCGAGTTGCCGCCTGGGAGCCGGCTTGATGACACCTCCGCTGTGACAGACCGTGCCGCGCGCGCCATCCGGGCTCGACCGGACGTCAAGAGCGTCTTCGTCTCGGGCGGAACCGTTCTCGGCTCCGGCGAAGAGGTGCGCAAGGCGACGTTCATAATCACACTTGTCCCGCGCGCGGAACGGATCGCGCAATCGAAGATCCGCCAGGATATTAGTGCGCTTCTGGCGAAGGAGCCTGATATCCGCTTCTGGTCGATGCAGGACGACGGCTCTCGCCAGCTTCAGCTTGTGGTCTCGGGGCGCGATGGCGACGCTGTGAGCCGGATTGCTGCCGGTGTTGCAAGTGGTGCGAAGAAACTGCCGATGCTTGCCAATGTTGTCACAACGGCTGAGTTGGACCGTCCGGAGCTTCGTGTCTATCCCAAGTCCGATATTGCCGCCGAGCTTGGGGTATCGACAGAAGCAATTTCCGAATCGGTGCGTATCGCCACGATTGGTGACATCGGTGCCAATCTTGCCAAGTTCGACGTGGGCGACCGGCAGGTGCCCATCCGCGTTCAGCTCGACGAGCACGCTCGCGAAAGCCGCCAGATCCTGGAAGCGCTCAAGGTGCGAACCACCAACGGCGCCTCCGTTCCGCTATCGACGGTTGCGACATTCAAGTTCGGGCAAGGACCGACCTCCATCGACCGCTATGACCGGGTGCGCCGTGTCACGATCGGAGCCGATCTCATCGGTGAAACACCGCTCGGCACAGCCGTCGCTGATATCCTTGCGTTGCCGGCCGCACAGAATCTGCCTGCTGGTGTCGAGATCAAGCAATTCGGTGACGCTGAAATCATGGCCGAAGTGTTTGAGAGCTTCGCTCAGGCCATGGGTGCCGGAATCATGATGGTGTTTGCGGTGCTGGTGCTGTTGTTCTCGAGCTTCCTGCAGCCGATCACGATTCTCTTCTCGCTCCCCTTGTCGATTGGTGGCGCCATCTTTGCGCTCGCCTTGACAAGCAAACCTATCAGCTTGCCTGTTGTCATCGGTATACTCATGCTCATGGGCATCGTCACAAAGAACGCGATCATGCTGGTCGATTTCGCCGTCGAACAGATGAAGAATGGCATGGCACGCGACGACGCCATTGTGGACGCGGGCCGCAAACGGGCACGTCCCATCGTCATGACCACAATCGCGATGTGTGGCGGCATGTTGCCGGCGGCACTTGCCGTGGGGTCAGGCGGCGAATTCCGCTCGCCCATGGCCATTGCCGTCATCGGCGGGTTGATTTCGTCAACGCTTCTTTCGCTGGTCTTTGTACCGGCCGTGTTTGCGCTGCTTGACGATGCCGCGAATTGGACGTGGCGCCTCTTCGAACGTTTCGTCGGCGAGGTTGACGAGCCGACTGAGGAAGAAGCCGCCCGGGGCGCTATTCCTTCCACGGCGTATGCGGGGGCGCTGCCGAAGACGCCTCCGGCCACGGACCGTCCACTGGCAGCAGAATAGCGCGCACTGTCGATTCAGATCGGCAGCAACAGAAAGGCCGCCCGGGACACCCCGAGCGGCCTCGCTTGTTTTGGTCGCAAAGACTTATTTCATGTGAGGCTATTAGGGTGCCGAAGAGACCTCGTCTCCGTTCTTGAAGAATGTATCGACGCGCATTCCGGTCAGGAGCGGCGGCTGACCGTCCAGCGTCGCAAGGACCTCAAGAACCTCGACGTCATTGGGTCGGCGGGGACCACGCGAATGAATGCGCGGCGGGCCAAGTGCTGGTGCAACTGAGGTCACCACACCCTCGAAATCGCGATCCGGGAAGGCATCGGCGCGGACCACAACGCGCTGTCCAACGCGAATGTTGACGACGTCACGCTCTTCCACCTCGGCGCGCACTCTGAGGCCGGTCAAATCGCCAAACAGAACCAATGCAGTTTGCGGATTGGGCTCAGCCAGCTCGCCGGCCTTCGCCCAAACATTTAGTACAGTCCCATCCGCCGGAGCTCTAATCCGTGTCTTCTCGATGGCCTGCTCAACGAGAGAGAGATCCGATCGCGCAATAGTCAGACCGGATTCGAGACGTGTCGGAAGCGGTAGGCCGCCCTTATCGATAAGCTCTTGCTGCGCCTCACGTGCTTTCTTAAGCGCATCCTCCGCACTGGCAATATCCGCACGGACGGATGTGACAACGTCGGCGTTGCCGTTCCCGGCCTTGAATTTCCGATAGGTTTCGTCGAACGTCAGGCGCGCCTTGAATAGGGCTCGCTCGGCTGCCGCAACGGCATCTTCTGCTTTGCGCATGTCCGTGTGTACGCCCTTTTCCGCCGGCTCCTCTTCCCGTTCGCGCTCGCGCACGAGGACCTCTGCCTCTGCGGCCAGAAGCTTGGTGAAAAGCTCCTCGTCATCGAGACGGACGAGAAGGTCGCCGGCCTTGACGACGTCGTTGGTCTCAACGAGGACCTCGACGATTTTGCCGGGCGCCTCGGCGTCAATGCGGACTTCGCCGTCCTTTGGCTCGATGCGGCCGGTCGCGGACGCGGCCCACTGGGAGCGTCCGATAGAGGAATCTGCGGCTTGGGCGGCGGTTGTGGTGACATCTGACATCTGTTCGGCAACGCCGGGCGCTGCCGAATTCAATAAGATGCTAATGGCGATGGCCAACGCGCCGGCGATGGTCAAGGTCGAAACCGTCGGATCTACCTTAGGCATGTGCTTTTCGCCTCTTCTTTGTGAGATCAGTAATTTCAGGTGAATCGAGCCCTTCAGGGCGGCGCTCCTCACCCACGATTTTTCCATCTTCAATACGGATCACGCGATCTGCGTATCCAAGTGTTCGAGGATCATGCGTGACTGCAAGCACGCAACGATGCTGTTCCTTGGCGATGCGTGCGAGCAAGGCCATCACGGCATGTCCATTTTCGCTATCCAGCGCGGCGGTCGGCTCGTCGGCAAGGACGATTGAAGGCGAAGCCGCAATGGCCCGGGCGACAGCAACACGTTGCTGCTCTCCACCCGATAGATTGCCGGGATAGTTGCGGAGCCGATTGCCTAGGCCGACTTCGCGCAGCACCTCTTCGGCTCGCGCCGCGGCTGGGTAGCCTTTCTGTCCGAGCACGTCAAGTGCGATGCGCACATTCTCGATCGCATTTAAAGTCGGGAACAGGTTGTAGGACTGAAAGATGAAGCCGATGTGCTTGCGCCTGAGGTTGGCTAGTTGCTCCGGGGTCAGTCCGCGCGCGGATTGACCGGCGACGCGCACGTCGCCCGCGGTCGGCGTCAAGATGCAGCCAAGGATCGAGAGAAGTGTCGTTTTGCCACTTCCCGACGGTCCCATGAGCAGCGTCAGCTCGCCGGACGACAATTCCAAGTTGACGCCCCGCAGCGCCAGCACCTTACCGGCGCCGCTGCCGAGCTCCTTGGTAATGTTGTCCGCTTCAAGGACGGGTGACACTGTCATCTGCTGAACACCGTAGCTGGATCAATTTTTGTTACTTTGACGATGGCCGAAAGGGCGGAGACGGCGCACATAAATGCCGTCAGCGCGAACAGCCAGAACGCCAGGCCGGGAGTCATAACGAGCGGCAGCGGAGAATCCTGGCTCAGCCAGAGCACACCCAGCGAGATGAGCATACCGAGTATGTAGCCAATAATGGCACTCATTCCTGCTTGCGCCAGGATAACCTTGTGGATGTACCCAGAGGATGAGCCCAGCGCACGAAGCGTCGCAAATTCGTTGATGTGGTCCTTGGTGCTCGAATAGAGCGTCTGCGCGACGATAACCGTACCGACCAAGATCCCAAGAAGTGCGCCACCAATGAGTGCGATGCCGGCGCCCGTGCGGAAAAGCCACGCGGTCAGGCTGCGGTCGGAAAATTCCTGCTTGGTGAGAACCTCGGCGCCTTCAAGCCGGCGCGCCAGAGCCGCACGTACTTTTTCGGCGTTGGCACCGTCTTCAAGCTGGACCAGGTAGAATGTATTGCGCTCGCCGGTGACGCCCAGCAGATTGCGCGCCCGCTGAATGGGCGTGAACACGAACGGAGATTGGGTGAACGAACGGATTCCTTTGGTCAGCGCGCGAACCCGCACGCGTCCGGTCGCAATCTGGGCGGTCGCGCCCATTCCCGATATGCCAAGTTCCTTGAGATAGGTTTGGTCGGCGGAAATGGCTTCGGGGGCTTTGATGTCCTCCCAGGACCCCTCGATCAAAGCCCAGGGTGCCAATCCGCCCTGTTCCGCGTCGGTGCCGACGACGACCACGCGGGTCGAGCCGCCAGCCGGTTTCCGCCATTCTGCGAAAGCGACGACCATGGGAATGACCGCCTTCACACCCGGTGTGATAAGCGCCTGGTGGCGCTCGCGCGGTGTCAATAGAACGCCGCCCTCCTCAAAGCTCTTCGCACCAAAGGCGGTGATCCAGAGTTGGCCGTTGGAGCGCTCGATCATATCCGTGATCATGCGCGACGAACCCAGGTAGAGCCCAAGTTGCACCGCCACCAGCACGATTGAAAACAGGATGCCGACGAGTGTTACCGCCAACCTGATCCGGTCGTGGAAGAGATTCCGAAACGCGAGTGTCACGATCATTCGAGCAAATTCCAGATCGAAGTTGGCGGAGAGCGCACACTTTCACATACACTTAGCGGGACAAATACCCATTGGGGGCATGCCGACGCCCGGCTCGAGGCATCAACTAAATGTAGAACGCGGCCATGAGAACGCGTGAAACGGTCGCCGCGACAACAGGCACATAGTGCGCGATATGAACAAAATCTATATGCCGAGCCTTAACAAATACAAACCAACGCGCTTTGTCAGAAAGATGTTATAAGGAATTTGTGGCTTAGTGTCTTGCTTTCCCGTTGCTGATCGCACACAGCCAAGTCCCAGTTTTTGCCGCTTTCTCCGCGTACTTGGCCCCTGCGACACAGCGCACTGCCGACCACGTCCTTGAACAAACGTCGAGAACGGCCATGCTCACCTTAAAGATGCACACCACCATCCGTCGCAATTGCCTTATTTTGGCCGCTTCCGGGCTTGGCCTGGTTTTGGCCACGTCCCCAGCGGCGGCCCAAGCGCCCCCCGAAATGCCGCCCGAAGCAGGCGTGTGGTTCGACGATACTGGCGACGGCGCCGTCGAGATCATGCCCTGCGGCCGCTACCTTCTTTGCGGCAGGATCGTCTGGCTCAAGAACCCGCTCAACTCACGGGGCCAACCACTCACGGATGGGTACAACCCTGACCCCTCGATGCGCAATCGGCCGATCTGCGGGCTGCCGATCTTGAGCAATCTTCGGCTGATGACGGATGGAAGCTATGACAGAGGTGTCGTCTATGATCCCAAGAAGGGCAAGCAGCACGAGGCGAAAATCCGTCTTGTGCGTGCAGACAAATTGCAGCTTACGGGATTTGCACTTGGGCGGCTCCTCAGCAAGAGCTTTATCTGGACCCGCGCGCCGGCTGATTTGCCCCGGTGTGAGCTAACTGATCCCACTCAAGCCCAGCCAGGGCGGTCGCGCGGAGACGTCGCGCCCGGATCGCGTCAAGCAAAGTCGGGCCCCGTATCGCCAAGGCGGTAACTGGCAGCCACAAGAATTCGTTCGCGCCATCCTTGCTCCCGGCGCATTCAAAGAAAAAAGCCGGCCTCAATTGGCCGGCTTTTCTATCTTGTTACGGTCCTGCAGGACTATTGCTCTGCCGCGTCTCTCAAGAGGCGAGACACGGACTGGCGCTCGACCAGACGGTTTGTCAAGCGATCAGCAAAATCCGCGGCCCGGTCGACAACGATGTTGCGCTGACGATCGAGTGTGACCATGTGGTAGCAGTCGTCCAAGACCGTCAACTCTACAAGACCACCCAATCCCTTTTGAATCTTCACCGCGTTCGAGATATCGCTCTGATCGTCCTCACGCGGGTGGAAGATCGCGGTCGGCTGCGTGATCTCGCTAAACCGCTTCTTCACGTCGCGGCCGAGGCGCAAGAATTCGAATACGAGCCCGCCGCCGCGGCCAAAGAGATCTTCGATCGGGCGATCTTCACTCTTGAAGCTTTCGATGACGAAGTTGCGGATCCGTTCATCCTTGATGCCGTAAGGCGCACGCTGCTGAAAGTAGAACAACTTTGCGAACCATTTTTCCCGGACCAACCGGAAAAGATGGAAGGTCGGCGGAATGGCCCATCCGTTCGGAATGATCGTGGGAGCAAACAGCATGATGCCGTCGACGTCTTCGCGGCGTTCGCGTGCGAGCCGGAGAGCCAGCATGCTGCCCGCGGAAAGCCCACCCACAATGACGTTGTCGCAGTGGGACTTCAGCTCGTCCAATGCGCCTTCCAGCGCTTCATACCAGTCCTCCCAGGACGACAGGCCTGAAACGTCGGTGCCGCCGGCAAGACCCGGCACAACGGGGCAATGGACGGTGTATCCGGCACGTGCCAGCCCTTGGGCCACAAAGCGCAGCTCAATAGGGTTGCCGCCGAGGCTATGAACCAAAAGGATGCCAGTCGGCCCCCCAGGGATGGTCATGCTGCCGCGATAAGCTTCTATTTTATCGTTTTTATTCATTCTCTTAGCCACAATTGCTCGCATCGGCTGTTGCTGTTTGTAGTCCGATCACCTGCAATTCGCCAAGGCCTGTTTTGGGCCTGGGGCGAATCCGCCGGCTCATTGCTCCCTGAAATTTCCTCGTCGTGCATTCCGTGAGCGTGCCCTTGTGGGACCTGCTCCGGTCCGCTTTGAGACCACACTGACCATACGGCCGGGATCCCTTTTTTTGTTGTATCGGTCTCCAAATCCTTGTTGTTGGGACTGAAAGTCCCTTGGACAACGTAGGTACTTCGTTTGAAGCCCGGCAAGCGAAACACAGTGCGGGCTTTAATGAGTTGCCGGTCCTTTTTTGGCGATAGGGCAGTCTGCCGCAAGGTTGATTTGTCCATCCGGCCGGTTGCGGCCCCCGGTCAACGGCGGTAGCGCTCCTGGCCCCAACTTTTGGCCAAAGTACGGCGGCCCAATTCACGTTTGTTTTCAGGGCACTGTTTGTCATACACCCCCCGCTCAGAACCACTGAAACGCCCCTTCTTAATGGTCTGGACACGGTTGAGCGCGGTCCGCCTGTGGCGGAAGAGGCCCGCTTGTCCGAGTCAACCGGCTGACCCTGACGGACAAAACTGAATAAATCGCTGCACATTTCGATACGATTGAAGAGGAACGGTTAATTTGGCTGTTCCCGGCGGAACAGCGTTCGATTGCCCCGGACCCGGACCCTGGCAGCTCTGTTTCTCTTCGCGCCCGCCATCAATGACACGGTTCGTACGTAATCAGGCCGCTATGATCGTCCTACCTGGGCGCTCTCCCGGGCCGCGGCCATCGGCGGACAGATGGTGGTGACGTGGAGTAGGCTGTTGTCCCGGGCCGTGCGCACAATTGTTACAACTCTCGTCACACTGTCGTTGGCGATGGCGCCGGTGCACACGGCCATCGCGGCTGCGGCCGTGACGCCTGCCGACTACGCGGCCTGCCAGGCCGAGGACGACGAAACGTTCCGTAAGGCCATTGAAGCCGTCACGACAACGGCGCTCAAGGAGGAGTTGAAGAGCGTCGACTACGAGGCCGCCGTCATCATCGAGTGGCGCCGGCTTGGTCTTGATCAGACCATCGACAAGCGTGTCGACCAGGCCGTTGAAGAAGTGCGAAGCGAGCAGAGCTTCGGCAGTCTCATCAAATCTCTTGGCAGCGAGGAAAAGGCGCAGGAGCTTGCGGTGGCGGTCGCGGATCGGGTTTACCGATCCGAGGCGCTGCGCACGGCCATCGAAGGTCTTGCATCGGCGGTCGGCACCGAAGTCGGCAAGCGCATTGAAATTGCCACTCAGGATGCTGCCGGCCCGGCGCTTGCCTGTCTCAAAACATTTCTTGGATCGCGGTACGGCGATACCGTTGCCGGCGCCGTGACCACCGATGCCGGCCGGGAATTTGGACTCGACGCCAACAAGGGAACTGCTGAGTTATCATCGGGGAGCGTGCTCCGCCATTCAAGCCAGGGTATTACAGGGGCTGCTATCCTTATCCTTCGCCGGCAGATGGCGAATATGGCCCGGCGGCTCGGCCAACGCCTGGCAGGTAGTGTGCTTGCACGCCTCGTCTCGGTGGTCGCCGGCGGTGTCGGCCTTGCGCTGATTGCGAAAGACCTTTGGGACCTCCGTCACGGCGTGCTGCCGATCATTGGCGAGGAAATGAAATCCAAGGAGACCAAGGACAAAGTGCGCCAAGAGTTGACGGCGGCGCTAACGCAGGAGATCGGGCGTAATGTCAAGGATATCGGCACGAGCACGGCGCAGCAGGTCGTCGATGTTTGGCAGGAGTTCAAGCGTGCCCACGCCAAAGCCCTCGAGCTTGCCGCTCGCGATCCGGCATTCCGGCGCTTTCTCGATACGATCAATGCCACGTCGTTTGCGCGGCTTGATGAAGTTGTCTCGCTCCTCCTCGCTTCAGAAGGGGAAGACGCAATCCTCAAAAGAGCAGGCGATGGATCGCTTGATGAAGCCGTCAACAGACTGCCGGAAGCGGGGATGACTATTGCGCGGGAGACGCGCTCTGTGGCGACAGCGCTTGCCTGGTCCGCTGTTGCCGGCCGGGACATCACGCGCGTCGCCGACTATGGCATACATAAGCATACCAAGCCGGATGCTTTCACAGGCCGCACACTGGCACTGGTTCTCGACCTCGACGATCGCGTGGCGGTGACGAGCATGGCCGAGGTTGAGCGGCAGGCACGCGATATCCTTTTCACACTCACACCGAGCCGACTAAAGACACTGGCCCGCAGCCTCGAACCGGTCGAGCTTCAGGCACTGGCTTTCTACGTCAACAGCCTCGAGGCGGGACCGCGAGAACGGATCCTTAACGCCGCATCGACCACGCCTGCCCTTATGGGGCAACTTGCTTCAGCACGGGTCCGCGACGCCATAATCGCGAGCCGCGACCAAACCGCTGCGGTTGAGATGTTGCTGCGCCCGCCAGGCGCCCCGTTCAGTACCATGGCCGACGACCTTTCGGCCGTGTGGGAGGGGCGAATCGAACCCATTCTGTTTTGGGAGAAGCATCCGCTGGCGGTCGGTGTGGGGGTTTTGCTCGGGCTGATGATTCTACTTTGGCTCAAGCGCCTTATCCTACCGGCCCGAAGGCCATCGCCTCCGACAGCCGGTGCAGCCTGATCGCGACCGACCGGGCAAATTGGGGCCTGCACGCAAGACGTGCATCAAGAGTTTCCCACACCGTGGCACGGGCGATCGTGTCAAACCGCCATCGCGCCTGCTATAAGCTCCGCGCACACTACGAGTCGCCGGCTAGACGGTGGCCCGGGGGCGTGCGGAGAAACGACGTATCGAGCGGAGGCAGATCATGGCACTCAAGGCACCGGGCATTCTGATATTCATGCTCTCGGTCATTTTGACAGTGCTCGCGCTCGTCACGTATTTCTTCGGGGCGGATATTCCTTACATCACCGGCCAGGAGTTTTGGGTTCTACTCGTGGCCCAGGTCGTCCTTATTTTTGGATGCATTATGCGCGGTCTCTAGATCGGTACTGGTTGCCAAACTACAATTGCTTAATGCGCGTCGTTTCTGTGCGCATCTGTCGCGCGACGTTGGGTGCTCTGGCGAAGGCGCCGTTGTGCGTCCCATTGTATTTGCCCGATGCGGATAATTGAGACCCTGCCTATGCACCAATCATCTTCGGATTCTGTCGCTCACCGTGCACGCCGGTCCAGCCACGAAATCGCTCTGGCGGTCGCAATAACATTGGCTGCTTTGGCGTTCGTGGCGCTTGCCGTAATCAGCGGTGGTACGCCGCGAACCGCCTCTGTCACGGACGCGCCCCCAGCCGTTACATCCAATTGAGCGTCCGTTCCTGCGCATGGCGCGCGAGGTCAATGGTCTATGGGTTTGGCTTTGACGAGCCCCCGTACAGAGTTGCCTAAGAAAACGGCCTCGGCCTTGGTCAAATCCTGCAGGGTCAGGATTGCCTCTTCTGCTTTCCCATCGGCGAGGAGGTCGGCGCGAAGCACCCCGGGCAACAATCCGGACGACAGCGGCGGCGTGTAGAGCTTTGTGCCTCGCCTTACGAAGATATTCGTGCGGCTGCCTTCCGCGACCTCGCCGCGTTCATTGAGATAAATGACCTCATCGGCTCCCTTGGTGTCGGCATAGTGCTTCCACTCGGTGTCATAAAGCTTTCGACGTGTGGTCTTATGGAAGAGAAAAACGTTGTGGCTATCGAGACGTGTATCGGACACGGCGTAGCGCATGACCTGTTTCGGCTCCTGGGGCGCCATCTCGGTCGAGGTAATTGTCACCGTCCCGTTCTCGGCCAGCAGCAAGCGTACACGAAGCCGCGCGCTGCCACGGCCCGCCACCTCCGCCTGAAGCGCTCCGCGGACGGTGTCCTCACGGTAGGCGTAGTTGAAGTAGCGTGCCGACGCGGCGAGCCGTTCCAAGTGTCTTTCGAGCAACCAGTAGCCCTTTTCGGGCTCGTGTAAGAGGGTCTCGATAAGCTCGAATGAGCGTGGCGGATCGGTCAGGAACTTCATCTTGAGCAGGCACTCGGCGTATTCCGTCTCGCCTTCGGAATCGTAGACGACGCCCGAGCCGATACCCATTTCCCCATGTCCGCCGCGAAACACGACCGGGGTACGTATGGCGACGTTGAACAACGCTTTGTCATCCGGCGACAGATGGCCGATGGCACCGCAATAGACTCCGCGCGGCTCCGTCTCATATTCGGCGATGAGTTCCATGGCGCGAATCTTGGGTGCGCCGATGATCGAGCCCGGCGGGAAGATGGCGGCAAGGAGCTCCCTGAGGCCGGCGCCTTCCTTTAATGTCGCGCACACACCCGATGTCATTTGATGCAACGTGCGGAACGTTTCGACCGTGAAGAGATCGGTGACGGAGACACTGCCTATTTCGGCCATTCTTCCGAGATCGTTGCGCATGAGGTCGACGATCATCAGATTCTCGGCGCGCTGTTTGACGTCGGTCGCGAGAATGTGACGTGCCTCGCTATCGGCTTCAGGTGTCGCGCCGCGGGGTGCTGTGCCCTTCATGGGCCGCGTGGTCACAACCCGCCCCTCCTTCTCGATAAAGAGCTCAGGAGAAGACGAAAGAACGGTGACGTCACCGGTATCGACGATGCCGCCGTAGGCGACACGCTGACGCTGACGCAGATCGCGATAAAACGTCAGCGGCGAACCGGCGAGGCGGAAGCGCGATTTGAACGTAAGATTGAGTTGATAGATGTCGCCCGCCCGAATCTTCTCCTGCACATTGCGAAAGCGCGCGAGGTAGGTGTCGCGGTCCCAGGCCCGGGTGACGTCCGTAAATTGATAGGAACCGCTTCTCGTGTGTGTGGCGAGCCAGCGATCGACCTCGTACTCGGTCATTGCGCGGGGGGCCGCGTAGATGCCGAACCACATTAGAGGCACCGATCGTCCTTCAGGCATCAGCTGTGCGAGCTTCGGCTCAAGGACATAGCCAAGTTCGTAAGCGAGGAAACCTGCGGCGTGGCGGCCTTGCGACAAAGCGCGCTCAAGGTGTGCAATCGCATCCGGCACCTCTTCGGGCGTGTCGGCCGTCACCACATCCAAAGGATCGGTAAACAGCAACGACGGCTTACCCTGGCCGGTGCTATTGTCGAAGAGGACGAAGGTTTGCGCCAGCTCCTTAGAAAGCGGCTCGGAGGTTCCCTCGGGCGAGGCGGTCTGGCTTTTTTTTGTCATTGTTATGCGCCCCTCGTCGCCCCTGTCGTTTTCGGCACCCGGCCGCCGCCGGTTCAAACGCGTCAGACACCTCAGCCGCGATGCGCGCGTTCTGTCTCGCGCATCATAGGTGAGAACGCCGATCGTGGCTAAGCTGGCAATCAAGCATGTCTGCGCAGACGTCCTTCGCGGTTATGGAGACCGGTTCATTGAAAACGGCAAGCCCCCAGGGACGGAATTCTTTTCAAGGCTCCACCCGTTACGGCTGCCCCCGTACAAAGTGGGGAAACCGGGGCTTCACAGGCCGCTGAAACGTGCTATAGAGCGCGCTTCGGCCGCCCAGTGAGGGCGGCTTTTGCGTCGGCGGCGGAAGGGCATTCCGATGCCGGCGACAGTGTCCAGGGCGGCATTTCCGCCGCTTGAGATAGCCGCGTGGCGTCCCTATCTCTTGTTCAGCTGGACCCGATTGGTGACGCGGGGTGGAGCAGCCCGGTAGCTCGTCAGGCTCATAACCTGAAGGTCGTAGGTTCAAATCCTACCCCCGCAACCAACGACACCAATTTTCCCACGCATGCCGTTTAAGATTGCTGCCTGAGCCGTGGAGCCCGGCAACTAGCCGCACAGCCGCAGCCCAATAGGTCGCATGACAGCCGGACCAAAGCCGGGTGAGATCCACTCATCAGAGTTCCGAAATAGAGGGATCCCTTCATTCAGCTTGGTCTCGTTTCTCGGGCGCAGACCAACGCTCCGCGTTTGACATTGCGAATCTACTTGGGAGCCAATGGTAGCGCGTTTAGGTAGTCCCTGATTGTTTTCGGTTCCGACCACATCAGGCAGTCAAGAATCGAAAGATGCGGCCTGAATTCGAACTTCCCGCCAACCTCATACCTGAAGTCGGGGAGGCGCGTGAACGAAAGCTCGATGCCGCGGCTGTCCCATTCATCGCGATCGAAAATTGCGGTGCCGCCCGACGGGTTGATGTAGGACGTCGCGCCCAACTGATCGCTGATCTCAAGAGCCCATTGACCGGCGTGGGTGACGTTCGAATAGTCAAGATCGAGGTGCGAGCAGATCGCATAGTCGAATGGTAAGTCGAGATAGCGGCACACGACTTCAAGACCAGCAACGTCGAGATCACGAAGGCGCCCCTCACCCTTGGCGGCCTTCTCGAAGGTCTCGCTGACGATCTCTTGAACGTTCCTATAGAACGGCGCGGCGTGCTGGTAGATGGCGAGTTGGCGGCGGATCTTTTCGGCTGCCTGGCCGGAATCGACGATACGGATTTCCGCGAGCTGTTTGGAGGACCCGCGATCCACCGGCACAGTCACATACTGCTCACCCTTGTTGGGATCGAGAATGCGATTGCGGTTCATCCAGCTTTTCGGCTGATACTTGACTACATCGAAGACGACCCACTTGTCGGTCTTCGCGATGACGTCGAAGTATCCTATGTAAGGGAAGAAGTAGGGTTGCATGATGCCAAGCTTCATCTTCGCGAGGCCCTTTGAAGTCGCATCAATTGAGTGAACTCAGTTCGGCTATGAGCGCTGAAACCCGGTCGATATCAGTGTCGGTGACCATGTCGCCAGACGGAAGCTGAAGAACTGTTTCGCACAATCGATCAGTGACCGGCAATTGCCAATCGCGCGTTGCATACGGATAGGCTTTATGCATACCAGGATGGAAGTAACGCCGTGCCTTGATGCCATGTTCGTGTAATACTCCCATCAATTCTGATTGGCTCATCCCGTAATGTGGCTTATCGACTGTCACAACGACATACTGATAGTTCGAGGCTTCCGATTGGGCATGCTCTACAAAATCGATGCCTGGAATTCCATCCAAGCGCTTTTGATAGCGGATATACCGCTCTCGGTTTGCTGCGATGACTTTGCCGAAATCACGCAGAGAGATGATGCCCATGGCGGCCTGCGCTTCCGACATCTTGGCATTGATACGCAGGGGGACGTCAACGAACGTTTGTTGCTCATGAAAATTTCGCGCTGTGCGTATGGCGGCAGCGATTGCGTCGTCGTTCGTTGTAACGCAACCACCCTCGGTACAATTCAGGACTTTGGTCGCGTGGAATGAGAAAACTTCGAATTCTCCGAAGCCGCCGATGAGCCGGCCTTGATGTGTGCAACCGAAGGCATGGGCCGCATCGAAGCATAGCTTCAAACCGTTATCATCCGCAACCGCTTGAAGACCTTCGATATCGCAGCTGCGCCCCCAGAGATGTACGCCGCAAATTGCGGTAGCATCAGACGTCAAAGCGGCTTTGACCGATTCGGGTGTGATGTTGTGCGTATTGGGATCGACATCGCAGAAGACAGGTGTCAATCCCGCAAACGTTAGTGCCTCAATTGTTGCAGGAAAGGTATAAGCGGGCACAACAACCTCCCCCGTTAGCCCGATCGACTTTGCACCGATCATGAGGGCGACCGTTGCATTGGTCGTGCAAATCGCGTGTCGGACGCCAAGATACTGCGCCAGACTGTCTTCAAACTCGGCTACCAATGGCCCATGGTTCGTGTAAAACTGACGATCGAAAATGCCGTTGAATGCCTCAATGACAGCATCGAGATCCGGCGTGTTAAGTTGGCCCACATATAGTTCACGTGTCACGAGGTTTTCCCACTAACTTGCTGAAAGCGTTTTGCAGCCGATTCACCATTCTCGACCAGCACCGCCAGCAACTGGACGATCTTTTGGATATCGTCATCGCCGAGAAAAGCACCGGTCGGCAGCTGTATAAACATATTGGCGAGAGCGTCGGTGTTCGGCAGTGGATCGACCACCAAATCTGCTGGGCAGTTTTTTGAACGATGAAGGGGGGGCGAGAAATAGGGCCGCGCGAGAGCATTCTCAGCTTGAAGGACTTTCAGAATCGCATCTCGGCTAACGGGGCAATTTTCGCTGACCCGCATCAGAACCATTTCGTTGTTTGAAACCATGGCAGGGGCGGGCAATTCAACTGATAATCCAGCGATTTCGGCGATACCGGCTTGATATTGGTCATAAACGTACTGGTTCCTCTGCAAGATTTCGTCCAAGTTCTCCAGACTTGTCAGCGCCATGGCAGCATGGATCTCATTCATCTTGCCATTTAAGCCAAGGTGTTGGACCTGGGGCTGAACAGCGTCGAAGCCGAAATTCCTGAAGCAACGCATTTCGTTCGCAAGACCATCGTCGTTCGTTGTCAGATACCCCCCCTCAAACCCGTTTACGAGTTTTGTAGCGTGAAGCGAAAACACTTCAGCAACGCCATTGCCTCCGAATGGATGATCTCTGTAGCGGCCTGCAATCGCGTAAACTGAGTCGTAGACGACTGGAGTGTCCGTCTGCCTACTTATCCTCTCCAGCGCCGACAATTCGGCTGGCGCATTGACATGATTGACTGCGAGAATCGCCGCCGCCGGTCGCTTTTCTAGTGAGGCACTGACAGTTGCTCCTGAAAGTGTGTGCGTCTCCAGATCAACATCGCAGAAACGGGGGCGGTAGCCGGCCCACTGGATAAAATGCGGCAATCCACGATACGTAAACGACGGCAAGAGGACTTCGTCGGCATGCGGCTTCGCACAATGCTTAAGCAGAGCGATCAACGCGAACGACGCATTTGCAAATGAGACAACATGGCGTACGCCATGCAGCTGTGCCAGGCGCGTTTCAAGCTGCAGCTGGAATGGCCCACCATTCGAAAAGCGGCGCGCCTCGATGATCTGCTTGAGGCGCCCGAGAAATGCCTTGCGGTCGGGAGAATAGATTTGCCCCGTTGGCCGCGGGCGATCAAAAAGAACTGGCCCTCCAAAAAGCGCAAACTCGTCCAGATCACGCTTAATCATTATCTCCCCTGGCCTGTCGACGTCCGAAGAAAACGTTGCAATTCCGTACCGTCCAGTTCACTTATGATCGCCTCTTGAATCTTGGCCGGCAGTCGTTCTCTATATGTGTCGAGACTGTCGGGACTCTTAAACACCGAGCGAGGATTCGTGTCGTGTTGCGAACGGGAATCAACAAGAAATTGTTGCGTCTGCTCATGCACGTCTAATCCGATCCAGTCAAAAACCTCTTCAACAATCTCATTCAAATTGTCTAGCAGGGCTTCATAGGAGATGAGGCGAACGACTTCCGGATATTGGCGTGCCAGTTTTTGGTGCAAACTTGTCACATACTTCCAATCTTCAAAGCCCCAGTACTCTCCAGCGGCCGTTTTCCGGCAGGCCCCCGTCCGCCACTCATCTTGGAGATTACAACCTTCCGGAAACTCCATTGGATTGAAGAGCCAAGAAGAGATTGTGGAAATCGGATCACGAACGATGAATAGGAACTTCGCGTCAACGCCCATTGAAACGGCTTTCGCCACGATGTCATGAAAACGGTTGGATTTGATAACGAGCACATCGGGCTCGCCGGACTTTATTGCAAAACGAGGTACGAGACCGTCTTTTCGCAAAAAATCCTGGTCCAGATACTGCCCTTTGGTACTGTAGACCCGTGCAAATAAGTCGTGCCAGTCGTCCTTCGAACTTGTAGGACCGAGCGCGTTCTTGAATTCGTAAGAAAACAACGGGCAGAGTTTTAGGCACGTATCGGGATGAGAGGCCAGGATCTGAGCTAACCAACTCGTGCCGGAGCGCGGCATTCCACCGATCCACAATACTTGACGCATCTAACCACCAGCCCCCACTCAATCAAACTGGACGGAGGAGGGCATCAAAACGGTAGTGACGCGCATAAAATGGCTCCGGCATCTGATGGTACTCCGTTGACCATCCGGCACGAGCCGCCATCTGAGAAAAGCCGTCTCGGGACCACCACGCGCCGATTGCTGAATCCGGCTTATCCTCGATACCTGGTTCGTATCGCTCGGGGCCAAAAAATGCATGGATGTGAGCCAGGTCTGCGACATTGCCGATCACTAGCCTTGAGACGTTGACACACCGCTCCCTGACGACAGCCAAGAGCTTCTCCGCATTCTCTCTGGAAAAGTAATTGATGGATCCGTATATTAAGGCCTTGGTGAATCGAGCGGGTTCAACCATCGAATGAAGCGCGCCTAGAGCCTCACCCGACATGTATTCAAACGATGGACCCATCTCGAAATGCCGCCGGGCGACCGATACGAGAGTTTCGGAATAATCAATTCCCAGCCCACCGGCACATTGCCTAAAGAACCGCGCGCTGAGCGCCCCGTTACCGCAGCAGATGTCGAGAAGAATGTCGTCGGGTCTGAGATCGAGGTGCTCGGTCATTTTTGCGACGATCAAAGTGATCTGTTCTTCTGGTACGGGCTTGCCATCAACGGTCCGCCGAACCTGCCCCCAGAAATCTGTGTCGTCGCAGCCGCGCGCATGTTCCTCGTATAATGCTTCGGGTTGAGGCATGTCGACATCCTTATCAAACCCAGGCACCAGATAACACGGGTGCCTGACACCGTCCAGCAATGCACACAGGCAACACGAGACGCTTGCCAAAGTCACGCCTCACGCAGTCGAAAGGCACAGAAACTTTCGCCCGGAGCCTGAGAACGGCGCACCTTGCACGACCATGACGTTGGCCTTCACGCGTCTTCAGCACACTTGTCAACTTTCGCCAGCTACGGCAAAACTTGCGCTTGCTGCAATAAAGATCGGGGATCGCCAACAGACTCGTGACCAAATCGACGCTCTATATCCATATCGGCGCACCCAAGACCGGCTCGACTCTGATCCAGCGCCACCTGGAACAGCGACGCGATGAGTTGCGCACATTCGGGTTGCTTTATCCAGATGCCGGTTTGCGTGGGTTTGGGCACCACGATGTCGCGTTTCTGCTCGACGGCGGCTATCCGGACTGGGCTAAGCCGCAGGACGAGCCGTTGTCGACTATCTCTGAACGTATGAAGCGCGAATGCGCGGCTTTCCAAGGCGACGTTCTGTTGAGCAGCGAGGATTTCTATCTGCTGCCGCAACCGGAAAAATTGCGCAAATGGATCGACGACTATCAATTAAATGACAATCGGCGCATCAAGCTGATTGTTTATATCCGCCGGCAAGATGATTTGCTTGTGTCCTGGTACAACCAAATGATCAAGGCGCAGGGTTTTTCCGGCAGCTTCGAAGACTCGTTATCCCAAAGCTTGTGGCTCGGCGACTATGCCAGCGAATTGGATCGCTGGTCGTCGACGTTCGGTACCGAGGCACTTGATGTGCGGTGCTATGACGATGCCTCGCGTGCTCCCGGGGGCTTGTTGAAGGATTTCCTGTCGGACGTCTGCTCAGCTGCGGTTGACACGTTGGCTGATGCCAGTTCCGATCGGATCAACGTCAGTCTGAACCGCGACCTTTTGGAAATTCAAAAAGTGATCAATCGCCTGCCGATTACAATCTTGGAAAAGCGGAAGTTCCATCAGGAGTTGATGGCATTGACCGAACTTGAAATTGATTTGTTCAGCAAGGCGCCTGTCATCGACGGATCGCAGCGCCGCGCATTGATGGAAAAATTTGAACAGGGAAACTGCACCGTCGCTTCGTCCTACTTTGACAAAGAGCGGCTGTTTGACGAGACCCAAGAGACCATGGCAGCTGCAGTGGAATATCCAGGACTAGACGTGGAGAAGGTCATCGCAGCATTCGCCTGGCTTCTGCTGCACCGCAAGTAAGAAGCATAGCGGTCAAATGACGCCCGACCGGCCAACTGCACGTGATCTACGGGCGGGTCATGTTGCCAATGAAGAGTCGTTCTTGGTGGGCATCAACACAACATTCCAAGCCGTGACGATGCGCGTAAGCCTTTTCGCGATCGGAACATGACGGGCATCGGTTTTTGGGTCGCCGTGCAGCAATAATCGGGAACACCATACTTCGGCTTGGAATAATGCGGACGCTCCGTAAGACCTCAATGCTAACGCGGCGGACCACGCGGTTACTGATACGGGGTCAAACCGCCACTAGGCCTTCTTGTCCGGCTTGCATTCAGGCGAAATCCTTCTTTCTTGGTTGGCCTGATTTATGGATGTGAACATCCGATACGAAATCTAACTTTAGACCCCACGCTTCGTTTAGTTTTTCGAACTTCGCCGCATCGTACAAATCTGCCCTAAAAAAACGATTGCGTGGTTTGTCCTCAAAAAATGCCCGCACTTGAAGCGCATGATTTTTGAAAGCGCGTTCATAAAACTCCTCTCCACCTTCAATTCTGAGGTTAGGCTCGATACCATCGTCTTTCTGGGCGTAATAGTCTTCCAGTCGGTCGTATACGATGCAATGGTACTTGGGGTTCCCTGGCGTGCGTCCCTTTGAATGTTTTTTCATGGACGCCAGCCAGTCCTCAAATGGTCTGTCAAAATAGACGAACCTTGACTTGGGCAAGTACCAATACAGAAAGCGCACAAGTTCTACATGGTGCCATGGGCCATCTTCGAATACCTGATTCCTTCGAAAATCGGCGCTATCAAGGATAGCAAGATACTGACCCGCAAGGGAGCGCTTAGACCAATTATTTTTGTTTGATGTACGCCAACTCGCTACCCTGTAGTTGTTGCGCCGAAAAAATTCGGAAAAGGATTTCGTGCCGGATCTTTGCAATGAGATGTAGAAGATCTTCTCAGCCTTTTTCCAATCGCCAAGAAAATTCCAATACATTGTTTGTCGCTCCGTCGATTGGGTCTTGGCCAGCAGAGTCAAGCACGGCTTAGCAGATGAGAACGTCTATGCTCGAAAGTTTCGAGCGCGTCAAACACTGAGCCCCTGAGTGATCCGACGTTTCGCACCTAAGTCAACGTACCCCTGAGATTGGTCTGGGACGCCCCCGAGAAACCGCCTTACACTCAAAGTCACGCCAGCGTCGCGGGGCCCGGCTCTCGCCAGCCCAGCACCGGAAGAGCTGCGCGACCCGCATCCGGACCTTGCCGCTCCGAACTATCAGGGAAAGAAATAAGAACCTAGCACTCACCCTATAGATGGATGAGAAAAGCGTCTCAGGTCCGCCGGGCCGTTTGACAACAGGGCCGGTGCCGTCTCAGCCAAAGCCAGAACCAAGAATGATCCTGGAAACTACCTCGTTGGAGTAGATGTAGCGTGCGGCCTAGTCACCAGACGGAGACAGCAATAGATTTTTTGAACGCACTTTAAGGTCATGTTGCATCATGAAATCACCTTATAAAAAATTCAATTTCAGGATTGTTCGCCTTCAAATATTTCGAATAACGTCGAAGCCATGGGTATTGCCGGGTATCTGAGTTCGTTCTCCAGATATTAATTGCCTGCCCTACATCAATTAGCGTCGCCCGCGGGAACTGTTCCCGCAGACAGCAAAGAAGCCAAAACGTCAATGATCCACCAGCTTGAGCAAGAACGACGGGCGGCTCATTATTGCTGGAAAGAGCTTCCAGCTTGGCTCGCGCATCCTCTAGTATTTTGTGCCTTATAAGGTGGGAATTGCTTCTCGGAATCGTAAGGTGATGGAAATTCTCTAACTTCCAATCCTCGCCAAGTCCGTCGAATACATCGGATAAAATAAGAAGCGTAGGACGCCTCCTGATCGCCTTCGGGAGATGCCGAAAGTCGCCGGCTATTGCCAGCCGTTTCATGAGTGTGCCGTCCCAGAAACGGAAGCCGTCCGGGAAGATCGAGCGTAGGATTTCCGCCCGCGGATCATTCCATTCAAATACTTCCCTCACTTCTTTGGCGGCGCCATCTCTTGTAGGCGCGCCCGTAAAGGCCAGTCCTATGTGTAAATCATTCCGTCCCTTTACGCGCTCCAGCGCCTCAAAAACATCATCAAAAAAGCCTTCGCTGAGAAATATGCCTTTTTTCTCTGCGGGTGCGAACGCAGACAATATTCTTCCTGCAAATACTTCCAATTGCTTTCTCGAGAAACATTGTGTTTCCCCTAATTCTCCCAGTTTGTTTGCCAGCAATCTCATCCACACTAATCTGTCCCAGAAGCCATGCGGTATTTTCACATAACATAATGGTAAAGCGCGCTCAATTGCATCCATAAAATCTCGACCAGATGGTGCCTCCATCCAGAACTTTGCAGCATCTGGCGCTCCATCGAGCGGTTCACTAAATCCGTTTTTGATCGCTTCGGGATCGGCCGTTGTTTTCTCGGCGCTAAGCCCTCTCTTTTTTCTTAGCTTGAGATAGCCCTCGGCTTTGGTGCTCGCATGATCGAGAACAGTTCTTGGAAGGTCTTTTAAGACGCTGTCCAGACTGTATGGGCCTGTATCCATTGTGATTAAGGAATGAACCAGTGCGTGCTCTGGTGGTACTCCGCAGTGTCGAAATGCGTAAACCAAAGGATCGAAATCTTCTCGTGGCTTAAAGCCCAAAGCTGCGCCATGTCGGACATAATGCAACTCAACAGGCACTGACGCCTTCGAGCATTCATATGTATTGTCATAAGAATCCCGATCGAGTGCCTTGAAGGATTTCGGGGGGGCAGAAGATTTGATTTTATTTAATAGTGCCATCCTTCTCGTTTCCATCTTCAAGTCGCAGTGTGCGGCAGTGACTGTCTTGGAGGGGCTGTGGGCGTCAGGCTCGGGCATCAACCGATAACTCGCCGGACCTGCTCCCGTCGACTGTCGCCAGCCATAATTCTGGGGAGAAATGAGCATGACACGCAGCTTCTTCGGGCGTTCCTACTTTTGACAAGTGGTCCAAGACAACGATTCCGAGCAATGTGTACCGAAGGTGTCACATTGACCAACTTGCTCGTCCGGAGTTGCAGGCGCGGCTACGGACCGCAGGCGAGATCGCCACTTGGTTTCTTTGCGCATCACGGTCAACACTTCCCGCAAATCCGGTCTCAGAGTTCAGCCAGGACCGAACTCCGCGAATACCACCGAGCGTGAGAATAGAGGGCGGGTAATAGATGTGCGGCAGGATCTGCTTCGATGCCGCCTGCGTCATGGGAAAAAAAGGCGGGCACCGCTTCCGGCCACCAGAATGATACCCTTTATGCCGCCCCCTTCCCCGAAACTGTTAGGGGCTCGCTGTCCCGGCGCCTGTCAGTCGCACCATGCAGGCCGAAACGCCCTGGTGCCAGTGCGGCAACTGCACGCCGAATACGCGCCGCAGCTTGTCGCCCGCAAGGCGTGAATTGGCAGGCCGACGCGCTGGCGTCGGATAGGCGGATGTCGAAATCGGATTGACTTTTGCTGAGGGGGCACCCGCAGCTGCAGAAAGCCGGAACACCTCGCGCGCCAAGCCGTACCACGTCGTCTCACCCGCGCCGGTGGCATTATAGATTCCCCAGTCGCCGTCATCGCGGCGTCCCTTTGATTGTTTTGCCACATCAAGGATTGCCTCTGCCAGGTGAGGTGCGTAGGTCGGAGAACCGATTTGATCGTTCACCACACCCAGCTCATCGCGTGTTTCTGCGAGCCGCAGCATCGTCTTGACGAAGTTGCTGCCGAACGGGCTGTATACCCAGGCTGTCCGAAGGATTAGATGTCGTGTATTGGCGGCGGCCACTGCTTCCTCTCCCGCAAACTTCGTGCGCCCGTAGACGCTGACCGGACCCGTCGCGTCGGTCTCGACATAGGGCACGGGCTTGCCGCCGTCGAACACATAATCTGTCGAGATATGAATAACCGGCACGCCTACTTCGTTCGCAGCGTGTGCGACGTTACCCGCCCCAACGGCATTGACGAGATGCGCCAGCTCGGGCTCGCTCTCCGCCTTGTCGACGGCCGTATACGCGGCCGCATTGACGATCACGTCTGGCGCATGCCCGCGCACGGCACACGCGATGGTTTCCGGCCGCGTGATGTCTAGTGCTGGCGGCTCCAGGGCCAGGACCGCGCACCCCCGGCCGTTCCCGGCCTCGAACAAAGACTTGGCAACCTGCCCCTCGGCACCCGCTACAAGAACCCTCACCTTGCTACCTTCCGCGCTCACAACACCTTTTTGCTTGCGCCACCGGACTGCAGCAGACCCAGCCGATCGCCAGCGTAAACGTTCTTCCGCAACGGCCCCCACCAGGATCGATTGGCAAGATACCAATCAATCGTCTTCTCGATTCCCGAGTCGAAATTCTCACGCGCCCGCCAGCCAAGCTCCGTTTCGAGCTTTGTTGCATCGATCGCGTAGCGGTGATCATGGCCGGGCCGATCACGGACATAGCTGATGAGCGAGGAGTACCGCTCGTCCTTCGGTGCACGCCTGTCGAGCACATCGCAAATACGCGTGACGACCTCGATATTGGATCGTTCGTTGCACCCTCCCACATTGTACTTTTCACCGAGACGACCACGCTCCAGGATTGTCAGCAGGGCGCGCGCGTGATCGTCGACGTAAAGCCAGTCGCGGATGTTCGAGCCGTCGCCATAGACCGGCAGCGGCAGCCCATGCAACGCGTTGAGGATGATCAACGGGATGAGTTTCTCGGGGAACTGGTTAGGCCCGTAATTGTTGGAGCAGTTTGAAATGAGACCCGGGAATCCATAGGTTCGATACCACGCGATGACCAAGTGGTCAGATGCTGCCTTGCTTGCTGAATATGGCGAGCTTGGGTCGTAGGCCGTTTCCTCCCTAAACAGGCCCTCAGGGCCGAGCGACCCATAGACCTCATCGCTTGACACGTGAAGGAACCGGAATCGGTCGCGCGCCTCGTCCTTGAAATTCATCCAGTACCCGCGCGCCGCTTCAAGAAGCGTGAAGGTGCCAACCACATTGGTGTGGATAAAATCACCGGCCCCCGTGATCGAACGATCAACATGGCTTTCGGCCGCCAGATGGATAACTGCGTCCGGCTTGAAATCGGCAAACGCTTTGTCCATCGCCGTGCGATCGCGGATATCGGCCTTCAAGAACCGATAGTTGGGCTTGTCCGCGACCGGGTCGAGCGAATGTAGGTTGGCGGCGTAAGTGAGCTTGTCGACATTGAGCACGTCGATCTTCTTCTCGCCGACCAAATACCGGCAAAGCGCCGATCCGATGAATCCGGCACCACCTGTCACCAGAATTCGCATGGCACTTTTCCCCAACCGTTATTCAACTCTGAGCCCACGCAATCGTCACAATGACCCATGAGCCTAGTCATAACGTCAGCCACCATATGTGAAATGCTCCCGGCCTGCCCCTCATAAGAACGCAAGTTCCTAATTTACAAAATCCGGCCGCTATTGGCCCGCGTCTGAGCTGGCCAGAGCGCAGCGTAGGGCAGAACAGATGCTGGCGGCAAGATCGCGTTGCACGCCGGTGGTTTATAGCCGAGTGGAGCGCGCGGCCACACCGCATTGTAATGGTTTCAACAGCGCAAGCGCTATAGAGCTCGCCTACGTAGCGTGTGTTGGTTCTTGCGCCAGTTATTGCTCGCCCTCGAAGCCGCCGGAGATACACCAAACATCGTTTGCCTTGCTCAGCTTGACGCTGTCGGTGCCGCCGCGGGCTTGAGTCAACTGCGCGTGCGCCTCATTTCCCGAAACATTGACCGGACCGATTTCTGTACTCGCCGAAAACATATCTCTTTTGAGGTGGGCTTTGGAGAACCGCGCAATGCCGGACATGAGCTTCGGCCAGCTCGATATTCCTTCAATATCTTTCTCGAGATCTGGGTACGTGTTGTTCTGGTCGACCTCAAATCCATTGTCTCTAAGCACTTTGGCAAGCTCATAGAGGATCTTTGCGTTCGCTGCCACCTTGGCGTCGTCAGAGTCCCAGGCCCACTTCACGTGCAATCCGAGGATCAGCTTGACGAGGAAGGGTCTGAACAAGCGCGGTCGTGATCTTGCATTGACATAATCGAAAGCAGTCGGCCAATCATCCTGCCCCGCGGCATGAATGAATTGTTGGAGTGTTTCGCGCGGCGTGTCGGCACCCCGGCAGCCGTCCTGTTGCTGGCTCGCGGCTGCGACGCCATAGATGGCGATGGCACCGAGTAGCGTAGCTATCGCAAAAAGGTGGCGCATATTCCGCCCCATCGTTGGTTATCTTTCAGAATGGGCGCCGTTCCGATCAGAGGTTTTTCAGATAGCATGCTAGCAATGAAGTCTTAAGAGACAGTGCGGCGCAGATCCTCTTTGCAGTGGCGAAGCAGGAAATCAGCCGCATTGCAGGGGCATCTGAACCGGTGCTCTCATGCGCTCGCAAAACGAACAATGGATTGGGTGAGTTCGTCTGGCCGATCCAAGGACAGGAAGTGTCCACCGCCCTGGATGGTCTCTACCTGCACATCGGGAATGAGGCCCGCGGTGTGTGCACGATCTCCGTGCGAGGCCCAGTCGTTCTCGCCGTAGATCAGCAACGTGGGAACTGAAACCTTGTGATAGTTGCCGCGTGCCTCCTGCCAGCGATGGCGTTGGCGCAACAGGCTTATGAAGGCCCGATAGTGTCCTTTGCGGTTTCCCGTACGGGCAAAGTCGCGATAAAGCTCCTTTGACAAGGCTTGGCGACGGGTCACACCGCCTTCGAACAGTTTGCGTTCCACGAATGGGTTGCGCAAGCGCATGAAGGTTTCGCCGATGAAGGGTATGGATGTTGCCGTGAACATGATCTTTGCGAAGAATGAGCTCCCCTTGAGACCGCTGCTATAGGTGTCCCGGTAGTCGAAGGGATTGACGGAAACGACTTTGGAAATGCGCGGATTCTTCCGGGTAGCTAGCTCCAGAGCAATCGTGCCACCGATTGAAACGCCCGCGATCGTGGCGTCCTTGACATCGATCTTTTCCAGGAAACTTTCGATCCATCCGTAAAAGTCGTCAGGAGCGTATTCTGCGTTGGGAATGTCCGAGTATCCGTGACCAGGATAGTCGGGTGCGTAGACCGTGAAGTGCTCGGATAGCGCCGGAATGATTGTTTCGAAAATGTCGAGCTGTGTTCTCAAGGTATGCAAGAGGACAAGAGGCGGACCGTTTCCGGTCTCAATGTAGCGGACTTTCACGCCGTTGAGATCGGCATACTTGATGTCCATATCGGGCGCCCAGCGCAACTTGCCCGGTGCTTTTGGGGTGACACGCAGTCCTTCGATAAGGAAGGACACCAGCCACAGTCCGATGCCGACCGCAATGAATCCAATTATCGCGCAGGTTAGCGTACTCATCTTTGATACGTCCCAGTTAAGGGCCTGCGGCGGTCACTTGTCGCCAAGGCATACCGCAACAGACCGGCCATGCGTCCTGTCCGTCCGCTCTCCTTGCCCTTCCGATCCGAACACGCGGTCTTGGGGCTGATCCCGAACCCTTCTTCGCCGCAGCGTGTTCTCGAAAATAAGCTGCAACTCTCTAGATACGGGTATATACCCGCACTATGACACAGGACACCCCTCCGCACAACTGTCTTGAGGAAACACCGCCCTCGCAGATTACGAGCTGTGCTACGGGTATGTGTTCGGGGTGCAGTCGAACTTAGGGCGAGGGCATTTGGATTGGCGACAAAGCTGGAAGAAACAAGAGGATGCCTGAATTTTCTCGTGCGCCGCTCCGCGCGCCTTATCGGGCGTCATTACGACACGGCCCTCAAACCCACGGGGCTTCGTGCCACGCAATTCAATGTGCTGGCCATTCTCGCGCAAACGGATGAGATGTCGCTTACGGACCTCGCCGCCCTTCTCGGTATGGAGCGAAGCGTGCTCGCCCGCAACTTGAAACCTTTGGAGCGCGAGGGCCTTGCGGGCGTCGGCGCTGGACGGGACAAGCGCGTGCGCATTGCCAAGATCACGAAGCTTGGCCGGGAGCGATTGCAAAAGGCGTTGCCCTATTGGGCGAAGGCGCAGTCAAGGCTCGCTCAAACGCTTGGGGCGGGAGATTCGCCGCGGTTG
The DNA here is from genome assembly GCA_965222835.1 of Hyphomicrobium sp. GTDB lineage: Bacteria > Pseudomonadota > Alphaproteobacteria > Rhizobiales > Hyphomicrobiaceae > CBDCUQ01. The sequence continues at coordinate 499,656 of CBDCUQ010000003.1, forward strand.
ACGGCGCTGCTCGGGAAAATATCCGGGGGGCTGGAGGACCGCCGTGCGAATGGGTCCGAGTAATCAAGCCGGTGCGCCTATTGGTCCGCGACCCGCGATGCGCTTCAGACAAAGAAGAAGTCGTCAGCGGTAAGTTGGCCGGCCGAGACATTCAGCAACAGGAGCGAATTGCTGCCGTCGGCGGTGATCAAAAGGTCTGAACCCACCTGCGTGCTCGCAGCAAGAACCTCGGCTAAGCTCGAGAAGTAGCTGCTGCTCATTTGAATTACTTCGCTAGATCGGCTTCCTGCCCGGAAGTCGCGAATGGTATCATGACCAAAGTCGGCTCCAAACACGAACCGATCATCGTGTTTTCCGCCGATGAGATAGTCGTTACCATCGCCGCCAAGAAGCCAATCGAGACCCTTACTGCCGATCAAAGTGTCGTTGCCGTCTCCGCCGTAGAGCCGATCGTTACCTTTACTGCCGTTCAGATTGTCGCGGCCCTCATCACCGTAGAGCCAATCGTTGCCTTTACTTCCGTTCAGATAATCGCGACCTTCTCCGCCATAGAGCCGATCATTACCTTTACTGCCGTTCAGACTGTCGTGGCCGCTTTCGCCATAAAGCGCATCGTTGTGGGCACCGCCGTTTACGAAATCATTGCCCCCGCCTGCACGAACGACATCATCTCCTGCACGCGTTGATATACGATCGCCTTCATCGGTGACCGTGTTCTGACGTGGCGCGGTCTGAGTGTCGGTGATGATATCCCCCTTTTTCGTACCGCGAATCTTGACGCCCGCTCGATCAAGGACGGTGACGTTCACGGTTTCGGTGACCGAAAGGCCGCCCGTATCCGTTGCCGTCACATCGAACGAGACGCTCGTGGCTGATTCATAGTCAAGAGATACGCCGCTCTTCAGCGCCAACTCGTAGTTTCCGGCCGAGCCGCGGACCTCGAAGCGGGCATCGGTGACGGTGAAGCCAAACGTGGTGTCTCCACCGGGATCGCTGACGATAAGATCTCCAATGACCGCGCCGTCCTGGTTTTCCGCGACACGTCCACCGGATAGAGAGATCCCCGTCGGCGCCATGTTGGCACGGAAAACGAAGTCGCTCTCGTCCAAAGAGGTCAGATCAAAATTCCGGAGTTTGAGCACATCAGTTACGGAAAACGTGATGACGGTGTCGACTCCAATTTGGGCGCTAACCGCCCAGATATCGTCAAAGTCGGCGAACAGGTCGAATCCAAAGAGTTCGATTTGATCAGCGTCACCAGTCGCCCCAAAGTCTGTAATTGTGTCGAGGCCGTAGTTCTTCCAGTAAACGAACGTATCGTCGCCTCGGTAACCAGTTAGCCGGTCGGCACCCCTGCCGCCGTCCAATCTGTTGTCGGCGCTGTTTCCCTTGAGGACGTCGTTACCGGTCCCGCCTTTAGCATTCTCAATGAGAGAGCGGGTATCACCCTTGTAGACATAGGCGTTGAACACATTGCCCCGGGCATATTCGCCATAACCAAGATACGCAAGTTGAGCGGACTTGGTGATACTGTGCTCGCCAGGCCGAAGATCGACATTCAGGTTCGACGTGTAGTTAGAGAAGTCGTAGGTATCAATACCGCCGCCGTCCCATATCGTCATAAAGATGTTGTTGGCGGAAGATGGCGCGCCGCTGCCGCCGGGACGTCCCTGGCCCACACCGTTGATGTACGTCTCGCCCGTCGAAGGGTTCCAGGTGTAGACCGTGTTGCTACTTTCGGTCGTGAAGTCCGCGCCATACATTTCTTGAAGCGCGATGATGTCGTTCATCATGAACGTTGTCGGATAGCCGTACGTCTCGTTGGTATAGCCGGAGGCCGTGCTGCCGACGAAGCTGTGATAGGTCATCACAGAATATTCGAGCGAATCGTGATGATCTGGAACGTGGGTGCTACCTGGACCGGATTCGTCGTGGGCGTGCTTCAATCCAAGTGCGTGACCAATCTCATGAAGATGGGCATGGTACTGATAGGTGCCGGGCGTTGGTGAGCGGAAGTTGTAGTTGGTTCCGAACCAGATGTCGCCGCCTTCCTCGTAGTTGCCCGGGTAGTAAGCATAGGCCGTCGGGTTCGCCTCCGATGATTGTGCAATCTTGATGTCGGCTCCGTTGGTGCCGGCGTACTGCAGGTCAAGATTTGTGTAGGCCTTGACTTGATCCATGATTGTGTGAACGACGGCCTTTTGCTTCGACGAAATGCTGCCGAAGCCCGAGGCTCGCGGCTCGCCGTAGCCGTAGCCGGAACTGTAGTCGTTGGCTGAATCGGGAAAGCTATATGTGACGGTTCCCGTCCACGCTACTCCGGACAGGAGACCATCAATGTCTGCGTTGCCCGTTGCGGAAACATATTTAATGCCGGCCATTTGTAGATCCCACGCGCGGCGGTGCCGCAAACTGATACTCTCACGCGGACCTATCGCACCAACTGAAATATGCTGGTGATTTTCGACCGCGCACTACTGCCCCATGACCGGAGTGCAACATCTAGAGCTTACACATTCTTTAACTGAGCGAATGTGCTAAAGAATTGCGAACCTTGTGTGCTGATTTGGTTGCCGGCGACCTAATCCGGTTTGCACAATTTTATCGATTGGCTGGCTGCGTGCGAGGTCGTTACATTTTAGGTCGATGATTTGCGGCACCGGTGTTCCGCCCTGTTCGTCTCCGGATTGATGCTCATTGTCTTAGCCTCGCTTCTGGCTGCAAGATGGTGCCGGGTGCCTTATCGAATCCGGGCGCCGCGGCGCGGTTTTTGAGGCCCCACAGAACGCGCTGACAGCGTCCTACGTCAGCGGTGCGCGCGGTTTGAGCCGCGCCCGGTGTGCTCTATCTGGGGCCGGGCCCGCATTATTGCCTGGGATTGCGCCCGCGACCCCTCGCCTCGGGGGCTCCGATGGTGTAGCAGCAGGGGCCGTCGACCCCTTGTCCCTTCGCAGCACGTTGCAAGAAAACCGGCATGACACCGACCGTCCGCTTTGCCCCTTCTCCGACCGGCCGCATTCACATTGGGAATGTGCGCACGGCCGTGCTCAATTACCTCTTTGCCTTGAAGCACGGGGGCGAATTTCTCCTGCGCCTCGACGACACGGACGTTGAGCGCTCAACGGAAGCATTTGCAGACGGCATTCGCACAGACCTTCGCTGGCTCGGCTTTCAATGGTCGCGTGAGGAGCGCCAGTCGGCCCGTACTGCGCGTTATGACGAGATCGCAGAACAGCTCAAGGCCAGTGGCCGGCTCTATGCGTGTTACGAAACCGAGGACGAGCTTGATCGGCGACGTGCGCGCCAGCGGGCGATGGGGCGGCCGCCGATCTACGATCGTGCCGGCCTTAGACTGACGGATGCTGAACGCAAGGCGCTCGAAGCCGAGGGGCGCGCCGCGCATTGGCGCTTTCGCCTCGACAATACGGAACCGGAAACGGGTCTCGCACCTCAGCCGACCATCGTATCGTGGAACGATATGATCCGCGGTGATCAGACCATCGATGCGGGGGCGCTGTCCGATCCCGTGCTGATCCGCGCCGATGGAACCTATCTTTACACTCTTACAAGCGTCATCGACGACATCGACTTTGGCATCACGCATGTTATTCGCGGTGAGGACCACGTCACCAACAGCGGTGTTCAGGTTCAGTTGTTTGAAGCGCTCGGCGCGGACCCGCCGGCGTTCGGCCATCACAGCCTTCTCGTCGGTGCGGATGGGCATGCGCTTTCCAAACGCCTGGGCGCGCTTTCGATCGAAGGCTTTCGCGACGCGGGGCTGGAGCCTATGGCGGTGCTTTCGCACGCGGCCTTGCTCGGCACATCCGATGCTATCGAGCCACATACTCAGGTCTCGGAACTAGCGGCCCTCTTCGATCCGGCAAAGATTTCAACGGCGCCTGGGCGGTTCGATCTGGATGAGCTTAAGATTCTCAACGCCAAACTTTTGCATAAGCTCCCTTTCGAGGATGTGGCGATCCGGCTTGAAGCGCTCGGGGTCCTTGGTGGACGTGACTTCTGGGTGGCCGTTCGCGGCAACATCTCTCTCTTTAGGGAGGTAAGAGACTGGTGGGAGATCGCGACAGGCGCGATCGATCCCGTTATTGAAGATGCGGCCCTCAGCACCGCCGCTTCAGAGTTACTTCCTCCGGAGCCTTGGGATCAGAGCACGTGGAGCACGTGGACGTCGGCCGTCAAGGAGAAAACCGGTGCCAAGGGGCGCGCGTTGTTTCATCCGCTGCGTCTCGCCCTCACAGGGCGTGAGAGCGGACCCGAGTTAAAGCTCCTGCTCCCGTTTATCGGCCGCACGCGCGCGCTTGAACGATTGGGCACGGCGGGTTGAGCGGCAAACCTTTCGATGTGCGTTTCGGCTGCAGGGGCAAAGAGGCCTTTACTCAAAGCGGTAGGGATATGATGGCTCTCAAGCCCCCCATCGAACTTTGACCGAGGGTGATATCGCCGCCGTGGCTTTTGGCGATGTCGCGGGTAATGGCGAGACCGAGGCCCGAGTTGGCCTGCTCTTTGGTGCGCGCCTTGTCGATCCGGTAGAATGGACGAAATACGTTCTCGCGCTCCGATTCAGGAATACCGGGCCCGTTGTCATCCACCTCCACGCGCACCCACTGGCCTTCCTTTGCGGCGCGAATGATGACGTTGTCGCCATAACGCACCGCATTGGAGACGAGATTCGTGATGGCGCGCTTAATGGCGTTGCGCTTCAAGGGCAGCACGATATCGCCTTCGTTCTTCTTCTTACGAATCTTGAGTTCGATGGGGGTCCCAAATGCTTCCGCTTGCTTGTGAATCTCCTCGAGGAGCTCACGAAGGTTGGTTGGGCGCGCCTCTTCGCCGCCGTCGCCGCGCGCAAAAGCCAGATAATCCTCCAGCATGTGCTGCATTTCATTGACATCTTTTCGTAGCGAACGGATGTCGCGGCTGTCCCCCAGCAGGGCAAGCTCGAGCTTAAACCGGGTCAAGACCGTTCTCAGGTCATGGCTGACACCGGCCAGCATGGTCGTACGCTGTTCGACGTGGGTTTTGATGCGGTCGCGCATTTCAAGAAAGGCCTGCGCTGCGCCGCGCACCTCACGGGCGCCGCGCGGGCGGAAATCCTCGGGAATAGGACGACCCTTGCCGAAGGCATCGGCCGCGTCGGCCAGTCGCAAAATCGGCTTGATTTGATTTCGCAGGAATAGGATCGCCACCGTCAGGAGAATGATCGAAGACCCTACCATCCACAGGAGAAAGATGTGCGAGTTCGACGCATAAGTCTGACTGCGCGTGGCGATGAAGCGCAAGATTGCGTCCTTGTGTTGGATGCGGATCTCGACGTGGCGTGACTGGCCCACCGTATCAATCCAGAAGGGCTTGCGGACGAACTTTGAGATTTCTCGCGAAAGTGCCCGGTCGAGAAGGTCGAAGAACGGTTTGGGGCGCTGTTCGGGAAGATCGCCCGGCGGGAGAATTTGCATTGATAGATTGAGCCGGGCGCGGGCCATCTCGATGAGCTTTTGCTGCTCCTCCTTACCCGGATTCGCCTTGTAGAGGTCGATCAATGCCGCAATGTCGCGTGCTGTGGCCTCTGATAGGCGCCGTGTCACATTTTGCCAATGCCGCTCCATAAACACGAACGCCACCACGCCTTCCAGCACGACGATCGGTGCGATGATGATGATGAGCGCGCGGGCATAAAGGCCCTTCGGAATGAGATCCGATATCAGCGACGCCAGCCTGCCGTGTAACGCCCGCAGGCCGCGCAAGAGTGGTCCGGTAACCTGGTATGCCGCCGCAGCAAGGCTCTTTGCCCTGTCCAGGACCGGCGCGATCTTTTTGTCCAGACCGGCGAGCATATGGTTATCTAAGGAAACAGCACGCGCTCCGATTTAGTCCGTATAAAGGATGTAACCTTTGCCGCGAACGGTCTGCAAGTAGACCGGATTTGCGGGATCGGTTTCGATTTTTCGTCTCAGCCGGTTGATCTGCACGTCAATGGCGCGTTCACTGCCGGTCGACTCGTCGCTCGAGAGCTCATGACGCGGAACGGGAAGGCCGCGGCGCTGCGCAAAGAGACGCAAGAGATCGCGTTCGCGCTCAGTGAGCTTAATCGTTTCATCGTCGCGCTTCAGTTCGCCGCGTTCGATGTGGAAGACGAACGGACCCATACGAACCTCGTCGCCGGTGCCCGACTCGGCCTGGCCGCGCCGGAGAATATTCTTCAATCGCAGCAGCAGCTCTCGCGGCTCAAATGGCTTGGCGACGTAATCCTCGACACCGATCTCGAGACCTTCTATGCGGTCTTCAGCCTCTGCACGGGCCGTCAGCATACATATCGGCAAATGCATGGTTGCTTTGAGATCGCGCGCCAATTCGATACCGCTCTCGTCGGGCATCATGACATCCAAGAGCGCGATATCAAACGCGAGGCCGCGCAAGGCTGCGCGGGCCGTAGCGGCGTCCTCAGCGGTTGTGACACGGAAACCGTTTTCGAGCAGGTACCGGCCTAGGAGATCCCGAATCTTGTGATCGTCGTCGACCACCAGCACATGCGGGGCATCGTCCGGAAGCGGTTCTTTGTTCTTGTCTTGGATGTCGGTCATGGCGCCTACCTCACGCGCTCCTTCCAGTCCCGTCGAACAACTTAATCAGCGCTTCGACTTGCGCCCGATTTTCAGGGTCGATCATGGCAAGAAGAAAGCTGCGCGCGGCCTGATCCGCCCCTGGTCCAGCGGCCGCCAGTGCTGCTTCGACGCGGTGCAGCTGTAATTGCATCAGCTTATCTGCCAGGCGCGCGCCCTTTTTCGTCACTCGAAGAAGCCGTTCTCTCCGATCGTTCGGTCCAGCCCGCTGCGCTATGAACCCGTCCTTCACGAGCTGCTTCAGAACGCGCGCCAGGCTTTGTTTGGTAATCTTCAATATATCGAGCAAGTCCGCAACGCGAATACCAGGGTTGCGATACACAAAATGAAGAACCCTGTGGTGCGCCCGGCCAAACCCATATTCGGCCAGCACCGCGTCCGGATCGCTGGTGAAATCGCGATAGGCGAAGAACAAAAGCTCAATCGAAGTCACGAGCTCTTCACGCGTGAAACCGCCCTTGGCGCTGGTCTCGGCCCCATTGGCCCCAGCGGCCACATTGGGTGTATGCGTATCGTTGCGAGTTATGTCAGTCATGTTGACATATTTGGAGCCGATTGATATTCGTGGCAAGTCATTTTGCGCACATGGATGAGGCCCCTAATGAGCCCTGTTGCGGCGTCCGGGACTCCGGTATCGCCGCATGGACTTGCGGCCCGATCGCGCGCCGGCTCTTTCGCGGGGTGCGTACTCGCTGCCAGTGCTCTCGCTAAGGAACTCTACGGTTATGGCCGATTCCGCCCTTCCCTACGACGACCGTGACGGTTTCATTTGGTTTGATGGTGCGCTCGTCCCGTGGCGGGATGCCAAGATCCATGTATTAACCCACGCCTTGCATTACGCCAGCGCCGTGTTCGAGGGCGAACGCTCGTACGGGGGGGAGATTTATAAGCTGCGTCAGCATAGCGAACGTCTCATTGAATCAGCGCGCATGCTTGACTTTGAGATTCCCTATTCTATCGATCAAATCGATCAGGCCTGCCGCGACGTCTTGAAAGCCAATACTCTGACGGACGGTTATGTTCGGCCGATCGCGTGGCGCGGCAGCGAGCAGATGGGCGTTTCAGCGCAGAAGAACAAAGTCCACCTGTCGGTCGCGGCTTGGAACTGGGGCTCATACTTCGACAAGAACGAGCGGCTGAGAGGTATACGGGTGGCGCTTGCCGAGTACCGCCGTCCCGATCCGGCTACGACCCCCTCTAAAGCCAAGGCGACCGGTCTTTACATGATCTGCACGATCGAGAAGCATCGGGCGGAGCGAAATGGCTATGCCGACTCTTTGATGCTGGATTGGCGCGGACGTGTTGCAGAATGCACTGGCGCAAATGTCTTCTTCATCAAAGATGGCGCCTTACACACGCCTACGCCTGACTGTTTCCTCGATGGCATTACGCGGCAAACCGTGATCGAAATTGCGAAGAAGCGTGGCATCGCGGTCAACGAGCGTACGATCATGCCGGATGAACTTGGCACGTTTAGCGAGTGCTTCATCGTCGGCACGGCAGCTGAGGTGACGCCCGTTCGCGAAATCGGGCCGCATACCTACACACCGGGTACAATCTCGGAAACGCTGCTCAACGACTATATGGCCGAGGTCCAACCTGACAAAAAGGCGGCCGCGGAGTAGTCACGCCGTTCACAGCTTTGGCACTAGCCCCGTCAGCTTCCAATCATTGCCGACAAAGCTCATCTCGGCGGTGATGTCCGGATCTTTGGCGGCTGGGTCCTTTGCTACCCCCAAGGAAATCGCGAGTGGGCCGTCGAGTCCAAAGTGCTTGATGTTGTCGAACCCATATTTGGGCGCGGTCCCCGACTTGGATGTTTTCGCGTTGGCGGGGGCCTCAGCCTTCTTGCCCGTATCGAGCCCGAACTGCTCGGCTGCCTTGCCGAGGCTGTCGAGAAGACCGCCAGCGCCACTTGATCCGTCACCGTCCTTGCCAAGGAGATTACCCAGACCTCCACCGGCTGCGGAGGTGCTCACCTCTTCGGCAATGATCCGGTTGATGCTGTCTTTGACGCGGCTGCCGTCGGCATAGATACGGATTAGCGTTTCCGGTTTGACGAGTACGGCGAGCACGGCGTCAACGATTTTGGGCGTGATCTCCTTGCTCATTTCCTTCAGGAGCTCACTTCCCGCTGGACCAGCCTTCTTCAGGGATTTCGCTAGCGACGTCTCGACTTTCGCCGAAACGGCGGGGCGCATCGACTCGCGCACGCTTGGAAAATCGATCTTTGCCGAGAGTGTCTCGGAGTCTTTTGCGGCAAGTGCTGACTTGATTGTGTAACCGGAATAGGCGGGCCAGGCTCCATAGAATGCCAAGCCAATAAGTACGAGGAGTGTCACAAGCCGTTTCATGGGTAGTCCTCCCGCCTCGCTGACAAAGATGAGGCCGCGCTGGCTGTCATATGCCGCGCGGCCTCTTCTCTCTAAACCGATCCCCGTGGAATGACACCCCATCGGGAGACAAACTCTTTTGCGGCCCTATTTGTTCTTGCACTCTTTCAGGGCCTGCGAGCGCTGCTGAAGCTGCTCCTTCCACTTGTCTGGCCCGACAGACTGACACCAATTCATGTGGGCCTTGAGGTTCGGGTTCCAGGCGTTGCCGGTGAATCCGCACTTCAGCGTTACATTTTGCTTCTGCTGCTTTATGGCCAGGCGGCCATATTCGGCGCAATTGGCCTGGGCGTTGGCCGGGCTCGCGAGGGCTATTCCCGCCAGGGCGAAAAGCGAAAGAGCGGCACCGGTGCGAAACATCGAGTCTTGTCCTTCCTATTGCCTGCAAGCCTCCCACACAGAGGGGCTTTTCTCGCGGATGGCCACGGCCCTATGGGGGTCTTGGCCTCCATAATCTGAGCCCGAGATTACCGCGCTCCAAATGAACCCGGGCTGAATGTTGCGCGAGGTGGAGGTTCACTGCAACTCTTCAGGGCTACACCCCAGTTTTCCAAGGAAAAATAACAGACGTGCGACCCTGTGGCAGAGAGAATCTGGCATGCAACGGGGGACGATCCCGCAAACTTCTCTCCGGACCCACTCCAGCCGATGCCAGCAACCGCCCGACGCGTTCCCGACGCGAACCCGCTCAACGACGCCCAACGGCTCCTCGAAGAGGTCTTCGGATATCCGTCTTTTCGCTCGCACCAGGCGCCCATTATCGAGGCGCTCGTTGGCGGGCGGGATGTGCTCGCGCTGATGCCGACGGGCGGGGGCAAATCACTTTGCTATCAGATCCCAGCCCTTCTCCGCTCCGGAACGGGCATCGTCGTCTCTCCCTTGATCGCGCTTATGCAGGATCAGGTCGATGCGCTGAAAGACGCCGGCGTTGACGCTGCCTTTCTCAACTCGACTCTAAGTTTTGCGGACGTGCAGGCCGTCGAGCGGCGGTTCCTGTCGGGCGATCTCGATCTTCTCTATATCGCGCCCGAACGGCTGTTGCAGGATCGCACACTGGACCTGCTGGCCGCCGGGTCGATCGCGCTCTTTGCGATAGATGAAGCGCACTGCGTGTCGCAATGGGGGCATGACTTCAGGCCCGAGTACCGTCAGCTTAAGATTTTGCCGAGCCGCTTTTCCGAGGTGCCGCGCATCGCGTTGACGGCGACAGCAGACGAACGCACGCGCGCGGAAATCATAACCGAGCTTTCCCTTGAAGCGGCGGACCGTTTCATCGCGAGTTTCGACCGGCCAAATATTCGTTATACGATTGCCGAAATGGGTTCGATGAGCGCACGATCGCGCCTCTGGTCCTTCATCGAAACCGAGCATCCGCAGGACTCGGGGATTGTTTATTGCCTTTCACGGCGTGCTGTCGAGGATACAGCGGCGTGGCTTGTCTCCAAGGGCCGGCGCGCGCTCGCCTACCATGCCGGCCTTGAACCGCATCTGCGCCGCGCTGCTCAGGACGCCTTCATTCGCGAGGAGGGTGTCATTATTGTCGCCACCATTGCTTTCGGCATGGGCATCGACAAGCCGGATGTGCGGTTTGTGGCACATCTCAATCTGCCTAAGACGATTGAGTCCTATTACCAGGAGACGGGACGCGCCGGCCGTGATGGAGAACCCGCCAATGCGTGGCTGGCGTATGGTCTTCAGGACGTGATGCAGCTCAGACAATGGATTGCGCAATCGGACGGGTCGGACGCTTTCAAACAGGTGCAGCGCCAGAAGCTTGATGCTCTTATCGGTCTTGCGGAGATGGCACGCTGCCGCCGCCAGGCGCTGCTGGCCTATTTCGGCGAAGCGCGCGCAGAGCCGTGCGGAAATTGCGACAACTGCCTCTCTCCACCGGAAACGACGGACGGAACGGTGCTCGCGCAAAAGGCTCTTTCAACCGTCTACCGCACTGGGCAAGGCTTTGGCGTGGGCTACATAATCGATGTCTTGCAGGGCAAGGCCGATGAGCGGGCGATTCGAAACGGCCATGACAAGCTCAGTGTTTTTGGACTTGGCGCGGACACCGATACCGTGCATTGGCGCTCGCTTCTTCGTCAACTGGTGGCGCAAGGTTATCTTGCCGGCGACGACGACGGGTATGGCACTCTGATCCTTACGGATAAGGCACGCCCGCTCTTGCGCGGCGAAGAGCGTTTCCTGATGCGGACGGTGAAGGCTGCGGCCCGCAAATCAAGAGCGCGGCGGGACGGCAAAGCAACAATAAAAGTGGCTCCGCAGCATGAAGCCCTTTATGCGGCACTAAAAGCGCTCCGGCTTGAGCTTGCCGCGACGGCCAAGTTGCCGCCCTACGTCGTGGCTCATGACCGCACGTTGATCGAGTTGGCCGAAAAGCGTCCCGAAACCGAAGAGGCGCTTCACGGCATCCTTGGCCTGGGCGCTAGCAAGATCAAACGCTATGGGCGCGCGTTCCTGACGACTATTGCCGCGTTCAAGCCGCATGCGCTTCTCGACAACCGGCTCGCCGCAACGATCAATCACACACTGGCGCTGCACCTTCAGGGGCACGATGCTGCAGCCATTGCCGCAGCCCGCAAGCTGCCAGAGGAGACAATTTACGGTCACTTCGCAGAGGCGATTGAGGCCGGCCTGATCGAGGCGCGGACGGTCTTGTCCATCGATGAGGAAGAGATCGACGCGATTCTCGCGGCCTTCGAGGAAACGGGCACGCTCGACAGCGGCAAGCTCGGTACGGCGCACACCGCGCTCGGCGGGCGTTATGACCTTGGTATCTTGAAATGCCTGTTGGCCGAACTGGCCTAATTTAGCGCGTTTGTCGTCAGCCTCCGGCCGACCCACTCTCAGCGGGCGTTTAGGCACGGCGACACGGGTTGCCTGGTGGCATGGGAGCCGGATTCTTGCGATAACTCAGAGTTGGAGATTGCTCCCAAACGAAAGGGTCACGATGTTTCCGCTCAATAATATGCTGACGGCCTTCGTTAAGACAGGCAAGCTGATGGTGATCGATGCCGAAGGCAATACGCACGTCTTTGGCGGTAAGGTTTCGGGGCCCGAGGCTACGATGCAGCTCACGGACCCGAAGCTCTATCGAAAGCTCTTTTTCAATCCGGAAATGCACGCCGGCGAAGCCTATATGGACGGCCGGATGACATTTCCCGGTTCGAGCCTTCGGGATTTTCTCACACTCTTTTCCGCAAACCGGCTCGCACTGGGCTCCTACCCACTGCAAAAAGTTCTGCGAACGGTCTCCAGAGGCCTCAAGCGGCTGCAGCAAGCGAACCCGATTGGCAAAGCGCAAAAGAACGTCGCGCACCACTACGACCTGGGAAACGATCTCTACAAACTGTTCCTCGACGACGGCATGCAGTACTCGTGCGCCTACTTCCTGTCGGATGACGATACGCTCGAGCAAGCGCAGCAGAACAAGATGCGTCTCGTTGCGGCCAAGCTCAATCTGAAGCGGGGGCTTAGAGTGCTGGACATCGGCAGTGGTTGGGGGGACCTCGCCCTCTACATCGCGAAACATGAAAATGTCGAAGTCACGGGGGTTACGCTTTCGAAAGAGCAACATGCGCTTTCCAACGAAAAGGCCCGCGCGCAAGGGCTTGCCGACCGCGTGCGCTTCGAGCTTTCCGATTACAGACACGTTGCGCGCCAGTTCGACCGCATCGTCTCTGTCGGCATGTTCGAGCACGTCGGAGTTGCGCACTATTCCGAGTTTTTCGCGAAGGTGAATGAGCTCATGACCGAAGACGGCCTAATGCTCCTCCATTCCATTGGCCATATGAGCCCGCCCGGCACCGCAAGCCCATGGCTCAGAAAGTACATTTTCCCTGGAGCCTACTCGCCGGCTCTCTCCGAGGTGTTTCCTGCTGTCGAAAACAATAGCCTTTGGGTTACGGATCTCGAGTTCTTGCGGCTGCATTACGCCAAAACGCTTAACCACTGGGCGCGCCGGTTTGAGGCGAACCGCGACAAGATCAAGGCGATGTACGATGAGCGTTTCTGCCGAATGTTCGAATTCTATCTCATAAGTTGCGAAATGATGTTCCGGACCGGTAGCCAGCTGGTCTTCCACATGCAGCTCGCCAAAAAGCGTGATGCCGCGCCGATCGTGCGTGACTACATCACGGATGTGCAGCGCGAGTACATCAAGCAAGAGCGCGCCGCCGACTGAGGCAGGGGCAAATCCGAATAGGCTGGCGAGGGGGACCCGTTAGCCGCCCAAGGCCTCAAGGATTGCCTGCTCCGCTTCGCGCGCGGTGTCGCTCCACGGTGCTACGTTGGACGAGACGAGGTTGGCCTCGGATTTCAGGATCACGCCGTCGTCGAGAACGCGAAGGCCATTGGCCTTAAGCGTGCTGCCCGTCGTCGTGATGTCGACAATGAGATCCGCCGTGCCGGCAGCGGGCGTTCCTTCTGTGGCGCCCAAGCTTTCGACAATCCGGTAGTCCGCAATCCCCTTCGACGCAAAAAACCGTCGTGTGAGGTTCATGTACTTCGTCGCGACCCGGAGAGCGCGGCCGTGCTCACGCCGGAAGAGCCCCGTGATCTGTCCAAGATCGGACATGGTGCGCACATCGAGCCAACTCGCGGGGACGGCCACGATCACGTCGGCGAAGCCAAAGCCCAGCCGCTTCAGAAAGCGAACGCGCTCGTTTGCGTCCGACATCTGTTCGCGGATCAGATCCTCACCGGTAACGCCAAGGTGCGCGCGTCCTGTTTTCAAATACCAGGCGATCTCCGAGGACGAAATATAGGCCACATCGACGGCCTCTAATCCTGCAATCTCACCACGGTACCCGCGCTCATCTCCGGTCTTGCGCAGGTCGAGTCCGGCTTTGGACAGGGCCTCGGCCGTCTGCTCCATGAGGCGGCCTTTGGACGGAACGGCAAAGACGAGACGTTCGCTCATGATCGGCCTCCGCCAACAGCCGCAAGAAGCCGTTCCGTGTGAATCGCGCCGCCGACCGCGGAGACGTCGGACGGCGCGCCGACGGCTTTCATCAATCCGTCGTAGCGGCCTCCGCCGGCCACGGGGCTTTGCGCGCCAAGGGACGGCACGACGATCTCGAAGACGAAGCCCGTGTAGTATTCGAGCGCGCGGCCGAATTCGGCGGAGAACGCGGCGCGGCTTACATCGATCCCGGTCTCGGAGATAAGATCCAGGCGGCGTTGATAGCGGCGGAGCGCATCGGAAATATCAACGCCTTCATCCCGCACAACGTTCTTTATGGCCGTTCCGGCCCGGTCGGCCGATCCTGACACGGCGAGATAGCTTTCGATGAGGCTTGCTGCTGTGGCCGACAAAGGCTCGGCCCGAGCGTCTGCGCTGCGTGACAGGAGATTGGCTGTCACTTCGCCGAGAGAGCGCACACCGATGACTTCGATATCGGCGCTTTCAAGGTGGTCTGCAACGGCTTTCTCCGCTTTCGCCGGATCATCCGGATCGAGCGCGGCGGCGAGCGACTTCGGAATGCCTGTGAGCAGGTCGTCGGGGGCCGTCGTCAACCGCTTTAGTTCATTTCGGAAAGTGTCGGGCCGCCAGAAGTGGTCCTTGAGCCGTGCGCGCCAGCGTTCCGGCATGTCGACCGTCTTCAGCATCGCCGCGAACAGGCCAAGGTCTCCAAGGCGCAGTTGATAGTCCGTGAGACCGGCCTCTTCCAGGGCGCGCACGATGGTGGCGAGGGTCGCGACGTCCGCCTCATCGGCGTTCGCAGCCCCGAAGGTTTCGATTCCGGCCTGGCGGAACTCGCGCGGGTGTGCGCTGTCCGCGCCTTGCGGCTGAAAGCGGAAGGCGGACCCGTTGTAACAATAGCGGGCATGGCCCTGCGATGCGTCGCCGGTGCGCTCCAGGTGCAGCCGGCAGGTGGGTACCGTGAGATCGGGCCGCAGGCAAAGCTCGTCGCCATCGGGATCGGTGAACACATAGGTGCGCGCGCGCAACGCTTCGCCAATGGCATCGAGATAGATGCTCGCAGGCTGGATGATGGCGGGGGCCACGGCTTCATAGCCGGCCGCGATGAACGTGCTCATCACGCGGCCTGCCTGCTCCTCGAGGGCTGCGAATTTCTTTGCCGACTCGGCGGCCATACCGTTCACTCCCGCTCCCCTGCCACGTGTTGCAACATAGGGATTGGCTCAAACCACTGTGTGCCTGTTTAAGCGTGCCGCTTTAAGATGTCCTGAACCTTTTCGACCAGTTCAACTTCCGGGACGGAAATCTGCGCCGGGCGCGCCGCCTTCCATTCCTTATTATCTTTAATGGCGGCGGCGGCTTTGGCACCTTCGATCAGATCCTTGAGCGTCACCTCGCCTTTGGCGCGCTCGTCCGACCCCTGGATGACGGCCACCGGTGCGCCGCGCTTATCGGCATATTTCATCTGCGCCTTCATGCCCGATGAGCCGAGGTACATCTCAGCGCGCACGCCAGCCTCGCGTAGGCGCTGTGTCAGCTTCTGGTAGTGCGTCAGTTCCGCCTTATCCATGACGATGACGACGACGGGTCCGTGCACGGTTGCGTCGCCCCCGCGTCCCAACGCGTTGAGGGCCGCCTGCAATCTCGAAACGCCGATGGAAAAGCCTGTGGCCGGCACCCTCTGACCGGTGAAGCGCGCGACAAGATCGTCGTAGCGTCCGCCACCGCCAACCGAGCCAAAGCGCACGGTTTGCCCGTCGTCGTTCTTGACCTCGAACAGAAGCTCGGCTTCGAACACGGGGCCGGTGTAATAGTCGAGGCCGCGCACGACGGAGGGATCGATTAAGATCTGACCGCACCCAAAACCACCGTTTGCTGTGAGTTGTACTACTTGCTTCAACTCGTCTAGGCCTTGAAGGCCCAATTCACTGCCACTGACAATCTCGCGCAGGCGTTGCAGCGTTGACGTGTTGTTGACGCGGTACCAATAGTCGCTTGGGTCTGGATCATCGGCGTCTCTTGCCCGTCGAATATAATTCCGTATCTCTCCTCTGGGTGGACGATTTGTTAGCGTTTCACCCTCAGTCATGATTGGAGCCCTTACGTAGGCAAGAACATGTTTGATTTGTTGGTCATCCAGTCCAGCTCCTGGCGTGAAGTCCCCACTTTCGTCCTTTCGACCGGGGCCAAGTAGCTCCCGAACACCAGCAACACCCAGTCGATCCATCTTGTCCATTGCACGCAATACGATCAGTCGCTTGTTAGAATTCTGCGTACCGTCGAGACCTATCGTCCCAAGCACACCGTCGAGGACTTTCCGATTGTTGACCTTGATGACGTAGTCGCCACGCTTGATGCCCAGCGCTTCCATGGTATCCGCCGCCAGCATGCACATTTCGGCATCGGCTGCGACACTCTCTGCACCCACCGTATCGGCGTCGAATTGTGTGAACTGGCGGAAGCGTCCCGGACCCGGCTTCTCGTTGCGATACACCGTCCCTGTCGCGTAGCGGCGGAAGGGTTTTGGCAACGTCTGGAAATTCTGTGCAACGTAGCGCGCCAACGGTGCCGTCAGGTCGTAGCGCAACGACATCCACTGCTCGTCCTCGTCCTGCAGCGAGAACACGCCTTCGTTGGGGCGGTCGCTGTCGGGCAAGAACTTGCCGAGCGCGTCCGTGTACTCGAAGGCGGGCGTGTTTAAGGGCTCGAATCCATAGCGCTCATAGACCGCACGAATCTTCGCCAGCATGTCGAGGCTCTGGCGGATCTCGGTGGCTTCGATGTCGCGGAAGCCTTTGGGAAGCCGGGCTTCGGGGCGCGTCTTCCCGTCCTTTGGGGTCTTGGCCATCACCGTGCTGCTTGAGTTGCTGAGGCGCCCATAGGCGCCGGGACCGTGGATTGGAGCCGCCTTATAGCGGATCGGGTGCGGCGCGGAAAGGCAACCTTGTCGCGGTTCCCCGGTTCTAGGCGGCGGGCCGAATCCGATCGTGCGCGCGGGACGTTTTCTCGCCAGCTGATATCATTATGATGAACGCTCGCGTTTTAGACTCTTTCCGGCTTAGCCGGAATCGCTTGCCCATCCCACTCCCCCTCCCGGCCCCCCAATCCATCATTGTTTTGGGGGGCCGGGAGGGGGAGTGGGTGGTTCGATTTAAATCAGACAGACTCTAAGACACTGGTGCGTGCTATGGGTGATCGGGAGAATGCCGTCGTTCGAGTGGTGCCGCGCATGGCGGACATCGAGGCCGCCGCATGGGACCGTTGCGCCAATCCCCCCTCGTTTCCCTTCGATCCGTTCGTGTCACATGCATTCCTTTTGGCGCTTGAGGAGGCGGGGACCACGGGCCCCGAGGCCGGATGGATTCCGCAACATCTGCTTCTCGAGGATGAGACCGGCGGCGTTGCCGCTGCGATGCCGCTTTATGTGAAGACGCACAGTCAGGGCGAGTACGTGTTCGATCACGCCTGGGCCAGTGCGTTGCACCGTGCGGGGGGCCGCTATTATCCGAAACTGCAGGCCGCCGTCCCGTTTACGCCGGTCCCTGGACGCCGTCTCCTCGTTCCGCCGGGGCCGGGTTTTGAAGCTCAGGAGCGGCTCCTTGCTAATGCCAGTATCGAACTGGCGCGGCGGATCGACTGCTCGTCCTTGCACATCACGTTCCTCACAAATGCAGAATGGACGCGGCTTGGTGGGGCAGGGCTCCTTCAGCGCACCTGCCAACAGTTTCACTGGACGAATGAAGGCTATGGCTCTTTCGATGATTTTCTGGCGACGCTCTCGTCGCGCAAACGCAAGATGATCCGCCGGGAGCGGGCCGCGGCGTTGTCGGATGGGCTTACCATCGAGCGCATCACGGGTCGCGACATCACTGAAGCCCATTGGGACACGTTCTTCGCCTTCTACACGGATACGGGTGATCGCAAGTGGGGAAGCCCCTACCTCAACCGGCGTTTCTTCTCGCTTGTTGGTGCGGCCATGCCGGATCGTTGTCTGCTCGTCATGGTGAAGCGGGGATCGCACACTCTTGCGGGCGCCCTTCATATTATCGGCGGTGACTGTCTTTACGGCCGCTATTGGGGCGCGACGGAACACGTGCCGTTCCTGCATTTCGAGGTCTGCTATTATCAGGCCATTGACTATGCGATCGCGCACAGGCTTCAACGCGCCGAAGCTGGTGCCCAAGGCGAGCACAAACTGGCTCGGGGCTACCGCCCGGTGACGACCTATTCGGCGCATTGGCTTGCCGAGCCGGGGCTTCATCAAGCGGTTGCGCGCTATCTTGACGCCGAACGCGCGGAGGTTTCCGAGGTCAATCGCCTACTTGAGGATTATGGGCCGTATAAGAAAGGCCTTGCTTGACGGGGCACGGCCGCCGCTCGTAACTGGGCGCAATGATCCTCTGCACTCCACCTGAGAGGCGCTATGACCTACGACACCGACAATATCTTCGCGAAGATCCTGCGCGGTGAGATTCCGTGCCACAAGGTCTATGAGGACGACGATGCCATCGCCTTTATGGATGTGATGCCCCAGGGGACGGGGCACACGTTGGTTCTGCCGAAGGCCGCGTCACGCAATCTGTTGGATGCCGACCCCGCGGTACTGGCGAAGCTTTATCCGGTCGTACAGAAAATCGCGCGCGCGGCAAAAGATGCCTTTGCCGCCGATGGCATCACCATCATCCAGTTCAACGAGCCGGCGGCCGGACAAACGGTGTTCCATCTTCACGTGCACGTCATCCCCCGCTTCGACGGAGTTCCTTTGAAACCGCATACGGGGGATATGGAAAAACCCGAAGTGCTGTCTGCCAGCGCGGAGAAGATCAAGGCGGCACTCGGAATGTAGGAACTTACAATCCCATCAGGCGCAGGATTTCATCGACGGCCAGCGTCGGCACGAGGCGCCCCTCTCGGACCTCGTTTTCGATCTCAGGCAGGCGCGCGGCGACCTTGCGATTGGCCTTTAAGGCCGACATCAGTCTGTCCTCAAGCATATCGTGCATCCACTCCACGGCCTGGCTTTGACGGCGCGCCGCAAAGGCTCCGCTCTCTGTCATAATGGTGCGGTGCTCTTCGATCTTGTTCCACAGCGCGTCGAGGCCGTGATTGTCCCGCCCCGAGATGGTGACGACAGGCGGCAGCCACGCGGCGTCTTTGGGCGTGAAGATGGCGATTGCGTTCTGATACTCGTTGGCTGCGCGCTTGGCGCGCGGAATGTTGTCGCCATCGGCCTTGTTGATGGCAATCATGTCCGCCAACTCGATGATGCCTTTCTTGATGCCTTGCAGATCGTCGCCGCCGCCGGCGAGCAGCAGCACGAGGAAAAAGTCCACCATGTCGGCAACGGCGACCTCGCTCTGGCCGACGCCGACGGTCTCGATGATGATGACATCGAAACCGGCCGCTTCGAGCAGTGCCATGGTCTCGCGTGTCTTGCGCGTGACGCCACCCAGCGTTCCGGAGGTGGGCGAAGGGCGGATAAATGCGTTCGGGGATTGCGCCAGCTCGCTCATCCGGGTCTTGTCGCCCAAGATCGAACCGCCTGTGCGCTTTGATGTCGGATCGACCGCCAAAACGGCCACCTTGTTCCCGGCCTTCACCAGATTCATGCCGAGCTGGTCGATGGTGGTTGATTTGCCCACCCCCGGAACGCCCGTAATTCCAAGCCGGACGGCACCGCCTGTATGTGCCAGGAGGGCCTGCAGAAGCTCTTGGGCTTCGGCATTGTGCTCAGGCTTGGTGCTTTCCACCAGGGTTATGGCGCGCGCCAGCGTCGCCCGGTCGCCGGACCGGACGCGGTCGGCGTAGTCTGAGGCGGAAAAGGTACGGCGGCGGGACATGGGCAGGAGATCGCTAGAGTTTTCCACGGAGTGTTGCACCAAAAGCGCGGCTGACCATGGTCAGGAATCGCAGGCCCTGCAAGGGTCAAATCATCCATCCACATGCCGCAACATGACGCTATACTTTTCTGATGCGGGCGCGGAACCGGTGTAAACTGAGGGCCGGCTTTCGATTGATGGCGGGATCGCCGGCGGGAGGGACCTTTTCCGATGATGACGCTTGGGCTCATTCTTTTCACTGTCTTGATGGTGGTCGTGTTTGTCGTGACGTGGCGCGGCACGCGCGGCATGGGGAATACGGCCAAGGTTCTGACCCGTGGCGGTGTGGGAATACTGACCGTGCTGCCGTTGGTCATGCTTTTCGCTCTCAATCTTCAAGGCGAAATGGCCGAACTGGACGCCCGACTCGAGGAGCCCCTGCCATCGGCGACAGATGCGGGCGAGGCTGAAGCGGCCAAGGCCGCGCGCCGCCGAGCCGAAAGGGAGGCACAAGAGCGCAAGAAGGCCAGGGCTCCGAAGCCTGCAATCGTGCAGCCGTCACCACCAACGACAGGAGCCGAGCCTGGTGCTGCTGGGCCCGTGCCCGATGCCGCCATGGCGCCGCCAGCTCCAGCGCCGAGCCTGGACTTTGCGCCCGACGATGAGGCCGTAACGCGCGGTCTGGGAGGCGAGGAAGAAGAAGCTGCAGAAGAAGCCCCCGATGAAGCAGCCGGCGCACCACCGCCGGCTGCCGCCAACGGCGACAGCGATGCGAAGTGGGATGTCGTTCCCGTCTACTACGGTACGGACCGAGTCCGCGTCGAAGACTCCGAGCGCCTCGACTACGGTGATGCCCGTGGCCGCCGGCTTGAATTAGGCCGTGCACTTGTCACCGTTCCCAAGTCGCACACGATTCCTCAGATTGAGCGGCCGTGGACGCTGCGCATTCCGATCATTGGCATCGAGATCGGCGAAAGCGAGAATCCGGAAGAGCATTTCACCATGAAGGAGATCAAGGCGCTCCCTGAACAAGAGCTGCTTGCGCTTGTTGCCGACCGACTCGCGAAATCCCAGCGCTACAAGAAACACGCGCTGATCTTCGTGCATGGCTTTAACACGACATTCGACTACGCCATCTACCGCACGGCACAGATCGCCTATGACTTGAAGTTCGACGGTGCACCGTTCGCCTACAGTTGGCCCTCAGGTGGCGGCGTCCTGAACTACACGTATGACAGTCAGAGCTCAGGACAGGCACAGCCCTTCCTCAAGGATTTCATTAACATGGTGCTCAACAAGACGGGGGCTGAAGCGGTGAGCCTTATCGCACACAGCATGGGGAACCAGCCGACGCTGCAGGTGCTCAAGGACCTCAAGGCCTCGAAACCCGAAGGCGTGGTCTTCCATCAGATCATTCTCGCGGCACCCGACGTCGATCGCCACATTTTCGAGAATGTCGCGCAAGAGATCAAAGGGCTTGCCAAAGGCATGACGCTCTATGCTGCCAAGAATGACAAGGCCCTTGCCATTTCAAGAAACGTCCACGGCGGTGTACCGCGCGCGGGTGACGTGCCTGAAGAAGAAGGCCCGCTCATCCTTGAGGGGGTCGACACCATCGACGTAACCAGTGTGTCGACCGATAGCCTCGGGCTCAACCACTCCGGATATGCCGAGAACAATGACCTGCTGCAAGACGTCAAGGCGTTGATCGAGACCGGCGTTCGGCCTCCCGAGCAGCGTATTTCGACGACCAAGCCCATCTCGCAGGAGGGCAAGACCTATTGGGAGTTCAAGCCGCCGTCTCAATAGGGAAAGGTCAAGAACAGGAGTCGCGCCGGCAGAAGTCAACACTTCGTAAACGCCTGTCTCATATTGTGACGCAAGGATCCAACCCCCTTGCGGGAGCATTGTCATGAGACCGGTTTCAGCCCTTCTTGTCGCGGCCGCACTTTTGGCGGTTGGTTCAGCAACCGCTTTTGCAGATGAGTACTACGCTTGTGAAGACGGGCGGCTCATTCGTGTGAAGCCCGGCCAGTTGGCAAAGTTGAGACGGACTGAGCCGTGTTTGCGCGCGTATTTCAGGAGGTCCAAAAGACGCTCCTCTTTGGCCGCGGGCAAGAGCGGGGCCCGAAAGGCAAGCGTACGACGCAGCGCTGCCCCGTCCAAGGGACCCAATATCGGCACCCGGTTCTCGCGCAAGCGGATCGCGCCGAAGCCGGAGCCAGTTCCGGTCGTTCGGGCAAAGCCCCAATTGCGCGGGTCGGCAAGCATGGCCGACGACGTCTTACCGCCCGCACAAGGCGTTGGTGCAGACGCTCGGGCATCTCGCAAACTACAAGGGCGGCTCGCCAAGGCCCGCGCGGCAGCCGTGGCAGGGGCAGCAAAACCTCTTGCCGCCAAAACCGGTGCCCCTGGCCGGCAGGGTGACCGTCACCAGCGCGTCCGCATTCTGAACGCCAAGCCGGGGCAGACGCCGACCGGTCGGCCGGGCCGCTGAGGGCTAAACGGGGGCAATGTCCGGTATTTGGACGCACTCAACACTTCGTTTACCCGCCTTTGCCACAGTTGCTTCCGGTTTGTGAAACCCTGTCGCGTTGTGGACCCCCCTATGTCACCTTTTTCTCGCTTCGTGCGTTTTCTCGTTGCACTGGCTCTCGTGCTCCCGCTGGGCCTTGCCGTCCCGGCTTTCGACGCCGAGGCGAAGAAGTTTCGAGGCTTCGGGGGCAGTAAGAAGTGGGGCTCATCCAAATCCAAGGCCAAAAAGGCCGACGACGACGCCGAAACGTCGAACTTTCCTAAGGTGAAATGGCGCGGCGGGCGAGATGACGACGCGTCCGACGATGATAATTCTGGGGCTGCAGTGCCCGCATCATCCGCCGCCAAGAAATCCAGGCAGGATGAGCTTCCGCCCGCGCCGGAAGACTATTACGCAAAGCGCGCCAAGGCGCTCTTGGAGGCCGATAAGGCCGTCTACGATTCCAAACCGCATCCCCTGGCCAAGGGGTACCCCGACAAATTCGTGGTCATTTGCGAGGGCGGCTGCCCCAATCGCAAACGTGCGCAGATCATCGACATGCAACCGCGTCCTGCGGCGAAAGTCGAATCGGGAATGGTGCCGGCCGTGTCCTCACCGGACGGGGCAAGGGCTGCCGCGTTGCAAGACGGTGTGGTTTGCATGGCAGGTTGCTATAATGGTATGCAGAAGACGTACACCGGGCGCGCCGCAGCTGAGGCGGGCGTCGGCGCCACGTACGAAGATACGTGGACGACGACGGTGTCGGACAAAGCGGCCGATACCACTTCTAACAGCGGTAGCAAGCCCGAATCTGGAAGCTGGCTTTCGGATATCGATCGCGCCCGCGAGTCGGCGGCCGACGTAGGGAACAAGGCGACCACAGCGTTTTCGGCTGATGATTCCGGTTCCGCCGCAGCTGCTCCTAAGAAGATTGTGGCTGTCACACCATCTGAAGGCGCAACGCGAGCAGAAACTTCCGCGGCGGACGATGGCGCAAAAACCGGCACAGGTACCGGAGACCGCATCAAGACCGCCACCAAAGCCAACCGAACGGTGGTCGCGCCTGCCTCGGCAGAAACGCCGCCGGTTATTGTTGAAGCCAAAGACGTCAATCCGGCACCGAAGTCGGCAACCACGGCTCCACCAATCACGGTCGTGAATGCCGAAGCGGCAAAGACCTCTGGCTCTCAGGACACGGCGAAGCCTGCGAAGACCTCAGGCGCCGTGGATGTTGCTGCAGTGACGTCGAAGCCCGAGACCAAGGGCGCGCCGGAACCTGCTAAGAAATCGGGTGCCGAAGAAGAGCCGATTGCCGTGGAGATGGCCGGGGCGAAGGACACGGCGACCACGAGCTCCAAAGAGTCCAAGGGGCCTGCAGCGGCGGTGGCTACGCGCTCTGAAACGCCGGAACCGGCTAAGCCTGTTAGCGTTGCCCGGCAAAAGGACGCGCCTACGAAGACGCAGAAGATTGCGGCCGTGTCGTTCGAGCCTGATAAGTCCGAGACCATCAAGACGCCCAAGTCCGTGGATCAGCCCGCGATTGTTTCGAGCAAAGACCCCGAAATGAACGCGGCGATCAAGAAGGCCCGCGCCAGTCTTGATAGCTTCTGGGCGAAACTTGCGAACCCTGCTGCTGGTGAGACGGATTTCTCGCTCAAAGTAGCGATCAAGGACGGCAAGAAAGTCGAGCACTTCTGGGTCATCGGCGTGAAGCGTGACGGCGACAAGATTTCCGGCACGATCAACAACGAGCCGGAGCTTGTGAAGAGCGTAACGTTCGGCGAGCATTACGAGTTCACCGAAGAGGTGATCTCCGATTGGCTCTACCGCCGCAATGGCAAGATGGTCGGCAACGAAACCATGCGCCCGCTCCTGAAGCGCATGCCGGAGGACGCCGCGGCGCCCTACTGGGCAATGTACGAAAAACCATGACGTGCTGAACACTGATTGCGGCCGGCCTTAAGGCCCGCCGCGTCCTCATTTCTTGATGTACTGTTTCTTGATGTACCAGTTCCCTTGCGCCGGTATAAGTCTTGCCGCATGAGGAATGTGACCCCGCACATTCTGCTGACTGGTTTCGGCCCCTTTCCCGGTGTTGAGCGCAACATTTCCGGCGTATTTGCGCGCCGGCTTGCGGCACTTAGCCAAAGATACTTTGAAGCCTTCCACTTCGTCTCAGCGTCGCTTCCTGTGTCGTGGCGCGAGGCTCCAGACATGCTGTCCCGACTTCTCACACAGTATGAGCCTGCACTTGCCCTGCACTTCGGCGTCTCCGAAACAGCGCGGGGGTTCGTGCTGGAAACGATTGGACGGAATTCGATGCAACCCTGCCTCGACCGTGAGGGGCAGCTTCCGAAAACGCCTCACGTGATTTCGGGCTGTGTTCCCCAGCTTGCCACAACGCTGCCGGTTCGGGAGGTTGCCGAGGCGCTCGAACGCGAGACGATACCGGTTCAGATTTCAGATGATGCCGGCGGCTATCTTTGCAACGCGGTGCTGTTTCACTCGCTGGCGGTCGCGGCCGGGCATGCGGGACCCGAGACACGCCACGGCCACGCGGCCGGCTTCGTTCACATTCCAGTCGATATTCCGGACGAGTCAACGTGCCGGGAGGAAACGCCGCTCGATTGGCCCCTTGCGCTGCGGGGCGGGCAGTTGATCCTCAAATCCGCGATCGCCGCCCTTCCAAAAGCTAAACGGACGTTAAGAGTTCGCGGGGCATAGTGGCGCCGAAAGAAAACCCAGCGCGCGCCATGACGTTCGACCGCAGACTTCTCCTCAGTACAGGGCTTGGCCTCACAGCCGCCACCGCGGCGGTGATTGCCGGACCACGCAAGAGCGCTGATGCGCCGGGTGCGGCGGGTAACGGTCCTGATGCAACAGGACTTATTCCCAACACGCACAAGGACCAATCGGCGCGACTCCAGTCTTTGATTGACGAGAGCGCAAACCGTAAAGAGCCGCTGGTACTTCCGCCGGGCCGCTATCGCGTCAGCGGACTTCACCTGCGGCCGGGGTCACGGATTGTCGGCGCCCATGGGACCACAGTCTTGGAATATTCCGGAGGTGCCACTCTTGTCACCGCCGAGAAGGCGCCCAACGTTCTGATCGAGGGCGTCGAGATCGACGGCGCATCCTTGGCTCTCGATCCCAACAGGGGCGATGCTCTGGTTCGCTTTAACGCTTGTACTGACCTCAAGTTGCGCGCCGTCAATATCCGCCGCAGCTTGCTCAACGGGCTTTCTCTGAGGCAGTGCTCGGGAACGATCTCCGATAGTACATTTGAAGAACATTCACTGGCTGCCATTCGTTCGCTCGATGCCGTTGGCTTAGCGGTCTTGCACAATCGCGTTCAGCGGTGCGGGAATAACGGCATTCAGATCTGGCGCAATACCGTGGGCGTAGACGGCTCAATTGTCTCAGGCAACCGGATCGACGGCATCAATTCAAAGGCAGGCGGAACAGGTCAAAACGGGAACGGCATCAACGTCTATCGCGCTGCCAATGTGCTTGTTACGTCGAACCGCATCTCAAATTGTGCGTATAGCGCGATCCGCGGGAATGCAGCGTCCAACGTGCAGATGACCGCCAACAGCTGCTCACATCTCGGCGAGGTGGCGCTCTATGCTGAATTCGGATTTCAAGGGGCCGTGATTTCGTCGAACATCGTCGAGCAGGCGGCCAGCGGCATCGAAGTCACCAATTTCGATGCGGGCGGCCGGTTAGCGGTCGTGCAGGGCAATCTGATCCGCGCGCTCAAGCGGCGCGAACATGAGCCGGTCGATAAGCGCGGAGACGGCATCGGCATTGAAGCCGACAGCGTCGTTACCGGGAACGTGATTGAGGATGCGCCCAACGCCGGCATTGTCGTCGGTTGGGGTAAATATATGCGCAATTGCCAGATCGCGCAGAACCTGGTGCGCAGCGCGCGCTACGGGATTCTCATCACCGCGAGCCCACACGCCGGTGCCTGCCAGATCACGGCCAACATGATTGCCGGCGTAAGCGACGGCGCGATCCGGCTCATGGACCACGGAAAGGCTATGGGACCGGATCTTGCCAAGGCCGCACCCGCGGATCGCGACCAGCTGTCGATCAGCGGAAATCTGGTTTCGTGAAGACGGCTACTCTTTTGGGCGGCCGCCGATGTAGCGCAAGCCGGCAGCATCTTTCGCAATCTGTTCAGCGTCCTGACACTGTGCTTTGGTTTCCTCAGAGCACTCGATGGTCACCGTGTAGGGAATTCCTGCCTTGTAGACGGTGAACTCGGCGAACGAACCTTCCATGCCTTCTTCTGCATTCTCGTCGAGCACGCTCACTTCCGGAGCCGCTGATGGTCCAAGTCCGCGCGTTGCCGAATCGTCGATGATGTCGAAATCGGGACCAAACGTGTGTTGAACGCGCCGATCCGCTTCGACCGTAACGGTCACATTGCCATAGTCTTTGACGATCTCGTACCAAACCGGATTCTCTGTATCGTAGTGCTCAACCTTTTTGGGCTCGGCTTGCGCTTGTGCGCCCAAGCCTCTGGTCACCACGCCCGGTGTCTGCTCAAAGTCGAATACGGGCAGCTCAAGTTTCTCGAGGGGGCTTTCCTCCGCGGGGGACACGTCTCTTGTCGCAGCACGCGCTTCCATTTGCTGCTTCAGGTCCGGATCTTCCCAGTTGACGTCGAGAAGCTTGTCTCCGGCGCGCGCGCCTGCTGTTGGACCGGCCAACGCAATAAGCGCCTGACACCCAAGGGCGAGAAGAAAAGTACGGGCAGTCATGGGGATGCCTTTCCCTGATACAGACTGACAAAAGGAAGGCTTGAGCGCCCCCGCTCACTCCAAAGCCGACATTCCTGTGAGCACGGGTTTAGTGTACTCACGGGCGCCAAGACCTTGCAAGGGCGCTTCGCTGGTGTTTCCGGCCTCGCGGGAGGCGCTCTCAATCTCTCAAATTTCAATGGGATGACTGATGTGTGTCATGGTCTTGGCTGGTAGCCGTGGCAATAGGGATGGCTCCATGCTCGCCTCCGGGGCGTTCCCGTGCCATTCTCCCGGACGCAAAGGGTGGACCGGCTACGAACCCGGTATGGAGGGAGGTTTGTGATGAGTGATGCTGCTCCAGAGGGTGGAAGCCCGGCAAAAGGTGGACGCTCGTGGCTCAGAGTTTTGCTGCGCGTCCTGGTTCTGCTCATCATTGGAATATTCATCGCGGCCGGCATGCTGCTCGTCCTGGCGACGCAAGGCGGATTGACCGAGCCCATCGCAAGAGCTGCTTCCGACTCCTTGAACCGGCGTGTGTCACTTGGCTCCGCGCGTCTCAAGCTGTCGTCGCCGTTGGGTGTTCAGCTTGACGATGTGAAGATCGGCAATCCCGCCGGTATGGATGGCGCGAACTTTTTCTCCGCCAAGTCGGTGACCGCGCACGGCAACCTAAACTGGTCGCCGCTGTTCACTTTTGCTCCGGAACTGGTTGATCTTGCGGTCGATAAGGGCGAGCTCAACATTCGCGAGGATGCAAACGGAAAATCGAACCTGGACCTCGGAGCGGGTGACAGTTCCGGTGCGCTTCCTTGGCCTAAGTCGGTCGACATCAAGAACACGCGCGTCACTTATGCTGCGGCGGGGGCGGAATCGCCTGTGGTGGTGGACGATCTCACGGGAAAATTTGCGATCGATCCTGCTACCGGCAAGACCACAGGGGCTGGCCAGCTGACTTACAACGGCGAACAAAACGATTTTGATATCGCGTTCTCCGATCTCAAGATTGCGACCGCTGGCCTGCCGACCGGTTTGGCGCTCAAGCTCAAAGGGCCCCATCTCACGGCCAATCTTTCGGGTGACGCTATTCTGAAGGGTGAGCCGCAGTTCACAGGCACGGCAAAAGCGGAAAGCGGCTCGTTAAAAGGGCTTGCGAGTTGGCTGTCGCCAGGTACGTCCGCACCGGATCTCGCTGCGTCCCTCGACGGCACCATAAAGGCCCGCGGGAAAGACCTCACGCTCGATGGTACAGACGTTGATGCCGGGGGTAGCAAGGCCCGTGTTGATGGCACATTGTCGTTCGCGGGCGAACGGCCAAAACTGACCGGCAATATTGCGATGCCGGTTCTCGATATCCGGAACTTCTCCTCGGAACCGGAGTCAGCGGCGGTCCGCTCCGCGGCCCCCGAAAGCGCCGAAGCCGACGACCAACTTGTTATCGAAATCGTCGCAGATCCGGACGGATTTGCGCGACGTCTCGAGGCCCTTGCGGCAGGCAATGCCGCGCCGGTGGCGGCAGAATCGCGCAGCATAGACTTGCCTATTCCGGGGGGTGACGGTCCGGTTGCCCGTCCGCCCCGTGCTCCCCCAAGCAGTGGTCCGGCCTGGAGCAAGGATCCGATCGATCTCACGGCGCTTAAAGCCGCGGATCTCGACACAACCATTACGGCAGATCGCATCGCCTACGGAGACTTGGACATCACCAACGCGCGCATTCGCACAAAGCTGGATGCCGGGCGGCTGAACGCGAAGATCGAGGATGCCGATGTCGGAGGCGGGAAAGCAAAAGGCACGCTTGCGATCGGGGCTGACAAGCCAAAGCCCACAATCGAGCTCGCTCTAGACATGACCGGCGTCGGCGCTGAGCCCGTTGTCAAAGCGTTCACCGGCAAGCCGTTTCTAAGAGGAAACTCGGACGCCACCATAAGCGTCAAGGCCGAGGGGGGCAACCCGAACGCGCTGGCCAGCTCGCTTGAAGGAAACGCAAAATTCAAAATGAAGACAGGCGCGTTTCGCGGTATTGATATCAAGGACGAGGCAAGCCAGCTCTGTCTTTCTGATCTCGTCTGGGGTTATGTCACGGGCTCCAAGAAAACCTTCAAGATCGATCTGTCAAAGGAAACGAACTTCTCAAAGTTCGATGGTGAGTATGCGATCCGTAGAGGCGTGTTGAAAAGCAAGCCGGATCTCGCGCTCGACGGCTCGGAAGTTGCAATCAAATCTCGCGGCGAGGTTAGTGTCGCCAGAAAGGTCCTCACCCAGAACGTGCGTCTACGAGTCATTCCGCCACCCAGGTGGCCGACAATACCGTTGATCCTCAGTGGTAGCTGGACGAGCGTCAAACCCAAGATCGACTTTAATGAATTGGACATCTGGGCCCTCCTCAACACTGCCTTCACAGGCTGCAAGGGGACGCGGGGACTTGCGGCTGAGGCCGCCGACACGCCACCGGTCCCGAAAAATGTGCGCGCGGCAGCAGAGCGGGTTCTGTCATCCGCCGCGGCACAATCGGTGCTGACGGAGGAAGGCCGCGCCATACTGCGCGAGCTGGCGCCCGGTGCACCTACCGCACCTCCGGCGGCACTCTCTCCGGGTGCACCGGAGCCCCCCGCACAACCCTAAATGCGGCAGGATTGGTACGAACGTTCGGCTCAATATGACAAATTCTCGAATTTGCGCTGCGAAATGCTGTTTTGCTCTGTGTCCGCTCCTTCGTTGCAAGGGAGGCCCCGTTTGGGCAATACTTGGTTAACCGGGACGCGCTCTGCGACGAGGCGGATCTTTGAGAGATTGGGGGGTGTTGTGAAGCGTACTCTTCGAACTGCCTGTTTTACGGGACTGGCCGCCATCATAGCATTGCCCGCTTTCGCCGAGGCGGAACGCGACAGCGATGATCGCATTGCCTTTGTTGGGCCCGCTCAGACTTTCGATGGTGTCATTCGGCCAGACTGCATCGACTCCGCAGACGCATCGGGCCACGCGGAAGCATCCGTCCTTCCTGTCAAATGTGAGTTGCCGGCGGACGACGCAGGAACGCCGGAGCCCGGCACAGGTGGAGAAACGCCATCCACCGGCGGCGAGACGCCGTCTGCCGGCGACGATACGGCGGGTGGTGAAACGGAGCCACCCAAGCCCGAACCCGTCCCCGCCGATCTGCAGTTCAAGTACCACCCGCCAGGTGCGCTTGAACGACATGAACATCGCGGCCGCAAGGACCGTTACGTCTATCTCAGGGACATTATCTTCCCCATTAAGCTCGAGAAGGGCCGTTTCGCTTATATGAACTCGCAGATTTATGGTTATGGCGGCTGCTGCGGTCCGGGCGGCAGCTATTCAAACCCGGCGAATTGGGACGCCATGAATCAACGCGACAATTATTGCGAGGCGCGCCGCTGGAAGGTGCCCTTGTGCACAGGCGGCGGCGGCACGGGGCATCAGGGCCAGGACATTCGGCCGCCCTCGAACGTCAGAAATAAATGGTTGGCGGTCGCGGTCACCGACGGGAAGATCATCCTGGTGAACAAGCGGACATCTTCCGTCAAGCTACAAGGTAGCGACGGCACAGACTACCTTTACCTTCACCTCGAGCCCTCCTCCATCCGCGTATCGAGCGGGAAACAAGTCAAGCAGGGCGACGTGCTAGGGCGCATATCGAACTGGATGAACGGAAAACGCTACACGTCCATCCATCTTCATTTCGCAGCGAGACAAACGATCAGACACGGCGGACGAAACACGAGAACGTGGGTCCCGGTCTACACATCTTTGATTGCTGCGCTTCGCAAGGACAAAGGTCTGGATGCCGGTATTGGACCAGATAACAAGTTGATCGCCGAGTATCCCTATGAACATGGCGTGCCGGAACCACCGCCACCTCCGACACCACCAGAGGAACCTGCGCCTGCGCCAACACCTCCGGCACCACCCGAAGAACCCGCGCCTGCGCCAACACCTCCGGCACCACCCGAAGAACCCGCGCCTGCGCCAACACCTCCGGCACCACCCGAAGAACCCGCGCCTGCGCCAACACCTCCGGCACCACCCGAAGAACCCGCGCCTGCGCCAACACCTCCGGCACCACCCGAAGAACCCGCGCCTGCGCCAACACCTCCGGCACCACCCGAAGAACCCGCGCCTGCGCCAACACCTCCGGCACCACCCGAAGAACCCGCGCCTGCGCCAACACCTCCGGCACCACCCGAAGAACCCGCGCCTGCACCGCCTACAGAGCAGCCGTCGATGTGGCGGGATTTCTGGAAATCGGTTTACGACTATTGGGGCAAACTAACGAACTAAAGCTGCGCGACGTTTCCTGGCAGCTAACTGCCGATGCGCGACAGGAGGCGGGATGGCTCCCGCCTCCGCTAGAGCGCGGAAGATGTCGCCGCGCAGCACCGGATCCAACACTTTCCAAAAGTCAAGGTCCGGACGAAACGCGAGGAACCTGGGACATGAACATGCGAACCATCCTATGTGCGGTTGTGTTGAGTTGCGCGGTAGCCACTTCAGCCCAAGCACAGAAACCCGTTCCGGATTACAGCAATCTCAAGGGAATTCTGGAGAAGAATTACGCGCCGCCGGCCACGCGCTCGCTCGCGCCCTCAGACGAGGACGGCGAAGAGGACAAGAGCCACGACAAGTTTTACAGCATTGAGCAGAAGGAGCAGCCGGCACCCGCCGACGGACAGCCGCCCGCACCGCGATCCGATTCCCGGGCGGGGGCACGGCCTGGCACGACCGCCGATGTCACTGGCAAATTCGACGTCGGAACGTGGTGGAGTCTCGTGCGGGCCTTCATCAGGGACCTTGTTGGCACGTCAGAAGCGCGCTTGGGAGAAAACGTTGCGGGCTCGGGCACGTTGACGGCGGATACGACCAGCAAGTCGTCACAGCCGTCTTCAACCTCTACGACCAAAAAAAATGTGCAACTCGCGCAGGCCGAAGTTCCGATTGCGAAGAAGAACAGCTTTGTTCTGCAATTGAAGCCTGATGCGAAAGAGGAAGACATCGCCAGGCTTCTCAGCAAGTACGGGCTAAAGGTTACGAAGGTCATCGGTGATCTCGGCATTATCACCTGCGAACCGGACGAAAACGCGGACGCTGCGACGCGCAGTCTGACTCGATCGGACGACAACGAAATCGAAAGAACGCCGGATCCGAAGACCAAGCTTCAGAAGATTCTCGAACCGCCAATCATCAAGGAGCTGCGCAACGAATCGATTGTCGATGCGGCCATCGTCAACTCGACAATCGGCACCAAGACGTTACCCAAGCCGTCCAGCGCAACCACACAATTCAATGGCAAAACGTTTGCCTGGCGTTGGGGGCCCGGCGAAACGGTCGACGGCAATTGGGGTTTGAAGGCGCTTAGAATGCCGCCTGTGTGGACGATACTCGAACGTCACCGGAAGCAAAACCCCGATAGAAAGATCCCGAAAGTCGGGATCATTGACGCGGGATTTGCCGAGAACCCAAACGTGCCATTCCAAAGGATGGTCGACGTTCAGAAGGTAACCGTGCTGCGGCCGAACTGTTCCACACATCATGGTATGCACGTTGCTGGCATAATCGGCGCCCGTCAGGGAGACGCCCCTGGCGTGGACGGCATGATCCCTTCCGCGCGTATGGATGCTGTTGCCATTTCAAACCAGGCGACAAGCGAAGCCGACAACCTCGGTGTCGAAGAGTTGTGGCAGCTGCAAACGCTGTTGTTCGACGAGGTTTTGGGCAAGACCATGGACTACCTCGTCGACAACTTTATTCAGCCCGATGACCTGCGCGTTATCAACATAAGCCTGGGTTACAACTTCCTCGCCAGGCAGTTGATCGGTACTGGTGATCTTGACGACGTCGAAGGACTGAAACTCCACATCCACCATCAAGCAAGCATGATCCGGCGTATGGCTCAGCGTGTCGAGGACAAGATTTTGTTCGTCGTCGCGGCGGGTAATGATTCCGAAGGCCGAACCGAGCCGCTTTCGGCCCGCTGGGCGTCACCATTTGCCTGGGCCGGAACGCACAAAGGCGTCTTGGAGGAGCCTGCCACAAACATTCTCGTTGTCGAAGCAAGCGACCGCAATCGGCAACGCGCCGTGTTCTCAAACACGGGTGGCCACATCTCAGCCCCCGGCGTCGATATCATGAGCACGCTTGCGACCGGAAATACGGCGTTTGGCGTTTGCCCTGGCACATCGCAAGCGGCACCGTTCGCTGCGGCGCTTGCCGCAATACTGTTTGAACTCGACCCGACAAAGACGCCGGCCGACGTTATCGATATCATGAAGACCACAGCAACACCGGCGCCGGAGAATACGGGTGCTGCGCCATCCATCGATGCGCTCGAGGCTGTGCTGCGTATCGCGGGCACCAAAGCGCTGCTTACCGACCTCGATGAGGACGGCCAAGTCGGCGCCTCGGACCTTGGCGTTTTCAAAACGAAACTGGCCGCGATTACAGCCGCGGCTACGACGGAAGCCGCCTTCACCGAGGACCTCAACGGCGACGGCGTAATTGACGACAATGAATGCTATTGGCCGCGGATTGATTTCAACGGCAGCGGATCTGGCGCGACGCAACCGGCCGACTTCAAGAAACTCGGGGGTCTGTTCCGCTCTGATCTCAACGTTATGGCGCTCGCCTGGTCCGAACCGGACCGTCCGTTCGAGACGGCCGTTGCCGATGCGGGGCTCGCCGTGACGTCGCCGGCGGATATCTTGACAGTCACAGCCGAAGGCGGCGCATCCGAGAAGGCTTGCCGCCGCAAAGATGCTGCACCGATCCCCGGATCGGATATCGTTGCGGCCTTGGAAACCGAAACCAGTGCAGCGGAGGATGCCACGGGCGCTGTCCCCACGGACTCAGCAGCTAGCACCCGCACGGCGGATGCCGAGACCAGTGCTTCCGATACAGCGGGAGAGACGGACGTCGCCGAGGGACCAGCCCCGGCGGACGACACTCCGGCAAGCGATGAGGCCGCCACACGCGGTGCTGCGCCAGCAGAGACAGAGGTCGCCGAAGGACCAACCCCGTCAGACGTGAGAGCCCAGGTTCAGGGCGCTGTTGCTGAGCTCAAGAAGGCCAATCCGCGGCTGCGCATTACCATCAATCCGGCCACGGGTTTGCCCAGCAGCATAACCGGCTTTCTTCCGAGACCGGCCGAATCCCTTACGGCCACGACAGAAGAGGCGCGCGAGCTGACCGAGGAGGAGACCAAGCGTGCGGTCGAGGGTTTCTTTGCCACCAGCGGACTTACAGCGGCTTTCCCGACGCAAAACAAGGACGCGCGGACGGCATATACGGGGCGCAAACGCGATCCCGACTTCCCGGACCGTTACATC
The DNA here is from genome assembly GCA_965222835.1 of Hyphomicrobium sp. GTDB lineage: Bacteria > Pseudomonadota > Alphaproteobacteria > Rhizobiales > Hyphomicrobiaceae > CBDCUQ01. The sequence continues at coordinate 534,039 of CBDCUQ010000003.1, forward strand.
GCGACCGTCGAACAGCGCGTCGGCGAGATTCCCGTCTTCGGTTCGAGTGCCAAGCTTACAGTCGAAGGCATGGCGGGTGTGACCAAGTATGTCGGCACACCATCGCGTGTCGCCATCACCGACACGACCGCGGAGGTGAGTGAGGCAGACGCCATTACCGCTGCCCGCGCCAAGCTCGAAGAGGTCAACAACGAAGACGTCGTGGATGGCCCCATGCATGCCGGACCTGCCGAAATTCCGACGGGCGAGGCGAAGGCGCAGTTAATTATCTTCGACCCGGCGCTTTTGAAGCTCAAAGGCCCGACGCGCATCTCGTGGATGGTGGAGATTGACGGCTTCAAAGTCTTTGTCGATGCGAAAACGAAAGACGTCTTCCACTTTTACCGCGACCGGCCTTCGGGTGCTGCCCGGCGGATTTTCGACATGGAGGGCGGCACGACTTTTCCAGGCAAGCAGATTTTGGATGAGGCCGCCGGCGTGCGCGCCGAGGACATGCCTGCGGATGGTGCGCTGTCATTCCGCAATACGGGCGATGTCCGCGATTTCTTCTTCCTCGTCTTCGGACGCGACGGCTTTGACGATAACGACGGGCCAGGTCCGAACGGCGGTTCCGCACTTGAGTCGTATATCCGCTACTCGAGTGTTGCCGGCGCCTTCTGGTGCACGTCAAAGGCGTCCGGGTGTCCGAAGGCCAACGTGATGGTCTATGGGCCCGGCTATGCCGGTTCGCTCGACATTGTCGGACACGAAATGACGCATGGCGTCATCTCGCACGAAAAGAATCTGATCTATATGAACGAGTCGGGTGCAGTGAACGAATCGCTAGCCGATATATTTGGGACACTCATCGAGCTGCATGCGAATGTTCCTTTCGGTAATTGGGTGATCGGAGAATCCGCACCGGGTTTCTCGGAAGGCTCCCCCCTTCGCAGCATGGCGGACCCCAATATTCAAGATGGCGACGGCGGGACGTTGTTCGATCGTGATGCGCGATACTCGAATGCGAACCGGGGCCAGCCCGACCACTATGAGGATCGCCTGACGCCTGCTGACAAGCTCTGTGACTCGACGCGCTACGACGACAACGGCTGCGTGCACTTCAACAGCGGCATCCTGAACAAGTTCGCCTACCTCATCTCGGAGGGCGGGGAGCATCGCGGTGTCACGGTTGAAGGTATCGGCCGGGTGAAACTTGCCCGTATCGCCTATCGGACAATGACGGTCCAACTCAACGAGGCCTCCGGTCTCATCGAGGCGGCCGACGGCTTTGCCCTATCCTGCCTTGAGCTTGCGGACGCAGGGGCTGCGAGTATTGACGCGGGCGACTGCGAACAGGTCTTTTCCGCTCAGTTGGCGGTCGGACTGATCTACGGAGGTTCATAACCGGCGGACGGCGTTCTCATTGTGCGAACTGCCGGTGGCTCTTTGGTCAGACCCGGCCGGGTTTCACGCGGACGCCGGGTGCCGGCCGTTCGAGTAGTACTTCACGGCGGAAGCGGTAGAGTTTGGCGGGACGCCCGCCTGTACGCGTCCTGACCTCACCCGTCGGCTCGACGAGCCCTGCACTTTCGACGAGGCGGCGGAAATTCTGTTTGTGCAGGTGCGGGCCTAAAATGGCCTCCACCGTCTTTTGCAACTCATACAGCGTGAATTCCGGTGGCATCAGCTCGAACACGACGGGGCGATATTTGAGTTTTCCGCGCAACCGCCCGATGGCTGTTGCCAGGATCCGCCGGTGATCAAAGTGCATGGCAGCCCCAAACTTGGGGAGGTTGCTCCATGCTAGAGCGGCTTCGCGGCCGTCGCGGCGCGATTCTTCAACCAACCCGGCCTCGTAGAGCAGCTCGTAACGATCGAGGACCTTCTCTTCGTCCCAAGCTGCACCATCGAGGCCGAAACACATGCGAATGCGATCGGCGCGTTCGACCGGACGAGCGGGGCTCGAACTGAGGTCGGGACGCTCCGCCCATTCTCTGAGCCGTGGCTCAATCACATCTGTCAAAATATCGGGGCGGCCTTTGCGCCAATCCTCCCAAGGAAAGAACCGATACCAACTGCGCCACGTGCCACGGCTTTGCTCTTTGGCATCCGTTGCATTGGTCAGCGCAAGGTAGCCGATCGAAACGATATGCGGGGCCTTATCCCCCGGTTCCGCGCTGCGTCCCCGATCGCCGAAGGTGTAAAGCTGCTCGGCATATCCAAGACCAAGGCCCGTTTGTTCGGCGACCCAGTCGCGCAGCCCTTTGTCGAGAGTTCTATGCGCTAACGGCGAGAATGGACCGAAAGGGAGTCCTTCCGAACCAGCCGCGTCTTCTTTCTGGTCGTAAACCGTAAGCACGACGGGCTCATCCTCGATGACGGCGAGGATCGCCGCATTGAGACCTATTTCAACCGTTGCGGGAGTCTCTTGCATGTTTCGGCCAGGACCCAATGCGATCTCAGGTTCCAGCCGCGCCTTCCGGCTTAGTGAGGCCTCTGACATAGCATTGCTCCCAGTTGTTTCCCTGCTAGGTGAGGATCATGGCGATTTTGCGAATAAGAGAATTTTCCCAATCCCTTACGATCACCAAAACGGGACAGCGGCGGAAATATTCTCCGCTCGTGTATTTTTTCCAGATACGTTTTTGAAAGCGGTGCTAACGGCGGCCCGCGCCAGCTGCTACGCGGCCGCTCAAAGGCCCTTTGCACGTTGCGCTTCGAGAGAGCGATAGTGCGCGAGAAAATTGTGCTGCGCGGATTCGGACGGCTGGGCCTCCAATTTTTCCAATCGTGCTTTTGTCACAGGCTCCAGGCCATCCGGTTCGCCAAAATACCGGCGCGCTTCTTCGACCGTGAACCCCGCCAAAATAGTGGCCTCATAATAGGCGGCGAGGCGATCGGCATGCTTGATTGCGGCCGTGACGTTTGCGGGCAACTCGGCGGGAAGCCCGAAGCGGCGATGGATGGCCGACAACAATTTCAGCTCAAACGCTTTGTAGTCGAGCCCAATGGCCGTCTTAAATGGACTAATGAGGTCGCCGATGACGTATTCGGGCGCATCGTGCAGGAGCGCTGCGAGGCTCCAGTCCGCCGACCAATCCGTATTCAGAGCCACGGCGATTTCTTCGACGAGTAGGACGTGCTGGGCAACGGTGAAGGCATACGCCCCCTCAGTTTGGCCGTTCCAGCGGGCAACGCGCGCCAGGCCATGGGCAATATCTTCGATCTCGATGTCTGCAGGCGATGGATCGAGAAGATCGAGGCGCCTTCCCGACAGCATACGCTGCCACGCCCGCGGCGGCGGCTCGGCTCGCCCGGACGAAACGGTCTCTGTCGATGCGCGTGGTGGCCGGCGTGTTGCGCTCATATCCTTCTTCTCATCGGCAGCTCTAATCGTTGCATCGACATTGTGCATGAGAGATGCGCACTACACTGTCAGATTTTGAACGCGCGTTGCAAGCGCTCGCAAGAGGCGTGCCTGTGGCAACTGACAATATGGTCGTTGGTCATGCCAACCGACTGCATGAACGCATAGATGGTGGTGGGGCCCACGAACCGAAACCCTGCCGCCTTCAAGGATTTCGAGATGGCTCTTGACTGCGGTGTTTGCGCTGGAATTTCCGACAGGGTGGCAAACCGATTGGGGATCGCGCGCCCGTCGATGTGATCCCACAGAAACGCGGCGAGTGTCGTCTTTTCCCGGAGTGCAAGGTAGGCGCGAGCGTTCTCACGCGCGGCTTCAATCTTGAGGCGGTTGCGAACGATCCCCGGGTCGGCCATCAGACGCTTGATATCTCTCGCGCCATAGCCGGCCATGCGTTCGGCGTCGAAGTTGTGAAAAGCGCGGCGGAAGTTGTTGCGCTTTTTCAGGATCGTGAGCCAGGACAAGCCGGCCTGAAAGCCTTCGAGGGTGAGCTTTTCAAACAAGCGCCGGTCGTTGGCGTGCGGCACGCCCCACTCTTCATCGTGGTAGCGGGTGTATTCCGGATCGCCCAATCCGGGCCAGGTGCAGCGAACGATCTTCTTGCCGGTCTTTGGCATTTGAGGTCCGGATTGTTGTGCCGCGGGCAGGAATCGCGTCCGCCTCGGCCTGGGTCGCGCTTGGCACTGATCTGGCGCAAGATAGACAACATGCGCTGCGGTTATCAATCATCCGCATCAAGTGAGGAGATACCAGGATGCTGAATAACTGGACGGCACATATCAAGTCCCTGTCCCGGCCACTGCGGGACCTTAGAGCGGGCACTTCAGACGTGATGAAGGCGTTCACGGGGATCTCGCAGGCCGCACTTAAGGCCAAGGCGCTCGATACAAAGACCAAGGAGCTTGTCGCCGTGGCCATCTGCGTTTCTATCCGCTGTGACGACTGCATTGCCTTTCATGTCAAAGCGGCGCTTGAAGCCGGGGCGACGCGCGAAGAGATCATGGAAACGCTTGGCACGGCGATTTACATGGGGGCGGGCCCCTCAGTCATGTATGCGGCGCATGCCGTCGACGCTATGAACGAATTTGCAGAGGCGCAGACTGGTGCGACAGCCGCGCCTTAGGCCTGATCCGCCGGTGTAATCGCAAAGGTGGCCCAGGACGGCAGATCGATACGGAGCGAAACGTTGGCAACTGTGATCGGTACGCCTTTGGCGGCGAATTCCGCCGCGCGATCGAGGCGCAGAAGTGCAAGGCCATGTTCGCCCGTGCTGGTTCCGAGCATTCCGATGACAACGTCACCTGCCATGATCTCGGAACCCGGCGCCGGCAAGGCATCTTGCGCCAAGACGGGCACAATTCGTTTGCGTGCGGTGGACCGGTTCTCCATGCGCGCCACGATCTCTTGGCCGACGTAACACCCCTTGGTGAAGGAGACACCGTTTAGCTGGTCAAACAGGGCCTCATGCGGGAAGGCGTCGCCGAATGCATAGTCCTTGCCGCCTTCGGGAACGCCGCAGGCGATGCGATGGGCGTGATAGGTGGCCCCATCCTCGCGTGCGCCATTGTATGGTGATGATAACAGCAACCGCTCGCCGAGTTCTGCCAGGCGCGGGTCCTTGTATCGGATGCCTTCGACCGACCCCGCCTCGGCGTTCCATGCCGCAGAAACGGTCCAGTGTTGCGAGACGTCGGCGATATCAATCTTCGCCCGCAACTTGTAGAGCGTCAGCCGTTTCACAAGGTCAGCGGCCTTGTCCCCGGCGACATCGAGCAGGAACCCATCGGGGGCCTTCACGACAAAGAAGTCAAACAAGATCTTGCCCTGAGGGGAGAGCAGCCCGGCATGGATCGCCTCTTGGCCTGCAAGCAGCCCCATGTCGTTGGTGATCAAGCCTTGCAGGAATTTTTCCGCGTCTGCGCCTGAGAGCGAGACCACGCCACGATCTGAAAGGAGCGCCAAAGACATCGCGTTTCTTCTTCCGGCCGAAAGGATTGGCGGTGGACCCCGCACCACGAGAGCATTGCCCGCGCCCGTCCGGAGGTCTACTCTGGCCGCCTGAAGATGTCACATGTCAGGGGAGGGGACCATGCCGATCGGGCGCATTCTTCTTGGATCCGTACTTTCAGCGTTCATCTTAGCGCCGCTTGCAAGCGTGGGGGCGCGCGCGCAGGCGGGTTACACGCCGCCGCATTCGTCGGTCAAAATTGGGCGCAAGCTCTGCTTTACCGATCATTATCATTCCGGGTCGGGCCCCGGCGCGAACAAGGGCAAGGCCAAGCTGGCTGCCATCCGGTCCTGGGCGGACTTTGTCGATTTCGAGTACGGTCCTGCTTGGGCGCGGTGGTCGATCTCCGTTTCAAAGAAGGTGCGCTACACCAAGGAAGTTACGGGATGGAGCGCCACGGTCGAATCGCGGCCCTGCAAATACCTGGGGCGGCGCAAGAGGCGCTAAACTCCATTCAGATTGCGTCGCACCACCCGCTTCCGCGCACATTCCCTTGTGATTCGCGGGGCGGGCGGCTGACGCCTGCTATGCACACATAATAAGTCCTTCAACGCCAAACCGCTCTCCCTGGCGTGGGCGCGGCGGTGCGACTCGCATAGTCTCCCCCGATTGTCACACGGACGATTTCGGGGGTTTTCCATGACCTTGCTTTATCGCGTCATTTACGCCGCACACGCCAACGGCTCGCACCACAAGCTGGCGCTCGATGCGCTCAACGAACTCGTGTCACCGGATGCCGAGGCCTGGCGGCGGCTCATTCTCAAGAACGCCGAGCTGTTCCTCAAAGGCTCGAAGGCTCCGGATAAGGAGTTCAAGGATTTTAAGAACCATGTGCTGCACGTCGAGGATGCGTACTGGGGTGGTGCGATTGAAAAGACGCAGGCGTGGTACGACAACCTCGTCACCTATCTCAAAGCCGAAAAATGGACCGACGCGGTCTATAGCGCCGGTGTTCTGAGCCATTACCTGGTCGATCCGATCCACCCCTTCCACACCGGACAGTCGGACGCGGAAAGCAACGTGCATCGTGCGGTAGAGTGGAGCATTTCGAAATCGTATGACTTGCTGAAAAAGCTTTCGGCGCCGCTCGCTTCACAGCCGCAGGTGACCAATGGGACCGAGTGGCTGGCGGAATTGGTGTGTGCGGGTGCGGAGCGCTCGCACCAGCACTACGACACGCTGCTCGTGCATTATGACATTCACCGTGGCGTGGTCGATCCGCCGGCCGGTCTTGATGATACGGCGCGGCACGCGGTTGCGGAGCTTATTGGTTATGCCGCCTCTTCGTTTGCGCTGGTGTTGGACAAGGCCTTCGAAGAGGCGAGTGTTGCGCCGCCCAAGGTGGCGCTCAGCCTCGACACGGTGTTGGCGACGCTCAGCATTCCGAAGAAGTGGGTGCTCAACAAGCTCGAAGACCGCGCCGACCGTCAGGCGGTGGAAGCCATGTACGACGAACTGCAAACCACGGGCACGGTCGACAAGACGCTTTCCGAAGACGACCGTGTCATCCGCGATCTGCACGCGCTTGAGGTTCAAAGCGGCGCGGCCGAGCAGCGGGCGAGCCTGCGTTCGGAACGCATTCGCAGTTCGGCGGCGGTATCCGGGCGGCAGTCCGCGACCGCCCCTTCGTCGGACGACGCGGCAAAGCCCGTGGCGCCGCCGGCGGCGGCGAGTGGCCCGGCGCCTTCTCAGACGTCAGAGCCGGCGCATGAGGAGACGACCGCACCAGCGCGCGAGGAGACCGAAGATTCATCACGCACCCAACGCGGGCCGCGCCTGACTGTTGGCGAACCGGTGGAGGCTGCCCCTTCCATCGGCCCAAAGACAGCCGCGCGGCTTGAGGAGATCGGGATCTTCACAGTTGAGGATCTGTTGTCCTATGAACCCGCCGCCATTGCCGGGCTGGTCTCGGCGCGGCACATCGATGCGAGGACCGTCGGCGAGTGGCAGGACCAGGCGCGGCTTGCTTCGACGCTCCCTGACCTCTCAGGCACCAACGCGCAGCTCTTGGTGGGCAGCGGCTATCGCACGCTTGAAGACCTCAGCGAAGTCGACGCCGCCGACGTTTACGATGACCTCTCGGACTTCGTAATTACGTCAGCGGGTGAACGCATCCTGCGCGGCGGCAAGCCACCGAGTGCACAGGCCGTTGCCGCGTGGGTGGACTTTGCACGGGCGCAGGTGCGTGAGGCGGCGTGAGGGGGTTGCAAGGACAGAGCGCGTTTGGCGGGTCAACGCCATACGCTTGTGATGCGCTTCCCGCCCTGTCGCCTTGAAATATGCCTGCTCCGGCAAGAGAGATTCTTTAAAGGCAGTGCTAAACCTGCCTCCCCCTGCGCTCCATATTCCTGGTGCCGACGCCGTTTTCGAATGCGCGTCGGCCGGCGGCAAACGTTCGTCGGCATGGAGCGGATTTATCACTTGGCATAAGAATGGAGCTGGTGAGCCATGAGCAAGACAACGACGGATATGGATTATACCCAATCCCTCAACACGTATGTCCCGTCTGCGGATCCCGCCAAGGTACAGGCCATCGTCAAGCATCTTGGGATTGCGTTAAAAAGCCGCGATGGCGCGACCGTTGCCGGCAGCTCGAAAGATGAGCTGGCGCGTGTTCGCGAGAGCTGGCTCAAGAAAAAACTCGGGCTCAGCGCAAGCGATGCCGAGCTTGATAAGGGCATTCAGGAGGTGATGGACGTGATGAAGGGTGACCAATCCAAGTCACGCGTGACCGTCTACTACCTCCTGGCAGAGAAGTTTGGAAAGCTGGACAGTCTCTGAGCAATCTGTTTCGCCGGTCGACATTGCACGACGTCGTTCTGGCCCTGCCTACAGTCTTGGGCGGGGCCTCAGCTTTTGGGTGGCAATTCGTGACATGTCGCGGGGCAAGAGGCAGGCGAACGCATCCTGCGCGGCGGCAAACCTCCAAGTGCAGAGGCTGTTGCAGCGTGGGTGGCGTTTGCGCACGAGCAGGTGCGCGAAGAGGTGCGCGAGGCGGGAGGCGAGAGGCAGGCTGGTCGTGCCGCTGAAGTTGTCGTGATTGCAGTCTAAGATCTTGCTTCGGTCCATGTTCGACTGTATAGAGGCCGACCCTTTTAACCCGCAACGTTCAACCAAAGAGGAGAGAGCCGTGAGACATCTGCCACGATCGACACAATCCGTGCCGACGTTCGCAGAGCGCTCGGCTGACATCTTCTCTCGTAGGTTGAACGACAATGGCACGCTCATTGATTCAGCGCCGGCAGGAGGCCGCGCGCGCGCGGGCTGAAGCCTTTGACGTCTCGTTGCGGCGCGTGTCGCAAGAGAGGCGTCCGGCACCCGATTTCGAAAAGGCGATCCAGGAGGCGAAGCGCGGTTTCGCAAGCGACATCGTGCGCGATGCCTGGGCTTGGAAGCCGCAGATGAAGTCGCGCGACCCCGCGCGACTGCGCCTTGCCGCGGCGCGCTACCTGTTTGCCCGCTATCCGGTCGCAGCGCACTTGGAGCAGATTTGGATCAGCTCTGACCGGCTCGACCGGAGCGAGATCCTGTTGCGCAAGCGCTGGTACATCGCCGCTGCCGGCGGCGGCTCGCTGTACCGCGCGGGTGCTGGTGCGTGGCTCTCCCGCAAGGAAACGCATGTGTTCCTCAATCCGCCTGGACGGCTCGGATTTGAGGCGGCGTTCTGGCATGCCATCGCCCGCACCTACACGACGGACGCCGGCCTTGCCCTGAGGATCGCGCATTCGAAAATCGCCCGGACGCCGCGCGCCGAGCTCGGCTTCTGGCGCGAGGTTGCGCGCTTCTTCGCAATGCATCCGGCCACGCTCGAACAGATGGACGATCTCTGCGACTTCCTTGCGGAGTGCACCCGGCAGAACCGGTCGTACAGCCTCAAGGGTCGCACGCTCGCCTCGCTCACGCGGCAGATGCGCGCGTGGCACCGTGATCTCGCGGCGATCCACCGGATCGATGCCGCGCGCCGCCGCGCGGAAGAGGCGCGCCGTCGCGGGCGTCGCGGTGGGGTTGGTCCGGGGGCCTCGGTCGGCGGCCATTGGTCTGGCGCCGCCCTTGAGGACTGGTCCTGGTCGCCGTCAGACAAGGCCAAGAACAAGGCCAAGACTAAGTCAAACGTCAAGCGCGAGACGTACCATGTGGTTCCGCTGCGCAGTGGCGCCGATCTCGTGGCGGAGACGCGCGCCATGCGCCACTGTGTGGCGAGCTATGCCACAAAGTGCATCGCAGGGCATGCTACCATCTGGTCTTTGCGCCGGCGCGTCTCGGGCACCACCGAGCGGCTGTTGACGATCGAGCTTGACGCTCAGAACCGGGCGGTGCAGGTGCGCGGGTTCGCCAACCGCATCGCCGATGGGAAGGAGCTGAAGATCCTGGAACGGTGGGGTAAGGCGCGCGGGGTGGTGTTGGTTTAGTGGTGCGGGGGTCAGCGATGCCGGACCACACACCTGTCATCCCGGGGCTTGGGGCCGGGATCTGGGGGTTGAGCCGGCCTCAACGCTCGGGCCAAAGGGCACGGGCCGTTGCAACTGACACAGGGTGTGGTACCGCTCGACCTCGAACTCCTACGCTCGAGATACGGGCACCTTGGATCCCGGCATCAGGTGCCGGGATGACAACGGAGTGGTGCGTTGGAAAGTCGGAAGATGGTCGATGTTATAGAACCCGTTTCGCCGGCGCTATGCTTGGCAATGTGGGAAAAAGATCCGCCCAGTTTCGGTTCTCGTGCTCGATTAGGTCAAGTTTCCATTTGCGCGGCCATTCCTTCAATGTCGTCTCCCGTTGGATCGCCTCACGAATATTGCCGTACTCGTAGAACCATACGAGACGATGTACTTTGTACTTGCTGGTGAACGCCGATCCCGTGCCGGCCCGGTGCTGTTGTACGCGACCGATAATATTGTTCGTTACGCCGATATAGAGCGTGCCTCGCGGCTGGCTCGCAAGCAGATATACCCAATAGGATTGTGAACGCGCTATCATCGATCGGTCCCTCTATTCGGGATGATTGATGATCTAACGGCGCGAGTTCGCTTTATCCGTCGCCGCCACCGCACAGGATATCACTGTCATCCCGGGGCTTGCCCCCGGGATCCATGGTTCGGCTAGGTTCGTTTCTTTGACCGAAAAGTCGTGTCCCACCGCACGAGTGTTCAGGGCGCGGCACGAGTTGCAGCAGAATTCTAACTATCGAATTACAGGCACCGTGGATCCCGGCATCAAGTGCCGGGATGACAACGGAGGGGATGCCGGGATGACAGGGAGAATTAGCGCCTTCCACCCGCAGCTCTTCGCTTCGGGGCCGGTGCGTCGTCAGCATCGACAAGGGCGGGTTGTTTGGGGCGCGTTGGTTTGCGTCCGCTGGGGGACTTGCCGGACTTGCCACCAGTTGATGCGGTCTTCTTGCCGATCTTGCCGGCCGGTAGGGGTTTGGCGCAGGCCCATTCGGCGACGGCGTCGATGTCGTAGAAGCGGCAGGCTTCCATCAGCATGCGGGCTTCGGTCCAGAGGTCGCCGTCGACCATGGGCATGAAGAGATCGTGGATGTTGTCGACACCGAGGTAGGTGCGCACACCGGCGGCGCGCAGCTTGTCGTAGGGCGCGATCGAGTTGTGCAAGGGCGCCGTCATCTCCAGCTGCTTCATACTCAAGGCGGCCGACGGGCAGATGATGATGCCCATGTCGGCTTCGCGCACCAGCTCGATGATGCGGTCCTGCTCGCGCTCTTCCTTGGCGGCCAATGAAATGGCGTGGACGCCGAAGACGCGGCCCTGCATGCCGTGCTCGATGGTCTTTTGTGCGAGCAGCTCGGTTTCGTTTTCGAGCGGATTGTTCTCCTGGTCGATGTGCACGTCGACCGGCTTGTTGAGCTTCTTGGCCAGCTCCAGGATGACGTCGATATGCTTTTCGGGTTGCGGCCGGTCGCGTGAGGGGAGGCCGCCGCAGTAATCGGCCATTTCGCAGGCTTCGGCGTATTGCTCGTACGACTTGGGATCGAGTACGCCTTGCAAGGGTTGTACGCCGACTTCAAAGCGGATGCGATCCTTGTAGCGCTTCTTCACTTCGGTGGCGGCTTTGATGGGTAGGAGGCCGACGGTGCTGTCGGCATCGACCATGGTGCGGCAGTAGGTGGCGCCTTGCGCGATCATCGTCTCGAGGCCGCGGCTGACGCGCTCGACGAGATCGTCGTAGGTGTAGTTTTCCTTGAGGTACTTGTAGAGGTCCCACTTCTTCTGCATGTCGACTTGCGACAGGCGCAGGTTTTCGTTGGTGATGAGATAGGCCTTGTCGAAGTGGGCGTGGTGGTTGGAGAGCCCGCCCAGGCGTTCGGCGGCTTCTAAGAATTGCAGCCTCAGGTTCCAGGGTTCGCTTTTGTCGGCCAGCTTGTAGCGGTAGGTGCCGCGCTCGCTATCGACGGTGATCTGTTCGAGGGTGGCGATGCCGACGTCAGCGTCGGTGATGAGCGGGATGCCGTTTTCGATGGAGAGCTTGCGGATGAGCTTGGCGTCGGAGTTTTCGTCGTAGTCCTCGTCGCCGGTCAAGACGTTGATGACGAGGTCGAAGCGGTTGGCGCGCAGGAAGGTCAGGATGTTCGGCGAATGCCCGTCGGTGATCTTATGGATCTCGGTGCTCTTGACGCCGTGCTTTTTGAAGAAGCGATGGGTGCCGGGCGTCGCGTAGAGGTCGACGCCGAGATGGAGAACGCGGCGGATGGCGGGCAACATCCGCTTCTTATCTTCCGCCTCTCCAGCGCTGATCAGCAGGGCCTTGCGGCTGTGCTTGCCCAGCAGCTTCAGGTTAAACGCCAGAAGCTCGAGGGAAATCGCAGAATTCATGGGTCTGACCTCTCTCTTGGTGGCCGCGGGGGTCAGAAACCAACTGGTAGCTGACTCGCGCGGGCCCGAGGTGACCAAACCGCCGCGGGGGCGGTTTTCCACAGGGCGCGCCGCCGTTCGACCGGCCGCGCGAACATATTGTCGGGCTAAAGCATCGATGTATCGGCAATTTGGGTTGGGCGCAAGATGGTGCGGTGCCGCAAACGGTGGGAATTCAGATTAAATTTTTATGTGTTTGTGGCGGTGTCAGCATTGCAGCCGTCATCCCGGCATTTCATGCCGGGTTCCACGGTGCCTCAACATCTGCAATCAGAACGCGCGCGCAACGCCTGGACCGTTCCCCCCACCCCTCCCCACTAGGGGGAGGGGCTTTTTTTGACGATGACGCACCTGCTGCCCGAACCCTTCTTGCCCCTCCCCTCGACGGGGAGGGGCAAGGGGTGGGGTGAAGAGGCAGGCGGATCGTTTCTGAAAGCTGCGCTGAGCGCGCTTCAAACAGAGTCACAGTGCTGCAGACATTGAGATCAAGTCCGCAAGGACAACGCCTGTTGGACCCTTGATCCCGGGGGCAAACCCCGGGATGACAATGGCGTTTTCGACAACATCATCGATGTCATCCCGGCATTTCATGCCGGGATCCAGGGTGCCTTTCGCTCGACAGTCAGGCTTCGGGAGCAACACGTGCCGCTCGGGCGCGGTGCCGTTTTAGATAGTGTCCGGCTCAGCCGGAATCGCTTGGCCAGCCCACTCCCCCACCCGGCCACCCAAAGCGATGATGGATTGGGCGGCCGGGAGGGGGAGAGGGTGGTTCGGCTTAAACAAATGAGACTTTAGATGGCCTGCCCTTTGCCGGTCTTGGGTGCGGACTTCGTCTTGGCTTTGACGTTCAGGGCCTTCGCCGGAACGCTTTTTACCACGTGGACCACGGTCGAACCGGAGGTGATCATACTGGCAAGATGCACGACGTGACTGTTGTGCATGCGAATGCATCCGGATGACGACGCCGTGCCGATCGACTTGGCGTTGTTGGTTCCGTGAATGCGGTAGAGCGTCTTGCCGAGATAGATGGCTTTGGCGCCGAGCGGATTGCGAAGGCCGCCTGTCATGCGCAGCGGCAGGCTCGCTTGACGTTGGCGCATTTCCTTCGGCGGCACCCAATCGGGCCAGTCGACGATTTTCGAAACCATTTCCATGCCGGTCCAAGTGAAGCCACGTTTGCCGACCGCAATCGGATAGACGTAGGCTTGGCTGCCGGGCAGCGTGTAGAACAGTTTGCGCCGCTTGGTATCGATAATGACGGTGCCGACGGCGTAGCCGCCATTGAACGCAATGGTCTTGGGTGACTTCGGCGCGATGTTGGGGCGGCCACCACCCTTGGCAACGGCAACGGGGTTCTTCAGGTTCTGCGCACCGAGCTGAGATGGTGGCTTTAGGCCGAACTTGAACTTGCCTTTCTTGAGCTTTGCACCGTCGCCCCACATCCCCCAAGGATTGAGGCTATTTGCAGCCGCAGGCTGGGCAATTGCCAGTGCCAGCACAATGGATGCCAAAAGTCTTACTCGCTTCATTACTTGATCCTCAACTCGATTGACTTCTGCTCAGCGCGAGGCCTTGGCTTTTGCTGCTGAACCGGACGCATCCATGTTGCGCCTTCTGCCGCGTTCCACACTCCGGCCGGTTGTCCGAAACACCAACCCATTTGACGCGGTGGTATAAGCGTCGGGCAAAGCCGGATTCTGGCACGAGACGTACGCGCTTACAGCCTAACCGGACTTTCAGCCGCAGTCACCGGCGCCAAAGGGCCGAATTCCTTACCGAATTCAATATTCACTTATGCTTCATAAATGACAACCATGTGCCGTCCGCGCCGATTGCCAATCGCCACCACGTCCATTTTTTTGATTGGCGCAGAGCCTTGGCTTCGGCCGCCGGCATAAGACGCAAAAGATCGACGTCTTGCGCTGGCGTCAGTTTGTGCAACGGCAGCTCGGCTAAGTAGGGCCAGACGAAAACGGTATTGTTTTCGTAATCGGCGCCGATCGGAAGACTTGCAGGCTCGAGCGATAACAGATTTGCAATGATGGCGAGAATTTCGCGACCTTCTCCGTCCACTGACTGCGCCTTTAGAAAAGCGATGGGATCATCGCCGGCAGTTTCTCCAAATTCGGGGGGCAGTTCGTTCCATGCGATCGCATGTTCCAACTCACCGATGTCGCCCGTTTGAACGGCAGCCAGAATCGCATCGCGCATTTCCGCGGCGTTGGCCGTTAGCGTAACGGTTTTTGGGCGTTTTGACACGCCGACAAGCGGCCCTTTGTTTGCCGGTTTCTTGGAGGGCTCTTGAGCCGCAGCCGTCGTCGACCACGCTGGACCCTTCCATTGGACAAGCGGGTCCCCAGCTATTACCAATGCCAACAGAACCACCACAGCGGCTGCGGGGCGCAGATACCGGGATGTTGCGTCGTGCCGCTGGCAGAACTTGGAGGACTCATCGTGCGCTGGATGCGGGCGCCCTGCTGTTCCCATATGTGTCTCCCGGCTTTTGTTGATACTTGCTTCGTTACGCGTGAGGGGAATATGGGCTGCCGCGTACGAAGGGATGGTGCATGGAAATCATTCCCAATCCTCTGATCATCCCTGTCGGGCTGATCGTCGGTGTCCTTGTGGCGGCTCCGGTTGGGCCGGTCAACGTGTTGTGCGTTCAGCGCGCGATTGAGCGCGGGTTCTGGGGCGGGATTGCGGCGGGGCTCGGATCGGTTTTGGGCGACGGTCTCATCGCGCTTTTTGCGGGCCTTGGCGTCAATGCCGTATCCGGCGCCGTGCAATATCACCGGACAGCAATCCAGGTCGTCGGCGGGCTTGCACTGCTTGCCTTCGGGGCCCGCCTCTACTTCTCCAAACCCCGGTTTGAGATGCTGGATCAGGCGCACGAGTCGCAAGCGACACTGCGCGATTTTGCCTGGGACATTCCACAGACGTTCTTTCTGACGATCACCAACCCTGGCGCGTTGCTCGGACTGTTCGCGATATTCGGTGGTGTCGGAACGTTTGTCGAGATTGCCAGTTTCATCGACGTTCTGTTCATGGTGGCCGCCATCATGGGCGGAAGCCTGGCTTGGTGGGTCTTTCTTTCAAACCTCATTTGGCGCTACCGCCATCACATCGATGTGGCGCGGCTTGGCCAAATCAATCGCACGGCCGGACTGCTTCTCGCTGCGTTCGGCGTTGTGCTCATCGGCGAAATGGTGATGAAGCGCGCGTTGTTCGTGTGAGCGCTCATGAAAGCGTGCGGCAAGACCGGGATTAGTGTGTGGTGCGGTCTAGCGTGAATTCGCCGAGTTCGATGCGCTGTTGGAGATTGCGCGCCAGACGAACGACCGAGTCTTCGCCATAGAGCGTGACCAGATCGGCTAGGGCGGTAAAGAGCGCGGCGTAGGCCATTTGCTCCGGCTTCACGCCACTCTCGGCGCCTTCGTCCCAAGCATCAAGGATGAGCCCGAGCGCCCGGAACATACTGTCTTCGCTGTACCTCAGCTCGTTGGCTGGCGTGTTTTCTAAGTGCATTCTCGCGTTTCCCCCCACCGATCCGGGTTGTTACCGCCACACCGCGGATGGCAGATGTCGTGTTTACAGCACCAGAAATATCATGGCCCCGGCCGCTGAATAGTTGTTGCGATGATTAAGAGTAAACTTCCTGGTCGCTGGTTCTTAAGCTGAACACCGTCAAGGGACGCTCTTGATGAGACCGTCGGAGAGTTCGGAGCCTTCTTTCAGGAAGCGGGCGATTGTCGTCTGTGCCGACGGCGTGCAGGAAATATAGGTCCGCGAATAGCTGCGATAACCTTGATTGAAGCTACGCGTCAGGCGCGCTCGGCGCAGTGCGGTCGAGCCTTCCGCCTTGATGAGATCACGCATGCGATTGCGCCAGAGCTGACCGTCCTCGGCACTGCAAAGCTCGCGCAGATAGTGAATCGCGCCGAGAAGTTCTGCGAGACGCAGAAGCTTTTCGTCATAAGGCTTGGCATCGGCGGCTGCCTTTTGGGGGCAGACGAGAACGGCCGCTAGCAGCAGTCCCATCACAACGGACCTGGCCTTTTCACCAACTGTCTTCACGTATGCTGTTCCTGTTATGCTCATCGGGGCAGGCCACCCAAGCCGCATAGCACTGATTTGGTGACCCCGCACCGCTTCGCCCCTTCAAAACCGAGGATTGTGGCACTAGCTTGTGATTGCAGCCGGTTGTTGAGGCCCCGCAAAGATGTACTCGCGCTATAGCTTGACCTCCCCACCAGAAGCCGTTCGGGCCACCTTCGGCACCGTGAACGAAGAGGATTTTCCGCCCCGCTATAACATCGCGCCCTCGCAACCGGTCGCGATCGTGCGCCAAAATGAGAAACGGCAGCGTGAACTGGCGCTGGTCAGATGGGGCCTCATTCCATCTTGGGTCAAGGATCCCCGCACGTTCTCAACGCTGATCAACGCGCGCAGCGAGACGGCTGCGGAAAAGCCGTCGTTTCGGGCCGCAATGCGCCACCGCCGGTGTCTGGTGCCGACAGACGGGTTCTACGAATGGACGGGCAAGGCGGGTGCCAAGATCCCGTACCTTATTCGACCGCTGGGGGGCGGTCCCTTTGCCTTGGCCGGCATTTACGAACACTGGATGGGGGCGGACGGGAGCGAGCTGGAGAGCATGGCCATCCTAACGGTAGCGGCAAGCAAGGATATGGTCCACATTCATGACCGCATGCCCGCCATCTTGGCTCCGGAGACTTTTGCGGTTTGGCTCGATTGTAGGGCGGGCACGTCCGTGGGTGTCACGGAGCTGTTGCAGCCAGCCCCAGAGGGGTCGCTCGAGATCATCGAGGTCAGCCGCAAACTCAGCAATCCGAGAAACGAAGGGCCGGAGGTGCAAGAGCCGGTGCGACCGACGCTGCTGTAGGTTTTTGAATTTGCCAGCGTTGTTTCCTGGTTCAGCGGCATTTGCGGGGAGGCTGGAAATGGCTCCCAAAGCCTGTTTTTCTACAATTTACGAGATGACAAGCCACCTATTCTCTGAGATAGAAATAGTACAATCTTACAACTAACTGATTTAACATATCTTTGTCCGATTTACTATAGAAGGTGCTGACGGGCGCAAGCCCCTCGCCCGCTGCTCCGGAAGCGGCTAGTCTGCCTAGCCAAGGCGTATGTCCGCAGGGTTGGGCGAGGACGGCGCGGCCAATGAGTAACTGCCATCGCAGCACCGCTCTTCTTGAATGCGGCCTGTTGCCGGCACGTGCGGCAGGGAGAGACCGTAATCATGGGCTATCGGGGCGATGACCTGGATCTCAGGACCCCGCAGACGTGGCGGGCCACCGGTCCTGCTCCCGCTCCGTCGGCCCTTGCCGGACAGGCAGCCGGCGCTCGCGACGCTGTTCACCAGCCCGGCCCAATCTGGGTCGATGAGACGGTGCTCGCCGCGTGCAATCATGCCTTCGATGTTGCTCTTGCACACCGGTCGGCAGAGGTGAGGCTTGAGCACTTCCTGCATGCGCTTACGCGGCTTGACACGTCGGCTGAGATTTTGGAGGCGCAGGGTGTTCGGGTCATGGCCTTGCGCCGCGAGTTGGGTACCACGATTGCCAGCGAACTTCCAATGGGCTTGCCGAATGGAAGAGGCGCACCGCGACGCTCGGAGGCTCTTGAGGACGTGTTGCGGCTTGCTGCGGCCTTGGCGGCTCCGCGCGATGCACCGGCCGACGTCAATGACGTGCTTCACGCCATGATCGAGACGCGTCCGGAGCTTCCGGTCGTTGCAGAAATCGCGCGGAGCCTATCGCACACTGCGCGTAGCCACGGCGGTGGTGGGGCTGGGTTATCCGGCAGCCCACGCGAGCAAAATGCACAGCGTTCCGGTATCGCGCCGACCGCTACCGACAACATTCAGAACACAAGGCTCGACACACTCGAGCAGATGGTACGAGCCTTGACCACCGACCTGCAAAACGAACGCAAGGTCTTTACAGGAGTGCTGCAAGAGCTGCAGCGTGAAATCATGGCACATCGCGACGACATCAACCGGCCTCAGGGCGGACATCTGCAATCGGATCTTGGAGATCGGCTCAAGGGCTTGGAACAATCCGTTCAAAGCGCGCGGTTCGCCTCGGCCGTGGATCTGGGTCCGGTACTTGAGAGACTGGTTGCGCTTGAGCAGTCGGTCCTCTCGAGACGAGGAGAACACGTCGATTTAACGCCGGTGACGAGCCGCCTCGATATTATCGAAAAGGCACTGATGACAAACGGCACCTTCTCTCTTGACGAGGCCCTTGAGAAGCATCGCAGTGAAATTGCCGTCTCGGTTCTGACACCACTCATTCAACGCATCGATGGCGTCATGGGGGCAATCGACGAGCGGATTGCCAAACTCGAAGCGTCGACGAATGAGACCATTGCGAAGATTCAGGAGCGCGTC
The DNA here is from genome assembly GCA_965222835.1 of Hyphomicrobium sp. Classification (GTDB taxonomy): domain Bacteria; phylum Pseudomonadota; class Alphaproteobacteria; order Rhizobiales; family Hyphomicrobiaceae; genus CBDCUQ01. Next base: position 552,731 of record CBDCUQ010000003.1, read on the forward strand.
ACGTCTAACGCTCAGGCGTTGAGTGAGACCAAAGAGGCGATCTCCAAACTCAACGACAACCAGCAAACGCTATCAGGATCGATCGAACAATGGCGCCTCGACAGCGCTGTCGAGATCGGCGGTGTCGACGACAAACTGAAGACGTCTGAAACAGCGCTTACAGATATCGAAACACGGCTGGCGGGGCTTGAAGCCGAAAGCGCCAAGCCGGTCGAGATGCTGCATGCTCTATCCGGAACGCTCGACAGAATGCATAAGGTGACGGTCGAGCGCTACTACAGGCGCAACCGCTTCTGGTACTGGCTGTTTGGAACCGACGATTGGGTCGCAGCAAGCTGGCCCTCGCAGGCCGCGCGCATCGCGGAAGATCTCGACGCGGTCAAGACCACGCCGGACTCGCAAGCTTAACGGCATCCGGGCGCGTTAGGCTAAGTGTCTTTGTCGATGAGGTTGTGCAGCGAATCGATGATCCAATCGATACGACTTGCCGCCTGGCGCCGGCTTTCTTCGAGCGCCGTGACACGGGCCCGCGCCGCCTCCAATTCAAGCCGCAACCGGTCACGTTCACGCTCCGCGTCGCGCAGGCGCGATTCGAGGCCGTCGGCGGCGTCCTGCACAGGAGCCGCAGCTCGGGCCGAACGGGCAGCCGTTCGCCTGACTTTTTCTCTTTCCCGCTGGGCCATAGGCCTTCAATCTCTGTCACACGGAGCCGGCACGCGCCCTTTCGGCCGAATCCTGCGCTTAATTGTTGCTAACATAGGCTTCTCGCGCAGGGTGCGCAACAAACCCGCCGGACTTGGGGCGGCCCCTTTCCAAAACCCTTCATGTATACAAGCAGCTGAAACGCTGTTGCCGCATTGACACGGAGGGGTACGGCAAACTTAATGGCGCGCGTTTTTTGGTCCCCCGCTGCGCCATAAGGGCTCTGGCAGACTTCGGGTCCGCCCCGCAGATTAGGACATAAAGGAGGAAAGGCAAATGGCAGTTAAGGTCGCGATCAACGGATTTGGCCGCATTGGCCGTAACGTGTTGCGCGCGATCGCAGAAAGCGGGCGCAAGGATATCGAGGTCGTTGCGATTAATGACCTGGGACCCGTTGAGACTAATGCTCATCTCCTTCGTTTCGACAGCGTACACGGCCGCTTCCCCGGTGATGTGACGGTCGCTGGCGACAGTATCGACATTGGTTCGGGGCCTATCAAAGTGACCGCCGTGCGGAATCCGGCCGAGCTGCCACATGCGGCGCTCGGTGTCGACATTGCGCTCGAGTGCACGGGTATTTTTGCCTCTAAAGACAAGGCCAAGGCCCACATCGATGCGGGCGCCAAGCGCGTGCTGGTCTCTGCGCCTGCCGAAAACGCCGATCTCACGGTCGTTTATGGCGTTAACCACGACAAACTCACCAAGGATCACCTGGTTGTCTCGAATGCGTCGTGCACGACGAACTGCCTTGCTCCCGTCGCCAAGGTGCTCAATGACCTTGTCGGCATCGACAAGGGATTCATGACGACCATCCATTCTTACACCGGGGACCAGCCGGCGTTGGATACGATGCATAAAGACTTGTACCGGGCGCGTGCCGCGGCCCTTTCGATGATCCCGACGTCTACGGGTGCCGCCAAAGCCGTCGGCCTTGTGCTGCCCGAACTGAACGGCCGTCTTGATGGCGTCGCGGTCCGTGTTCCGACCCCAAACGTTTCGGTGGTGGACCTCAAGATCGTCGCCAAGCGGGAGACGACGAAGGATGAGATCAATGCCGGCCTGGTCACGGCCGCTTCGCAGGAGCTGAAGGGCGTTCTGGGCGTCACGGACCAGCCCAACGTGTCCAGCGACTTCAACCATGACCCGCGCTCGTCGATCTTCCATCTCGATCAGACCAAAGTAATGGATGGCACGCTGGTGCGGGTCCTCTCGTGGTACGACAACGAATGGGGCTTTTCGAACCGCATGGCCGATACGGCGGTGGCGATGGGCAAACTGATCTGATGTGCGGCGGCGGCCAGGTTTCCACAGCTTGATCCGGTGCGCCGGGTGCTTTCGCCGGTGCCGCGCGCCATGATGGCCCCCGAAGCAGCCGGGCCCAGCGCCGTCATCTCTTATGGTCCCCTTGGCGGCGGGGCCCTTCCGCGCTAAAGGCCTGAGGCGAAATTGGGCCCATTGGGACATGCCTGGCCACGCAGGAACGCCTGGCCGGCCCACGCCCTCTCCCGGCCACCCAAATCATCGTCGCAATGGGTGGCCGGGTGGGAGTATGGGTGGCTCGACTTAGACCAGACAGACTCTAGAATGGTAATCCGCAGAGGACGATCCATGAACGAAATGCTCGAGACAGTTGCCCGTGGGATGGTCGCACCCGGAAAGGGCATTCTTGCCGCCGACGAAAGCACCGGCACCATCAAGAAGCGTTTCGACAAGATCCATGTTGAGTCGACCGAAGACAACCGGCGCGACTATCGCGAATTGCTTTTCCGCACGACGGAAGCGATGAAGAATTGCGTGTCTGGCGTGATCCTTTACGACGAAACAATCCGCCAGAAGGCAAAGGACGGTACGCCGCTCGTCGAGATCATGAAGGCGGCCGGTTCCATTCCCGGCATCAAAGTGGACACTGGCGCCAAGGCACTCGCGGGGCCGACATCGGGTGTTGAGAAAATCACCGAAGGCCTCGACGGCCTGCGCGAGCGGCTTAGCGAATATCACGCGCTCGGTGCGCGCTTCGCCAAGTGGCGCGCGGTGATAACCATCGCCGATGGTTGCCCGACCTGGAACTGCGTCAAGGCCAATGCGCATGCGCTTGCGCGTTACGCGGCGCTTTGCCAAGAGGCGGACATCGTTCCGATTGTTGAGCCCGAAGTGCTGATGGACGGCGAACATTCAAAGCACGATATCGACGAATGCTACCGGGTGACCGAGTGGACGCTACGCACGGTCTTCCGCGAGCTTTATGATGCGCGCGTGGTCCTCGAAGGCATGGTGCTCAAACCGAACATGGTGATCGCCGGACAGAAATGTCCCAAGCAAGCAAGCGCCGCGGAGGTTGCGGAAAAGACACTGCGTTGCTTGAAGTCGACCGTGCCGTCTGCCGTACCTGGCATCGCGTTCCTGTCGGGTGGCCAGTCGGACGAGGCGGCGACCGAGCACCTTTCGCTAATGAACGCGATTGGGACGGCGCCATGGGCCCTGACCTTCTCGTATGGCCGTGCCTTGCAGGCCGCGGCACTTCAGGCGTGGGGTGGCAAGCCTGATAACGTTGCCGCCGCTCAGCAGGCGTTTTCGCATCGCGCGCAAATGAACGGCCTTGCCGCTCTCGGGAAGTGGGACGCGAAGCTAGAAAAAGCCGCCTAAGGCTGTGTGCGCTTTCCTGGCGAGCGGACAGCCGGAGCCACCACGGACCGTAGTCCCCATCAGCTCTATCGTGCCTGGTAGTGGCGCTCCCGGTGGCCGGCTAATGGCAGACTTTGCCAACACTTCAGGAAATCTGGGGACCGCTGATCCCGGTGCTCCGCCTTTTTGTATAACCGTCTGACAAATTTGGCCTTAAAGTAACCAAACGACGCACTTCTCTAAAGCGTTCAAAGGGGGTACGTCACGTCCTTGTTGAACCGATCTCTTGGGGGAAGGCGAAGAGCACGGCATGACCGGAAATCCGGACCTCATCGCTCAGTACCAGCATATCCACGAAACGGGTGCCTATGGCACCACGTCGGTGAAGAACCTGCGCTTTATTCGTCCGGAAATTCGTCTTTTGCGTCCGGCCTCCATTCTTGATTACGGCTGCGGGCAATCCCGCTTGCTCGATATCTTGGACCTTGGATATCCCGTTCGAATGGCGCGATACGATCCGGCGATACCGGCTTATGCGAAAAAACCCGATCAGGTTTTCGATCTGCTCATTAACGTCGACGTCCTCGAGCACATCGAGGAGCATGATCTGGATGACGTGCTGTCGGAGATGGCCTCGCTTTGCCGCAACGCCATTGTCATCATTGATACCAAACCGGCGGCGCGGCAGCTCAGTGACGGACGCAACGCGCACGTGACGCTGAAGCCGCACGCGTGGTGGGCCGAGCGGCTATCGCAGCACTTTCCTTATGTGAAGCCTATTGCTACGGCGCGAAGATCGCGGGCGGGGTTCAAGACCTGGAAACGACGTCCGGGTGAGGCCGTCCGTTTTGCGATCATGCGCGCCGGGGAAACGATCCGGCATCTTGGCCGCCGGATGACACGGACCCACAAGTAGACGACCCCTTTCAGACGCACCAAGCACACCAACCCCATCGGATGAGTTACAGACACCGACCAGCATGATCGTCTCGCACAAGCACAAGTTCATATTTGTGAAGACGGAGAAAACCGCGAGCTCCAGCATGGAGATCGCTCTCTCACACTACTGCGGCCCTCTGGATATCATCACACCGACGCGCGATGATCTGGCCGAGCAGCGCGCCATCGCGGGGCAGAACTACCGGATCGAGCACCCCCTAAAGCCAAAGCGGCCCCTGTGGCGTGTTCTTTTGCGGCGTCCTGAGCGCCTCTATCATCCTTCGGTCGGATTTTACGAACACATGCCGGCGTGGCGCGCGAAGGCCTATCTCGGCGATGAGGTCTGGAATACCTATTTCAAGTTCGTCTTCGTGCGCAATCCCTGGGACGCCCAGCTCTCATACTATTTCTACAAAACAAGAAATCTCGCGTCGCGGCCACCGTTCGATACGTTCTTGCGCGACAAGAAACGCGCGCGGATGCAGTCGCGCAATCTCTACACGATCAACGGCGAGATTGCGGTGGACTTTGTTGGCCGCTACGAGTCATTACACGAGGACTTTGCGCAAGCCGTCAGCAGGATCGGACTTCAGGGGGACGTGACGCTGCCGCTTGCCAACGTGAGCGACAAGCCAAAAAACCGGTATCGCGAGTATTACAGTGACTGGTCAAAAGCGCTCGTCGCCGATTGGTATGGACGCGAGATTGCGGACTTCGGCTACGCGTTTTGATGACCTCTTGGATCACTGTTCGCACGCACGACGCCGCGTACGGTATCGGAGGGCCGCTCAGTGCCCAACCTACGCCTTTCCGCTGGCGAGAAGGGCCAATTTCGCCGGCGATCTATATCTGAGCGAATATAGAAAGCGCGCGCCCCGCGGACGACCTTTCATCCTTTAGTCGAAGTCACTCTTTGGGGTTTTTGGCTTCTTCGAGAACGGCTTTTTGCTTACAGTTCATTTCTGTGCAGAAATCTCGTCTGTCAGCCCGCGTCCTGTGAGACAGGAGTGCGGGCAAGCTGGAAGTCAGATTGCGACGCGGGGCTAACCCGCGCGGCCTAAGGAGGAAAAATGCTCAAGGCGCTGGTCATCGACCCCGTAAAGTGCACGGGCTGCAAACAATGCGAAATGGCGTGCTCGTACGAGAACGAGGACGAGTTCAATGTCGCCAAGTCTCGCATTCGCGTTTTTGATTTTCACGAAGAAGGGCGCATGGTGCCTTACACGTGCACGCAGTGCGCCGAGGCTTGGTGCCAACAGGCCTGCCCCGTAAATGCCATCACCACTGAGGCCGAAACGGGCGTCAAAGTCGTACATGAAAATCTGTGTGTGGGCTGCAAGGTTTGCACGATCGCATGCCCATTCGGTACTGTGAACTACAACGCCTCGACTGGCAAAGTCATCAAGTGCGATCTCTGCCAGGGCAATCCTGCTTGCGCCGATGCCTGCCCGACGGGTGCCATTACATTCCAGGACATTGAGCAGACCGGCTTCGATAAAATGAAGAACTGGGCGGCCCAATCGGTTGCCGGAACCGAGGCTAGCGGTGCCAAGACACCGGTTGCCAAGCACTGATCGACGGTGAGACGCGCCTCCCAATTGGAGCAGCGCCATCCAAGAACACGATGCCTCGCAGTGGTGAGGCACTAGACGTCAAGGGAGAAAGGTATGGGTTGGGCACGCAAGATCCTCAGGATCGACCTCACCAACAAGAGCGTTAAAGTCGAACCGCTCAATATGGATTGGGCGCAGCAGTATCTCGGCCAGCGTGGCCTGGCCTCGAAATATCTCGTCGAGGAAATCGACCCTAAGACGGATCCCCTTAGTCCGGAGAACAAGCTCATCTTCTCCAATGGACCGCTTTCCGGGACGATGGCGTCAACGGGCGGGCGTTACTCGGTAATCACCAAAGGTCCGCTGACCAATGCGATCGCCTGCTCGAATTCCGGCGGCTACTGGGGCGCCGAATTGAAATTCGCCGGCTGGGACATGTTGATCCTTGAAGGCAAAGCTCCGAATCCTGTTTACATCACCATCTTTGATGACAAGTGCGAGATCCACGACGCCGGTGAAATCTGGGGCAAATCCGTCTGGGACATGGACGAGTGGATCAAGACCAAACATCAGGATCCGATGTTGCATGTCGCCGGGATCGGTGTCGCCGGCGAGAAACAGGTGCTTTACGCTGCGGTCGTCAATGACCTGCATCGTGCCGCCGGCCGTTCCGGTGTCGGTGCCGTGATGGGTTCGAAGAACCTCAAGGCCATCGCCGTGCGCGGTACGGGCGGTGTCTCGGTTAAGGATGGCGCGGCATTTCTTAAGGCCGCGTCTGCCGGCAAAGCCGTGCTTCAGGCCAACGCCGTTACCGGACAGGGTCTCCCGAGCTTCGGCACACAGGTTCTCATGAACGTGATCAACGAAGCCGGCGCCATGCCGACCCGCAACCACCGCGAGGTGCAGTTTGACGGGGCACACGCCATTTCTGCAGAGGCGATGGCGACGCCGCGCCCGTCGGACGGGCAGCCCAACCTTCTCACCAACCAGGCCTGCTTCGGGTGCACGATCGCGTGCGGACGCATTTCGAAGATCGATGACAAGCATTTCTCGATTCAGAACAAGCCTCAATATCATCATGCCTCGGGTGGCCTCGAGTACGAGGCAGCTTGGGCGCTTGGCTCCAACACCGGAGTGGACGATCTGGAAGCGCTCACCATGGTCAACTTCGTCTGCAACGAGCAGGGCATGGATCCAATCTCGTTCGGCGCGACCGTCTCAGCAGCGATGGAGCTCTATGAGATGGGTGTCCTTACCAAGGAGCAAACGGGCGGGATCGACCTCAAATTCGGGTCGGCTGAGGCGCTTGTACAGTGCGTCGAGGCGACTGGTACGGGCGAGGGCTTCGGCAAGGAGTTGGGACTTGGTTCGCTGCGTCTTTGTACCAAGTATGGGCATCCTGAGCTATCCATGTCGGTCAAGGGTCAGGAATTCCCGGCTTACGACAGCCGCGGTATTCAGGGCATGGGGCTCACCTACGCAACGTCGAACCGCGGTGCCTGTCATCTGCGCTCGTATACGGTGTCGTCGGAAATCCTTGGCATCCCCGAAAAGACCGATCCGCTGGTCACCGAAGGCAAGCCGGCGCTGGTCAAAGCCTTCCAGGATGCGACGGCTGCGGTCGACAGCACGGGTCTCTGCGTGTTCACGACGTTTGCCTGGACGCTGAATGACATTGCGCCTCAAGTGGATGCGGCCTGCGAAGGCGGCTGGTCGCCCGAGCGTATGCTCGAAGTGGGCGAGCGGATCTGGAACATGGAACGTGTGTTCAACATGCGCGCCGGCTTCACCGCCAAGGATGACAACCTGCCGCCGCGTCTCGTTCAAGAGGCGGCACAAACCGGTCCCGCAAAGGGTCTGGTCAACGGCCTCGATAAGATGCTGCCTGAATACTATAGCCTGCGCGGCTGGACAGCGGACGGCGTTCCCACGAACGAGACGTTGAGCCGCTTGGCAGTTTAGGATGACGCTTCCCTTCCCCTCGTCGGGGGACAGGACTAGGATCATTGTGAGGGGCTAACGTGTCCCTCACAGATCCTCTCACAATCGCGACGAGCGAGGGGACAAGGGGGCGCACGCGCGAGGACACATAGATGAACTACGTCATTCTGGGCGCTGGACCTGCCGGAGTTGTAGCCGCAGAAACCATCCGAAGCGTCGACTCGAAGGGTTCGATAACGCTCATTAGCGGCGATGGTGAGCCGCCTTACTCGCGTATGGCGCTTCCCTATTATCTGCATGGGAATATCAACGAGCAGGGCACATACCTTCGCCAGCAGGCGGATCATTTCGATAAGCTCAATATCACGGTCAAGCTCGCGCGCGCAGGTGGTATCGACACATCTGCTAAAACGCTGCATCTGTCAGGCGGCGAGACGCTACCCTACGACAAGCTCTTGATTGCAACCGGGGCCTCGCCCATCACGCCGCCCATTCCGGGCTCGAACCTCGACGGCGTTCACAATTGTTGGACGCTGGCCGATGGACGCGAAATCCTGAAACGGGCCGGAAAGGATCAGCACGTCGTGCTGGTGGGTGCCGGCTTTATCGGTTGTATCGTTCTGGAAGCGCTGCACCAGATGGGCTGCAAGCTAACGGTTGTCGAAGTGGCGCCTCGTATGGTCGCCCGTATGCTCGACGAAGCATCGGGCAACATGCTGGGGCGCTGGTGCACCGACAAAGGCGTTCGGGTGCTCTGCAATACCAAGGTGGAGCGCATTACCGGTGGGTCCGGCGCGGACGGCGCCGACCTCTATGTCGGCCTGTCAAACGGAGAATCGGTTCCCGCCAAGCTGGTCGTGCTGGCAGCCGGCGTGCGCTCGAACACCGGCTTCCTGGTGGGGACGGGCGTCAAGGTCAACACGGGCATTGAAGTTGACCAATACTTGCAGACCTCGGTTCCAGACATTTATGCGGCTGGCGACTGCTGCGAAGGCATTGATCTTTCGACGGGCAAGCCGGACATGCTGGCCATCCAGCCCGTCGCGGTCGAGCATGGGCGGATCGCCGGGCTCAACATGGCTGGCAAGCCAACGGTCCATCGCGGCTCGCTCAATATGAACGTGCTCGATACCATGGGGCTCATTACCGCGTCGTTCGGGTTGTGGGACGGGGCGCCGGGGGGTGAGACTGCGACTCTGGTCGACGAGAAAAACTACAAATACCTGCGCCTCAATTTCTTGGGGGACAAGCTGATCGGGGCGCAATGTGCGGGGCTCACCGATCACGTGGGCATGTTGCGCGGCCTTATCCAGACTGCCCATCCGCTCGGTGAATGGAAGCAGCGTCTTCTGGAGGATCCCGGACGTTTGCGCGAGGCGTATCTCGGCACCGCCCAGGCCTCCGTCACTTCGGGCCCGACGGCCTACTCGGTGAAGGCGCCCGTTACCAAGACTGCCGCGGCCTAACTTGTGCGCACGCTCTAGTAACGGCTCGCTGGTCGTGTGGCTCGGTGCCGTCCTGCCGAGCGCGGCGGCATCTTGTGCCCGGACCGTAAGATTGGGTATCAATTTCGTATGCAAGTGACCTTGAAACTCTACGCCTCTCTTGGCGCCTTTCTGCCAGCGCACGCCGAGCGCAATATGGCCGATGTTGAGGTGGCGGATGGCACGACCGTCCGGGGGCTGCTCGACAGCTATAGCGTGCCGCCCGAGGCGTGCCATCTGGTGCTGTTGAATGGCGTGTTCCAGCCGCCGGGGACGCGCGGCGCCAAAAGGTTGAGCCCCGGCGATGCTGTCGCGGTCTGGCCGCCTGTGGCGGGCGGGTAGACCCATTTTCGATTGCGCGAATCTTCCGCAGTGCACATTGAGCGGATGCGAGATCATCCGTTGTGAACGTGGGCCTTAGGTCTGCAACCGATCGACGATGCCGAACTGTTCAACTCGCGTTTTTCTCCGATGACCCAGTTACTTGTCTCCACGGTCGACGGCTGTCGTCTGCGCCAAGGACCGAGATCAGGCGCAAAAAAAGAACTCGGTTCCATTTGAGATCGATCAATCCAACTCCAAGAGTTCAGATCCAGGTCATGTGATAAACGATATTCAGTTAACGTCCTAACGAAAAAGCTTTCGAGATTCAGAGTAGTTGTGTCGCGAAGCTGTCACAATGCGTACTCACTATTCTTCAACGCGGGGTGCGTTCCCATTCGTACGTACGACGAGGGATAATGTTGCAGCTCATTGATCGCGCTCGCGACTATCTTCTGGCGGGCGGTTATTCCGTTCGGCGCAGTCACCCCGGTTTCCTAGATTTGGAGCGCGCAACTCCAACCAATTGCGATCGCATCCTATTGTGGTCGGACGATACGGGTGCGGGCGATGAGCCGGCGCATACCCAGGCCAGCGGGCAAGATCAAGATGCTCGAGAGGCCGCGCTACAGGAAAGTTTTGAACGAGAAATGCGCCAGGCGCCAGGGGCGACCGGTCTCTATCTCGTGGACCGCAGGCTCGGGCTTTCGCAGCAGTTTATATCTGCAGCAAAGGGCCTGCTCGGCGAGGATGGCGGCATACGAACCCCAATCGAATTTTTCGACTCGGCTTATAAAGTTGATGCGCTCGAAGGACGTCGTGCACGATCTGCGCTTAGCGACCTTCTCGCAAAGGAACAGAGGACGCGTCGCGTTCAGCAATCCTTCTTCATCCGTAACGGCCTAAAACCGGAGGAGCGGAGGAGCGAGGCAGGAGACCTCGCTTCTTATCTGCAGCAAGCGATACAGGAGCCCGGCCCAAAGCTCCGTATCATCGAGGGGAGCGCCGGTTGCGGCAAAACATTCGCTTTCAACGCCTTGGTTGCCTCGCTCCATCGCGATTTCATCGAGGCCAAGAGGGCACGTCAGTGCGGTCGCCGTCCCATCGTCTTTTTGCCAGGCCACTTGCGCGCGTCCGACGTTGGGTACGTCGATGACGTGATTGCTGCTGTGATGGAAACCGACGCAGCTGAGGCCGTTTCCGCAGATCAGTTCCGGTGGCTTCTTCATCACGGTCACGCAGTGTGGCTGTTTGACGGGCTCGACGAGTTTTACGCTGGCAACAACGATTTCTTCTCCTTCCTCGGCGAGGCGCTGTCCGCCCGAGGTAGCGAGGCCCAGTTTCTTCTATGTACGCGCGACTCGCTTCTGAGTTCGAATGAAGCCCTGCGGAGTTTTGTCGACGAAAGACTTGCCGCCGGAAGCGATGTTGAAATCTATGAGCTTGCGCCATGGAATGGCAATTCATGGATCGAACTAGCTAGACTTGAGCTGGAGAGCAGAGGACTTGGCTCGGCTCGTGCCGAACTCCCGGCTCAGTTCCGCGCTTCGCTTGAGCGTTCACCCGAGCTTGCGGATCTGGCTCAGCTTCCATTTTACTGCAGAATACTCTTTGAGTTGTTTCTCGAGCGCGAGACGCTGGATGTTGATCAGTTTGCTGTCATCCAGTTCCTGGTCGACCGTATGGTGGATCGCGAACAAGAGAAAAATATCTTCCGGTGGCAGGACTTTGTTGATGTGGAGAGTTTGGCCGCCGTCGTCGAACAGGAAGTTGCCAAGCACGGACTTGAGGTGCCACCGGGGTTCGACGCACGTGGATTACTCGAACAACTCTTGGCTGAGGAGGGGCGGGACATCCTCATCGAGTTGATTGGATCGATTGCGTATCGGAAGTGCCGGCTCGCGAACGGCGCAGATGCGCGTGATGGTGTTTCCGCCGGAGAGATCGAGCAGCAGACAATGCTCTCGAACATGCCGTTCACCATTGGCTCCGAGGTGGCCGGCCGATTACGTAGGGTCCTCACTCACTTCGCGCTCTTTTCGCCCGGGACAAACGCAGGCTTCATCGACTTCACGCATCCAATTTTGGCCGAATACCTTGCTGCTCGACAGGCATTCAAGGTACTACAGCGCGAGATCCTGAGTTTCAAAGATATCAATGGGTCTGAGGATGGAGATCCTCTTGAGGCTGGCGTCGTCGAACGGGCCATGAGTAGGGCGGTTGGAACGACAAGCTTTAGGCCGGACTCCTTGTTCGGTCGCGCGTTTGCACGTGAGATACGCCGCGATCCCGAATTGCGCACTTACCTCAGCGACTCCGGCGTGCAGTTTATTGGCGAGCGGTTGAACGCGGACTCTTGGTTGTCCTCCTCTGAATTGAGTCCAAACGCCGGCTGAATTTCGAGCGCTCTCGATATCGCAACAGCAGGTCTTGCGCACAGGGTATGTGCGTTGTCATCGGCTAGCAGACTCGGCCATTTTCTTTTCAAGACTCTTGGCCAATGCGTCGAGCCGAGGCGCAATCGCCGAACCGATCGACATCTGCGGCTCCGACGGCGTCAGGCCATTCTTCTCTTCCCATTCTTTTACAAGCGCACTGGCGTCGCGAAACGCCGCGTCGAACAAAAATGTTCCACGAAGCGCCCTGTTCACCAGTGCATCTCCGAAATATGTCCACTCTCTTTCATTGGAACACCCGAAGGAGGATCGATCAGAGCGAGATGCTGTCAGGATGGCCGAATTCTCATTCTTGAGTTCAGGAATAAAACTGCCTGAGTGGCAGGACGAAACGATCACGACACGATTCTTTATGCCCGACTCATCCAGGGCTTCGGCGAGATCCTTTGCTTTCAAATCATTCAAGGGCATTGGATAGAAATCCACGCTCAGCACGCCGGGACTGCCATGTGACGTCATGAACAGTACGAGCACGTCGTTTTCCGGATCCATTTTCTTGGCCAACCCGCCAAGGACTTTGCGAAGGTTCGTAACGCTCGCGAGCGGAAACTGCTCAACCGTATCGCGATTGTTATTGAGGATGATGGAATGAGATTTCGTAGCGAACCGATCGTCGAAGAGCTCTTTTGTCGCTTGAACCTCGCGGGTGAACACGGCCTGATGGGCATACGCTCCCAAGCCGACAAAGTAGAACTCCGGCTTCGACGTGTCGTTCTCGGTGACTTTCGAAAGATGGTTGGCAACCAGCGGTCGCTGCCGGTCCAGCACATACTCATAGTCGACGCGGTGCGTGCTTTGCGACTTTGCCGCATCTTGTTTGTGCGCAACGGCGCTGTCAACCCAGTCGTCGATCCAGTGCCAAACAGTAATACCCTGCATCGGGTTGGGTGACGAAGAATAGAAGATCTCTTCCTGCGGGACAATGAACAGCACCAATAGCGATGCCAGAACGGCGCGCGCCCCAAATCGGCGCACTCCAAACTGCCCCAGTTGCCGACCCGCCCAATAGATTGCTGCGATCTGCCAGATGAAAACGGCAAGCCAAATGGCTAAGGCGAGTAGATCCGTGATCTGCATCTGGCCTGTTTCGGATGAAGACTCATTTGTCGCAAATAGCGCTGCAGTCAGGCAAAAGGCCGCCGTGCCCCAGAACGCGCAGACGGCAATCGCTGTCAGAAGCTCCCAAACATCGATGTAGCGGTCACGAGTTTTCAGAATGATGAGCAAAACGGCAATCACCGCCCAACCAGCGAAGAGAGAATTCACCCCCGATGGATTGAACCCCCAAATTTTTTCGTTGAACAAGAGATACGAGAAGCTCTGTAACAGCATGCACACGAAGATCACGCCGACCGTTGCCCCAGGTCCGATGGCAAATGTTCCAGGCAGAACCTGCCGAAAGAAAAACAGCAGTTGAGCGCGCGCAAGAGCCGTGCTTATGGAGCGTAAGGAATCAGACATGTGCAACATTCAATGAGGAAAAATAGATGCGGCAAGCCTAGCTAAATGATGGGCTCGATCGCGTTCGGAAACGTGGTGAACGGTTAGTTAATGCGAAATCCATCGCGGTCGTCTCAACGAAGCTCGCCGGTTTCGATGTCGAACGTGAGTTTGCGGCCGTCCACGGCTGTGGCCACGACATCCCACTGTTCTTTGAAGACATTCCCGTGCATCGTCGTGGTTTTCTTCAGATCGGGTTGTTTCTCGAAGACCGTGTAATGGGAGACGGACGCCAATACATTCTTGTTGATTGAGTACGTAGTTCTGCCGGTCTTATCGGGGACTGCAATATCCAATGTGGAATAGCGTTTGACGAGGCGGTCATTGTTGTAGAAGGCGATGGCCAAATGATCGTTATGGAGGTCATGCCCCCGGTGCCACGGGCCCACACGAACGACGCTTACGTTGTCTGGGGGACGGCACCGAACGAACAATCTCTGCGCGAACCAATCGTATTCCTGCACGAGAACGTCTTTGCCATTTTCCACCCGGTAGACAAACGTGCGGCCCTGCTGGCGGGGACCGTCATCGGGATCGTAGATGTGATCGGGAACGGATTTCGCGTAACAGCGCCCGTAGGGGTCAGCGACCACGTGGGCGACGTTGCTTGCCTCTTGATCTGACCGAGCGGTTGTCGCGCACGTCAGCTCAGCCAGTAAAACCAAAATGATAAGTCCAGGTCTGCGCATTTTGCCGCTTAGCCACAAACGGTTGGAAGATCATTGTACGACATTGAACGCCCGTCCGTTTCGGATTTCTCGGAATGCATAACAATGGGTTTAGCGGCGTCTCTATCATTGGCTCCTGAACCGGCAACGATCGGAGATATCGAACGCTAGAGCGCCGGCCATGGACAGGGCTGGGAAAGGCGATGCCTCGATTTCGGTAGGCACTTGCGACAGACGAACAGTTTTTCTTAACGCTTTCGAAAATGTCTGAAAACCTCGCTTTTGTACTCTGCAGGACCCAGGGAAACAGGTTTCGGCAGGTACGACGCATCATGAAAGCACAAGCCAACACGCAAGCCGCAGGTTTCGGACGGCGCACGGGCCCGCGCACCGTCTCGTGCGATGGTCCGGTACGTTCGGGGGCGACGTATGTCGTGCGCTATACGATGCGGATGAATTGGATCGCGCTCCTTATTCTCGGTATGGCGGCCACCAGCGCCCGCGACCTACTGCAGCCAGCCGGCTCTGAAGGCCTAAAGGTCGTCCCAATGACGGGCATGGATCCGATGTTGATATGTGGGCGGGCACAATCTTGATGGCCTTCATCGGCTGCGCGTGGTTGTGGCAGGGCTTTTCTCAGGGCGTCGCACTGTCGTTTACATCAAAGGACGTCAAGGGCTTTACGCTCGTGGGCTCCAAGACCATTCGCTGGGAAGACATCGAACGCCTGCAGCTCAAGAACGACGAAACCTACGGCACGGAATTGATCATTCATGCTAAGCGGGGCTCGCCATCGGGCAGCATCTGGCTCAACTGCATCCCGGTGGCCATCAAGAATGTCGATCGGCCGCTTGAGGAAATTGTGGCTGGCATTCGCTCCCATCGCCCGGACCTTAGCGTCTGACGCGGCCTTGTAAAACGCGATTACTGATAGCTGGCGTCTATCCGTGCGCGCGCCGCACCAATCCTACGGCTGGATCGGGCTCCGACCGGGCGCGCCGCGATCTTTGGCCAGCATGAGGTCGACGACGGCATCGGCTACGGCCTGACGTTTGAACTGGCAGGCCAGCGTTTCCGTCGCCTCGAAGGTGCCGTGCTCGCCAAGCTTATTGGACGGCAGGCCGCCCTTGCAGACGTCGAAATAGCGGCAGCTCTTTTGGCACGCCTCGATGCCGCGGCGGATGGATGCCACAACCTCGAGAAAACGGGTATCGCGCTGTAACTCCTGAAGCGCGTGGGGATCAGCGACATTGCCAAATAGAAGCCGATCGAATTTTTTGTGACTCAACCCGAAAAGCTCCGGTGAAAAGGTGCCAAAGTCACCGTTGTGGCCGACTGTAAACACTTCTATTGGCACGGTTTCATTGCTCGCTCCGATGTCCTTGTCAAAAACGAAGCGCAGGCCCTGTGTCAGCTCTCGAACGGATTGTCTCGAGTTATGTTCCGTCACGAGTTCGAAATAACGCAGCAAAAACCGATGAAAGCTTGCCTTTGCGGCTTGTGGGTCGTGCGATGAGTTCAGATAGGGTCCTTCTGCCTCGTCGATGTTGAATCCGATCGCGTCCGTTCCGATCTCTTCGAAGTAATGAAACAGCTCGTCGGGTCGGTCGATCGAGTCACGTGTGAGGACGCAGATCACGCGGAGTTTCAGTCCCGCTTGTTTCAATTGGGCGACGCCAGCAAGCACCTGCCCACTTGTCGGTGCCTTTGAGCGGGTTATGCGATAGCGGTCATGTATGTGTGGGGGGCCATCCAGGCTCACGCCGACGCCGACGCTCCAATTCTTGAAGAGAGCGATCCAGCGCTCGTTGATCAGCGTCGCGTTTGTTTGAACGTCGTGCTTGACGGAGTCCGCGGGGAGTTCCGCCTTAATCGTCTCAAAAGCCTGCTCGTAGAAGTCTACGGGCAGAACCAGCGGCTCGCCAGCGTGCCACAGCACGTCGACGTTCTTGGCGACGAGATCATTCTTGGCGAGAAGCTTGCAGGTGTTCGCGATTGTCTCGATCGACATTCGCGCGCGATTCGAGCGACCCGGAAGATAGCAATACGAGCAATCCAGGTTGCAGAAGGGCGTCCCTTGAAAAATCAGCAGCGTGACCGGCGACAGGCGCATCGCATTCACCTGTGTCCGTCAAGCTGCTGACGTCATTCTTAGACTGTGCCCGTGTCTGGTACATCGGGTGCGCGCGGATCCGAATCGTCGTCTGGCGCTTCAGGCGCCCTGTTGTCGAAGCCGCCCATCAGCCTTTCGTGCATAGGACGCTTATCGGCCGTCGTGCCGACGAGTTCGATTTGCCCGGCACTCGCGGCAGCGCGCAGCGCCGAAAGCTTCTCGACACTTGTAGCGGCCTCTGCGGTCACTGATGTAAGCGGCAGTGCGGCCGTCACAGCAAATGCCGCGCCGAGTGGAAGAAGAGATCCCTGCGACTTACGAATTTTGTCAGTCATCGCACAATACCCCCGTGCTTCTTTGCCAAAATCGAAGACTGATCGGAACGTTATCACGCGCATGAGTGGCTGACCAGCTATCCTGCAACGCCGGCAAAATCGGTCCTTCAGTCATGGGGATACTTTCGGCAAGGTTCGGAAAACCCAATATTTTCCCTGTTGTGAGTCGACCGGATGAAACTGCTTCGTTCGTTTTTCTGGAGGGCGCTCACCGCCAAGGATCTTTCTCATGTCGGCGACGACGACGGGGTTTGAGGCATAAACGTCGTGGTTGGTGGCGAACAGCGCCATGCCTGCTCGGGTGATGTCGATCAGGTCAACGCCCGAAATGAGTTCGGGACCGTCATCCGGGATATAGCCAACGCGCGGCCGGTCCCAAAGCCAGTTGGAGAGCCAAAGCGCCTTGTCGGCGGCCGAGGCATAGACCGTGAGATTACCGCCTGCCGCTTGGATCTTTCCCGCAAACTGCCGGAACACGCCGGGGGCAACATCGGGTGCAGCATCAATAACCTCACCAAGGATGGGCCGGCGTGATGCGTCGCGCGCACTCAGATCGCTCAAGGCCCTCAGCAGAATGAGGTTGCCCATGCTGTGGGCGACGAGATGGACCTTCGATGCCTTGAGGGGGACGACAACGCGGGCGAGGAAATCTTTGAACTGCTCCGTCGCGATATCGATGGTTTCGCGATCGGTCAGGTAGCCGAAGTAGCTCTGACGCGACGGCCAGCTGAATAAGAAAGTGGGGCCATCAAAGTTCAGGTCGTAGGCGATCTGGCCGGCGCGGCGTACGGCGTTGTCGAAGTCGACATTGTAACCGTGCAGGAAGACCAGCACCTGGTTTTCGAATGCCTGGGACGCGCTCAGGCGCTGTTGCGCCGATTCAATCAACTTCTCCTCAGGGCGAATGTCGAGCCGTGGAATGCTCAGACGTGCGACGTCCGTCACATCCTCGCTTTTGGCTTCTTGCGGCGTGGCGGCTTGCGCCGTCTGCAATGCGACGCTGTCATCTTTCAGGATGGAGAGGTTGGCGACGCCAAATGTCAGGTCTGCTTGGCCATGCGTGCCAAACTCAACGCTCTTGGCTTTGGGCTTTGGTCTGCGATTGGTGGCAAAGAGGACCGGGACATTTGTGAGCCCTGATTTTCGTATGGTCCGCGCGCGCTCGAAAAGTTTGTCCGCGTCGTCTTGCCGGCCTAGCCGCCTCAAAACCTCCGACAGCGAGAGAAGGCTTGAGGCGATGCGCGGATGATTTGGTCCAAGCGCCTTCTCCTGGATCGCGAGGCCGCGTTCGAGCAGCTCACGAGCCTCTTCGAATCTGGATTGCGACTTTCGGAGGACACCGAGGCTCGCCAGTGTCGCGCCAACGTCAGGGTGCTCCTGGCCCAGCGCTTTCTCCTGTATGGCAAGTGCGTTCTGATATTCCTGGAGGGCATCGTCGACGCGCCCTTGCCGCTCCAGAATACCACCCATCAAGTAACGACTTCTGGCCACGACCGCATGCCCTTCGCCCAAGGCATCCAACCGAATGTCAAGCGCACGTTCAATAAGCCGCTCGGCCTCGGCATTCTGTCCCACGGTCTGATAGAGATCTGCAAGGTCATGCAGGCTGTAGGCTGCTCTTACGCTGGTGGGACCAAACGCCTTCTCGAATATGGCCAGCGCCCGCCGATGATGGACCTCCGATTGCTCGTAGCGTTCCATATCCAAGTATAGTCGACCAAGAATGCTCAAGGTCTTGCCGACATCGCCATGCTTGGGGCCCTGAGATTTTTCAGTGATGCCGAGTGCGCGTTTCAGAAGCGGCTCGGCTTCATTGTACCGGCCCAATTGCCGAAGCAGGGCGGCTTTGTTGTGAATGCGGGTTGCAACCTTGATGTCATCCGGTCCGAGAGCCTTCTCGGTGATTGCGATGGCGCGATCAAACAGGGCCTCGGCTTCGTCAAACCGTGCCAGGAATGAATAGAGCAGTCCAAGATTGCTGCAGTCACGTCCGACGTCGGCGTGGTCGGGGCCTAGCGCGGCCTCATCAATTTCCAGGACCCGCTTGTAGTGGGCTTCGGCTTTTTCGTATTCGCCGCGATCCTGAGCAATGGCGGCGAGCCAGCTTAAGGCGCTTGCGTACTTCGGATGCGTGTCGCCGTGCTCAGCCTTGACGAGCGCGGCGTTAAGCTCTGCCAGTTCTGTTGCGCTATCGTAGTTCCCTTTTTGGAACTCGCGGCCAATCTGCTTCTCTAGGACCTTAAGCTGATCGGTGGTTTGAGCCACTACCGGCGCCGACGTGTGCACTCCCGCAGCCACATTGAGCGCTACAACGACCACTGTTGCTACGCGCTGAACTCGCATGTCCTGCCTCACGCGATCCCTGAACCCGGCGCGAGTATAAGGCCGAAAGCGTATCATGCCCACGCCGGAAAAAGTGGTGTGTGTCAGCAGTTTGTGGTCCGACGACTGGACCTTCCGATTACGGCCATTTCACCACGGGTGGCATGGACGAGAGGATGCTGTCGACGTTGCCGCCGGTCTTGAGGCCGAACATCGTGCCGCGATCGTAAAGCAGATTGTACTCAACATACCGGCCGCGGCGGATGAGTTGCTCCTCCCGGTCGGCGTCCTATTTTCTATCAGCTCTTGGGGATTACCGCGCGGTGTTGTCACGGCACCTTACTTGGCCCAACGCATACCTTCTCCTGCAGCTGCCTCCACAAGGCGTGCAGTTCATCGGCGAGCTTGATCTCTTCAAGCTTTTCCTTATTGAACTTCAGTTGCTCATCTATGCGCGCAATTTGCTCGTTTAAGGTTTGACGTGCGGCCTCAATCTCCGCTGGCATTACCGCCAACTTTCGGAGTGAATCAACTTGACCACGCAACACTTTGAGCATGTGAGAAAGTGTGGTCTTCTTTGCCTTGCTTCGCTTGCTGCCGGATGAATGCTGGAGTCCGCATGCCAAGACAGCGCCTGCTTCGTCTCGATATATCTTTGATACATGCTTCGGCGTATGCTCGTTCGACTCCAGCTCGAGCATACGCCGAAGGGCCTTTCCTCGGCTTCTGGATGCACAATACAAAGTACCCGCCGTGGCGGCGGCGGGTTGAGCACCTGGTGCAAATGCGGAAAGTCCAATAATGAGTTTGGTGGTCTTGTCCGACACGACACCGAGATACGCTGCTATCTCCGCCCAATTGCTTGTTACCCAGAGTCCACGATTTTCCAGTTCCTTCTTTATTCCTTCAAAATCCTTGATGCCTTCCGAATATACTTGGAATTGTTTTTTCTTCGCTGCGCGGGCGTCTTTTTCGATCCAAACCTTATGGCGTTGCAATGCTTCGCACGGTGTGTACTTGCAATCTCGCCGGACTGCCGCGGCGCGCTCTAGTGCGACGAAGAATGCGTCGGTCATATCGCCGTCCGGTGGCAGGCCGGCGGACCTTTGAAATTCGGTCACAGCGTATCTGGTGGCGGGACCAATTACGCCATCAATGTCCCCGGGGTCGTAGCAAGCATCGCGAAGATGTTTTTGGACCTTCTTGATCTTTTCGGGATTAAGACCGGGATCTTGGGAAAAGCGGGGAGGCGGGCGCTGCCATGTGTCTGGGTTCATGCTTGGGGGGAGCTGATATTGGTGGGACGTGTTTCCTCTACCTGAGGGCGCCTCACCGCAGTATTCGCGTGTGAGATCTCTATAGCGTTGTTCGTGCTGACAAGACCCTTGCGCACGACATCGTGCATGCATTTCTCGCGTCAACGCACAATTGTCCGCAAGAGCAACGGAGGAGAACGCCAACTGTGATAAAGCCACTCCGACCCAGAATGCAGAGATTGATTTCGGTAAAGTCATTTTCTTGATCAACGAATACGCGGCCTAATACGCGCCCGGTGCGCATGTGTCTCGAACAAGGTTTTTTGCGTGACTTAGATGTCTCTTGTAGAGAGCTTGCTGTTGCCCGTCCGGATCAAGCATCTTGCATCGTGATACAATGACAATGGCCTTTCGGAAGAATTGGACTTGATGCTTTGCCGCTTGACATCCCCCATATAGCGGTGCGCGCGCCTCCATTTCGAGCTGCTTCATTTGAGCGGAACAATTGCCGGACAATGATGTGCTTGTCGGTGTCCCGCCCGTGCTTGGCGTGTAGGGCATGTACGGCACATACGGCATAGACTGGCCCTGCTGCGCCGCCTGGTATCCGACTGCGACTCCGCCGGCAATCGTGGCCACGTTGGCTAGCGTTTGATAGTCGATCTGGCTTTGCGACTGGCCAACGTAACTGTTGCCGATTGCTACGACCCTGCAATCCTGATGCCGCACGCGGCATCGTGCCATTGCATCCCCAGATGCCGTTCGTAAATCAGGCTTGGACCAGGACCAATAGCAGCGGTTCCCACCGGTCACCATTGCCTTGTGATCTTGGTAACCGGAGTATTTGGCGCTACTTACTATTGATTGACAGGGCGAATACGTCGTGCACGCACCACACAAGAAAGCGCCTGTCAGCACGACAATGGAATTTATGCAGACCGGGCGATGAAACATTTGCGCCCCACTCTTTGGCTCTAAAAATTATTATGCTGCCATCATTCAAAAGGTGAGTCGAATTGTATTTTCCGACCGGGGAAAAACTTGTGCCGCATGGTGGCCTTTTGATCTCACTATGCAAAGGGACGGCCTTAGTGGCGCCTCATCTGTCCGGCGGCCCCGAATTGCCGCCTGGTAGCTGCGCGCCAAATCTATATGACGCGTCCCTGGATTGAAGCCCGTCTGCTGGACCCTTTGGTTATGGCCATTTCACCACGGGTGGCATGGACGAGAGGATGCTGTCGACGTTGCCGCCGGTCTTGAGGCCGAACATCGTGCCGCGATCGTAAAGCAGATTGTACTCAACATACCGGCCGCGGCGGATGAGTTGCTGCTCCCGGTCGGCGTCCGTCCATGGTGTCTGATAGTTGCCGCGGACGAGCATCGGGTAGACGCTTAGAAAGGCGCGGCCCACGTCCTGAGTGAAGGCGAACGCCGCATCCCAGCCGCCCTCTTCTTCCGTTGGTGTCAGATAATCGTAGAAGATGCCGCCGATGCCGCGCATCTCTTGACGATGGGGCAGATAGAAGTAGTCGTCGCACCATTTCTTAAAATGTGGATAGTCGGCCACCTTGTGAGGCGCGCAGGCGCCGTACATAGCTGCATGAAACGCGAGGGTGTCTGTGTCCTCCTGCTTGCGTCGCCGATCGAGCACGGGTGTCAGGTCCGCACCACCGCCAAACCACCACTTCGAGGTCACGACCATACGGGTGTTCATGTGAACCGCCGGCACATGTGGGTTTTGCATGTGGGCAATGAGGGAGATGCCTGAGGCCCAAAACTTCGGGTTCTCCTCGGCGCCCGGGATCTGTTTACGAAACTCCGGTGAGAACTCCCCAAAGACGGTGGACGTGTGCACGCCGACTTTTTCGAAGACGCGGCCGTGCATCATGCTCATGACACCGCCGCCGCCGGGTTTCCCGGTCGCCTGATCCGTTCGGTCCCAGGGCTTGCGTTCGAAGCGGCCCGGTGGCTGGTCGGCCAGGGGTGCTGCCTCTGGGAGGCCCGCCTCTAGTGTCTCAAATGCCTCGCAGATCTTGTCACGCAGCTCTTCGAACCAGGCGCGTGCCTTTTCCTTGTGGGCTTCCAGGGTGTCTTGTGACGTATCCATGTTTTCGGTCCTGACCTTTACGCAGTCATCTTGTTGGCACCTTGCGGCTCTACCGCATACACTTCGTGGATGAAATCATGAACGTGTTTCCTCTCCCCTGCGACGGTGAGAGGCGGAGTCCCGTATGTTTTCCTGGTTTGAAAGACGGATCGACCCCTTTACGGGCGGCTGGGAGCGGCCGCCGGAGACGCTGGCGGCGTTCTTTTGGCACTTCATACGCCAGTCTTGGGGCAGTTTTGCCGCACTTCTGGCCATTGGCTTTGTCGCCGGCGTCATCGAGGCCTCACTGTTCGCGTTCGTCGGCTCGCTGGTGGACATGATGCGCGAAGCCGAGACGCCGGAGACGTTTCTCGCCGATCACGGCTATACGCTCCTTTTCATGGCGTTCGTGGCGGCCGTCTTGCGGCCCATCGCCAATTTCCTGCATGCGCTCATCCAATATCAGACGATTGGCGGCAATTTCACGAGCCTCATTCGCTGGCAGACGCACGCCTATGTGCTGCGCCAGTCTCTCGGCTTCTTTCAGAATGATTTTGCGGGCCGTGTTGCCAACAAAGTGATGCAGTCGGGGCAGGCCGTACGCGAGAGCGTGGTCGCTGCGATCGATGCCGTTTGGTTTGTGGCCATCTACTGGCTGACGGCGCTGGCGCTATTCGCGTCCGCCGACGTGCGGCTCGTGGCACCTCTCGTCATCTGGTTCATCGCTTATGCCGTGGTGCTCAACTATTTCGTACCACGCCTCAAGGACCGCGCAGTTGCGACCAGCCGAGCGCGCAGCATGCTCACCGGGCGCATTGTTGACAGCTACACGAACATCCTAACGGTCAAGCTCTTTGCGCACACCGAGCGCGAGGATGACTACGCCAGAAGCGCCATGCGCGAACAGCTGGCAAGGTTGCAGGAGCAGTTACGCGTCACCACGCTGATGGACGTGGCGCTGTTCGCAATCAACGGCATTCTCCTCGTTGGCATTTCCGCGCTCGCGATCTCGCTTTGGTCTAAGGGCCTTGTCACGCTCGGCGCCATTGCGCTGGTGCTGGGCTTGACCATCCGCATCGTCAACATGTCGGGTTGGGTCTTGTGGACGGTTGCCGGGATTTTCGAGAACATCGGCATCGCGCACGAAAGCATGGAAACAGTATCGCGCCCCTACCAAGTGCTCGACCAACCAGAGGCAAAGCCACTCACCGTCACGCAGGGCGAAATCCGCTTCGAGACCGTGGACTTCCGGTACGGGCGGGCGCGATCGTTTGATGACCGGCATGCGGGCGGCATCATCGACCGGCTCTCACTCGCCATCGCGCCGGGCGAAAAGGTCGGGCTTGTCGGGCGTTCGGGCGCTGGAAAGTCGACGCTCGTCAACCTGCTCTTGCGATTCTACGATCTGGAAAGCGGGCGCATTGTGATCGATGGGCAGGACATTGCCACGGTTTCGCAAGATAGTCTGCGTTCTGCGGTCGGCGTCGTAACGCAGGATACATCCCTTCTCCATCGTTCGGTCATGGATAACATCCTTTATGGCCGACCCGATGCGGACCGCGAGGCCGCTATCGCCGCGGCCAAGCGCGCGCACGCCCACGAGTTCATCGAGGAGCTGGCGGATTTCAATGGGCGTAAAGGCTATGCGGCACACGTTGGCGAACGGGGCGTCAAGCTCTCCGGCGGCCAGCGCCAACGCATCGCCATTGCCCGCGTTCTCTTGAAGAACGCGCCCATCTTGGTGCTCGACGAGGCGACAAGCGCGCTCGACAGCGAAGTGGAAGCCGCCATTCAAGAGCAGCTCCTCAACCTGATGTCAGGAAAAACGGTGATCGCGATCGCGCACCGGCTCTCGACGATTGCGGCCATGGACCGGCTGGTCGTCATGGAGCAGGGCCGGATCATTGAAGAAGGCACGCACGCGGCTTTGCTCAAGAAAGGCGGCCTTTACGCTGATCTCTGGTCGCGCCAATCCGGCGGCTTCCTGGCCAGCGAAGCGGCGGAATAGGCTCTCGGCTCTTTCGGGCATAGCCGGAGTTACCTGGCCAGCCCACTCCCCCGCCCGGCCACCCGCAGCGATGATGGATTGGGTGGCCGGGCGGGGGAGTGGGTGGATCGACTTAAATCTGAAATGTACTAGCGCTCGGGTTGTTCCGGCGTGCCCTTCAGCTTCCGCATCGCGTTGACGAAGCGCGTGAAGAGGTAATGGCTGTCCTGCGGGCCGGGCGAAGCTTCAGGGTGGTGCTGCACGGAAAAGACGGGCTTGCCTTCGACGGCAATGCCGCAGTTTGTGCCATCGAAGAGTGAGACGTGGGTTTCGACGACACCGTTTGGCAACGTGTCGCGATCGACGGTGAAGCCGTGGTTCATCGAGACAATCTCGACCTTGTCGGTGGTGAAGTCCTGCACAGGGTGGTTGGCGCCGTGATGACCTTGATGCATCTTCTTGGTCGCGGCACCGAGGGCAAGGCTCAGCATCTGGTGTCCGAGACAAATACCGAAAAGCGGTAATCCACTTTCGACCAGCTTCTTGATTTCTGGAACGGCGTATTTGCCGGTGGCAGCGGGGTCGCCCGGGCCGTTTGAAAGAAAGACGCCATCGGGTTTGCGCGCCAGAACGTCTTCGGCCGACGTCGTCGCCGGCACGACGGTGACCTTGCAGCCCGCGCTCGCGAGGCAGCGCAGAATATTGCGCTTAAGCCCGTAGTCGAGGGCGACGACGTGGAACTCCGGCTGCTCATTGCGCCCGTAGCCCTTGTTCCAAACCCAGCGCGTCTCGTCCCAGTCGTAGCTTTGCCCGCTGGTGACATCCGGCACAAGATCGAGACCCAGAAGGCCTGACCATGCGGCCGCCTCGGCCTTGAGCTTGTCGAGATCGAACGCGCCCGAGGGCTCGTGCGCGACGACGGCGTTGGGCATGCCCTTTTCACGGATACGGGCGGTCAATGCGCGCGTGTCAACATTGGTGATGGCGATGATGCCGCGCGCCCTCAGCCACTGATCTAAATGCTCGGCGGCGCGATAGTTGGAGGGATTGGTTACATCAGCGCGCAGCACGCAACCGCGCACGCCTGAACGGGCGGCGAGGTTCGACGTTTCCGTGTCCTCGGGATTGGCGCCGACATTGCCAATGTGTGGGAAGGTGAAGGTAATGATCTGCCCGGCATAACTGGGATCGGTCAGGATTTCCTGATAGCCGGTCATGGCGGTGTTGAAGCACACCTC
The DNA here is from genome assembly GCA_965222835.1 of Hyphomicrobium sp. Taxonomy (GTDB): domain Bacteria; phylum Pseudomonadota; class Alphaproteobacteria; order Rhizobiales; family Hyphomicrobiaceae; genus CBDCUQ01. The sequence goes on from CBDCUQ010000003.1 coordinate 578,254, forward strand.
GCCGACCGCAGAGCCGGTTGCGCCGAGGCCGACACCGGTGACGACGGTCCCGTCGTCCAGCACAAGCCGGGCCGTTTCGAGTGTATCGGTCCAGGGTGCAGGGGCGGCAACGGTCATCGACAGCTCCAGACAGGTTCGATTGGCACTCGCGCCCACCTGTCCCGCAGCCGCATCTGCGCGCGGGGTGTCCAAGGGCGAACACGGGGTCAGATCGGCGCGGACCGTAGGGGATGGGGGAGCCGAGGTCAACGCAGAGGGAGGCGTGATTGGGGGCCATTGTGACGCCCGGTTGCACCGGCTGCCGCGGCCCCTTACATGCTGCCGTTCACACCCACAGGAGAACCCCATGCGCGACCGTATCCGGGACGACACAAAGGCCGCTATGAAGGCCGGCGACAAAGCCAAGGTCGGCGTCCTCAGGCTCGTCAGTGCCGCCATTCAGGCCTTCGAAATCGAGGCGAAACGCGAGCCCACGGAGGCCGACGTGCTGGCGGTGATGACCAAAATGGTGAAGCAGCGCCGCGATTCCATCGCGCAGTACACCAAGGGCGGCCGACCCGAGCTTGCCGCCCAGGAGGAGGCCGAAATCGCCGTCATCGAAGCCTATCTGCCCAAACAGATGGACGAAGCGGCCGCAAAGGCCGCCATCGCCGCGGTGGTCAAGGAGCTCGGTGCCGCAACGCCCAAAGACATGGGCAAAGTCATGGGTGCCCTTAAACAGAAGTATTCGGGGCAGATGGACTTTGGCAAAGCCAGCGGCTGGGTGAAGGAAATGTTGGGCTAGGCAACAGGGAGCGGGCAGCTGGCAGCGCGGCGCATGCCGCTCCGCTTACGCTGTCCTGCTGCCGGTTGCCGGCGGCCCGTTCACGCCCTGTGGATAACGGGAACCAATGGACCTACACCCCGCGACCGTCGAGGCACGCACTTGCGAATCACTTAGCCTCCCGCCTATCCGGCTACGAGCACACGCCCATGCGATTTCCGCCTCATATCCTGGACGAGATCCGGTCTCGGCTTCCTGTCAGCACGGTTGTCGGGCGTAAGGTCGCGCTCAAAAAGAAGGGCCGCGAATGGGCCGGGCTTTCGCCGTTCAAAGTCGAGAAGACGCCGTCGTTCTTCGTCAACGACCAGAAGGGCTTTTATCACTGCTTCGCCTCCGGCGAGCACGGTGACATTTTCAAGTTCCTGATGGTGATGGAAGGCCTCACGTTTCCCGAGGCGGTGGAACGGCTTGCCGAAGAAGCCGGTGTGGCGCTGCCCAAACCCGACATACGGGATCAAGCGCGCGAGGATCAGCGTCAACGCCTTTATACGCTTGTTGAAGCCAGCGCCGCGTTTTTCGAGGAGCAACTGCGCACGCGTGAGGGGGGCGAGGCGCGCGATTATCTCGATAAGCGCGGGTTGCGTCGTGACACACTCGCCGAGTTCCGCATCGGCTATGCCCCCAATTCACGTGGCGCCCTCAAAACCCACCTTGCGAAATCAGGCTTTACCACCGACGAGATGGCGACGGCCGGTATGCTGATTGCCGGTGAGGATATTCCCGAACCCTACGACCGCTTTCGCCATCGCGTGATGTTTCCCATCGCCGATACAAAGGGACGCGTTATTGCGTTCGGCGGGCGCGCGCTCGATCCGAACGCGTCGGCCAAATATCTGAACTCGCCGGAGACGCCGCTTTTCCACAAGGGTTACGTCCTGTTCAATGCGCATCGGGCGCGGCCAAAGGCCTTCGATGCCGGCCGTATTATTGCGGTTGAGGGCTACATGGATGCGGTGGCGCTTGCTGAAGCCGGGTTTGGCGAAGTCGTGGCACCGCTTGGCACGGCATTGACTGAGGACCAGATCAAACTCCTGTGGCGCATGGCCGACGAGCCGATCCTTTGCTTCGATGGCGACAGCGCGGGGCGCAAAGCGGCCCACCGTGCCGTCGACACCGTGCTGCCGCATCTGGTTCCGGGAAAGAGCCTCACGTTCGCGTTCCTGCCGAACGGACTTGATCCCGATGATCTCATTCGCCAACAGGGCGCCGAGGCTATGGAGGCTGTGCTTTTGCGGGCGCGGCCGCTGGTCGAGGTTCTGATCGAGCGAGAATTCGGTCAGGGCGATTGGTCGACACCGGAACGCCGGGCCCACCTGGAAAAGCAGTTGCGCGATCTCGTGCACAAGATCCCAGATGGCGCGATCCGGTCCCACTACCAGCGGGCCGTTTCCGATAAGTTGGCATCGACCTGGGGACATGTGCCGAAGCGGGGACCGGCCGGCGGCGGCCGCGGCCGGCCAGACCCGGCGGGTGGGCGAAGCACCCCCTGGCGTCCCCCAGACGGCCGCCCGTCAACCAGGGGTCGGGCACCTGACCGCTCCGGAAGGCCTGGCTCGTGGCAAGAAGCCCGCCCCAACGCGTCTGAAAGTCTCAGAAAAAGTGCCCTCGCGGCCGGCGCGGGCGCCGCTTTACCTTATCGTGAAGCGCTTCTCCTAAGAGCCATGCTCAACCACCCGTGGTTGGCCGTCGACCACGCGGAGGAGGTGGCGGCGCAGCCGTTTACCGCACCTGCGCTTTCCAGGTTACGCGATGCCATACTTTCTGCGGTAACACTTGAAAATAACCTTGACAGCGCCGCGCTACGCTCCCACTTGAGCAGATTGGGTGCCGACAGGACCGTTGATCTCATCGAGCACTCGACTACGCATAGGTGCGACAGGTTCGCGGAACCGGACGCCGGACGCGCCGAGGTGGAAGATGGCTGGCGCCACGCCCTCGCGCTGCATGACCGGCAGGTTGGATTGCGACAGTCGCTCGAAGCCGCCGAGCGAGCTTGGCATGAAGATCGCAGTGATGAGGCATTCGCCCGCATTTGCGATATTCAGGCGCAGCTTGCGCGCATGAGTATGCCGGAGGCACTCGACCAAGCCAGCGAGGACGTCTGAGACGATGACAACCGAACCGCGCCAGCCAAACCCCTTCCAATCCCGCAATCCGTGGACCGTGCTCCTGTATCGGACCTGGAACCCGTACTGCGACCCTCTTCATTCGCGGCACTCCGTGCCCAACCCCTCTTGCGTCGTTTCGAGCTGAACGGGCCTTCGCCTGCGACAGCTGCGATCGACCTCAACACGGCATGACCTATGACAAAAACCTCCACCGCTAAAAGACCTACTGCGGCAAAAGCAAAAGTGTCCGCCAAGTCCGGATCGGCGAAGTCGGCATCGTCAAAGTCGGCGGCATCAAAGTCGGCTTCGGCGAAGTCGGCTTCGGCGAAATCCGCCGCGGCAAAAAAGGCCGGCGCGAAATCCGAAGACCAAGCGACATCGGGTAGCGATACGGAACGCGATAGCCCGCTGCTTGATATGTCGGATGCCGCGGTCAAGCGGCTTATCAAGGCTGCAAAGGCCCGGGGCTACGTCACCTACGAGCAACTCAACGCCGTGCTGCCGTCCGAAGAGGTGTCCTCCGATCAGATCGAGGATCTCTATGCGATGCTGTCCGACATGGGCATCAATGTCGTCGAGCAGGAGGAAGGCGAAGACAGCCAGGAGGGCGCCGAGGAACTCGGCGAGGACGAAGAAGGCCGCGCCGTTGCCGCCTCAAGCAATTTGCCCGTGAAGACCGAGACGAAGACGGAGCCCGCCGAGCGTACCGACGATCCGGTACGCATGTACCTGCGTGAGATGGGCTCGGTCGAGCTTCTGTCGCGCGAAGGCGAGATTGCGATTGCAAAGCGCATCGAGGCCGGCCGCGAAGCCATGATCGCCGGACTTTGCGAGAGCCCGCTCACCTTCCAGGCCATCATCATCTGGCGTGACGAGCTGAACGACGGGAAGATTCTTCTGCGTGACATCATCGACCTTGAGGCGACCTACGAGGGTCCCGAGGCCAAGATCCCGCCTCCTGTGGCACCGCCGGGGGAACAACAGCAGACGGACGGCGGCGAACAGACGGCCGAAGGCGAAACTCAAGGCGAGATGGAGGAGGAGGACGAAGACGACTTCGAAAACGCCCTCTCGCTGGCAGCAATGGAAGCCGAACTGAAGCCGAAGGTGCTTGAGACGTTCGACAACATTGCCAACACGTACAAGAAGCTCAGAAAGCAGCAGGATAAGAAGCTCGAACAGCAGGTTGCGGGCGAGACGGGTACGCGCCAGCAGCAAAAGGCGTATGACAAGCTCAGGGACGAGATCGTCAATGACGTGAAAAGCCTGTCGCTCAACAACAACCGTATCGAAAGCCTGGTTGAGCAGCTCTATTCGATCAACAAGCGCCTCGTCGGCTTTGAAGGCCGTCTGATGCGGCTTGCCGACAGCTACGGCGTGCCGCGCATGGACTTTATCGGCGAATATTTCGGTAACGAGCTGGATCAAACGTGGCTCGACCGCATCTCTGAGAAAGGCCGGAAGTGGGGCCAGCTGGTCAAGAGCGAAAAGACGAACATCGAAGTCATCCGGACCGACATCCATACACTGGCCACCGAGACCGGACTTGAAATTCCCGAGTTCCGACGCATCGTCAAAGCCGTGCAGAAGGGTGAGCGCGAGGCCCGGCAGGCTAAGAAGGAGATGGTGGAAGCCAACCTCCGCCTCGTTATTTCGATCGCCAAGAAGTACACGAACCGCGGCCTGCAGTTCCTGGACCTCATCCAGGAGGGCAACATCGGCCTGATGAAGGCGGTCGACAAGTTCGAGTACCGGCGCGGGTACAAGTTCTCGACGTACGCGACGTGGTGGATCCGGCAGGCGATTACGCGCTCGATCGCGGATCAGGCGCGGACCATCCGCATCCCCGTGCACATGATCGAGACCATCAACAAGATCGTGCGCACGAGCCGGCAGATGCTGCACGAGATCGGGCGCGAACCGACACCGGAAGAGCTTTCCGAAAAGCTCGCCATGCCGCTCGAAAAAGTGCGCAAGGTCTTGAAGATTGCCAAGGAGCCGATTTCGCTCGAAACGCCGATTGGCGACGAGGAAGATTCACACTTGGGCGACTTCATCGAAGACCGCAATGCGGTGCTGCCCATCGATGCAGCCATTCAGCAGAACCTGCGCGAGACGACGACGCGGGTGCTGGCGTCCCTCACCCCGCGCGAAGAGCGCGTTCTGCGCATGCGGTTCGGTATCGGTATGAACACGGACCATACGCTGGAGGAAGTCGGCCAGCAGTTCTCAGTAACCCGCGAGCGCATTCGCCAGATCGAAGCCAAGGCGCTCCGCAAGCTCAAACATCCGAGCCGGTCGCGGAAGTTGCGGAGCTTCTTGGATAACTAAGCGGCGCGGCCCGAGGCTTGGCGCGTTGCATTGGAATTGACAGGGCTGCAACCCATGACCACAACCGGCGGGCCATTTAATTTCGAATTTCTTGAGGCCTTCGGCGTGCCCTTGCAGCGCGTCAAGGCGGGGGAGACCTTGTTCCGCACAGGCGAAACCGGCAAGGCGATGTATCTCGTGGTGGAAGGTAAGCTCGAAGTGCGCGTTGGCGACAAGCCGGTGGAAACGGTTGGGATGCACGGTATCGTCGGCGAGATGGCGCTGATTGACAACGCGCCGCGCAGTGCCACCGCGGTTGCGCTGACCCCGGTCGAGGTGGCCGCGATCGACCGCGATGTGTTCCTGACGCTTGTGGCCGAAAGCCCGGCCTTCTCGCTTTACGTCATGAAGCTCATGGCGGCGCGCATCCGGCATATGAACGAGCAGGCGGGCTGAGCGCGGGCTTCATACGGCGCCCGAATTGCCCGGTTTCGCTTCACCTCTCTAGTGCCGGGTGACCGGTTTCTTTGACGCGCAGCAATTCTTCTTTGCCCCACTTGTAAGCCCCCTGCATCACCTCGCTGTGCCGGTGCCAATCGAGGAAGCCCATATCAGCGGGGATGGGCGGCACGAGGAGCAGGTCTTGCGGTTCTATGTGGTTGGTGAAGCCGTGCCGGTTGGCCATCAGGGAACGCATCAGAACCGTTGAGAGACCGGGCGCTTCCGGTAGAAGCCCGCGCCGCCGGGGGTCGAGCGCGCGCATCAAGAGCTCGCTGCGGCTCGGTAGCGTCTCATAATCCACATCGAACCGTTCGAGCTCGGGCATCTCGAAACTGACGACGACGTTGGGGCCGCTCTTCAATTCGTGCATGACGCGTACGGGAACGTTGTCCAAGAGACAGCCGTCGACCAGCATCTCGCCGTCTTTTGTGTAGACGGGCGGAAGGAGAACCGGGATGGAGGCGGAGGCGCGGATTGCGGTCCAGAGGCTGCCGGTGCGGTGGGTGTGCAGCGTGTAGCGCGAGAGGTTCGTCGAGACGGCAAAGAAGGGCAGCCACAAATCCTCGATGCCGAAGCCGCTGAACACGCGCTTCAGCTGATCGTCGAAGTTCGAATGGTCGAGAATAGAATAGCGCGGCAACGTATAGCGGTGCATGGCCTTGTTGGTCACGAACATGTCGTGCAGGACGTCGTCGATTTCTTCCGGGCTTCTTGTAAGCATAAAGGCCGCGGCGAGGGCTGCGCCGCCAGACGTACCGCCCATGATGTCGAAAGTGAAACCATCTTCCAGCAGCGCCTTGTAGATGCCGGCATGGGCCGCACAGAAGGCTCCCCCACCGCACGTCACAAGACCTAGAGCGGTGCCGCTTACAAACCGGAACAAGCGTTCAAAGTCTTGCCTGCTGTTGAGGGCGACGTGGTGATGCATGGTGATCGCGCGACCGCGGAGCCAACGCGATGTGCCGGTGACCCGGCCTCGCCTGTCATGCACGAGGACGAGGCGGTGTGAGTCCGCTGGAAGAAGTTCTGCGGCAAAGGATTCAAGGGCGTTGATCTCTGCATCGGTATCGTGACGGCCGGCCGCAATCACCAAATCCGCATGGCGGATGAGCTTTTCACTCCACGGTGTCAGATCGTGATCGCCAATGAAGAGCACGTAATCGTACGCGCGTTCGAGATCATTGAGGCGGCGGGTCATCTCAGTGCTGTCACCCTCAATGCCGTCGCCGAGAATGCTTTGCGCACTTTCCGAAGTGACAACGAGACTACGCGCCTTGCGCTCAAACAGGTCCGTCAGTTGTTTGACAAAGGCTAAAGGTAGTGGTGCCCATCCGGCTCGGATAACGGCGATGGTGCGCGGGCGCGGATCGGGCGGGGGTGCGCCCGCCGCCGTTGTCGCGGCCAGCCGATCGGCGAGTGTCGCGGTGAGGTCCGGCCAGATTCGGGGATGCTTGGCGGCAAACGCATCGAAGTCATCGCGGCTCAGCCGAAGCACCAGACTGTCGCGCATGGCGCTTACAGTGGCGGTGCGGGGCGCGCCCGTCAGAAACCCGATCTCTCCGATGGGCTGGTCGGGCCCGATTTCGGTGATCCGGGTCTTTCGGCCGTCGCGGTTGACCGAAAATCGGCCGGAAACGACGATATAGAGTGCATCGGCGGCCTCGCCCTGGCGCATCAGCACCTCGCCCCGGGGGACGGCCAGTGTTTCGAGTTCGGCCGCCATGTCGGCCAGCGCGCTCGCGTCCAGATTGGCAAATATGCCAATGTTTTCTAGGCTTTCTTTGGGCCGGCTGGGGCTCATTTAGGCAAGTCCGAGGTGAAGCTTCCGAGTATAGTCCAACCACCAACGCGCCTGCCGGGGAGGACCGTCAAAATCACGCTAATCTTCCAAGCATGACTAATTCCTAACCATACCGCGGGAACAGCCACGTGCGCATTCACGGGACAGCCTTTGGAATACTGGCCGCGGGCCTTGTTCTGGCCGCCTGCGCGAGCGCGCCGGTGCGGGAGATCGTTCCGGCCACGCTGGTCTCGGAAGCTGCCATTCCCGCCTTTGGAAACGTGCGCATGTGGGGGGACGGAGACGCAACAGACGTCGATAAATTCTTGCAGGCCGATGGTGACCTCTTCAAACGAAAATGGCGCGCCCGTGCGGCCAAAAAGAAAGGTCGGCTTGAGGCGAACCTACTTGCTCTCTCAGGTGGGGGAGATGACGGGGCGTTTGGTGCTGGTCTGCTGGTCGGCTGGAGTGAAGCGGGCACGCGTCCTGAGTTCGATCTTGTTACCGGCATTAGTGCCGGGGCGCTGATCGCGCCAATGGCCTTTTTGGGCCCGGAGTATGACGGCAAGCTGGCGACGTTTTTCACCCAGCACGACAAAGAGGATATTTTACAGGCCACCGTTCTTTCCGGAATTTTCGGTGGCTCATCGCTTGCCGATTCCTTCCCGCTCGAAAGACTGATCAGTCAGTACGTCGACATGACAGTGTTGCGGCGCGTCGCGGAAGAGCGCGCGAAGGGGCGTCTACTCGTCATCGGGACGACCAATATCGACGCGCAACGTCCCGTCTATTGGGACATGGGGCGGATCGCACAACAGGGCAATGCGAAGGCGCTGGAACTGTTCCGCAAGGTCCTGCTCGCATCCGCCTCAATTCCTGGCGTGTTTCCCCCTGTGCACATCAACGTCACCGCCAATGGCAAAACCTATCAAGAGCTGCACGTGGACGGGGGGACGACCAATCAGATCTTTCTTTCTCCAGGTGATTTCAGCTTTCGTTCCCTTGATCGCAAATTGGGGAAATCGATCAAACGGCGGCTTTATATCGTCCGTAACTCCAAGATCGATCCTGAGTGGAAGCCCACAAAGGAGACCACGATCGGTCTCGCGCAGCGGTCACTTGAAACGCTCATTAAGAACCAAGGAATTGGCGACCTCATTCGCATGTATGAAAAGGCGAAGAAGGACGGCATCCGCTACCATTTGATTGCGATACCTGACGACTTCAAAGCGCCGCGTAAGGCGCCCTTCGATCTTGCCTATATGAAACCGCTTTACGGTAAGGGCTACCGGACGGGACGTGAGGGCATTCCCTGGAGGAAGAAACCGCCGGGATTGTAGTCGTGGTGGGCTGTTTGAAGGTTCGTTTGGTTCGGCCGCTTAGAGCGCATTTGCCAAAGTTGGAAAACCGATTGGTGTTTTGCCTGCGCGCTCTATGTTGTTGTTTGAGAGTCTGATTCACGCTCTCGATTGAAGCGTAAGCGCTTCAATCTCGAACGATCAGGCCCTAGGCGGCGACATCGACCGTCTCAGCGGACAGGCTCTTCAAGGCGTCGCTTGCAGCGCGTGCCACCTTCATGGGATTGAAGCCCCAGTTGGTGTTGAGGCGCATGCTGGCGGCGGCTGCGAGGATTTCAAGAATGGCGGCTTCGCCATGAGCGGCGATGAGACCGGCAATGCGTCTGGCACGGCAGACGTCGGCCAGAGCGCGGAAGCGTAAGAGCACAGCGGTCTTGCGAATGCGGCCTCTCTGCAAGTGCATCCAGAAAACCTGTTCGACGCGTTTCAGATGGTCTTCCGTCAATTGCTCAGCCGCGGCCAGCGAGCCTCCGGCGGACCGGAGAAGTTTTGCCGCAAGCACGAGCTCACGCATGGTGACAGCCGGGACATCGGACGTATCGACCGCTTCGGAGGCGGTGTTAATCTGAGCAGTGGTCATTGGTCACACACTGGCAAACTGGTTTCGGCCTTAGCTCTCGTTGGCGCCAAACGCGTCAAACGGTGTGCCGTACATCAGGAAGATTTGTTGTGCGCGGCGCGACTCGAGAAGGAAATCGACGTCGTAACCAACAAGCTTGCCGTTCGGATTCACAACTTCGTCTTTTGTGAAGCGAAACCGGCTGCCGTCCTCGGCGTGAATCACGCCGAAGCCGAGGGTGTCGTCAAATTTGACGATTTGTCCGTGCATGGACTTGCTCCTTTTGATCCCAAGAGCCGCAGTGTCAAGCCGGCTCATCATGGGCGGAGCATGCCCGATCTCCCTCCGCGGGGCTGTTCCGGGCGGGACAGGTCGCCTGGATTTGTTTCAAGAAAAATATAGGGTTAATGGATAATCGGTGATTGTAGCGCCAGCGACCTTGGAGCCCGAGCGCGCCGGCAGATCAGGCCGACAGCGCCGGGTTAACCGCCGGCATCCACCTCTCCGCGATCAAACCGGCGCGCATAATCCGTTTGCCCACCCGAAGCCAGAATACGCGCCTGCTCGATCCAGTTCTCGCGCTCAATGCGTCCGTGCGGTTCCACGTACTGGCCGTAGTGCTTAAGGTCGGCGCCGGTCCAGTTTGCAATCTGCTCGTAGCTCATAATGCCAAGCGCATTGAGCTTCTTTTCTATCAGCACGCCAATGCCGCGAATGCGCTTGAGATCGTCATGACTTGTTGGCTCAAGCGGCACCGAAGCGTCGCTTCTGAGTGCTTCTGAGCGGACCGAGCGCAGATGTGAATAGTCCGCCTTTGACTCATCTGACGGGACTTCCGCCGCTTCTGCGGGCGATTGCGCCTTCTCAGCCTCATTTGTTCGAATGGCCTCCGCGAGGTTCACCGGACGGGCGGCGGTGCTTGCCGCTGCAGCCGCAACCGTCGCGGCGCCTGCAGCCGCCGGTGCTTCAGATGCAGCTGTCGTCGTCGACTGCGGCGCACTTGGTGGAGTTACTGGTGCCGCCTTCTCTCCATCCCGCATTCGGCGAGCATGTTCCGTCAATCCACCCTTGGCCAGGATCTGCGCCTGTTCGATCCAGTTTTCCTTTTCAATCCGGCCAGCAAAGCCGAGCGCCTGGCTCATGCGATTGACGTCCGCGGCAGTCCATTCGGCGATTTGCTTGAGTGTGCTTGTTCCATGGGCGACGAGCCGCTCTTCGGTGTCAGCGTCGATCGTACGGATTTGCTTTAAGTCGTCGGCCGGGCCGGTCGCTACCGGGGCGGCGGGTGCGGGAGCGGGCGCGGCGGGTGCCGGTTTTTGATGAGAGAGTGCGTGGGAGGCTGCCGCCGCGGCGGCGCTGGCAACAGCGACTGTGGCAGCACTGGGTGCTCGCGTTGTTTCGGCAGCAGCGGGTGCCGGTTGGACTTCAACAACAGGGGGCGATGCCGTTGCCGCCGATGCCGCTTCGTCGCCGCTCAATGCGCGTCCAAAACGTTCCTCCCCGACCGACCCTCCGGCCGCGGTCTCTGTGAGCATCGTTCCATCTGGGGCCATCTGCGCCTGGCGCCAAGCGACTTGCTCGTCGCGGGGTTGCGTGGCGATCGCCCGTCTTAGACCACAGGCCAGCATGGCGCCAAACAAATAGGCGGCGAGTAGCAGCAGAAAGATCTGAAGTAGCAACATCATCATTTTGCACGTCTCCCAAAGCTCGCCTGCGGACGCGGCGGTTTATGGATTCCAAATGAGCCGAACTAGTCTTTGACACGACTACATGAGATCCACCCCACAGCCACGCCCAGCGCGAAGGCGCCGACGACGTACCAAATCAACTTTGCGAGCAGATAATCCATCGCTCGATCCTCTCTATCGTGTTCAATCTCGTTCCATTCATTCTGTCACGACCAAGAACTCGATACGGCGGTTCTTGGCTTTATTGGCATCTGTGTCATTGGGTGCGACCGGGCGCTCCGGCCCATACCCGATTGCAGAAAGTCGGCTCCCCTCGATCCCGGCTTCAACAAGATAGGTCACAACCGACTGGGCGCGGCGCACGGAAAGACGTTGATTGCGGTCCGGATCGCCATCCGAATCCGTGTGTCCCTCGACCTCGACGCGCACGCTGGGACACTCGGCGACCAGTTTCGCCAATTTGTTGAGCGTCGGCCGGCTGCGCCTGTCGAGCTCATCGCTTGCATACTCGAAGAGAATGGTCCCGCTGGCCGCCGTTTGGCGGAGGAGCTTTTGGCATTTCTGGGCTTCGGCCTGCCGCCGCTGGCGGGCTCCTGCTGCCCCGGCTTCACGGGCCGTGTTTAATCGAGGCGACCAGTCTTCCGCTTCACGCCGTCGGGCCAGTTCCTGTGCGCGGCGCCTGGTCTCGGTTTCCTCTTCGGCACGCCTCTTCGCCTCGACTTCTTCCGCCAGGCGGCGTGCCTCCTGCTCCTCTGCAGCGCCGATTGCCTCGCGATCAACAACGGCTATCGAGTGCCGACCGATATATCCCGTGGGAAGATCGTTTGCTAATCCGGCGCGCACGGCATCCAATGCGCTTTGGCTCGGCGCCTCGCCCGTTATGTATACATCGTCGAGGAACAGCATCGCCGTTCCGTGATGCAGACGGGCGAGGTTTTGCACGGCCGTGCCGGTTGCCTTCTGCCATTTGGTCGCCGGCTTTGACACGACCACCATGCGGTCTTCGATCCGTGCACCGGGAAAGCTCTCGGCCACGAGCCGCAAAAGCCGGCTCTTTTGCGCCAAGTCCGGAGCCTCGCCTTCAAGAATTACGCTCCCCTTGGTGTAGAGCGCCTGCCACCACAGGTTCGGCTCACGCGGGATATCGACCACAATGCGCGGCGTGACCTCGCAGGCTTCGCCCGCCGTGCTCTGCAAACCCTTGGTGATCGAGGTTGCCAGGGCTTGATCGCGGGTCACACCTGAAAGCTCGAGGGCCGTGTCGGTAAGCTTGAGCGTGCCCGTACCGAGCCTGCCCAATGCGGTGATGCCCGCCAAAGTGCACGTCTGCCAACTATCAGGTGCACCTGCTGCGAGCTTGAGCTTGTCGCGGACCGTGCGCTTGGGATAGGCGCTCTGAACCGCTCTAATAAGCGTGGCGCGCGCCTCTTCGCTCGGCGCATAGCCGGTGACATCGATGCCTTCGTCGGCAGCCACAACCATGGTTTCGAAGACGCTCACGGATGCGAGCGGTGGCGGTAACGCCCTGATCTTTTCGGCGACTCTATACTTATCAGGTGCCGCATTTCCCAGCGTTCCGCGAACAGCGGCGGCGGTTGCTTCATCCTTGGCGATACCGCTCAAGATCAGCTTTCGATCGCTCAGGCTCACGGTGCCTTCCTGCAACCGCTTTAACTGGTTGAGGCCAAAGGTTGCTACGGACGCAAAATCATCCGGCGAGCCCGAAGCGATCTCGAGCCGGTCGACCACCGCGATGCCCGGAAACGTTTTCTTTGCACTGGCAAAGAGGGCCTCGCGCGTTTGTTCGTCCGGGGCAAAACCAGAAAGCACCAATTGGTTTTCAGAAAGCTTGGCCATCCACGTGAACGGGCTTATCGCCGGTGGGCGGATGGCCTCACGGCCCAGCTTCCATCCCTTGGGAAGTGCATTTGGAATGGCGGCCCGCAGGGACTTGTAGCTTCCTTGATTGGAGGCTTCGCCTTCGATCGACAGCGTGGTCCTGTCGAGCTTGACCGCGCCCGTCTTGAGGGAGCCTAGCTGCGTCAGCGAGAACTCGATCCCTTTGAACCAGAACTCTCTCTTCGGGGCACCGCGCGCCACCGTCATTTCATCCTCGGCCCTGAAATCTGGAAACACGGCGCGGGCGCGTTTCATGATTGCCGAGCGCATCTCCTCGTCGGCGACGTAACCGCCGAGGCGCACCCCGCTAGTATCGATCCGCTCGGCCGTCCACGTAAAGTCAGAGACGGATGCGACCAAATCCGTGCGGGCATCAACGATGCGCACGCCCCAAACACGGCGTAAGATTTCCCTGGCGAGCTTCGGCTCCCGTTCCTTGATGGCCTTGCCCGTCAGCGTGGCGTCGCGGCCGTCGAACTTGGTGTGTGCCCAGTCGAGACCCTGCTCGCGGAGCATCTCTTTTGATCTCAGGGCCAGATCGGCTTCGATGATGGGACGCTCCCAGTGGAACGCAAGAAATGACAGCATCGACAATGGAATAATACCCCACAGCCAACGCAACGGATTACATGCCATTCTCTGGTCTCTCCTGGTCGTCACCCGCGGTGGAGCCGAGCAAATCACTCGGCAGCCTGTCTTCGCGCTACCTCCGGCTTCGCGCCAAAACGCCTTCGTGCCCTCAGGCTGACCCCCGTATCGACCCCGAGCCGACTATAGACAAGGCGACAGCGGTTTCCAAGTTGCGCCAAAGTGATCCGATTGAGCTCAAGTGCCTGGAAATTAGCCATTTCGTGGCGTTCAATTTGGGCGCCGACCGCAGCAACTTCTGTGCGTGGGACGGGTCTATGCCGACGTGGGGCTGCGTCTGGCGGAGCGTATCTTCGGCTGGTGCCTTCTGTCGTTCTGTCGCACCGCAGGCTCGATTTGGGCTCGCCAGTCCCGATACATCGCTGGCCGCCCCTTTCCTCCCAACGTCTACGTTGCTCAGGGGAAAGAAAGCCGGGAGACTTGATTCGGCGACGAGAGTCCCAAGAGGACCTGTCATTAGGCTTGTGCCGTGTTCCGTGGCCCTAAAGCGGGCGGTTGGCACTTCGTGATCCCGAGCCTTTCGAGCGCGAATTAGGTGTAGGATGACGATACCAATTGTTGGCTTAGCGTCGCTCCCGTTGGCAACAGGGGTTAACCAAATGCCCGCAAGCTTTCTCGTGGTGGACGATCATCCCCTCTTCCGGGAGGCGCTGCAGCTCGCCATTCAGTCGGCTTATCCCGAAGCCAACATCGTGGAGGCCGCGTCAATTGCCGCAGCCAGGGCCGCACTCGGCGGCGACACTGCCTTCGATCTGATCCTTCTGGATCTTGCCATGCCGGGCACGCGCGGCTTTGATGGCCTCTTGGAGCTACGCACATCGCATCCGAAGCTGCCGATTGTGATCGTCTCGGCGCTTGATGACCCGCGGATCATACATGAAGCGATGACGTGCGGCGCCGCGGGTTACATTTCAAAATCAATACGCAAACCGGAATTGGCCGACGCTATTCAGGATCTCATGAATGGCGTCGTCTACCTGCCGAAGGATTATGTGCCACCCGAAGCCGGTACAGATGGCACTGACCCGGACATTGCGTCACGCATCACGCTCTTGACCCCGCAGCAGCTTCGCGTTCTGCAGATGCTACGACAAGGCCTGTTGAACAAACAGATAGCGTTTGAGCTCGGCGTCGGCGAAACGACCATCAAGGCACATATGTCGGAGATTTTGCGTAAGCTTGGCGTTGCGTCGCGAACGCAAGCTGTGATCGAAGTTTCCAAGATTGACTTCGATACGATATTGAATCCTCCGCCGGAGCCAAAAAGCGACAGCCCCGCCTGACTTGGTGATCCCTCCCAGTCCCTAACGCAACAAATGCTGGATCAGCGCCCGTAGCTCTGCCGGCCGCACAGGTTTTTTCAGAATCTCACACTCGGTTCGGGCGGCTTCCGCTGCGACCTCAGTTGAGTGATCTGCAGTGATGATCACAGCGGGAAGTGCCGATTTCGCATGCACCCTCAGCCATTCCACGGCTCTTGTCCCCGTCTCACCGTGATCGAGATGAAAATCCGCGAGCACAATGTCGGGTAAGAACCCTGGCTCCGCCTCGTAGATCCTCTCAATATCGCGGAGGCTTTGCGCGGTCCTTACGTTGCACGACCACTTGCCCAAGAGCACACGCATCGCCTCGAGGACGTTCGCATCGTTGTCAATGACGACGGCCGCGCGACCTGCCAAATCGTAGGCCGTCCTGACGGACGGTTCTTCGTCAACGCGGGCGGTGTCTTCGGCACGCCCGGCGTAAGGTGCAAAGACGCTGAAACGGGTTCCGTGGCGGAGCTTGGAACAAACCTCGACCTTGTGACCCAGCGCTTCGGCCGTGCGTTGGACAATTGACAAACCCAGACCGAATCCTGTGCCGGCTCCCCGCCCTGCTGCAGCGCCGCGCTGAAACTCCTCGAACATGCGCTCTTGCTCTTCACATTCGATTCCGGGTCCTGTGTCCCAAACCTCGATGCGAACATTCGCACCGCGTCTGCGGGCGGCCAAAAGAACGCTGCCGTGTTCCGTATAGTTGATGGCGTTGGCAAGAAGGTTCTGCAGCATGCGCCTCAGCATTAGGTTGTCGGAGCGGACCATCAGGTCTGTCTTGCGCATGGACAGTCTGAGTGCGCGCATGCGTGCGATTGGCTCCGTGTCAAAGATGAGGCTTCGGAACATATCTGAAAGACGAACCGCCTGTAACGCCGGGCGAATGACACCGGCCTCGAGTTTTGAAAGGTCGAGTATCGAGCGCAAGAGTTCCTCGATACTGGAGAGCGCGTGATCGATTTGCCCTACGAGCCTGACCTGCTGGGTTTCTTGCCTTTTCTCGGACAGTGCCGAGAGGGAAAGCCGGGCAGCGTGCAGCGGCTGGAGAAGATCATGACCGGCCGCCGTAAAGAACCGCGTCTTAATTCGGTTCGCAAGCTCGGCCGCATCACGCGCGGCGACCAATTGTTCGTTCGCGATTTCGAGCCGCTCCAGCGCGCTGTTCAGCTCTTCCGTACGAATTCGCACCTGGGATTCGAGGCCTATTGCGGCTTGGAATAGTGAGAAGGCGTTCGCTTGCTGGTCCATCGACCGTTCGACACGCTGCATCAGCGCGTTGTTGATCTTTGTCAACTTCTCCACACGACGCATGAGCTCGGCGACGGTCGCATCCGGTTGGCCGTAGGGGACTGTCATGTTCGTCTCCTCATTCCGTACGGCTTCCGAATGCAATGCCTGTTAGGGTCTGATTGAGGTGCATGGCGTTGAATTGCTCGCCATACGTATAGAAACCTACGACATTATGTTTCTGGTATAGTTCTTCTATTTGATGCTTAATCTGCCGGTTCTCAGCATCCAGCCTCCGAAGAATGCAATCGAACCCGAGCACGAGATCGGTGCCCCCAAGTGACTTATCGATCTCCTCCAACGTGCTTGCTGTAGAGCTTGTCATGTCCCGGGGAAGGGCGACGGTAAAGACCAGGCCCTCATCGATGGCGCAAAAAAACGTCAGACTGCCGTCCGGGTTCATGTTGCGGATCGATCGGCAATAGTAGTCGCCGCCAACCTTTACGACGAGCGGATATGAAGCGAAACTGAAGGGTCCGAGATCGGCGGGCATTAGTCCAATCGCGGATGCGTATTCGAGGGCAGCTGGCTCGGCGTTCAGTTCATGAACGACGCGATTTTCCGTGTCCGCCGACGTGACGACGAGCTTGATTGGTGTCGGCTCGAAGTTCTGGGTCTTAAAGACACGGAACGGCCGATCCGTTTCGACAATAAACAAAAGTGCTGCCGAGTTGACCATGCGGCCTTCATGGAGGAGTGCCGTACGCTTAAACGCCAACCCGTCGCCGGCGGACCCGCCAATAAGGTGAACGTCCTCGATAGCCCAATGCACGGCGGCAACCAGCGTTTCTTCCGCATTCGATAGCCCATCAACCAACATCAGCGCGAAGGCGCGCTCTGCCCGTTTCTTATCGCCGTCACTTCTGATTTGGGCCTTCAGACGCCGCGCTGTCTCAGAAGCCCGCTCGACGACGTTGTCGGCAACACCTTCGATCAATGCCGCGTGAATCTGGAAGCTGCTCGACGGAAAACCGATGAGAAGAATGCCGGTTTCGGCCAGTCCTTTCGGTGCAATTTCGCCGGCCGTCGAGCATCCCGAGACGGGAATGCCTGGAAACGCATTTGTCAACGCTTTGGCAAGCGCCTCTAAATCGGCGTATCCGGAGAAGAATGCCAGAATGTGCTGAAAGCTGCTTGGACCAAGACCACGCTTCAGTTCGTCCACCGCCGCACCGACCTCGGTGCTGGAGCTTGAAGCGATTTTGATACCACCTGTCCTGGTGTGTGGGGTGTGCACGGCGTCTTTTCTTTCGCGGCAATCTTCAGACAGCCTGCCGGTTCGGCGCGCCGGTCGCGTAGAGGCTTCCGGCGCAGCAAGGTTGCCACAGACCTATCAATCACGGCAATTCCGTTACGAGAGAAAGATAAGGAGAGAACGGTTGGCCGGGCTCCTATGGAACGAATTTCCCGAAGCGATGCCCTTACCGGATCGACACGGCCCGGCAAACCCGGACTCCGGGCTCAAGCTCGGGGCACGCCGTTTCGGCCATTCCAGCCGTTCCGTTAACCGGTCCTGTCGAGAACGCCGCTGGCGGAGACGGAGGGATTCGAACCCTCGATACAAGTTTCCCCGTATAACGATTTAGCAAACCGTCGCCTTCAGCCACTCGGCCACGTCTCCAGCGAAGCGAAGCATCCGTATAGTGTTGCCTACCCCCGATTGCAAGCGAGGCGGGGTTTTGCCACCATTGGCAAAAATCCCCTTGTTGGGCAACATCTTAAAAGCCTTGATTGCTTCGCTTTGAGCGGCCAAAATTGCGGTGGCGGCAAACTGGTGGGCATGCAGATGGAAAGAACCCTTATGCCACGTGTGCAGCCTGGACCTGCTCATCACTGGTTGGTGGCCCCTGCCTACGCGCTCTGTGCCCTACTTGGCGCAGTGCCTGTCGGGGCCGCGGAATATTGCGTCACCTGCGCGGCGCCCGCCGCCATGTATGCCTGCGTTGTTCAAGGCAGTCTTCCTGACGCACCACCAGATCCGCGCGAGCAGCTTATTTGTATCACCGAGCTTGCCAACAGCGGCGGGCACGACACCTGCAGCGTTCCGCGCAGCGCGCCCAATCCGTGTCCGGGTGTGTTGAAGATCGTCGCACCGTCCGCACAACCGCTACCAGCGCCGCCACCGGCTGAAGCCGACGCCGTGCCTCCCGATGCGTTCCCGGCGGACGATGTCGGCGGCGTGGGGGCCGCCAACCCAAATGCCCCACCGCCTGGCAAGCCCGATGCCCCTCGCACCGTCGAAGAGCTTGCGAAAGATACGGTCGAGACCTCAAAGAAGGGGATTGAGAAGGCCGGGAAGGCCGTGACCGGGACGGCTAAAAAAGCCGGCGAGCAAGTCGGAAAGGCCGGTAGTTCCGTCGGCAAGGCGGCAAAGAAGACGTGGGATTGCGTCGTCTCGTTATTCAACGACTGCTGAACGCGAGACTTAGTGCAGCTGAAGCCATTCGCGCGCCTGGCGCTGTGCCTCGGCAATCTCGGCCCGGCTCATCTCACCCGCAATCTCTAGGCGGTAGCGCTTCGCATCCTCGCTACCTCGCATGGCTGCAAGATTGAACCACTTATGTGCTGCAATAAGATCAATGTCGACGTCACGCCCCGAGCAATACTTCAGCCCCAGCTCAAACAACGTTTCGGGTGCGCTACTCGGGGCCGCACCGTCCGCAACATCACGCGACGCAACATCCATCCGTGCCATATCGCAACTCCACATAGTTGCTGCGACGCTGTTCTGACCGGTTCTCCTGCGCAGCGCTACCCTTTGGGCCGGTCTTCGGACTCCGCATCCTCTGCGCGGAACGATGACAACGTTGTCAGCAGTCTTATGAAAACTCGTAAATGGGCGCGAAAAAAATCGCTAATATTCTAGCATGCTCCGTAAATCCCTCGATTGCAAGTGCATCAGGTTGGAGCATTCTTGCGAGAACTGAACGTCCGGCAATCGCGCATTAAGATGTCAATAAACCAACGGCTAACCATGCCTCTTTTTTTGTTTGCTCAGGCCTAATTGACGGTGCGCGAAGCGTTCAGCCCGAGTTCATATGAAAGCCCCTAGCTTGCATCGTATGCTGCCCTCACTCGTGGAGGTCTCCGACGGGCTGCGCGTGGGACTTTTCCGGCGGGTGTTGGCCGTCGGTCGCGTTCTTCTTAGCGGGTGCTGAAAAAGATGGGAAACCGTCTCATTCCATTGCTCTTTCTTGCGGCAGGATTTGCCGGCGGGTGTGCCGGTGAAGCAGCGCCCGTGGTCTCCGAACCGCGTCTTTTCTACTTGGGTGCGGATCCGTTCGACGAAGAAGTGCGCGCGCACCCGTCCGTGCGCTATGAATTCGGAAAACCGTTATCGAGCCGCGTGTTGTCCGCCATCGCTTTCGAGCGTGCGACGGGTCTCGAAGCTCATCCCAGCCGGATTATCGACGGCGACTGATGAGCCAGCCAGCTCAACGCGCTTTTTGTCCAAACAGAACTCTTTGGGCTTTCTTGTCACCCGCGATGTCCGTTGTGAGCTTCGCGTTCTTTCCGGCTTGCATGCCGCGGTGCACCGCGGGCCGGGTGCTGACACGGTCGAGCCAGGCGGCCACGTTGGGAAAATCAGCTATGTCCTGCCCCTGGTTCTTCCAGAGACGCGCCCAAGGATAACAGGCGATATCGGCAATGGAATAGGCCCCGGCAAGGTACTTGCGGTCCGCCAGCCGCCGGTCCAGGACGCCGTAGAGCCGATTTACTTCGTTGGTGTATCGCAAAATACCGTAGGGGATCTTACGCGGTGCGTAATTGCGGAAGTGATGGCACTGGCCGGCCATGGGCCCCATTCCGCCGACTTGCCAGAACAACCATTCCTCGACGGCGATACGCCGACGTCCGTCCGCGGGGTAGTACTTGCCCGTCTTGCGGCCGAGATACTGCAGGATTGCGCCAGATTCGAAAACCGTTACCGGCTTTCCGCCTGGGCCGTCCGGGTCCCGAATGGCCGGTATCTTGTTGTTGGGAGAGATCGCCAGAAACTCGGGCGCGAATTGCTCTCCCTTTCCGATATCGATCGGTTGCAACACATAGGGCAGCCGGCACTCCTCAAGCATGATCGCAATCTTGCGGCCGTTGGGAGTCGACCAAAAATGGAGCGTGATCGGTCTGGCTGCGGTCCTTGTCACGGTGCGTCCTCGATCACGGAATCAAGACTGTCGAACCCGAGGTCTTGCGTGCCTCGAGATCGCGATGGGCTTTCGCTGCGTCCTTTAGGGCGTAGCGTTGATTGACGTTGATCTTGATGGCACCGCTCTCCACCATCCGGAAAAGCGCGTTGGCGTTGGCGAGCAAGTCGGACCGCTTCGCCGTATACGCCATGAGCGATGGGCGTGTGGCAAAGAGTGAGCCCTTGAGCGCCGTCAAATCGAAGGGCGGGATGGCGCCAGAGGCATTGCCGAAGCTGACCCACAGGCCGCGGGGCTTGAGGCAGTCGAGAGAGGCCGGAAAGGTGTCCTTGCCGATTGAATCGTAGACGACGTCGCAAAGCGCGCCACCGGTGACCTCCTTGACGCGGGCAACAAAGTCCTCCTCGCGATAATTGATTACATGCGTACATCCGTGTTCCTTAGCCAGCGTGGCTTTTTCCGCCGAGCCGACCGTCCCGATCATGGTTGCTCCCAACGCGCGGGCCCACTGGCATGCAATGAGACCGACACCGCCGGCGGCTGCATGAAACAGCATCACGGTTTCGGGGCCGACTTTGTGGGTTTCACGAAATAGGTATTGGACGGTCATACCCTGGAGCATCATCGAGGCCGCCGTCTCGTCGTCAATTCGGTCCGGCAGCTTGACGAGCCGGTCCGCCAGTATATTTCGCTCTTCCGCGTAGCCGCCAAGCTCACTGCCGTACGCCACGCGGTCACCCACCTTGAGGTCGCCGACACCCGCGCCAACGGCTACAATCTCGCCTGCACCTTCCATGCCGAGAACGGCGGGCAAGCCCGGGAGCTTGTAGAGGCCGGAGCGCTGATAGGTATCGATGTAGTTGAGCCCGACGGCGTGCTGGCGAAGCCTGACCTCGCCATTCCCAGGTGCTGCCAGCTCAATCTCGCCCCAAGAGAGGACATCGGGCCCGCCGTAGGACTGAATGCGAATCGCCTGTACCATGTGTATCCCCCTGGCGCCTGGCCAAACCGTTCCTTTTTTCCGCGCTGGCACGCTCATTTGCGTGGCTTTTCAGCGCGCTCTGCGTCTTGCCTTGACGCTGCCATGCCTGCCTTCTATGGGCTCGCAGCACGGTTCACAAGAGGCCCACCGAATGCCGTCAACGGCCGCGACCCGACCAACGGGGACCCCGATCTTTTTCCACGTGTTCGCTGTGCTGTTGCTCTCGGGCTGTGCCGGGACACAGCAGGCGGAGATTTCGCCGCGCGCGGGGCTGTCGTGCGTGGACGACTCCATTGAGTGCGTCAGGAGGCGGAAGGCGACCCTGAAGGCTCTGGTCAACGACCCCTCGAAGTCGTGGATCAAGGAGACGCCAACGGCCGAGGCCTATGCCTCCGGCGTTCGTCTTTTTGCCTTCAAATCCAAAAAGAAGGTGCTCACCTGCGACGAACTTGCGATCGGCAAGAAGGAAGCCGACGGCGCCCCGGCCGCGATGGCTAAGGCCGGGGGGCTGTTGACGCCTGCGCAAGTGTCGCGCGGGCGCATGCTGGCCGCCGAGGTGGGTCGTGAGCTTGCGTCGGAACTCCGGCGCAGGTGCAAGAAAGTTTGAACAGTGCAAGGGCTTCCCTAAGTGCGGAAGAAGAAGGCACACTAGCCCCTTCATGACCCGACGTCCGCACCCCACAGCGTATCCCGCCCACTCCCGAAAGCACATGCCATGGTCGAAGACTTCGTCAACTTGATTGTCTCCTTCGTCAAGGAGCACGAGGCCTGGGCCATACCGGTTGCCTTTTTTGTCGCGTTCGCGGAAAGCTTTTGTTTCCTTTCGATCCTTTGGCCGGGTACGGCGATTCTGGTCGGCATCGCAGCTCTCCTTGCGGCAAGCGGTGTTGAGATCGGCATTCTCTGGCCGGCAATCGTGGCGGCTGGTGTTGGCGGGTCGCTCGGGTATGCGATTTCCTATTGGATCGGACGCTACTTCAAGGAGAGCGTGCCGCACATCTGGCCGTTCAGCACGCACCCGATGCTCATTCCGCATGGTGAACAGTTCTTCGAAAGATATGGGGCGTGGGGCGTGTTCTTCGGACACTTCTTCGGTCCTGTGCGCGCGGTTATCCCGGTTGTGGCCGGTCTGTTCGACATGCGCCAGCTGCCCTTTCAGGTCGCGAACATCGTAAGTGCATTCATCTGGGCGGGCGGTGTGATCGCACCGGCCTTTTTCCTCGTCACGTTCCGGGATCAAGTCGTTGCGTTTTTCCAAGCCCACGAGTTGATAATCGCGGCAGCTCTATTTGTCCTAGCCTATCTCAACAGCCTGCCAATGCCTTTGATGGCTTTGCCCACGCTCATTCTTTTTCTCGCACTCGCATTTATCAACCTCTATGCGGGGAACAGTCCGACGATGACCTTTTTTGTCAGTGTCGCCGGTGCCTTTGCGG
The DNA here is from genome assembly GCA_965222835.1 of Hyphomicrobium sp. GTDB lineage: Bacteria > Pseudomonadota > Alphaproteobacteria > Rhizobiales > Hyphomicrobiaceae > CBDCUQ01. The sequence goes on from CBDCUQ010000003.1 coordinate 601,091, forward strand.
GCGATTTGCATGCGTACTCGAGTGGCTCGCGTTCAGGGAAAGATTTGCATGCCATTTGGCCAAACAGCTGGAGCCCGGAAGCCGGTGAACAGGCGTTGGTGTATGTAGGCCAGTGGGGGAACACCGGTCTCATCCGTTCAAAGTTCCACACGACGCTTCGTTCCTTCGCTCCGTTAGCCGCAGGCGCGCTACGCACTGCGTTTGCGCCATTCGTGGCTGTGGCGCTGCTGTCTTCGGCGCTCTGGGCTGGTGTGCTTTTGGCCCCCTATTTCGTGCTGGATTTCTTCTTCGGCTGAGTTGCACGGGGCTGCATTGCCGCGGTGTTCTGCCGGTTCTTGCCATGAACGCCGGGATCGCCTAGAGCAAGTCCGGCGTCGCCGGAACCGCCTGGCCAACCCACTCCCCCTCCCGGCCATCCAATTCATCGTCGCAATGGGTGGTCGGGAGGGGGAGTGGGTGGTTTGACTTAAATCGGACGAACTCTAGACGAAGCAGCATGCTAGGCAGCGCCACGGCGGCTGCCGCCCGCCAGAACCAGAGAGGCCGCTACTATGTCCGCACTTTCAGATCGCAACGTCGAGAAGCAGAAGAAGAAGCGCCGTCGCGCCATTCCGCGTGCAAAGGTTTCGCGCATTCAGGGGAATACGGCCGGTGTACGAAAGCGCCTAAAGAAGCAGGCCGGTCTTTCGCGCGGCAGAACCGTATAAGAAATTTTAGAGTGGGGCAATCTGGCGGCTGGCCAGGCGGAACTTGAAGTCTGTCGCCTCCAGCTCAAGTGCGCCAGGGCCACCGGCGTACTCGGGCGTGACAAAATAGTTTTGCCGCTCCAGCCAGCTGATCGTATCGGACAAGAAGTCTTCAATCCGAATGCGCGTGGCGACAGCTTCGGGCCAACGTTCCTGCGTGTGAAATTCTGCGCCGAGGTCATCCGACCAGCAGGGTAGCACCATGGCATCATTGCGCGTTGCCGAGGGCAGTAGTGCGGGACCGAATGTATCGTTCAAGATCCAGATGTTACCGAAAACGATGCATCGATCGATGAAACTTTCAAGCAACTCAAGACGCAGCCGCTCGGCGAAGTCGGACGGATCAAGTTCCGGCTCGACGGCCGACTCGTTCCAGTCGACGCCGACCATGTGCCTCGCTTCGGAGAGTTTGGGCACGAGGTTGGAGAGCACCTCGGTCAGCGCGAATTCCATGACGTTCGTGCTTTCGCCAAAAAATGACGCCCAGTTCACTGCCGGTTCGCGCTCGCTCCACATCAGCGTCGCCTCGCGCCCCCGAAATTGACGGGACGGAAGACGCGCCAGGCCCTTTTCTCCCGAAATTGCAAAGATCTTTCGCGAAGCAACAGCGCGTCGCAGAAATTGATCACAATGATCGGCCAGGATTTGGGGATCGCAAGACTTCATGATCGCGTGGCACAGAGTTGCATGAGCACACAACGTGCCCGTGTAGTCTTGACCCGGTATACAGGCGAGATGCCTAACAAAGTGCAACGATGACGCGGCCCATTCTCGGGGCTCATTTAGGCGCCTTTAATGCGCCCATTTCCAAGACGTGCAGCATTTCGACGGCGGCCTCAAATTCGATCTTGCGGGTCCTGCGCCTCGCTTCGGCCTCCTCATCGGGGCCCCACTGCTCGATTTGATAATCCTCGTCGACGTGGGCCGCCGCCCAGGCCTCGGTTGCGCCGACGTGGCCGTGCGCCAGCGCAAGCGCCAACAGCGCCGAACCGGTCAGGGTCGTCACGACATGCAGGGCGGACAGCGCCAGTGCGTCGTAGTCTTTCAGCTTTGCTGAAAGGGCGGCCATGTCCGCCGTGCCCTGGTCAACGGGCATAATGCCTTGGCCCAGGATCAAGCGGATGCCGAGAGCTTCACGCACCCAATTCAAGACCGGATCCCAGTGTTGCGCCTGGCGGCTGGCGAGTTCTGGAGGTCCCTCGGCGCGATAGCACAAGAGATCCGAACCGGCGAAGGCGACAATGTCCTCACGCACGTCTTCCATGGCATCAGCCACGGCATCAATTGCAGTGTTGGCAATGCGGGTCAGTGGCATCGTCGCCGGATCGATACGTTCGCCCTGGCGGGACCACTCCGCGGCAATCGCATTCGCGAGCGCTTTTTCGGGAACCGCCAGCTGACGCTTCTTCGGGGTGCGCACAGGACGATCATCGAGCAAGATGCAGTACGAGATTGCTGACGCCGGATCCACTTGCTGATCATCATCAGGCACGGTTGCCGCTTCGACCCGCGCCGTTTTGTAGAATCGCCTCGGCAATTGGGGCCGCAGCGACTCTTTGCCTGGGAGTGACCGGGGGCTACCTGGCTCGGAGCCTTTATCGCCGTTCCCACGCGTCACGTGCCGGCCTCCACTGACCAGAGGCGGCGCATGAGGGCCAACCGCAAAGACTGCGATTCGTCGAGCACCTCGGCCGCACCGGCGGCTGTTAAGGCGTCAGGGGGATGATAGCCCCACGCGACACCAAGGCCTGTCACCCCGGCCGCCCGGGCCATTTCCATGTCGTAAGCCGTATCGCCGATCATGACCGTGTTTGAGGGTTCGGCGCCGGTTTCCGACATCGCTGCGTGAATCATCGAGGGATTGGGTTTTGACGGGTGTGTATCGGCTGTTTGAATGGTCTGGAAGATGCTGTCCAGGCCCTCTCGTTCCAATAAGGCGCGCACACCGCGGCGTGACTTTCCGGTGGCGATACCAAGAACGGCATCCTCTCGGTCCGCGAGGCCGAACAGCAGTTCCCGGATACCGTCGTAGAGCGGCTCCTGATGGGCGTTGCGGCGCAACTCTTGAAAGGCCAGCTTGTAATCTTCGGCAAGCTGGTGCACGGCGACGTGTCCTGCCTCGGGATGCAGGATCTCGATGGCATCGGCGAGCGACAGGCCAACGATACCCAGAACGTGGTGCCGTGCCGGCGCTGCCAGGCCATTGGATGCAAAGGCCTTGTCCATTGCGGCAACAATCATGTGCTGGCTATCGGCGAGGGTGCCGTCGCAATCGAAAATCAGAAGCTTCATGCCACCGGCTTAGAGCATGTTCAACTTGCGTTGATGTGCCTGGCCAGCCCGCTCCCCCGCCCGGCCACCCATAGCGATGATGGATTGGGTGGCCGGGCGGGGGAGCGGGTGGTTCGACTTGAACTGAATAGACTCTAGCATGGGTCCCGTCCGCAGGCGACCGGCAGACCAGCGCAGGTTACGACCGCCGCTCGAGGCGGTTCAGGCGCCGCTCGCGTTTTCGGGCCCATTCCGCGATGAGTTGGGAACGCCGTTCCGTCTCCTGATAGAGATCGTTCGTCACCTCGCTGTAAGGCCGGCCCGAGGGGCCGCGAAACACCTGAACAAGCCGCTGGACGGAGAGAACAGCCAAAAGGGCTACGACCGCCGCGCCCCATAACAGCAACTCTGTCTCCGAGAGATTCATGGCTAACGGCCGCCGGCGCCGCCAGAGCCTTGCCTGCGGCTTTCCAGCTTCTGAATTCGGCTCTCCTGATCCTTGACGAGTTTTTCCAGGAGATCGTTGTGCCGACGCAGCTCGGCAATGTGTTCCTCAAGCATCTCGCCGTGCGTCTTGCCGCTTTTGCCGATGTACACGTCACGGCTCTTAATAAACATGACGATCCAAACCACGACGAGCAGCAGGACCGGCAACCATCCGATCAGTGTTCCGGTCGACATGTTGCCCTCCATTCAATCATTTGTTCTGCGCCGCCGCGACTCGCTTCTATTTTCGTCGGGATACTTACCTGAATCCAACCCCAGAAGTTCCCACGTCCTCAACATATGTGGGGGAAGAGGAGCAGATACATCGATTTTCCCCAATCCTGACGGATGCGGAATGACCAGCCGGCGCGCATGGAGATGGAGCTGGGCCTCCATATTCTCAGCCGGGAGGTCGAGCCCGCCTCGGTATTTGTTGTCGCCCACGATCGGGTGTCCGATGAGATCCATGTGTGCGCGCAGCTGATGCTGGCGCCCAGTGACCGGCTTTAGGGAGACCCAAGCGGCCTTGTGGGCCACGCGGTCAATGACGGAATAGTGCGTGGTGGCATGCATGGCCTTGTCCTGCTCTCCGGGGAGCGCTTTGCGCACACGGTCGCCGTCGGGGCCTGACGCTTTGACGAGGGCGGCTTCAACGCGTCCCTGGGGCGGCTTTGGGACCCCCTTCACAAGCGCCCAGTAGGTTTTGGCCGCAGAACGTGTCTGGAAGGTACGGCCGAGTTTGGTTGCCACCGCGCGCGACTTTGCAACCAGGAGGACGCCTGTGGTGTCGCGGTCGAGCCGGTGGACGAGGCGCGGGCGATCGCCGAAGCGATCCACCATGCCCGCGAGTATGCCATCGATGTGCCGCTTGGTACCGGTTCCGCCCTGAACGGCTATGCCGGCCGGTTTGTTGAGCACGAGCACGTCGTTGTCCTCAGATAAGATCATGCTTTCGATCAGTGCGCGGTCGGCCTTCGTCGCCGGCGCTGCGGCCCGTACAGCGGCTCTTTCCTTTTTGGGCTGACGCACGATGGCAGGCACGCGAATTTCAGCGCCGGGCTTGAGGCGGTCGCCTGCTCCCGCGCGTTTGGCGTTGACACGCACTTGGCCGGTTCGCAACAGCTTTTGCAGATAGACGTGCCCGACGTCCGGGAAGTGTGTCCGGAACCAGCGGTCGAGGCGCATGTCCGCTTCGCCGTCCGTTACCGTGATGGTCTCGACTTTGCCGCTCATTACTCCGTCCGGGACGTCACCGATCTGTTGCTGCTGCGCCTGGCCGCGCCAATCGCTAGAGTCTGTTCAGTCTAAGTCGAACCACCCGCTCCCCCGCCCGGCCACCCATGGCGATGATGGTTTGGGTGGCCGGGCGGGGGAGCGGGCTGGCCAGGCGCGTCAACGTAAGTTGAACATGCTCTAAGGGCCAGCGTGTTCGGGCATGCTTGCGCTCCTCGCGCTCACCGAGGCCACAGTCCTGCGCGTGCACCTTGGTCTGCCTGCTGCGGACAAGGGACAGCCCAATACGGGCCGGGAAATCGTGCCTCAATCCGATGGGCGCTTTGCTTCGCTGCGCCTTTCGACGGGCCCGCCAATGGCCCAGCCGATCGTCCAACCGACGATGACGCCCGCGAGATTGACCAACATGAAGGTCATTTGGTTGAGGCTTTCCACGTCGTCTGAGCTATCAAACCTTTGTTGCGTTATGACCCAGTCGGACACCGGGCCGGCGAAGAATACAAACGCGACGACAGCGCCGATGAGCGCACAGATGATCGCAATAACGTAACGCATGCCGGTGTTTCCCTCGTGCTTCTTCGCCGCAAACCCGCTATTTCACTTCCCAGAACCACAACTCGCGCGCGTTCGCATAGTTCGAGTAGTAACCCAGCCAGGAAAACCATTCCATCAACCACTTCGACGAGGAACGATATCCATTCCAGACATCGATGTGGTCTCCCGTCGGCCGGCCACCGTCAGTCGATCGCATCCAATAGTCTTGTATGAACAGGATGCCCGTACGGCCAAAGATCTTGTTGTAGTATTGGGATGCGTTGTCGCCTGTGATCTTCTCGACGGGGCCGATCCCCGCAATATTGGATCGCGCAATACGATGCGCAAGTGCCGCCGCTCTGATGGTATGCATGTGCGATTTTGGATGGACGGCGCATGTCGCCAAACCACTCAGCTGTGCGGGTTGAACGCCCGCCCGGCGGAGCGCCGTACCCATGCGGATGGCACACTGGTTGCGGAACACTGGAAGGCCCTTGCGTATGAACTGGCCTTCCATGTTGGTCAGGTCGTGCGGCGCAATACAGGGCGATGAAATGCTCTCGTTAATGGGATGCCCGCGCCAAAGATCTTTGAACTCGATCATGACTCACCACTCCTTATGACCCGGCGGGGGCTACGCGAACACGGGCGCACATCCTGGCCCGGCGCTGACTATAGGACGAGGCGGGGGCCCTTGGCCAGTTGGAAGGCAGGCGCCGGTAGTCCTTGAAATTGCGCGAAAACTGTCCCTCCCGGCCCTCTTGTTGCGCGGCCAGGCTAGCTCTCTTCCCGCTCGCGGCGGAGCTTGGCCCAGTACTCGAGGCGCTTTTTGATCTCACGCTCGAACCCGCGCTCGGGCGGATCGTAGAATGCGGGGCGCGCCCTGAACGCGTCTGGAAAATAATTCTGACCCGAAAATGCGTCCGGCTGGTCGTGGTCATAGCGATAATCCTCGCCGTAACCGTCCTCCTCCATGAGCTTGGTCGGCGCATTGAGGATTACTTTCGGAGGCGCGAGGCTTCCGTGTTCGCGTGCAGTGCGCATCGCCGCCTTATAGGCCACGTAGTTGGCGTTCGACTTGGGGGCAGTCGCGAGATAGACGACGGCCTCGGCAAGAGCCAGCTCGCCTTCAGGAGAGCCTAGAAAATCGAAGGCATCTTTTGCCGCATTGGCGACGACAAGGGCCTGCGGATCGGCGAGGCCGATGTCCTCGACCGCCATGCGCACCAAGCGCCGCGCAATAAAGAGCCGATCTTCGCCACCGTCCAGCATGCGGCAAAAATAGTAGAGCGCGGCGTCCGGGTCGGAACCGCGCACGGATTTATGCAGGGCGGAAATGAGATTGTAATGGCCTTCACGTCCCTTGTCGTAGAGAGGGGCGCGGCGCTGCACGAGCTGGACAAGGGCCTCACGGCCGATCGGCCTTCCGCCTTCTGCAACTCCGGCGAGGACATCCTCGGCGAGATTGATCACAGCGCGGCCGTCGCCATCGGCCATGGCCAACAGCGCCTGGCGCGCATCGTCGTCAAGCGGCAGCGTGCGTCCGCTTTCTGCTTCCACGCGTGTCAGAAGCGTTTCAAGCGCAACATCGTCGAGGCGGTTGAGAGTTAAGACGTTTGCGCGCGAGAGGACGGCGGCGTTGATCTCGAATGACGGATTTTCCGTGGTGGCCCCGACAAGGGTAATGGTGCCGTCCTCCATGTGGGGCAAGAAACTATCCTGTTGCGACCGGTTGAAGCGGTGCACCTCGTCGATGAAAAGGAGCGTTCCCTTGCCCTGCTCACGGCGCGCTTTGGCGCGATCAAATGCTTTTCTCAGATCGGCCACGCCTGAGAAAATGGCGGAGAGTTGCTCGAATTCGAGATTGGTCGCATCGGCGAGAAGACGCGCGATCGTCGTTTTTCCGCAACCCGGCGGTCCCCATAGAATGATGCTCGGGATGCGTCCGGCTTTGAGCATGCGTGTCAGCGTACCCTCGGGACCAACGATGTGATCCTGCCCGGTGACTTCGGCAAGCTTTGTCGGACGCAGACGGTCGGCCAGAGGTCTGGGCGCCGCTTTTTCCAGTCCGGCTGCTTCGAAGAGATTCGCCACGCCTTTAGCCTATCCTGAGTTCCAGGAGCTTCCCGCCACGCCTGACGCTGATCGACCAGCGCCGCCGCCGCTTCTCGAGAAGACGCTCTAGAGACGCAATATCGGTCACCTTCTTGCCCTGCACCTCAATCACAACGTCTCCCGGCCGAAATCCCAGTCGTGATGCTTGTGAGCCGCGACGCACCGATAGAATGACGACGCCGTTGCTGTCGTCTATGCCCATTTCGTCCGCAAGTCCGGGAAGAATGTTTGAGACGCGCGTGCCATCGAGCGGATGCCGGCCCGAAAGATTACGCACGTCGTCCTTTCGGGGTTTCGGTGCCGCTTCGAGGCTGAGCTCCACTGTTATGGGGCTTCCGTCGCGCAGAACTTCGACGCTGGAGGTGTTGCCGATACCGCGCGTGGTCATACGATAAAGGGCCCCGCGGGGACCGGTTACTTCAAAGCCATCGACGCGCATGATCACATCGCCGGGCTCCAGGCCTGCCCGATCCGCCGGTCCCTTCGAGGTGACGCGGGCTACAAGCGCACCCGTGATCCTCTCAAGGCCAAGACCTTCCGCAATATCACGGGTCACCGGCTCAAGACGCGCGCCGATCCAGGGCCGCTCTACTTTTTGGCCGCGCTTGGCACTTTCGACGTAGAGGCGGACGAGATTGGAGGGGATTGCAAAGCCGATCCCGACCGAGCCACCGGTCTGGGAGAAGATCATGGTGTTGATGCCGACGAGCCGGCCCGACATATCAACCAGCGCACCACCCGAGTTTCCGGGATTGATCGCCGCATCCGTCTGAATGAAGACCTGCTGGTCGGACCTGCCAACCTCTGTCCTGGCGAGTGCCGAGATGATGCCGCTTGTCACCGTCTGGCCGACCCCAAAAGGATTGCCGATGGCGAGGACCAAATCACCCACTTCAAGGCTGTCGGAGTCTGCAAATTCGATGACGGGGAAGTCTTCATCTCCATTCTCGATCTTGAGAACGGCGATATCGGTCTTGGTATCCTGCATAAGGACCTTGGCGTCAAACTCGCGCTTATCGGCCAGCGCCACGCGGATTTCCGTTTCGCCGCGGCCCTTGATGACGTGCGTGTTGGTGACGACGACACCGTCGCGGCTGACGATGACGCCGGATCCCAAAGAGCTTTGAATGCGTTCGGAGGGCTCGCCAAACGCATCGCCGAAGAATCGGCGGAAGAACGGATCGTTGGCGAATGGAGAGCTGAAGGCCTTCACACGACGCCGTACGTAGACATTGACCACGGCCGGGGCCGCGGTACGCACGATAGGGGCGTAGGAGTATTGTACGGCCTCGCGCGAGGCCGGGACCGTTCGCTTTTGCGCCCCGGCTGGTTCTCCGGGCTGAAACATCACTACAGCGGCGGCAAAGAGCGCTAGAGAACCAATTGAAATCGCGAGTTTGTTTGAAGTCATACCGGGCCCGCTTCTTGTTGCCGTACCAGCTTGTGGCTGTCGTTCGCACCCGCCGGTCATGGTCATATAAGCCAGCGGACAGGCGGGAGAAAGGCCTGGTCCGAAGCGCATTATTTACTATCCGCTCGCGAAAATGTGCCCTGGTCCGGGCTTGTTTTTGCAACAATATAACATTATTGGATGCCTGTCCTGGCCCGATGACGGGGTGGGATCAGCTGCGAAATCCCGCGGTGATCTGGAGGAAACGATGAGAACATTTTTGAAGGCGTTGGGTGTAGCCGGAGCCGTGGTGCTCGCCGGTTCAGCTGCGCATGCTGCCGGCCTTGCCGTGGGAAAAAAGATCGAGGTGAACGTCGATCCCAAAAAGATGGATGCGGAGAAGGCCGCGCTTTGGAAGAAATTCGGCGGCTGGTGCGGGATCGCGGACTGGCACCCGGCTGTCGCCAAATGCGTAGAAAGCAAGGAGGGGGACGACACGTTCCGCACGCTTACGCTTAACGATGGCGGCGTCATCAAAGAAAAGCAACTTGAGAATGTCGAATTCCGATACCGCTATGAGATCATTGAGAGCCCACTGCCGGTCAAGAACTACCAGGCCCAGTTTACGCTGACCCCCGATGACGATGATTTGGATGAGATCAACTTCGCCTGGTCGGCCGTGTTCGACGCAAAGGGTAAGCCTGACAAAGAAGCGCGCGATGTGATCAAGGACATCTTTGATGCCGGGATGGAGAACATCGAGAAGATGACGGGCAGCGGCGACGGCGACGACGACTGAAATGTTTCGGCACGTCCTACTGACCCAGGCATACGAGAAGCGCCCCGACGGAACATCCGGCGGGGCGCTTTTCTTGTTCGATTTGCCGCGAGGGCAATGTCTATTGGACTTCGGCGGCTTCTTCCGCCGCCACCATCTCGGCGTGACGCGCCTTGTCCTCGGCGCCCTTGACGCTGGTATCGCGATCGACAAGCTCGATAACGGCGCGTGGCGCGCTGTCGCCGTAGCGGAAGCCGGCCTTCAAGACGCGCGTATAGCCACCTGTCCGTGTCTTATAGCGCGGACCCAGTGTGTCGAAGAGCTTCTTGACCATGTCTTCGTCACGAAGACGCGCGGCTGCGAGCCGGCGTGAGTTCAAGTCTCCACGCTTTGCAAGCGTGATGTACTTGTCCATGACGCGCTTCAGGTCCTTGGCCTTCGGCAGCGTGGTGACGATTTGTTCGTGTTTGATGAGGGCGGCCGCCATGTTTGAAAACATGGCCTGGCGATGCCCACTGTGACGGCTGAACCGCCGTCCCTTCTTTCCGTGCATCATTTGTCTTATACCCTTACGTTGTTGCCAATGCGGGCTTCTGTGGTCCCGCTTGATAAGATGACCCACTCTCCTCGAAGGAAAAGAGTAAGCTTTAGTACTGATCCTCGAACCGCTTCGCCAGTTCCTCAATGTTGTCCGGCGGCCAGTTAGGAACTTCCATGCCGAGGTGTAGACCCATACCGGCCAGCACCTCTTTAATTTCGTTGAGCGACTTGCGGCCGAAGTTCGGCGTGCGCAACATCTCGGCCTCGGTCTTTTGAATGAGGTCGCCGATGTAGACGATGTTGTCGTTCTTCAAGCAGTTTGCAGAGCGCACAGACAGCTCCAACTCGTCCACCTTCTTGAGCAGAGCGGCATTGAAGGCGAGCTCCGGATGCGCCTTCTCCTCGACCGGCTTCTTCGGCTCTTCGAAATTGATGAAGACCGCCAGCTGATCTTGAAGAATGCGGGCGGCAAGCGCGACGGCGTCCTCGGCCTTTACCGAGCCGTCGGTTTCCACCGTCATGGTGAGTTTGTCGTAGTCGAGAATCTGGCCTTCGCGGGTGTTCTCCACCTTGTAGGAGACCTTCTTCACCGGCGAATAGAGGCTATCGACCGGGATAAGGCCGATCGGCGCGTCTTCAGGACGATTGCGATCGGCCGGGACGTAGCCTTTGCCCATATCTGCGGTGAATTCCATGCGCATCGAGGCGCCTTGGTCGAGGTGGCAGATAATGTGCTCAGGGTTCAGGACCTCGACGTCGGAGGTCGCTTCGATGTCGCCTGCTGTGACCGCACCTGGGCCCTCTTTCTTGAGGACCATGCGCTTTACTCCGTCCGAATGGAGGAGGAGTGCGATCTCCTTGATGTTGAGAACGATGTTGGTGACGTCCTCTCGCACACCGGGGATCGACGAAAACTCGTGCAGCACGCCATCGATGTGGACCGTCTTAATTGCGGACCCTTGCAGCGAGGAGAGCAGCACGCGCCTAAGCGCGTTGCCGAGTGTCATGCCGAAGCCCCGCTCTAGGGGTTCGGCCACAAGCGTCGCCACTTTGGTGCGATCGCGGCCAGGTACGATATTCAGCTTGCCCGGCTTGATTAGATCTTGCCAGTTTTTTTGCAGCACGTTTGCCACGGTTGGCCTCATTCCAGGGTTGGAGACCGGGTTTCGCCCTTAGCCCGCGTCTCGATCCACTCGTCATAGGGACAAGCAAACTTGTCCGTCTCGGACCTGGGGCTCGCGGGCCTGCGAGCCGCAGGTTAAAACTCCTAAAGCGTTAAACGCGGCGCCGCTTGCGCGGGCGGCAGCCGTTGTGCGGGATCGGCGTCACATCACGAATCGAGGTGATCTGAAAGCCGACAGCCTGCAACGCACGAAGGGCCGACTCGCGTCCCGAGCCGGGGCCGCAGACTTCGACCTCAAGCACCTTCATGCCATGCTCCATCGCCTTCTTGCCGGCGTCCTCTGCGGCCACCTGCGCGGCAAACGGCGTCGATTTGCGCGACCCCTTGAAACCCATCATTCCGGATGACGACCACGCGAGCGTGTTGCCCTGCGCATCCGTGATGGTGATCATGGTGTTGTTGAACGACGCGTTCACGTGGGCCACGCCCGACGAGATGTTTTTCTTCTCTCGTCTGCGGACTTTCGTCCGGCCCTGAGATTGATCCTTCGCCATATGTCTCGCAACTCCCGCACCCGCGATCCGCGGGCCATGCTCTTCTCAATTTGTCGTCAGAGCGCCCCGGTCCACAGGAGCCGGGGCGTCAGGTCTTATGCTTTCTTCTTGCCGGCAATCGGCTTCGCCTTACCTTTGCGCGTGCGCGCGTTGGTGTGGGTGCGCTGTCCGCGGACCGGCAGCTGCCGTCTGTGGCGCAGTCCGCGATAGCAGCCGAGATCCATGAGGCGCTTGATGTTCATGCCGGTGTCACGGCGCAAGTCACCTTCGACGATGTAGTCGCGATCGATGCTCTCGCGGATTTGCAGCACTTCGGAATCCGTCAGCTGGCTGACGCGGCGCTCAGATGGAATGCCGGCTTTCTTGCAGATTTCGGTGGCAAACTTCGGCCCGATCCCATGGATATACTGCAACGCGATAACGACGCGCTTCTGGGTTGGTATGTTCACACCAGCGATACGGGCCACGTCATTCTCCTGAAGGCTCGTTTTTGGTTCCGGTCAGCACCCCTCGCCGACCGCTAACTCCATGAAATTCCATTACAAAAGCGCAAATGAACTGGTCCCGATACCCTGAGCGGGCATGGTCCAATCCTTTATGGCTCCGTCGTGAAACGCGGTCTTGTAGCCCGGTCGCGCGGCCACGTCAACATGGTGCCGTGCACGCGTCATTCTTACCCCAACCCCGCCAGCACGCCGGCGATCTCGGACGACACACCCTCGATTGGCGCCATCCCATCAACTGAACGCAGTTTTCGATTGGCGAAGTAGTAGCCGATCAGTGGAGCGGTCTCGCGATAGTACGCCATGAGGCGGGTCTTCAGCGCTTCGGCATTGTCGTCGGCCCTTACCGTTCCGCCGGCCGCCAGCGTTTCCTTGGCCCTGGTCTCGATGCGGGAGACGAGGATGCTGTCGTCGACCTTAAGCTCAATGACGGCGTCAAGCGTCTTGCCTTTCGACTTCAAGAGCTCTTCCAAAGCGTCGGCCTGCGCGAGTGTCCGGGGAAACCCGTCGAGAATGAAGCCGTTCTTGCAATCGGGCTCGTCGATGCGATCCGAAATGATGCCGATGACGATGTCATCAGAGACGAGCCCGCCACTCTTCATCACCGCCTCGGCCTTCTTGCCGATCTCCGTTCCGGCCTTCACGGCTGCGCGCAGCATGTCGCCTGTTGAGAGTTGGACTAGGCCGTGTTTGTCCGAAATTACTTGTGCCTGCGTGCCTTTGCCGGCGCCTGGAGGTCCTAATAGAATGAGGTTCATCGTCTTCCGCTCTTGCTTGACGCGCCCCTCAGCTTGGCCTTCTTGATCAAGCCTTCGTACTGGTGGGCGAGGAGGTGGCTTTGGATCTGTGCCACTGTATCCATCGTCACGCTGACGGCAATAAGCAGCGATGTACCACCAAAGTAGAACGGCACGGCCGCGTAGGAGATCAGGAACTCCGGCAAGACGCAGACAGCCGCAAGATAGATTGCTCCCACCACGGTAATGCGCGTCAAAACGTAGTCGATGTATTCCGCGGTCTTCTCGCCCGGACGGATGCCGGGAATGAAGCCACCGTACTTGCGCAAGTTGTCAGCCGTATCCTTCGGGTTGAATACGACCGCCGTATAGAAAAAGGCGAAGAAAACGATGAGCCCGACAAAAACAATGAGGTGCAACGGCTGACCGCGCCCGAGGGCCGCGACGATGGTATCCAGCCAGCCCGTTCCACCGGTGCCGCCGGTCCCTGCAGCGCTTAGCTGCGCGCCGGTGATCGGCAAAAGCAGAAGCGACGAGGCGAAGATCGGCGGAATGACGCCGGCGGAATTGAGTTTCAGGGGGAGATGCGACGCATCGCCCTGGAACATGCGGTTGCCCACCTGACGCTTCGGATATTGGATCAGAAGCCGTCGCTGTGCGCGCTCGATGAAGACGATCGCTGCCACCACGGCCAGCATCAGTACAAGAAGAATGACCAGCAAGAACGTGGACAGGCTGCCTGTCCGCGCGAGTTCAAAGAGACCGGCGATTGCCGACGGCAGACCGGCGACGATGCCCGCGAAAATGATGAGTGACGTCCCGTTGCCGACGCCACGCTGGGTGATCTGCTCACCGAGCCACACCAGAAACATCGTTCCACCAACGAGCGTGATCACGGTGCTGGCGCGGAAGAACCAGCCGGGATCCATCACAACCGGCCCGGCGCTTGAGCGTGAGCCTTCGAGTCCGATGGCAATGCCATAACCCTGCATCGCAGCGAGCACCACGGTCAGGTAGCGGGTATATTGGTTGATCTGTTTGCGGCCCGCCTCGCCTTCCTTCTTCATCGCCTCGAGCTTCGGGTTCATCGAGCTCATAAGCTGCATGATGATCGATGCCGAGATGTAGGGCATGATGTTCAAGGCGAAGATCGCAAGGCGCTCGACAGCACCGCCAGCGAACATGTTGAACAGGCCGAGCACGCCCTGCGCCTGCGACTTGAAGGCATCTGCGAATGCAGCCACGTCAACGCCAGGAAGCGGAATGAACGTGCCGAAACGATAGATGAGAAGCGCACCCAGCGTGAACCAAATGCGCCGCTTCAGTTCCTCGGCCTTCGAAAAGGCGCCTAGGTTGAGATTTGCAGCAAGCTGCTCGGCTGCCGATACCATGTCTCTCGTGTCTCCCAGCCTTCAGCGATCGGGCCCCTAGAACTTGAACTCTCAGACCCCATCCTTCGTATCCGTCGTGCGGCACATATGCCGTGGGGCAGGGTCTAACAAGGCTTCGGCGACTTGATAGGTCCTTCTGTGGGACAGAATGGCCGCACCCGCCTTGCCCGTGCTAGGGCCTACGTCAACCCTTCTTTGCGCCGGACTTTGACGGATCGCCCGCCTTTTTCGCCGCCGATTTCTTGCGCTTTGCCTCGTCTGCGGCGAGAACCTTCTTTTCGATCATGGTGACCGACCCGCCAGCCTTTTCAATTGCTGCTTTGGCTTTCGCCGTTGCGTGGTCGGCCGTGATGGCGAGTTTTGCCTTGAGCTCTCCATTGCCGAGAATGCGCAGACCATCTTTCGGGCGGCGCACGAGGCCAGCGGCGACAAGTGCCGCATTATCGACGGCAGCACCGGCGGCGAGCCGGCCCTCGTCGACGGCGCGCTGCAAGGTACCGAGATTGACCTCGTTGAATTCCTTGCGGCGGTACTTGGTGAAACCGCGCTTGGGCAGGCGGCGATGGAGGGGCATCTGGCCGCCTTCGAAACCGCCGATAGCAACACCGGATCGCGCCGTCTGGCCCTTGCCGCCACGGCCACCCATCTTACCGACGCCTGAACCGGTGCCGCGACCGATACGCACGCGGTGCTTGCGGGCGCCCGGATTGTCTTTGATCTCATTGAGCCGCATGGGCGTATCCTAACTCTTCGTGTTCCGACCTTAAGCTTATTTCTCGTCGACGATGCGGACGAGATGGGAGATCTTGTTGATCATGCCGCGCACGGCCGGCGTGTCTTCCAGCGTGCGGCGGCGGCGCAACTTGTTGAGTCCAAGACCGATCAAGGTCTTGGTCTGAATCTCGGGCCGGCGGATCGCGCTCGCGATCTGTTCGACTGTGATGGTCTTCTTTGCTGCCATATCCATTCACCTTCCCGATCAATCAATGCCTCAGGCCTCGCTGCCGGCTTCAGCGCCGGTGCCCGAACCGTCGCGGCGGCGCGCGACAATGTCCGAGACCTTTTTGTTTCTGCGCGCTGCGACAGACCGAGGATTCTCCTGGGCCTTAAGCGCGTCGAATGTCGCACGCACCACGTTGTAAGCGTTCTTGGTGCCAAGCGACTTGGTGACGATGTCCTGCACACCCAGCATCTCGAATACGGCACGCATGGCACCGCCGGCGATGATGCCTGTACCCGGAGGCGCTGAGCGCAACACAACGCGTCCCGCACCGTGCTGGCCCTTGCTGTCGTGATGCAGCGTACGCGCGTCGCGTAGCGGTACCCGAATGAGGCTGCGCCGCGCCTCTTCGGTCGCTTTGCGAATGGCCTCGGGCACCTCACGGGCCTTACCGTGACCGTAGCCGACGCGGCCTTTGAGATCGCCGACGACAACCAGCGCGGCAAAGCCGAAGCGCTTGCCGCCCTTTACGACCTTCGCCACGCGATTGATGTGGACAAGCTTGTCGGAGAACTCGCTCTCGACCTTGTCTTTGTCGCGATCGCGTCCGCCGCGATCTCTTTGGGGTCCACGTGCCACGTTAGTTCCCTTTCATCAGAATTTGAGACCGCCCTCGCGAGCCGCGTCAGCAAGTGCCTTGACGCGCCCGTGGAACAGGTAGCCGCCGCGGTCGAATACAACGTCCTTCACGCCTGCCTTAATGGCGCGTTCCGCGACAAGCTTGCCGATGGCTGCGGCTGCGGCCTTGTCGGCGCCGGTCTTGACCTGTCCGCGCATGTCCTTCTCCAGCGTCGAGGCGGCAGCAAGCGTCTTGCCGGCCGCATCGTCGATGACCTGCGCGTAGATATGTCGGCCGGAACGGTGCACCGAAAGGCGCGGCCGGCCTGCAGAGAATTTCTTGAGCGAGCGGCGAACCCGCGCGCGGCGATTCTCAAATGGTGTATCGTGCGTGCCCATCGGCCTCTGCCCTTACTTCTTCTTGCCTTCCTTACGGAAGATGTATTCGCCCTGATAGCGCACACCCTTGCCCTGATAGGGCTCGGGCTTACGAGAGGCGCGGATTTCGGCTGCAACCTGGCCGACGGCCTGCTTGTCAATGCCAGACACCGTGACCTGCTCCTGCTTGGCACCGCCTACCTTGACCTCCACGCCGGCCGGAATGGTGATGTCGACGTCGTGGCTGTATCCGACGCTCAGCTTGAGCTGATCCTTACCTTTCATCGCGGCTTTAAAACCAACACCGTGGATTTCAAGCGTGTGCGAGTAACCCTCGGTGACACCGGTGATCAGGTTCTGCACCATCGTCCGCGACATGCCCCACATGGAGCGTGCCTTCTTCGTGTCTTCGCGCATCGAGGTTTCGATGCCTGACTCGGTCTGCTCGATCTTGATCTCTTCGGGGACCGTAAAGGAGAGCTCGCCCTTAGGACCTTTGATCTTGACCGTCTGGCCGGACACGTTCGCGGTGACATTTCCGGGAACACTGATCGGTCTTTTTCCTATACGTGACATGGGTTTAGGCCCTTCGTCCGCCCGGCCCGCGCCGGGACCTTCCGTTAGAATACGTTGCAGATGATCTCGCCGCCGACATTCTCTTCTCGTGCGCGCGTGTCCGACATCACACCCTTCGGCGTTGAGAGGATCGCAACGCCGAGGCCGTTGGCAACGCTCGGCAACTGCTTCACGGCCGAGTAGACGCGGCGCCCCGGCTTCGAGATGCGCATGATGCTCTTGATGGCCGGCTGGCCATTGTAATACTTGAGCTCGATTTCGAACTCAGGCAGCGTGCCCTTCTGCTCAACGCGCGAGTAGCCGCGGATGTAACCTTCCTCAGTGAGAACGTCGAGCACGCGCCCGCGCAGATTGGAAGCCGGCGTGGAGACCTTCGGCCGGCGGCGCATCTGAGCGTTGCGGATGCGGGTCAGCATATCACCCAATGGATCGTTCATTGACATGTTCGATTGCCCCCTTACCAGCTCGACTTCACGACGCCAGGGATACGGCCCTGGCTCGCCAGCTCTCGAAGCTGGTTGCGGCACAGTCTGAGTTTTCGGTAGAAGCCGCGCGGGCGTCCGGTGACTTCACAGCGGTTGCGGACGCGCACGGGCGAACCATTGCGCGGCATCTCGGCCAGCTTGAGACGTGCGGCAAAGCGCTCCTCGGCAGGCTTCTTAAGATCGTTGGCGATGTCTTTGAGGCGCTTGCGCTTGGCCGCCTGTTGTGCGGCCATCTTGCGGCGCTTCTTGTTTTTTTCAATCGAACTGGTCTTTGCCATCTATGTCCTCCAAAGGCCTTTCGGTCTGATCCCGAGGTCCTCTAGCTGCGGAAAGGGAAGTTGAAACCACGAAGAAGCTCTCGTGCTTCGTCGTCGGTTCTTGCGGATGTCACGACAACGACGTCCATGCCCCAAATCTGATCGACCTTGTCGTAATCGATCTCGGGGAAAACGATGTGCTCTTTCAGGCCGCACGCATAATTGCCGCGACCGTCGAAACTCTTCGGATTGAGACCGCGGAAGTCCTTGACGCGCGGCAGCGCGATGGTGACGAAGCGATCCAAAAACTCGTACATGCGGTCGCCGCGCAGGGTCACCTTGGCGCCAAGGGTCATGCCCTCGCGCACCTTGAAGGTGGCGATGG
This sequence comes from Hyphomicrobium sp., assembly GCA_965222835.1. GTDB lineage: Bacteria > Pseudomonadota > Alphaproteobacteria > Rhizobiales > Hyphomicrobiaceae > CBDCUQ01. The sequence goes on from CBDCUQ010000003.1 coordinate 619,131, forward strand.
ACTTTCTTGACGTGGTGAGCAGCGGCTTCTGGCCTGCAATCAGTGCCAAATCTTCGGCGGCGTTCTCGACCTTCTTGCGGTCGGCCGTTGCCTCGCCGACACCCATATTGAGCACGACTTTCTCGAGCTTGGGCACCTGCATGCGATTCTTGTAACCGAACTTCTCAACAAGCGCGTCGCGGACCACCGCCTCGTAGTGCGATTTCATGCGCGGCCGATAGTCCTTCGGACGCGGCTTCACTTCGCGTGGGGCGGCAGCCTTTGCCTTGGCCTTGGCGTCGGACTTCGCCTTGCTGTCAGCTTTGGCAGCCTTCTTGCCGCCTCCGGCCGGTGCCGCGGCAGGCTTCTTAGCGCCCTTCTCGGTTTTCTTCTTGTCGGCCATGGCTTAGTTCTTCTCCGGAATGGTCTCGCCTGAACGCTTGGCGATGCGGACCTTGTTGCCGTCCGCCATAGTCTTGAATCCGACGCGGGTCGGCTTGCCGTCCTTGGGATCCTCAAGCGCGAGATTTGAAATGTGGATCGTGGATTCCTTTGAGATGATGCCGCCCTCTTGCTGAGCACTCTGGCGCTGGTGCCGGCGCACCACGTTGACGCCGCGCACGACAGCCCGGTTCTCTTTCGGGCGCACCTCGATGACCTCGCCGTGCTTACCCTTGTCGCGACCGTTCAAGACGATGACGTGGTCGCCTTTCTTGATTTTGAGCGCACCCATCAGAGCACCTCCGGGGCAAGTGACACGATCTTCATATGGTTCTTGGCCCTGAGCTCGCGGGTGACCGGTCCAAAAATGCGGGTTCCAATCGGCTCGCCCTGCGGGTTGATCAAAACGGCGGCGTTACGGTCGAAACGGATCAACGAGCCATCGGACCGGCGCACGCCCTTGGCGGTGCGGACGATGACGGCCTTCATGACCTGTCCCTTCTTCACGCGACCTTTGGGGATCGCCTCTTTCACCGACACGACGATCGTGTCGCCGACGGTGGCGTACTTGCGCTTGGATCCGCCCAGCACCTTGATGCACTGAACGCGCCGCGCTCCCGAATTGTCGGCGACGTCGAGATTTGTCTCCATCTGGATCATCGCGCTCTTCCTTCTTCCTTTTGGCGACCAACTCGCGGCAGGTCTGCCTCATACAATCCTTGCGCCCTACCCGATCTTCACGGAGACGGCGCGCTTCTCCGCTTCAATTCGCTGCCGGTCTCACTCTCGCGGCAACGCAACCCATCGCTTCTTCTTCGACACTGGCGCGCCCTCCTGGATGGTCACCCGGTCGCCGACCTTGAATGTCGAATCCTCGTCGTGCGCGTGGTACTTTTTGGTCCTACGCACGGTCTTCTTGAAAAGCGGATGGGTATACCGACGTTCAACCTGGACCACGATGGTCTTGGCGTTCTTGTCGGACACGACCACACCCTGCAGCACCCGCTTCGGCATCTCTCAATCTCTCCTCAAGCGCCCTTCGTTTTGGGCGTACTTCCGGCCCGCTTGGAGCGGGCAATTGTCATCACGCGCGCGATATCGCGACGGACCTGGCGGACGCGCGCCGTGTTCTCAAGCTGACCTGACGCCTTTTGAAAGCGCAGGTTGAACTGCTCTTTCTTGAGCTTCGCCAGCTGATCATCGAGCTGGTCCAGCGTCATTCCTATGAACTCTGCCGCTTTCATTGGCCGGTCCTCATTCCATCTCTTTCGCTGCCGATCTGCCCATTACCCAATGCGCGTCACGACACGTGTCTTGATCGGAAGCTTGGCTGCGCCAAGCTTCAAGGCTTCCTTTGCGATCTGCGGGCTTACACCGCCGAGCTCGAAAATGATGCGCCCTGGCTTCACGCGTGCCACCCACAGCTCGATGCCGCCTTTGCCGGACCCCATGCGAACCTCGGCCGGCTTCTTGGTGACCGGCACGTCCGGAAAGACGCGCGTCCAAAGCCGGCCGGCACGCTTAGTATGGCGTGCAATGGCGCGGCGGGCGGCCTCGATCTGTCGTGCGGTCAAACGCTCGGGCTCTACGGCCTTGAGACCGATCTCACCGAAGGCAAGCGATGTCGCGCCCTTCGAGGCGCCATGAATGCGCCCCTTGAACTGCTTGCGGAACTTTGTTCGTTTTGGTTGCAGCATGGGTCTGCCTCAGGTCCTTCAAGCTCTCTCTTGGGCTTCTGCGGGGCGCGGTTCACGCGGACGGCGATCACCGCCGTCGCGGCGTCCGCGGCCGCCTTGATCCGAGCCTTCAAGCGCGCGGCGCTCGGAGGCCATGGGATCGTGCTCAATGATCTCGCCTTTAAAGATCCAAACCTTGATGCCGATGACACCGTAGGCGGTCTGGGCGAGGCCGTAGCCGAAATCGATGTCGGCGCGCAGCGTGTGCAGCGGCACGCGGCCTTCGCGATACCACTCCGTGCGTGCGATCTCGGCGCCGCCCAAGCGTCCGGCGACGTTGATGCGGATGCCGACCGCGCCGGAGCGCAGCGCCGACTGAACTGCGCGCTTCATCGCGCGGCGGAAGGCAACACGCTTTTCGAGCTGCTGGGCGATGTTTTCGGCCACCAGCGTCGCATCGAGATCCGGCTTGCGGATCTCAAGGATGTTGAGGTGCACCTCCGATGACGTAAGGCGCGCCAGCTCGCCTCGTAGCTTTTCGATATCCGCGCCCTTTTTGCCGATCAGAACGCCGGGACGAGCGGTGTGTACGGTGACGCGACACTTCTTGTGCGGGCGCTCGATCACGACCTTGGCAACACCGGCGGTGCGCTGATGTTTCATGATATGGCGGCGGATGGCCATATCCTCGTGCAGCAGCTGACCGTACTCGTTGCTGCCGGCAAACCAGCGGCTATCCCAGGTCCGGTTGATGCCGACGCGCAGTCCGACAGGATTGACTTTGTGGCCCATATTACTCGGCCTCCTTCTTCGCATCGGTCTTCTTGGGTGCTGCCTTCTTGGCAGCGGTCTTTTTAGGCGCAGCTTCCTTAGGCTTAGCTTCCTTAGGCTTAGCTTCCTTAGGCTTTGCTTCCTTGGGTTCTGCGTCCTTGGCCGCAGCTTTCTTGGGCGCCGCCTTTTTGGCTGCCGGCTTCTTGGCGGCCGGTGCTTTGGTCTTCTCACCCTTGGCGGCGGATTTCTTCGCGCTCTTCTTGGGCTTCTCGGCCTTTTCTTCCTCTGTCTCCTGCACAACGACGGTGATCTGAGAGAACGGCTTCATGATCGACGCGCCACGGCCGCGGCCGCGGGCATGGAAGCGATGCATCACCAGGTTCTTGCCGACCCAGGCCTCCTTGACGATGAGCTGATCGACATCGAGGCCGTGATTGTTCTCGGCATTTGCGACTGCGCTCATCACACACTTTCTGACGTCAACTGCGATGCGCTTTCTCGAGAACTCGAGGTCCGCAAGCGCCTGGTTGACCTTCTTGCCGCGAATAAGACCCGCGACCAGATTGAGCTTCTGCGGCGAAATCCGGAGGTTCTTCGCCACCGCCTGCGCCTCTTTGTCGGAGAGGCTCCTCTCCCGGCCCTGCTTACCCATTATCTCTTCGCCACTTTCTTGTCGCCGCCATGCGAATTGAAGGTCCGCGTCGGCGCGAACTCCCCGAACTTGTGCCCGATCATGTCCTCGTTGACGGAAACCGGAATGTGCTTGCGGCCGTTGTAGACGCCAAAAGTGAGGCCCACGAATTGAGGCAGGATCGTCGAGCGCCGGCTCCAGATCTTGATCACTTCATTGCGGCCGGACGCGCGTACCTTCTCCGCCTTCTTGAGAAGGTAGCCATCGACGAACGGGCCTTTCCAAACAGAGCGTGTCAAGGTTTGTCTCCTCGCGCCTCGATTACGATTTCTTCTTCTTCGCCTTCGCGCGGCTGCGAACAATGTATTTGTCCGTTGCCTTGTTCTTGCGTGTCTTAAATCCTTTGGTCGGCTTGCCCCACGGTGTTGCCCAGTGCTTGCCGCCCTTGGTGCGGCCGCCGTTGGGGTGATCGATGGGGTTCATGGCGATCGAACGCACGGTGGGGCGCTTGCCCCTCCAGCGCGTGCGGCCGGCCTTGCCGATGACCTCGTTGGTGTGATCCGGGTTGGAAACGGCGCCGACCGAACCCATACAGTCGGCGCGGACTTTGCGCGTTTCGCCCGAGTTGAGCTTGAGGATTGCCCAGCCTGAGTCGCGGCCGACGAGTTGAGCGAAGGCACCGGCAGACCGGGCAAGCTGGCCGCCGCGGCCAGGCTTCAGTTCAACGTTATGAATGATCGTGCCGATCGGCATCGATGCGAGCGGCATCGCGTTGCCGGGCTTCACGTCGACTTTGTCGCCTGCAATGACGGTATCGCCGGGGGCGAGACGCTGCGGGGCGAGAATGTACGACAACTTGCCATCCTTATACTTGATAAGGGCGATGAAGGCGGTCCGGATCGGGTCGTACTCGAGACGCTCAACGGTCGCGGGGACGTCGAAGTGGCGGCGCTTGAAGTCGACCAGGCGATAAGCCTGCTTGTGACCGCCGCCGATGTGACGCGTGGTAATGCGCCCGTACGCGTTGCGCCCACCCGTTTTGGAGAGTCCTTCGACCAACATCTTCACCGGAGCACCTTTGTGCAGGTGCTTGCGATCGACCAGCACCAGATTGCGCCGGCCAGGAGACGTCGGGCGGTATGTTTTCAATGCCATGACTGCCTCGCTCCCTTAGAGACCGGTCGTGACGTCGATGGAATGGCCTTCCTCGAGTGTCACGATCGCTTTTTTCGTATCGCTCAGTTGGGCGAAGATGCCCTTGAAGTGCTTGCGCTTGCCTTTGCGCGTGAGCGTGTTGACGGCCTTGACCTTCACCTTGAACAGGCTTTCGACCGCGTCCTTGATGTCCGCCTTCGTTGCCTTCGGGGCGACCTTGAAGACCACCTGGTTGTCCTGACTGACCAGCGTCGACTTTTCGGTAATCACCGGGGCTACGATCACATCGTAAGCTTTAAGCTTCATCGGTCTCACGCTCCCTTGCGGGCCTTGCGACCCTCTTTGCCCGCGGCAAACCTGGCTTCCAGTGCGGCGACGGCCGCCTTGGTCAGCACCAGTTTCCTGCGGCGGAGGATGTCGTAGACGTTGATGCCCTGGACAGGCAGCACGTCGATGTTCGGAATGTTTCGTGCCGCGCGGGCGAAGCCAGCCTCGGGCTCAGCACCATCGATGATGAGCGCGTTGGACAAATCCAGCTTTCCTAGCTGCGCTCTTAGTGCGGCTGTCTTGCCGTCATTTGATGCCGCCTTTTCGAGAACAACGATGTCGCCCGACTTAGCCTTTGCGCTCAGCGCATGACGGAGCGCCAGCGCGCGTACTTTTTTCGGCATACCGATGGCGTGGCTTCTCGGTTTGGGGCCAAAGGCCTTGCCGCCGCCGCGGAATAGCCCAACCGACTTGTCGGAGTGACGCGCACTGCCGGTTCCCTTCTGGCGGTAGATCTTCCTGCCGGAGGTCGTGACCTCGGACCGGTCCTGAGAGTGATGCGTGCCGGCCATGCGCTTCAGGCGCTGGTAGCGCACCATGCGATGGATGAGATCCTGGCGCGGCTCAAGGCCGAAAATGGCATCGGCGAGATCGACCTCGCCGGCCTTTTTTGCGTCGAGCGTGGTGACAGAGGTTTTCATCACGCCTGCTCCTTCCCGGCTGCTTGTGCCTTGGCTTTGACGGCTCCGGGTGTCGGCACGTCTTTCGGTGCTGCCTTCTTGACGGCATCGCGAACGATGACCCAAGCGCCTTTCGAACCCGGGACTGCGCCGCGGATCATCAACAGGCCCCGCTCGGGATCGGTCTTGGCGACCACAAGGTTCTGGGTCGTGACGCGCTCGTCGCCAAGGTGGCCGGCCATCTTCTTGCCCTTGAACACCTTGCCGGGGTCCTGGCGCTGGCCGGTCGACCCGTGCGAACGGTGGACGGCAGAGACGCCGTGGGACGCGCGCAGGCCGCCGAAGTTCCAGCGCTTCATGGCGCCCTGGAAGCCTTTGCCCTTACTGGTGCCGGTGACGTCCACAAACTGGCCCGGCACGAAGTGATCGGCGGTGATCTCGGCGCCAACTTCGATCATGTTGGCGGGACTGACGCGGAATTCCGCAAGCTTACGCTTGGGCTCCACTTCGGCGACGGCAAAGCTACCGCGCTCCGAACGAGTCAGCCGCGAGGGCTTGCGCGTACCGGCGCCGAGCTGCAGCGCCGTGTAGCCGTTCTTTTCGTTGGTGCGGTGGGCAACGACCTGAAGCTTCTCCAGCTTGAGAACCGTCACGGGGATGTGCTCTCCGGCATCCGTGAAGATGCGGGTCATACCCACTTTCTGCGCTATAACACCTGACCGCATGGGTCCGTTCCCTAAGTCGTGGCAGACATCAGCAGGCAGCAGACAACCGGAGATCTCTGATTCCGATGTGCGTCCTGTGCGTTTGCCTTCCTTTCATTTGTCACGGCTGCCGGCTCACAATCGCCAGCCACCGTTGCTAGAGCTTGATCTCGACGTCCACGCCGGCAGCCAGATCCAGTTTCATCAATGCGTCCACCGTCTGCGGCGTCGGATCGACGATGTCTAAGAGCCGCTTATGCGTGCGCATTTCGAACTGTTCACGGCTCTTCTTGTCGATGTGCGGAGAGCGGTTCACGGTGAAACGCTCGATGCGGGTCGGCAGCGGGATTGGCCCGCGAACCTCCGCACCCGTTCGTTTCGCCGTGTTCACGATCTCACGCGTCGACGCATCGAGAATGCGATGGTCAAACGCCTTGAGCCGGATGCGGATGTTTTGGCCGTTCATTGTTTTCGAGACCTGCTTAACAGAAGAGAGCGCCCGGATTATCCGGGCGCCCTTCTGACCCCACTACTCTTCAATTTTGGTGACGACGCCGGCGCCGACGGTGCGGCCGCCTTCGCGGATGGCGAAGCGCACCTTCTCTTCCATCGCAATCGGAGAGACCAGCTCAACGTCCATCGACACGTTGTCGCCCGGCATCACCATCTCCGTCCCGGACGGCAGCGTCACAACACCTGTGACGTCGGTGGTGCGGAAGTAGAACTGCGGGCGGTAGTTGGTGAAGAATGGCGTGTGGCGTCCGCCCTCATCCTTGGTCAGGATGTAGGCCTCGGCCTTGAACTTCTTGTGCGGCTTTACCGACCCCGGCTTGCACAGAACCTGGCCGCGCTCGACAGCGTCTTTGTCGATGCCGCGCAGAAGACAACCGACGTTGTCGCCCGCCTCGCCCTGATCCAACAGCTTGCGGAACATCTCGACGCCGGTCACGACCGACTTCTGCGTGTCGCGCAGGCCGACGATTTCCACTTCCTCGCCGACCTTGATGACGCCGCGCTCAATGCGCCCCGTCACAACCGTGCCGCGGCCCGAGATCGAGAACACGTCCTCGATCGGCATCAGGAACGGCTGATCGGTCGGACGCTCAGGCAACGGGATGTACTCATCAAGCGCTTCCATCAGCTTGACGATGGCCTCATCAGCCAGTGCGCCCTTCTCGCCTTCCAGCGCCTTGATGGCCGCACCGCGCACGATCGGCGTGTCATCGCCGGGGAACTGGTACTTCGACAGAAGCTCGCGCACTTCCATCTCCACCAGGTCCAAGAGCTCCTCGTCCTCGACGACGTCGCACTTGTTCAAGAACACGACGATCTTGGGAACGCCGACCTGGCGCGCCAGAAGAATGTGCTCGCGGGTCTGGGGCATCGGGCCGTCGACGGCAGACACAACCAGGATGGCGCCGTCCATCTGGGCCGCGCCTGTGATCATGTTCTTGACGTAGTCGGCGTGGCCCGGGCAGTCGACGTGGGCGTAGTGCCGGTTCGGCGTCGCATACTCAACGTGGGACGTGGCAATGGTCAGAATCTTGGTCGGGTCGCGGCGGCCCTGGCTTTCAGACGCCTTCGCAACCTCGTCGTAACCGATCGCGGTCTCCGTCCAGCCGCGGTCCGATGACACCTTGGTCAACGCCGCCGTCAACGTCGTCTTACCGTGGTCAACGTGACCAATCGTGCCAACGTTGCAGTGAGGCTTCGTGCGCTCGAATTTTGCCTTGGCCATTGCGGCTCTCCTCGTCTTTCCTGGTCGTCCCGTCCGGTCCTATGCCGGACAATTTCTTTCATTCAACGTCAGGCGTATTTCGCCTTCACTTCATCGGCCACGTTACGCGGCACTTCCGCATAATGCGCGAACTGCATGGTGTAGGATGCGCGACCCGTCGACATGGATCGCAGCTGGCTGACATAGCCGAACATGTTTGCGAGCGGCACGTAGGCACGAACCACGGTCGCATTGCCGCGCATCTCCTGGGTGCGAACCTGGCCGCGGCGGGAGTTGATGTCACCGATTACGCCACCGACGAACTCGCCGGGGGTCACGACTTCAACGTCCATGATTGGCTCCAAGAGCTTTACGCCAGCTTTGTCGCAGCCTTCCTTCATGGCAGAGCGCGCCGCAATTTCGAAGGCGATGGCAGACGAGTCGACCTCGTGATAGGCGCCGTCATACAGCGTCACTTTCATATCCACCATGGGGAAGCCGATGAGGACACCGCTGTCCCAAATCGAGTTGACGCCCTTTTCAACGCCGGGGATGTATTCCTTGGGGACCACGCCACCAACGATTTCGGATGCAAATTCGTTGCCTTTGCCGGTCTCGTTCGGCTCAAGGCGGAACTTGACGCGGGCAAACTGTCCGGTGCCGCCTGTCTGCTTCTTATGCGTGTGGTCGACGTCCCACGGCTTTGCGAGCGTTTCGCGGTAGGCCACTTGCGGCGCACCGACATTGGCCTCCACACCATAGGTGCGCTTCAAAAGGTCCACCTTGATGTCGAGATGCAGTTCGCCCATGCCCCTCAAAATGGTTTCGCCGCTTTCTTGATCGACAGAAACGCGGAACGACGGGTCTTCAACGGACAGCGTATGAAGCGCGATCGCCATCTTTTCCTGATCGGCCTTGGTTTTGGGCTCAACCTTCAACTCGATAACGGGTTCCGGGAACTCCATCTTCTCGAGAATGACCGGCTTGTTGGGATCGCAGAGCGTCTCGCCCGTGCGGATATCCTTGAGGCCCTGCAGGGCAACGATGTCGCCGGCATAGGCTTCCTTGATTTCCTCGCGATCCTCGGCGTGCATGAGATACATGCGCCCGGCACGCTCCTTTTTGTTGCGTGAGCTGTTTAGTAGCGACATGCCTTGCTCAAGCTTGCCGGAATAGATGCGGCAGAAGGAAATTGCGCCAACGTGCTCGAAGCTCATGATCTTGAAGGCGATCAGGGCAAGCGGCTCATCGTCCGATGGCTTGCGCGCGGCTTCGTCACCTGTCTTGGGATCGATGCCCTGGTAGGCGTCACGATCGATGGGGCTGGGGAGGAAATCGACCACCGCGTCGAGCAAAGGCTGCACGCCTTTGTTCTTGAAGGCCGAGCCGCACATCATCGGATAGAATGCACGCGTGACTGTGGCTTTGCGGATCAGCTTGCGCAGCGTGTCCTCGTCCGGCTCGTTGCCTTCGAGGTAGGCTTCCATGGCCGCATCGTCCATTTCGACGGCGGCCTCGATCATTGCCGAGCGGAATTCGGCGGCTTTGTCTTTGAGGTTGTCTGGGATATCACCCTCGACCATTTCGGCATCTTTGGTGTCACCGTCCCAGGTAATTGCCTTCATTTTAATGAGGTCGACGACGCCTTGGAAATCTGCCTCTGCACCGATCGGAATTTGCAGCGGAACAGCGCGCGCGCCGAGCTTAGCCTTGATGTCGTCGAGGCACATGTAATAATCTGCGCCCGTCTTATCCATCTTATTGGAGAAGATGATGCGCGGCACACTGTATTTGTCGCCCTGACGCCAAACGGTTTCCGTTTGAGGCTCGACGCCCTGGTTACTGTCGAGTACGCAGACGGCGCCGTCGAGCACGCGCAGAGAACGCTCTACCTCGATGGTGAAGTCGACGTGGCCTGGCGTGTCGATGATGTTAAGGCGGCGCTTCTTGCCGTCGCGGCCGGGCCAGAAACAGGTGGTGGCCGCGGATGTAATGGTGATGCCGCGCTCGGCCTCCTGATCCATGAAGTCCATGGTGGCCGCGCCGTCATGCACTTCGCCAATCTTATAGGAACGGCCGGTATAATAGAGAATGCGCTCGGAGGTCGTCGTCTTCCCGGCATCGATGTGGGCCATGATGCCGAAGTTGCGATAATCTTCGATGGGATATTGGCGGGCCATGATCTGCCTCTGATTTCCTACTTACCAGCGGTAGTGCGAGAACGCGCGGTTGGCGTCCGCCATCTTGTGGGTGTCCTCGCGCTTCTTAACCGCGGAACCACGATTGTTGGCCGCGTCGAGAAGCTCGCCTGAAAGCCGGTCCACCATGGTGTTTTCGTTGCGCGCACGCGCTGCGTTGATGATCCAGCGGATGGCCAGTGCCTGGCGGCGTTCGGGGCGCACTTCGACGGGAACCTGGTAGGTGGCTCCGCCGACACGGCGTGAGCGCACCTCGACGGTCGGCATCACGTTGTCGAGCGCCTGATGGAACATGGCGAGCGGATCCGACTTCGCCTTGTTCTCCATCTTATCGAGCGCGCCATAGACGATCCGCTCGGCAACCGACTTCTTGCCTTGCTCCATCACCGCATTCATGAATTTGGTGATGACCAGATCCGAAAACTTCGGATCCGGGTTGACCTCGCGCTTTTCTGCTCTGTGACGGCGGGACATGGTGTCTTGCCCTTATATTCCAGTTCCGTTTCTCGTGACTCCGGTCCTGCCGAAGCCCCTGCTCTCTGTCTTCTACTTCGGCCTCTTGGCGCCATACTTCGAACGGCGCTGACGGCGCGCGGCAACACCCTGGGTGTCGAGTACGCCGCGAAGAATGTGATAGCGAACGCCGGGAAGGTCCTTCACGCGGCCGCCGCGGATGAGCACGACGGAGTGCTCCTGAAGATTGTGCCCTTCACCGGGGATGTAGCCGATGACTTCGTGGCCGTTGGTGAGGCGGATCTTGGCGACCTTACGCAGCGCCGAGTTCGGCTTCTTCGGCGTGGTTGTATAGACGCGGGTGCAGACGCCGCGCTTCTGCGGACACTGCTCCATGTGCCGCGATTTCTCGCGATAGGTCTTCGGATGCCTCGGCTTCCGGATCAGCTGTTGTATCGTCGGCATTCGCCTCGTCCATTTTCCGGCCCCGCACCGGTAAAGCCGGGCGTACGCCAAAACCAACCTGCCGAGCACCGGTCGTCCGGGCCTGACACGAAAAAACCAGAGGATCTTCAGGTCCGCTGTTCCGGCGACACCCGAGGATCTTGGTCCGAATTGTCCTCTGCTTTGAGACGGCAGCGTATAGGCGCATGTCCGCGGGAAAACGCGGTGTCAGCCTACGGCCTACCGTGAGAGTGCGTGACCTATATACACAGGCCGATGCGTGGTCAACACCCGCACCTCGGCTGCACTCAAAATATTCGCACGTCGATTGCGCATCTGATTGATGGACTTTGGGCAACGTAGGCTGTCAGACTGGTTGAGCGTCGGACAGGACCTTCGTGAAGCGCCTCACACATTTGAACGCGGTGCAGCGTTTGCACCCTGCTCAAACGAAAGCGGCCACTCCCGTCGGAGGTGGCCGCCGAATTGTCGCAGGCCCGGCAAGATCTGCCGGTGCCGGTCCGCCGGCAAACGTTACTCCACGGCTTCGCTCGCCGGCCGGCGGCGGCGGCGTGCCGGTGAGGTTCCATCGTCCTCGGGCGGATTGAGGGCCCTTTCGGCTTCCTCGCGGGCCCTTTCCTTGGCAATGAGATCGTCGCGCTTCTGAGCGACCTTGCGCAGACCGCGCAACATTCCGCCCGTGCCGGCCGGTATCAGGCGGCCGACAATAACGTTCTCCTTGAGGCCTTCGAGCGTATCGACCTTGCCGATCACGGCGGCGTCGGTCAGCACGCGGGTTGTCTCCTGGAAGGAGGCCGCCGAGATGAAGGAGCGGGTCTGCAGCGAGGCCTTGGTGATGCCGAGCAGCACTGGAATGGCGGCGGCTGGCCTGCGGCCCTCCTTTTCCGCCTTGGCATTGATCTCATCGAATTCGATGCGATCGATCTGCTCCGACTTGATGAGCCCCGTCTCGCCGGGATCGGTGATTTCCACCTTCTGCAGCATCTGACGGACAATCACTTCGATATGCTTGTCGTTTATGGTCACACCCTGCAGACGGTAGACGTCCTGGATCTCGTTGATGAGGTAGTTGGCCAGTTCCTCGACGCCTTTGATGGCAAGAATATCGTGTGGCGCGGGGTGTCCATCGTAAATGAAGTCGCCACGCTCCACGTGATCGCCTTGCTGAACGGCGAGGTTCTTGCCGCGCGGAATGAGATATTCCACGGGCTCGGCGCTTTCGTCGTCCGGTTTGATGCTGATCCGCTGCTTGTTCTTATAATCCTTGCCGAACTCGATGGTGCCCGCCGCTTCCGCAAGGATCGCGTGATCCTTCGGGCGCCGCGCTTCAAATAGTTCAGCAACACGCGGCAGACCGCCGGTGATGTCGCTCTGCTTTGCGGATGCCAGAGGAATACGGGCCAGGACGTCGCCGGCTTTGACACTGGCGCCGGGCTCGACGGATAGAATGGCCTCGACCGGCAACAGATACCGGGCTTCGCCGCCGCGCTCGACCTTTAGCGGCTTGCCTTTTCCGTCCTTGACGACGACGGCCGGCTTCAAGTCGGCGGTGCGCGGGCTGGCGCGCCAATCGATGATGACGCGATTGGTGGTTCCTTTCACCTCGTCGGTCTGCTCGCGCACCGAAGCGCCTTCCAGCAGATCCTCGAAGTCCACCTTGCCGGATGCTTCCGTCAGAATGGGGCGCGTGTAGGGGTCCCACTGCGCGAGGCGGGTGCCGCGCTTTACCTCGTCCCCTTCATCAACCAGGACGCGCGCTCCGTACGTGACCTTGTGCGCAGCGAGTTCCTTGCCCGACTGGTCGACGATGACGATGGACATGGTACGGCCCATGGCGACGAAGCGTCCCTGGCTGTCTTTGACCACGGCGCGGTTCTTGATTTTTACGGTGCCGTTGAAGTTGCTCTCGATGAACGAGCTGTCGACAACGTTTGCCGTTCCACCGATGTGGAATGTCCGCATCGTGAGCTGCGTACCGGGCTCACCAATCGACTGGGCCGCAATTACGCCGACGGCCTCACCGATATTGACCGGCGTGCCGCGCGCAAGATCGCGTCCGTAGCAGCGGGCGCAGACGCCAGTGATCGTCTCGCAAGTCAGAACCGAGCGAATGCGGACCTCTTGGACTTCTGACTTTTCGATCGCCTCAGCGTGGCGTTCTTCGATGAGCTCGCCCCTTTTTACGAGGACCTCAGCCGTCTTGCCGCTGGTGCCTGGCACGACGACATCCTCTGCGGCGGTGCGCCCGAGAACGCGATCGCCCAAAGACACGATCACCTGGCCAGCATCAACGACGGCCTGGATGTTGATGCCGCCATCGGTGCCGCAATCCTCCTCCGAGATGATGGCATCCTGGGCAACGTCGACGAGGCGGCGCGTCAGATACCCCGAGTTAGCGGTCTTCAGCGCGGTATCGGCGAGACCCTTTCGGGCGCCGTGCGTTGAGTTGAAGTACTCAAGCACCGATAGACCTTCCTTGAAGTTCGAGATGATCGGCGTCTCGATGATTTCGCCCGACGGCTTGGTCATCAATCCGCGCATGCCGGACAGCTGCTTCATCTGAGCCGGCGAGCCACGCGCACCGGAGTGGCTCATCATGTAAACAGAGTTGATGGGCTTCTCGCGTCCGTCGTTCTCCTTCTGCACGGCGGAGATGCGCTCCATCATTTCCTTGGCGATCTGGTCGGTGCACTTCGACCAGGCATCAACGACCTTGTTGTACTTTTCGAGCTGCGTGATGAGACCGTCCTGATATTGCTGTTCGAATTCGCGCACCTGTTCGTGCGCCTTGTCAACGATCTTGGTCTTTGTATCGGGGATCAGCATGTCGTCCTTGCCGAACGAAATGCCGGCTTTGAACGCATGGTAGAAGCCCAGCGCCATGATGCGGTCGCAGAAGATCACGGTCTCCTTCTGACCGCAGTTGCGGTAGACGGCATCGATCAGGCTCGAGATCGCCTTCTTGGTGAGGAGCTGGTTGATAAGCTGGAACCGCACGCCGGGCCGGCGCGGCAGTACCTCAGCTAGAATCATGCGGCCCGGTGTCGTCTCGAAGACTTCGACAACCTCGTTGCCGTCGGCGTCGATACCGCTGTACCGGCCCTTGATCTTCGCATGCAGCGAAACGGTACCGGAATCGAGCGCATGTCGCACTTCGGCAACCGAGCTGAACATCATGCCCTCGCCGGGCTCTTTTTCGCGCATGATCGACAGATAGTAGATGCCGAGCACGATGTCCTGCGACGGCACAATAATCGGTGCGCCGTTTGCCGGGTGCAGAATGTTGTTTGTCGACATCATCAGCACGCGGGCTTCGAGCTGGGCTTCGAGCGAGAGGGGCACGTGCACAGCCATCTGGTCGCCATCGAAGTCGGCATTGAAGGCCGCGCAAACGAGCGGATGCAGCTGGATGGCCTTGCCTTCGATCAGTTGCGGCTCGAAAGCTTGAATGCCGAGGCGGTGGAGCGTGGGTGCGCGGTTCAGGAGCACGGGATGCTCGCGAATGACCTCGTCGAGGACGTCCCAAACCTCGGGCTTCTCTTTCTCGACGAGCTTCTTGGCCTGTTTGACGGTCGCGGCCTGGCCGAGCGTCTGAAGGCGCGCATAGATGAACGGCTTAAACAGCTCGAGCGCCATCTTCTTCGGCAACCCGCACTGGTGCAGCTTGAGCTCGGGACCGACGACGATGACGGAGCGGCCCGAGTAGTCGACACGCTTGCCGAGTAGGTTCTGGCGGAAGCGGCCCTGCTTGCCCTTCAGCATGTCGGCGAGCGACTTCAACGGGCGCTTGTTGGCTCCCGTGATGACGCGGCCGCGCCGGCCGTTGTCGAAGAGCGCGTCAACGGATTCCTGCAACATCCGCTTCTCGTTGCGGATGATGATGTCGGGCGCGCGCAGCTCCATCAGGCGCTTCAGGCGGTTGTTGCGGTTGATAACGCGCCGGTAGAGATCGTTGAGGTCGGACGTGGCGAAGCGTCCGCCATCGAGGGGGACGAGCGGGCGCAGCTCCGGCGGGATCACGGGCACGACCGTCAAGATCATCCACTCGGGACGGTTGCCGCTTTCGATGAAGCTTTCGACAACCTTGAGGCGCTTGCCAAGCTTCTTGGGTTTCAACTCGGTGGTTGCTTCGGCGATTTCCTGGCGCAGGTCATCGCGGATCTTGGGGAGATCCAATCCGATCAGCAATTCGCGGATCGCCTCGGCGCCGATTCCGGCCGTGAAGCTATCGGGGCCATGCTCGTCGAGCGCGCGGATGTAATCCTCTTCCGAAAGAAGCTGGCGCTCCTTGAAGGGTGAAATGCCGGGCTCGGTGACGATGTAGTTCTCGAAGTAGAGAACGCGCTCGAGATCCTTGAGGGTCATGTCGAGCAAGAGGCCGATGCGCGAGGGCAGCGACTTCATAAACCAGATGTGGGCCACCGGGGCGGCAAGCTCGATGTGGCCCATGCGCTCGCGGCGGACCTTAGCCAGGGTGACCTCAACGCCGCACTTCTCGCAGATGAGGCCCTTGTACTTCATGCGTTTGTACTTGCCGCACAGGCACTCGTAATCCTTGATCGGGCCAAAGATGCGCGCGCAGAAAAGGCCGTCCCGCTCCGGCTTGAAGGTGCGGTAGTTGATGGTCTCGGGCTTCTTGATCTCGCCGAAGGACCAGGAATGAATGTCGTTGGGGCTGGCGATTGAAATTCGAATCTGGTCGAACGTCGGCAGCGGCGCCTGCGTCTTAAAAAGGTTGGTCATGTCATTCATCGGCCGTCTCCCTGTCGGGGCGCTCTGCGAAGTCGGAAGGTCCCGTTCCGTCTCCTGGCGCAGAAACCTGTTTCTCTATCCGGTTTGCCTGTGCGGCGCGCCGAACGCGGGTGGAGTCAGGCCCAGAGAGCCCAACCCCCTTCTGATCCTCTATTCTGCCGCCGGCGGCAGCTGCGCTTGCGGCTGCTCGTCCTCCGGTCCCGTCTCTTGTTCAGCTGGTGCGTCGGAGTTCATCAACTCGACGTTGAGGCCGAGTGCACGCATCTCCTTGACCAGAACGTTGAAGCTTTCAGGAACGCCGGCTTCAAACGCGTCGTCGCCGCGCACAATGGCCTCGTAGACCTTGGTGCGGCCGGCCACGTCGTCCGACTTCACCGTCAACATTTCCTGCAGGGTGTAGGCTGCGCCATAAGCTTCAAGTGCCCACACCTCCATTTCGCCGAAGCGCTGGCCGCCGAACTGCGCCTTGCCGCCCAACGGCTGCTGAGTCACCAGCGAGTAGGGGCCGATGGAACGGGCATGGATCTTGTCGTCGACAAGGTGATGCAGCTTCAAGACGTACTTGTAGCCGACCGTGACCTTGCGATCGAATGGTTCGCCGGTGCGCCCATCGCAGAGAGTGACCTGGCCGGTCGAGTCGAAGCCAGCCAATTTGAGCATATCGACGATGTTGCCTTCGCGGGCGCCATCGAACACCGGCGTTGCGATCGGCACGCCGCGCGTCAAATGTTCGGCGACGGCGACAAGGTCGTTGTCCTTGATGTTGGATTTGACCTCATCGTTCTCGTAGATCTTCTCCATCTGGTCTCGCAGCGCCTTGGCTTCTCCGGATTCCCGGTATTGCGCGAGCGCATCGTCGATGAGCCGGCCGAGGCCGCGACAGGCCCAGCCAAGGTGTGTTTCAAGAATCTGTCCGACGTTCATGCGCGATGGCACGCCCAGCGGATTGAGAACCACGTCGACCGAGGTGCCGTCCTCGAGGAAGGGCATGTCCTCGACGGGAACGATCATCGATACGACGCCCTTGTTTCCGTGGCGTCCGGCCATCTTGTCGCCCGGCTGGATCTTGCGTTTTACGGCAACGAAGACCTTGACCATCTTCATGACGCCGGGAGGCATTTCGTCGCCGCGCTGCAGCTTGTCGACCTTGTCGACGAAGCGGCGCTCCAGATTTTTCTTGGCGTCCTCGTACTGTTTGTTGATGGCTTCGATCTCGGCCTGCGCCTTCTCATTTGCGAGACCGATCTCCCACCACTGACTGCGCGGAATGTCGGCGAGGATCGCCTCGTCGAGTGACGTACCTTTGCGGGCGCCCCTCGGGCCCTTGGCCACTTCCTTGCCAAGAAGCGCCTCCTTAAGACGCGCATAGACGTTACGATCGAGAATCTGCATCTCGTCGTCGCGGTCCTTTGCGAGGCGTTCGATCTCCTCACGCTCGATGGCCATCGCGCGTTCGTCTTTGTCGATGCCATGGCGATTGAACACACGCACTTCCACGATGGTTCCCGCCACACCGGGGGGCAAGCGCAGCGAGGTGTCGCGCACGTCCGAGGCCTTTTCGCCGAAGATCGCGCGCAAGAGCTTCTCTTCCGGCGTCATTGGGCTTTCGCCCTTTGGTGTGATCTTGCCGACCAGAATGTCGCCCGGATGCACCTCGGCACCGATGTAGACGATGCCGGCTTCGTCGAGGTTCTTTAGCGCCTCTTCCGAAACGTTGGGAATATCACGGGTGATTTCCTCGGGCCCGAGCTTGGTATCGCGGGCCATCACTTCGAATTCCTCGATATGGATCGAGGTGAAGACGTCGTCGGAGACGACGCGCTCGGAAAGAAGAATGGAATCCTCGAAGTTGTAGCCCATCCAGGGCATGAACGCGACGAGCACGTTCTTGCCGAGCGCCAGATCCCCAAGATCAGTCGAGGGACCATCGGCGACAATCTCACCGGCCTCCACGCGGTCGCCAACGTTGATAAGGGGCCGCTGGTTGATACAGGTGTTCTGGTTCGAGCGCTGGAATTTGCGCAGGCGATAAATGTCAACGCCCGGCTTCGAGGGGTCCGTTTCCTCTGTTGCGCGGATCACGATACGCGTTGCGTCGACCTGGTCGACCACCCCGGTTCGGCGTGCCGCAATGGCCGCGCCTGAATCGCGGGCGACAACCTCTTCCATGCCGGTGCCGACGAGCGGTGCTTCGGCCCTGATTAGGGGCACGGCCTGGCGCTGCATGTTCGAGCCCATGAGCGCGCGGTTGGCGTCGTCATTCTCAAGGAACGGGATGAGGGCTGCCGCGACAGACACAAGCTGCTTGGGCGACACGTCGATGTAGTCCACCTTGTCGGGCGAGACGAGAAGCACGTCACCCTGGTAGCGGCAGGTGATCAGATCACCCGTGAGCTTGCCCTTGGGATCGATATCGGCATTGGCCTGGGCGACGTGGTGGCGCATTTCCTCCATGGCCGACAGGTACACGACGGTGTCGGTCACCTTGCCTTTTTCCACCTTGCGGTACGGGCTCTCGATGAAGCCATACTTGTTGACGCGCGCAAATGTCGCCAACGAGTTGATGAGCCCGATGTTCGGGCCTTCCGGCGTTTCAATCGGGCAGATGCGGCCGTAGTGGGTGGGGTGGACGTCGCGCACCTCGAAGCCGGCACGCTCGCGGGTCAGACCACCCGGGCCCAAGGCCGATAAGCGCCGTTTGTGGGTAATTTCAGACAGCGGATTGGTCTGGTCCATGAACTGCGAGAGCTGCGAGGAGCCGAAGAACTCGCGCACGGCGGCCGCCGCAGGCTTGGCGTTGATCAGGTCCTGGGGCATGACCGTGTCGATTTCGACAGAGCTCATGCGCTCCTTGATGGCGCGCTCCATGCGCAAGAGGCCAACGCGGTACTGGTTCTCCATCAGCTCGCCGACGGAACGGACGCGGCGGTTGCCGAGATGGTCGATGTCGTCGATCTCGCCGCGGCCGTCGCGCAGGTCGACCAGCGTCTTGACGACGGCAAGGATGTCCTCTTTACGCAGGACGCGCATCGTGTCGGGCGCATCAAGCTCTAGGCGCATGTTCATCTTTACGCGGCCGACGGCTGAGAGGTCGTAGCGCTCTGGGTCGAAGAACAAACCATGGAAGAGCGCGGTGGCCGCCTCGATGGTGGGCGGCTCGCCGGGGCGCATGACCCGGTAGATGTCCATCAGGGCTTCCTGATGGTTGGAGTTCTTGTCGATGTGCAGCGTGTTGCGAATGAAGGCGCCGACATTGACATGGTCAATGTCGAGGATGTGGAACTCCTTGACCTTCTGGTCCTTGATTTCAGCCAGAAGCTTGGCGTCAAGCTCGTCGCCGGCTTCGGCGTAGATCTGTCCCGTTTGCAGGTCGACGACGTCCTCACCGATATAGCGGCCGGTGAGGTCCTCCGAGGAGACCAGCACCTCCTTGACGCCCTTTTGCGCAAGATCCCGCGCTTTGCGCGCCGTTATCTTTTCTCCGGCCGTCACGATCACAGAACCTGATTTGGCATCCATGAGATCGGCGACCGGGGTCATGCCGCGCATCTTCTCGGCGATGAACGGCATCTTCCAGCCGCGCTTCGATTCCTTGATTGTGATCGAATTGTAAAACGTGGAGAGGATTTGCTCGTCGTCCAGGCCCAGCGCGTACAACAACGTCGTGACCGGCAGTTTGCGGCGCCGGTCGATGCGTACGTAGACGACGTCCTTGGCGTCGAACTCAAAGTCCAGCCACGAGCCGCGATAGGGAATGATGCGTGCCGCGAACAAGAGCTTGCCCGACGCGTGCGTCCGGCCGCGATCGTGGTCAAAGAACACGCCCGGCGAGCGATGCATCTGGGAGACGATCACGCGTTCGGTACCGTTGATGACAAAGGTACCGTTGGCGGTCATGAGGGGCATGTCGCCCATGTAAACGTCCTGCTCTTTGACGTCCTTGATCGACCGGGAGCCGGTTTCCTCATTCACATCGAACACGATGAGGCGCAATTTTACCTTGAGCGGTGCCGAGTAGGTCATGTCGCGCTGCATGCACTCGTCGACGTCGTACTTGGGCGCCTCGAAATCGTAGCGCACGAACTCAAGCGTCGACTTGCCGGAGAAGTCAGAGATCGGGAACACGGATTTAAACACGGCCTGCAAACCATGGTCGTCCGAACGCCCGCCTGCGGGCTCCTTCACCATCAGGAAGTCGTCGTAAGAGCTCTTCTGAACCTCGATGAGGTTCGGCATCTCCGCAACTTCGCGAATGGATCCGAATTTCTTCCGGATACGCTTGCGCCCGTGAATCGTCTCCGCCATGTCCATTCCTCGTCTTTGTCCGCGAGTGCCCCGCCCGCGTTCACTTCTAGATGTCGCGAGGGTTGCCACCCCTCGCTTTTCTTAAACCGCTCTTAAAACGGCTCGCCGGAGGACCCTTTCGGGGGCACGAGATCCCTTGAGGACACTCCGGAGAACTGTCTCCACCGGCTCGCTGCGCAGGAGCCGCGCAGCGGGTCTCAGGCAGCAGGCATCAGGAAAACGGGGGAAATCCGCTGCCTGTTGCCCGCTACCCGATGGCAGTTACTTGAGCTCGACTTTCGCGCCTTGATCCTCGAGCTGCTTCTTCAACTTCTCAGCCTCATCCTTGGCGACACCTTCCTTGACGGGCTTGTTGCCGGCCTCGACGAGATCCTTGGCTTCCTTGAGACCAAGACCCGTGATGGCGCGGACCTCCTTGATGACGTTGATCTTCTTGTCGCCGCCAGCCACGAGAACGACTGAGAATTCGGTCTGCTCTTCGGCGGCAGCGGCACCGCCGCCTCCTGCGGGTGCAGCGGCCACAGCAACAGCTGCTGCTGCTGCTGAGACGCCCCACTTCTCTTCGAGCAATTTGGCAAGCTCTGCGGCTTCAAGAACCGTCAGCTTGGAGAGATCATCGGCGATCTTTGCGAGATCGGACATTTGTCACTTCCTTTCGATTTGAACCTTATCGGGTTGCTGTTCCGGCAGCTCTTGGCTGCCCCATGTTTTCGTGGACGGCTGCCCTTTCGGGCGGCGTCACCCTGATGATGCTTTTGCCTGAATGACGCGCGCGAGCTTGGCGCCCGGCTCTTTGACGGTGCGGACGATCTTCGTCGCCGGCGCCGTTAAGAGACCGATCAGCTTTGCCCGGAGCTCATCAAGCGAAGGCAGGTCTGCAAGGGCTTTGACGGCGCTCGCATCAAGGATGGTTTTGCCCATCGCGCCGCCGAGGATCACGAGTTTCTCGTTTGACCTGGCGAACGTGACGGTCACCTTGGCCGCGGCGATCGGATCCTTCGAATAGGCCAGGATGGTCGGCCCAGTCATGAGATCCGAAATGCCTTCGGCGTCGGTGTCCTTGAGTGCAAGCTTCGCCAGCCTGTTCTTGGCCACTTTCACAGTGCCGCCGGCTTCTTTGACTTGCCGGCGTAGCTCTGCGGATTGAGCGGCCACCAGACCGGTGTTGTGGGCGACCACCACCACGCCCGTGTCCTTGAACACGTCGTGGAGGTTCGTCACGAGCTCACGTTTCGCGGCTCTATCCACC
Source organism: Hyphomicrobium sp. (assembly GCA_965222835.1). GTDB lineage: Bacteria > Pseudomonadota > Alphaproteobacteria > Rhizobiales > Hyphomicrobiaceae > CBDCUQ01. The sequence goes on from CBDCUQ010000003.1 coordinate 640,574, forward strand.
TTCAGCTCACTCCTTTTTGCGAGTCGAGACGCTCTGTCGAGACGCCTCCTCGCGGGTTGCACCTGCCGCCTTCTGCGAAGGTTGCCCTTCACCTTTGGCGGCGCTTGTCCTGTCCCGACCGCGCGCCTTTGATAAGGGCGGCACGGTGCTGACCCAGAAGGTTCAAACCGGACGCGTTGCCCGTACCCGGGCAAAAAATCCGGATTGTCTCCCGTCTCATGAGGGCTCCGGGGTTCCGGAAATTAAGATGTGCCTTTGCGCATAGCTCCGGCCATCACCCACAATCTCGGACAGGCCCCTCGCCGATGCTCCGGAACCCGGGGCTCCGGCGCAGGGTTTTCCGGACTTGCGCCCGGAAACTTCTCATCGGCTCGTTCCAACGCCTCAGGCGTTTGGTGCAGCCGACATAACCGTTGCGGCATCGATCCTGAGGCCCGGGCCCATGCTCGAGCTGATCGATACCTTCTTCACATACTGGCCTTTGGCGCCCGTCGGTTTGGCCTTCACGACCGCATCGACGAATGCCTTGATGTTCTCGATGAGCGCCTCATTGGTGAAGCTCGCCTTGCCGACGCCGGCGTGCACGATGCCCGCCTTCTCGACTCGGAACTCGACAGAGCCACCCTTGGCGCCCTTGACCGCGTTTGTGACATCCATGGTCACGGTGCCGACGCGCGGGTTGGGCATGAGGCCGCGCGGGCCCAAGACCTTTCCGAGACGTCCCACCAAACCCATCATGTCGGGTGTGGCGATGCAGCGGTTGAAGTCGATGGTGCCCTTTTGAACGGTCTCCATCAGATCCTCGGCGCCGACGATGTCTGCGCCGGCTGCTTTGGCTTCATCCGCCTTGGCGCCGCGCGCGAACACGGCGACCTTGACCGTCCGGCCCGAGCCGTTGGGCAAGCTGCAAACGCCGCGTACGGCCTGATCGGCGTGTTTCGGATCGACACCAAGGTTCATGGCGACCTCGACGGTCTCATCAAACTTCGCCTTGGCGCGCTCTTTCAGCAGCTTGACAGCTTCGTCGATGCCGTAGGCCTTGTTTCGATCAATGCCGTCGCGGGATGCAAAGTTGCGCTTGCCGCCGGCGAGTCGCGTGGCTTTGACCGTTTCAGGCGCAATTTTTGCTTTCGCCATCGCTTAGCCCTCCACCGTGAGGCCCATCGAGCGGGCGGAACCTGCAATCGTCTTGGCCGCCTGCTCAAGATCGTCCGAGTTCAAGTCCTTCATCTTGAGCTTGGCGATCTCCCGGCACTGCTCCATCGTCACTTTGCCAACCATTTCGCGGCCCGGCGTTTTGGAGCCGGACTTGAGCTTTGCAGCCTGCTTAAGGAAGAAGGATGCAGGCGGCGTACGCATCTCGAAGGTGAACGAGCGGTCCGTGTAGACCGTGATCTTCACCGGGATCGGCGTGCCCTGCTCCATCTCCTTCGTCTTGGCGTTGAACGCCTTGCAGAACTCCATGATGTTGACACCGCGCTGGCCGAGCGCAGGGCCGATCGGAGGTGACGGATTGGCCCCTCCGGCCGGCACTTGTAGGTTTATGAAGCCGTCAATTTTCTTTGCCATGGTTTCCCCTGGTTACTTCGGGACGATCCCTTGCCGGGAGCCTCCCAGGGTTAGCGGTCCACGGAACGATGCGTCTTCATTGAGACCACGCTCCTCCCGCACACTCCGCGCATGCTCGATCATTCGAGCCTTCGCGGGTCTCCGGCGCGTTACGCCGAACTCAAACTCTGTTCTCTCTTATCTCTGTGATTGCTCCCACTATCCTCACACGGCCACTTTCTCGACCTGACCGAACTCCAGCTCGACAGGTGTCTTGCGGCCGAAGATCGACACACCGACCTTAAGCCGCGACCGCTCACCATCCACTTCTTCAACCTCTCCCTGGAACGAGGCAAAGGGTCCGTCGACCACTTTCACTTGCTCTCCAACCTCGTAAATAATCGACGGCGTCGGCCGTTCCGTTCCCTCCTGCACCTGGTTCAGGATGCGCATCGCCTCATCTTCGGAGATGGGGATCGGCTTGTGCTCGGCACCAAGAAACCCTGTCACCTTCGGCGTGTTTTTGATGAGTACGAACGCGGGGTCCGTCATCTCCATCTTCACCAGCACGTAACCCGGTAGGAATTTGCGCTCGGCCTGGACCTTGCGCCCCCGCCTAAGCTCAATCACCTCCTCGGTGGGCACGACCACTTCCTCGAAGAGATCGTCGAGCCCGGCCGCCTTTGCCCGCTCCTTGATGGCGTCCGCCACCTTGCGCTCAAAGTTGGTGTAGGCGTGCACAATGTACCAGCGCTTGGCCATTCCTCGTTGTCTCTCTCGCGCTTGACCGCAAAGCCCCCGCAAACTTCACCAAACCCCAGCGTTTAGCCGCCGAGGCCCAAGACCAGCTGGATAATCCTGCTGATCACCATGTCCGCGAGGAGAAAAAAGATGGCCGCCAAGGACACCATGATCAGAACCATAATGGTCGTGATCCACACCTCTTTCCAGGTGGGCCAAGTGACCTTGCCAACTTCCTGCCTTACCTCTTGAATGAACTGGAATGGATTGCGATTCGCCATCAAAATGTCTTCCCTGCCGCCATGCGGCAAATTGACGCGCAGCCCGCATTCCTGTGGGCTGCCGCCAAAATCCAGTTTCTACGCCCTCGACCGAGACCGGATTGTCCGGCGAATGGCAGGGGTTGAGGGGCTCGAACCCCCAGCCTTCGGTTTTGGAGACCGACGCTCTACCAGTTGAGCTAAACCCCTATTGCGCGGCATCCGCGCCCTATCAGCCTCACACGGGGCCGGTTTCCATAGCCGAACTTTTTCCCTTTGTCACTTGCTAGTGCATGCTCAACGTAGGTTGACATGCCTGGCCAACCCACTCCCCCTCCCGGCCACCCAAAGCGATGATGGATTGGGCGGCCGGGAGGGGGAGTGGGTGGTTCGACTTAAACCTGACGTGACGGTTTGGCCTCAGGCCACCTTTTCCACCACGACTGCCGTCCCGTAGGCAAGAACGACTGTGACCGTGCCGGCCATCTCGTTGGCATCGTAGCGGAAGGCCAAAACGGCGTTGGCGCCCATGGCTTCTGCTTGTTGGACCAGGTTATCGAACGCCTCCTGACGCGTCTCCTCAGCCAGCTTCCCATAAAGGCTGATGTTGCCGCCAAACAGGATTTGGATGGCCGCGCCGAGATTGCCGACGACGCTGCGTGAGCGCACGGTCAGACCGCGGGCAACGCCCAGCGTGCGTACGACGCGATAGCCAGGCAGGTCGTTGGTCGTGGCGACGATCATGGGATGTTTCCCGGGCAGTGGGCAGTGGGCAGTGGGCAGTGGGCAGTGATGAAAACTGAATTGTCACCGACTGCCTACTGCCTTGTGTCTACCGCCTTCACTCTTCAATTTTTGTGACGACGCCGGCGCCGACGGTGCGGCCGCCCTCGCGGATGGCGAAGCGCACCTTCTCTTCCATCGCAATCGGAGAGACCAGCTCAACGTCCATCGACACGTTGTCGCCCGGCATCACCATCTCCGTCCCCGACGGCAGCGTCACAACACCGGTCACGTCGGTGGTGCGGAAGTAGAACTGCGGGCGGTAGTTGGTGAAGAACGGCGTGTGGCGTCCGCCCTCATCCTTGGTCAGGATGTAGGCCTCGGCCTTGAACTTCTTGTGCGGCTTTACCGACCCCGGCTTGCACAGAACCTGGCCGCGCTCGACAGCGTCTTTGTCGATGCCGCGCAGAAGACAACCGACGTTGTCGCCCGCCTCGCCCTGATCCAACAGCTTGCGGAACATCTCGACGCCGGTCACGACCGACTTCTGCGTGTCGCGCAGGCCGACGATTTCCACTTCCTCGCCGACCTTGATGACGCCGCGCTCAATGCGCCCCGTCACAACCGTGCCGCGGCCCGAGATCGAGAACACGTCCTCGATCGGCATCAGGAACGGCTGATCGGTCGGACGCTCAGGCAACGGGATGTACTCATCAAGCGCTTCCATCAGCTTGACGATGGCCTCATCAGCCAGTGCGCCCTTCTCGCCTTCCAGCGCCTTGATGGCCGCACCGCGCACGATCGGCGTGTCATCGCCGGGGAACTGGTACTTCGACAGAAGCTCGCGCACTTCCATCTCCACCAGGTCCAAGAGCTCCTCGTCCTCGACGACGTCGCACTTGTTCAAGAACACGACGATCTTGGGAACGCCGACCTGGCGCGCCAGAAGAATGTGCTCGCGGGTCTGGGGCATCGGGCCGTCGACGGCAGACACAACCAGGATGGCGCCGTCCATCTGGGCCGCGCCTGTGATCATGTTCTTGACGTAGTCGGCGTGGCCCGGGCAGTCGACGTGGGCGTAGTGCCGGTTCGGCGTCGCATACTCAACGTGGGACGTGGCAATGGTCAGAATCTTGGTCGGGTCGCGGCGGCCCTGGCTTTCAGACGCCTTCGCAACCTCGTCGTAACCGATCGCGGTCTCCGTCCAGCCGCGGTCCGATGACACCTTGGTCAACGCCGCCGTCAACGTCGTCTTACCGTGGTCAACGTGACCAATCGTGCCAACGTTGCAGTGAGGCTTCGTGCGCTCGAATTTTGCCTTGGCCATAAGAACTCGTCCTTGGTTGCGTGTGTTTCAGAAACTTGCGGCGGGGGACGTCAAACGCCGCGGTAGATCCGGGGTTCCGATAGGGGGGAAAAGCCCGGCATGCAAGAGGGAAGCGCGTGAAAAGACCGCAATAGATGTCGCGAAAACGGGCGTTGCGTTTAGGCTGGTCCCTTGGGTCCTCTGATGGCGGAGGCGGATGGAGCGGGTGATGGGAATCGAACCCACGTATTCAGCTTGGAAGGCTGCTGCTCTACCATTGAGCTACACCCGCGAAAGACTCTTCTTTGATCGTGGCGACTCCCCGGTGGGGAGCCGGCCGCCACGATAGACCCTTTTGATCGTGGCGACTCCCCGGTGGGGAGCCGGCCGCCACGATAGACCCTTTTGATCGTGGCGACTCCCCCGCGGGGAGCCGGCCGCCACGATAGACCCTTTTGATCGTGGCGACTCCCCCGCGGGGAGCCGGCCGCCACGATGTAAGCCCGGCATTGCGCCGGAACTACGCCGGTAGGGTTGGCGTGGCGGCTACCGGCAAACAAAATTGGTGGAAGGGGCTGGATTCGAACCAGCGTAGGCCGAAGCCAGCAGGTTTACAGCCTGCCCCCTTTAGCCACTCGGGCACCCTTCCACTTTGGTCTCGGCTCTCGCCGGACTTGCCTTGCCAGCCCACTCCCCCTCCCGGCCACCCAAGCCTGCCACCAAGGTGACCGGGAGGGGGAGTGGGCGGTGCGGACTAACCTGCAATCTTCAGGGCTCAGGCCCAAACGAAAACACCCCGAGCGTGACGCCACGCGGCGGGGAGCGGCGCCCGTTATGGGAACGGGCTCCCCTGATGTCAATTGGAAAAGCTCGCAGAAACACCTATGGCTTGCAACGTCCATGAGCACGATTGCCCCCAATGACTGATCCCGTCAAACCCGCGCGACGGCGCCCCAAAGCCCGAAGCAAGCCCTGGCAGCGCAAGAGCAAGCCGACGTCTGCCGGTCCCGCCGGGCTTGCCGCCGATGATGGGCTTGTGCGCCTTTATGGCGTGCATGCCGTCGAGGCCGCCTTGGCCAATCCCGCCCGCACGCTTGTGCGCCTCTCTGCCACCGACAATGCCGCGCGGCGTTTGGCGAAGGCGATTGCTGAACGGGGGATCACACCGGAGGCGGTCAGTCCACGCGACCTCGATAAGCTGCTCGGGGCTGACACGGTTCACCAGGGCCTGCTTCTGGAAACGGAGCCTCTCGAAGAACCCGAACTCCCTGATCTCGCCGAAGCCGGCGCCGAGGGCGGACCGCTTGTCATCCTTGATCATGTGACGGACCCGCACAACGTTGGTGCTGTCTTGCGCTCAGCAGCGGCGTTTGGCGCGTCGGGGCTGGTCATGACGCGGCGGCACAGTCCGCCCCTTAATGGCACGCTGGCAAAATCGGCATCCGGCGCGCTGGAACTGGTGCCGATCGCGCTGGTGCAGAATCTGGCCAAGGCGATGGGTGAGCTTAGGGCGAGCGGTTTCGTTTTGCTTGGGCTCGACGGCAAAGCGGACCACGCCATCGAAGATGAAATCTTCGACCGCCCGGTGGGGCTTGTACTCGGCGCTGAGGGCAAAGGCTTACGTCAGCTGACGGCTGAGACGTGCGATCGTCTTGTGCGGATTACGACGGCCGGCGGCGTCGCAAGTCTCAACGTGTCGAACGCGGCCGCCGTGGCCCTGCATGCTGCGGCCATGCGCAAGCGAAAGGGTTGATCACACGAGAGGCTTTCTTTTCTGCCTGTTCGCCTGACCAACCCGCTCCGCCACCCGTCGCTGTTGTCATCCCGGGGTCAAGCCCCGGGATGACAACAGGGGGAACGGGTGGTTCGACCAAAACAGAGAAGACTCTAGTCGCAAATGGTATCGCGCCAGCAGCGGTACTTGCCGCGGCGGCACACATAGTCACCCCAACTGTTGTAGAAGCATCTGCGCCGTGTGTAACCGCAGCGCTCCGGCCCTGGATAGCATTCGCGTACGCGCGAATAACCGCGATAATAATGCCGGTCGCGCGCATGCGCATAGGCGCCGAGAATACCGAGGCCGATGATTCCAGCCGCGACGCCGGCGGCAACGCGTCCGCGATGGCCCGCTTCGGCTGGCTGGTATGTCGACGCAACGGCACCAAAGGCCAACGTTATGGCGAGCACGCCACCAAGAAGTTTCTTCAGCATCGAAAGCCTCCCGTCACAGCGCTATACGCACTGCCTCCTCATCCCTTTGACCGGAATCCGGCATAAGTCGCCGCCAGTCTCACATGATGAAACAGGACACCACATGAATGCGGCATGAATGGAGTCTGAACAGGGAGCGGGGGTCGTAGGTGCTGCGAACGTGCGCAGGCCTTAGAGCCTGCTTACTTTAAGTCGACCGACCCACTCCCCCGCCTGGCCAACCATAACGATGATAATTTGGGTGGCCGGGCGGGGTAACGGGTTGGCCAAGCACGTCAACGTAAGTTGAACATGCCCTAGTTCTTTTTGCCGCCGGTCTCCAACGTCCATCCGTCGATGCCGGCGTTGTCGCCGCTGCTGCTCTGCTTTTCGGACTCTTTTCCACGCACGACGGGTGAAGCGGACGTGCCGAGCCGCTTCTTGAGCGGAACATCCGGTTTTGTGTTGGGACGCGGCAGCACGCGCGGATTGGGATTTGTCATGGTGAAGATCTCGCGGAAGATTCCGGGCGCCACCATCGAGAACGGATTGACGATCACCTGGGGCTTGGAGATCGGACCTTGAATGGCATAGGTGATGCCGAGTAGCCCCTCACAGCTCGTGCCTGTAATAATCTGCCCGACAACGGGGATGTTGCAGAACGCAGCATTGATACCCTGCAGCGGCACGTAGGTGCCACCAAGGTTCAGGCGTTTGACACCGTAGTCGATCTTTCCGCGGATGGTTGCGCCCAAGAGCGGTCCCTTCACCGCCGCGTCTTCCAACACGAGCTGTGCGTGACCGGCCGAAAAGCGCGCGAAGAGTTTACTGAAATCGATCTCCTGGCGCACCACCTTGCGCTTCGTCTGCGGGGTTTTGCCGGGCGCATTGGAAACGACTTCTGAGACGACGGGATCGCCAAGCACCTTGAAATTGTCGATCCAGAGGTATCCGGTCTTGTCGGCAGCACCCTTGCCGTCGAGATTGACGTCGAGCTGGGCGGTGCCACCCAGCATGCTGTTATAAAAGCCCACCAGCTTGAACGCCTGTCCCGCGTTGTTTGTGACACCCGACAACGTGCGTGCCTGGCCTGGCGTGCGCCGTACATAGGCCGACAACGTTGAGCCACCGTCGAGTTTTCCTTGGGCGTCGAGACCGACGATCTTGTCGTCACGCTCAGACATTTCGAGTTTGAAGTTTCTTAGCGAGACTTCGCCGTGTCCGATGACGGTACCTACCCGGGCCTCGACATTTATGCCTTTCGCGGGACGCAACGGTCTGATGCGGTCTTTTTCCGATCCGCCAAGCGAGGACAGTTTTCTGAAGAAATCGCGCCCGTCGAAGCTTGCTCCCTTGGCCTTCACACGCCAGATCTTATCGTTGGACAGAGAGCCTTCGACCTCGAGGCGTGACACCACATTGAGGGAAAACTCCGGAAAATAGAATTCGCGGACCTCGTTCTCCTCGTCGATCGACATCCATCCCTCAATGGCCACGTTGTTGCCCGAGATCTTGAAGTTCTGCAGTTCGATGTTTTGCGTCGCGCTCTTGGCGACATCGAAGCGGAGACTGGTGGGAACACCACGCGGCTTTTTCCACGCGATATCTGCCAGGGTAAGCTCGGCGTTGGTGAGGTCGCCATCAACCTTGACCTTCGGCTCGCCTGCATAGTTGCGCGTGACTGCGACATCGAGCTTTACATCGCCCTGCACCAGGTAATTGACGTCAAAGCCCAGCTGATTGCGATCCGAATTGTCGAGGGTGGCCGTGATGTGAATCGGCTCTTGCTTGTGCGGTTCCAGGTTTAAGTCGTGCTTGAACTTGAGCTTCACGATGACGCCATTGAGGAGAAGATCACCCGCGCCGGCGAATCCTGACTTCCCTGCGACGATGTCGATGGTTCCGCCTTGCAGCTCAATCTTTCCGGTGAGCGGCTTTGCGCTGAGGTTGCTCACCTCGATCTTGCCATCGACGGCAACAGACTCGGTATAAATTGGCTGTGCGAGCGGAATCTTGGCTGTTACGTTGGCATTTACGTCGCCGTTTATTGCTGCGACTTCGGGCGGGGCTGCACTCATGCCACCGGGCTGTCCCGAGAAGTAGATTTCGAGAAGCGGATTGAGCGCGAGTTTGGAATTGACCGCGATGACGCCTTGGGCTGCCGCGGTGCCAAGGCCGGTTGCGGTGAATTTCGTGCCTTTGACGGTCACCTTTTTGCCGGAGGGTGATGTGATCAACGCCTCGGGAACATTTACCTCTGCCAAACCGTTCTCAACACGAACAAGGGCTCGCGGCAGCCTAACCGGCGGTAAGCCTGTCCCGCCGTCAATCTTGAGACCGTTGGCTTCAAAAGAAGCTGTCATCTGTTCGCGGTTGGGGGCAGCTCCGTCGGGGCTCTCCTCGACATAAATGCCGCTGGCGTATTTCAGCTTGCCAGCACCGAGGCGCCCCTCGGTGACGTGGGTGCCGAGCCAGGAGCGCATCGTGGGCGCGGCGGCGCGTGGCCACAAGACTTTCAGCGTGGCAATGTCCATGGGGCTCGATACGCCATCGATCCTCAGGCTCTGTTGTCCTGCGACCGTCGTCATCTGGCCGGTCAGGCCGATCTCCGCGGCGCCTGCCTTCAACAGGAAGAAGCTAAGCGTTGCCTGACCCTGGTGTGGTGAAAGCGTGCCTTCGGCCGCCCATTCTTCGATCGGAATCGGGGCGATGCCGAATTCCTCGGACGCAAGCGCCCCCTCCTTCGCCTTTACGCTCCAAGTCCAATCGTACTCCTTGTTGAGAGTGCGCTTGCCCGTCATCGTGCCCAGGAGCGTGATCCAGCTGTCCCCCCACTTGACCGTTGACGGTGACATTGTGAGCAGCCGCTTTACGGCATCGTAGTCGAACCGCAAGAGGCCGGCGTCGACCAGTATGGGATGCTGCGGCATGGTCGATACGTTCACGCGCCCTTTGCCAAGCTCCACGGCCAGCCTCGCCTTTTTGATTACGCCAGACCGGGCAAGTTTGAGCGACGCGTCTGCGGCAACAGGAAGCTCGAGCGTCTGCAAAAGACCGAGGTGGGGCAGTGATTGACCAAGCGCGCTCGGTACGAGATCGCGCACCGAGACTTTGACGCTGAGACGTCTCGCCCTTTCGGAATCTTCAGTCCGGAATGTCAGCAGCCACGATCCACGCTCTTGAGCAATGCGCGCGCGGCCCGAAATCACGCTGCGCTTGGACATATGCTCTAGGTCGATTGCAACCTCGGGCACCTGCCATTCGGTCTGCTTTCCTTCGTAATCCAGAGTCACCTTGGCGTTACGCAAGCCGAATTCGCGCAGGTACGACGTCGCCCCGCTACCGCGGCGCGCTCGGGCAGAACTGCGCGCCAAGAGGCGCGCGAGACCAATCCGGCGTGGAGGCGAAACCGAAGCTCGCTTCCGCGCCTTGTATTGTCCCTGGAGTGGTGCATTACGCAAAGGTTGCGACGTTGTTCCCTGGCCCTCTCGTGCGCTCCAGCCCTGGTCGTTGCTAGATGGCGCACTCTTTGCTTCGGCGTTCGTCACATCGCTAAAGCTAAGTGAAAGCCCGTCGTTGCGCGAGTAAAAAAGCGAGAGTCGCGGTTCGATGAGATACACGCGCTCGGGTTCGGCGCGTAGAGACCACATGGCGGTTCGGCTGAGATCCACCGATGCCATGGGTGCAGAGGCGACCTGATCGCCGTCCTCTTCGTTGATGACGACGTCGATGAGCCTGAACTCGATGCGCCCCTCGTCTGACATGAGCGCTTGGAGGTCGCCGATCTTTGCGGTGAATCCTTCCATCCCAGCGCTGACACCACGCTCAATCATGGGCACAAATGCCTTGAGCGAGATCGGACCATGGCTGAGGCGAACTTGGACAATAAGCGTCGCCACCGCAGCCAGCAGAAGAATTGGCAAAACAACAAAGGCGACGCCGCGTCCAACCTTGCGGGCTAGCTGCCGTCCCCGCACACGCGATCCGGCATGCTTGGGCGGCTTGCCGCCCGAGCGTGGCGCGCCCTTTCCGCGGGTGCCCCGCTTGGGTCGTGTCCGTAACGTTGGTCGTCCAGTCGGTTCCAAACCTGTGCCCTTGCCCTTATCGACTTCCTGATTCCTGACCCCACTCGCGGCGTTGATCGCCGACGTGCGCCCTTGCTCATTCGAGCCAAGAGCAGGCGACGACCGGCCCGCAAGCCTTATTGGAGCCGAAACTCCAGTTTTCTCGTTCGCGCCAATGGACCCGCTCCGATTCGGTTGTGGGAGACTGAGCCGGGCGTGCCAACAGTTGGGTGTTTGCGCACGACACAGCCGGACTCGATCCGAAACTCATTGGGTCTAAACGGACATCCCCGGCGGCACGCCCGGCCACCCTCTTGCCCAATCCCCAAACCCACAGCTAAGTAGCGATGAACATTTCGAAAAGCGACAAAAGAAAGGCGGGAAAAGGTGCTCACAGAAGGAAACAAAGCACCCGATTTTAGGCTCACTACGGATAATGGAACGCGATTGCAGCTGTCTTCCCTCAAAGGGCGTGTTGCCGTGGTCTATTTTTACCCTAAAGACGACACTTCGGGATGCACCCTGGAGGCAAAAGACTTCAGCACGCTGGCCCGCAAATTCAAGGCTGCCGGTGCCTCGATTGTGGGCATTTCGCCTGATAGCGTGGCAAGCCACCAGAAGTTCAAGAAAAAGCATAACCTGAATGTCCTATTGGCGGCGGATGAAGATAAAACAGCCGCTGAGGCCTATGGCGTGTGGGTCGAGAAATCGATGTACGGCCGCAAATACATGGGCGTCGAGCGCGCCACGTTTCTCGTCGACGCCAAGGGGCGGCTGGCCCGTATCTGGCGGAAGGTCAAAGTCCGCGGGCACGCCGAAGAAGTCCTGGAAGCGGTCAAGGCGCTCCGCAATTAGAACGAAATTGCGGGGCATCACATCCGGACGATTACGCCGGGCTGAGACCTCGGCCGAGACGATCTCGCGCCGCCCCGTCACAGGCCTTCAAATACGAGCCTTGCTCCTACTGCCGTATAATGACCGGGCCTGAGAAACATGCTAGGCAGCGGCACGGGGGTGGGGTTCCCGTTCGGAAGTTGGTGGCTGCACCTACGTCTTGGGTGCCGCCGCCGAGCGATGATTTGAGCGCCTTGCCGCGCTACCGAGTGCTGTCACGACGGAGGTTGCGTTATGTTGCCCAGTTTGAAGAAGTCCGATGGAGATGCATCGCGGGCACCTCAGCCGGCAGGCGGTGCGACGACCCCGCTTGGTGTGCGTCCGGCGGCCCCTCTTCGCGGTGGCACTGGCGCACCGTCACTCATCGGTTCAGACCTCTTGATTACCGGCAATCTCTATTCCAAGGGTGAGGTTCAGGTCGACGGCGAGGTACAGGGTGACATTCATTCGACGCATGTCATCGTCGGTGAAAATGCGCGCGTGACGGGTGGCGTCGTTGGCGAGGAAGTCGTCGTTCGGGGTCATGTTGCGGGCTCGGTGCGTGGCAAGCGCGTGCTCCTTCAGACCTCAAGCCACGTCGAAGGCGACATCTATCATCAGACGCTCGCCATTGAGCAGGGCGCATTCTTCGAAGGCAAGTCGCGGCGGACCGACGACCCCATTGCCGGTCTTGTGCGTCCCGATCAGCGCTCGGCAGAATCGTCGTCACCCCCGCCTGTGCCGGGAAGTCCCCCGGTCGATCAAGGCTGAAGTCTGTTCTATTCAAGTCAAACCACCCACTCCCCTGCCCAGCCACCCAAAGCAATGATGGATTGGGCGGCCGGGCGGGGGAGTGGGCTGGCAAGGTACATCAACGTAAGTAAGCGTGCTCTAACCGGCGTCCTCGCCCGGCGCACGGTTTCCGGCGACCCCGATGATGCGGTCGATCTCGAAACTGAGGTCACCGTGGGCGCGCTGGACAGCACGGATCATTTCACCACGCTTCTTCCACACGGCCTGATGTGCCCGTTCTTCCTTGCGGTCGAGCTCTTCAAGTTCGCCCGCCTGGAGATCGATGGTTCCTAAGAGCTGCGTGCACCGCTCTGACATGATGAACGCGTAAAGCGCTTCGGTCTTTTGTGCGCGCGCTTCATTGCCGGCCCGCAGCGCATGGGTCTGCACAACATGCTTTCTGAGCAGGTGGGCAACGACGAGAATGCGGGCGGGCGCAATCACGAGCACGCCGTCCTGAAGGTGCATCTCACGCGCACCAGCCGGAAAGACCTTACTTGCGAGGACGGCATGGTTGGCCTTGGCCTCCACCTGGTCCGCGCGCAACTTGGTCACATAGTCGTTGCGCCAGGCGCTGCGGTTCTTGGAATCGTAAACGATGCGGCCGCACCTGCGACCGTTGTGGTAGACGTCGTGGACGACGTCCGCGCCTGCCGCGCCCTTTTCGACGCGGGTAATGCGATCTTCGGGAAACTCAGACTTCAGAAGCTCAAATAGATCCGCCTCAGGTCCCTCACCTAGATCCTGCGCCGTCTTATTCTCGAGCTGACGCTGCATCTCGGCGATCTTGGCCTGCAGCTTCTGCTTCTCGTCGAAGGCTTTGGTCTGTTCGGCCTGCACGGCTGCAAGCTTTTCCTTTTCGAGCGCCTCGCGGGCCAGCACAATGCGTTCGGCAATGAGGGCCTCTTGCTGTTCTTTCATGGTGCGCATCTGGGCTTCGGCGGCTTGCTTGGCCTGCTCGACCTCCTCGAGACGCGCCTTGAGTGCCGCCTCGGCCTCGGCTTTGGCCTTGTCGCGCGCCGTTGTGATCGCGTCGGTGGCTTTCTGTTTCATGGCGTCAATTTCAGCGCGCGCTTTTTCGCGGGCCGCCGCTTCAATGGCCTCGCGTTCGCGCTTCAATTGCTCATCCTCCGCGCGCTTGCGCTCGGCGATGCGCGTGCGCACCGCTTCCGACAGTTCGACCGGTATGGGCTGATCGCATGTGGGGCAGCGCTCGCCCGCCTCATGGGCGTGCGGCTCGGCGGCAACGGAACGAAGCAAAGCCATGACAGAACACCTCGGACTGTGATCGGGACCGCGTGCACTATCTCCCGATTCGGGGGGCGAGATTATGTTCTATGTTCGTTCTGTCCGCAACTGAGGGAGATTGGGAATTGGCGTACGCAGCACAGTGGTGGCGCTCGCGCGCCGGACCCAACCTATTTCAGGGCCGCGGCGCCGAGCGCTAGCGCTTGTTCTGCCGGTTCTCGATCAAATCATCGACGACCGACGGATCGGCAAGGGTCGAGGTATCGCCCAGGCTGCCGAAATCGTCTTCGGCGATCTTACGCAGAATGCGACGCATGATCTTGCCCGAACGGGTCTTGGGCAGACCCGGCGCGAATTGGATGAGATCGGGCGATGCAATGGGACCGATTTCCTTGCGCACATGGGTCACGAGTTCCTTTTTCAGATCCTGAGACGGTTCCTCGCCAGCATTGAGCGTCACGTAGGCGTAAATACCCTGACCCTTCACATCATGCGGATAGCCGACGACCGCGGCCTCGGCGACTTTGGCGTGCGAGTCGAGCGCCGACTCGACCTCGGCCGTTCCCATGCGATGGCCGGAGACGTTGATCACGTCGTCGACGCGGCCCGTGATCCAATAGTAGCCGTCCTCGTCGCGCCGGGCCCCGTCACCTGTGAAGTACTTTCCGGGATAGGTCGCGAAGTAGGTCTGCTCGAAGCGCTCATGATCGCCGAATACGGTGCGCATCTGCCCTGGCCAGCTGTCGGCGATGACAAGGCTGCCCTCACAAGCGCCTTCGAGAGCCTTGCCGTTGGCATCGAGGATCTCGGGCTTCACACCAAAGAAGGGACGCGTTGCGGAGCCCGGCTTCAAAGCCGTGGCGCCAGGGAGTGGCGTAATCAAAATGCCGCCGGTTTCAGTCTGCCACCAGGTATCGACGATCGGGCAGCGGCCATCGCCAACGACATTGTAATACCACTCCCACGCCTCCGGATTGATCGGTTCTCCAACCGAACCCAGAACGCGAAGTGACTTGCGCGATGTTTTTTTCACGGCCTCTTCGCCGGCGGCCATGAGCGAGCGGATCGCGGTCGGCGCGGTGTAGAAGATATTCACCTTGTGCTTGTCGACGACCTCCCAGAACCGGCTGACAGACGGATAGGTTGGAACGCCTTCGAACATGATCGTTGTCGCGCCGTTGGCGAGCGGGCCGTAGACGATATAGCTGTGACCCGTCACCCAGCCCACGTCGGCGGTGCACCAATAGATGTCGCCGTCGTGATAATCGAACACGTACTGATGGGTCATGGCGGCATAGACGAGATAGCCGCCCGTGGTGTGCAGAACACCTTTGGGTGCGCCGGTCGATCCCGAGGTGTAGAGAATGAAGAGGGGATCCTCGGCGTTCATGGGCTCGGGAGCACAGTCGTCCGAGACCTTCTTTACTTCGTCCTCGTACCAGTGGTCGCGGCCACTCTGCATATTCACATCGCCGCCAGTACGGCGCACGACGAGCATCGATTTCACACAACCTGCCTTGGCGGCCGCTTTATCCGCGTTGGCTTTGAGTGGCACCTTGCGTCCGCCACGCAAGCCCTCATCGGCAGTGATTACGACTGCCGACTGCGAGCCCTCGATACGTCCGGCAAGTGCGTCCGGCGAAAAGCCACCAAAAACGATGGAGTGAACGGCGCCGATGCGCGCGCAGGCGAGCATGGCGTAGGCCGCTTCGGGAATCATCGGCAAGTAGAGGGTGACGCGATCGCCGCGCTTTACGCCGTGTGCTTTCAGCACATTGGCAAAACGACAAACCTCGGTGTGCAGCTCGCGATAGGTGATGTGGCGTGAGTCCGAGGGATCATCGCCCTCAAAGATAATCGCTGTCTGATCGCCACGTTTGGCCAAATGCCGATCCAGACAATTCGCTGAAACGTTGAGCTGGCCGTCTTCAAACCACTTGATGGAGATGTTGCGTGGCTCGAAGGAGGTGCTCTTCACCTTGGTAAAGGGCTTGATCCAATCAAGTCGCTTCGCTTGTTCACCCCAGAACGCCTCGGGATCCTTGATGCTCGCCTCGTACATCTCGAGATATCGGGCATTGTCAATGTGCGCGTGCTTTGCCACGTCACTTGGGACTTCATGGATTTTGCTCATTTCGCAACCAGACTGTCTGATGTGGTTAGGGTGGCACTCCGTATCACAGGAGCAGGTGTGTTATTTCAAGCGCTGCGCCCGAAGAATAGGCGGCAGTGCATGAATTCCTACCAAAGTCTAAGGTCAGTGGCGACGTCCGAGTGCGCCAGCGGCGGAAGACATTCCTAGGCCGATTTCTGTAGCGCGGTCTGTCTCAATTCGTGACAAAAAATGCCCAGGGCGGCGGGCCCTGGGCATCGAAGGCGTTTTCGGCGGTGCGGTTGATCCGCGCTTGCGTGCGACCGGCGGTTTAGGCAGCCTTCTTGGCGGCGTCAGCGGCCTTGGTTGCAATCGCCGTGATGGCCTCCGTCGTTTCCTTGGCCACCTTGCTGGTCAGCTCCAACAGCTCCTGGCCCTGTGTGCCAGCGGCTTCGAGCTGATCCTTAGCAAACTGCGTCTGCAGGTTTGCGGCCTCGGTGACCGTCCTGGCGCGCGCCAGCTTCTCGGCAGCGTCGAAGGCCACCTCAGCATTGTTGACGGCGTTGCCGACGATCTTCTCGCCGACTGCCGTGGCTGCGGCCTGGGTGACCTCTGCGATATCCTCGAGCGCCTTGGTGCCAGCCCGAGCCGCATTCACCCAAACGCCGTAGGCCTCGCGGGCCTTTTTGAGGTTGTCCTCTGCGACCGCCCGAAACTCGGCGGGCACTTCACCGCTGGCGGCTGCGTTGAGCAGGTCGCGGGTGTCGTTGATGAGCTTGTCGTTCATGATAGCCTCCTGAAATTTCACCATTTTTCCGGCATGGCGTGACGCGCACCGGGCGCATTCCGTCTTTGATGATGATGACAACATGAGGGAGATTTTTGTGCATTGCAATACAAATAATGTCGCACCGCGAAAAAACTGTTGCACCGCAGCAAAAATGGGTTCATACCTTAAGCCACATCGCAATGCCGTCGATCCGAGGCCAAGACCATGCAGCGCAGATTCCTGATCGTTGACGATCATCCGCTCTACGCAAATGCGTTATCAGCTGCGATCAGCACAGCAATGGCGGATGTCCGGGTCATACAGGCCGCTACGCTGGGCGAAGCGGCCCGTACCCTCAAAGGCGAGCTCGACTTTGAACTGGTGATCCTGGACCTTTGGCTGCCGGATACGTACGGCTTCGAAGGGTTGATCGAGCTGCGAATGCTGCGCCCGGCCCTGCCCGTGCTTATCAACTCGGCTTTCGCCGACCCGGATTTGGTGCACAACGCCATCGCCTGCGGTGCGGCTGGCTTTATTTCCAAAGCGGCGGCTCCGCAGGATCTGCTCGCGGCCATCAACGAGGTTCTCGAAGGCAACGTGCCACTTCCAGAAAAATACCGGCCGCCGCAACCTCAGGAGTCGCCTGAATCGGAAACACTGAAAGTCAAGCTTGCAACGCTCACGCAGCAGCAGCTGCGCGTGTTGCAAATGCTCTGCCAAGGCCTTTTGAACAAACAAATCGCGCACGAGCTTGGTGTTGGGGAAGCGACGGTGAAGGCGCACGTGAGCGAGATCCTTCGCAAGCTCGGTGTCTGCTCAAGGACGCAGGCCGTTCTTGGAATCTCGAAAATGAACGCACCCTCGGACTTGCGGCACACGACGTACATGCCCGATGGCGCCAGCATTCTACCGTTCCGCAGGCAGAAAGGCGGTAAGTCGTGACCGAGACCATACACCACGAGACCGATCAAAGGGATGTCGGAGAACAGCGGCTGAGCATCGCCATGGCCGTCGCCGCCGCAATTACGATCTCCTCCGTAGCCCTTTACTTCTGCCTCTAACGCGCCAAGCGCTGGCGCCGCCAAAAAACACTTGCATTCACGTTCGCCAGCACTTCTAAGGCGGACAAGACCGACGCTGACGTTCGGCGGCCGGTCTATTGGGATTGCAGGAGTTTGCGGCGCATGGCGCCAGACATCGAAACCCTTGTCGTCGGCGCCGGAGCCGTTGGGTTGGCTGCCGCGCGCGCACTGGCCGATGCCGGTCATCAGGTGCTGGTGTTGGAACAGCACGAGCGTGTGGGCAATGAAACGAGCTCGCGCAACTCAGAAGTGATTCACGCCGGCCTCTACTATCCCACCGGATCCTTCAAAGCCCGTTTTTGTGTCGACGGAAAGCAGCGCCTCTATGCTTTCGCCGCAGAGAACGGCATCCTGGCCCGGCGCTGCGGGAAGCTGGTGGTCGCGGCGGATGAAGAGGAACGTCCGCGGCTCGATATGATCGCCGCCAATGCGCGTGCCAACGGCGTCAACGATCTGGTGCCCCTTACAGCAGCCGAGGCCCGGGTTCGCGAGCCCAACCTCGATTGCGTCGCGGCTTATCTTTCGCCGTCAACCGGCATTATCGACAGCCACGCCTATATGCAGGCGCTCGAAGGTCACATCACAACGGCAGGGAGCGAGATCGTACTTCACACGCGCGTCGTGGGACTTTGCTGCCGGCCGGGCGGCGGTTTTGACGTCGAGACGGACAGCAACGGAGAGCGTGCGACCTTTTCGACGCGCCATCTCGTCGTTGCGGCAGGGCTTGACGCAAGTCGCATCGGGCGCCTCATCACCTATGCCAACGGTTATAGCGTTCCCGAAACCTACATGGCCAAAGGGCATTATTTCTCATTGCGCGGTCCGGCACCCTTTAAGCATCTCATTTATCCGTTGCCGGCGGCGGGATCGCTCGGCATCCACTACACACTCAATGCTGACGGCACGGGCAAGTTCGGACCCGACATCGAATGGAAAGGGGTGCGTGGCGACGGCCCTATTGATTACAGTTTTGAAGAGGCTGGCGGCGCACGCCAGACGCGTTTCGAGGCGCTGATCCGGCGCTTCTGGCGGGCGCTTCCCGATCATGCGCTCGACCCCGCCTATACGGGGGTCCGACCCAAACTCACCCGCGCAGGGGAGCCGTCTCTCGACTTCGCCATTCACGGTCCGCAAACACACGGCCTTCCTGGATTGGTTGCCCTTTACGGGATCGAAAGCCCCGGTCTTACGTCTTCGCTCGCCATCGGGGCCTACGTGGCTGACATGTTAACCGCGACCGCAAATGGCGGCACACGGAACCGCGAATAATCGCGCAAATGCGGGCTCATCCACAGTCTAAGCTTGTTTTGCCTGCCCCACTCCTCTACACCCCCCGCTTTCCTCGGGCTAACTTCACCAGACTCGGCCTCAGCACCGGGTTCACGGGAGGGACACGTGA
Source organism: Hyphomicrobium sp. (assembly GCA_965222835.1). GTDB lineage: Bacteria > Pseudomonadota > Alphaproteobacteria > Rhizobiales > Hyphomicrobiaceae > CBDCUQ01. The sequence goes on from CBDCUQ010000003.1 coordinate 659,661, forward strand.
CCAAGGCTAAGCCACTTGCCGGAATCATCATGGGCAGCCAGTCGGACTGGGCGACCATGAAGGGGGCAGCTGACATTCTCGACGAGCTTGGCGTGCCGTATGAGAGCCGGATCGTCTCCGCACATCGCACGCCAGACCGGCTCTATTCTTACGCCAAGTCTGCCGCCGAGCGTGGCTTGAAGGTGATCATTGCCGGGGCGGGGGGCGCGGCGCATCTTCCCGGGATGACGGCTTCACTCACGACGCTGCCGGTGCTCGGTGTCCCCGTGGGCACCAAATCTCTGGGTGGGCAAGACAGTCTCTATTCGATTGTGCAGATGCCGCGCGGCGTGCCGGTCGGCACGCTGGCCATCGGTGAAGCGGGTGCGGTCAACGCCGGACTTCTGGCTGCACAGATTTTAGCGCTCACCGACGCCGATCTAGCGAAACGGGTCGCCGACTGGCGTGCGAGCAAGACCGCATCCGTGGCGGAAGCGCCCGAGGCCGAGTGAGGCAGACGTGAGCGCGCCACTTCCTCCCGGCTCGACCATCGGAATCCTGGGTAGCGGTCAACTTGGGCGCATGCTGTCGCTTGCTGCAGCCCGGCTCGGCCTTAAGTGTGCCATTTATGCCGACGTGCCGGGACCCGCGTTTGATGTCGCCCAGCGCTCGGTCGAAGGGGCGTACGACGACACGGCGGCCATTGCGGCCTTTGCCAAGACCGTTGATGCCATCACGTATGAATTCGAGAATGTGCCGCTCGCAGCCGCCGACGCGGCGGCTCCCCATGCCCCGCTTCGCCCGGGGGCTAAGGCCTTAGCCGTTTCGCAAGACCGCCTCGATGAAAAGTCATTCGTATCGTCGCTCGGACTGCCGGTGGCGCCGTTTGCTCTCATTGAAAGGCCCGAGGATTTCGCGGCCGCGCTGGCGGCGACCGGTGAGCGTGCGATCCTCAAAACCCGACGCTTCGGTTACGACGGCAAAGGTCAGGCGCGGATTGCAAAGGCCTCAGATTTGAGCGGCGCATTCGACGAAATCCAGCGCGCGCCTGCCGTGCTCGAGGGATTCGTCGATTTCAAGTATGAGGTTTCTGTTCTCGTGGTACGGGCGGTCTCAGGCGACATGCGCTTTTATGATATCCCGCTTAACACGCATAAGAACAGTATTCTTGATACGTCGACGGTGCCGTCGCCGCTCTCCGTGGCGCACGCGGACCGTGCGCGTGAGATTGCCGCCCGGATTGCCGAAGCTTTGGACTACGTGGGGCTTCTCGGTGTCGAGATGTTTTATCTTGGTGAAGATTCCGCCGAGCCGCTGGTGGTCAACGAAATGGCGCCGCGCGTGCACAACTCCGGCCACTGGACCATGGATGCCTGCCTCTGCTCGCAATTCGAGAATCACATGCGGGCCGTGGCCGGTTGGCCTCTCGGCCCCACCGACCGGCATTCCGACGTGGTTATGACCAACCTCATTGGCAACGACGTCGACGCCTGGACCGAGCTTGCGGCCGAACCCGGCACCGCCGTTCATCTTTATGGCAAGGCCGATGCCCGGCCGGGCCGGAAGATGGGGCATGTGAACCGGATTGCGGGGAAGACGGCTTAGATCCCCGCTATTTTGCTGCGCTCGAGGGGCAAGTAGACAACTAACCCACCCTTTGATAGAAGACCGGCCCAGAACATCTCCCGGTACAGCTGGTGGACCCGATGATCACCGGCCGTGGCGGGTGTTAGCCATTTCCGACGCGAACCCGTCGGCAACCGTTTAAACGAGAGGTCATCCAGCTTGCAGGTACTCGTCCGCGACAACAACGTCGATCAGGCCCTCAAGGCGCTCAAAAAGAAGCTCCAGCGCGAGGGCGTCTTCCGGGAAATGAAGCTCCGGAACCATTTCGAAAAACCCTCCGAAAAGAAAGCACGTGAGAAGGCCGAGGCGATCCGCCGGGCCCGCAAGCTTGCGCGCAAAAAGCTGCAGCGCGAGGGGCTGCTGCCGAGCCGTCCCTCGTCCTCGCGCGGCGGCCGAGGCGGACCCGGGCGCGGCGGGCCAGGCCGTGGCGGACAGGGTGGCGGTGGCTTTTCCGCCGGCGGTGGCCAGGGCGCCGGTGCCGGGCAGAGCAGCGGTGGTCCGAGCGGTGGTGGCAGCTCGTCGGGCGGTGCCGCAAGCACCTGATCCGATGATCATGCAGGAGTTCTCCTGAGTTCTTGAGAGATTTGAAAACCGCCGGTCCAAGACCGGCGGTTTTCTTGTTGGCGCTCTGCACCACGCGGATACCACCGGCAGCACACCGTGTGCATACTCGCCGGCACGTTGATTCTCGTCTGCGAACGTCTGTCGTGCGCGCGTTCCAAACGCACCACCGCTGAGGACCGAGACATGCCGAAATTGTTCTTCGCCTCCCTGGTCACGGTATCGCTGTTAATCGCCATGCTCATCGGCGTCATCATTGCCGCCATGGTGGCGTTGGATCAGTTGGACCTCCAGGCCGCGCTGATCCTCACCTTCATCATCAATGCGATCATTTTTTTCGTCAGTCCCTGGCTCACCGACCTGATGTTGAAATGGATCAATCAGCTGCAATGGCTGGCGGATGACGAAGTGAAGACGCGCTATCCGCATGTGCATCGCATGATTCACGAGGTGGCCCGCGACTACGGCTTTACGGCTCCGCATATCGGCTACATTCCGGACCGGAACCCAACAGCCTTCACTTATGGCCTGCTGCGCTCGAATGCGCGCATTGTACTGACGGAAGGCATATTCGAGACGCTCGACGAGGAAGAAACGCGTGCCGTCGTCGCACATGAGCTCGGGCACATCGTGCATCGCGATTTTCTTGTCATGACGGTGGCGGGCATGTTGGTGCAGATGATGTATCAAGTCTTTGCCGCAATGCGGCGCTCCAGTACGCGATCTTCGTCGGGCAAAGACAAGGGCAAGGGCGCCACAATGCTCGTCGCCGTTGGCGCCTACCTCTGCTACCTCGCCGGCACCTATATCCTGCTCTACCTATCGCGCACGCGCGAATACTTGGCCGACGCCTTCGCCGCAGACCGCACAGAGGCACGTCATCTTGCCAGTGCGCTCGTCAAGATCGCCTATGGCATAGCGCGTGTCGAGGACACAAAAGAGTCGCGCGAACTGTTGGCGTCGACGCGGCACCTGGGTGTTGTGGATTTCAAGAACGCCCGTCACTTCGGTCTCATTGAGGACGAATCCAAAAAACGTCCGGAAGCCGCGGCCGAAGCCATGCTGTTCGACATTCACAATCCCTGGTCGCGGTTGATTGAACTCTCCTCAACACATCCGCTGACCGGACATCGCATTCAGCATTTGCAGAGGCTTGCCAAGGCCAAGCACCAGCGCTTCGACAACTATGATGTGGTGGCGGCGGCCCGGCGGCAGCGCATCGACCAAGCTGCCATCAACAAGAAATTCCGAAGCGAGCTTCTGTTGCTTGCCTGGCCCTACATTGCCGGTGGTGGCGTGCTGCTGGCAGCATTTTGGGTGGAGCGGCCCGATCTCGCACTTCTCGCGCTCCCCGCCGGCATTGTTGCTTGGCTGGCGACAATCCCGACCCGCTACCCGTTCGATAGTGCGCGCTCCACGACCGTCGAAACGCTTATGGGCGATGTCATGGCCTCTCCGGTGGTCGGTAAGCCTGTGACGCTTTCTGGTGAAGTGATTGGGCGTGCCGATGCGGGATCGGTGTTGAGCGAGGACACGCTGTTCGCCGATAAGACGGGGCGTATCATTGTCGACTTCCGGTCGATGCTGGCCGGTATCGGCGACTTGTGGGCCGGGACCATGCGGATCAAATCGCATATCGGGCAGAAGGGGCATGTCACGGGTTGGATGCGCCGGGCACACGGTGCCTATCTGGTCATGGGCGAGCTGCAAACTAAGGGCGGAAAGATCACAGCAAAGCCCTACCTGAGAGGGATCGTGACACCGCTGGTCTACGGCACGATCGTCATTATCGTCGGCGCTTTGTTTCTCACCTCATAGGTGGATTCTACTCCGCGGCGCGTTGTCCTGCCTTTTGCTCAAGGGCCTCGAGCCAGTTCCAGATCACCTCATAGGATCCGAACATATTGTGATCGGAGTGCCCCGCGCCCCGAATAACCGCAATCTTTTTTGGGGCCTCCGCCGCATCGTGCACGGCCTTCCCCATGTCCACCGGGACGATATCATCGGTTTCACCATGAATGATGAGAAGCGGCGCCGTTAGCTTGCCGATCCAGCGCATGTTTTCATAACGATCCGTCAGAAACCAATCCGAGGGAAGAAGCGGATGGTGCAGTTTCGCAAGGTCTACCATCGACGTGTAGGGCGCATCGAGAATGACGCCGGCCACAGCTTTCTCCGCTGCCACCTGAACCGCCACGCCTGAGCCGAGACTTTCGCCGTAGAGAACGATCTTGTTGGGCGCCGCCCCGAGGGAAACGAGATGGTCGTAGGCGCGCTTCCCATCCGCGATATTGTTCTGTTCGGATGGGTTGCCTGTGCTACCGCTGAAGCTGCGGTACGACATAATGAATACACCATAGCCGCGCGCGGCATATTTTCGGATTCGTTCTGCACGGGTTTCGAGCGAACCGGCGTTGCCGTGGAAATAGAGGAGTGTGTGCTTGCCGGGGTCTGCCTTGGCCCACCACGCGATTACCAATTCCCCGTCCGGCGTATCGATCGTGATTTCGTGGACGTTAAGGAGCCCGGCGACGGCTGGCGCCACCCGTTCGGGGTCGGGAAAATACATAAGGCTGCGTTGCAGGGCCTGGGCGCCGAGCAAGAGGAAGACGTAGAGCACGACAGCCCCGGAGAGTAACTTAGCTATTAGAGCCATGTCTGCCTGTTCCATTCTTTCCCGTGCCGCCCGCTGATCCCTTTTCCCCCGTGGGAGAAGACTGCTAACCAGTTGTTAACCTTGATGTACGCTTAATTCTGTCTTCGGTTTCCGGAGAGTCAGTCATGCGTTTCACCACCTCCCGCGCCGCACGCGGCCTTCCCGCCGTCGCACTCGGCCTTTTGCTCGTTGTTCCGCTGCTCAGCGGTTGCGGTCAAAATACCTTCGGCAACGGCCTAACGACGTCGAGCATCACGACCGGCTCGACAACGCCGCGCAGCACGCCCCAAAATCCGCCTCGTCCTTATACTTGGAATGGCCGGCCGGCGTACGCCTATGGAAACTATGGTCAGCCGCCGCCCACGTACGGGGGGTATCGCCAGCAGCCGGCTCCGCCGTTCCGGCCTTACACTCAGCCGAGAACGGCCGCTTACGGGACGTACGGGTATAAGCCCGCTCCGGCCTATGGCACCCAGCCGCGGCAACCGACAACGGTCTGGCGTGCTTCGCCACGCCCGCCCGCTCGCCCGGTGACGCAGCCGGCAACAGCGGGCTATGCGCGGACTGTCGAAGTCATGGGGGGCGACACGCTTTACAGCATCGCGCGGCGCCACGGCGTCACGGTCGCAAGCCTGGTCGATACGAACCGTTTGAGTGGAATCGAAATTCATCCGGGTCAGCGCCTGCTGTTACCCACCGGTGCTCGCTGACAAAACGGGCGGATCCTGCCTAGCCTTTGGTTCGATCAGCTCGTCGGTCGGATCATCGTAACACGCGACCAACCGTCTTGCGCGCTCAGGTCCCGGCAAGTGTCCGACACGCGACCCACGGCTGTGTGAAAAATGCGGCGCCCACGACACGACGTCGTCGCGCGTAAAGAGTCCTCGATCACGGCCATACTTGATCGACCAGCAGTCGGCCTCGTTCTCGCTCGATGTCGTCGCGGCATAGCTATGGCCGAGAACGTGATGCGCGCACTCGTGGCCGTAGAAGAATAACTGCAATCTTCCCGGAAGTTTGGCCAAGCGATTTGTGTCAATCAATATGACCGGGATGCGGCCCATGATGCGCGCGCCGGCCACGTCACCCAGCTCCGTCATTCGAAGTGTGCGAACGGCGGTGCCGCGGAAATCCGAACAGCTCATCGATGTTCCGGCGATCACAGGCCGGACCACGAGCCCCTCGGCATGACCGGGCTCTAGAGAAAGACCAAGGCCCAACAAGGCCATGGCCGCTAGCAGGCTCCTTTTCACTGACCACCCCCTTAGTTTGGACCTCGGGCACGAGTCGTGACGACTTTGAGCCTACTTTAACGGGCCGCGGGCGCAAGAGGATTAGTTTGTGCCATTGAAAATGGGGCGGCACCTGTTGCATCTCGCCCAATCGCGGGGTTTTGGGCGCGTTTGCAGGCGGCCAAGTGCGTGTGGGCCCGGCTCACCTCCGCTGTCCTGCTGGTCGTGGCCCAACGATTCGCCAGCGCGCGGAGGGTCAATCCGCCAGTGACTTGGCGATTTCCTCTGTCATCTTTTTGGCGTCGCCGAGCACCATCACGGTGTTGTCGCGATAGAAGACGGAGTTGTCGATGCCGGCATAGCCAGAAGCCAAGCTGCGCTTGTTGAAGAACACGGTTGCCGACTTCCACACCTGCAACACCGGCATGCCGTAGATCGGCGACGTCTTGTCATCCTCGGCCGCGGGGTTGACGACGTCGTTGGCGCCAATCACGTACACCGCGTCCGTCTGCGAGAATTCGGAGTTGATATCCTCAAGCTCGAAGACCTCGTCATAGGGAACATTGGCTTCGGCCAAGAGCACGTTCATGTGGCCCGGCATGCGGCCCGCCACCGGGTGGATGGCATACTTTACCTCGACACCGGCCTCTTTGAGATTGTCTGCCATTTCGCGTAATGCGTGCTGGGCCTGAGCGACGGCCATGCCGTAGCCCGGCACGATGATAACCCTGGAGGCGTTCTTGAGCACATAGGCAGCATCTTCGGCCGAGCCGAGCTTGACCGGCTTCTGTTCGCCATCACCCGAAGGCCCTGCCGTCTCGCCGCCGAACCCGCCGGCAATGACGGCTAGGAAGGCACGGTTCATGCCCTTACACATGATGTAGGACAGAATGGCGCCCGATGAGCCGACGAGTGCGCCCGTAATGATCAGGGCGATATTGCCCAGCGTGAAGCCGATGCCAGCAGCAGCCCAGCCCGAATAGGAGTTCAGCATCGAGACCACGACCGGCATGTCGGCGCCGCCAATGGGAATGATGATCAGAATGCCGAAAAGAAGCGACGCGATGGTGATGGCCCAGAAGAGCGAGCCGGTGCCACCCGACAGGCAGAATTGATAGATGAGGAACGCAATGCCGAGGAACAGCCCAAGATTGATGAGATGGCGGACCGGCAAAATGATCGGCTTGCCGCTCATCTTGCCCGACAGCTTGCCGAATGCGATCACCGAGCCGGTGAATGTGATGGCGCCGATGGCGACACCCAACGACATTTCAAGAAGGCTGGCACCAGCGATGTTGCCCGCCGTTCCGATGCCGAAGGCTTCCGGAGAATAGAGTGCGGCCGCAGCGACGAATACGGCTGCCAGACCGACCAATGAATGGAACGCCGCCACCAGTTCGGGCATTGATGTCATGGGGATGCGTCTGGCGATCACTGCACCAATCGTTCCGCCAGTCGCGAGACCCACAAATATCAAGAGCCAGTTCATGGCCGACTCTGGATCGCCAATCTGACCGAGTGTGGTTAGCACGGCGATCGTCATGCCGATCATGCCGAACAAGTTTCCCCTGCGCGAGGTTTCGGGATGCGAAAGACCGCGCAGAGCAAGGATGAACAAGATGCCAGCTACCAGATATAGCAGCGCGACAAGATTTGCGGAGAGTTCAGGAAGATAGGCCGTCACTTCTTGGCGTCCTTCTTCTTGTACATGGAGAGCATACGCTGCGTGACAAGGAAGCCGCCAAAGATGTTGACGGAGGCCATTACGAGGGCAAGGAACCCGAAGATTTTGGCAAGTAGGCTACCGTCCTTGATCATGGAGACACCGACGGCCAGAAGTGCACCCACCACGATCACCGACGAAATGGCGTTGGTGACGCTCATCAGTGGCGTGTGTAAGGCCGGTGTCACGCTCCACACCACGTAGTAGCCCACAAAAATTGCCAACACGAACACCATCAACCGGTAGATGCCCGGATCGACGGCTCCTCCGACCTCTCCGGCCGCGGCGGCCGGACTTGCAAGCGCAAGAGCGGAAAACAAGGCACCGAGTGCGGCGGTGCATATGGTCTTCTTCTGTTTCATAACGACTTTCCTCAGGCGGTTGTGCCTGTCAGGCTCGGGTGAACGATCTTGCCGTCCTTGGCAACGAGCGTGCCCGTGACGATCTCGTCTTCCCAATCGATCTTGAGCGCCTTCTCTTTCTTGTCGATAAGCGTCTCTAGGAAGGCGAAAAGATTCTTCGCATAAAGACTTGAAGCGTTGACGGCGACGGAACCCGCCAGATTGATCGGTCCCGCAATTTTGACCCCGTCGACCTCGATTGTCTTGCCAGGCTCGGTTGCCTCGCAATTTCCTCCGCGCTCGGCGGCGAGATCAACGATTACCGATCCAGGTTTCATACTGGCGACCATCGCATTGGTGATGAGACGCGGTGCCGGACGGCCAGGGATGAGAGCGGTCGTGATGACGATGTCCTGGCTTTTGACGTGGTTTGCAACAAGCTCGGCTTGCTTGGCCTGATACTCGGCGCTCATCGGCTTGGCGTAACCTGTCTCTGTCTGCGCCTGCTTGAATTCCTCATCCTCGACCGCGACGAATTTTGCGCCAAGAGACTGGACCTGCTCTTTCGTGGCCGGCCGCACGTCGGTTGCGGAGACAATGCCGCCCATGCGGCGCGCGGTTGCAATTGCCTGCAGACCAGCGACGCCGACGCCCATGATGAAGACCTTCGCCGCTGGGACCGTGCCCGCCGCTGTCATCATCATCGGCAATGCCTGGCCGAACATGGAGGCGGCATCGACGACAGCCTTATACCCGGCAAGGTTTGCCTGAGACGACAGAACGTCCATCGACTGGGCGCGCGTGATGCGAGGCATGAATTCCATTGAAAACAGGGAAACGCCCGTCGCCGCCGCGGTCTGGAGATTCTCCTTGTCGGAAAAGGGGTCCAGTATGGAAAAGGCCAGAGCGCCGGGTTTTAGCGCCTTCAGCTCATCGACCGACGGCCTGCGTACTTTGAGAAGAATGTCGGCGCCCGATAGTGCGTCGGCCGCGGTTGGCGCGATCGTCGCGCCCTGGGCCGCGAGCGCATCATCGGCGAAGCGCGAACGGTTGCCGGCTCCGGCCTGAACCCTGACCAGGCATCCGAGAGCTGTCAGCTTCTTTACGGTCTCGGGCGAGACCGCAACGCGAGGCTCCCCTTCTGCCTCTCCGGTGACAGCTATCGTAACCATAAGTATTTCCGCCCGTCAGATGAGGTATTTGGGAGCGAGCCGAAGTCAGTCAGACTCGACGTCTCCGCACGAGATCACTTCAGACGCGCATCGGTGACCAATTGCCCTTGTTAGGCTATGAGCACCAAGTGCGGCCAGCTCAAATTCAGACGAGGAAGTACCACATGGCGACGAGAAGCACTGCCAAGCCAATAATCGAAAGCTTGGTCAACCGCAGAACCGTCTTGTAGGTGTCCAGATGTTGCGGGTAGTCCATTGCCGGGTGCCCCCCGGACGTATCGATTCCCATCGGTTTCCCCTCTTATCAGTGTTTTTCGTCTTTGCCTTGGTAACCTATCACCCTTGCAGTATCAAGGGACGAACCCGCGCACTTCGCCGCGCGTCGTTCCGGGCGATCTCTTTTGATATATTGGCCCGGAAGGGCGCCTGCGTCTCGGCCTCAATCCCTCCCCAAATTCTTGCCACCTATCCGGCGGGTGCGTTGGCAATGGGGGTTGGCTCGGCTCGTGTGCTCGTCTTGCCGGACCCGGCTCGCGCCCGGAGCCCGATCTACCTTTCAAACGGCTCTGCCTATTGGGGGCTCGCCGGGGCTTGAAACGAGGACACCGGAATGAATGTACCCGTCTCGATCATTCGGGTTATTTTGCTGGGACTTGCGGTGTCTGCCGGAGAAGCCCGCGCGCTTGACGTTCCTCCTGACGAAGCCGACGTGCTCAAGGCCTGCGAGCAGAAAGTGTGCTCCATCATCCTCAAGAAGGAACCGGCGGGGGACGACGTCAAATGCAAGATCAGTAAGACCTGGGCTTCAGACACCATCAAGGGCGGAGAAACTGAATCCGTTAAGTGGGGCTTCGGCGATGCGCGGTGCACGACACGCGTGTCGATGACACGAGAGGACATTCTCGCCGCCCTCAAGAAGCCGAAGCACACTTTGACCATGCCCGATCAAACGGTGCGCTGTAAAATTGAGCGCGAGGGAAAATTGAAGCCAGTCCGTGCCAAGGCGTCGCCCCGCCTCGATTTCAAGAATGGGCGTGCCGACAAGGTCTGGATCAATCTCAAGAACGTTGACGGACCCGCGGATATCAAGGCGCTCATCTGGATGGCCGCCAACCTGGAAGACAGCCTCGGCATCTTCCATAAGAACATGATCAAGCAGATCAATAAGTTCATCCACAGGCGCTGTAAGTCCAAGTACGGACCGAACGCTGAAGCGAAGGCGCTCAAGAAGCTCAAAAAGAAAAAGCGCAAGGCGGCGCGCGAGAAGGCAAAGGCCGCAAAGAGGGCGGCAAGGAAGAAAGACTCTGCGCTGTCGGAAGAGGGCGCGCTTCCCGATCTCGCTGCAGAATGACACGGGCTTTTCCCCTTTGTGCCCGCGGCCAGCATTCGGTGGGACTTTCGCTGGCGCTCCTCGTTGCCGCGGTGGGGCCCTTGCTGGCCGGCCCCTTGGAGCGCGTTCCCACCAAGCAGCAATGCATGTGGCAGCTTGCCCAGGGTGCGGACGATGAGATCGACTGCATACATCTGGCATGGCTCACGGAGGACGAGAAATCCGATCTTAAGACGCTCACGCGTGGCTACCTACTCGACGCAAGTTGCCTCATTACCGTGAAAATTGACCGCGCAAAGGTCGACGCGGCGCTCGTGGCAAGCGATCTCGTGTTTGAATCTCCGCAGCAGCCGGTGACATGTGAGATTACGACGAGCCGAGGTCCCTTCACGATCACGGCAACCTTCTCACCGCGTGTTGTCTTTAAAGACGGTTTTGCGATCGAGGCGACCCCAGGGCTTGCCAATATCAAGGGTGTCAACAGCTACCTTGCCTGGCCGGTCGTTCACTATATTAATTACGCGGAACGTATCACGAAGACGATGCTTTTGATGATCAACACCTACCGCGCGAATCGTAGCTCAATCGCAGGAGCTGCCAAGCCATGACAAGATACGCAACATTTCTATCGCTGGCTGTTGTGGCGCTGGTGTGGGGCGCAGCCTCTATCGCGCATGCGGAGCCGCCGATCGTTTATAAAACCGCAACCTGCAATTGCTGCTCTAAGTGGTCGGACCACATGCACGTAAATGGCGTCAAGCTTCAGCGCAGGGACATCTCCAGAATGGAATTGAACCGGATGAAGCGAACATTCGGCCTCAAACGAGAGCACTTCGCGTGTCATACTGCCATCATCGACGGCTATGTCATCGAAGGCCATGTTCCGGCCGACGACGTGAAGCGACTGGTGGCTGAAAAGCCGGAGGCCATCGGCCTTTCGGTGCCCGGCATGCCTGTGGGGTCGCCCGGCATGGAGATCGGCGATGCCAAGGAGCCTTACAAGGTGCTGTTGATCAAGAAAGACGGGACGACGGAGGTGTGGGCCGAGCATTGAAGCTCTGGCATCGCATTAGTGTATGTCCGGCTTAGCATGGGGCGCGTTCGTGTTGGCTTGGACCGGGCGGCGGTGTTGGAGAAGGTTGCCGGTAGAGATTGTCATCACAGATTGTCATCCCGGGACTTGATCCCGGGATCTAGGGTTCAACCCGCGCGAGCACTTCGCTCAACGTGTAATGGTCCGCAGCGAACGAAGCGGTGGGTGCGGCACGTGTTGCTCCGGAGTTCTGACGTTCGAGATTGAGGCGCCTTGGATCCCGGCATCAAGTGCCGGGATGACGATGGAGGGGGTTGCCGGGATGACAACAGCGCCGAGTAGTCCCGCTCAGATAACGCACCGCCAGCACAACGCGCAATTGCGGCGCCCATCGCACTGACGTAAGAGACAGCGCATGGTGGGAAACCCGTTTTCGAGATTCGTCCGCAAAGAGGTTGACAAGCGTTGGTCGTTCGTTCGTACGGCAGCGGGCATCACCGTACGGCCAACAGCGCTTGCCGATCAACGCGTGGGTGGGGAACCGGCAGGACTGTGGCCGGCGTTTCGGTTTTTTCTGACGGCGGTCGGCATCGTGCTCGCCATTGAGGGCATGTTTTCATTCATGTTCCGCACGGCCTTTTCAGATCTCGTCCATCATTTCTTTCCCGTTCTTGTGGTTCTGACGGGCGGCGTTGCGGTTTATCTGCTTCTAAAGCTCCTCCTGACCGGCACGGCGACATTCGCGGGCACAGTTGCAGCAACGCTCTATGTGGGTGGCGCGGCCTTGTTCGTGATGATCACCATCATCTTCGGCCTGCTCACGGCCGACTTCGCGATGAATTCCGAGAGCGTCAAGAACAGCGGGTGCACGCATCGCACGATCATGTGTCTCCTGAGCGGAAACATCCAGTATGATTACGATATTGTGGAGACGACGCAACGGGTGGAGACACAGGGCTGGAGCTACGCGCCGATCCTGATCGTTATTCTGGCGTGCCTCTTCTATTACATGCACATCTATTCGACGATTATGAAGCGCAGTCTCGATGTTGCGCGCTGGCGGACGTATCTCGCTTCGATCGTCACCGTTCTTGTGCTGTCGCCGGCTTATCTTGTTTTGTTAAATGCGATCTACCGAATGTTGTACGGAACGCTCTGATCCGGCAGTTGGCCGCAACATCTATGGAATCAAGACTGCGGCACCGGACAGCGCCCCGCTCCGCATACGGTCGAGCGCGACATTGGCATTGGCAAGCGGCATGGTCTCGACGTGGATCTTGAGCGGCGTTTTTGCAGCTAACGCCAGAAACGCCTCGGCATCTTTGCGTGTTAGATTGGCCACCGAGCGGACGACCCGTTCACCCCAGAGAATCTCATAGGGCATGGCCGGGATTTCACTCATATGAATGCCGCCGAGAACCACGGCTCCGCCTTTGACAGTGGCTTTGAGGGCCGCTGGCACAAGGCTCCCGACGGGGGCGAAAATGATGGCGGCGTCGAGCAGTTTTGGCGGCGCTTCGTCTGATCCTCCGGCCCACGCCACGCCCAGGAATCGCGCAAAGTCTTGAGCGGCGGTATCGCCCGGGCGCGTGAATGCAAACACGGCGCGCCCCTGGTGATTGGCGACCTGTGCGATGATGTGTGCTGCGGCGCCGAAGCCGTAAATGCCCAGTGTTTCCGCGTCACCGGCGAACGTAAGGCTGCGGTGACCAATGAGACCGGCGCAAAGTAGCGGCGCCGCCGTGGCGTCGGGCATGTCGACGTTGAGGGGAAAGCAATAGCCGGCATTGGCTAACGTGTATTCCGCGTAGCCACCGTCGATCGTATAGCCTGTGAAGCCCGGCTGGTCGCACAGGTTCTCCCGGTCTTGCTTGCAGAACCGGCACTGACCACAGGTGGCCCCGAGCCAGGGGATGCCCACCCGTTGACCGGGTTTGAGATGCGTGACGCCCTCTCCCAACGCCTCGATTGTGCCGACAATCTCGTGACCCAGTATGAGCGGCAGCTTCGGCTGAGTGAGATCGCCGTCTGCAACATGAAGGTCCGTACGGCAGACGCCGCAGGCGGCGACATCGACAAGCACTTGGCCCGGCGCCGGTTCCGGTACCTTTTTGTCGATGAGCTTCAAGGGGGCGCCCGGGCGCTCCAGAATCATCGCCTTCATGTTGCGCGCCCCGTGTGCAGTTGCTGTCTCGGCCCGAAGCATGATACCGGTCATGGTGCACGTATCGTCCTCAGGCCTTGGCAGCATAGCACGCCCCGTAGCGGTGGGCTCCGGTCATGGGGACGACGTTTCGGGCGATGAGCTTCCCGTGCGTGACCGCATCGCTCCGGCACAAGAAAAAGCGGCTGTGGCTTTTTAGGGCCACAGCCGCTTTGTCACGTTGATATCTCGTCTCTAAGACGGGGATCCGCGTTAGATGACGTCGATCTCGGCAGGGAGGTACGAGGTCACTTCGAGGCCAACTTCCTGCTCACGAACTGCGGGCTTTGTCCAGGTCTTCATAGTTGCTCTCCGTTTTTAAGAGGTACGAACAATTTCAGTGACTGGACTGTACGCATATCCCCTGCACAAGCTCCAATTGATTGGCTTTAATGCGACGATAAGGTCAGATTATGATGTTGAAATATCTCATGTTTTTGGACTGCTCATCCGCCGCTCTCACGCAAACGTGACGGAAGGCAGGATCAGGGACCGAAAGAGCGATGCAAATTACGGGCTGCGCCGGGGTCCTCTGTGAGGCGAGACCGACCTTGAAATCGCCGATCCGCGTCGCGGTGAACGACCTCAAATGCACTCAGAAGCAGACCGGCCGATCATGCGGCTGGCGCGCCGTTTCCATACCGGAGCACCTTGACCTTTTCCAGCGTCACCAAACCACTGCCCATCATCTCGTCGAGAGCGGGAAGAAACGCGTTGATTTTCTCCTCGGAGTCGACAATCTCGATGACGATCGGCAGGTCTTGCGACAACCGGAGGATTTTCGTGGTGTGAAGGCGGCTCGAATGGCCAAAGCCCATCGGGCCGCGCAATATCGTGGCACCCGCGACATGCATCTCGCGGGCCTTCAAGACAATCGCCTCATAAAGCGGTTGCCGGTTCGCCTTATCGTCCTCGCCGATGAAAATCCGGAGCAGTACGGCGTCCTGCGGAATCTGCATCGTTACCCCCATCTCATGGCGTTCAGCTGAAGGGCGGCAATGTGACCAAGCCAGACAGCCAGTAGGCACATCACGACAGACGCCGTAATGTTGAGGCCGGCCTGCTGCCATTCGCCGTCATTCAGCAGGTTCAAGGTTTGCAGGCTGAACGAAGAAAACGTGGTGAAGCCGCCTAGCACACCGATCATAACAAACTGGCGCGGCAGAGTGCCGGCGAATATGCGTCCATCCGGTCCGGTGATGGTCGCGAAAAAGCCGATCATCAGCGAGCCCAAAACATTAACCAGCAGAGTTCCCCACGGAAACGTCTCGCCGACCAGCATGGCAGTGACGCCAGAGCACCAATAACGCGCGATGCCCCCTAACGCGCTTCCCACGGCGATCCAGAAATACGCTTGCATCCCATCCCCTTGTCAGGCCGAGTTCTTTGGGGTCGTAGCACACCGAGGTTTAATCCGACAGGCCCGCAACCGTGCCGCCATGACAGGCCTTGAAGCGAAAAGACCCTTGATGCAGCAAATCGTCTTTGACAGTCTTATTGTAAGCCGATCTCAAAATCGGTAACAGAAACTCGAACTTCACGCTGGCGCCCAAGACAGGATCGTCAACTGCTTGAGGACTGTGCGTGCAGCTTGATGGCAAGAGCAATACCGACATCAGCTGAAGACATTAACGACTGCCGATCGCTGGACCTTGTTCTGCCGGCACGCGCTAGGTTCAAGAATGATTATGCGCAAAGTTGGTGAGCAGGTCGAAGCATTGACGTATCGCCCCGAAATTGACGGGTTACGTGCCGTTGCTGTCATCCCGGTCGTCCTGTTTCACGCCGGTTTTGATGCCTTCAAAGGCGGGTTTGTCGGTGTCGATGTTTTCTTCGTAATCAGCGGATATCTGATCACGTCGATCATCGTTGGTGAGCTTGCCGCTGGCACATTCACAATCCGGCATTTTTACGAAAGGCGCGCGAGACGCATTCTGCCAGCGCTGTCCTTGGTTCTTGTCGCCAGCACCGTTGCCGCATGGCATCTCTTGGTGCCGGATGAGCTGGAAAAATTCGGCGGCAGCCTGATGGCTGCGTCCTTGTTCTATTCAAACTTCTATTTTCTGGGCGAGGCCGGCTACTTCGCGACGCCGCCAGAGCTTCAATCCCTACTCCACACCTGGAGTCTTGCCGTCGAGGAACAGTTTTATATCCTTTTTCCTTGGCTTCTCATCCTCATATTCGCGACTTTGAAGCGGCATTTGCTGGCCATCTTATTGCTCATATTCGCTGCGTCGTTCGTCGCCGCACAGGTCGCGTCGCACATCGACCGGGATCTGTCGTTCTTTGCGTCCTACACGCGCGCATTTGAACTCATGAGCGGCGCGATCCTGGCTTTGGTCATCTCACGGCTCGCGACCCTCGATGCACGCCTGTGTCATCTTCTTGCGTGGGTTGGGCTCGCACTCTGCCTCGGGAGCTTTCTTGCTTTCGGTAAGGTCAAGTTTCATCCCGGATTTGCGACACTTGCGCCAGTTGTTGGCACGGTTTGTCTGATTGCCTTCGCCCGTCCGAGCAATCTTCCGGGACGGATCCTCGCCTGGCAACCGCTGGTGGCGATAGGCCTTATCTCGTACTCGCTCTACTTATGGCATCAGCCGGTCTTCGCATTCACCCGGATCTATCTGGCGCGGACCGTTGAGCCTTTGGAACTGATGGGGCCTGCCGCGGTTTGCTTTCTTGTCGCAGCATTGAGTTGGCGTTTTGTTGAGAAGCCCTTCAGAAGTGCCAAAGCTGTACCCAAGACTGCCGCAAATTCCATTTCCGTTGTCCTCGTCCTCCTGCCCGCGTTGATAGGCGTAGCCTTAGAGCGCTCGCAAGGAGTCCCGGGGCGGTTCGAACCCGGCGCATTCGCTGTCCTCCAGCAATTCAAGCTTGGCGCCGCCGAACGCAGGAAGGGGATCATGCGCGGTGTCTGCCATTTCAACAGAAAGGCCATTAGCTTCGACGACTACCTCTCGCGTTGGGACTGCCTACCAGGGACTGGTAATGGGCCCGGCGTTTTTGTGTATGGCGACAGTCACGCCGCCGATAAGGCCTGGGCGCTGCGTGAGGCGGGCGTTGACGTCGGCCAAATGGGCGGCGCTGCGTGCGAGCTCCACCCCACGCAGCCACGGGAGTACTGTGTCGTCATGATGCACCGTACGATTGAACTTGCGAAGGAAGGGCGGATATCCGCCTTGGTGTTGGCCAACCGATGGAAAGAACCAGAACTCGATCCCAAAAAGCTATCTGAGGTGCAGGAATTCTGGGCTCAAGCGAATGTGCCTGTGTTGATTTTTACCGGCATGCCAGAGTTTACGAATTTGCGCGAGCAGGTGCGAAAGAGATTGTTGAACAACGATAGTCTTCTGCGACTTCCCTTCGAGAAGGCAAAGTTAAGAATGACAGACAAGGCGCTGCGCAACGTCTTCACGGATGAGCGTTTCACGCTCATCAACACGGCGGGTCTCTTTTGCAGACCGGATTCAGAGAATTGCCAGGCATTCGAGGGTCGACAATCTCTTCTCAACGACTACGCTCATTTGTCTCCGCTGGGCGCCGAACGGTTTGGGCAGCGCGTGGTCAATGATCCAACATGGAAGGCCTGGATCGGTTCGCTCAAGACAAAACAATAACAGCGAAAAGTTTGTTTCCTCATATGCGACGCCTCAGACAATGCCGTGGTGATGGCGCTCAGTACTGCCGTCGGCTATCTTGTTGTGCGCCTCATTGGAGCCAGACTGGGACATGGTGGAAACGGAAAAGTTGACACGCGAGGGCCGGCCGGACGATGCGGCCGCACTTGCCGAGCTGGTCAACTATGCGGGGGAGGGATTGCCGCTTTATCTTTGGAGCAAGCTGGCGACGGCTGGCCAATCGGCCTGGGAGGTTGGGCGCATGCGTGCGGCCCGAGAGGACGGTTCCTTCTCCTACCGCAATGCGACGATCATTGAAGAGGATGGTTCCGTGGCCGGCGGTCTCGTCGGCTACGAGATCCCGGATGCACCCGAGCCGGTTCCGGCGGACATGCCGCCAATGTTTGTACCGCTTCAGGAACTTGAGAATCTCGTGCCCGCAACCTGGTATGTGAACGTTCTTGCCGTCATGCCACAATTTCGCGGGCGTGGCCTCGGCTCAAAGCTTCTGGAACTGGCAGAAGCGCAAGGACGTGCGCACGGCAAATTTGGCATGAGCGTTATCGTGTCCGACGCCAATCAGGGGGCTCGCCGTCTTTACTTGCGCCACGGCTACCGGGAACGCGCCCAGCGCACCATGGTGAAAGAGGATTGGATCAACGCCGGCGAAAACTGGGTGTTGATGCAAAAGGACTTCTAACTGCAGACCCGCAACGTTGCCGCCCGCTGGCGGGGCAGCGCGAGTTTGTGAGATCGAGAAGGGTCTTGTTCAGCTCGAGGGCGTCAGAGATTTGGGCTCTTGCGCTTCGCCGTCAAAATCGAGGGCGAGGCCATAGATCCGCCAGCGGCCGTCGATGCTCTGGTAGCTGAAGATGAAGCGCAACGGGACCGGGGTCATGTCCAGGGTTCCCCCGACCTGAAGGACTTTCTGCCCCGTGTGAAAGCGCGCCCGCTCTATCACCGGCTCTTGCAACAATGCGGTGGAGAGGTCGATCCCCTTGCCGCGCATGCCCTGAAAGAAAGAAGCCAAATATTCGCTGCTGAAGCGGGCCTGGAAGTCGGGTGCCGATAGACTGCGCAGCACCGCATAGTTTGCTGTCAGATTGGCGTCATTCAGCGTGACAAGTGTTGAGCGGATTAGTGCGGTTGCTTCCAGCCGCTTGGGCATGATCGGGTTGTCATCGACCTGCGCAAGAAGCGTGGCGGGAAGCCCCGTAAGGCATAGAACGAGCGAAAACCAGAACTGCATCTGGCGCCATCGGCGCCTTGCCCCGCTGCACATGTTTTCCCCGCTTCTTCCCCGCCACGCACTTACCCTCGCGGGGTCCGTTCTATGCGGAAAAAAGCTTCAAATGCACTGCGCAGTGAGATGTTATCCCCGTTGTCCACAAGCGGCGTGGAGATGCGAACGAGCGTGCAGAGAGGGGCGTGCGCTCGGTACCGGCCCATTATCGTGTAACGGGGGGTGTTCTCTAAGCCTGCGTCGCGAGCCCCTTCTTGCGGTTCGGGGCCGGCAATTGGGTCAATGGGCGGAGGCTGCTCGGGGTACTTGACGCGTCCCGTCGACATGCGCTGAACCGCGCACCTTGAATGCGTCCGTCGCGCGTCGCAATTCCGAGATTATGCCCCGCGTGGCCGCGAGTGCCTCGTTGGTGCCGTCGATCAACGTCGCTGTTTGTTGAGTCATGCTCTCCATGTTCGAGACGGCCATGTTGACCTGTTCAATACCGGTGGCCTGTTCTTGGCTTGCCTCGTCAATGGCTTGGACGCGCTCGGCAACGCGTGTCGTGGAGGACACAATCTTGCCGAGTGCGCCGCCAGCCTTTTCGACGAGTGTCACACCCTGGCCGACGGTTTCGCTCGATTCCGCGATGAGACCCTTTACGTCGTGCAACGCTGTAACGGCCCGCTGCGACAAGGCCCGCACCTCGCCTGCGACGACGGCAAAACCGTTGCCTGCCTCACCTGCACGCGCGGCTTCGACGGCTGCGTTCAGCGCCAAAATGTTGGTCTGGGCGGAAATCTCCTCGATCAAAACGACGATTTCGTTGATCTTGCGCGAAGAACCCTCAATGCCAGCCATGGCGGCTACGACCTCATTGACAACCTTTCCGCCGTCAATTGCAGTGAGGCACGCGCCTTTGGTTGCTTTGTTTGCTTCGAAAGCGCCGTCGGCATTCTGCCTCACGGTTGCTGCCATTTCCTCCATCGATGCTGACGTCTCTTCTAGGGAAACGGCTTGATCCGAGGCGTGCCTGGATAGTTCTTCGGCCGCGCGATCGATGGTATTCGACATGGACTGAATATGCTCCACATTTGCGGCGATCGCATTGATGGCCTGCTCCATTCTATCGGCGGTGCGATTATAGGCGAGGCGAATGGGCTCATATTCGTCCGCGTACCGGTCGGTCAAACGGTGGGCAAGGTCACCGTTTGAAAGTTTCTCAAGGGCGCCGGTGAACGAGTCTATGAAAGTACTGTGCGCTTCGTAATGGCGCTTGTCCGCCTCGTCCTTTCTTGCCCTCATGTCGTCAATGGTGTGGCGGCTCGTCTCCGTCTCGGCCTCAAGCCTCACTTTGGCACGCATGTTGTTCCTGAGAACGATGAGCGCCTGCGCCATCAAGCCGATTTCATCCCGACGCGTATGATCGGACGTTTTAACGTCGGTGTCCCCGGACGACAGTTTTGTCATAACGGCCTGAAGGCGCGCCAAAGGCTTGGTCAGGGAATCGGCCAGTGCGAACGCAAGTACAAGCCCGAGGACAAGAGTGATTGCTGTCACCGCCTTGATGTACCAGGCCCTCTCCATGGCGTCCGACATGACTTCGCCTTGGACCCGCTCGGCTCCTGCAATGGCGCCCGACACAAGCTGATCCAATTCATCGCGGATGGTGTCGTCCAATTGCGTTAGGGCGAAAGGCGTTGGAATCGACGTCGCCGATTGGCCGCCAAAGAAAACAAGGCTGAGCTCTCTCCACTTGCTGACCGCTCTTTCGGTTTGGGCGAGAAGCCTTAGAGCAGCCTTGTCGGTCAGCGTTGATTCCAATTTCTGAAGGTTCTCTTCGACGTCATCCATCGCGGCTTCGTATTTGGGCCTTGTCTCTGCTGCCACGCCTGCGTGGGTGCCTTGACTGACGCGCGCGAGCAGGGCTTCGGCCTGATGGAAACTGTTCCACGATGCGCGGGCGGCGCCGACGGCCTCAACAGGCTTGCGGGTCTCCCTTTCGTGTTCGACAAGTGCATTAAGGCTGAAAATGGCCATCACGCCCTGCACCGATCCGATCGCAAGGACCAGCACAATAGCCACAAGAGTGCGATGTAGGATTGACATAGCCGGGCCTCAGTTGGGGAGCGTTGGCAGCGCCACGGGCTGCTTAGTTCCTGATAGGGTTTCCAAGAATGCGATCAGGTCACCGATCTCGGCTTGTGAAAGCGGGACCGGTCTCAGGAGCGGTGATGTTGATGGTCGGTTGAGCTTAGGTTCCACGTAGTGCTGCAGCACTTCCTCAAGTGTCACCATTGAACCGTCGTGCATGTAGGGGGCACGGTTTGCAATGTCACGCAGCGTGGGTGTCTTGAACGCGTATTGGGCAAACAGGTTCTCAGGATCGACAACACCTCTGCCTAGGTCGACTTCGGTGGTTCCAACATCGTGGAACTTGTTGTCGGTGAACGTCCAACCGCTGTGGCAACTTGAACAGCGCCCCTTGCCGACGAAAAGTTCGAAGCCGCGCCTCGCACTTGGTGAAATCGCGTTCTCGTTTCCGGCGACCCACTTATCGAAGGGTGCGTATTCGGACACGACCGTGCGTTCGAAGGTTGCGATGGCCTTGACGATGGTATCACCGGTAATTCCTTCGCTCGGGAATACCTCCTTGAACCAGGTGGCGTAACCGGGTACGGCCTCTAAGCGCCGGACTGCTTCGGACAATGGCAGGTTCATTTCAGCCGGTGCCTCAATTGGACCCTTGGCCTGTTCCTCGGCTGTTGTTGCGCGGCCATCCCAAAAGAAGGGCTTCAGCCAAGCAACATTGAGAACCGTCGGGGCTTGTCTGGCGAGCGGTTCGTTGTGCGATCCGATGGCGGTTTTGACGGGTACTTCCCAGCCAAAGGACGGGTTGTGACAGCTTGCACACGTCATGTTCTTTCCACCCGAAAGACGCGGGTCGAAGAACAACGCTTTGCCGAGCGCGGCCTTTTCAGCGGTGTAGGGATTGTTCTCAGGGAACGGAATAGTGGCTGGGCGCTGAAACGCCTCCTTATCCGTGTTCGCTGCGTACGTCGTCGCAGAGCATACTGCTAGGAGAATGGCCGAGATACTTGGTACCCAGCGGCTTGTGCTGTGTATGTGCATAGATGTGCGTCATTCAATTTCAGACCAATCGCCAATAAACAGCTAATCTCCTTTCATTCAGTTAAGCGAATAGGCTTGCACAATTTAATTATACTCAATGGAATTCCAAGGCATTGAGGCTTGAGAAATCTGGCCGACCCTTGCGTGATCGGTGGGAGGACCCACGGTACCGATTTGCATCGGCAGATGCCTTGCTCTGCCCGCCACGACCGGGTTCAACGCTAAGGCGCGCGCCGCTTGAACAATCTTTCGTGCCGCCCGTCCCGCCCTATGTTTTTCAGTGGATCTTCGGCGCACATTCAATTCATTTGTGGCCAATTTTACCTGTGCTAAGCCGCAATCGTCTGCTTTGGTTCACGTGATTCCTGCAAATTGTGATCAGGCGTTCTTTCCAACAATATAAGATGTTCATTATTGTACTTTAGTACAATGTACTTTAGTAGGAGACGCCTTGGGATCCGTGTTCGTCGTTTCGGTGAGTAGCACCCACTTTCCTACTAATCGACGCCTAGACTCCTCAGAGCATCGTGCGAATGTTCGGTCGAAATAGAAATGTTGGAACGAGATAATGGCCAATATCTCACGTCACGCGAAACGTCCTGCTGCAGGGAGAAAAAGCTCAAGCAGGGACAAACCCGGGGAGTATGATCTTCTTCGGCTTGAGAATCAGCTGTGCTTTGCATTGTACGTGGCCACGCGGGCAATGACGAAGACTTACCGGATCCGCCTCGACCCGCTTAAGCTGACCTATCCGCAATATCTCGTCTTGCTCGTACTTTGGGAAGAGGACGGACTATCGGTCTCCGAGATCGGTGAGAAGTTGATGCTCGATTCAGGAACCCTTACGCCTCTACTCAAGCGCCTGGAGCGTTCGCAGATTATAAGACGGCAGCGCAGCTGGGAAGACGAACGGGAAGTGAAGATCTGGCTCACTGCCAAAGCGAACGAATTGCGCGATGCGGCGCTTGAAACCCGACGCTTCGTCGGCTGCCGTCTTGGCATGAGTGAACAGCAGATCCTGAAGCTCCGCTCTGATCTTATGCACATGGTGGCACAGCTCGACGCGAATTCGGGGGCCGAAGCCGAGGCCGCCGAGTAACCCCAATCATCGTGCGCTCCTTTGTGGTCGCCTATGTGGTTTCCTATGACCGGCGGCCGGCTTCGCGCAAACCCCGCTGTCGTTCACAGCTCCAGCAGATAGCTGGTGCCGAATCCTGCAGCGTAGTCGACCAAGGATATGGCTACGGGTGCCACCGAGAAAACCGCCAGTTGTTTTCGGTCCTGGGGCACGAACCTTCTAGACTGCGGCAATCTTTGAAAGAGGCGCGTCGAAATCTCGTCGGCCGCGTCCTTGTCAAAGACGCGCGTTGCAAGACCCGACATCGACAAGCCAGACAGCTTATAGAAATTCTCCGTCTGGTTCGCAATGGCCACTGAAACCTTGTTGTTGAGTTTGATGTTGCCGACCTTTTGAGAGGCCGCGTCTGTCGCGAAATGCACCGTGAAGTCATCATTTACGTAGTTGACAACCGTGGCCTGCGGAAACCCATCGGGGCGAACCGTGGCGAGTGTCATGAGGTGCTGAGAGCCCAGCACTTCGAGAATCTTTGATCTTAGCGCCGCGTCGTCCATTCCCTTCGCTTTCGGTGCCTGCTTTCACTGCGGCATATTCTTGTTTGGGTCAATGAACCGGCGGATCTCCATGAATGTAGGTCTCGAGCTGATCAATTGTGTGCTGCTGGTCATCAATGATGCTCTTGACCAGGTCGCCGATCGAAACGATGCCGGCAACACGGCCACTTTCCACAACCGGCAGATGGCGCACGCAGACCCGGGTCATTATTTCAAGGCACGTTTCGATGCTCTCATCTGGGCCAACACACGCGACGTCCTTTTCCATGATCTCGCAAACGCGTGTGTTCGGCGAGGTCCGGCCCTTGAGCAATACATCCCGCGCATAGTGCCGCTCCGTGACAATCCCAACGAGCTCGTCTCCGCTCATCACCAGGATCGAACCAACATCTCGATCGGCCATCAATTTGATGGTCGCATAGACTGTCGTGTCGGGCGTGACGAAAACGTAGTCGTGTCCTTTCACTTTCAGCAATTGATTGACAGTCGTCATTGGGCGCCTCCCTCTCAAGAGTCCCTTCGGTACCGGCAGTGCCACGACTGGTTAGGGCAATGCCGCGTCAGACTAAGTCTTAGAGATTCCTGATTTTCGTTGAATGCAATGACCTAAGGCAAGTATTTTTCCAAGCTTGCCTAATTTGGTGGACAGTATTCCCCTCTGCCGCGCTGCAGCATCGTTTGCGCTGCGTTGGACGACGTGAAGGTCCGATCCAGTTCTTACGGATCCAGGGGATGGTTGAGTTCGAGCTAGATGGTGCAAGGGCTTTCCAAGCAAGCTTGCTGCCTGTCTTCATCGACGAGAGAACACGACCACATTCAATTTCCCGAACGGTTGCGACATACAGCGCGCGCAGACCCGATTCAAAATGCGCCGATCCGTTGTTCGTGTGCTGACTTCTTACAAGCGTGTTTACTTCCAGCGAATAGATTCAACAAGGTGGAACAAAACCGGAGATAAAATGGCCGACAAAGACGGTGTCAAACCAATGGTGCCAATCTGTGTCACCTGTTAGCGGCGCAAGCGCGATTCTCTCGTCGGAAAAAATTCCGCCAGATTTCAGAGTCGCTTGGTTTGTATCTTCGAGATCCCGATTATGCAGGTCGAGCGTTAAGATCGCATCGCCTCCCTTCATTGTGACGAGGGCCGTGCCAGACCTGCCTTCTTGATCCCAGGCAAAGCGCCAGTCACCATTCTCCTTTTGGCCAGCACCCATGACAACCAACGGGACGTACCTGTTCTGCCGCCCTGCGACGAGGGTGGAGAAAATACCAACGCCATAGCGGCGCGTATGATCCTCCCACAACCATATTTGACGAACTGTGGCATGGGCGCGGGAACAATCGATCCTTGTGAACGGACCGAGGAGCCGAAGGGACTGCTTCGCCGGCGCCGGATCGATCGGGGGTGGCGCTGTGACAAACGAATAGTCCCGCTCGTTGAAGGTCACTGACAGTTGGTCAGACTGCGTTTGGGCAATTTTGATGTCGACTGGCAGGCCGACTGGGGCCTTTAGTGCGGCTTCCCAGCGCTGTGCCTGATCAGGGATTCTGCGAAGTCCTGACCCGTCTGGACTATAGTGGCATTCGGCGTCTTCCTGACACTGATAGAACAACCAGACTCTGCCCTCTGCATTCACGATCAGACGCGTCAAATGAGATTGGCCCTTGATCCGCCAGTGGCCGATGGGATGGTCCGCCGATGGGGTGCTGAATGGTCCAAAGTACCTTTCATAATCCTCCGGACTGCGGAACTTGGCTCGGAACAACAGCCGATTGCTTTCGTCAATGAGTTTGCCCAGGCGCTCGGATTCGCGGCCCACCTGGATCCACTTAAAGCTCATTCCCCCGCCGACAAGAACCAGTACCACGGCCAGCAGTGCTGCTGACTGCCGCCATTCCTTGACGAACAAGAGTAGCGCCGCAAAGCCGTATAGGCACGCCAGTGCGATGCTGAATAGGAGGATGTCGAGCCGGATCGCAGCATGCGACCAGAGAAGCATCCTGATTTCGTAACCGAGCGCGGCAATTCCTGCGGCGATGACGACGAACAACCAGAGCCGCGCTCCGCCTTTCAGGCGGAGTGTGGGCCATAGCAGCAACACCCATAAAACGAGAAGGACCCAATAGAGCAGGTACATCATCATGCCACTCTCTTACCAATCTTCGGTCCACCTGTTTGCTGCACCCGTCTTAGGACATTGCCGACCGCGCTTCTTTACTGAACAACAATTTCGGGAACGGGTGCAAACGCCGGTCGCGTCCGTGATTATTGGAGCCGGAAGCCCTTAGTGGCCACGGAAACTGATGACTCAGACGTTGATGGTAAGACGACCGCGCTGCGGGCATGCCGGCGAGGCCCACGCTTGACCCCAAGTGCACGCAGCTGAGGGTGCGGCGGGCATAGTCCCGCGCCCACAAAGGCCCGATTCGCTGATCGGCCAGTGACCGATCTGGTTAAGGGCACGCGACTTTTTTCAGATACTTCGAGCCCGCATAGCCAACATGTTTGCCGGTGTCGATTTTGCACCACCAAAGGCCGCATACGGGCAGGCCGGATTTTTCGACGATGGTACCGCCTTTGATGGACGTCAGGACTGTGGAGGACCAGAGCGGACCGGCCCTGACGTTGAGGTACTTGGCATTGACGACGCGGTAGCAGTTTTGGGCGGCGGCATCAGGAACGGAAACGCCGAACGACGCAGCCGCAATCGCAAGCACCGCGAACGCGCGGACCACGGTGGATGGGGTTCTTTGAATGATCATGCCACAATCCTTCCTATTACTCTGAAACATTGAATGTCGTACTCGAATTTGCAGCGGTTATGAGACGAACGGTGAGCTTTTCCCCCTTTTGTGCCCACTGGCGCCTGCCACCGCGTATTCTTTCTACAAGCTGCCGCGCTATTTGAACATAGAACTAAGTAGCCTCAAACTTTGGGTCATGGCGCGTCTCTACCATCGCCGCGTTGCAGCATTGTCATTCGCTGTTAGCGGTAAAGCGTGCGTGGGGGCATGCTGGCGATGCCGGTTGAAGCTCGAAACACTTTGGACATCCGATGGCAGACAATATCGAAATCCGAACGAGCGTGCCGGGCGACCTGTCCGCGATTGAATTGCTCTACCGGGATGCATTTCCAAACGAAGACCTGCTGCCCCTCGTAAGGGACCTGATACGGGAATCGCCGGTAACGTTCTCTCTTGTTGGGATTGTCCGCTCAAATCTGATCGGGCATGTCGTCTTCACCACGTGCGATGTTACCGAGAGCTGCCTCAAGGTCGCGCTCCTGGGACCGCTTGCCGTGGCCTCCGCCTGGCAGAGACAGGGCTTTGGCAGCGCCATGGTCCTCGATGGCTTGCACCATTTGGAGAATGAGGGGTTTGACCGCGTCTACGTGCTCGGCGATCCTGCCTACTACGGGCGTCTCGGTTTTTGTCCCGAGTCCGATGTCAAGCCGCCGTATCCCGTGCCTGCTGAATGGAGCGGGGCCTGGCAGTCGATGCGCCTCGGCAACGCTGAAGTAAGTTGCCATGGCAGACTATCTGTGCCGCGACCCTGGCGCCAACCCGCCCTTTGGGCGCCCTAACGGGAGCCTGTGCAATCCGCGTTTGCCCCATGCAGTCGTGAATGCCGACCAAAGAGTTGGGCGGCCTTATTGATTGCGCTGCCGACTCCGACTTCGCGGAGCCGGCCGGAAGCGCGGGTTTGACAATTTGCGTGGCCGCCTACGCTTTCCGCGCACCCGCAAGCAGCGCGAGCGCTTCTGTCGGATCGATGCGGCCATCGTAGAGAGAGCGACCTGCGGCAGCAACCGAACCATACCGGTTCTCAAAATGTCGGAGCGTGTTCCACATTCAGCCTTGTCGTTGTGAAGTATCGGCCGAGTTATTGGTCCAAATTGGCTGGGACATCAATTTGGCCCTTGTTCCACCACGGACTTGAATCAATTGCCTGTCCGTCTTTTCGAAACTCGACATAAAGAACGGGTCGGTGCGCGTTTGTGCCTCCGCCAGTTGGTGTGTCCGCCGGCATGCTTCCAACAGGTTCGGCAGCAAGCACGAATTGACCGGCTCTTGCCGTCAGCTCCCCGGCCCCAGCAATTAGAATCTGATAGCCACAGCTGAGACCGATCGTCAGAAGGTTGCCGTACGTGCGAAAACGGCCCGCATGTTTGATCCATCCATCTGCCGGACTAACAATCATCGCGCCAGGAGATGCCGAAATCACAATACCTTTTGAGATGCCACCATACGGCATTTTTGCGCCATACCGAATTGAGATCCGCCCCTTGACCGGCAATGGCAAGAGTCCCTTAACCTGCTCGAAATCCGAACCACAGTGAGCGCGTTGTATGCGGCCCGACTGATGATCGTTGTGCTCCGCAACGCTAGGGGCGTGCGGCAAGGCCGCCGCGGCCGCCATCCGTTGCGCCAAGGCATCCGCTGCAGAACTTACACAAAGCCAGGCACAGGCAATTGTTCGAACATACCCTGACATTGGTGATCGGTCATCGCGGCGCAAGCCAAGCGATTGTCCCTCTACTGAAGCCAGGCTGATGTGTCCCAAATTCGGTTGACCGGAATGAGGCGGGCCAACCGACCCCGAACCTCCGTCATTACACCGAGAGTTTTCTGTCGGCTATCAGCGTTCGAGTAGACGTCATGCGGACATGGCCGCGAGGACCGAGTCTGACCCCAACCGGAAGTCAGAGGCCAATGCAGTTGTCCATTACAGTCTGACCCTTTCCCGTCCGAATATCGGCCCTCGCATGCGCCTTGTCGGACCATTGAGCGCGTCAACCTGAGTAATAACTTGCTGTTGAAAAACTAGCGTCAAGCGCATTTGGCCTGCCCCTCGTAACGATGCCAGTTCTAACGTAAGAACTGGCATCGTTACGAGGGGCAGGCCAACAACTTCAAGTGTTTAACAGTGATTGATCGCAACATTCTTTAGTTTTGACAATGCAGGCCACACCGCTCATAGTTAATGCGAGCGGTTGCTGATACATTGATTAGGTGGAGCTCATCATGCGCTCGACACATAAGGTTGGAATCGCATTCTTCGTTCTACTAGTCATTTGCACTACTTCGGCCTGGGTTGATGCGCAGGATGTCCCAAACTTCACCGTACCAAGTTATCGGGTCGAGCACCCACGAACAGATGAAGCTGGAAAAGAAATCGAAGCAAATAAAATTCCAAAAATACCTCTTCCAGAAATAACGCTCAGCCATGTTGAACGAGGGCAGGACATTGGTCAGTATCTAATATTTTTTCCCAAATCGCAGGAGCGCAAATCAAACTGGATTGTTGTATTATTGAAAGGGCGGACAGTAATTGATCAAAATGTGACGATTGAAAAGTGGAGCCCAAAACGGATTACTGTGCAGCTTTCTCCATTGAATGCTGAACGTGTTTGGAATTTCAAGTTTCCGAATAGATACAAACTCGCCGTCGCCGATCGACAAACGCTTCGAACAGTCTCCCAGAATATGCCGCTACCTATTCCGCCGCCGGTGCGTACGGATATTGGTACAGTATCGGATTGTGCTGCGTGGAAGAGAAGATTAGGTGCGTTCTCTATACTCGAAGGTGTCGGGGAACGAATTCGATCAGGTGAAACTCTCGTTCTTGACGAAGAAGAGTGGCAAAATAATCCTGGCTATTGGTGGCGAGCGCAAGTGGATCCTGGCAATTGCGACAACGATGGAGACGGGAGCGATGTAATGCAGGGGGGGGGAATAGTCGCCGTCTTTAGCGGATCAGATCATTGTTTTAATGAAGAAAGAAGGATCTATGAATCATTTGTGGAAGGATTGAGCGGGGAAAGGCGAGAACGATACTATTGGTTTCGTGTTCCGAGACGGCTAAAGGGATTTTGTGGAGGAGGGAATGATTGTGACGATAATGACGCCAACCGCTTTCCCGGGAATATAGAAATCCCGAACAACCAAGACGAAGATTGTGACCCAACAACAATTGGCGAAAGAGATCTAGATGGCGACGGCTACACTGATTCGAGGGTAGACAACAGCGAACACTACCCTGACTCTGAGGTAGGTACCGATTGTGACGACTCAAACTCAAGTATACATCCGCATGCCTCCGAAGTTTGTGATGGGAAAGATAACGATTGCGACGCTGATTATGATGAAGAAGTACTTATATCGGTATTTCGTGATGCTGATTTAGACCTTTATGGTGATCCGTTGACCACACAATTTCAATGCCACGCAGACAATGAATGGGTTGTAAACTCATTGGATTGCGATGACTCCAATAGGCAGAAGAACCCCATGTTCGGTTGGTACCTACAAAGTGATGGAGCTGGTTGTACGCAGACGCCTCCGAATTAACATTGCTGATTCACTGTTGAGCATTGCAGCGGGCGCTCAAGAGCACCGAGTTAGGCGACATTATTCAAATACCCAAAATCGATCGATGTGCGAGTTGTTTTCTGGCGCGAATCCGTTCGTTGCCGGTGCGCGGCGCAACGCCTTCGACTGCTGTCAGGGACGAAGCGGACGTCGCAAGTACATACCGATGAGGCCCGATTCTGGCCCATCGCCGACATCCCGGCGCCGCAACATTATTTTCCGCCACCGAGAGCAAAGCAGACATCTTGCGTCGGAATCTAATCCCCGCTTCCAAAACCTGCCCCATACTCCCTTGATCCCGCCGCATACGACCAGGGCCCAGGCTCGAGCTGGGAGCATGGGAGCATGGGAGCAGCGGGAGCGTGCCGGATACGCCATGCCCCTTCAGTGGTCATGGGGGCCGCTGCCGGTCATGAGAAATCATGATCCAACTGCCGTAACGATGCGCGGCAGGGATGGTATGCCAACGGTCTGAAAAGGGGGCCCACCCCCGTTGCACTTTAACTTGGTGCTTCCGACTCCGGCCCCGGCCCGAATGGGCCAAAGCCGGCGAAGCCGGCTCGTGCGCCTTCGGCGCGAGCGAGGAGCCGGCCGGAAGCGGCGGGTTAGCGATAGAGCGGCGAATGCCGCATCTATACATCTGTTACGAGGCTTCGCCGCTCTATCCCCTGTGTGGGGCATGCTCTTTGACAGTTGGCGTTGACTTTGCTCCGGCGGCTTGGCCGCTTCGGGGCTCGGGGTGTTTCACTTATGCGCCCGAATTCTGATTGCGGAGATTGAGGCACCCTGGATCCCGGCATTGAATGCCGGGATGACATGAGAGGGGTGCGAGAACGCCATACCTACCGCTGCAGTCGCAAAAAAACACAACTGTCATCCCGGGGCTTGACCCCGGGATCTAGGGTCCAACCGGCGCCAACATTTCGCTCAAAGCCAAGAGGGCCGTAAATCGAGCCGGGACGTGGCGCGCGATGCACCCGACCGCTGAGCTTCGAGGTACAGGCACCCTGGATCCCGGCATTGAATGCCGGGATGACAGTGGAGGTTGTCATCCGGGGGCTTGGC
Source organism: Hyphomicrobium sp. (assembly GCA_965222835.1). Lineage (GTDB taxonomy): Bacteria > Pseudomonadota > Alphaproteobacteria > Rhizobiales > Hyphomicrobiaceae > CBDCUQ01. The sequence continues at coordinate 690,557 of CBDCUQ010000003.1, forward strand.
CCCGGGATCCAAGGTTCAACACGTCTCGGCATCCACGACTTTGCATTTCCGCGCGATGGTCGGGCGTGCACCATGAAGTCCAAGTGCTGCCCCGGTCCTAGGTCTTTTCTGCTGCTGCCACCAGCGCCAGCGCTTCTTTGGGATCGATGCGGCCATCGTAGAGCGCGCGTCCGGTGATGGCGCCTTCGAGCATCGCGTGTTCGGGTTTCAAGAGCGCTTTCACGTCGTCGATGGACGCAAGCCCTCCCGATGCGATCACCGGTATGCGTGTTGCGCGCGCGAGTTCGGCCGTAGAGGTGAGGTTCAGACCTTTCAGCACACCGTCGCGGTCAATGTCGGTGTAGATGATGGCCGACACACCCGCGTCCTCGAAGCGCCGGGCAAGATCGATGGCGGTGAGTTCACTCGTTTCCGCCCAGCCCTCAACGGCGACCTTGCCGCCTTTGGCATCGATGCCGACGGCAATGCGGCCGGGGAACTGGCGGCAGGCGTCACGAACGAGGTCTGGATTGCGCACGGCGACGGTGCCAAGGATGACGCGACGGATGCCCTTTGCGAGCCACGAACCAATCGTTGCCATGTCGCGGATTCCACCTCCCAACTGGGCCGGCATGCGGATCGCCTTCAGAATTGCGTCGACTGCAGCCCCGTTGACCGGTTTGCCTTCAAACGCGCCATTGAGATCGACGATGTGGAGCCAGTTGAAGCCTTGGGCTTCGAACGCGGCGGCTTGAGCTGCCGGGTCATCATTGAAAACCGTCGCCTCGCGCATGTCGCCGAGCTTCAGGCGTACGCATTTGCCGTCTTTGAGGTCGATGGCGGGAAAGAGGATCACGGGAGCCTTGATTGTTTGGCTGTTTGCGGAACTCAGCCGCGCCAACTTTCGAACGCGCGGCGAAGACCACGCCGGTTATGCACAGGGGCCATCAGATTGCTATCATTGGGGCGCATCAATCGTCTTTGAACCCATCCGTCAAGTGTTCCCTCGTTGCTATGCCCATTGCGTTCTTAGAAAACCTGCCGCCCTCCCTCGCCAAGAGGCCGCTCACCGAATCCGATGCCGTCGACATTTGGGTTGCCAGATGGATGCGCGTGCGGCGTAAGGATCTTGTCGCGCGCTACAATTGCGATCCGCGGCGCCTCTACGAAATCTGGGAAGAAACGCGGTTTCCCGGAAGTCGCGACAAGGCCATGTCTGTGGCGCGTGAGAAGTTTCCGTTCCTGCTCGATAGCGTGGATATGGGCCCACACCGGCGCGTGCCCCTGCGCACCCCGCATCCGGATCAGCTTGAGCTGTTCGAGTAGGGCAAGCGGTGCGCATACATCCACATAACCCGTTGAAATATCATCAAAATATATTTTGCGGCTGCTGGTGAGAACAAATTGCGAACTTTTGCTTTACATCGCCCGCGACTCAACGCATGTTCTCTCTACGTTCTCACTCATACCACCGCCTCACAGTGCCGCGTATACTTCTTCCTCCCCTAGCCCACGGAGAGCCCCATGCGCACCTATCTCGTCTCGTATGACCTCGCAAAACCCCACCTCACAAAGCATGTGGTTGCTCAAGCCATCATGAGTTTCGGCGCAAGTTGGGCACGCCCGTTGGAGCAGACTTGGTACGTCCGTTCGGACGAGGATGAGGAGGCCATCGATCAGTGGCTTTCGCGTTTCCTCGATACCGACGACGGGCTTGTCATCCAGGCGGTGAAGGACGAGGCCGTCATGACTAATACGTCGCTGCGCTGGTTCAAGCAGCGCCGAGCCGGCATCGAGGTCGATGACCACGACAACGTCATCGCCTTTCCGATGGCCGGAGACGCCAGCCCGGCGCAGCCAGAGTTGCCGTTTGCGAGAGCCTGCTAAGACACCGAGCCGTCGTATGGCTTGGACGTCCGGCATCGCGACGCCCAGAGAGCACCCGGTCCCCCGCCGGGTGCTCTTGCCTTGTCGGGAACGCGTGGCCGGCGAAAGGGGGCGGCCCTTAAACCGCCGGTGCGACGCGATTGCTGGCAAACACTTCGGTGGCGCGCTTGATGGCCTCGGGGTTGCGGTCGCGGGTGTAGTAGTCCCCTAAGATAAGCACATCCATATCCGTGCGCAGATAACAGGAGATGGCGTGCTCGGGCGCGTTTACGACCGGCTCCTGGCGGTTGAAGCTGGTGTTGAGGATCACCGGAATGCCGGTGAGCTTTGCGTATTCCTCAATCACGCCGTAGTAGCGGCTGTTTTGCTCGCGTTCGATGGTTTGAATGCGGCCGGTTCCGTCGACGTGGGCGGCGGCGGGAATGAGATGTACTTTATCCGGCCGGATGCGCGGCGCCATGGTCATATATGGATCCGCTTGCTCGAATTCGAAGAACTCCTGCATCCTGTCTAACAGCACAACGGGCGCAAAGGGGCGGAAAGCCTCGCGATGTTTGACGCGAGCGTTGATAAGATCCTTCATGTCGTTGGAGCGAGCATCCGAGAGGATCGACCTGTTGCCGAGCGCGCGCGGGCCCATTTCGGCGCGTCCTTGGAACCAGCCGACGATCTTCTTGTCGGCCAGTTCCTGTGCGGCTCTCTTGAGAAGTGTCTTCTCGTCGTCGATGCGCTCATAGGTAAGCCCGGCCTGATCCAACGCGCGTGTGATCTCGTGGTCGGAGTACTCCTTGCCGTAAAACGCGTGATTCAAGGCAAACTTTCGCGGATTTCCGAGCGTGATGTGGTGGTGGAAGAGTGCGCTTCCGAGAGGTGCGCCGGTATCGGAGGCGCAGGGCGGCACCCATACGTTCTCGTAATCGGTATCGCGCAGGATCCGCGCATTGGCGACGCAGTTCAGAGCAACGCCACCTGAGAGCACAAGATTGCGGGTGTTGTGCCTCTTCGAGAGACCGCGGACCATATGGATGACTGCCTCTTCCACGGCGTGCTGAAGTGCGTAAGCAATGTCGTGGTGGCGGTCGTTGAGTGGCTCGCCCGGCTTTCTGGGGGGGCCAAATGTATCGTAAAATTTCTGCTTGAACGGCTTGTTGAAGCCGTGCGTGTTGTAGCTCACGTAATCGCGGTTGATGACGAACCGGCCCTCGGGCAGCAGCTTGATGACGTCGGCGAACTTTTTCGAATAGGTGGGACCGCCACATGCGGCCAGCGCCATGACGGTTCCTTCCTCGAAGACCTTAAACCCGAGGTATTCGGTCACCAGCGTGTAGAGCATGCCAAGGCTTTCGAAAAAGCCGTCGGTAAAGGTACGGCCCAGTCTGTTCTCGCGGCCGAGATAAGCTGAAGTCGCCGTCTCGTCGCCGTACCCGTCCATTATGAGCACGGTTGCCTCCTCAAATGGAGAGACAAAGAAGATCGAGGCGTGGCTCTCATGGTGCCCCACTTGGACTATCTGCGGCACATTCTTGAAGCCGTAGCGTTTGCCCAAGCCCAAAAATATCCGCAGCGGCAGATTGACGATGGCGGACGCCTGCGTCTTGTGGGCCGATGGCCAGAGCAGATTGAGACTCGCGGGAAGCTCACCAAGCACACATCCCAGAAGCGTCGGACGGAGCCGGCCCATATCCCACGGTGTGGTGACCACATCTACGTCGCCGAAATCAAACTGACCATCTTCACCGAAGGCGGCGTCCAAGGACAGGCTCGGAAATCCATCGTGTGCTTCTGTCGATTGAAGCGCTCTTCTTCGAGCACATATGCCGGAACGCCTTGATCGAGGAGCGCGATTCCGGTGTCGTGGCTCTTTGATACAATGCCTAGAATTTTCACGTTTCTGCAGTCCTGTTGGCTGTCACTTATTCTTGTCGTTTCAGGCTGCGAACAGCCCGGAGGGATGGCAACTAGGTCAAGCTGCATTCGGCCGCAGGGGCTCAAAGAAAATGGCCGTTCCTGGGGTGGACTTACGAGCGTTCTGCCTGACACGGCGCGCCGTGGCAAGACAATGGCCGCTTTTTCGGTGCGTCAAGCCGCACGACTTACACGCACATAATGCCTTTGGAGGAGGATGCTGTGACGCAGGGAACAGAGCGTCGCGCCTTCTTCTGGTATGACTTTGGGCATCGAGATTTATCACGTCGAGGAGGTTACGCCATGACACAGTTGGAGACGTTCGAAACACAGCCTGTTAACATTGTCGCGGATCTTCTGGCGGCCCTGTCGGGTAACGGCGATTTTGTTCTGGTCGAGCGCGACGGTGAGCTGCACGTCGAGCCTCAAGTGGCCAACTGACCAGCCGCCTTCATTCAGGCGGCCGCGAGGCCGCTCCAAACGCAAAGAATGTTCCAGCGCTCCAGATACCTGGGCCGGCTGCTTCGCCGCCCGGGCCCCAATCACAAAGTTCGACAAGGTCGTAGTAAAGGGCTCGCGTAACAAGCGCTTCAAGCCTGCCGCGCACCATCACGTATGGCTTCAGTCCGCCGTCGGGCGCACTCACCTCAAAACGCAAGGGGTGATCCGCGCCACAAGGCACGACATCGTCGACGTTGGTTCGGAATATGATGCGCTGAGCGGGACCCTTTCCCGTCACTTCCATTTCAACAGCCAGGAAGGGCGCATCCTCGACAGCGACGTCGACCTTCTCAACCGGGGTCACGAGGTAGTGGCGCCCGTCCGGATCGCGCCGCAACACACTCGCAAACAGTTTTACAAGTGCCGCGCGTCCAATCGGGCTCTTTTGATAGAACCATGTTCCGTCACGGCGGATCGCCATTCCGATGTCGCCGCAGTAGGGGGGATTCCAGCTCTCGACCGGCGGGGGGGACTTGCGGCCAGCCTCTTTGAGGAGCGCCTCGAGTGAGCTTATCCCCTGATCCGCGGTCGTAGACATGAAACAAACCTTGGCAACAAACCTTGAAATTGCTGGATTGACGCGTCCAGCTTCGCCACACTTACGTAGTATTAACTTGACCGGCAAGCATAGGAGCCGAACACAATCACGGCCCTAGGAGAATATGGGGCGCATGGCGTAAAGTCAGTCTGCGCCGATGACACCTATTACAGCGAACAGTGGGGACGATGAGCACGATCACGCAAACGGACGAAACCATCGTCCCTCGACTTGAGGCTGCTGCTGACCGAGTTCAGCGCGCGCATAAGGCGGCTGCGACCGTCATTTTTGGCCAGGACGTCGTCATCGAACAGACGCTCATCACGCTGCTCTCCGGCGGGCATGCGCTTCTTATCGGTGTGCCTGGTCTGGCCAAAACCTTGTTGGTCGAGACACTGGGTAAAGTCTTGGGTCTCGATGCGAAGCGTATTCAATTTACGCCCGACCTTATGCCGTCCGACATCATTGGTTCGGAAGTGCTGGAAGAAGCACCCGGGCAGCAGCGTTCGTTCCGCTTTATCAAGGGTCCGATCTTCACCCAGCTTCTCATGGCGGACGAGATCAACCGTGCGAGCCCTAAGACGCAATCCGCATTGCTGCAAGCCATGCAGGAGCACCATGTTACGGTTGCGGGTCATCGGCACGACGTGCCGCAACCGTTTCACGTTTTGGCGACGCAGAACCCGCTTGAGCAGGAAGGTACGTATCCGCTGCCCGAGGCGCAGCTCGATCGCTTCCTTTTGCAGATCGACGTTTCCTATCCCGATCTCGGGGCCGAACGGCGCATGCTCTATGCCACGACGGGGACGGAAGAACGTAAGCTTGAGGCGGTTCTCAATGCCGGCGATCTGATGTCGATCCAGCGCCTCGTTCGCCAGATCCCCGTGCCAGACAAAGTTGTCGAGGCGATCCTCAATCTTGTGCGGGCCGCGCGTCCAGGTACCGGCGCAAGCGAGGATACGGATCGGTATGTCGCGTGGGGGCCGGGACCGCGCGCTAGTCAGGCCCTCATGATGGCGGCTCGCGCCAAGGCTTTGATCGAAGGCCGTCTCGCACCGTCGGTCGACGACGTGATTGCTCTGGCCGAACCCGTCCTGAAGCACAGAATGGCACTGTCGTTTGAGGCACGTACCAAGGGGCAGACCTTAGGCGGCGTCATATCGCGTCTCGCCGGCGCGCTGGAGTAGCCGCGTATGGCCAGGAACAGCGAGCGGCACCCTGCGAGTGAAGACGGCTCGCACCTTCTCGCTCTGGAGCAACACGCGCATGCCTTGGCCGATGTTCTGCCCGACCTCGTGCTAGAGGCCGACCGGATCGCGTCGACCGTCGCACATGGAATCCATGGCCGCCGCCGGGCCGGTCCTGGCGAAACATTCTGGCAATTCCGGCAATATGGCCCGCAAGATTCCGCGCAACTTATCGATTGGCGCCGCTCGGCGAGCTCCGACCATCTGTTTGTGCGCGAACGTGAGTGGGAGGCGGCGCATACACTTTGGATGTGGCCCGACCTTTCGCGTTCGATGCACTTCAAGCACCTCGGTACAGTGACCAAGCGCGACCGGGCGGTCGTGTTAATGCTTGCGGCCTGCGAACTCTTGGTGCGCAGTGGTGAGCGCGCGGGCTTGCTCGGACTGACTGTGCCAATGGCCAGCCGAAAGGCGGCTCTGCGCCTAGCGGAGGCTCTTGCCGCCAATGCGGCTTCGGATGTCCTCACCTCAGGCCTGCCGCCCGCCGGTCATCTGAGCCGGTTTTCGAGTGTGGTCTTGTTCGGTGATTTTCTCGACCCTGCCGACAAGGTGTGCGCGCGCCTGGAGGCGATCGCATCGAACGGCGTCGCGGGGCATGTTATCCAAGTGCTCGACCCGGCCGAGGAAACTCTTCCTTATGAGGGGCGGACGGAGTTCAAGGGACTCGAAGACGGTGCCCGATGGATTGCCGACAGGGCTGAGAGCATACGCTCCGAGTATCAGGACAGACTGGCCGCGCACCGTGCCACGATCGCCGACTGCGCGACGAAGCTCGGCTGGTCGTTTATGGTTCACCACACCGACCGGCCCGCAGCGGAAGCCATGCTCAATCTCATGATGCGCCTCGAAGGACGGGCCAGCAGCTACCGCTGGCAGGGCGCGGAGAACACCACCGAGGGAGATGCCGCATGACATTCGGCGCGCTCGCCTTCCTCAATCCGTGGCTCTTGGGAGCGCTTTCTACGCTGCCGCTGATCTATTGGCTTTTGCGCACCGTGCCACCTCGGCCGCGGCAGATCGCGTTTCCCCCGACACGCATTCTCACCGGCATTGAGAATCGGGAGAAGACGCCGGCAAAGACACCGTGGTGGTTGCTGCTCATTCGTCTCATCGCGGCCGCACTTGTTATCTTTGCGCTTGCCGAACCGGTGCTCAATCCAACCAAGACCGCGGCTCTCAAGGGTGAGGGGCCGGTTGTCGTCGCGATTGACAATGGCTGGGCGGCGGCCCCGCAATGGTCGCTTCGCATGGCTGCAGCGGAGCGCATGATCGCGCAAGCTGAATCGCAGGGCCGCTCCGTGGTTGTGCTGCCGACAGCCGCGGCGGCAAAGGCGTCCTCCGTGCGGCTCGAAGCCCCAGCAGATGCACGTTCGACGGCCGCGGCGCTAGTACCGCAGCCCTTCCATCCCGACCGCATGGCCGCGCTCGATGCCCTCAACAAAGAACTTTCGGGCAGCACGCAACAGGGCGTCAGCGTCATCTGGATTACCGACGGCATCGATCACGACGGGCGTGCGGACGCCTTTGCGCGAGGTTTGTCGTCGCTTGCAGGCGGCGGCGTTTTTGCGGTTCTTGGCGATGCCGGTGCTCACACGCCACTCGGCGTTCTCGGTTATGTCAGCTCCGAGGGCAAACTCGCCGCGCGCCTGATGCGGACCGAGGGCGGTGAGCGTGAAGGGGCGGTCCATGCCTATTCGGCGCGTGCGCAGCGGCTCAGCGAGGCCACCTTCAAGCTTGGCATCGGAGAGACCACGACCGATCTCACCTTCGAACTGCCACTTGAACTTCGGAACCAGGTGACACGGCTCGAGATTGCCGGGGAACGTTCCGCGGGGGCCGTCAGCTTACTCGACTCGCGCTCGCAGTGGCAGCGCGTCGGTTTGGTCTCGGGTGCGGCACAGGAGCAGGCGCAACCGCTTCTCGCACCGCTCTACTACATCGAAAAGGCAATCAAGCCGTTTGCGGAGATTCTGAGCCCTAAGGATCTGAATATTGCCAGCGCCCTCGACGAGGTCTTGAAACAGCGCGCCAGCGTGGTGGTGCTCGCCGATATCGGGACACTGCAAGGCGAAGTGCTTGACCAAATCGATACCTGGGTCAAGAAAGGCGGCGTGCTCGTTCGTTTTGCCGGACCACGGCTGGAGAAGGGCGGTGACGAACTCTTACCAGTGCCGTTGCGAATTGGCGGTCGTTCGCTCGGGGGCGCCTGTCCTGGTCGACGCCGCAGCCGCTCGCCGACTTCGAGGAGCAGAGCTTGTTCGCCGGGTTGCCGGTTCCGAACGATGTCACGGTGAAACGCCAAGTGCTCGCAGACCCGGCGCAGCTCGGTGCCGGCACCAAGGTCTGGGCCCGTCTCCAGGATGGAACGCCTCTGGTGACCGCCACGCAACGGGAGGCCGGGCAGATTGTTCTTTTCCATGTGACGGCAAATACAGACTGGTCGAATTTGCCGATTTCAGGTTTGTTCGTCGAAATGCTGCGGCGTGTCACGACGCTTGGCGGAGCTGTGCTCGCGGATCCCGGCGGAAGCGACGGCGAGACGGTCGCAGCCAACGCCCGCGCCGTCACATCTGACACGGCATCCGGCGACGTACTGGCTCCGCAACAAACGCTCGATGGTTTCGGCGTGCTCAGAACACCGCCACCGACGGCTCAATCCATCCCGGCGTCGAAATTCGCTGAGGCCGCGGCGAGTCTCGACCATCCGCCTGGTTATTACGGCGCGGGTGGAACGCCGCGTGCGATCAACGTGCTTACAGAAGAAAGTGGCCTTGCGGCACTTCCACCGCTTCCGACTGGGACCCTGCGAGGTGGCTTCGAGGCCAGCTCTGCCACGCCGTTGAAGCCCTGGCTTCTCGCCACGGCTCTTGCTCTCCTTTTCGCTGATATCATTGCGGTGCTCCTCTTACAGGCGGGAACGCTCTTCCGCTTCGGGCGCAAGACCTCAGCGACGGCCGCCTTGGTCATGTTGGCTGTAATCGTCCCAACGTCCGACGTCCGCTCGCAATCAATCGATGACTTTGAGCTTCGCCGGCCCGATATCTTCCGGCATCTCCGGCGGCCGCGGCTTCCCCGGCGCCAGCCGACCCCTCCACGCGTGTACACAGGGCCCGATGCAGCCGTGCAGACGGCAACGGCCCGCGTCACACTTGGCTACGTTCTGACTGGCGATGCCACGACCGACAACACGAGCAAGCTTGGACTTTCCGGTTTGAGCCGCGTGCTCTCGGTGCGCACGGCAGTTGAGCCCGGCGATCCCATGGCCGTCGATATCGAGAAAGACGAGATCTCTTATTTCCCCGTTCTCTATTGGCCGGTGTTAGAGAACGCAAAGACGCTTTCCGACCGGACACTCGCCAAGATTGACGCCTACATGAAGCAAGGCGGCATGGTGATCTTCGATACGCGCGACTACTCGTCCGGTGTCCCAGAGGGGGTAGCGCTCGGCGGGCGCAGCGGGCCCGCATTGCAGCGTTTGATCGGGAAGCTGGATTTGCCGCGGCTCGAACCAGTGCCGGCGGACCACGTTCTTACCAAGTCGTTTTATCTCTTGCGCGCCTTTCCGGGCCGCTGGGATGGCGGTCAGCTTTGGGTCGATGCCGAGCAGGATACCGTAGAGGGAGAACGGAAGGCACGCCGATCGGATGGCGTTTCTTCGATCCTGATCACATCCAACGACTTCGCTGCGGCGTGGGCGCTCGACCAGTCGGGACGACCGATCTATCCCGTTGTTCCGGGCGGCGAGCAGCAACGTGAATTCGCGCTGCGCAGTGGGATCAACATTGTCATGCACGCTCTCACTGGAAACTACAAAGCGGATCAGGTGCACGTGCCGGCACTTCTGGAAAGGCTTGGGCAGTGAGGAATCTTTCATGAGATGGTCCATCGACTTCTCGCCGATGCTTCCCGCCCCGCTGTTCTGGGGCGCGGTTGCGATTGCGTTGTTGCTGGTCCTCGTTCTCGTGTTTCGCCGCAGCCGCGGTGCCGGGCTTCGCGCTCTTGCACTTGCGGCGCTCCTGGCGGCGCTCGCCAATCCGTCACTACGCGAAGAAGAGCGCGAGACGCTGAGCAATATCGTTATTGCGGTCGTCGATGAGAGCACGAGCCAGACGCTGGAAAAGCGCCCCGAACAGATGACGGAAATGCGCGCTGCGCTGGAAGCCCGCCTCGGAGCGATCAAGAATCTCGACGTTCGCTGGGTCTCCGCCGCGAAGCCTGAGGGGGCTGGTGCGCACGGTACGGCTCTCTTTGTGGCGCTCAACAAGGCCCTTGCCGATACGCCGCCTGACCGGCTCGCCGGCGTCATATTCCTGACCGATGGTCAAGTCCACGACGTTCCAAAGAATGCGGAGGGGTTGGGATTCGACGCCCCGGTGCATGCGCTGCTTTCGGGCACGTCTGGTGAGTTTGACCGGCGCATCGAGGTCATTACGGCCCCGCGCTATGGTCTTGTCGGGCAATCGCAAGAAATCGAAATCGTGGTGCACGAGGCGGGTGCGGTTCGCTCGCCGTCCGGGCCGGTGATGCTCAACATCCGCCGCGAGGGTCAGCCGGACGAAAAGCGCCAGGCCGAGATCGGCCGGCTTGTCACCGTCAGCATGCCGATCCCGCACGCCGGCACCAACATTATAGAGATTGAGCTGCCCGCTGCACTCGGCGAGCTAACGCCTGTCAACAATCGGGTGGTTCTTTCGGCCGAAGGCGTGCGGGAAAATCTGCGCGTGCTGCTTGTCTCGGGCGCACCGCATGCTGGGGAACGTACGTGGCGCAATCTCTTGAAGTCAGATGCGGCGGTTGATCTTGTGCACTTCACCATTCTACGCCCGCCGGAAAAGCAGGACGGGACGCCGATCAACCAACTCTCTCTCATTCAGTTTCCGACCAAGGAACTGTTCTCCGAAAAGATCAAAGACTTCGACTTGATCATTTTCGATCGCTATGAGCACAGGGGCATTCTGCAGCTCCTCTACTACGACAACATCCAGCGCTACGTGTCCCGCCATGGCGGTGCGCTGCTTGTCGCGGGCGGCGACGATTATGCGAGCAATGCCAGCATCTATCGAACACCGCTTTCGCCCGCGCTGCCGGCCGTGCCGACGGGCCGTGTTCTCGACGAACCGTTCAAGGCGAAGATCACCGAGGAAGGCGCAAAGCATCCCGTTACGCAGGCTCTAACGGGCGCGAATGTATCGCCGGGATCGCAACCGGCATGGGGCCGCTGGTTCCGTCAAGCGGAGGTGCGCGCCGAGCGGGGCCGCATCGTCATGAAGGGGGCGAAGGACAAGCCGCTCCTTATCCTTGACCGCAGGGGCAAGGGCCGCGTGGCGCTTTTGACATCCGATCAGGCGTGGCTGTGGGCGCGTGGATTCGAGGGGGGTGGTCCGCACACCGCACTTCTGCGCCGTCTCGCGCATTGGCTGATGAAGGAGCCGGATCTTGAAGAGGAACGTCTTGTTGCATCCGCCTCGGGTCTCAAGATTTCGCTTGAGCGCCGTTCGATGGAAGATGCCATCGAACCCGTTCTGCTGTCAGGGCCCGGCGGCGATACGGCCCAAGTGACACTCGAAAAAACGGAGCCCGGACTTTGGAAAACGACGATCGATGTCAAGACACCCGGGCTTTACAAGGCTGAGACGGAGGCCGCAGCGCGCACTCTGACGGCCGTTGCGCACGCTGGCGCCGAAGATCCGCGTGAGATGAGCGAGGTCACGGCTACGGCCGACAAGTTGAAGCCGCTCATTGAGGAGACGGGCGGCGGTGTCTTTTGGACCCGCGTGGCAGGCGCTGAGGCGACATCGGTTGACGTCCCACGGGTGACTGTTCTCTCCGGCGCTAATGTGATGGCCGGTTCGGGCTGGATGGGGCTTAAGGACCGCGAGGCCTACCTGACGAAAGGCGTTAAGCTCACGCCAATGTTCACGGGCCTGCTGGCGCTTTCCGCCCTGCTCGCGTTGCTGGCACTCGCTTGGTGGCGCGAAGGGAAGTGATGCTCTGACCTTATTTCTGAGATGCTGCGGAAGGTTATGCCGCCTTCGAGGCCGGCGTCACATTTTAGCTGTGACCCATTCCAAGGATTGAACAGCCGAAGCCCGGGTTGGTATGCTCGGCGGCGCGTGTCATCCGCGTCGTTCATCAAACAGGGGCGCGCGGATGGAACTTTGTGGGACGACCAGACGATGTGCCGATCATGATTATTGCCATCGACGGACCGGCCGCTTCGGGGAAGGGCACGCTGGCCCGGTGCATTGCCAATCATTTCGGCTTCAAGCATCTCGACACCGGCCTGCTTTATCGGGCTACGGCTCTTACCGTCATTCGTAACGGCTATCGGTTGGACGATACGTGGGCCGCGGTGGCGGCGGCTCGCTCGATCTCTCCGGAAGTGTTGGAGAATCCGGCGTTGCGCGGCGCGGAGGCCGGGGAGGCGGCGTCGGTCGTTGCGAAAATTCCGGAGGTTCGAGCCGCGCTCCTCGAGTTGCAGCGGGCCTTTGCCGCCCAGAAACCGGGGGCCGTTTTGGACGGGCGGGATATCGGGACGGTCGTTTGTCCGGAAGCGGAGGTTAAGATTTTTATGAGCGCGACTCCGGAGGTCCGGGCCCGGCGGCGCTTCACCGAACTCCAGGATAACGGTGTATCCGTCCAATACGAAGATGTCTTAGCCGATATCCAGAGGCGGGACGCCCGCGACCAGGGGCGTGCTGCCGCACCCCTTACGGCTGCCCCTGACGCCATCTTGCTCGATACGACGGACTTGGATATAGAAGCGGCATTCGACGCCGCCGTCGGATCGATCAAGAGGAAGATCGGCCAATAGGGGAGCCATAGGGTCCCCAATCTCATTGGCAGGGCCGGGGGCCCATCGCGGTGGCATCAACCCAATCTTGGCAGGAGCCGTTCGCAGGCCGCCCGATCGCATTCTTGCGCGCTCTGGCTCGCGTCGGCTTTCCCAACCGCTGACATCAACACCAATCACGCACGGCACCACCGCCCGAGGGCGGCGGTCCGGTTATGCATTATGAGGCTCAAGGAGCAGGAATGAGTACAACACCTGATAAGGATCTGAACCCAACGCGCGATGAGTTTGCGGCCCTTTTGGCTGAAAGCCTAGCGAAAGACGAGGTCTACGAAGGTCAAGTCGTCAAAGGCACGGTCGTCGGCATCGAGAAGGACATGGCGGTTATCGACGTTGGCCTCAAGATGGAAGGCCGCGTGGCCCTCAAAGAGTTTGGCCTCGGCGGAAAGCCGGGCGACATCAAGGTCGGAGATACGGTCGAAGTCTATTTGGAGCGCATCGAGAACGCGCTCGGCGAAGCCGTCCTGTCGCGTGACAAGGCCCGGCGCGAGGAAAGCTGGACCCGGCTCGAAAAGATGTATGACGGCGGGGAGAAGGTGACGGGCGTCATCTTCAATAAAGTGAAGGGTGGCTTTACGGTCGATCTCGACGGTGCTGTGGCCTTTCTTCCAGGCTCACAGGTGGACATCCGGCCCGTCCGCGACATCGGCCATCTGATGCATCAACCGCAGCAGTTCCAGATCCTGAAAATGGATCGCCGCCGCGGTAACATTGTGGTGTCGCGCCGCAGTGTGCTCGAAGAAACCCGTGCCGAGCAGCGCGCCGACATCGTGGCCCGCCTTGGCGAAGGACAGGTCATCGACGGACTGGTCAAGAACATCACGGATTACGGCGCGTTCATCGATCTCGGTGGCATTGACGGTCTGCTTCACGTCACCGATATGGCGTGGCGACGCGTCAACCATCCTTCCGAGATTCTGAACGTCGGCGACACGGTGAAGGTGCAGATCATTCGCATCAATCCGGAGACGCAACGCATTAGCCTCGGCATGAAGCAGCTTCAGGACGATCCGTGGGGCGCGATCGAAGCCAAGTATCCTGTTGGTGCCCGCGTCAAAGGCAACGTTACGAATATTGCCGACTACGGCGCATTCGTTGAGCTGGAGCCTGGTGTCGAAGGACTCATCCACGTTTCCGAGATGAGCTGGACCAAGAAGAACATTCATCCCGGGAAGATCGTCTCGACGAGTCAGGAGGTTGAGGTTCAGGTTCTTGAAGTCGACCCGCAGAAGCGGCGTATCTCTCTTGGTCTCAAGCAGACGCAGGACAACCCGTGGGACGCGTTCATTGCCGCTCACCCGAAAGGCTCCATGGTCGAGGGGCCCATTCGCAACGTCACCGAATTCGGTTTGTTCATTGGCCTCGACAATGGAATCGACGGCATGGTGCATCTTTCCGATCTGGATTGGCAACGCGCCGGCGACGAAGTGATCAAGGAGTACAAGAAGGGCGACACGGTGAAGGCCGTCGTGCTTGATGTGGACAGTACGAAGGAACGCATCTCGCTTGGCATCAAGCAGGTTGGCGGCGACCCTGCGGACGCCCTTTCGAAGTACAAGAAGGGTGACCAGGTCACGTGCCAGGTGGTCGCGGTTCAGGACAACGGCATCGAGGTCAAGATCGGCGACAGTGATCTGACCTCCTTTGTCAAGCGATCCGATCTGTCGCGTGACCGCTCGGAGCAGCGTCCGGAGCGTTTCAGCGTCGACCAGAAGGTCGATGCGGCGGTCCAAAGCGTCGACAAGTCGGCCCGGCGCATATCCGTCTCGATCAAGGCTCTCGAGATCGCCGAGGAAAAACAGGCCGTGGCGCAGTACGGCTCGTCGGACTCGGGTGCCTCGCTCGGTGATATCTTCAAGGCAGCGATCAAGAAGAAGGATGCCACGGACGAGGACGAGGAAAGCGAATCTAGCTGAAGTCCTAGCTATTTAGGGCTGTCAGCTCACATTAAGACAGAACACGCGCGGGACCCTTGTTCCCGCGCGTTTTCATTTGTAAACGCCCCGCCCGCGGCGTTGAATGCGGCCCGATCCTTGCTTAACCTAATTGCAGCACATTCCCGTCGTTGACAGTTTGCTCCCGATTGATCCGTTTGAGGCCGATATGCATCCCGAAACCGAATCCGTTCTCGACCGCCGCCGCATGCGCCGCAAACTCAGCCGATGGCGGGCCATTGGTGTCACCGGCGTCGCCCTTGCCATCGGTGCCTATGCGCTCGGCACGGGATCGTTAAGCGATTACGTCGCGCAGAAACAAATCGCCCGCGTCGCCATCGAAGGCACGATTATCGAAAATCGTGACCAGCTGTCCATGCTGAAGCGCATTAAGGATGCCGCGTATGTGAAGGGCGTCATCGTTTACGTGAACAGCCCCGGTGGCACGACGACGGGAGGCGAAGCCCTCTACGAAGCGTTGCGCGAAATCGCGAAGAAAAAGCCGGTCGTGGCTCAGTTTGGAACAGTTGCCGCCTCGGCGGGTTACATCGTCGGGCTTGGTACGGATCATATCGTGGCGCGCGGCAATACGGTCACCGGCTCCATTGGCGTGCTGGCCCAGTGGCCAGAGTTCTCCAGTCTTCTCGATAAGATTGGCGTCAAGGTAAACGAGGTGAAGAGCGGTGAGCTCAAAGCCGCGCCCTCTCTCTTCGCGCCCATGACAGAGCCGGCCCGCCGCGTGATGGAGGATACGATCAACGACGGCTTCCGCTGGTTCCTGTCCCTGGTCGAGGATCGGCGTAAGGTTACCACGAGCAGCATTCCCGGCCTTACGGAAGGGCGCATTTTCTCGGGGCGCGAGGCACTCTCGAATGGTCTGGTCGATCAGATCGGCGGGGAAGAGGAAGCCCGCAAATGGCTTGAGGACAAGCGGGGCGTCGACAAAGACCTGACGGTCGTGGACTGGAAGCCCGCTAGCGGCGGTCCCTGGGGCCTCTCGAGCGCCAGGACCACGGGCGGCGGACTGTTTGGCGGGGCCGGCGATCTGGCCCGCCTCTTCGTCCAGGAGAGCGGTCTTGAGCGGCTTGGCCTTGACGGTCTCGTCTCGGTTTGGCACCCTTCGGAAAATTGAGCAATTACAATCGGTTTTCGGGGGGTGCCCGTGATCAAGTCAGAGCTAATCCAAAAAATCGCCGCTACAAATCCGCATCTCTACCATCGCGATGTCGAGCGCATCGTGAACACGATCTTGGATGAGATTGTCGATGCGCTTGCGCGCGGTGATCGCGTCGAGCTGCGCGGCTTTGGCGCCTTCACAGTTAAACACCGCAGTGCTCGTCAAGGGCGCAATCCCCGGACGGGCGCACCGGTCTCCGTCGCCGAGAAATACGTCCCCTTCTTCAAAACCGGAAAAGAACTGCGCGACCGTCTCAACGCTCCCGGTAGCGCCTGAACACAAGGACTGTTGATGTGCTGAAGAGGCTCGCGATCGCGCTCGTTGCTTTTCCTGCAGCAATGGTGCTGGTGACTCTGGCCGTCACGAACCGGCAAGTCGTGCGCCTCTCGCTCGATCCCTTTAATGCCGATCCGCTCGTGTCCATCAACTTGCCGTTTTATGTCTATCTCATTCTTGCGCTCGTTGCCGGTGTTGTGCTGGGCGGATTTGCGGTCTGGCTCAGTCAGGGCCGCTTCCGCCGTATGGCTCGGACAAACTCTTTCGAGGCACGGCGCTGGCGCGCGGAAACCGATCGATTGACGCGTGAGCGCGATGCCGCGGCCGCCGCCCAGTCCAAGGACCTTGTTTCGGTGCACCACCGCAATGCGGCGTGAGCCAAGGGGCCGGATTGATCTGCGAGGACCTGCAGGCCGGCTTTAGGCCTGCGCAGCGGGTGATGACTTTCAAATTTTCTGGGCGTTGAAATGGGCAGCCGGGGCGGCCCGTGTTATCGACGGCGTCTCAGATGTATGGCCGGTGCTGGTGACCAGGGGCCCGATGACAACAGGCGTGAAAATCTGCGGGATCACGACCGAGAAGGCTCTCGACGCCGCCACGGCTGCGGGGGCTGACTTCATCGGTCTGGTGTTCTTTGCTAAGAGCCCTCGGAATATCGATTTGGAGACGGCGCGGACGTTGTCAGAGCGGTGCCATGACAGGAGTGCGGCCCGTGTTGTTGCTTTGCTTGTCGATCCCGATGATGAATTGATCGACGATGTCGTTCGCCGGGTCGCACCAGATATTGTGCAACTTCACGGCCGGGAAACTCCTGAGCGTGTTCGCGCGATCCGGGCCCGTGTTGGAAAACCGATTATGAAGGCTGTAAGTGTCGCAACCCACGCCGACGTGGCCGCGGCCAGGGCCTACCACGATCCGGGGAAAGCCGCTGATATCATCCTGTTTGATGCCAAGCCTCCACCTGATCCGAGCGCCCTGCCTGGGGGCAACGGGCTCACGTTCGACTGGCGGATTTTGGAAGAGGCGGGCGGCGACATGCCGTTTGCATTGGCGGGCGGGCTCACACCCGATAATGTCTCGGCTGCGATCCAGCTTACGGGCGCGCCGATCGTGGACGTCTCTTCGGGTGTCGAGCAGGCGCCGGGCCAGAAAGACCCTGAGCTTATCCGCCGCTTCCTAAAGGCGGCAAAGGCCGCTAAGCAGACCTGAGCATCTTCTCCGCACTCTTCTACGTGGCGTGCGGCGATCGAACGAGGAACTCCAATGGGCACCAAGTCCGACAAAGTGGGCGAACAGAAGCTCAACACCTACCGTGCCGGCCCAGACGAACGCGGGCACTTTGGTCTCTTCGGCGGCCGCTTTGTGGCAGAAACACTGATGCCGCTGATCCTCGATCTCGAGCGATCGTACAACGAGGCCAAAGCGGATCCGGCGTTTCACGCCGAGATGGCGCATCTTCATGCGCACTATTCGGGCCGCCCCTCGCCGCTCTATTTTGCCGAGCGCCTCACTGCGGACCTCGGCGGCGCCAAGATCTATTTCAAGCGCGATGAGCTTAATCACACAGGCTCGCACAAGATCAACAACTGCCTTGGGCAGATCCTGCTGGCACGGCGGATGGGAAAGACGCGCATCATTGCAGAAACCGGCGCGGGTCAACACGGTGTGGCGGTGGCGACGGTCTGCGCCAAATTCAATATGCCCTGCGAGATCTACATGGGTGCGACTGACGTAGAGCGCCAAGCGCCCAACGTCGCACGCATGAAGCTGCTCGGCGCCGAGCTCAATCCCGTGACGTCCGGCGCGATGACGTTGAAGGATGCCATGAACGAGGCGCTGCGCGATTGGGTGACCAACGTGCGAGATACCTACTACATCATCGGCACGGCGGCCGGTCCGCATCCTTATCCGGCCATGGTGCGCGATTTTCAATCGATCATTGGGACCGAGGTTCGCACGCAAATGATGGAGGCCGAAGGCCGGCTACCAGACACGCTTGTCGCGTGCATCGGCGGCGGCTCGAACGCGATCGGCCTTTTCTATCCCTTCCTCGATGACGAGGGCGTGGCAATCTACGGCGTTGAAGCGGGCGGGCATGGGCTCGACGTGCCTAACGGACACGCCGCATCGATGAGCGGCGGCGCCCCCGGCGTACTCCACGGCAACCGCACTTTCCTTCTGCAGGATGACGACGGGCAGATCCTCGAAGGCCATTCGATCTCAGCGGGTCTCGATTACCCGGGCGTTGGCCCTGAGCACTCCTGGCTCAAAGAGACGGGCCGCGTCACCTATGTGCCGGCAACCGATAAAGAAGCGTTAGACGCGCTGCAGCTTTGCACACGCACAGAAGGGATCATCCCGGCGCTTGAGCCTTCACACGCACTTGCTTGGGTTATGAAACTGGCGCCCAAGCTACCCAAGACCAATCTTCTTGTGATGAACCTGTGCGGGCGCGGCGATAAAGACCTATTCACGGTCGCCAAGGCATTGGGCATGAAGATTTGATGAGGTGTCCGCTCTCGTGTCGGGAGCGGGCATAAACGGTGCGGTGAGCGTCTATTCGGCTAAGGGCCAATTTCAGACATAAACGCATTATCAGTTATAGTTTCTAGGCGTAACTCGCTCAGCCATTCTGCTGTCAGTTTACCGATAGTCTCTTAGACCTCGTTGAGTCTTTATTGGAAGCCGACCCGCGTCACTGTGGGTTGTAGAGACCATAGGCTTGGGAGATAGAGCTGGAGTAAGATCCGCGTATGACCAAAGAAGAAGAGAATGCTTTTGACAAGTACCTAATTGAAATCTGGAAGAAGCTCATCGACCTTCATGCTCTTCACGAGACTCTCAAGCAATCAAGGCTACGCATTTTCGTTCCAGTCCTTGGTGCGCTCATGGCATCATATTATCTTGTAGTATCTCAAATAGAAGTAACAAAAATAACGGAATGCAAAAATATTGCGCGCGTACTCGCCGGATTTCTTATTGCAGCAGGCTCTACATATTACACTTGGACAATTCGAAAAATTGACAGAAGAGCAAAAGATTATGTTGAGGTGATAAAAAGGCAGATACGTCACATTGAGAAACTTATTCAGAACAGCGTCGCCTATGTTCACTACCTTCCATATGAAGGGCAACATCAAATCTTGAACGAAAATACGCTTGCAATTGGAGACGAATATCCTGCCTACAAGATGATTCAAACGAGTAAGAACAAGAAACCGAGTGTGCGTGCATCCTCTATGGAACAGTCGCTCTTGCGCAATGTATTTGTTGTATGGCTTATTTGCCTCGCCATACATAGCTATATTGCGATCAAGATAGTTTTGAATCCTGCAGCAGAATTATGCGTCTTGAGACTCATGACTCAGTTGAATTCAGGCGTGTCTCATGAATGCGCTACCGAAGACTTATCGCTGCAAGAAGGCCGCAAAAGCTCCAAAAGCAATGTTCAATCGTCGGCCAAATAACAGATTTTAGGGCGTTAGGAGTGCGAACTGGGTCTGTACCGCGCATACCAATCAGAAGCCGTCCCACCAGACTTCGCTTGCCTGCCAGGGGACCCGGCCGTTTCTCATCCATCTGTTCTCGTCCCGCGGCACTACTGCCCTTGACCGTCATACGCCGTACTTCTACGACCGGCGGCAGAATTCCCTGAAAGACACTGATGCCGGACCGCGCTCCTATGACCACCGCCACACGCATCGACAAACGCTTTGCCGCCCTCAAGGCAGAGGGACGGGCGGCGCTTGTTACTTTTGTTTCCGCGGGCGATCCCGATCTTGAGACGTCGCAGAAGATTCTTGACGGCCTTCCCGAGGCCGGCGCCGACGTTATCGAGCTCGGTATGCCATTCTCAGACCCCATGGCCGATGGCCCGGCGATTCAGGCCTCTTCGCTGCGCGCATTGCAGGCTGGGCAGACCATGCAGAAAACGCTCAAGATGGTCGCCGATTTCCGGAAGACAGACGCCGACACGCCCATCGTGCTGATGGGCTATTACAATCCGATCTACGTTTTTCCGAACGAAGCCTTCCTAGATGCGGCCGTCACGGCGGGTGTGGACGGCCTGATCGTTGTCGATGTGCCGCCCGAGGCCGACGAGGAGCTGTGCCTACCGGCAGTGACACGTGGCCTCAATTTCATCCGGCTCGCCACGCCCACGACCGACGACAAACGCCTGCCGGCCGTGCTCAAGAACACGTCCGGTTTCGTTTACTATGTGTCGATCACGGGCATTACGGGGGCCGCCGCACCGGTTATAAACGATGTTCACTCCCAGGTTGCGCGGATAAAGAGATCGACAAAGCTTCCCGTTGCGGTCGGATTTGGCGTAAAATCCCCCGATCAGGCTAAAGAGATTGCGAAGGGAGCCGACGGTGTCGTCGTCGGCTCGGCACTGGTAACGGCGATCCAGACGAGTCTCGATGCCGACGGCAAGGCGACTGGAAAGACGGTACCGGCGGTCCTAAATCTCGTTAAGAGCCTGAGCCGGGCGCTTCAGCCCACTTAGAGTTGCTGATGGGCTTCGGCAGAGTTTTCGCACGACCTGCCCGGTGGGCGATCAATCGTTATCCGGGTTCAAAGGTTTGGACTGTATGAATGGCCTGGGCTGGCGTGCCTCACTCGATCGCCGGCTGGTAAGGAGCCAAGTAGCGTGAATTGGATCAACAACGTTGTTCGCCCCAAGATCCGTAGCTTCCTGACAACGAAGCGCGAGGTGCCGGACAACCTTTGGATCAAGTGCCCGGAGACGGGCCAGATGGTCTTCTACAAGGACCTCGAAGCCAACCAGTTCGTCGTCCCCGGTTCGAATTACCACATGAAGATGGGGGCCAAGGCCCGGCTCACACACCTGTTCGACGGCGGCATTTACGAAAAGGTCCTGGTGCCTGACGTGCCCCTCGATCCCTTGAAGTTTCGAGACAGCCGCCGTTACACGGACCGGCTGAAGGACGCCAAGGCGAAAACCGAATTCGATGATGCGCTGCTCATCGGTGAGGGTCTGCTCGACGGCCAGATGACGGTGGCAGCCGTTCAAGATTTCCAATTCATGGCAGGATCGTTGGGCATGGCTGCTGGTGAGGCTGTTATTGCCGGTATGCTGCGCGCGGTCGAGCTCAACTGTCCCTTCATCCTCTTTGCTGCATCGGGTGGTGCCCGCATGCAGGAGGGTATCCTGTCGCTCATGCAGATGCCGCGCACGACCATTGCCGTCCAACGGCTGCGCGATGCGAATTTGCCCTATATCGTCGTGCTGACTGATCCCACGACGGGTGGCGTCACGGCGTCCTATGCGATGCTTGGGGACATCCACATCGCGGAACCCGGCGCGCTTATCTGTTTTGCAGGCCCGCGCGTGATCCAACAAACCATTCGCGAACAGCTGCCCGACGGCTTTCAGCGCGCCGAGTATTTGTTGGCCCACGGCATGATCGACATGGTCGTGCATCGGCATGAGTTGCGCGATACGCTGTCCCGGCTTTGCCGGCTCTTTCTGGGTGGCGCGGAGAACGCACGCTTAAAAGGGCGGCGACTGAATGGGCGCGCTTTCATCAACGGTAGTCCGGTTGACGGTCAACTTATCGAAACCGCGGCGCGAACGGCTGACAACACCGGCATCGAGGGCGAAGAGGACGTGGAGACGCTGCGTTCGGAGAGCCGCGATTTGTCACGGCGGGAGACTGAAGGCGGTCATACGAGGCCCGAAGCCAAAGATTAATCGGACGCACAACCGCCGGCAGACGCGACCGCATCAACGCACCGAAAAATTCTTTCTGCGCGTCTTGCAACAGTTGACGCCAGCGCGCGAAGTGGGCTTTGTCGACTGGACCGCTTGGACCCTACGATACAAGGCCTAGAATGCCGAAGAGCGACAAGCTCCTGGCCGATTTGAAGCAGCTTCATCCGAAGCTTATCGACCTGTCACTGGGCCGCATCGAACGGCTTTTGGACCGGCTCGGGAATCCTCATAAAAAGCTGCCGCCTGTCGTGCATATTGCCGGTACGAACGGCAAGGGATCGGTATCCGCTTTCCTGAAGGCGATGCTGGAAGCGGCGGGACGGCGTGTTCACATCTATACGTCACCGCATCTTGTTCGCTTTCACGAGCGCATCGAGCTTGCGGGTGTCGATGGCAAGGTTCACCCCATCGGGGAAGACGCGCTTGTCGATGTGCTGACTCGCACGCAGGCCGTCAACAACGGCGATGACATTACCCAATTCGAGATTACGACCGCTGCGGCCTTCCTCGCTTTTGCCGAGCATCCTGCAGACGTTCTGATTTTAGAGGTGGGGCTCGGGGGGCGGCTCGACGCTACAAATGTCGTTGCTGCCCCCCGGCTGACGATTATTACGCCGATTTCTTTGGACCACTCAGAAAAACTCGGTCCGTCCATCGAGAAGATTGCGGCCGAGAAGGCCGGCATCCTCAAGCCTGGCGTGCCTTGCGTGGTTTCTCAGCAGGACGAGGCCGCGCTTGGTATCATTCGCCGGGAAGCCGCGCAGTTATCGGCAGGGCTCACGGTTTGGGGCGAGGATTACGACGCCTTCGAGCAGCGCGGGCGTCTTATCGTGCAGACGGAAGACCGACTGCTTGACCTGCCGATGCCGTCGCTCGTGGGACCCCACCAGATCTTCAATGCAGGCACGGCGGTGGCTTCTGCTTTGAACCTCAAGGAACTCGTTCCGGACGAGAAAGCCATCGAATCCGGGGTGACAAACGCGAGCTGGCCCGCCCGCATGCAACGACTTCCTGCGGGACCGCTCCCGTCACTGATGGGACCCGGTTCCGAATTGTGGCTTGATGGCGGACACAATCCGGCGGCCGGTAAGTATTTGGCGCAGACCATGGCCGATCTCGAAGAACGTTCTCCGAAACCTCTCTATCTGGTGGTTGGCATGCTGGGATTGAAAGACGCGGCAGGCTTCTTGGTGCAATTCCGCGGGCTGGCCCGGCGCATCATGACTGTGCCGATACCCGGCTCACACGAAGCGCCGTTTACACCCGAAGCGCTTGCTGAGAGTGCACACCGGGTTTCGCTCGAAGCGGAGGCAACGGACGGCGTGGACACCGCTTTACGCCGTATCGAGGCGATCGAACCCGGCGCGAAGCGGGTGCTTGTGACTGGATCTCTTTATCTTGCCGGTCACGTTCTGGCACTGCAGGAAGGGGTTGAAGCGCAAGGCAATTGAATGCCTTTGCCATTTGGGCGTTTCGCGATGACGTGCCGATCAGGATTACGTGCCGCCAGACAGAATTTCGGCGACCGCATCGTCGGCAACCTGGGAAAAATCAGCATAGAAGAATCCGATGGCGCCGAATGGCCGTGGCGTTTCTAGAACCACAAATTCGCAACCTTCGGCTTCGAGACGCGAAACGGTGTCGGCTGGCGCGACCGGCGTTGCTAGCACGATTTGGTTTGGGTTTTGGCGCCTTAAGGCATGAATGGCCGCGCGTGCCGTTGCGCCCGTTGCAATGCCGTCGTCCACCATGATCACAGTTTTGCCGGCGACAGGGACGCGCGCCCGATCTGCGAGCCAAAGCTTGCGGCGCTTTTCAATGATGGCGAGCTGGCGCGCGGTTTCCTGCTCGATGTAGTCCTGGGTCGTGCCTGTTTCGCGTACGATATCTTCATTGAGCACAACTTCGGGAGAGGCGCCGTCAACGACGGCGCCAACAGCAAGCTCCGGCTGGAAGGGGCAGCCAAGCTTGCGTACAAGTACGAGATCCAGAGGGGCGGAAAGACGCTTTGCCACCTCGACGGCGACGGGCACGCCGCCGCGCGGCAAGGCCAGGACAACGGGGTCCTTGTAGTCTCGCTTGGCAATAGACTCGGCGAGTTTGCGGCCCGCTTCCGTCCTGTTCTCGAAGAGCACGTACTTCATGATTCGTCACCCTGCTTCATGGTTTTCAAGAACCACTCGCGTGCGAGATCAATCGTGCAATCAAGCGTGCCGGGCTCCTCGAACAAGTGCGTCGCGCCTTGCACGATCTCGAGTTCAACGGAACAGGAAAGGAGTTGGTCTTTCGCTTGGCGATTGAGAGAGATCACAACGTCATCTCGTTCGCCGACGATCAGTAGTGTTGGTGCTTTTACGTATGGCAGCGCGGCCGCTGCCAGGTCAGGACGTCCGCCACGCGAAACCACGGAGGCGACGTCAGGAGCTTTCTTGGCCGCCGCCATTAGCGCCGCTGCGGCCCCTGTGCTTGCTCCGAATAATCCGATTGGCTGTTGTGCCGTTGATTTTTCGCTCCGGTACCAATCGATTGCATCCTCCAGACGGCCTGCAAGCAATGGAATGTCAAAAATGTTGTTCCGGTCATTCGCCTCATTCGTATGAAGCAAGTCGAAGAGGAGTGTGCCAAATCCTGCCTGATTGAGCGCGTTCGCGACGTAGGTGTTGCGTGGGCTTAACCGGCTCGATCCGCTACCATGGGCGAAGATGATCAGCCCCTTGGCATCGGCCGGCGTTGCAAGCTGGCCTGGCAAACCATGGGGCGGAATCTCAATGTCGCAAGCCGTGATGGTGAGCGTCATCGTTCTGCACTCCCTTATCTCAGGAGTGTTGGAGCGGATGCTCGCTGGACGCCTTGAACCTGGTCAAATCATCGGGTTTTGGCTCTGCGAGCCTTGGCTTCGCGATCAATCAGCGCGCGTTTGCGGTCGATGCCCCAACGGTAACCGGATAGATCTCCGTTTTCGCGAACAACGCGGTGACAGGGTATAGCGACCGCGAGTGTGTTGGCCGCACATGCCTGTGCGACCGCGCGTGCGGCTTGGGGCTTTCCAATGCGGCGCGCGATGTCAGTATAGCTCACCGTTTTGCCGGGCGGAATGCGCCGCAGCGCCTCCCAGACTCGATGCTGAAAGGCTGTTCCCTGAATATCGAGCGGAATGTTGGGGTCGCGTTCGGGGTGCTCGACGAGCCCAACCACACGCGCCACAAGATTTTCGAATGTGCGATCCGCTCCGATAAGATCGGCCTTCGGAAAAAGGCGTTCGAGGTCGTGCACGAGGGGCTCTGGTTCATCGCCAAGCAGGATGGCAGTTACACCCACCTCACTCGCAGCGACAAGGATGGCGCCAAGCGCGCATTGGCCCACGGCAAACCTAATTTTCGCACCCTCTCCTCCCTTTCGAAATCGTGTCGGTGTCATGCCGAGTATGTCCGTTGCGTTCTCGTAAAACCGCGCGCTCGATCCGTAACCGGCATCATAGATGGCGTTGGCGATTGTTGCGTTTGAAGCGAGTGCGCGACGCGCGCGTTTTTGCCTGTGCGCTGCCGCGTAGGCCTGCGGGGTGACGCCGGTTGCTGACTTGAAAGCGCGATGAAAGTGAAACGGACTGACGCCTAGAGATGCGGCGAGCTCGGCCAGCTTGGGTTGGGTTTCGGCGGTTTCGATGATGCGGCAGGCTGCGGTGATCTTTTCGATATGTGCGCTGCCGAGTCGTTTTATGGCGTCCGGTCTGCACCGCTTGCAGGCGCGAAAGCCAGCCCACTCGGCCGCCTCGCGCGTTGGGTAAAATCGAATGTTCTTGCGGTTCGGGCGCCTTGCCGGACACGAGGGCCGACAATAGATGCCTGTCGTGACGACCGAATAATAGAAGACACCATCATAAGCTTGATCGCGCATCTGGACCGCATTCCATTTTGCGGCTTCGCCGGGTGCGCCGTTCGCAGACGTGGCTCGATGTGGCTGGGACATGCTTTTCCGATTTCTTTATGTCGACGCTCAGGGCCGAGACTAGGATACCTTTGCTGCGCAATCACTCCGGTCCTTGCGCTCAAATTCGGAAACACGCGGTCAGCCGTTGGTTTGCTGCGAAGCGTGTCATGCGTGCCGTCTCACTTGCCCGCTGCGCTATTAGATCAGGCCCAGCGCGGCCAGCTCGCGTCTCAAGCTTTGCGGCATATGAGCCACGCCATCGTCCACGCCGGGTTCCAGGTCGGGTGGCGCATCGTCTTCCAGAAAGTAACGCCAGCCCTGGAAGGCCTTGCGCGGCTGCGGACGGACGGGAACTATTTCCGGGTCAAGCAGAATCAGACAGCAGGGGGAGCCGTCCTCTTTGAGGCCCTCCTCAAAACCGGTCAGCCGCTGGCGGGCCTGAATGAGGCCTTTGATCACCCAATAGAGAGAGCCCCCATCGAGAAGCTCCTCGCGCCGCCTCGGCCACTGGTACGTGGTGTGATAGACGCGTAAAGGGCGTCCGCGCCTCGGCCTAAATTTGCGGTTGGCCGCCTGCCATTGGGCAAGGTCTTCGATCGACTGGGCGCCGACGCAAAGTTTGACGAGATGCAATGCCATGGGAGCCGTCTGGGTCTCCTGTTCGCGCGCGGGCTGCCGCGACTGCACATTCGAACTGGTCGACTCTTGCGTCAATATCGCGACGCGCGCTAGCGGCCGGTGGTTCGGTTTGAGCGATCCGCGCCGCTTTTCCACCAATTCGTGCGCGGGAATGGCACTTGGCGCAATCGGCTTGCACTACTTGGCGGCGCAGGCGCCCGCGTATTGGGAAAAGACTGGTTCTCCTGCCAGCCCCAGATGGCGCGAATGGACGGCCGGATACATGTCCGTCTTCGCGTCCTTGTCGTAGATTGTCGTGATATTCCAGAAGCCCTCGGTCGCGACCTCCAGAAAATGATTTGCGCCGATGGCCCGGGCAATTGCGACTTTGCCGGTCGCGTCGCCTGTGCCGGTTTTGATAAGGGCGCTTTGCGCGTCGAGGTCGATCTCCAAGAACTCAAGGGTTAAGGCAACCGGGGCCGATTGCTCGTAGCTACCATCTTTGAGCGCCCACGAGGCGCCTGTTTTGAATTCGCAGGCGTAACCGCTCGGACTTTCGCCGGCCACAGCCTGAATAGACGTTACAGGAAATGCGAGGAAAAAGAGGGAAAGGAAAAACCGTCTCATGAGTGCCTCGGTTGAGGAGGGAGTGGATTGGCGCTATTGAACCCCGTCACCGGTTCTGGCGCAAGGCGCGGAATTGGTCGACCCCTCTGGTAGAATTCCCCTTAATGTGTTTGAAAAACAGAGGATAAGCCACCGTTCGGTCAGCTCAAATGGGCCCTTGTTTGGTCATATTGCGCGGCAACATGCGAGGGTGGCGACGGGAGTGTGGCAGGGTACGTCCACGTGTGACCGCTGCGGTCCACGCGGCGGCGGGTGTGCGCCCGCCCCGCCCATCGGATACAACAGGCAGCGGCTTCAACAACGGACACCACAATGAATCCGGACGGCGTATCTCAAACAACCCTCACGCCAGCGGCTGGCGGCGTTTCCTTCGTTGATCTGTTTCTCCATGCCTCTTTGACGGTACAGATCGTGATGGTGGCGTTGCTGCTCGCCTCGATCTGGTCGTGGGCCATCATCATCGAAAAGCTGTTCGTGTTTCGCAGGGCGCGCATCGAAGCGGATCGGTTTGAGCAGACGTTCTGGTCGGGGCAGTCGCTCGATGAGTTGTACAGCGCGCTCTCTCGCACACGCACGATCAGCATGGCTGCGCTGTTCGTGGCCGCCATGCGAGAGTGGAAGCGATCGGTCGAAGGCAACATTCGGGCACTCGGCGGTATTCAGCTGCGCGTGGAAAAAGTGATGGACGTCACCATCAGCCGGGAAATGGAGCGGCTCGACCGCCGCCTGTTGTTTCTCGCGACGGTGGGGGCCACGGCACCGTTCGTCGGCCTCTTCGGCACCGTTTGGGGCATTATGGTGAGCTTCCAGGCCATCGCAATCTCGAAGAATACCAGCCTTGCGGTGGTGGCGCCCGGCATTGCCGAAGCGCTTTTCGCCACCGCGCTTGGCCTTATGGCGGCCATTCCAGCAGTGATATTCTACAATAAGTTCTCGGCCGATTCGGCGCAGATCGCGCAACGGCTGGAGGCATTCGCTGATGAGTTTGCGGCAATCGTCTCACGTCAGATCGACGTGAGAAGCTAAGATTTGAGGATCGTGCGCTCATGGGTATGAGTCTCAAGGCAGGTGCGGCTGCATCGGGACGGCGACGAAGCCGCGGGTCGCACAAGCATGCGCCAATGAGCGAGATCAACGTCACGCCGATGGTCGACGTTATGCTCGTGCTGCTGATCATCTTTATGGTCTCGGCGCCGCTCCTGACTGCAGGACTTCCTGTCGACCTCCCGCAAGCCAAAGGGCAGCAAACGCAAAGCAAAGACGAGCCTCTTACTGTATCGGTGACCGCAAAAGGCGAGATTGCCATTGGCGAGACAAAGGTTCCGCTCGAAGAGCTGGCGCCGAAACTCAAAGCGATTTCCAAGAACGGCACCGATCAATTGCTTGTCGTCAAGGCCGATAAGGCGGTGCCGCATGGTACGGTGATGCGCGTCTTGAGCCGTCTCAATGACGGTGGCTTCAAGCGGCTCACGTTTCTCACGCATGGCGAACCGGAGTAGATTGATCGACGATGCATCTGGGCCTTGCCCTTTCGTTTCTTATTCACGCCGGGCTTCTGGCTTGGGCGATATTTATCATGCGGACGACGTCAGAGCTGCCGTCGAATGTGCCAGAACCGATTGCAATCGCAATGATCTCGCCATCCGATTTGTTGCGGCTGAAAAAGGGGGATGTGAACGCGAAAGAGCTCGAGGCGAAGGCCACAGAAAAAGAACCTAAGCCACACATTTCCAAGAAAAAAGCGGAGAAGCCGAAACCTAAGACGGCGCCTGAGCCGCCCGCGCCCGAACCCGAGCCTGTGAAGAAGGAGGCGCCCAAAAAGACAGATCCGATCGCCGAAAAGATCGCAGCCTTGCCCGAGCCAAAGCCGGGGCCTTCTCCGGAAGAGCTTAAGAAACTCGAAGCAAAGAAGAAGGCCGAGGCAGAGGCCAAAAAGAAGGCCGAAGAAAAAAAGAAAAAGGCCGAGGAGGCCAAGCGAAAAGCCGAAGCAAAAAAGAAAGCTGAGAAGAAAAAGAAGGCTGAGGCCGCGCGAAAGAAAAAGCTCGCTGAGGCGAAGAGAAAGAAGGAAGCCGCCAAAAAGAAGAAGGCGGAGGCGGACCGGCTGGCTGCACTGCTCGACAAGGATCCGACGAAACGCGGCGCTCCGCAGTCTTCGTCCGAGCCGACAAAACCCACCGACTACAAAGGACCCACGGCAGGCGCCGACAAAGGCAATGACAGTGTCCTATCCGTCCGTGAACAGGACTTGCTCTTGGGGCGCATCAATGCGCAATTGACACCGTGCTCGAAGATGCCAGGTGGCGGCGGTGGCATCGACACACCACGCGTCACGGTGCGGTGGCGTCTTCGCCCGGATGGAAGCATCGAAGGCGAGCCAGAAGTGCTTAACCGGCAAGACACACCGCTCTTCCGCATCGCAGCTGATGCGTCCGTCAATGCCGTCAAAAAGTGCTCGCCACTCGATCTCCCACAGGACAAATACTCGGCCTGGCAAACGATTACGTGGGACTTCGATTGGCCAAGAATCCTTGGACTGCGATGATCGCCGCGGTTGTCCATCAAATGCGTTACGGAAGCACGAACACTCAATGGCCACCATGCCCTCTTTGACCACACGAGCCGACAGCCGCACCCAGGTGTCATCTCACTTAGCCCTGCCGACGATTATGGCCGCCGCGGCTTTTTGGACAACGCTTCCGCTCATCCTGTGCCTTGCTGCGATGCTGGCGTGTGCGGTGCCCGCCGCTGCGCAAAAGGTCGACGACAGCTACAAGGGCCCGCCGCCGCCGGGTGGCGGATTTTCGGGTCAACTTCGTAGAATGGAAGGCAATCCCCGGCCGCCGCCGGCCGCTCCAAGAGAGGCGGCGCCACGGGGTGGCGTCAATCCGGGCGGGGGCTTACGTGGCACACAGACGCAAGGAACAATCGCGCCCATTCCCATTGCGATTCCTTTGTTCCTTTCTGACGATCCGCAGCTTGGCCGCGCCGTCGCCGACGTCGTTTCCAATGACCTTGAGCGCAGCGGGCTTTTTCGTCCGCTAGATCGTGCCTCGTTTCTTGAAGACGTACGCGACGTGAATGCCGCGCCCCGGTTTCCTGATTGGCGTCAGATTCGCACCGATGCGTTGGCGGTCGGACGCGTGGTGCGCGGCAGCGGACAGATCATTGCGGACTTCCGGCTTTGGGACGTTGTTTCCGGCAAGCAGCTTGCCGGCCAGCGCTTCGCCACGACGGAGCGCAACTGGCGGCGCGTCGGCCATCTCATTGCCGATCGAATCTATGAGCAACTCACAGGCGAAAAGGGCTACTTCGACACACGTGTTGTCTTCATCGACGAAACGGGCCCCAAAGAACAGCGCGTGAAGCGCCTCGCGATCATGGACCAGGACGGGGCCAACGTTCGACTGCTCACGCAAGGCAAAGAGATCGTTCTGACGCCACGCTTTTCGCCGACGAGCCAGCAGGTTGTGTTCATGTCGTATACGCGCGACCAACCGCATGTGTTCTCGATGAACCTCGAGACGGGGCAACGCGCAAAGGTTGGCGAATTCCCGGGTATGACGTTCGCGCCGCGATTCTCGCCCGACGGGCA
Source organism: Hyphomicrobium sp. (assembly GCA_965222835.1). Taxonomy (GTDB): domain Bacteria; phylum Pseudomonadota; class Alphaproteobacteria; order Rhizobiales; family Hyphomicrobiaceae; genus CBDCUQ01. Next base: position 721,358 of record CBDCUQ010000003.1, read on the forward strand.
GCGCGTGGTCATGAGCTTTCAGTCTGGCGGCAACTCGAGCATCTACGAAATGGATCTCAGAACACGCCAAACCCGCCGGTTAACCAACGTTCAGGCCATCGATACCGGGCCCTCTTACGCGCCGGATGGACAGCAGATCGTGTTCGAGTCCGACCGCGCAGGGAGCCAGCAGTTGTATGTGATGAACGCGGACGGCTCGGGAGCGCGCCGGATCAGCTTTGGAGACGGCCGCTATTCCACGCCAGTCTGGTCGCCGCGTGGCGACTACATCGCGTTTACGAAGCAACTCGCCGGACGGTTCCTGATCGGGGTCATGCGGCCCGACGGTTCGGGTGAACGAATCCTGACTGAGGGCTACCACAACGAGGGGCCGACATGGGCGCCGAACGGTCGCGTGCTGATGTTCTTCCGGGAGAATCGGAGAGGTCAGGCGCGAATCTATTCCATCGATTTGACGGGCTATAACGAGCGTGTTGTGCCCACCCCTTCGGGGGCCTCAGACCCCGCCTGGTCCCCCCTCCTGAATTGATACACGGCTTAACCCGGATTTAAGGGATTTGGCGCCATACTCGGTCATGGGCCCGGCGTATCGGGGCTTTTCGTTTGTGGCGTAAAATCAAGGGCTTCTAGCCCTCGACCCGGTGTGGGTTGGTGGCTTGCTGTCCCGCAATATCGGCGTGGCATTTTCGCATCTACTGGGGTGGAAAACAGAGGTACAACTGCCTCTGTTCTTGATCTCCGAAGGCGGTGCCAGTACCCAAATATTCGGCTAGTTGCCGATTAAGCATCAGGAGATAAGACCATGCAGGGTGTTAAGGGGCTGATCGTTCTCTCGGCTGCCATCGTGGCTGTTGCTCTCGGCGCTTGCCGCCGCGAGGAAGCTGTTCCGATGAAGCTCGGTGCAGAAGTTCCGACTGCTGCTCAGGCGGCTCGCTAATCAATTCCGGTATAGAAGTCCGGGACAACACAGGAGATGACTACTATGAAGGGCGCAATCGTTCTCGCCGCTGCTATCGTTGCTGTCGCTCTCGGCGCTTGCCGCCGCGAGGAAGCTGTACCGATGAAGCTCGGCGCTGAGCTTCCGGCCGCTGCTGACGTCCGCTAAAACGGACTTCTACGGCTACACCCCTGGTTCTTCCTGGGGTGCGAAACACAAGACCGGGTTGCTTCCGTTTCGGACGGTAGCACTCCGGTCTTTCTTGTTTTGGGATCCCTTTGCTTCGCCTTTGGCCGCTTAGGGCGGCAGGTTGCCCCGGCGATGTCGGTCGTTGTCGTTGGGCGCACGCGATCGCCAGGTACCCAAAACGCCCAATGCCGCGCGTGATTCTGTGCCCTCGTGTCACGCCCCAAGAATCGTGGAAATTGGTGGATCGATTGGTCTTTTGGGCGCAGGGGCGGCCACAATTTGGTACGAACGCTGGGTTAACCCGTCTCAGATTAAGCGAATTTTGCGCAGGGCTCGCCGTAGGGCTGCTTTGCGCCGCCAGGGGAATACTTGAATGGCCAGTTGGACACGAGCAGCACGCATGGCTTGCGCAGCTTTCTGCGCAGCGGCGGCTCTTGTGCTGGGCGCATGCGCGAACCAGGAGAATTCACCCAATGCCTCGCTTGCTGCAGACGGCAAGGGACCAATCAAACCAGGATCGAATCGCGATTTCTCCGTCAACGTTGGTGATCTCGTCTACTTTGCCTCGGACAGCTCGGATTTGACACCTGACGCCCAGGGCACACTCAGGAAGCAGGTGCAGTGGCTGCGCCAGTACCCCACCTTCACCGTGACCATTGAAGGGCATGCGGACGAACGCGGTACCCGGGAATACAACATTGCGCTTGGTGCGCGCCGGGCGACGTCGGTTAAGAACTTTCTTGCCCGGAGCGGAATCAAATCCTCGCGCATTCGAACCATCTCGTATGGCAAGGAACGGCCCGTCGCCGTCTGTGACGACATTACTTGCTGGTCTCAGAACAGACGGGCGCAAACTGTGCTCAACAGCCGGGCCGCATCCTGAGACGCCTTCTGGGGTGCACGAACGGACCGTGAGCCGGACAATTGCGGATGTCGGGTTTGAAGGCTGTTCTATCGGTCTTGTCGTTTCGTCGTGATGCTGTGGCGATGCCTGATTCGTCGCCACCTATTTTGTTCGCCAAGTCTTACGTTGCGTGATGGCAGACCCCCTACAAAGGCTCGTCTCGGAGATTAGGGCGTGCCGGCTCTGTATAGAGCAGCCGCGGGGGGCGCCGCTGCCGCACGATCCGCGTCCCGTCTTGCGCGTGAGCCCCAGCGCACGCCTGTGTATCGCCGGGCAGGCCCCCGGGACACGGGTCCACGCCTCGGGCGTCCCCTTCAGCGATCCCTCCGGTGACAGGCTGCGGGCTTGGATGGGGGTTACTTCCGAGGACTTCTACGACTCGAACCGTATCGCCATTGTTCCTATGGGTTTTTGCTTTCCGGGCCTCGATGACAAGGGTGGAGATCTGCCGCCGCGTCCCGAATGCGCAGAGCGCTGGCGCAGGGCGCTGTTTGAGCGGCTTGAGCAGATCGATCTTGTCCTACTGGTCGGGCACTACGCACAATCCTGGCACCTCGGCGCGCTGAAACAGAAGACGCTGACTGAAACGGTGCGCTCCTGGCGGTCCATACTCGAGGCCACCCAAAAACCGCGTTACTTACCGTTGCCGCATCCCTCCTGGCGGAACAACGCCTGGATTCGTAAGAACCCATGGTTTGAAGCGGAACTTGTACCGCAACTGCGGCGCGAAGTTCGTGCCTTGATCTAGAGTGCCGGATTAGAAACTAATACCATTTCCTGCTTGTGTGCGGGCGCAATGGAAAATAATTGTTGTTGAAGCTCCCGATTTCAAGAATGCGATTCTGCTGAGGGCACACCCATGCTCGACGAAATGGACGTCAAGATCCTGCGTATTCTGCAGGAGGACTGTACCCGGCCTGTGGCCGATATCGGCAAGGAGGTGGGGCTATCGACCACACCATGCTGGCGGCGGATGCAGAAGCTGGAGGAGCTCGGTGTCATCCGGAGGCGTGTGGCGCTTCTCGATGCGGCCCAGGTCAACGCGGGTGTCACAGTGTTCGTGTCCGTCAAGACGGACAAACACAATCTGGCCTGGTTGGAAAAGTTCCATGCTGCCGTTACCGACCTCCCCGAAGTGGTCGAGGCGTACCGTATGTCCGGCGATATCGACTATCTGCTGCGCGTCGCCGTTCCCGATATTGCGGCGTACGACGCATTCTACAAGAAGCTTGTGAGTCGGATCGACATCGCCAAGGTCTCGTCTGCGTTTGCGATGGAGCAGATGAAGTACACGACGGCGCTGCCGCTGCAATACGCGCGCGCACCTGGAGAGAAGCGGTCGCAGAAATCATAGCTTTACATGTCTGGCCGTCGCATGGGTCCACTTATCTTGTGGCGCGGCCAGCGATGTCACGCAGCGTGTCGCAGGTCCGGCTGATGTGGTCCTCGGTCAGGGTGGGGTGCACGAGGAACATCAGGCTGGTTTCGCCGAGTTCGCGGGCAACCGGCAATGGGTTCGCCGGGCGCCAGCCTGTGCCATCGAAGGCCTTTTCGCGGTAGACCTCGGGACAGATCCCGGAATAGCAGGGCACGCCGGTTGCCATGATCTCGGACATGATGCGGTCGCGGCTCCACCCCGCGGCAAGTGCGTTTGGTTCCACAAAGATGTAGCATTTGTAGCAGGCATGGTCGGCCCAGCATGGCACCGCGGGAACGCGAAAGGCGGACAGTCTGCGGGCTGCCTCCCAGATGCGATTGGCATTGGCTAAGCGCGCCGTATGCCACGCCGGCATGACACTCAACTGTATGCGCCCTATGGCTGCCTGTATCTCGAGCATGCGGTAATTCGATCCGAAGCCATCGTGCAGCCACCTGTAGCCCGGGGCGTGGTCGGTCTCGTAAACCGCCGCGTAGTTTTTCCCGTGATCTTTGCCGGCCCACAAGCGACGCCAGAGCTGCTCGTCACTCGTAGTCACCATGCCGCCTTCGCCGCCGGTCGTCATGATCTTATCCTGACAGAACGACCAGCCGGCGGCCCGCCCCAGCGACCCCACGGGGCGGTCCTTGTAGCGGGCGCCGTGGGCTTGGGCGCAGTCTTCGATGACGAAGAGAGATTTCTGCTCGGCCAGGTCGAGGATCGGGTCCATGTCGCAGGGCAGGCCGGCAAGATGTACGGCCATGATGCCTTTGGTGCGCGGTGTCAGAACGCGCGCAATCGTTTCCGCCGTGATGTTTTGCGTGTCCCGGTCGACGTCGGCAAAGACCGGGACGGCGCCGGCTTTGACGATGCTTGAGGCAGACGCAATGAACGTTCTGGGGGTGACGACAACTTCATCGCCCGGTTTGAGGTCGAGGCTCTCAAGAACCAGCTCAAGCGCCAGTGTTCCATTGGCAAGGGCGACAGCGTGGCGCGTCCCTGTCCAACGGGCGAAGTCCTGCTCGAAGGCCCGGCCTTCCTCTCCGGTCCAGTAGTTGACGCGGTTCGACAGGAGGACGCGCTGGATGGCCTCGGCTTCCTCGTCAGTATAGGAGGGCCACGGCGGAAAAGCGGTTCCAAGCATGGCTCAACCCTTCCCCGCAAGCGGACAGGCTGGATTTCCGGCCACGGTCACACCCGGCGCAACGTTGCGGGTGACGACGGCGCCCATTCCGACGATCGCACCGCGGCCAATGACGAGCGGCTCGCCTGGCATTCCTTGGCGGATGACCGCGCCGGCTCCGATGTAGGCATGATCCTCAATGACAACATTCCCGTTGCACTTCACGCCGGGCGCAAAGGTGACAAAGTTTCCGATGCGGCAATCGTGCTCGACATAGCTGTAGAGATTGGCGTGGAAGAAGTCACCAATGGTGATGTTGGAGGTGAGTGTCACGAATGGAGAGATAAGCGCGCCCGCGCCAATTGTTACGTCGTCCATAACGACGGCGTTGTCCGCCTTAAGCGACCAGGGCTGGACTCCGTCTTCTTTGAACTGCGCCGCGATTTTTTCGCGAACGCTGCCGTTTGCGATGGCGAGTGCGGCGTGACGTTCTGCAGCCGGTGTTTCGCGAAACTCCGAGTAGCTCAGAACGCGGTGACCGTTGATTTCGCCGGCCGGCTTGGCGTCGTCGATGAAAACGAGCCCCTCGCGTGCAATGCCGCGGCGTTCGGCTTCGGCCCGCGCGAGCGGCATAATTCCCCGGCCGCAACCGCTCGCCCCATAGACGGCAAGTAAGAGGCTGCTCATTGCGCGTTCCCTTCCTTGCTGCCGGTGAAGCGGGGCATTGTCGCTTCGCCATCGGCGCTGATACCCTCGCGGCGCAGAACCTTGCTGAGGGTTTTGACGAGTATGCGAATATCCAGACTGATCGACTGATTGTCGACATACCAGGTGTCGAGGCGAAACTTCTCCTCCCAGGTAATGGCATTGCGGCCATTCACCTGAGCCCACCCTGTAATGCCAGGGCGCACTTCGTGCCGACGCGCCTGCTCGGGTGTGTAGAGCGGCAGGTACTCCATCAGCAATGGCCTGGGGCCGACCAGGCTCATGTCACCCCTTACGACGTTCCACAGCTCGGGCACCTCGTCGAGACTGGTTGCGCGGAGCCACTTTCCGAAGGGTGTGAGGCGCGCGGCGTCCGGAAGAAGGGTCCCGTCCGGATCTCGATCATCGGTCATTGTGCGGAATTTCAATATGCGAAACGGCTTTCCCGCCAATCCGGGACGGTTCTGCGAAAAGAGAACGGGCGCGCCGAGGCGTTTGCGAATGAGCACGGCAAGGACGGCAATCGCCGGGGAGAAGATCGCAAGCGCCGCGGTGGCAACGACGATATCGAACGCGCGCTTCAGCATTCCGTTCTTGCCCTCACGGCTTGAATGGCCTCCACATAGCGGCGTCCGACGAGATCAAAGTCATAGTTCTCGCGCACATACTGTCGTCCACGTTCGCCCATTTGGTGCCGCTCCCCTTCAGGGATTTCTACAAGGCGACTTAAGGCTTGCGACATTTCCTGTGGCGTTGCGACCTCAACCACAAGTCCCGCCTTCGCCTTCGACACCGGGTCGCCACAAGGTGCTATCGGCAAGAACACCGGTATGCCCTCGCCAAGATAGTCGGCGAGCTTATTGAGTGAAATGCCAAATCGATAAAGGATTGGGACAGGGTTGAGACCGGCGTATCCGAAGCTTGCTTCACGAACGATCGGGGCAATGTCTTCCTTGGGAACGCGTCCGAAGATATCGACAGGGCATAAGGCGCGCCTGGCTTGGCTGCGCAGTTCCGCTTCGAGGGAGCCGGAACCGATGAGAAGTATGGCGAGCTTTTCCGCGTAGGCGCGCGCTTCGGGACGGCAGACGGCATCGAGCAACGTGATAAGTCCGTTTGGCGGACCCATTGAGCCAGCATGAACCAGTGTGACGCGCCCTCTGCTGCGCCACGTGCGCAATCGGGAAATGGCACTGCGTGCCGTGGGGCTCGAAGCTTCTGCCGAATTCGCTCTGGCGCGTGCAACGCCGTTGGGGACCCAAACGAAAGGAATATGAGAATAACCGCGCTCGGCGAGATATTGATCGGATTGGGGCAACAGGGATGCCACGAGATCTGCATGCCGGTAGGCATAGCGCTCTGCATGGCCGACGGCCATAACAAACGGGTGCCAAGGAGAAACGTCGAGTAACTTGGTAATGCTCAAGGGCCAGATGTCGCGAATCTCGAAGACGAGTCGCGCGGACTTTTGCTTCGCGTGCCGGCGGGCGGCATAGATTGCGAATGGATGCGGTGACGATACGATGATGGCGTCGGGTGGGCTTATATTAGATTCCCTTGCAAACGCTGGACTAAGGTTTTTCGCGAAATCGAGCATGTTGAGAAGACGTGTCAAACCGTTGCCGGTGTACGCGCGCGTGGGCACGGCGACATAGCGGACACCTTCGGCTTCAAGTGGTCCTACCGGCAAGGCGTCTCGCATCAAGAGGTGGTGGAACGACGCGACGAAGATGGTGGTGCGATGACCAAGTTTTTCCCATGCACGCGCCAGGTGAAAGGGCCGGTAGGCTTGGCCTAAACCTGGGCCGCCGGCGTAAGGATTGACATACCAAATGTTCATCCGGGCGCTTTGTCTGATGCCTATTCGATTGGCGTGCGGGGCGTTTGCGGAGCGTGATACCTTGGCTTGATGCCCGCAAGCAATTTGTCGCCCCAAAACCGGTCAATATGCGGGCGCACGTCGACTGGATCTGCGTTAACTCTGACTGAGGGCCGCGATCACCTTATCCATATCGGATTCGCTCAAATCCGGACCCATGGGCAGGCTCATGACGTGCCGCGCCATCCACGCTGAAAAGGGCGTACAGTCCGCGCAACACAGGTGCTCATATGCCGGCTGCTGGTTGAGCGGAAGGGGATAGTGCACGGCGGTTGGGATCCCGGCACTTCTTAAGCGCGCCTGCATGGCCTCTCTGTCGGGCACGAGGATGGTGTACTGCGCATAGACGCTTGACCGTTCCGGGCCGAGGTTGAGGGTGCGAATGGCATCGATCTTGGTTCCGGCGTCGGCAGCTTCCACGGCCCTTGCCCCGCGAACCTTTTCATGGATCCTGCGTGTGTAGCGGGCGCCGATTTTCCCGCGCGCCTCACATTCCCAGGCGAACCGTGGCCACTTGGCGAGTACGACGGCGCACTGCAGGGTGTCCATGCGCCCGCCGACGCCCACTCGCGTGTGGACGTAACGCTTGCTCTGACCGTGAACGCGGATCTCGCGACAGGCCGTCGCGATGGTATCGTCGTTGGTGAAAAGCGCGCCGCCGTCGCCGTAACATCCGAGCGGCTTGGAGGGAAAGAAACTGGTGCAACCGATGGTCGAGAGCGCGCAACTCTTGCGGTTACGATAGGTGGCGCCGAAACTCTGTGCCGCGTCCTCGATGACCGGAATGCCGCCATGGCGTGCGGCAACGGCGTTGATCTCGTCCATGTCTGCGGCCTGGCCGTAAAGACTGACGGGCATGATGGCCTTCGTGTTCGAGGTGATCTTGGCCTCAATAGCCGCCACATCGATGTTGGCGGTTCGCGGGTCGATGTCGGCGAATACGGGCTTGGCACCCAACAGCGCAATGACTTCGACGGTTGCGACGAATGTGTAGGGCGTTGTGATGACCTCATCGCCCGGCCCGACGCCAAGTGCCATCAACGAGATCAGGAGGGCTTCCGTGCCGCTGGCGACGGTTACGCAATGCTTGACGCCGACATTGGCCGCGAGTGTCTGTTCAAGCTCGGCCACCTCCGGGCCCATGATGTACTGGCCGTGCGCCAGCACAACGGCAATACGGCGATCGAGCTCCTCTTTAATGGCGGCCTGCTGCGTCTTGAGGTCAATGAATTGCATGGGCGTCGGGCTCGATCCTCTTAAATAAGTGCGGTGCAATGACCCGCGATCCCCGTGTCCCGCTGGGCGCGGGCTCACGCTGCCGGCGCGCAGACGCCGCCTTTCAGCTGATAACGCATTCCGGTTGCGGGGCAAACGGCCTCGCCGTCGCCGCCGAGAGGCAGATCGAGGCGCTCACCATGCTGGCTCATCCAGCCGATATGTTTTGCCGGCACGCCAACCATGAGGGCGTACGGCGGGACATCCTGGTTGACGACGGCGCCGGCCCCGATGAAGGCATATTCGCCTATTGTCGTGCCGCAGACGATGGTGCAGTTGGCTCCCAGAGTGGCGCCGCGACTAACGTGCGTGTCACGGTACTCATGCTTTCGCGAGACCTGCGCTCTTGGGTTGTAGACGTTGGTGAAGACCATGCTTGGTCCACAAAAGACGTCGTCTTCGAGCGTGACGTTGTCGTAGACCGAGACGTTGTTTTGGATTTTGACGTTGTTGCCGATGACGACACGGCTTGCGACGAACACGTTCTGTCCAAGTGAGCAGCCCGATCCGATTCTTGCCCCGGCGCATACATGCACCCAATGCCAGACGGACGTGCCTTCACCGATTGTGGCGCCTTCGTCGACAACGGCCGTTGGGTGAATGTTGGACGGCACTTCTTCAATACTCCAGCGGCAGCGCGACCGGACGGCCGTCACGCGCGGACAGATACATGGCGATCAACAATTCGAGCGATTTCAAACCTTCGCGCCCGTCCGTCTCCGGCTCTGTTTCTCCGCGAAGCGTGTTGATGACGTTGTCGTAGTAAAGCGGGTGACCAAAACCATAAACCGACGTCGTCTCATAATTGGCGTTGGCAATTTCTGCATCCTCAGGACACTTCTCGCTGAATTCCCAATGCTGGATCTCATTGACGGCGACGCCACCAACCCTGACGGTTCCTTTCTCACCCAGGATGGTGATGCTGCCTTCGTAGTTCTTCGGATACGTCAGCATGGACACATTGAGGGTGCCCATCGCGCCACTTCGCCAGCGCAAGGCTGCCACGCCGGTGTCCTCGACCTCAATGTTGCGGGCAAGCGTGCCTGTATAAGCCATAACGCTTTCAACCGGTCCGATCAGCCAATCGAGGAGATCGATGTAGTGGCTCGCTTGGTTCATGAAAGCACCGCCGTCGAACTCCCAAGTGCCACGCCACTTGGCACTGTCGTAGTACTCCTGCGGCCGGGTCCAGAAGACGTTGATGTTGACACTATAAATACGGCCGAAGCGTTGATTCTCGACGGCTTGCTTCAGGAGTTGCAGCGTGGCATTACGCCGGTTCTGTTTGACCACGAACAGGTAGACACCGGCTGCGTCGCACGCTTCCACCATGCGCAGACCGTCCTTCCACCGTGTTGCCATCGGTTTTTCTGTCATGACGTGGCGGCCGCTCGTGGCAGTGGCGATGGCCTGCATCGGGTGCAGACCACTCGGCGTGGTGAGAATGACGCAATCGGCGCTCGTGGATTCGAGCAGCGACTCGATCCTGTTATGCCCTTTGGCACCGGTTTTCTTCACCGCCGCTTCCAATGCGTCCGAGGAGACGTCGCACACATCCACAAGCTCGCAGCGATCGGCGTGTCGCTCCATGGCGCCCAAGTGGTTCGCGGATATCCGGCCGCAGCCGACGAGGGCAAAGCGGATTTTACGGTCGCGGATGGGAGTCCCTTTCATGGCGCAATCTCACAATCGAAAAACAGAGAAGCCGGCAGCCGTTGCAGCGTGACGGTCATAGAGGCTCTTTACATCGGCGAGCAATGGCGAGGAGCCGCGCGTGAATTTCTTAAGCTCGCCGACCTGCAGGGCGCGATACTGGTTGTGCCCCACTGCAACGATTAGAGCGTCAAACGGCTCCTCCTGCTCAAGGTCCGCGAGCGAAATTCCATAGTCGCTCTCAACTTCGTGAGCACTTGCTATAGGATCGGTCACAACGACCGTTACGCCGTGATCCTTGAGTTCGCGAACGAGGTCGATCACCTTGGAATTGCGAATGTCGGGACAATTTTCCTTGAAGGTAACGCCCATGACACCGATGCGTGCCTGGGCGACATTCATTCCGGCACGCAGCATGCGCTTTATGACGTTGCGCGCAACGTAACGACCCATGTTGTCGTTGATGCGCCGTCCGGCCAGGATGACTTGTGGGATGTAGCCCAATTGCTCAGCTTTGTGCGTGAGGTAATAGGGATCAACGCCGATGCAGTGGCCGCCCACCAGGCCGGGGCGAAAATTGAGGAAGTTCCATTTCGTGTTGGCGGCGGCCAACACTTCGGCGGTGTCGATGCCGACGCGCGCGAATACCACCGACAACTCGTTCATGAGCGCAATGTTGATGTCGCGCTGCGTGTTCTCGATGACTTTTGAGGCTTCGGCGACCTGAATGCTCGGGGCCTTATGGGTCCCTGCCGTGATGATATCTGCATAGAGTTTATCGATGGCATCCGCCACTTCGGGTGTCGACCCGCTCGTCACCTTTATGATCGTCGGGAGTTTGTTCTGCTTATCGGCCGGATTGATGCGTTCCGGGCTATAGCCGCAGAAGAAGTCCACGTTGTATGTCATGCCAGACGCGCGAGAAAGAGCGGGCACGCAAACTTCCTCGGTGGCGCCGGGATAGACCGTCGATTCATAGATTACGACAGAGCCATTCGGCATTACACGGCCGATCATCTTGGAGGCCGCTATAAGCGGGGCATGATCGGGACGGTTTGCTCCATCGATCGGTGTTGGAACCGTTACAATGAAGATGTGGCATCCCTTTAAATCTTCGGGTTTGTTTGTAAATGTGACGTGCTTCGCGGATTGGAGTTCTTGGTCGTCGACCTCGAGTGTCCGGTCTTTTCCGGCACTCAATTCGTTGACACGTTGCGCGCTGATATCGAATCCGACAACAGGCCGCTTCTTTCCGAATTCCACTGCGAGGGGCAAACCGACATAGCCCAGCCCGATGAGGGCGATCTTTTTATTGTTTAAATCCATATGATGTTACGTGGCGAAGACCTGGCGAATGGAATTCTTCTAAATTCGAGGATCCTGCCAGTGACCCTGCGGCACGGGAAGACGTCCCGGTACAGTGTCGTGGTTAGCGAATTCCCCATCGCAATGCAATTCGCTTGGAGGTTATATCGACTGCGGCCTCGGGGCCACACCGAATGCTCTTGCTCTGCCTCTAGCGGCTCGGCTTTCGAGCCGTGACCCCTGGCGCAAAATTCAATTGGCTGCCCACGGCACGCAAAGGTTGCTATGCGCTCCGCTCGTAGCCAGCCCTGGTCTATGGTTAACTCGACGTGCTCCTCTATTTGAACGCCTCGCCGAGGGCTTGTAGTTCGTCTCAAATGGCGGCGTTCAGCAGCCCCAGTCCGAAACAGGCAAAGGCGGCTAGACCGATTACAGTCATGGTCAGCACCATTCCAAGAAGGCGATACTTTAGAATTTGCGGTGTTTGGGACAGGCCATAGGCGTGGATCAGCCGGCCGAAGATGAGCGCCAAACCGAGTGCATGAATGAGACCCAGGGGTGCCTTAAGTGATTCGGCGAACCCCATGAGTAGTATTGCGAATGGAACATACTCAGCGAAATTTGCGTGGACGCGCATCCGCCGCAACAGCTCCGCGCTCTCACCGTGGCCGAGCTCCACCCGGGCATCACGCCGGAACCCAATCACACGGACGCTCAAGACTACGAACACGAACGCAAGCAGGGATGCGTAGAGGGCGGTAATCGGCATTGCAGAGGCTCCAGGCTCGTTAGGGTCATTGCGAGTGGTCGAAGATGGGGGTTAGCAAACGACGACGTGAGAATTTTGGCGAGTAGATTTTGGGGAGTGATATGCTGGTCTGAGCTGTTCCCGAGAAAAAGGCTATATACCGTATGAGATAAGGCGCCTTTTTCCCGCCCGTATTACACACGTTGATGGCGTGTGACACACGGGTTCACTCGCGAAACCTTCACTCCACTTTGACGCGGACGTTCGGCAAATGAGACTGCGACGCATACTTCTCGTTCTGGCGCTTGGCGCCACCGCCGGTTGTGCAGGCTCTCCCGGCGGGAGCATGCCCCAGCTCGCCGATGCGCAGCCTACTTCCGGCACCTCGGCAGGAGCATCTCCGGGCTACAGTCTGTCTGAGGAGGAAAAGGCGCTCAACTGCAAGCAGCTGACGGGCCGCATGCAAGTGCGCATCTTACAGGTGCGCGATTATGTGACGCGGCAGAAGACGTCATCCTTATCACGCACCATGCAAAATGCGTCAAATTCCGTGCTGGGGGGCTCGGCGTTTGGTGCGGACCCGGATGCGCAGCATCAACGTGATCGGGCTCAGCTTGCGGCCTATAACAAGCGGCTTGCCGAACAGAATTGTGCAACGTTTAATCTCGCCGAAGAACTCAAGCCCAAAGATGTGACCCATACGCCGAAACCGCAGAAGAAGAGCGGCACAAAAAAAAGCAGATAATAGAAGATCGGCGCAAAAGGCCTTGGGCCAGTTATTGGTGGCGCCGTGGTTGAGGTGCCCGCGCAGAGTGCCGCGCGCGACGGACGAGCCTTGGTTCAATACACTTTTCCCTCTTGAGAACGCGATTTCCTGATGCCTAAAAGGACGAGAAAGCCGCAGCACGCCTTGATCGTGAGCATTGCAGCCCTGGAAACTTCTGGGTTCTTGTATTGTATGACGATGAGGGAGCGCCGATGGACCTTCTAGACGTCATGATTGTATTTGCCGCTGCGATGCTGACCGCGGTTGCAACCGGAATCGGTGCCCTTCCCTTTCTCTTTCTCAAGAAATTGAGCCTGTTCTGGATGTCGATCGCAAATGCGGTCGCCGGCGGGCTTATGTTTGCAGCAACGTACGGGCTCGTGTCCGAAGGCATTTCCCTGAGCCCAACCCGCGTTATCTTCGGCATGCTCTTGGGGTTGGCGGCAATTGTTCTTGCAAAGGGCCGGCTTGACCACAGAGGCGACATTCAATTCGCGAACCTCTCGGGCATGAACGCTCAGAGGGCGTTTCTTATCGTTGCGGTCATGACCGCGCATTCATTTGCGGAAGGTATTGGGGTCGGTGTGTCGTTTGGAGGCTCGGGCGAGCTCGCTGCTTTCATCACCGCAGCAATCGCCGTTCATAATATACCGGAGGGTTTGGCCATCAGTCTCGTTCTGGTGCCGCGCGGGACACCTGTTTGGCAGGCTGCTTTGTGGAGCATCTTCTCAAGTCTTCCTCAACCCATCGCGGCCGTACCGAGCTTTATTGCGGTTGAGGTCTTTGAGCCGTTTCTACCCGTTGGATTTGGCATCGCTGCGGGTGCGATGATCTGGATGGTTTTTGCGGAGCTGATCCCCGATGCTAACGAAAACGCATCATCAAGCATAGTTGGTGTGGTTGTAACCCTCTCGTTTACTGCGATGCTCGCCTTCCAATACCTGCTCCTTAAGGGTTGAGCTGCCATATCGCGAAATTGAGCACGCTGGCGAAGGAGACCCACAACGCGTATGGGATAAAAAGTGCGGATGCCAGCCGATCCTTTGGCCACGCCAGAATGATAAAGGCGATGATGACAGCGAGGAGCGCGTATATATCAACGAGCGCTGCTCCGATCATGTGCTTGCCAAACATCAGGTAGGACCAGGCGGCGTTGAGAACGAGACCAACGATCCAAACGGCAAGCGGCGCGCTCATTCCGGCAGCGAGCCAGATGCGCCAACCGGCAAACGCGATCATAACGTAGAGTATGGTCCACGCGATTGGGAAGACCCAATTGGGTGGTGTGAAATTCGACCTGTTGAGCGCGGCATACCAATCGCCTGGTTCAAACTGTCCGCCGGTTGCCGCCGCTGCCGCAACAAGCACGAGAAAAACAGCCAGGCCGGCCCATTTTCGAAGCCCTTCGTGCATCGCGTCCTCCTCCTGTTCACGGATCGTCTGGCTTGTTTACGCGGCCACCCTATTCTTGGATGCCCGCTTGTCCCATGTTGTGCCTGTTTCCTAGCTGCTCTCAACAGGGTGCTGTCAGGGCAGCAATAAAAAAACCGTCCGTCTCATGTTGGGCCGTGGACAGTAGAAGCGTGCCGGGGTGCCTGGCAGCCGAGTCCGGAGGCGTGGTGCCAATTGTATCAATCCAGAGATCCGAAACGGGTTGGCATTTGAAACCCGGATGCGTCGACAGAAACGCGTCGATCTGATCGGAGTTCTCCTCCGGCAAAATCGAGCACGTGACGTAGACGATGCGCCCGCCCGGCTTTACAAGGTGGACCGCGCGCTCAAGGACGGTGCGCTGCTCGGTTTGGCGCTCGGCGAGGCTTGCGGGCTTCAAGCGCCACTTGGTGTCGGGCCGCCTGCGCCATGTTCCGGAGCCCGTGCATGGCGCATCCACCAGCACAATGTCGAATCGAGGGCCCAGCGCGTTTAGCGCTGCTTCATCGCCCGGCTTCAGGACTTGTACGTTGCGGACACCTGCGCGTTTGATGCGCTCGTAAATGGGTTTCAGGCGAAAGCGGTCCTGATCGTAGGCATAGACCTGACCCTTGTTCTGCATGGCCGCAGCAAGGGCGAGGGTCTTGCCTCCGGCACCGGCACACAAATCGAGCACCTGGAGGCCCGGCTTGGCACCTGTTAGCAGAGCCGCCATTTGCGAGCCTTCGTCCTGAATTTCGAACCATCCGGCCTGAAATGCCGCCTCTGCTTCGAGGTTGGGTGTACGCGCCGGACCTGACGGCGGGGCGATGCGTAGCCCCACGGGCGACAATGCGGTTTCCTTGGGCGCGAAATCGGACAGCGCTTTTGCGACCTTGGCGCGGGTCGCCTTCAACGTATTCACGCGCAGATCTGCGGGCGCGCGTTTGGTCATGGCTTGACCTTCTGCGATCGCACTCTCGCCAAACGTGCGGACAAACGCCGTCCACAGCCATTCCGGTACGTCGGCCTGGATGTGGGGTGGCGCCTCGTCGAGGGCGCGCAGGAGACCTTGGCGTTCCGATTCGGAAAGTGGTTCGGGCGCGTGGCGTGAACCGTCGCAGAGATTGGGGATTGCGTCGGGCGGCAGGGCAAGCGCAGATGCCGCCGCGCCGATGGCAAGTGCGCGCGCGCTGTCACTTTGCATCGCCCACGCGATCGAGCTCTTGCGGCGGAGCGCGTCGTAAACGAGCCCGCCGATTGCGTTTCGATCCCCGGAACCCGCAAACCTGTGCGCCTTACCCCAGTCGGCAAGCGCCAGCGAGACGGGCCGGTACCGTCCGATGATTTCGTCGAGAGTTTCGACTGCGGCCGTAATCCGCGCGCCAGGTTGCATGACCTCGATTCCCTGCCGGCGGTCCGGTGCTAGATGCCGCCCGGATAGTTCGGGGTCTCGCGTGTAACGAGCACGCCGTGGGCGTGGCTCTCGCGCATGGCGGCGGGAGAGATGCGAACGAATTTTGCACGCTTTCTCAATTCGGCGAGTGTCTTTGCGCCCGTGTAGCCCATTCCGGCCCGTAGGCCGCCGACGAGCTGATGCAAAACAGCTCCCACCGGGCCTTTGTACGGAACCTGGCCTTCGATGCCTTCCGGCACGAGCTTGAGCATGTCTTTGACCTCGGCCTGAAAGTACCGGTCAGCCGAGCCGCGCGCCATTGCGCCCACCGAACCCATGCCCCGGTACGCCTTATAAGTGCGCCCCTGGTAGAGATAGGTCTCGCCCGGGGCTTCGTCGGTTCCGGCCAACAGCGATCCGATCATGACGACGTCGGCACCCGCCGCCAAGGCCTTCACGATATCGCCTGAATAGCGAATACCACCATCTGCGATAATGGGTATGCCCTGCTTATGGGCTTCGGCGGAGCAGTTCATGATTGCGGTCAGCTGCGGGACACCGACGCCGGCGACAATGCGTGTGGTGCAGATCGAGCCTGGACCGATACCCACTTTGACGGCGTCCGCACCCGCTTCAATGAGCGCCTTGGTGGCATCCCCCGTCGCCACGTTGCCAGCAATAACCTGGACGGCGTTCGAGAGCTTCTTGATCCTTGCTACGGCATCGATCACCGATCTTGAATGCCCGTGTGCGGTATCGACGACAATCAAATCGCATCCTGCTTCGATGAGCCTTTCGGTTCGCTTGAAACCATCTGTGCCCACGGTCGTTGCGGCGGCGGCCCGCAGCCGGCCTTCAGCGTCCTTGCACGACATCGGATATTTTTGGGCCTTCTCGATGTCCTTGACGGTGATGAGCCCGACGCAATGAAAATTGTCATCGACGACGAGAAGCTTTTCGATGCGATATTGGTGCAAGAGCTTTCGCGCTTCGTCACGACTCACCGACCGCTTGACGGTGATGAGTTCGTCTTTGGTCATGAGCTCGGACACGGACTGGTTGGTGTTCGTGGCAAAGCGAACGTCACGGTTGGTCAGAATTCCAACGAGCTTGCCAGGCTTGCCCGATTGTCCGGATTCGACGACAGGAATGCCGGAGATGCTGTGATCGGCCATCATCTTGAGGGCATCGGCTAGCTTTGCGGTGGGCGCAATGGTGAGCGGGTTGAGGACGATGCCGCTTTCGTATTTTTTTACCTGCGCGACATGACGGGCCTGCTCGTCCGGTTCCAGGTTGCGGTGCAGCACACCCACGCCGCCCTCTTGTGCCATGGCGATGGCAAGGCGGGCCTCGGTCACCGTGTCCATTGCCGACGAGATGACAGGGATGTTGACCGGGATGGACTTGGTAATGCGCGAGGAGACATTGACTTCGCCCGGCATAACCTCGGATGCCGCCGGTACGAGCAGGACGTCGTCGAACGTCAGAGCCAACCCCAAATCACCTTGGACCGGGCTTTTGACCATGAATTGTCTCCCAGGAATGGGCCTGCGGCGCGGGCAGGCGTTGACAGATCGCGCGCTCCGCACATCGGCAGCTGGATCGATGTCGGCAGCCGTATAGCATTCGAGTCGACGGAGTGGAAGTGAGCCAGTAGGGCGGGTTCCGGTTGCCGCATTTTCCCTGCGCCCGCCATTGCCGGAGCAGCGTCCAGCGGCGAATCTGCGCCGCCGTGACTCACCGGCGGTCCTCTGTGGGACGCCGAGAATGTGTTATAGTATTACATTCAAAGACTTCCGGTGGCTTTGGTCAGAAAAATGCGTTGGACCTGGCCTGCAAGACCCGCTATCAAAGTCTCGCTCGGAAAAAAAATACCGGGCACTTCATATATGGAGGAAACACATGAAAGTTTGGACAAAGCCCGCCGTGCGCGAGCAGGAAGTTGGTCTTGAGGTAACAAGCTACCTCCCGGCTGAGATCGACATCATCTAGCGATGATCGAGATCGGCTCGTGCACTGACGAGCCTGAGCGCGGCGGCCCCTTGTGGTGCCGCCGTTCTGCTTTTTGGAGGCTGCGAGATCACGTGTATGGCCGGCGCAGGCTGGCTCCGCGTTGGCAGCGTCGGGCAATGTTCAAGGTTTGGATTTGTTACCTTGGCCCTTCGGGGCCTTTCTTGCTTTTGAACCCCGTTGCCAAAACATAGAGCTCTGCTGAATCTGAGCGGCTCGCCGGCGGTTTCACGTGGCGTACAATGGAGAATGAGCGCTTCAGGAGATCAAGAAGCTGGCGCTCGGTGCCGCCCTGAAGGACTTTTGCCAGAAACGTACCGCCCGGCTCGAGAACGCGGGTTGCGAAATCCGCCGCAGCGTCTGCAAGGGCCATAATGCGCACGTGATCGGTGGCCTTGTGCCCCACGGTTGGCGCCGCCATGTCGGAGAGGACGATATCGGCTCTTCCGCCACGCAGAAGCGCGATGAGTTTCTCTTCAGCACCGTCGTCCGTGAAATCCATCTCGACGATTTCGACCCCCGCAATGGGTTCCATGCCAAGATAGTCAATGGCGACGACTTGACCGTTGCCTTCGATGGACTTGACTCGATCTGCGGCCACCTGGCTCCAGCCGCCGGGCGCGGCGCCGAGATCAACGACTCGGCAGCCGGGTCTGATAAACCGGTATTTCTCTGCCAGCTCGATGAGCTTATAGGCGGCGCGTGAGCGATACCCCTCGCGTCTCGCGGCCGCCACGTAGGGATCGTTTAGCTGGCGTTCGAGCCACCGTTGAGAGGACGCTGTGCGCCGACGCGCTGTCCTCAAATTGACGCGCATTTGCCGCTGCCCACTTCGCGGGCCGCGCGGGGTCTTGGGCTTCTTGCTCATGAGGCCGTGATCATCGGGGTCTCCTATCGCGCCGTCTGCGACCCACGCGATAGATATTATCCTCCGTCATCAGTTTGGTCAGGATGCCTTCGCGCAATCCTCTGTCCGCCACTCTCAGGCGCTCGGCCGGCCAAATCTCTAGAATAGCTTCCAAAATTGCGCAGCCGGCCAACACCAGATCCGCGCGGTCCTGACCGATGCAGGGCTGAGCCACGCGTTCTTCATAACTGCAGGCCAGAAGTTCACGCGTGACCTCCTTTACATCTTCCGCTTCCAGCCAGCAGCCGTCGACACGGGATCGATCGTAGCGTTTTAGCCCGAGCAGAATTCCGGCAACGGTTGTTACTGTGCCCGACGTCCCGAGAAGATGCACCTCGGCCGTCCGCATGCGCTCGCCGTAACGATGCTTGTCTTCGAACGGCTGCATACGATCCCGAACCCACGCGACCATTTCTGCATAGATGTCGGCCGTCACATGCCGGCCGCCAAAGCGCTCTGCCAAGGTGACGACACCGGCCGACAAGGACGTCCAGGCCTTCATGGCGTCGCCGGATTCGACACGTTTCAATAGAGAGGCATGCCGTCCGTCCTTGTGATCCTCGAGATCGACCCAAATGAGCTCAGACGATCCGCCTCCGATGTCGAAGATGAGCACATGGTCCGACCGGTAATCGATCAGGGATGCGCAGCCCGAGACGGCGAGGCCTGCTTCTGCCTCGGGCGTCAAGACCTCAAGGGTGATGCCAACATCGTGGCAGACGCGTTCGAGAAAATCGCTGCCGTTTTCTGCGATCCGGCACGCCTCGGTGGCAACACAGCGCACCCGTGTCACGTTCGCGCGCGCAAGCTTCATGGCACATACTCTGAGCGCCTCGATCGTGCGATCCATTGCATGATCTGACAGGCGTCCCGTCTGGGACACCCCTTCGCCCAATCGAATGATCCGGGAAAACGCGTCGACGACACGAAAGCCGCGGCGCGTCGGGCGCGCCAACAGCAGTCGGCAATTGTTCGTGCCAAGATCAAGGGCGCCGTAAACGTTGCCCCGTTCCCAGGGCCTGGGACCACGGCGTCGGCGGGAGTTACGATTTACGGTTGAGTTGGTGTGCCGTTTTTGACTGCGCGCGGATGCAGCATCGGTGACCTTGTCGGGGCTTGCGTCGCGGTCTCCACTTGCTGGTGGCCCTCTGCCACCTCCTTCGTCCGTGCCCGTCACGATCTTCCCCAGTGCCTGGCTCCAAGCTCACGCTGCCGTGGCGGCTGGCGGGCCCTCTCTTCAGGCGGTTCTCTGGTTTCAACTTGATAAACACTCTAACATCTCGAAGTGTCGGGTAAAGCAAAACCCGAAGAAGTGGATAAGACCTTCATCGGGATTGGATTTTGGACAGTCATGATGGCGAATATGTCAGTGTACGGAAGGATGTGGCCGAGTCTGCCGGCCTCCGTGCGGTGTCTGCCATTTGCTTTGGTCGTCTCGATGGCGGCCGTCGCAAGCGAAGCAATGCCAGCCGAGCAGGACGGTTTGCTGAAGGCCTATCCCGACCACCTGTCACACATCGAGGACAATATGCTGGTCTGGCGTGATGGTACGCGTATGGCACTTGACGATGGTCAGGGGCAAAAGTCCTTTGAGGATTGGCTTGATCACCCAGACATTGCCGACACCCTAATGCAACCCTATCCGGCGGGTGCGCCTTTGGCGGCGCCAAAGCGAAACGTCGATCCGGGCCGGGCGCGGAATGCGGCTTTTTTCGACAAGATGTATGGTAACTGCCGCGAGGGCAACGTTGAGAAGTCGCTTACTCAGATCACATGGCTTCCGAAGAAGGCGCGGCAGAAACTTCGCGTGACGCGCATCAACAACGTTGACAAAAAACTTGCCCGGATCTCAGCAGAACTCGAAGCGCTGCCGGCGAAGTTCGACGTCTTCCTCAGCCCTTCTGCGGGAACATACAATTGCAGACGGATCGCCGGCACACAGCGCCCTTCGGCGCACAGCTACGGCATCGCCGTCGACATTGCCTTGAAGCGCGCCGACTACTGGCGCAACGCACGACCGAAAGCCGACGGATCGTATGCTTACCGCAACGAAATTCCGCCCGAGATTGTCGCCATTTTCGAGAGGCATGGATTCATATGGGGCGGGCGTTGGTACCATTACGACACGATGCACTTCGAGTATCGCCCGGAGCTCTTGCCGGCGGACAGGGACTGATCTCGGCCACGCGATTTTGACGGCCCTTGGCCACTTCCCCGACGTTTACTGCCGTGGCTGCCGGCCGGTTCCTACCGCCCTCGCGCCGGCCGGCCGGCGGCTTGCAGCCCATTCCCCGAGCTGTTATGAACCCGCCTCCGGACCGGCGGCCATGACCCCGGCCCGATCCCGGTTTTGGGGGATCGTCTAATGGTAGGACTGCAGACTCTGACTCTGCCTGTCTAGGTTCGAATCCTAGTCCCCCAGCCAAATCTCAGCGGTCTTCTTCTGGCGCAAGAGTACCAGCCCAAAAATTGGGAGAGGTACCATAACGTAGACGGTGCGCCATTTGGCCCTCTCCCGGCGCGGCCTTGCCAAAAGTCAACCCGATACCCGGGCAGGCCGCTATTCTGGTTGGAAAG
This sequence comes from Hyphomicrobium sp., assembly GCA_965222835.1. Lineage (GTDB taxonomy): Bacteria > Pseudomonadota > Alphaproteobacteria > Rhizobiales > Hyphomicrobiaceae > CBDCUQ01. The sequence goes on from CBDCUQ010000003.1 coordinate 742,559, forward strand.
TCGCCGGGTGCACTCATGTCAATCCATCTGACGCGAAAGGCCTTGTTCGACCGGCTTCGTGGGGGGCCTGCGCAGCAACGTCCGCCATGGAGCGTCGATGAAACGCCATTCGCGGACCGCTGCACGTCCTGCGGCGCCTGCGTCACTGCGTGTACGGAGAACGTGCTTGTTCGCGGGCGTGGCGGACTGCCGATCGTCGATTTTTCCGGCGGCTCCTGCAGTTTCTGTGAGGCCTGCGCGGTGGCTTGCGAGGCTGGCTGTTTTGTTGCCGACCGCAAGAGCCCGCCTTGGTCACTCCGGGCCGAGGTTTCCGATGCCTGCGTGGAGCCCAAAGGCGTCACTTGCCGGATGTGCGAGAGCGCATGCGCGGCCGATGCAATCCGATTCCGGCCGAGGCTTGGAGGGGGTTCGAACGTGGCAATCGACGGCAACCTTTGCTCGGGTTGCGGCGCCTGTGTCGGGCCATGTCCTGTCGGCGCTATCTCAATGAAATCAGCAATCTCTGAGGAGGTTTCGTGATGAACATCTGCGGTGTTCTGGTGCACGCAAACCCCGTGAAGCTGCATGACCTGGAGTGTGCGCTCTCCGCACTCGACGGGGTAGAGCTCCACGGAACGGCCGATGGCGGCCGCATCGTTGTGACTGTCGAGGATACGGACACGACTCTCGCCATCGACACACTCAGTGAGATTCACCGGCTCGACGGCGTTATCGCCGCCGCTCTCGTCTATCACCACTTCGAAGAGGCCCTGGGGCCAGGACCGGAAACCAAGGAGGCCGCTCAATGACCGATACTCCGATCAAGTTGGATCGCCGCGATGTCATCAAGGCAAGTGCCGTAGCCGCCACTGTGGCCGCGGCCGGTTCGCCGATAGAGAAGGCTCTTGCCGGGGCCGCAAGGCGAGGAAAGAGCGACGGCATACGTTGGGACAAGGGCGTTTGCCGGTTCTGCGGAACGGGGTGTGGCGTGCTCATCGGCACGAAGAAGGGGAGGGTCGTGGCTTCGCAGGGCGATCCGGATGCTCCCGTAAACCGCGGTCTCAACTGTATCAAGGGCTACTTCCTGTCCAAGATCATGTACGGCAAAGACCGTCTGACCAAGCCCCTCCTGCGCATGAAGGACGGCAAGTTTGATAAGAACGGAGATTTCACGCCGATCACATGGGACGAAGCCTTCGACATCATGGCCGAGAAATGGAAGGCCGCACTTAAGGAAGCCGGCCCGACGTCGGTCGGCATGTTCGGTTCAGGCCAATGGACGGTATGGGAGGGCTACGCGGCCGCAAAACTCTATAAGGCCGGCTTCCGTTCCAACAACATCGATCCCAACGCGCGGCACTGCATGGCGTCGGCCGTGGCCGGTTTCATCCGGGCGTTCGGCATCGACGAGCCGATGGGCTGCTATGACGATCTCGAGAAGGCCGATGCGTTCGTGCTGTGGGGATCGAATATGGCGGAGATGCATCCGGTTCTCTGGTCGCGTCTCGCGGATCGGCGACTGACGCATGAGGGCTGCGAGGTGCACGTGCTGTCGACGTTCCACCACCGCTCGTTCGAGTTGGCGGATAATGCAATGATTTTCACGCCGCAGACGGACCTCGCGATCCTCAACTACATCTGCAACCACATCATTCAAAGCGGCAAGATCAATAAGGAGTTTGTCGACAAACACACGACATTCAACAAGACCGTCCTTGATATTGGATATGGCTTGCGGCCGGAGCATGCCCTTCAGAAGGGGGCGACCAACGCTGGAAAGGCAGGCAAGGCGGATCCGATCTCGTTCGAGGAATTCACGAAGGCGGTTGAACCATATACGCTGGAGCATGCCTCCGAGCTTTCCGGGGTCGAACCGGCGAAGCTACAGCGGCTTGCGGAACTCTATGCCGATCCCAACAAGAAGGTTGTCTCCTATTGGACGATGGGCTTCAACCAACACACGCGCGGCACGTGGGCCAACAATCTTATCTATAACGTCCACCTCCTGACCGGAAAGATTTCCGAACCGGGGAACGGACCATTTTCGCTCACGGGGCAGCCTTCAGCCTGCGGAACGGCACGCGAGGTCGGCACCTTTGCGCATCGTCTGCCCGCCGACATGGTGGTGAAGAACGAAAAGCACCGGCAGAAGGCGGAAGAGATCTGGCAACTACCTGCGGGCACAATTCCCGGGAAGCCCGGCTACCATGCCGTTCTGCAGAACCGGATGCTCAAGGACGGCAAGCTGCTGGCCTATTGGGTGCAATGCACCAACAATATGCAGACGGCTGCCAACATGAACGAGGAAGGGTATCCGGGCTACCGGAACCTGAAGACCTTTGTTGTCGTGTCTGATCCCTATCCGACGGTAACGGCGCTTGCTGCAGATCTCATCCTTCCCACCGCAATGTGGATGGAGAAGGAGGGTGCCTACGGGAACGCCGAGAGGCGTACGCAATTCTGGCGTCAGCAGGTTCAGGCGCCGGGCGAGGCTCGTTCCGACCTCTGGCAGACGATGGAGTTCGCCAAGCGCTTCACCGTTGAGGACGTATGGCCAGAGCAGTTGATCGCCAAGAAGCCCGAGCTAAAGGGGAAGACGCTCTTCGACGTGCTGTACGCAAATGGAGCCGTCAACAGGTTCCCCCTTACGGAAGCGCAAGAGGGCTATGACAACGACGAAAGCAAGGCCTTCGGCTTTTATGTGCAAAAGGGGCTGTTCGAGGAGTACGCGAGCTTCGGGCGTGGCAAGGCTCACGATTTGGCGGACTTCGGACTCTATCATAAAGCACGTGGACTTCGCTGGCCTGTTGTTGGGGGCAAGGAGACGCTCTGGAGATTCCGTGAAGGCTATGATCCCTACGTCAAGGAGGGTGAGGGCATCGCCTTCTATGGCCGGCCGGACAGGAAGGCCAGGATCATCTTCTGTCCCTACCAGCCCGCTGCGGAAAGCCCAGATAAGGAGTTCGATCTGTGGCTATGTACGGGCCGCGTGCTCGAACACTGGCACTCGGGGACGATGACCCGGCGCGTGCCTGAACTGCACCGGTCGGTACCGCACGCCGTTATCTACATGCATCCGGATGACGCTCAGCAGCGTGGGTTCCACCGCGGCCAGGTTGTGAAACTTGCAACGCGCCGGGGTGAGGTTCTCACTCGGGTCGAGACCCGTGGCCGTAACAGGATGCCGCGAGGCTTGGTGTTCATCCCGTTCTTCGACGAGAGTCAGCTCGTGAACAAGCTCACTCTCGATGCAACCTGTCCGATCTCGAAGGAGACCGACTACAAGAAGTGCGCCTGTAAGGTCGTTGCAGCTTGAGATCATATCGCAGGTCCGGTTCTCCGCGGTCGAATATGCGAACAGAGTGGTGGCGGCCTTCAGCCGTCAGAAGACGGCTTTAAGCAACACATGCAAATGTTGGAGAACGGAAACAGGAAGGAGCACGATCCAAGGCGCCGTCGGGCCCTCTTGGATATGGCGAAGCATGTTTGTGGCGCGGCTGTGGTTGGGGGAATACTCGCGGGTTTTACGCAACAGTCGAATGCACTTCCTGCACGTACATTGCGTCCACCTGGGGCACTGCCGGAGGATGACTTCCAATCGGCTTGTGTGCGTTGTGGCCTCTGTGTGCGGGACTGTCCGTACGACACTTTGAGGCTTGCCGAGCTTGGCGATGGACCGGCAAATGGTACGCCGTATTTCATTGCGCGCGAGGTCCCTTGCGAGATGTGCGACCACATACCGTGCGTGAAGGCCTGTCCGACCGGGGCCCTCGATAAGAGCCTCACGGATATCGATGCGGCCAAAATGGGTGTAGCCTCTCTCGTCGGGCGTGAGACGTGCCTCAACATGCTCGGTCTCAGGTGTGACGTCTGCTACCGCGTGTGTCCGGCCATCGACGAGGCAATTACGCTGCAGCGGACCCATAATCCGCGCACGCAGAAGCACGCCATTTTCGAGCCCTATGTTCACTCGGAGGCCTGCACGGGCTGTGGCAAATGCGAGAAAGCCTGTGTGCTGGAAGAGGCTGCCATCAAGGTTCTTCCCTTGCACCTTGCGAAGGGACGAATGGGCGATCATTACCAGTTGGGCTGGGAGGAGAAAGCCAAACGTGAGGAGGAGCTTGTTCCCGGACTTATTGATCTGCCCGATCGGATGCCGGACACGCCGACTGCAGGGCCGGGAGCAGGACAATGAGCTTGGAGCGCAACCCCGGCATTGAAGCTCGCGCAAAGCACGGCGTGTTCATCGCCAACAAGTGGCTGATTGCGCGGCGGTTGTCGCAGCTTTTCTTCCTCCTGCTTTTTCTCTCGGGACCCTGGTGGGGCCTCTGGATCGCCAAGGGCACGCTTTCGTCTAGCCTGACGTTTGACCTGCTACCGCTGACTGATCCATTGATTGCTCTGCAAAGCCTGCTGGCTGGCCATTGGCCGGAGGCCACGGCCATAACGGGGGCGACGATCGTACTTGCCACCTATTTGGTTCTCGGCGGCCGCCTCTATTGTTCCTGGGTTTGTCCGATCAATCCCGTTTCGGACCTCGCGAGTTGGACGCGCCGCAAGCTCGGAATCGAAAGGGGTGTCGCGTTGAAGCCCCAGACTCGGCTCTATGTGCTTGGAGCGGTGTTGGCTGCAGCTGTGCTCACGGGGACCATCGCCTTCGAGCTCATAAACCCGATTACGACGTTGCATCGGAGCCTGCAATACGGTCTCACATTGGGTGCTTCGAGTGTGATCTTGATCTTCCTCTACGGGGTCTTCGTCTCAAGAGAGGGTTGGTGCGGGCAGCTGTGCCCCGTCGGAGCATTCTATGGATTGCTCAATCGTACCGCGCTTATTCGCGTCTCGGCTCAGGGACGCGCGCGCTGTGATGACTGCATGGATTGCTATGCCGTCTGTCCGGAGCTGCATGTTATTTCACCGGCGCTGAAGGGAGCGGGAGGCCAGGTCAGCCCGCTAATCTTGTCACCGGATTGTACAGCCTGTGGACGGTGTATCGACGTCTGCCCGGAGAGGATCTTCCGCTTCACCCATCGCTTCGATCACTACGTAGAACCGCTACAGGAAAGCCTGACCGAGGATACCGACAGAAGCAGTGTTCGCGCTGCCTAAAGGCCAAGGAATAGCCATCGGATGGAGGAGAGAATGCTACACAGATTGAGGAACGTGCCACCCGGTATCGCAGTAGCGCTGGCCGTTGGGGCGATTCTTGCAACTGTCGGTGTGGCGCAGGAAGGTGCGAATACCTTCAAGTCACTCGGAGGGGAGCGAACACTCGACAGATTGAATGCCGCTCCCGAAACTGAAAAACAGTCAGTACCGGCCGGCGGTTTCGGACGGGCGTACCGGCAGCAGCCTCCGCTCATTCCTCACAAGATCGATAACTACCAAATTACGACAACAAATAACGCCTGCATGAACTGTCATGACTGGCCTGGCCATGTTGAGGAGAAGGCGCCAAAGGTATCGGAAACGCATTACGTTGATCGTCAGGGTGCCCGCCTCGATAAGATCGCGGGGACGCGATACTTCTGCCAGCAATGTCATGTGCCGCAAGCCGACGCCAAACCGCTTGTCGAGAACGAGTTCCAGAACGCCACAGAGGTAAAATAGGCGCAGGATCGGGCTATTCCGCCTGCGGCCAACACTAATGTCGAGGGCCGATCGATGACGACGGATCAGAACATGGAAACAAACGGCAAGAGTAAGCGCGGCATTGGCGCTCGTGTGAGGCATGCGTGGGCTTGGTTGAAAAAGCCTTCGGCCAGTATCGCGGTTGGCACACTAGCAGCCGGCGGCTTCGTCGCGGGTGTCGTGTTTTGGGGCGGATTCAATTGGGCGATGGAGCTAACGAACACCGAAAAATTCTGTATTTCCTGCCATGAGATGAAGACCAATGTCTACGAGGAGTATCGCCGTACCGTTCACTACGCGAATGGGTCTGGTGTGCGCGCCTCGTGTCCGGATTGTCACGTGCCAAAGGAATGGAACCATAAGGTTGTGCGTAAGATCCATGCCTCGAAGGAGCTTTTCCATCATTTGCTCGGTAGCGTTTCAACGCCTGCGAAATTCAACGCCAAGCGCATCGAGTTGGCGAAGAATGAGTGGCGGCGCATGAAAACCACCGATAGCCGTGAATGCCGCAACTGTCACAAGTTCGAATACATGGACTATTTCGCCCAGGAGACGCGTGCGTCTCGGACGCATCAAGAGGCGCTATCGAAGGGGAAGACATGCATAGACTGTCACCACGGCATCGCGCATACGCTGCCACCGAACGCAAAAGAAGCCTATCGCGAACTGGCTGAGAGTTTGGAGCGGGAGTCGAAGGGTGCGTTGGCCGGTTACCTCAATTCGATTGCTTCTCCGGCGCGTGCTGATGGGCGTAAAGACGACGCCCGTTCCGACTGAGCGCGAGTGTACACGGATGAAGGCCGGCGACGGTTTGGCGTGGCGGAAGACCGGTCGCGATCGGACTGGGTCTGACGATGGATATGATCTCTAACGAATTACCACGCGCGCAAATCTGTGGGCGTCGGCCGCCACGGGCGTGTGGGACGCGTGCGGGATCGGTCTCAAATCTCCGTCGACTGGCGGAACTGCGAGAACATTTAAGTCGACCTCATGCAAGTTGCCTTTGAGACCTCCCGAACCGTCAGGCTCCAGCTTGAAATAGAGCCCGTTCCAGGCGTCGATGCCGTAGGTATTGGGCGATTTGTAGAGAAACAACAGTGCGTATTCGAGATCGACAAGGTCGCCTTCTGTCACGCGCGAGCGGGTCTCGTAGGGATAGGCGAGATGGCACCACATTTCCTTGCTATCGCGCAGGCACCGGAAGGGGCGCATCGAAAGGAACTCCTCCTGGAATTCCGGTGCGTTCAGCCTGACTGTGATTCTTCTCCCGTCGCCGTCCTCCGAGAATGCGACGCGTCCAATGGGAAACTCCGTGCCGTCCGCAGAGATGAGCACAATGGATTTCTCGCCCACCGGAAGCGCGCCGGCCGCTTCGGCAGTTTCTGCTCCGAGCCCAACCAAACAAATCAATAGAAAAGTGCCAAGCTGGATGCGCCACGCCTTCACAGAGTTTTTCATTGTTATTCCTCGGACACTCTGCTGTGTTCTGGTTCGACTGGTAGGGGTGTCGTCGCCGCGAGCGGACGGTCGTCGTCGCGCCAGCCATCTGTTCCGTCGGCATACCAGTAGACCTGTGTGTACCCCCAGCTCACAGCCCGCCTCGTGGCATTCCATCCCATCCAGCAATCGGCCATGCAGTAAATGACAATAGCGCGCCCTTTATCGCCTGCTGTAAGGCGCTCGAGATTACTCCGGAAGTAGGCAGCGATACTTGCCGAGACTTTTCCCTTGCCGACGTCCGGCAGCCATACGGAGCCAGGAATATTCTGACGCGATTTCGAAAGGCGCCATGCGCCCGTCTCGGGGTCGGGGCCGGCACCCTCAGCGGCCATCACGTCGATAAGGATTGGTTGCCGTTCGGCTAAGACCGTATCGAGCTCGTCAATCCAAATCCTTCTTGCACCTGGAACGTCCTGGTGCACGGGCGCCCTGTACCGCGCTATTCGATATCCCGTCTCTGGATCGAAATGGCTCTCGCCGCCACCACCGGCAGCAACGACTGTGCATGAGATCAACCCGAAGAACAACGAAAGGCGCGCGCGCTGTTGCGATGACCTTGTCACCTCGGTTTCATTCCTTGGAGGTGCCGTCCGATAGGGTTTGGACAACAGGGGCGGACTTGCCTGTGCCACCCACTTCGGAAGGGCGCATTGCAGCGCCCCAGGGATAGCGGCCGACTTTGATGGACTTCTTGGCCCGGAGCGTTCTGACGTCGATCACGGTGACGTCGTTCGAGACTCCATTCGTCGTAAACAATAGCTCGTCGCCGGGCGTGAGGGCCACGTGCCATACACGTTGGCCAACGAGGATATACTTCTTCACCTTCAGGTTTTCCGTATCGACGACGGCAACACGGTTCGCCGGACCGAGAGCCACGAATGCGGTCTTGCCATCGCGCGTAAATTCGAAACCGACGGGCTGAATCTTATCCCGCCTCACGCCGCTGATGGGAAATGTGATGCGCTTCACAACGATTTGTGACTCAACATCGATAATGGAAATGGTGCCCCCGATCTCAGACGAGACCCAAAGCTTCTCGCCATTGGCCGTGAATTCTGCATGGCGTGGGCGCTGATCCACCAGAATATTGCCGATAACTTCATGGGTCGACGTATCGATAAGATGCGCCATGTTCGTCGTCTCGGACGTCGTCACGGCAATCCGGTTGTCGGGCGAAACGGCCATGCCTTCCGGCTCAATGCCAACATCCACCTGACCGACGACCTGCCGCGTCTTGACATCGACGATCGTTGTGACTGCATCGTCTTCATTGGCGATATAAAGATGCCGCCCGTCAGGGGCGAGTGCGAACTGCTCAGGGTCAGTGCCAGACGGCAGATCGTAGAGGAGCTTCTCTGTTGCTACGTCGTAGACTTGGACAGCGTTGTCATCACTTGCGCAAATGTATAGGCGACGGAAATCCTTTGAAAACGTGATACCTCGCGGCCGTTGGCCAACGCGGATTGTGCGCACGACATCCATCAGGCCGGTATCGATCACCGAAACTGTGTTGTCCTTTTCGTTTGTAACGTAGATCTCGTGTGAAAAGGCCGTCGGCGCTAGAAGCAACAGGAGCAGCGCGATTAGCCAAGAGTGGGGCCGTTGCAACATGTATGGATCCTAAGACTGAGTGTCTTCAAACGCTTCGCCGCACCAAGGCTCGGCAGAGTGCGAAGGTTCGGAACTGTCCCTGTCTTTGCAGACCATTGCTTAGGAGCGCCGACGTCAAAATTGGACTTTGGTCCTTTCGACTTTCGTCCCTTAGACTTTGGTCGCAATGCCTCTCTCGACTCACCGTCCCCAAACACGCCGGAGCTCTATCCGCATTGAACTAAATGCTAATTCCGTGACCGAGAGGGAGGCCATTAGGATGCAAAAAGCCTCGATGTAAGAAGGCCATGGGATGGAAACGCGGAGCGGTTACTAAAATGAGAATTCGACACGCACTTGCGGCCACACTCGGCGTCGTGGCCCTTGCGGCTGCATGGCATGTAGAGGTTCACGCTCATGGCGATGTGACTCCACAGCCGGTTGATACGGAAGGTCTGGAGCCACTCGGTAAGGAATGGAGAGAGACCAACCCGTATCGGGACAACGCAAGAGCCATCGAGATTGGGGCCTCCGCCTACAATCAAAACTGCGCCCGCTGCCACGGCCTACAGGCCATCTCTGGCGGCCTGTCACCGGATCTGCGCAAGCTCGACAAGGGTGACGCAGGCGATGAGTGGTTTATGTACCGTGTTCGCAACGGTGCCAAGAAACCGGATGGGACGACACTGATGCCAGCCTTCGAAGGCCTGTTCAATCAAGAGGCGATGTGGGCGATCCGCTCGTACATTGAATCGGTCCATGTTGGCGAATAGGTGACATGCGCGGCCATGGGCGCTTATTGAATTGGCTCTCGATCGCTTGGATCGTGCTCTGCGCAGCGCTTGCCGTCGCGCCTTCTTTGTCGCTCGCGCGGCCTCTCGATGAGGTTGTCGAAAGCAAGACCTTACGAGTCGTCGCCTATTTGGATAACGCCCCATTCTCTTGGGACGATGGCGGCGAATACAAGGGGATTGATGTCGAGATCGGCCGGGCTATCGCTCGCGGACTTGGCGTTCGCCCGGAAATCATCTTGAGGATGCCCGGCGAAGAGCAAGACGACGACATTCGCGTCAACGTGTGGCAGGGGCCACGAACCGGCGGCGGTGTCGGTGACATCCAGATGCACGTTCCCCTGGACCGCGAACTGGCGCTTCGGAATCAAGAGGCGGTGCTCGGCAACGGTTACTTTCAAGAGCGCGTCGTCGTCGCCATTCATCCGGAGATTACCGGCAAAGCGCCCGAGTTTGACTTCTTCACGGGCAAGCACAAAATCGGCGTCAAGCTCGGCACGGTTGCTGACTATTTCCTCATGACCTTTGAGGATGGTGCCCTCATCAACAATGTTGCCCATCATATTAATCCCCTGGATGGCGCCAAGGAATTTGCCAAAAAGGAGACGGCCGCGCTGATGGGCGTTCGCTCGAATATTGAAGCTCTTCTCACCGGCTTGGGCGTCGAGCCCGTATTCGTGGAACCCGATATGACCGGGATCGTTCGTACCAACTGGGTTGCGGGAATGGCTTGGAGAGAGGACAGCCGCGATCTCGGATACGCCATAGAGGCGGTCATCGAGAATTTGATGAGGTCGGGCCAAATGGCAAGAATATTCGAATCTTACGGTGTAACGTATTTTCCGCCACCGGCACCCTAGAGGATCGAGATCATGAGGATTGCGCAATTTCTCCGACGAATTGTGATTGCACTGGCAGTCGCGGTCGCGCCTCACGCACCGGCTTGGGCGAGTGAGCTTCCCGCCGATCCGCTCAATTCACCGATGTGGCGTGAAATGGCGACGGCCTTTCTGTCGGACGGTCAGATTGCGTTCGATCCACGCGTTAAGATCATCGTTCCCTCGAATGTTGAGGATCAGGCGCAAGTCCCGGTCACGGCCGACGCGCGCGCCTTGGCCGGGGTGACGAAGCTCGTTGTCTTTGCCGATCTCAATCCCATCCAGCACGTCTTGACCCTCAGGCCCCAAGAAGCCGAACCTTACGTTTCGTTCCGCATGAAGGTCGAGCAGGGAACACCGATCCGCGCCGCAGCGCGGACGGCCGACGGCGTTTGGCACGTCGGTGGCGTTTTCCTTGACGCCGCGGGTGGAGGCTGCTCGGCGCCAGCGAAGGGCCGGAAGGATATTAGCTGGTCTGATACGCTGGGCCAGGCACAGGGCCGGGTATGGCAGGTGGAAGGCGACATTGTGAGAGCGCGTTTCCGCGTCCGCCATCCCATGGATACCGGTCTGGCAATCGACAATACGCCGGCGTATTACATCGAGACCGTCAAGATGCGCAGCAAGTCGGGCGTGCCACTGGCGACGCTCGACATGTTCGAACCAGTCGGCGAGGATCCGACGCTGACGCTTCTGCTGCGATTGCCGGTGAATGAATCCGCACTTGAGATCGAGGGGCGCGACAACAACGGCGCCATGTATCGCTCCAGAATTCCGGCACCATGGCGTCAGAGTCATTTCAAGCGGGATACCACACGATCGGATGGCGTTTTTCCTCGTCGCCTACCCGAACGGCGCGGCACCAGTCTTGGATCAGGATGATGCTTAGCCGGCGGCGGGTCGTTGCCACCCTCTCTATGGCGGCTCTTGCACCATGGGTAAACGCTCTGCGCGCCGCGGCTGCGCCGCTTTCGTATACCTTGCTGCCTCAGAAGCTCACTGATGGAATCTGGATGATTCCCGGCGTCAACGAAGCCATAACAAGCGCAAATGGCGGCGCAATTGCCAATATCACGATACTCGACACCAAGGAAGGTGCCGTCATTGTCGATACCGGCCCCTCGCGGCGGTACGGTGAAGCGCTGGCAAGCGTCGCACGCGAACTGACAGGCAAGCCGGTCGCCCGGGTCTATCTCACCCACTTTCATCCCGATCACATCTTCGGAAATCAGGTGTTTGGGTCCGAGTTGATCGCATCGACGCGCGGTGTTGCCGACGGCGTGATAGAGCTAGGCAATGCATTTGCCGATGCCATGTACCGGACTGCGGGCGACTGGATGCGTGGGACCGAGCTCGTACCACCGGGACGAATATTGGACTATTCGACCGAAGATTTCGGTGACAGGCGTATTCGATTCCTGCCGATGAGCGGGCACTCGCCGTCTGATCTTGTTCTCTTTGACGAACTATCCGGACTCTTGATTGCGGGCGATCTGGTCTTTCTTGATCGGGCGCCAACCACGCCGCACGCCGACATCGAGCGTTGGCGCATTAGTCTGGCAAATCTTGGCGGAATTCCCTTTTCGAAGCTCGTCCCTGGACACGGACCGGCGGCGGCGGATGTCCGCGGCATTGAGCAGACCCGGAATTGGCTCAAGGCCATCGAGGAAATTATAGCGAACGCTTTCGAAAAAGGGCTCGATGTGAATGAGGCGATTGCGCTGCCGCTCCCGTCATGGACGGAGACGATCGCGCTTTCCCGCTACGAATTCGAGCGTTCCGTTATGCATCTCTATCCCAAACTTGAGGCCAGCCGCTGGCCAAGGGTTGACGTTGAGGAGTAGAGCAAACGTCCGGCCGTACGCGCTTCTCGTATCGGCCGCCAAGATCGCGTATTCGTCTCACGCGTGCACGCTGAAACAACGTGATTTGGATAAGAGAACAAACGCCAGTTTCGAGCGGCGTGTGAGGTGTTGCCACACGTGCAACACGGTTCCCAATGCACACCCAGCTAGCATCAACTTTCGTCTAATGGACGTTTGTACAATATACGAATTGGCAATAATTCACGTTCGCGCCGTGGTCTAGGGTCGCACAAGCCTTTCTTCAAAAGTGCCGGTCAACCGGGCAGGTTCTTGAAGCAGGTGAGGAAACGTAACCGAATGGGGATCCCGTATGAAATCCTGGAAATTGTTAGCGACTGCGAGCGCGCTCGCGGTCTCCGTCAGCTTTGCTGCGCCAGCACTCGCTGACGTTTCGATTGATGATGTTGTCAACGACGCTAAGACAACCAACGATGTTGTGACGGCAGGTCTCGGTGGTCAGGCACAGCGTTACAGCCCGCTCAAGTCCATCAACAAAGACAACGTCGCCGGCCTTGTCCCGGCCTGGGCCATGTCGCTTGGCGGCGAAAAAATGCGCGGCCAGGAAACGCAGCCGCTGGTCAAAGATGGCGTCATGTACATCACCGGTTCGTACAGCCGCGCCTGGGCCATTGACACCAAGACGGGCCGCGAGCTTTGGCAGTACGATCATCGCCTTCCTGAAGGTATCCTGCCCTGCTGCGACGTCGTTAATCGCGGCGGCGCATTGATCAACGACAAGTTCATTTTCGGCACGCTCGACGCCAAGCTCGTCGCGCTCAATGCGAAGACAGGCAAAGTCGTCTGGAACAAGAAGATCGACGACTTCAAGGCTGGTTACTCCTACACCGCCGCACCGCTCATCGTGCCGTCAAAAGCGCATGGTCCGCTTCTTGTCACCGGCGTCTCCGGTGGTGAATTCGGCATTGTCGGCCGCGTTGAAGCACGCAAGGTCGACAACGGCGAACTGGTGTGGACGCGCCCCACCGTTGAAGGCCACATGGGCACGCTGAACGGCAAGGACAGCACCATGACCGGCAAGAAGAACGAGAGCTGGCCCGGCGATCTGTGGAAGACAGGCGGCGCTGCCACCTGGCTCGGCGGCACGTATGATGCTGAGACCGGCCTCATCTTCATGGGAACCGGCAATCCGGCACCCTGGAACAGCCATATGCGCCCGGGTGACAACAAGTGGAGCTGCGCCCGCATCGCCATCGATCCCGAGACCGGCAACATCAAATGGGGCTTCCAGACGACGCCTCACGACGGCTGGGACTATGACGGAGTGAACGAGGTTGTGTCCTTCGATCTCGACGGCACCAAGGCCGCCGCAACAGCCGACCGCAACGGATTCTTCTATGTGCTGAACCGTGAAAGCGGAAAATTCATCCGCGGCTTCCCGTTTGTCGAGAAGATCTCTTGGGCGACCGGGCTCGATAAGAACGGCCGGCCCAAGTATGTAAAGGAGAACTATCCCGGCAACCCGAAGGATGCAAAGGACGGCAAGAAGGGCAAAGCTATCTTCGCCGTACCGAGCTTCCTCGGCGGTAAGAACCATCAGCCGATGGCTTACAGCCCGGACACGAAGCTGTTTTATGTTCCGAGCAACGAGTGGGGCATGGATCTTCACAACGAGCCCGTGACCTACAAGAAGGGCGCGGCCTACCTGGGTGCTGGCTTCACCATCAAGCCGCTGTTCGACCACATCGGTTCGCTTAAGGCCATCGACCCGGCCGCTGGCAAAATCGTTTGGCAGAAGAACAACAAGGCTCCTTTGTGGGGCGGCGTGCTGACAACCGGTGGCGGATTGGTCGTTTACGGAACGCCTGAAGGCGATCTCAAGATCATCGACGCTAAGACCGGCGACGATCTGTGGAGCTTCAATACGGGCTCTGGCATCGTCGGTGCGCCCATCACCTGGGAGCAGGACGGCGAGCAAATGATCTCGGTTGTTTCCGGCTGGGGCGGTGCTGTTCCGCTTTGGGGCGGCGAAGTTGCCAAGACGGTCGCCAACCTCAATCAGGGCGGCATGGTCTGGACCTTCAAGCTTCCAAAGAAGATGGCCCAGAACTAACGATTGATCTTGCCAAACGCGTAACTCCTCCAAGGGCGGGCCCTCACAGGGTTCGCCCCTTTTTTTTCCTTTCCCCGATGATGCGTTAGACTTTCTCCTAGAAATTCACTCTTGGCGTTGTCCTCGGAGCCCGGATGCCAGTCACAACTCGCGGTTTTTTAGGAGCCAGGCGCTCGCGATCCTACATGCATATGTTCGGCGTGACACTCCTCGGGTGGATGCTGGCCTTATCCGCTACGCAAGTGAGTGCCCAGGCGACCCTGGAAGCCGATACAGCTCTGGTCCTGGCGGTCGACGTTTCGGATTCGGTCGACGCCACGCGCTATGCCCTGCAAATGGAAGGCATTGCCCAAGCCCTCGAGGACGACAGCGTTGTCGGCGCCATTACGAGTGGCGCTAAGGGCCGTATTCTGATCTCGCTTGTGCAATGGGCCGATCAGGCCGAGATCGCGCTGCCATGGCAGCTGATCGAGACCGCAGAGGACGCGCGCCGCATCGCCTCACTGATCCGCGCGCTTCCCCAGAAGGCTGGTGAGTATACGTGCGTTGGTCGTATGTTGCGCTTCGTGCGAGATCAGGTTCTTTCCGAGCTCCCCATGATTGCGGCATATGCGGTAATCGACGTATCAAGTGACGGCATCGACAATTGTGAGGACGCCACCGCAAGTGTCGCTGTGCGTGATCAGCTTGCGGGCGCGCGCATTGTGATCAATGGCCTTCCCATCATCGTGGAAGGTGAGAACGAGGTCGTCGGCTCCGGTGCTTACCGGGCTCCCGGCTATGGATTGCGCGAATTACCGCGCGGGCCGGCGACAAATTCCACGACGTTGGATGCCTGGTATCGTGCACACATCATTGGCGGACCTGGTGCATTTATGATTGTTGCGCATGGCTTCGAAGATTTCGGGCGTGCCTTCCGTCAGAAATTCATCACCGAGGTCAGCTGGGTCGACCGCGCTCAATGACATGCGCCCTGCCCGGCAGGTAATGTCCAGACCAGTTGCCGGCCCGCCGGCAAACACGTAGAGGTTCTAGACTCGCAGCCGTCACAAATGGATGTCGACCGTCGCTTCGGCGCCGTCCGGACCCTCGACAAAGGTCATTCCGACCGCACGTTGCTCGTCCTCGCTCATGCGCCGATAGAGAAAATCTCCCGCATTCAACGCATGATCATTGATGTAGAACTGGGTCGTGAGCTCCTGCCCGGCATGAAAAACTTTGACGTGGATATGCGGAGTGCGACCGGGATAAGGCACGGGCTTGATGGTGCGGAAGGCATAAGCTCCATCTGGACCGGTCAGCACATGACCAAAGCCCTGGAAAGCCTCATCTCGGTGCACGCGGCCGCGATCGCCCGTGTGCAAGTAGCGCCCGTTGGCATCGCACTGCCAGATTTCAACGCGAGCCCCCGAAACGGGTTTCCCCCGCACGATCCAAAACCCGGCCCTTCAAAATGACCACCTCACCGCCGGCGCTGCGTACCGCGCCATCGATCTTGACGAGATCGTTATCTGCGTCGGCAAACCGCATGGCTTCCGTCGGATAGAACGGGCCCTCGGCTGCCGAAGGCGTGCGTGCCGCCATCACAAGTTTGGGTGCAACGGCGGTGAACGAAAGGGCCGCAAGACATTTTAGGGCACTGCGGCGTGTCGCTGTCAGAAACGCATGTCCTATCCGGGCACGAGACGTCATTGCAAGATCCTAACCTGTGTCGCCTTCGTCATGGAACCGGATCGATATATGCACCGGTTACGACTAATCTATGATCGCTCCGGACCATTTGCCTTCACATCGGCGTGAAAAGATTGGGGGTCAAAGGCTCTGAGCCAATGCACTGCCCGAGCAACGAAAGCCGCGATGCCTCCACCCTTATAGGAACTCGGTGAACCTGCGGCCAAATTCGAATATTACAAACATCATCGACGTCACAAAGCCCAAGGGTGGCACCCAGCGGGGTACGGCGAAGGTGTCTGGGGGCTGCGGACCAAGCGCGTGCAGCCGCCATAGCGAAAGATTGACGAGGGCGAAGACAACAAGCGTCACACTGGACACCACGTCAGCCAGCTCTGTTACTCCAAGCGAGAGGCACAGGATCAAGATCACCAAGGTAACAAAGGAAGTCGCGGTAAGCGGTGTGCGCGTCCGCGGATTGACCTCACCAAGCGCTTTAGGAAGCTGCCCCATGCGGCTCATGCCATAAAGAATGCGGGTAATCATCACCATCTGAATCAGAGCGCCGTTGACAACGGCGGCGACGGCGATGGCCGCAACGAAATCACCGCTTGCGCCAAGTGTTCTCTCGAAAACGAGGGCCAACGGGGCCGTGCTCGCCGAGAGCTCGGAGATTGGAACATAGGCCAAGGCAACGAGTGCGACCAAGACGTAGAGGATCGTGGTGAGGACGAGCGTGAGACCGATGGCGATCGGCAGCGCACGCCGGGGCTTCTCAACTTCCTCAACGACATTGACCATGTCTTCAAAGCCGATGAAGGCGAAGAAGGCGAGTAGCGTCGCCCCGGATATTCCGGCTAAGGCAGCAGCATCTGGAATGGAAAAGGCAGCCTGTGCGCTTTCAAGTACGCGTCCCGGCTCGACCAGCCCGGCACTGATGATAATGAGCAACCCACCGACTTCAAGGCAGGTGAAAAGAGCCGCCGCAAGAACTGTCTGCGCGATGCCCCAAGCGGCAAGAAGCCCGAGGGTGATCACTAAGGAGGTCATTAGTACCCACGAGGGTAATGCGAAGAATTCGTTCAAATACCCCGCCCCACCGCGCACGAGCGTGGCAGACGAGAAACTGCCGGCAACACAGATCATAAGCCCGACCGCAATTGACAGAGAATTGAGACCAAGTCCCTCACGCACATACTTGGCTTCGCCGGCACTCACTGGAAATCGGGTGGTGAGCTCCGCATAGCTCGCCGCTGAAAAACCCACCAGAAGGGCAGCAGCAATGAACGCGAGCGGTGCGTGAACACCGGCCCGGGCCGCGGCAGCACCAATCAGAACGTAGATGCCGGCCCCGACCGTAACGCCGAGCCCATAGAGAATGAGAAGCGGAAGCGAGATGCGGCGCGCGAGCGCAACTTGGCTGCTGTCTCGCGACCGGTCGAATTCAGCGCCGCTCTGGTCCTGCATGTCGCCCGTTCCCTGCGTTCCGCCCAGCTCCAAGTGACGTCCCCAATGTGTCCGCAACGACGCGCGGGCGCTCTCAGGAGCACGGTTCGTGAGGCCCACACCCTGCCCACCATCAGATCAGTGGCCGCGGCGGCGCGCAAGCCCCTGAAAATCGCGGCCAGCGTATCGAGACGGCGAGCTCGATGCCGACGCCAGATGTCTTTGATCAAGGTCTCTGTGCCAGCATTAGGGTACAGATTCCGGCGGTAATTGGCGTGCGGTTGATACGGGATGCTGGGCATTGGCCTTGGAGAGAGACTATTGTTGTCAATCGGTGATGCCCCGGGCTCTAGGACGATGAATTTGATGTCTTCGGGCTAGTTGTCCAAGGCAAATGGCGCTTAAGATGAAACCAATGAAGCAAGAGAACCGGTGCGACCATGACAGATAGGAAGCCGGAGCCCTCGTCTCCAATGCAGATTGCGGCCATCGCACGGACCGACGCATGCGATGTCGATAGGCTGCTCAGAGATTTGGCCCAAGACCTTCGAAAGAAAGGCTATCGTGTGGGAGGGGCCATCCGGGCTAATGAACGCCAATCGGATAGGCATCCCTGCGATGTTGTGCTTGAGGAACTCACGACAGGGGAGACCGTCCCGCTGTCCGAAATGCGTGGTCCGCATGCGCAGGGGTGTCAACTCGACACGGCAGCGCTCGCCCGAGTCGCCGGATTGATCGAAGCTTCCCTTGAAGGCGGTCTTGATCTCTTGATCATCAACAAATTTGGCAAACGCGAAGCGGAAGGCTCGGGCTTGCTCGAACCCGTTGCCCGTGCTGTCGAAGTTGGCATTCCCGTTATTGTTACGGTATCGGACGACCAAACCGAAGCGTGGCAGACTTTTTGTGGCCGTGAAGGTCAAATTCTTGCGGCCGGGCGCGATGCGGTTGACGCGTGGTTGGGTGAAGCGCTTCGCGACACCCGCGTTTCGCGTACTCGTTAGTTTGGTCCGACATCCCTAAGTGCGGGGGCTTGTGCTGTCGCGCGCGCGGTCGTTTGCGCTCGACAAGATCGCGAGATCTGTTCACGTAGCCGGGTTTTCCTTGGAGCGCGGTGCGTGTTGTACCGTCTTGCTGTGGTCGCGCCCAGCACGGGCAAGTGTTTGTATTAAAACGGCCTTAGGGGTTGCGATGCAGGCCTCACGACAGAGCGCACACCCGGTGCAATGGTCTGGATCGATCCGGGGTTTTGCTCCGTCCCAGATCAGCGCGCCCGACACGGGACAGCTATGCGCACACGCGCCGCATTCAGGGCCCAGATAGGGCAGACACACGCTGGTGTCGATGGCTGCAGCGGCCAGCACCGGCGGAAGCACTGCAACTGCGGCTTCGTCCGCGTCTTTGCCGTCGTCTACCTGGTCCGTATCCGGCAGTTTCAGTACCTTTGGTTCGCACGCGTTGACACAGGGCCAGTCGGCACACAAGTGACAGCCCTTATTCAACAAGTCCATTGCAGGTGTTGCAGCGACCTGGAGACCAAATTTCGCCGGCAGTGGAAACAGCACGTCGTGTGGGCAAGATTCTATGCAGGCATCGCAGCGTGTACAGTTTAGTAGGAAGTCAAGCTCTGCAATCGCAAATGGCGGCCTGATCCAACGGCTGGCACTCTCTTTGGCCCGCGCTTCGGCCTCTTGGGCGGCCATATCGGCCACCTTCGAAAATCCCCATCTGAAAAAGTCTCTACGTTCCATAGCGGTTCTTCGAGAACGAGTTACGATGCGACACCAAGACTGCTGCCTTTGTCAGTATCGCATCACCATGGGCTGCATGAGTAGCCATAAATGGCAACCCGTGATCACGATGGCAAATAACAGGAGAGGGAGCACTGTTGCGGGCTGTGG
The DNA here is from genome assembly GCA_965222835.1 of Hyphomicrobium sp. GTDB lineage: Bacteria > Pseudomonadota > Alphaproteobacteria > Rhizobiales > Hyphomicrobiaceae > CBDCUQ01. Next base: position 761,879 of record CBDCUQ010000003.1, read on the forward strand.
TTGCTGTTGCGCTGCGTCCAGGACCTTAGAGCGCGCAAGAATGACGCGCACTGCGATCGCAAAGCCGAACACGATTATCGCGGCCTGCAGCGCATTCAAGGCGTCTTGAGACAAGACTAGATTTGCGCCCCGCATGAGTTTCTCGGCTTGGCTCAGGGGAAGGCTCCCTTCTCCCAGGGGATTGGTGAGGATTTGGCTAAGCCCGCGGCTCTCCAACAAGAGGTGATTGAGGTTGTGGGCGATATGGTAGGCGAAGGCGAGAGGAAGGGCGCAAAAGGAAAGATGCGACAAGGTCTTCTGAAAACTCAGGCTCGTGGAACTCAGCGTTCGAGCCAGCCAGACCGCGGCGGCAAACAAGGCAACCGGGACGGTCAGGCTGATTGCAAAACCGATCGTAAAACTAACGAGCATCTGACCCTGCTCGCCGATCGCGAGGCCAAACGCGCGGTGCCAGTCCTCCCATAAGCCTGTCATGACCAGCCCATGCAGACCGGCAAGGGCCAAAAGCGCGAGCATGAAAGCGGCTTCATCCCAATGCGGGCGCGCGTCCTGGATGGCCTCCGAACTGGGACTCCGAAGCCGCCATGCCACGTTGTTGTACGGACAGGACTGTGTGCAATTTCCACACGAGGTACAGTAGGTATTTTGCTTCAGCCGCCCCATGACGAGGTGTGTCGGACATGGCTCTACCGTTTCGGTCCCATAATAGCATTCGAGCGTCGTACAACTGGCGCACGTCGCGGGATCTGCAGGGCGCAGCTCGACGGGCGCAAGCTGGGAGTAAGCTCCGATGGTGCGACCGACCGGACAGAAGTAACGGCAAAACGCTTTGCGCTCGAATACTGCTAGCGAGAATGTTGCCATCACGACCATGGCGAGAGCCAGGACAGCCGTCGCGTAGGGACTGACCGTTACACCAACACCAAGCTCCAACCACGTTAGCCCAACAAGCAGGACAACCGCTGGCCAGATTGAGCGCAGGGCCTTGGGAACACGAAGATTGAGGCTGCTCCCTTGGCGAACAGGACCCCAAAGCCGCTGGCGAACTAGAGCTGTGGCTAGTGTGTCCCAAGGGCAGACTGCGCACCACGCCGAGCCAACAAAGAAAATGGCGATAACCAACCCGGTCCACCAGAGGTTCCAGGTCAGGACGGTCGCAAAATTGCGCTCTGGAATTGGCGTTCCGAAAAGACCTGCATAGATGATGAGGAGAAAGAGGCCAGCAACAATCAGTTTGAGCAACAGCAGTACCCAGGTTTGGGAAAGCAAGAACCGGTTTAGTGTTCCGACCACAGGCAAATCTGAAATACTGAAATGGCGGGTGGGGCTAAAAACAGACTCCCAAACGAAAGCCGTGCGGGTCATGACCAACCCCATCAGCGCCACTGCTGTCACGGCCCAAAATTGTTGTAGTCCGGGGTGTACCAACCGCCCTGTGGGATCAACCGTGCATAAACTGGCAGCCAGAGCTGCTTCCAGTTCGGCTTCGGTCATGTGTGCGGTTCCTCTTGTTGATCCCGGTTTGCACGGATGATGCCCGTCATCGCTCTACGCCGTTGGATGAGGTTGACGGTCACAAGGATTGTCAAAATGAGAATGGCCGTGATGCCGAGTGGCCCAATGGGTGGTGGTGCACCAATTCGCAATGGAAAGTCGATGATGTAAGGCGCGCCGCCGGCATGAAACCGGGCGGTAATGATGTAGTCGCCGTCTTTGGAAAAGACGAACCCCTGCCGGAAGACGTTGTCGTCTGGACGCTGCGTGCCAAGCGTTTCATTGTTCGCGTTAAACCCGAGCCACGCGGCCCATGAGTTGTCGCGTACGGTGAATGTGACCTTCTCCTCGAGCGGTGCCTGGTTGTCGAGACGTTTTGCGTAGAGGTGAATGCGTCCCGGTTCATCGACACGCGGGAATGCGGGGAACACCATGTAGTTGACGAAATACTCGCCGATCAACGTCTCCACCTGCATGCTGGGTGGCGTGTTTGAGTTTTCGTTGAGGCTATAGGATGGGCGTCCCAGGACGTGATGCGCCATGGCGTCGGGAATGATCGGTGGCCACCCGGTCCAGATGGCGACGCAAATGAGTAGGCTCAGAAGACGACTATGCACTTTCTAACTCATTGTCTGTGCTGCTTGTTCTAGTGGCCGATCAATGATCCATATGGGCTTACTCGGATGAGGACACACTTCCACGCAGAGGCCACAGCCAACGCAACCGTCGCGTATCTCTGGCCGATACTGATTCCACATCTTAAACCCGATTGCCTTTTTTCCTAGTGGACAAACGCTTACACAAGCGCCGCAGATTCCGCGATCGACCCAGGGATAGCAGGCGGTGCGATCGATTTCGGCCACTCCCATATCAACCGACTCGATCGGAGTCGGGACAAGGGCTTCTGTCGGGCAGACTTCGCTGCACTTGCCGCACAGGATGCATGCTTTGGCCGAGGCGTCGACATAGGGTGTGTTGACGCCATTCCCACCCGATCGCGCATGAAACTGGATGCAGCGCGGTGGGCAGACTTCACCGCAAAGACCACAGCCAATGCATGCTGCTATGAACTCTGCATCGTTCTTTAATGCTCCGGGCGGGCGCTGATAATTTCGCTTCGGCCGTTTGGCGCGTGGGGACATCACGCGGGCCAGCCCGTAAGGAAAAGCGAGCGCGCCTAACGTGGCGACCCCGACGATCAGATACTTTAGGATGCTGCGTCGCTTCATGGGCCGGCCCCCGCGGTTTCAAGGCTCGCTTCCCCTGAGGAAGAGGCCTTGTCTCCCCGTTCGCGGCGATATTGCCGTCCCAGGTGGCCGGGCCCTTGGAAAGGCTGGTCCGCAATCCTAAACGCAAAATCCAAAGCGTCAGTCGGGCAAACTGCTATGCAAGCCGTACAGTTGTTGCATTCCTGACCAAAGTTGTCGCGCAAAGGATCGAGACCAAACTCGCAGATGGCATTGCACTTTGCACAGTCATTGCAATTCTCAACAATCCGTTGGATGCGGATCGGCCGATATCGGCCGATCAATGAGTAGAGAGCGCCGCCAGGACAAACGTAACGGCAGAATCCACGCCGGGCGACCAACAGATCGAACAGCAATGTCCCAATGAAGAAGATGATGCCGGCTCCGAATCCGCCGAGTGCAATTGCGTAATAGAGCTCACGGCCGATAATTGCCGGCGGGTAGACGGCGGCGACCGCAATGGATCCCGTAATCATCGATATAAGTAGACCCGCGGCCAGAACACCATACTTGAGACGCTTGTCGAAATGCATGTTTCCCGTCTTAAGCCCGGCCCAGCGAAGCCATGCGGCAAGATTGGTGTTGAGCTCATAGAGAAATGTTGCCGGACAAATCCAGCCGCAGAACATCCGACCAAACACAAGCGTGACACCAACAGGAATAAGTGCGGTCAGCAAGAACGGCCAATGGACATCTAAGGACGCTGCAATCTGACCGACGACGGCGAGAGGGTCAGAAATCTTGTATCCCCAAAAGTTACCCGACCACGTGTTGCCCTTGATGGCGTCCAGCTGCGTTTCCGGGTCGGTTATGAATGGGGAGGTGATCGCCTCCATTGTGTCGTAGAGCTGCTTTTCGGACGGAGCCAAAAGGTCATAGGCGCGAGCAGCCACGTAGGTCTGATAAAGATGCAGGAACGGTAGAATGACGAGCATCAAGAAGACGATCGTCAGGACGACCCACCGAAGCTTATTGAGATGGCGCCATAAGAAGAACGGCTTTGCGCGTTTGTCCATCTAAGACACCGGATTTGGGATCACCCGGATCGCCTGTGGAAATTGGATGCACGAGCGCTCGCAAAGGCCGCAACCCACGCACTTATCTGTCACGTGTGGCTGTTCCAGCCGACCAACCGTGATTGCAACGTCTTGCAATGGGCAGGCTCTGTAGCAAACACCGCATGTCTTTCCCTGGTATGACAGGCACAACTGCTTATCGACAACGGCACGCCCCATGCTGACGTTTTCGATGATGTCCTTGGCAGTGCGCTCGACTTTTTTGATGGCGCCGCTTGGGCAGACGTCACCACATTTCATGCAAAGGATGCAGGCCTTGTCGCGCGGAATTATGTAGGGCGTGTCGATGGAGTCGAGCCCGTTCTCGAAGCCGAAGTAGTTGATGCAGCGGTTTGGGCAGACTTCGCCGCACTGTCCACAGTGGATGCAGGCACTCACGAAGTCCTTTTCGGAAAGAGCGCCCGGCGGGCGTAGGAAGCGCAAGCTTGGCTGGTGGGCGGCAGCACAGGTCTGGGTGGGGGCCACGGCCGCCGTAAGGCTCGCGGCGCCCACACCTTTCAGGAAGTTTCTTCGTTCCATAACCTTATGCCACTCAACCGGCAACGATGCAGGTTATCTAGCGTTCAAGGCCACGAAGACGCAACCGGCTATGCGATCTTTTCGATGCGGCAGACACTCTTCTTGAAGTCAACCTGCCCGGAAACAGGATCCCAAATGCGGCTTGTTGTTCCGTTGGCCAGCCACTTGTTCTTTTTCGGATCCGCGCTGTCGGCCACGGACAAGTTCCAGGGCCCGAACATGTAGCCTCGCGGCACGTTGTTGCGTGCAGGTTTGACAAGCGAGTTGGTGCCAACTTGGGCACGTGCCTCCAGTGATCCGCGCCGCGTTACGACACGCAGCTTATCGCCATCCTTGATACCGAGATCCTTAGCGTCCTCTGGGTGAACCTCGACATACATTTCGGGCACCAACCGGCGCGTTGTCGGACTACGATTGGACTTGGCCGTGTGGAAGTGTTCGTAGACGACGCCAAGTCCGAACCAATAGGGGTACTTGTCCTCAGGGATCTCCTCCCAAGGTTTCCCGCGAAATTCCTCGTCAGGTATGTCGGGCGTGAGCCCCTTGTCACGGGCTTCCTTGATCAGGTCTTGGTGGTCAATTGTGTAGAGCCCTGGCTCGACCCCGAACCTCATGAGCTTCTCTGTCAGTTCCTTCCGGTTGGAATAGTCCTGATGCACGAGCTTCATGTGGACCTTGCCGTCGCTAGTCCGGAAGTAGCCGTAGGGCCGGTTCTCCCAGTCCCCTTCCTGAGCCATATAGCGACGCTTGGCTCCGCCATTCTGTGCAATGTCATAGGTTGGTGCCGGCCATTGAATACCCCGGAGCTTCTTCAGCTGCTCATAGGGTGAGTCACCATCGACCTTTTCGACCTCCAGTATTCCGGTGAGGTCTGTATCGGTGCCTCTTGAGGCCTCGAGAATGTCACGGAATACCTCTTCTGAATCGTAGTAGCCATCCTCCTTGCGCGTGTACGGCAAGATCTTCTTGCCATCGAGGCCGAGCAGATCCGCGACCTCGATTGCTTTGTCGATGACCATGTCCATGTCGGGGAGACACCCCGGGGGTGGCTCGGCCGCCTTTTCGCAAAGATTGAGGCGGCGCTCGGATGAGATGTACACACCCTGGACCTCGCCCCAGGTTGCGGCTGGGAAAATCACGTCAGCGTAAAGGTTGTTTGGTGCGTGCCGGTAGATCTCTTGCACAACGTTAAACGTCTTTGTGAGTGCCGGGCGCACCAGGTTGTATTGATCGGGCAGATCAATATGCGTTGCGTAGACTAGGAACATCGCTTTGACTTCGTCTTTCAAAGCCCGTTCCATCATGCCGACGGCATAGCCAGGATTCTGCGACTGCATCGCATTAACGAGATTCTTTTCCGGAACCCTCCAATGCTTGGCCATGTGAATTCGATGGGCATCATTGTTGAGTGGCTGATTGAAGGGCAGGCGCCCCGTCAGACCACCCGTGAAACGCTCACCCATGGCATTGGGCTGTCCGGTCATAGAGAAGGGGCCACAGCCGCGTCTTGCCAGATTTCCTGTGAGCGTCAGCAGATTTACGATCGCGATAATGTTGTGCTGGCCGTGGATGTGCTGGTTGTAGCCGATGCCCCACATAATGATGACACCGCCATAGCCTTTGTCGGAGTGTTTCCCGCCTGAGCGGGCCATCCGTTTACGCGTTGCGTCCGCAAACATACCGGCAACACGGCGTATGAGGGCGGGGGACACGTCGTGGTTCGGCCCGCCCATGCGATCCTGAACCTGCTCGGGGCTGTAGTTGGCGGTTACGCCATCGACGTATTCCTGCCACCCCGTCACGTGTGCCTTCAGGAACTCCCAGTCGATAATGTCCTCGTGGTCTTTGAGAAGAACATGCGCAATCGCGTTCAAGAAACTGATGTCGCCATTCAAAATTGGGACGTGGACCGTGTTGTCGGGATTGATGTCCTCATAACCCATTACGGTGCCCGTGCGCCTGGGATCGACGATAACGGAGGGAATGTCGTTCTTTTTCTTATGGTCTGCCGCACGCCAGAATATGATCGGATGTGATTCACGGGCATTGTGCCCGAAATGCATGATCATGTCGCAAAGCTCGATGTCGTCATAGGCTAAGGGCGGCGTGTCGGACCCTAGTGTTGCAAAGTAACCCGTCACAGCGGATGTCATGCACATACGTGCATTGGCTTCGATGGTGTTGGACCCAAGAACTCCCTTCATAAAGAGATTTTCGAGGTATTGTCCTTCCATCGTGAGCTGGCCGGATCCGTAAAGTGCAATGGAATTGCCGCCGAACTTCTTCGCGAAATGCGCAACCTTGTGCGCCACCATGGGCGAGGCTTCTTCATAGGACACGCGAACGAAGTGTTCCTCATCGAACGAGCCTTTGGTTTTTGAAACAAACTCCAGATCGCCGTGATCGGGTTTGTTCCATTCTTCCCAAACATCCTTTCGAACGTACGAATCTCCCTCCATACGGTCGACGTACATCGGTTCTGCAGCCGTTAGCCCCTTGATGCACTGCAGACCGTAGTTTGTCGGGTGGTCCTTGTCCGGCCGCATCGAAACGATTTTGCCGTTCTCGACTTGAATGATCGTACCGCAGCCGACGCCGCAATAGGGGCATTGGGCAATGGCCGTGCTGACGTTTGGTTCCGCTTCTTGGGCTGCAGCAGGTGCTGCCTCAAGTTCCGGATTGTCTGCAACCATGAGACCGGCGCCCGCTGCCGTCCCGGTGATGAATGCGCCAGACTTCATGAAATCGCGGCGCGACCAGGCGTTCTTTTGTCGTTTCATTTCTCAAATGCCTCCGGTCAGTTCTTTGGCAACGTACGCAGGAAGACGATGATGTCGTCGATTTCCTTGTCGGACAGATTGGCGAGGCCTACGGAACCGCTAAATCCGCGCATCCTGGTGTTGGATCGTCCTACTTTGATGGTCGTGCGGATAAACCCGTCCGAGGCCTTGCTGAGGAAGCCCGGTTTTCCGATGGCTGTTCCGGTGCCGCCCGATAGGTAGCCGTCGCCATTTTTTCCGTGGCAGGTGGCGCAGATATAGTTGAACCACTGTTCGCCAAGTCTTGGGTCACCGTGAGCCTCGGGTTGAGCGTCGACTTCAGCCGATCGGTTGGGCCGATCCGAGTGGTCTCGAAGGAAGGCAATGATGGCCTTGATTTTCTTCTCGCCCAGATGTTCGAAGGGCGGCATCCCGGTGTCTTCCCGGCCATCGCGGATGGTTCCCAAAAAGAACTTGTCAGATGCGACTTCCAACAGCTCGGGATTGGTCAGTGACGGCGCGATTCCGGGCTGACCGATGGCATCGGCCTGGTGGCAAGCCAGACAATTTTCCTCGTAGGTGGCCTTGCCGAGCTTTACCGCCTCGAGGTCTTGTTTTTCAACAGGTTTGGCGGGTTTTGGTGTAGCTGCGGCCGCCATTTTCTTGGCGCCGTCGCCAGATGGTTGGTTAGACGGGGTGGTCTCAGCGCTTTCAGCCGCGCCCTTTTTCTTAGTCTGCCCCTCGGCCTTGGTGTTTGTGCTTTCGCCGCTGTCACAAGACGTGAGCAGCAGCACTGTCAGTCCTATTGCAAGTATCCCTCGTGCGCCCACGTCCCTCTCCCAGCATTGGTCATCCGTGCTTCCGACATTGCTCGATCATCCGCGGAGTACTTCGTTCTTATGGGAGGCTTGAGATGCCTCAAAGTTGGTGCTGATGGTAGATCCGCTTGCTGGCTGACCTGCTTGACAAAGATCATGGCCCGCCATGATTTTCTTGGTCTCTCAGGAAACGCGCAGGAATTTTCATCCCAGTTTGAGGCCCCATAGGAATATTCATCCCCCCTCAAGGCCCGATGGAAAATCCCATACCGTCTCAAGGTCACGTCGCAGAACGCGACCTCTATGCGCGGCAAAACGGCACGACTTATCATACGCGCAGCCTACCGGGGTTGCGCGATTGCGTGTGCGATGAATCCTTAGATGCTTCTGATGCTGCAGCAGTGCGCGTTCCGGATTGTGCCTCAGGGGGTTGGCGCGCGCGCGCCCTGCCCGCCAGCCGGATAGACGATCCGTTCAAGGCGCGCGGCAAATGCGTCAGCCGAATCGACTGGAAGGTCACAAAGGCGCCTTTTGCAGAGGTAGGCCGTCGGCTTCGTATCCAACAAGGGGCGGCGGGCAAGCAGTGCCCACTTTGCGTTCTTTTCGGGGGCGTTGGGCGGGATGACACTCAGTACAGTGGAGCGCAGAGGGCGCAAATAGACCGCCCGCAAGAGACGCCGTGTGTCTGGATCTTCAAGATGGCCTACAATGACAATTTCATGGGCCTCCTCTGATCCATACCCTGCTGCGTTCAAGAGTGATGGCGAAGCAGCCAGAGAATTTTCCTGACGTTGACCGAGGCTGGCCATGAATGTACGTGTACGCTCCGACACAGTCTTGTGATCGCCGAAGAGACCAAGGCGGTAGAGGGCCGAGAGGGCGGCGGCGTTGCCTGAGGGTGTCCCATCTTCGCGTAGCACGACGCGTTGTGGAAGAATCGAGCCTGACCCCTTCGGCGAAAAGAAAAAAAGGCCAGTTTTTGGACCTTGAAATCTATCGACAAGATCGCTCATCAGCATCAGTGCGTGATCAAGATGGGCGGGATCGAAGTCGAGTTCGTAGAGATCGATCAGCGCCTCAATGAGAAACGCGTAGTCGTCGAGAAATACGGCCTCAGCGGCGTGCCCTTTGTGGTAGCTGTGGCGGAGACCATCCGGGTGCAAGGTGAGGCGCATAAGATGCGCGACGGTCTTCCGGGCAATTGTTCGATATCCGGCGTCATCAAGAACCTTGGCGGCCATTGCAAACGCGCTTGCGGTCAGCGCGTTCCACGACACAATCACTTTCTCGTCGCGCTTTGGTGGAAGGCGGTCGGTGCGCGCCCGACGCAGGCGATCGAGATTCCCAGCAAAGCGCTTCTGCACTTCGTAGAAGGACATCGGATCCTTCTGCAATCTCAGAATACTGCGGCCGTCTGCGAGACCGTATGTGCTGCTGAGATAGGCACCCATCAATGCCGCTGCGTCTTCGCCGCCGAGAACAGCCTGCACCTCATCGGCAGTCCAAGTGTAATAGTGCCCTTCCTTTCCCTCAGAGTGCGATCCAAGTGCGGCGGCAAAGCCGCCGCCGGTGAGACGAAACCGTTCGATCAAATCATCGAGAATTTGACGCGCGATGACGCCATAGCGCGCGCTCTTTGTGGCTTGGAAAGCTCTCAGATAAAGCCGTGCCAAAAGGGCGTTATCGCTGAGCATGATTTCGAAGTGCGGGACCTGCCAGAAACGGTCCACGGCATAACGGTGAAAGGCTCCACCCAACTGATCGCGCACACCACCGGCCGCCATGTGATCCAACGTCCTATAGACGTTGACTAGCAATGCCTCGTCGCGCGTACGCACGCCGTGATCGAGCAAGAATAATAGCACATCGGGCCGGGGAAACTTTGATGAGCGCCCAAAACCGCCATACGTATCATCAAGCCGTTGCGCCCATGACTTAGCTGCCAGGTCCCGCGCGCTCAGAACGTTGGATTCGGTTGCGCTCAACTGCGGCTGAAACCGCTTTTTCAATTGCTCGCGGGTGATCGCCACGTCCTTTGTGATGGCGGCCCTGTTGTCTTTCCACTCTCCTGCGAGAGCGGTGAGGACCGGGAGTAGGCCGGGGTCTCCATGCGAAGGATCGGGCGTTGTGTAGCCCGTTGCAAACAACGGAATACCCTCAGGCGTCAGAACAAAGTTTGCCGGCCAGCCTTGGCTGCCGGTCATACCCTGCATGATTTCCATGTAGTAACCGTCGACGTCGGGGCGTGCCTCGCGATCGACAAGAACTGCAACGTAGCGATCATTCAATATTCCGCTAACGCGAGGATCCGAAAACGTATCTTGGGCCAGTTTGTGGCACCAGTGACAGGACAAATAACCGATGGAGAGAAAGATCAGCTTGTCTTCGCGTGCCGCGACTTCAAACGAATTTGGTCCCCAAGTCTGCCACTTGATATCATCATGCGCATGTGCGGCTAGGTAGGGGCTTGCGGCCTTTGACAGCTCCTCCCCAATACCGTTGCTTGCAAGAAGCAGCGAGAACCCGCCGCTGATTGCGATCGCTAACGACAGACGATGGAGCAACTTGAACATATTCTGGCTTCCGACGGTAATACTAGCGTTGAAGCGGCGTGGCCGCAAAATCACGATGTCGGTCGTGCAGGGGAGGGGCACATGATCTATTGAGACGCCGCGCGCGAGCCCCCTCTTGTTCGGGGTTCCGTAGGTTCCGGAAGCGCCGCCGTCCTATTGTGATCGCAGCGCCACCGAATGCATACCGGCCCCGATGCGTGATTGTGAGGAAAAGATCCAAATTCAGAGCGGGTGTGGACAGGTGCGTTGCTCGTTGCACGGAAGCCTGGGACCAACTCCGTACTTTCCGCTAGAAGTCTCCGACGCGCCTCTAGGAGATACCTGCATCGCGTCAGGCTTATCGGTGAACGCCACGGGCTCATTTGGCGAAGCGGCAAGCCCTAAATCTCTCGCAGTAGATTTGCCAAGCTCTTCCAGCTATTGGTCGGAAGCCTCAGCGCACAGGCGAAGCTCATCATAGTTTTTCAGGGCAATTCTCCTGCGGCCGATCGTCGAAATAACACCCTTGGACCTCAGGTTGGCAAACTGGCGGCTAACGGTCTCTAGCCTGAGTGCAAGGCACTCGGCGATCTCGGTGCGCGACAGGGGCAGCTCGAACTCGACAGTCGCGTTCTTATCTTTCAGCTTGCCTGTCTGGCCAAGCAATCTTTCCGCGGCAATCACAAGGATGCTCGCCACCCGTTCCTGCGCGGTCTTTCGACCAATCATGAACATCCATTCGCGAGCCGTATCCAGGTCGTCGAGCAGACGCTTCAGGATGGCGGTTTCCACGTCGGAATGTTTACTCATCAGACCTTCAAACACTTTGCCTGAGAAGCAACAGAGATCGAGGTCCGTTGCGGCCTCCGCAATCAAGTTTGAGCTTGTCGAGAAAGGACGTCCCAGAAAGTCCGAAGCAAACTGAAGGCCGACAATTTGGTACCGCCCATCGGGCTTGGCGTTTATGAGCTTCACGACGCCCGAAACGATGATCGCAAAGGACTTTCCCTTCATTTGACCATCATAGACGATTTGCCCTGCAGGGACCCGCCTACGGTGTACTGCACGACCGAGATCGTTCGCAGCCTCTTGTGAGACAGAACTGCAAAGCGCCGACAGTCGAACCGCACACTGTTGGCATTTGACACGCACCGTCTTCTGTTGCTCCAGTGCTATCTCTTTTGCCCCCTGGGCACGCATGAGACACAGCCCAGGGCGGGCATCGGTCAAGGGGCCCGCACTGCTCTCTGGCTCACGTTCTGATCTCGGCTCTCGCTCCAAGCTTCGTCGCTCCAATCAACACCAATCCGCTCTTAACATCAATGCCCATACGGCCGCGGGGGACAGGTTCTACGCTTCAGGTCCGTCGCGAACGTTAACCGACCTCCAATCCCGCGCCTGTTTAGGCCAGGCGCTTAGAATCAAGCTGAATATTGGCCGCCACGGAGACATGAGCACTAAGTAGGGAACGCAGAACCGTGGCAATAAACAGTACGCCGCCACAGACTGCGAACATCGCGCCGACCCCATGCAAATACATGCCGATGACTGCACCATCGACCAAATCTACAATACCGCTAGGAGTCTTTCTGGGCGCACCGTACCCTCCGGCCAGGAAAAGGCCGATGCACGCCATCAGCTGCCCGATTCCAAAGAGCGCGACATGCAGCCGCGTGCGCACATGCCCCGCTACGGGACGCTCGAGGCGCGGCAGGCAGTAGACGAGCATCAAACCCATTGCTGCAAGGTTCACCCCCGCTATGACACCATGGTAGTGAGCCGGCGTTCGCGTATCCGATCCCGTAATCACGAGCCCCATTATTCCGCCGGCTCCGAAAACAACAGCGGATAGCACGAGTGCTACAAAGGCCGGATCGCGCCAAGGCAAGTCGGCTTTGGTCCGGTGTCGCGCGACCGCAACAAGTCCAGCCCCTGCCACGAGCAGGCTTGGAAATGCCAATACGAACTGCAGTCGCCGAAATCCCTCGGTCTGTAGTTCCGAGAATGGCTCGAACACAATGTAAAACAAGAGAGCCGGGAGTGAGAAGATACCAATCAGCTTTGTTGCGAGCGTGAAGAGGCCAGCATCGAGTGCATCCTTTCCAAGACAATAGCGCGCAAGAACAAACCAACTCGTCAGCATGAGCAGGCAATAAAGGAACTGCAGCACATGTCCGCCGCCCCAAAACAGGTGCTCGTGCATCAGACGGGAGGGCGGCTCTCCCCACACGAAATACAGTGAAGCCGCGAAGCAGCCGAGTGCCACACAATAGATCGTCCCAGCCGAAAGCATCGCGGCCGGCAGTGCGCCAATTTCTTGCCCACTTTCAATGACGTTGGCAAATAGTCGCGCGACTGGAAGCAATATGCCGACAGCAAGAAAAGCCAATCCCGCATAATAGGCCGGATGGATGATGACTGGGATGTAGTTGTTGAGAGTAGGTATGGTGTCCTCATAGAACGCCGGGACGAAGAGCATTGGAAACGACATGGCGACGAGCGCCAGCCCGACCCTCCCGGCGCCTGCCATTCGAAGCCGTCCGTTTGACGCATCCAACGCGGCGAAAGAGGCGAGGAGGGCAAACATCACCAGAAACCAGACCACGAGGGAGAACACGACGTGGATGACCAGGCCCTTCGAAAAGAATTCGAACGGCCACCGAACTAACCCTTCGCTTCCTGGAATCCGCGACACAGCCAGCAGAAAGGCAAAAAAACCTGCAATCCCCAGCGATCCGACGGCAAGCAGCGCCCAGGACCTCAATTCGGCGAGAATCCGCGCGTCAACATTTGCGCGCGATGTTGTTTTGGGTCGCGGACCCACCAGATCCATTGCGCTTTCATCCCTCATACCCGCTCTCCCGGGTAAGGCCAGATATGGACGGTCATGACGTAGACGGTGATCCCTGAGATCGCTACGAACATCCATAGCCTCCAGGTTCCATTGGCGATGCGGCGGTGCGCATCGAAGTCTCCGCGAAGGGCGCGAAAGACAGCGAGCGGCACAATGATCGCTGCGGCTGTCGCTGTGACAATGTGCAGGATGAGGATCGAAAAGTAGACCGGCCGAATAAGCCCTTCGCCACCGAACTTCGCGAGGCCAGATCCAAAATGGTACGTGAGATAGAGAACGAGGAATGCGGTACCAAGGCTGACCGCGGTAATCATAGACTTGCGATGTGCGTTCCGGTTACCGCGCCCGATGAAGTAGTAGCCCGAGCAGAGGGCCGCGACGGTCGCGACGTTGATGACCGCCATGACGTGCGGAAGCCCTAGATCGGCAAGCATGCTTGGTTAAGGTCCGTAGTTGATGATCTTGTACATGATGCTCACGTACATGAAGAACGAGAGCGCGAGAAACGCCACAAGCGCTTTCATGGGGCTCTTCTTGGGCTTTTCATTTCCACTCTTATTCATGATGGTTCTCGTGTTCTGCAGAAGCCGATTTGGTAGTGGTGCGGGTGGCCGGCGACGCTCCGCCAGCCACCCAATTTCTCATCTCTGTGATCCCCATTCGACGTAGTTATAGGGCGTCCAGTTTTCGTCGACGGTCACAGGCTTCGGAAAGTTGCCCGGTCCCGGGGGACTTTCAGTGTGAGTCCATTCGAGAGACTTGGAGTTCCAAGGGTTGTTCCCCACTACAGGACCACGAATTGCGGACACTACCCAGCCGACCACCATGAGCAACACGCCAATGGCGATGAGAGCCGCTCCAGCCGTCGCAACCTGATGGTATGGCTCGAATTCGGGGTACATCGCGTAGTCCCAATAGCGACGCGGCATGCCGCGAACACCAATGATAAAGAGCGGCCAGAATGTTACCTGCGTCCCGATCACCTTAAACCAGAATGCCGTCTTGGCGATGCCGCTGTCTGCAGATCGGCCCGTCATCTTCGGGAACCAGTGGTAGATGGCCGCAAACACCGCGAACGTCGCCATAAGCCCCATGATGAAGTGGAAGTGCGCGTGCACAAAGCTCGTCTCGGAGAGGTGTACCGTCATGGACGTAATTGCCAGTGGAATGCCCGTAAGGCCGCCAACAAGAATGAGGAACAGGCAAACGACGGCATACCACATGGAGACGTTGTAGGTTATCGCCCCCTTGTACATGGTTCCCCATAACGAAATGAGGAGAAGCCCAACGGGAACCGAGATGAGCAAGGTTGAGACCATCATGCCAATTCGGATCCAGTCCGGCATACCGGCGATGTAGAGGTGGTGCACCCAGACCTCGCCCGTAATCACAAGGATGCCGATGATCCCGCCGTAGACACAGGCTTTGTAGTTGAACACATGGTTCTTCGCTTGCGTGGCAATCATGTCGAACAATAGCCCGACGGCCGGCAGGAAGATCACGTACACGGCAGGATGCGAGTAGAACCAGAAAAGGTTCTGATAGAGAAGCACGTCGCCGCCTCGAGTGGGATCAAAGAACCCGGTACCGACATACTTGTCGAACAAGAGCAGCGTGACCGCAGACGCAAGCACCGGAACGAACACAATCTGGATCAAGAAGGCCGCGAAAATGGTCCAGACGAAGATGTTCATCTGATTCCAGCCCATGCCCGGTGCCCGCATGTAGATGATCGTAACTAGGAAGTTCACAGCACCGAGGATCGACGAGAAACCGATCAGGTGGACAGTGAACACGTAGGCCGCGGTATTGGCTGTCGTTGTGACAGCGTAAGGCGGATAACCGGTCCACATCACGTCGGGTTTATCCGGCATAATGAATGTCAGAAGGGCAACCACGATGCCCGCCCAGAAGAGCCACAATGACAGCGCGTTGATGCGCGGAAATGCGACGTCAGGCGCGCCGATCATCAGTGGTACGAAGTAATTTGCAGCGAACCCCGTAAGTGCCGGGATTAGAAACGCCAGAATCATTGCCGCGCCATGGAAGTAGAGGGCGACATTGTAGGCCGTTCCAGTTGGAAGCTCCTTTGCGAAATCGCCTACGAAATAATTGATGAGACCGGAATCGCCGGGTGACATTTGCTCGAGGCGAATGCCGACCGCCATGATGCCCGCGACAAGGAACGCCGCGATGGCGCCAATCAAGTAGAGAATCCCGATCCGCTTGTGATCGGTGGTGAAAATCCACTCTTTGATCCCAGAGCGCGGCTGGTGATGAGCAAATTCTGTTGCCGTTGCCATTTCTATTTCTCCCTGGGATCTTAACGTGTCGGAGATGGGGTTGAAGCCGCGGCAGCGGTCTTCTTCTGCTCAAGCTCTGACGTCTTCTTCTTCTTTTTCTCGATCTTCTTGGCGAGCCATTGATCGAATGACACCCGATCAATGGCGCGTACCTTGTTTGTCATCTGGGAATGCGCCATGCCGCAGAACTCCACACAGACGACATTGGATTCGAGTGGCTTGTCTGGAAGGAACCATAGGTAGGTGATGCGCCCCGGCATCAGGTCCTCTTTGACTCTGTACTCATTCAATCCGAAGGAATGGATGACGTCATTCGATGTCATGCGAAGCACGATGGGCTGACCAACAGGCACGACGAGCTCGGTATCCGTAACTCCCTCGCCGTAGTCGTACTCAAAGAACCACTGGTTGCCGGTAACCTTGATCTCCATGGCATTTGGTGGGACTTGCCGCTGGATGTTCCATAACGACCATCCTTTTGCAGCGAGCAGGAAGTCATCGGCCATAAAGATGGCGGCAGGAACCAGCGACCAAGCGAGCGCCTTGTCGAGGTTGAGCGGTACGGCGGTACCCACTGCGTCGGGGCTTCGCGCCCGGTATTTCACGAGCAGGTAGACCGCGACGATCGCGAATATGCCTCCAATGATCCAAAGATCCCAAAGGACTTCGTTCCACGTATGGTTCCAGGCATCGGTCGGATTGGGCATCGCTTTGCTCTCAGCTTCGGCCCATGCTGCTCCCGCGCCCATTCCTAGGCCAACGAACAGTCCTAGAATCGGTTCAAGCTGCTTGCGCATAGTTCTCGTCCCTTGTGCGTTTCGTTCGTTTTGTTGATTTGAAGTAGAAAATCGATCCGAACAGCGTCGCGAGGCCAACGCCGAGAGAGCCAATCCCGACAATGATGGGAATGCTGAAGACGTACTTGCCGTCCTTGTAGCTGTACGAGTAGCAGAGACTCAGCGCGAACGTGATGATCTCGCGCGGGCGGAACTGCCCCTGCTTCGCATCAAGAACCGCAAGTTCGACGTCGCGGCCGTCCACCTCCTGCTGATAGAGGACGCGGATCAATCGCCCATCCATGCCGAAGAACAGAAACGCCCCGGGGTGAAGGAAGAGGCGGTCCTCTGGCGACCAAAAAAACTTGAAGCCGATCGCTTCCGTCGCGGTCTTGATGTCAGCTTCGTTCTTGAAGGTCGCAAATGTCCAATGATCGGCCAGAGATCCGGCGATATCGAGATGTTTGCGGAAAGCACCAGTGGATTGGAGCGTGTCGTGACGATCGAAAGACAGCGTCACGATCTCGAAGTCGGCTCCTGGTTCAACGACGCTTACGTCCTCAAGAAGAGAGGCCAAAGACGCGTTGATGAATGAGCAGCTCCCGTCGCAGGTGTAGTAACTCAACACCAGAATGACAGGCCTTCCGAGCTTGTCGCGCCAACGGAATTCACGTCCCTTCTGGTCAACGAGCATGGTCTCGGGATCGATCTTCGATCCTAGATGGGCCTTCTCGTCAATGACCATGATGTTCGGATTCACATCCGAAACTGGCCTGCGGAAATACTGAGCATCCGCGTTCTGAACCGCGGCGGCGCAAGTGAGCGTCACCGCAAAGAACGCCAGGAGTGCAAGTCTTCCGAAGCTAGGCATCGCACGGCTTCCCATGAAGATCTCACCAGAAGTAGACCTGCGAGGCGACGAAGAACCAGATGACATCAACGAAGTGCCAGTAGATGCCCGCCACTTTGACGAACATCTTGTGCACGCCACCGAACATTGTCCCGAGCAAGACCGCTACGAATGTCACGAGCCCCACGAACACGTGAGAGGCGTGGAATCCGGTTAGCGAATAGAAGGCCGCTGAGTATTGGTTCGTTCCGGGCAGGAAGTTCTCGTGAACGAGATGATTGTATTCGTAGACCGTGCAGCCCAAGAACGCGGCGCCGAGAAGGATCGAGACGATGACCCAGATCATGAAGCTGCCTTTGCGGCCCTGCTCCAGAAGAAGGTGCTCGGCGTAGTGATAGGTCAAACTCGACGATACGAGGATGACCGTCATGATGACCGGCAAAATGACATCGATGTGCGGTGTGCCTGCTGGCGGCCAGTCGCTGCCAGAGGAGAGACGCATGGTCCAGTAACTGGCGAAGAAGCCGATGAAGATCAGGATCTCGCCAATGATGAAGACGCCTACGCCAACCGGTGAAATGTCTGAAATCGCGGATGGCTCAGTGACTCCTTCGTGAACCCACTTGGCGATCCCGGCAAGAACGAGAGGCGTGCCGACGCCTGCTGAAACGACCGCACCCATTGTGTTCTCATAAACAAAGTAGAACATGAAAGCGATCGGTACGAGCAGCATGGTGCCGAGGGAAATCGCGATGGGCGCCCAGCTGACCTCCCAGTGGTGCACATGTCCGGTTCCTGCGGCAGCATCGGCTTGTTGTTGCATTGTTGTCGTCTCCTCGATCCTCGTCACTTCATCCCATGCCGGGCATGCGCCTGGTCAGCAGGGCGGACTTTTACCGTCCAGAAATAATCATCCTTGCCTGGTCTTCTCCTGAAGCACCTGCCTTTGTCATTGCGCCTCCGCGAGCAGTCCCACGAAGAGGACGAACAGGTACACATTGGAGAATCCGCAGAGCTGCATGGGCCCCTGAGTGTAGACGCCAAGCCGACGACGCAAGTGCGCGATGACCGACATCACGCGCGGCTTCAAAGCGGCCAGGTCGTCAGCAGAGTACCGGGAACCGGAGGCACAGACTCTCTGGCTCACGCCAGCCTCGGCAGCGTGTGCACCTCCGGACACGCACATCCCCATCACCCCCTTGACCGAACTCTCCCAAAATTCATGCTTCTGTTTTGCGCGCAGTCATCCCCTTTCGGGTCGGGACACGTCCGATGGGACCTGCGGCTCGAAGCTTTGCTTTAGATCAACTTGCCAGAGCCCAAGCGTGCTTGACCTCGGTCAAGAAGAATGTGCGGCATTTGGCCTTCAACACTCTGTAGGGCGAGCTGGAAGAGGCGTTGGACTTTAAGGTCTAGGTTGGGACAAAAACAGACATCAAAAACAATAAGGTGGCGGCGCTTCTTTAAAAGCACCGATTGGGACTGCCAGGGTCGCGCTCTTGGGTTCGCGGACCGGTGAGAGACTTCGCTTTGAATGATCAGTTGAGGCTTCACGAAACCGCTCGCCTCCGTACCCGATGAGTCACATTCAAGGGGTCGCGCACGTGCAAGCACTCATCGAGGACCGTTTCAAAAGGCCGTGCGGGTACCTGTCATTTATCTGGCGGACTTTATGTCCGAGAAGTAATTTCTGCCGAGCCAGGTCGATATGTCTTTCTTGAGCCGGGCGGGACCCGTGAGTCTGATCCGCGCATTACGTAGGGCCTGACCGAGAGCAATATCGCCCATCCATACGCCCGTCAGCGTTCTGACGTCCGTGCGCAATTCCAAGTCGGTGTCATAACCCGGATCCTTCATACAAACATCGACATCGCCATCATTGATGACGAGCCACCAACGGCGAAACTTGCTCCTGTAATCGCTGAACTCGAAATACAGATTGGTTCGCCCCTTTCCAAAATAGTCTCCATTCATGGTCCGGTGAATGTCCCACATCAAGAGAGAGGGATCGAGTTCATCCGGAGAAAGCTTGCTGCGCGCCCAACGATGGCCCCAGATGCCCATCTGCAAAATAATCGGCTTCAGCTCACGCCCTGCCTCGGTCAACGTATAGCGAATCCCTTTTTCCGTCTCGGTGCGCGCAACAACGCCTGCGGCTTCCAGCGACTTCAAGCGCGATGACAGTAGTGCGGGCGAAATCAGCGGCAGTCCCCTGCGGACGTCGTTGAATGTTTCGCTTCCCGCGCCAAGTTCGCGCAGGATGAGATGCGTCCAGCGCTCGCCGAGAATCTCGGAGGCCTTTGCAATCGGGCAAAACTGTCCATAGCTGCTCATGACTGCGATCCTAGACTGCCGCTTGCTCGAGAGCCAGTATAATTTTTGTACTATATTTTCCACTGGAGACACTTGGCCCTCGTGAGCCCGACCTGTCGTGTCTTTCCTTATTCTTTCGGACTTTCGTCGTATTCATGTGCCAGCCATTGGTCTCGGCGTAATGCGTGTCTATGAATTTAGTATATATTTTATACTGGAATTTTCTGCTCGACATTTGAGATCGTGAGCCATCGTTCAAGGCAAACCAAGGAGCAGAACCATGTTGCCATCAATTCTTAGATACTGGTTGTTCGACCGCTTGTCGGTCAAGACGATGCGATATGTGAGCGCGGTTCCGACACGCAAAGCCAGGGGCCTGACAAAGGAAGTCTACGACATGATCCGGGAAGACTTCTTCAAGAACGGATCGCTGACGAGCCGCTCTAAGGTTCCCGAGCTTATGGCCGCCATCTGGACAGGTGGACGCGAGGCGATGCTGGTCGAGGACAAAGTGGATCGCACGACGAAGGATGCTATTTCGGCCGTGCTCTCTCAGGTCAACGACTGTCCTTATTGCGAAGACATGCTCGTCAGCCTCGTGCACGCCGGCGGCAAGCACGATGCGGCAGAGGATATCCTGGCGCAGAACGATCTGCAGACAACCGATGCTGAGTTGCGCCGACGCCTAGAATGGGTGCAGGCCGTGGCTACGCCGGGAGTGGAAGATATTCCGCCTGTCCCTTTCACGCCCGAGCAATTGCCCGAGGTGCTTGGGACACTCATGGGGATGAGTGACATCAATCGCTTCAGTCACGTGGTCATGGAGGATTCGCCGGTCAACGCACCGCTTGGCCTGCAATCCATCAAGGCTGTTGGCTTGCGGCTGTTCGGGTCTGAGCTCGAGGCGACACGACGACGGGCTCTGGAACCTGGCCGCGCGCTCTCGTTGCTGCCGCCGGCAGACCTGCCGGAGGATATGAGCTGGGCAGAATCCAATCCTCGTGTTGCGGACGCGCTCGCGCGTTGGACGGCGACAGTGGAGCGAGAAGCCCGAGACGTGGTTTCGAGAAAGGTGCAGCGGGCGGTTGAAACGTCACTCCATGCCTGGAAGGGTGAACGTATGCCGATCAGCCGTTCATGGGTCGAAACCGAAATCTCCGGCCTCGATGGTACCGATCGCGAAATTGCGAGATTGGCTATGGTGCTTGCGAAAGCGCCTTACCAGGTTGATGAAAGGATGGCGGAGGCCGTACTGGGAGACGATCGCGACGAGGAACGCTTCATCCGCATTCTGACCTGGGCATCTTTCACCGGGGCTCGACGTTTCGTTCAACTTGTCGTGGAACGGGCTATCGGGGAAGAAAGCTCAGCGAAACCCATCAGAGACGCTCAGTATCCAATCGGCGTGGACGCTTCTGCGGCCTAGGAGTTCGAATGGTGCCGAGCACCGGTGCTCGGCACCACTTCTTTTTCTGCACGGGTCGATGTCCACGTGTAGATTCGCTTCGCGTCCAAAGCCAAAGTTGCGGTCATGTCTGTTTCACGACTATTCACCGCCCGCTCAAAGCTTCTGAAAGAGCCTGCAAGCGGGCTGCGCGCCTCTCAGATGTCATCTCGCCTTCGAGAGATCCTAGCTCGATACCAAAACGCTCGTTCAAAGAGCGTTGGATTCTCTGTTGGTCCGCTCGTGTCAACGTATCAAATCTCGCCAGCAGCTCATGAGATAGTGTCTTCACTATTTCTGGTTCTTCACCCCTCGACTTCCAGGCCACATCCCGAATAAGCGACGCACTCTCCGTGAAGTTCCGGTTCAATTCATCTTCCCATCGCGTTGTGAACTTCTCTCCGTAGTTATAATACGCCAGCGTCGTGGTTACGAATTCGTATGAAGCCAACGCCTCCTCAAGGGCATCGATGGAGCCTGCTTCGATCGCGTTTTCACGCGCCAAATCACCTTCGCGCATGCGCGTTCTCATCAATTCGAGCAGCCCAAGGCAGCAGACATTCCCCGCTGCCTCAGCGACCGTGATCTGATGCGTTGCCGAAGCGTGTGCCAGCGCGCTGATCAACGCGACCAAGCCCCTTTCAACCGCCTCATCCTCGATACGTGCCTCGACCCCGGGGTCATCGCCGGAGGATTGCCTCAGGCGTCCCGCTGCGCGGCTTAGGCCGCGCAATTGCCGGCGGAGAAGGTCGCCATAATCGCTGCAGAGCGGGTTGCCGCTACTCTTGAAGCACGTGCGTCCTTCTTGATCTCCTATCCGGCGTGTATCGGGCATCGGTGGCAGACGGGCCTCCATGCATTTTCCGTATGAATCCACATTCGACTGGATTTCGATGGTGTAATCATCATTCTCTTCACGGGCCCACCAATTCTCGCGCTTTCCACGCTCAAAAACGGCACGCAGCTCACCAAAAGCCTGCGTGTTTCTAGGGGTTCCGGAAATCCGTGTCGCCGCGAGGCCCGCTCCAAAATTCTCACGAATGAACTTTGCGTCATCACCCTTGAAAACAAGTGCGCTGTTGGCCGTTATTCTCGGAAGGCGGTCTGATACGCTCTTGGGAGCGCCATCCAAATGCCGACCGGAGATCGTTCTCATGACACCGGAAAAATTATTGGTCGCGAGAAGGAACAACTGAGCTGAAACCTTCCAGGTATTCAGAGGCCGGCATTCACCCTTGTGCGTGACCAAGAGCACAGGCCCTCCCATCAAACCCTGAAAACCCCGTTCGGTGCCGATAAGCAGGATTGGTACTTCATCCCCATGCTCGACCGCCTTTATTGAGCCGCACAGCAATGTGCTGGTGTTTGCGTCCGGGTGACCGTCGTGCTCCACGTCGATACGAAGGCAATAGTTAACGAAATCCCGATTGCCCACGTTGAATTCATCGCTGTGATCGTGGCCGATTACGAGCGTATCCAGATAGACGTGCTGGATAACCGCATCGCGTTCCCGATTGACGCCTGGCTTGTTCGCATCTCGGTGCGCGTCGGCCGGCGTTGGGAGACATGCGAAAGCCGTTGCAACAATGAGCTGCTGAAAGACATGAGACTTGGCCATCCTTGCTCTCCCCTTCATGCTCGGCAGTCCGAGCATTATAGCCGGGCTTGGGCTGCGACCAATAGATCGGGCGGAGGGTGCGCGGGGGTCGGCTTTGAATGATCCAGATGGCTTGTCAGACGGGCCGTATTCGGCCAGATTTCGTGTTGCACTCCAGCAAGGAGGCACATCATGCTGAACAGAAAACTTTTCATGGCCGGGACCGTATGCGCCTCCGCCCTTGTAACGGCGCGCGTTGAGGCGGTATCGGCCCTCGATGGATCCTGTCGATTGGTCTTTGACAACGGCGTCGGTTGCTTTGCCGCTCAAAGCCCAAAACTATCGCATCGCCATGGTCGCGATCGAGACCCGTCGACGACGCCGTTCGATCGCGTGTCCCAATCATGGACATCCTCTACGGGCTATGTCGAGAACCCTCCTGCCTCAAAATCGGACGGCAAGACCGCAGACTCGGCAGACGTCTCCTCTGAATCCACGAACGCGAGCGATCCTGCCTCGCCGCCAACTGCTTCAGAGATCGAAATAACCTTTTGGAACAGCGTTAAAGACAGCAATGATCCGGCATTATTCGAAGCCTATCTCGATCGCTTCCCAAACGGCGAGTTCGCAGTTCTGGCTCGAGCGAAAATACGGGCACTCAAAGACTCCAAATCCGAGCAGCCAGCGGACAGTAAGAGTTCTACGGCAGCGGACACATCTGCACCAAGCGACCTTCCAAAAGGCGCGACGCTGACACACCGTGTCAAGTTGGGTGCATTTCCAAGCAGCCTTGGCGCCCAAGCAAAAAGTTCCATCGATGGTGAGCCACGTGGATGGCTTGGCGTACGGATCCAAGATGTCGATTCACATTTGAAGCAAGCGCTCGGTCTCTCAACTTCGGATGGCTCCTTGATCACGGAATTGACCGACAATAGCCCGGCCAGCCGATCGGACTTGCTGCCCGGCGATATCGTGCTCAGCGTTGACAAGCGGAAGGTTCAATCGTCCAAAGACCTCGCGCGGATCATTGCCAGCTACCGGGATGGAGACGAAGTCAAGATCGAAGTCTGGCGCATGGGGAATGGCAGCGAGGACATGGGTCGCTACCTGCGCCAACGAGCAGATTCCGGTGATAATGTCGCCGCGTTCGTCCTGTCGAAGTTCGCGATGTCAGGTCACGTCGTCGCAAAGGATGAGGCGCTCGGGGGACGGCTGATGCGCAAGGCCGCAGAATCCGGTCTCACCGAGGCAATGCAACCCTGGGGCAACATGCTGCTTTACGGCAGGGGCACGGCAAAGAACGAGAGTGAAGCGGCAAACTGGTTCCGGAAGAGTGCCGAGGCAGGAGATGTTGCGGCCATGAATGACATGGCTGCGCTGTACGAATGGGGCACTGGTGTCACGAAAAACGAAAGTGAGGCAATGAGTTGGGCCCGGAAGGCTGCCGACAAGGGCAACGCCAGCGCCATGTCCCGTCTCGGCCGCTTCTATCATTTCGGTAAAGGCACGACGAAAGACACCACCGTGGCCGCGCGCTGGTACAGGAAGGCAGCAGACGCAGGACATTCGATTGCGATGAATAACCTCGCTTCCTTACTCGATGCCGGAGATGGTGTGCCCAAAGATAGCGCTGAAGCCCTGCGTCTGTACCAGCGCGCCGCGGAGCGAGGCTATACGACGGCTATGGGAAACATGGCTATGAAGTACGATAAGGGCGAGGGGGTTGCGAAGGACCCGGACGAGGCCGCGCGTCTGGTTTATGAGGCAATTCAAAGAGGCGACGACACTGTTCTCAAGAATGTCACGGAGTATTCGTCGTACTGGACCGTCGACTTCCTCAAGAGCCTTCAGAGACGCTTGAAAAGCGCGGGCCTCTATAGCAGCTCCATCGATGGAAAGTTCGGGCCCAATTTCAAACGTGCCGTTGAATCTTTGGCACGCCAGCCCCGCGCTGCGGTTGAGTGATCGTGCCCTCGGACGCTGCGCTAAGGTCGCTTAGTTTGAACCGCAATGCTTCTTGCCCGTGTATGGATTGCGGTGGCAGCGACGCTTTGGCCGCTTCTTGCGCTTGTTCGATTGCATGCCCTGAATGATGGCCGCAGCTGCAGCGGCTGCTGCCGCAGCGGCGGCGGCATCTTGATCATAACCAGGTTGCGGCCGGCGTTTGGGCGTCTTCCTTCTTGGCTTCCTGGCCCGTCTCCGCGGCTTCTGCTTGTGCTCGCACCAATACTGACCCTTACTCTTGTAGACCCTGATTAGACGCCGCCCAAATCGGTCCCGGCACTCTGCTTCGGCTGCAGCCTTCTGGCCGCTTTCGGAGAGATGGCAATTGTAGGTGCCGTCCGCTGCGATCTCGCCTGCGTACCAGCCGTCCCCTTGGTTGTTCTGGTTGCACCATCGATCCGCCGCGACCTTACCTGGCACACATGTAAAGCCTCCACGGCTATCAATGCTGGCGGCGTGATAGCCTGCGCCGTTCTTGTTTGCACACCAATTGTCGGCAGTCTGTTTTGTGGGGGTACAAAAGAAACGACCGTCCGGTAAGACGTGGCCGACAACATACCCCGCTCCGTAATCCTGTTCGCAAACAGCGTCGCGCTTTTCCTCAGGCGTTTCTGGACGTACGGCAGCCGCCTCGGCATTTTCCTCTTCGCGTTCCTTATCGTTGCAGCGGGCCGAAGCAACCGCAAGCTCGCGCACCTTTGGCGCAAGAGTCTCGTCTCCAAAGCGCGAAAGCCGAACCATCGAGGCGTCCATAGCATCGATGTCACACCGTTCCGTTGCAGAGTCGGCGTTGGCAACCTCTTCTGCGATGGCATCCTTGATTTTCTTGACGAAGTCCGAGTAGCCCGTGATGGCATCGGCTACGCACGTATCCACTTCCGACAATGCCGCGTCGGCTTCGGACAGTGCGTCGTCAGCGGAGATGCCGTCGCTGCCTGTATCTGCATCCACGTCGCTGTGGGTTTCGGGCGGACATGCCGCTTCTAGCTCTGCAAGCTTGCTCCGCAGCAGGTCCAGCGATGGAAAGAGGGTGAGCTCGCGGTGTCGCCACGCCGCGCTTGAGGGCATGTTGCCCCCTGAAGCCGGATCGACATCGCGTGTGTTCCAACTCTCATTCATCACATTCATGCAGCCGACATCATTGGTTGAACGCGTGCTGAGATCATCGAGCGCGCGGCGCGCCTCGTCGGCAACAGGTACGTTGCGCAGGGGCGACAGACAGGCCCGGGCGCGCTTCAGAGGTTCCTCGTTGGCATGAACGAGCCCAGAGACCTTGTTGCGCGCGCGCGCCATGGTTTGGTACGAAGATTCGAAGCGGCTCCTGACAGCGCCGTAGCGTCCCGCAAGGCCTTCGATCTCGCCCTTAAGAGCGGCAATCTCACTGGTGGCTTTCTGCCGTTCAGCAGCGCGCGCCGCTGCAGCTGTCGCTACATCCGACTTTTCGAGACTGGCCAATTGACCGGCCTTGGCTTTGACGTTGGCGGCGTGCGTCTTCGCCCGGCGCGCGGCGGCAAGACCGGTATCGAGGTGGTCGCGCGCCTCTGCCTTTGTTGTTGAGCCTCCGATCTTATCCTTGGTCGCACACGCCGCTGCGAGTTCTCGATCGAGTGCGGCCAACTCGTCGTCGAGGGCCGCGCGGGCATCACGAGTGGCGGCCTTGTTATCCGGATTTTCTGCCGTTTCGTCAGCGGCACAAGCGGAGGTATCAACCGCATCGAGACGGTCGCGCAGCCGGGAGGCTTCGACTGAAAGGTTGCGCCCATCGCTCAGGGCCGCGCGGGCGCGCGCTTTCTCTTGGTCGAAGGCTTTGCAGGCCTCCGCAATGCCGTCTGAATTCTTGCGAATCCGATCGAGGTCCGATTGAACCGCAGCCATCGTTTGATCGCGCAGGTTCTCCAGCTCGCGGATCTTTTTGTCCAGCCGGTCCCATTGCGCCTCGTTGAGCTTGGCAACCGCGAGATCTGTCAAGCGGTTGTTCATGGCGCGGCCGGCCGCGTCTGTGAAATTCTTCATCACAGCATCGAGGCCGGTTAGCTGAGGCTTCAAAGTCTTTTCCAGGGCTTCGCGCTGCTTGGTGACGCGTTCTGCGATCCATTCGCCCGGACTTCGTGCCGTTGTCTCCCCCTTACGACGGGCTTCAAGGAAATCCTGGATCGCCGCGTTGGGATCTAGGCCGATGCTGGACGCCTGATTGGAGAACTCCGGAAAGCCGCTATACCGAGACGTTGCTAAGCATTCGTCGAACCGGTCATAAGCTGCCTGTTGCCCCATTTTAGGGTGGAGTTCTTCGTACTTCTTGATGCACGCACCGTCGCCAATCTCCGATTTAGTCCTCAGGTAATCCTTGCTCCATTCGATGGCTTTGACTTCGGCCTCGACGAGACTGATGTAGATATCGCCTGGCGTTACACTGGGTACCCCAATGGCTGTTTTAACTGAATCACTCAGAACCGATGGAGCTGAAAAGTCTGTGTAAGAGCCGCCGCTTGGAGTGGCCGCCCAATTGATCACGCCTTTGACCATATCCTTGGACTTGCCCTTGAGCTTATCCGTGGCGCTTTCCTTCATCTTGCCCCAGGCCGCATCGCGATCGCCGCGCGCTAATGCCTGCATGACCTCTTTAGCGGTCCCCGCATTTTCAGCGGCCGCCGCCCACATAGAGCTCGCGCCATCATGACCCTTGCTTTTCAGATAATCGCCAACGACGCCCGTAAATCCATCGGCAAAGTAGTCCATCCCGTGGTCAACCGCCGTTGCATAATCGCCTCCGGACAGCGCCCCCGCCATGTCGGAGAATTTCCTGGGATCCTTCTCGATCGCGCGCCGCATCGCTTCGGAGTATGTCTTGGCAAATTCCGCTGCAGAGCCCTCCCCGGCTTTGCTCTTGGCAGTTTCCTCCTTGATGATCTCGCTTAGAGGCTTTGGGCTTGCATTTCTGCTGCGGGCCTCAAGTCGGCGATTGTCCCAATCACGATCAAGCTGACCAATACGCCGCCGCAGATCGGCAGCTTTTGCTGCCGCTTCATCGTCCGCTCTCGCATCAGAAAGCGCTGCGCGCCGCCCTGCAAGTTCCTCGGCCAACTGGTCGAGGACCTGCTTCTTCTGTTGCTCATTGAGCGCCGAAAGGGGCGAGACCGTCGCGGCCTTGTTTACGCCGAGCAGGCGATCGTATGCCGACCCTATGGCGGCGGATATCGTGTCGACGAATCCGGACGGGACGGTCGGGCAACTTTGGGTTTCAGCGTGGGCGCGGAGCGGCGGCAAACCAAAGGTAAGAAGAAGCCCTAGCACCCACAACACCCCGAGGTGTGCCGCCGGCGCCGCTGACCTAATCTTAAGACTGACTTGGTCTGGACGAGGCATAACCTCTTCTCTCGTGCCAGAACTCCGAAAGGAGGCGGATTCTACACCTTTGCTTCCTCAAGGACAACGATGGAACCGGTTCCCGGTTTAATATCATTGGCTTGGAAGTCCTTTTGAGACCGCCAAACTGACAGCATGTGGAAGCAACATCCGGTTTACCTCTCAGACGAGAATGTTGCTGCGCGAGGATGGTCGTGACAGGACAGCGGATCGCACCAGACGAGAACTCTGGTGCTCAACGCTTCAGTTTTCCGGGTTCGCCGACGTGTGATGCAAGCGTTTTGCAAAGGGGCGCAGCGACAGTCGTGAATTGCAGAGCCGGTCACGGTGCGGATGACCCACAACTGATTGTCCCTGAGAGTGAATTGGCGCGCCCGAAAGGATTCGAACCTCTGACCCCCAGATTCGTAGTCTGGTGCTCTATCCAGCTGAGCTACGGGCGCTTACCTTTGATTTCGCCGCGCCAGGACAACGGCTTGGTGCGTGCGGCGCACCGGCAAGGTCTCGTCCAAGATGTGCTGCGAGGCAACACCGCAATCGCGCCGGCGGGCCTCGCTCAATAGGGCCTGCGGCCCCCGAGGTCAATAGCCGGACGCCTGACGGCCAATAGTTGCCTTGAGCTTCCGCACTGCCGCTACCCATAGCGGCGGGGCCACTGCTAAGCTCTCCACATCCTCGGCTTGCCCGGCATGACGGTGCCCAGTAGGGATAGCAGCGAACAAACACCAGGCACCCGCATGACGACCGCCGATCCCCCAACCCAGTGCATGTCCATTGCTGCGATCTACCGCTATCCCGTCAAAGGGCTATCCCCCGAGGCCTTAGGCTCTGTGGACGTGAAACCGGGTGAAACACTTCCTTTCGACCGGATGTGGGCGATCGAGAACGGCCCCGGGCGCTTCGATCCCGCTGCGCCTCGGCATTTGCCGAAGGTGAACTTTCTCATGTTGATGCGCGATGAGCGCCTTGCCGGAATCGACTCCCGATTCGATGCCGAGACGCTTACGCTCACTATTCTGAGAGCCGGGCGTCCCGTGTGCCGGGGCGCGCTCAATGACAAGTCGGGCCGCGCGATAATCGAGCAGTTTCTTGCCGCCTATATGGAGAAGAGCCTGCGTGGCCCACCGCGCATTGTCTCGGCGGGCGGTCACAGTTTTTCAGATGTATCGGCCAAATGCCTCCACATCATCAATATGGCGAGCGTCCGCGAACTGGAGCGCGACATTGGCCGGCCCATCGATCCCTTGAGGTTCAGACCCAATCTCATTCTCGAAGGTGCGGACCCGTGGATTGAAGAAGGTTGGATCGGCCGGGCGGCGGCGGCTGGGCGTGCGCGCCTGTCAATCTTCAAGTCGACAACGCGCTGTGCCGCGACCAATGTCGAACCCGGGACCGGCCGGCGCGACATGGATATTCCAGCGATCCTGGCACGGCGATGGGGGCACATCAATTTTGGTATTTACGCGTCCGTTGTGACATCGGGCACGATTGCGACCGGTGACACCTTCGAGCTCGCTGCTTAAGCCGGCCAATGTCGCGCCAGTGCGTGCGGATTATTCACGATCCTCGGTGCTGCCGGCTGTCGCAGGTGCGGCGACCTCACCGCCTTCATCCTCGCTGTCTCGTCGCGGACGGCGAACGGACCGGCGCAAGAATTCGGGTTGCTCGTGCGTCTGGGCCTGGGCTTGGCGCTCACGCCCGCGCCGGTAACCGCCTTCACCGCGTTCTTGGCGGTCACCCCGATCTTGACGGTCAGATTGGTGCCGGCCGCGGTCCCGTTGTGAGGTGCGTTGCGGACGGTCTTCGAAGGATCGCGGTTGTGCGTCCTGGCCAGATGCGGGCTGCGTTGCACCGTCACCAGCCGATTCTTCGCTGACAGCCTCGGCGCCTGCCTCAGCGGCTTCGCCCGTACGCTGCCTCGATGCTGGATTTGCAGACCCGTTTGCAAAATCGCCGGCGCTTTGGCCCATCTGCTGTTCGCGGTAGGCCATGATGATGCGGCTGTAATGCTCGGCGTGCTGCAGATAATTCTCCGCCAAAACCGGATCGCCCGAAGATTGAGCGTCGCGCGCTAGGGATGCGTACTTTTCTGCAATGTGGGCAGGCGTGCCGCGAATCTTCACGTCAGGGCCATTGCTTTCGTAACTTCGTGTGAGGGGATTCTGGCCTTTGCGGCCCTGATGACCCTGGCCATTGCCGCGTCCGCGGCCCCTTCGGTTCTGCTGTCCTTGCCTCATCGGCCCCAATCTCAAGCTGTTGTAGGAATCTTCTAAATCTCAGCGTTTCCGGTTTGTGTTCCGGCAACCCTTCCATCCTCGGCCCGCACGGGCAATCGCGGGTCAGCCGAGTCTCAATCGGTTCAAAGCCCTCATGCTCCGGCACATCTGCCGGAAGCATCCTGCTCCCCCTGACACAGGCACGCGGGCAATTCGCTTGCCCGGCAATACCTCGTCTCTATCAACGCGTTCGAACGGCTATCGCGAATTCCATTCGGAAAGGGCGTACGCGCGACCGGTAACGGCTATAGCCATCCGCCACCTGAAAACGGAAGCAGGACAAAGTCCACGATTCCGTTCACTTCGCAGTTGTGATCGCGCGCCCCACGTAAGACCCCTAATCGGGTCAAAGGCCATATGCACGCGAAATATTCCGCCGGGCAAGAGACTACCGTGGAAGACCGGTGCCGCCAAGTGTTTTCCATAGGAGGGTTAGTGTGTCCCCAACAGTGGATGTGTCCGGACAGCCACACACCTTGTATGGCCCCCCAGGTCCCTCCGGGCAGAGACCGTAGCAATGGACGCGCCTCCGGCGGCTCGCAGAAGGTCAAGGACGGCATCAGACTGACCTGCACCGGTTTCCAAGACCACCCATGCATCGGGCACGGCTTCAACCAGCCCGGCCGCGATTTCGCGGTAGATTGCGAGACCGTCACCGCCGCCGTCAAGCGCGCCACGGGGGTCGTAATCGCGGACTTCCGGCTGTAGTCCAGCAATCTCGCCGGAGGGGATGTAGGGCGGGTTGGACAGGACCAGATCGAAAGGCCCGAGGCCATTCTCCCATGTGTGCGCAAGCCGAAAACTTGCGCGATCGTCCACCTTCAATCGCTGGGCGTTTCGGGCTGCGAGGTCGAGTGCGTCCTGACTAATGTCAGTCCCCGTACCGGTGGCTCGCGGCAACTCGCAGAGCAGCGTCAGCAAGTTGCAGCCCGAGCCCGTCCCGATATCGAGAATGCGAATGGGCTTATTCGTCCAGTCCTCGTGGCGGCAGATCTCGAGGGCTTCCTCAATCAGCGTTTCCGTTTCGGGGCGCGGGTCAAGGGTTGCTGGTCCGATCAGGAATGTGCGGCCAAAGAAGCCGCGGTGGCCCACAATTCGAGACACAGGTTCGCGCGCCAGCCGCCGCTGCCGAAAGGCGGTAATCCGCGTGGCCTCCGCCGATGTAATGCCGCGCTCCGGTGTTCGCAAAATGTCTTCTGCCGTTCCCTCGATCGCAGCAGCCACAAGTAGCCGCGCATCGCGTTCAGGTGTCTCAAGACCTGCTTCGCGAAAGGCGGCGGAGAGGTCCGCGACCGCGTCTCGTACTGTGCGATTCATCTGCATTTCATCTGAACTTGCGTGTTTTTCTACTCTTGCCCGCTGCTTGCCTCCAGCGGCCCGTTCGATTGACGAATTGCCAGAAAGAGTAAATCGAGACTTAGCGGAATAGCAAAAATTCAAAGTTGTTGTGGCGGCCGTTCTCACGAGGAAACACTCTCAAATCTGCCGTTCACCGCCTTTCGGTTAATTGCTATTCGCGCCCTCTTTGCGCGCGTACTCTTGCGGCTTCGGCGACGTCGTAGAGAGCGTGAGCGCGGATCCGGCCGTAGCTCATCGCCGGTACGGGGACATATGGGGTGAAGTTCATGCGTATTTATTTGTCCGCGGCCGCGGGTTTTGTGGCGGTAATTGCCGCGATGCCGGCGATGGCCTGTGATCGCACCTCCGAGTGCTATGTCAAGGTGCGTGCGCCCGACGTCTACCGTACGGTCGAGCGTCCCGTTGTTGTTCGCCCAGGGTTTCGAGAGGTTGTGCGTGTGCCAGCGGTGTATTTGAACCGCGTTGAGCGCATTGAAGTGGCGCCTGGCCGTGTCCATGTGCAGCACAAGCCTGCCGTCTACGGAACAGTCCGGCGCACAGAGATGGTGGCGCCGCCGCGCGTGACCTACAAAACCGCGCCGGCCGTGACACGGACCGTTCGGCAGAAGGTCGTTGTGCGGCCTGCCAGTAGCAAATGGACCACGTCGCGCGACAGGTTTGGGCGTCTGCGCAAGTGCAGGGTCACAACGCCCGCCGTGACCCGCATTGTTTCCCGCCGGGTGGTGGTCGCGCCCGCCCGAAAGGTTGCAGTCCGGCATCCCGCCGTCTACAGAGAATTCGACCAAAAGGTCATGCTGCGGCCGGCTGTGACGCACCACGTGTATGAGCCTCCCGCGTACGATTGGGTCAGACGCCGGGTCATGGTCCGGCCTGCGGCGAAGGTGGTCCGGGAGCATCCCCCGCTCATGGGCGTGGAACGCCGCCGTGTCCTTGTGCGCTCGGGCGGGGGCCGCTGGCAGCGGGCCACCCGGTAGACGAACGCGTCTCCTGAGCCTTTTGATACCAGTGCAAAAAATGGGTGCGCGGCCCCCGCCGCACACCCTTTTTTCCCTCCTCCCACACCGCGTTTTTTCCGCCTCTCGCCATGGTGACCGGCGCGACTTCGTGCTATCGGCAAGGTAAAGAAACTGCCGATGGGGCCTAAGTTTCGTGAGGTTGCCACATTCGCCTCGCATTGCTCGTCGACAGTCGAATACCGAAGGGGGAGCCCAGCGCCTCGAACTGGGACCGGGATTTCAATGCGCAACGCAATCGCTGTCATGAACACCAAGGGAGGCGTGGGAAAATCCACCCTCGTCATGGCGCTGGCCGAGACCTTATCGGCCTATCACGGAAAAACGGTCCTGGTTGTCGACAGCGATGCGCAGGCCAGCGTGTCCAGCATGCTGATGACGGTCGCGAACCTGCATAATTTGCAGAATAACGGGCTCACCATCGTTGATTTCCTGGTTGGCCGCGTTCTGCAGGACACGACAGCCGAATGGCCCCGGTTCGTGGTTCGCAACGTTTCGGATGTCGACGATTCGCGCTCCGTATTTCTCGTTCCGAGCGATATGCAGCTGACGCTTTTTGAACGCGAGGTTTCGAAAGAGAGCCTGCACAGCCGGCTCAGGTCGACCATCGGAGGCTTTCTCTCCGAGGCGCGCAATGTGTTCGATTACGTGTTGATCGATTGTCCGCCGGGCCTTTCGGTACTGACAGAAAGCTGGCTTAGGGAAGCTGACTATCACATCTCGCCGACGAAGGCTGATTACATCTCTATTTGCGGGCTTGAAGTGTTTCGACGCTTTAAGTCGCTCAATCCGGAAATGGGTTTTGCGACGAACCTCGGCGTTATTGTCAACATGAAGGATGTCAATGCGCCGACGGAGGAAGAGTACCACACCTGGCTTCGCGACAACGCCGAGAACCGCTGCTTCAACGAAGTCATCCCGCGCGTCAATTCTTTGCAGGAGGCGGCCCGGTTCCAGGCCGGGCAGCGTTCTTACTTTGCCAAGTATCCCGGACAGGTGGGAGATGCCATGCGCGCCCTGACCGGGGAGCTGTTGGATCGCCTCGCAAAGGATGCCACAAAACCGGCAAAGCCGGTCGCGGCCGAGCCGCCTGCACTGCCAACCGACATGGCTGGCGCCAAAGCGGACGCTGCCTCCCCACCGGAACTGCCAAAGGAACCCGTGAAGCCGGCAGAGCCGGCGGAGCCAAAGGAAAAGGCCGAAAGCTCGGCTGCGTGAGGCGTGGTTTCGACGATTGGGGAACCATCTGTCGCGAGATTCGGCTTGCGAAAACGCGCGACGGGCCATGCGGGCCGGCGCGGCGATCTTCGCGGATTTGGGAAAATGGAGCGGGCGAAGGGGATCGAACCCTCGACCCTCACGTTGGCAACGTGATGCTCTACCGCTGAGCTACACCCGCGTTCCATTGGGCCTCTGCTTTGGGGCAGGGACCCGTCTTATTGCGCAAGCCGGAGGCTATTGCAAGCGCCATCCCGGCGCCTCTTAGGCCCTGCGGGCTTGCTGTTCCAGAGCCTTCGGCCTACCTGAGGATGGCCCTCGATTCTGGCGGACCGGGGCTCGGTTCTGGTAGGAAATGGCGGTATGTCCAGAGAGGGCGGAGACAAGTTGCATCATCGGTCCGATGGCCAGCCCATGACCCGGGCCGACGTGCAGCATTTCCTCGACTCCCTCGGCATCAAAACCGCGACGCTCGATCATCCGGCCGTGTTCACAGTTGCGGAGAGCACCGAAATCGAGCGGCGGCTCCCCGGTGCGCATACCAAGAACTTGTTCCTCAAGGACGCGAAGGGCGCGTTGTTTTTGATCACCGCCCTGGCTTCGACCCAGATTGATCTCAAGAGACTGCCGAAGGTGCTCGGTTGCGCTCGATTGAGCTTTGGCAAGGCAGAGCTTATGTCAGAAGTGCTAGGGGTGCCGCCCGGGTCGGTGACGCCCTTGGCTCTGGTGAATGATCGGGATCACCGAATCAGCGTTGTGCTCGACGCCGGACTGATGGATTTTGACATTATCAACTGTCACCCGCTTGAGAACACGGCAACGACGAGCATTGCGCGGGACGACCTTTTGCGGTTCATTCGGGCAACGGGACATGAGGCGCAGATTGTCGCGCTCGGCGGTGGCGCGGCGGCAGATGCCCAATCGACCAACAACAAACGGTAAGATCCCAGAACAGCGCGTCAGCAGAGGACGCCAGAGAGGCGAATGACATGGATTTGGGTTTCCTGAAAAAAGGCGCAGGACCAAATGCAGATGCGGCGGGACTGATTAAGGAGTCATCGACCGCCGGGTTCGCCAGCGATGTGCTTGAGGCCTCCCGCTCGGTGCCAGTGCTCGTGGATTTCTGGGCGTCTTGGTGCGGCCCCTGTAAGCAACTGACCCCAATTCTCGAAAAAGTGGTGGCGAGCTATGGTGGCAGGGTTCGCCTGGTGAAGATCAACACTGATGAGCATCCGGCAATCGCTGCCCAGCTTCGGATCAAGTCGTTGCCGACGGTCTATGCCTTCCGCGACGGGCAACCGCTCGATGGATTCATGGGCGCGCAGCCCGAGAGCACGATCCGCGCCTTCATCGACCGGTTGCTCGGCGAGGAGGCCCAAGCGGACCTCACAAGTGTGCTCACAGCTGCCGAAGACGCGCTC
This sequence comes from Hyphomicrobium sp., assembly GCA_965222835.1. Taxonomy (GTDB): domain Bacteria; phylum Pseudomonadota; class Alphaproteobacteria; order Rhizobiales; family Hyphomicrobiaceae; genus CBDCUQ01. The sequence goes on from CBDCUQ010000003.1 coordinate 797,135, forward strand.
GCTGCGGGTGACCTGCAGACGGCTGCCGAGGCCTATGCCGCCGTCCTGCAGCAGGATCAGCAGAATGTTCCGGCGCTTGCCGGTCTGGCGCATTGCTACTTGAAGAGCGGAGATGCGGCGCGTGCGGAACAGATGATTGCGCTCGTCCCGCCCGATAAGCGCGAAACGCACGCCGTGGAAAGCGTGCGGGCGGCCCTGGAACTCGCCAAGCTTGCGGGAGGCAAGGACAACCGGTCGGACCTCGAGGCGCGGCTTTCGGCGAACCCGTCGGACAACGAAGCGCGCTTCGAACTTGCTGTCGCGCTGGCGGCCCGGGGTGCAAAACAGGACGCGCTGGATCATCTTCTTGAGATTGTCAGCCAGGATCGTGATTGGAACGATCAGGCCGCCAGAAAACAGCTCGTCAAATTGTTTGATGCCTGGGGGCCGAAGGACGACTTCACCGTTGAGGGACGGCGCAGGCTTGCTTCGTTGCTCTTTTCGTGAGCGGTTTTGCGATTTGAGCAGGTCTCAACATATTCAAAGTCATATGGACGATATCTTGAAAGGACTCTTGAGACGTGTCGCAGCATGACCGATATCGAGTCCCATCGGATTTGCCCGCACGGGTTCCCGTCTTTCCTCTGCGCGGCGCGATTCTTCTCCCGCGAGCGACATTGCCTTTGAACATCTTCGAGCCGCGCTACCTCAAAATGATCGATGACTCTCTGGCTGGTGAGCGGCTTATCGGAATCGTGCAGCCTACCGGTGGCGATCCCGACCTGGAAAGTCCGCCCGGTCAAACCGTCGACTTGAAGCGCACCGGTTGCGCGGGGCGCATTACGGGTTTTCAGGAGCTCGATGATGGCCGTCTCGTAATCACGCTAACAGGAATATGCCGCTTCGATATTATTTCCGAAGCCGAGGTTTCTGAGCCTTATCGCGTGGTCAGCGCAAGCTTCGACGGATTCGCGTCCGATTTCGACGCATCGCTCGGTGAGGAGCAGGTCGACCGCAGCCAGCTTCTGAGGGTCTTGCGGAACTACCTCAAAGAGAACAACATCACGATGGACTGGGCCGCGATCGAGCGCGCGTCGAGCGAGTTTCTTGTCAATGCGCTTTCGATCATGAGCCCGTATGGTCCCGAAGAGAAGCAAGCGTTGCTCGAAGCCCCGAACCTCAAGAGCCGCGCCGAAATTCTGATCGCATTAGCGGAGATGGACATTGCCAGCAGCGGAACCGGAAGCGGCGGCACCCTGCAGTAGCCGGGCGCGGGCCCTGAGGGCTAGGCGGGGATTGGGGTGCAGGCGTGCGCCGGAGGAACTTGGTGCGAAGGCGGATGAGTGACGCCAAAAAGAATGAAGTAGCTGCCGCGCACACCGATACGCGCCTGCTTGAGCTCTTGGTGTGTCCGCTCACGAAGTGCGCGTTGCATTACGATGCGGATCGGCAGGAACTGATCAGCCGGACGGCACGGCTTGCCTACCCCATTCGCAATGGCGTTCCGATTATGACAGCAGAGGCCGCCCGCTCCCTAGACAAAGAATCTGATGGAACGGACAAAGGCTCAAGTTGAAACCTTATCATAAATTGTAACTATCCAATATTTGCTGCGTCGGCGTGTCCAAGCGGCGGTTAGTTAACCACGTTGCTTCAGATAATCTCAAAATGCCTGTGGTTCGCTGGGCATAGATTGAAATCTGGCCCTTAGGACCGCCCCCAATTGTATAAGGCCGCTTTCAGGACTGCTGTAACGCGGCTGCGCCGCGCGCTCGGACACTCGGCGTTCTTCGTGGACGTCGCGGCTGTCGCTGGATCACTTTGTCTCGTCGCATCTCTTGCGCTCGTCGGCGGTGGGCTCTCTTTGGCTCATACTTTGTCGGGCGCGGGTATTCTTCTACTTGTTTCCGCCGTTGTGGCCGCGCGCCTCGGGCGACTGCAATCCCGCCCTGACAACGCCAATCGGGAGGCTACGCGAAATCTCGGCGAGCACATGGTTCGCCGCATCGAGCAACTCAAAGACGTGCATTGGCAGCTCTCCGAAAACGAGCAGCGTCTGCGCGCCGTTCTCGATGCGCAGGACGACATTATTCTAAGGCGTGACCTCGAAGGACGTCTCACGTTTGTCAATAAAGCCTTCACGCGCGCATTTGGTGTTGAGGCCCACAGCGTTCTCGGAAGTCGGTTCGAGCCCGAAGTTCTGGCGTGTGACGCAAAAGATGCGGAAATGGGCTACCACGGGGAGACAGGCAACGAACCGCCTCAGCTGATTGCCACTTGCATGGGCCCGCGCTGGATTGCCTGGAGGCAACAGCGGGTTCCGGGGGCAGGAGTTGAGATGGAGATTCAGATCTCCGGCCGCGATGTGACGGGTGCGCGGACCGCGGATCTGGCGCTCAAAGAAGCGCGCGATCAGGCCGAAGAAGGAAGCCGAGCGAAGTCGCGCTTCCTGGCGGCGATGAGCCACGAGATTCGTACGCCCATGAATGGGATTATCGGTATGGCCGGTCTTCTCGAAGACACGGACATGTCGGCGGAACAGGACACCTATGTGCGCGCCATTGATCATTCTGCACGTACGCTTCTCGGCCTCATCGATGAGATCCTCGATTTTTCGAAGATTGAAGCCGGCAAGCTCGTACTGGAGCGAGCGCCGTTCTCGCTGACTACGACGGTTCAGAGCGTCGCCGAGCTGATGGCGACCAAGGCAGAGGAAAAGGGACTGGAGATCGCCTGGGAAGTGGCGCCCGCGTGTTCGCTTGTGTTTCTTGGCGACGAGCCGCGCTTGCGGCAGATCCTGCTCAATCTCATTTCGAACGCCATAAAGTTCACGGATACCGGAGGTGTTCTAGTCCGAGTTGATCACTGCGACACTGGAACGGGACCGCAAGTGCCGCAACGGATCCGTATCAGCGTGGAAGACACCGGCGTTGGACTCTCACCGGAAGATTGCCAACGGGTCTTTGCCGAATTCGAGCAGGGAGACGATACCGTACGCCGAAATCGCGGCGGAGCCGGATTGGGACTTGCCATTTGCATGGGGCTTGCGCGCGCTATGGGTGGGACCATCACTGTCGACAGCGAACTTGGAAAGGGCTCGACCTTTACGGTCGAGCTGGACCTCGACATCTGCGCGCCGTCAGGACCCGAAATCCGCGTGGACGGCATCGATCCCGGCCGTCTTGACGTCCTTCTGGCCTCGGCGCGTACGCTTGAGCGGCGCACACTCGCCAACATATTGCGGCCGCTCGGCATTCGGGTCACAGAAGCGCTTCCCGATGAGGCCCTGCGAAAAATTGAGTCGGCGGAAACGTCCGGACAACCGTTCAATCGCCTTCTTGTCGACTGCGAACAGGATCCCGTTGCGGCCTCGCAGCTGCTGTCTACCATCCGAGCAGGTAACCGTAATCCCGACGAGGTCCGCGGTATTGTCCTCGTCAGCGCGCTGGCCAGGGACAGTCTGGGCGCCTTTAGATCCGCCGGTTTCGAGGCTTATCTCATCCGACCGGTGCGCCCGCGCTCGCTCTTAGAGCAGATCGGAGCCATGAGAAAGATCTCTCGCGAGCAAAAGAAGGCCGAGCATGGCGCTCGCCCAATGCGCCACAGCACTGACATTGCCGGCGCTCACAAGCGTACTATTTTGCTTGCTGAGGATAATGCCATCAACGCCCTTCTTGCCCGGCGGTTGTTGGAAAAATCGGGCTGCGACGTGGTCCATGCCAAGGACGGGCTGGAGGCGGTGGCCGTGATGCGCCGTGCCCTCGCACAATCTGGTCCCGTATTCGACCTCATTCTCATGGACATTCACATGCCGAGGTTCGACGGGCTCGATGCCACCAAAGCGATCCGCGACCTGTTCGATGCCTCCGGGTATGAGTGTTGTCCGCCGATTATCGCACTTACCGCAAATGCCTATTCGGCAGATCGCGAGCGCTACCTGGCCGCCGGCATGAGCGACTATCTTGCAAAACCGTTTGAGACCGATGCGCTGAGGGCCTTGCTCGATCGCTGGCACAGGCCACAGGACAAGCCCAAGCCGTGCGGTAACGGGCTGACGGCGGCCTGACAGAGCCCGCCACGGCCGCGGCCTCTTTATTTTGTCGCTTCCGTTTGTCGCAAAATTGTCTCGGAATCGTGGTCTTTCCTCGCGTGTTGTCGTTGCCCGTGGCCCAGCGAGGTGCCGCGGCGCTGGCGTGTACGAGCTGGGAGAGCAAACCATGATGATGGACACGCGCCTTCTGAACGGGCGCTTCAAGCGCAAGGCAAAACCGTTCCCGGCAGGGGCTGCGCTGTCACTCTCAAAGGATCCCACGGACCCATCAGGGCGGATCCGCAAGATACCGTTTCTACGCCGGCCCCAGCCTAAGGTGTACGGGCGGGTCGGCGACCTTGAGGTCCGCCTTGCAAAACGGCACGCCGATATACTTCGTGCGCAGCGGTTGCGCTTTGAAGTCTTCTACGAGGAAATGTCGGCGACGCCTAGCGTCGTCGCCGGCATGCGCCGTCTCGACCAGGATCCCTACGATGCCATTTGCGATCATCTTCTGGTTGTCGACCGCACGGCCGGCACCGTGCGTGCGGACGGCTGGTCGCATCGGCGGCGCGCGAAAGTTGTTGGGACGTACCGCGTTTTACGACAGGAGAAAGCCCAGCGCACACTCGGCTTCTACACACAAAGCGAGTATGATATTGCGCAGCTGGTTCGTTCCCGTTCGCCACGCTACCGCTTCATGGAGCTTGGCCGTTCATGCGTCTTGAAGCCGTATCGCAACAAGCGTACGGTGGAACTATTGTGGCATGGGCTTTGGACCTATGTTCGCGAGCATGACGTTGATGTGATGATTGGCTGTGCGAGCTTCGAGGGAACGGATCCTTCGGCTCATGCCATGGCTTTGAGCTTCTTACACCATCATGCGCTCGCGACTCCCGATTGGATGTGCCGGGCGCACCCCAACCTCTATCGCTCTATGAATCTTCTTCCGAAAGAAGAGGTCGACGCCAAGGCGGCACTGCGCGCCATGCCGCCGCTGATCAAAGGTTACCTTCGCCTCGGTGCCATGGTGGGGGATGGTGCGGTGATCGACCGTCAGTTCGGGACCACGGATGTGCTCATTATTTTACCGGTTGAGAAGATTGACCCGCGCTACTTTGAACACTTCGGCTCACCTGAAGAAACCAAGAGCCGCATTTCGATGAGTACCTAAGGCCTTTGTCCCAATTATTACCGTTTGAGGACTGCCGGAAGACGTGTCGTGCTGCGGAAATCGGTACAACCAGTATTCGGCTGCGAATGACATGCGCCACGTGCGCCAAGGCTAGCCCCCAAGTGATACTGCCCTTTATCTAATGGTCCAATATCCAATGGCCCAATGCCACTCCTGTGCCTTAGACGGGTGCTGTATGACGGTTTCGCGACACGTTTGTGCAGAAACCGGGACGGTAGTTCATGGCGGACAATATCGAGGGGCGGACGCGACCGCAGGACGAGGGCAATCCGCCGACACGGGTTCGCGGTGTGCCTTTGCCTGCGAACCTCGGCCTTTGGGCGGCCCTTTGTACGTGTGCGCTGTTGGCATTTCTGGTCGTTCGCTACTGCTACTGGAATGAAGGCAGTGCGCCCAACATCGTATTCATCCTGGGGCTTACGGGCTTGCAAACGGCCCTGCTCGTACTGCTGACGCGGCGCTTGCTTGTGTCCGTTGTAATCGGCGCGGCCGCAGTCGCCATAATCGTCACCGCCTCGACCGTCAAAGTCGAACTCATGCACATGGCGATCCATGCCTACGACATTTTCTATTATATGGCTTCTCCCGCGACACTCATGTTCCTTGTGGTAAATTTTACTGCTGAGATGTTGCTTCTGATGGGCGCTTTTTTTTCGCTCGGACTTGCCACCTATCTTTCGCACCGCGTTGACCCCACGCGCATACCGAGGCTTCACACGGCCGCCGCTGTAATTGCCCTCGGGGCCGTTACTTGGATCGCGGCGCAAAGCAAGGATGCACGGGCCGACTGGCGCCTGTTTCAAGACGGCGCGGCGCTTACGAAGTTTTACGGCTCCTGGCCCGAAGCCATGGACGCCCTTTGGCGGGGCCAGCTGATCGATGCCGCGCCCGAGCCGGCGCGTTCTCTGTTCGGCCTCCCTGAGACTTGCCGTACGCAGGAGAGCAAGCCGCCGCATGTCATTCTCATTCACCAGGAATCGGTGGTACCGCCGGAGTTCTTCCCTGCGTTGTCGTACGACGCTGCGATGGATCCGATGTTCCGGTCGAGCGACGGGACGCTTCGAAAGCTACGTGTCGAAACGTATGCGGGTGCCTCGTGGCTCACCGAGTTTTCGCTTTTTTCCGGCGTTTCCACGTACGCGTTTGGCTCGATGCGCCCGTTTGTCCAGGCCTTGATGGCGGGGAAAGTCCGCGACACTCTGCCGGAAGCCTTCGCCCGATGCGGCTATCGTAACGTTGTCTTCTATCCACTCGATAAGAATTTTGTTTCCAATGGCCGCTTTTATGAATCAATTGGTTTGACGGAGATTTTCGATGCTGCGGCCCAGGGTGCGAGCCTCAGCGGGGAGCGGGATCGGTTCTACTATGACCAGTTCTTATCATTGCTGGACGAGCACACGAAGACGTCCACCAAGCCTCTCTTTACTTACCTCATTACATTCGCGACGCATCAGCCGTACGACCGGGCCTTTCAACCTGAACTAGACGTTCCCGGTGGCGGGCCCGGCACAGATCCACACATGCATGAATTTCTGCGGCGACTTTCAATGGCACGGATCGATTACGACGCGTTCAAGCAGGAGCTCTCGCGCCGCTTTCCCAACGAACGCTTTCTCCTCGTCCATTTCGGCGATCATCAACCGGGGACGACGTGGACCTATCTCACAGATGCGGATCGGCGCGCGATCCGCATCGGCACGGCGCCGGAGACGCAGCGATCAAAAGCCTACCTGACGTACTACGCTGTCGAGGGTTTGAATTACGATCCGCCGGAACTGCCGGATGTCGAGGTCCTCGACGTGCCCTATTTGGGCTTGGCTGTGCTTGAGGCTGCGCGCCTGCCGCTTTCTGAGTCCTATCTGCGGCGCAAACAACTGATGGCGCTCTGCGATGGCCGATATGCCAGTTGTGGCAAGCGCGATGATATTTTGGCCTTCCACCGCCGGCTGATCGATTCCGGGCTGTTGGTGGCGCGCTGAAGCGACTTCCTGTCCAGAAGATTTCGTGGAGATGCCACTCAGCGGCTTGGGTTTGGCGTGAGTGCCATTGGTAACGCGGTGGCGGGGAGTGGCGCTGATTTCGTAACCGTCGCCGCGCCGTCGCTCACCGGCCTTGGCTTAGGCCCAGGCTGTTTGACGGTACCCGTGACGGCTGGCGGCGCGGTTGCCGCCGTTGATTTCTCAGCCTTGGCTTTCGGCTTTGCTGCAGGTGCGGGAGCGGTTTTAGGCTTTGCGGCTTTAGTCACCGGCTTTGTTGCCGCCGGTTTGGCGCTGGATGTTTTCTTGCTGACGTTCTTCGCCTTGGTCGACTTTTTCTTGGTCGACTTCTTCTTCTTGATGGTCCTCTTTTTCTTCTTCTTTTTCCGGCTGCAGCTCCAGGACGTCACTTCCTCGCGGACGCTGACAACGGCCTTGGGCTTCGGGTCAAACGCTATGTTGTCGACAGTTTGCGTGTTGAACAGCGTCTTCCAAGCGTGCTGCTGAAAGCCGTAGTCGAGCAGGCTCGCTGCCCGCAGCGTCCGCGATGCGCCGCTTTCCTCGCCCAGCACAATTGCCACGAGCTTGCGGCCATTTCGGGTTGCCGTTGCGACAACGTTGAAACCGGAATCGCAAATGAACCCGGTTTTCATACCGTCGGCGCCCTCAAAGGTCTTGAGGAGCTTGTTGTGCGACCGCAGCCGGATCTTGCCGATCCGCATGGACGGCAGCGACCAGTAGTGATTGTACTCAGGAAAGTCCCTGAGAACGGCGCGTGCCAGCTTTGCAAGATCGCGCGCCGTCGTGACCTGACCGGCTGCCGGTAATCCGTTTGGATTGACGAACCTGGTGCGCGTCATCCCCAACCGTTTGGCCGTCGCATTCATGTCAGCGACGAATTTGTCGACACTTCCGGAAATTGCTTCTCCGACCATGACGGCAACATCGTTTGCCGACTTGACGATCAGCGACTTGAGGGCAAGTTCCACCGACATCTTGCCGCCCACCGGCAGTCCGATCTTGCTCGGTGGCTGTCTACGCGCTGTCCTGCTATAGAGTATCTTCTGATCGAGCTTCAATCGCCCCTTCTTAATGGCGTCGAACATCAAATACGCGGTCATGATTTTGGTCAGAGATGCCGGATACCAATGGTCGTCAATGTCCTCGGCATAGAGGACCTTGCCGTTTGATGTATCGAAGACGAGTGCGGGACCCGCAGTGGCGGTGCGCGTCAAAAAGGCCGACAGCACGAGCGTTACTGCAATGAACGGCGTGACGCGCATGAAATTCCCCGCGTAATCCGGCTGATAGGCCCGCGTACCATACTGCACCCGACAGCGGCAACCGTATGGACCCCAAAGGGCACACCAATTCCAGGCCCCTGTGTAAATCGGGCCGCAGGCGCACTTTCTGCTCCGCGCGAACAGTTCTGCGTAAACCCAGGTAAAGCTAGAAAGAGTGGTGCCTCTGGAGGGACTCGAACCCCCACTCCCTTGCGAGAAGCAGATTTTGAGTCTGCCGCGTCTACCGTTCCGCCACAGAGGCTTTGGCGCCCCACTATCAGAGCGCCGGAAAGCCGCGCACTATACTGCCGGCTGCATCGCCGTCAATTCCTACCCTGGCTGTGTCTTCTGCCCGGTCGCGACCCGGCCGCTGTTGTGCGCTTGCAGCGAGATAAGAACCCGGCGTCAGTTACGACGCGCCTGGATCATTGCTCAGCGCTTTTGAAGGTCCAATATATTGGTACCGCCTGTGGCCAGAGACCATTATTTGTTCGATCAGTTGGATGGACGATCCAACCCGAGGGAGTGCGACGAGCGGCGAACCGACCCGAACAAGTCTTCCATCTGCTAAACGGACCTCAAAATCAGCATATCTCGCGCCGGAGTCCGAGTCGTTGTACCAAACCGCGCGATGTACGATACCCGTAACTTGCCTCTCGTGGGTGATTGTCCGAGCGAAGCTCATGTATATCGCGAGCGACACAAGCAGAATGGCAACCAAACACACCGCGCTGAGAATAAGCCGCCTCTCACGTGCCAATGCTTGCTCTAAGCGCCGTTTTGTTTCTTCCCGCATGCGCCGACTGCTGCAACTTGCCTAGGCGGCCTTATCCTGCCCATCCACGAGGCGGACGATATCGGCCATAATGTCGTTCAACTGAAAATCCTTCGGCGTGTAGACGGCGGCAACGCCGAACGCTTTGAGCTTGGTGGCATCTTCCGGCGGTATGATGCCGCCGACGACGACCGGCACATCGGAGAGGCCTTCCTTGCGAACAAGTTCCATCACTTCCTGGACCAGTGGCACATGGCTGCCGGACAGGATGGAAAGCCCGATCACGTGCACGGCTTCGTCGAGGGCTGCGCGCACGATCTGCGACGGCGTTAGGCGGATGCCCTCGTAAACGACCTCCATGCCAACGTCGCGGGCGCGCACGGCGATCTGTTCGGCGCCGTTTGAATGCCCGTCCAGGCCGGGCTTGCCAACGAGGAATTTGATACGTCTGCCAAGCTTCGCAGAAATCGCGTCGACCCGGGCGCGTGTGTCGTCGAGACCCTGGCCTTCACGTTGCGCGGCGGCCTGCGCGACGCCGGTCGGCGCACGATACTCGCCAAAGATGCGCCGCAGCGTGCCGCCCCACTCGCCCGTGGTGACGCCCGCGCGCGCTGCCGCAATCGATGGTTCCATAATGTTGCGGCCTTCCTTGGCCGCGGCCTCCAGCGCATCGAGTGCTGCTTTGGCGGCCTTTTCATCACGCGAGGCGCGCCAGGCCTTGAGGCGTTCGATCTGTTCCGCCTCGACCTTGGGATCAACGACCATGATGGCGCCTTCGCCAGCGACGAGGGGCGAGACTTCTGTCTCTGTCCACTTGTTGACGCCGACGACGATCTGCTGGCCGGTTTCAATCGCGCGCAGCCGGTCCGTGTTGCTCTCAACAAGGCGGCGCTTCATGTAATCGATGGCCGCCACGGCGCCGCCCATGCCTTCGATGGTCTTGAGTTCGGCCCGGGCTTCTTCCTTCAATTCTGAGACCTTGCGCTCGACCTCCGTGGATCCGTCGAAGATGTCGCCGTACTCGAGGAGATCCGTCTCGTAGGCCAGGATCTGTTGCATCCTCAAAGACCACTGCTGATCCCAAGGCCTTGGAAGACCCAACGCCTCGTTCCAGGCTGGCAATTGCACGGCGCGCGCGCGCGCCTTTTTCGACAGCGTCACAGCCAACATCTCGACCAAGATGCGGTAGACGTTGTTCTCGGGCTGCGGTTCGGTGAGGCCCAGAGAGTTGACCTGCACGCCATAACGGAACCGGCGCTCTTTGGGGTTGGTCACGCCATACCGGTCGGCGGTGATCTCGTCCCATAATTCGACGAAGGCGCGCATCTTGCACATTTCGGTGACAAAGCGCAGGCCCGCGTTGACGAAGAACGACACGCGCCCCACGACCTTGCCAAAATTCTCGGCGGGCACTTCACCTGATTTCTTGACCGTATCGAGCACGGCGAGTGCCGTTGCCAGGGCGTAGGCGAGCTCCTGTACAGGCGTGGCGCCTGCTTCCTGCAAATGATACGAGCAGACGTTGGTCGGGTTCCACTTCGGCACCTTCTGGGTCGAGAAGACAATGGTGTCCTTGATGAGCCGGAGCGACGGCTCGGGTGGGAACACGTAGGTTCCGCGCGACAGGTACTCCTTGATGATGTCGTTCTGGATGGTGCCGGTGAGCTTGTCTCGCGGAGCCCCTTGCTCGTCAGCAAACGCCACATAGAGCGAGAGCAGCCATGCGGCCGTTGCGTTGATAGTCATCGACGTATTCATCTGATCGAGTGGAATGCCATCGAGCAGTGTGCGCATGTCGCCCAGGTGTGAAACCGGCACGCCGACCTTGCCGACCTCACCTTTGGCCAGCTCGTGGTCGCTGTCGTAACCGGTCTGGGTCGGCAGATCGAAGGCGATCGAAAGACCCGTCTGCCCCTTCGACAGGTTCTTCTTATAGAGCGCGTTGGATTTGGCCGCCGTCGAATGGCCGGCATAGGTCCGGAAGAGCCAGGGCTTGTCGCGGGCTGAGGTGTCGGAGGTCTTGCTCATTGGAGATCGGTCGTTCATGCCACGGTCAGAGTGAAAATGCGCGAGGCCAGCCAAAGGCGGACGCCCCTTTCACATAGCCCGGCAACTGCCGCAAGGCAAAACAACCCGCAAGAAGGGGGCGTTTGCGGGCTCCGGTCATGAGGCGTGGGGTGAGGGGCGTGGCTACCCGAACGGGCGAGCAGGGCTACTCCTGCTGAGCGATATCCGTGCGGACCAGGACCTTTCTGCTTTCCAAGACCATGTAGACGACGCGCAAGATCGCCAACATGATCAGAAATGCGACCAGCATGCCGATGCAGGCTCCGACGATGAGGTTCGGTTCCTTGCTGTAAAACAGCACGACACCGGAATATTTCCAGAACTGCATGCCGGCGAAAGCACCGAAGATGTTGGCGCCCGTGAAAATGAGGGTGAACCAGGTCGAATTGGTCATGGACTTGATCATGACCCAGGCCAAAGCCGCCAGAACCAGCACAACCATGTAGCCGACCGGGGTCGTCTTGGTCATCTCGTTCAGAAAGATCCAGAAATCGGGCATGGCAGCCTCGCCGCAGCTTTCCACAAGGGCTTGAACACCGAGCAAAAAAAGGGGAATACCCCATATTCCAACAGACACTTACCACTTTCTAGTTAACCCTCCGTTGCACAGCGGTGAGCCGCCGCAGGCCAACCCCTTTATTGCGGCGCGAAAAAATGCTTCATAGGCCCGTCAAGGGGCTGTTAAGAGCTCTCTGAATCGAGCCAAAAAGACCCTGCCTGGGGAACTCGTTGAGGAGTGACGAGAAATGTCGAGAACAAGCGCGGCCTTGCAGTCGGAGGCAGCCGAGGATGTTGGGGCTCCGGCCATCGTCGCCGGAAAGAAGGACCTGTACGAAGTCGGTGAAATTCCGCCGCTCGGGTATGTTCCTAAGAATATGTACGCGTGGTCGATCCGCGAAGAACGCCATGGCGAACCGGACACGGCCATGCAGGTGGAAGTGCTGCCGACGTGGGAACTGGACAGCCACGACGTGCTGGTTCTGGTTATGGCAGCCGGCGTCAACTATAACGGCGTCTGGGCGTCTTTAGGCCAGCCGATTTCGCCGATCCGGGACGTCCACAAGAACGCATACCATATCGCCGGCTCTGACGCGTCAGGCATCGTTTGGGCCGTCGGTTCGAAGGTCAAGCGATGGAAGGTGGGCGACGAAGTCGTCATTCACTGTAACCAGGATGACGGTGACGACGAGGAATGCAATGGCGGCGAGCCGATGTTCTCTACCAGCCAGCGCATTTGGGGCTATGAGACGCCTGATGGCTCGTTTGCGCAATTCGCACGCGTGCAGGACCGCCAGCTTCTGGAGCGTCCGAGGCACCTGACGTGGGAGGAAGCGGCCTGCTACACGCTGACCCTTGCCACCGCCTACCGCATGCTGTTCGGGCACCGTCCTCATACGCTCCGCCCTGGCCACAACGTCCTTGTTTGGGGCGCCTCCGGCGGACTTGGTTCATTCGCTGTTCAACTTTGTGCAACCTCGGGCGCCAATGCAATCGGTGTCGTTTCGGAAGAGGATAAGCGTGACTATGTCATGCAGCTTGGCGCCAAGGGCGTGCTCAACCGCAAAGACTTCAAGTGCTGGGGGCAACTTCCAAAGGTGAATTCTCCGGAATACGCGGAATGGCTGAAGGAAATGCGGACATTCGGCAAGGCCATCTGGGGCATCACCGGAAAAGGCGTCAATGTCGATTGCGTCTTCGAGCATCCGGGTGAAGCAACCATTCCCATTTCCGTTCAGGTCGTGAAACGCGGCGGCATGGTAGTCATCTGTGCGGGGACCACGGGCTACAATCTCACGCTGGACGCGCGCTATCTGTGGATGCATCAGAAGCGTGTGCAGGGCAGCCACTTCGCCAACCTGATGCAGGCCAGTCAGGCCAACAAGCTGGTGATCGAGCGGCGCATCGATCCGTGTATGTCGGAAGTGTTCTCGTGGGCCCAGATTCCAAAGGCCCACATGCGAATGATGAAAAACGAGCACAAACCGGGCAACATGTCCGTGCTTGTTTCGGCACCGACGACAGGGCTTAGGACGTTCGAGGATGTCCTCGAATCGAGCCAGCAGCGCTTCGGGGTCGCCTGAAACGGGGGCCTAGATCGATCAAGATAGCTCGGTGATTCAGAGAGGGGCAGCGCAAGCTGCCCCTCTTCGTATTGTGGCGCCAGAATTTGGGGTGTCCGTGGTCGCTGCTGTCAACCGCACTTATCCGTTGTTTCCGTTGCCCATCTTTTTGAGCTCGAGAATGCCACGGTTGAGCTCGGCGCCAAGAATAATCACGATCGCCGTGAACTGAAAGAAGATGAGGGCGACCATAAGTTGTGTCACGCCAGCGTAGAAGCGCGACCAGTCGCCGAACTTCAGATAGTTCGAGTAAAACGCAGCAATGGAGAGCCATAGGACGACGGACAGCGCGATGCCCGGCCAGATATCCCTAATCGTGCGCTTGCCAGCTGCCAGCCACATGTGAAATGCGATCAACTGGACGGTGATGATGACGGCCGCGGTGCTATATCGCCAGCCGGTGTTCCACCACGTTTGATCGAACAGTGACTTTGTCCATTCCGGTTCGTAGGCCGCCGCGATCTGCGGTCCTACAACGACGAACCACGTCAGCACCAGCATCGATACGGCGCTCACAAACACAAACAACATGCTAATAAAGAGACAGAGAGGATAGGACCGGGTCTCGACGACGCGATAGGCCCCGTTCAAAGCGGCGCGCATGGTTTCGATGGCACTGGTGGCGAAGAAGAGCGCGATGAAACCAGAAACCGTCAGAAGATCGATGCGGCTGCGCCCCATCACGTTTTGGACCTCGGGCGCTAGGCCTTTTGCGACGCTTTCCGGCAAGACCTGGAACAGCTGAGATACGGCTTGATCTGCGAGCTCGCGGCCACCAAAGATGCCTGAGAGTGCGCCCAAAAAGATGCAGAACGGAAAAAGGGACACCACAAACGAGAATGCCACGGCGCCCGCAAGTGCGAAGCCTGAGTGTTCGTAGAGTCTGTAGATGGATTCAAGGAGGGTCTTATAGCGCTTCATCGTGAGGCACTTGGTCTAATGCGGTACTGGGTGAGACCCTAGCGGCCGAAGCCCCCGTGGTCCATGCCGCTTTTGCCACGCCTTGGGAAAATGCGCTGCCTTGGGCCCAAATCAACCCAGCATTTTCAGGAATGCCTGAAACCATTTGGTGATCAACATTTCAGGCAGAAATGGACGCCGGGCCGGGGCTTACCTAGAATTGATCTCATACTGTACGTCGGCTTATGAATGCGGCTGAATGCGGCAGGACTTGCGCGCAGATCGATACCTTGGAAAACCGGACTTGGATATCCAGACATGGGCCATTCAGAGCACATGGAGGCGATCGCAGCGGAAATCGCGCGAATTGAGGAACAACTCGATCGCAATCCGCTGTGGCAGGAGCTCAAGACGTTCGAGGCCGCAGGCCTCGTAAAAGCGGCGGGTCCGCGTGTTCTTTCGCTTCTGGAAAGTCTGGAGACCGACCCGCTTTATGTCGCGCACGGCAAACTGGTGGAGGCCCGCAACATACTGCAAGACGCAGAAGCGCAACGTGAGGCCCAACCGGAAGACCTTTCGCGCACAGCGGCTTCCGGCGAAGGGCAGCCGGGCCGTTCCAACCAGCCTTGCAAATCACAAAAAAGGGGCCGCAAGCGTACAGCGAAAGGTGCCGCCGGCGCCGCAAAGCGGCCGTCGCGCAAAAAACGGCTTCCCCGCACGGAGTCGCTCGAATCCCGTCTCGCACGGATGGACCGGGGCGACGCCGATGCTGGTGGCCGCGCTGGTGGTAATGAGGGCACGCCCGATAAGCCGGAATGGGATCAGACGAGAGCCGCGCGCGACGCTGGTGAGGCTCGCCCGGCACCCAACGATACTCTACGCGGTGCACGGCGCCGGCCGTTCCTATCTCGTTCCGATGTGCCCGAAGCGGACGTTGATATTCGTCCGTCGCGGGGTCCCGGCCGCGCGCGCGAAGACGAGACGAAAGGCGACTGACGCGACTTTGCCGTCTGATCGGCGAAGGCCGGAGGGTACTTTCTCACGGCAACGTTCCCATTCCCGTCCCGTCGATTGAACCGGGATTCGGCTCAAGGCGGGTCGTATGGGCGTATTTTTGCCATCGGCCGCCGATGTGCCCCGCGCGTTCGATCAGCGCTTCAGCGACCAGAAGACAGCGTTTTCCGCGTTTCGACGGCGAATTTGTCGCGTGTGGCGTTGATTGCCTTCTGCCAATTGGGCCATAAGTTGCGCGAACTCTAGGAACGACTTGACCCGGCCCGCCAGGGGCTGGAAGCGGGAGGATCCAACGCGATGGCGATTGCGCAGCTCAAGGACGCATCCGACCTGCTCGAAAGCGCGGACAAGCTCATTGCCCGTTGCGGCGAGGCCGTCACTGCGGCGGACAAGATCCTTGCCGCGGCCAAGGCAGGCGTGCGTGTCAAGATCCAGGAAGCGGGCGGCGTCGATCAAGCCCAGCACTCGGCGCACGGGCTCGCGTGGCTTGCGACCACGGTAGAAGCGCTGCGCCAGCTGCACCTTTGGGGGCAACGGCTCAAGACCGATGGCTCTCTTGGGGAATTCGAGCAGCTTTTGCTTGCGGCCGGTTTTGCCGAATATGGCGCGCAAATCTCAGGCGGAATTCCCATGAGCCAGCTGGAGGTGATCCGGCCGGAAGCGATGGGCGTTTCGCGCGCCGATATCCGCCGCTATGAGGACGCCGTCGCCGACGTCGTTGCGGCCGGCAGCCACGACGGTGTCAAAGCGCGCCTTGCCGAGCTTATTCGTGATGCGCAGGGCGCCACGACGTTCGGCAACTCGGGTCTCGACGAGACGATGAGCGAGATCCACGAGCAGATGCGCAAGTTCTCAGAGGCGGAAGTCGTCCCGCACGCGCACGAGTGGCATCTCGCCAACGCCTACATTCCCATTGAGATCATTCAGCATGTGGCCGAGCTCGGCGTGTTCGGACTGACCCTTCCGGAGGAGTTCGGCGGGCTTGGTCTTGGCAAGCTCGCCATGTGCGTGGTCTCCGAAGAGCTGTCGCGCGGCTACATCGGGGTGGGATCGCTCGGCACCCGGGCCGAGATTGCCGGCGAGCTTATCCTTCACAACGGCACGCCCGAGCAGAAGGAGAAGTATCTGCCGAAGATTGCGACTGGCGAAATCCTACCGACCGCGGTGTTCACGGAGCCCAACACGGGTTCTGACCTCGCCAGCCTCAAAACGCGCGCGGTGAAAGAAGGCGATACCTATAAGATTACGGGACAGAAGACGTGGATCACGCATCCTGTGCGTGCCGATCTGATGACGGTGCTGGCACGCACCAACCCGGACGAAAATGGCTACAAGGGCCTTTCCATGTTCCTGGCCGAAAAGCCCCGCGGGACTGACGAAGAGCCATTCCCTGATGACGGCATGACCGGCGGCGAAATCGAGGTTCTCGGCTATCGCGGCATGAAGGAGTACGACATCTCGTTCGACGGCTTCGAGGTGCCGGCCGACAATCTCTTAGGTGCCGCAGAGGGCCAAGGCTTCAAGCAGCTGATGAACACCTTCGAGGGCGCCCGCATCCAGACGGCGGCGCGTGCCGTTGGCGTCGCGCAGTGTGCGATGGATCTCGGTCTCAAGTACGCGCTCGAACGCAATCAGTTCGGAAAGCCGATTTATGAATTCCCGCGTGTCGCCAACAAAGTTGTGATGATGGCGGTGGAGACCATGCTTGCGCGCCAGATCACCTACTTCGCGGCGCGTGAAAAGGATCAGGGGCACCGCTGCGATCTCGAAGCGGGTATGGCGAAGCTTCTGGGCGCGCGCGTTGCCTGGGCGAATGCCGACAATGCGCTTCAGATTCACGGCGGTAATGGTTTTGCGCTGGAGTACCCGGTCTCGCGCGTGCTGTGTGACGCCCGCATCCTCAACATCTTCGAAGGTGCGGCCGAGATCCAGGCGCAGGTCATTGCGCGGCGGTTGTTGGAGAGTGCGAACTAAGGGCCGGATTGCGGTTGGCCCGGTTCGCTCGCATTCAGCCTACAATAATTCTCGTCAGTCAATTGCGTGCCGGGGCGGTCTCGCCACGGATCTAGGCTTGTTGGGCGCGAGTACCCTTATGTTGACCGGATCGAACCACATCCTTGTTGCCGCGATGATGTTGCTCACGGGGTCGGAATGGGGACTGCCGGGCCTGGGCTCTTAGTATGTTGCCTTCCGTGAGGGGCGCGTTTCCGGCCACGGGGGCTGCAACAGTTTCGTCGGATCTTATGAGCAGGACGGTGCCAAGGTGACGATCGGTCCTCTCGCGGCGACACGCAAAGCTTGTCCCGGGGATATCGGGGAGAAAGAGTTTGCCTTTTTCAAAATGCTCGAGGCCACACGTGAGGTGGATGCCACGCATCTGAAGCTCATTCTCAAGGATGCCGATGGCAAGACGCTCAGCGTTCTCAACCGTCGCGACTGGGATTGAATCTTCGGGCATCATTCTCGGGTCGGCTTTCTTGCCTGACTGGCCAGACTGAGTTTACCGGACGCGCTTCCAAAACCTCTCGAATCGGATGTTGCAGAACCAGCAGTTATCCGACTCCTTCTTGGGCAACGGTGCCGCTGAAAAGTAGAAAACCGATGCACAACCGAGGAGGTTTTCTTCGGGTATATACCCTACGTGCTGCTGGGCCCGACTGTCGACGGAGTTGTCTCTATTGTCCCCCATCATGAAGTAATGGCCCGCTGGCACGTTGAAGGGCCCGGCGTCATCAAATCGTCCGCTGCGCCGCAAATCCAAAACCGTATAGCGGACCCCATTGGGGAGTGTCTCCTCGAATGCCGTGATACCTTGCTTATAGCGGCCGGTATCGTCGATGAAGTCCGCCACCTGTTTGCGCGGTACAGTCGTTCCGTTGATGCGAACCACGCCGCCCTTGATCAGAATCTCGTCGCCGGGTAGGCCGATGATGCGCTTAACGTAGTCGGTCTTGTTGTCTTTGGGCAGCTTGAATACGACGATGTCTCCCCGCTGTGGGGCGGCGGCCCGCCAGATCCGTCCTTCGAAGTCCGGCAACAAGGGGCTGGTGAATTTGCTATAGCCGTAACAGGTCTTATTCGCAAAAAAGTGATCCCCAACCAACAACGTAGGCGTCATCGCCTGGGATGGAATGTTGAAGGGCTGCATGACGAAGGACCGTACCGAGAACGCGATCGCCACGAGAACAAGAGTTGGGGCGAGCAGAGTTGCGAGAGATCGAAATACGCCAAAGTTCTGAACCGCGCCACACGTACGAACTAGGAGAACGATGCTCCAAGTCGCAGCAAGTCCTATCATCGCAAGTGCGATATCCTTGCCGAGCGAGTCACCATCTTTTTGCTCAGACAACATAGCTGCAAGAAACGAGGGCCCGTAGAAAAGCGACACCCCAATCACAACGGCCAGCCAAAGGACCATTGGCACCATCGACCAAGCGTAGGCCGAACGCATCTGTCGAAAACTGGCCTTGCCGCCAAGGCGACGGCCGACCCAGGTGTAAAGCGCGCTAGAAATCACCAGCTGAAATAGTCCCAGGATCGGACCAAAGACGAGGGCGATTGCCAGTACACCCCTCCCACTCAAAGGGGAGGTTTCGCTCCAACTGAGGCAGCTGACCACCCCGGCCGCGGCGCCAAGAAACAAGACCCTGCCGATGTCATTGGTTTGCGTGACTCGCTTGATCGTCTGCTGCGGCTTGAACCAGATTGTCAGCCAAGGACTGGATCTCCACGTCAAAGCTTCTTCAACGGGCATGGCTTATTCCTAACAATAATCATGGAATCGAATTATTCGGTTGGTAGCGACGATAGGCAATTTTTGCGCCGTTGGTAAGCGGGCCAAACGACGAGGGACCCAGCGTCAAAACGCCAACGGGCCAGGCGGTGGCCTGGCCCGATGCGTACCAAAGGGGCAGTGTGTTGCGTCGTGCTTTTGCGCGGCGCCTTGAAGTGGCTTAGTCGATGAAGTGCTGGTGGCCGAGCGTTCCGGTCTCGATCAGCGGGCCACCGATGCGGCCGGGGAAGCGTGACCACAAGTGTTGGGGGCGGGGCACGCCCGTTGTGGCGAGCCGCGACCGGTGGGCGCGTTGGACGGCGGTGATAGAAGCCGCGATCTCGGCGTTGCGCGCGTCGGTAAAGCGCGTTTCGCGGGCGGCCTCATAAGCTGCGAGGGAAATCTTAATCTCCCTATTGCGTGCGGTGATGAAGCGGGCTTCGCCGGCCGCCGCATAAATTGCGAGCGACGCTTCGATTTCAGCGTTGCGGGCTTCGACAAAATGCGCTTCGCGGGCGGCTTCATAGGCTGCGCGAGATGCCTCGATTTGGGCGGTACGCCATTCGAAGAACGCCAACTCGCGGGCGGCCTCATAAACCGCAACTGACACTTCAATCTCCGCGTTGCGGGCCGCAACAAATTTTGCCTCCTGGGCAGCCTCATAGGCTGCAAGCGATGCCTCAATCTCTGCGTTGCGCGCTTCCCAGAAGGCCAGTTCGCGTGCGGCCTGACCCACAGCGAGCGAAGCCTCGATCTCGGCATTGCGGGCCCTGGCGAAGCGCGCTCTGCGATGTGCCTCGTAGGCGGCGGCGACGTAGTTGATTTCTAAGTTTCTAGCGACTGTCTCGGATTGAATCGACGAAACCGGCGGGCAGGAAAGCTCGCTGACACAGACCGGTCCGGTGACGGCAGGCGAAAATTGCCCGACGCTGAGAAGAGATGCGGTGCAGACCGCAAATAAAGAGCTGACGCGTGACATGATGAACCCCTTCAATCGTTCGCGTTGGCGGCGTGGACGCGATGAAGTTCATTGAACCGCTGGCTCTTTAAAACTTTCTGCAAATTGGTCACGACTCGTCAATCATGACAAAAAATCGCGCGGCTTTTTCGGATTATGGTTAGCAAACACTTTATTTCTATGGGGCTTGTGCTCACAACTTGGCCCTTTGAGATGTTGCGAAAACGATTTGAAAGCCTGGGCTGGCGACCTTTCCAGGGTCTTTCCCTCGTCGACGTGCGCGCGCCCTGCGTGCTAGGTACGGTCACGATCGCAGAGCCATCGGACGCGCTGTCCGGGGGATTGGCTCAGACAAGCTGGGGGGCGTCTATGAAGACAGGTCGCGCGGCGCGGTTCTCCGCCCTAATTTTCCTATTGGCGCTCGTGCCGGGCCTTGGCGGGTTGATGCAGAGCGCTCAGGCCCAGGAAGGCGGTGCAACATCCCCACAACAGCTCACGGTGGCGACGCGCGTGGTGCCGCCGCTCGTCGTGCGGGACGGCGATAAGCTTTCAGGATTCAGTATCGATCTTTGGGAAGAGATCGCCAAACGCATCGGCCTCACCTACTCGTATATCGAAAGCCCCGACGTGCAGTCGCTGTTGCGGAGCGTCGATAATGGCGACGCCGATCTTGCAGTTTCCGCGATTTCCATTACCGCCGATCGGGCGCTTATCTATGATTTCTCGATGCCCATTCTCGATGCGGGATTGCAGGTCATGGTACGCAGCGACGGCAACATCGGGACGAGCAATCCGCTCGAGGGTCTGACGACGTTGATCCTCTCGCCTGCGTTGCTCGTCTGGCTTGGCGTCGCGGCGCTCCTGGTCGTTATTCCTGCTCATGTATTCTGGCTGGTTGAGCGCCGCCACTCGCATGGCCTCATTCGTACCAGATCCTATTTCCCTGGAATCTTTCAGGCTATGTGGTGGACGGCGGGCGCGCTATTGGCGCAGGCCGACGAGATGCCCCGCCACTGGATGGCGCGGCTGATGGCCTTTGTCTGGATGTTCGTTGGCGTGGTGTTCGTTGCATACTATACGGCCCAGCTGACTGCAGACTTGACGGTACAGGAGTTCCAAGGCGCGATCTCGGGGCCAGATGATCTTCCCGGAAAGAAGGTTGCTACAACGCGCGGCAGCACGGCAGCTGCCTACGTCAGGAAGCTGCATGGACGGCTGACGGAGGTTGAGGATATCTCGGATGCCTACGATGCGCTTATCAAAGGCAAGGTTGACGCAGTTGTGTTCGATGCTCCCGTACTCTTGTCTTATGCCGCCGGCGAAGGGAAGGGTCGCGTGCGGGCCGTTGGACAAATCTTCCGCAAGGAGGATTACGGCATCGCGTTCAAGCCTCTAAATCCGTTGCGCCGCAAAGTCGACGCGACCCTTCTCGCCATTCGCGAAGATGGGACTTTCGATACGATCTATGACAAGTGGTTTTCGAGCAAATAATTGACGGATTACCGGGGCGCGCGTTTGGCCAGAATCCGTTGTAGGGTCCGTCGGTGCATATTGAGACGGCGGGCGGTCTCAGAAACATTGCGGTTGCAGAGCTCATAGACGCGCTGGATGTGCTCCCAGCGCACGCGATCTGCCGACATTGGATTTTCCGGAGGGGGGGCTTTTGTGTTCGCCGGCGCCAATAGCGCATCCGTCACATCGTCAGCATCCGCAGGCTTGGCAAGGTAATCGACCGCCCCGAGCTTTACGGCGGAGACGGCGGTCGCGATATTTCCATAGCCGGTCAGCACGACGATGCGCGCATTCGGCCGTAGGCGCGTCAGCTCGGCGATGAGGTCGAGGCCGTTTCCGTCTTCGAGTCGCATATCAAACACGGCAAAGGCCGGTGCCTTTTGGCGCATGAGATCGATTCCCTCAGCGACCGTATGTGCACCGCGAACGTCGAAACCGCGCTGTTCCATGGCCCGCAGGAGCCGCTGTAGAAAGGGCCGATCGTCATCGACAATGATAAGCGACCGGTCCTCTGGTAGCTCGTCCTGCCGGAATGAAAGATCTTCGGTCACGAATTCACTCCTTTTGTCTCAATCGAATTATAGTCTGCTGGAGCCAAGCGCCAAGCGGAATGTGACTTGCGTTAATGCAACCAAAGTCAAGAAGACGCCGGGTTGACCCGCTTAACGTGGCCGTCCCTCCGTTTTTGGTGGACTGGCGGGGGCTTCAAAGGCTGAACGGTGCCAAAAAATGCGCACAGTGGCACCTGTCTCAGGGGGCGTGCGGTTTTCAAGTGAGATGCGCGCGCCAGACCGCTCAAGCAACGTCTTGGCGATAAAGAACCCGAGGCCAAGACCCGATAGCTTCGTCCCGTGCCGCCTTATTGCCCCGGCCGGACGCGTCGTCACGTAGGGCTCTCCGAGCGTGTCGATGATGTCCGGCTTGAAGCCAGGCCCATCATCGACGATTTCGACGAGGACAAACTGGTTATCCCATTGCGCGTTTATGTCGACACGGGATTGGGCGAAATCAACGGCATTTTCGATAATATTACCAATGCCGTAGATGACGCCCGGCCGCCTTACGGCGACCGGAACCTTGGCGCCCGGTCCTTCCAAATCCGCCACCGGTGCAGCAGATATTTTGATGGGGACACGGCCCCCCTCATAAGGGGCGGCTGCCTCTGTCAGCATTTCGACGACGAGCACTGAATCGTGAAGCGGGTCCTGCTCGGAGGGATGGCGCGTGAGTTTGCGCAGGATCTCACGGCATCGTTCCGCCTGTTCGCGCAGGAGTTCGATGTCCTCGCGGTAGGGACTCTCTTTGTTGATCTGACCTACAAGTTCTTTTGTGACGACCGTTATGGTTGACAGCGGCGTTCCAAGCTCGTGGGCCGCCGCGGCCGCGAGTCCATCAAGCGCATGCAGCTTCTGCTCGCGTGCCAGGACATGCTCGGTCGCGGCAAGAGCGGCCGACATCTGCCGGCCTTCCTTGGCGAGCCGCCAACCGTAGAGCGCAAGAAACGTCATTCCGGATACGACGGCAGCAAGAGCACCCACGCGATACAATACCGGGTGGTCGATCGGCGTGGCTTCGTGCCATGGAAGCGGCCACGATTGCCATGTGATACCGGCCGTTGCGAGTGCGGCTAACAGGCCCAGCATTATTGTGTTCGCCAACGGCAACGACGCGGCAGACACCGTTACCGGCGCGACAATGAGCATCGTGAAGGGATTGTCGATGCCGCCCGTCAGATAGAGGAGCATGGCAAGTTGGAGAATATCGTAGGCAAGCAGAAGCGTTGCAAATCGTACGGAAAGACGGTGTCGCGCCGGATAGCGGATGGCGAGAAAGACGTTCAGCCATGCCGAAATGGCGACGAGGGCAAAGCACAGGCCAAGTGGTAGCGGAAAGCGTAAAACGGCGGCCACAAAGCTAATTGTGATGAATTGCCCGAAAACGGCAAACCAACGCAGCCGGACGATGGTCTGCAGGCGCAACCTGCTGCCGTCTGGGGGGACAAGCTCCGAATCGGATTTCGCAAGAATATTCGGCGTCACACTTAAGACTTCCATTTCGTGCCCCAGTTCAGCCGACCGCGGGCCGAAGTTCCGGGGCAGTGCGGACGTTATGCCAGATTGCAGCACCTTGCCAGAGGAGGTTCGATATTACAGATAGCTGCCGCGCGGTCACGACGGCCAATGGACAGCCGGAGGATCGCTTTGTAGACCGCGTTATGGTTTATACGGGCATCTCTTTCATCACCGGATGATGGAGATGTGTGCAACGCTTGTATGCGGACGCTAAACTTTCGGGGCCGAGCAGATGCTCGTGCTTGGAACGAAGAAAGAGGATCGCTCATGCCTGTTCGTCGTCTGATCATGGTCCTCGGCGGCCTCCTTGTTGGAGCCGCCGCCGCCGTCATTCTCCTCGACCATTCGGGGACGGGTGGGGGAACCGGCAACGTCGTGACGACGTCCGGGAAAGCTCTCATCGGTGGACCGTTCCGTCTCACTGACGCCAGCGGCAAGGAGGTGACCGAAAAAGATTTCGCCGGCCGTCCAATGCTTGTCTATTTTGGATTCACCAACTGTCCCGACATCTGCCCCTCCGGCCTACAGATTATTTCCGCGGCACTCGACAAACTCGGACCAGCCGGAAAGGATATTGTACCGATCTTTATTTCGCTTGATCCGGAGCGCGATACACCCGAAGTGATGGGCGCGTACGTCAAGAGCTTTCATCCGAGGATCGTCGGTCTTACTGGCACACAGGATGAAATTGCGGCGGTTGCGAAAGCGTACCGAGTCTACTACGCGAAAGTCTCCGATGCGGGATCGGCCGGCAGCTACAGCATCGACCACAGCGGCTTCATGTATCTCATGGACCGGTCCGGCCAGTTCCGGCAGCACTTCCCGCATAGCGTGACTGTGGAGAAGTTGGCCGAGGCCTTGCCTAAAGTCATGTAACCACATTGCAACTTTGGACCATTGCCCGAATCGGGCATGCTCGGCTTCTGTGGATAAGTTTCGGCGCAACACCAAGAGACACGCAGGACGCAGCAAGGTCCTGTGCGGGTTGTTGCGGCCCCAAGAACGGCCACGAGGAGGGACCCCGGCAGGTAGTTGGCTCTGCTTTATCCGGGAGGCAAGGGGGAAGGGTTTATGCTCTATCACTGGTATGAGCTGGGCCATGCGGCGGTCCGGCCCGCGCGGGCTGCTGCCGGTTCGATGCGGCTCTTCCTCAATCATCCCCTCAATCCGCTTGCTCACACGCCGGTAGGACGGCATGCGGCGGCGGCTAGCGAAGTTTTCGAACGTGCAACGCGCCGCTATTCGCGGCCGGAGTTTGGGTTGGGCTACACCACGGTGGGCGGCACCAGTGTCGCCGTCTCCGAAGAGGTTGTCTTCGAATCCCCCTTTTGCCGTGTGATCCGATTTAAGCGCAATCTCAGGTGTGCGCGGAATACCGGGGATCCGCGCATTCTCCTATTTGCGCCTATGTCCGGCCATTATGCGACGCTCTTGCGTGGTACCGTCGAAGCGTTGCTGCCCGATCACGACGTCTACATCACCGACTGGAAGAATGCGCGTGATGTGCCAATCACAGCCGGCGAATTCGGACTTGACGATTATGTTGACACCGTTCGCGCTATTCTCAGCACGCTTGGCGGCGATCTTCACGTCTTTGCTGTATGCCAACCGGGCGTGCCGGTTCTCGCCGCGCTGGCGCTAATCGAAGAGGACGGTGATCCGGCCCGGCCGAAGAGCGTGTCAATGGCCAGCAGCCCAATCGACACGCGCGTCAGCCCCACGCTCGTCAATCAGGTTGCCGTACAACGGGGGACCAACTGGTTCCGGAACAACGTGATCACCATGGTGCCCTGGCCAAACCCGGGCGCGGGCCGGACTGTCTATCCCGGCTTTCTGCAGCTTTCTGGGTTCATGTCGATGAACCTAAACCGGCATGCCAACGCGCATAAGGACCTGTTCCTCGACCTTGTTCGTGGCGACGGTGACTCGGCGGAGAAGCACCGCGAGTTCTATGATGAATATCTTGCGGTCATGGACCTGGCTGCCGAATTTTACCTCGATACATTGGAAACGGTCTTCGTCCGGCATGACCTGCCACGCGGCGAGATGCGCGTGCGCAATCGCCGGATCGATCCATCGAAAATTCACCGCACCCCGCTCTTTACGATTGAAGGGGAAAAGGACGACATCACGGGCATCGGTCAATGCCGGGCCGCACATGACATATGTTCCAATCTCGATCCCGCATTAAAGCATCACTTCGAATGCCCTGGTGTGGGACATTATGGCGTGTTCAACGGCTCGCGGTTCCGGGCCGAGATCCTGCCGCGTCTCAAAGCCTTCATCCGTAGCGCCGAAACGCTTTGACAACTTGGCGGCAAAGATAGTCCGCCGTTCGTTACAACATACTTCTGCCGCGATCCGAGCGTTGGTCGTCGATGGGGCACTGGTGCAACACTCAATCGGTCGCTCGCGCCCTCTACAGCATTGGCGCTGGAGACGCACGCCGCACCTTTGCTAGGAATGTCAGTGAAGCTTGCGCGGCACGAAGGCTCGAGAGGGCTCTTGCCTTCGAACCCAACCAAGGCAGAGCCGATGGCACCGTCTCGTAGCTTTGCAGTCGTGTGCACTGGGGTCATTGATGCGGAAAAAATCTGCGCCTGTTTGCATGGCGCTCAATCACGATGGCATTTCATCGATCGGCGCACCGGTTGAGGTGCGCCGTCACGCGGGCGCCAGGCGCCTTACATTGCGTGTGAGCCGTACCCGGCGGGCGGTGATCGTCACGCTCCCGCCTCAGTGCGACGTTGGCGAGGCCGGCCAGTTTCTCATCCGTAACATTGGTTGGGTGCGCGAGCGCCTGGACAACCTGCCGAGACCGGTACCATTCCGGCACGGCATCTCAATCCCGTTGCGGGGCGCGCTGCATCGGGTCATTTTTCTCGGTCAGCGCGCGAAAGGCGGCATCGTCCTTCAGCGCGATGGCGATCCTATTCCCGAACTTTGCGTCACCGGCCGCGTCGAGCATGCGCCGCGGCGATTGCTGGGGTGGCTGAACGAAGAAGCGCGCCAAGACCTCGACACTGCAGTTGGAGAGTTTGCGCAGCGCCTAAGAGTCAGGCCAAAGCGCATTGCCGTGCGCGATCAATCGAGCCGCTGGGGCTCTTGCTCGACGACGGGCGTGCTCTCCTTCTCGTGGCGGCTCATTCTTGCACCCCCTGAGGTTCTTCGCTACGTCGCTGCGCATGAGGTTGCTCATATGCGCGAAATGAACCACGGCCCAAGATTCTGGGCGCATGTGCATACGCTCTGTCCAAGTATCGAGCATGCAAAGCAATGGCTTCGGCTGAGCGGCATGGACCTGCATCGCTACGGCTGAACGCGATCGTCCGACCGCATCGCGTATTCTTGGATCTCAGCGCAAGGGATTTGCCAGTGACATCTGGTCTGCGGGTGGCCTAACGACGATGCGATTGCCTGGTCCTGCCGGCCCCGCGGCGGTTCCCCTGGGCCGTTGATCTTCCGGTTTTAGTGTCCCGCTGTCGAGCGCGCGCGCCAGGAAATCCTTATCAATCGACGTCTTTGGAAACGACGGGGTCGTTCGGGGCTTGGGCGTTGCCTTAACCTGCTTGGTTTTTCTCGTCGTCTTTGCTTTTGCGACATTCGCTCTGGGAGGCGTGGCGGCGGGCTTCAGTCCCGGTAGCGGCTTGGACTTCTTTCGTGCATGCGCGGCCGTCATGATCTCCTTCCAGATCGACGCCGGCAGTCCACCGCCAGTGACGCGCTTTGTCGGCTGACCGTTGTCGTTTCCAAGCCAAACAGCGGCGACACGATGGGCGGAATAGCCCACGAACCAAGCGTCGCGAAAGTCCTGGCTGGTGCCGGTTTTGCCGGCCGTCATGTGACCCTTGAGCGCTGCGCGCTGGCCGGTTCCGTGCGTGACGACGCCGGTCAGCATGCTGTTTAACGCGGCGATGTGTTGGGCAGTAACCGGCTCACTGTCTGGCGGCATGTCACGGGTGTAGAGGATGCGGCCGGACCCTTCGCGCACCCTGCGTACCACGTGGGTCTCGACGGGGTGCCCGCCGTTGGCAAAAGCTGCATAGGCACCGGCCAGCTCAAGCATGGTGACTTCGGAAGCGCCCAATGCCAGAGTGGCATTTGTTTTAAGATCGCTCTTGATACCAAGCCGGCGCGCGACGCCTGCCACCGCGGCGGGCCCGGTATCGAGCAGCAAACGCGCCGCAACCGTGTTGATCGACCGGGCCAGTGCGTGGCGTAGCGTTACGGCGCCAACATATTTTCCATTGTCGTTCCGCGGCGACCAGCCGTTCACCTCAAGTGGCAAATCGTAGACGACGCTCTCCGGTGTATGCCCCTTCTCAAGGGCGGCCAGATAGACAAAGGGCTTGAACGCCGAGCCCGGCTGACGGCGTGCCTTTAGCGCCCGGTTGAACTGGCTGCCGACGTAGGATGCGCCGCCGGACATGGCCAGAATGCCGCCGTTTGGATCGAGGACGACGGCTGCGCCCTGGCTCACTTCAAGTGCGCCACCGCGCCTTTCGATCTCGCGTGCCAGGACGTTACTAACGCGAGACTGCAGTGCAGCGTCGATCGTGGTTTCGACGATAATTTCACCGCCCGGTAGATCCGTCGTGGGTGGGAGCTGCTCTAGGATATGGTCGATGGCGTATCCGGCCGCGTATTTCAATTCTTCGCGGCGACCGTCTGAGAAGCGGACGTTTTCCGACCGCGCACGTTTTTCCTCTTCGAGCGTTATCACACCGGCGTCGCGCATCTTTGCCAGGACCGTGCTTCCGCGGGCCAGCGCCTGCTGGGGGTCGCGGCTTGGCGAATACCTGGACGGCGCTTTCAAAAGGCCGGCGATGATGGCGGCTTCGGCCAGCGTCAACTCGGGTGCGGACTTATTGAAGAAGCGCCGTGCTGCCGCTTCGATTCCATAGGCACCGCCTCCAAAATAGACGCGATTGAGGTAGAGTTCGAGAATCTCGCTTTTGGTCAGTCTCAGTTCCAACCAGAGCGCGAGGACGAACTCTTCCGACTTTCTCCCGATGGTGCGCTCCGAGGTGAGGAACAGGTTCTTCGCAAGCTGCTGGGTGAGCGTCGAACCGCCTTGAACGTAACGGCCGGCGCGCAGGTTGGCGAAGAACGCGCGTGCCAATCCCAATGGATCGATGCCCCAGTGGTTCCAGAACCGGCGATCTTCGGTGGCGATCACCGCGTCTGTAATGCGGCGCGGCACAAGCTCGAGAGGAATATAGGTGGCTGTCTTGCCCCGTTCGGTGAGCAGCGAACCGTCGCGCGCCAAGATGCGAACCGTGGGGCCTTGGGCTGCGGTGCGATAAGCCAGCGGGTCGGGGATGGTCAGCGTGTAGTAGAGGAGCAAGCTGCCGACGACGGCAGCAGTGAGGGTTGCACCAACCGTAAAAACGTAGACGATCAGACGCCAGCGCAGCGGCAGTCTGCGGAAGAGAGATTGGTCGGGCACGAAATCGGCGTTCTTCTCGGCAAGCGCAGCGGCAGCGAAGGTTCGCAACGCCGCTAACTCTGCACGCCGACGCCAGAACAACGCCATACCTCACCGCAGGTTCGCCCTGCCCCCAATAGCTCACCGGGCCGCAATGGCTGCTGCGCCCCAATGAACCGTATCGGGATATCGCTAAGGTCTCGTTAACCCTGTTTGGTCTGCCGGACGCGGCTCAGCCTCTGCCAAACGCGAAGCTCGCTAGGCCATAAAGCAGGCTAATCACAATACGCACGCCGATGGTGAAGAACATAAAGAGCAGCTGACGCTCCTCAAGCAGCAGCTCGACCCAAATGTTGTAGGAGGGATCGAGACCGGTCGACGTAATCACGCTCTTTAACTCGCGTGCCCAACCTAGCATCTCGCTCAGCGTGGAGGGCCACTGGTACCCGACATAAGCAAGTGCGAACGCTCCAAGGATGAGCGAGACGAAAAGTGTACCGGTTGACAGAAGCAGACGCAGAAACATGGTGCGGATTCCCCTCGCATTGCCTGGCGCGGCGAGCTTTGTTCGCCGCCTCGGCGTTCCCCATCGTGGAAGCCTATCATGCGCCTTCTCTACGTCAAAGGCTGGCCCCGCAATGGGTGCATGTTGCAGGGCCGCCCGATGGTTTGGCGGCCGTCTCCTTGCTGCCACCAACCGGGAATCCGCAGGCCCGGCACATGGTATGCGTGCCCTCGGCAACGCCTTGACCGACCGCTACACGCTCATCGAAGACAAAACATTCGCCCTGCCACAGGCTTTGGTCTTCGGGTACGGTCTCAAGGTATTTCAGGATGCCGCCTTCCAAATGGTAGACCTCGGGAAAGCCCAGCGACAGCATGAACGCACTTGCCTTTTCGCAACGAATACCGCCCGTGCAGAACATTGCGACTTTCTTGTGCTTCTCGGGATCGAGCGTGTTCTTGACGAACGCGGGAAACTCGGTGAACGTGCGCGTTCCGGGGTCGATCGCATTTGGAAAACTGCCGATCCCCACCTCATAGAGATTGCGCGTGTCTATGAGTACGACGCCGGGATTGGATATGAGGGCGTTCCAATCCTCGGGCTTCACGTATGTGCCAGTGCCCTTCTCGGAATCTAATCCTTCCACGCCAAGGGTGACGATCTCGCGCTTCAACTTGACCTTCATGCGCTGAAAGGGGGGTGCGCTCGCATAGGATTCTTTGCTGACGAGATCGGGGAACCGACCGTCGTCCCGAAGCCACGACAGAATAGCACGGACGTCCGGATCCCGACCCGCAATGGTCGCATTGATCCCTTCCTCGGCGAGCAGAATTGTTCCCTTGATGTTGTGATGCACAGCGCGTGCAGCGAGCTCGTTTCTGAGTGCTGCAGGATCTGCAATGGTGGTGAACTTGTAGAACGCGGAGACGGTGATGGGTGCCATGGCCGAGTTTCTTGCGATGTCATGGTGGCGGTTGCCAAACGACCCGCTAAAGCTTCTGACCCTTTTCTGCAAGTGTGGACCGGATATGGCGTCCTGAAAGCCTGAAAGTCCGCTTTCACGGATGCCGCCAGCTACGCCCAATATCTTTGGCGCTGCTTATAAAACCACGACTGTGCTGCACTAACAATTTCATGCGGATGCAAGATTTGATGGCCGCGGCGGGCCAGATGCCCCGACTCGGTGCGTAGACGGTGTCCTTCCACTTTCAGGATATCGGCTGGGATGCTTGCAAGTGATTTGAACCGCCCCCAGTGCAACCGCGCAATGGCACGCTTTGCCCAGTAGCTTTCCTGGGGCCAAGGTTCCGAACCCGGTCCCACTCCCATGATCATGACCCATGCTTCAACCAGGCTGCCTGCTGCCGCTGCCACAAATGGATCCTTCAGCCGGCAGATGTCCTCATAGAGCGAATCGCCATCTGTGCGGGCGTGCTCTAAGAAGGAAAGGTCCAATATGTCCTTGAGGACGAGGCGCTTCTTAACGTAGTTCCGGTTGTGCATCTGCGCATGAAGCAAGACGTGCAGGATGCGATCTGAGTATGAGGGCACGAGAAGTCCGCAAGTAATGTGAGGCCGTGCTCTGGCTTCCCGACGCAGATCTGTCACATCAAGACCAAAGTCACTGCAGCCAAAAAGGCGTGTGTGCAGTTCGACGGAATAGGTTCCGCATGGACTTAACATTGGCGGATAATGCGCGTCCGAGTGGGGATCATAGGAGTCGCCCCCACACGTGTAACCCAGATTGCGCAGCACACCGACACACTCCATCATTTCGTCGGCTCTCACCAGCAGATCTATATCGCTCATGAATCGCCAAGGTGCCGCATCATCACGGGCATCTAACAAAAAGGCTGCACCCTTCAAAGCGATCGGCGTAACCCCTAACCGGTTGAGCGCGGTCGCAATTTTGACCAGGACGTTCTTGAGCTCTTGGTTTCGTTGAGCGTTCCTGCGCTGCATATCCTCGAAAAAGGCGACGGCATCCGGAACAGGCTGTCCATCCGCGGAAAGCCGCGACAAAGGTTCAGCGATTGCGGGGAGTATGAAATGACTGCTGGCGAAGCCGATGAGCTGGTGCCAGTCCTCGTCCTCAAACCGGTCGATTCTGCAGGACGGGCTTTGATCATTCACAAAGTCGTCCACGAGTAGAAGTCCAATGTCGGCAATGTGGCGCTTGGTCATGTGCAACAGCCGATTTCTCGACGAATTACGGATGCTGCCGCCTGCACGTCTGCGAATACAAGATTAATCGCGGGCGTATGGTTTACGAGGTGCGCGAGGTGCCGGATGGATTTGTGCCCCTCCACAATCTCGCTGCCGGATTGCAGGAGCCGGGCAAGCGCTTCCTCGGGACAGAGGGATGTGCACTGCGTTGTTACGCCGTCGGAGTATGCCGGGAAGACGAGTAGGCCTGGTGCGATGCTCTCCTGTCTGAAGCGCTTGCGCGAATCGGGGCGCAGATAGCGCACGGTGCGTTCTCCGACGCGTAGGGGGGCCACGTTGTCTAATGCCGGAAAGTCGGGCCGAAGCACGTCCCAAATCGGAGACTTCAGGCTGGCGGCCAAAGGAAAGTTGGAGACCTGCTCACCTTGTTCGTCAAGTGCGGAGAAGTCGTCGCAGAAATAGCGCGCGCCGCGGCTTACGAGGTGCATCATCAAAGTTGTTTTGCCCGATCCTGTCGATCCGGCGAGTACAATGCCCTTCCCATTCAACACGACGGTCGATGCATGCAAAATGGCGGCGATGCTTTTTTGCGGAAGCAGAGCCTGCATGAGACAGTAGATGATGACCCGACGCACGACCGAGAGATCGCACTTCGGCACAAGAATGACACCGTCCCGGGCGACGACATAGTGATTGCCCTGCTTCACGGCGGTGATGCGGGCCGCGACATTGGCATGCGGCGGCGGTTCGATCGGGAGGACGTTGGCGCCGATGAGCCTGGCCAATGCCGGATCATTGGTTGCAAAGGAGACCAGCGGGGTCCCTTCGAAGCCGAAGCTCAGCGTAATTAGTCCCGACTCGTCCGCAAGTTCCTGCTTGTCTTCAGACAGTTTATGGCGTGTGCGCGCGACCGGCTGAAGGAAGCCTGACGATTCTAGCTGCACTTCGAAGGCGCGTACAAACGCCTCTGCTTCTTTGAGAGATAGGCCCATGCGCCAGGCCACCTTGGCGCCGAGCCGTTCCGGCGCATCGGTCCCGTGCCGCTCCCTCCATAGCCATGCCGTGTGCGCGTCCAGCAGAGCGGTCGCGCCGCAGTCCGATCTGTGAAGGCAGGCGGAGCGGCCCACCTGGACGAGCTCTGTATTGTGCGTGAGATCCGTCACAACGCCATCCGGCCTCTATCAACGACTATGTCGAGATCAGCAGCCCGAGTGACCTTGCTTTTTGACTCCGAGATGTTGTCCCGGGTTGTCGCAGTTTGCGTTTGAGCCTCCGCCGCCGTTGCCATTGCCGTTGCCGTTACCTTGGGCATTGACCTTTCCAGAGGTCAGAACGAGCATGGCGGGTGCAACGCTGGCGGCGTAAGCGCTCATGCGCAAAAGGGCAGCGCGGCGCCCAGCGTCGGCTTCCGCGATCTTGGCGTCTGAGGCCGCACCAGATTCGACTGGCGCTTTGGGCTTCTTTTCCGTGGTCATACCGGTCCTCGTCAGAGTTTAAGGAGACGTTAGACCAATCGCGTTAATAGACCTTTTACGAATGGCGCCGGGTTTGATGCGCATTTGAAGTCCGCTGATCTTGGGCTTCTGGCCCCGACCTGCGTTTTGGGGTCTTGCTGCCTGTACGATATGCGTGGCCGCGTATTTGCCCTTTTTCGCGCTTTTTTTGGTCAATGCGCAGGTTCGGAGCGTGGCGTCGGTTGCGGAGCCTCCCCGCGCTCGCTATGTGTCGGCGGCGCGATCGCGGTTCGGCCCGCGCGTCGCGCTCGTCACTTCCCTGAGGGCATCCCATCTGATGCAGGACTTGAAGCTTATTGCGCTCGACGCCGAGGACCTCTCCATGCTCTCGGTGCATCTTCAGGATGCCGTTGTGCGTGTGTCCGACATGGCCTTCCTCAGCAGCGAGAAGCGCTTTGCCGCCGTGTTGAACCGGTTCGACTGGAATGCTGCGGGCAAGCAGGACCGGTGGCGTAAACCCGAATTCGTGCGCCGGCGTTCCGGGCTTCGTTTCGAGCGCGTCCTCGGCGCGCAGGTTTCAGGCATCGATCTCAGCAAGAAGGATGCTGTGTTGTCGCTCCTGGCCGTCGGTTTCGAGCCGACAAATCAACCGGAGGGATACATCACGCTGGCTTTTTCCGGAGGTGGTGCGATAAGGCTCAAAGTCGAATGTATCGAGGCCGAGCTTAAGGACCTCGGCGCGGCCTGGACCACGAAACACCGGCCTACTCATGGCGGCGGCGAAGACGCCGGTACCGGCTAAGAAACGATGATGAAGGATGCGGGCCGCAGGCCCGCTATGACGACGCATGGCCAAGAGATTCAAGACAGCCGATGGGGGATTCGACGACGCCTTTTCGGCCTTCCTCACTGAGAAGCGTGAAGTCTCCGCGGACGTGGACGACGCGGTCCGTGATATCCTGAGCGCGGTCCGCAGCAAAGGTGATGCTGCGCTTATCGAGCTTTCGCAGAAATTCGATCATGTCGATCTCGCCAAGAAAGGCCTACGCATTATGGCCGGTGAGATCGATGCTGCTGTTGCCAGCTGCTCCAAGGACACTATCGAGGCTTTGGCGTTTGCGCGCGACCGGATTGCCGACCACCATCAACGTCAGCTTCCTAAGAGCCATCGCTATCGGGACACCATTGGTGTCGAGCTTGGTGACAAGTGGACAGCCGTGGAAAGTGCCGGCCTTTACGTGCCGGGAGGCACGGCCTCGTACCCAAGCTCGGTCCTCATGAACGCCGTACCGGCCAAGGTGGCCGGTGTGCCACGCATCGTCATGGTCGTACCAACACCACGAGGCGAACTCAATCCGCTTGTGCTCGCGGCGGCGAAGCTCGCGGGTGTCGAGGAGGTGTTTCGCGTCGGCGGTGCGCAGGCGGTCGCTGCATTGGCCTACGGCACAGAGACCATATCTCCTGTTGTCAAGATCGTCGGTCCGGGAAATGCGTACGTCGCAGCGGCCAAGCGCCAGGTGTTCGGAACGGTTGGCATCGACAGCATCGCCGGACCTTCCGAGGTTCTTGTCATCGCCGACAAACACAATGATCCGGAATGGATCGCGGCCGATCTTCTCGCTCAAGCGGAGCACGATACGGCGGCCCAATCGATCCTCATGACGGATGACGAGGCGTTTGGACGCTCCGTCGAAGAGGCGGTTTTGCGCCAGCTCAGCGCACTGCCGCGCGGAAATATTGCCGGTGAGAGCTGGAATGTCTTTGGCGCCGTCATCGTTTTGCGCTCGCTCGACGAAGCCCCGGCGCTTGCCGATCGCATCGCGGCCGAGCACCTAGAGATTGCCACGCGCGACGCCGAAGACCTCGCCGGCCAGGTGCGTAATGCCGGGGCCATTTTCATCGGCGCTCATACACCCGAAGTGATTGGAGATTATGTTGCCGGGTCCAACCACGTCCTTCCGACGGCCCGTAGCGCCCGGTTCTCCTCCGGGCTCGGCGTTCTCGACTTTATGAAGCGGACGTCTCTCCTGAAGCTGGATGCACAATCGCTTGAGAAGGTGGCAGAGCCTGCCATGACTTTGGCGCGCGCCGAAGGCCTCGAAGCGCACAGGCGCTCGGTGGAGATCCGCCTGGCGGGAAAAGCGTGACGCCCGATGACAGATACCCCCGCTTCGATGGACAAGACCCGCAACAAACTTACGGACATCTCGCTCGACGAGACGTCGATTTCGCATCTCGACGCCAACATCGAGCATGAACGTCAAGTCGCCATCTACGATATCCTCGAAGGCAACAGTTTCTCGCTTGAGGGACGCGACGAGGGTCCGTACACGCTCAAGATCGGGCTTGCAGACGAAAAACTACAGCTTGTCATTGGCAATGAGACGACTGATGAGCTGGTCACGCATTCGCTTTCACTGACGCCGTTCAAGCGCATCATGAAGGACTATTTCTTGGTGCTCGATAGCTACTATCAGGCTGTCCGCACCGCAGCGCCATCCAAAATTCAAGCCATAGATATGGGCCGGCGCGGCCTGCACGACGAAGGCAGCAACATTCTCATCGACCGGCTCGACGGCAAGGTCACCATGGATTTCGACACAGCACGGCGGCTTTTCACGCTGATCGCAGCATTGCACTGGAAGGGATGAGGCGGTGACAGCGCGGGACCGGACAGAGCTCCCCGAATCCGTGCTGTTCGCCTGCACGATGAATGCGGTGAGGAGCCCGATGGCGGCCGCCATTCTTTCGCATCTTGCCGGACATCGCATTCGTGTGGCGTCCGCGGGCGTCAAAGCCGGACAGCCCGACCCTTATGCCATCGCCGTAATGGATGAGATTGGGATCGATACTTCAGAGCATGAACCGCGAACATTCGCGGCTCTGGACGATGAAATCTACGACCTCATCATTACGCTTTCGCCGGAAGCTCATCACAACGCCATCGAACTGACACGCATCATGCCGGCGGTCGTTGAATATTGGCCGACGAATGATGCCACCGTGCCCTCTGTGCGAGAGAGCCGCGCCGAGAAAGCCGCGCGGTACCGCGCGGTGCGCGATGAGCTCTTCGCGAGGATTCGGGTACGGTTTGGTCTGGAGGGCGGCCCAAGCGTGTAGGGCACTTCATATTCAAGCCGAACCACCCGCTCCCCCGCCCGGCGCTGTTGTCATCCCGGGGCTTGACCCCGGGATCCAGGGTTCGGCCAAGCGCAACTCTTCACTCAAAGAGTTGCTGACGGCAGATGGGATCAGGGGGTGGCGCGCCTCACCCGAATGCTCACCGTCGAGGTGACGGGACCTTGGATCCCGGCATTGAATGCCGGGATGACGAAAGCGACGGGCGGGGAGCGGGCCGGCCAGGAAGCCGGTGAAGCCGGAATGGGTATCGGCCGAGCGTTTAGACATATTCGCTGCCGCCGCGCGCGTTTCTACTCGGCTGCCTGTTCGCCGATGCGCCGCTTGCCCGTTTCATTACGTCCGGTGAGAAACCAGGTTTCCTGTGGGCCGACGCCCTTGATGTCGACGACACCACGACTCTCGAAATGGAAACTCTTTTTTAAACGGCCTTTGCAGCGAGGGCACAGCAAGATGCGGCCCGGCACCGACAAGCCCTCGAGACGGGAGGCAAGATTTACCGCGTCTCCCCACACGTCGTAAGTGAACTTTTGGCGGCCAATGACGCCGGCCATAACGGGGCCAGACGCCATCCCGATACGGATTGAAAGATCTACGTTCTCGCGTTTGCAGATGGCGGCAAGAGTTTCTTGCATGTCGAGCGCCATGCAGGCAAGCCGCTCCAGATGATCGCCTGCGGGCTCTGGGATCCCTGATGCCACCATATACGCATCGCCAATGGTCTTGATTTTCTCGACGCCGTGATGAGCGCTCAGTGCATCGAATTCCGTCACGATGGTATTCAACAGACTGACGGTCCGTTCAGCGCCGAGCCGGCGTGCAAGCGCGACAAAGCCGGAAATATCGGCAAAGAGTATCGAGGCATCCTCGAAGCTGTCGGCTACGATTTCCCCGGGGCGCGCCTTTAAGCGTTCAACGATGGGGTCGGGCAGGATATTGCGCAACAGCGCGTCGATTTCCGCCTTGGCGTTCTCCGCAAGCCGGAAGGCGTAGTAAACTGAAGCCGCAATGAGCCCAACGGTGGTAATTGCGGCTTGCACGTAGATGGACCGGATCACCTCCTGTTCAGCATCGATAAGCGCCTTAGAATCCGGAAACCAAAACCACGCGGCCAAATGCAGAAAGAGCGCCGCAAAGACCACGGGTACGATTAGCCAGAGCCTTTGCAGGCCGAGGACGACGAACGCGGCGGCTGGAATAATGAAATACTGAAGCTGAACGCCAGATCCGCGGCCCAAATACATGGCAAAGCACAACAGTGCCGCGTACTCGGCGAACAGTATGAACAGGGCGCCGGCAATGTCGCTGATCCGGTGTGACAGCGGAACCGCTACGGCAAGGCCTACTAGGGCAAAATTGATCCAGATGATCGGCTTGTATTTCTCGTAGTCGAGAAACGATTGCTGGATCGAATAGATGGCCGTGGTGATCGCAATGAGATACGCGATCATGTTGAGGATCATAAGACGGCGCTTGACGTCGGGCGGGTAACCTTCCGTTCCCGCCTCAATCAGCCATCCCACACGCTCGCGCAATCTGGCCGCCGCCGGACTTTGCCTTAGTCCGCGCAGGGCAATCTTAACGCGGTTGGTCAGTCCGCCCGGAAGTTGCATCGCGTTGCGTCCCATGGATTGGGTGACCCGGGATGTAGCGACCGGGACGGCACCTCGTTACGCCCCGGCGATGTTCTCCAGCTCGTCTATATCGCAGGTGAAACGACTTTCAGCCCGCGAAATGGCGCCGCCGTCCTCAAGAAGCGCCAGCGCCGCGTTGACCTTGGGGCGGGACGCGCCAATGAGAAGGGCCAGCTCACTTTGTGAGATGGGGAGGTCCAAGACAACCTTACCTTCGACTTCGACGCCATGTTTCTGCCGTGCGGCCGCCAGGAAGAAGCGGGCAAGCCGGATTTCGATGGGGTAGAGCGCGATGCCTTCGAGTTGCTGATCCGCCTCTCGTACCCGGTTGCACAGAAACTTGATGACACCGTCACGGACGATGGGCCGGCTCTCCATTAGGCGCATGAGTGCCCCTTTGGAGAGCGTCATCGCCGAGACTTTGGACACCGCAGTTGCATCAGCCGTTCGAAGGCCGCCATCGAGAACGGCAATCTCACCGAAAATTTGCCCGGCCTCCGCGTGGGCGAACGACAGCTCACGCCCTTCCGGGGTCAGCACCGAAAGGCGGACGCGTCCGGCGGTGACAAAGTAGATATCCCGTCCCGAGTCGCCGCGCGAAAACACGACCTGCCCCTGATTGAAGCTGGTCTCCCGCATTTCCGACAGGACCGCCTGCCGGTCCGCATCCTCCAGAGACCCGAACAGCGCCGTCTGGGCCAGGAGCTTAAGGGCCTCGTCTTTTGCGCTCATGCATTGCCTCCAAAGACCACTCTGCCTGCTTTATCTTTATCTCCTGCCACATCAAAGCTGGCAATCATCTTGTCCACTCTTGCTTTTGACACGATCGTGTTTGCAATCTGCCCGCGACGCCCATTAGTGTTACCCGGTGCATATGGCCCCCAGACCGGCTGGTCCGCCATGTCAGCGGGCCGCTTCGTCCGCAGATTGCGGTTGGGCCTTTTACAGTCTTAACAAAACAGGCACTTTCGAGCCGCTCGTTGCATGACCTCAGCCAAAGCCGCCATACTTTCCGTATTCGGGCGCACCGACAGCCCCCGCCGCGAAACACTGCGCCAGGAGCTGGTGCGTGAACGGGCGAAAGACAAGACTTTTGTCCAGAAGCCGCGCCTGGTGCTTGCCAGTGCCAGTCCACGCCGCCTGACGCTGCTGGCCCAGGCGGGCATCGAGCCGGACGCGCTGCGCCCGGCCTCAATCGACGAAACGCCCAAGCCCGGCGAGATGCCGCGCGGGCTGGTGACCCGCCTCGCGCGGGCTAAAGCGGAAGCCGCAAGGGACTCGATTGCCAACGACCGCGATATCGCTGACGCGTACGTCCTCGGTGCCGATACCATCGTGTCGACCGGCCGGAAGATCTTTGGCAAGCCGCAGCACATGGAAGAAGCGGCGGCGATGTTGCAGCGGCTTTCTGCACGCAGTCATCGCGTTCTCTCCGGTATCTGCCTCATAACGCCGGAAGACCGGGTGCGTATTCGTATCGTCAGCTCGCGTGTGACGTTTAAGCCGTTATCGCGATCCGAGATCGAAGCCTACATCGCATCACGCGAATGGCGCGGCAAGGCGGGTGGCTATGCGATACAAGGGCTCGCGGGCTGCTTTGTGAAGACGCTGTCGGGCTCCTACACCAATGTCGTCGGACTGCCGCTCACCGAGGTTGTCACTATGCTGCTTGGCGAAAACTTCCCAATTCACTTCAATTGGCTCCGCGCGGCGGAAGACGAGTAAGGGGCTATGAGCCCCGCGGAGCGGTCACGCTTGCGAAAATGATGGGCCTCAAGATGAGTTCAGCGCCAAAACCGTCGAAGTGCCCCATCTGTGGTGACCCTGCGGCGCATGCCACACGGCCGTTCTGTTCGCGCCGGTGCCGCAACATCGATTTTGCCCGCTGGATGACGGGGCGCTATGCCATCGCGGGCACGCGTGAGGATGGCGGGCAGGAGCCCCAGCGCACCGAGGACGACGGCGCAGGCGGCGCGGGAGAGCAGGATCCAACAGGCGGCGAAGGCGTGGACTGAGGAAAGCGCGATGGGCCTGGACAGGTCTGGCCCGCCCCCCTATAAGACGCGAGCTTTCGGCCCTTTCGAGATGGCCAGAACGGCAAAGCCCAGGTAGCTCAGTTGGTAGAGCATGCGACTGAAAATCGCAGTGTCGGTGGTTCGATTCCGCCCCTGGGCACCACTTTTGTTTGCGCGGTGCCGCCCACCAACCTTGCGCGCGAAGTTCCTGTTTGCGCGGCGGCGCCCGACAGCATGCATCAGAACCCTGTAGCCGTTGCAGGGCAGATTCCGAGGCTTGTCTACAGGAGCGGATCTCCATCGAACCTGAATAGAAGATCACATCGGAAACCCTGATATCGTCCGCTGTTGGGGGAGTTCCGGTCGATATTTGGCAGCTTGATATGACAGAGTTTGACCCGAGGCTGCCTACGTTTCTCACAGCGGTCCCATCGAAGCGAACATGCGCCTTGAGAGTTAAGCTTTTTGCCGTGTCTCGTCCGACGCCGCTCACGGAGCGGGCCAGGCCTAGCGTTTCTTCTCTCATAGGGACTCACGGTGCGGAGAGAACGAGCGAGACGTTTTGACCACCGAATCCGAACGAGTTCGAGAGAACGGTTCTCACGCTCGCGCTTCGCGCGACGTTCGGCACGACGTCCAGGGGTATTTCAGGATCGGGTTCCGAGTGGTTGATTGTCGGCGGCAAGATGCCGGCTTGGATCGTAAGAAGCGAGAACACGGCCTCGATGGCGCCAGCAGCCGACAAAGTGTGCCCGATCATCGACTTGTTGGAGCTGACGGGTACGTCTGCGAGCCGGTCGCCGATCACCGCCTTGAGTGACAGGTATTCCATCTTGTCGTTCTCCGGCGTGCTGGTCCCGTGCGCGTTGACATGATCGATCTCGCTTGGGTCCGCACACGCATCATCGAGCGCATTGCCCATAGCGCCGATGATCGCGGTGCCGTCTGGCTTCGAACGCGTTCGGTGAAAATCGTCGGCCTTCTCGCCACAGCCGCGCACAATGCCCAGAACATTGGCACCACGCGCGTGTGCCGCGTCGAGAGATTCGAGGACAACCGCACCGGCACCTTCGGCCATGACAAACCCGTCGCGATCCTTCGAAAAGGGCCGTGAGGCGGCCGCGGGTGGCTCATTTCTCGTCGACAACGCC
Organism: Hyphomicrobium sp.; assembly: GCA_965222835.1. Classification (GTDB taxonomy): domain Bacteria; phylum Pseudomonadota; class Alphaproteobacteria; order Rhizobiales; family Hyphomicrobiaceae; genus CBDCUQ01. Next base: position 838,279 of record CBDCUQ010000003.1, read on the forward strand.
GAAAGCAGGGAGAACCGAATAAGGGCCTCGATCTGCACTGAGCTGTCGGTTCCCACGCAGAGCGCGGCGCTGGTATCGCCGCGGCGGATGGCCTCCACACCGAGCTGGATCGCAGTGGCGCCCGAAGCGCATGCGGTTGAGACAGAGATGGGCAACCCTTTCGTACCAAGTGTCTCCGCCACATGCTCCGCCACGCTCGCAAACTGGAATAGTGCGTTCATCTCACGCCATTCATCTGCGTGAGCAGCGGCGAGAAGACGTTTGTATCCAGGTTCTTTTGATACCGCGGATGCCTCGTACAGCGCACGACGCTGCGGCCATTCGATTTCGGCCGGTGGTGTGGCCAGCAAGAGAGGCCCGGGAAACCCGCCGTTCGTTTCAATCCCGGCTTCGACAACGGCCTCCTTTGCAGCAGAGAGGGCCATGCCGATGGAGAGGGCGGGCGCTGAGTAGGTGCCTATCTCTGGCAGCTCCACAGTACCTGCGATGGTTGTCCGCAGTCCCTCCGTCGGAAAACGCGTGATCGCGCGGATGCCTGACCGGCCTTTCGTCAGTGCCGCCCAGTTCTCCTCCTTGCCACGTCCGAGCGAGGTCACGACGCCCATGCCGGTGACCGCGATGAGCGGCCGGCCTTTCATGTCGCAGTATTTGCGGTTCATCGCTACCTCAAGAGACCTGTTCGACGAGGGCAAGGCCCTCACCGCGCCAATGACCAACGCCGGTGACGAGTGCACGCTCCACGGGGTCCGCATCGGTACATTCGATATCGGCGGAGCCAACGCTTATTGGGAGCGCGCCTTCTTTCAGTGCGAGGGCCGCCAGGGCAAGACCCACCGGAAAATGCGCCTCGACGCCATGGCCCAAGAGATCGCCATAGATGCGTGTGACGGCCTTGATGTCGTGCATCGAGAGATTGTCGAGGAAGAGCAGCTCATCAGTGGTCTGCGCCTCGACGCCGCTGGCCCCGCAAAAAACCGGAAGCGGCCCAGAGGGAATATTGTGCGACAACTCGGCAAACCCTTGGGTAAGCGCGTGTGTTACGTCGCCTGGCATACGCCGCGTTCGCTCTGTGACGACACCGGCGATGCGCGCATAGGGGTCTGTCCCTCGGGCCTGCGCATGCGTGCTCGATTCGAGCACGATAAACGCACCCATGCTGCCGGCGACAAAGCCGCCTCCGCCCTCGCTCCGGCTGCTTACGGGTCGGAAGGGACCACGCCATAGATTGTGTCCTAGCTCATATCCCAGCAGCAAATCCTCGCGCTCCGCGTTGAGCGCGCCGCCAACAAGGATAAGGTCGGCTTGCCCGGCAGCGATGCGGCGAAAAGAATTTTCGATGGCAGCGAGGCCAGCCATCTCCTCGCCCATGAACGTCCGCGATGAGCCGGTTACGTTGTGGACGATCGAGATATTTCCGGCGAGCATATTGGAGAGCTGCGCAAGGAACAGCGTCGGGCGCAGCGCACTCGGTAGCACCTCCTTGGCAAGGAGAGCGGTGTCGCCACCCGCGGCAAGCTTGTCGAGCACATCGCAGTCGATCTTGGTGTCGCGCTCGCCGCTGCCAGCCGCAACGACAAGATTTGTGCGATCGAGAAGCTCGTGGTCGCTTGCAATATTGGCATCAGAAAGAGCAAGTCCAGCCGCATAAACGCCGATCCTCTGCCAGGGTTCCATCTGGCGTTGATCACTCTTCTTCGGGATCTGCGCGGAGAAATCCAACGGTGTCAGTGGATGAATCGTATAGGGCGCGTAGCGTGCCTCATCGACAACCGGTTGAGCCGGCCCGTTTGAGAAGAGCCGCTCGACGTGCGTTGGCGTGTCCGCTCCGAGCGAGCTTACCAAGCCTATGCCAGTGATCCATACCTCATTGGCGGAATTGGAGCCGGCCATGCAGGTTCTTGCCTCCTACACCTTGACGATAATCTTGCCGAACACATCGCGCCCTTCGAGCCGTTTCAATCCACCATCAACCTCCTCAAGAGCGATTGTTGTGTCGATGACGGGGCTCACCTGTCCCATGGCCATCTTGTGCATGACGCTCTTCATGTTGCTCATGCGGCAGCCGAAGCTGCCGATGAGGCGAAGCTGCTGCTGGAAGAGGAGATAAAGGTTGGTCTTGGCGGCAACCCCGGTCGTCGAGCCGCACGTGACGAGGCGACCGCCACGGGCCAGCGAGAGAAGGCTTCCTTCCCATGTATCAGGGCCCACGTGCTCGAATACGACGTCGACGCCTCTGCGGCTTGTGAGTGCGCGCACACGACGTTCGAAGCGGTCCTGCGTATAGTTGATGACGTGGTTGGCGCCGAGGCTCTTTGCCATCTCTGCTTTTGCGTCGCTGCCGACGGTGGTGATGACGATGGCGCCGGCTGCCTTGGCGAGTTGGATAGCGGCCGTGCCGATGCCGCTACCCCCGGCGTGAACAAGGACCGTTTCGCCTTTTTCGAGCCGCGCGTTGTCGAACAGCATGTGCTCGACCGTTCCGAACGTGATCGGAGCAAGGCAAGCGGCCGCGGCATCGAGGCCGTGGGGCGCCTTGACCGCAATGCGCGCCGGGATGTTCATTTGCTCGCGCAGGAAGCCGTCGATGTGGAAGCCGTACATGGCGGGCTCCCCCTCGCAGAAGTTGTCGCGCCCCTCGCGGCAGGAACGGCATGCCCCGCATGTTTTTGCGCCGTAAGTGGCGACGGTGTCGCCGATGTTGAGGTCCTCGACATCTGATCCCTTTGCGATCACCTCGCCTGCCGCCTCTGCGCCGAGAATGAGCGGGAGCTTGCGCTTGGCAAATGCCATGCCGCGCCAGCTCCACACGTCGATGTGATTGAGCGCCACGGCACGGATGCGCAATGTCACCTCGTCTGGCGCCGGAGCCGGGGGCTCCTCGATGTGGGCAAGACCCACGTCCCGCTCGGCCCGCAGCTGCATCGCGCGTACCGTCGTCGTAGACCGGCGCACACCTTCGCTAGCGTACATCATGTTCTCCATGGCCTCGTGTGCCGGTCACTGGCCTCTTTCTCATGCTGGCTCCCGGGAGAAGACGACGCAGACATTCTGTCCGCCGAAGCCGAATGAGTTCGACAGAACCGTATCGACGCGCGCCTGTCGGCATTTGTTTGGAACGACGTCGAGGGGCAATTCGGGATCGGGTTCGTCGTAGTTTATGGTTGGCGGCAGCACGCCTGTCTCGATCGTCTTGACGGAGAAGACGGCCTCCACGGAGCCCGCGGCAATCAGCGTGTGGCCGACCATCGACTTGTTGGAGCTGATGGGTGTTCGCTCAAGATGGTCTCCGAGGACGGCCTTGAGCGACAGGTGCTCCATCTTGTCGTTCTCGGGCGTGCTGGTTCCGTGAGCGTTAATGTAGTCAATCTCCTCCGCCGCCACGCCGGCATCGGCGAGCGTTTTTCTGATGGCGCCGATGATGGCGGTACCATCCGGACGTGACCGGGTGCGGTGGTACTCATCCGCCTTCTCGCCGCAGCCGCGTACGATGGCGAGTGGTGTTGCCCCTCGCGCCTTGGCAGCGGCGTACGATTCGAGAACAAGAGCGCCCGCACCTTCGGCAATTACGAAGCCGTCACGCGATTTCGAAAATGGCTTGGACGCCTTGTGCGGGGGGTCGTTTTCAGTCGAAAGAGCGGAGATGAGCGAGAAGCGGATGAGCCCTTCCGGATGCACGGTGGCATCGGTACCGACGCATAAGGCGGCTTCCGTCTCGCCGCGGCGGATGGCTTCGAGCCCGAGCTGGATCGTTGTTGCGCCCGACGCGCAGGCGGTGCAGATCGTGAGCGGTTCTCCCTTGGTCCCAAATCTCTCCTTCATCCGGTCGGCGATCGCGGCAAAGCGTACGTGCCGGGCTAGCTCGGCGAACATTCCGGAGCGCGCATTCTTAAGAAGCCTTGCGTAGCCGCAAAGCGCCTCATTCGCATCAACTTCGTAAAGCTGCCTTAAGTGCGGCCATTCGAACTCAGAGGGCGGGGTCGCAATAATGAGCGGACCGGGGAATGACTGCGGCTGCCCGATGCCGGCCTGGGTGATCGCTTCATCGGCTGCGGACTCTGCCATTGCAAGCGACAGGTCGAACGCCGAGTATGGCTCCACATCGAGATCGTCGACAGTGCCGGCGATGGTCGTCTTGAGTCCGTCGGTAGGGAAGCGTGTGATGTGCTTGACGCCGGATTGGCCAGCAACGACTTTCGACCAGTTGTTGGCTGCACCGGCTCCAAGTGATGTCACAACTCCGATGCCTGTAACGGCGACGAGATGGCGGTCTTGGTGATCGAGCCTTGCTTTTGCCATAGATGAGCACCTCACCATGCCGTCTCGACGAGACCGATGCCTTCACCGCGCCAGTGCCCCAAGCACGTGACCACGATCTGATAAAGATCGCCGTTGAATTGCGTCTCGCATGCAGGGTCGAATGGAGGAAAAAAGCTCTCCTTCGAGATGGCCGTTGCCGCAAGCGCAAGTCCGACGATGAAATGTGCTTCGATCCCATGGCCGAGCATGTTCCCCCACGCACGTGCGGCAAGACCGAGACCCCGCTCCTGGAGGTCTGCAAGGAATTGGGCTTCCTCAGACGTTGCAGGCTCGCCACCGCTTGCTCCTGAAAGGAGCGCGCGGCCTTCCCTCGGCTCGTCCAGCTGAAGGGTGTCGAACAGTTTCGCTATTGTGCGGGCCGCGTCACCGGGCGCGCGCGGTGAGCGATCGGAGAGAACGGTGCTCAATCGCGCATAGGGCATCGCTCCCCTGGCGCGCGCATGCGTGCTTGATTCGAGGACAAGAAACGCCCCGACGCTGCCCGGCACCAGACCGCCGCCGGCTTTGCGCCGCTCCCAAACGGAATGATAGGGACCAGAGGAAATGCTTGAGCCCAGTTCACAACCGAGCAGAAGATCTTCCCGCTCGGCATTGAGTGCACCGCCGACGAGATACAGTTCGCCTTGACCGGCCGCGATCCGGTTCAGCGCATTCGCCGCTGCCGACACGCCCGCCATCTCCTCACCCTTGAACGTACGCGACGATCCGGTCGCCTTGTGGATAATCGAGATATTGCCTGCGAGGAGATTCGAAAGCTGGCCAAGATAAAGCGTGGGTCTCAAGCCCGATGCCAGCTCGCTGTTCAGAAAGGAACCCGGATGCTCGGCGGCGGCAATGTCGGCGAGAATGTGCGAATCGAGGGCGAGATCGCGCTCACCGTTGCCGGCCGCAATGCACAGATCCGTACGGTCGAGGAGCGACTGGTCTTGAGTGAGCCCAGCATCCGACAAGGCAAGGCCTGCCGCATAGACGCCGATCCTCTGCCAGCGCTCCATCTGCTTCTGATCGCTTTTGCGCGGGATCTCCTTGGAAAAATCCAGATCCGCAAGCGGATGAATCGGATAGGGCGCGAATCGCTCGTTCTCGATTACGGGTCGCGGAGATTCGTTCCCGGCGAGCGCTCGCCAATGCGCATCAATGCCTTCGCCAAGCGAGCTCACCAGCCCTATCCCGGTGATCCATGCTTGCTCGCGCGCCTCGCTCATGGGCTGCTTGCCTCTAGAAATCCGAGGCGCTCGCCTTCACTTCGGACATGGCGCTCCAATGCAGCGGATATGAAGGGGACGTTGCGCAGAGTGATCTGGGCGTCGCACACACGCTTGCCATCGCGCTCAATGCTGGCCTTCATTACGGCGTAACCAGAGCCATTGTGAATACATTGTGCATGCGCGTTGAGCGTTTCCCCCGGGAGCACGAACGATCGGAAGTTGACCTCCTTGGCGTTCGCAAAGAACGGCATTCGCGAGAAATTGTTGAGCGCAAGCATGAGATAACCCGACGCCTGGGCCATGGTCTCTAGGAGAAGCACACCGGGCATCAGTGCGTGCCCCGGGAAATGTCCTTCAAACACTGGGCTCTCTGCCGGCACCCGCGACAACGCAACGATCGTGGCGTGATCACGGTCCAGAACCTTGAGTTCATCCAGCATCTGGAAGTACTCGAGCCGCATGCCTGATCAGGACTTTATGCCGCAACCGTCGCAGCTCGCAGATTGTCAATCTGAGCACAGAGGTTGCCGATGATGAAGTAGTCGTCTCCCGTGTCCTTGCCTTCGTTGACACGGGACATCCATTCCTCAACAGGGAGCTTGATGTCGAACGTCTTGTCGATCTCGAACGTAATGTCGAGAAAGGCGAGGCTATCGACCTCAAGATCCTTTATAACATGGCTTTCCGGTGTGATTTGCTCGAGGGGAACGTCGCTCGTCTCGGAGATAATACCGGCAACGGTTTCGAAGGTAGACGCCATTAGGAATCCTCCCTGTTGGGGCGCGTCCTGGAGGGCACACACGCCGCTTTTCTTGGGGACGCTCGGTCATTCCTACTCGGCAAAGGTCGGCAGGCCTGTGTGCTGTTTTTCCCATTAGCAGGGCCGGCCGTCGCGGGACTTAACAAAGGTTAAATGACGAACGCTCTCCTTTGGCTAACCCTAGTATCCCGATCGCGAAGCCTATCACCTTCAGCTGCGACCGATGAGCATACCTCGCGATTGAAGGAAAACTGGCGAGTCCAAGTTCCAGTGTGATTGAGATCTCGAGGTCTGCACTCGAGCCATGCCGCAGGTCTGTTGCAAAATTCGACGTTATTGCGCACGCCGCGCGACGAGCAATTAAAGGCGAGGGTCGATGACAGCTAGGGGCGACCGTCTGTCGGCGCTTAAGGTCGGCCAGACCGAGACCATATCCCGGACGATTGCCGTTGAGGACGTGGCGGCGTTCGCACGGCTCTCGAACGACTACAATGAACTTCATCTCAGCGATGAATTCGCAGCGCGCACGGAACTTTCGGAGCGGGTTGCGCACGGATTTCTCAGCGCCAGTCTCCTATCGGCACTGGTGGGCACCAAAATACCGGGACGTGGCTCACTTTACGTTTCACAGAGCATCGATTTCACAGCGCCGGTCTACATCAACGACTTCGTCGAGGCGCGTGCCACGATCGAAAAGATCGACGTCGATACGCGGCTCGTGACACTTGCGACCGAGATCGTAAATCAGCACGGCAAGCCCGTATTGCGGGGAATGGCACAAGTAAAGGTGCTACGCCTTGCAGAGGATGGCGATGAACGTGCTCGCCCAATAGACTTAGGCCGATCGGGTGGTCTTCTTGCCGGACGTGTGGCACTGATTACCGGGGCCTCGCGCGGCGCTGGTCGCGCGATGGCGCGCCTCTTTGCCGCGGAGGGAGCCAGAGTTTGGATCAATTTTCATAAGAGTCCTGAAGCCGCAGAGAAGCTGGCAAATGACATCTCCGCGGCCGGTGGGGTCTCAAGGACCATCAAGGCCGACGTCACCAACGAGGCCGATGTTGCCCGTCTTCTTCAAACGGTGACCAGTGACGGTGGCCTTCACATTCTCGTCAACAATGCGGGTCCGAGGATTCGCTCCGGAGCGTTCACGAGTTTTGCCTGGTCCGATGTTGCCGAAGCCTATGAGAAGGTCGTGGGCAGCGCCTTTCGAGTGACTCAGGCTGCGTTGCCCGCGTTGAAAAGGAGCCGTGGCACGGTAATCATGATTGTATCGACGGCGGCGCTCGGCCGGACCGCGCACAACTGGCTACCGTATGTTACGGCCAAGTCGGCACTCCAGGCCATGGCCAAGAATCTCGCCCAAGAACTGGGTCCGCAGGGAGTAACAGTCAACATGATCTCGCCGTCGCTCGTCGAGACGGACCTCGTCTCGGAGGTGCCGGACAGGGTGCGTCAGATGATGGTCTCGCGTACGCCACTTCGCCGTCTCGCGACAACAGAGGACGTAGCGGGAGCCGCATTGATGCTTGCTTCCCCATACGCGCGATTCATCACAGGCGAAAACCTGCTCGTGACGGGTGGCGAGGTCATGATCTGAGGAGGTAGGAAGGATGTCCTCGACTATTATCGAGTTTCCACCTCGTCGAGAGGCAAGGGAAGCGGACCGGCCACAGGACGTGGCCGCGCCTGACATCACGATCGACGAGATTGTCGACGCGGCAATCGAAGCTTCGCCTAAGTGCGTCCGCCGACGAGTCATCCTGGACGCCATCGACTGGTCGGCCGTGCCCCCAGCCAAAGTCGAGCTTCTTGTTTCAACGCTCGCCGAAGCGCGCGTCACTCTGCCTGCACGGCTTGCAAGAACACTGCTACTTGCCGGACACCAGCTTCCCTCCGATGTCGAGCAGTTCCTGTCGGAGGAGCTTGCTGTGCTTGCCCGCCTAAATCGTGCAACGGGCGAGATACATGAAGAGGAGCGAGCGAGCGCGATGATTGCGGCACTCGCCCACGTGGAGCGTGCCGAGGGTGACGTCATTGTAGCGATTGTCGAGCGGCTGGTCGCGTTGAGCTGGGACGATGAGGCTGTTCAACTCGCGCTGGCTCACGGTCATCGTGTGCCGCAGGCTTTGAAGCGTGCCGCCGGCCTCGTCGAGGATCACATCAAGCGCCTGCCGGACGCACACATACACATAGGCGGCACATCAACGACGCACATGCTGGCCGAGGAGCTGGTTCCAGCTTTTGCGGCGGTGGGTTGGCAAGCAAATGTTTCCGAGGGGAACTATGCGCAGTTGTTTGCCGACCTCATGAACCCGCCTGCCGATGCAGGCGCCTTTGTCGGGCTCCTCGATTTAGATGGCTTCGCGACGCATGACTGGCGCAAGGGAGCAGACGACAATCTCGATCTGGTCAGACAGCGCGCGGCAATGCTTGCCGACGCCATGGCAGCATTCTCTGAGCGCTCAACCGCATTTCTACTGATAAATACGCTACCGGCTCAGGCGGCGCCGACTGCCGGGCTTCTCGACCGCCATCATGCGCAAGGGCTGCATCGCGCCATCAGTCTCATCAACGAGACGATCCTCGAGTCGGCCCAAGGCTCGGACCGCATCGTCGTTATTGACGCCGACCAGGCGCTCTCGGGCGTGCCGCTTTGCGCTCATGTGGATCCAAAACTCTGGTACTATGGCCGTATTGCGTATTCGGCGGATGCCACGCGAGCACTCGCTTGCGCCTTCGCCGGTGCTTGGAACCTTCGCCGCTGCGGGCCCGTTAAAGTTCTTGCCGTCGACCTCGACGATACATTGTGGGGCGGCATCTACGGCGACGATGGCGTCGAACGCCTCGCCTGCGGTGAGGATTTCCCCGGCAATGCCTTTCGCGCCATGCAGGAAGAATGTCTGCGGCTCAAAGCCCAAGGCTTTCTACTCGTAGCTTTGAGCAAGAACGACGCGGCGGCGCTCACGGTATTCGACAAGCATCCCGGCATGTTGCTCAGGGCGGATGACTTTGCGGCGTGGGCAGTGGACTGGGAGCCGAAGCCGGAGAACATCCGCGGGATTGCTCGTGAGCTCAATCTCGGCCTCGATAGCTTTCTGTTCCTTGATGATAGTCCGCACGAGCGCGATGCGATGCGCCGTCTCTGTCCCGAAGTGCGGGTTCCCGAAATGCCGAAAGACCCGGCCGAGCGGCCGCGTTGGCTGCGCCGTCTCGTCTGCACATGGCCAGTGCACCTCACACCTGAGGATGCATCCCGCGCGGCCTCCTATACGGCGAGCCGCAAGGCCGCCGATTTGGAGGCGCGCGCGTCAAGCTTCGGAGAGTATCTTGAGGGCCTTGAGCAGCGTCTCGTGATCGCTCCGGTAGGCAAGGCAACGCTCATGCGTACTGCGCAGCTCCACCAGAGAACCAATCAGTTCAATTTGACAACACTGCGCAGCACGGAGTCTGATATTCGTGCGCTGACGGGGGACAGAAAGCGTGGACTTGCTCTTATGGGGCGCGTATCCGACAAATTTGGCGATCATGGCCTAGTGATTGCGGCGACAGTCAGCATAGAGGGAAGTGAAGCCGTGATTAAGTCGTTCGTCATGAGTTGTCGCGTCATCGGACGGGAGATCGAGCGCGCCTTCATGGGTGAACTCCTGCGGGAGCTCAAGCGCCGCGGGGTTGCGCGTGTGCGCGGCGACTTCATGCGCACGGCGAAGAATCATCAGGTGCGCGACTTCTACGCTTCGTGCGGTTTCGCTCCGCTTCAGACGAGTGAAGCGGCATCAAGCTGGACGTTTTCTCTTGAAGAATCACTACTGCCACAATCGCGATTTGTCGCCGTGAGCCAGGAGATCTGAATGAACGCTCATGCGCCTGCCAGCCAGCTATGCCGTCGCGAGATCGCTACGGTCTTTGCGGACGTGTTTGGCTACACCGGTCCCCTCACCCCCAGCACCGGCCCCGAACAGGTGGAAAAGTGGGACTCGCTTCAACATATTGCCCTCATACGTGCACTTGAGTGCGAATTCTCAATCTGTCTTTCAATGGACGAGATGGCGGAGTTGAGAAGCGTGGCCGATATCGAGAATATATTGCAGAGACACGGCGCATAGAGCGGCTTGAATTCAATTGCTGCGCCAAGGCGCCATCAGGTTCGAAAACATGAACCGGCCAGCCGGTGGGGCTCGCCTCGCTGAAATGTGAAGCGCCTTTAGAGTTGGAAACAGCCCCTACTTGCCCCAGGTCAAGTTAGCCCCACCGCATCGGCGCAAGAGGGTGGCCAGTGTAAAAACTCTGAGCTTCCCGCGCTATGGACGCCTCCGACTGGGAGATCATCAGGTCCACTCCACTCTTCGGTGCGATGACGCCGCAGATGGCGAAGACGCTTGTCGGCCATCCGACGCCGCGCTGCTACGAAAAAGGGACAACGCTCGTCATTCAGGGAGAGCCAGCGAGCGCATTCTTTATCATTCTGGAAGGCTGGGTGAAGATTTATCGAACGACACCAGATGGTCTCGAGGTCGTCGTGCACGTGTTCAGGGGGGGCGAGACTTTCGCCGAGGCGGCCATTTTTCTCGGCGGCCATTATCCAGCAAGCGCAGAGACGGTGTCGCCTGCTCGCCTCCTAAGGATCGATGGAGCAGCGTTTCGCTCACGTATAGAAGAGCAGCCGTCGCTTGCCATGTCGATGCTGGCATCTGCCTCCTACCAGCTCAAATTCCTTGTCGAGCAGATCGAGCAGATGAGAGTGAACTCGGCACCACAGCGCATCGCGGACTTCATGATCGGCCTGACGGATCGCCGGGCGGGACCGGCCACAATAGAGCTACCCTTTGAGAAGGGACTGCTCGCCAACCGTCTTGGCATGAAGGCCGAGAGCCTCTCCCGTGCGCTTGCCCAACTTCGCCAGTACGGCGTTACCGTGGATCGCGAAATCGTCAAGATCGATGACGTGGAACGTCTTGCCAAGTTTGTCGAACGCAGTCATTGCAGCGAAACCTGAAACGGAAATTGAACCTAGCAGGAGCCTCTGCATCCGGTTTCGGTGACTGCTTAGGCAGCGCTCGGCAATCAACAATCCGTGAGCGCTCATTACACATATCACTGTCCGTAGCGGCGGAGCCCACATCTTACGGCTGTTTCTTACTTGCGCTTACGGATCGGTGCGCAAAGCAGCACAGTTAACGCAGGTTAAAACGTCCGCTTCGAACCTCGGCTGATATTGGCGATGCGTCGCCGCCACAACAGCGGCAGCGCAAGAATGGCAAAGAAGGAGGAAAGGCCATGAAGTATCTGGATCCAGCCTACATCGGTGGCGAGGTCAATCTGACGTGGGTTGCACCTGCGTACTGCGATGTGCGCCTCGGTTTCGAGGTTACGGCTTACGTATACGTTCGCTAACCGAGCGGGGGCCACTTAGGGCCCAAGTTCGTAAGTAGGCGCAGGGAGGAGCACATGGACGCCGAGCGGCGGCTCAGACTCGAAGACGTGGTCGAGCTCAATCCGAACTACCATTTCCGCTGGGAAGAGCCGCAGCAGGCCCACGTGCTCCTCTACCCAGAAGGCATCGTCAAGCTCAATGAGACGGCTGCGGCCATTCTTGAGGCTTGCACCAGTGCGCCCTCCATCGGCGCTGGTGCAGTCGAGCTGGCGCGCCGTTATCGAAAAAAGCACCTCGCAAACGAGGTCATGAAGTTCTTGGAGGTTGCCCATGCCAAAGGCTGGATCCGGATTAAGTCTTGATGGGCTTGGCATGCCCCTTTGGCTCGTTCTCGAGCTTACCTACAAGTGCCCCTTGAAGTGTCCTTGGTGTTCCAATCCGGTGGACTTCGATCGCTATCGCAATGAGCTCAGCACAGAGGAGTGGAAGGCGGTCCTGCGCGAAGGCCGCAGGATGGGGTCTCTTCAGCTCGGCTTCACCGGCGGTGAGCCGATGCTGCGAAAGGATCTCGAGGAGCTTGTCGGTTACGCCGACGAGATCGGCTATTACACAAACCTCATCACGTCCGGCGTCGGACTAACGACGAAGCGCCTCAAGGCGCTGAAGAAGGCAGGCCTCAAGCAGGTTCAGCTCAGCGTTCAGGCCTGTGATAGCGAGCTCAACAAGAAGCTCGTCGGTTTGGACGTCTACGACAACAAGATTGCGATTGCTCGTGCCATCAAGGCAGAGGGCCTGCCGATGGTGCTCAACGTTCCGGTGAGCCGCTATAACATCGACTTTACGGCCGAGTTCATCGAATTAGCCGCCGATCTCCAGGTTGAGTATGTCGAATTCGCCAATCTGCAGTACTACAATTGGGCGCTTTTGAACCGCTCCGAGTTGCTTCCGACGCGCGAGCAGCTGGAGCGCTCAGAGGCGATCGTCAGGGAGAAGCGGGCAGCGCTCGGCAAGCGCATCACTGTCTTCTTTGTCGTTCCAGACTACTACGACAGGAGACCCAAGGCGTGCATGAACGGATGGGGCTCGATCCATTTCACGATTGCCCCCGACGGTACGGCGCTGCCATGCCAGGAAGCACGCCTCATCAAGAGCCTGGATTTTCCCAACGTGCGTGATCACGGTCTGGATTGGATCTGGCATGAGAGTCCGGCCTTCAACGCGTTCAGAGGCGAGGGCTGGATGAAGGAACCGTGCCGTTCCTGCTCCGAACGGGAAAAGGATTTTGGCGGCTGCCGCTGTCAGGCTTTCCTCTTGACGGGCGACGCCAGCAACACCGACCCCGTCTGTACGAAATCACCACATCGTCATCTCATTGACGAGATCATCGGCACCGCGGGACAGAGCGGACCGTGCGGCAGCAAGCCTCTCGTCATGCGTGAGGAGGAGCGGAAGCGGAGACGGACCGAGGACGTCCACTAAGCCAGCGAACGCGGATGGCGCGGTGGGCCCAGTCGCTCGCATGCCCGCGAGGAGGGCGAGGAGACTGTCAAATGGGGCGGCGCAAAGTAGATCATGGATACGTTGTTGATTGATGCCCTTGTCCGATGGCTCCATATCGCTGGCGTGATCGTCTGGGTGGGGCACAACTGGGTCAACGTCGTGCACAACCCGGTCTACCGCGGTGTGCTCCCGGCTGATCCGTCAGACACCGCCCGCTCTGTCTTCATGGCTGCCTCGAGGCGTGAGCATGGAATTTTCCGGCATTCCTCGCTCGTGGTCTGGCTGACGGGGCTGATCATGCTTTGGCAACGTGACTTGTTGGTTGAGGCGCTGACGCTGACGGCTCCGGTCGAAACACTGGGGCTGGGGGTGTGGCTCGGCACGGCGATGGTGCTCAACCTGTGGCTCGTCATGTGGCCACATCAGAAGAAGGTGCTCGGTTTTGTGCCGGCGCCCGATGAGGAACGGCTCAGGTGTTCCCGCGTGACGTTCCTTTCGTCCCGCGTGAATACAGTCCTTTCCGTGCCGACCATTTTCCTCATGATTGCCGGCGCGCACGGCGCCGACGTTTTCGGATGATGGAGGCGAGCATGGCGGTGATGAGCTTCGCCTCAGGCCCCACGACGCTCCCGCGCTCTGTGCTGGCGGCCCTTAAGCGCGACATTGAGGAATGGCGATCAAGCGGGCAATCGCTTCTTGCATTGCCGTTCACTGGTGCCGACTTCGCGGAGACGCTTTATGAGGCGGAGCGGGATCTTCGGTCGCTCATTGGAATCCCGTCCACTCATCACGTCCTGTTTCTTCAAGGGGGGGCTTTTGCCCACTTCTCCCTTCTCGCCATGAACCTCGCCGGGGCGCACGATCATGCGACGTACATCGACACCGGCCATTGGACAGGCCGCGCCATCAAGGAAGCGGGGCCTTGGGTAAACATTCGGATCGGTGCGAAGGGTGATGGCGTGTCGCTCCCTCGGCCAGCGTCCTGGGAAATCTCCCCAGGGTCCGCCTACTGCCATTATGCCACCAACGAGACGGCAGACGGGCTCCAATACCACCTCATGCCAGACACGGGCGCCGTTCCGCTGGTTGTGGATGCGAGCGCCGACTTTCTCACGCGGGCGCTTCCCATCGAGCGTTTCGGACTCCTCTATGCAAGTGCACAGAAGAACCTTGGCGCCGCGGGGCTCACCGTCCTCATTATCCGGGATGACCTCTTGCGGCGAGCACGCCGGGGCACGCCGGCGCCTTTCGACTACACGCGCCAGGCAAAGGAGAAAAGCAAGGTCAATACGCCAACCACATTCGCCGTTGCGGTGGCAGCAAGAATGCTCGAGTGGATGATCGGCGAGGGCGGGCTCGAGGCCTTGGAGGAAAGAAGCCGGAGGAAGAGCGCGAAGCTCTACGCGGCAATCGACGATAGCGGATACTACAGGGCGCCTGTGACGGTGGCCGACCGGTCGCTGGTCAACATTCGCTTCCATCTTCCGACGCCGGACCTCGATCGGATGTTTCTTGAGGACGCCTCGGCGAATGGGCTTCTCCATCTTGGTGGCCATCCGTGCATCGGCGGCTTGCGGGCGAACCTCTACAACGGCGTCCCTGAAGCTGCCGTCGATACCTTGATTGATTTCATGGCCGACTTTCAGTGTCGGAGGGGATAATGCGAGCCGTCTCCTCCACCAGACCCCCGATGGAAGAGCCTCGGCTCGTAACGGCCCGCGAGGAGCTCACGCCCCAACAATTGCCGAGGGCGGGACGTCCGAACCACAGCATGGGGCTCTCGTTTTCCAATGCGCTCGGCCTCGCAGCTGGAATCGATCACACCGGCACCAGGCTTGTCTCTTTGGCCAAAACGGGTGCCGGACATGTTGAGGTAGGAACCGTAACGGAGGCAGCGCAACTCACCTTGAGTGGGCCACCATGGCCGGAGAACATCTGCGTTGGTGTAAACTTTGCCAGTGCGCGCACAGGGCTCGGCAGGGATGTCATCGAAGATTACGTGAGGCTTCTGCGTTTCTTATGGTGCCGTGCGGACTATCTCGTAGCGAACGTCAGCTCGCCGTATGCCGGGCGTCATCCAGACATGCCAGGTATTGAGCTTTTGATCTCGCGACTGGCCGAGGTTGGGGGCCATCTCATCGAGGAGACCGGAAAGCGGAAGCCATTATTGATTAAGGTTCCGGCAGGGGAGCCGGGAACGCGCCTGCCACACGCTCTCATCGCGGCACGAACGCTCGGCCTCGACGGGGTCGTGCTGGTTACGCCCTCCGTAAGTCGTCTCATGCAGGTGTGCAATTACCTTTGCGGCGCCGCGGTCATTTCGGTCCAGGGCATAGCCACGGCTGAGCAGGCTTCCGAGCGGCTCGCGGCGGGTGCCAGTCTCGTGCAGATCTACTCCGCTTTCGTTGATGAAGGTCCGTCAATCGTACCAAAGCTTCTGGGTCGCCAAATGTTGGCGGAGAACGCGCCGTGATCCTTCACATTTCGCTCCTCGTCATTGCTGCGGCACTCCTTCGTATCTGGCTCAACGTGCGCCAGCTCGCCTCTCTCAAGTGGCAGCTTGCGGCCCCGGCACCACCGTGGGGCGATGCACTTTCTTTTGAGACGGCTGTCCGGGGCGGCATCAGCCGGGTTCGAGTCGCGTTCTTGAGCATTGTCGCCGAAGCCATCGTTGTTCTGGCGCTCGCGACCGATGTGATCCCCAGATTGAGCCAAATCGGAATCAAGGCGGGCGTCCCGGAAGTGATGCTCGCCGTCATGCTTGGCGCGTTGGCTCTGGTTTCCCTGGGCGCCATCAAGAAGCTCTCCGAAGCAGCGAGCATCTATGTTGTGGATGCCAAACTGGGCCTCGGAGTCCCTTCGCCGCGCCTTTTCCTGGCAGATACGGCGACGCGGATGCTTGTTTCGTCGATTACTGCCCTACCGCTGCTCGCGATTGCTGCGGCGCTCATGCAAACCGGGTCGCCATTGTGGTGGATCGGGGCATGGGGGCTCTGGGCTCTGGCGCTGTCCGGAAACTTCTATCTAAGACCGATTCTCGAAACGCGACTTTTTCATTCGGCCACCGCTTTGAATGACATGCGTTTCGCTCGCGCAATCGCAACACTCCTGAGGCGTTGCGGTCTGAGTCTCAGTGACGTGCAAGTGCTCGATGCCTCCAGAAGGAGCAAGCGGGCCAACGCCAGCGTGCACGGGTTTGGCCGGAAGAAGCACATTCTGCTCTTCGACACTCTTTTTGAGCGCCTCAGCCGTAACGAGATTCTGGCGGTTGTTGCACATGAGGCGGGCCACGCCCGGAAGGGCCATGCTCTTCAGTATTTTGGAGCTCTTGCGCTTGCCGGGTTTGGTGCGGCGGCGGCCTTTGCGGCCATGCGCGAGGGGATCGGATCGTCACCTGCGGCGCAGCTGGGTATCTTCGTGCTCCTGCTGCCCTCGCTTGGTGTCGTGGTGAAGCCGGTCCTGGCCCGTATGCTACGGCGCTTCGAGTACGAGGCAGATGCCTTCGCGGCCATGCATGTGAACGGACAGGCCATGATTGGCGCGCTGGAATCTCTCTATGCCGCGAATGCCAATGTGCCCGAAAGTGATCCCTTCTATGCGGCCTTCTATGCGTCACATCCGGAGCCACGCGAGCGACTGAGCGGCCTCGGCAAGAATTGGCCGGTCAATTCATCGGCCGATCGAACTGAAACGAACGCTTCTGGCCTGTCGGTATAATCCTCACAGACCTTTGAGTAGTTGGACTAACGTGAAAGCTGCAGTTCGCAGGGCAGGGTCAATCGACTGTCTCGATGAATAGTCAGGGAGTGAGAATGATCGTCCCCGCGCAGGAGAAGAACGCGGGACGATCACTAAAGGTGGGAGTATATGCTCAGCGTGAGAAACGGACAGCTGGTCCGCCACTGACATTGCAGCTGAGCTGATCGCCGCTGACCTTTACACACTTGAGCACCGGATTGGCAGCTTGAACGGTTTTGCCGCTTATTGTGCAGCTGCCCCGCAACTTCGCATTCTTGAATTGGTTTCCTGAAAACTGGCCCTTGCCCTCATACTGGCAGCCACCTCCCGCAAACTGTTGGGAGTACATGACGTTACCGCTATCAAATATAGTAATTGTCTGACCTTTGTACTTACCGCTGGATTGCCAACGTCCTGTAAGGCTCGCTCCTACAGAGGAAGATGACGGCGCATTCCTCGCAGGTGCGACCGCTGGCGGCGGAGCAGGGTCTTTGGGTGGTGGTGCTTCGATCACCTCAGGTTCAGCAGTCACTTTTTGTTTACACACGGACGCTGCATACATTCCGCACCAGTCCTCCTGCGTTCCAGAACAGCGCCGTTTCGAGTCGGCCATTGCCTTGCTGATGCAGGGAATATCACTTTTGCATCCCCAACCTTTTTCCACCCACAGGCGACAGTCTTCATATGTCGCAAAATATTTGTCGTTCACACACTTCGTGGCTTCGTTACTCTCGCAACGTGCATCTGCGAATGCCACACCGAGTTGAGATGAAATAGAAACAACAAGAACAAAACAGAATGTTATACGCATTGCTACTCCCCCACACTATTCGAAGAAAACAAATTTACGTTGCCTCAGATGCTCTGCCAAATATCGTTTCGCGCACTCGATAGCACAGCAAGCCTATTCGCTGCTTTCTGGGAAGTAAAGTTGCTAAGCTCGAGGCATGAAGAGCTGACACCCGGAGAGGCCAGGAGTACGGCGGACTCGGCATTTGGCGTGTAGATCCAGCACCAAGGGGGCCATTTCAACCGTCGCTCCCTCTTGTGTGCTGAGATTCGGAACTTGCGATCGTCCCTCGAAATGCCTCGCCTTTCATATAGGATGGGGCCCATAGCGGAACACGGATCGCAACTCCCATAGGACAACGAGAATTGATCTGCCCCGCGGCGCGTTTGCCGACCGGTGCGGCGCTTATTCGTTTTGCCAGGCTGGTGGCGCGACAACCGTAAACGCTTTGTCAACTATGGCGTTACAATGCGAAGCGAATGCATGGCTTTTTGTGGTACTTTCGTTTTCGAATTCTCAAGAGTTGCTCCTCCAACGAACGGACCACGCAAGAGACTTTTGAAATAGAGACTATTTGGTAGACAGCGAAGCACCGGCTGCAATTTTAGGACGACTGACGCGTTCGCTTTTTTTGCGAAGACGACTGCGCAACATCCCGGTATTTCGCCTTTGAAGCGGAGATCACATGATCCCCGATTTACACGAACTGACCGACTTTCTCGCCGCACAACCGCTGCTCGCCGGCTGCCTTGTTCTTGTGTTCCTCTTCGGCTCGATGTTCATTCTGACCAAGCTGCAGGGATCGCAAGCCCGCCGCCGGAACGACCGGGAGAATAAGCGGCGTGCGCAGGAGCGCTTTCGCTTCGACGGCGCTTGATCCGGAGCGTCACGACGCCGGGCACCCGGCCCGGAGAATTTCACAGAAAGTCTTACGGCGGTTGGGGATTAGGCGGCTGCACTTGGGCGTGCTGAAACGTCTTCGTACCAGCGGTCGAGATGGATGAGGCCGGCGGGCCGTTCGATCTTTGCGGGCTTCATGAAATCGATGGCGACGAGCGCGGTGATGTCGGCAATCGAATAGCTCAATCCTGCAATGTATTGGGTCTTGAACAAGGCTTGATCGAGGATGCGCAAGACATCGTAGACCTTCGGCCGGTTGGCTTCTCCCCATGCCGGGACTTGCGGGACCTCAAGGTGCGCCATCTTGGGGTTCAGGTGACGGAAGACTTGTGCCACGTGAAACCATAGCCAGTGTTCCATGCGGCGGTTCCACATTTCAACGATCGCCCGGCCGGTGGCGCCTTTGCCAAAAAGACTGGGCTCTGGCTGCAATTCTTCGAAATAGCGGCAAATGGCGACGCTTTCCGAAATCGCCGTTCCATCGTCAAGGAGCAGAACCGGCACCCGCTGCATGGGATTGAGGGCGGCAAACTCGGCCGTCTTGAGTTCACCCTGCATGAGGCTTCGTTCCTCAAACGGCACGACGATTGCTTTTTCGGCGAGAAAAATGCGGACGCGGCGCGGGTTCGGCGCTGTCTCTGTTTGAATGATTTTCATCTTCCGCGTGGCCTCGCGCCGCCTATGCCATGTTTGCGCCGCCAGTCCTGGGGGCGCTCGAAGTCTCCAGCCCAAAGCCCGTGCCCAGCGCGGCGGGCGTCCTGTTCCTCGCTGGCGTACCGCGACCCGAAGGCTACGGCATACCCCGTCGCGACCATGGCGGCGTTGAGTACCACGTCACCGGACTTGCAGATGGCCAGCGCCCGTCCGTGCTGATCCACGCGAAGCGCGTTGCAGGTGATCGACTTTCCGCCGATCAGACGGGCAAGTTCACGTCTGGACGCCTCTCCGCAGGCCCATTCCTTGCCGTCGCGTTTACAGGTCTGCCGCCCTTCTGGCGCATCGATGCCCTGTAGCCTTACCTCGGTCGTGCCGAGATGAAAGCTGTCGCCATCGACAAGACGGGGGCGCCCCTCCAGCGCCCCATCATGGGGCAATGCGGTCTCTGCTGGAGTCCAGCGGTTTAAGAGCCCAAGGAGCAGCAAAAGCACAGCCAATGCGAGCCACTCCTTCTGGCGCTTTACTCCTATCCGGCGAAACATATTCATCAGTTCTTAAGCGTCTCCGGCCACGTGAAGGTTAAAGAATAAACGGTAAGTTAGCGAATTGCGCAGAAATTAACCGTTCATGGCGGAGCGCGCGCTTCGCCCGGTCAATGCTGCGCTGCCGACGTGCCTCACCCCAGAAGGCCGGGGCCAGTCCGGCAGCTTAGCTCGTCTTGGCGGTCGGCATGGCAGACAACCGTACAGCCACTGAATATGCCAAGCACCGTGCCCAGCGCGAATCGCGGGCGCGCGTGCGTGAGGATATTCGCGCCACCCGCCAGCGCCTGGCAAATACTGATAGCGGCGCTCCTGATTGCGACTACGAGCTTCTCGCCATGTTCGTGCGCAACGAGCAGAGTGCAGCCGCCACGATGTGGGCACTTGCCGCTATTTTTGCGCTTGCATCCATGTTTTGGGCGCCGAAATTACAAGGCACTCTGTGGCTGGTGACGGCCATTGCGGCGAAGGTGTTCCTTCTCGAACTCTGCCGCCGCTTTAGTGCGCTCCCGAAGGCTGATGTCGATGTCAAGGTTTGGCGACGGCGCTTCGTGCTGACGGAATTGTTGAATGGCGTCATTTGGGCAAGCTTCGCACTGGTCGGTGTTGGCGGCGACATGACCGCGGAAGCTCAGATGTTCTCGTCTCACGTCTTTCTGTTCGCGACGCTCATTGTACTGCTTTCCATACGCTTGACGTTTGCGTCTCCAGTCATGCCGATTCTTTATGCTGGCACTATTCCGATGACGGTGGCCGTCGTCGGCCGGCTGCTACTGCTCGACAACTCCTTCTATTATGCGTTGGCGTCGATGGCTGTCGGCGTGCTCGTCTACTTCATATTCCTTGCCAAGGGGCTCAATCAAACCGCTGTCAACATGTTGGCGTATCGTGCGCAGAAAGACGCACTGATCGCTGAGCTTGAGGAGTCGCGCCTCGTATCCGATGAAGCGCGACGGCGCGCGGAGACGGCCAGCAAGGCAAAGTCGCGCTTTCTTGCAACGATGAGTCATGAGTTGCGTACGCCCCTTAACGCCATCATGGGCTTTTCCGAGGTCATGAAGGGCGAGGTTATGGGGCCGATGGGAGTACCGATCTACCAAGAATACTCAAACAACATATACGAGAGCGGCAGACATCTCTTGCATCTCATTAATGAGATCCTCGATTTGTCGCGCATCGAAGCTGGCCGTTACGAGCTGCACGAAGAAACGGTTCAACTCATCGATATTGCCGAAGACTGCTACCGGCTCTTGAAGCTCAAAGCCGAATCCAAAGGACTTGAGCTCATTGAGGATTACAATGCAGATTTGCCGAAGTTGCGCGGGGATAGTCGGGCTTTGCGCCAGGTGTGCATCAACCTCATTTCGAACGCGCTGAAATTCACACCCAAGGGCGGACGGATCACCATAAGGGTTGCCGCAACTGCGGACGGCGGGCAGGCCATCTCAGTTATCGACACCGGTCCCGGGATTCCAGCTGACGAGATCCCCAAGGTGCTGCAGGCTTTCGGTCAGGGCTCGTTGGCGCACGAAGCCGCCGAAGGGGGCACGGGCCTCGGCCTGCCGATCGTGCAAAACTTAATTGAGCTGCACGGGGGCACGTTTGAACTCAAGTCGGAGTTGCGTAAGGGAACACAAGCCATCGCGCGCCTGCCTCGGAAGCGAGTCCTTGGTGCATCGGCTCCGACCACTACGTCGGGCGAGGCGCCGCATACGACGATCGCGACTGCGGCCCGTTCGCGCAGGCCGTCCCGGTTGGTGACGGCGGCGGCCGTGCAACCTCAGAAAGCGCCTGTCGCCACGGCGGCCGACCCGCAGCCCTCACAATAATACCAGTCGATATTCCAACACCTGATTGCACGGACGCTCCGGGCAACCTACATACGTCACACTATTGGCCGTATCCTGCCCCATGTCTGGACACGAAATGGAAACGCCCTGCCTCAACGTATGCGTCATCAATGCGGAAACGCGTCTTTGTGAAGGCTGCCATCGCAGCATTGACGAAATTTCGTCCTGGGCCGGGCTGACCTCGTCCGAACGCCGCCGGATTATGGCTGAGCTACCGGGCCGTAATTCGAAGATAGAGGAACGGTGATCTCATGCTGGGTTGGCTTCTTGCCTTACTGGCTGCTCTTGTCGCGATCTTTTGGTTGCTTGGTGGAACCGATGGCAGTTCGACATCGATCGAAGGCGGCCAGCTCCTTTACGTCGGAGGCCTGGCCGCTCTCCTGCTCCTTTATATGACGTCACTTGGCGCAGATTATCGCGGCCGCGCCTTGAAAGCTCTGAGCCACGCTGCGGTGTGGCTGGTGTTGGGTCTCATCTTGGTCGCCGGATACGCCTACCGGGAGGAGTTCAAGTCAGTCGCTTACCGGGTCGCCGGCGAAGTCCTGCCGGCGGGACAGGTGATTGTTACCGGCAATGGGGAGGCGGGGGAACGATCTGTCCGTATTCGCCGCCGGGAGAATGGTCACTTCTCGGTGCGGGCGGAGGTCAATGGACAGGTGATGCGCTTGCTCGTCGATACGGGAGCCTCGGCCGTTGTTCTCAAGGTGAGCGACGCCAAACGCGTTGGCATTAACACCGACGCGCTCAACTACAGTGTGCCGGTTCAAACGGCCAACGGCAAAGCCTATTCCGCGCCGGTGCGGTTGCGGTCGGTCGGAATTGGGCCCATCGTTTTGAACGACATCGAAGCGCTTGTCGCCAAGCCCGGAAGTCTTAACGAAAGCTTGCTTGGTATGAGTTTCTTAAAACGTTTGCGCTCCTATGAGTTCTCCGGGGACTTCCTCACCATTCGTGGCTGATTAGCCCCCGTACGGGACGCGCCGTTCCCATCAGAGCCGCTACGTTGATGAGGCAACCATGTCGATGTCTTCTGGCACGAAATCCTTCATAGGCGAGGTCGCCGGGTGGGGCGTGGTCGCCGTACTGGCTGCGCTCACGATGGCGCACTTTGATACCGTGAAAACGTTTGCCGCCACTGCTCTGGGCCTTGACGCACCGCGGCTGGCGGCCGCCTCAGACGCGCAAGGCAAGGGGCCGGCGGCGGCGGCGGCTGGGGACGGCACGGTTGAGCTGAGAGCCGGGCATAACGGCCACTTCAACGCCGAGGTCGATGTCAATGGCCGGAGCATCGATGTCATGGTCGATACGGGGGCAAGCGTCGTTGCCCTGACCTATGAGGATGCGGAGCGCGTGGGGATCTTTCCCAAGTACAGCGACTTCACGCACAAGGTGAGCACAGCGAACGGTATTGCAAGGGTGGCTCCAGTGCTGCTCGACAGCGTCGAGATCGGCGACATTCAAGTGCGCGACGTTCGCGGCGTGGTCGCCGAACGAGGCAAGCTCGGCCGGACCCTACTCGGTATGAGCTTCCTGTCGCGTCTCGAGAAATTCGAAATGAGTGCCGGCACGCTCGTCCTCAAAGAATAACGCTGGCGCCTTTTTGCCATGTATTGTGTGCAAACCCCGTTGCTGGCCATCGCCGCTCGCTGGACGCCGGTGCCGCCCGACTGCCTTCGCTCACCTTTGGAACGAGTTCATAGCTGATGCTCCCGAAACCGCGCGCCGACCTCGTGCCAAATACGGCCGACTTTGAACGTCTTCCGCTCGTAAAGCCAACGGGCTTTCGCGAGTACGACGCGCGTTGGTTGTTCCCTCAGGAAATCAGCCTGATGGGGTTGAATGCGGTGGGCCTTGGTATGGCGACACTGTTTGCCGAGCGCGGTGTCAAGAAGCGCATCGTTGTCGGTCATGACTATCGCTCGTATTCGGCGAGCGTGAAGCAGGCGCTGATGACCGGGCTTCTGGCCGGCGGCTGCGAGGTTCACGATATCGGGCTTGCACTGTCGCCCATGGCGTATTTTGCCCAGTTCGATCTCGATGTGGAAGGCGTGGCCATGGTCACGGCCTCTCACAACGACAACGGCTGGACCGGAATCAAGATGGGTCTGTCCCGCCCACTCACGTTCGGCCCCGACGAAATGAGCCGGCTGAAGGAGATCGTGCTCGCGGGCGACTTCAAGCCTGCGGACGGCGGGCGCTACATTTTTGTCCCCGATATGGCCGAGCGCTACATCAAGGCGCTCACTGATAGGCCCAAGCTCAAACGCAAGCTCAAGGTTGTGGCGGCGTGCGGCAACGGGACAGCAGGCCCCTTCGCGCCGAAGGTGTTGGAGGCGGTGGGTTGCGAGGTTGTACCGCTTGATTGCGAACCGGACCACAGCTTCCCGCGCTACAATCCGAATCCTGAAGATTTGAAGATGCTTCATGCCATCGCGGAGGCGGTCAAGACGCACAAAGCCGATGTGGGTCTTGGATTCGATGGTGACGGCGACCGCTGCGGCGTCGTTGACAACGAAGGCGCGGAGATTTTTGCCGACACCGTCGGCGTCATGCTGGCACGCGATATTTCGGCCCAGCACAAGAATGCGGTGTTTGTTGCTGACGTGAAATCGACCGGGCTCTTCATGACGGACCCTGTTCTACAGGCGAACGGTGCCAAGACGCTCTACTGGAAAACCGGTCATTCGTACATGAAACGCTACACGTTTGAGCAAAAGGCGCTGGTCGGATTTGAGAAGAGCGGGCACTACTTCTTCCAACCGCCTTTGGGCCGGGGCTACGACGACGGTCTCGTCGCCGCGCTCGCCATTTGCGACATGCTCGACCATGCGAAGGGGAAGAGTATGGCGGATCTCAAGCGTGCGCTTCCCAAAACCTACCAGTCGCCGACAATGTCGCCGCATTGCGCGGACGAGAAGAAGTACGGTGTGGTGGACAAGGTCGTCGCCGACTTCGAGGCGCTGGCCAAGGCCGGCGGGACGGTCGCCGGGCAAAAGATCCGCGATCTCGTGACCGTCAATGGCGTACGCGTGACTTTGGAGGACGGGACTTGGGGCCTTGTGCGCGCTTCCTCGAACAAGCCCGAACTCGTGATCGTCGTCGAAAGCCCGGTGTCGGACGCTAATAAGATCGCCATCTTCCGCGATATCGAGGCTCGTCTCGGCAAGTTCCCCGAGGTCGGGGACTGGAACCAGAAGATCTGAGGTCAGCGGACTTGGGTTGCACCGGTGAAAAGGGGCCATGACAAGCTGGCCGTTCGCTCTTAAGAGTGACGTGGTTTCGCATCCTCAACCCGCAGCTCCTTTCATGCCCCGGCCCAAACTCACCTCCATCGTCAGTGCGCTACCAGCTCTTGTGCCGTTTGTCGGACCTGAGGCCCAAGAGCGCGTGCGTGGCCGGCCGTTTCGGGCGCGGCTCGGCGCCAACGAGAGTCTATTCGGTCCGAGCCCCAAAGCCATTCGCGCTATGAAAGACGCCGCCGCGAGCCAGTGGATGTACGCGGATCCCGAGAGCCATGACTTGCGCCACGCGCTCGCGCGCCACCATGGCATTAGCGCCGATAATATTGTCATCGGCGAAGGCATCGACGGATTGTTGGGTCTTGCCGTGCGCATGTGGGCCGATCCCGGCTCACCGGTCGTCACATCCGATGGGGCTTATCCGACGTTCAACTTCCATGTCGGTGCGCACGGCGCGCGTCTCATTAAGGTTCCCTTTCGTGATGACAAAGAGGATCTGGGCCGTCTTCTCGACACGGCACAGCGCGAAAGGGCGCGTATTTTGTACGTTTCCAATCCGAACAACCCGATGGGCTCGTGGTGGACTGCGGATGAGCTCAATCGGCTGATCGAACGCCTCCCGAACGGTCTTCTGCTGTGTCTCGATGAAGCCTACTGCGAGACGGCACCAGCGGATTCGGTTCCGCCGATCGATATTGCCAATCCGCAAGTGCTGCGCTTTCGGACGTTTTCAAAAGCGTACGGGCTTGCCGGGGCCCGGATCGGCTACTGCGCCGGTGACGCCAGCCTCATTGCCGTTTTTGAAAAGGTGCGCAATCACTACGGAATCAACCGCGTCGGGCAGATCGGCGCGCTGGCGGCGCTCGAGGATCAGGCGTACTTAGCTGAGGCCGTCGCCCAGATTCGGCGGGCCTGCACGCGCCTATCTGACATTGCCCGGGCGAACGGGCTGGTGCCGCTTCCGTCCGCCGCCAACTTTGTCAGCATGGACTGTGGCCAGGACGGCGCCTTCGCAACGCGTGTGCTTGATGAAATTCTCAGCCGCGATGTGTTTGTCCGGAAGCCGGGCGTGGCCCCGTTGGACCGGTGCATCCGGGTTTCCTGTGGGCCCGATGGGGATCTTGCGATTTTTGCCGAGGTGTTGCCGCAAGCCCTCGCCGCCGCCCGCGCGCGGTAAGTCTCTCTGCTGTAATAATTTTTGCGAGCAATTTGTGCGTGCGCCGTGCTTTTGGACGCCCCAGTGGCACCACCAAGCGCGCCTGAGCCGGTTGATAAGCGCCTGAACTTGTTGGATAAGCACTCCTGACGCGGCGGCGATCGTCAGACTGATGAGGGCTCATTGGGCGTTCGGCCTTTCGGGCCGCTGCGAAAATACCATAGTCGGGGTAGAGACGTAGACCGAGCGGTCTTGTTGTTGGACTTGCGTTGCTGGGTGCAATCGCGTTCGAACTCAGGAGAAGCGCTGCGACATGTCGTTGACCACACCTTTCGTCCGCATCCTTTCGGCTGTCCTCACACTCACAGCTGCCACGTTGCTGCCGGTTGCAGCGACGGCACAAGGCGTTTTGTCATTCCTGTGGGGTGGTGGATCGAGAGAGGAAGTGTCCTTCAGCTCCAAATACTCGCCGCGCCAGATCATTGTCAGCTTTGGCGACCGCAAGCTTTACTGGGTCTACAAAAGAGGCGCCGCCGTGAGCTATCCGATCGCGGTGCCGCGCCAGAAGAGCCGCTGGTCCGGCGTCACATCGGTCTCCATGAAACGGAAAAATCCCGCGTGGACGCCGACGCCGACCATGCTCAGAGAAAATCCCAGGCTGCCGCCTTGGGTGCCTGGTGGACATCCCATGAATCCGCTCGGTGTGCGGGCGCTCTACCTTGGTTCGAGTGCTTATCGCATTCACGGAACCGACGCGCCCTGGACGATTGGCACAGCCGCCTCGAAGGGCTGCATCCGCATGTATAACGAGGATGTGCTGCACCTCTATCCGCGGGTTCCGGTCGGCACCAAGGTCACCGTTACCTGGAAGAAATTCAGCTAGAGATTGGCTTTGCGCTTACTGCTTCCCGCGGGCTGCGTTCTGCCGCCGCCCGCCGATATGCGAGCGTTTGCGACAGAAGGCCGAACACAGCAGGCAAGACGAAGGACTGGGCAAGTAGCGCGCCGGGAAGAGCGGCGACGCCGGCGCCGAATAGAAGCGACGTTGAGATCGCAATCGTAGTGTTCGCGCTCCCGGCTGCAAGGCCAAGCGCCGCAGAGCGCCGCGGGATACCGTGAGACATTGTTGTTGCAAGAAAAGATTCCCTCGCCCGCTCCAGGCCCGACTCTTCTTGTGCGTCCAGTTGGGCTTGGCGCCGAGCTAGCACCTGTGACAGGCTTACGACGAGAAACGGGGTGACGTAGACTTGGAGAAGCGGCAGAAATTCGAAGCGCGCGTCCGCTAGAACCGCATCCGACTGATTCATTACCGTCAAGATGCTCCCCAACAGGACCGCAATCACGGCCGACCGTATGAGCGCTTGTGCGTCGAGATGAGCGGCCAGGTCTGAGACTTGCGGGCTCAGCGTTTGCGGGCCTGGGATTGACGTTGTCTCCATCATGGGGATCATTCCTTGCTTTACGTGCGCACTTATTCCTTGCGTCGCGAACGTATGGGCGGCTTGTCAGATCTCAGTGTTGTGTTGGGTGAGCGGGGGCCGCTTGTGCCGCCCCCGCGCATGTGTGTGCTATTGCCGTTGCTCCCGGATCTGCATCAGAACGATGAGATGCAGGATGAAGAACATCGGCACGGCTACCGTGGGAATCAGCACGAGCGGTAATTGGCCCATAGGTCCGGTGGTGACCTGATCGACGAGCCCTGGAATCTGTTCGCGGGCCGCGACTCCCGTGGTTACGGCAATGACGAAGTCCGCTATTCCGAGATAATTGAAAATGCGGAAGCGGCGGCTTGTGATGAACTGGGGCCGCGTTCTGAGACTCCAGGCCATAAAGGGCGCGGCGAGGCCGACGGCGACGTCACCCAAGCCCGCGGGTAGAGCGAAGACTCCCGGAAGATGGCCGAAGGCGTACACTGCAAGAAAGAGACCGCCCACAATACGCCAGGCCTGGAATTCCGTCAGCAGAACCGGATCGAGGCTCATTGCAAGGCGGCGCATGTTGGGCACGAAGAGCATCGCACCGACAAATGCGAACACGGGGACCGCAATCGCAATCAAGGTCGAAAGAGGTGCCTCATGAGGTGGAACGTCGAACACGCCGACGGCAGCCAAGGCAATTACCGCTGCGGCCCAAAGCGTGCCGATTAGGCCCAACCAAACACCGGTTTGGCGAAACTCACTGGGGGCCGCTCGCATTGTCATCACATCCGCTGTCATCGTCTTTCTCCTATACCGTTGCACTTCAGTTCACTTATGTGTAGTTACACTTATTTTGCCGGACTGAACCAGTGATCCGCCCCGGCAGGCCGAGCCGAATTAGTCGACGTCGACGCGCCGTGTGACGTTAAGAAGGGTGCTGAATCCTTTTTCACCAAGGAGCGACACGAGATTCTCCTGCGCTTTTCGCCAGTAGCGTACGCTGCTGCTCAGCGTCTTCTTCCCTTCCGGGGTTATGCGAACGACGCGCTCGCGGCGATCCTTGCCGGGAACGACTTCCACCCAATTCTTTCGCTCGACCAGGGTTAGATTCCGTGTGAGCGTCGTGCGGTCCATGCCCAGGCTACGGGCCAACGCCGTCATACCGACCCCGGTCTTGCCACCGGTGCCATCAAGTACGGCTAAGAGCGAGAACTGGGTGGCCTGTAGCCCGGCTGGCCTCAGGGCTTGGTCGTAGACCTGGGTTATGCGGCGCGCGGCGCGGCGCACATTGAAACATGCGCAGTTCAACGGCTCGTTTGGGTTGATGGTCAAGGGTCTTGGTCCAAATGTTGCCCGCGATACTGTGTGCATCTGCACGCTTCTAATGCGTGTACTTACACATATTGGTGCTGAATGCAAGCAAGAAATGTTGGGGGTGAGAACCTGGTCCGGTGCAGCGGGGATGGCGCCGACCGCTTTTTGCCCCGTGGTTGCAAGGAATTCCATGGGCGGTACTCGCCGCGGACGTGGTTGACTTTCTCGGGCTCTTTATATAACCAATTGGTTATGGAACAAGTCGCACAGCTGAGCCAGCCGCGAGACCTTGATGCCGTCTTTGCTGCGCTTGCCGATCCGACACGGCGCGCAATCCTCACACGGCTTGCTGCGGGGCCGGCATCCGTGAACGAGATCGCGGCGCCGTTCGCCATGAGCCAGCCTGCCGTTTCGAAGCATCTCAAAGTGCTGGAGCGTGCGGGATTGATCGCACGGAATGCAGAAAAGCAACGCCGTCCGGCACAGCTCAATGCCGAACCGATGGCGGACGTCGTGCGCTGGCTCGAGACGTTCAGACAGTTCTGGTCGCAAAGCTTCGATCAGCTCGACGGCCTGTTGGTTGATTTGAAGAAGGCTGAAAAAAAGAGAGGCCGCAAATGAGTGACTTGCCGACGTACGTCTTGGAACGGGTGTTCGACGCACCGCGCGAATTGGTGTGGCGCACGTGGACCGATCCGGAGCTGGTATCGCGATGGTACGGGCCGAACGTGGAGACGATTGTCCATCGGCTTGAGCTGAAACCGGGTGGATTGTGGCTCGTCGAAATGAAATGGGGCGAGACGTCCCATTATCAGCGCGTCGAATACACCGTGGTCACGCCGCCTGAGCGTCTCGTCTGGCTGCATTCCGTCTCCAATGCCGACTGGACCATCATTGCCTCGCCGATGATGGCGAATTGGCCGCGGGTGTTGCTCACCACCGTGACCTTCGAAGAAGACGGCGCGCGAACAAAAATGCGTCTGACGTGGGCACCGCACGAGGCGAGTGCGGACGAGATTGCCGGCTTTGCCGCGGCCGTCGACGGCATGGGCAAAGGCTGGTGTGCAGGTATGGCCCTGCTTGAGAAGCTTCTGGCGGAGTTGCAGGCTTAGAGTGTGAGGACCTGACCGCCTGCCGTGGTCGCCACTTCATACGTCCCGCCAGCCACGTAATGCGTCGTCGTCGTGCCGGTCTCATTGAGATCAACGCGCCGGAAGCGGCTGCGATCCGGCCCATAGGCGAGCTGGATGGTGCGTACACCGCGAACAATCTCCGTCGGCTTGCCAAATGCCGACCAGGTGATGGTGCGCCCGTCCCCGGAGACCATGTCGCCATTGAGGTCGTAGCAATAGGTGGCGTTTTTCGCCCCCGCGATCGCCTTGACCGCATGCGGGCCGGCCGTGCCGCAACTGTCCGTAATGTTATAGGTATAGGTGCCGACATCCGACCGCGCCGTGATGTTGCCGCCCGCAATCGCCGCCACCGCAACACGCTCGATCGATTGGGGACCGAACGCCGCACCCAGCGTGCTTCCAACGGCGCCAACCGCACCAGAGATAAGGCCGTGCACAAGCCCCCCGGAAAAAATAGCTATTCTACTCCAACCATCTTGCCTTATTTCTTCAGGTTTTCTGATTTTGATGGCCAATAGTGCCTTAGTCCAGAATTCGCCAACCTAAGAGTCCCGGCGCAAACTCCAATATATAGAATTAGGAATGGCAACATCCAGAGAGGATAACGCCAACTGACGTCCATAAACAAACCCAAGAAAAAAAATACTGAAATGATAATCCCCACAACTATGCCAAAAATAGCCACCAACTTTAGATTCACGAACAAAATTCGCATGTACCATTTGTTTAGGCTACTCATGACCTACTTGGTCCAGTTTGTGATGGCATCACCGATATCGCGCGGCCGAGGAGTCGCGCCTCTTGCGCTAATGCCCGCTGTTCCGGCACCATATAGTCCCATACCCATACCGTAGCGCCCTCTGATCGTGCCGCCTATACTGCTACCCGAATCTAAGATCACCGGCCCTCCTTGGCCGATTTCTATCGGCTTCTGAACGCCCGCGCTATAGTTACCAACCGCACCATCTAACCCAATATAGGGTGTAGCGGAACCGGCTGGAAGTGGGCCCTCAGTAGTAGAACGCTGACCTTGAGCGCCCGCCCCTAAATATGCTCCAAGCCCGGCAGAAAATCCTAATTCTAGACTACCCCAAAGCTGGTACGAGCCAATAGCCCAAGCGTTCTCTGGCATCGCCAGGCCCGCGTTGAAACCAAAGCCAAATCCGCCAACTACTGTGAAAACCTTAATCGCGCCGCCGGCGCCATAACTGTAGACGGTGCCGAATGCAGTAGCTCCGCTTTGAGTTCCTTTCGATCCCGCAACACCACCGGCACCATCTTTCCC
Source organism: Hyphomicrobium sp. (assembly GCA_965222835.1). GTDB lineage: Bacteria > Pseudomonadota > Alphaproteobacteria > Rhizobiales > Hyphomicrobiaceae > CBDCUQ01. The sequence continues at coordinate 869,457 of CBDCUQ010000003.1, forward strand.
ATCGCCGTGCATCTGATCATTGTACATCACAGCAAATGCGGCAGTGACGGCGCCGTTGGCGAACTTGCCGCCGACGAGCGCGGACGCTGTGCCACCTGCGATCGCCGCCACCGCAACACGCTCGATCGATTGGGGACCGAACGCCGCACCCAGCGTGCTTCCAACGGCGCCAACTGCGCCTGAGATAAGGCCGTGCACGAATTCCCCGCCCTGCGCCACGGCCAAGGCACCTGAGACAACCGCATGAGTCAGGACCGTGCCGGCGGTCTGTGCCGCTTGAGGCAACGCCGCAACAATGTTGCCGACGGTATCCCAAATTCCGCCGGGCACAACCTGCGCGAAGCTCAAAGCTGCGGAGACAATCGCCTCCGCGATGTTGCCCCCGGCCGCGAGCGTGAGCGCTCCCGCGGTGGCCGCACACGTCACGGCAGCTGCCGGATTGGCACACGCGACGATCTGCAAGATCGAACGCGCGATGGGCGAATTGACGATCGCCTTGAAGGCCGCCTTGAACGCCCGCCCGATGGCCTTGAAGAATTTCCCGATCGCCTTGAACAGATCCTTCAAGAAGAAGCCTGCGCGCGTTGCTATCCGCCGCGCAAGCGGCGCAGCGGCGCGCAATTAAAGAAAGCGTCGGTAAAGGAGAGCGGCTGCGAGACATGCGAGTGAGCTGAGCAGGGCTGAAAAGAGCTTTGCTACAAACCGAACACGCAAAAGAAATCGAACTGGCGAGGCAATACGCAAAACATCCTCAAAATCGATACGCAAAAACCGAAAAAACGACTCTGTTGCAGGCTCGAAATTCAATTCAATCGGACCAAACAATTAGGTGGAACTAGCCAGCCTAAAAGCCTGAAATCAATTGAATTTTGCGCCCGCAGAACGATTCTCGCCGGATCGTGACATAGAGGTAACGCCTGGGGGATTGTTGTGGTGGAGATGCGCAGTAGTTGTTGCAGCTTCTTACTGTTCACTTGTAAGATTCGTAGACGGAGCGCGTAACCTGTCCCGTGGCGATGGCACCCGACACAATTCCTCGGCGGCGAGTGTCGCGCGTTACTGTTTCTTGCAAAACCTGATTCATAAAAAGGTTATTCAAGACGCTCCATTGCGAACTCCTGCAACTCATCGATTTCGTACTGGCCGATCTTTCGCCCGCCTTCATGGAGATCCAACTTGCGTCCAACACGCATTGCGCCAACTTTGGGCCAACTTGTTTCGCTTTTGGCATTCAACCGAATATGCAAACGGACCTGCAATACACACGCCATCGATTTCCCGGGGACAAGATCCGTATCTTCCGGTAAAATCACAACGGATTCGATATCTTTCGCGTCAGCTCGAATTGTCGGTCTGTAACCGCTTCTTATTGGCAATCGCCGACCTCCATCTTCAGTGTGCATAAGCTTCAGTGTGCCAAAAAGCACGAGTCTGCATTGAATGATTGGGAATGTTGGCATGTGTGCACCCTATTTGACCACCCACGGACCACCATTCTTCGTTACAGAGGCATTGAACGGAGGTAGCATGTCGCGATCCACCGCCACACTAGGAATCCCATCCGGATTGAAGTGGTACAAGGAATTGTATACGCTCGAATCAACGGTCGCACCAACTATGTTGGTAGCATCAGGCAACGTTTTTAAGAAGAATTCTGCTCCTACAAGTTCTTTTGCAAAAAGCTTCCCTTCGTAACTATTGGGCCCGGCTCTGAAGCACTGACACTCCTGGATATCATCGAATTCCACCGGACTTACGGCGCGATACAACCGGAAGCGATCCTGAGAATCTCCACTACCAACATCCGCAGGTCCGTAGACGAGGTCATAGATTGCGGCGCTTACTGCTGCAAACACATTGATAGATGGAGGAGCGCCACCACCACCGCTGGGCAGGGCCAAAGCCTGTTTCTGGTTGGGCAACACCTTTCTGGCATAATTGAATATGTGCCCCATCGCGCCCGTGATAGCGCCGTTGGCGAACTTACCACCAGTTAGTGAACTTGCCGTTCCACCCGCAACAGCCGCAACAACCGTGCCCCCAACGAAACCCTCTATCGTTTTATCTGTAAGGCCCGCTGAAACCGACAACAAAGTCGACCCGGCTGAAACTGCACCGGCAAGGGCGCCCGCCTCGAACGACCCGCCCTGGGACATTGCAAACGCGCCACCGACGACGGCATGGGTTGCAAGCTTCACGGCACCTGCTGCTATGTCGCCGGCGATGCTCGCAACGTTGCTAACGATTCCGCCGATCGTCGTGTAAGCCCCGATCTGCGTAAAACTTATCGCTGCGGAGACGATCGCTTCTTTGATCGTCCCCCCGGCTGCGAGTGTAAGAGCGGCGGCCGCCGCAATGCACCCCTTTGGCCCGCCGAACGTACACGCCGCTATCTGCAAGATCGCCCGGCCGATCTGAGATCGGACAATGCTCTTCACCGCCGCCTTGAACGCCCGCCCGATGGCCTTGACGAATTTGCCAATCGCCTTGAACAGATCCTTCAAGAAGAAGCCTGACGGATCCGTAAAGGAGAGTGGGTTGTTATTGACGTAGGTGTACGAATTCAGCGACTGGCTGTTGGTCACATCCTGAATGAAGGGATCGGCTGAGAGGAAGCGGCCGATCTCCGGATCATAGACGCGCCCGTTCATATGCACGAGGCCGACGGGATCGAGCTGCTCGTGGAAGGTGTAACCCCGCGTCACCGGTTCGCTTTGCCAGGTGTAGCCCGTGCCCGCCGCATAGGCCTGCCAATTCACCTCACGCCGCTTGCCCCAGACGTCGAACGAGTAGCGCTGGATAACCGCACCGAACTGGTCGGTCGTCTTACCCCCAGGATCTGCGCTGGTGGAAATCAGGTGCGGTTGGTGGTGACAGCGGGGCCAATGCCTGTTGCTCTTGCTTCCCGTGCAGCATAGATATCCCTAGATGAGACCTCCTCTCACACGACGTGAGAGAGGCTCTTCTATCCTGGTCTCTTAAGGGGACACGCCAAGGTCACGTCTGCCGACGTGGCCTTTGGTTGAGAGGGGAGGGATTATGCGCGGTGCCAGTCTTGGAGTTCTGCTGTTCGCGTTTTGGCTGGCGCTGTCCGGCCACTACACGCCGATGCTGATCGGTATTGGTTTGGCGTGTTCGATCTTGTGTGTGCTGGCGGCCAAACGCGTGGGGGCCCTGGACGAGGAAGCACATCCCACGCACCTGTTCGTACCTGCGTTGACATACTTCCCGTGGCTCACGTGGGAGATTGCTAAATCTACTTGGTCCGTCACCAAGATCATTCTGCATCCCAAGCTTCCGATCTCTCCGACGATGACAGTGGTGAAGGCAAGTCAGCGGACGAGCGTCGGCATTGTCACGTATGCCAATTCGATCACGCTGACACCGGGTACAATCACGGCGCAGCTAAAAGGTGATCACCTCACGGTACACGCGCTGGTTCGTGATGCGGCCGACGAGCTGGAGCGTGGCGGCATGGATCAGCGGGTCAGCCAGTTCGAAAGCGCCTCATGATGTTTGCCGCCGCCACAGTTGCTGTTCTCGTTGCGATGCTGCTGGCCGTCATACGGGCGATCCGCGGGCCAACCGTCTTTGACCGCGTACTCGCCGGGAACACGATCGGTACCCTGGCGATCCTGTTGCTGGCGGTTATCAGCTTTCTCACTGGCCGGCCCGAGTGGCTGGACATTGGTCTGACGTACGGGCTTTTGAATGTCATCTCGACGCTCGCCGTACTCAAGTTCTTCCGCCACGGTGACCTCGCCTATGACGCTGAGGAGGAGACATCGTGACGGAGTTCTTGGTCAACATCCTGAGTTGGGCGTTCATTCTCGCTGGAAGCGGGCTGGTTGTCGTCGGCGCTCTTGGGCTTGTCCGCATGCCGGATCTTTTTACGCGCAAACATGCTGCAAGCGTGATCGACACGCTCGGGGCTGCCCTTCTTGTTGCCGGTCTCATGCTGCAGGCGGGCTTCAGCCTCGTGACGCTCAAACTCTTGTTCGTGCTTGCACTGTTCTTCTTCACGGGGCCGGTCGCAGCGCATGCGCTGGCACAGGCCGCCCTGCATCAAGGTGTCGAGCCGTTGTTGCATGAGGATCGCCGGGGACGTCTCGATGGGGACGAGGCTCAGCGTGAGACGTCCGGGAAGGAGACCTGATGGAAGCTTACGTCAATGCTGCGCTGCTGACACTGCTCGCTATTGTGACAATTGCAATCGCTCGCCAGCGCAGCCTGTTCGGCGTTGTTATCCTGGCCGCAATCTACAGCTTCCTGATGGCCAGCGTGATGATGGTGCTCGACGCGGTGGATGTTGCGCTCACTGAAGCCTCGGTGGGCGCGGGTATTTCAACCGTCGTGCTTCTGGCGACGCTGTACCTGACTAAGACCCGCGAGTATCCGAAGCCCCGCAACGTGGCTTTGCCGCTGTTCGTATCTGGCGTGGTCGGGGGGGCGCTTATCTTCGGCACCTACACGTTACCGCCGTTCGGTACGGCGGACGCGCCTATGCATCAGCACACCGCGCCCTATTACCTCGCCAATGCCAAGAAAGATACACATGCGCCGAACGTCGTCACCGCCGTGCTCACGGATTATCGCGGGTTTGATACGCTGGGCGAAACAACAGTGATCTTTACGGCCGGTATCGGCGTGATGATGCTGTTGCGCGGGCGCCGTCGAAAACGGAACGCGGCTGGAGGGCACAGCTCATGAAGTTCGATCTCATTGCGCGGGTCGTCGTCAAACTGATCCTGCCCTTTATTCCGTTATTCGCATTCTATGTGCAGTTCCATGGCGAGTACGGACCCGGTGGCGGTTTTCAGGCCGGTGTTATTACGGCAGCCACGGTGATTCTGTATGCGCTGATCTTCGGCGTTGTGGCTGCCAAGCGCGTCGCGCCGCAGGCCGTCGTGGAGCGTCTTGTGCCACTGGGTGTCTTGATCTTCGCCGGCGCCGGCCTGCCGGCCATGTTCGAGGGACGCAACTTTCTCAATTATGACGTGCTTGCGTCGGACCCAGCCAGCGGGCACGCCTGGGGCATTCTGATTGTCGAGATCGGCGTTCTGGTCACGGTGGCCGCAACCATGATCGCGATCTTCTACGCTTTCACCGAGCGAGGGCGCGCATGAGCTTGGGCATGGAGGCGGCGGGAGAGCTGTTCGGGCACTACAATTATTTCATCACGATATTCCTGATGGTGTCGGGTCTCTACATCGTGATCGCGCACGGCAATCTCATCAAGAAACTGATTGGCCTGATGCTGTTTCAGACCTCAGTCTATTTGCTCTACATCTCGCCAGGTAAAATCATCGGTGGCACCCCGCCGATTCTCGATCCGGCGTACAGCGTCTACTCCAATCCGCTGCCGCATGTGCTGATCCTAACCGCCATCGTGGTTGGCGTCGCGACACTTGCGCTCGGACTTGCCCTGGTTGTGCGCATCCACGAAGCCTACGGCACCATCGAGGAAGACGACATCCTCTCTCAGGATGGGAGCGCATGACGGCGATCGAGCTTCATCTGCCTGTTCTACCGGTGCTGGTGCCGCTCATCGCGGCCCTTCTTGCTGCGTTCTGCCGGCGAGGGACGACCGCTTGGGGTATCGCGCTTATTGCCACCTGGTCGGCTGCGGCTGTCGGGTGGTGGCTTGTTTTGGTGGTGACGTCGACGGGGCAGCCGATCTCCTACCCGCTCGGTGGCTGGATGCCGCCGATCGGCATCGAATATCGCATCGACGTTCTAAATGCCTTCGTGGTGGCGGCCGTCACCTCAATCGGTGCGGTGATTATGCCCTATGCCCGCAAGAGCGTGGCGCACGAGATCGACTCGCACAATCAGGCGTGGTTCTACACCATGTATCTCTTGTGCCTCTCCGGGCTGCTCGGCATGGCCGTGACGGGGGACGCTTTCAATGCCTTCGTCTTCATGGAGATTTCGTCGCTATCGACGTATGTTCTTATCGCCCTCGGCCGCGACCGGCGGGCGCTGGTGTCGTCTTACCGCTATCTCATCATGGGCACGATTGGCGCGACGCTCTACGTGATTGGCGTTGGGCTGTTGTATGTCGTGACGGGCAGTCTCAACTTCTACGACATCGCGACCCGGCTTGGGTCTGCATCGGCTGAATTCTCGCGGCCGGTTCTGGCGGCGCTCGCCTTTTTGACGGTCGGTGTCAGTCTCAAGCTGGCACTGTTCCCTCTGCATTTTTGGCTGCCGAATGCGTATGCGTATGCACCGTCTGCCGCCACCGCGTTTCTTGCCGGAAGCGCTACCAAGGTCGCCGTTTATCTGCTGATCCGCCTTTTCTTCTCCGTCTTCGGTATCGAGCTCGACTTTGGGGCGATGCCTGTTGCGCCGGTTCTGCTGGTGTTGTCCGCCGCCGCGATGCTTATTGCCTCGCTCAGCGCGGCATTCGACGGCGACGCCAAACGCATGCTGGCTTATTCGTCGGTGGCACAGATTGGTTACATCACGCTTGGCCTCGCCTTAATGAACCAGAGCGGGCTGACGGCCAGCATCGTGCATCTTCTCAACCACGCGGCGATCAAAGCGGCGTTGTTCATGGCAATGGGGGCGGTCTTTTATCGCGTTGGTTCGGTGAAGATTGCGGACCTTGCAGGTGTTGGACGGCGCATGCCGTTGACCATGGCCGCCTTCGTCGTTGCAGGGCTCGGGATCATCGGTGTGCCTGGAACTGCTGGCTTCATCTCGAAGTGGTATCTTGCTCTTGGGGCCTTGGAGCAGGGCTATTGGGGAGTTGTCTCCCTGATCGTCGCCAGCTCGCTGATCGCCGTCGTCTACATCGGCCGCGTGGTCGAGGCCGCGTACTTTCACGAACCCGGTCCGAACGTTTCCGAGGCCGGAGAGCCGCCGCTGTCGATGCTGATCCCGCTAATTGTTTTAGCGCTGGCAACGATCTGGCTCGGCCTTGACACACGGTTCAGCGTTGACATCGCGGCGGAGGCGGCGAAGGGCTTGCTCGGAGGGCTCAAATGAGTATGCCCTATCCTCCCGAGACCCTGATGCTTGCGGCCCTGGTGATTCCACTTGTTGCATCGCTGCTCACTCCGTTGTTTGGCCGCTGGCCAAACCTGCGCGAAGCACTAACGCTGGCGGCGGCCGGGCTTGTCGTTTTCATTGTCTGGAGTCTTGCGCCACATGTGCTTGCGGGTGCCCGTCCCGAGGCGACGCTTATCAAAGTTGTTCCGGGGCTGACGCTAGCCTTTGCCGCCGAACCGCTGGGCATGCTCTTTGCGTTGGTGGCAGGATCGTTGTGGATCGTCAACGTGATCTACAGCATCGGCTTTATGCGCGGTGGTAACGAGCCGCGTCAGACGCAATTCTATGTCTGCTTCGGTGTTGCCATCGCCTCGACGATGGGCATTGCGTTCGCCAAGAATCTGTTCACGCTGTTCGTATTCTACGAGATCCTGACGCTGTCGACCTATCCGCTGGTCGCACACCGGGGTACGCCCGATGCCATGCGCGCGGGGCGGCTTTACCTGCTTATGCTGCTCGGTACGTCAATGGTTCTTCTATTGCCGGCGATCATTGCGACGGGTGTGCTGGCGGGAACGCTGGATTTCGCACCCGGCGGCATTCTGTCGGGCAAGGCCGGAATGACCGCCATGGGCCTTTTGTTGGCTCTGTTCGTGTTCGGCATCGGCAAGGCTGCTCTAATGCCGTTTCATTTCTGGCTACCTGCCGCCATGGTCGCGCCGGCACCGGTGAGCGCGCTTCTGCACGCGGTGGCGGTCGTCAAGGCTGGCGTTTTTGCTGTGCTCAAGGTCGTCGTCTACGTCTTCGGCCTTGACGCCGTCACGCAAACACCAGCCACGGACTGGCTGATCGTTGTCGCCATTGTTACGTTGATTGGCGCCTCTTTAACGGCGCTCGGTAGCGACAACATCAAAGCGCGCCTGGCCTACTCGACGGTCAGCCAGCTCGCGTATGTCGTGCTCGGTGCGCTCATTGCCAGCAACATGAGCGTGATCGGTTCGGGCATGCATATCGCCATGCATGCTGCGGGAAAGATCACACTGTTTTTCTGTGCCGGTGCGATTTATCTCGCGTCAAGAAAGACCCTGGTCAGTGAGCTGGACGGTCTGGGGCGCGCCCTGCCGATCACCATGGGAGCCTTTCTGGTGGCATCGCTCAGCGTCATCGGCGTTCCTCCGCTCGGCGGGTCTTGGGCCAAGTGGTATCTCGTCCTCGGGGCGCTGGATGCCGGGCAGATGCTTGCCGTTGGCGCGCTGATGCTCAGTTCGGTTTTGAGCGTCGCCTATTTGATGCCGATCGTCGCCCGCGCCTTTTTTCGGGCACGCCCTGACGCGCCACACGGCAGTGAGACGGTCATACAGGAAGCCCCGTTGTCGTGCCTCATTGCGCTCTCACTCACGTCGCTGATGTGCCTCGCCTTGTTCTTCGGGGCAGGCCTATTTGAAGATCTCATGGCTTCGGCGCTCTCCATGCCGGCGCCCGTGTCAGAAGGAACACTTTAATGACAGAGAACACCGAGCAGGGTGCGGGCACTCGGCCGGGTGGTGAGCGGACCTATTGGCTGGATAAGCCGGCCAATGTGGACAAGCTCATTCGATGGTTCTTTTTGAGCTGTGCGGTCCTTATCGCGATTGACTTCCTGGTCCCCAAGCAAGGTCCATTTGAGATCGAGCACATGTGGGGCTTCTACGGGATCTTTGGGTTCTTCGCCTGTGTCGCGCTGGTGCTGATCGCGAAGCAAATGCGGAAAGTCGTGATGCGCTCCGAGGACTATTATGACCGCTGAGATGTCGCCAGCCTTCATCTTGATCCTGGGTGCTCTCATCGTGCCCGTGTTGCGCGGTCGTCTCCACTCCGCCTTCATGCTGGCATTGCCGGCATTGGCCTTCTGGCATTTGATGGGGCTGCCGATGGGGCAGTTCGGTGAGATCCAGATCTTCGATCTGACGCTGGTTACGCTGCGTGTCGATCGGTTGAGTCAGCTGTTTGGTTACATCTTCCTCGTCGCAACCGCGATCTGTATTGTCTTCTCGCTGCATGTTCGCGACACGATGCAACACGTGGCGGGACTGATCTATGCGGGCGGCGCACTTGGCGCCGTGTTCGCCGGCGATCTCTTGTCCTTCTTTTTGTTCTGGGAAGTGATTGCCATCGCCTCGGTGTTCTTGATTTGGGCTGCGCGGACCGAGCGGTCCGTCGCTGCGGGGATGCGCTACCTGATCATCCACATCGGATCCGGTATGCTGTTGCTCGTCGGCTTGATGCTGCACTACCGGTATACGGGTTGGCTCGCCTTTGATCACCTGGGGCTGGGGTCTCCCGGCACACTGCTCATTCTCCTGGCGTTCGGTATCAAGTGCGCGTTCCCACTGCTGCACTCCTGGCTGATCGACGCCTATCCCGAAGCGACGGTGACCGGCACGGTTTACCTCTCCTCGTTCACCACCAAGGTTGCAGTCTACGCATTGGCGCGCGGCTATGCCGGAACCGAGATTCTCATTCCCATTGGTGCGGCCATGACGGCGTTTCCGATCTTTTACGCCGTGATTGAAAACGACTTGCGGCGGGTGCTCGCTTACAGCCTCAACAACCAGCTTGGGTTCATGGTTGTCGGCGTCGGCATCGGGACCGATCTGGCGCTCAACGGCGCCGTAGCCCACGCGTTCGCCGACATCCTCTTCAAGGGCCTGCTCTTTATGTCGATGGGTGCCGTGCTGTTCCGCGTGGGTACGGTCAAGGGCTCGGAACTTGGCGGCCTTTATAAATCGATGCCCTGGACAACCGGGTTCTGCATGGTCGGCGCCGCGTCGATTTCAGCGTTTCCGCTCTTCAGCGGGTTTGTCACCAAATCCATGGTGATCGGGGCTGCGATGGAGGGTGGCTATTTCTGGACGTGGATGATCCTGTTGTTTGCGAGCGCGGGTGTGTTTCACCATGCCGGCATCAAGATCCCGTACTTCGCCTTCTTCGCCCATGACTCGGGTAAACGCTGCGAAGAGGCTCCGACCAACATGCTAATCGCGATGGGTGTGGCCGCCGCGCTCTGTATTGGCATCGGGGTTTTTCCGGGTGCGTTTTATGCGCTGCTCCCTTATCAGTCGAGCTATCACCCCTACTCCCTCGACCACGTGGTAGCGCAGACGCAATTGCTGTTCTTTTCCGCGCTTGCCTTTACCGTGTTGATGCGCACTGGCGTATATCCGCCGGAGTTGCGCTCGACGAACCTTGATGTGGACTGGTTCTACCGGCGGCTGGGGCGCTGGATCGTGGATGCCTTCTATCAGGGGAGTAACGTGGCTTGGTCGCGGCTGGGCCACTGGGTGGCGGCGATTGCCACGGCCATCAAGTTGCTCATTTATCGGTATCATGGGCCCGATGGCATTTTCGGACGCACCTGGCCGACGGGGTCAATGGCGTTTTGGACCACGGTGATGCTGGGCGCCTTCCTGATCCTGAATTACGTCTAACCATTTCCAAAGCATCTCAGACTTGCTGCGGGCGGTTGCCGGTGTATCGTGGCTTGGTATTCGACTGAACGTTCTGGGGGCATACATGCGGTACTTACAATTGTTTTTCTTGATGCTGTTTCTTTCGTTGGCGCCGGCGATTGCCGCGGCGGGTGAGGCAGTTCTTTCCATTGAAACGTCCGAGGGAACGTCGACCTTTACGGCAACTCAGCTTCTCGAACGCAGGGACCGCACCTCAATTACGATCGAGCCCGATCCGTCCTACAAGCAGCCGATGACGTATGCCGCCGTGCCGGTCTTGAGCCTCATTCCCGATCGGCTGTTCAAGGACTTCGATACACTCGAGGCGCGGGCAACGGACGGCTTCGTTTCGCAGCTTCCGCTGGCGTTGTTCAAGAGAGCGGGTTCAGGGGGCTCTGTTCCCTGGCTCGCCATCGAAGATCCGAAGGCGCCATGGCCCAAATTGCCCGACAAGTCTGTCAGCGCCGGGCCCTTCTATGTGATCTGGCTGAATCCTGAACGCTCGAACGTCGGACCGGAGCAATGGCCCTACGCCTTATCCGCCTTGAAGCTTGTTCTGTCGCCCGCCAAGCGCTGGCCTCAGATGGCGGTTGCAGACGACGTGCCGAAGGACGCACGTGAACACCGCGGTCTCTCAAGCTTCATCAAGCACTGTCTTGCCTGTCACCGGATCAAAGGTGCCGGGGAAGCGGAGGTGGGTCCCGATCTGGCGGAGCCGATGGCGCCGACCGTCTATTTGAGCCCGCTCGGGTTGAGACTGCTGATCCGCAACCCGGCGTCGGTGCGTACGTGGCCGGATCAAAAGATGCCGGGCTTTTCGCGCGAGGCGCTGCCGGACGGCGAGCTTGAAGATCTCATTTCTTATCTCGCCTATGTCGCCAAGCGCCGCGCCGGGCCTTAAGCTGTGTGCTAGGCCTGAGTTTCAGGAGGGGAGGGTCATATGTCTGAAGCAGAACTCTTGCATCTCAGCTTCGTGACGAACGAAGCAATGATGGCGGTCTTCTCAATGTTCTTTGCCATCGTGTCGGCGTACCTGGCCGGGCTTTACTTCTTCCTGCACCGCTCGCCGGCGCCAATCCGGGTTCTGGCGTTTTCCCTGCTCACGGCGGCGTTTGTTTTTCTTGGCCAGGCCATGGCGGGTATCGAAAGCCGCGCCAAAGGAATTATTGCCGCCTGGAAGACGATTGAAAACCCGGTTACGGGCATTCAGAATCTTGAGCAGCTTGCGATTCCTCTCCCTTTACAAGTTGTCATGAATGACACCCAGATTGCATCTTTGTCTTATGATGGGTTCACGACCGGGTCGATTATGGGATGGATTGTTGCAATCGCGGTCTATCTGGCGCTTGCCTACCTGACGTTCTTCTACCGATGGCCGCAGGGGCAGAGGTAGGTACGTTTCGTCTTTCGAACGGTTGAGTTGCGCTAACGGTTACACGCCCGCTGTGTCGGCTCGACAAACTCTCCAATGACGCGGTCGTGCCAGGCTTCGTGGGAGTCCGTTGCGTGAAAGCCGACGTGTCCGCCGCTTGGCGCGAGATGGACGTCTATCGGCTTGGGACAATTCTTTACAAGCTCCCGATACGGCGTCGCAGGAATCCAAGGATCGTTCTCCGCGTGAATCATGAGCGTTGGAACGCTGATATCATTCAAGACGTTCATACCGGCGGTTTTGGCGTAATAGTCCGGCGCATCGGCGAAACCGTTACGGGGTGCGATCACATCGTTGTCGAAAGCGTAAATTGTTTTCGCATTCGTGATGGCCGCTCTTTCATTAGCGCTGAGTTGCGCCCTTAAGCCGAGGTAGTCTTGCTTCATGCGGCCCAGGAGCCAGGCGTGATAGAGCCAATTGCGCGGCGCCATGAGGCGCCGTGCTGCCTCAATCGGTATGATTGGGGCAGACACCGTTGCGGCGCCGAAGACATTGCCCTTCCCGAAATCGCCGCCCAGGAAGTTCAGGAGAATGTTTCCGCCGAGCGAAAAGCCGATCAGGACGAGGCCGCGTTCGGTCATCTCCGCATCCAATCCGCCAATCACGTCATCGAGATCGGATGCTCTGCCTGCATGATAGTACTGGCTACAGGATTTGTTCGATGCGCCCGCGCCGCGCAGGTTGAGGCGCAAGACCTGGCGGCCGCGTGTGAGATGGTATCTCGCCGTTTGCCGGATATAGGCACTTTCCGTGCAGCCTGTGAGGCCGTGGATGAGGATGATAAGTGGGCCTCTAACGTCCTGATGCGGCGTTTCGAGTGAGGCGATCAGCGTGTCACCTGATCCGTCGGATGTGGGAAACGCCAGAGCTCGCGACTGTCCGGGAAGCGGCGATCCATCCGGGAGAAACCAGTTGCGCAGGGTTTGCAGATCTCCACCCCACCACGGCGCCCGTTCCGCAAATGCGGGGACCGGTTTTTGTTCGACATGCAGGGCTGTTACGTCGGATGCCATGAGTGCCGTCTCCAGGTTGGGCACGTGCGCCGCTACCGAACAGCTGATACGCGCCACTGTCGAGAGGTTTACGGAAGAAATTGACGACCGCGCGTTCCGCGTGGATGGTTTCACGCAGGTTCGACAAGTCTATGACGGGAACTGAGGGATGTGTGGTGCGGACGGCGAGACTCGAACTCGCACGGCGGTTAAGCCTCAGGATTTTAAGTCCTGTGTGTCTACCAGTTCCACCACGTCCGCTGATCTTGGAACGGCGCTTTATGCGCTGTTCGTCCGTGACCCGCAAGCGGGTCGACAAACCGGGGATCTAGAGCATGTTCAACTTACGTTGACGTGCCTGGCCAGCCAACGCCCCGCCCGCCGCTGTTCTCGTCCCGGCGCTTTCCCCGGGAGATCATCTCCACTGTCATCCCGGCATTCAATGCCGGGATCCAAAGTGGCCTGTGCCTCGAAAGTTAGAACCAGGGCGCGGCGCGGGCCACACCCCGGTTCGATCCGCGGTCGATTTTGTTTTGAGCGAAATGTTGGCGCCAGTTGAACCCCGGATCCCGGGGTCAAGCCCCGGGTTGACAGGTGCAATGATCTAGGGGCCTTCCAATCCATCATCGCTTTGGGTGGCCGGGCGGGGGAGCGGGTGGTTCGACTTTGACGGAACAGTGTCTAATTCCCTAAATCCAGTGCCAAGGTCACGGCATCCGCGGCTGCGCCGCCGTTGCGCGTATAATAGTCTTTGCGCCGACCCGTCTCGGCAAACCCCGCGGCGCGATAAAGCGCGAGGGCGCCCTCATTGTCGTCGGCGACCTCGAGAAACAAGCGCCGGGCCTCGGCCCGCTTTGCGGCTGTTGCCAATCCCTCCACGAGGCGGCGGCCGAGCCCGGCGCGCTGCCAATCCGGTGCAACGCCAATCGACAGGATTTCCGCTTCGTCGGCCGCGAGTTGCCCCATGATGAAGCCGACCACCTGTTGTGATCCACCGTCGAAGGCCACGAACGACGTGGCGGCAGGGTGATCGAGAAGCTTGCGGATGCTCTCTTCATCCCAGGCGGGATCGAACAACATGGCGTGAAGACCGGCGACGGCATCCGCCCGGTCGAGCCCGGCCCAGAGCAGGCTCACACGTTTCGGGTCGCGGTCTTGCTCAGCCGTGCTCATGGGGCCCTCATGAGTGACTTGCCGTCTTGCGGCTTGGCATCGGGCGGGCACAGGTAGAGGGGTGATAGCGGCAGGCGGACCTTTGGATCGGAGTTGATCCCCAAAAGTGATGACGCGTTGGGTTGCAGATCAAGGAGGCGTGGAGCTAGTTCCCGGCCGGTCCTGCTTGCTGCCTCACAGAAGTGTTCGGCGCCTGAACCGGCAATCAAGGTTTCGTTTACACGGAGATGGTCGACAGCCGCGCCGGGCGTCAGTAACAAGGGGGGTGTCAATGGCACGTGATGCTTGTTGCCGAACAGCTGAAAGTAGATTTGTCCGCGGCCGGCATTGACAGCAATAGCGACGTCCTTTTTTGCATATATGTCGTGTGCGCCATCTGGCGTCCATCCATATTTCGTGCCCCGCATCGCAACGCAGATCTCATTGAAGAACGTTGCCGAGGCTTGTCTTTCCAAGACCATCAAGCTGCTAAATCCAAATGCTTCGATGTTGAGCGACAGAGCCAGCGCTCTTGCAGCGGCGACGCCAATCCGCATGCCTGTGAAGGTGCCAGGGCCGGTCGTTACGTGAATGCGATCAATGTTCTCGAATCCAAGAGGAGAATCGGCGATGACCTCGTCGATCATCGGCACCAATCGTTCGGCATGCCCTCTTTGCATGCGCTCGTAGCGGTATGCTCCCCCAAGGACATGGGTCATCTTTCCTGGGCCCGGCTCGATATGGCTCGGCCATCTCATAGCCACGGAGCAGGCACCAAAGCACGTATCAAAGGCGAGGATATTCATGCCGCAAACTTGTATGACCCCAATGGCCATAAGCTTGCGCCCATAATTAGTGCGACGTCAATAAGCTGCGCCCTATTCGAGGCGCGTGATTTCGGAAAAGCTCATTCTAGGCGAACGCTGCATGACGCCAGACGGGTCGCCGTAGCCGAGGTTGCAAAGGAAATTCGACTTGATTTCAGTGCCCTGGAAGAACGTGGCGTCGACACCTGCATTGTCAAAACCTGACATCGGTCCACAATCGAGGCCAAGCGCGCGCGCGGCCAGCATCAGATATGCGCCTTGGAGTGTGCCGTTTCGAAATGCTGTTACGGCAATTTTTTCCGGTTTGCCTGCAAACCAGGAGCGCGCATCGGTGTGGGGGAACAGCTTCGGCAGATGCTCATAGAAGGCAAGGTCGTGTCCGATAATCGCGGTTACGGGTGCGGACATTGTTTTTTCGGCGTTGCCTTCAGAGAGATGCGGTTTGAGACGGGCTTTCGCCTCTTTTGATTTCACGAAAACGATCCGCGCGGGAGAACAATTGGCACTGGTAGGAGCCATCTTCATGGTGTCGATGAGCTCTTCGAGGAGACTGTCCGGCACGTCTCGTGCCTGCCACTTGTTGTGCGACCGGGCCTCCAGGAACAGCTGGCGCAAGGCGGTGTCGTCGAGGCGATCGGGCATGGAACGTCTCCATTGCGCACGCTTCGCCAGCAGGCTTTGCGCGCGATCATGTTGGACCGGTTGTGCCTAAACCGCCTGCACTTCCTGCACTTCGGGGCAGAAATGGCGCAGCAGGTTCTCGATGCCGTGACGCAGCGTTGCCGTCGAGCTGGGGCAGCCCGAGCAGGCTCCGCGCATCTGGAGATAGACGACTCCATCCCGGAATCCCGAAAACGTAATGTCACCCCCGTCTTGCGCAACAGCAGGGCGTACGCGCGTTTCGAGCAGTTCCTTGATGGTGGCGACGACCTCCTCGTCCTTGGGATCGTAGTTTACGCCTTCGGCGTCGTTCGCCGTTCCTGACTCAGCAGTCTCTGCGCCCGACATGTAATGCTCCATGATCGCACCGAGGATCATGGGCTTGAGGTGGGGCCACTCGGCTTCGCCCTTGGTGACCGAGATAAAATCCGAACCTAGAAACACGCCCTCGACGCCGTCGATGCCAAACAGGCGCTGCGCCAGCGGGGAATCTTCTGCCTCGTTCAGCGAGCGGTAGTCCGCGGTGCCACTGCCCAACACCTCGCGGCCGGGAATAAACTTCAGCGTCGCGGGATTGGGCGTCGCTTCGGTCTGAATGAACATGGCTTTACGGGCCTCCACGATCTGACTTTAGAATTGTTCTAGAGATAGGCGCTTGGGCCTCGAATGTCGATAGCCGGCGTCGGATTTTCAACGGGTGCGGGCCTTTAGGCGGCCCCGTCCGGCTCAGGCAAGCCCGCGGATGTCCTCGAGGCTGAGGTTGCCCGGCACCACCGTGATGGGAATTGGGAAGGTCCCGGCCGCCTTGCCGACGGCCAACGCCGAGACCAGCGGCCCCGGTCCTTTGACATCGATGGATGCCCCGAGCACCAGGATGGCGATGTCCTCGTCTGCTTCAATCGCCTGAAGGAGCTGCTCGGATTTCGTGCCTTCGAGGATCAACTCCTCGCAGTTCACGTCCTCAAACCCGGACGAATTGAGCTTACGCCTGAAGAGGCGAAACAGCGCCTTGGCCTTGCTCGTTTCTTCTTCAACCTGCACTTGGCGTACGCCTGCCCAGTGCTGGAAGTCCTGAGGCTCGATGACATACAGCATAACGAGTGTGCCCGACGAATGGGCTATGCGGGCTGCCGCATAGTAGAGCGCACTTTCCACTTCCTCGCTCTCATCGACGATAAGCAGGAACTTACGGGCGTGGCCCGCTTCGAACGAGCGGCGTTTGCGAATCTCACTCATGGGCGCGGATGGTGCCACGGGCCCGTAACGAAAGAAAGATGGCTCGCGAAAGCCATCTCGCACTGCACGCATCCGCGCATTGTCCCATTAAGAGACACTGTCACCGCCGAATTAGCCCAACGATGTCTTTTACTTCGTCCATGATGGGGGTTGCGATGGTGCGGGCGCGATCGGCGCCGTCGGCGAGGATCTTGTCGATATGCTCAGGATCATCCATGAGGCGTTTGACGTCGCCACCGATGCGTCCCAGCGTTTCGGTGGCGACTTCCGCCAATGCCTTTTTGAATGTCGAGAACTGCTGTCCGCCATATTCCGCGAGCACGTCTTCGGCTGACCTTCCGGACAGCGCGGCAAAGATGCCGACGAGATTTTCCGCTTCCGGCCTGCCTTTAAATCCCTTGGTCTCAGATGGAATGGGTTCCGGGTCGGTTCTCGCCTTCTGAATCTTTTTGGCAATGACGTCGGCATCGTCGGTAAGGTTGATGCGCGACAACTCGGACGGATCGGACTTCGACATTTTCTTGGTGCCGTCGCGTAAGCTCATAACGCGCGTTGCCGGTCCGGTGATGACCGGTTCCGGCTGGGGGAAGAAGATGCCGTCTGCATAACCCTTTGCGGTGATTTGGGGGGCAAAGTCGTTGTTAAACTTCTGTGCGATGTCGCGCGACAGCTCTAAGTGCTGTTTCTGGTCCTCACCAACGGGAACGTGCGTTGCGCGGTAGGCCAAAATGTCCGCGGCCATGAGATTGGGGTACGCGTAGAGTCCGACAGAGGCGTTTTCGCGATCCTTTCCGGCCTTCTCCTTGAACTGCGTCATGCGATTGAGCCAGCCAAGCCGGGCCACGCAGTTGAATACCCAAGCAAGCTCCGCGTGCTCCGGGACCTGGCTCTGGTTAAAGAGGATGCTCTTTTTTGGATTGAGCCCAGCCGCAATATACGCGGCCGTCACCCGGCGGATCGACGTGCGCAGCTCGTCCGGGTCCTGCCACACGGTGATGGCGTGCAGATCGACGACACAATAGATGCACTCGTGCGTCTCCTGCATCTTGATCCAATTGATCATCGCCCCGAGGTAATTCCCAAGGTGTAGGCTGCCCGTGGGCTGCATGCCGGAGAAGACGCGTTCTTTGAATTTCATGCTCTCATGTTCCCCCGTTTCGGCGCGGGTTATGGCGTGGCGGGCAGACCGGCGCAAGGGGCGAAGGCACGCCTCAACGCGATTAGGCCTAAGTGCGGCGTAAAAAGCGGACCAATTGCTCCCTGGAAAGCACGCCGGTGAGCATCGCCACCAATCCAAAGGTCAGCAATCCCGCCAAGATCAGGCCGGCGAGCCCCACAATCTGGAGGGCGAGCCCCATGCCATCCTGGAACAGAGGACCGAGCGGGCGCATCAGCAGCATGAGGACAAGGCCCATCACGCCACTTGCCAACGCGATTAGCGGCAGATTGCGTATGAGGCGCGCGTCGGTCTCGAATTCGCCGTTGCGGGCCAGTGCGCGCCAGAGCATCACTGTGTTGACCCAGCCCGCGATGGAGGTTGCGAGTGCAATGCCGATGTGCGGGCTCCACCCCATCGCCTGGAACCCAAAGAAGAGCACGAGCGAGCCGACGACGTTGACCAGCATGTTGACGCCGGAAAAATACATGGGCGTCTTGGTGTCCTCGCGGGCGAAAAACGCCGGCTGGAAAACCTTGATCAGCACAAACGAGGGAAGGCCTACTGCAAAGGCGGTCAAGGCGGCGGCGGCTGCCGTGGTATCCCCGGCGTTGAAGGCGCCACGCTCGAAGAGAACTTGAATGATGGGCCTGGCGATGAGCGCCAGCGCGACAGCGGCCGGCAAGGTGAGGAGAAGCGCGAACTCGAGGCTGCGGTTCTGGCTTTCCATGGCGGCGGCCCGGTTGCCGGATCTCAAGTTGCGCGCCAGCTCGGGCAGCAGAACGACGCCGACGGCCACGCCGACAATGCCGAGGGGAAGCTGATAAAGGCGATCCGCATAATAGAGCCAAGAGACTGCACCGGCCTGCAACGAAGCGATAATGGTTCCGACAACGATGTTGATTTGGGTGATGCCTCCGGCAAGCAGTCCGGGAATTCCGAGCGTGACGAGGCGCTTCATGTCGGCTGACCAGCTGGGCCAGCCTAGTCTGAGCTTCATGCCTGCACGCTCAAGCGCAATCCACACGGCTGCCAGTTGGACGATGCCGGCAAGACATACGCCCCACGCCAGCACATAGCCGGCTTCAGGACGGCGGCTGAACCCCATCCAAATGGCAAGGGTGATCGCACCAATCAGAACGACGTTGAGGAGGATTGGCGATGCTGCGGCCGCCCAGTAGCGGTGCAGTGAATTCAGAACGCCCGAGAGAAGTGCGACAAGTGACAGACAAAGCAGATACGGAAACGCAATCTGAGTGAGTGCGACGGAAAGATTGTACTTGGTTGGATTTTCCAGAAATCCCGGTGCCAAGACCGCCATCAGCCACGGCATCGCCAGCATGGCGACGGTGGAAAAGAGCAAGAGCACGGCAAATAGGCCCGAAAGAGCTTCCCGCGCGAAGCTCCGGGCCTCGTCCTCGCCTTCACCTTCCAACCGCTTTGCGAAGAGGGGGACAAAGGCCGCGTTGAACGCGCCTTCTCCGAACAGGCGCCGGAAAAGATTGGGAAAACGGAAGGCGACGAAAAAGGCGTCGGCGACGGCGCCCGACCCCAATGCGGCCGCAATCAGAATATCGCGGATGAAGCCAAGTACGCGGCTCACCATGGTGAGCCCGCCAACTGTTACGAATGAGCGATAGAGTTTCATGCGGGCAGATGCCTATCTGAGCCGACAATTCTTCGCAAGGCGGATAATCTGGCATGGACTTCGGCGGTACCAGGGCTATTCTCCGGCTCGCTCGACGGGCGCCGAGGACAATGGCCGCGCGCTAGGCCGGCAATCAAGACACGGTCAGGGGGACCTGCGATGTTTCCGATTGGAGATGACAATAGCAAACGGCGGATAATTCCCGTTGTCACATTCGTTCTCATCGCCATCAATGCCGTGGTGTTTTATCTCGAGCTTCAGCGGGGGAACGACTTTATTATGGAATGGGCCTTTATTCCTGCCCAATTCACACAGGACCCCGCCGGCAGAGCCGTGACCGTCCTTTCTGCCATGTTCATGCATGGGGGCTGGATGCACATCCTCGGCAACATGCTTTACCTGTGGATCTTTGGCGATAACGTTGAAGATCGCTTCGGGCATGTCCGGTTTCTGCTGTTCTACCTTCTGGCAGGTATCGGCGCGACGTTTGCACAATATTATGTGAACCCACAGTCCGTTGTGCCGAATGTGGGCGCTTCGGGCGCCATCGCCGGTGTGCTTGGCGCCTATATCCTAATGTTTCCCCAATCCAAAGTGCGCGTCCTGTTGGGGCGCTCCATTGTCGCCATGCCGGCTTTTATCGTTCTTGGGCTGTGGATCGCGCTTCAGGTCTTTTCCGGTGCCGGCTCATTTATGGAAACGACGCAAAGCGACAAGGGCGGGGTTGCCTATATGGCGCACATCGGTGGATTTGTAGCCGGGTTCGCTATGGCCCTTCTTTTCCGCGGATTTGCGCGACGGGATCGCATCGCTTGAGTTCGGTTGTGCAAGGCAAACGGGCCGGAAGCAGCGCGCCTCGCTTCAATTTCTCGTGGTGGCGAAACTTCGTGGCCCCGCTTATTGTGTCTTCGGTTACGCATCAGCCCCCTCACTGGCGCCTTCCAGCGCCGCCGTCAGGCGTTCGATGATCGTCTTTTGCCGGGCTTCATTTTCGATTTTCTTGCCCGTCAAATCTGTGACGTAGAACACGTCGACAACCTTCTCACCGAACGTGGTGATGTGCGCAGATCCGATATCGAGTGAAAGATCGGAGAGTGTGCTGGTGAGATCATAGAGTAAGCCGGTCCGGTCAAGACCCGATATCTCGATGACCGTGAAGCTGTCGGATAATACATTCGAAATAATCACTTCTGGCTCAACGGTGAACGCATCGATCCTGGCTGGAGGTTTCTTGGCGTTCTCAAGAAGCTTGGCAACATAGGTTTTGCCTCTGAGAAGCTTTTCGATGGTCTGGCCAATGCGTGTGGCCCGCCGCTTTTCATCTTCGTCCTGCTCGAATTCGCGCTGCAAGAGGAACGTATCAAGCGCGAAGCCGTCACGCGTGGTCGTGATGTGAGCACCCACGATGTTGGCGTTGTTGGCCGCACAGGCTCCGGCGAAGTTCGCAAGGAGATGAGCGTGATTGGGAGCGAAGAGGGTGAGCTCCGTGATGGCTGTGAAGGCATCGGTTGTGTGGTCAAACGTAAATGATTTGCGATTCTGTTGCGCTTTTCGCAGAAGCGAGGCGTGATATGTCTGCTTCTCCACGTCTGTGCGCAACCAATAGTCCGGATAATGCCGGAATATGAACGCCTCGACCTCAACCGTCGGCCAGTCCTTGAGTGCAGCTCGTAAAGCCTCTTTGGCATTCTCGAGCAAGCGTCTGCGCGGCGTTTTTGTATGCCCGCCGGAGAGCAAGGGTTCGGTCTCCGCGTAAAGCGTGCGCAAGAGCTGACCCTTCCACCCGTTCCACACGCCGGGCCCTACGGCGCGGATATCGGCGACGGTGAGAAGCAGCAATAACTTGAGCCGCTCGGGGCTCTGCACAATCTTTGCGAAATCCTGCGCCGTCTTGGGGTCGGAGATGTCACGGCTCTGCGCAATGTTGCTCATCGTTAGGTGTTCCTCGATGAGCCAAACGACCGTCTTGGTTTCCGCAGAACTGAGCCCCAGACGCGGACACAACTCCTTGGCAATTTCCGCACCGACAATGGAATGATCCTCTGTCCGACCCTTGCCAATGTCGTGGAGGAAGGCCGCAACATAAAGCGCGCGGCGGTTGCGGATTGTCTTGACGACTTCCGTCGAAAGCGGGAGCTCGTCGGAAGCTTCGCCACGTTCGATACGTGTCAGCATGCCCACCGTACGAATGAGATGCTCGTCCACCGTGTAATGGTGGTACATATTGAACTGCATCATAGCGACGACATGCCCGAATTCGGGAATAAACCGGCCGAGCACGCCGGCTTCGTTCATGCGCCTTAATGTGGCTTCGGGACTGGTTTCACCTGTCAAAAGCTCAAGGAAAATCCGGTTGGCTTCGGGATTCTTGCGAAAGCCGTCATCGATCAGGCGCAGGGATTGGCGCAACAAGCGTGTCGCGTCAGGATGAAGGAAAACGTCGGCATTCTCTGCTCTTGCAAAGAGGCGAATGAGGTTGACCGGATCGCGCCTAAAGGCTTGGCGATCGGAGACGTTAATGCGTCCGTTCTCGATACGAAAATCGGTTTTCTGACGGACTTGGCGGCGGAATCTCCAGGACAGCGGGATCAGGAGCTGCGTGAGCCCGGGTCCTGTCTTCATCTGCTTCATT
This sequence comes from Hyphomicrobium sp., assembly GCA_965222835.1. Lineage (GTDB taxonomy): Bacteria > Pseudomonadota > Alphaproteobacteria > Rhizobiales > Hyphomicrobiaceae > CBDCUQ01. The sequence continues at coordinate 891,676 of CBDCUQ010000003.1, forward strand.
TCGAGCGCTGAACAGAGAATGGCGGTAAGGTCGCCGACATCCTTTGCGATGAGAAAGTAATGCTTCATGAAGCGCTCGACCGCGCGCAGTCCGCCCTTGTCCTTGTAACCGAGCTTTTCGGCAATGACGGGCTGCAGATCGAAGGTGAGCTTTTCTTCTGCCCGCCCCGTTATGAAGTGCATGAAGCAACGCACCGTCCAAAGGAAGTTCTCGCACTTGTGGAACGTTCGCGCTTCTGCTGCCGTAAAAACACCGCTCTCGACCGTCTCAGGTCCAACGATGTGGCCGAATAGGTATTTCGACAACCAATTTAGTGTGTGCAGGTCCCGCAACCCGCCCTTACCGTCCTTGACGTTGGGTTCCACTTTATAGCGGCTTTCGCCTGTCCGTTGGTGCCGATCGGACCTCTCGGTCATCTTGGCGTCGACGAATTTGCGTTCGTTGCCACGAACGACGTCGTCGAGAAACCGCCGTTCAAGTTTCGCAAAGAGGCCCTCGTCGCCGTAGATCAGCCATTTGTCGAGCAGCGCGGTTTGAATGGTTACATCGGAGTTGGCGAGTTTTACGCATTGATCGACGGTTCGCGTTGCGTGACCGACCTTAAAGCCGAGATCCCACAGGATATAAAGTATGTACTCGGCAACACTTTCACCCCACGGTGTCTGCTTATAGGGCAGCAAGAACAAGAGATCGATGTCCGACCCGGGTGCCAGCATTTCGCGGCCATAGCCACCGGTGGCGACGACGGCCATTTTTTCAGCTTCCGATGGGTTGGTTGCGCGATAGACGTGGGTTGTCGTGTAGTCGTAGATGAGCTTGATGAGCTCGTCCTGAAATCGGGCCAATCCCATGGCGCACCGGCGCCCGTTGCGGTCGTGCTCGAGGCCACGCTCGGCCTGGGTGCGTGCTTCACTGACCAATGCTTTGAGCCGCTCGAGCACTGCGGGCCGCGCGTCGGCCGCATCGCCGTGCGCGTTGAATATCCCCGTCAGCTCGACACGCAGGACCTGCGGATCGAAATAGGGCGCCGATTTCAGAGCCAGTTTATCCATGCGGCTATCTTAGGGCCTTTCAGGCTTAGGTCGAACCGCCCATAACGGCGATGGATTAGGTGGTCCGACAGGGGAGCAGGCTGGCTAGATGGTCCCGGCTAAGCCGGGAAGAGTTTAGCCTATCCGGCCCATCCACTGTCATAGGCAAATTCGCACAATTAACGGCGGCGTGGCTTGGGTGCGGTATTGCGCAGGCCTTTCAGCCGATAGATGGCCTCAAGCGCTGCTCTGGGGGTGAACTCATCGGGGTTGATCGCATCGAGTTCTATCTCAACCTGCGACGGGCCCGTCGAAGCGCCGGCGCTCTTGGGGCGAACGGCTGCAAAAAGTGGAAGATCGTCAAGCGGTGTGTCTCCACCCGTCGCCCGCCGGTCGTTCTTCTCAAGGAGGTCTAGAACCTCGCGTGCCCGCTCCACGACCGTCTCGGGAAGGCCCGCGAGCTTTGCCACTTGAATACCATAGGACCGATCGGCAGCGCCTGCTTTCACCTTGTGTAAGAATACGATCTCGTCGTGCCATTCCTTAACGTCGATGGTGACGTTGCCCACGCTTGCAAGGCGCCCGGCAAGTGCCGTGATTTCGTGATAGTGGGTGGCGAAGAGTGCACGGCACTTCGACATCTCGTGCAAATATTCGACGCAGGCCCAGGCAATAGAGAGCCCGTCAAACGTTGCCGTCCCGCGCCCAATCTCGTCAAGAATAACGAGTGATTGCTCCGTGGCCTGGTTAAGGATGGCCGCCGTCTCCACCATCTCGACCATGAAAGTGGATCGGCCGCGTGCCAAATCGTCGGACGCGCCCACGCGACTGAATAATCGGTCGACGAGACCGATATGCGCCTTTTGTGCGGGAACAAATGAGCCTATCTGCGCGAGCACCGTAATGAGTGCGTTCTGGCGCAGGAATGTCGACTTGCCCGCCATGTTGGGACCAGTGACCAGCCAAATCCGTGCATCCGGCATTTCATCGAAACCGGGGGGCGGCTCTGGTCCAGCGCGGCCCAGCACACAGTCGTTCTCGATGAAAGCGCCCGCCTTGTCGCGGCGCAAGGCCTGCTCGACGACAGGATGGCGGCCGCCGCGAATGTCGAATGTCTGACTTTCACTGATTTCTGGGCGTACATAGGTTTCGGTTTCGGCAAGCTCAGAAAGCGCGGCGGTGTGATCGAGCTCTGCGAGCGCCGCGGCAATGCCGTTGAGTGCCTGTTCGCTCTTGGCCACGGCGTCGGCGAGCTCGGCAAAAACCTCCTGCTCAATGGCAAGCGCGCGCTCTGCCGCCGATGCGATCCGTCCTTCGGTCTCGGACAGCTCGATGGTTGTAAATCGCATAGCGTTGGCCATCGATTGGCGATGGCGGAAGGTCTCCGATAGTGGGGGTTCCGTCAGGGGCTTTGCGTTGAGCTGGGTGACCTCGATGTAATAACCGAGAATGTTGTTGTGGCGTACCTTGAGTGACTTGACGCCGGTCGCCTCGATGTATTTCGCCTCGAGCGTGGCAATGACCTTGCGGCTGTCGTCCCGCAACTGGCGGGCGTCATCGAGGACCGGACGAAAACCTGCGCGGACGAAGCCGCCGTCGCGCCTTAGGTGCGGTGGCTCATCGACGAGTGCGGCGGCAAGCGCCGATGCCAAGGCCGTGTCCGCAGCCTGGAGACGCGCGACAATCGACGCAAGTGCATCCGGAAGGCCCGCGGGAGATTTTTGCTTCATGTGTTTTGCGCATGCTTCTGCGGCAGCAAGGCCGTCGCGGATTGCGGCGAGGTCGCGCGGACCGCCGCGCCCGAAGGCGAGCCGCGACATGGCACGCGCCACGTCGGGTGCGGCTCGCAGCGTGTCCCTCAGCGTTTCGCGCAGTGTTGCATCTTCGAGCAGAAAACCAACGGCATCGAGGCGCGACTCGATCTCATGTCGGTCGCGCAAGGGGCTTGCGAGGCGGGCGGCAAGTTCGCGCGCGCCTGGCCCTGTCACGGTGCGATCGATAGCGTCGAGCAGGCTTCCTTGCTTTTCGCCGGAGGATGAGCGGATGAGTTCCAGGCTTGCCCGGCTCGCGGCATCGATGAGAAGCACCGACCCAGCGCCTGTCTTTCGCGGCGGGCGGATGACCGGCTTTTTGCCGATCTGCGTGAGATCGATGTAGCGCAGCAAGGCGCCGACGGCGGCCAGCTCGGCGCGTGAAAAGCTGCCGAATCCGCCGAGCTCGGTCACACCGAGTTGCGCCTTGAGACTGCGCTCGCCGCTCATGCTGTCGAATGACGATGAGGGCATCGGCGTTGGCGCTGCGCCGGCCAGATCGATCCAACGGTGCACCTCGCTATCGGCCAAAAGGGCGTCTGGCGAAATGACCTCCGATGGCCCCAGCCGTACCAGCTCGCCAGGAAGATCGGCGCCACTGACTTCACCCACTTCCATTTCGCCGGTCGAGATATCTACGGACGCGAGTGCGACGCTGGCACCACTTGAGAGCACGCCGCCTTCCGGCCCGCCGGGAACACGAAAGAGTGCCGTCAGATAGTTGCGGGCTTTGGCATCAAGGAGTGTGTCTTCGGTCAACGTTCCGGGTGTGACGAGGCGCACGACGTCACGGTGTACGACCGCCTTTGATCCGCGCTTCTTGGCCTCTGCGGGATCTTCCAATTGTTCGCATACGGCGACCCGGTAGCCGCGTTTGATCAGGCGCTGCAGATATTCATCTGCCCGGTGGATCGGGACACCGCACATCGGTATATCTTCGCCCAAATGCTTGCCGCGCTTGGTGAGCACGATACCGAGGGCCGCGGATGCCACCACGGCGTCTTCAAAAAACAGCTCATAGAAATCGCCCATGCGGTACCAGAGCAGGCTATCGGGATTGGCCGCCTTGATCTCCAGGAATTGCGCCATGGAGGGCGTGGCCTCTCCTGCGGATCGCGCGCGAAGGGCGGCTCTCGACGGAGTCTTTTCCGCGTCGTCCCTTCCTTGTTGCGCGGCTTCTGATGACGGCTCCGCCGCCGCCCCGCGTTTGCTATGCGAGACAGACTTCTTGCGCGCGCTTTTTCCCCTTTGGGCCATGTGCTTGGTTACCCTTGCTGCAACCGTCCCTGCAACAGGCGAATTGCAGACCCAGGGGATGCCTTATCCCGCGTCTTTTAAGAAAAATTGCGCAAACTGCCGGCTCATCCCTTGGCCGCGGCGAGAGCGGTCTCGAGGTCGGTGATAATATCGTCCACGGCTTCGAGGCCGACGGACAAGCGGATCACGCCATCGGTTATGCCAAGTTCGGCGCGCGCGGCCGCCCCGATCTTGTAGTGCGTCGTCGTCGCCGGGTGGGTGACCAAGCTCTTGGCGTCGCCGAGATTGTTTGAAATCTTGGTCAGACGCAGCGCATTTTGGAATCGGAACGCTGCCGCCTTGCCACCCTCCACTTCAAACGACACGACCTGTCCGCCGGCCAGCATCTGCTTTTTGGCCAGCGCTGCCTGGGGGTGATCATCGCGGAAGGGATACAAGACACGGAGAATGCCTTTCTGCTCGGCCATATGATCGGCGATTTGCGCCGCGCTTTCGCATTGCGCCTTAATGCGGACGGGCAACGTCTCGAGGCCCTTCAAAAGGACCCAGGCATTGAACGGAGAAAGTGACGGTCCGGTCTGGCGCACCCAATCCTGCAGGTGGTCGGTGACAAATTTTTCCGTTCCCAACACGACACCGCCCATACAGCGTCCCTGGCCATCAATGTGTTTGGTCGCCGAATAGATGACGATGTCCGCGCCGTGTTTGAGTGGCTTCTGCAGGAGCGGTGTGGCGAACACGTTGTCGACGGCGACGAGGGCACCGGCGGCATGCGCGATCTTCGCGACTTCTTCGATGTCGACGAGATCGAGCATCGGGTTCGCCGGCGTTTCGAAGAACACCATTTTGGTGTTGGGACGCATGGCATCCTGCCAGGCGTTGAGATCACGTCCATCGATCAGCATCATTTGGATGCCGAAGCGCGGACACAACGTTTCGACGATGTAACGGCAGGATCCGAACATGGCGCGGGCCGCGACGATGTGATCTCCCGCTTTGAGATAGGAGAGTAGTCCGGCTGTGACGGCTGCCATACCGGTTGCCGTGGCGCGCGCATCCTCGGCGCCTTCCAGGAGACGCATGCGCTCTTCGAACATGGTGACGGTCGGGTTGCCGAAGCGGGTGTACTGGTAGCCGGGGCTTTCCTGCTTGAAGCGGGCTTCTGCCTGCTCGGAGCTGTCGTAGACGAAGCCCTGGGTGAGGAACATCGCTTCCGAGGTTTCGCAATGTTGCGAGCGGACCACGCCGCCGTGCACGAGTTGCGTTTCCGGCGCCCAGGCCTCACTTCCTTCAGGCGCGTTCTTGTCAGATGCCATTGCGACGTTCCCTTTTCCCCGGGCGGCGATGGGGCCGCCCAACAAAAAACCCGGCCTCCACTTGCGCCGCTTCAACGCTGAAGCCGGGCGCTCGGAGATCCGGGGTCGCACGGCCTCTTTAGCGACTTCTTTAACGTGGCTGCAAGCCGGCCGGCCAAATCACCACGAATGCTCAACGGGGATTATCCCCTTCCGGCTCTTGGCGTCAAGGGGAGCGTGGGTTAGAGCGGCAGTCTCACCGCCAAATGCCCTTCCCCGGCCCGGCGCGGCGAGAGCCAGGAGAGCCGTTCTATGGGCAAGACAGCCACGAAAGTCGCAAATGACGCCAACCCCAAGCTCGGTGTGGCGGTGAGCGACGGGATTTTCCCGGCGCAGGCCATTCGCGCCATGATTTCGGCAGGTTCCATTAAATTGGCAGAGCCGGCGAGCGACGGCCAATTGCAGCCGGCCAGCATCGATCTTCGGCTCGGGCCCAAAGCTTTTCGCGTGCGCGCAAGTTTTTTGCCGGGGCCAGACTCGAAGGTTGCCGACAAACTCGCCGACTTTAAGTTGCACGAAATCGATCTTGCCGATGGCGCGGTTTTGGAAACGGGCTGCGTTTATGTGGTGCCGCTTCTGGAAAGCCTGGCGCTGCCACCGGCAATCTCGGCCTCGACCAATCCTAAGAGCTCGACGGGGCGGCTCGACGTCTTTACCCGTGTCATTGCCGACGGCGTCTCTGCGTTCGATCAGATTCCCGGCGGGTATTCGGGCCCGCTTTATGCCGAAATCTGTCCGCAGACGTTTCCCATTGTCGCGCGCAAAGGTTCGAAGCTGACGCAGATCCGGTTCCGCGCTGGCGATCCGCGTGAAACAGATGCCGGTCTTGCCGAGCTTCATGCCTGCGATACGCTCGTCTCCGGGGCCACGGTCGATATCAACGATGGGATCGCGCTGTCGGTTGACCTCGTCGGTGATTCAGATGGTCTCATTGGCTACCGCGCCAAGCGGCATACGGGCGTCGTCGACGTGGACCGGCCCGGGAGCTGCGCCGTGCTCGATTACTGGGAACCGATCCATGCGCGCGGGGGCAACCGCCTGGTGCTCGATCCGGACCAGTTCTATATCCTCGCCTCCAAGGAGGCCGTGCACATACCGCCGACGCATGCCGCCGAGATGATGCCGTTCAATCCGCTGGTCGGCGAATTTCGTGTGCACTACGCAGGGTTCATGGATCCTGGCTTCGGACATGCGGAAGCCGGCGGCAAGGGCTCACGCGTCGTGCTCGAAGTGCGCTCACACAAGGTGCCGTTTATTCTCGAAGACGGTCAGATCATTGGCCGCCTGGTCTATGAGCGCATGGTCGAGGTGCCGGAAATGCTCTACGGGCGTGACCTCGGTTCCAACTATCAAGCGCAACGCCTTAAGCTCTCAAAGCATTTCAAGTAGTTATACTTTCGTTGCCGAGGCCTTAGCGGTTCCGGCCTAGCGCATGTCGGGCTTAGCCCAAGTTACCTGTCCAACCCACTCCCCCATCCGGTGCTGTTGTCATCCCGGGGCTTGACCCCGGGATCCAGGGTTCAACGGATCTCGGTGCGTGCGACTTTGTCTCTTTACTCCACACTCCGCGCTTTTTCTCTTCGCCTCACCCCTCGCCCCTCCCCATCAAGGGGAGGGGAATGACAGGAGTCGGCAGCAGTGCGTAGGCAGCTGGGAGCGGGCAGCTGGCAACGGGGCGTATGCGCGAAGCGCTGCGTCTTCAAAGAACAGCCCTCCCCATGGTGGGGAGGGGGCGGGGTGGGGGGCGGCGGCACGCGTTGTGCCCGAATTCTTATTGCCGCGTTGGATGCACCTTGGATCCCGGCATTAAATACCGGGATGACGGTTGCGACGGTGGCCGGGAGGAGGAGTAGGTGGTGCGACTTGAACAGGGCAGCACATGTTAAATCCCTGTCATGCATATGTTTCGCCGCAATCTCGCCGCGAACTCGCCTGGTGATATGACTATTCTGTGCGAAAGTCGTGGCAACGGCGCCGTGATTCGGTGCCTCAGCAACACTGCCAGTGATTTCAAGGCCGATGGCGGCGCACGCGCTGAGAGCCGGCCGGGAGGGCAAAGATTATGGGTTGGGACCTCAAGGCCACTGCTGATGCTGCCATAAATCTTGTCCCGAACGCTGCCACTGCACCTTCTGATGTTTCCCTACAACAAGCGGCCGGTTGGCTGTTCGGCGCCATACTTGCCTTCGCTGTGCTGACGGCCATCTGGCGTCTGGTTCCGCGCATCTGGTCGGTTCTCGAAGAAACCGTCTTTTCGAACTGGCGTCTGGCCCTACTCGGCGCAACGGCCGTCGCCCTTTCACTGGCCTCCGGGTATACGACCTGGGACGGCATGAAGAATTTTACGGGCGAGTCGATGCTCTCGCTCCTGATCACGTTCGGCATCCAGGGCGTGATGCTGATCATCGCCTGGCTCATTGGTGAAAGCTTTGCGACGGGCATGAGCCAGACCCAGTCCAAACGCGGCGGCGCGTGGGATCTGGTGGCGACCGGCCTGTTCGGGATTCTCGTTTTCACCGCCGTCGGTATTTGGGCCGGTCAGGCGATCACCGGTGGGGATGCCGACCCCGGCAATATCTTTAATTCGTCACTTGCCGAGACCATCCAGAATTATGCGGTGTTCGGTGCGGTCGGCGCGCTCGTGCTTGCCTTCGTCTTCGCTTTGGCTAAGAGCGATCTCGGAATTTCCTACATCCAATCGACGCGCGTCATTATTCAGAATTCGGTGCTCTGGGTGATGTTCCTGGCTTGCATGGCCACGTCCGTCTTCTTCTCCTTCGACAGCTTGTTCACTGCCATCTTCCCGAAGGAAGAGCGTGTGCGTGCTGCCGAGTTGCGTGCACAAAACCAGGTCGCCGGCGTGGTTGCCGACATCGGTACGACAATCGAGGAGCGCCGCATCAGCGCCGCACAAGATCTCTTCGGCAGTGAGGGCTGGCTCGGCTATGACACGCAGCTTTCCAGCCTCGCAGCCAAGGCCAAAGAGAGCGAAGGCGAGGTCGAGGCCTATTTCCATGAGCAGGCCGAGGCGCGGAACCGGGCCATTGCCGAGCAGCAGGAGCGGGTGACGTCGGCGCAGAGCGGGCAAGCCGGTCTTGCCGCCAAGAAGACTTCTCTGACGGATGAGCTGGCGCGTCTTAAGGGCGAACGGCCGACGCTTGCGGCCGAGTATGCCGAAAAGAAGAATGCGCTCGACGAGCGGGCCAAAGAGATCGACGCCAAGCGCGTTGAGGCGATGGCCGAAGCCAAGGGTGTTGAAGGCACGCTTAAGACCGGAAAGGGTCCGATCTGGCGCGAGCGCATGGCCGAGCTCGGCAAGCTCAGGGATTATTACAAGGTCGGCGAAGAGCGCGTCAAAGATGCCAAGAAGCGGCTTGACGCCGTGCAAACGCGCATTGCCAAGATCGAGCGGGAACTGGCGCAGGTCGACGGCGATCTTGCCAAGCTCAAGGGTGAAGAACAGACGGCGACACAGCGCATCAGCATGACTCAATCCGCCGTCAGCGTTGAGGATGGTGATGTCATCGATCCGTCACGCATGCTGCCCGCGTTCGAAAAAGCGCGCGTCGATTTCCGTCAGGAGCCGACCGCCGAACGCCTGACCGACGTGCAGAAGGTGTGCAGCCAGATTCTCGGCGCCATGCTGACGGCGACGCCCGCCACAAAGAAGAAGGTCAAGGGGCTCAATTGCGATCCGAAAGAAGCGGTGGAAGCAGCCTCCGTGCTGTTTGCGCTCAATACGGGCAGCGCGGCCTTCGCCGCCAACTGCGCCGGTGGCGACAAGATTACGGCGCACCGGTCGGCCGATGCCTTGTTCGGTTTCTCGCGCCGCTGCCTTGCCGACTCGGGCCTTCCATCCAAGGAAACCGATACGCTTCGGACGAAGATCAACTACATGGAGCTCAACCGGGACGACAAGGCGCATCGCTTCGTTGTCACATGGAACGCGTTCCAGGATGGCAACCGGCTTGCTTATCTCGCCCTTGCGATCGCCATCTCCATTGACGCGCTCGTCTTTATGTCGGGTCTGTTTGGTGCGAACGTCGTGCGCTCGCCGCTTTCTGACGTGCCGAATTACAAAGCCCGCAGCGCGCAACAACTTGAAGCCACTATCAATGCGGCACTTGGCGCGCACCAGTACGAGACCTCAGCACTTGTCCTCGGCTCTTTGAAACCGATCACGAATACCGATGGCTTCTCGGCGCTCGCAGACCTCAGCGAAGTTCACCCGGGTGTTGCCAGCCGTGTGCGTATGGTGCTGACCGCGGGCGCGGATATCGGTGCCGTGCAAACGGTGCCGGGGCCGCGCGAGCAGTACCGTGTGCGCAGCGAACTACGCGAATACTTGTCGGGCGTCTATGACCGTCACCTCAAGTCCGACAGCGCCATTGTGCAACTTGCCAAACTTGAGCAGCTCCTGCGCGAAGCCTTGCGGCCCTATACGCATGAGCACGCCGACATGACGCTCAACAATTTCGAGCCGGTCAGCACCAAGGAGGGCTACACGTCCATGGTGACGATCAGCGCGATCCAGGATCCCTACGAAGTGCGTGTGGTGCGCCGGGTGGTGAACGCGGGCGCAGCCATCGAGGCTATTGCGACTGATGGGAATATTGCCGACCGCTACTACATCCGGCCGGATGTTTACCGCGCGCTTCTCCTCATTCGCGCCAACGATCCGCCTTCGCCGCAATTCGCGGCCGCGCATGGACATCTGATCGGCGGGGCGCCGGCAGGTTCGATTGCGGGTGGGCGCCTTGACGCGGCGGCTCCGCCGCTTGCGGGAGGCCGGGAAAATTTGCGCCTCACACGGCGGCCCGCGGACGTGCCCGTCGAGGACGACGAGGCCGCTGAACGGCAGTCATCCGAGCACTTGATGGAAGAGCTGCTGGAGCATTTCGCGACTGAGATCGGAATGCATACAAGGACGCTGCGCCGCTTCATCCAAATCGGACCGCGTACCAACATCCACCAGCTGCGCAGCACATTATACGACATCGTGCGCAAGGACGAGAATATGCGGCGCATTATCAGCGCGGCCGACGGCACGATGGGCGAGTCGATCCAACAGGCCCATGACACGTTTGTTGAGATGCATGAACTTAGCGAGGAACAACTGCGCTTATTGAAACAAGCCTCGCACAGCATCGATCAACTGCGCACTCTTCTGCTGCTCAACGAGAATGGTGCATATCGCAATGTGCTCGCCAAGATGGAGGCCGAACTGTCCGATGACGAAGTCGCCGGACACCTCGGCGCCGACCAGGCTCAACTGCTTCCGCACCTGAAGGTGCACCGGCGCGAACTCGTCGGCGCCGACCTTGATACCAAGGAAGGCTGGGACGATGTCTTGAGTTCCTTGAAGAGCTTCAACTACCGGATGTCATCGCTCGCACGCAATGATCGCAGGCCTGCCGACAGGGCGTAGGTTTGCGCGGCGAACATGCTACGAACTTGCGACAGACATTGACGGTTTCTTCATCAAAGCAACTCCGCCGTTAACCGCTTTGCAACGCATGGTTCACGAATTTCGCCCATAGTTTGCGTCCAATACGGTTGCTGGGGGCTTTTTCATGTTTCGCGTACTCGCGACCATCGGTGGTGAGCACGATGGTCGTCTCGTCTTCGCTGCAGTGGCACTGTGCCTCGCTGCTATCATTTGCGCGTTTAAGACGCTGAGACATGCCGAGGAGAGCGGCGATCTCAGGCGCAATATGTGGCTGGTGCTCGCCAGCGCATGCACGGCCGCGGGTGCATGGTCGGCACAATATCTCTCATTGCTCGGGTATGATGCCGGTGCGCCGGTCGGCTATGACTTCCTCTTGGTGTACGCGTCGCTCGCAGCTGCGTTTGCCGGATGCCTCGGCGGTTATTGGGTCGCGATCAGCGGAAACGTGTGGTTCGGTGAGCTGTGGGAAAAGGCCGGCCGGGAACCGACGCATCAGGAGACGATTCAGCGCCAGGTGAGCGCCGTCCTTGGCGGTTTGGTCATGGCCGTCGGATTCGTGGCGATGCACGTGATCGGCATGCGGGCGCTGGTGGTGCCCGCCTCGATCTCCTGGGGCGCCGAGGGAACGATGCTGTCGCTTGCTATGGCATTTACCCTTACTCCGGCTGCTCTGTTCGTTCTCTACGACAATAGATCGGCTTACCGGCTCTGGTCTGCCACCGGACTTCTCGTTCTTGCAATCTGCGGGCAGTATTTCTCGGGCGCGAGCGCGATGATGATCGCCCCGAATTCGGCGCTTGATGTTGCCAGCCCTCAGTCCGACAAAGTGATTCTCACCCTCAGCATTGCCGTTATTGCGGTGTTCGTGCTTGCCGCTGGCGTCGTCGCTTTGCTCGTCGAGCGCTTGAAGGGCGAAATCAACGAGAACATGGGCCAGCTTCGCGCGGCCAATCTGCGGGTGATCAATCTCAATGTCGCACTTGAAGAAAGCATGCTTCAACTCAAAGAGGCGCAGGCCGAGGCACTGCGGAAGGAGAAACTTTCGCAACTCGGGCAGCTTACCGCGACGGTCGCGCACGAAATTCGGAATCCTCTGGGTGCCGTGAAGACGGCGACGTTTATTATCGAACGCAAGCTCAAGGACAAAACAGACGGACTTGAAAGTCAGTTCACGCGAATCAGCAACGGCATTTCGCGCTGCGACGCCATCATTTCCGAGCTTCTGGACTTTACACGATCACGCACGCTCGAGCTCAAGAGCGTCAACGTCGACGATTGGGTGCGTGCGACCGTCGAGGAAGAAGCAAAGGCGCTGCCGCCCGCGGTCAACGTAGCCGTCGAGGCCGGACTAGAGGATGTCGAAAGCGCATTTGATCACGACCGCATGCGGCGTGTTCTGATCAATCTCCTTTCCAATGCCTCCGAAGCCATGGTGGGCAAGGGGTTGCCGGGCGACAAGAAGACGGACGATCCGCGAATCCGTGTTACGACCCGGCAGACCGACGATAGAATCGAGATTGAGATCAAGGACAACGGGCCCGGCATTTCGCCTGAGAACCTCGCTAAGATTCGTGAGCCGCTTTTCACCACCAAGTCATTCGGCGTCGGACTTGGCATTCCGGCGATTGAAAAGATCCTGCTCCAGCATGGCGGCGGCCTTCAGATTGAAAGCACGCTCGGCGACGGCGCGTGCATTACGGCCTGGTTCCCGGTTAATTGCGGCGAGGGGAGCGTTATGGCCGCGGCCTGATGCCGGCGGCTCCGCTGCCTGCGCGTTCTTGGTCAAGCCCTCACGAGGCTAGCCGGTGAACGGTACGACTTTCTGCCTTTGATGTCCCAGACCCTCGATGGTGAGTTCCATGACATCGCCCGCAACGAGATATTGCGGCGGCTTCATGCCGGAGCCCACACCCGGAGGCGTGCCCGTCGTGACAACGTCGCCTGGTTCAAGAACGCAGAACTGGGTGATGTAGGCGACAAGATACGGAATTGAAAAGATCATGGTCGATGTCGATCCCTTCTGCCGGGTCTCGCCATTGACTTTGAGCTCCATATTGAGGTTGTGCGGATCTGTGATTTCGTCGGTAGTGACCAACCAAGGCCCCAGTGGACCAAATGTCTCGCACGCCTTGCCCTTCATCCATTGCCCGTTGCGCTTGACTTGAAAGCGCCGCTCGGAGACGTCATTACAAATGCAGTATCCCGCAACGTGGGACATGGCGTTTTTCTCTTCCACGTAGCGCGCGCGCTTGCCGATAACGAACGCAATCTCGAGCTCCCAATCCATGCGATTGGCGTCCTTGGGATAGATGACGTCGTCGTAGGGGCCGGAGACGGTGTTACCAAGCTTGTTGAAGAGAATGGGCTCTGAGGGGATCTCCTGCCCCGTCTCCTTGGCGTGGTCGGCATAGTTCAAGCCGACGGCGATGAAACTCCATGGCCGCGCCACCGGCGGACCGATGCGCACGCCCTCCGGTGCGAGTGGAAGGGCGTCCGGGTCGAGCGCCCGGAGACGGCCGAGCGTTTCGGCATCTAGCGTTTCACCAGAAATGTCGGCGACATGCTCCGATAGGTCACGGATCCTGCCGGCGCCGTCGATGAGGCCGGGCTTCTCCGCGCCTTTGGTGCCAAACCGTACAAGCTTCATGGCTTCCCTCCCCGATTGCATCTTTTGTGCGCGTGGGTAGGGCCTCGTTGGGCGATGGTCAAGAGCACACTACGTTCGGCATTCGAGGACCCATCTTACTTCGGTTGCACCGAAGGTCGCACCGCGCGCGACCAGTTGCATGGCGCGGCGCGGGCCGGCCGAATCCGCAAAATATGTGCTGTCCTCGATGGTAAGCTCTGCGCCTTCGACACTGAACGTCCATGTTTCTCCACCCTTCAACGTCAGCGTCGCCAAGCCCGGTGTCTCAGCCCTTTGGCAAACGACGTCCGGGTGGAGGTGGAAATGAATGGCAAACGGCAGGTCCAGCCTCAGGCGCGTTTCGCTGCGCGGACCGGAGAGCGTGTCGATGCCGAGGAGGCGGCGACCGTTGGCGTTCAAAGCGAGTCTGCGTTGGTGCACGAGACCGTACCGGCCAACATATCCGTTGTGCGACGCCGCGAGTTCGATGTTGCCGCCATGCTCTTCGAGTTGAACGCTTGTCGATGCCGGCCCGCGAATGGGCGCACTACCGATCAAGTCCTCAAGACCCGCGTGACGAATGAGACGCGATGATGAGGCTTCGGCAAGGCATAGCGTGTTATGACTTGCGGTGGCGCGCGCGGTCGCGCGCCAGTTGGCGTCCGCAGGGCCCGGTGCGCCCCCGTTGATCAGTAGAAGCTGGGTGCCGGTGCTCATTTCGAATGAGAGACAGCCCGCGTGTGCGCCGCCCGCATGCTCGAGCGGCGGTGGTCCCCCGACATCCATGATGACGATCGTGCCGCCACGTTCGACGCGGACATAGCCCGAGTCCTTTGCGCTCCCGGGCACAGCATCGGGACGTTCATCGTAGGCGAGAACCGTTGCCAGTCCGGCCGGGACCGCGATCGACATACCGTTAAAGCGGGCAAGCATGCCGTCCCCCATACGCATGGTGCGCAGCATTGACAGCATCCGGTTTATTGAATCGGTGATCAGACCGGGGACCTGGCGACTACGTGAGGCAAAGCATTGCTTTAGGGGCAGAAGATCAAGCATCAGCTCGATGAGAACGCCCGTATTGCGGCTGATATGGCCGCCGTCGTCCAGGATCTGCCGGCCTAATTCTTCGGCGAGGACATGTTCGGTTTCGTGCAGCTGACGGTCGTGACCGGATACGCAAAGCCCAGACAACACCAGCGCAATCAAGGCCACGAGACGCGGGTAGCCATCGGGTCCGTCACCCCAGCTTGCCGAGAGCCGGACCAGGTCTGCCCCCAAACTCTGCGCAAGCTTTTCATAGGTTGCGGCTTCAGCGCCTTCAAACAGTATGCCGGCGTTCGAAAGCCACGAAATGATTCGCCGTCCTGCGACGTCGGGATTGGCCGCCATGCCCCGACCACCGCCATGACGGATGGTCCATTCGAGTGCGAGGTCGCGTGCAACCGTTTGCGCCTCCTCGCTGTCGGCGGCTTTGAGATGGCGCAACCATCCAAATCCATGAAGGGCACGCGCCCATGCCTCGTTCGGCGGAGCCAATTCGAAGGGCGAGTTGTCGCCCAAAACAGCGACGGTGCCCGCGAGGCCGAATTGGCCGAGTTCAATCTCCCTGTAGAAGCTGGGGTCAGCTGTCCTCAGGTCGGGCGGAACGATCAGGAGCTGATCGGCGACGGGTGCGCCAAAGCGCCAGCGCAAAAACGGCGAGCTCATGATCCGCGCCATTTTGCGACGCCGGGAACGATCGGCTGTTACGATCGCGATGCGCGCGCGCTCTGCAATTGTAAGGTGAGCCATCAAGCCCCCCTGCCGGCCAAACACCGCAAAGACCTGCCGCCTATGTCTCTTGTTGAAAAGGGTGCCCTCGCCATCCCGTCCGCACTACCCCGCGATCCCGTCCAAAACAAGGACAGTCAGACGGCAATACCGGCGCCGCGGCGTTATGAACAGCTAGCTCTGTCTTTCAAGTCGGGCGGCAAAAAAGCCGTCGAGGCCGCCGGCTGGCGGGGTGCTCCGCGGCATGTGGAAAGGTAGCGTACGCAACTCACCCGCGGTGGTCATCGCGCGGGGCTCTATTCCCAGTTCTTCCGGCGCGACGGGTACGCGCCGGAACTCGGGATGCGCCGCTAATAAGCTCTCGATCTGGTGTTCACCTTCTTCGGGTTCAAGCGAGCACGTGCAATAGACGAGGCGGCCACCGGGCTTCACTAGCCGTGCTGCCGCGGCCAGGAGCTCCCTCTGCCGCTGCACGATGGCGGTGAGGTCGGACGGCCGCTTCACATGCAGAATGTCGGGATGCCGGCGTAAGGTTCCGGTGGCCGTACAGGGCGCATCAAGCAATACGCCATCGAACGTGCTCCCCGGTGACCACGACGTCACGTCGGCCGCGATGCATTCGGCCGATAAGCCGAGGCGGTCTAGATTCTCTTTCAAACGATGCAGACGTTCTGGACGGAGCTCGACTGCCGTCACGCGCGCGCCCATGGCGGCGAGTTGGGCCGTCTTGCCGCCTGGGGCTGCACACAAGTCGGCTACATGCGCGTCGGTAACGTCTCCCAGAAGCCGCGCGGGCAGAGCAGCGGCGGCGTCTTGCACCCACCATGCGCCTTCAGCAAATCCCGGCAGTTGATCCACGCGGCCCTGGCTTTCGACGCGGATGGACCCTGTTGCCAGCACTACGCCACCCAGCTTCTGCGCCCACGCGGCCGCCTCGGCTTTCGCGGTGATGTCGAGAGGGGCCTCGGTGAGGGACGCACGTGCTATTTCGGCAGCGGCATCTGCGCCATACGTGTTCCGCCACCGCGCGCGCATCCATTCGGGGATGTTGTCGATGGCTGGACCGTCGTCCGAAAGCTTGACTCTACCCTCAGCCGCGACCCGGCGCAGCACGGCGTTGATCAGCTTATCCAGATGCGCCACTCTTTTGTCCTTACGCACCAACTCGACAGACAAGTTGATCGCCGCATGAGGTGGTGTGTCCAGCATCAGCAGCTGCGCTGCCCCGGCGTGCAAAATGATGCGGGCCCGACTGCTTTTCTGCGGAAGTGGTTTGGCGAGAAATGTATTCGTAACCGCCGCCAGCTCGGCGTGCCGTCGTAAGACCGTCGTTATGACAAGCCGCGCAAATGCACGATCACGTGGCGCAAGTTTCGCCCAGCGGACTTTTGCCAACGCTTTTGCCAACGCGTCGTCGAGCGCCTGCTTCTTGTCGAGAACCGCCGAAAGCACGTCGACGGCAAGGTGACGGGCCTCCAGGCCGCTTTGATCGTTGGTCTTATTCTGAGCTGTTGACGACTTGCGGCCACTCACAGAGTGTCTTGGCGGCCCGCGGGGGGGCGCACGGGTTTTGCTTGTCACGCAGGCTTACCCCTTTCACGCCACTGCATCAGCCCCATGGCCCGCGACTCCGGCCTGATGTGCGTGACCATGGTCCTTTTTGTTCGGGTGCACGCGGTGTCTCACGCTGGGTTTCGGCCCGGGTATCTTCAACAAATGATCTGCCGCTTTTCAGCTGACCCATTTCGCGGGCGACAACCTCCAATGCTCTGATCCTGTTTTCGACGGCGGGATGGGTTGAGAACCAACTGTCGATGCCGCGCCCCGTCAGTGGATTGACGATACACATGTGCGCGGCCGCAGGTATGCGCTCGGCTGGAATGTTGGGAATGCGGCGTGCCGCATTGGAAATCTTGCGAAGGGCAGAGGCCAACCAACGCGGGTGGCCTGTAATGTAGGCGCCCATCCGATCGGCCTGATATTCGCGCGACCGGCTAATGGCCATCTGCACAAGACCTGCCGCCATCGGTGCAATGATGATGGCTGCAATCGCCCCAATCCAGCCGATGCTATTTCGGGCATCACGTGCGCCACCGAAGATCAAACCAAATTGGAGGTATTGAGCCAGCATGGCGATGGCACCACCGATGGTCGCGGCCATAGCCATGGTCAGCGTGTCGCGATTCTTGATGTGCGCGAGTTCGTGTGCGACGACGCCGGCCACCTCTTCCCGCGATAGGAGGTCGAGCAGGCCTGTCGAGACGGCCACGGCCGAGCGTTGCGGACTGCGGCCTGTGGCGAACGCGTTGGGCTGGGGATTTTTCATGACATAAACGCGGGGCATCGGCAGCTCGGCGCGTTCGGACAAGGCGCGCACGATCTTGACGAGTTCGGGCGCCGATCGCTCATCCACCTCTTGGGCCCCGAACATCCGCAACACAATGGTGTCCGATTTCCACAGGCTGATGACGTTCATCACCATGGCGATGATGAACGCGATGACCATACCTTGGGTGCCGCCGACGATGTTGCCCATGACCACAAAAATCGCGGTCAGTACAACGAGCAACAAAGCCGTTTTGGCATAGTTCATGGGCATCAGATTGGCTCCTGTGGAATTCATCTGGTTGGGAGCACACGAAAAAAGTGCGCTCACGCGCCGCTCCGAAATGAAGCCGGCCCATGATATATGGGTAGCCCCAATGTAGACAACCAGTCCCTGACTGAGCGACCGATGAACGACGACCAAACGGGCCCTGGTGCCCGCAAGACTACGCGGAAGCTGACGGACGCGGCGCGCCGGGCGCTTGCCGAGGCTGAGGAACGCCGCCGCGGTCAAGACGCACGCTCTGCGGAGAAACCCCGTGAGGTTGGCGGGCGCGCAGGGCCCGATCCGGTGCGCTACGGCGATTGGGAGAAGGATGGGATCGTCTCAGATTTTTGAGCCAATTTGGATCAAATTCGGGGCCCGCGGTGTCCCAGAATGGTGCTTCATAAATTTGTTGGCAGAGGGCGCCGCCATTCGTTTGATTAAGGCGCTTCACCTCGATCCCAATCTGACGCAATGAAATGCGCGAAAATGCCTGTAATTCGGGCCGTGAAAGTTCGGCCTTAAGGGTCTGTAAACCAGCCTCTTTACTTAACCGATCTTAACCCCGACCGGCCGGCTGTCGGGCACCTCCCTTGCACCTCGGTTCGCAGCACTTGCCAACCGGCAAAGGGAGTTTCGAGATGATATCGCGGATCGCTGACACCCTCAGAGATATCGCAACCGACAATCAAGGCACGACTGCGCCGCTGTTCGCCGTGATGTTCATGGTCTTGATGTTCATTGTTGGTATGGCGGTCGATTTTGGTCGCGCCACCTACGCCGAACGCCGGATCGCCGCCGCCGCGGATGCCGCCGCACTTGCTGCAGGGCGTGCGATGCTCGACGGCCGTCTCAGCGACGACGACGTGCGCGAGCTCGGCCTCAAATTCTTCTCAGAGAATCTCAAGGGCAGTGATCTTGAAGGCAGCGTGAACTCCTTCGATCTGGTCATCAATCGCGGAACGGGAACCGTAAAAGTCGACGTCGACGCCGGCATCGAAACGAAGATCACGCGCGTCCGCGGTTTCGATACTGTTGACGTTGGCGTCTCAGCCGCCGTTGCCGCGGACCAGCAGGATCTCGAAGTTAGCCTGGCGCTCGACGTGACGGGTTCGATGCGCAGCAGGAATAAAATTCAGGACTTGCAGGCGGCTGCTAAGGATCTCGTCGACATCCTTATCCCCGACTCGGGCTCACCGAACGACGTCCGCATCGGTCTCGCGCCCTATGCAGCAAGCGTTAATGCCGGTCGCTATGCCGACGATGCGACGGACGGTGCCAGCAACGCTTGTGTGCACGAACGCGGCGGCTTCGAGGCCTTTACCGATGCAGCCCCAGGACGCGGCACGTGGCTCGGCTACTCGTCCGGCCTTCGCTGCCCGACCGCCGAGATCGTGCCGATTACCGATGACAAGGACTCTCTGAAGTCCGCTATCAACCGCTACCGTGCAAGTGGCAGCACGGCCGGTCACATCGGGACTGCGTGGGCATGGTACTTGGTCTCTCCGGAGTGGGCGAGCATCTGGCCTTCCGCAAGCCGCCCTGTCGATTACGACGACACGGAGACACGCAAGATCGTGGTTCTGATGACCGACGGTGAGTTCAATACCCACTACCGTGGCAGCAACGGAGACTCGTCCTCTCAGGCTCGCAGCATTTGCTCGGAGATGAGGGACACGAATGTCATCGTTTACACGATCGGATTTATGTCTCCGCCGAGGGCAGAGGCGCTCCTCCAGGAATGTGCCAGCTCGGCCGATCACTACTTCAACGCTTCGAACGGCTCCGAGCTTCGCGCGGCCTTCGTTGAAATCGCACAGCAACTCAATAACCTGCGCCTTACGCACTAGGTGCTGCAAAGGAACATTCTTCACCCAAAATCGGCGTGCCTCCGGCACGCCTTTTTTTGTGTCCTAACAGGCATGCGGGCTTCGTCAATCGAGGGGCTTCCTCGACCCCTGCCGGGGGCCTATAGTCACCGGCAAAAATGTGGTGGATGGGGGTAGACCGATGCGCGCCGTTATCGAGCGGATGAAGGTTTTTGCGCTTTTGCTCATACTCGCTTTGGCATTTGCCGGTGGGTTTTGGTTTGGCCTTGTTCCGCAGTGGCTCAGCCCTTTTCCAAAAATCTCACTCGACGAACGGCCGAGCTGGTTTGTCGATGCCCGGCTGGCGACGTTGCGGTTCGACCCGGCTTCTTGCCGATCGGTTCTCAAGGCGCCGCAAATCGATGCCACGCCCATACCTGACGTCCCCATTAAGAACGGCTGCGGCATCGTCAACAGCGTACGCTTTTCGAAAGCCGGCGGTGCAAGCCTTGGGGTCAACAAGATCACCTGTGAAATGGCGGCTGCAACCGCGTTGTGGATCGCGTACGAAGTGCAGCCAGCCGCTATGAAGGCCTTCGGTAAGCGCGTTGTCGGTATCGGCAATATGGGAACGTATGACTGCAGGAATATCATCGGAAGCAAGCTGTTTGCGAAACGGCGCAGTCAACACGCGACAGCCAACGCACTCGATATTGGAAGTTTCACATTGGAGGGCGGGGATCGCGTGAGCGTGCTCAAGCATTGGAAGGGCAATAGTACCAAGTCCCGTTTTCTTCAGGATATCCACGCCCGGGCGTGTCCATATTTTCGTGTCGCCATCGGACCCGAATACAACAAGGCTCATCGGAACCATTTCCATTTCGACCGTGGCCTGGGCTGGATTTGCAAGTAGATGACCGCTCAAGAACCGAAATTCTTGGATGTCGGTGACGAAGCGCCTCGCCGCATTGCCTACCTTCATACGGCGCCTGCAAAACCCGGAGCACCGGGTCTTCTTTGGCTCATCGGGCTAAAGTCGGACATGCATTCGACGAAGGTTGTGGCGCTTGCGGACTGGGCAGACGCGCACGGACTTGGCATGACCCGCTTTGACTATTCGGGGCACGGTCAATCGGGGGGGTGTTTCGAGGAGGCCACGATCAGCGACTGGCTGGACGAGGCCGACTCCATTTATCGCCGTGTCACCAAAGGGCCGCAGATTGTGATCGGCTCCAGTACCGGCGGGCATATTGCGCTGCTGCTCTTGAGGCGTCTTCAAGAAGAAGGCGGCTCAGAGGATAAACGTCTCAAGGGAGTCGTGCTGATTGCACCGGCTTGGGATCTCACTGAAGAGCTGTTGTGGAAGACCTTTTCGGACGAGGTGCGCCGCGAGATCATGGATAAAGGGTCTTACACGCTGCCGTCAGAGTATGATGCCTCGGGCTACGTCATCACCCGGCGTTTTATTGAAGATGGACGCAAACACCTTCTGGCCCGTAAGCCGTTCGATCCGGGCCGGCCCGTGGCCATTCTTCAGGGGCTTCAGGACACCGATGTGCCGCCGGCGCACGCCCGCGAGCTCTTGAGCTTCATGACCGGACAGCAGGTGAGCATGACAGAGGTGCCGGATGCCGGACACCGTCTGTCACGGCCCGAAGATCTGGCCCTGCTCTACGGGCTCATTGAGACGCAACTTGCCGGGATCGGCTCGTAACGCCCCCTCCCGGCGGACCGTTACCAGGTGCGGCGCGGACCTGTGTCGATGTGAAAGAGGCCGCCGCCGTAGTGCTTTAGCCCGCCGACCTGCCCGTGCGATTTGAGGAAGGCATAAACGGCCCGGGTGTTTCCGCGTACGCGAAAATCGACGGCATTTCCGGTGAGGTGTTGCGAACGGCGCGCGCCACCGACACGGGCATTGTGCCGGCGGCTTCGGCATGTCGAGTTGACGGTCACGGGGCCAAAGTTGGCCGCCACCTGACCAACAATGGACGCCAGCCTAGTGTTGAGACAGGACGAAGAGGCACGCCAACGGATGCCGCCACCGGTGGCGCTTTTAGTGGGCGGCTTTACGGATGGCGAGAACGGGCCTAGCGCCGCGACTTTCACACCGGGTGTGGCCGTCTTCTTTTTCGGTGCAAGACCGCTTTTCTTCACGGCAGCTTTGAAGGCTTTCTTCCTGGACTTGGCGGCGCGCTTTCTTGCGGCGGCTTTTTTCCGCGACGTGCGCTTTGTGTACTTTTTGCTCTTAGCGGGGCGGCCGATATAACCGACATCACCGTAACCGGCCCAGGCGTCTGCGACAGATCTTGCGAGCTCAGGCTTGCTGCGCCAGCCGGTTGGCTTGGCATCGGCCGCCGTGCTCCCTGCCAGTGTCAGCGACACAGCGGCCAACACGAACGCGGCACGGCGCAACAACATGCGTCGCAACGCCTTACCTTCTGCGGCACGGCTGGGGCTGGCTTCAAACTTTCGAATACGCATAGTGACTTTCCCCCGGTGGGTCCTTCAACTTGCCGCGCCACGGCGTCCGCCATTATTGTGCGCCGCAGCGCGACTTTCTGGCATTTGTTGCGATGCAGCACAAGTGTGGCAGGGTGCCACGCTGCCTATCCCTGCGCCCTATTGCGCGTCGGGACGCCAATTTTGGTGGGAGGCGACGGGCGCGATCATCCGAAACGCAACGGCGAAAAGTGCGGGCGTATGGATTCCCGGCATGCGGCTACGGTGTCGGTGACCGGGGCAGTGATGGCTGGCGAATACGGGCGATGAGGTCGCTGGCGCCGGCTTGGGGGCGCGGGGTGATCAGGCTGACCAGGATCGTCAGGGCGAAAGACACCGGAACGACCAGGACACCTGCCGCCAACGGCATGACGCCGAACCAGTTCGCCAAGCTTGGCCTGAAAATCGTGCCGCCTGCAAACGCTTCCAGTGTGGCCCGGGCGGTCTCTTTCGCCTCACCGCTCGCGGAGAGCCACGCTTCGTGCAACGTCCAGAACTCCATGGCGTAGTCCGGATCTGCATTCGACAGATGCGCCCAGGTTTGGAAGAACGCGATGGGCGCATAGTTGGTCGCGCACATGTAGTAGAGAACAAGTGCCAGACCACCCAACATCCCGGCAATGGCACCCCATGCGTTGGCTCGCTTCCACCAAATACCGAGACTGAGCGCGGGAAGAAGTGCGGCCGCTGCGATGGAGAACGCCGCGGGGGCGATGTCGATCACGGTCTTTGCCTTCATCACAATTACATAGGTGCCGACGGCTGCCAGGCATGCAAGTATCGCGAGGCGCAGGACGCGCGCTGGCGGATGGCCGCTGCCGTCGTCGCCGGGCCGAACGTGTCGAACATCGTAACCGAGCGCGCTTGCCGCGGTCATGATGGATGCGGCCGTCATGGCAAGGGCCGCAGCGAGCACGGCCGCCAAAAGCATGCCGGAAATCGCAACGGGCAGCCCTTCAATCCGCGGTAGGGCGAGCGCAAGCGCACCGCCATCCACGTCCAAGCCCGTGAGAGTCAGAAGGCCGGTTTCATTTCCGGATATTGCGGCGACGGTGGGGAGAAGCTTGGTTCGGTATTGGTCCCAGAGGCCCTTATTGCCGTTGTCAGCGGCTGCTCTTGCCGCCTTCAAGATTTCAGCCTGCACCGGGGCCTCGAGGCGGTTCCAAGCGTTGCTCAGATCGCGATCGATACCGGCAAGTCGTGTTGCGACGCTCGACGTGTCAGCTGCCCCGCTTTGCACGCCGCCCGACACGGCCTCGAACAAGCCGAGCGATACCCCGTGGATTTGCATGTCTGATTTGCGCGATAGGTCCTCGGACCATTCGGCCAGGCTCGCGAGCGCCACGCGCTCATCGACGGTCTTGTAGAGGCTGTACTTCGCAAGTGTCGCGTAGACCGGAACGGTGATCAGGAGAACGACAGCAAAAAGCGTCGTCCAGGCCGCGGACGATCGCGCATCGCGTGCGGACGCAACCGTAAAGCTGCGAGAGAGAACCTGGGGCAGTACGGCGGTTCCGGCGACGAGACAGAATAACAAGGCGAAGAAATTCGCTTCGTCGATCTGCATATATGGTCTCAGATGCGGTGTCAGGGTCTCTGCCGAGGCTAGGCCGTTTTCGAGCATCGATTGCTCGAGGGCACTAATGCGCCCGAGCAGCTCTCCGTACGCGATCTGCGGCAGACCCCATCCCAAGACGGAGTACATTAGCCCGCCTGCGGTACCGAGGACACCGGCGAGCATGACGATTGCAAAGACGAGGCCGGTCCAGGTCACGCTCTTCATGCCGCCGGGAAGCGTGCAGATGAGCGCGGCCGCAACGCCCACGAAGACTGCGATGGTGAAATTCATGTCGAACGCGTTTTCGAGGAGGCCGGCAAATCCTGCCAATCCGGCTGACGCAAGGAGCAGGGAAATGAACGCGACAATGATTGCGGCGATTACTCGGGCGGCACATCCAAAGCGCAGTCCGATGAACTCGGCCGTGGATAGTGCCCCCGAGCGTGCGAGATAGGGCACCAGGAGAACACCGCCGATGACAAGTCCGGCGGCGGGACCGAGCACGAACCCCAAGCCGTCGAAGCCCAGCGCGTAGGTGATGGCAAAGAGTGGGAGGAGCGAGCCAGCCGGCAACCACACCGCAGACGCTGAGAGCGCATTCGCCACGGGTCGCGTGCCCCGCCCGGCAGCGACAAATCCCGTGAGACTGCTGTCGCGTGCCGTGAACGCCACGAGTAGTGCAAGTATGGCCAGAAAGACGAGGTTGGCGATCTGGGCGTGAGCCGCAAGTTGCAGGACATCAGCGCCCTCCAGAATGACAAGCGTTACAGAAAGAGCGGCGAAACCGAATAGAACAGCGGCGGTCAGCCAACCGCTATAGGAGGCCAATGCGCCGCTTTGCTCATTTTCATAATCTACCACACTCGTCCTCGCCTACTCGTTCCCGGCGTCTTCCCACTCAATTCGATCTTGTTTGCGCGCGGCACAGAACATGAGGATCGCCAGACCGATCAGCGCTCCTTGCGCAGCAGCGTAGTATCCAAGGGGAAATCCGGAGATCTTGAAGAGGCCAAGATGTGCCGTGGCGGCCGGAAGCAGAAACGTCAGAATGGCGGCCGCGCCCAGGACGGCCCAGAGAAGTCCACCTGTTCTGAGCCAATAGCGATTGCCCGTGCCGTGATCCCGAAGACGGCGAAAGGCCCCATGCGCAACGAGCGCGGCGCCTGCGGCGGCGATCGTCAGGTAGGAGCCCAACCCGAGAACCGGCGTCAGCATCAGGCTATCTCCCACCCCCATCGCAAGGGCGACTGCGGCCGCGAGCACGAGCACGCCGGCAAGAATCTCGATCATAGGCCCCCCTGGCTTGGCAATGCCCCAGAGGTTACCGGTTCTCACTCAGAGCGCAACGGGAGTGGGCCTGAATCTCAGGCCGTGTGCCCGTCCGGCCCGTCGTCTTTGATCGCGTCGACAGCGGCGCGGGCTGCCGTCAGCAGCATGCGCATATCTGTTTGCAGCGAACAGAGCTGGAACCCCTCCCGAAATCGCTTTTTTGCCGTCACCGGGCCGTCCGTGTGCACGGCCGCAAACAATCCCTTGGCCCGGGTCTTTGCGAGAATGGTGGAGATGGCACGCACCACCTTCGGATCTTCGGGCGCCATGGACGGTTCGGCGCCGAGAGAGAGTGAAAGGTCACCGGGGCCGACGTAGATGCCATCGAGACCGGGCGTGGCGAGAATGGCTTCAAGGTTATCGACGGCTTCCGCGGTCTCGATTTGCGCGAAAAGAAGTGTTTCGCGATTGGCGTGTCGCCAATACTCGGGTCCGGCATAGTATTGTGCACGATTGGGCCCGAAGGACCGTTGCCCGTCCGGCGGATACCGGCAAGCAGACACAAACGCCCTGGCCTCCGCGGCCTGATTGATCATCGGGCAAATGAGGCCGTACGCGCCTGAATCGAGCAGTTTGGTGAGGAGGCCGGGCTCATTTCCCGGAACGCGGGCCAGCGGAGTCGCGGGCGAGGTTGAAATGGCCTGGAGCATATGAAAGGCGGCCATGTAGTCGATGGCCCCATGCTGCAGATCAATAGTGACACTGTCGAAACCCTGATGGGCAAGGGCTTCCGCGGTATGCGCGCTGGCGATTGAACACCACGCGTTGACGATGCGCCCGCCAGAAGCGAGCCGCGCCTTGGCCGCATTGGGCTTCATCCGATCCTCATCACAGGCAGGGCCGGAGATGTGCTGGATATGAGATCATGCGTCGGCACCCCAAAAGCGGCCCCAAAAAGCACAAGGCGACGCATCTATGGCGCCGCCCCGGCTCGTCTCCCTAGACTTGGGCCTTTTTCTTGCATGCGGTCAGCGGGCCCCAGCACCGCCACGCAGCGGACAATGTGAAAGAGTGCGTCTTCTGTCAAGCAAAAGACGTCCCGATTTTTGATGCAAATCACATTGACAGGTTCCGAATCTTGAACCCGTAAACGAGACGTAAAATTCGATTCTCGGATGCGCGTTGCGAAGGACGGTTTTTCGTCCTGGACTGCCCGGGGTGTTGCACTTCAATCTTGACCGCTGTGTGAGCCATCATGGCTACCGGTCTTGCCGTTTGAGCCCTTCTCATCGTGAGCACTTTCGGCGGCATCAGAGGCCATACCGCTACCTGGTTTCTTTGCTCCAATGGGCGCGATGGTCGCCGAAACCTCAACGACACCGGCCTTCTCGAAGGTCAGCGTCAATGGCAACGTCTCACCTTCGGTAAGAGGCGCCTTGAGTTCAAGCAGCATGAGGTGCTTGCCGCCGGGTTCCAGCTTCACGACGGTGCCGGGCTCTACGTCAAGCGCTTCGAGACGGCGCATCTTCATGACCCCATCCTCGTTGATGTGGGTGTGAATTTCCGCCCGTCCGGCTGCCGGTGTCGTGACACGCAGAAGCTTGTCGCCAGCGCCGGCGGGTGCATGTATCTCGGCATAAGCCGCTCCGACGGAGGCGCCGCTCGGCGTCGCCCGGGCCCAGGCTCCGACAACTTGGAGAGAAGCGTCGTCCGCGCTCCGGGCCGCCGTAGATAGTGTCGAAAGGCAAGTCGCCATCATAGCCATTGCAATCCATGCCGTTCGCTTCATCGTTGGTCTCCTGTCCTATCGCCAGCCCAATTGCGCGCTCATCAATTAACATTGTTTCTACGAAGCTGGCTTCGCGCCTTTGCGCCGCATCCTGAGGGCTTCGAACGGCGCTGGCGCCCGTGCTAAGCTCACTCTGAACAACCCTCACGGGAGGCCCCGCAGGATACCCGATGAAACGTGTGCTCCTTATTATCGGCGGCGGGATTGCTGCCTACAAGTGCCTCGACCTCGTGCGCCGTCTGCGCGAACGCGGCATTTTGGTGCGTGCCGTCATGACCAAGTCGGCCCAAGAATTCATTACGCCGCTTTCTGTCGGCGCGCTGACAAATGACCGGGTCTTTACCGAGTTATTCGATCTCGATGACGAACGGGAGATCGGTCATATCCGGCTCGCACGCGACCCTGACCTCGTTATTGTCGCACCAGCGACCGCAGACCTTCTTGCCAAAATGGCGCTCGGACTTGCCAACGACCTTGCAACGTCCGTCCTCTTGGCAACCGACAAGCCGGTTCTCGGGGCTCCTGCAATGAACCCCAGGATGTGGCTTGCAAAAGCGACGCAACGCAATCTCAAGCAGCTGCGCGCTGACGGTGTGCATTTTGTTGGTCCCAACGAGGGCGAAATGGCCGAAGCCGGCGAGGCTGGTCCGGGGCGGATGGCGGAACCCATGGATATTGTTGACGCGGCCATGGCACTCCTCGGATCGCCGGGGGCCCGCCAGGGAAAGGCGAAGCTGCCGCTTACAGGACGGCACGTGCTTGTCACCAGCGGGCCAACACATGAGCCGATCGATCCGGTGCGCTACATTGCCAACCGTTCGTCGGGCAAACAGGGCCATGCGATCGCCGCGGCTGCTGCGCGTCTTGGTGCGCGCGTGACCCTCGTATCCGGACCCGTCTCCCTTGCCGATCCGCCGGGGGTCGCGACTATTCACGTGGAAACCGCCACCGAAATGCTTGCCGAAGTGCAGTCGGCACTGCCTGCGGACGTTGCCATCTTTGCCGCGGCAGTTGCCGATTGGCGTGTGGCCAAGGCCAGCGCTGAGAAGATCAAGAAGCGGGCGAAGGCACGGGCTCCGTCCATCGCGTTTGTCGAAAACCCGGACATTCTCAAGACCGTGGCTGCCCTCAGGGCGAAACGACCCGCTCTCGTGATCGGTTTTGCGGCTGAGACGAAGAACGTTGTCGACTTCGCGAAGAAGAAGCGTAAGGCCAAACGTGCCGATTGGATTGTTGCAAATGATGTCTCGCCCTCGACCAATATTATGGGTGGCGATACCAATCGCGTGCATCTCGTAACGGCCAAGGACGTCGAAAGCTGGGATGAAATGCCAAAGTTGGATGTCGCCGAAGCGCTGGTTCTGCGCGCGGCTCAGCACCTCAGACAGACGCAGGTCTCCGTCTGATGGCGGCCCAAGGAAAGCGCGCGACGGTCGCTGTGCGTGTCAAGCAGCTCCCCCATGCCAAGGGCTTGCCGCTGCCTGCTTATCAATCAACGGGCGCCGCGGGTCTCGATCTCGTGGCGGCAGTTCCTGCCAAGAAGCCGCTTGCGCTCAAGCCCGGACGGCGTGCGCTGGTGCCCACCGGCCTCATTGTCGAGCTGCCTAAAGGCGTGGAAGCCCAAGTCAGGCCGCGCTCGGGCCTGGCCGCGACGCACGGCGTAACAGTACTTAATAGTCCTGGCACGATCGACAGCGACTACCGTGGCGAGGTGCAGGTCATACTCATCAATCACGGAGAAAGAGCGTTCGTCATCGCGCGCGGCGAACGCATCGCACAAATGGTCATTGCACCCGTTACACGTGCACGTTTGGTGGTCGCAACAGACGTCTCCTCGACCGGTCGGGGTTCTGGCGGATTCGGCTCGACCGGCACAGCGACTGCGAAACCCAAGCGGCCGAGCCGCGTACGGACGTTGAAAGGCCGACCCGATGCCACCGCGAAGAAGCGTGGTGGCAAACGGTCCGTGCGCGTCTCAAGAAGTAAAACTTGATCCGCAGAATCTGGCGAATCGAGAATGGATTTTTGCTGTTGGCCTCTAGAAGCGCGGCTGCTAGAAGACGATTGCTATTTTCTTTCGCTGTTCGGCGCAGATTGAAGGGCTAGTCGTACGATGAGCAAGGTTCCCGAAATCAAGACACTCAAGGCAACCAAATCCTGGGGCCGCGGCCGGGTTTACAATGACATCACCGAGACCATCGGCCATACGCCGTTGGTGCGTGCTGCAAATTTGGCCAAGCAGGCCGGCGTAAAAGCCGACGTGCTCATCAAGCTTGAATTCTTCAATCCGCTGTCATCGGTCAAGGATCGCATCGGCGTTTCCATGATCGACGTCCTCGAAGCGGAAGGGAAAATCACACCCGGAAAATCGGTTCTTGTCGAGCCCACGTCGGGCAATACGGGAATCGGTCTAGCCTTCGTGTGTGCGGCACGCGGCTACAGGCTGCAGCTAGTGATGCCCGAGAGCATGTCGGTCGAGCGGCGGAAGATCCTTGCGCATTTGGGTGCCGAGCTGGTGCTGACACCGGCTGCCGGCGGCATGCCGGGCGCCATCGCCAAGGCCAACGAAATTCTCGACACCACACCGGGTGCCATTCAGCCGAGCCAATTCGAGAACCCTGCTAATCCGGCCGTGCACGAACGCACGACGGCCGAGGAGATCTGGGCCGACACGGGCGGTAAGGTCGATGCATTGGTCATTGGTGTCGGCACGGGTGGCACGCTGACGGGCTGCGGACGCGTGCTCAAGCCGCGCAATAAAGATCTGAAGATCTTTGCCGTTGAGCCAACCGGCAGCCCGGTTCTGGCCGGCGGCGCACGCGGGCCGCACAAGATCCAAGGGATCGGCGCCGGATTTGTGCCGGACGTTCTCGATACGTCGTTTATCGATGAAATCCTGTCGGTCTCGAATGAGGATGCCTTTGAAACGTCGCGCAAACTGGCGCTCTCGGACGGCATCCCGGGCGGCATTTCGACGGGTGCCAATATGGCCGCCGCGCTTACCGTGGCGGCGCGGCCCGACATGGAAGGTAAGACCATCGTCACCTTTGCACCCTCTTGCGCCGAGCGTTACTTTACGGGTGAGCTGTTCCTCGACCCGCCGGCCTAGGGATAGCAGGCGGACGGCTTGAAGAACGACGAAACTGGGACCGCCGTCCAGCCGGATTGAATGGGCGCGTGCGCGTGCACGATCCCGCCAGCTTGGTCCTCAATCGGGTTTGTTATGGCGACGCTCACTGCAGAAGAAATCCAACGCTACAAGCGTCATTTGGTGTTGAAGGAAGTTGGCGGCCAGGGGCAGCAAAAGCTCAAAGCCGCCCGGGTGCTGGTGGTCGGTGCCGGTGGTCTCGGTTCGCCGGTCCTCCTTTATCTTGCGGCGGCCGGCGTGGGCACAATCGGTATCATCGATGACGATGTGGTCTCGCTCGATAATCTGCAACGGCAGGTCGTACACGATACGGAAAGTGTCGGGCGGTCCAAAGTCGAGAGTGCGCGGGATCGCGTCCGGCATATCAATCCGCATGTCGCGGTTGAACTGCATGAAACGCGCATCGATGCTTCAAACGCCATCGATATCATTTCGAAGTACGACATCGTGGCCGATGGCTCCGACAATTTTCCAACGCGCTATCTGGTATCGGATGCCTGCTACTTGGCGAAGAGAACATTGGTCTATGCGGCGCTTGGGCCTTTCGACGGCTATGTCACGACGTTTAAGCCGCATGAGAAAGGCCCTGACGGAACGCCTTATCCGACCTACCGGTGTCTGTTTCCGGAAGCGCCGCCGCCGGGAACTGTTGCCAACTGTGCGGAGGTCGGCATCCTTGGTGCGGTGGCGGGCGTGATCGGCACGCTGCAAGCCACAGAGGTTCTCAAAGAGATTACGGGTGCGGGGGAAAGCCTCGCCGGCCGCCTTGTCATTTACGATGCTAAAGGCGGGCGGTTTGAGAACGTCAGTGTTGCTTGGGATCCCGACAACCCCTTGTCAGGCCGCGCACCGACGATCACCGATCTCTCCATCCACGAAGGGGGCGATGCGGGTCCCTCCTGTGCTGCTGAATAAGGCAGCCCGGGCACGGGGGGCTTTGGGACTGTGCTCCTCTTCTTCTCGTCACGTTCTCCTCGGCTTCGCACGTGCGGTCGGTGCGGCACTGGCGGGATCATCTGGCCAAACGTGTTTCGGATAACGGCCTTTCATGTCGGCTTTGACCGCGGCCCATGATCCCGACCAGAATCCAGGCAGATCACGCGTGATTTGAATCGGCCGCCCAGCCGGCGACAACAGGTACAATGTGAGTGGCAGCTTACCGTTCGCGATCGCCGGATGTGCCTTAAGGCCGAACAGCTCCTGCACGCGAACATGGAGCGCTGGCGCGCCCGCGCCGTCATAATCGATGGCATGCCAGTTGCCGGTCGGCGTCTCGAAGTGCGCCGGTGCTTCTTCATCAAGGCGGCGCTTCAGGCTCCACGGTAGGAGCGCGTCGAGGGCCTGACCAAGATCATCGGTTGTAATCTCTGACAAACGCGACTTGGCAGACAGAAACGGAGCGAGCCAATCGTGGACCGTAGCAGCAAGTGCTGTATCGGAAAGATCCGGCCAGTCGTCCTCGCCCGCCTCGCGCAAAAAGGCGATCCGGTCTTGCAGTTGCTTTTGCGCCTTACTCCAGGGGAGGTGCTCTAGCCCGCGCGCGGCTGCGGCGCTGGCAAGCGCTGCCGCCGTTTGTGGACCCAACGTGACCGGGCGCGTCTCGCTTGAAAGCGTGATCGCATCGAGGCGGCGCACACGGCGGGCTCTTAGGGCGCCCGCCTCGCTATCGAATGTGATTTCGTCTTCCTCGGATACACGGTCGCCGGCGAACGACAGCACTTCCTCCTCGTCTGCCGGGGCGGCCAAAAGAATACGCGTTGCGGCGGCCTTGCCTTGCAGTTCGGCGACGACCAGAAACGGATGACGGGCGAGCGGATCGGCAGGATCCAGGTTGGCCCCACGTCCGTTCGCAAGCAGGAATTGCCCCGGCGCTCCGCGCGCCTTTGCAATGCGTTCCGGAAAGGCAAGGGCCAACAGCGCAGCGGGTGACATCTCTTCGGTCTGTGAGACGTTTGCGCCCGGCGTGGCGGAGGATGCGACCGCAGACTTTGCCCAGCCCTCAGCCAAACGCCGCATATCGTCAGCCCGGCGTGCGCGGTCACGGCGGAATGTGTCCAACCGGTGCGTCAGATCGGTGTCGTTGCCGCCCAGGCCGCGTTCAACCAGGATGGCGGCGAGGTGAGCCGCACTCTTCGCCGCGCCCTTTTCGGCGGCTGCAAGCACCATGCGTGCGAGGCGCGGCGGCAGAGGCAGCGCCCGCATGCGCTTTCCCAGTGACGTGATGCGCCCGTCGCTGTCCAAAGCGCGGAGCGCAACTAGATCGGTCCGCGCCGCCTCAAGTGCTGCGTACGATGGCGGATCGAGCCACGACAACGCCAAGGGATCGGTAAGGCCCCAGTCGGCGCAGTCGAGCACCAGCGCGGAGAGATCAGCCGAGCGGATTTCGGGTTCGGCGAACGGCTGGAGGCTTGTTGTTTGCGGCTCGTCCCAAAGCCGGTAGCACACACCGGGCTCGGTGCGGCCCGCGCGACCTCGCCGTTGATCGGCCGAGGCGCGCGATACGCGCACGGTTTCGAGCCGCGTGACACCCACATCGGGCTCAAAATGCGGCACGCGCGCGAGGCCGCTGTCGATCACGACGCGCACGCCATCAATCGTCAAAGAGGTCTCGGCAATGGCTGTCGCCAGCACGATCTTGCGGGTGCTTTGCGGGGCCGGGGCAACAGCGCGGTTCTGGGCCGCCATGTCCATGGCACCGAACAAGGGCGCGATGATCACCGATGGATCAGACACGCGTTCCCGTAACCGGGCCTCGACACGGCGGATTTCTCCGTGTCCCGGTAGAAACGCGAGGATTGATCCTTTTTCCGCACGCGACGCCTTCAGAATCGCATTCGTCATTTGATCCTCGACGCGCGCCGTCTGCGACCGCCCGAGATATTTGGTTTCGACCGGAAAAGTGCGCCCCCGGCTTTCTATGACGGGCGTTCCGGGGCCTAACAGCGATGCCACCCGCGCGCCATCCAGTGTTGCCGACATGACGAGGATGCGGAGATCCTCCCGCAGTCCGCGTTGCGCTTCCAGGGTCAGGGCAAGGCCAAGATCCGCGTCGAGTGAGCGCTCGTGAAATTCGTCGAGGAGCACCGCGCCGATCCCGTCGAGTGTGGGGTCGTCGAGGATCATGCGGGTGAAGACGCCTTCGGTAACGACCTCGATGCGGGTCTTGGGGCCGACCTTCGAAGACAACCTGGCGCGCAGCCCAACAGTCTGGCCGACACGCTCGCCAAGCGTCTCGGCCATGCGTGCGGCGGCCCCGCGCGCTGCCAGGCGTCGTGGTTCGAGCACCATGATCTTGCGCTTTGTGAGCCACGCGTCCTCCAAAAGCGCGAGTGGCACACGCGTGGTCTTGCCGGCACCAGGGGGTGCGACCAGAACGGCGGACACCGCCGTCGTTAAGGATTCGCGTATATCTGTGAGCTTCGCATCAATGGGAAGGGCGGTTGCAAATTCCATGACCGCGACCCCCTAGCACATCAGGCCGCGTGCCGGCAGACATCGATCGCTCCCGCATCCCCTACCGTCACACATCCAGGTTGGCGACGGAGAGCGCGTTCTCTTGGATGAACTCGCGGCGCGGCTCGACGATATCGCCCATCAGCTTGGAAAAGATCTCGTCGGCGTCTGCGGAGTCGCCAATCTTTACTTGCAGCAGCGTACGTGCGTCGCGGTCGAGCGTCGTCTCCCATAGCTGGTCGGGATTCATTTCGCCGAGACCCTTGTAGCGTTGCAAAGCGAGGCCTTTGCGGCCGGCTTCGTAGACCGCATCCAGAAGACCGCGCGGCCCGAAAAGAGGTATGGTTTCAGACTTGCGTCTCAGCTTCGCCGGGGCGCCGAAGACGTCCTGCAGGTACTCGCGTCTTTCGTTGAGGCGTTTGGCATCGAGAGAGGCCAGTAGCGCCTGATCGAGCGCATGAGCTTCCGTCACCCCTCGGACCTCGCGCTTCAAGAGGAAGCCATCGTTGCCGTATGAGCCTTGCCAGCCCGTCTCGGTCTCCTCCGCCATGAGATCGAGGCGCGCCGCGATCGCGTCCGCGACCCTGTCTGCCGCATCCTGTGACTGCACGGACGCGGGATCGAAGGCGCCCGCGATGACAGCCTGCTCGACGATGCCGCTATTGTAACGCGAATGCAGCTGGTCGATGGCGGAGACCACCGCGCGGGCTTTCAGCACGACGTCGCGCAAGTCGCGCCCGCCACGCTCCTCGCCAGCGCCCGTCACAAGCACGGTTTCTTCAAGACCTGAGTCGATCAGAAAGTCCTCGAGTGCACGCTGGTCTTTGAGATAGGTGCTGGATTTGCCGCGCTGGACTTTATAGAGCGGCGGCTGGGCGATGTAGACGTGGCCGTTCTCCACAAGCTCGGGCATCTGCCGATAGAAGAATGTCAACAGCAGCGTGCGAATGTGAGCGCCGTCGACGTCGGCGTCGGTCATGATAATGATCTTGTGATAGCGGAGCTTCTCAAGGTTGAAGTCATCGCCAATGCCTGTGCCCAGGGCGCCGATGACGTTCGTCACCTGCTCGGAGGAGAGCATCTTGTCAATGCGCGCGCGCTCGACGTTCAGGATCTTACCGCGGAGAGGCAGCACGGCCTGATACTCACGCTTGCGGCCCTGCTTTGCCGATCCGCCGGCCGAGTCGCCCTCGACAATGAACAGCTCGGTGTTGGAGGCATCACGATCCTGGCACTCGGCGAGACCGCCGGGCAGCCTTAGGCCATCAAGCGCACCTTTACGCCGCGTCAGTTCGCGGGCTTTGCGGGCGGCTTCGCGCGCAAGGGCCGCCTCGACGATTTTGCCGACGATGGATTTGGCTTCCTTGGGATGCTCCTCAAACCATTGGGCGAGGAGATCACCAGCGATGCTTTCCACGATCGGCTTCACCTCGGACGAGACCAGCTTGTCCTTGGTCTGAGAGGAGAACTTGGGGTCTGGCACTTTCACGGACAGGACGCAGGTCAAGCCTTCGCGGGCGTCTTCGCCGGAAAGGTCAACCTTCTCCTTCTTTGCGAGACCACTTTCGGAGGCATACTTGTTGATCACGCGCGTCAATGCGGCGCGAAAGCCTGCGAGGTGTGTGCCGCCGTCGCGTTGGGGGATGTTGTTGGTGAAGCACAGCACGTTCTCGTGATAGCTGTCGTTCCACCAGAGCGCGATCTCGACGCCAACACGATCCTTGTCGGCGCGGATCATGATGGGTTCGGGAATAAGCGCCTGCTTGGAGCGATCGAGGTAGCGCACGAAGGCTGATGTGCCGCCCTCGTAAAGGAACTCTTCGCGCTTGATGTCGGCATGCCTGGCATCCGTCAGGACGATCTTTGCGCCGGAATTCAGGAAGGCCAGCTCGCGCAGGCGGTGCTCCAGCGTGGCATAATCGAACTCGACCATGGTGAACGTATTGGTTGAAGGTAGAAACGACACTTCTGTACCGCTCCTGCCTTTGGCATCGCCGACGACTTTCAACGGCTCCGCTGTCACGCCGTCCCGGAACTCAATGACGTGCTCCTTGCCGTCACGCCAAACCCGGGCCCGGAGCCAGGTGGACAGCGCGTTCACCACCGACACGCCGACACCGTGCAGGCCGCCCGAGACCTTGTACGAATTCTGATCGAACTTTCCGCCTGCGTGCAGTTCGGTGAAGACAATCTCGGTCGCCGAACGCTTGGGCTTGTGGTCATCGTCCTCTTTGATGCCAGTGGGGATACCGCGGCCGTCGTCGCTCACTGTGCAGGAGCCGTCGTTGTTGAGCGTCACCTCGCATTGGCTTGCATGACCAGCGAGCACTTCATCGATAGCGTTATCGACCACTTCGTAGATCATGTGGTGCAAACCCGACCCATCGTCGGTGTCGCCGATGTACATGCCGGGGCGTTTTCTGACGGCCTCAAGGCCCTTCAACATCTTGATGCTATCCGCGCCGTAATCGGTGGCGGCGGGCAATTTTTTGGCCGGCTCCGCGCTCATTCTGTGTCCTGGGTTTATGCCGCTTTTTCTCGTCGGTTTGTTATACCACGACTGCGGAGAAACGCGCAGCAAAAGCATGCGTTTCCAACACCCCGATCACCCATAAAAACGTCTTTTATTTCAGATTGTTATAAAGCTGTGGCATCAGGGACAGAATGGGGGAGCGTTCGACCAGCGAGACGGGCGCTTATCGGGGGCTCACGGGGGCCATGACAGACCCCGTCCGGCGCGTAAAATTGACGCGCTTGGGTCTCATTGTTGGCACATCGTCTTAGGCCTGTTGCGGCTCTTTGGAGAGCCGCGCCACACACAGGGCAACCCCATCCTGCCAAGCTGGCAGTTTGAGGCCGAACGCTTTTTCCAGCTTGGCGCAATTGAGCTCGGAATGCGCCGGGCGCAGCGTTGTGGTTGGATATTGAGCCGCGCTAATCGGCTCGATCGTGTCGGCAAGATGTTTGACGTCGTTTGTACAAAGTAGCGCCTGGCGCGCGACATCATACCAGCTCGCGCGGCCGCTTCCCGCGGCGTGGTAGATGCCCCAAGGGATCTCTGCAGTAGCGTCCTTCCGGGCTATTCGGGCCGCGATCGCAAGAATGACATCCACCAAGTGCGGCGCATAGGTTGGGCTGCCGAACTGATCGGCAACCACGCGCAGGGCCGCGCCGTCGTGTGCTTGTTGTAAGATGGTTTTGACGAAGTTGCGCCCGAACGGACTAAAGACCCAGGCCGTGCGCAGAATAATGTGCTTCGGATTGGCCGCCTGAACCGCGGCTTCGCCTTTGAGCTTTGTTTGACCGTAGACAGTTGCCGGATTGGTCGGGCCGGTCTCGACATGGGGGGCGCTCGCGCTTCCGCCGTACACATAGTCGGTCGAGAGATGCAGGATCGGTATGCCGCGCCCGGCGGCGGCCGTCGCCAGAAGCTTTGCCCCCTCGCAGTTGAGGGCTATGGCGCGCTCGGGCTCCTGCTCTGCCTTATCGACATCGGTGTAGGCTGCGGTGTTGATGACGACATCCGGTTTGATGTCGCCGAGGGCTCTCTCGATGGTTTTCACTTCACAAATGTCGAGGGCCGGCCGCCCCACGGCGCAGGCCTCGATGTCGGCGCGCCCTGGCGCGACCTCGATCAGGGCTTGGGCGATTTGGCCATGCCAACCGGTAACCAAGAGTCGCATCGTTGATCTCAATGTGCAGACTAAGAAACACTAGGGATGTGCCGTTGACGTCCAACGGCAACGGACAGGAACGCTCCTATTCGTGGCCCTATACTGCAACCGAAATGGACCGGAATCACGACCCTGTTGCCCGCTTGTGCACACGCGCGCGGTTGGCGGAGGTCGTTCGACGATACGATCGCCTGCGCGTCCTGACTCACTGGATTGCGAAAGCGCGTTTGGCAAATTCTACGCGGCTTGGCACATCGGGCGTGGGGTTCTCCGCCAGCCAAGATTTGATCGCTTCAAGGCGCGGGCGCAGGCCAGCCTGGTTGGCAATTTGAATGTTGAGGCCGGGCCGTGCGTTGAGCTCGAGGACGAGCGGACCGTGGTCGCGATCAAGTACGATATCGACGCCTTGATAGCCAAGTTCCGTCAAATCGTATGTCTTGGCCGAGATTTCGAGCACCTGCTGCCAGTGCGGAATCTGCAGACCAATAACGCTTGCACGGGTGTCCGGATGCTCCAAGATGATCGTGTTGCGGATGACGGCGCTTAGGGTCCGGCCCGTGCCCATATCTATGCCAGCGCCAAGTGCGCCTTGATGGAGATTTGCACGTCCGCCCGACATCTGTGTTGGCAATCTCACCATTGCCATTGCCGGCACGCCTTTGAAGATTATGACGCGGATATCAGGCACGCCTTGATGTGTCACAGCGTTGAATGCCGGATCGAATTGCACGCAGTATTCGATCAGCACGTGATCGGGCTGTCCGCCCAGACTGAAGACACCCCCGAGTGCGTTTTGAATATGGAATCTGATATCGAACTCGTTCAATAATTGGCCGCCGCTTGTCCGGTAGAACTCGCCGCTCTTGCCCTTGATGACCAAGATCCCATCACCTCCGGCGCCGTTGGCCGGCTTGACGACAAACTGCTCATTGTCGCCAACAATTTTTCTGAATTGCCGGACCTGGACTGAGTATTCAATGATGCCAATTAGATCAGGTACGGCGATTCCGGCTTCTTGCGCGAGTCTTTTGGTCGTTATCTTGTCGTCGACCAAGGGATAGAGGCGGCGTGGATTGTTGGGCAGAACAATATCGCCGTTGCGCTCATTGAGACCCACAATTCCTTTGGCGCGCAATTTCTCCGGTGGCGCAAACAGCATCACGGCTTCTCCATCGCGAGTTCGCGGAACCGGTGCAATTCGAGCAGCCGGTAGCCCGTGTAACGGCCGATCAGAAGCGTGAGCGCCAGCAGGATGAGCAGCAGTTCAGGGAAGGTAAACAGCAGGTGTTCGACAATGGGCATCGTCATGACAAGGTAACAAATCGTTGCCATTGCGAGACTTCCGGCTGCCTGAATGATCGCTTCTCGCGCGCCGCGCTCATCCCAAATGACGGAAACACGCTCGATAGTCATTGACATGATGACCATGGGAAAGAGTGCCACGGACAACCCGCGCTGGAACCCTAGGGCATGCGTAATTACGCTCAGGAGGGCCATAAGGAGCACGACAAAAATTAAGACGGACGCGAGGCGTGGCACCAGTAGCAGCTTCAGTTGCTCGAGGTATGCTCGAAACAACAATCCCGTTGCAACCACTGTGCTAAACAGAATTATGCCCCACAACAATTGCGTCTCACGGAATGCGAGTGCGATCAACACCGGCATGAAGGTGCCCAAGCTCTTAGCGCCAACTATGTTGCGCATGACAACGAGCAGGAAGATGCCGAGCGGCACGACCATCAGGATCCGGTAGACTTTTTGTGTCTCAAGCGGCAAACCGAAAAGAGAGAACTTAACCAAAGGGTCCTGACTTGCTGCCCCTTTCTCCAGTGCCATCACTAGCTCATGCTGTTCGAGGCGAATCGTGTCGATTTTCGTCTTTGCATTGCCCCCGCCGGACAGTGACATGTTCGGCCTGTCGCCTCTTGACCAAGGCAGGTATGTCGGAGGAATGTCATCAAGCACGCCGTTCTGTGAGAACGTCAGCCACTTGCCGTCCTGGAAGACTTCAAGCCAGTATACGAAGCCCACACCCTGACCAGCCGAGCCGAGATCGATACCGCTGACCCGACGCGCGGGAATATTCTCTACGGCCAAAACCTTTACCGCCGCATCGATTTTTCGCTGAGAGCTCCCTTTGTTGAGGTTCGGGTCGATGATCTTGTCGATTGTCGCCCGGTCTGAAAGAGAGGCGAGGAGTGTTGCAACAAGTGTGTCTAGATCGGACGACCTTTCCTGGCTGACTTTCAGAAGTTCAAGTGCCGCGCTCATTTGCGCTTCACTTAGGTCGGGACTAGGCGTTTTTGGCGTGGGCAGCTTCTTCTCTGCCGGGCTTTCCTGCAGGCTAATGACAAACCGCAGATAGACACTCTCTTTTCCCTCAGCCTCGCGTTTGGCCAGCGTCACGAGCCGGTTGCCGCCTTTCTTCGATCTCGAAACGCCATACCCTGGCGCCGTAATCCCTTCCTCCAGAATCTCAAAATGCTCATTGCTTGTCGGAACCACGACGGCCAGCTTCACGGGTTCGCCCTTGGCTTCGAACGTGACGCGCTTTTCGATTTCCCACGCTGACGTGAGGCGGCCGGGAAATACCGGCAGACCGGTTACAAGCACCTTGTAGAGAAAAAGGCTGAATCCGGCCAAGGTCAGAATCGCGGCAAGGACATATACGTGGAGATTGCGCATTACCGCCCCTTCTTGTCCTCGCATCTCCCGGACGCCAGGAAGGCCTCCGCCGGATTGACCAGAAAACGGTTTCGCAACAACGCCCGTCCAACGATGGCTTGGTAGTTCATTTCAGAGCGGTCTGCGAGCGAGAATTCTGCGACTTGGGTTTTTCCTCCGAGACAGGTCTTGAGCTTTATGATCGGCCGCTCTTTTGCCTCCACGCCTGCGCGCCGGATGCGCACAAAGCGCGCCACAGGTTTCTTGATCGCACGCTTTTTGCCGCTCTTTGTCTCGAGCGTGAAACGGACCCACTTCTTGCCGTTCTTTTTGAAAACCTCGAAGTCTGGTGCATTGATGGAGGACGTCTTGGCTCCTGTATCGATCTTTGCCGGTAAAGCCGTTTCGTAGCTCTCGAGCCAGAGTTTTTCGACGTATCCGAGTTCGCTAAGCGACTGTGCATGGGCTGGCCCGGTGGCCTGGCTTACTGACATTCCGATGATGGCCGCCACGGCGGAAAGCCAGGGATGCTTGAAACATGGGAAGCGGGAGGCCGATCGGGCCATATTGCTACGTCTATTATTTTGCAACGTTTGCCTCCATGCCTTGTCGTGTTTCGCGATGAACTATAATCAATCATATTGCTATAGTCATTTGCCGTTTCTCGATTGGCGACCCATTTTGATCGGAGATAAGACGCCTGGTCATCGGTCAGCTCTCAAAAGAGATGTGGCACGCTTACGCGGTCACATCGACGAATGGTTTCGCCCAGAAGTTGACAAAAGTTGGCAGTCCCTTTGAAATTGCTTGCCCTATGTTGGCGGGACTGAACCGTGCCATGACACGTTCCGACTGAGACAGGAGCCCTGGAAATGAAACTGATGGGACGTGGGTACGCGCTCTGCCAGCTCAAAGCGCTGATGATGTCTGCAACTTTGCTCCTCGGGCTGGGCATCTTCTCTCCAAGCACGGAACGAGCCTACGGGCAGACCCTTACCAATCTCGATAAGACGCCTTACGAGATGGCAATTTCTGAGGATTCGTCGGCGCGCGAATTTGTGATTGATCCCGAACAGACCCGCAAACTAGAATGCAAGAAATCTTGCTCGATCAAATTCAGAAACGGGGTTGATGACGGCGATGATGGCATTGAAGTGGACTTGTTGGATACTGTTGTCATCGAATCCGGTCGCCTCTCCCTCGAAGATGAGGAAACCGAAAATGACCTGGATATCGACGCAAATGGCGATCAAGAAGACGACCAAGCGGACCGATGACGGAACTCCCACCGCCGCTGCACCTTAGCGGGAATAAGATCCATACTGTTTCTCGCCGATGGACAACCAAGTTCAATCGTACGACACTTGCGGCTCGTCGCGAATGAGTTCGGGGTGCCGCGATGCATGTCTCGCGTTTGCGTTTCCTGTTGATTGTTTTCTTATCGTCCGGGTTTGCTAACCCCGTTTGGGCAGACGCACTGGCCACACTGCGGCAGGCTGACCGTACCCTCAATGCCGGGTACATCGAGGACGCCGCCACGCTGTACACGCGTGCCTACAACGAGGCGAAACGTGAGGGTAACGCGCGGCTCGTCGCCGAGATCGTCAATGGTATGTGTGGTGTCGACCTCGCGAACGGCGACCTCAAGAAGCTCAACCGTCAACGCTACTGGGCCAACAAGCGGAAGGCCTTGGAGGAGCCTGCCGTGCGTGCGCCTGGGACGGCCAATCTCCTTGCCAACAGTGGTTTCGAAGCCGGCTTTACGCTTCCCTGGGGCACGGGGCACTATGAGCGGTTGGATCCCCGCTTTGGGACGTGGTGGAACAGCTCAAATCCGCAGCGCGAGCCGACCCACGCCTGCATGAAGCTCGATCGCGATGTGCGCCGCTCCGGCGAGGCTTCGCTGCGGATTGCCAATAAGACACCTGCCGGCCACAACCTCTTTACGACGACGGCGCAACGGATCGACGGCTTGGAGCCGCACTCGGTGTTTCGCCTCAAGCTCTCCGCCAAGGCCAATGACCTGTCGCCTGGGGCTGTGAAGTTTACCGTTGACCCCGGCTGGGAAGTTGCGCCGCTCGGGCTTCCGCCCAACACTTACGACTGGAGAGAATTTACGGCCTACTTCAGCAACGGCTTTAACGCCCTCATCGATTTCCGCGTCATTCACCAGAACGTCGGCACCATCTGGCTGGACGACATTTCCATCGAAAGGGTGCGATTTGACGAAATTCCCGATGACCCGGCGGGGCGCGCGCTGAGAGCGCGTATTCTCTTTGGCCGGGGCGATAACGAGGCCGCGCTTCTTATCCTCGACCGCATGATTGCGACAAACGAAAGTGTATCGCGGGCCCGCTTCCAGCGCGGTCAGATCCATATCGCGGACGGGTCCTACGAAGATGCGATCGTGGACCTAGAGCCGCTCGCCGAGAAAGGCAACGGCGAAGCTCAAATGTACTTGGGCGATGCGCTGGCCGGTCTTGGACGCCTGAGCGACGCCCGGGACTGGTACGAGAAAGCCTACCAGGCGCTCAAGCTCAACCAGCTCAAGGTCGCACAAATCAAAGGCCGGCTTGCGCGAATCTATATCGATGTGGCGCTGATCGAAACAGACCGCAAGCGTCGTGACGATCTCTATGCGTTCGCCGAACGGTACCTTGAAGACAACCGGCGCGTCAGCGCCCACATCGGAGACGGCGCAAGCCTTCTCGACGTCTCGAAACTGCGCGCCGCGCGTGCGCGTGACGCGGGCGATTTGGAGCGGGCTCTTGATGCGTTTCGCGAGGGCTTTACGGCCTACCGGAGCCGGGGACGGCAGCTGGCACGCCTTCCCGCCCGCCGCAGGGGCCTCATTCTTCGCCGCTACGCGCCGTTTCTCGATGACTATCTGGATACGCTTTACAAAGTCAGTCGCGGGTCTCCTACGGAATCGCAAACGCATCAGTTGGCGCGCGAGGCGTTTCCCGTTGCGCAATACCGTTACTTAACGGAAGCCAATTTGGCGCTGGCTCAGATGGCGGCCCGGCGCAGTTCTGGTGACGACTCTCTGGCCCGTCTGTTGCGCGAGCGTCAGGATCTGGCGAACCTCTTAGGCTCAACGGAGCAGCGGCTAACCGATGCGATTGCCAAGAGCGATCCTCGCGAGGCGGAGCTTCGGTCTTCGCTTCAAAAGCAGGTGCGCGAGATTGCGGCCGATCTCGAAAACGTTGAAGCAGAACTTGAACAGGGTCATGGGGACTTCGGCGCACTTGCCAACCCCGCGCCACTCTCTATCGATCAGGTGCAAGGCTTTCTCGAAGACGGTGAAGCCCTCCTCTTTTTTGACGCCGACGCGGCACTCACGTGGTTCATTACCAAAACGGACATCTTGTGGCTGCGCGCAAGCCTTGACCGCAAGGCGCTGACCCGCGACGTTGCCGCGTTGCGTTGTGGACTTGACCGTACAGCCTGGAAGGGCAAGCGCGGCAAGCGCTGCTCGAAGCTTCTCCGGGGACTCGCCAAGCCCGAGCGTGGTAAACCACTCCCATTCGATCTCGATCGCGCCCACAAGCTCTATCAAGCTCTCTT
Source organism: Hyphomicrobium sp. (assembly GCA_965222835.1). Classification (GTDB taxonomy): domain Bacteria; phylum Pseudomonadota; class Alphaproteobacteria; order Rhizobiales; family Hyphomicrobiaceae; genus CBDCUQ01. Next base: position 934,994 of record CBDCUQ010000003.1, read on the forward strand.
CGGCAAAGCCGAAGACCTCATTCGCGGCAAGCATCTCCTGGTTGTCCCGACGGGACCCTTGGCCGAGCTTCCACCTCAAGTGCTTGTTACGAAGCGGCCGGACACTGCTGTTCCCACGGACGCTGCCGACTACGGCAAGGCCCACTGGCTCGTGCGCGACCATGCGATTACCGTACTTCCCTCGGTCTCCTCGCTTGAAGCACTGCGCCGAGTCGCGGAGCCTACGCAAGCCTCGCGCGCGTTCATTGGTTTTGGCAATCCGGTGCTGCTTGGGCGCAAGGGCGAAGACCAGCGCGCCTCCCTGCTCGGCAATTGCCAACAGACCGCAACAATCCTAGCGGCCGCCAACCGCGGACTTGGCGATGATGCAGACGAGACGGTCGATGATATGTCGGACGTGTTCGTACGCGGGCTCGGCAACGTTGCCGCGCTGCGCCTGCAGCCGCCACTGCCGGAAACCGCGGTTGAGCTTTGCAAAGTTGCGCGCACTGTCGGCGCACCCTCAAGCGACGTGCATCTTGCTGATAAGGCGACTGAAACGGAAATCAAGCGCTTGAGCGGCGGCGGCAAGCTGGCCTCCTATCGGATTGTCCATTTCGCGACCCACGGGTTCCTTGCCGGCGAAACGGAACGCGTGGCGCGCACGCTTGCCGAGCCCGCGCTTGTCTTTACGCCACCTGAAACAGCCAACGTGGCTGACGATGGCTTGCTCACGGCATCCGAAGTCGCCGAATTGCGCCTCGATGCCAATTGGGTCGTGCTCTCGGCCTGCAACACGGCGGCGGCTGGCGAGAAGGGCAACGTGGAAGCGCTTTCAGGCCTTGCACGCGCCTTTTTCTACGCCGGCACGCGCGCCCTTCTGGTCTCTCATTGGTATGTGGACAGCCACGCGGCCGTGAAAATCACGACGGGCACGTTTGTTGCGCTCAAAGCCGATCCAAGGCTCGGGCGGGCAGAGGCTTTGCAGCGTGCCATGCTTGCGGCCATGACCGACCCGACGCGCCCCAAGAAATGGGTGCCGGCTCAGCACCCGGCATTGTGGGCTCCGTTCGTCATTGTCGGCGAAGGGGGCCGCGGGAGGAATTGAGGGCGGCGTGCGTAACCGCCAATTGCATTTTTGGAAGCTCTGAGCGATCGACGATGTCGTGCCCGGTTTCTGATTGTCGAGACCGAGGTACCTTGGATCCCGGCTTTGAATGCCGGGATGACAGAGGAGGAACACTTCGGGAAGACATGGTCGAGGTGCGCCGGAATGACATTTTTGCCTGTCATCCCGGGGCTTGCCCCCGGAATCCATGGTTCATCTGGGCCTAACACTTCGCCCAGAGCCTCAAACGACTGGCCGAGTTTGTCTGGCTCTCTACTTAACCAACCCCGCCACCAAATTGATCCGGAAAATCAGCGATCGAGACCTGGTCTCGTGCGGTGCGGCTTGCGATGTCGTAGAGCTTGCTCAAGGCGCGCGCGTTGGTGAAATCTTGCAAGCGGGCGAGTTCATTGTCGTCGATTGTGACCCCGAGCGTATCGGAAAGCCAGTCGCGTTCAAGGCGGATGTCGTAACGTTGGAAAGCGAGTAGTGGTCGCGCCAAGCCTTGCTCGCGGCCAAGGCAATCGGCTTCCAGTCCTTGGACCGCGCTGTCGATCTGCCAGCTCATGCGCGGCTCTGACATCCATTGCAGCACTTTTAGCGCGAGATCCTGTCCATCGGTCACGAGCCCCTTCAGCGCTTCGACCGCATCGTAGGCCGATGATCCACTTTGATCGACCGTATGTGCGAACGAGCCTGTGCCAACCGAAATGAGCAGCAGATTGTCTGCGCCAAGAGGCCAGTTCAGATTGTAACCTTTAACGCCCGCAAGCATTAGCATCTGTAGCGCGGGGTTATTGTGCGGAGAGACGCCACCGTCAACAAAGAGGCCGGCCTCCGGACCCGCGAAAATGCGAATCTTCGTGGGTGAAAAGTAGGACGGCGCTGCCGTGCTCGCGCGGATGATATCGACGAGCTTATAGTCGCCGTTGCCAATGCGCGCAGGAGTGTTGCCTTCTGCCGGGTGCCCCGCGAAGAACGGTCCATCGGGATTGTTGTTGAGCACCCACACGCTGCCCGTGTCGAGGCGCTTGGCGACAACGCACAGCCCTGTCTTCAATCGTTCGGATTTCAACGGCCAGTCGAACACCTCGCTTTGAACGAACCCGCGCAAACGCCTTGCATCGAAGCGCGGCGACAACCAGCCCCATGCGCTCGGCACAAAAATGCGCGGCGCCCACTTTTCAAACCGCTTACGTATCTCCGAGACGCGCCAGCCGAGTGCCAAAAGTGTGGCCAGCATAGAGCCGACCGACGTGCCGCCGATCATGTCGAAATAGTCGGCCAGCACGAAGTTGTCGTCGCGTCCAAGCTTCTTCTGGAGTGTGCGCTCGATCTCTTCGAGGAAGGCGATTGAGACGATGCCGCGGACGCCTCCGCCATCGAGCGCCAGCATGCGCTTGGGCGCCTTGGACCGAAACCGATTACGCAAATGCTCGCCCATGTTTGCCCCTCAATATCTAAACGAAACGACACGGACCTGGCTCGGGGAACCATAGCCTGTGCCGCGAAGGCGAGTCATTACAATTGGCGCCCTCACTGGTACGGAGAACCCTCGAAAATCTGATCCCCCCTTCCCCAGTCCTCCCGCATACACCCCCGATCCCGCTGCATACGACCAGGGCCCAGGCCCGAGCGCAAGCGAGGAACAACCGTGAGTGATAGGAGCTGGAGCGGCGAACGCCGCATCTATTCCATCAGTTACGAGGCTTCGCCGTTCTGTCCCTTGGTCGCGCGTCTTGAGCGGGCTGCTGGGCACCAATTCCGGCTAGACGGGTCTTGCATCCTCCACCATCATGACGCCCGATGCTGAAACGTTTGTGTATCCTGCTGTTGGGGGTGCTGTCCGGGACCCTATCGGCTCAGAGCGAGGTCATTCGCGTCGACGTCGATAGCCGACAGCCGGTGCTTGGTGGTCAAGCGTTCGGCGCATACGGACCCTACGAAGTCGTCCGCGGCCAGATCTATTTCTCATTTGATCCCGCAAACCCAATGAACGCCCGGATCGTGGACTTGCATCTGGCGCCGCGCAACGCGGCTGGCCGGGTCGAGGCTTGGACGACCTTTATCGCGCTTCGGCCAATGGCGCCGGAAAGCGCCCGTGGAATCGCCCTCGTTGAGGTCAGCAACCGGGGCGGAAAGTTCTCACCGCAGTACTTCAACCGCGCCACAACAACCAGCCTTGATCCTGACGACCCTGACGCCTTCGGAGATGCTCTGCTCTTGCGCCTCGGACTAACGGTGATCTGGATCGGCTGGCAGTTCGACGTGCCCGACTTTCCCGGCGTGCTGCGTCTACACGTCCCCCGTGCTCGCCATGAGGACGGCTCCCCAATCACGGGACTTGTCCGCAGCGACTGGACCGTGGACGCCCCGGTGACATCGCTGGCGCTGGCGCATCGCGGTCATCGTGCCTATCCCGTTGCCGATCCCGAGGACACCGCGAACACTTTGACTGTGCGAGACGGGCGTGAAGCACCTCGTCAGGTCATCCCCCGCAAGCGTTGGCACTTCGCGAGGCTCAGGAATGGCCGCCGTGTTTCCGGCGCGACCCACATCGTACTCGACGGCGGATTTGAGGCGGGCAAGATCTACGAACTCGTCTATCGCGCGCAAGATCCAGCGGTGGTTGGACTCGGCCTCGCGGCCATTCGGGACGTGATCAGCTATGCGAAGCATGACAAGACCAGCATCTTCCCGGCCAAACTCGGGCTCGCGGCCGGCGTTTCCCAGACGGGCCGGTTCCTGAGACAGTTCCTCTACCAGGGGTTCAACACCGACGAGCAAGGCCGCGCGGCCTACGATGGACTGATGATCATCACTGCCGGCGCGGGGCGCGGCAGCTTCAACCACCGTTTCGCCCAACCATCCCGCGACGGGCATCGCTACTCGGCCTTCTTCTATCCGACAGACTTGTTTCCCTTCAGCAGTGCGACACAGTTCGACCCCTTGCAAGGGCGCAGCGACGGCCTGCTCGCCCATTTGGCAAACGCCAAACACGCGCCGAAAACCTTCTACATCAACACCGGCTATGAGTACTGGGGCCGCGCTGCATCGCTCATTCACACCACCCCAGATGGCATGGCCGACGTTGCGCCCCCTCCACATGAACGCATCTACCATCTAGCGAGCGCGCAGCATTTTGTCGGTGCGTTTCCGAAAGCAGACGACCGATTGGTGTATGCGCCGGTGTATCGCGGCAACCCGCTGGACTTCAGCAGCAACTACCGTGCGCTTCTCGTCCGGCTCGTGGCGTGGGTTGAAACCGGCACGGCTCCTCCGTCCAGCGCGTATCCGACCAGGACCGGCGGCACGTTGGTAAGACCCATGAACGTTGCCTTCCCTGCCGTGCCGGGCGTCACATTCCCGCAAACCATCCACGTCGCCTATCGGGCCGATTACGGGCCGCGCTGGTCTCAAGGCATCATCGACGTCCAACCGCCGCGCCTGGGGACCTCTTTTCCGTCACGCGTCGCGCAGGTCGATCGCCTCGGGAACGAACAGGGCGGCGTGCGAAACGTAGAACTCCGGGTGCCGCTTGCGACCTACACGCCCTGGAGCCTGCGCACGGGCTATGCCGGCAGCCCCGGCGAACTCGCCGACTTTGTTGGAACGGTTATTCCACTGCCGCGCACCGAAGCCGAACGGCAAGCCCGCGGCGATCCTCGCCCGGCCATCGAGACGCTGTACGCGAGCCGCCAAGCCTACCTGAACCAAGTGCGCCGGGAAGTTCAAGATCTTGTCCGCTCTGGATTCTTGCTCGCCGATGATCGCCACCACGTGCTGCAGCGCGCGGCGCGCACCTGGGCGTGGGTACACGGGTTGGAACGGTAGGGCTCTGCGATTGATGTGATGCTTGGACCGGTTGAGGGTCGTCGTCTATGATCTCGGTTGCCACCGATGTCCGCATTTGATGCTGTGGACGGCTCCTCCACCGGCATCATTGAGTGCCAAGATGGTTGCTGTTGAAGTCACCATCGAAAGAGGATCCGTCCATGAAAGAGGTTACAACAATTGGGCTGGATACGGCCAAGTCTGTTTTTCAGGTTCATGGCGTTGATGCCGCGGGCAACGTCATCTTGCGCAAGCAGTTGAAACGGCGCCAGGTTCTATCTTTTTTCAGTAAACTTCATCCTTGCTTGATTGGTCTGGAAGCCTGTTCGGCGGCGCATCACTGGTCCCGTGAACTGTCCCGGCTGGGGCATGCGGTTCGCCTCATTCCACCGCGCTATGTCAAGCCGTACGTGAAGAGCCAGAAGAACGATGCAACCGATGCGGAAGCCATCTGTGAAGCGGTGACCCGCCCTAACATGCGCTTTGTGGCGACAAAGTCGTGTGAACAACAAGCCTTGTTGATGCTCCATCGTACGCGACACCTGCTCATCCGGCAAAGAACAGCAACCATTAATGCCTTGCGCTGTCATCTTGCCGAGTTCGGTATCGTAGCCGGTGTCGGCCGCAACGGCGTCGAGGCCTTACTCAAAGTGATTACTGATAAGACTGACGCACGCATTCCTGACGTCGCGCGCGATTGCTTATTCGGCCTTGGAGAGCAACTTGAAAGTATCAAACACCAGGTCCGTGTTCTTGATGCCAAGATCATGGCGGCTCACAGGACCAATGAGCTCAGTCGCCGACTGGAAGCGATCCCGGGTGTTGGACCGCGCGTCGCAACAGCCCTTGTTGCCAGCATTGCTGATCCCAAAGCGTTCCGGTCTGGGCGGCAGATGGCGGCCTGGATCGGGCTTGTTCCCAAACAGAATTCGTCTGGCGGGAAAGACAAGCTCGGTGGTGTTACCAAGGCCGGTGACCGATACTTGCGCTCTATGCTCATGATAGGTGCGCTGTCGGTCATCAAGCGCGTCAAACAATTAGGATACACACACCGACCATGGCTCGCGGAGCTGATGGCCCGGCGCCCCATCAAGGTCGCTGCAATTGCTCTCGCCAACAAAATCATCCGCATGGTTTGGGCGATGATGGTGCGTACCTTGTTCCGTTGAATCCTGGGCCCGTTGAACCCTGGATCCCGGGGTCAAGCCCCGGGATGACAGTTGTGTTTTCCGCCACCGCTGCGACAAACATGGCGTTCTCGCACCCCTTTTCTCGCACCCCTTTTGATGTCATCCCGGCATTCAATGCCGGGATCCAAGGTACCTCCACCGCGACAATCAGAATGCGGGCACAACGCTTACCGCAGTGCTGATTTGAGCGCGGACCCAAGACGGCAACGCGTGACGCACTCCCCCCACCCCAACCCCTCCCCACCCGGGGGAGGGGCTTAACGCTCTATTCCAAGAATCTTATCCCCGTACCCAAAACCTCCCACATACTTCCCCGATCCCGCCGCACACGACCAGGGCCCAGGCTCGAGCTGGGAGTTTGGGAGCGGAGGGGAGCGTGCTAGGTACGCCATGCCCCTTCAGTGGTCATGGGGGCCGCTGCCGGTCATGAGAAATGATGATCCAACTGCCGTAACGATGCGCGGCAGGGATGGTATGCCAACGGTCTGAAAAGGGGGCCCACCCCCGTCGCACGCGGTAGAGCGGTGAAGGCCGCATCTATTCATCTGTTACGAGGCTTCGCCGCTCTATCCCCTGCTGGGGGATGCTCTTTGACAAGACGGCCGCCATCGCTCCCACGCCGAACGTGCTTCGGAGCCAAACGCGCGCGCCCTGTGCATTCGGTACGTTACGCCAACATGTCCTCGGCGTTTTCGTAGATTTCGATCTGCGGTGGCGTAGCGAGATATTCGGCCATGTCAGCAAGAATGGATTCGATCGCCTGCGTTGCTGCGTCTGCGGCTGCCTGACTTTCGTAGACGGCCATGATCACGCAACTCCCATCGGCGCGCCACACGACAACATTGCTGACAAGCCCTGTGATGGATTTCAACAGCGGTTTCACGATGGGGATTCGCGAAGCCATCTCGTCCATAAGATCCGGTTTCGCCTTTAGTGTTGTGAGGCGCGCGTACATGGTCATCTCCCTCATCTGCTTCTGTTCTACAATTGGTAATCGTAATTGCATTCACCGAGCCTTGTATCGCTTTCGGAAGAGAAACTCCCGCACCTGTTCGCGACCCCGCTAATGGCCTGGAAATGGACTCATCCCGTTATATGGCCCTCGTCGACATCGAGGAGGCGGACGTGGCCTTCGAGGGGGGCGAATGCGGTGCGGTCGGTCCCGGTCAGCCAGGCTTGCGAGCCGAGGCGCAAAAGTTCGGCGAAGGGTGCGATCTATCAACACCGGATTAAGTCGACACCCTTCGTTAAGGGCAACAGCCACCGGCCCCGGTCAGATGTGGGAACTTGCTGGTTGGCAAGATTTTCATGGCCAGCGCCTCTGGCTTTGGGTCGTTACGATCCGACTTCACGAACGTCTTGAAGCGCCCCCAAGGGAAATTTTTTCCGGGATCGCCGCGCCTATTGGGATCTAGTCGAGCGTGCGAAATCACGTGCTTCAAATTTGGATACTTTGCCCAACAGTACCTGACAATTAGTGCGGTCATCTCGATTTGCCAATTGGAATAGGGATCGGTGTAGTTTTGAACGTCCTGTGTGTTCACAATTTCAATACCCAAACTCCAGTTGTTGATCTTCTTCCTATTGCCCACGTCTCGATGCGTCTTGTTATCTCTTACGTGATACGCGGCAAGCGATTCAGAAACAACGGACCAAACGAAGCGACCGTGTTGCGGCTCGTCCTCATCTGGAATGATCCAGTGGGCACTGGCTCGACGGTCGCGCCACGTGTCGAGCGCATGCTGTGTTGCCCAACCCGATGTAGCGTGGATCACGACGGCCGTAACACCATTAATCGGATGCATACCTCGAGAGCGTGCGCGGTTTCGATCATACCATCGATAGTCTGGAACGCGTCTTTCTGGAAGCACCAAAGGATTGGGTCTTCGATTGGCGGGCAACGAAAAATAGAATGTCTTTGGCTGAGGCATTGTTTGTCTCCAAATTTTCTAAAGTATAAGCGTCAAGATTAGAAAGAAATCCGTCGATCTGCAAGCGTGACCACGCTGCAGATGCGGCTGGTCCTATTGGTGCACTTGCTAGTCTTCCCCAGTTCGGTCGCTTACCTGCAGCCCCGCGTCTATCGAGCGAAAGGTATTATGTGTGGTCCGCGGTTGGCGCGTTTCGGCCGCATGCTTGCGCTCTCATCCCGTGACGTTGCCCTCGTCGACGTCGAGGAGGCGGACGTGGCCTTCGAGGGGGGCGAATGCGGTGCGGTCGGTCCCGGTCAGCCAGGCTTGCGAGCCGAGGCGCAAAAGTTCAGCGAAGAGTGCGCCGCGGCGGGCTTCGTCGAGGTGTGCGGTCACTTCATCGAGCAAGAGGATAGGCGAGAGGCCGTCCTGGCGGGTGGCAATCAATTCGGCGTGGGCGAGCACGAGTCCCAACAGCAGTGCCTTCTGCTCGCCAGTGGAGCACAAGTGTGCCGGCATCGCCTTTGGCCCGTGCCCTGCGACGAGATCCGAGCGATGCGGGCCTTCAAGCGTGCGGCCCGCCGCGCGATCGCGTTCACGTGTCGTTGCCAGCGACTGCACGTAGGACTCTTCAACGTCGAGCGCGGCGGCGTGGCCGAGGTCCCGTTCAAGCGTGCCCTCGATCGCAATTTGGCACCAGGGGAAGGGCGAGCTTGGATCGCGTTCGCGGCGCGCAGCAATCACGCCGGCCAGGGCTGATATGGCTTCGCAGCGCGCGGCGGCAATGGCGGTGCCGGCTTCGGCCATGATGCGTTCAAGGCCTTCGAAGCGCGCGGCGTCGCGCACACCTTCGGCCAAGAGCTTGTTGCGTTGTTGCATGGCGCGCTCGAAGCGGCCCGAGAGTTTGGCGTGGGCGGCGTCGAAACACAGGATCAGGCGATCGAGAAAGCGGCGGCGTTCTGAAGCCGGGCCGGTAAAGAGGCCGTCGCTTGCCGGTGTCAGCCATACCATCTCGACGTACTCGGCCAGCGCACCGGAGCCGGATTGGGTTTCGCCATCGATGCGGACGAGACGTCCACCGCGTTCGGTTGTTGTGGGGCGGGGTTGCAGTCCGGTTCCGATGTCGACGGCGCCGACAGCTGTGTGCACTCGGGCCGCGACCGACCAGCTGCCGTCACCGCCTGCCAGGGCGAGATCGGGAAACGGCGCGCGCCTTAGACCCTGGCCTGGCGCCAGCAACGAGACAGCTTCCAAGAGGTTGGTCTTGCCGGACCCATTGGCACCCGCCAGTACCACGGGTTTGGGTCCGAGCTCGAGAGTGAGGGCGCGATAGTTGCGAAAGCCGGTGAGCGTCAGGCGCTCGACCCAAAGGCGGGGCGCTTTGTCTGACATGCTGCCTCAGATCCGCCGTTCAGTGTGCATGCGCCGGGCTTTGCTCATTCTGAGGCGGCGCCCTATCACACCCGCATCGGCATCAGCACATAGAGCGCATCGCCGTCGGCGGAATCGCGGATCATGGTTGGCGAGCCGGCGTCCGCGAGAAGGAAATGCGCGTCTTCGCCTTCGAGCTGGTCAGCGATATCGAGCAGGTAACGGGCGTTGAAGCCGATCTCAAGCGGGTCTGCGGCATACTTGACGCCCAGCTCCTCGGTGGCGCTGCCGCCTTCGGGATTGTTGACGGAGAGCACGAGCTTGTTTTTGGCAAGGTTGAGCTTCACCGCGCGTCCGCGTTCGCTTGCAATGGTGGAGACGCGATCGACCGCGCCCATGAATTCGGCATTGGCAACCGTCAGCTCCTTGTCATTACCCTGGGGAATGACGCGGCCGTAATCGGGGAAGGTTCCGTCGATGAGCTTGGAGGTGAGCGTGACGGTGCCGATTTCGAACCGGATTTTGGCGGCGCTCACGGAAACCTTGACCGCGCCTGGGCTCGCCTCGATCAGCCTGTGCAGCTCGTGCACCGTTTTGCGCGGCACGATCACGCCCGGCATTCCGGCTGCGCCTTTGGGCACCGGGAGTTCGGACTGGGCGAGACGATGGCCGTCCGTCGCCACGGCACGCAGCGTCGATTTTTTGCCGGCCTCGGCCACATGGATGAAGATGCCGTTCAGGTAGTAACGCGTCTCCTCGGTGGAGATGGCGAAGCGGGTCTTGTCGATCAGCCGCTTGAGATCCTTCGCCTCAATGTCGAAGGCGTGTCCGAGATCGCCGGCGTTGAGATCTGGAAAGTCTTCGGCGCCGATGGTTTGCAGGGCGAACCGGGCGTGTCCCGCTGAGATCGTTAGCCGCTCTTTTTCCGCGTCGCGCTTGATATCGATCTGGCTGCCTTCGGGCAGCTTACGCACGATGTCATGCAGCATATGAGCGGGGACGGTTACGGCGCCATTTTGGGAGACGGATGCGGGCGCTTCCTCGATGACCTCGCGCTCGAGATCGGTTGCTTTCAATTCCAACGTGGAACCGGCCGCTTTCAAGAGCACGTTGGAGAGGATCGGAATGGTGGTGCGGCGTTCCACTACGCTCGCCACATGACCGAGCGCACGCAGTAGCTCGCCTCGTTCGATTACCAACCGCATAGGTCGCCTCGGCGTTTCATATTGCAATCTGGCTTCGTCGCGCCGCCCGGAAGGATCCCCTTTAAGGCCCGGGCGTCGACGGGCCCCCTAATGTTCCTCAAGTCCAGATGGAAAGGATTCGCAAGGGGAGCGCAACATGCGCCGATACGGCCCTCGTTTTCAAGCGAAAGCCGCCCAAGGACCGTCCCAGCGCGTCATTGATTTGCGAAGGTGTGGCTGGGGGCGGCCACAAGCGTGCCGCCCCCACCCCGCTCACCAGCCAGCGCCCCATTCCCCCTGGGTCCGGCCGCGTGTCCTTCCTCCTAAGTTTCAATGGCTTAGGAGTTTTTTCAGCTCCTCGAGCTCGTCGCGAAGCCGGTTGTCCCCCGTAATCTGTCCCTCGATCTTGCGAATCGCGTGCAGCACGGTCGTGTGATCGCGGCCGCCGAAGCGCCGACCGATTTCGGGTAGGGAGCGCGCCGTCAGCTGCTTGGCCAAGTACATGCCGATTTGGCGGGGCCAGACCACCGAACGATGGCGGCGCTGCGAGAGCAGGTCGCCCTTCGATACCCCGTAGTGGCGAGACACGATACGTAAGATGTCCTCGATCTTGATGCGCCGCGGCTCCAAGCCCTGGACCAGGTCGCGGATGACTGTCTCGGCGATGTCGAGGGTCAACGGCGCCCGCATATGCTGCCAAGTGAGGAAGAGCCGGTTCACTGCACCTTCAAGTTCGCGCCCACTGTCCGTCAGCCGGTTGGCGAGGAGGTCGAGAACTTGCGGTGCTAAGTCGAACGACGAGGACTGCGCCTTTTTCTCGGCAAGCCGGCGCTCCAAAATTCTGAGCCGCAGGTCGTAGTCGAGCGCACCGATCTCGGTCACAAGCCCACGCTGCAGACGCGACCGCATACGTTCGTTCAAGCGTTCGATATGACTCGGTGGCCGGGCCGAGGCGACGACAACCTGGCGGCCACCGTCCAGCAGAGCATTGATGATGTGATCGAACTCCTGCTCGGTCTTCTCGCCCTGCATGAATTCGAGGTCGTCGATCAAAAGCATTTGCACTGCGCGGAACTTTTCCTTGAACGCCAAGGGATCGGAGCCGCGCACGGCCTCCACGAACTGGAAACGGAAGCGCTCGGCGGTGAGATAGAGCACTTGAGCGGAGGGCGCACGGTTCTTCACTTCCCAGGCAATCGCGTGAAGAAGGTGGGTCTTACCGAGGCCGACCGAGGCGTGGATGTAGAGCGGATTGAAGCCTGGATTTCCCTGAAGCGCCATTTCCGCGACCTGAATGGCGCCTGCGTGCGCCATCCGGTTCGACGCGCCGACGACAAAGTTCTCGAAGGTATGATTTGGGTCGAGTGGGGAGCCTTCGAAGCCGCCGCCGCTGGTCCGCAAACTGCCGGGAATTCCCGGCCGCATCGCGTTTGAACGATAGGCCGGATCCGACGATTGAGAGGCGGACCGGTGGCCGGTCCCAACATCTTGGTCGTGGGCGGGCTTCTGCTGGGCCGGGCGCGGCGCGGCGGCGCCGGGGCTACGCAATGTAACCTCGACGCGGTCGGCCCCCTTGAACTCGGCTTGGCAGCACGCCAGCAGATGATCGCTGTAGTGCGTCTGAATCCACTTACGCAAGAACTTGACCGGTACAGAGACGCGCACGCACTTACCATCAAAGTTTTCGAATTCAAGCGCGTTGAACCAGCTTGTGTAGATGTCGTCGCCAAGGCGCGCGCGCAAGAGTGCACGCGCCTTTGCGCCACCAATTTCAGATGTCTGCGAACCCGCGCCACCTGAATTGTTGGTGCTGTCCTTCGCTGCTGTCGTGTTGCCCGCACCTACGGAACCGGTCGCATCCGGCTTCTCAGTGCTTACGTCCCTCGAGACGATCGTCTGCATGTTTTGCTACCCCGCACATTCTAGACGTTTCGACCTTTTTTCTCTGAACGCCGGAAGCCCCTCCGGTCCCCATCCGCCCTCTGCAGATGTGGCCAGCCTCCCCGGTGTCGTTTGTTGTGGGTGACTATCCTTGCACCCAGGGGAGACCAGCGAACTTCCAGCCCGCGGTACTTCCCCGGTGACGGGCGGGATCGAGAGGGCCCTCGAAACCGTCCGCCACATTTCGGCAGCGCGTGTAGCCCGCGGCTGCCATAGTCTCCGCAGCCCTCCGGCTGCGTGCGCCCGATCTGCAGATGAAGAAGAGTTCCGCCCCTCCATCGACACCTGCCGTCTCAAGCAGTTCGCTCAATCGCGTCGCGAAGGCCGCGTCGATCCGGTTGTCCGGGAACGACTGCCACTCGGCCATCAGAACTCGCTTGCCCAACTCGCTTAAATCGGGAACGCCTACAAAGGCCCATTCCGCTCGTGTCCGCACATCGATCAGAACAGCATCTTGGTCCGCTGCGAGACGCGACCAGACCTCTCGGACGGCAACGTCTTCGACCCCCGCACTACCACCACCAAATGCCACCATACCCCTCCTACACTCGTCCGCTGGCCGCTCAAGAAATCCTAGGAGACCTCAAGACAAACCGAAGAAGACACAACAGACCACCCTCCCTTCGGACACAATCCGAAGAGAAATGCTTGGGCAAACTGAAGACTTCCAGGGACGAGATACGAATGAAACCTGGGAGTATTCGACTTCCGCAACTCGAATACTTGCAATCCAAAGGCGCTGTTGAAAACGGCGTCCGTGGAGGTGCTGTTCTTAACGCTTTGCCACCCCCTGTGCAAGAACGACGAACGGTCATTCCGAAGGCAAAAAACTCAATGATTTCGGTGCTCGCAAAGCCGAGTCGTATCCACAGCGTTGTGGAGAATCTCATTGAGAGGACGAACAGATTCACCAACACTGAACAGTGGGAAAATTGGAAACGGCGACCTCGTCAAAGGCCGCCGCCGCTTTGTCGTTTTTTCGAACAAACGGTTTAGGGATTGACGCGAACGTCAGTTCCATCGAGTCCGATTGACGTTCGGTCTGCCCTTCAGAATCCGTCGCTTAGTGACGTTCAAATGACGATTGCGGTACGGATGAGCGCGATGTCAGTGTGGCGAACACAACACGCTTGGCAGTGGATCAAGTCTGTTTCCAAAAAGCTAGTTATTAGCCCATCGCCTTTACGCGTGCGGACAATCGGGACACCTTGCGGCTCGCGGTCTTCTTGTGCATGACGCCCTTCTGGGCCGTGCGCACGAGCACAGGCTCGGCCACCTTCAGTGCTTCCTCGGCTCGTTTCTGATCGCCTGCCGCAATGGCTTCCTCAACCTTGCGAACCTCGGACTTCATCGACGAGCGGCGATTCTTATTGATCTCGGTGCGATGGATCATTTGGCGATTGGCCTTTTTTGCCGACGAGGTATTTGCCATAAGCGAATTCCTTGCTGTCTCTCTGGCGCAGACTTTTTGCTGCAGATGGGTGGGCCCGACGTCTTTGCCTGTGACGGCAAGGCTTGGGCCGCAAACACATTGACCGCCCGGAACGGTGGTCCCGAGCGGTACGTGCGGTTGCTATAGCTTCCGGCCGTTCAAGGGTCAACGTCCTCGAGCTATCCGATTGATCGGACAGCGGGTGTTTGCGCTTGTTGCGTCTGTCAGAAAACATCGTAAATTCAACGGCCAATGGGTGAACTGTTGCCCGAGCCGACAGGCACCTGCAACGTGGTTATGATGGGCTAATGAGCACGTGGAGCGGTTTTGGGGCGCGGCCCGGCCACCGTTGACGAGGACCAGCATTGGGCAACCCCGACGATGTCCGTGACACCAAACTCGACCGGAGGGGGAACTCTGTCTTCGAGGGCACGCGCGGCTGGCGGGCGACGTCGATGGCGCGGCATCGCAACCTGCGCCGGCGCGTTTACGAGATCATGGAGGCGGGGCGCGGCGACGACAAAGCGAGCCGCTTGTTCGATACCCTGCTCGTCATCCTCATCGTTCTCAATATCGTGGCCTTTGTTGCTGAGACGATACCGTCCATGGCGCAAGCTTATGGTCCGCGCTTTCATGCGTTCGAATTGTTCTCGGTGGCGGTCTTCACCGTCGAATACCTGGTTCGGATTTGGGCATCCGTCGAGGTCCCGTTTCTGTCGCGGCTCCCGGCCTGGAAGGCTCGGTTGAAATTTGCCGCACGCGGCCCGCAGATTATCGACCTGCTCGCAGTGCTTCCCTTCTACCTGGGACACCTCTTCGGCCTCGATCTCAGAGCCTTGCGCGCGTTGCGTCTCATTCGGTTCCTGAAGCTCTCGCGCTACTCGCCGGCGATGTACTCGCTCCTGCGCGTCGTTTCGAACGAGCGGCGCACGTTGCTTGGTGCAGGGTTGTTACTTGCGACCGTGGTTCTCTTCGCATCGACCGGTATTTACTTCATCGAGGGGCATGCGCAGCCGGATAAATTCGGGAGCGTGCCTCAGGCGGCCTGGTGGGCAATGGCGACGTTGACGACTGTTGGCTATGGCGACGTCGCGCCGATCACGCCCTTGGGCCGCGTTTTCGGTGGTCTCGTCATGATCGCGGGTTTGTGTGTGCTCGCGCTGCCAGTCGCAATCATTTCTGCCGGCTTTGCACAGGAGGTCTCCCGCCGGGACTTCGTGGTTACCTGGTCGATGATGTCGCGCATCCCGATTCTTGCAGAGCTGGACGCCCACGAAGTCAACGAGATCATGCCGATGTTGCATGCTCAGAATCTGCCGCCGAATGTCGAAGTCCTGGCCGAAGGCGACGAAAGCGATGCGATGTACTTTATTGCGTCCGGTATGGTCAAAATGCGCGCCAGCAAGACCGAGGCTGAACCCAAGGCGTTCAAGACCGGCGAGGTCTTCGGACACGTCGCCATGCTCCACAACGACATACAGGAGGGCAACTTCATCACGGCCTCAAAATGCCGTCTGCTCAAGTTGCACAAGGTGGACTTTCACCGGCTTGAAACGGCGCATCCGGAGATTGCGCGCACAATCCGCCGGCTGGCCTGAACGGCAAATGTTCGGCTGGTTATGACGTTCGACGGTTCGAAAACTCGTTACGTGCGGTTTAGCTCTCGTCGGCAGCTGGTGCCGCAGGTCTTACCGCGACAACTGTGGTGTTGTCCTGATGCGGATCACGCATGGCTTCGACGGCCCGGATCAAGGCGTTGGCGACAGCAGCCGGGCCATCGACCCCGTAGGCGGTGACAATGCGTTCGATTTCGCTGTTTTCAAGGGTGTGGAGGCCGTCGCTCGCCAGGATCACATAATCGCCTGGCTCGATCTTGAGAGGTTTGCGCGATAGATCGACAAGATCAATCTCGTCACCGGTTACCGCAGAGCGCAACATGTGCCGGCGCGGATCGCGCTTGGCCTCTTCGGTGGTGATCTTGCCTTCGGACGCCAGCCGGTCGAGTTCGGGTGCCAGTGAGTGGTCTTCGTTCAGCGGGACAACCTCTCCGTTGCGATAGAGCAGAAGTGGACTGTCGCCAACGCTGATCCATTCCACGCCCTCGGGTCCGAAAAGGACGCCAACGAGGGTGGACCCCATGCCGGACAGCATCGGATTGTTTTCGACGGCTGTCGCAATGGAGGTGTTCGCGGCTTCGAGGCCGTCCACTAGGCGGCGTGAATTCTTGCCCTTTCCGCCAGAAAACTCTTTGAGAAAGCTTTCGCACGCCATGCGGCTGGCGAGCGCGCCGCCGGCGTGCCCGCCCATGCCGTCTGCCAAAACGGCGACGATCTCGCCATTCGGCATCGGTTCGCTTGGAGCCTCCACCATCGGCTCGCTGCCAGGCCAAACGAGTGCCGTATCTTCTTGGTAGCTGCGCGCGCCGCGGGTTGCACGGCATGCGTGCTCGAACGCCGGCACGGCAGCTTCTTTTGCCGGATTCCCTTGAGACACAGTCTTCTCGTCGGGCCCCGTCGTTTCCGAAGGGCCACTCCCGCCATCCGCCGCGATTGCAGACATCTACGCTAGTCCTTGGACTCCACGATGGCCGACCAATCGAACTCGGGACCGCAGAAGGGTACGAATACGAGCTGGGTACGGCCCATTGTAATCACATCCATCTGAGCAAGCTCGACCGCGCCTGTCGGCCGCTTCTCGTTGATGGAAACCACATTCGTCTTAGCAAGGTTTGGGACGAATAGGAAACTGCGCTCGGCTGAATCGTAGCGAATGTAGGCTTGCTCGTCCGTCGAGATGGCATCGTCACCGAAGTCGAGCGTGATGCGGTTCGATGCACCACGGCCGACGGTGTTGTTGCCCTCAAAAACGGGGCGGTATTGTCCGATGCCGGGTCCGCCGACAATAACCAGCCAACCGACGACCGGGTCGGTGTCGAAGGCGCCGCGCTTGACTTCCAGTTTACCGCGCACGAGCTGTGTCCGGCCGCTCGTGTCTGTCGGATTTGGTGTGTCGCGGACGACGCGTGTGGTCGGCGGCCGGTCGAGTTCAACATGGCGATCGGCAAGAGATTGCGGGGCGCCGCGAGATTCCCGCGCGGCTTCGGCTGCGCTGAGACCTGCGTCTTTGCGTACTTTGTTCGGCGCGTCAGCGGCTTCGTTCTTTTGCGGAGCGGCGCCGGTTGCGCCTTTCACCGCCGTAGGCACAGGCGGTGGCAATGCGATGGTATTCCCCTTGGCGCCTTCGGCCTTTACGCTTCCCTCTCCGGTGTCCTCACGGCTTGCAGCGACAAGCGCATCTTTGAGTGAACCCAAAAATCGTCCTGAGCGCTGCCCCTGGGTGTTGGGTCCCGATCCTGCCATCACTTGGTGCTCCTCTGCCATTTTGTTCCTCCATTTCCTCTTTCGCGGGCCGCCCCCTGACATCAGCGCCAGGATTGATTTCAGACGAGCGAAAGGGGTTTTCACAGGGCTTTTCGACGTAATTGACTGGCTCCGTACGCACCCAGCTGAGCCACTCCGCACTGATCCTTTATGGAATGGACACAAGTGGATAAACCGGATGGTCCGATAGGTTTGCCGTCCGAATGCTCAACTTGGGTCAAGGGCACTTTCATCGCACTTCCCCGCACGAATCCGGCGAAGTCTCGCCATGCTCTGAGGCAGCAACATGGCCATAACGCGCCGATCCGGAGATTTGTTCAACTCGTGTACATCGGCCCGTCTCTGCCACATTCCTGCTTCATAGACGCCTTGCGACGGAGGTGATTTGCGGCTTGGAGTTCTTTGTAGCGTGCATGGGCATTTGATGCGGCGTGCCCAGCCTTGTGATCGCGAACGCTCGGGGACGTGAGCGAACGACTATGAGCAATCTCATTGCGCTAGAGAGCGGAACCGAGCTCGTCGGCGATTACAAGATCGAGCGTGTGCTCGGAGCGGGCGGCTTCGGCATCACGTATCTCGCGGACGAGTTGGCTTTGCATCGCCCCGTTACGATCAAAGAGTACTTTCCTGCGGACTTTGCAGCGCGCGCCGATGGACGCGATGCGGCACCCAAATCAGAAAACTGCTCAAGCGACTACAAGTGGGGACTCGACCGCTTTATCGAGGAAGCGCAGACGCTGGCGAAGTTCCGGCACCCGAACATCGTACAAGTCTATCGCTACTTCCGGGCCAACAACACCGGCTACATGGTGCTGCACTTCGAGGAGGGGCAGAGTCTCAAGTCGTGGCTCAAAGGGTTGGGGCGGGCGCCGCGGCAAAAGGAACTCGATGCGTTTATTGCACCGTTGCTCGACGCCTTGGAGCTTATTCACAAAGCCGATTTCCTGCACCGGGACATTGCGCCCGACAATATCATTATCCGAAAAGACGGGACGCCGGTTCTGATCGACTTCGGCTCTGCGCGCGGCGAAATTGCGTCGCATTCGAAAACCGTTTCCGCGCTGGTGAAGCCAGGCTACAGCCCCTACGAGCAATATGCTGAAACGAGCCGTCAGCAAGGACCGTGGACCGACATCTATGCGTTGGGGGCGACGCTCTATCACGCCGTCACCGGCAAACGGCCGCCCGACTCGCCATCCCGCATGGTGAAGGACGAGATCGTGCCGGCGCGCGAGGCCGCACTTGCAGCCTACCGGTCAGGATTTCTCAATGCCATCGATCATGCCTTGGGCCTCAAAGTAGAATCGCGCCCACAATCTGTGGCCCAATGGCGCAAAGCACTGGTCGCACCAGAGCCGGCGAGACCGGGTTGGTTCGGGCGGACGCAAGGAAAAAGGGCGGCGAGCGAGAAAGAAAAGAAGAAGGAGCCGGCTGTCGCTGAAGCAGTTGCGGTAGACGCTCAGAAACGCGAAGTCACCGTCCCGCCGCAACCCGATGCTCCCGGTCCGAGAGGCGGTCTTCTCGACTTCCTGGACGGTCTTAAGAGCAAACCGGACGCGGGAGGGGTCGGCGCAAAGGTGAGGGCGGCTAGAGCCAAGGCTGAGGCAGCGCCGGCTCCGGCCAAGGCCCCTAAAGCCATGCCGCCCAAGAATAAGAAGGCTGACAAACGTGCTGCGCCGGCGCGTGCACTGGTTGCGGCGAGGACTCCGGAACGGCGCAAACCGCGCCCGACCCCCGTTCGCTCGAAGTCGTCCCGCACCTGGCGGCCGCTCCTCTTCAAGTTGCTCGTCGGTGTGGGGGTGGCGAGCGGCGCGGTCGCAATGCAAGACCGGCTGCCGCGCCTTGAAAATCGGGGCGAGGCTGTTACCGCAAGCCAGAAAATCCCAACGCCCGTGGCAACGCCGCTGTTCGAGGTTAAGGCACATACGGGTGGCGTTATCTCGGTGCGTTATTCGGACGACGGCAAGAATATCATCACAGGAGGCAAAGACGGATCGCTTAAGGTCTGGGAGACCGCTACCCATACGCTCATTCGAACGCTTGAGCTTGATGACGGACCGGCAACCTCGATTGCGCTCGCAGGCTCTCGGGTCCTGACCGGACACGCTAACGGCAAGGCCGTGCTTTGGGATTTCGAAAAGGGCGATCGCCTCGGTGTATTCAAGCGCAACGACGCAGAGATCTGGAGTGTCACCTTCCTCGGCCGCGGAGATCGGTTCGCGACCGCCGGTCATGACTGGAAACTGGCAATGTGGGATGCCGCGGCCGACACACCTGCCTTTGTTGTCGATGCGCACGAAAATTCGGTACAGGCAGCTGCCTTTTCGATGAGCCCGCGTGGCCCGTTGATCGCGACTGGCAGTGCAGATAAGACGGTTCGGCTTTGGAACGTCGATACGCGCAAGCGCGTTCGCAGATACAGAGGTCATCGCGATTTTGTCACGGCGCTCGCATTCTCGCCCGATGCCAAGCGGATTGCGTCCGGCGGTTTGGATGGCAGCATTCGATTGTGGTCGACCGCATCAAACCGCACGCAGCGGCGGCTTTATGGTCACCGCGGCCGTGTTGGCGGTCTTGCGTTCATGCCCACAGGTCATGCGCTGGTCTCGGCAGGCGAGGACGGGAAAGTTCGCATTTGGGATTTGAAACGCCGCCGGGCGGCGCGTGTTCTGCCTGGAACCTTTGCGCCCCAGCGTGCGGTTTCCGTTTCGCCCGACGGGCAGCGCGTCGCGGCTGCCGGAGATGACGGGATGCTGCGTGTCTGGGCCAACCCTCTCGTCACGCCGCCGACGAATTGAGGCCGCCGCCTCAAAACAGTGCTGCATGGCGCGTGGCCTCTCAAGCCGCAATCCCTCTTCTCAGCTTGGCGCCGGAACAGGCACGCCGGGCACGGCCTGCGTCTCACGCCCCTGATCAAGATCCATAAGGCGGACCCAGTCGTTCAACTCAGCAGACATCGCTGAATGAATCCGGTTGGCGTAGTTCACGACCTTGGCCTCTTCTCCCGTCGCGGCCGCCCTTCTGGCTTCTTCGAGACCCGTGTTTCTCAGGTACTTGAGGTTCTCCCGTGCGTGCGCGAAGCGAGCCGCGTTGCGAAGATTGCTGTTGAGCGTGGTGAGCAGGAAGAGGAGGCCATAGAGAATGGTGACGCCTGCGCCCAGTATCAGGAATTTGATGTCGGTATAATCGGTCGCGATGTACTGCAGGTATGCCATGGCGTGATAGACGAACGACGGGATAAATCCCGGCAGCGGCGCCTGTTCGCCCCAGGCCGACAGTACTTCAATGAACAGGGCCGCGAACCATAGGATCACGGCAATTGCCACGGGTATTGAAAACCGGCGTGCCATCCGCACCCTGCGCTCGTTTTCGGCGGCGCGTTTGCTGTGGTAGGCCTGCTGCACATCAAGCTGATAGCGGCGGAAATATTCTAGCTTGAGGGGCAGCAACGGAATCTCTTCGGCTTGGGCCTGCTCATTGGCCTCAAATACCGTTTCGAAGACCCGGTGCCGCAAGAACTCGGCCGTACCGCGGGCTTCACTCCATTTTTCGTAAGTATTGCGGGCGTTCAGGCGCCAGGCCAGAACAAGGGGAACGACGAGGCAGAGGTAGACAAGGATGGTGGCAACGGCGCGCGCCAGGGCATCGTCTTGATGATTGACGAGCGGTGCCAGCACAGGAAGGGCGCTGGCGAAAATCGCGACGGCCAATAAGCCCAAGATAATATAGACGTTTCGGTCGTAGCTGCGCCGAGACCCTGAGGCTTCCGCTTCGTACTGCTTGCGCTGCGCATAAACGCGGCGAACGGGAGCACTTTCCAAAACTCGTTTCAGAGGTCCGGCCTCGGGCGGCAGCTCTTCGATCTGGGCCTCCAACGGCGGAATATCCAGACAATCCGGTTTGTTATGGCCAACGGCTGTCTCCGCGCGGCGCATCAGGTTTACAAGTTCGGACTGATCCGATTGGGTCGATTCTGACATTGGACCTCTCCACGCTCCCCATACGCGGGCAGACATGCCACAGTCGGCATATTCCCCATCATACCGGTCTTCTCGCACGTGCAAAGCCGGTTTAGCTTGGGGACCTGTGGAGTCCGGCGTCTGGGGGGTATTCATGCCACGGTTTGTGCTGCCGGCATTGCTTGCCGTTTTGGCATGTGTTTCGGCCGTTGTGCCTGCTCAATCGCAAGAGCGGCACGCGCTGGTTATTGGCATTAATGACTATGCAAATGTGAAACCTCTTCGTTTCGCAGTGAACGATGCGACCGCTATTCATGGCGTGCTTACGACATCACTTGGCTTTGGGACCGACAACGCTGACCTCCAGATCGACAAGAGCTACGCCGAGCTCGACGGCGCCTGGAAAGAGTTCATGGCGCGGCTGCAGAAGGATGGTGGCATTGGCGTCTTCTATTACTCAGGTCACGGCATAGAACTTGGCGGGCGCAATTTTTTGGTGGCGAAAGACGCAATCTTTCGAGCCAACAATGCCGCGATTGTTGAGAAGAGCTCGCTCGACCTACAATCAATGCTGAAAGACGTGAGCCGCGTGCAGGACGCGCGAAAAGATGTGCGCGTCATCTTTATCCTCGATGCTTGCCGCGAGAACCCATTCAAAAAGGGGACTGAGGGTTCAGGTCTCGCTCCGCCAAAGTTTGTCTCGAAAGAGGTGTTCATCATGTATTCGGCGGGCATCGGTCAATTGGCGATCGACGGGCCAAAGACAGGGCCCACGCCCGACAACCAGAACTCCGTTTATGTCAAAGAGCTGCTGCCATTGCTGAAGCAGCAGGGCACACCGAAGCTTGCTCTGTCCGATATGGCAAAGGCCCTCAATCTGCGCGTCTTGAATGCTGCACAAGAATATCGAGTTGGTGGCAACCGCCACTACCAGACGCCCGCCTATTACGATCAGTTTTTGGTGCGTCAAACCTTGACGGGTCTTGGCATCACGGCACCGCGTCCGGTTTTTGATGCAGAGGACTTGAAGGTCGTGGACGTCAAGAGCTTGTCAGACACCGGTGAAGCTGAAGGTCTTGAAGCGGGCGCCATATTCAAGGAATGCCTGTTCTGTCCCGAGATGGTGGTGCTTCCGTCCCAGACCGGCGTGCCCATTGGGTCGGAGAAGTCCGATCCGAAACACCAAGCCTACGAGTCGCGATCGGATGGCAAACAGCTCAAGGTCAACTTCGA
The DNA here is from genome assembly GCA_965222835.1 of Hyphomicrobium sp. Lineage (GTDB taxonomy): Bacteria > Pseudomonadota > Alphaproteobacteria > Rhizobiales > Hyphomicrobiaceae > CBDCUQ01. The sequence continues at coordinate 957,515 of CBDCUQ010000003.1, forward strand.
GACACCCCTTGCGATCGGCCGGTTCGAAGTGACCAAGGGTGAATGGAATGCGTGCGTGCAGGACACGCGCGATGCCATTGACAAGGAAAAGAGACGGCCAGAGTGGGCCTGCGATGACAAAGGCTTTGTGTTTGGCGAGAATGGTGAGCACTTCGAGCGAGAGCCCGTTTCGGGCGTGACTTGGCACGAAGCGCGGCGCTACGTGGCCTGGCTCAATCATATGATCGGGGCCAGCTCCTTGAAGTACCGTCTTCCCACCGAAACGGAATGGGAGTTTGCGGCCCGCGCCGGGAACCCAGACCGCTATTCGTTCTCGCTACCCGGCGACAAGCTACCCGATGAGATGAAGAAGCTGTGCACCTTTGCCAATGGCTCGGACCAGAGCATTGGCACGGTGACGTGGCTCAATCGCCGGTGCACCGATCGTGTCGGTCGCGCAGGCGCTCAGGCGGGGAGCTTCAAAGCGAGTAAGTGGGGCCTCCACGACATGCACGGGAACGTCGCGGAATGGGTGCAGGACTGCTGGCAGGAGAGCTACGACAAGACGCCCACTGACGGAACAGCCTACGAAGATCCGATCTGCTGGCGGCGCGTGGTTCGCGGCGGGTCGTGGCGCAGCCGGCCAGCCGCCTTGCGCTCGGCGGCTCGCAATGCCGTTCCACCGGACGTCGGTAGAGCCACGCTTGGTTTCCGCGTCGTGCGCGAACTCAAGTAGATCGGTTCAGTGTTTTCGCGGCCATGTTTCCATCAACCTGCATGGAAGCGGTGCGTGCATTTGGGCTTAGCCGTTTGTCAGCCCAAGAGATCGCGCAGCCAGGGGATCAAGGGCAAGTCAGCCGGTGGCATCGGGTAGTCGGCCAGCCGCACGGCGCGCACCCAGGCGATTTCCTGACCTTCGCGGGGGACGATCTCTCCCTCCCACGTCCGGCAAAGATAGAGCGGCATCAGAAGGTGGAAGGTGTCGTAGGCGTGGCTCGCGAACGAAAACGGTGCGAGACAGGTTAAGCAAACGTCAATGCCCAATTCCTCGCGGAGTTCGCGGACAAGTGCCTGTTCGGGCGTCTCTCCGTCTTGCACTTTACCGCCGGGAAACTCCCAAAGGCCGGCCATGGATTTGCCTTCGGGGCGGCGCGCAATGAGTACGCGGTTGTCAGTGTCAACGAGGGCAACGGCCGCAACAAGGAGAAGGGGCTGACCGGAAGCGGTTTCTTGCATACTCATGAGCGTTGAACCGGTGCGCTAGAGTCTGTCCGAATTAGGTCGAACCACCCACTCCCCCTCCCGGCGCTGTTGTCATCCCGGGGCTTGACCCCGGGATCCAGGGTTCGACCGAGTTCAACTCTTCGCTCAATAAGGAGCCGGCCGCCACGGATGGGACCAAGTGCGTGGCACGTGTTGCTCCCGAATTCGAATGTTTGAGAAACAGGCACCTTGGATCCCGGCATTAAATGCCGGGATGACAGTTGTGGCTTTTGCGGCAAATGCGGCGCGATCATACGCCACTCAGTATCGGAAAGATCAAAGCGCGCCATGTTCAAACTTCCATCGGTTGGAAGGTTCAATCCCTGTTCGCAAAAAAGGGAATCCCGTTTTTGAGTTTATGACCTAGTGCCGCTTGAGCAGGTATACTGCCTCTTCAAGGTGCTTCAAGCCGCGCTTCTTGAGATTGTCGCTTTTAGGCATTCCGTCGCGCGCCTCAAGACACGTGACGTCAAAGGCCCGTTCGAACAGCCGGTTGATCTCGCCCGCCGGAATGGGAAATGGGGGGCCGTCCATTTGAGCGGAATCGTAGTCGAGTGAAATGAGCAGCACGGGTGCGCCGGTGGGCGTGAGGCCGGCAAGCTTATCGGCGTAGGCCTGTTGTAAGGCGGGTGGCATCGCGACCAGAGCTGCGCGGTCGTAGACAGCCGCAACGTTCTGCGTCGCCTCGAGCGGAAAGGCGAAGTAGTCGCCGCACCACAACTCGTAGGGTCCCGACCGCTTTACTTTGAACGCGCCCTTTTGTTCGCTCGTGGGTGTCTCGTTACAATTTGCATAGAATGCATCGACGGCCAACTCGGACACCTCGACACCGAGAACCTTGTAGCCTTGTTCGGCCAGCCAGAGCATGTCGAGGCTCTTGCCACACAGAGGCACAAACACTTGCGCCCCCTTTGCAATGTTCAGCTGTGGCCAATACTTGAGGAGCCGGTCGTTCGCAGACGGCTGGTGGAAACCAATCTCGGCGCGCTGCCAGCGTTCGTGCCAGAATTGCGGGTCCATGAATTACCTTGCATGCGCTCTTCGTTGCCTGACTGAGCGGCCGGATCGACTGACAACGCCTCTCAGCTTCGATAGTCTGCATTGATCGAGATGTAATCGTGGGTCAGGTCGCAGGTCCAGACGGTTGCGGCTTCTTCGCCGACGCCGACGTCGATGCGAATTTCGATTTCGCTGCCCTTCATGTACGTCGCGGCTTTTGCTTCGTCGTAGTTTTCCGCCCGCTCGCCGTTACGCGCAAGGCAATGCTCACCAAACCAGATCGCGAGCTTGTCGCGATCGGCTACCTGGCCGGCTTTGCCGACGGCCATGACGATACGGCCCCAGTTGGGGTCCTCGCCGGCGATCGCCGTCTTGACGAGCGGCGAGTTGGCACAGGACAAGGCGATTTTTCGGGCGGCGCTCCAGCTTTTTGCGCCTTCGACCTTGATCGTCACGAACTTCGTCAGGCCCTCGCCGTCTTTGGCCACCTGGATGGCGAGATCACGCATCACCTCGTACAGAGCGCGGGAGAATTCGGCGAGGTGCTTTGAACCGGCCTTGTGAATGCGCTTTTGGCCTCGCGCCGCGGCCATTCCGGTTGCGAACATGAGGCAGGTATCACTGGTCGACGTGTCACCGTCGACGGTCATGCAATTGAAGGTGGTCTTGCTATGCTCGGACACCAACTCCTGCAAGGCCTCGGTACTGATGGCGGCATCGGTAAATAGGAACGCGAGCATGGTCGCCATGTCGGGCGCGATCATGCCGGCGCCTTTGCAGATGCCGTTGATGGTCACTTCCGTGTCGCCGATCCGCGCGCGGCGGGTGGCGAGCTTCGGATAGGTATCTGTCGTCATGATCGCCCGGGCAGCGGCCTCGAAGGCATCAGGTGTGGCTTGCTCCGTCAGACCTTCCAACAGATGTGCAAACTTGCCGGCATCAAGCGGCTCACCGATGACGCCGGTCGACGCCAGGAAGACCTCGTTCGGCTTGCAGTCTGCCGCCTTGCGCGCGAAATTTGCGGTCAGTTCGACAGCGTCCTGGCCGCGGCGGCCGGTAAACGCATTGGCATTGCCAGCGTTGACAACAAGGATGCGTGCGGTGCCCGTTTTCAGGTTGCGCTTGCACCACTGCACGGGAGCGGACGCGGTCTTCGACCGGGTCAGTACACCCGCTGCCGTCGTGCCTTCGTCCATCATCGCGACCAACAAGTCGGTGCGGCCCTGGTAGCGGATGCCGGCTTCGGCGGTGGCAAAGCGGACGCCGGCAATGGCCGGGAGGCGCGGCAGATTCTTAGGTGCAAAGGGCGAAACGGTTGTGACCACGGACATGGTGCGGCTCACTCAGAGAATTGGCAGGTCTTGAAGCAGCATCACGAAACAGATTGGGCCGCCATAATCAAGCGGCCCTCATCACGCTCGTGAAGACTTGGAAATCGCAGCTTATGGCTTCTGACGCTTTTTTTCCATCTGCTCTTTGATCTGAGCTTCGTAGGCAGCGCGGTTCTTTTCCTCTTCTTGCATCTGCCGCTTCACGTCGGGGTCCACGTATTCGATTTTTGATTGGCCCCTCAGCTCGCTCAGCTTCTGCTGCGCCTGCTGTTTGATGAGATTACCGATGATCTGCGACTTGACCTGCTCGAATGGCGGCGGCGGCTTCTTGCGACGATCCTCGAGTTTTATAACGTGCCAGCCGAACTTGCTTTGCACCGGCTTTGAGACCTCTCCCTTCTTCAGGGCGAAGGCCGCTTGCTCGAACGGGGGCACCATCTGGCCGCGACCGAAATAGCCGAGGTTTCCACCGTCCTGTTTGGAACCGGCGTCGATGGAATTTTCTTTAGCCAATGCCGCGAAGTCGGCGCCGCCCGCAACCTTTGTTGCGATGGCCTTGGCCTCGTCCTCGCTGGCCACGAGGATGTGCCGGGCCTGAATTTCCTCTTCGGGCTTCATAATCGAGACCTGCTGCTCGTAGAACGCCCGCGCAGCCGTCTCGTCGATGGTGGTCCGCACTGAAGCATGAAAGTAGGCCTCGCGCATGGCCCGGCGCTTCATGTAGGCCAGCCGCTTTTCAAATTCCGGGCCGGAGGTGAGATTGCTGGCCTGGGCCGCACTGGCCATTAGCTCGGTTTCGATCAGGTATTCCAAGAGATAGCGGCGCTTGACTTCGGGTGCCGCGGTCCCCAGTTCTGCGCCCACCTCCTGGTCGGCAAACGCGAGGTCCGTCTCAGTGATATCCGTGCCGTTCACCTTGGCCAGAACCTTGTCCTGGGCCGCAGCCGTGAGGGGGGCCAGCGCAAGAGCAAAAACAAGGCACGCGGCCGGAAAAACGCGAGCAATCATCGACGGCATGGAGAACCTACTTTCACTGAACACAGGCCCCGGGCCTCATTAGCCGGCCCCGCGGCCTTGGCGCGGGCATGAATAGACGCCAATAAAGGCAGTGCCAAGTTAAGTTTTGGAAGGCTCTCGGGACGCGGCTATTCCAATTCGCACATTGTTCTTCCAGGCGACGGGGGCCAGAAATACAGCCAATGCGGGAGCGTGGCGCGTTGACAACCCAAGGTCCGGATACTTATGTCTTCGCCGCGCACCATTCGCGCCGGGCCAGGACCCGAGCCCCCTGCGGACCTCCGCCTCTCAAGTGATGAACGGCCCCAAAAACCTGGCCGTTTGCTCGGAGATACGAGCCGTGAGCGGCTCGACTTGGTCATAACGGCGGTAACACCACTCCCGTGGCGCTGGAGCAGTTTCCAGGAACTGCGCCGCCACATTGAGGAATTCCAGGAATGCTTTCCATCGGCACGTACCCGTCAAAGTTCGTGGATTCAATCGGTAGTTTTGCGTCAAAGATTTTTGGCAGCTCAAACGATCGTAAGCTGAAGCTCTTTCGCCATAATATCGAGGCCATCAATGCCCTCGAGCCCGAGATGGAAAAACTCTCGGACGCGGACCTCAGGGCACGGACCAAGGCGTTCCGTGAACAGCTTGCGAATGGCGCAACGCTCGACAGCCTGCTGGTGCCAGCATTCGCGACGGTTCGCGAGGGCGCCAAGCGCACGCTTGGTCAACGCCACTTCGATGTTCAGCTCATCGGCGGCATGGTTCTGCATCAGGGCGACATCGCCGAGATGAAGACCGGTGAAGGCAAAACGCTTGTCGCGACGCTCGCGGTCTACCTCAACGCGCTCGCGGGTAAGGGCGTGCACGTGGTGACCGTGAACGACTATCTCGCCCAACGCGACGCCGAGTGGATGGGGCAGATCTACGAGTTCCTCGGTCTTACGACCGGGTGCATCGTGCACGGCCTCGACGATGAAGAGAGAAAAGCCGCGTACGATTGTGATGTCACCTACGCGACGAACAACGAGCTGGGCTTCGATTACCTGCGCGACAATATGAAGATGCGTAAGGACGAGATGGTCCAGCGCGGGCACAACTTCGGGATTGTTGACGAGGTTGACAGCATTCTGATCGACGAAGCGCGGACGCCGCTTATTATTTCCGGTCCGCTTGAGGATCGCGCCGATCTTTACAACACCATCGACGAACAGGTGAAGGCGCTGGTCAAAGAGCATGATCCTATCGAGCGCGAGCTGAAGAAAGAACATGGCGCAACGTCTGAGGCCTTCAAGGAAGCGATCAAGGTTCAGGGCTATTACGAGCTCGACGAAAAGCAACGCCAAGTGGCGCTGACGGATACCGGTAATGAGCGCATGGAAGAGATGCTTCAGGAGGCAGGCCTCCTCAAAGGATCTCTCTATGATATTGAGAACGTCACCTTCGTCCACCATGTCAATCAGGCGTTGAAGGCGCATCGGCTTTTCCAGCGCGACAAGGACTATATCGTGAAGGGCGGCGAGGTCGTGCTGATCGACGAATTCACGGGGCGAATGATGCCGGGACGGCGCTACTCGGAAGGTCTGCATCAGGCGCTCGAAGCCAAAGAGCACGTCGAAATTCAACCTGAGAACCAGACGCTCGCATCGATCACCTTCCAGAACTATTTCCGTCTTTATGACAAGCTCGCAGGCATGACCGGAACGGCGGCGACGGAAGCCAGCGAGTTTATGGATATCTATGGGTTGGACGTCCTTGAGATTCCGACCAATTTGCCGGTCGCACGTGCTGACGAGGATGACGAAATATACCGCACGCAAAAAGAGAAACTCGCGGCCATCGTCACCACAATTGCCGACTGTTACCGGCGCCAGCAGCCGACGCTCGTGGGCACGACATCGATCGAGAAGTCGGAGGTTCTGTCCGAGTTACTTAAGGACCGCAAATACATTTCGGGACTTTCCAAAATGCTTTCGGAGCAGGCGTCGCGGCTCAAGGCGCCCAAGAAGGACGGCAAGGCGACGGCTGAATCGGAACTCAAAGAATACTTGAACGACATGAGCTCGTATCTGGCGGACCTTGCCGCCAAGAAGAGCAACCAAGATCCTATTCCCCATCAGGTTCTTAATGCGCGCTTCCATGAGCAAGAGGCCTTTATCGTGGCGCAGGCCGGCGTGCCGGGGGGCATTACGATCGCGACCAACATGGCGGGCCGCGGCACGGATATTCAGCTTGGCGGCAATGCCGAGTACCGTCTTAAGGATTGGATTCGCGAAAAAACGGAGGCCGGCTCGGAGCCGAACGAACGCGAAATTGCAAAAGAGCGCGACCGTATCGAAGCCGACGTAAGGGGAAAGAAGAAGATCGCGCTTGAAGCGGGCGGGCTTTACGTGATGGGCACGGAGCGCCACGAAAGCCGCCGTATCGATAATCAGCTACGCGGACGCTCCGGACGGCAGGGCGATCCGGGCCGATCGAAATTCTATCTTGCGCTAGATGACGATCTGATGCGCATCTTCGGTTCGGAGAAGATGGACAGCATTCTCAAGACCCTGGGTCTGCAGGAAGGCGAGGCGATTACCCATCCCTGGATGAACAAGTCGCTTGAGATGGCGCAGAAGAAGGTCGAGGCGCGGAACTTCGACATCCGCAAGCAGATCCTCAAATACGACGACGTGATGAACGATCAGCGCAAGGTCATCTTCGATCAACGCCTCAACATCATGGCAGAGGATGATGTTTCCGAAACAGTGACCGGATTGCGTCATCAGATTGTCGAAGATCTGGTGGCGCGCACAATTCCCGAGAAGGCTTATGCCGAGCAATGGGATACACAACAGCTCAAGGAAGGCATCGACGCTATTTTCGGGCTCGATCTTCCAATTGAAGAGTGGGCGGACGAGGAGGGCATTGCCGATCAGGAAATTCTCGAACGCCTTATCAAAGCTGTGGACGAGGCCGCCGGTGCCAAGGAAAAGGAGCTCGGCACCAAACTCTATCGTGAGATCGAAAAAATGGTTCTCTTGCAGACGCTGGACCATCTCTGGCGTGAGCATCTCATCACGCTTGAGCATTTGCGCCAGGTGATCGGCTTCCGTGCCTACGGTCAGCGCGATCCCTTGAACGAGTACAAGAGCGAAGCCTTTGTTCTATTCGAGAGCCTCCTAGCGCGTCTGCGCGAAGATACGACCGGACAGCTTATGCATGTGGAGCTGGCACCGCGCGAGGATCAGCCGGCCTTGCAACCGGTGGATTTGCCACCCATGGAAGGGCATCATGTCGATCCGACGACCGGTGTTGACGAAATGAACCCGGACGAACTGCCCGACCTTCCGCCGGAGATGGCGGATGAACTGCGCATGGTTGACCGGGCGATTGAGGTTCGCGGCCGAGGCCAGCGCCAGCCCGAGGCGTCGCGGCGCGCACCTTTGCAGACGCGTAAGAGCGGCGAACAAATGGATCCCAACGATCCCGCAACGTGGGGCCGGGTTGCGCGCAATGCGCCTTGCCCGTGCGGCTCGGGAAAGAAGTACAAGCAGTGTCATGGGAAGCTCGGATAGCGCGCCGAGGCGTGTTTCGCTGTTGCCTTGCAGCGCGGCTTAGCCGGCAGCGGACGATTGGACGTTTATCTCAATGTCGAGATCGGCGATCTCGCTGGCAAACTCGTCCGGCGTGAACAGGCTCATACACGGTACAGCGCCAGTCATCTGCAAGGTGCCGGCAGCGAGCTTCTTCGCCAGAATCACTGACGGGGTCGCTGGGACGTAGGGGCCGTGCCCGCTTTTTGCGACCAGAGTCCATTCGATCGAAAGCGGCGGGCCTTCCGGACTTGTTCCCGCAATCGAAACGAACATCCCGCCGCGATCGCTGCCAAGAAAGCCAAGTTTTCGTTTGAGCTTCAGAAGCGGTGGGGCGAAGCGTGCCGGATGGCGTAGTAGGCCTGCTCGCGCCAGCCATGACATTGCCCACAGCGACATGTGCATGATGCCCGCTTCGACACCGGCCTGAAATCGCATGGTCTCAAGTTCTGGAAAGCTCTCCGGGAAGAGTTCCAGGTCGGGGACATCGACGTAGCCCATCCGGCGGGGGCCAAGGTCTCCGATTGCGTGACGGCGCAGGCCCTGCCAGCCGTAGACCGTCCGCTCATTCCCCCCAATGTGCATTCGGATTGGGCGGCCAAGGCCAGACAAAATCGAGGCCACAGTGGCCAATCCGGGATCGAAACTGTTGCCGGGCGAGATGCCCACATCAAGCGTTGTCATGCGGCCGAACCGTTGCGCCAGACTTTGGACGACGGATGACGACAGGCCGGGGACTGAGCTTGCCCCCGAAACGACGAGCACGCCTTTGTCTTTTGCCTCGGCGTCGAGCGCGCGAACGCCCGTCACATACGGGCGGGCGTCGGCAAGATCGATGTAATGGGTGCCTGCCGCAATAGTGGCGCGCGCCAAGCCGTAGTCCTGGACTTGAAACGGGCCCGACGCATTGATGACGATCGTTGGGTTGCCGCAAGATCTGAGATCATTCGCCGTGATGTTGCTTGCGTCGATGATGGCCGGCCGGACGCGTTCGGGACGGGACGACTTTCCGATTGCAAGCGCGGCATCGGCGGCCCGCTTTTCATCCCGGCCTGCAATGATGAGTTCGAGATGGGTTTCTCGCGCCAGACGTTCGGCGATACACGCACCGAACGTTCCATAACCGCCAACGATGAGAATTCGTGTCACAGCCGCCTACCTTTTCTCGATAGCAGCTCGTGTGGGGCCGGCCTGCCCAGCCCGCCGGATCAATGCTGTTTGGCTTGCCGTAGCGGATCTTGGCTCGATTTTCTTGTCTGCACGCCCGATGGGACAGATTCGGTCGCCGCGGCCTCTTTGAAGCTTTGCGTATCTTTCGGGGGACAGGCGACGCGAATGCGCGCGAGGCTCTGCTTTCGGCGCGTTGTTTTGCCTTTGGATTCGGCATCGGCAGCTACCGCGGACGTGTCCTCGATGTGGTAGCGGCCGTCGCACACGCTCACTCTTGGCAGCCGGCGGTTCCGCTCGAAGGCATCGTACCCCTCTTTCAGATCGGACCAGAAATCGAACCATGGGCTGGTCGCATGCGCAGCCAAGTTTTTCTGCGACATGTGGAAGGGGAAGACGTGGACTGGCACATGCTTTTGACCGCCATAAATCGCCGCGGACGTCAGTCTGTAGATTTCGCGTGCTACGTCATCGGTCATGGCAAAGCAGCCCACGGTCGAGCATCCGCCGTGAACCAGGATGTACGAGCCGCTGCGATCAAGGGCCCGATCGTAGGCATTCGGAAATCCGAGATTCAATGCGTTGCGCCAACGTCCCCGCCGGTGCAGCTGGCGCCGAGTCACGGTATAGAAGCCCTCTGGCGTCTGCCGGTCACCCTCTTTGAGCTTTGGACCCAAGGTTCCGGACCAATTGCAAATGGGATAGGTGGCGAACAGGTTGAACACGCCGTCCTTTTGCATCCACAGCTCGACCTTGGACTCAGCCTTGAATATGCGGATGAGAATGGGCAAGCTCGACTTGAGGCTTCGTGATTGCAGCCGTTCTTTCAGTCGTGTCGTATTGGGCGTTCCCGGTAAGGGCAGGCTGCCACGCTCGTGCGCGCGTTGACGATCGATGCGGTCCGGTGCAGCGCCCTTGAGCTCGATCGACACAGCAGCCGCCTCGCGCGGGAGAACCGTGACGGCGCACAGCGCAACCAGTACTGCGGGCAACTGTGTGAGGTGCCGGCCCAATACACACTGCATACCGCTTGGCGCTCCGCTACGTTACCGATCTCGCAGGACGCGGAGGCCGCGGTGGCGGCTTCAGGCCCGGCCTGGTCGATGAAGACCAGTACGGAACATAGCGTGGAGGCCTTATCGAGGCAAAGTCGGGTGGGACGTTAACTACCAGTGATATCGTGGTTTTCCACGGTAACCTTGCAGGCCGTCAGGATGGCCGGACAGCTGCCAGGGCCGCTCCTAATCGGCCAGCGCCACCTTGCCTCGAAGAAGCGGTTTGATGCGGACGCGCTCAGCCGTGATTTCGGCCTCGCCCGCGAGGGTCGGCAGGACAATACGGTGTGGCACGTTCAATCCTGCACTCGGGACAGCGCGGAACGTTATTTCGATTCCCGTGCTTTGCGCCATCGCAGATGTTTGCGGGCTGGCGCGATAACCAGCGACCGGCCTGTACCGGATCATGCAGACCGTACCTTTGCGGCCGTCGTGTAACCGCTCCAGGCGCCGGAAAACGAGCTCAAGGTCGAACCGTTGACGGCCGTCGAAAATCGACACTTTGCGATCACAGGGATTTCCACCGGCCTTGGTCAGCGCCATGATGGCGGTCAGCGGGTCCATCACGTTCTTAAGATGCTGCGCCTTCACCGGCACGAGGTCCGGAGCCGGGGGAGCCGACGGCTCGACGGACACCGCTCTCACGGTGCCACGGTCGAAACTCATGCGCACGGCGCCGTCCTTCAATGTGCTTTCGTAGTCGAAGTTGAAGCCCGTGGGTCTCGGCGTCCCGCCAGTCAACCTGCCGACCGTGCGGCTAATGCCTCGCCAATTGAAAGCGCCAAGAAAGAGGGAGAGGTCAACGTCGCTCGACAGCGTGTAGACGTCTCCCTTGACCGACGATCGATAACGGAAGGAGCCGACGTCGAAGCCGCCGAGCGTTACCTTGTAGTCCGCGCTGATCTCAGGGGGGAGGCTGCCTGCGCGCGCGGTGTCTGCCTGGTGCAGGCCGGTCACGGAGATTGCCAAGAGGGCAGAGGCAATTACTGCGGTGCCCGTTCGCGGGGCTGAAACACAAAACTTCATGATGCCACTCAACTGACTGGAGCTACGCATGGTGCTTGCCCAACGGGGCGAGGCACGGCTTGGTACGGTTTTTCGTCAGTCGCGATTGTGCTGGTGGATGGTAAAGAAATTGCTTCCACGCGCCCCGATTGTGGACAAATTTCGCCCCGAGAGCGGCGAAGGGCCGCCCGAGCGGGTTGGCGAGGCCTGCTTGACGCCCACCTAACCCCCCTATATTACGGGCGCGCGGGCCTGCTGCCTTGGGCGGCGGCCTCTCTTTTTCCAGATCAGGGTGCGAACCAAACGTGGCCGCGCCGGCCCCCAGATAAGCGGGGCAGGGCCGTGGCAAAGGAGCCAGTTTCATGACCAGGCGCTGTGAATTGACCGGCAAACTGCCGCTCTCGGGCCAGCTGAGGAGCCACGCCGAGAACAAGACCAAGCGGAAGTTCCGTCCGAACCTCGTCAATGTGACGCTGATGAGCGACACGCTGGGCAAGGCTGTGAAACTCAAGATCTGTGCGCGGGCCCTGAAGACCGTTGAGCATCGGGGTGGTCTTGACGCGTTTCTTTTGAAGGCCCGAGACGAGGAGCTTTCTCAGGCGTGCCTCAAGCTTAAACGTGAGCTCGTCAAGTCGCGCAAAGCCGCGGCTGCCGCCTAACCGGCCGGCCCGACGTCTGGTCCATCTGGTAAAGCAAACGAATTGCGGCGCGGGTCTTCGGGGTCCACGCCGTATCTTTATGCGGCGTGCGTGGCGCTCGGCACCTCGTCAAATCCGACGAGCTTTCTCTTCTCTTCGTCCCACAGTTTGAGGCGGGCGCACTTAAGGCTATCCGCCAGCGACAAGCGGTTAAGATTCTGGAGCTCGGGGCTGGCTTTCAGGCATTCGACAAGCCTGTAGTTCGGGATCGTGCTGTTCAGGTGATGGATATGGTGCAAGCCGATGTTGCCCGTGAACCAGTTCAAGACGGCCGGTAGTTCATAGTACGAGCTGCCCTGCAAAGCGCCGACCTGAAAATTCCAGTCTTCAGAATGCTCCCAAAGCGTGTCCTCAAACTGGTGCTGGATGTAAAACAGCCAGCCGCCGGCCGCCGCCGCCACGTGCAACATTGGAAAGGCAATAAGCGCGAGATTGGCATAGCCAATGGCGTAGCCAATGCTTCCATAGAAAATGAGCATTGCCAGATTGAGCCCAAGGACGCTGCGCCAGCACTCGGAGGCGGGAAATGGATGGATCCAAGGCGTTCTCTGAAGGACGAGGAAGTAGAAGGGAACACCGAATCCGAACAAGAATAACGGATGGCGATAGAGGCGATAACGCATCTTTTTAAATGGCGTCAGCGCGTTGTACTCCTTGACCGTGAGCGTCTCGATGTCACCGACACCGCGTTTTTCCAAGTGTGCGGACGATGCATGATGTTGCGCATGTTCGCGCTTCCAAAGACCGTACGGCGTAACGGTTAGGACGCTGATGACCCGGCCGAGCCTGTCATTCATGCTCCGCGACTTGAAGAAAGAGCCATGGCCGCAGTCGTGTTGAATGATGAAAAACCGGACAAGTAATCCGCCACCTGGGATGGCGAGCAGAAGCGTCAACCAGTAATTGGTCTCGACGGTCGCGATCATGGCGGCGACGACGAGCACAAAGGGTACAATCGTCGTTGCAAGTTGAATGAGAGCCCGGCTCAGGATGGCGCCCTTGTACTTGCTACAGTGCGCTGACAACCGGCGCGCCTGCTCTTTGTGATCTTGGCGCTCCAGTGCTCTGGCGGCTTGTTGAGGGATGGTTTCGCGTAGGTCGGTGCCGCGTTCGAGCGGCCGAGCGAAGGCGGAGCTATGGAGCACGTTGAGGTCTAAGTCCCAAGTTTTGGTGAGTACGCGCCGACGCACTGATTTGACGTGATCTGTCGCCTAGCACGATAACGGCCACCAGGTGAACCCAAATTGTCAAGGTGCGGAATTGTGTCTCGGGGATGACTCTTCGGCCACAGGCAGTGGGCATAACCTTCTCGTTCTTGCGTCGCAGCAATTTCTGACGATCGTCAGCCAGAGGGGTGCCGCGTGGCGCACCCTCTCGGCCGGCGACGTGCCGCAGTTGTCTAGGGTCTGCCCCAAAGCTCGACGATACCCGAGCCGCGGACGTTGAGCTTCGTCCGATAGCGGACATAAACGCCCTGGATTTTCCGCGAATCACCCTTGAGGTCGATGGGAGGCGTGGACTCGCCCGGCGAAAGGAGGCCATACATGGGTAAGCGTGAGGCCTTGCCATTTCCGTAGACAATGCGCACGCCGTAGATGCGGACAGCCTGACCCCGCGCTGTCAATTTGATCTTTCGGAACTTTCCATAGTTTCTGCCTACAGGGAAGGCGTCTCTGTCGGTGGTAAACATCTGCGCGCGCTGTGCACCAAGCAGCATCCAGCCATCATTGTGCCGCCGCCAGCGCCCTCTGTCTCCAAACCAACTCCGGGCAAAACTTCCGTAGACTTCTATCACGGCCTGACCCGCCCGATATCCGGGGCGGGAGTTGTACAACAGCTCGATGCGTTTGATGAAGCGGTCACCCTTCAACGCGATACGGCGTGTTCGGCTGTTGACAGGGATGCGGGCGTTGATCTTCTTCGTTTCCTTTTCGCCGTTGCCGTAAACGATGGTGATTTTACGAAGAAAAATATCGTTCTCCGTTGTGCGCAGGGCAATGTGATCGAAGAGACCGACCCGGCGGCCAACATTTATCAAATCGCGATCGATGCCGAAGCCAACCCGCTTGGTGCCAAAAAGCACCCAATCTCTCGGCACTTTTCGCGATACGATTTCAATTCCCTGCTGCCGCTTCGTCCTGTGGGTTTGGAGTTCGAGCCGGGCGCGGCCGGAACGCCAACTGGGGCGCTTGAGAACAACGATCTCTCGAATGGGGTTGCGCCGGCCGTTGACGGCAATGGGAGGACTTTCCTCGCCTGGAGACAACCGATCATAGACGTCTGTGCGCTCAACTTTTCCGTTTGCGTACTTGATCTCGATCCCTGTGACCAAGATGTAGTCGTCGATCGACCGAACGCGAATTTGTGATGTGCGTCCTATTCTTGGCTTCAGTCGGAACGTAACACTTCGGGATCGGCGGTCGAAACTTTGCGTTGCCGCGGTTTCGAACTTTTTCTGCTCGGGCCTCATCAGCTCAAGCTTGGCCCGTCCAAATCTCCAACTGGGGCGCTTTAGAACAACAATTTCTCTTGCAAGCCTGCGTCCATCTCTGACGGTGAAGGTGACACTCTCCTCACCGGGAGAGAGGCGGTCGTAGACGGAGACTCGCTCAACCCCGCCGTCGGCGAATTTGATCTGCACGCCTGTAATCAACATGTAGTCGTCAACCGACTTGAAGCGAAACTGGGAGGTTCGTCCGGACCGCGGATCCAGCCGGAACACAACCGTGCTCGACCGCCGTTGGAACGTTTCGGTTGCCGTGGTCTCGAACCGAATCGTACCAGATTGTCCGTCCTGGTGCCGATTCCACTGGTATTGACTGCGACCATCGCGATCCCGGTACTGGGCGTTTGCAGGTCCTGCGGGCAGACTGATTGCAGCGACGAGAGCTGCTAGGACAGTTAAGACAATCGATTGACGCGTCACAGCGTCCTCCCTGGTTTGCTGTGTTCTTCGGGCCGCACCTTCTTTGGTGCCCTTCACGGCCGAGCGCGAAGGCATGGCCAGTGTGGTCCCTCTGTTCATCCCTAGCGGCCATCCGAGCCCAAAAAAAGACAAAACACCTTGGCGGCCCGGGTCCGGCACCCTCCCGTCCATTGAAGCAGTTATTCAGAAACCGGGGTCAAAATTCAGCGGCTGCCCCTACGTCACTGCTGCCCCCAGATCTCGACAACCGCAGGTCTAAACTCGGTGAGAGGCTTGCCATCCTGGAGTTTGCCCAGAAGATCGAAGCGCGTCCGGTATTGCGCCTTGATCGATTTGAGCTCGGCTTGATTGCCTTTGAGCTCAATCGGTCCGAACGGTTTTTCCGGGTCGACGCGCTCACGGCCATACTTGAACGTTTCGTCCCGCCCTTTTGCGTAGATGACCTGGATCTTCTTCAACGTAATCGGACTTTCGTGCACGACGAGGCGCAGACTTCGGAACTTGCCTTCGTGGCGACCGATGGCGATGGCATCAGTGTCGTATCCGGTAAAATCCGCCGTTTGCGCGCCGAGCAGCACCCAGCCTTCGTTGTACCGGCGGCCCTCGCCGCCTGGCCCGAGCCAACCGTCGGCGTACTCGCCGGACACTTCTACCCGCGCCTGACCTTTGAAGTTTGCTTTGCTGCGATAATTGAGACGGACTTCCTTGATGAATTTGTCACCCCGGATATCCAGCCACTTGGTTCGCGTGTTCGCGGGAATCTTGGTATCGACGATGATCTCCTGGGTATCTCCGTCGAAATAAATGACGTCGATGGCGTTTATGTAGATGCTGTTCTTAAGAACACGCAGGCGCATACGGTCAAACTTTCCGACGTTGCCGCCAACCTTAATCACGTCCCTGTCGACCAAGAAGCCCACATCCTGATAGCCAAACATGACGCTGAAGCCATCGTACGTTCCGGGCGCCGACGTATCAGGCTTGGGATCTGTCTTCGCCGCAACCACACCGTCGCCTGTTAACGCCTTGGCGCGGCGCATGCGCGCTCCCAGCTTGGTTTGGATCCCCAATATTTCCAATACGGCCTTGCCACGGCCAGACTTATTGGTGACCTTGATCGTGTTTATGAAACGGTTGGTTTTCTTCGGGTTGATCGGACGGCTGCGCTGGCCCCGCCTCATCTTGATCCGGCGGATCTCGTCATGAACTGACCCGTCGTCGTAAATCACTTGCACCTTCGAAAGAGTAATAGGCTTCTTTTTCGCGCGCACCCGTATTCCTCTGAACGCGCCCTTTGCCTTGCTGACATCGATGGTCGCTCCAGACTTTCTGAGGTCGAGCGTTTCTGTGGCGATGACGACGAGTTTTTCCTGCGCCGATACCGTCGCAGCAAATCCAGAAATCAGATAGCAGAGACCCGCAATAACGAGACTGCGAAACATGAGGTTTACTCCTAACTATGTAAGCTCCAAGTCGATTACGCCGTCAGCCACGGTTGTCGATTGTTGTCCTACCTCAGTGTCAGACGGAAAAAAGTCTGTCAAATTGTGTTGTTCGCCGCTCGCCGGCAGCCTCGCTCCTGTTTGGAGCCGCGGGTCGGTCCATTGTGCGAAATGACAGCTGTCAGCGTTCGTATCGCAATGATGAGCTAGCCCGTGTTAGGTAGGACTGCGGCTTGACCCCTTTTTCCGGTGCGGCGCCCGGCTGAAACTGAGACAATATGCGCTCGATGCTATCGCAGACGCTGACAGATGCGCTTACTGACGCCCTTCCCGGACGGGTCGGGACGGGCGAGGCTATACGCCGACAGCACGCCAACACCTTGACCTGGATTGCGAGCGAGCCGCCCGACTGCGTTGTCTGGCCGGAAACCACGGAGGAGGTGTCCGCGGTTGTTGGCATCGCCGCCGCTCATCGCGTGCCTATTATTCCATTTGGCGCGGGGACGTCTCTTGAAGGTCAAGTCAATGCGCCGGCGGGAGGCATATCGATCGATTTGTCGCGAATGAACCGCATCCTTTCTCTCAACTCCGCGGACCTAGACGTAGAGGTCGAAGCCGGTGTAACGCGCGACGAACTCGATGCGCACCTGCGCCACTCGGGGCTTTTCTTCCCGGTCGACCCGGGAACCGGCCAGGCCACCCTTGGCGGCATGGCCGCGACGCGCGCGTCGGGCACGAACACCGTGCGTTACGGTACAATGCGCGACAATGTTCTCAGCCTCTCGGCCGTGCTTGCAGATGGATCGATTGCCAACACCGGCGGGCGAGCCCGCAAGTCGGCGGCCGGGTACGATCTCACGCGCCTCCTCATCGGATCGGAAGGAACACTTGGGATCATTACGAAGCTCCGGCTCAGGCTGCACCCGCGGCCGCAGTCGGTCGTCGGGGCGGTCGCCGCCTTTCAATCGCTTAAAGGTGCTTGCGACGCGGTGATTGCCGCCATCCAGTCGGGGCTTTCGCTTGCGCGCATCGAATTGCTCGATGCGCCCCAAATTCGCGCGGTTAACGCTTATTCCGGTCTGACGCGCGCCGAGCAGCCGACGCTATTTCTTGAGTTTCATGGCACGTCAGGTGCGACGCGAGACGCTATTGAGGCGTTTTCGGAGATCGCCAGCGAGCACGGCTCACCGGGGCTCGAGTGGGCGGACAACGAAGACGCGCGCCGTGCGCTTTGGCGGGCCCGGCATGACGCGTTCTGGGCTGTTACAAGGGCCTGGCCCGACCGGACGGCGATTGTCACCGACGTGTGCGTGCCGGTCTCATGCCTCGCCAGGTGTATCACCGAAACCGAAGCTGATTTCCGGGATGCGGGAATTCCGGCACCCATCACCGGGCACGTCGGCGACGGGAATTTTCACGCCATTGCAATGATTGATACCGGTAATACGGGCGAACGCGCGGCGTTGGACCGTGTTCTCGCGCGCCTTGTCGACCGGGCCTTGGCGATGGATGGAACGTGCACGGGAGAGCATGGCATTGGGCAGGGAAAAATGGAGGCTCTTGCGCGCGAGATGCCCGGCGCGCTGCCGGTCATGCAGAGCATCAAGATCGCTCTTGACCCCTTGGGGATCCTAAACCCCGGTAAGATTTTCCCGGCTTCCGCGTGAGAGGCGCGCTCGGGTAAGCATTCGTTAAGCATACGCTTGAAGGCCCTATTAAGTCCGATCATGGCAATGATGACCACGTGGCCCAGAGCTGCGCCTCGCTGGCGCGCTCGTTAGCGGCTCTTGAAACACGAGGCTGATCACTGGCGTGGGCAAGACTTATTCCATGACTCGCGCCGACCCGAAGGCCCCGGAGAAGGTTCAATCGGCGAGTCACGTGTCCATGCGCCCGCTTTCAGCCAAACTTTCCCAACGCGCAAACGGCTTGCTGGCTGTTGGACTTGAGCTCGACGAACTCGTGCCAGGTGTCAAATCCCGAGCCAAGCCGAAGCCGCCTCTGGCAAAGCCGATCTCCAAAAAGGCACCTGAGGCACGAGGAAAGACGACAAAGGCCAAATCCGGCAACACGGTCAAATGCAAGTCGCGACCGGCCGAGGGCGGACTTTCGCGCGAGCAGGCATATGCCAACTTTGCGACGACCGCGTTTGAGCTTAGCAAGCCTGCGATCAGTGTCGTCGGTCTTGGCTATGTCGGCGCCGTCTCGATGGCCTGCCTTTCGAAACTCGGTTTTCGCATGGTCGGTACGGACATCTCGGCCGAGAAGGTGCGGATCATCAAGTCAGGCCGTTCGCCGATTGTTGAAGAGGGATTGGGCGAACTTCTCGACGAGGGCGTCCGCGCGGACAGGATTGATACGACCCAAGATTTGGTTGCCGCGGTGCTCGACACGGAAGTGACCTTCCTTTCGGTCGGCACGCCGACCAGCAAGGACGGCGGCTGCGATTACACCTACGTGCGCGCTGCCTGCAAGGACATCGGAAAAGCCCTGGCCAAAAAAGCCAGCTATCATGTGGTGGTTCTGCGCTGCTCAGTGCCGCCTGGGACCACCATGCATGTGGTTGTGCCTGAGATCGAACAAGCGTCCGGTAAGAAGCTGGGCCGCGATTTTGGTGTTTGCTTCAGTCCGGAATTCCTGCGTGAAGGTGTTGCGGTAGCCGATTTCTTCGCGCCGCCAAAAACCGTGGTAGGCGCTTCCGATAAGAGGGCGGAAGCAACCGTTTCCGAGATTTTTTCTACCATCGACAGCTCCGTGATTTTTACCAACATCGAAGCCGCAGAGATGGTGAAATACATCGACAACGTCTGGCACGCGGCAAAAGTTGCTTTCGGAAACGAGGTTGGGCGCCTTTGCAAGTCGCTCGGTATCGATAGCCACACGGTGATGGACATATTTGTGCGCGATACAAAGCTCAATCTGTCGCCGTATTACCTGAAACCCGGCTTTGCTTTTGGCGGATCGTGCCTTCCCAAAGAAGTGCGCGCGGTCAGTCATATTGCGGCCAAGCGCGGTGTTGATCTGCCGCTGATCAACAGTCTCATCCCGAGCAACAAGAAGCACATTGAGCGTGTTATCGAGCTGTTGGCGCCTTACAAGAACAAGCGGATCGGCTTCCTGGGCGTGACCTTTAAACCCGGAACTGACGATCTTCGCGAGAGCCCAACGCTCGACGTCATGTCGGTTCTCCTCTCCAATGGGTGCAAGATAAAGGCCTACGATCCCAACCTTGATTTCGAGGCCCTGTTGAAAGAGCAGATGGCTTACATTCGCAGGACCGCTCCACATCACGCGACGCTGATGGACAGACTGCCGTCTCTTTGTGTGAAGAACGCCAAGTCTTTGATGGAGACCTGCGACGTGGTTGTGGTCAGCCATGCTACGGGTGAATTCCGCCGTGCCGTTTGCGGCCGGCCGCCGGGCGTGTACATTCTCGATCTTGCCCGGATCTTCAAGGCGCCCCCCGCCGACCGCAGCTATCAAGGTGTTGCGTGGTAGGCCACGCACTGCTTGCCAACGGGCCGAAGTCACAGGATTTTTCTGCCTCCCAACCCGCGGCGTTACAATTCCTTTACCGCGTCAGACGTTGCCGGCCGCTTTGGGGCCAATGCGCGAAGTTTCGATCAAAATTTAGCGAATTGCATAAGTCTTCATGAGGACCGGCCGCCTATTCTCCACCCAGAACCAAGGGGTACATTTGGACTACGCAACGAATTATGGCGGTCATTAACGGCACGACATCCGACGATGCTCTGATGGGCACAGCGACAGCCGACGTCATTTCTGGCGGCGACGGCAGAGATAAGATTCGCGGTCAGCACGGAAATGACACGATTTATGGCGGTGACGGCAATGACATCATCCAAGCGGAATACGGCGACGATGTCGTGTATGGCGGGCTTGGACGCGATTTTGTTGGTGGCGGTGCAGGACAGGACGTCGTCTACGGCGGAGAAGGCAACGACGGGTTCTATGGCGGTGGCGACGACGATTCCATGTATGGCGAGGCCGGAGCCGACAAGATCCGTGGCGATGGCGGCAACGACTATCTGAGTGGCGGTGCCGACAACGATTGGATCACCGGTGGAACCGGGCACGATACCATCGATGGAGGAACGGGCGACGACTCCCTCTACGGCGATGTTGGCAACGACGAATTTGTAATTCGTACAGGCGAGGGTAATGACACGATCGATGGTGGACTGGGTTTCGATACCGTCGTGTTGGAACTCAGCTCCAGCGACGTGACCACTGGTTTCAGAATTGAGCTCCAGGACTATCAAGTTTGGTTCCAGGACCTAATCGATGCGGCAGGCGGCACTATCAACGCTCTTGCGGGCCAGCCCACCGGAGCATGGTTCTCGTTTACAACACCGGGTCTCACCCTAGGTGGCATTGAAAATCTCGTCATTACGTTGGATGGCACGGAGATCCCGGTCGACGACGTCGTCAACATGGCTCCTGTAGCCGACGCGTTGGTGGCGGTTGCAACGGATGAAGACATACCCTTGGCCGGAAGCGTTGTTGCGACCGATGGCAATGGCGATGCGTTGACCTGGAGCGTGGTGACGGGCCCTTCCAACGGCACGCTGTCACTCGATTCAGGAACCGGTGCTTACATGTACCTTTCCGACGCTCACTACAGTGGCTCCGATTCCTTTGAGGTCATGGTGACCGACGGTTGGGGTGGCTCCGTCATTCAGCAGGTCGATGTCACGGTGAACCCCATCGCGGACGCACCGACACTGGGCGTCTTAGACCAGACACTCTCCGGCCTGACGCTTACGGGCGGTGCAGCCGACGATACGCTCGTTGGTGGCATCGGCAGCGATAGCATTAGCGGCGGCGCTGGCAACGACGCGCTCTACGGCGACGGCTCAGGCCGCATTGGCGGAGCACTCAATATTGCCGCCGCGCTTGTCGACCTCGATGGCTCTGAGACCCTTTCTGTCCTGATCGCGGGGGTCCCGGCTGACGCAACGCTTTCCGCCGGGACAAAGAACGTGGACGGAACCTGGAGCCTGACGGAGGCCGATCTTTCTGGTCTCACGATCGAGGCGTCCGACAGTGCGGGCTTTACGCTCACGGTGACCGCGACCGCGACGGAAGCGGCCGGCGGATCCGCGGCGACGATGCAAACGATGACCGTAAGCATTGGATCGGGGCCTGCCCTTGACATGCTCGACGGTGGCGCAGGAAACGATACGCTGCGTGGCGGTTCGGATGACAACATACTGATTGGCGGCGACGGTAACGACGTCGTCAGGGGTCAGGGGGGTGATGACTGGGTCATCGCCGGTGCCGGAAACGACAGTTATCACGGTGGCCGAGGATTCGACGTTCTCGATATGTCGAATGCAACGGGGGCGGTCACTGTCGATCTGCGCGGTGGCACGGCGACCGGTATGGGGAACGATAGCGCCGTCGGCTTCGAAGGCCTCGTCGGTTCCGACTTCGATGATAGCCTGATAGGAAATTCTGTTAACAGCTGGATCGATGGAGGTGCCGGCGACGACACAATCTCCGGCCGGCGCGGCAGAGACACGCTCGAAGGCGGGGACGGCAACGACAAGATAAACGGCGGCCGGGGGTTTGATCTCATTTACGACGGACAAGGCGACGACCACGTCAACGCAGGTAGAGGCAACGACACCGTCATCGCGGGCGGTGGCGCGAACCGGTATGATGGCGGGCGTGGCTACGATACGATCGATTACTCGCAGGCCACGTCCGGTGTAGCGATCGATCTCGATGCCAGGTCTGTCACGGGCTGGAGCAACGACACCGTTAATAGATTCGAGATCGTCATTGCCACGGATTTCGATGACTCCATTACCGGAAGTGCGAACGACGAGTGGCTCAGCGGCGGGGGCGGTGCCGACACGATCCAAAGTCTTGCCGGCGCGGATGCGATCGAAGGTGGTGCAGATACGGATTTCTTCGTTTGGGAGAGCCGTGACGTCATGCAGGGGCGCACATACCTCGGCATGGATACAATCAAGGATTACGAGGCTGGTGAAACGCTCGACATCAGCGATCTCATTTCGCTCAGCGGCGGGCAAACACTTGCCGATGTGGTGCAAGTCACGGACGGGGCTTCCGGTACAGTCATCTCCGTCGACATGGGGCGTAGCTTTGCCGATGTCGTTTTACTGGAAGGGGTTCACGGAGAGTCCCTGTCCTCACTCCTCGGCAGCGGCGTGCTTCTGGTGTGACGCGCGAATTGCGCTGCTTAAATGCGTGCGGAACACTGTTCGATCATAGTCCGGCGGCGCATTGCACCTGATGGTTAGCAAATCCTTTACACGTTCTCTCTAGTCTTCAGGGATGGCGGGGGCCCTATTCCCGAATCCGCCGTCTGTTCTTTTCCGAGGATTGTGCGATGCGTGCCTCGAGGCAAATGCTGAGCGAAGTGCGCCGGGCCTTCTGGTTGGCGGGACTTCTCGGTGGATGCATCTCTCTTCTTACTCTTTTGACCGCACGCCTTGCTGCCGAAATGCTCGATGCGGCGGTACCGCTCGGAAACCTTCAGGCCTTTGTTGTCCTCGTCGTGCTTGTGGCCGGATGCACGCTCGCGATCGCATTTACATCTTTCATGCGCGACAACATTCTTTGCCGTGCCGGTCTATGGCTGCACCATGAGCTGGGGCACGCCGTTCGGGCCGGAGGCGGACGGGCTTCTCTTCGAAAGCAAGACAGGGATGGCGTAACATCTGCGCTCGACACTTTCACGGCATTTATGACCAGTGTCACGGCCGGACGCGCCGTCCAATCCGTCTGGGCCCCTGTGTATGTCGTGGCGCTTTATATCGTCGAGCCCATATTCGCGGGTATTGCCGTTTGCGCTGCATTGGCCCTTACAGGCATGGGACTGTGGCTTGCTAAAGGGATTGCCGACGTTCCACAGGATGCACGACGTGCGCACGCCGAGGCCGATGCGGCAACTTCGGCTTCACCTCAAAGCTCAACCGTCCAAAGCGTCGAGGCTTGGGAGCACGCCAACTGCTTCTTCGTTGCGGCTTGCTATGCGAGACATAAGAGGACCGGGCTCGCGCATGCCTTAGTACTTGCGATCCGGGGCGGCGCACTGTTGGCCGCATTGAGCCTCCTGGCCTGGTGGGCCGCGAACGGGACAGGTCTGCTCGGAACGTGGATTGCGGGCGCTTTTTTGCTGGATCGGCTTCTTGCGCCCCTCGGCGCCGTGGCCTGTTCGGCGGCGACTGTCAGAGACGCCTGTTCCGCGTACCGGAGGCTTCGCAACCTCGCCCATTCAACCCGAAATCCGGCTCTTGCCGCGCAGAGGGCGGGCCTTCAAGACACGGGCCCGGTAAAGCCAGTCACCGCTCACTCTAAGTCCACACCGCACCGATTGACTCAGCCCGCAAGCCAAGCGCTGCATTAGGACATGCCTTACAATGGTTGCCAACGCACAAAATTCCGAGACCGATCAGACGGAGCCGAAACTCCGCGTTGGAGGGCCGCTCTGTCTCGGCCTTGTTGTCGTGGCTGCGTGCCTCGGCGGTACGGTTCTGGCGGCCACGTACACCAGCGTTCAAAGTGCAACCGTCTTGCAGGGGGTTTTGGCGGACGGTCATATCGTGCCGGTTGCGCATAAGCGCGGCGGAATGATTGCGCGTGTTCTCGTTGCCGACGGCCAGGACGTATCGGCGGGTGATGTTCTCGTTACGCTGGACACCCGGACCATCGAAGAGGAAATCGGGGCGCTTCGCGCCGAACTCGAGGCTGCTGAGCTAGAGGTCAAGGCGGCCACGCTTGCGGCCGAGACGGAAGCAAATCTCGCGAAACGGAAGCTGGCGTCGAAGAAGCGTGTGGTTGAGCTTCAAGAGCAAGCCAAGAAGGCTGCAAAAGAGATTTCCAGCCTTACGGCCCGAATTGCATCTGCCGGCAAGGAGCTAGAGACAAGCGCGGTCCGTGCACCGGCGGGTGGCCGCGTGCGTGGTCTGCGCGTGTCGAGCCCGGGTGGCATCGTTGTGCCTGGAGGTACGATTCTCGAAATCGTCCCGGAAGGGAGTGCACTGATTGCAGACGTGCGCTGGCCGGCACCTGTCACGAAGGTGGTCGAGATTGGCGCACCGGCGTACATCCATCCTTTGAGGCCGGATGGCACGGGCTTGCCGGCGCTTTCGGGTAAGCTCGCATGGATTTCGCAGAGCCGGCTATCGGACGCGGAGACCGGACAGACCTATGTTCTGGCGCGCTTTGAAATAGAGAGACTCGAGGCCTCCCCCACGAGCAAGGTGCCGCTCGAGGCAGGCGCGCGCGCCCGGGTCGTGGTGCCCGGTGAGACGCGAACGCTCCTCGACCGGCTTTCCGCGCCCGTAAGGGAATATTTCACAATTGCCGGCAAGATCTGAGAACTCCGGAGATCACAAATGAGCAAATTGGACACAAGGACGATCGCCTTCAACGGCGCCGGCATTCTTCTTGGCGTCGGCCTCTTGGCCTACGTGGTTAAGGATGCGCTAACCACGGAGCAGATGCCGGGATGTGTCGAACGCTATCCCGTCGGTACGGAATTTTCGTTGATCGGCGAAGACGGCACGCCGATGTCGCCGATCGAGCTGCAGGCCCGAACGGGTATTGCAAGCGTCGGAATTCTCGAAAATGCGAGCATCCTTCAGACCCCCAAATCCAGACAGGCCGTTTTGCAGGTGAGCTTGAGTAGCCGCAAGACTGCCGCTGACGAAGACAGCGACCCCGGCGGCATCAGGTTCAATTGGTCTCCGAGCGGCATGCAGAATGCCAACTCAGCATGCCTTTCCTATAGGGTCTGGCTGCCCAAGAAGTTTAAATTTGGTCAAGGCGGAACGCTCTTTGGCCTGGCGGGAGGATCCCCGGACGGTCCCGATGCGACAATCGCATCGCGTGTCGAATGGCGCCAGAACGGTCAGGGCCAGCTTCGCCTCCGGTTGACGGGTTCTGAGAAGTATAATTCCTCTGGTACGCAGAAGTTCCAGCTCCGCACCGGTGGCTGGACCTCGGTGCAGCAGGAAGTCGTCCTGAACACGCCAGGCAAAGCCAATGGAGCCTTGCGGCTTTGGCTCAATGGCGACCTTGTCGTCAATAGCAAGAACATTGATTGGCGGAAAACCCAAGACTTCACGCTTTCCAATGTTCAAGCGGATATCCGCTATCTTCTGATGCAGGGCAGAAGCAAAGCCAATGTCAGTTCGAAGCTGCGTCTGTCGCCTCCGGTGGTGAGCTGGCGATAAGCCAGTCTTTTGCGGCCGGTAAAAGAACGCCCG
The DNA here is from genome assembly GCA_965222835.1 of Hyphomicrobium sp. Taxonomy (GTDB): domain Bacteria; phylum Pseudomonadota; class Alphaproteobacteria; order Rhizobiales; family Hyphomicrobiaceae; genus CBDCUQ01. The sequence goes on from CBDCUQ010000003.1 coordinate 983,229, forward strand.
TGCATTTCCGTAAAAGTTTAAGAACTTGCGCGCCGGAGTCTTTACGAACGAACGAAAATACTTGAGCCTCGCCTTGCCAAAAGGGGCCCTTGTAAGGCATACTGAAAACTCGTCGTGGCGCCGTCCCACCATCCCCCCCTAGTGGCGCTGCGATTATTCTTGCCCGCGGCCCTCCCCCGGCCGCGGGCGTTTTCGTTTTTGGCTGTTGGTTGGTTTTCCAGCAAATTCGCCGTGTTTGGCCACGTTGATCGCGCCGACCATGACTCTGCGTGATCCCTACGACCGGTGTTTGGGTTTCCAACCGGCGGCTTCGGCCTCCTCCTCCGAGCAAAACCAGCGCTCGCCGCGGCGTTTATTAATGCGGGCACGGTCATAGCGCGGTGACCAGGGAAGAAGGTAAACGCGCCGGCCGGACGACACCTCGCCCTTAATAGGGCACCCATCCGGAGCAGCACTCTTTGCCTCTTCCCAGCGCCGGGCCCTCCATTCCTCTGGACGCTCGACCTTGCCAGCCCATAGACCAGCCTTCTTTTCCTCGGCTTCACGTTCTTCATTGGCGTAGGTGGAGAAGAGCCCGGATTCAGCAAAAACATGCCCGCCCCGGACCAGTTCGGCCGCAACGTCTTTCTCTGCAACCCTACAACTGCCCAATGCAGGCTTGTCCTTGTCGGCGCCACCGGTGACGGAACAGATGACCCGGCGACGTCCGAGGGCGCGCGCCAAAGCGGACCGAGCACGGGAGCCGCAACTCCAGCGCTTGCCTCCTTCCTTTAGACAAACCTGATTGGGGTCGGGGGCTTCTATGCCTTCGAGTTGCACGCGTTGGCCGTCAACACGCAGTGTACTGCCATCTAAGGCGCGGGCGCGGCCCGAAATTTCGCGGCTTTCCGGCGGCAGAAACGTCACCTCACTCAAAGACGGCAAGGAGGGCCATTGAACCGGAACGAGTTGCCACGCCGCAGTTCCGGCCACGATCATCAGAAGCAGCGCTAGCGCGCCGGCCGATGCCAGGGACAAGCGCTCGAACACGGGCAGCAAGACGACGCGCCGGCCCAGAGATTCAAGCGGTGCAATGAGCGGGCGAATTTGAAAGATGTTCTCGCCGTCCGCCCACTTTGGCCCCAACGTGAGAACTGCGGCAATCAGGGCCACGCTCAGCGCGAACCAGGTCTCGCCGTCAAACCCGAATTCGAGGATGCGGTAGACCGAAGCCACGGCGGCGATTGCGCCGATCAGAGTGACCGGAAAGACGAGCTCGGGCTTTCGCAACGAGCCTGTATAGGGCGTGATCCTTTCGCGGACCCCCTCTGCTCGGTCGGCGAGGGCGGCGCCGACCACCGGTGCCCAATCCCGGAGCTTGGTGCGGGTGCCGTTAAAGGCCCATCTTATCGCCGACGCTATCGCCAGAAGCCCCCAGCGCAGCGCGCGCCAAAGTCCATGCAAAGCCCTGACGGCTCCGGATAGGAGACCACTGCCCGCGGCGCCAACGCCTCTGGCGGCGGCCTGAAATCCTTTTCGGCCACCGGACTTCACGCCGCTGAACGCGGCCACCTTTACGTCTTCAATTTTCTGGCGCCGTTCCTGGCGCCGCAATAGGATCGTTGTGCGTACATATTCACGCCACTCAAATCCCTCATCCTTTTTGCGCCAAAATGCCAAGTCGCGGCTCCCGATGGGTCTCCATGACCAATGTACACCGACCTCGTGATTTAAGGGCCGAGCTGACGTGGAAAAATGGCATCCCTTTGACCCCGGTGGATAAACAATAAGTTATGCGTTGCGGTGCACCCTTCCGAATACCGTCCGTTGCCGCTATAAGGCGGGGTACCGGGGAAATTGCGTTATGATCCAACCTTTCTTTCAGGAGTAACACAATGAACGCGATACCGAAGGCGTTGCTTTCTGCGGCGGCCGTGTTTGCCGCCGCTGGTTTGGTCGCCGCCCCCGCATCGGCCGATTTCTTTGGACCGTCGAAGATCAACTGCAAGAAGAAGAAGAACAAGAACAAGCCGCAGTGCAAAAAGAAGTACCGCGACATGAGCGTCGACGAGATATACAACGCCGCTTATTGGCTGTCGCGCGAGGGCCAATACGGTAAGGCCCTCGACATTCTCGCCTATGCAGTGGCGGCCAACGACAAGCGTATTTGGAATGCGATGGGGTTTGCAACACGCAAACTTGGCGACGTCGACGGGGCCCTGCCGTACTACGCGCGCGCGCTTGAACTCGATCCAAACTTCACATTGGCGCGAAGTTATCTGGGTGAGGCGTATCTTTCGAAGGGGGACCTGGCCGGTGCCAAGGGGCAGCTCCGCGAAATCGCTGCGCGGTGCGGAACGGTATGCGATGGCTATGCCAAACTTGCCGGTCATATTGCGGATTACGAGACGGCTCATTCGGCCGGCGGGTAGTCCGTCACCCTATTCCCTCGGGCGAGTTGCTATCGGACGGCCGCGCGCCTGTCGGGCGTGGGAGGTGGCCTTGCGAGCGTGTGGCAGGCGGCGGAGCCGCTAAGGGCTCTTGCCGGACGCGCCGGAGCACCTTATTGCGTATGGGCTCTAAGTCATTAAACGGGGGACTTGATCAACTATGCCCACAACATCCGTCTGTCGCACTGCTGCCATTGTAATGATTGTGGCCGGGCTTCCAGCGCTCATCGCCACGGGAGCACACGCAGAAGCGCGCTCATCGAAGGATATTGGACCAGCTAACCCGCTCTGTGATCGTTTTCAGAAAGAGAGTGCGGCTTGGCTTGCGTGTGTTGGCTCTCGTCAGACGGCCATGCCAGATCGCGAGCTCTTCTACGCCGGATACTGGCTTGCCAAGACCGGACGCTATAGCAAAGCGCTCGCTTATCTCACACGGGCCGACGTGAAAGACGAAAAGATCCTGACCTACATCGGGTTTGCCACGCGAAAGCTCGGCGACGTTGACGGAGCCCTCCCTTTCTATGAGGCAGCTCTCGAACTCAATCCCGCATATTCCGTGGCACGCGCCTATCTGGGAGAAGCGTACCTGACCAAGGGCCTTCCCGAAAAAGCGCTGGTGGAGCTTGGCGAAATCGCGCGCCGCTGCGGTATGACATGCGCCGAATACGCCGACCTGGCGGGCAGGATCGCCGCGCATGACACACGCTAAGGCAAGTTCGATGAAAAAAAGGGCCCGGAATAATTTTTCCGGGCCCTTTTTGTATCTTGCTGCGTGTGAACAGACTTAGAGCGCGATGTAATGACCACCGTTGATGTCAAAACACGCGCCGGTGACAAAGCCGGCATCGTCTGACGCCAAGAAGCTCACGCCGCGCGCGATTTCTTCGGCAGTGCCAAGCCGGCCCACGGGAATGAGCGGAAGAATCTTGGTCTCCAACACTTCCTTTGGCACGGCCGCGACCATCTCGGTGTTGATATAGCCCGGCGCAATGGTATTGACGGTGATGCCCTTTGCTGCGCCCTCAAAGGCAAGGGCCTTGGTGAAACCGTGCATACCGGCTTTGGCAGCCGAATAGTTGGTCTGGCCCATCTGTCCCTTGCGGCCATTGATCGACGAGATGTTGATGATCCGCCCGAACTTGTTGGCGCGCATATTGTCAATTACAAGCCGGCACATGTTGAACACGGAATCAAGGTCGGTTCGGACGACCGCGTCCCATTGCTCCTTCGTCATGCGATGAAGCATGGCATCTTTGGTAATGCCTGCGTTGTTGACGAGGACCTCAATTGGACCAACGGACTTGGTGATGTCGGCAACGGCCTTCTCGCATTGTGCGTAGTCCCCCACATCGAACTTGAAGACGGGGATCCCGTGCTCCGAGGAAAACTGCTGTGCCGCTGCATCGTTGCCTGCATAGGTTGCCGCAACGCGGTAGCCCTTATTCTTGAGTTCGAGAGAGATCGCGTGGCCAATGCCGCGCGTGCCCCCAGTTACGACGGCTACTCGCGCCATGTTTCATTTCCTCCCTGAGTATAACTAAGTTCTGGATGTGACCTCTCCCTGCATAGACAGAGGGAGAGCAACTTCGACCCACAAAGCGTTAGTCGCGTTCGACGCAAAGCGTCACGCCCATACCGCCACCGATGCAGAGCGTTGCCAAGCCTTTCTTGGCATCGCGGCGCTGCATCTCGAAGAGCAACGTGTTGAGAACGCGTGCGCCGGATGCGCCGATCGGGTGGCCGATGGCGATGGCTCCGCCATTCACGTTCACCTTGTCGGTGTCCCAACCCATGCCCTTGTTGACTGAGATTGCCTGGGCTGCGAAGGCCTCATTGGCCTCGATTAGATCGAGGTCCTGGATGGTCCAACCTGCCTTCTCAAGCGCTTTCTTCGACGCGGGAATGGGACCCGTTCCCATAATCGAAGGATCGACGCCCGCGGTTGCCCACGAGGCGATCCGTGCCAACGGCTTGATGCCGCGTTTCTTGGCCTCGGCGGCGGTCATGAGCACGACAACGGCGGCGCCGTCGTTGATGCCGGACGCGTTCGCAGCCGTGACCGTTCCTTCTTTCGGGTCGAACGCCGGACGCAACTTGGAGATACCTTCCGCCGTGACGCCCTCTTTAATGTACTCGTCGGTGTCGACGACCGTATCGCCCTTGCGTCCCTTGATGGTCACGGCAGCGATTTCATCCTTGAACTTGCCGGCCTTACGCGCAGCTTCGGCCTTGTTTTGGGAGGCCGCAGCAAATGCATCCTGCTCAGCACGCGTAATCTGGTACTGACGCGCAACGTTTTCGGCCGTTGTACCCATGTGATAGTTGTTGAACGCGTCCCAAAGTCCGTCCTTCACCATCGTGTCGACGAACTTCACATCCCCCATTTTGGTTCCGTTGCGCATGTGGGCGGCATGCGTAGATTGGCTCATGCTCTCCTGGCCGCCGGCGACAACAATATTGGCATCCCCGTTCAGGATCTGCTGCATGCCGAGCGCGACCGTGCGCAAACCGGAGCCGCAAATCTGGTTGATGCCCCAGGCTGGCGCGTCGACCGGGATCCCGGCGGCAACAGAGGCCTGACGCGCCGGTCCCTGACCCTGCGCCGCGGTCAGCACCTGGCCAAGAATGACTTCCGAAACGTCGCCAGGAGACACGCCGGCGCGCTCTAGTGCGGCTTTGATGGCGGCGGCGCCAAGATCGTGGGCCTTGAGAGGGGCCAGTGAACCGCCAAATGCGCCAACCGGCGTGCGGGCAGCGCTGGCGATAACAATCGTCGTATCGTCGCTCATAATGGGCGTCTCCTCAGGGAATTCAGTCTTGTCTTTTCTGCGTGTGGCGGGTGGTCGAATTGACAGTGATCATGGTTTATTCGACGGGCGCCGGACCATAGCAGGCGGGTGCTGCGGACCGCAATTCTATGTATCGGCGGCAAAACCGCCCAAGTCCATTCAACGAAATGCTGGCATCCTGGCGGGGCTCCGTGTTAGCATGACGCGCTGCAATATCAATTGGAACGAACCGGCATCCAGCTATGCTCAACAAGACCGACCCCCAAGCCGAGAAAAAAGAAGCCGTCGTCATCAAGAAGTACGCCAATCGACGGCTCTATAATACCGAGACGAGCACGTATGTGACGCTCGAGGACCTCGCGCAGATGGTGCGTTCCGACCGGGATTTTGTCGTCTACGATGCGAAGACCGGCGACGACCTCACCCATGCCGTGCTGACGCAGATCATCGTCGAGCAGGAAGGCCGGCATGGCGGCCAGACGCTTCTGCCCATCCCGTTTCTCCGCCAGCTCATACGATTCTATGATGACCAGATGGGCCGGATGGTGCCGGGCTATCTTCAGTTCAGTCTTGAAAATCTCGCCAACCAGCAGGAGAGATTGCGCGAACAATTTACAAGCGCTTTCACAAACCCTGCGGCTGCTTTCGAGGTCTATCAAGGGCTCGCGCGGAAGAACATGGCGATGTTCGAGCAGGCACTGAGCATGTGGACGTCTTTTGGTGCCGGCGACAAGCAAGGCTCCGGCGATCGTCCAGCGCGGGCAGCGGAAGAAGGCTCCGAGGGCGCCGAAACACGTCCTGAAGGATCGCGCGAGGAAATCGACGACCTTAAGTCCGAGCTTGCCGCCATGCAGGAGCGGATCGAGCGACTTTCCAAAGACAGCGGTTAAGACAGCCCGCTAGCGCGCCGCCTTTTGTTCAGTCTCGAAGTCTTCAATCGAGAGCGGCAGACCGTAGTGGAAGCCCTGCAAATAGGTGATGCCGGCGGCCGTTAGAAATTCCGCCGTTTCCTGATCTCCGACCCATTCCGCGACCGTATCCATGCCAAAGGTCCGCGCGATCTCGACCATTGTCTTGATAAACACCTCGCCGGTCGGGTCATTTGACAGGTCCTTCACGAACATTCCGTCAATTTTGACCATGTCGACGTTCAGGATCTTGAGATTCTTGAACGAGGTGTAGCCGGCGCCGAAATCGTCGATCGCAACTTTGCAGCCCAACTCGCGCAGGGTATCGACGAAGGCAATGGTCTGGTCGATGTCGTGAATGGCCGACGTTTCGGTGATTTCGACGGTCAACCGGCTCGAGATTTCTTTCCTCCCGCCAGTGAGTCGGTGGAGGGCGACGATCCAGTCGTGGTCGCTTGCTGTTAGGCTGGAGACGTTCAGCGACAGGCGCAAGTCCGCGTACTTTCGCAACAGGGAGATGGCCAGCTCAAGGGTGCGCCGGTCTATAAGACGGGACAATCCAAGCTGCTCGGCAACCGTGATGAACTCACCGGCCGATACGATGGCTCCGTCGTCCTTTTCCATGCGTAGCAGACACTCGTACATCACCGGCTTTCCGGTCTTCCCGTCGACCAGCGGTTGCAGGACGAGCCGCATTCTGTTCTCGTCGAGCGCAGAGATTACCTCGTCAGCGATCGTGATATTGCGCTGGCGCGCGGTTTCCCGAGCATGGCTTGGCTCGAAGGCGATGAAACAGTCGAAACTTTTCTGTCTTGCCTGATCCAAGGCGTGCAAGGCGTGGCTCAAGGCATCAGGCACTGTTTCGGCCTGAAAGGGGAGAATCACACCGCCAACAGAGATCGTCGCAGAGACCTGGCAGGCTTCCGTCTTGATCACGGTGTCGCGCACGCTCTTCAGGAAACGCTCGGCCGCGACGCGCATCGAACCGGGACTGCAATCGGTGAGAATGACGCCGAACTTGTTGGAGCAGTAGCGGCCGATTGTATCGCCGCCGCGTAATTTCGACTTCAGGATGAGGGCGGCCTGGGCAATGACTTCGTCGCCCGCCTGATAACCAAACGTTTCGTTGATCAGAGAGAGATTGTTGACGCCCACCATCAGGAACGCGCAAGACTGATTGGTGCGCCGGGCATGGCTCAACGTGGCGCCAAGCGCCTCGGTGAGGCGGATGCGGTTCAATTGGCCGGTCAGCTCGTCGTGGTCGCTGTTGTGTAGATGGTGCTGCTCTTCCCCGTAGCTGTCGTTAACGACCCGGACCACGCCGCGAACTCTTACAAGTTTTCCGTCTTTGTCGGTCCAGGCGTGGCCGTGGTCCTCAAGCCAGATGGTGAGGTTGCTGCGGGGCCCCCCTGGGCGAAGCTTGAACTGAACCCGGAACGGTTCGCCGCATCCTGTTGTGGCCGGCTGCTGACCGACAATGGCGTCATTGCGCCGGCCGACATGCTCGGGGACAATGAGATCGCGGAACTTGGCGCCAGTGCTGATTGTACCGAGGTCGCGAACGCCCAAGACATCCGCGGCGTTGCACTCCCATTCGATCTGGTCGCTGGCGATATCCCAGACGTAGGCCGTTTGCTCGATGGCCGAAAGAATCCCGACCAGATCCAAGCCTTCGCGGTTTGAACCGCGCTTTTGATCGGATTCCCCGTCAACCGGCATCGCAGGCGTTCCCTTTGGACCGGTCTCCACTGGCTTGCCCGCGCGGGAGGCCGGAGAGGCCTGCGCGTATGCAAGCGGATTTCGATGTTCGCTCACCAGTACCTAGCCCACTTGAAATGTGTCGTCGTGGGCCGCGCTCCCACCGCTGGGACGCCCAGAGACTACTGCCGGGCTATGACGGTAGGAGCAAAATCCTAATAACAGTTAAAATTTATCTCGAGTAAGACCAAACGAGCCGCGACCGGTTCTTTCGGAGGCCGGCCGCGTTGGTTCGGAAAAAGCTTTGTTTTTGAGCCCGTTAGGCTTCTACATGTCGCCGCCGCCAAAGCCGATGTCGCGCCGCGCCACACGTATACCAATGGTAAAGCCGGCAACAACGTCGATCACCAAGGCGACCAGCAGGAGGAAAAAGACCGAGGTTGCGGCCTTTGGCACCATCAGGAATGCGACCAGGGCGGCGATGAAGATCACCATCGACAATCCATGATCGATCAGCGAGGCCGTCGACGTGTAGGTGGCCTTCAACAGTTCGATGAAGAGGCAGACCATGGTGATGACCAGGATGAGGTCGCCGAGCGTGAACTGCCAAACGCCGCCACTCATAAGTTTAATCCCGTCTCCCACCAGCGAGGATTGAAAGTCCAATCCGATTGCCGCGAGTATGAAATAGAGGACAAACGGAATGACCAAAGCTGGAATGGATCTGAGCGACATGGGCTTCTCCCCTTTCATGAACTCCCGCCTTGAGATAGCCGGGATGTCGTCGTGTTAGCACCAAGCCCCGCTCTTAACATCGTGCCGCGTTTGACCAGACTATGGCCCTTGCGGTCTTCCGCCCCCATCGGCCTAGACGTCGGACTTGGGCTCCAGGATCTGACGGCCGCGGTATTTCCCAGTTTTCAGGTCAATGTGGTGGGGTCTGCGGCGTTCACCGCTATCTTTGTCTTCGACATGCGCCGGGCTCGAGAGCGCGTCATGCGCGCGGCGCTGGCCGCGCTTCATGCGGCTTATTTTCGTTCTTGGAACAGCCATTATTGAACTCCGATCAATTGCAGGTCGAGCCAGCGCAGGGACTCTCTTGCGCCGACCTGTGCCCAACCCCCTCTTTGGCGCGCCTTATATCCACATTCTGGGTCGAACGCCAGTCCCCATACCTACCGCTTCGAGCGGCGTTGGGCCACAGCGAGCACGCACTGCGCGGCATATTTCGACGCCCGGGCCCGGGCCTGGACCACGCGGGCTTTGCGATAGGTGCGGGGGCCGGGGTCGCCGGCGTCGCGCCGGAAGGGATTGGGAAGCGCTGCGGCCAGAAGGGCTGCCTGCCGCGCAGAAAGCCTTGAGGCGGGCCTCTTGAAATGGTGGCGTGCGGCTGCTTCGGCGCCGTACACACCCGGCGCCCACTCCGCCACATTGAGGTAGACTTCAAGGACGCGGTGCTTTGGCCAAACGAGTTCCATCAGAAGCGTGACTGGAATCTCGATGACCTTGCGGAGGAAGCTTCGCGATGGCCAGAGAAAAACATTTTTGACGACTTGCATGGAAATTGTGCTGGCCCCACGCGGGAGTCCATCGCGCGCATTTTCAATGGCCTCTTTCATCGCCCCAAGGTCTATGCCCCAATGCTGGCAAAAGCGCGCGTCCTCAGCGACGATGACAGACCGAACGAGATTCGGTGAAATCCTTTCAATGGGGACCCAGGTTTGATTGATGGGCGCTCCACCGACCCATCGCCAAACCATGAGCGTCGATGCCGGCGGATTGACGAAACGGTAGACGAACACCAACATCACAATGAGGGCAAGGTAACCGGCCAGGACGTAGCCGGCATAGCGCAGTGCGATCCAAGCATATGACGCGGCAAGGTCTCTGCCGGTCGGCATACAGATGATATCTTCGCCGCGGTGCCGGGGGCCAGGCGGCACGATATCGAAGGGTACTGGAGCCAATTGCGGTGGTGCGTCTCCCGCAGCACTGGCAAATCGCGCGGTATCACTATCGCCCGATGCATTTTGTCCGGGGGCGGCCGCGTCTTCAGGGGCAGCCGTTGGCGCGCTGATCTCTCGGTCATCGGCTGAAAGCACTTCTTGTGCCACGGGCGCTTCGGCCGGTGCTTCTTCGGTTGCCACTTCCGGCTTACCTAAGGATTCTGCACCGGAATCGGTTGGCTCGAACGAACTCTCCTCGACGGCGGCGCAAGAGACGACGGGCTCGGCAATTTCGCTTGGCGTGCTTGCGGCGTGGGCCGATGCCGCCGACGCGATGCGTTCGACGAGCACGTCCTTCCGTTCTTCCTCGTCGGAGCGTTGCGGCTGGCTATCGACTTCGGTCGCGGATGCCGCAGCGTCCGTTTCAACTCCGTCCTGCCTCGTCTGCGTGCCTGCAGCTTGTTCCTCCGTGGCTGCCTCGGACCGTTCGGGTTCGTCCTCGTCTTGTTCAACGCCTTCTGGATCGGGAGACGGCGTTTCCGCGGATTCCGAGGTTAACGCCTCATCGTGTGTCGATGTGGCGGCAGACTCATCGGATTCAGCAGGTGCATCCTCTCCCCTCGGCGCCATATCGGTGGCGGGCGTGCAGCTTCCTTCGCCTTGAGGCGCGCCGCTCTCCGTCTGCAGGGCAGCAGCCGTTGTCGACGGCTCAGGCAGCAGCGCGTCCCCGCCGTGGCTCGGGACGTTGCCGGCCTTTTCTTGCGGCACATTGCTGCTACCGCTTTTGTCCGTGGCCGGACACGGCTCTTCGAGGCTATCCTTTTCGGGCGCCAATGTTGTATCCCGCTTAAGTCAGATGACGTCGTTTGTGGCCCCCAGCCACTGGCCGTCCAAGCTATCAGGTAAGCTTCGTATGCCCTTCGCGAAAAGACTGGACCACGGCGCGCGGCTTGTCGATGCTCGTCTCAGTGCCCTGTTTGATGAACAAGGCCGCCCCGACGCGCTTCTCGCCGAGGTTCCGGACCGGCTCCTCTTAGCCATGCGGCACGCCGTGCTCGGCGGCGGTAAGCGTATCAGGCCCTTCTTAGTCTTGGAAAGTTCGGCACTTTTCGGTTGCGCACCGGAAAAGGCTGTGGACGCGGCTGCGGCTCTTGAACTGGTACACTGCTACTCGCTCGCCCATGACGATCTCCCAGCTATGGACAACGACGAGCTGCGCCGCGGGCGTCCGACCGTCTGGAAGGCGTTCGATGAATGGACAGCCATTTTGGCCGGTGACGCGCTGCAGACGCTTGCCTTCGAACTCCTGTCCCGGCCCGAGGTCCATGCCGATCCCGCCGTCCGGCTCGACCTGATGTCGTGCCTTTCTGAGGCAGCCGGTGCACGCGGCATGGCCGGCGGGCAGGCGCTCGATCTTGCCGCAGATAAACTCTCCGAGCCTTCGACCCCGGATGCCGCCCATGTGCGGCGTCTGCAAGCGATGAAGACCGGCGCCCTGATCAGATGCGCCGTTGAAATGGGCGCCATTTTAGGGGGCGCTACCGCAAAAGACCGCGACGCGCTGCGCTGCTACGGACAAGCCGTCGGACTGGCCTTCCAAATTGCAGATGATCTCTTGGATGCAGAGGGCGACGCCAATGTCGTTGGCAAAGCCGTTCTGAAGGACCGGGCCGCAGGGAAGGCCACGCTTGTCTCCTTGCTCGGTATGGAGGCGGCGCGCGGCGAACTTGCGCGTGCCGAGCAAACGGCGCTCGATGCGCTCACGATGTTTGGAGACCGTGCGGCCAATCTGCGCGCGGCGGCCACGTTCGTCGTCAGCCGCGAAAGCTGATGCGACGCGCACCAGCCTGCCGGCGTCGACCCATTCACCAGCCTTGAATTCCAAACTCCAGGAACGGAATAAACGACACGAAATCGCCGGGCGTTACGGCTCCGATATGTTCGGGCATGTCGATGAGACCGTCGGCCGCGCGCAATCCCGAGATCAGCCCAGAACCGTCGCGTGCAAACTTGTCAACGGCCAGACCTTTCGGCGTTTCAACGATCACGCCCCGCCAGAATTCGCGCCGGCCTGGTTTGCGCTTGGAGACTGCGAACGTAGCTGGGAGCCGGTATCGGCGTGGCTCACGCCAAGGCGCCCCGCCGAGCCGCCGCAGGAGAGGTGCCACGTACATGAGGAAACAGACGAACACCGCAACAGGATTTCCGGGCAATCCGACAACGATGGTGTCTCCAATCTGCCCAAACATCATCGGCCGGCCGGGCTTCACGGCGATCTGCCAAAAATGGCGCGTGCCGAGTTCGGCAAGCGCGGCCCCCATGTGGTCTTCCTCGCCCATGCTCGCGCCGCCCGTGGTCAGGATGACATCGAAGGATCTTGCCGCCTTTTGAAGGCTCTCGCGAACAAGCTGTGGCTTGTCCGCCCAAATGCCAAGATCAGTACAGTCGGCCCCCGCTAGGTTCGCCAGCGCGGCAAGCATAGGAGAGTTGGCGTCGTAGACTTCGCCCGACTTGAGAGGACGCGCGCCGGCCTCAAGGATCTCGTCGCCTGTCGCGACGATGGCGGCGCGAATGCGCTTGAAGCACGGAACCTGGCTCTCGCCAATGGATGCCAGCGCCGCCAAGTCCTGCGGGCGCAGCGCGTCGCCGGCGGTGAAGAGTTGCGTGCCCGTCTCTACATCTTCACCTGACAGACGAACGTTTGCACCCGCTTTGAGCCCTGCGGGAATGCCCACAAATGTTGACGTCGCGTCATTCCTTCCGATGATCTCTTCTTCGACGGCGTCCTCCTGCATGACGACGGTGTCGAGGCCATCCGGCATAACAGCGCCGGTGAAAATGCGTACGGCTGATCGCGGCCGCGGTGCGTCGGCCAGGGGGTGGCCGGCGGCGGCGCGACCGACCACCGGGAACGACGTCGTGCCTTTGGCATAGGCCGCGTGCTCAAAGGCATAACCATCGACGGCGGCGTTGGTATGCGCGGGGACTGGATGACGCGCACGGATCGCTTCGGCCACGGTGCGGCCTGCAGCGGCGACCAAGGGCACCGTCTCAGTGCCGGCGATCGGATGGATCCGCCCTTTTAGAAGTGAAATGGCCTCGTCGTGACGCAGGAGGCGTCCGCCGTGCACGAAACAGTCATCTGCCAGTTTTTTGCCGGTCATACTCGAAGCCATACTCGATGCGGGGACATCGAATCCTATTTCGCATTCCCATGGGAGCACGCGGCCGGACCGGGAGCAACCGGTGCGGGCCATCCAAAGTTGCGGCAATATAGGAGATCATTGGCGCCGTGCCAGCACGACAGGGCGAATTCAATCACAGTTCAAGCATATTTGGTGAATGCTCTTGGGTGAACGCTACTTTGAGACTACGCTGGGTGGTTGGGTCCCGCGCGCGCCCTCTCGTTCCGCGGAGGCGAGGTGTAGTCGAACTTTGCCGGATGCCACGCTTAGACCCCGGCACCTAATCAATGACAACATCGTTCCCAATCAGAAACTGTGAACGATGAGGAAAAGCCCCACACCGACCGCGGGTCCCGCAACCGATGCCAGAAGCAACATTACAAATGACTTAGCCGCCATAACACGACCCCGCAACTTCCACCGCAGTTCGCACCGGCGCCGTCCGCCCCGCCGAGCGAAAATCACAAAACGAAACCGCAACTCTGAATTCGCTTCGTGGCCCTATTATAGCGGACGTCAATAGACTTGACACCCGTTATTCACAATTGAGTCACAATTATCGTGGGCGAGTCTCTCTATGAAGACATTCGCACAAGCTTCTGAATTTCCCTGGAAAGGCAAGAAACGACTCACTCGGTGTAAACTTTGGTAGCCTCAGTTGATCGCCCGAGCACAACAGAAGTCGTGCTGTGTCCGCCAAATTTCAGACCCAATTCTTGGACGCCGACGGGCTCGTTAGCGACGCACTTCGAAGAGTCTCAGCTGACGTTCGTCCTGCCCCTTGGTCTCGCGGGCGAGTTGCTCGATGCGATCGAAGGGTACCTGTTCGGCTTCGATCAGCGAGCGTTGCGCTTTCATCGGGCGCATCAATCCTTCCTGGACGAGGTGGAATTCACCAACTGTCTGGCCGGGCAGCACGGCGGCGGGGTCGAGACCGCTCTCGCTTTGGAAGGTCGCCTTCAATTTGCGCAGTGCGGTGTCCTCGCGGACGCGGCCGATGAACCAACTCGTAATCTGATCCCGGCTCTTGTAATCGAGGTCGCCCGGCGACTGGGTGGCCAGCATTAGGCCGAGACCCGCAGATCGCGCCCGCTTTAGAAGGCTCTGCAGCGGCTCTGCGGTTGCGGGCTTGGCGTTGGCGGGAATGTAAAGGTCGGCTTCGTCGAACATGACGACGGCTTGCAGCTCGTCATTCGGGTTCCTTTGGCAGAAGCGCAGCGTTTCCGAAAGGAACTGCGAGACCCAGAACAGAATGTTCTCGTTATCGCCAAGGAAGCCCGTGTAAATGATCGAAAGCCGCGTGCGGCCGGGTTTGGTGTTGGGGCCAATGCCGAGCAACGAGTCCATGCGCAGGCTTTCGCCTCCGCCTTCAAAGAGCACGGAATTGCGATGGCGCAAACTGTCGAGCTGGGCGACGAGATCGCGCCTTATGCGGCCTGACGGATCCATGCGCTGTGTCAGATCGGTCAGCTCCGGATCTTCATCCTCAAGCAGTCCGATGAGATCGCCCAACATTACCTCGCGGCTGTGGCGCGTGCCAAGGATGCGCAAGGCAACGGACAGCGTTCCCGACTGTTTCTGGTGCGTGGCCGAGTTCTTCAGATGCAACATATCGCCCAGCGCCGCCGCCGAGAGATTGGCCAGCAGCTGCTGTTCGTGGTCAGGCAATTCGTTGATGCCGTGGGGCAGAAGCGTGATCGATATGGGCCTGCCCGATGTGCGTCCTGGCGTATAGACGGCAACGTCAATGGCATCCGCAAGTTTTTCCCGCTCACCGCGGCGCTCACAGAATTCATGGTCGTTGGCGCGCCAGACATCTGGGTTGGCGTAGCTGCATAGATCACCTTTGCGATCAATGAGAACGGCGGGAATGCCTTTTAGCAACAGCTGTTCGATAAGACACAGCGCGAGTGTGGTCTTACCCGATCCAGAGCCGCCCAGCACGGCCGCATGTCGCTTCAAGACATTCTTATTAAGCGTAACCGGCTTGGCCCGCGCGCCTGTCTGACGGCCTGCAAGAATACTTTCGCCGCCGCCATTCTCGTCGAGGATCACCGACAGCGGTAGCTCGTCATCGTTGGCCGCGAGGGGTTCCGATCGGTTCTCGCCTTCTGGGGCAGACCAGGGTGCGACTGGTGCTCCGGTCGCTGCAGATGCATCGCCCGCGCCCTCGCCCACGAAATCTGACCCAGCGGTTTGCGTTCCGTCAGCAGGGCGGGCTACGCGGGGCAAAATGCGTCCGAGGAGATCCAGTCGCAAGAGCTGATTGACGGTGATCAGATTGGACAGAAGCTTGGCGTCCTCGAACCACGGCAAGAATCCCTGATCGTGCCGATGGTGTGCCTGAAACTCGCGCACAGTCATCATCCGTTCCCATTCCGGGATCGGCACCAGCATCTGCCGGCCACCGGCATCGCGGAATTTGCGGAAGGCCTGAGCTGTTTGGTTCTTGCGGTTCGGCGGGAAATCTGTGGCCCGCATCATGATGCAGCGCTTTCCGGACATCGCGGGCAGGACTTTATCCAATTGACGCTTCAACCCGCCGCCTTGGGTCGGGCGGTTGCAGAGAAACACGCGGGTTTCGGAGACCTGCTGGCCGTTGTGGGTGACGTGCAAATCGATCGCGGGGAGATCATCGGAGATCTCAAGCCGGTCGATGTCGAGCTTGATCGCGCCCTCCCATTCGTCCTTGGCGAGCGCCAGACTGGCGGCGAGCACATCCATAAGCTCGTTGTCGTCGGATGGAATTTCTGCCTCGGACGAGTTTTGGAAACGCTCCCAGGCTTCGCGGAAATCAGCGGCAGGACGTGCCGGCTTCGGCGCTGCTTCGTTTTCGCTGAAAATTCCACCCAGAACAGAGGCGAGCGTCGAGGTCCAGCCTTGGTCCTGTTCCCGCTCCTCGGGCTCGCCGCTGACCTTTTCGCGCAACCGGCTTTGTGCGTGTTCGAGCAGACGCCGTGTCGAGAGGCCGCCGAACTCCTCGAAGAATTCGCGACCGAAAAACTGTGACGGATCTGGGAAGCTTGTACCGTCGGCTCGCGTTTCGGCTTCGTGCTCAATGCGCTTTGCGATGATCAGACGGGCTTCTTCGGGTGTGCGGCTCTCAAGAAGCGCTACCGGTCCTGCCTTTTCAATGCGGTCGACATAAGACTGCGCGAGCACGCCGCGCACCTGACCGTAAAAGTCCTCCAGGCAAGAAATAATGATAATGGCATTCGGCAGGCGGTTGGCGATCTGGATGAGATCGCGAACGGCCTTTTGGAAGCGTTCCTCGGCGTCATCAAAGAAGCGCAGGTCTTCGACCTGGTCGATGGCAAAGACGAACGCGGCGCGCTCGACCGTCCACATCAACTGGCCGAGGGCCGTGATGATCTCAAAGGACCTGTCCTCTCCGGTGTTCGGATCGAGCGCTGCGACGGCTTGATGGGCAAGCGGCGTCAGCTGCCGCCCGAACAAGTACTGCCTGACACGCTGGTCAATGCGCGGATCCTTGCGTTCAAGATAGAGAAGAGAGCGCACGATGTTTATGTCGAGCTCAAGGTCGCGGAATTTTGGTGCAGCGACGATGTCATCGGCGATGCTGAGAACGAGTTGTGCGAGCGCGTCTTCTTCGAGGCTTTCCTCGCGCAGTGCCTCAAGATCCTTTTTGGCGATGGTCTCAGCATCGCTCAGGAGCAGCCTCGTCAGCCGCTTCAGTGCGATCTCGCCTTCGGCGTCGGGGTCGTAAGACCTCTCTAGAGAATGGATGATGCGACGTAGATAGTAGTCGGCGTAATTGGCAATGTCGGGCGTCATCTGCGCGTAGCCAAAGTACGCCTTGCCCTCACGATGGGCGGAGGTTCTAAGCGCCCGCAAGAGATGTGTCTTGCCGGCGCCAGATTGGCCGTGAAACAGCAAGATGCGCGCCTGGGTGGCACCTTCACCGGCAGAGATCGTCGACAGAAGATCCTGGAATTTGGCGCGTGCCTTGGCGTGCACGGCCGAAACGTCGACGGGGTCGGCCCGCCAGATGTCGTCCTCCCACGTGATCGAATGCTCGAATGCGCCCGCCAGCTCTTCGGGTGCGATTGCCTTTTCGGCTTGGTCCTGCATTAATCAAAGCCCCTCGACGCGCACTGACTTGCTGTTGTCTGACGGCGGTGCCCACACAGTGCCGGCCGACAGGTGTTCCAACTCAATCTTCAACGCGTACGAAGTGCCACACCGTGTTTTTGTAGGAGATCGCGGAACGCTTCAGCTCCTCAATCTTGCTCTTGTCTTTGAGGTCAGCGGTGGCGAGCACCACGGACCCAGCGCGATGCGCCTCGGCGAGCATGCACTTGAATTCGATCTCCGTGAGATTCCAAGCGGATTTCGCAGCGCGAATCGCTTCCCACACTTGGCTGATAAACGCCTTTCGGTTTCCTGGCCAGCCCTCCGCGCAGGTGCGCGCGGCGGCTTGAATTGATTGAGCAAATCCTTGCAAGTCGGGCCGTTCAGCAACCGTTTTCGAGGCGGAGGGAGGCGCACGATCATTTGCTGGTTCCGGCAGCGCGTGGTTGGCGGTGCGCACCACTCTTGGTTCGACCGCGGCCTGGTGAACGAGGACGGCTGCGCCCAGCTGTCTTAGGAGCGACTTGCGCAGAGATTCGAAATCGGTTTGCAGGGCGCCGGCCTTTTCGGCTGCGAGCCCGGCGATGAGCTTTTGGTCGGTGGGGAACTCGCGGGGGTTAAGCGACAGCTGACCGGCGAGCGTGCGTCCCGCCTTGGCCGTGAATGACGATCCTTTGCCGAGGCCCTTTTTGACTTTGTTTCCGAAGGCGCGTTCCAGTGCGACGAGCGCGAGCTGTGCGCGCAGCTTTGCGGGAGACGGATTCTTTCTGAATGAGAGACGAAAGGCCTTCTGAAGTATAAGCGCGCGTAAACCTTCGGGGCGGCCCATCATCTTGAGCCGGGACGCCGTTTCCCGCTCAAGACCCAAAGATTTTGCGATCAGCGCGTGGTCCCGCACCGTTGCCCAGTCGGCTGGCACCTTCCTGCCGAAGTACCGGGACGCGGCTTTTAGACCCGCATCTGTTGCCTTGAGACGATTTCGCGACTCCGTGGCCAGCCCCGCGGCAACAAGCTTACCGGTGTGCACTTCAGCAAGCCTGCGCCATTCCGCGGGCGATAGCTTGTGCGAGAAGAGCCCGGCAAGGTCGGCAATGATCTCGGCGCGCGTGGCGCCTCCTTGCGGTGCAATCCGGGCGAGGAGCACTTCTCCGACCGGACAAGGGTTTCCGGCGTCGGTCTCGGCCAATGATGCAGTGCTGCGAACCGCCGGCATGCGCTCGCTCCTCCCCCTCTTGGGTCGCTCCCGTTTCAATCCTCAAGACGATCGTGGCGGTGCCATTCCCCCGGACGCGCGAATCACTGGTTATTCGAGTTGCATAGTGAGGGAGAAGCGCGGTGGTTCCAAGTGGCGGTACGGTTTCTCAAAGGGCTTTTCCGCCAAACCTCCGCTGACCGTGTTGTAGATTCATCGGCGTGCTAAAGGCTTCAAGTTGCGCAGACATCTTGCTTGGGCCGAGCTTTCGCCACTGACACGTCAAATTGGCGACAACTTCTTGAGATGAATTGGGATTTGAGTTGAGAGGGACCGGCTCAAAGCAAACGACGCACACTCCGTTTTTGCCTTTTCGGGAAAAACTCTCTCGCGTTGGGACACGCGGTTGGACCGCCTTATCATTAACGGCGAGTTTACAGGTCTTATGCGATGCTCAGAATTGGTACCGCGCGTCTTATGGCGGGAGTAAATCGTATGTATCGCGTTGCTTTGGCTGCCGTGGTGGTGGCCTCGCTGTCGGCCTGTAGCCTCGGAACAACGTCCGTTTCGACCGGGTTTGCAGATTCCCCTTCGACAACAGCTTCTCTTGGCTCAAAGAAGAGCTCCTATTCGAATGGCTTGGGCCGAGGCGGGCTCAAGAAGCGAAAGGCTACGAAGGTTGCCGCCCTCGCCGACAAGGCACCCAAAGGATCCTATGAGCAGGCCCCAAAGGGTGCACTTTCTGACCGCGATTACACGGCAACAGCCCTCGACCCGGAACGGGCACGGGATATCATAAATCAATATCGTGCCGACCGGGGCTTGAAGCCGCTCAAGCTCAGCGCACATCTGACGGAAGCGGCTAAGGCGCACTCCCGGGATCTCGCCAAATGGGACCGCATTTCCCATTACGGCTCCGATGGCTCGAACCCTTGGGACCGCGTGAAGCGCACGGGCTACAAGGCACGACTGGCGGCTGAGAACGTCGGCACGGGACAGGTCAACTTCAAGGAAGTGATGAAGGGCTGGCGGGAAAGTCCCGGCCACAACAAGAACCTTCTGCTGGCCGATGCCCGGGAGATGGGCATTGCGCTCGTTCAGGATCCGAAGACTGAGTTCAAGTCGTTTTGGACACTCGTCATCGGCTCACCGATGTAGCATTGACTTCTGCAAACTAATGAGACTGTCAGCGGTGCCGGCGAGCGCCGGGATTGGTTGCGTGCCGGATTCAAGCCGACAGGTTCTTGCGGCCGGGCAAATTGCGCCAGATCGCGATATCGATATCGAGCCTGCTGCTTGCCACCATGTAGTTCATCAAGGCGGCGGTCATGAGTGACAGCGAGGTGGCAACGGCCGCCCCCATCAAGCCAAAGGCTGGAACCAGCGCGAAATTCAATGCGATGTCGAGCACGGCGGTCACGACGAGGACCATGGCACAGATTTTTTGTTCGCCGAGCATGTTGAGTAGGAACTCGACCGGGCCCATTGCCGCCCTGACCAAAAAGCCCAGCACTAGAACGAACATCACCGGGTAGCCCGACTGAAAGTCAGGACCAAACAGCCAGAGTAACGGCTTTCCGGCAATAAGTATGGCTATGGCGCCGACGAGCGATGGCCAGAAGGTCCAGTTCGCGGCGTCGCGCACAAAGGCTTTGAGCTTCTCGCGGTCGCCGCGCGCGTTGAGCGCGGAAAATCGGTTGGCGACAGCACTTCCGACCGCATAATGCACAAAGAGGATCAGGCTCATGGTCTTGGCGGACGCGAAATAGATTCCGACGTCTGCCGGTGTCATATAGCGGGAAACGACGAGAATGTCGGCGTTCTGAAGGACAAGCTCGGCAGTTGCGATAATGACGAGCGGCAATGACACCTTCAGCCAGCCCGAAAACTTGTAGCTCTTTGCGCCACGCGGGACTTCGGCGTTGAACTCGCGGTTGACCAGGAGCGTCTGTATCAATCCTGCACCCCACGTGGCGACAATGGCGGCAGCTACGGCCGTGGTTGCGGACAGTGGGAAGCCCATGGCGAAGGCTGCACCCATTGCGCCAAGCACCATCAGTGGCCGTAAGACGTATGGTGGAAGGAGACCAATCCACATCCAGCCGCGCGCGCGCCCGATACCATCCTGAACGTCGGTTAGGGCATAGAGCGGCACGCAGACGAGAGCTAGATACGCCGGGAGTACATATTCACTGGAGAGCATATCTCCGTACACATAGAGACCCACCATGCCAAGCGCGGCAACGGCGCTTCCTGCGAAGAGTGCAAACCATCGGCCGCCCTTTACCAGCCCGCGCAGCTCGTTCCACCGGCCCTTCTCCCGGTACTCAGGAACGAGCCGGATCATCACCACGCTGAACCCGAGATGAGATAAGCCGCCGAGGACCAGCACCCAGGTCCAGACAAAAACGTAAACGCCGTAGTCATGGGCTCCGATCCAGCGGGCCATCACAATCTGAGACAGATAAAGCAGCCCCGCACTTGCAACGCGTACCGAAAAGGCGGTCAGGGCGTCGCGCTGCGTCCGTTCGCGCTCGCCGTTTGCGGATAGAATCGCGCGCATCTGCTGCACGGCCTTACGCAGCATACCGGAGACGGTATCTGTGACGGCGGTGAAATTTTGCGCAGCAATCATAATAAGCGGATGTACCAGTTTGTGGTTTGGGGCGCGTAAATCTCTAAAGCTCAGTGATCCTGCCGGTCAGGAATGCTGGACGACGGGGTGTTTCCTAAGACGTCCAATCTTCCATTTGGCGTCCTTCCTCGCGCTGGCGCACCATCTCCGCGACGCCTGCCCAAGCCCATGAGCGGCCGGCATCACCGTGGATGCTGTGAAAACTCGCGAAAAATTCAGCGACGTCGGCGGCGTGGCTGCCGTGACGGCTTTCGAGCGCGGCGGCCATAAACTCAACGTCCTTGGTCGTCGGCGTCGGCGTCACGTCCTCGTCAAGATACCACTTGCTCTGCATTGCATTTCCTTGGGACCGGGTTCGCTTTTCGGAGTTGGATGAGCAAATTCGGCGCCATCCTGGCTGCCCCAGTGCGAAACAAAAAACGGCGCCATTGGCCGTCAAGCAGGGCATTCCGGCCGCTGCAAGAACCAGACGGAGGCCCGGTGCACCGGCGGGTGTCCCATTTTGTGTCAATCTTGGAGGTAGCACAGACTGGCCATTCCGGCTCGGCCGGACATGCTCTAGGAACAGCTTCCCCCGCCCAGCACGCAGAATTTTGCGCAGTGGGAATGGCAAAGCTTGACGGCACCCTTCTTGAACATGCCGCCCTCGGCCGAAGTGGCTTCTTCCAAAGTTGCGCCCATCTCGAACGCGGAATCATAAGGGAGTAATGTGCATGGCAGGACCACCGGCCGATCGGCATCCTTGCGCCTTACGATCATGCGCGAGGACGCGCACATCATTTGGTTGGGACTCACCTTCAATATATCCCAGCATGCGGTGGTGATCTCTGGCACGTCGTGCCCACCGTCCATCTCTGGAAAGAGCATGAGCTCGGCCGGGGACGCGGGATCAATGGGCCAGCCATGGGCTTGGATCAGCCGTGTGTATCCCTTGCGTGCTTCGTCCTCCGGCTCGCCCCAGCAGGTGCGTCCCGCTATGGCGAGACGAAATCTGTTTTCTGCGAGCCAATCCGTTCCGTCGAGGGCGCGCTGCCATGTGTCGGCGCCACGTTCGGTTTCGTGAAGGGTCTTGGTGTAGTGATCCAGGCTCACGCGCAAGGTGAGCTTCGCGCCGTACGTCTTATTGAGGTGCAACAACTCGTCCTTCAGGCGCGGGCGCTGCATCGGCAGCATGGCATTGGTGAGGACGAGGACTTCAAACCCGGATGCCAAGGCTGCATCAATGATTTCGATGATGTCCGGATTGAGAAACGGTTCGCCACCCGTGAAGCCGATCTCGCGCGTGCCCATTCGCTTTGCTTCTTCGAGGAACGGGGTCACCTCGGCCAGCGTGATATAGGCCAGGCGATCATTGGCGGGGCTCGATTCGATGTAGCAATTGCGGCAGGTGATGTTGCACAGCGTGCCAGTGTTGATCCAGAGCGTATCAAGTTTGTCGAGCGCAACGCTGGCACGCCGTTCGCCCTTGGCGGTCCAATCCGGATTCTGAAACTTGTTGTCCGTTTCCGGCCGCTCGATGATGGATACGTCTAATTCCACACCGTCTCTCCCGTCGTCCCACACCCCGTGGACCAAGGCGCCGGGCCACATTTATCATGGAGTGGGACCCGCCCATACCCTGATTTCTTGTCCAGACCGTCTTGGTTTGAGGCACATAGGATACGCGGCAGCATCCGTCCGGTTTCGTTTGCGTACCGCTTTTCCGGTCCTGAGGCGTGTGCTAACTCTCGTGGCCGCCGCGGGCGTCGTCTAATGGTAAGACAATAGCTTCCCAAGCTATGAACGTGGGTTCGATTCCCATCGCCCGCTCCAAGTTATGCTCTTTCGGTTTGAACGTCCTCCATTGGCCGAACGCGGGTGGGTGGCGGTCCATTGTGTTCCGTCTTTTCCCAGAAGAACGGCGCTATGGCGAACTGCCAGGCCGCGCGATAGGCGGCGAAGGATATGAGCAGCCAATAGACCGGCATCAACAGCACCTGCGGCGCCAGGCGCTTCCGTCCTCGTCTGGTGATGGCGACCGCTCCAAGTGCTGCCCCGGTCAGATATCCGGACACGAGATTTATAAGACCCAGCCACCAAAGAGAGCGGCCGATGACAGCTTCAGGTGGCGCGAAAAGGGTTCCCCCCACGGCGTCATAGGCTGCCAGCACATAGAACCACGGATGCACGAAGGCCGAGAGCAGCATCCCGCCCATCAAGACGTGCAGTCCCATGACGCCCCGTGTCCCAAGCTCCCCGTTGAGGCGTGCGGGCTCGCGCATATGAACAAGGTAGGTCTGCAACCAGCCTTTGAGCCATCTCGTTCTCTGGCCTTGCCAAGACTTGAACGTGCCGGGTGCTTCCTCCCACGTCGTCGACGGCAACACGGCAACGCGATAGCCGCGGCGCGCCAGGCGAATTCCAAGGTCAGCGTCCTCGGTGACATTGAAGGGATCCCAGCCACCAGCCTCCTCAAGCACGCGCCGCGAAAAATGATTGGACGTTCCCCCGAGAGGAACGGGCAGGCGAAGGCGCTGCAGCACCGGGAGGATGCAATCGAAAAGCACGGAGTATTCGATTGTGAACTGACGTGTGAACCAGTTCTGTTCGGAATTGTAGATGTTGAGCCGGGCCTGCAGGCAACCGACCGGTTTGCTGTTGGCCGATGCGGCGGTCCTGAAATGAGCGACCGCGCGCAAGAGTTGATCGGGCTCGGGCTGGTCTTCGGCGTCGTAGACGACGACGTAATCCCCCGCAGCTTCCGCCAAAGCGTAGTTCAGTGCCTTAGGTTTGGTCTGCGGTTGGCACTCGGGAACCACAACGACGCGCATGTGGGGCAGGACCGCATGCCGTTGCGCGGCCGCCGTTGTATCCGGGTCGCAGGCCTCGACAACGAGCAGGATCTCGAGCCTGTCGCGGGGATAGTCGAGGGCCGCCAGCGCCTGCACAAGCTCCGGAACCATCCTTGCTTCGCGAAACAGGGGCACGAGCACCGAATACCGAGGCAGCGCGTCGTGCGGACGAGCCATGCCCTCGGCCGTTGGACTTTCCTGGGCAAGTGGCACGCGCATTTCCCAGAGAGTCCAGGCCCTCAGTAGGACCACGCAGAAGAAGGGCAGGGTCAGAACGGCCAGAAGAACGCCGAGCGAAAACCGTGGGGCGAGAAAACCACCGGCGATCGCGGCCATGACCAGAAGCGTGAGCAGGCCTTTTTGCCACGGCCAGGTCGGCGATCCGGCCGAGAGTTCCGGTGCACGCTGGCGTAAGGCGCCACACGCGAGAAACATACGATTGGCGTTGCAGGATGCCGCAATGTCTCGCCCGGCGATCTGGCGTGGCTTGTCATCAAGCCCATCTCGGCTCTCCAGCGGGGCTATGGCCCTGTGGGAATTCGGCGGTGGAGACAAGGCGATGGGGACCTGACGGGTCTGAATGAATAAAGTTAACAGGGGAAGTCTATCCACTCATTCGCGGGCGGGCAATCCGCTGAACGACCGGCGGAAGACCCAGCCGCCGGAGGGATACGGCTGAGATACACTGTCGAAAACCGTGTCTTCTTGCCATGGGGGTTTCTATCAACTTGCACCTCCCGGCCGCATCGCTCCATAATTCCAGCCGATTCTCGCGGCATGGGGCATTCGGGGGACCTCGGGAGATTGATCGACATGTACCGTGATGACGCCAACATCCGACGCGGCGCGGCCTGTGGCCTCGCGTGTGCCGCCGCAATGGCCGTTGCGGCGTGTAGTAGCGGTGGTGGTGGAAATCTGTTCTCGACAGGTTCGCCCTTCAGCTCGGCCTCGGTTGTCGACCGTACTTTCATTGGTGCCGCGCAAACCTGGGACCTCGACAAGAATGCGATCGTGACGTGCGATGAGTGGAAACAATATGCGACATCAGCGTTGCGCGAAGCTGACGTCAATAGCGACGGATCTCTGACAAGTGACGAGTTTTCTGTCATGGCGAAGAGCGATCGCCTTTTCGACATCGCGGACCTCAAGTACTACGACGCAAATAGCAACGGGCGCGTGTCGATCGAAGAGCTTACCGGCAAGAAGAATCGCGCATTCACGCTTCTCGATAAGAACAACGATTGCCAGATCGCGCGTGATGAATCGGCCCAAGTCGTGGCCCGCGATAAGCCAAAGAAAACGGGTCTTTCGCCGGAAGAGCAGCTTGAGCGCATGAGCCGCTAAGACACTTTTCTCATTTGTCCTTCGGCGTGAGGCGCAGAACCTGGCCGCGCCGCTCATCGGTTATGACCCACAGGGCACCATCAGGGCCCTCACGTACATCGCGAATGCGTTCGGCAAGACCGGTGAGAAGCCGTTCGTGGGCGACAACTTTTTCGCCGTCGAATACGAGCCGGTGGAGATGGGCTCCATTCAATGCGCCGACAAAGGCGTTTCCCTTCCATTCCGGAAAAAGATTGCCGGCGTAGAAGGTCAGACCCGACACGGCGATTGACGGAGTCCAATAATAGACGGGCTGCTCCATGCCGGCCTTGGTTGTGCCCTCGCCGATCTTGGCGCCGGAGTAGTCGATGCCCCAGGTGATGACCGGCCAGCCGTAGTTTTTCCCCGGCCGCGTTAGATTGAGTTCATCGCCGCCGCGTGCGCCGTGTTCGATGGTCCAGAGGTCTCCGGTCTCAGGATGAAGCGCGGCGCCCTGCATGTTGCGGTGTCCAATCGACCAGACCTTGGCATCCCAGCCGGCGTGATTTGGGTTGTCTGCTGCGGGGGCACCCTCTGGTGTAATATGGATCACCTTGCCGACATGGTTCGCAGGGTTCTGAGCTTCGTTGCGCAATGCGTTGCGATCGCCGGTGGTGACAAAAAGCGTTCCGTCGGGCGCGATCACAATCCGCGATCCGAAGTGATAATAGCCCATGGCCGCGGGCTCTTGCTGGAAGATCACGTTCAGGTCCTCGAGGCGGCCCGATCCGTTTTTTAGAACAAGTTTGGCGCGGGCCACGCCGGTCGCATTCTTGAGAAGACCGCGCGGCGCGGCATACGAAAGAAAGATGGTTCCGGTCGACGCGAAATCGGGAGCGACCGCGACGTCGAGCAGTCCGCCTTGTCCACGGGCCACAACCTCTGGCACGCCGGCGACGGGCTTGGAGATTTTTCCATCGACACTGACAATCCGCAGACGACCGGGTCGTTCCGTCACCAAGAGCCGCCCATCCGGGAGGAACTCAAGACCCCACGGGTTCTCGAGGCCCTTCGCAACGACGCCTACGGCGACAGAGCTTGCCGGGGTGCTCGGCGCGTCGGTCTGCGCGGCCGCCGCCGGGGACTCAGGCGCGACGCCCAAAATGAACAAAAAAGCAAGCCCGTATAACACGTTAGGTTTCTTCGGCATTGGCAGCCCTTTGCGCGATTGTTCTTTACTCTGTTCACAGCCATATAGGGGACATGAGCGGTTCCGCCATACCCTTCGTGAAAATGAACGGCCTCGGCAACGAGATTGTCGTCGTGGATATGCGTGGCTCAAAGAAGATCTTCTCGGCCGATGACGTCCGCGCCATCGCCGCTGCGCCGCGTTCTCACTTTGACCAGATGATGGTGTTGCACGATGCCGAAACTCCGGGCACCGATGCCTTCGTGCGCATCTATAATGCGGATGGCTCGGAGAGTTCGGCTTGCGGAAACGGAACCCGCTGCATCGGGTGGACCGAATTTCAGCGAACCGGCCGCAATGCTTTGCGTTTTGAGACGGCGGCAGGATTTCTTGCAGTCACAGTCTCCAGTATCGACCAAATAACAGTCGATATCGGCGAGCCGCGCTTTCGTTGGGATGAGATTCCGCTGGCCGAGCAATTCCACGATACACGGGGCATCGAGCTACAAATCGGACCTATCGATGATCCTGTTCTGCATTCTCCTTCAGTGGTCAATGTCGGCAATCCGCATGCGATTTTCTGGGTGGATGACGTCGAGACTCATGATCTCGGCCGGTTCGGACCGCTTTTGGAAAATCATCCAATTTTTCCAGAGCGTGCCAATATTTCTCTGGCCCACGTCAGGTCGCGAAAAACAATCAATCTGGTAACCTGGGAACGCGGGGCCGGTCTCACACGCGCGTGCGGAACGGCGGCATGCGCCGCGGCCGTCTCCGCCATGCGCAAGGGGCTGACCGATCGCAAAGTCACGGTCACTCTGCCCGGGGGGCTGCTTGTCATCGAATGGACATCGGCAAATCGCATTCTGATGACCGGTCCCGTCGAAATTGAGCATGAGGATGTGTGGACGGGAGACACCGTATCGCGGGCCATGACTTAGAGCTTGTCCGGCCTGGCCGGACTCACCTCGCCAGCCCACTCCCCCGCCCGACCACCCAATTCATCGTCGCAATGGGTCGCCGGGAGGGGGAGTGGGGTTCGATGAAGATCAGACAGACTCTAGCGAAAAGGAGCCTCCTCAGCTATCACCCGTTTGCCCACCCGCTTCGGGTCTGAACTTGTTAGGCACATGAAAGAACCCACCATCATCACACTCGGCTGCCGGCTCAATGCCTATGAGTCGGAAGTTGTGCGCCGGCACGCGTCGGCAGCGGATCTCGGTCCATGCGTGATCGTCAATACCTGCGCCGTGACGGGCGAGGCGGTTCGGCAAGCCCGGCAGACTATTCGCAAGCTCCGGCGTGAGACACCGGCGGCGCGTATCGTGGTGACGGGGTGTGCTGCTCAAATCGAACCGGACCACTTTGCGGCGATGAGCGAAGTGGATCATGTCTTTGGCAACGACGACAAAATGCAGGCCTCGACGTGGCAGGCACTGACGCTGGACACTTCCGAACGCGTGCAGGTCAACGACATCATGGGCGTGCGTGAGACGGCATCGCATATGATCGGCGGGTTTGGCTCACGGGCACGTGCTTATGTTCAAGTTCAGAACGGCTGCGATCATCGTTGCACATTCTGCATCATACCTTTCGGGCGCGGACCATCACGCTCCGTACCGGCGGGAGAGGTGGTCCGCGAAACCCGCCATCTTGTGGAGAAGGGCTATAACGAGATCGTTCTCACCGGCGTTGATCTGACGTCCTATGGCTCGGCCCTTCCGGGGCGGCCGACGCTCGGGAAGCTTGTGCGTCAGATCTTAGCGCATGTTCCCGAGTTGCCGCGCCTGAGATTGTCCTCGATCGATCAGGTTGAGGCCGATCAGCACCTGCTCGATGCGCTGGCAAACGAGCCACGCCTCATGCCGCATTTGCATCTTTCTCTGCAGGCGGGTGATGACATCATCCTTAAGCGCATGAAGCGGCGTCATCTGCGGGACGACGCAATTGCATTCTGTGAGGCGGCACGCCGGTTGCGTCCTGATATCGTATTCGGTGCCGACATTATTGCCGGCTTCCCGACAGAGACGGACGATATGTTTGAGAATTCGTTGCGGCTCGTCGAGGCGTGCGGATTGACATATCTGCATGTGTTTCCCTTCTCGGCGCGTAATGGCACGCCGGCTGCCTGCATGCCTCGGGTACCAGCAGCCGTTATCAAGGATCGCGCCCGGCGCCTGCGCGAGGCCGGTTCAGCCGCACTGGCCCGCCATCTCGACAGTGTTGCGGGATCCAACGTCGACATCCTTCTTGAAAAGCCGGATGGGGGGCGCACGGCGCAGTTCACAGAAGTTGCTCTGCAAACCTCTCTGTCTCAGGCGGATGTTGGCGCAATCGTGCGGGCTCATGTTACCGGCCACAATGGTCAGCGTCTCAAGGGTGCGATCCTGCACGATCAAATGGGCGGGGTGGTCGCGTGAGCGGGGACGGGACGGACAAGCCGAAGACTATTCTTGGGCGGGTGTTCGGCGCAAAGGGGCCCGCAAGAGCGGGGCCCGCCGATGAGACTGCACAAGGGCGTTCCGACGCTTCGGCTCAATCGGCCGATGATCCTGCTTCGGTGCCGGGCGCAGACGCGCCAGCAACGCCTGCGACGTCAGGCTGGTTCGACCGCCTCAAAAGCGGCCTCTCAAAGACGTCATCGAAACTTTCAAACGGCATCACGGGGCTGTTTTCCAAGCGCAAGCTTGATGGAGCCACGCTTGAGGATCTTGAGGATCTGCTGATTCAGGCGGATCTCGGCGTCGAGACTTCGCTACGCATTACCGACGCTATTTCCAAAGGCCGGTATGAAAAGGGTATTTCCGCCGATGAGGTGCTGTCGATCCTGGCGCAAGAGGTCGAACGCACACTTGCCCCTGTGGCGCGTCCGCTCCAAATCGATGCTTCAAGAAAACCCCACGTGGTGCTCGTGGTGGGCGTCAACGGAAGCGGTAAAACAACGACGATCGGCAAGTTGACGGCTCGGTTTGCCAAAGAGGGTAAGAGCGTGATGCTCGCGGCGGGCGATACATTCCGTGCCGCGGCTATCGATCAGTTGAAGATATGGGGCGAACGCACGGGGGCGCCTGTTCTGGCGCGGGAGGTCGGCGCGGATTCGTCTGGCCTAGCATTTGACGCTCTCTCTGCCGCGCGTGATGCCGGCTCGGATGTCTTGCTTATCGATACGGCCGGGCGCCTTCAGAACAAGCAAGCGTTGATGGAAGAGCTTGAGAAAATGGTGCGCGTATTGAAGAAGCTGGATCCCACGGCGCCTCACGACGTGCTTTTGGTTCTGGATGCCACGACCGGGCAAAACGCGCTCAATCAGGTTGAGGTATTCTGTAAGTCTGCCGGCGTTACGGGATTGATCATGACCAAGCTGGACGGTACGGCACGGGGAGGCATTTTGGTCGCCATCGCCGCAAAGCACGGTGTCCCTGTTCATGCCATCGGTGTGGGGGAGGGTATTGACGACTTGCAGTCCTTCGACCCCGGAGAATTCGCAAAGGCCATCGCGCTCAGTTAGACTCTAAGAACAAGGTGCGGTCTGCAGGCCTCAGGCCTTCGTGGCGCCACGAACGGAAAGACATCTCAATTCCCATGAGCAAACGCCACCGGATCTACCCGTTTAACGCCGAGCAGACGGTCAATATTCTCTCCGAATTCGGGCCTCTCGTGACGATGTTCGTCGTCAACGCCCTCACCAAAGACATCAACAAGGGCACGTGGGCCCTGCTCTTCACCACGGTTCTGGCGATTGGGGCGATGTTTTACATGTTTCGCCGCCCGCCGATCTTTCCGCTTATCGCCTCTTCCGTGACGATTGGCTTTGGCGCGCTCACAATCCTCACCGGCAATCCGATGTGGGTGCAAATCAAGGTCACGATCTTCAATGCCTTGTTCGCCGGCTTTTTGTTCGGCGGCTTGTGGAAGTATGCCGGGCGCTTGCGTCTGGCGCTTGAACTCGGTCCGATCCTAGCCATGCTCATCGTCAGCTGGACGATCGGACTTTATCCCGGCGTGTGGACGCTGTTTGCGGTGATGGTGCTGGCGGTCGGCCTTTCGCGTGGCCATCTTTCCGATCTGGATTGGGTGACGCTTGGCATTACGGCGAGCTTCGTCGTTCTCGACTTAACGGCGTATGATCCGCTTTGGCTCAAGACGAACCTGCTTATCTGCAGCTCCCTGGCCGGAGGTTTCGCGTTGGGCGCAACGATCATGCGCCGCAACTTCTTCAAGTATGTGTTCGAGAGGACATTTCACTATACGCAGGAAGGTTGGGACATCTTCACGCGCAGCTTTGCCTGGTTTTTTGTTCTCACGGCCTGTGCCAACGAGATCGTACGACTGACCTTCAAGGATGTGCAGATCTACACGTTTCTCGGACACGAACTGTCAGGCGTAAACATTTGGATCCTGTTTAAGGTTGCCATCGTTATGCCGGCCAGCGGTATCTATGCGTGGCTCCTCACGCGATGGATGCGCCGGCACAATGCCTTTGAACACAGCCAGCCCGCCGAAGAGAGCCGGCCCACCAAATCCACCGAAGTCGTCGGACAAGCCCAGGATACCTGATATGACGGATGCCAAGAACGATGTTTCCGAGACGGAGACCCCCGGCCACAATCAACTTGTTAAATCGTTGATTGAATTTGGGCCCTTGATTGCATTCTTCATCGCCTACAAGACCTATGACATCTTCTGGGCGACGGCCACGATTGTCGTGGCGACACTCATTTCCCTTGTCTTTTCCAGAGTGCTCTACGGGAAGATCGCGGCCATGCCCGTGGTCACAGCGGTCGTGGTCACCATCTTCGGTGGTCTTACGCTTTGGCTCAACGACCCGACGTTCATCTACCTTAAGCCGACAATTGTGAACCTGCTATTCGCCGGCGCACTGTTCGTGGGGCAGCTGATGGGGCGGCCGCTCATCAAGATGCTGCTCGGAGAGCAATTGAAACTGGCCGATGAGGGATGGGACAAGTTCACGGTGCGCTGGATCTTGTTCTTTCTGTTCGTGGCGGGGCTCAACGAATTTGTCTGGCGCAACTTTACCGAGGACACGTGGGTCACCTTCAAAGTATTCGGTATCCTGCCGCTCACTCTTGTATTTGCACTTATGCAAGTCGGATTGATAAAGCGCTATACCGTTGAAGATTAAGTATTTCTACGTTCATTGAAAGCATAACGATAATTTGTGCGCAACCCAATTGCGGGGGTTGCTCTGTATAATGTCTATCTTAAGGTGTTCTATTATCGGAATATTTGTCCACATCGACAATTTAAGTAGACGTTAAAATTTTTTTTCGTATTTTCTTGATTGCGCGATGTTACCTTTTCGAGTTTGGCAAAGACGCTTTTTGCCGGAGCTTGACGTGTACTGAGCGTGATTTTGATGCGACGCGGCTCTCCGGCAGAAAAATAGCACAATGGCTCGAGATACATCCAAGGATTCCAACTCCAACAAGCTGGATCGCTCTCCTATACATCTTCTCCACCGCGCAGGTCAGTGCGCGGGTGACATCTTCCTCTCCGAGATGGTTGATAGTGGTCTTACACCGCGCCAGTACGCTGTGCTTCTAACGGTATCTGAGAACGAAGGGCTCAGCCAAACTCAGCTCGTCGAAAAGACTGGCATTGACCGGTCAACCCTTGCCGATGTTGTCCGCCGCATGCTGAAGAAGGGGCTCTTACAGCGCCGACGGACCCGAGAGGATGCGCGGGCCTACGCGGTCAAAGTCACGGAGGAGGGAAGGCAGGCTCTCAAGACCGCTGATCCCATCGCAAAGCGCGTGGACGAGCGCCTGCTGTGTGCTCTTCCTGTTCAGCAGAGGGAGCGCTTTTTGCACGACCTGCGGGCCATCGTGCAATCGCTCGCTGTCGACGTGGCCTTGGACAAGCGGAGCGGCCGACTTTAGGCCTTCAGAGAGCTTCACCGACGCATGTGTCGTGGCCCGAATTTGTGGCTTCTCGATCCACTCCTCCACGTTCACCCTGTCATTTGCCGTGCGTGCGCGGCCGCGCTAGATCAAACGGCAGCCTAAGGGTGTTGGTGCCTCTCTCAGGTTCTGCGGGGCGCTGACACAAACCAGATTCGCTGCACACCCGATGCCTGTCCAAATTATCTCCACCGGCCATTACGCTCCCCAACGCCGGGTCACCAATGCCGAACTCGAAGCCATGCTTAAGCTTGAGGGTGGATGGATCGAACGGCGTACGGGCATTGCCGAGCGCCGTTGGGCGGCGGATGGCGAAGCCCTTTCTGACATGGCGGTTCGCGCGGGTGAGATGGCACTCGCGTGCGCCGGCCTCGGCGATCGACAGTTGGGCTTGCTTGTTCTTGCCACGTCGACGCCGGATCACCTCTTGCCGCCGACAGCGCCGCTTGTCGCGCAGCGCCTGGGCCTGACATGCGGGGCGATTGACTTGGCGGGTGCGTGCGCCGGGTTCCTTTATGCGCTGACGTTCGCGGATGGATTCGTTCGCACGCATAATGCTCCGGTGATTGTCATTGCGGCGAACATTCTCTCCCGGCGCATGGACCTTTCCGACCAGGCGAGCGCCATTCTCTTTGCCGATGCGGCAGGTGCTGTCGTCTTAGCGCCGGATGAGCGGCCGCGCGCGGGCATTCTCGGTGTGCGGTTCGCGTCCGATGGTGGGAGTTACGACCTTATCAAGATTCCGGCCGGCGGCAGCCGGAAGCCATTCGAGGCCGGCCTTGATCCGGGTGAAACGCTGATGCAGATCTCGGATGGCCGGGCCGTCTTCTCGAAAGCCGTTGCCATGATGACGGATACGTCGCGTTCCGCACTCGCGTCAGCAGATCTCGACGTGGCCGATATTGCGCATTGGATCCCGCATCAGGCCAATCAGCGGATCATCTCAGCCACGCAGACCAAGCTTGGCGTTAAAGAAGAGACCGTACTGTCCTCCGTGCGCCTTTACGGGAACAGTTCGGCGGCAACGATACCGCTGACGCTCTCGCTGGAAACAGAGACATGCGAATTTGCGGCCGGTGAGGTTCTGCTGATGAGTGCGGCAGGCGCCGGTCTCACGGGCGGCGCTGTCGTCTGGGGCTTTTAGAGTCTCATCCGTTCAAGTCGGACCACCCACTTCCCCGCCCGGCAACCGCGAGGGCGCACTGCCTAGCCGCGCCAGCCGCCGACGCTTTGCAGCATCTGCCAGTTGGTCTGAAAGAGCACCAACGCCAGAAACAGAATCCAGAAATTCGTTGGTAGTGCTGCAATGCCAAGGAGCACGGCAAGGAGTATTCCAAGGGAGCCAATGATGCGGACAGACCACCGATGCCCGAGAATGGTGCCCAGCCACGAGTCGAGGGTGTGGCCTCCATCGAGTGGATAGGCGGGCAGCAAGTTGAAGATCATGAGATAGAAATTGATGGTTGCCAGCGTGCCCATGGCAAGCGCCAGCATGGGCTTGCCTGCTGTCGCTCCCTGGACCGTCAGCGCGTCGAAGCCAAGCCACAGCAGAAGATTGGCGGCGGGGCCGGCCAAGTAGATCACGGTGCGCGCAATAACAGACGCCGGCAATGATCGCTCGAAATGCGCAATGCCTCCGAGGCCCATCAGCTCGATGTGGGTCACGTGCGCACCAAAGAGCCGTCCCGCAAATGCGTGTCCCAGCTCATGCAACAGGATAGAGAGAATGATGCCGGCAATGATGACCAGACCGGCGGACACGAGCTGGGAATCACCGCCCGTAAAGTAGGGATAGGTGAACAGGATCAAGATCAGCACGAACATCATGTCGAGCACGATCGGAATGCCCGCAATTCTTCCAAGCTCGACCTGAGTGAACATGAGATCTGGCCTTTCGTGCTTCCCGCCGGTGGCGCGGGACTGGAGAAGCGTCCGCGCGCGGCCCCTCTTACCGTATTCGTGCTCTCGAGTCTTTTCAGATTGGGTCGAACCACCTGCACCCCCGGCTGGGCACGTCAATGTAAGTTGAACGTGGTCTTCGGACCACGGTGGTCCCCAACGCGATCGGATGGCGAAATCACATATTGTGGCAGGGACGCTCCCGGCTTATGCTCGTATTGAGTAGCGCGTTGGGTCTTCAGATGTCCCATACTGGCGAAACGAGCTGGCATATCAAGCGGCACGGGCAAAGCACGGGTCCCGTCACCGACTTGGAACTCGCATGCCTCGCGCATGCAAACCATCTTTACGCCACCGATCTCATCTGGTGCAATGGCATGCCGGATTGGGTGCCCGCAGGTTCGGTGACCGGTCTTCTGCCGCGACCATTACCGGGTGCGCTTCCACCGCTCTTACCGCCTCGTCCGCAACCGGGGCTCGGCGAGCTCTATCAGCACTACTACGATGTGATGCCGACCCGATCGATTTTCGACGCGCGGGTGCCGCCGCCGTTGCCGCAGCCTGAACCGTCACATTCTCCGCCGCCACAACAGACCTCAGACGATACGCCGGACTTGGATGCTCTCTCAACGTCGCTTGCGAACGCTCTCAGAGCCGTCGGACAAGAGGACGCGAACGAGGATGATGATGGCAGCATCGCCGGTGCTTCTGACGACGCTGGTCGCCCAGCGGTAGGCAACGGCGACGCGCCTCACGTCGCTGTGCAAGGCACGCCACCGTCAATACCGTCTACACCTCCGGCGCCGGTCGCGCCGCCGCCGATCCCGGCCGCGCCGTCGACGGCGGCCAAGGCTCGTTAGGACTAGTTCTTGTCCCTAAAAGTAGTGGTTGCGTTCGGCGCCGTCGAAGCGGCCGCTCTTAAGACAACAACGCTTGAAACCGGCGGCCAGACCAGCAGGGGCAAAGATCGTTACGTCCGAGTTTTTCGACCAATTCCACGTCACCGTGCACGATGCGTGGTCCGCGTTTGACGCGGGTTTCGGATGGGGCCGAGCGGCGCCGCTTGCTCATCGTCTCAAAAGCAAGGGAGCGCATCGACGTCGCGACGCTTACGGGTCATGACACGCCTCCATGGGTGTGGGGTTCAGGTATCCGATGTGATGCCCGCTGCCTTCTACGGCAATGTGCCGGCACCGGGAAACCGAGGAAATCCCTGCAAAATGCGGCACGATTTCGACGATGATTGTCTTATGGGCTGTACATGTTGCGAAATTGATCCAAGCCACAGCATCGGATTTCTCTGGAGCAGCATCGACAAGAGACTTAGCGTTCTTGACTGTTTCAGCAACTTGTTGGGCATGATCAAGTACGAAAATTACGGCTTTGGCGCCCGGGATGTGAATGGCTTTAGAAGCCGGCTTTTTCGATCCCCTTTGCCCGCAAGAAGCTTTACTTTCTCAAGCGCGCTGAACAGCTGGAGCGCTATCTGAAAGGATTGTCTCCAGCTGGTGCGCGTTACGTCCTGAAATAAGATGGTGATTTCTCAGTTGGTCGTCTCCGGCGGCTTGAGACCCACGGCAATGTCGAGAGTCTTCAAGATGATCACAGAGACCAGACCGCTCCAGAGTGCGACGCTCACAAGTCCATAGATTTGGTTGAGCACCTGAGTGACCACGTCTACACCCAAACCTGCTCCACCAAACGCCTCGGCCGTAAGCACACCGGTACCAATCATTCCAATTGTGCCACCACCAGCCAAGATGCCCAGTATGTTGAGCCTCTCGTCATGGGAGATGCGATTCCGGATGACGGACGTCAGGATCAAGCAGGATAGGCCAGAGAGGAGGCCCGAGAGCGCTGCCCCCATCGGTCCAACATTGCCTGCAGCAGAGAGGGACGCGACAAGTCCTGCCATTGCCCCCCACATGAGACCAAGCGGCGACATTTCTCCTTTCGTTGTGCTTTCCACCAGAAGCCATGCCAGGGCCGCTGTCGCCGTGGCCATGATCGCAGAATAGACCGACGTCATAGCCTTTACATCGGCCGACAGATAAGAGCCGGCGATCAATCCGAGCCAGCCAAGCAAAAGAAATGATGCCCCAAGCAACGGCATTGCTGAATTGCCGGTCAATATGGATGCAGGCTCTATGTCCGCCTTTTTTTCAATGAAAATCAACCCAACGAGGCCAGAGATACCGACGGTTGTTGCAATGCTGAGGCCTCCAGCAAAGTCGAGAACATTCATGTCAGCGAGAAAACCGCCGCCCCAGACCCAATGTGTTACGGGGACGAAAACGAGCGTAACCCAAAGAGCGGAAAATAGCATGAGGGCGTGAAACTTTATGCGTTCAACGAAGGCACCTGTGATCAAACATGTGCCCAATAAGGCATAAAGCATTGAATTGAAGACGAACACGTAGCCTGGAACGCCCGCTAAGAGACTGGATGGGTTTGTTCCCGCTCGAAATGCTTCCGATAATCCGCCGACGTAGGCGTTTTGGTTTCCACCATCGGCAAAGCTGAGGCTGTGGCCGTAGCTCAGCCAGACGACCCCGGTGAGTGTTATCACCCACATCAATTGCCTTGCCATCTCCTGTACATTCCTGCTGGCACTGAGACTGCCATAGAACAGGATTACTCCCGGAAAGAGGGTGGCGGCGGCCAGCAGCGACGTGCTCATCAAAAAAGCAGTGTCAGGCCCAGAGATTTTCTGTTCCGTGGCCGGGTCGGCAGGAGGTAGTGCAAACTGCATCAACAGCACGGCCGACAGAACGAGTAGCCATACGCCCACCATGCCGGCAATCTGGGGTACCCAAGGCATTTCCGGCCCTTGCGCGCTTGGAGCGGTCGTCTCCTTTACGCGTGCTTTTTTGGCGGCACGCCGCTCGGCCCTGAGGGCCTCCCGGCGTTCGTCCTCGACGCGCTGAAGCGCGTGTTGGACTTCGGCGATAAGTCTTTGCGTATCGGTCTTGAAGCGTTCATTTGTAACGCTGACGACCTGCAGGTAAGATAGATCCTTGAGGTCTTCTGGGAGCGCCTCGCGATCGGGAATGGCTGCCTTGCCCACCACCACGGGGATAATGCGCTTCTGCCGGTCGAGCGCTGCTTTGAGCTCTATGCGGACCCAATCTTGCGAGGCATTTGGCGGATCGTAATCGGTCTTATCAAGAAGTGAATGCCATTCTCGCCCAATGATCGAAAGGACAACATCCGATTGGTCGATAAGCGCCAAGAGCTTCTCAACATAATTCTCGCCCCCGCGGATCCCCCCTTCAACATCCATCTTGACCCCGTTAGCACCGAACTCGGCCTCCAACTTCTGATAGATGGCCTGGGTGAAACCCGGGTCGTCGTCCCGCCGATAGTTGATAAAGATCGTTCCGCTCATGACCGAAAGCCGTGCTCATGTTCGTTGTTCGAGGCAATGTGATTTGCAGCATCATGCCAGGCAAGCACCGCGCCGTTCTCCAGAAACACCATGCCAACCCGAGAACTGAGATAACGATAGAGTGCCTAAGACTGTGATGAAAGTCTCCTGTGACGGCGCGTTAGGATTCTATGTCGGGTGTTTGCAGCAAGATCACATTTGTCGCCTACGGGATCCGATAGCGTTGTTGCCGAATGTCAGCTGCGGGTCAGAACCGGTCATGTGCCGCACATTTGCAGTGCGGCATTTCGTGCGCGCTAGGCAGACATTACGGCGAGTTGGGTCGGTGTTCACTAAAGAAGACAAAACAGATGTCAAAAACGCGCCACGCGGCCTCGTCACCTCTTCCTTTTCCGCATCTCTAGCGTGCGTAGGCGAAGGGCGTTGAGGCGGATGAAGCCTTCGGCGTCTTTCTGGTCGTAGGCGCCTTTGTCGTCCTCAAAGGTGACAAGCTCTTCAGAGTAGAGAGACTTGTCGCTCTTGCGGCCGATGACAATGACGTTGCCCTTGTAAAGCTTGAGGCGCACCTCACCTTCGACGTGCTCCTGGCTCCTGTCGATTAAGGCTTGCAGCATTTCGCGTTCGGGCGCGAACCAGAAGCCGTTGTAGACGAGCTCGGCGTAGCGCGGCATCAGCTCGTCTTTTAGGTGGGCTGCGCCGCGGTCCAGCGTCAGGCTTTCGATGGCGCGGTGGGCGGCCAGCAGGATGGTGCCGCCTGGTGTTTCATAAACGCCGCGTGATTTCATGCCGACGAAGCGGTTTTCAACGAGATCGACGCGGCCAACGGCGTTGTCGCGTCCGAGATCATTCAAGGCCGCGAGTAGCTCGGCCGGGCTCATGTTCTTCCCGTTAAGCGAGACGGCGTCGCCCTTTTTGAAGCCGATGGTGATGATGGTTGGTTTGTCGGGAGCCTCCTCGGGCGCGATGGTGCGCATGTAGACGTACGGCGGCGGCTCTTCGTTCGGGTCTTCGAGCACCTTTCCTTCCGATGACGAGTGCAAAAGGTTGGCATCGACCGAGAAGGGAGCTTCGCCGCGCTTGTCTTTGGCGACCGGGATCTGGTGCTTTTCGGCGAACGCAATCAAGTCTTCGCGGCTCTTGAATTCCCACTCACGCCAGGGCGAGATGATCTTGATGCCCGGTTCCAGCGCATAATAGCCGAGCTCGAAGCGGACCTGATCATTGCCTTTGCCGGTGGCGCCGTGGCAGACGGCGTCGGCGCCAAGCTTACGCGCGATCTCGATCTGTTTCTTGGAGATGAGGGGGCGCGCAATGGACGTGCCAAGCAGGTAGACGCCTTCGTAGAGCGCGTTGGCCCGGAACATGGGGTAGACGTAGTCGCGGACGAACTCTTCCCGGACATCCTCGATAAAGACGTGCTCGGGTTTTATGCCAAGCATCAGCGCCTTTTCGCGGGCGGGGTCGAGCTCCTCACCCTGGCCGAGATCTGCCGTGTACGTGATCACCTCACAGCCGTAGGTCTCCTGCAGCCACTTCAAGATGATTGAGGTATCGAGGCCGCCCGAATAAGCGAGGACCACCTTGTTGATACTCTTCTCTACGGTTCTACCTGCTGCTGTCATAACCCCGCCCTTCAGATCACGAGTTTCCCTGTCGAACGGCGCACTATAGGCCCGGCCGATTCCGCTTCAAGTGGTGGCACCGGCCCGCGGCCATGCGCCTGGGGCACGTTCAACCTGCCTGGCCATTGCTCTCCCTCGCCCGGCCACCCACAGCGATGATGGATTGGGTGGCCGGGCCGGGGAGAGGGCGGTACGACTTAAACTGACGAGGCTGTGGGCCACGTTTCGGGGATTTGCGGCCGGTTTCCAGAAGGACTATGGTGCCCGCCAGCCGGAGACCTGGACGACCGGCCTGCCCCAACATCAATTCGCCGTGTTTCTGGTCAGACCTCGGGGTCGAGCCCTGCCAATTCGAAAGGACGTTGCTGCCGTGACGCGCAGAACCTGGGTTTTGATATCAGCTCTCTTGGGCGCGCTCTTTGTTCTGCCCGGAACAAGCCTTCGCGCGCAGCAGGGTGCAGCGCCGGCTGGCGGCGGCGCGGCGGCGGCGCCTGCGTTGATCCCCCCGGCGGTCGCTGACAAATCGGTGGCCGAGGACGAGGCCAAGAAGAAGCCTAAGGCGCCTAAGGCGACGGTGCCCGATGGCAAACCCACTGCAACAACTGGCGGTGAGCCCTCAAAGGAGAAGGCGGCTGCGAAGGGCCCGGAGGATGTAAAGAGACCCGCGAAAAAGGCCGCCACTACGAAGGCGTCCGACGACAAGGTGCCATCCAAACCGACGAGCGTGATCAACGCGAAGGACAAGGTGAAGGACAAGCCGAAGACTAAGGTCGAGGCCAAAGACAAGAAGAAGGCCGACCCCAAGAACAAAGCCACATGGGCGCCGGCTCAACCGAAGGCAAAGGCAGCTGCGCCCACGCCGAAAAAAGCGAAGCCGAAGCCGAAGTCGAAGACCAAGACCAAGACCAAGGCTAAGGCCAAGACGACGAAGAAGACGGCCGCCAAGCCGAAGAAACCTGAAGTTCTGCCTTGGGCGAAGAAGCCGGGCACTTCCGCCAAAACAACCGGTGCTACGGGTGCTGCCTATCGGGCAAAAGCTTCTAAGACCTGCAAAGGTTTGTTCGAGGCCCTCTGCCGGGAAACACCGGCTTGCACTTGGGTTGCCGATATCAGAATTGAGGGAGGGCCTGATATCAAAGCCCATTGCATGGACCAGCCCGGTAGGAAGAAGAAAAAGACCAAGAAAAAGAAGCCAAGTGGCTCGAAGACCAAGGCCAAAAAGGCCGCCGTGACCAAGCCGCCGGCGGTTAAGAAGCCAGCCGCGGCCAAGCCCGTTCCCAAGAAGCCGGTGAAGCCCGTTGTCGAGGTGCCGCCGGCCACGGGCACACTAACGCCGCCGCAATAACTGTCGGGGTTTATTCTTGAAAGCCTAGACGCCCGTGCCGGTCGGCCACTTCCAGAGAAGCGGCATCGCGAACGGCGCGAACCACATGGTCGACATCAGCTGGTTGCGAAAGGTGCGCACCGTCGCGGCATGACCGCCGTCGCTGCGAAAACTTGAGAAGAGTTCGTCCATCTGTTCGCCTGCTGCCTCGGCGGCATCGAGCATGGCGGCGTTGGCTTCGGCGGCAGGCCAGGCCACGTCGCGCGGCACACCTGTAGTCATCATCGCGTATGCCATCGGCCAAGCAGCTGGTGTCGCGCTTGCCGGAAACATTGAAAACCAAAAGTGGAAGGGTGACGTCATCGCGGGGGCAGCACCACCGAACGGGAAGAACATATTGAAGTTCGGGAGGGCCCAGGCCGCCATCGGTGTTGGCGGCGGGGCCGGATACAGACTGCTGCCTGTGGACGGGTTTGGATTGAACCAGCTTTTTGGGCGCGCTTCGGGTTCGATCATCCGGCTCGCCGCGTCGCTCCAAAGCCGAAGCGCGTCCTGGGTCATCGCCCAGTATGCGGCGTTGGCCGCATTGGCGTAGCCAAACATGGCATTCGCGTAGCTTTTCGCGAAACGGTCTTGCCGG
Source organism: Hyphomicrobium sp. (assembly GCA_965222835.1). GTDB lineage: Bacteria > Pseudomonadota > Alphaproteobacteria > Rhizobiales > Hyphomicrobiaceae > CBDCUQ01. The sequence continues at coordinate 1,024,219 of CBDCUQ010000003.1, forward strand.
TTATCCATCATCGGCCGGTGCTCCTCATGGGGTCGGGGACCAAGTTCGGGAAATCAAGGTACAGCAATATTGTGCACTGCAGCAAAAATATCGCAGTTTTGCCGGAAATACAATTGTCAAAGCTGATTCTGAAAAAAGCCATAAGACACCACCTGAACACCGGCCCGTCAGGCATTGCGTCCAGCAAGGGCCCAATAGACGAAGCCGCCACAGAAGCCCGCTGTGGCCAAGACCTGCCAGACGATGGCCTGCGGCATTTCAATCGTCCCGCCAGACCCAAGCCCTGCCAACAAGGGAACGATCGCGAGGCTGATCCCGCCGCCGACGACGTAATAAAGCCAGTTTCGGATTCGTGCGACCTCCCCGACGATGACGACAGCAAGGGCGGGAAGAATTGTTAAACCGCTTGCGAGAGCGATGCCTTGAAAGAACGCACTCACGATGGTTCCGGCCTCATCGAATCCTGGCTCCATGCCAGTCATCGCGCGTGTGACGTGCTCGAGGCCGAGCGTCACGACGACGGCTCCGGCCGCAAAGGCCGCAAGAACGAATGCAATGGGGATGAGGATCAACCGGCCAAGTGTGCGCCAAAACATGTCTGTCACGCCTCGCCCATTTGCTTGGCACTTGATGATGTGTGGCGACGGTCCTGCGCACGAAGCTTCACACTTTCGGATCGCAGCTGACCGCAGGCCGCAAGAATATCGCGGCCCCTCGGTGTGCGAACGGGACTTGCGTAACCTGCCCGATTGACGACATCGGCAAAGGTCTCGATGGTTTCCCAATCCGAACACTCGTATTTGGATCCCGGCCACGGATTGAACGGGATGAGATTGATCTTGGCGGGAATGTTGGCAAGTCGCCGGATGAGGGCCCGCGCGTCTGCGAGGCTGTCGTTCACACCCTTAAGCATCACGTACTCAAAGGTGATGCGCTTGGCGTTGGAAAGGCCCGGATAGTTGCGGCAGGCCTCCAAAAGGTCTGCGATCGGGTACTTTTTGTTGATAGGGACGAGCACATCGCGCAAGTCGTCATGCACGGCGTGCAAAGATATCGCCAGCATGGTTCCGGATTCGCGGCCCCAGCGGACGATTTCCGGAACAATACCCGACGTCGAAAGCGTAATCCGGCGCTTGGAGACTGAGAGTCCTTCGCCGTCGGCGGTTACTTCCATAGCATCGCGCACATTATCGACGTTGTAGAGGGGCTCGCCCATGCCCATCAGGACAACATTGGTAATCTTGCGTTCCGTGTTGGGGAGGAGGCGTCCATCGGCAGGCGGCGTTGCCCCTGGCCAATCGCCGATACGGTCGCGCGCCAACAGGATCTGTCCGACGATTTCTTCAGCTTCCAAATTCCGCACGAGGCGCTGCGTGCCCGTGTGGCAGAAGGTGCAGGTCAGCGTACATCCGACCTGCGAGGAGATACACAGCGTACCGCGCTCTTCCTCCGGGATATACACGCACTCGATTTCGGGTGCTTTCGCTTCGTGGCCGCGCCTGGGTAATCGCAGCAGCCATTTTCTTGTGCCATCGATGGAGACCTGCTCCGACACAATCTCCAGACGGTCCAATGTAAATTGCGCTTCGAGGGCACGCCGCAGGTCTTTGGAGACGTCCGTCATTGCGTCAAAGCTCGTGACACCCATGACGTAAATCCAGCGCCACAGTTGCGAGACACGCATTCGGACCTGCTTTTCGGGAACCCCGATAGACAGGAGCGCTTCGGTCAGCCGCCGCCGCCCCGCGCCTGCGAGCGAGGGCTTTCGGTCCGCTGCCTCGGCGAGTGCGGACGCTTCGGATTGGCGGGTTGTGTCGAGGAGGACGACCATTCGGGCTCGAGCGATTGAGGATTGGCTCCGTTCTGCCCCGTGTCTACAGGGGTTTCTGAGGATTTGGAAGTCATGGCCCGGCTGTGGCGCCGTTGCATTCACATTGAGGTACAAGCAGGGTGGCCGGATTGGGGCTCCGTAGCTATTCTCGCGGCTAGGCTCACCTGTCAAAATGGAGCATTCATGTATCGGATCACGCGCATTTTTCTGGCCGGTTTCCTGGCGCTCCTACCGCTTATCCTTACAGTCTTTGTCGTAGGCTGGGTGGTCACCCTTCTCAACGACTACATCGGACCGAACAGCTGGTTTGGCGGCGTGCTCATTTCGCTCGGCATCGGAGTCGGTATTTCGTCGTACGCGCCTTATGTCATCGGTTTGCTCATACTTTTGTTCGCGATCTTTGTGCTGGGCCTCATATTCGAATCGCAGATCGGTGCATGGGTGGCGGAAACTTTCGACCGCATGTTCGCGCGCATTCCGGTGATATCGAGCGTCTACGACCTGACGAAGCGCTTTACGTCCATCGTCGACACCAAAGAGGGCGGCGATCTCAAGAATATGAAGCCCGTTTGGTGCTTCTTTGGCGGCGAACCCGGTGCCGCTGTACTCGCACTCTTACCCTCTCCCAAGACGATCCAAATTGGCAATGAGGCGTATGTCGGCATTCTGGTTCCGTCCGCGCCTGTTCCCGTCGGCGGCGCGCTTATCTATGTGCCCGCTGCCTGGGTCAAACCCGCCGAAGGCGGTGTCGATGAGCTTATGAGTGTCTACGTGTCGATGGGAGTGACGCCGCCGCGCGGTGCAAAGACGGCGTAACGACCAGCTGGCGGATCGTGGGGTTGGCGCAAACGGTACACGATGTGAACTAGACGGGATAGTCGGCAGGATTGACCCCGGCCGCCTCAAGAAACTTCCGGATTTGAATAACCTCGTCCTTGGGTAAGGAGTGGCTTGCATGGTGAAATGCCACCGTATGCCCATTGAGCGTCACGCCGATCCGGCTACCGGACTTGTTCGCGATCTCAGCGCCAAGCTCGGCGAGAACGTGCTCGACGTCCTTGAAATCGATGTTTGCACTGACGGGATGGGCGAAAAGCGCGTGCAGAACTTTGCGGTGCCGATGGTTCATGTAGTTCCTCAGAAGTTCGATCAATAGGCGGGGGTCTTTGTTTCCGGAAAGTGTCCTCACTGCGTTGATCTGGCGCAAAACCGATCTCTTGCTCTTATCCGATGATGTATAATCGACATAGTTTGCTGGCAACAGGATTTCTAAAATGCATGCGACCGCTAGTCTTATTGTTGCCTCCTGTACGGCTCTCACGCTTGCAGTCATCTCCGACACAGCCGTCGCCGATGAGAAGGACGTGGTGCGGGGACGGGAACTGGCGCAGACGCTTTGTGCGGGCTGCCACTTAAACCCGGGGCAGGGAGAAAAGTCCGGACCTCATGGCGTACCGGCCTTTTCCGCCATTGCGGACCGCCCACAGCAGACGCTGCATGGGGTCATCAAGTGGCTTGAGTCCCGCCCTGTCATGATGCCGGATCATCGGTTGACGCGGGATGAGACATACCTGCTTGCACAGTTCATCATGTCTCTTAGAACGGAGCCGTAATCCGAGGCCTGCCAACGCAGCTATCTGAAGACCGCTTGCCTATGGACGGTGACCGTCTTCCAGGCTACCTCTCTTGGCATGCTCAAGACCCGCATTATTCCCTGCCTCGACGTCAAAGATGGCCGCGTCGTTAAAGGCGTCAACTTCGTCGACCTCATCGATGCCGGCGACCCGGTGGAAGCCGCCGCCGCCTACGATGCCGCGGGCGCCGATGAGTTGTGCTTCCTTGACATCACGGCAAGTCACGAGAACCGCGACACGATCTTTGATATTGTCGAGCGTACGGCTGAGCGTTGCTTTATGCCACTCACGGTGGGCGGTGGGGTGCGCACACTCGACGACATTCGCAAGCTCTTAGAAGCCGGCGCTGACAAGGTTTCGATCAACACTGCGGCCGTTAATCGCCGGGCGCTCGTCAAAGAAGCCTCGGAGAAGTTTGGCGCTCAATGCATTGTTGTCGCCATCGATGCGATGAAGGTTTCGCAACCAGGAGAGCCGGATCGCTGGGAGATTTTTACGCACGGCGGGCGGACGCCTACGGGAATCGATGCCATCCAATATGCCAAAGAGGTTGTGGCACTGGGAGCGGGCGAGATTCTGCTGACGTCGATGGATCGCGATGGCACGAAGGCAGGATTCGACCTTGCATTGACGCGAGCGATTTCGGATGCCGTCTCCGTTCCCGTGATCGCCTCGGGGGGTGTTGGCACGCTCGACCATCTCGTGGACGGGGTCAAAGAAGGTGGTGCCAGCGCCGTGCTTGCGGCGTCGATTTTTCACTTCGGCACGTACAGCATCGGAGACGCCAAGCGGCATATGGCAGCCGCCGGCATCCCTGTCCGGCTGGACGCTGCGTGACTTAGCGGCATTGCTGGCGTCCCCCGCTCTACCGCGACCTTCGTTTCGGAACGAGCGCGCGGCCGTCGCTGAACGTGTTGTCCGACCATGCGTTGCCGCGCCCGTAGTCCCAATAGGCGACCGCGCCGAAATAGCCGGATTTTGGGTAGTAATCGGTGCCAAACACGTTCCCCGTGACTGACATGTTGCTGGAGTTCGGCGCGCCGTGACCGTTTCCGTTGAAGCCGCCATAGAAAGCCCAGCCGCCGCCCGCGAGATAGTTGTGACGGATGACGATACGATCACCGCGCAGGAGAAGACAGCTGGTCTGCCGGTTGCGATTCATGATCCGGCTTTTTTCGATGATGATTTCGCTTGCGACTGCCGATGTTTGGACGCCATCGTTGTGATCGCCCTTGCGCGTGACAATGTTGTCGATCAGAGATTCCACGATGTGATATCCGCTTGCCGCCATCCGCACACCGTCAAGCGTTTCCGATATGCGGCTGCGGTAGACGACGGCCTTCTCGCCGCGCAGCATCAGGCCGATGCTTGTGCGAAAGCCGGGCGCACCGCCCACCTCGGACCAGAGGAGATAAAGCGCGCCAGCATCGGGCCTTTGTTGAATGCCCCAGTGGCTATCGGCCTGCGTGCGGACGATCGAGCCGCGCAGTACGACGGGCTTTTTCGTATAGATGTCGAGTGGCCCATCGAAGCTGACGCCTTCGATCAAAAGATGTGGCCCTCCGATCTTGATTCCGTCATACGCGGCTGGGCCGGTGATCTCCTTGGCGAACGGGTATGCGACTCCGTCCTTGATCGCGGTGCGAGAGGCCGTCTTAGTCAGCTGAATACCTGCCGCGGCCGGGCCTATCTTGGCCGGCGTAATGTCTTTCCCATGTTCAATTGTGGGCGCGTCCTGTTGATCAGCGCAGGCTGGACTACATACGTGCGCAACGCTGAAGACCGCGAGCGCGGCCGACACTATGATGCGTCGGCTCTGGGCAACGTCTCTCCGGCAATGAGCGCGCGTTTCGGCATCGTTTCTCATACCGTTTTTCCTTCAAACCGGCAGAGATCATAGATGGGGCATCGGTGGCACTCGGGTTTGCGCGCTTTGCATAGGTATCGTCCATGTAGGATCAGCCAATGGTGGGCGTGAACGGCGAAGTCCGGGGGCACGATGCGCAGCAGATCCTCTTCCACCTCAAGCGGCGTCTTTCCGTTGGAGAGGCCGATCCGATTGGAAACGCGGAAGACGTGGGTATCGACCGCCATTGTCGGTTCACCGAACGCGACATTCATCACGACGTTCGCCGTCTTGCGGCCCACGCCCGGCAGCGTTTCTAGAGCCTCCCGATCGCGCGGCACCTTGCCCCCGAACTCGGCAATGAGCTTTTCCGACAGCAAGATGACGTTCTTGGCTTTGTTGCGGTAAAGCCCGATAGTCTTGATGTATTCGCGTACCTTTTCCTCGCCGAGCTTCAACATTTTTTCGGGCGTATTGGCGATTTTGAAGAGCGGTCGTGTGGCTTTGTTGACGCTGGCGTCGGTTGCTTGCGCAGAAAGGACAACGGCGACGAGGAGCGTGTAAGGATTGACGTGCTCCAGCTCGCCCTTTGGCTCGGGATTTGCGGACTTGAGGCGCGCAAAGATCTGCCGCACCGTTTCTTCTTTCAGCCTCGCCTGACTGCGCCGCCTGCTTGCCTTTTTCTTGGGCGCCTTCTTCCTGGGCACTTTTGCCGCTGGTTTTTTCGACATCGGCCCTTCAACTCTTCCAATTTGCATCGTACGTTTGGTCTCATGACGGACTATACCCCTGAGGGGCATCAGGCACGACAGTTTCGTGCCGTGCTTCATCCCAATCGATCCTTGAGCCCGCAAGGGTTTCTCATCCTGATGGCGTGCCTTGGCATCGTCAGCTTTGTGACCGGTATGGCCTTTCTTATGATGGGCGCCTGGCCGGTGTTGGGATTCTTCGGTTTGGATGTGCTTCTGATCTACATTGCCTTCAAGCTCAACTATCGCTCGGGCCGAGCCTACGAATTGATCGAGATTTCCCCAGATTTGCTGACGCTGACGCAAGTCGATCCCAAGGGCCGTTCCAAACAGCACACGTTCAATCCTTATTGGGTTCGGGTGCGGTTTACCGAACACGTCGACGGGCGGACAAACCTTCGGCTTGCCTCACACGGCAAAGAGCTGGAGTTCGGCCGTGTTCTCAATGACGACGAACGGCGGGAGTTTGCGCGCGTGCTTGAAGGCGCGCTGGCGACGGCGCGGGCCGGCGGCAGCTTCTGAGCTAAATGCTCCTATCTCAGTCTTGGAAGATGCGCGGCTTTGAGCTTGCCGAGTGCCAGATCCGGTACGACGGACCTCAGCGCGATCCATTCCCGATGTTCGGACGAAATCTGTTCGTGCAGCAGAGCTGCAAACGCCAAAACGCTTTCTCTATCGTTCTCTGACGCCGCGGCCCGGGCCTCATCCAGGGGCCGGCCTGCTAGGTCTTCGAGATTCTGCGAGGTGTCGAGGTAGCGCGCCGCGTTGCGCTCGTCTTGAGACATCAGGGCGTAGGCCGCCAAAGCGCCTTGTAAAGCACCACCGACGACACTCATCGCCAGCACGATCCGCTGCGCCGCTTCGGGGGACTTGGAAAAGTAAGTGGCGACGGGCTGCAAGATCTCCGGCGTCAATTCGGGCCCAATCACCCTCAAGGCAAGCGGCACGGCGGCCAGCGCCACCAGGAGCAATCCAAAGATCCGTATCAGTCCAGCGCGTTTGACGGCGCGTGCGTGCTGGGCCCCGCGCAACTTGTAATAGGCGCGCTGGACGTTGAGCTGATATCGGCGCAGGTATTCAAGCTGCAGCGGCAGGAGGTCCAGCTCGCCTGAGCGGGGCTGCTCATCGGCCGCGAGCACCGCATTGAAGAGGCCGATGCGCGCTGTCTCCGCCTCGGCGCGCGCGTGCATCCAGGCATTGAATGGTTTGCTGAAGGCGAGCGTGAGTGAACTCACGAAGGAGCAGACGAGGAGCGACACCTGGATGATTGATGCCGTCGTCAGAATGTACGCCGGGATCGGTGCATGCCGGGGCAGAAGGAGAATCCCGCCCAAGACCACCGCGGCAAAACTTGTCAGAGCGGCAATCCGCGCCAGTCGCTTGTAGTGAGTTTGCGCGGCCTTGGCGGTTGTGTCCGACTGATTATAGGCATTGATGATGTCCTTCAGGATGGCGCCTTCCAAGATCCGTTTCAGAGGACCCGCGGCTTCCGGCAAGGACGCCGCGTGGGTCTCAGGTTTGAGATCCCAGTCCATCGCGCCTGCGTGACCAATCGCCTTGATGGCATCATCGACACCCGGCATTTCATCATCCCCTTGTTCGATCGTGCGTCCCCAACCTTCGATCTTGAGCGGGGCGCAAGGCCAGGGCAAGTAAACCCATCGAAGGTGCTGTTATTGTACCTGAATTTGCGAGCCGAGATTGGGGCTCCTGTCAGCGTTCCTGGTTATAGACCAAGGGATGATCCGCCGAGCCTTCGATGAAATCCGCAACCGCTTCGGCCAAGACCGGCGCCAATAGAAACCCATGACGGTAGGCGCCGTTGACGTGGATGTACCGCGCTCCCTCACGCACGATTGCGCGTGGGACATTATCGGGAAACGCAGGCCGGACGCCGCTTGCTGCCTCAAGAATCTCCGCTTCACCAAATGCCGGATGAAGCGTGTAGAGTGCGCCTAAGAGATCAAGTGCCGAGCGCACCGTTATGGGGCCGCCGTCCTCGCTTTCGATCATGGTGGCGCCGACGAGGATCTTGCCGTCATTCCATGGCACGATGTAGAGCGGGTGGCGCGGATGAAGGAGACGGACCGGCCGGGACAAGTGCACTTCGTCGGTTTTGATCAGCAGACGCTCGCCACGCACGCCGCGCAGGTTCGGAAGCTCAATTCTGGCGGCAAGACCGCGGCAATCGATCACGACGTCTTCCGCTGCTGCGGGCCCCGTCGACTCCCATTGGCGTCCCAGTTCCACATGCGCGCCGGCCCTCTTGGCCGCCTCCAGGAGAGAGGCGAGCGCGTCGGGTGTCACCATGTGCGCTTCGTCGGCGTAGAACAGCGCTGACGCAAAACGGCCCGAAAGCACAGGCTCCAGTGCACCGATCTCCTCGCCCCCAATCTTCGTGTATCCTGTTGTTCGCTTGGCGAATTGCTCGAGATCTGGAGCATCGCGTGGCGCGGCAAGTACCAGACTGCCCCGAAAGATGAGATCGGGATACGCTTCGCGCCATAGATTGAGACCATGTCGGCCCTCGTTACGGACCTCAGGAGGTGCCGCTTCGGCTTCGCAATCGGGGGCCAGCATGGCGCCCGCATGCGCGCTGGCGGAGTCCGAGAATGGGTCCTCGCTTTTTTCAATTAGATGCACATCGTGTCCACGGCGCGCCAAGGTCAGGGCTTGCCACAGGCCCAAAATTCCTGCGCCGGCAATGATGATACGGCGTCGCTCCATGGGGCTAATCTCCGAGCGCCGCACCTTCGCGACGCGGATCGGCGCCGCCTTCCAAACTGCCGTTTCGGCGAGCGACGATATGCAAACCTGAAGTCATGAGATCGAAGTCGATGTCGTGGCCATAAGTCATCATTTTCACGGCGTCGATCAGCGTGCCGAAGCCATACTCCAGCTCAAAAGCGCCGCCTCTGCTGCCGAAGTTCGATAAGTCCGTGACCGATTGCGAGTCGAGCTTCCAATCGATCAGGCCGACGACGCCTTTCACCACATAGAGGATAATGCGCGACCCGCCCGGTGAACCGAGGGCGGCAAAGACCTCGCCTTTGTCATCGAACACAATGGTCGGGGCCATGGTGCTGCGCGGGCGCTTGCCGCCTCCCACGCGGTTGGCAATGGGGTTCCCGTCTTTGTCCGTGTGCCGGAAAGAAAAATCCGTAAGCTCGTTGTTCAAGAGAAATCCGGCGGCCATCACACCCGACCCAAATGCTCCTTCAATTGTTGTCGTCATGGAGACAGTGTTGCCATCGGCGTCGATGACGGAGATGTGGCTGGTGCCGGCCATCTCACGGGTGGCATCAATGCCGAAGGCGCGCCTGCCGAGACCCGGTGGCTCACCCGGTTTAGGCCGGGGCATAGGTGCGTCCAGACTGATGAGCGCGCGGCGTGAGGTCAGGTAGTCTGCGTCGTTGAGGCCTTTCGGAACTTCTACGAAATCCGGATCGGCGAGATAGCGGTTGCGATCGGCGTAAGCGAGCTTCTGGGCTTCGGCCATGATGTGCATGGCTTCAGCGCTCATTGCATCGTCGGGACCTTTGCCGAGATCGTAGGGCTCCAGGAGCTGGACGATCTGGGCCACGGCGACGCCGCCCGACGACGGCGGTCCCATGCCGCACACCTTATGGGTGCGATACGGCGCACAGACCGCCGGGCGTTCCTTGGTTTCGTAGTTCGCAAGGTCTTCTAACGTGAGGTCGCCCGCAAAATTCGGCGCGTTTCTTGCCGCCGCGACGATCGCATCTGCGATCGGCCCGCTATAGAAGGCGTCGGCGCCACCCGCCGCAATGGCTTTTAATGATTCTGCATACGCGGGATTCTTCAAGAGATGACCGCGGGCGCGTGGGCTGCCGCTTTCACCGAAAAAGTATTGACGGGCTTCGGGGGCAAACTTTTCTGCACCGAACCAACGTAAGAGAATGTGGAGACGGGTTGATACTTCGAAGCCGTTTTCGGCCAACTCTATGGCAGGCTCGAAAAGCTTCGCCCACGGCAGCTTGCCGTACTTTCGGTGTACCGTTTCCAAGAGACGCACCGTTCCCGGCGTGCCGATCGACAAACCCGAATTCACAGCGGTTTCGAAGTCGATGGGTTTTCCGTCCTTGAGGAACCGGTTGGGTTTAGCGGTCGCCGGTGCCTTTTCGCGTCCGTCGTACGTTTTGAGTGCGCGTGCGGTCTGATCCCAATGCAAAATGAAAGCGCCCCCGCCCAAACCGGAGGACTGCGGCTCGACAAGGCCCAAGACAAGTTGCGTCGCGATGACCGCGTCGATTGCTGATCCACCCGCGCGGAGCATTTCGCGTCCGGCTTCCGATGCGTAGCGGTTCGCCGACGAGACCATGTAATGGCCGCTGGTTTCGAGCGTCTGCGATCCGGTTCCGGTCCCGGTTTCGGGCTCGACTTGTCCGCGTTGTGCGAGGGCCGTGCCGACAGGCGCAAACAGTCCCGCAAGGACCGCCGCAACGGCAGCGAGACCGACGATGAGGCGTGGCGGGAATTGCCGAGGCTTCTGAGTGAGAGTTGTGTTGCGCATCATGGAACTTGCGGGCACGTTTGATGGATCATGACGTCACATATAGGGGTTTCATCATGTTTGGAAAGGATTGGCGTTCGCTGCTGGTTTTCGCCGTCTTCGTAACTGGCGTTGTTCTCGCCTCTGCGGTGGGCGGATATGTGGCGGGTTTACGCGCCGAGGCCCCCGCGCGACCCCACATTACGACGCTCTTCAAAACGGACAAAACCGTGATGGGCGAGCCGATTGTCTATCCGACGGGGGCGCCTGCGGAGCTCACGGGCGCCATTTTCGAGCTTGCGCCCGGCCAGAAGACCCCGTGGCACGTTCACAACGTTCCCCTTGCCGGGATTGTTCTGGAAGGTGAGATTACTGTCGACTATGGCGCGCGCGGCACGCGCACCTTCAAAGCGGGCGATGCTCTGGCGGAAGCAATGAAGGTTGTGCATCGGGGAAACAACCCGAGCGATAAACCCGTGCGCATTTTCGTTCTCTACATGGGCGCGAAGGGCGTGCCGAATACGACGAAGGTGGAGCGGTAGGTAAGAAAGTTAGCTTTTGGGGCTTTGAGCTGCCGTGCTTTAATTGCGTGAGCAGAAATAGACATCAGCCTTGTTCGTCACGAAGTGAACGGCGGCAAATCCCAACACCGGCGTTGCCCGAAGTTTCTCATTCGCCAATTCTTTAAAGGTCTCTGGGTCGCAGATACCGTAATCAGCAGCCTTGATTACGAGTTCGAGATCCGGTGACCGATGGTTTGTTTTTCGCGTTAAAGCTTTCAGCAGCCCGGCTCCGAACGCGGCATCCCGCTCGTCTCGCGAAATAACAGAGTCATTGTTTACAATCTCTCCGCTCGGAAGTTGCTTGAACGGTCCCCAACCGGAGCTGATACCGCTTTCACGGAGCTGTTTCATTTGCAGCTTGTGGTCCACCCCCCAGTGTGGCGATCCTTCGGGCCAGATCGGGCCCGCTGTTGTGACCTGCAGGCGGTGCAAATCGGGACCATTTCGGATCTCGATGTCCATATCCGCGTATTCCGCGGCAATTCGATATTCACTTTCATCCGGCCATCCAAGGGCGTGGGCTAAGTAGAATGCGCCATAGACCTCTTCGGAGCGCAGCTTCATCCACGGCTCTGTTTGGGCATCAAGATTCGCTCGATAAGAATGGTCCCGCCGGCATATTTCGCGAAGTTGGTCCTCGTGGGCGACGAAATTCGCGAATGGATGCCAAATGTTTCGGATGAAAGGAGTCGGTGTCGTATGGTCGTCTCTAGTCATTCTCGTTCGTTATGTTTAGCACTTTTCTGGAGAGATGCGTTCTCGGTGGTCGGGCCATTCAATAGCAACGGATATCACTCCGCGTCGAGCATGGTTGTTTTTGGTCATTGGTGGATCTTTTTCTTTGTCCCCCTCAATGAAAATCCCGGGACTTTGGTATGACGCGTTCGTTGCGCGGGTGACCAGCCCAGCGGGGGTGATGGCGGGGGTCTTGGGAGCTGCGGGCTGAGCCCGGATCGGGACGGAGGATCTCGTCGGCGTTGGCGATGGGTACGCGCATGTCGTCGGCCCATTCGGAGAGGAGCAGCAGCCAGTCGCTTTTATCTTCGAGCTTGGATGAGACGATGTGGATGATGTCCTCGTGACGCTGGATGCGCCCCGTAATCAGGATCAAGCGCGCTGCCATCACCACTTTGCGGAAGCGTTCGAGCGCCTTGGGCCAGACGACGGCGTTGGCCACACCCGTCTCATCCTCGATGGTCATGAACACGACGCCCTTAGCGCTGCCCGGCCTTTGGCGCACGAGCACAACACCGGCCACACGCACGAACGCACCATCCTTCAAGCTCCGCACGTCGCTGCACGAGGCGATCCGCAATGCTTTGAGCTTGTCGCGCAGGAAGCTCATGGGATGGGCTTTGAGGGACAGCCTCAGCGTCTGGTAGTCGTTGACGACGTGCTCGGAGAGCGGCATGGCGGGGAGCGCGACGGTGGGCTCGGTTCCGGTTTCTTGTGTTGCGTTCCAGGTAAAGAGCGGCAGCGGGGGTGCGTTTGCGAGCGCCTTCACCTCCCACAAGGCCTGGCGCCGGTCGAGGCCCATCGAGCGGAATGCGTCGGCCGCGGCGAGCTTTTCAAGTGTCGGCACTCTCAGGCCCCCCCGCATCCAGAGATCATGGATCGAGTGGAAGTATCGTTTTTTTGTGCTCCCTTCACACTGGAAACGTGTGCTTCCTCCCCCCACCCCAACCCCTCCCCACCAGGGGGAGGGGCTTTTTGGGGGTGGCGCGCACGATTCCCGTTGCTGCGATGGAAAGTGTGATGGCCCGCTACCTGCATTCCCCTCCCCTCGATGGGGAGGGGTGAGGGGTGGGGTGAAGACACGGGCGTTTTGTTTTTGAGAAACAAAGACTGTGCCTCCAGACGACAGCGTTGGTGCCGCGCCATGTTGAGATGGAACCCGCGCCGGTAACGCGTGGCAGGATCCCCCCACCCCCAACCCCTCCCCACCAGGGGGAGGGGGGTTTTCTTGGAAGGAGACGTTGGCTGCTGATTGCTTCTCCGTCCCGTATGGGGGAGGGGAGAGTTCTTGGGAGGCAGCGTTGTTTGTTGGCCGGTTCTCCGTCCCTCCTAAAGGAGGGGGGTCGTCAGCTATCTTCCCAGTTACACCGTGCGTGCGTACGGCGATGAGCTTTTTGATCTCGTCTTCTTGCAAACCATCGATCTGGCGGAGACCTAAGCGTAGCGCCGGCGGCCGGCTCCCCGCAGGGGAGTCGCCGGCGCAAGATTCAAGAGTCGAGTCCCAATCGCTCACATTGACATCCGCCTCGCGGGCTTCGACGCCATGCTCGCGGGCGCAACGCACGATTTGCGCCGGCGCGTAAAAGCCCATGGGTTGGGAATTCAACAGCGCGCAGGCGAACGCCGCCGGGTAATGGCATTTGAGCCAGGAGGAGACATAGACGAGATGGGCGAAGCTCGCGGCATGGCTTTCGGGGAAGCCGTATTCACCGAAGCCTTTGATCTGGTTGAAGCAGCGCTGCGCAAAATCCTGCTCGTATCCGCGCGCAACCATTTGCGAGACCATCTTGTCTTCGAGCAATCCGATGGTGCCACGGCGGCGGAACGTGGCCATCGCCTTTCTTAGTTCGTTGACTTCGGCATCGGTGAATTTCGCCGCGTCCATAGCGATGCGCATAGCCTGCTCCTGAAAGAGCGGCACGCCTTTGGTCTTGCCGAGAATCTGGCGAAGTTCGTCCGGGGGGCCGTGCTCGGGCGCGGGTGACGGATAGGTTTCAGCTTCAACACCGGAGCGGCGGCGCAGATAGGGGTGCACCATGTCGCCCTGAATGGGACCGGGGCGCACGATGGCGACCTCGATGACGAGATCGTAGAAAGAGCGCGGCTTCAAACGCGGCAGCATGTTCATCTGCGCGCGGCTTTCCACCTGAAACACGCCGATACTGTCGGCGCGGCACAGCATGTCGTAGGTGGCCGCGTCCTCGCGCGGCACCTTGGCAAGGCTCATGTCGAGGCCATGGTGTTGGCTTAGAAGCTCGAACGCGCGGCGAATGCACGACAGCATGCCGAGTCCCAAGACATCGACCTTCAACAAGCCCAACGCGGCGATATCGTCCTTGTCCCATTCAATGAACGTGCGATCGGCCATAGCGGCGTTGCCGATGGGTACGACCTCGATCAAGGGACCGCGCGTCAGCACAAAGCCGCCCACGTGCTGGGACAGATGCCGGGGAAAGCCGATCAACTCGTCCGTCAACTCCAACACACGTGCAAGTAAGGGATCAGCCGGGTCGAGGCCCGCTTCGCGCACGCGCGTATCACCCAAAACGCCACCGGAGCTCGTGCCCCAGACCATGCCGGCGAGCGCTGAGACCACATCTTCAGACAGTCCCATGGCTTTGCCCACATCGCGCACGGCCGAACGCGCCCGATAGGAAATGACGGTGGCGGTGAGGCCGGCGCGATCACGTCCATAGCGCGCGTAGATGTATTGAATGACCTCTTCGCGCCGGTCGTGCTCGAAATCCACGTCGATATCGGGCGGCTCTTTTCGCGCGTGAGACACAAACCGTTCGAACAAGAGATCAACCTCGGTGGGATTCACGGCCGTAACACCAAGGCAGTAGCAAATGACCGAATTCGCGGCCGATCCGCGGCCCTGACACAGAATGCCCTGCGCGCGCGCAAAGACGACGATGTCGTAAACGGTGAGAAAATACGGGGCGTAATCGAGATCGGCCACGAGTTGCAGCTCGCGACGGAGGGTTGTGTAGACTTTTTCCGGGATGCCTTCGGGGAACCGCCAGGCCGCGCCCTCCCATGCCAGTGTCTCGAGATGCTCCTGCGGGGTTTTGCCGGGCGATACCGGCTCGTCGGGATACTCATAGACAAGCTCGTCGAGAGAAAAGCGGCAGGCGTCCATGATGTCGATGGTGCGCTCGATCGCCTCCTCGAATCCTCGGAACAGCCGCGCTATTTCTGCCGGTTTTTTCAGATGCCGCTCGGCATTGGCTTCGAGCAGGAAGCCCGCTTTCTCAATGGTCGTGTGCTCGCGAATGCAGGTCAGCACATCCTGCAATGGACGGCGATGGGGAGCGTGATAGAGCACGTCGTTGGTGGCAACGAGTGGCGTGCCACAGCGTGACGCCAGAGTGGCGAGGGCGGTGATGCGCGCCTGATCATCTCCACGATAACGATGTGTTGCGGCGAGATAGAGCGGGGCAGAGCCGAGGACGGCTTTAAGACGGCAGAGCTCGTGTTCGAAGGCGTCCCAACATGCTTTCTTTCCGTCGCAGGAAGAGATCACCTCATTCAAGTGCGCTCCCCTCCCCTCGATGGGGAGGGGTTGGGGGCGGGGTGAAGCGGCAAGCGGACTTCTCTGAGAAGTGTGCGTAAATCTTCCCCCCACCCCTACCCCCTCCCCACAAGGGGGAGGGGAATTGGTCTCGGCAATGGCGACAAAAATATTGCCTTCGGCGTACACGGCGACGTCATCGAGAAAGAGCGTGCATTGGCCTTTTTCCGCACGGCCTTGTCCGAGGGACAGAAGACGCGAGAGGCGGCCGTAGGCTGCACGGTCTTTGGGAAAGCACAAAAGGCTTGGTGCATCTTTCAGATCGAGGCGCGCGCCGATGATGAGACGAAGCCCGGCCTCTTTTGCAGCGACGTGCGCACGCACCACACCCGCAAGCGTATTGCGATCGGTGACGGCCACTGCCGATAGCCCCAGCGCTTTGGCCTGTGCGACCAGCTGTTCGCCGTGGGATGCCCCGCGCAGAAAAGAAAAGTTCGTTGTCGTTTGTAGCTCGGCGTAGCGCATGGGCCTTCATCCAAACAATCCATGCAGAAACCAAAGCGGTGGTTCGTCTTCGGCAGCGCTCTGATAGAGACCTTGGCGGAACACCCAGAAGCGGCCGCCTCTGTCATCCTCCAGTCGGTAGTAATCGCGCGACTTAGGTGATGGCTGCTGCTCGCCTGCGGCGCGGGAGTCGGACGTGCTCAAATTCTCCCACCATTCAGGCGCGATGCGCTCGGGGCCTTCTGCTTTCACCACACGATAGCGCACGCGCCGCCAGGTAAAATGCATGGGCGGGCCTTCCGGCACTTCGGCCATCACGCTGATGGGTTCAGGCGGCGCAAGAAGGAACGGTGGACGTAAAACGTGGAATGCACGTTCTTCCACTTCGTCCGCGCGTCTTGCAAAAGATTGGATGGACAGCGCGGGTACGCGCATCTCGGCACGTTCGGGGATGTGACTTTCAAAGGAGGTAAGACAGGTGATGCGGGCCGTCCCGAGACGATTGGACAGGCGGTCGGCCAACGCGGCGATGGCATCCTCTCCCGCGTCGTCTCCGTTCGTGCCGAGCGCGGTTTGATTTGCGCTTAAGCGCTCAATGCCGAAGGCCCCGAGGACGGCGACGTCGATCCCGAAACCGGCGTCGATGGCTGCAAGCTTCTCCTTCAAGAGACGCAAAAAGTGCAGGGGATCCCGGCTTGCGCGGGCAAGACCTGCCGATAGGTTCGCCATCGTGCCGTCCGCCCGAAATAGCGTGAGGCGGATACGGCGACAGCCCAGCTCTTTTTCTTTCAGATGTTCACCGAGCTCTTGGGCGAGCTGGTCCACCTCGGCTTCCAGCGCTTCGGATGAGATCAGCGGTTCCGCCCAAGTGCGGCGCGCTTCGAGACGTGGCGCCTCGGTGAGGGGACGGCGCGGCTCTTCGCTTGTGCCCAGCGCTTGATCGAGACGCACAAGAACGGCGCCTGCCAGGCGCGCGCGTTCGCGTGCTTTGGATTTCGATGAGGCTTCCGAGCCGAAGCGCCGTTCCAGTGCGGCGCGCGGCAGATCATAAAGCTGGCCGATACGGCGCAAGCCGAGGCGCTTCAAGATGGTGATGGTGTCCCCATCGAGACGCAGCGCTTCGACAGGACGTGTCGCTAGGGCAGCGCGTTCCGTACCTGGCGCAGCAACGGCAAAAGAATGATTTCCAAAGCGCGCCAGGGCGTGGGCGGCACCGGGTGTGCCGGCCAGCGCCGCACGTGCCGTCAATCCGAAGCGGGTGAGGCGTTTGGTAAGATCGGCAAGCATCTCATGCTCACCCCCGAACAGATGCGCGACACCCGTTGCGTCGACCCAGATGCCGTCTTCGCCTTCGACGTTGCAGGCGGGTCCATAGCGCCCGGCCCAGCGCGCGAGTGCGTAAAGCGCGGCGCGGTCGCGTGCCGGCTCGGCCGGTCGCGAGAGAAGGGCCGGCAACGCCGCACGGGCGTCCGTCAGCGCTGTGCCGATGCGTACGCCTTCGCGTGCGGCACGCGCATTCACGGCGGTGATGCGAAGTCCATGGGCGCCACTCTCGACGAGCGCGAACGGCGCGTTATCCGGCACGGCGGATGGACACTGCCGTCTGAGGCGCTCGATGGGCCACATCGGCAGCCAGACGGAAAGCATACGTTTCATCGGACCATTCCAACGCAAAAGACGCACCTGTGCCGAATGGCGAGCGCCGGCAGCGTTCGAGCGAAACAGAGAAACGGGTGGCGCCCGGCGCACGCGCATCAAAGGGATGGGGGCTGCTTGCGGCGGGCCCAACGCGCCAACGCGTTGCCGTGGCGCCCGTGGATGGGCCGCGCGCATGCGTGATGAGAAGACACGGTGTTCGGTTCTGCTCGGCAGCGAGACTTAAGCGGCGCGCCGGTGTTAGGTCCACATCATCGAGCAGGCCGATGACCAAAGAGACCGCGTTTGAGCGCAAGCCTTCCTCGATGGCCCACAGTGTATCGGTTTGACGTGCCGTCTCGACCAGGATCACGGCACGGGGATTGAGACCGAGGCTCGTGAGGCCCGGCCTATAAAGCCGGCCTGTCTCATTAGCGGCGGCGGCTGTCGTGCACCATAGAACGCGGGGTGCATGGCGCGCGCGACGCGCACGACGTTGATCGAGGCGGCGCACGGCAAGGCGTAACGCAAAAGCATGTGCCGCCGCAGCCGTTGCAGCGGCCGGGCCTTCGGCGGCCGGCTTCACCTCATGCACACTAGAGGTCTCGAGACCCTGGAGCCCGAAAAGTGCATCGGCCTCGGGCGCACCGAGTGTCCAAGAGCCTAGACGGACTTCAGCAGAGGACGTGAGAGGAGGGACATGCCGCTCCATTTCGCGCACACGCCGGCGCAGGTCTTCAATACGAGATGGGGGAAGCCGGGCCTCGAGGGACGGACATAAACGCGGAGGCCCGGCTTTGGGCTGCGAAATTCGTTCCACCCAGGCGGGAGGGAAGATGGGGGGCGGGGCCGCCTGGACCATAGGAACGCTCTCGCAACACCGTTGATTGTTGTCCGGACTTTCCGGTTGGAAGCGGGTCCGGCTTGTTTGATTTGTTCTTTGTTTGTTCTAATCGAGGCCCGTGTGAGTCGTCAAGAGAAAAGAACAAAGCACGAAAATCAAATTTCGTGACCGCACTCCGCGGCCCCAAGGCCACACATCGAAAAAACCAGAGGCTGCACCAAATTGCTCAATCCGGTCATAGGCCTACAGCAAATCCCCGCAACACATAGTACGTGCGAAAATTGTGCGTCTTCTGACGACAACCCGCCAGCGAATCACTTTTCAACTGTGGCCTCGCTGCTCTGCCGCACAAAATGGGACTGCGATATACGCTCCGTTCATAACTGTCGCGCAATCATACCGTTACAGGGTGCTGGAGCAGAGGGGTCTCCGGTGGCTTGGACGGGCGCGTCGAACAAGGCCCGGCTTGAGATGCGGAGTAATGCGGATGTTGTTCACTAGACCTGCCAGGACGCTTGCCACAGTTGCAGCGGCCGCGCTTTTCTTTGCCATCCTGCCAGGGACTGCTACGGCACAAGGGCTTTTCGATAATTTGTGGGGCGGCGAGCCCGAATGGGGCGGGAAGCGGCAAACCGTAACCTTCCCGAAAAAATATAGCGCACGCCAGATCGTCGTCAGCTTTGGCGATCGCAGGCTCTATCTCATCACCAAAAAGGGCAAAGCGCTCAGCTACCCGATTGCCGTGCCGCGCGAGCAAAGCCGCTGGTCGGGCATCACCAATGTTTCGATGAAACGCGAGAATCCGCCGTGGACCCCGACGCCGGAGATGATGAAGGAAAATCCGCGTCTGCCGCCGTGGGTACCCGGTGGTCATCCCATGAACCCGCTTGGCGTGCGTGCGCTCTATCTTGGTTCGAGCACCTACCGGATTCACGGAACGGATGCTCCTTGGACCATCGGCAAGGCGGTCTCAAAGGGCTGCATCCGTATGTATAACAAGGATGTCCTCGATCTTTATCCGCGCGTTTCTGTCGGTACCAAGGTCACGGTGACCTGGCAGCGGTTCAGCGGCAGCGCAACGGCGGCTATGGACGATGATGCCAAGTCCTACACGAAGAAGCGGACCTACAAGATCCGCCGTCCTGGCGCGCGGTACTCCAGAGTGCAGCGGAGCGCCTACGCAGACTGATCCAAGCGATCCTTTGCTGCTGAAAAAATGATACGGGCCGCTCCATCCAGGGCGACCCGTTGCTTTTCGGCGAGCGTTAGCATTCCAAAAAACTTTCCAACGCTTGAGAAATTGATCACCGACACTCAGAAAAAATAGATGCTAAAGCGTAAGATTGAATCTAAGTAATTCGAACTTCTTTTAACCCTATCTTGGTGGCCGCCACTTCCATAAACATCCTGACGTGCTCAAGCACCTTGTTGGCGTCAATTTCGTCGTAGTCCCCGCGCCCGTGCGCAATATGGTTGCGCCATACTGTTGTGAAGAACTTGAACTCCTGCGCCGCCTCCTCGCAATGTTCCAGGAACTGATTGCGAGACTTTGCGGTTCTTCGGGACGGAGGCTTCTTGCCCTTTGGCGTAGTAGAAATCGCGGCTCGTTCCTGCTCAATCTTTGTCTTGATATCTTTGATGATTGGCATCCACGTGGTCTTTGATGGTTTGAATGTGACCTTGAGTTTCGTAGCGAACGCAACCAACCCAAGCTCTAAGATCATCATAGAATGAAATACGCTGGCTTCGTTGTACCCTAGTGCGTAACAATCGGTCGCGCCTCGAATGTCGCTTGCTGCACTTGGGAACGCGACAACAACAGGCTTCCAATCATCGACCATGGAAGCCAGCTTCCTCGCCTTGTGGGGCGGATAGTGAAAGAATGATTGGCGCTTAAACTCGTTGGTGATCGCACTGACTAATGTTTGAATCTGCGTGTGGTGCTCGCGCCATGTTTTGGTTTTTAGCTGTCTCAGCGGTTCCAGCACCTCTTTGTACAAATCTTGGAGGTGTGGAGCGTCGAACCCTTGAAAGACATCCGCACATATTTTGACAACCGCGCGGAACGCTTCTGCTTCATCATCGGTAACATGCCTCAAAATCGGCGTTAGACCGCCAGTTCTCTCAGCAATGCTGGCGTTATCATCGGCATGTTTTGCTTGTAATTGCAGAATTGAAATAACTGAATGGGCTAGGCTCAGATTGAAGTTGATCATTTCTTCCCACAGGCTCACAGCCCGTATGGAGGCCAATTCCGCAGCGACGGGCGAGGCGCTAGATCATGATTGATCTAGCCCTCCGATTCGGGGAAGGGTCTGGCAAGTACTAGGTACTGTTCAGATCCTACCTCCTAAGATTACCCTCTGTTAGCTATTCTATCTTAGATTGTGCATGTCGCAGAGCAGCCAGCACAGGCCAACCCCCATGCACGAACCACCGTCGCCGCCCGTTCGCGGGATATCGCCCGCGCCGGTTTCGCCTCGACCAGCGGCCGGACCAGGGTCCTGCAAAACCGACCGCATGTTCGAGGCGTTTGTTTGCGAAGTACACACCGCAGCGCTCAATGTTGCGATTGTGGCCAGTGCCGCCAATGCGCTTGGCGCGCGCGCGATTTCCGGCATCGGCCGTGAGATGGTCGACAACCATTTGCCGCGTGACACCGGCACGCTGCAGACGCTGCGGCGTCAACTGACGGAGGCGGATGCGCGGATCGATGATCTGATGTTCGTCGATGAGTTTCTTGCGGGCTTAGAGCGCGGACTGGTGGAGCTTGAGCAGTATTTTGCGGACCGCGCCCGGTATGGCGCCAAGCGTGCCCTCGTCATACATCAGAAACAGTTGCCTGAGGCCTGGCAGCAGATCTCACATCTCGCCCATCTCGCGATACGCGAGCTCAGCGTTCCGCTGCATCTGCGGCTGCCGGAGCCCTATGGCGAAAATTCAAACGTCCTTGCCCGGCTGCTGGCCGAGACAAAGCGCGGCGGCTCTCCGTGCATCGACAGTTACGGGCTGATTTTCTCTCCTCCCATGCCGCAGCAGCGCCGCTCACCACGCCGGCTTCTCTGTCAGCCGTGTGTCGTGCAAACTGGCGAGCACTCCGCCGGCGCCATTGTACGCGACGTATCGGCCGGCGGCATGGGCTTGGAACAAATCCCGCCGCTCAGGCCCGGTGAACCCGTTCGTGTCGAACTTTCGGGCGGCCGCCGATTCGACGCCACTGTCTCATGGTGTTCAAGCCGGACGGCGGGTGTGCGATTCAAGACGCCGCTCCCCGCCATCGACCCGCTGCTTCTTGATTGATTGGTCACCTGGCCTGCCCGCTCCCCCACCCGGCCACCCAAATGATCGTTGCTATGGATGGCCGGGCAGGAGAGCGGGCAACGAGGAGCATTGCGAAATTGGCACGCGCCATTGTCTCCGAGCCGCAATGTGCGCCGGAGCACTTGCAACCTGATTGTCAAAGGGCGTCCTCCCCAACAGGGAATAGAGCGACGAAGCCTCGTATAAGAAAAGATAGATGCGGCGTTCGCCGCTCTACTGCGTGCGACGGGGGTGGGCCCCCTTTACGGACCGTGACATACCATCCCTGCCGCGCATCGTTACGGCAGTTTGATCATCATGACCGGCAGCGGTCCCCATGACCAGCTGATGGGCCATGGCGTATCCGGCACGCTCCCGCTGCTCCCATTCTCCCAGCTCGAGCCTGGGCCCTGGTCGTGTGCGGCGGGATGCCGAGCAGTATGCGCGAGGATATGTGAGGGGGGATTAGAATTTGCTGATGAGGAATGTCGACTTTGCCTAGAGGAAAAGACGTATTGTCATCGCTGAAGCGACGTCGGCGTTGGCTAAATCCGGAACTCAAATGGAGCCACCCTTGACCTAACGGTTCGCGCTTTTAAGGTGTTACTAAATGGTTACAGCAGGTCAATGCACCGACGGCAACTGAGCCAATGAGAGAGAGATTTTCATGGCTATCATCTGGCAGACGCCGACTTCTGATCAACATGCAACCATCGGCGAAGTGGATACCCGACAACCAAACGACATTCAAAAGATTGCGTACGCGTTCATGGAGCGAACTCTGCAAGAGGCGCCACAGGTCGACGATTGGGAAATCATTGTTATAAACCTGGGTGACAACCCGGGTGGTCTGTCAAGTTTTGCAGCACATCTGGTGACTGATTGTGAACCTCACTACGAGGCAGCGTGGATCTGTTGGCTACCCCTCCCTGAATACGCCAGACGCTTTGATGTTATTAGTGCAGCAGAAGACAGTGTTGGATCACGCCAACCTTACGAGGCGCTTCCGTCCGAGGCCGCTCATGATGCAATTGTTGCCGAATTGGCTGAAGCGGTAACAATTGCGACGTTGGACCTCCTAACACAGGAGTCGATTCAGGCGCTTGCTAAACGCCCAGGATTTGGCGTCTTCACAGTCCATGAACATACGGCCTGGTACCGCGAAGTGCTTACTCATATTGCCGGCAATCCATTGCCTCCACCGCCAAAGCCAACAAATGCACAAGAACTCTTCACACCAATCTTCAACTCTATCGTGACTTGGCATGAGCCGATCGATTCGACGACACAATCCGTTACCTTCTATGGTCGGGACTATGATGATCTTAGTATCAGCTTCATTCCGGATCAGCCGCCTTCAATCGAACTCTGTCCCGGCCTCAAGATTATCGAACTTCATGAAACCCGCATCTCGCCCGCAGGTGTGCGGCGACTCAAGGAGCTGTTCCCCCAGTGCGAGATTATTCGCACGTAGGCACACTTACCCTAGCGGATCCACGACACCGCATTGCAATGGTCCGCCCAGGGTCAAAAGCAGTCCTGATTGCCATAACCGCATCTCGTCCGCTTTACCCCTGACAGAGAACGATGGCAGTGGGGAAGTGGCGGTCGGCAGTGGGCAGTAGGGGGTAGGGAACGGCGAGCAGTCAGCGGGCAGCGGGGAGCGAGCGCTTTCGATGAAACTGAGCTCGCTACGATTCCTGCAGAACAGCTTTCAGGTAGCGGCCGTAGTCGTTCTTGGCGAAGCGCTCGCTTATGAGCCGCTCGAGGTGGGCTCGGTCGATGAACCCCTGACGGAACGCGATTTCTTCGGGGCTGGCGACTTTCAAACCCTGCCGCTTTTCGATGGTCGCTACGTAATTTGCCGCATCCAAGAGGCTGTCGGGCGTTCCCGTATCGAACCAAGCGAATCCGCGTCCCAATTTTTCGACGCGCAGTTTTCCGGCCTCAAGATAGGCGCCGTTCACCGCCGTGATCTCTAATTCTCCTCGAGGTGACGGCTTCAGCGACTTAGCGATTTCTACGACATCGTTGTCGTACACGTAGAGGCCGACGACCGCCCAGTTCGAACGTGGCTTGGCTGGTTTCTCTTCAATAGACTTCGCGCGGCCGGACTGGTCGAAGTCAACAACGCCGTAACGTTCTGGATCGGTCACCTGATAGGCGAAGACGGTTGCGCCGTCACGCTCGGCAAAGGCCCTGTGAGCCACGCGCGAAAGCCCTTGGCCGTAGAAAATATTGTCACCAAGGACCATGGCGCAATGATCGTTGCCAATGAATCGCTCTCCGATGACGAAGGCTTGTGCCAGCCCTTCCGGACGCGGCTGCTCGGCGTAGGAAAAGCTCATGCCCCATTGGCTGCCGTCCCCGAGGAGTTCGCGAAAACCCGGAAGATCGCGCGGGGTCGATATGATGAGCACGTCGCGCACGCCGCCGAGCATCAGTACCGACAGGGGATAATAGATGAGCGGCTTATCGTAGACCGGCAGGATTTGCTTCGACACCGTCTGGGTCATCGGATAAAGGCGCGTGCCGCTCCCACCGGCAAGGATGATGGCTTTCATAACGCGTATTCCCTCGAAACATTCGGGCAGAGCTGGCACATACACGTACTCAACCCTTCGTGCCAGGGGCGAAGCTTGATGCCAAATGTGCTCTCGAACGTCGTCGTGTCCAAGACCGAATACGCCGGCCTTTGTGCTGGCAGTGGATATTCGTCCGTCGTGATCGGGTGGAGCTTCGGGGTTTTCATTCCAGCTGCCGCAGCGCGCGCGAAAATCTCTCGTGCAAAACCGTACCACGTCGTCTCGCCGCCACCGGCGACGTGATATGTGCCCCACGCGGGGTCAACTGTGGTGGCTGTGAGACGCGGTGCTAGATCCAGGATTGCCGAGGCGAGATCCGCAGCATAGGTCGGGCGCCCGAATTGGTCGTCGACGACCGATATCTCGTCGCGCGACGCCGCCAGCTTCAGCATCGTTTTCACAAAATTTGCTCCGGATTCGCTAAACACCCAGGACGTGCGCAAGATGATGTGGCGGGGTTGTTCTTGGCGCACGGCCTCCTCACCGGCGGCCTTCGATGCACCGTAAACACTGAGCGGCGCGACCCGGTCGTTCTCGCGATACGGCGAGCGCTTGCTGCCGTCGAACACATAGTCGGTCGAAAGGTGGACAAGCGGCACGTTCATATGCGCGGCGATGCGGGCCAATGCTTCAGGTCCGGCAGCGTTGACCTGAAATGCAAGATCGGATTCGGTCTCGGCCTGATCGACACCGGTGTAGGCTGCAGCATTGATGATGAGATCGGCGCTCGTCCCTGCAAGGTATCGCTCAAGACTTTTCCAGTCTCTCAAATCAGCATCAGGCCGGCCTGCAAACGTCGCATGCACGCCATGTGCCGAAGCAGCCTTTGCAAGGGCTGCTGCCAACTGGCCTTGACGGCCGACGACGGCAATAGAAGTGGGACTCAAGGAAGGGCTCTCTTGGGTTGTGTGCATCCTGCATCGCATGTTCAGGACGCGCCGACGTGCCTCGTGCTGGATTCGCGGCTGTTGTTTCCAATCAGGCCAAGGCGTTCGCCGCTGTACCGCTTCAGACGCAACGGCAGCCACCAATCCCGATTGGCAAGATACCATTCGACGGTCTTTTTCAGACCTGTGTCGAATGTTTCCTGGGCCTCCCAATCTAGATCACGGACGATCTTCGATGGATCAATGGCATAGCGGAAGTCATGCCCTGGACGGTCTTCGACATGGCGGATGGCGCTCGCATGGTCTTTTCCGTCCTCGCGCGGTGCCAAGTCATCGAGCAAAGCACAGATGTCTTGCACCACTTCGATGTTGGTTTTTTCGTTGTGCCCGCCAACCGTGTAGCGCTCGCCGGGTTTACCCTTTTCGCAGATGGTTATGAGTGCGCGGGCGTGATCCTCGACGTAGAGCCAGTCGCGCACGTTCGTACCCTGACCATAGACCGGCAGATCGCGGCCCAGTAGCGCATTGGTGATGATGAGAGGTATGAGCTTTTCGGGAAAATGGTACGGCCCGTAATTGTTCGAGCAGTTGGCCAACACGACCGGTAGGCCATAGGTGCGGTGCCAGGCCATCGCCAGATGGTCGGATGCCGCCTTTGATGCCGAATAGGGCGAGCTTGGATCGTACGGTGTTTCCTCATTAAAGAATCCGTCGTCACCGAGGCTGCCAAAAACCTCGTCTGTCGAGATGTGGACGAAGCGAAAGCGCTGTTGGCGCTCTTCGGAAAGGCCCGACCAATAACCGCGCGCTGCTTCCAGCATCGTGTACGTTCCGGTCACATTGGTCGCGATGAATTCGGCGGGGCCGGTGATCGAGCGATCGACGTGGGATTCGGCGGCGAGGTGGAGGATCGCGTCCGGCTGCTCACGCTTCAAGATCCCCATGATCGCGGGACCGTCACAGATGTTGACCTGTTGGAAGCTGTAGCGGGGATCGGCCTCAACGGCCTCGAGCGAGGCTAGGTTGGCCGCGTAGGTGAGACAATCGACGTTGATAACAGACGCGCGCCGTTCCGTGACCAGCATTCGGCACACTGCTGAGCCAATAAAGCCTGCCCCACCTGTCACAAGAACCTTCATCGCAACGCACACCCAACCCGTTAACAAACGACAAGAACCGGGATGATTATTGGAGGAAAACGATTAAGAAAGACTACCCGATGACGTCACAATACGAACGCGCGCGCCGGCTTTCTGGTAACGGCGTACCCAGTTTGGCAGGTCGTTCAAAGCGGATCCGGGGAGGTGGACAGATAGAGCCTCATCAGCGGAAGTTGCTCATCATATCAGGCCGGCTTTTCCTTAAGGTGCCGACGCCAAACCCCGCTTCCATCGCCCGGCCCGTTCCAGCCCACTGGGACGATCGCCGTCTATCTTAATTCTTCGTAGAG
Organism: Hyphomicrobium sp.; assembly: GCA_965222835.1. Lineage (GTDB taxonomy): Bacteria > Pseudomonadota > Alphaproteobacteria > Rhizobiales > Hyphomicrobiaceae > CBDCUQ01. The sequence continues at coordinate 1,050,809 of CBDCUQ010000003.1, forward strand.
ACGGTGGCGCCATCCCAAATTTTTGATGCCATGTGATCCCCCGGTTGCGGCCTGCCGTACTACGGTGATGAGGCCCGTAAACATGTTGCTGCTGCGCGCGGGCGACGGGGCTTCTTGGCCTCGGTCTTGGTTCGTATACAGAACCTGAGAATATCCCGATAGATTGGACAATAGGACGTCATGGGCGACGAAACCGTACTCAGTATTGAAATTCAGACCGACGACGCGACGATGAAGGATGGCAGCGGGAAAGGCGATCCGGCTCATGCCACGAATGGCAGCCGGGTGCGTTCCGTGCGACCGGCGCAATTGATGCGTCTCATGTCCCAGCGCAACGTCGAGCTTTTGCGACTCATCCGCGTTCGCCAACCACAATCCGTGTCGGAATTGGCCAGGATATCTGGACGGCCCAAAGCAAGTTTGACGCGTACGCTGCAACGCCTTGCCGGCCATGGCATCATTGTCATGAAGAAATCGATGGGGCGGGGTAAGGCGCCGACGGTCGCGTGCGATCGTCTGCGCCTTGAGCTGACGTTGACGCCGAAAGACAAAAACAAAGAATAGGAAAGTTGCTGGGAGCTAGCCCGCCTTATCCGCTGGGCCCTCTTTTTTAGCCAAGCCGAACGGCCATCCCGCTATTGGCCGGACTTGCCAGCTCCCTGCGCGCGGACCATAACGCCAGCGCATGGGACCGTTCCAGCAAAATATATGACAAAACTGTATCAAAGAATTCTGTTGAAAACTTTTGCCGAAACGCATCCCACGATGCACGACATTGCACAATATTTTTTGGTTTGTAGAAGCCGCTGCTCTTGAATGTTCTGCACATGGTTTGCGAGCATCGTAATTCAAGCTGCTGGAATTTCATCGGTATCCGCTGCGGCTTTGTCGTAAGCTTCACTGGCTGTCAGCCACGCCTCCTCCGCTTCCGCCAATTTGCGCGCAAGCTTTCCGCGTTCGGTTGAAATTCTTTCCACTTTCGTGGGGTCCTCATAAAGAGCCGGATCCGCCAGGGCGGCATCTCTTTTCGTCACCTCGCGCGTCAGACATTCAACTTCTTTTTCAGCGGCCTGAACCGCTTTCTTGAGAGGTGCCAGTTCGGCGCGCCGCTCTGCAGCCGCCCGGCGTTGCTCGGCACGGCCCACTTTTGATCCCCTGTTTTGATCCTCTCCAGGGAGTTTTTCGCGCGTGCGCAGACTTCGTTCGGTCAATAGGTCGTCGCGATAGCTGTCCATGTCTCCATCGTAAGGAGAAACTGTTTCGTCCCTTACGATCCATAGCCGGTCGGCGGATGCCTCGATCAGATGACGGTCGTGACTGATGAGAACAACCGCGCCCTGATATTCAGTCAGCGCATGAACGAGTGCTTCGCGGCTGTCGACATCGAGGTGATTGGTCGGCTCGTCAAGTATCAACATGTGGGGGCCGCTGAAGGAGGTCAGCGCCAGCAGGAGCCGGGCTTTCTCCCCTCCGGAAAGGTTTGAGCACTTGGTGTCGGCCTTGTCAGCACCGAAGCCAAACGTCCCGAGTTGTGTCCGCTTTTGTGCTTCCGTTGCCTCCGGCATCAGATCGCCAATATTGTCGTACGGTGTGGCCTCGGGATTCAGCTCATCGAGCTGATGCTGGGCGAAGTAGCCAACGCTGACGCGGTTGGCGCCATAGATTTTACCGGATAGCGGCGCGAGTTTGCCTGCGAGGAGCTTGGCGAATGTCGATTTGCCGTTGCCGTTCGCACCGAGAAGCGCGATGCGGTCATCCTGGTCGATCCTGAGGTCGAGCCCTGAAAGCACGGGCCGTGCGGGCTCGTAACCGGCGGAGACGCCTTCAAGACGGAGGAGGGGGCTTGCCTGCATCTTTTCGGGATCGGGCAAGCGGAAGGGCACGACGCGGTCTTCAACCTGGGCCGCGATCGGCTGCATTTTCGCCAGGGCTTTAATCCGGCTTTGAGCCTGCTTGGCCTTGGTGGCCTTTGCTTTGAAGCGATCGATGAAAGCCTGAATGCGCCGGCGCTCGTCGTCTTGTTTCTTCTTGAGCTTCAGCTCGAGCCGTTGTTTTTCACGCCGTGTTTCTTCAAAGGCGTCGTAACCGCCTGAATAGAGCGTGAGCTTGCTGCGTTCGAGATGCAGAATGGACCCGACGGCCCGGTTTATGAGATCGCGGTCGTGGCTGACGATAAGAACAGTATGAGGGTATGTCTTGAGATAACTCTCGAGCCACATCGTGCCTTCGAGATCGAGGTAGTTCGTCGGCTCGTCGAGCAAGAGGACATCGGGCTCAAGAAAGAGAACGCTCGCCAACGCAACGCGCATCCGCCATCCGCCTGAGAAATCTGCACACGGCTGGCGCTGCGCAGTTTCATCGAACCCCAGTCCCGCTAGGATAGCGGCAGCCTTTGCCGACGCCCGATGGGCCCCAATGTCGGCAAGTCGGATTTGTATCTCCGCAATGCGGCTGGGATCGGTTGCCGACTCGGCCTCGGCGAGAAGTGATGCGCGTTCGGTGTCTGTGGAAAGCACCCAGTCGATCAGACTCTCGGGTCCGCCCGGGGCCTCTTGCGCCACATATCCTATGCGCGCGTTGCGCGCTAACGTGATCGTGCCATTGTCGGGATGCAGTTCCCCGGAGATAAGACGCAAGAGCGTGGATTTTCCGGCGCCGTTGCGGCCAACGAGACCTACCTTATGTCCGGTCGAAATGGCTGCCGTGGCCCCGTCGAACAGGGGCCGGCCTTCAATTCGGTAGCTGAGATCGTTGATGTGCAGCATAGGGAAGGCGAATAGCGGCTTCAGGATCCTCTGTCACGCGCCGCCGGGCTGTGCGCGGCTGGACCTGGACCTCAGATTGCGATCCCGAAGCGGCCAAGTACATGGACCATGGCGAGGTAGCTTCCTGCCGTTGCCATGGCAGAGATGAGCATGCTCGGCGCGAACGGCACCCCCCGGCGCAAGAGTAGCGGAAGCACCAGTAACATCGTCAACGACGGCAGGATGAGCCAGAAAATGCCCGTTGCCAATGACGCAATTTTTTCCGGATCGCGGGTATCGACCCAAAGCCAGGCCATGGCGAGCATGGATGTGATTGGCAGAGACGCGAGGATGGCGCCGGCCAAGGTACTCCGTTTTGCGGCCTCTGCGATGGCGACGACGAGAACGCTCGTAACAAGAACCTTGATGATGGCCTGTAGCATTGTCTCAGCCCGAAGCGTTCGTCAGCCTGCGACCACAAGCTTCAGGGTGCGATAGAGAAGTCTATCCTGTGCCGCAGCGTTTTCGACTGCGAGGTGCGCGGAAAAGAACTCCTGCATCATCTTGCAGTACCGCTGGGGTGTGGTTTTGGACGGCCCCTGGGGATCGGCAAAGAGCTGCAAATCTGCCTGGGTCCAGCCGAGCTTGGTCAGTTGGCCAACCAACAGTTGATAGTCGGCATCTGAAGGATCGGTATGCTTGACGGGGGATTTCCGTCCCTCGGCTACCGCCGAAAAGATTGCTGCGAAGTGGCTGTTGATCTCCGCATTCTTTTGCGGGTTCTCGATGATCTCGATGACGGGCGGGCTTGCCTCACCTTTTAAGATAAAGGCCATGCATGCGTCCGTACTTTCTTGAGACAGGCGCGCGATATTGCCGAGGAAGGCGTTTGCCATGTCCCTAAGAGTCGTGCTGCTCGTTGCCAATGCCGTATCGGCGTTGGCCCGGCGAAGCTCGACCAGTCCCTCTATCAGGTACGTGTCCACCTCGCGTGCCGGCTTGTTGGCGACAACGAGGCGGCCAGCCTCGGCGACGCGTGATTTGTACCATTCGCCGAATTCCTGGCGAACAAGGGACCAGTGCTTGGTTTTTTGAAGTCGTGCATCAAGCGTGGCGGCAGCATCATCTGCCGTAGGCGCCGCTGGTTTTGTCTCCGGCGCCGGGTTCGCTGTCTTAGCAGCGACCGCTGCCTCGGACGCTTCCTTTGATGCGCCGCCAGTGCCGGCTTTGCTGGCCTGAGATGGAACCCCGGATTTGGACTGCTCGGCAAGCTGCTTCAGCGCCTCGAGATTCTGATAGGCCAGCCAACCTCCGCCGCCGAGGATCGCTAATAGCGCCACGACGGCCGCGGTCCGGCCCTTCGGGCCGCCAGACGAGTGTTTGGCATTTGGCCGATTGGCCGGATCGGTGCGCATCTCATTGCCCGCAACCGGTCCGGTTTGCGGACGTAGTTCCGCTGGCGTGGGCGTCGTCACGCGGGCATTGGCGGGGTGTGCCGCCGCTGCCGTATTGGTGCGATCTTTCTGTGCCGGTATCGGGCGACGCGCCTGCGGATGTCCAACGCTTGCGGGATGGCCAGCAGTCGAATCATACCGAGGTGCCGTCGTTTGCTGTTGGACCTGCCGGGTCTGAGCCTGCGGTCTCGACGACGGTACAAATTGAGAGGCGGGCGGCGGCGACTGGATCGCAAAAACCGCCGGTGCGGGCCGCCAATCCGGAAAGCCTTGCCGCCAGATGAGATCGGTCGAGCGCAAATGCCCAAGCTCGACCAGCTTGCGCATTTCAAGATCCGACACAGGGCCATGCTGCTTGCCGTCGCGCGCGATGAACCACTGGATGTCAGCTTCCATAATGCTCATAGCGTCTCGATATACGCTGCCCGGCTGGGCAAACTCCACATAGCCCCGATGGCTCGACCCAGGATTGCGGAAAGTCGATCTTTTCGTACCTTGGGCTCTTTTCGTCAATTAGTCCAAGCGTTCCTAAGATTTGCTGTGCAACTCCGCACGCCCGACCCTCTTGGACTGGCAGCTGAACCATCGAAAAGGGGCTTTTGATAGGCATGGGGCTGGCCGGAATCCGGTTTGGCAATGACAGTTTATCGCGGGCCGACCCTGTTGGCGGCGGCCAGGTCGCTGTTTATAACGCACCGCAACATCGTCCGGTTCCGACCGGCCCCATTACGATCCAAAAGAGCGGCACTCATGGCAAAGCAGCGAACACTCTCGATCATCAAACCCGACGCCACGAAGCGGAATTTAACGGGTGAAATCAATGCTGTAATCGAAAAATCTGGTCTGAGGATCGTGGCCCAGAAACGGGTGAAGTGGAAGAAGACACAGGCTCAGGCCTTTTACGCAGAGCACAAGGGTAAGCCGTTCTTCAAGAACCTGTGCGCGTTCATGACCTCAGAGCCCATCATTGTGCAGGTTCTGGAAGGCGACGACGCCATTTTCAAGTACCGGAAGGTGATGGGGGCGACCGATCCGAATGAGGCCAAGCGCGGGACGATCCGCGCCAAGTTTGCGCTTTCCAAAGGTGAAAACTCGGTTCATGGCTCCGACAGCCCTGCGTCGGCGTCACGCGAGATCAAGCTTAACTTCAAAGCGTCCGAGATCGTCGGCTGACGCCCGGTTTGGGCCCTGTCTAGATCTCTTCCGGTTCTGCCGGCGCGGTTGCCTACTCCAGTCTTTTGGCCGATACGGCGCAGGCTGTATATGATCAACCGACGATACGCCAATCGGGGATCATTATGGCCAAAACAGAAAAGGCTGCGGCAGCGCAAGGAACAGCTGAAAAGCACGATGAAAAGGCCGGCGGCAATTCATATACCGCGTTCGACATTGAAGAACCCAAGCTTCCAGGCAAACTTAAGGACCGCGCTCTGTCGTCGGGGAATTTTCCCTACGACGACAGACTGAAGCGAAAGGCCTTCGAGAACGAGCTGGAAGATCTGCAGCTCGAACTCGTCAAGCTTCAATCACATATTCTAGCGACGGGCGAACGTGTCGTCATCGTCTTTGAGGGGCGTGACTCGGCTGGAAAAGGCACATGCATTCGATATTTTCTTGAACGCCTCAACCCCCGCCATGCGCGATCGGTGGCGCTTCCAAAGCCGACGGAAGCCGAGCGCGGCCAATGGTACTTTCAACGCTATGTTTCGCACTTACCAACGGCCGGAAACATCGTTCTATTTGATCGCTCCTGGTACAATCGGGCGGGCGTGGAGCGCGTCATGGGCTTTTGTACGCCCGAGCAAACGGCTGATTTCCTGCGTGACGCACCACCGTTGGAAGGTCTTTGGGTGCGGGATGGCATCCGGCTCTTCAAATTCTACCTGACTATCGGCCGGGAGATGCAGCTCAAACGCTTTCATGAGCGCCAGCATAATCCCTTCAAAAAATGGAAGCTCACGGAAATCGATCTGGCAGCCATTGAGAAGTGGGACGATTACTCCAGAGCCGAAGTGGACATGTTCCGCTTCACCCATACGGCGACGAGCCCTTGGACCGTCATTCATGCCAACGATCAGCGCCGCGCGCGGCTTGAGGCGATGCGTCTGGTTCTGTTGGCCTTCGACTACCCGGAAAAGAACAAGAAGGTGATCGGTACGCCTGATACCAAGATCACTGGGGCTCCAGCTGACTTGATCGAAGGCCTTTAGAGCATATCCGGCCTAGCTGGACTCACCTGGCCAGCCCACTTACCCGCCCGGCCACCCATTGCGACCACGAATTGGGTGGCCGCGAGGGGGAGCGGATGGTTCGACCAATACCACATAGACTCTAAGACAAGTGCGCGCGCTTCTACACTTGTTCAGGAACACCCAAGCTTGCTAATCAGCATGCGTCGAATAAACGAGATAGAGGTCATAGGCTGATGCGATTCTTGGTAACCGGTGCCGCCGGTTTCATCGGCTATCACACGGCGGAGAAGTTGCTCGCTCGCGGGGATGAGGTTATCGGCCTTGACAACCTCAACACCTATTATGACGTCACCCTGAAGCAGGCACGACTGGCACGCCTCGAAGAGAAGTCAGGCTTTCGGTTTGTCAAGGCTGGCCTTGAAGACAGACAAGCCATGTCCTCTCTATTTTCTGAGACGACACCGCAAAGAGTCATTCATCTCGGTGCGCAGGCGGGCGTGCGCTATTCGCTGGAGGACCCTCATACATATGTCGATTCAAATCTTGCCGGCTTCATGAATATTCTGGAGGGCTGCCGGCATCATGGCGTCGAACACCTTGTCTTTGCCTCATCGAGCTCGGTGTACGGAGCCAATCGCAGGCTGCCGTTCTCCATCGATCACAATGTCGATCACCCTTTGAGCTTTTATGCTGCGACCAAAAAGGCAAATGAGCTCATGGCGCATACGTACGCGCATCTCTACCGCATTCCGACAACGGGGCTGCGATTCTTTACGGTCTACGGGCCGTGGGGCCGGCCGGATATGGCCCTCTTTAAGTTCACCGCGGCAATGCTCGCGGGAAAGCCCATCGACGTCTATAACCATGGCAAGCATTCGCGCGATTTCACCTATATCGACGACGCGGTCGAAGGTGTCATTCGCGTCGCAGACACCGTTGCCGAGCCGGATCCGGATTGGAGCGGGATGCAGCCAAGACCCGCCTCTTCGAATGCGCCTTACAGGCTTTACAACATTGGCAACAATAACCCGGTTGCATTGATGGATCTAATTGCGTCTATCGAACGCGCGCTCGGAGTTGAGGCTCAGAAGACCTTCCTGCCTATGCAGCCGGGCGACATGGAAACGACGTATGCAGACGTTGATCACTTGATGGCTGATACCGGATTCAAGCCTGCAACGCCCATTGAAATCGGTGTGGAACGCTTCATTGCTTGGTATCGAGACTATTATAAGTGCTAAGAGTATCGGGCCGTAAGCGGGGACCAAGGGGAGGTTGGGATGTCATCGTCACTCATAATTTGGATGCTCGTGTTTACGATCAGCATCAGCGGCATTCTTGTGAGCTCGGCGATCGAGGAGCCGCTGGTCTATCTGGCGATGACGGGACTGGTCAGTCTGGCGATTGCCGGTCTTGCCATACGGGACATCCGCTCAATGCACGCCTCGGGCAGCTCGCGAGCGGTGATCAGTGCGTCGGCGGCGCGCTATATGGGGCTTGTCTGGATATGGGGTGCGCTTTGCATCGTCGCCACGTACTTCTTCATCGTGAAATGGCATGAGTGGTGGCACTTCTTCCTCGGGGCAGGCGCCGCCGGTATTATCTGCCTCTTGTTTGCGACTGCGATCGACCGTGATGTCAGCGCGGGGCGCAAGGATGACACGATCCTCAAGCTTGCGCGGATCATGGCCGGCCTACAATTTGTTGGCATGGTCGCTGCCATGATCGGGATTTCTCTCGACCCGGACAAGAACCTTATGACGAATCGCCGTCCTGATTGGGCTGCTCAAGCCACCTTCTTCTTTGGTGCATTGGCTTTGGCGCTGATCAGCGCCCAAGCTCTCCTTGCCGACAAGAAAGCTGCAGCCCAAGATTCTGGATGAGTGCGCCACGGCTTGGCGGCCAATAGAACAGCGAGACCGGTATGTCTCTTCAACCCTTGATTCCTCTTGTCGTTCTGATCCTCCTTGCAAGTGTCGTGGGGCTCACGGTTGGTGCTGCCCAGGCCAGCGAACCCATATCCACCATTTCAGGACTCGTATTCGCTGCCGCCATTTCTGCAACAGCTCTTTTTATTAACTGGCCCTTGTGGACGAAGGATCCCGCACAGCTTGATGCGATCGAGCGGGTGCATGCGGTGCGCCGGAATACGCGGCTCGTTGCCTTGGTCTATGCCTGGGCCGCGGCGGGAATTCTTGCGGCTTACACGCTTACGGATCTCAAATGGTATCATGCCTGGCAATACGGGCTCGGCGCGGCGCTTATCGCAGGTGCCCTCTTGGTGCTGGTTAAGCGCATGGGACCGCCAAAGAATGCCCCTCCGCCGAAACTTGAGTGGACCTGGCTGCACGCGGGGACGGTTGCCGCTGGTCTCGTCTACCTGATGGCGTCCGGAAAACTCATGAACCCCCGGTCCGATTGGCTTGCCAATGTCGTGTTCTTATGGGGCGGCGTGGCATTAATTGCTGTCTGCCTGGTGTCGGCGCGCACGCAAGCGCATTTGGAGCAGCGCGGTGATGAGGCTTGAGCCGTAGTTGAGGCGCGCACCTACGTTTGACATTTGGGACAATAGAAGGTGGAGCGGCCGCTTTGCGTAATGCGCCGGATGGTGCCGCCACAGTCTTTGTTGAGGCAGGACAACCCCTCCCGATTATAGACACGATGGGCATACTGGTAGGCGCCGGGCGAGCCATCCGCTTGCAGGTAATCCCGCAACGTCGTTCCGCCGGCGGCGAGGGCTTCGGCGAGCACTGATCGTATCTCCGGAACAAGCCGTTCGGCCCGTTTGGTCGGTTTCCCTGACCGGTTAGCTAACGCCGATGCCGGCCGTTTCGGCGAAATGCCGGCCTTGTGGAGCGCCTCGCATACATAGATGTTGCCGAGACCGGCGATGATGCGCTGGTCCATCAGAAAAGCCTTGATATCGGCCTTGCGGCCCGCTGCCTGCTCAGCGAGATGCGGGGCGGAGAGCTCATTGCCGAGAGGCTCGACGCCGAGATGACGTATCAAAGGATGCGCGAAAAGGTCCGCCTCCGGCACGACTAGCATGTAGCCGAACCGCCTCGGATCATTATAGGTCACGGTGGTTCCGCCTTCGGCACGTATGACGACATGATCGTGCTTTGGATTGTTACCGGCCTCGTAGTCGTAGTCTCCGAGCAGGCTTGGACGCTGATTTCGCTTGGTATTGATCAGAAACCGACCGCTCATGCCGAGATGCATCAACAGAACCTCAGCGGTCGAAAGGTGGACCAGAATGTATTTGGCCCGGCGTGTCACGGAAACAATGCGCGTGCCGGATAGTCTCTCGGCAAATTGCTGCGGTAATGGAAACCGAAGGTTCGGACGCCGTTGCTCGACACTGAGTATGCGCTTACCCCGGAGCACGCGATCGAGCCCACGGCGCACGGTTTCAACTTCGGGAAGCTCGGGCATGGGGCTACATTACCGGCCTATCCAATTCAATGCACTTAATGGCCTAGGACCGACTTGCATGCCACGATTTTGCTAAGCCGTAGGCCGAGCCGTTGCCTAGACGTTGCGCATCCGTCAGTGGCTTGCCGCGCCCGAAGCCCCGATACCTGTTTCGGACCGGATAAATTGTGCTTCGTAGGCGGCCCGCTCTGAATCACCGCGCTGGCTCCTATCGAGCTTGGAGAACAGCCAGATTCCGCCAAATGCAATCGACATCGAAAACAGCGCCGGATTGGAATACGGGAAGATTGCGCTTTCGTACCCGAGCGTATCGACCATGACGGCACGGCTCAGTACGACCATTGTTACCGCCGAAATGAGCCCGGCAAATCCCCCAATGAAGGCGCCGCGTGTGGTCGTTCCCGACCAGAATACGCTCATCAAGAGCACGGGGAAGTTACAGCTCGCCGCGACGGAGAAGGCCAGGCCGACCATGAAGGCGACGTTCTGCTTTTCAAAGATGTATCCGAGGAAGATTGCGACGAGGCCAATTACTACCGCCGATATTCTCGACAGACGCACTTCAGTATGATCAGATACCCGATCCTTGGCGATGACGCTGGCATACAGATCGTGGCTGACCGCGGAGGCGCCGGCCAGCGTAAGGCCGGCCACAACCGCGAGGATGGTCGCGAATGCGACGGCCGAGATGAAGCCGAGGAACAAAGAACCGCCAACAGCTTTCGACAAGTGCACCGCTGCCATATTGGTGCCACCGATGAGACCCGTGACTTTGTCGTAGCTCCCGTCTGCGGCCTGATTGTAGAACGAGGCGTCACCCATCAAGAGGGTGATAGCGCCGAAGCCGATAATGAAGGTCAGGATGTAGAAGTAGCCAATGAAACCCGTGGCATAGAACACGCTCTTTCTTGCGGCTTTGGCGTCTTTCACGGTGAAAAAGCGCATGAGGATGTGGGGCAGGCCGGCGGTGCCGAACATCAGCGCCAGCCCCAACGACACGGCGGAGATCGGATCGCTGACCAAATTGCCGGGTCCCATAATCGAGAGACCAGCGGTATGTGTTTCGGTGGCCGCTTTGAACATAGCCTCGGGGGAAAAGCCGAACTGAAGAAGCACGGCAAAAGCCATGAATGTGGCACCGCCAAGCAACAGGCAGGCTTTGATGATCTGGACCCAGGTTGTGGCCACCATGCCGCCAAAAGCGACATAAGTAATCATCAACAATCCGACAACAATTTCCGCGTAGAGGTAGGGAAGTCCGAACAGGGTCTCAATCAGCTTTCCCGCGCCGACCATTTGCGCGATCAGATAAAAAGCGACCACGATCAACGTGCCGGAAGCGGATAAACTCCGGATTGCACGCGGCTCTAACCTGAAAGCCGCGACGTCCGCGAACGTGTATTTGCCGAGGTTCCTCAGCCTTTCGGCGATGAGAAAGAGCACGATGGGCCATCCGACAAGCCACCCTACCGAGTAGATGAGACCATCGAACCCCGACGTAAAGACAAGACCTGATATGCCCAGGAACGAGGCTGCCGACATAAAATCGCCGGCGATGGCGAGGCCATTTTGAAATCCTGTGATTCCGCCGCCAGCGGCATAAAAATCCGACGTCGACTTTACGCGTCCGGCTGCCCATTTTGTGATGTACAGCGTTGCCGTCACGAACACGAGGAACATGACGATCGCTTCGATGTTGAGCGGCTGGCGTTCGCCGCCTTCGATTGCAGGGGCTGCAAGAACCGGCGTGGCGAGGCTGGCCAGGGCGGCCAAGGTAACTAGAACTTGGCGCATCACTTCAGCCTCTCGACAATCCGCTTCGTGATTTCGTCAAACTCGCCGTTGGCCCGCCAGACATAGATGCCGGTCAGGACGAACGCCGCAAGAATGACGCCAATACCGACGGGAATACCGAGCGTGGTCACGCCTGTTCCGATCGGAGTTGCGAGCACTGACGGATTGAAGGCTATGAGAAGGACAAATCCGAAATAGATCACGGCCACAAGGAGGGAAAGAATCCATGCAAACCGAGAACGCTTTGCCACGAGCTCTTGAAATTCGGGATCCTGCTTTACTCGGTCGAGCAGCGCATCCGGCTCAGAAGCCATTCGTCTATCCTCCCCGTTCGGCGCAATGTCCAGCCTGTGCGCCTGGCTTTTTGATTGCGGCTACCTTAGACGATTACTGGATCCTGGAAAGGTCTTCGTTAGTCCAAAATTCTCGGCGGGTCTTTTTCCGAAATGGAGTAACCGGTCGTTATGCGATGAAGTTCGCATAAAGTCGCTCGACGGGGTACCGTTGCGCCTGCTTCCATCGATCTAGGTACTTGATACGCAGGACCATCTCATATGACAGCGCGGCCGCCTTTGGGCTCGACGATGACCGTCCTTGAGCCTCAGCCAAATGTGCTCGCCTTCTATGACGGTCGGAGGACGGGTGTCAGGGCCTTCTCCGACGAACCAAACTGGGTCGATGACGGGGCTTACGAGCTCGGTGTTGCAAGTTATGCTATCGTCGACGGTGAGGAGGCCGTCGTCTACGACACCCATATTTCCATTTCGCATGCGACTGTTGTGCGACGCACCCTCGAAGAGCGCGGCGTACGCCGGATGCAGGTTCTCCTATCGCATTGGCACCTTGACCACATCGCGGGCAACGAAGTATTCGCCGATTGTGAGATCATCGCGCATGCCTTGTGCGCGGAGGAACTAAGAAGGCGCAAAGCGAAAATCGAAGCGGGGGGCGAGGACGGGCAACCGCCGATCTGCCCGCTTATTCTGCCGACGCGCACATTCGACGATAACATGGCTCTGGACGTTGGCGGCCTTCGCCTAGAGGTTCGTTATGTCGACATTCACAGCCGCGATGCGGCTCTGATTCTCATTCCAGATCGAGGACTGCTCTTCGCCGGTGATGCGCTTGAAGATACGGTGACCTATGTCGGCGAGCCTGACGGGCTGGAGCGGCATCTTATCGATCTTGCGCAAACGGTGACCTGGGATGTGACGACAATCCTCCCCAATCACGGCGATCCCGAGGTCATCGCGTGCGGCGGTTATGGCCCGGGTCTCATCACCGCGACACAGCACTACGTCGAGCGCCTGCTGCGCTGCCCCGACGACACAAACCTTGCAGCCCTAAAATTGAAAGAGTTTGTTGCCGACGAACTGGCCCGAGGCTGGATCCGCTATTTTGAGCCCTATGAAGCGGTGCATCGCCTGAATGTGGCCGCGGTTCTCAAGCGCGACATCTCTTAGAGCATGTCCGGCCCAGCCGGACTCGCCTGGCCAGCCCACTCCCCCTCCCGGCCACCCATTGCGACGATGAATTGGGTGGCCGGGAGGGGGAGTGGGTGGATCGACATAAATCATACCGACTCTCGCCCGCTATGCGGTGATGCGCTCCTTGCAAGTCGATGCCTGGCCTTCGATCCAGGCACGCGCGGTCCAATCCGGTTCGCGCGGATCTTTCCTGGCCAGCTCTTCGGTGCGTGCAACAAAGAAGAATTCGAAGCAGTTGGTGCCGACTTTGCGGACGCGAAAGCAACCGCCCGTCGGATCATTGTCGTAGATCGTGCAAAAGGTTCCAGCCTCGACAGACCAACGTCCGCCATTTGAGCGAATGTCGTCTTCGTAGGCCACGCGCCCGCCTGCCTCGTAGGTCTCCCTGAACGGGCGCCCGCTAGGGTATTCTCCCTCAATTGACTTGCCGGAAAGGTGGGATCTGATCTCGTCCTCGGTCAGCCAACCGCGGCCTATATCCCCCGCCGCGAGAGGCGCCGCCAGAATGAGAGCCGCGATCCCAAGAGCTGTCAAATGTGAAGCGATTGTAGACATTGATAATTCCTCAGCCACATGTGTCGCGATCCGTTGAACCGAATGAAACTGGCAATTGGGGCAGCTTGGCGCCGGAAAATCGTCTCCTGCACCGCAAAAGCTTCAGAAAGTGGCTTTCAATCCACCTTGCGGTGACGTCTCGAGATCTAGGCGTCGGCCATAGGCCTCAAGTACATCCTGAACGATCGCGAGTCCCAGTCCGGCTCCATCTTCCTGGCGGTCGAGCTTTCCGCCGCGTTTCAGGATCTTTTGAATCGCGTCCGCAGGGACACCGCCGCCATCATCTTCAATCACGAGGCGCTGGATGCCGTCCTCGCTGGTTCCACGAATGATCACGCGTGACTTTGCGTGCCGGGTGGCGTTTTCCAGGAGATTACCGAGGACCTCGGCCAAGTCCGTCTTATCCATACCGATCGCGTAATCTTCCGGCATGTCAAATTCAAAGGCAATCTGCTTTCCGCCCGGTGCACGCCTCAGCATGCCCGATAGTGTTTCCAATAACGGCCGGACTTGCGTTTCAATTGTGCCATTCTCTCCCGACGCTGTTCTGGCGCGTGCGCGCGCCAACTCCCGCTCAACGTGGCGATGCATCGTCTCGCCCACTTGTTCGATATCCGCGGCGATATCTTGAAGGCCCTTGTCGCGGAGGCGGCGAGCATCAGCTGCAAGCGCGGCAAGCGGCGTCTTGAGGCCATGTGCTAAGTCAGCCGCACGTCCGCGTGATCGTTCGATCTCGCGCGCCTGGGAGTCGAGGAGCGCGTTGATCTCTTCGACCAGCGGTGCCACTTCGTTGGGGACGGGCCCTGCAACGGACCGCATTCTTCCGCGCCGTATGGACAAAATTCTTTCGCGCAAATCTTCGAGCGGCCTCAAGCCCAGATTGGTTTGCACCCACATGGCCACGCCGAGTATGGCGCCTAGAAGGGTCAGTGCCGCAATGAGATCTGATGTAAAGCTTTGGCGCGCATCCGCAATGCGTCGCATATCGGCGGCGACCACGACTCGAACATCGGCCTCCGCGTCCCGGCCTTTGACAAGGACTCGACGTTCTGATGCCAAGAGCCGGCTGCCTGCTGGTCCGGCAATACGATGATGATGGATGGTTCCTGGTGCTAAGTCGTCCGAGGGCAAAGGAAGCGTCGAATCCCAGAGGGACCGGGAGCGCAAGACCACTTCGCCGTCTCGGCTCACTTGCCAATAGAGCCCGGATAGCGGTTCCGAAAATCGCGGGTCTGCTGGCTCTCTAGCAAGCCTGAGCCCGCCAGAGCCCGGCACTTCGACAGCGCCCAAGACCAAGCGTTGGGTCGCATCCAGATCGTCTTCGAAAGAGCGGACAAGGTGGCGCTCGAAGAGTTCGCCCAGGCCGGCACCTGCTAGCAATAGTGCCAGCGTGATTGCGGCAGCTCCGCCTGCCAACAACCGCCACCGCAGCGACTGCCGGATCATTGCGCATCGCCCTCGATAATATAGCCGAAGCCGCGGCGCGTTTTGATCACTTCGCCGCCGATTTTGCGGCGGAGCCGCGCGATCAGCGCCTCAATGGCATTCGAAGCCGCGATATCGTCGAGCCCATGAATATGTTCACTCAGTTCGCCCTGAGATACGACCCGTCCGCGATTGTGCATGAGGTAGGCGAGAGCACGGTACTCAAGTGGCGCCAGGTTGACGGGAATACCATCGATACTCGCCAGCATCTTGCGTTCGTCGAGGGTCAGCCCGTCTTTGCTAAAGACGGATGAGGCATGCCCAGACGAACGGCGAACGAGTGCCCGGACACGCGCGATGAGTTCTTCCATGCGGAAGGGCTTCGGCAGATAATCATCCGCACCGGCTTCGATGCCTTCCACCCGCTCCATCCAGCTGCCACGTGCGGTCAGCGCTATCACGGGCATGCGCCGTCCGCTTCGGCGCCAGCGCTGTAATACGCTAAGCCCATCCAGGTTTGGGAGGCCGAGATCGAGAACGACGGCATCATAGTCTTCGGTGTCGCCGCGAAACCAAGCATCTTCACCATCGCTACTTCGTTCGACGACAAACCCCGCCGACGAGAGCCCCCTCGTCACGTCGTCGGCAATTCGCTGATCATCCTCCACGACTAGAACACGCATTAGTCTGTCTCTGTCTTGAGAATATGGCCTGTTGCGCCATCGACGTAGACCTCCGTGAGCCTCCCGGAACGGCTCACCACGCGAAGCTCATAAACCCAACGACCGCCTTCCCGTTCAATTTCGACGCCGACAATCTCACCTTTCATCGTCTTGCGGACACGGTTCAGGATCTCCGCCAACGGCTTCATCTCAACCCGTTCGACGGCGTGGCGCGCGCGCTCGTGGTCATCATCGTCGTCGCTCGACGCGCTGTTCATCATAAACCCCTGAGCTGAGAGGCAGAGGGTAGCCAGGATGAGCAGCATTGACAGGCGTTTTGTAAACAACGGCTTCATTCAACTCCTTGATCTCAAACAAGAATGCCGCGCGAAAAGCTACCGGAAGGTAGCTGATAAGAGGCTGACATCGCGCGTCACGGGCCGATCACCGGCAATCTGCGAGGTTGCAATGACTGGATCGCAAATCCGCGTTTCAGCCCAGTCCCCTGAAAGGAGAGAACCTCTCATGTCGAAATCGCTTCTTGTTTCCGCAGTGGCCGTTGCCCTTTTCGCCACGTCGGCTCATGCAAGCTCGGATAAACCCTGCACCGACGCGCCAAAAGCGCAATGGCTTACAATTCAACAAATCGCCGACCGTCTCGAGTCTCAAGGCTACAAGGTGTCTGAGATTGAATTCGAGGACAGCTGTGCAGAGGTGGAGGTCAGAAAGGATGGTGTCAAATCCGAATTCTATCTCGACCCCACTACCGCGAGCGTCGTCAAGAAAGAAGACGACTGAGCGAGGCGGCACGAGGTCGCTGACATGCCCGTGATGGGTTCCGTCAGCATCCGGTGATTGCGATCTTTTCATAACTCAATCCAACCGCGGTTCCTTCTGAAACGACTGGAGCCACCAATTTGCAACGGAGAATATGTCATGAAACGCACTCTGATTCTGGCAGCCGCCGCAGCCTTACTCGCTTCAAACGCATCTGCGACCGGCATTGGGAAACCCTGCACTACAGAGCCAAAAGAGAAGTGGATGACGATGGATGCCATCCATAAGATCGTTACAGATCACGGCTACAAGGTCCTGAAGAGCAAAATGAAGAAGTCGTGTGCGGAGGTCTATGCGCGCGATCCGGACGGTTCCCGTGTCGAGCTTTTCATCGATCCTGTATCCGGGAACCCGGTCGGGGTTGAAAGGCCGAAATCTTGGTAAGGATGGGGCAGAAGATGCTCAACACCATGCAAGATAACGACGCCGGCAGCGAACGACTGCCGGCGTCCGTCAAAGTCTGGGACCCGTTCGTCCGCGTGTTCCACTGGAGCCTCGTCGTGGCATTTGCCATTGCCTATGTAACGGGCGATGAGCTCGAGTGGTTGCACCTGGTGTCCGGATACGTTGTCGCTGCGCTGATCGCAGCCCGTATCCTTTGGGGGTTCGTCGGCCCGGAGACGGCTCGCTTCTCGAGTTTCGTCAAAGGTCCTCGTGTCGTTTTGGCCTTTATCAAGAAGTCCGCACGTCTCGAAGCACCACGCCACCTCGGGCATAATCCGGCCGGCGGCGCGATGATTGTTGCGCTCCTCCTGGTGCTGGTGGGCCTTTCTGTTACCGGACACATGACGACGCTTGACGCCTATTGGGGGTCCGAGGTCCTCGAAGAGGTTCATGAAGCCTTTGCCCATTTGGCGCTTATCCTTGTCGGGCTACATGTGCTGGGCGTCGCCGTCGCCAGTTTGGAGCATGGCGAAAACCTCGTGCGGGCCATGGTTACCGGACGCAAGCGGCCCCTTTCCGAGGGTGACGAGGCTTGAGGCGACCAAAAATGGCCCGGCCGGTCCTACCGCCAGCTGCGGTATTTCCGGCCGGACCTCTGAAGTTCCTTGAATCTCTTGCGATCCGCCTTTAACTGAGCCCTCGCGAAAGGCTCGGTTCTCGCGGTGATTGTCACTACGGCCGGTCGCAGAAAGGACACCAGGAACACCAGATGGGCTACAAGGTCGCTGTTGTCGGCGCCACGGGCAACGTGGGCCGGGAGATGATGAACGTTCTCAACGACCGGACGTTTCCGGTTGATGAGGTTTACGCGATTGCTTCGCGCCGCTCGATTGGCACGCAGGTCTCCTACGGCGAGAAAACGCTCAAATGCCACGACCTGGAGCAGTTCGACTTTTCGAAAGCCGATATCTGCCTGATGTCGGCAGGCTCATCCGTGTCAAAGGAATGGAGCCCGAAGATCGGTGCGCAGGGCTGCGTGGTGATCGATAATTCGTCGTGCTGGCGTTATGACCAGGACGTGCCGCTCATCGTGCCTGAGGTCAATGCCGACGCGATTGCCGGATACACGAAGAAGAATATTATCGCCAATCCAAACTGTTCCACCGCGCAGATGGTGGTGGCGCTGAAGCCGCTGCACGACGCTGCCGGCATTAAGCGCGTCGTTGTCTCGACGTATCAGTCGGTCTCCGGTGCCGGCAAGGATGCCATGGACGAGCTGTGGCATCAGACGAAGTCAAAGTACGTGCCGGGCACTGAGGTCGTACCGCACAAATTCACCAAGGAGATCGCCTTCAACTGCATTCCTCACATCGACGTCTTCATGGAGGACGGGTTCACGAAAGAGGAATGGAAGATGATGGCCGAGACCAAGAAGATTATGGACCCGGCTATCAAGCTGACCGCGACGTGTGTGCGCGTGCCGGTTTTTGTCGGGCATGCGGAGGCCGTCAACATCGAGTTTGAAAAACGGATCTCGGCTGATGAAGCGCGCGACCTGTTGCGCAATGCGCCGGGCGTTCTCGTTGTCGACAAGCGTGAGCCTGGCGGTTACGCGACGCCGGTCGAGTGCGCGGGAGATTATGCCACCTTCGTGTCGCGGATCCGCGAGGACGCGACCGTCGAGAATGGCCTTGCTCTGTGGATCGTCGCGGATAACCTTCTCAAGGGGGCTGCGCTCAACACAGTGCAGATTGCCGAGGAGCTGATTGCGCGCAACTTCCTGACAAAGCGCGTGGCCTGAGCCGGCGAACACGGGCTGATCCTAGAATGAAATAACGGCCGCCGCGTTGTACGCGGGGGCCGATCTATCTTGCCGCTCAACAGTTATTGCGCGTGTGCCTTCACACCTTCGCAGATCACACCGTAAACGTGGCCGAGGTCGTTGGCCGTGGAGCAGTAGGGCGGCATGACATAGATGGTGTTGCCAAGTGGGCGCAATAGAACGCCGCGCTTCATAAAGTGCTGTGCGAGTCTTGGCCCGATGTCTGACAGGTAACCCGCATCGGTCACCTTGACATCCACGGCAGCGATGGTGCCGAGCAAACGGCCATTTTCAAGGGCGGGCTCATCTTCGAGCCTCTTGATGTGCTCCGACTGAAGGCGCTCAAGAGCGGCTACTCGATCCGGTACGGGTTCGTTGTCCCAGATGTCCATGTTGGCCACCGCGGCTGCACACGCGATCGGATTGGCGGTGTAGCTCGACGAATGAAAGAAAGTCTTGGCGCGATCTTCGGCAAAGTGGGCGTCGAAGATTTCTTGAGTCGCAAGCGTCACAGCTAATGGGAGTGATCCTCCGGTAATGCCCTTGGCGAGACAGAGGATGTCGGGCGATATGCTGGCTTGTTCACAGGCGGTAAAGGTTCCTGTGCGGCCAAATCCGGTCATCACCTCATCGGCGATGAAGAGTGTGCCATAGTGCTCGCAAATGCGTTTCATCTCGCGCAGTGTCGCTGCTGGATATATCAGCATGCCGCCAGCACCAAGAATGAGGGGCTCGACAACGATAGCTGCGAGCGGATCTTGCTTTGCTGATTTCTCCAATGCGTCGAGTGTTTCTTGCTCGTTTCCGGGCGAAGGCAAGGGGAGGCGCACTACGTCGAACAAGAGCGGTTCGTATGCAGCATTGAATATACCACGTGCGCCAGCCGACATAGTGCCGATGGTGTCGCCGTGGTAGCCGTGCTCAAGGGCTGCAATGCGATGACGGGTCTCACCACGATTGCGCCAGAACCCGAGCGCCATCTTGAGGGCCACCTCGACCGACGTCGATCCAGAATCGGAGAAGAAGACGTGCGTCAGAGCCTTCGCGTTTTTTTTGCCGTCGCCCGAGTCTGACTGCCCTTGGGCCAGCGACCCGTTCACGCGCGCAAGCAACGCCGTGGCCAAGCGTTCGGCGGGCTCATGGGTGAGGTTTGCGAAGATGACCTGATCGAGACGTTCGGCTTGTTCGCGGATGGCCGCGACGATGTGCGGATGGCTGTGCCCATGCGTGACGACCCACCATGAGGAGATGCCGTCGAATATACGACGGCCGTCCTTTGTCTCAAGCCAAGCACCTTCTGCTCGAACCGCAACCGGGAATTCGGGGGCCAGGGCATGTTGGGTGAACGGATGCCAGATCGGAGAGCGTGCTTTCTTCACACGAAATCCTCCATGCGGAAATTCTCGGTGAAAGCCCGGTTCAAATTCTCCCTATTGAGGTCTTCGAGGCGGGGAAGACGTCCGAGGCGCCGCACCTCTCCGATCTCGCAGATGGTGCGCTCATTGTCCTCATTGGCGTCGCCCACGAAGGCCACGCCGTGAACGGGGATCTCCCGCATCTTAAGCGCAAAGACCGACATAAGGCTGTGATTGATGGTGCCGAGCCCGGTTCTGGCCACGAGAATGACCGGGATCTCCCATCTGACGAGCAAGTCCGTCTGCAGTCGCTTCCGCGTGAGCGGTACCATGAGACCGCCGGCCATTTCGATCAGGAGCATGCGATCGGCAGCACCGGTCGTGGTTGACGGACTTTTCGGGAGAGACCCCACCAATCGCTCGAAATTGATCTCCACGCCATCAAGCTCTGCCGCGCGATGCGGCGACAGCGGTTGGGAGAACCGGTAGACCTCGGGCAGAATGCGATCCCGCGGCAGTCCCGACAAACGGGCGACAACCTCCCTGTCGCCACCGCCCTCGTCACCCGATTGCAGGGGTTTCCAATAAGAGCCATCGCTCGCCGCGGCCAATGCCGCCGCGAAAACCGTTTTGCCCACGTCGGTGTCGGTGCCTGCGATCACAAACCGGCGGCTCATGCGGCGAGCCTCGCAAGCTCGGTACCTAGAACGTCAAACAATCTGGCGACATCGTCTTGGGTGGCATTCAAGGTGAGTGACAGGCGCAGGCGGGCCGTTCCTTCCGGCACGGTCGGGGGGCGGACGGCGCGCACATCGAATCCGGCACTTTGCATGGCGGCCGCAAGAGCCATCGCGCGTGCATCGGATCCGACCACAATGGGTTGGATTTGCGAGCCGGACACGGGAAACTCCGACAGGGCGGCGATCCGCTCGCCGGCGAATGCCACCAAATCGGCAAGACGATTGCGCCTTTGCTCGCCATTCGCCGAAAGATTGAGCGCGGCGCGGACGCCCGCTGCCATCAACGGTGATGGGGCAGTGGCGTAGATGAACGGCCGGCCACGGTTGATGATGAAATCGCTGAGCTCTTTGGAAGAGAGAACAAGCGCGCCCATGACGCCCAGGGCTTTTCCACAGGTGTGCACCGACACTATGTTTTCGCGCCCTTCGAGATGGGCGCCAAGCCCGCGGCCTTTCGGTCCATAGACGCCGGTGGCGTGTGCTTCGTCGATCACGAGCATAGCGGCGTGCCGATCTGCGATGGCGGCGAGATCGTCCAGTGGCGCGCGATCACCATCCATGGAATAGAGACTTTCGACCGCGATCCAGGGCCGGCCGGTTCCTCCTTCCGCGCGCCAGCGAAGGATGGCGTCCTCGAATGCTTGGGGGCTGTTATGGCAGGCAGAGATGGCACCCGCCCGGCCGGCACGCATGCCATCGTGGACGCTGGCGTGGATCAGAGCGTCGTAAATGATGACGTCGCCTCTTTGGGGCAGGGTTGAGAAAACGGCGTAGTTGGCCATGAAGCCGCCGCCGAAATAGAGTGCACGTTCGGCGCCGAAGAAACGGGCCGCTTCGGCTTCCAGAGCTTCGTGCTCGGGATCGTTTCCCCGTAAGAGTCTGGAGCCGCCGGCGCCAGCGGGCACGCCGCGAACGGCGGCGGTTTTGATCGCGTCGCGCAATTCCGGAGATGCGCCCAGACCCAGATAATCGTTGGATGAGAAATCGACGCCAGCTCGGCTCGATAGAGTCCGCAGCCGTCCGCGCCGCTCTAAGGCCTTTAGCGCGCGCTCGTGTTCGCCTGACATGACCGGCCTTTCGCATCTCCGGTTGGGCCGTCGTCTTCCGCCGCGTCGATAGGCATCGGCGAAAGGCCGAGCTTGGCCATGAGCACCGCGTCCTTGTCCTCACCGGGATTGTCTGCGGTCAAGAGCGTTTCGCCGCAAAAAATGGAGTTGGCACCTGCGAAGAAGCAAAGTGCCTGCATTTCATCGCTCATCTCCGTACGTCCGGCGGAGAGCCGTACCATGGATTGCGGCATCATGATGCGCGCGAGCGCGATGGTGCGAACGAACTCAATCGAATCGAGCTTTTTCTGATCTTCGAGTGGCGTTCCCGGAATGGCGATCAGCATGTTGATCGGTACACTCTCCGGGTGCCCGTCGAGATTGGCGAGTGTGACCAGCATGTCGACCCGGTCTTCTGGGTCTTCGCCCATGCCGACGATGCCGCCCGAGCAAATTTTCATGCCGGATTCGCGCACTTTTTCGAGGGTGTCGAGGCGATCCTTGTAGGTACGGGTTTTGATGACCTCGGGGTAGAAGCGCTCAGACGTATCGACGTTGTGATTGTAGTAGTCGAGACCGGCATCGCGTAGCTGGACGACCTGACGGTCGCTAAGCATACCAAGCGTCATACATGTTTCCATACCGAGCGCCTTGACGCCCTGGATCATGGCGACGATGGCGCCCATATCGCGGTCCTTGGGTTCACGCCATGCCGCGCCCATGCAATAGCGCGTCGCACCGCCTTCTTTCGCCTTTCGGGCTTCAGCAAGAACGTTTTCGACCTGCATCAGCTTGGAGGCATCGAGGCCCGTTGTGTGGTGCGCGGACTGGCTGCAATAGCCGCAATCTTCCGCGCAACCGCCGGTCTTGATGGACAAGAGCTGGCTCATCTGCACCTGGTTGGCATCAAAGGCGTTTCGATGAACGCTTTGCGCGCGATAGAGCAAATCCATGAAGGGCAAATCATAGATCGCCTGCGCCTCGGCCCGAGTCCAGTCGTGCCGCACGGCCCCGCGTTCTTCGCCGTCCGTCACCAAGGTGTGCATATTCATTCCCGTGCCGTCTCCGATCTGATGCCGCGCTCGCAGCCATTGACCCCGATGTTTGCACCGCAATGGACCTCTCCGGCAAGGCTCACGATTGCGAGGTCGCAGATGGCGATATCAGTGCCGGTGGGCGAGGCTGCAGACTAGCGTGAACCCACAGTCAATGAAACGCTTTATCTTCTTGATATCGTTAAACTTAATTGATCCCATGTCGACGATCTCGCGGCCCACGCTGCGTCCGACCAAGTAACGTCCGCTTTGGCCGCAGACCGCCCTCTTGGGGCAGCCATATCTCAAGCACCGATCTTCCCGCCGCCGCGCCGCGTGATGGCAAGCACGCTCGGCCGCGGTGGGACGCCGTCTTTGAAGTCGGGCCAGCGGGTTGAGGGATTCGCAAATGTCGCGGACGGCGCACCATCCTGGGCTTCACCAGGATGCTGAACGGCGACAAACAGCGTATCCAAGTCCGGTGTAAAACATGGGCCGCAAAGCTCGGCCCCCGTGGGGCATTGAAAGAAACAGATCGATGTGCCCCGACGTGCGCCGCCCGTTTCTAAGGCCCATAGACCGTCGGCGCGGCCGGTTTTGCCTTTGGAGTTACCGTCCGTTGCAATCCAAAGTCGACCTTCGGCATCGAACACGCAATTGTCCGGTGTCCCGAACCATCCGTTCTTGGACGTCGCGGGATTGAAGGTGGCGCCAACTGATGCGACGGCTGGGTCTCCGCACTTGAGGAGTATCTCCCAACGAAACCGCGTTGCGGCGTGATCGCCGTCATCGGGCGTCAATTCAATGATATGCCCGAATTTGTTCGCAGGCCGCGGATTTGCCGCGTTGGCCCCAAGTGGGCCTTTCTCTTCCCGTTTCTTATTTTTTGTCAGCATCACATAGACGCGGCCGGTTTTTGGACTGACCTCAATATCCTCGGGGCGGTCCATTTTTGTGGCGCCTAACGCGTCGGCGGCGAGGCGCGCGTGAATGAGAATCTCGCCTTGGTCCTTGAAGGCGCCGAGCTTCTCATGCCCGGCAACGAGTGGCAGCCATTCGCCTGTTCCATCGTCATCGAATCGCGCAACGTAAAGTGTTCCACTGTCGAGAATGTCTGTATTGGCTGCAGAATCCTCCAGATCGACCTTGGCTTCCGTGACGAATTTGTAGACATAGTCGAATCGCTGGTCGTCCCCCTGA
Source organism: Hyphomicrobium sp. (assembly GCA_965222835.1). Lineage (GTDB taxonomy): Bacteria > Pseudomonadota > Alphaproteobacteria > Rhizobiales > Hyphomicrobiaceae > CBDCUQ01. The sequence goes on from CBDCUQ010000003.1 coordinate 1,074,975, forward strand.
TAGACGACGAAGCGGCTGTCCTTATTGACGACGCTGCCGGCGCCCTCGTGCTTGAAGCGGCCCATGGCCGTCCGTTTGACCGGCGTTGACTCCGGGTCCTTGGGGTCGATTTCGACGACCCAGCCGAAACGGTTGCATTCGTTGGGCTCGCGTCCGAGATCGAAGCGCGGCTCAAAGCGTGCCCACGGGTAGTAATCCTCGGGAATGCTGTAGCGGGACAGGGCGGCGCTATGGGCGCTCGCCTCCGCGGCTTCCTTATTCCAGAAATAGTAGTTGATGTTCTCTTCGCAGGTGAGCCACGTCCCCCATGGCGTGATGCCGCCAGCGCAGTTGTTGAGCATGCCTTTGACGCGGGTACCGGAGGGGTCGTCGGATGTCTTTAAGAGATCGTGACCTGCGGCTGGACCAGAAATCCGCATGATTGTATGAGCCGTAATGCGCCGGGCGTATGTTGAGTTCTCGACGACAGACCAAGCGCCGCCCTGGCGCACGATCTCAATAACGCTTGCGCCATGGGCCTGCATGGATGCGCGCGCGAGGGCTTCAGGCATGTTGCGAACCGCTTCTTTCCTCGGCTTGTTCTCGGCGAAGTCGGGGTACATCAGCTCATCGTTGGTGTACTCGTGATTGACAACGAGAAGACCCCGATTGCCGCCATCCCCCAACGGAATGAAACCAATGAAGTCGTTGTTGTAGCCGAATTGTTTGGCTTGGGCTTCGGCAGACGGCTTTGAGGCATCGAACGCGGGTGCCCCTGGCAGCACCTTGTCGCCCCACCTTATGAGAATGTTGGCGTCGTAGCCCGGTGCCACATGATGCGTCTTAGACGTTGATACCGCGAGTTCGTCGAAAGCGAATGTCGCGGCCTCGGCGAGTGTGCCTTCGGCGCGTGCTGCCAGGATGACTTTGTCGATTGAACCAGAGACAGCTTCGATCGCCGTTACGGCAAGCGCGCCGCCGACGATCTCGCGACGTGAGAATCGGCGATTGATGACATCTCCCAGCGTATCGTTTTGGCTGTTGTTCGCGCTTGTATTCTCAGCTTCGTCTATTTGAGCGGGCGCATCGTCTGGTGTCTTACTCATTACTCATGACTCATTCCTGCTCCACAACATGCAGAGCCCATGCTGTTGCACGGCATACAAGTGGACCATGTCGGCCCTATGAATCCAGGCCATCATGCCTTAGCTGCCGGCCTCAACGACCGAAAATTCGCGGTCCGGATCAAGTGATGGGATGCGCGCCCGGACTGTGTCGATTTCTTTCGTATCGATGTCGGCCAAAACATGACCCGGATCCGTGCCGCCCTCTGCCAACACCTTGCCCCACGGGGAAACGATGAGGCTGTGGCCGTAGGTTTCGCGGCCATGCTCATGCCGGCCACCTTGCGCGGCGGCGAATACAAAACACTGGGTCTCGATTGCGCGCGCGCGCAGCAGCGTCGACCAATGGGCCTCTCCCGTTACACGTGTGAATGCGGCGGGTATTGCGATGAATTTTGCGCCGGCATGCGCGAGTGCGCGGTAGAGGTAAGGAAACCGCAGGTCATAACAAATGCTGAGACCTAATCCGCCCCACGGAAGGTTGGCGACGACCGCCTCTTTGCCCGCTTCGTAATTGCGGCTTTCGCGATAACTTTCGCCGCCCGGAAGATTCACGTCGAACATGTGAATCTTGTCATAGCGTGCTGTGATCCGACCTTCGGGTGTAATAAGGAATGACCGGTTTGCGATCTTACCGGTGTCAACAAGGACGGCAAGCGAACCCAGATGGAGCCAAATGCCCAACTCTTTGGCCAACGCTTGAAAGGCCTCTAACGCGGCGTTGCCCTCTTCTGGGGTTGTGGCCGCCAGGAGCCGATCGCGGTCCAGCTCCATGAGTGCGGTGTTTTCCGGTGTTTGAACATATTGGGCGCCGTCGCGCGCTGCGTTGCGGATGAGACGAGCCGCCGCCTCAACATTCTTCGCGACATCGCGGCCAGACCGCAGCTGAACGAGGGCGGCTCTAAATTGAGAATCTTGGTCTGTCATGTGGGCCGTTCCGGCGGGTCAATCTCTGTTCAGGTGGCCAGCAGCTGATCAAGCTTGCCTGCACGGTCCAGGCGCCTGAGGTCATTGCATCCGCCAATGTGAACGCCATCGACCCAAATCTGCGGAATCGTGCTGCGCCCCCCGGATTTGGCGCGCATCTCCGCGCGGAGCTTTTCCTGACCCGTTATATTGACCTCTTCGAATGGCACCCCTTTGCGCCGCAACAGCATCTTGGCCATGTGGCAGAAGGGGCAGAGTGACGCCGTATAGATCACAATTCTTGGCATGGGTTCAGACGGTTCCGCACAGGCTCGGTGAATCTCTCCCGACGATACCTAAGTCGGCGCCTCCAGCAAAGAGCGCCGGCGCCTCAGCACGCAGAAAATATTGATGCTTTACTATGTTGCGGGCTAATTCGCGTCGACCGCGCGTGCCAGCGCCAGCACATCGACGCGGGCGGCGCCTGCCTTCTTAAGACAGCGGGCTGCCGCGTCCACCGTGGCCCCGGTTGTAATCACATCGTCAACGAGCAGGATGTTGCGTGCCTCGACCAACTTGCGCCGTTTGGGCGGGACAGCAAACGCCCCACGGACATTCTTCTGGCGTTCCCGGCGCGAAAGGCCAACTTGTGGGGCCGTGCGCCGGGTGCGCACGAGGATGAACGGCTCATAGGCCAGGCCGCAGACTTGCGCTAGCTCCTGTCCCAACAGGGCTGCCTGATTGTACCGCCGGGTGAACAATCTCAACCTGTTCAAGGGAACGGGAATCACCAGGTTCGCCTCTCCAACGAGATCGCGGCCGGCTTCGGCAAGCCAGCGACCGAAAAGAGACCGTGCGTTCTGCTGGTCGCGGAATTTGAAATCATGGACCAGGTTGCGCATGGGCCCGTCGAACCGGGCAACAACGCGGGCGCGGTCGTAACGCGGCGGATTGGCCGCCGCGTCAGCTGAAATCAGAGTCCCACCGGTATCGAAGGGCATCGGTATGCCAAGCCGATCGCACAACGGCGCACGAATAAAACTGATCTCGCTCCAACACTTGGCGCACAGCGCATGATGGATGCCTAGCGGCTCGTGACAACCGAGGCAGAGGGGCGGTATCAGCACGTCGGCGACAGCTTCAATCGCCTCTACCGCCATGGCCGCCAGCCCTCGTTTTGGGACCCGCGGGCCGTGTGCCAAATCCCGATCGCTGCCCACGCCACACCTCTTCGCCCGTACCGAATCTCCCTCCTAAACGAACCGAATGGGTTGGTTCCGTTGCTTGGCGCGCCGAACGTTTTGCGGGGCCTCTTGTCTTTCAACAATCCGTGGCCGTATCGATTGTCGCAGCGAAGCGCCCGGCTGACCTCTGTCACATATGAGCATATGCGCTAAGTCTCTGCTTTATATGCTATATATCTCACTTTCCGATTCGAATGGCCTGTGGACAAAGTTGCAGATCGGCCACGGCGACCGGACAAGGTTACCGATGTCGTCGAACTGTCACAGACCTGTAAATGGGCCGTGGCTGATAGGGCTTAGTGAGGGATCTGGAAGATCGCTCATCCGACCGAACAGGGGGTTCACTATGAGACTAAGTACGAGTTTTCTGCCGCTTGCTGCCGTGGCGGCTCTGTCCGCGCCTGCGGCAGCTGCAGATTTTGGGGGCAACTGCTGCGCCGATCTCGAAGAGCGCATCGCCGAGCTCGAGGCGACAACGGCCCGTAAGGGCAACCGGAAGGTCAGCCTGACCATTTATGGTCAAGTCAACGAAGCCATTGGCTGGTGGGACGACGGTAATGAACAGAACACCTACGTCTTCACCAATGACCATTCGCGGACGCGCATCGGTTTCAAAGGTAAGGCTAAGATCAGCAGCGACTTGTACGCTGGGTACAGGATTGAAATTGGCATTCGCATTTCTGACCAGGGTGACCTCAGTGCGGATAGTGATGGTCCGACCGAGCTCGACCTGCGTCATTCCCATTGGTTCATCGGAAGCAAGACTTACGGTCAGATTACCGTCGGTGAAGCCGCTATGGCCAACGAAGGAATTACGCAGAATAGTGTTGCGCGAACCGGCCACTTCTCAAGCCAGGATATTTTCGACGCGACCGATGATTTCGAAATTGTTTCCAGCCGTACGGGCAACTCGATCGGTCAGGACTGGCTGGATATCGTGCAGGTTCTGGAGCCTGGTGAAGGTTCGCGCGGCAGGCTCGTCCGCTATGACACGCCCTCATTTGCCGGTTTCAAGCTTTCTGCAGCCTGGGGTGAAGACGACATCTGGAACGTTGCACTCCGTTACGCTGGTACATTGGGCAGCTTCAAAGTCAAAGCTGGCTTCGGCTACGGCGAGCAGATGCTGGACGATGAAGAGTGCGCCGAATACGATGGTCAGGTAACGACGGCTCACTGCGAGGAGTACGGCGGGTCTGTCAGCATCATGCACACGCCATCGGGTGTGTTTGTTACCGGTGCTTACGGTCACCGCGAGGATGATTCTCGTGCACGGCGTATTCGTGAGGAGATCGCTGCTGGCACGATTCCCAGAGGCGAAGACGAGAACGAGTTCTGGATGATCCAGGCCGGTATCGAGCAGAAGTGGAACTCACTCGGCAAGACGACGATCTTCGGTGGCTACCATGATCGCGATGCCGGCACACCGGTTACAAACGGCAATGCAAATCTTCTTACCGCAAACGATGATGGTGTGAACAACTTTACTATCATCAATGCGGGCGTCGAGATGTGGGAGATCGGTCTCAACCAGGAGATCAGCGCTGCGGCGATGGATATGTATCTCCACTACAAGAACTACGAGGCCGATATCACGACAACGGGCGGTAAGCTCGCCACAGAAGACTGGCGGACCGTTATCGGTGGGTCTCGCATTAAGTTCTGATCTCTGGACTCCTCCCGTCTAGATGTGAAGAGCAACCAATGGGGCCGTCCGCTAGGACGGCCCCATATTCATTTGGGTGGGTGCTTCTTTGCGTATTGAGCAGCAATGTTGCCTGCTGAGAGGACTTGGCGAGGGGAGGACGATAGGCCGTGCACATGCGACCGCGCGCTGTGGCGCGATTGCCCGGGCTTGAGGCCTGTCTAGGGTCGTCCTACTTGTCGTCGAAAATGTAACCGGCGCCACGGACAGTGCGGATGGGATCCGTTTCGTTGCCGCGAACGACGGCCTTGCGCAGGCGTCCTACGTGGACATCCACCGTGCGTTCATCGATTTCGGCCGCGCGTCCCCAAACATTGTCGAGGAGCTGTTCGCGAGTGAGAACGCGGCCGGCACGCTGCATGAAGAATTCAAGAAGCCGGTACTCGGTCGGCCCGAGCGTGAGTGTCCGTGTTCCCCGCGTCGCGCGATGGGCGAGGCGATCCAGAACAATGCCGCCCCGATCAAGAACGTCTGCTGTTTTCTCCGGCGCCGACCGGCGCAAGAGTGCCTTTACACGTGCCATCAGTTCGGCAACGGAAAATGGCTTGACGATATAGTCGTCGGCACCGGTTGTGAGGCCGCGTAAGCGATCGGATTCTTCACCACGGGCCGTTAACATGATAACGGGCAGCGCCTTGGTCTTGGCTCCGTTGCGTATTTGCCGGCAGATTTCGATGCCTGAGAGACCCGGCAGCATCCAATCGAGAATGACCAGATCCGGTTCTTCATCCTCGATGGCATGAATGGCCTCATCACCGGACTTGATTGTGGCCACTTCAAATCCTTCCACCTCTAAGTTATAGGTGAGAAGCGTGATGAGGGCCTCTTCGTCTTCGACAATCAGGATCTTCGCAAGCTTCAAGTAAGGGTCTCCCTGCTGCTACCCGGCTTAGCCGGTCTCTCTGACCAGCATTGAGCTCGTCGTATCGCCCTTTGGCCGCTCTTCGGTGAGTGGCACACCTTTGGCGAGGTAGTAGACGGTCTCTGCAATATTGGTCGTGTGATCACCAATGCGCTCAATGTTCTTGGCGCCAAAAAGGAGGTGGGTGCACAGTCCGATATTGCGCGGATCTTCCATCATGTAGGTGAGGAGTTCGCGGAACAATGAGTTGTAAAGCGAGTCGATGTGCTCATCGTTCCGCCAAACAGCAAGGGCCTTCTCAGCATCCCGGGCCGCAAACGAATCGAGCACGTCCTTCAAGCCCCGCGCTGTCATTTCCACCATGTGGCTGAGCCCGGTCATCAGCTGCTTGGGGTGATTCTCGCCGGAGATCGCGGTGGCGCGTTTGCCGATGTTCTTTGCGAGATCGCCGACGCGCTCGAGATCTGAGGCGACTTTTAATACGGCCATGATCTGCCTGAGGTCGTTTGCAAGCGGCTGCCGGCGCGCGACCATTAGGATGACCTGCTCTTCGACGTCTCTCTGCAATTCATCCAGCTGGTCGTCTGTCTCGATGACACGCCCCGCGAGGTCAGGGTTTCGATTGACCAGAGACTGAAACGCCTCATTCAGCATCGACTCCGCCAGGCCGCCCATTTGAGCGATTTTCCCGTCTAGGGTGGTCAGCTCCTCCTCATAGGATTTTACAATGTGTTCGCTCATCGCTCCGCGCTCCTGTGTGGGTACGCCAGTTGCATTTCTCTTCTTGGGAGAGTCCGAGGTCCAGAAGCCGTATCGCAGAATTCTCGGCCACATAAATGGCGCCTCCTTGCGTTGTGCATTCCGGGGTTGAAGGTGCCGTGTACCGAAACATCTATCCGAATCTTCCTGTGATGTAGTCCTGTGTTCGGCTGTCGTCCGGGCTCATGAAGATCTTCGACGTCTCGCCTTCCTCCACCAGTACGCCCAAATGGAAGAAGGCCGTGCGCTGCGAGACGCGCGCTGCCTGCTGCATTGAGTGGGTGACGATGATGATGCAGAAATTCTGTCTCAGTTCATCGATCAGCTCTTCGATCTTTGCGGTCGCGATGGGGTCAAGCGCCGAACAGGGCTCGTCCATCAGGATCACCTCAGGCGAGACGGCAATGGCGCGCGCAATGCAAAGGCGTTGCTGCTGGCCACCCGACAGACCTGTACCGGGGTCGTCCAAGCGATCCTTTACCTCACGCCATAGACCTGCCCTCTCAAGACTCTTATTCACAATCTCCTCGAGATCCGCATTGGAGCTCGCCATGCCATGAATACGCGGACCGTAGGCCACGTTCTCAAAAATCGATTTGGGGAAGGGGTTCGGCTTTTGAAAGACCATTCCGACGCGCGCGCGGAGTTGAACGGGGTCGATTGCCGGGTCGTAGACGTCTTGGCCGTCCAGCGTAATTTTACCCTCGACGCGGCAGATGGGGATGGTGTCGTTCATTCGATTGATGCAGCGAAGAAATGTCGTCTTGCCGCAACCAGATGGTCCGATGAAGGACATAACCGCGCGGTCGGGAATATCGACGTTCACGTCCATCAGGGCGTGTTTCTCACCGTAATAGACGTTGACGCCGCGCGCGGAGACTTTTGCTTCTCCTACTGCGGGTGTAGAGGCCACTTGCGGATCCCTCGTGCTCACCTGCATATGCATATCAGTTAGCCTCGCCTATCCTACTACCAGTGCCTTGCGATGTCCCGTTACCACTTCCGCTCAACCCGATGCCGCAGATAAATGGCAATGGCATTCATGGTGATCAAGAACGTTAACAGAATCAAAATCGCCGCCGAAGTGCGGCTTACGAATCCTCTTTCGGGGCTGTCGGCCCACGAGAAAATCTGCGTCGGCAGAGCCGTGGCGGGCTGAAGGATCCCCATGTTCTCGATGCTTGGGATGAACGCGTTCATGCCGATCAGAAGAAGCGGCGCCGTCTCTCCCAAGGCCTGAGCAAGTCCGATGATCGTGCCCGTCAGGATGCCCGGCATGGCGAGGGGCAGCACGTGATGCAGCATCACCTGGTGCTTGGAGGCGCCGACGCCGTAGGCCGCCTCGCGGATCGACGGCGGCACCGACTTGAGCGCGGCGCGTGTTGCAACGATGATCGTGGGCAAGGTCATGAGAGACAGCACCATGCCGCCGACGAGAGGCGCGGAACGCGGCAGCCCGAACGCGCCGAGAAACACCGCGAGTCCCAAGAGGCCGAACACGACCGAGGGCACGGCGGCAAGGTTGTTGATGTTGACCTCGATTAGATCGCTCATGCGGCTCTTGGGAGCGAACTCCTCGAGGTAGATGGCCGTCGCGATCCCCACCGGGAAGCTCAATAAGAAGCACACCAGCAACGCGAGGAACGAGCCTGTCAGGGCGCCAGCGAGACCAGCGAGCTCCGGGAAGCGGCTATCGGCGTTTACGAACAGCTCCCAGCTGAACGGAGAGGTTATCAGGCCGCGTTGCCTCAGGCTGGCGAACCACTCGAGCTCCTGCTCGGACGAAAAGCGCGGATTGAGCATCTGCGCTTCCCCGGTGCGGGCTAGCGAATCGTAGTGCTTGGACACCGGAAGATCGACGGTCATTGTCTTGCCCAGCAGCGCGGGATCTGCGGTGACGCGCTGCTTCAGAGCATCCGCCGCTTCCGTGGCAAGGATGTCCCGGTAGGCGCGGTTGCGCTCGCCTGGGAAGTAGCTGTCGATCGCCTCGTCCACCATGCGCTGGTAGTTCGCGGCCTCCAGATCGCCTTCCCGCGCGTCCCCCGGATCGACAAAGGCCTCCAGCCGTACATATGTCCTGCCATCGATGACGTGTACCACGCCGCGTCTCTGCAGCTTCTTGAAGCGTGACATGGCGTCTGTCGTCAGGGCATCGATCCGCGAGGGGATCACGCCCTTGTAGAGCTGATCGTACGGATCGGACACGGGTATGGAAATCGTGATCGACTTGCCGATATCCTGAAGATTATCGACGCTGTAGTCGCGCACGATGTAGGGCGCTCCGGAGCTGAGAATCTTGAACAGATACCTTTGCTCCTTCTTGCTTGTTACCTCAGGGAAAAGAACGAGGAACGAATCCCGGGTCAGCTTGCGATAGTTCGCATCCCCGGGCTTGTCGGGATCGATCTTCTTGGGATCGAGTGTGACGCTCAAGCTAACCTTGGTGGTCGTGAACGCCAAGTAGCCTGTGAAAATCAGCGAGCTGAACAGCACGCCCAGCAAACCGACGGCGAGCGCGATGGCGCCGAGCCCGTAGATCTGCAGGCGGCGGTCGGCCGCGTAGCGCCGCCTTACGCGGCGTTTATTTGCGGCCGAGCCCCAATCGTGCGGACTGGAAAGCCCAGGTGCCTGTGTCGTCGTATCAGTCATATTGCTCACGATATTTTTGCACGATCCTGAGCGCGATGATGTTTAAGAGGAGCGTGACCAGGAACAGCACCAGACCCAGAGCGAATGCAGCAAGCGTTTTGGGATTGTCGAACTCGGTGTCGCCGATCAGAAGCGTCACGATCTGCACCGTCACGGTCGTGACCGGCTCGAACGGATTTAACGTCAGCGACGCGATGATGCCGGCAGCCATGACCACGATCATGGTCTCGCCGATGGCGCGGCTCACTGCCAAAAGGACGCCGCCCATGATGCCAGGAAGCGCTGCAGGCAGCAGCACTTTGGTGATGGTCTCGCCCTTGGTCGCCCCTAGACCGAAGGAGCCGTCGCGCAGGGCCTGTGGCACAGCGGATATGGCGTCGTCGGACAACGAGGAGATGAAGGGGATCAACATGATCCCCATGACGGCACCTGCCGCCAGCGCGCTGTTGGGCGCGATGTCGAAGCCGATGAACTGCCCGAAGTTGCGCATGGCCGGAGCCACGGTCAGAACGGCGAAAAATCCGTAAACAACGGTCGGAATACCCGCCAGGATCTCCAGCACGGGCTTGATCACGGCCCGGAAACGGCTTGAGGCATACTCGGTCAGATACACGGCGGCGAGCAATCCGATAGGGGTGGCAACCGCCATGGCGATGAAGGCGATGAGCAGGGTGCCGGTGAAAACGGGTATGGCGCCGAAGGCGCCGCCGGCCGTGACCTGCCCTTCGCGGATGGGGATCTGCGGCTCCCAGTTGAGACCGGTCAAGAACGCGAAGATCGACACCTTTTCGAAGAAGCGGAGAGACTCGTAGAGCAGCGAGACGACGATGCCGAGCGTCGTAAGTATGGCAATCAGCGAGCAGGCGATCATGAGCCCGCTCATGATACGCTCCACGTTGTTGCGCGCGCGGAAGTGCGGCGCAATGTGTGAATGTGCGATCGCAAGCCCGATCAACGCCAACGAAACGGCAAGCGCGACCATGGCCCAGCTGGCGATCCCGCGCCAGCTGTTGTAGCGCTCTGCCGCGGCCAGGACAAACGGGTCAGGCTCTCCAAAAATGTTGCCGGCGGCCACCGATTTGATCTCGCTGACGAGCAGGGCGAGTTCACCGTGATCGAGGCTCTCGACACGTTCGGGCGGCAGGCTACCAATCAGTAGCCAATCGATCACCGTCCCCTGAAATAGCAGCCACAGAAGAACGAGCAGGAATGAGGGGATGCCCACCCACGCTGCGACGTACCAGCCGTGATAGCCGGCCAGCGAGTGCATTTTAATGTCGTTCGGGGCACCTACCGTGGCGGCCCGCCAACGGCCCAGCCAGAACCCCATGACTGCAATGAGCAATAATATGAGAAAGAGCGAGCCCAGCATACCCTAGCGCGCCTCGCTCATTTGGCTTTCATGCGCCTGGGAGTGACGACCCACGTCCACGCTTCATTGCCTCTTGAGTAATGTCCTGCATCAGGCGCTCTGCCGACGCCGGACGTGTAATGCCACCAAAAACGCGGACAGCAACCGGACCCGAGGATCTGCTCGGATCCGGTCGCCTTAGCCTTGTTGAGCAGCTCAGCTGCCGGGTGCCGCCATCGAATCGCCCTTAAGGGCTGCGTCTTGCGACTTCTTCAGCTCATCGGCCCCAAGCACGACAAGACCGCGCTCGGAGAGATAGCCGCCATCACCCATTGCACCTGCGCTGACATACTCCTTGATGAAGTCATCCATACCCTTGATCACCTTGCGGTGGGGGTTCTTGATGTAGATGAACAACGGACGCGAGATGCCATACTTACCGGACGCGATGGTTTCCATCGAGGGCTCGACGCCGCCTATCGACAATGCTTGCAGCTTGTCCTGATTCTCAAACAGGAATGAGTAGCCGAAAATGCCCACGGCGTTCGGATCGGCCTCGAGACGCTGCACGATCAGGTTGTCATTTTCGCCCGCCTCGATGAAGGGCCCGTCGGTGCGCATGGCCGTACAATCGGCCTTGTACATCTTCTTGAAGCCGCTCTTGTCGTCCTTCAACTCATCGCCCTTTGCTTTCCAATAGGGCAGCTTGCCCTTCTTGCAGACGTAGTGGAAGACGAGCTCGACGAAGGCGTCGCGCGTGCCAGACGTCGGAGGCGGGCCGTAGGCCACGATGGGAAGGTCGGGCAACGACTTGTCGATATCCGACCACTTCTTGTAGGGGTTGTCGACGAGTTTGCCGTCAACCGGAACCTTAGCCGCAAGCGCCTGGTAGATCTGCGGCTTCGTCAGGTCAATCTTCTTACCCTTGCGCGAGTTGGCGATCGAAAGGCCGTCGTAGCCGAGAAGAACTTCGGTCACGTCCTTGACCCCATTCTTGTCGCAAAGCTCGAACTCGGACTTCTTCATAGCACGAGACGCGCCGGTGATGTCCGGGTGCTTTTCGCCGATGCCCTGGCAGAAGATCTTCATGCCGCCGCCGGTGCCGGTCGACTCGACAGTCGGCGCCTTGCCGCCCTTACTGGCGAATTCTTCCGCAACCGCCTGCGTGTACGGGAACACGGTCGAGGAACCGACGATCTTGATTTCACGCGCGTTGGCCGCACCGGCAAACGCAACGAACCCGACGGTCGCAGCCGCCGAGAGAACGAAGATATTGCTCTTCACGCACATCTCCTGTGGGTTTATCTAGGGGAAACAATCACCTGCGCCGCATCTCGCCGCGCCAATATGTCCGGCACGCCCCAAATCGCACCGTGGGGCCCTTGTACCGACTTGTAGCTATGTTTTTGTGACAGGTTAGTGCGCTGAAATTTATGAGTAAAATGCGGGACGTGCGTTCAATTGGTTTTGTCCACGCTTGGGGTCGGCAGGCGCACAGTGAATATCGAACCGATGCCGACAGTTGATTTGATTTCGAGCTCTCCGCGATGGCGATTGAGCACATGCTTGACGATTGCGAGTCCTAACCCCGTGCCGCCGCGTTCGCGGCTCACAGCTGAGTCGACGCGATAGAAGCGTTCCGTTAGGCGCGGCAAATGCTCATGCCCGATACCTGGGCCGTCATCCTTCACGGTTACGACGACGTTGCCGGATTCGCCGCTATTCTCTGTCGTCTGTTCGATTGTGACCTCGACGGTGCCCGCTTCGTTGCCGTACTTGATAGCGTTTTGAATGAGGTTCTGAAAAACCTGGGTGAGTTCATCGCCGTCGCCACTTACCAAAACTTTCTCATCGGGAACTTGGAACGCCAGTGTGATCTGTCTTTCACGGGCGAGGGGCTCCAGGCCATGCACGACTTCGCTGACAATCTCGGCAAGGTCGACCACGCCCTCTGGCGGAAGATGCGCCCGCATTTCAATTCGGCTCAGCGACAAGAGGTCGTCGAGAATGCGCATCATGCGCGAGGCCTGCGCATCCATAATTCCCAGAAATCGCGATCTTGCAGATGTGTCCTTGCTGGCCGGGCCTTGTAGGGTTTCAATAAAACCCTTGATCGATGACAGCGGGGTCCTCAGCTCATGGCTTGCGTTGGCTATGAAGTCGCTGCGCATCTGTGCCAACCGATCCTCTTCGCTGAGATCGCGCGCCTGGACGAGGAGAAAGAAGGCCGTGCTGGAGGCGGTATTGGCGCCAGGCCCTGCCTGTGCTCCGACCGGCGATATGGAGATACGCATGCGCCGGCCGCGGAGTGCCGGCTCACTAATATTGATCGTGCGCGAAACGTTATTTGCGGTTGCGTCCTGGATTGCGTCCAACAGCTCAGGATTGCGGCTGATCTGATAGATCGGGCGCCCCTTCGCAATTCCAGGAAAGAGTTCCGTGCAGAGCGGGCTGAATGTGAGAACTCTGCCGCGCGTGCTGAGGGCGATCACAGGTTCATCCAGTGCGCCGATGAGCTCCTTGACCGCTTCTGCACGGACACTGTTGCTCTGACGGGGGGCTTGCATGGACGGTAGGGGGCTACGCGGCCCTTTACGGAACAGCTCCTGCCACTTCGTCCAATCGACCATGAACGCAAACCTTGTGAACGAGCGACCAAGCCTCGCGGGATTTCGCAACTTGTCGAGCCGAGATCGGATTCTCGCATTCGATGGCGTAGCGTGTTGCTGGCTCAACGCCAATCCGTTTTTCTTCGATACGGCAAATAATGCTTTGCCCGGCACACGAGTGCTTCCCGCTTCTCGCCTGTTGACGCGGCGCCGCTGCACCTGTCTCTGTGCCACTCCCGCCCATCGCCAAGATCGACACTGCTATCAACATCAACCAATTGGCCGGTCACCCGGCTTGTCCAACGCCGTTGCACGACTTTGCCGTCTACAATGGCCTCCAGCAGCGGTAGGAACATGTCGAGGTCTTCGACCGGAATCCTCTCATAGGTCTCGCCGTCCAAGGCGAAATCGTAGATCTGGTTCTCATGCAGTAGGAGCTCGAATGGGCATGCACCCCGTATATGCGGCGATACGGTTAATTTCCAATATCCGGACTGCTCACCCTCTTCTATGTGGGCCGTATCGGAAATTTGCGGCACCCAATAGCGAAGGGTCGCGATGACCGTCTGTAACTTTGAGCGGTAGACGTCGTCGGAGAGCATGTTCAGCCAACGGGCGAGGCTTCTGTTTCTTTAGCTAAGAATGCCAAAAACGCCGGACAATCAATGGATAATTTGATCAATTCCAAGGTGTGCCGGAACCGAGAGGGCGCTTCGGCACTTTCGCGGGCTAGGCTCCGGTCGCCGCCTGGTGCGCGACCCGGAGATCGAGGGCCGCTGCAAGCAGAGCGCGCGTATAGTCTTCCTGTGGCGCCGTAAAGATCTTGTCCGCAGGGCCTTGCTCGACGATCTTGCCATTCTTCATGACCAGCACAAAATTGCAGAGCGCCTTTACAACCTTGAGATCGTGGCTGATGAACAGATAGGACAGCTGCCGCTTATTCTGCAAATCCTGCAAGAGATCAACGATCTGGGCCTGTACGCTCATATCAAGGGCGCTTGTCGGCTCGTCGAGCATTACAAACTTGGGCTCGAGTACCATGGCGCGCGCAATAGCGATGCGCTGGCGCTGGCCACCGGAAAATTCGTGGGGATAACGATCGAGCGCTTCGGCGTCGAGGCCGACCTCTTTCAATGCGCGTGTAACCCGCTCGCGCTGGTCTTCCCACGTCAGGTCGGGCTGCTGAATGGCAAGCCCCTCCGCCACGATCTCGAAAATGGAAAGACGCGGCGAAAGGGATCCGTAGGGATCTTGGAAAACGATCTGCATTTCTTTTCGAAGGGGCCGCATCTCTTTCGATGACATTCCGTCGATGCGCTTTCCCATATAGACGACCGGACCGTCGGATGAGATCAAACGCAGGATCGCAAGGCCGAGTGTCGTCTTGCCGGATCCTGATTCACCGACGACACCGACCGTTTCCCCGGCCCTCAAACGTATGGATACGCCGTCAACGGCTTTGATATGATCAACCGTCTTTTGCAGGAGACCGCGCTTGACCGGGAACCAGACTTTGAGATCCTTGGTCTCTACCACGACGGGGGCTTTTGCATTGTGAAGCGGTGGCTCACCTTTGGGTTCGGCCGCCAGGAGATGGCGGGTGTAGGGGTGCTCCGGCGTCGAGAATATTTGTTCCGTGGGTCCGTTTTCGACGATCTCACCGGATTGCATGACGTAGACGCGCTCGGCCATGTTGCGGACAATCCCTAGGTCATGCGTAATAAGCAGCATGGCCATGCCCAATTCATTCTGCAGGTCCTTCAATAGCTCCAAAATCTGAGCCTGGATGGTGACGTCGAGGGCCGTTGTCGGTTCGTCGGCAATGAGAATGTCGGGCTCGTTGGCGAGCGCCATGGCAATCATCACGCGCTGACGCTGTCCGCCCGAGAGCTGGTGCGGATAGGAGTCGAGGCGTTTCTCCGGCTCGACGATGCCCACTTTGCGTAAGAGCTCGAGTACGCGCGCGCGCACGGCTGCACCATCCAATCCGCTGTGCAATGTCAACACCTCGCCGACCTGTCGCTCGATTGTGTGCAGCGGATTGAGTGAGGTCATCGGCTCCTGAAAGATGATGGAAATCCGGTCGCCGCGGATTCTCTGCATGTCCTCGTCGGATGCTGTCAAAAGGTCTTTGCCTTCAAAGAGAATCTTTCCCGACGGATGGGAGGCGGCGGGGTAGGGCAACAACCGCATGATTGACAAAGCCGACACGCTCTTTCCCGATCCCGACTCGCCGACGAGCGCCACGGTCTCGCCCATTCGGATATGGAACGAGACACCCTTGACGGCGCGTGTCTCGGTCTTTCCGGAGTTGAACGTCACCGAGAGATCGCGGACATCAACCAGATTGGCATTCTTGGCGGACACGTTTTCCGGCTCCTACTGGAAGGTTTTGCGTGGATCGAGGGCATCGCGTACGCCTTCGAAGATGAAGATCAAAAGCGACAGCATGATCGCGATGGAGAAAAACCCGGTGATGCCGAGCCAGGGGGCCTCAAGATATTTCTTGCCCTGAAGCAATAGCTCTCCGAGTGATGCTGATCCGGGCGGAAGGCCCAAGCCAAGGAAATCGAGTGACGTTAGCGTCGTGATCGAACTCGACAGGACAAACGGCAAGAAGGTCAGGGTTGCCACCATTGCGTTGGGTAGGACGTGCTTCACCATGATTGTGGAATCATTCAATCCGAGGGCACGTGCCGCGCGTACATATTCAAAGTTCCGGGCGCGCAGAAACTCGGCACGCACCAAGCCAACGAGTGCCGTCCAGCTAAACGCCAGAAGAACGAAGAGAAGCGTCCAAAAGCCGGGAACAAGCACAGCCGCGATGATGATGAGAACATAAAGAACGGGGATGTTTCCCCAGATCTCAAGGAACCGCTGCATCAAGAGATCGAGCCAGCCGCCGTAGTAGCCCTGCGCAGCACCCGCCGCCACGCCTAAGAGACTTGAAAGAATTGTTAGGATCAATCCGAACAGCACCGATATGCGGAAGCCATAAATGACACGGGCCATGACATCACGGCCCTGATCATCGAGGCCGAGCCAATTGGCGTTTCCAAGCGCGGTGTAACGGGCGATTTGGTCCGGCGGGGCCTCGCACAACTCCATACTGGAGGCCCACTGCGGGGGTGCAGGAAACCCGAGACACAAGCCGTTGTCGGGGTTTTTGCGGCGCGGATAGTCTTTGTTGATGGTGTCGTAGGAGTACCGGATGGGCGGCCAAAGCGCCCAACCGTTTTGCTCGATCTCATCGAGAATTACGGGATCTTTGTAGTCCGTGATTGCGAGAAATCCGCCGAATTTCTCTTCGGGGTAATCGACGAGCACGGGGGCGAGCAGCTCGCCCTTATAGACCATGATGAGTGGCCGATCGTTGGCGATGAACTCGGCAAACAGGGTGAGGACAAACAACCCCAGGAAGATCCAAAGACTCCAATAACCGCGGCGGTTGGCCTTGAAGTTCTCCCACCGCCGCTTGTTGATGGGCGAAACGCGAAATCGCCTGGCGAGCCATTGGCGCCACCCTCGCGGTGCGGCGGCCGGGCCTTTCGTTGGGGAGAGCGCAGAACTGCCCTTGCGGTCTTGTGCTGACCCCATGCCTCAAACCTCCCTGGTTTCGAAGTCGATGCGAGGGTCAACAAGCGTGTAGATGAAATCGGTGACGATATTCACCACCAGTCCCAATAGCGCAAAGATGTATAGGTTGGCGAAGACAACCGGATAGTCGCGTTTCAATACGGATTCGAAGCTCAGAAGGCCGAGCCCGTCGAGCGAGAAGATTGTCTCGATCAGCAGCGAGCCGGTAAAGAACGCGCTTATGAATGCCCCGGGAAAGCCGGCAATGATGAGCAGCATTGCGTTTCGGAACACGTGGCCGTAGAGCACACGCTTTTCGTCCAGCCCTTTGGCCCGGGCTGTAATCACGTATTGTTTTCTGATCTCGTCCAGGAACGTGTTCTTAGTCAGAAACGCCATGGTGGTGAACGCACCAAGAGCGAGTGCGATCAGCGGCAGCGTGAGATGCCAGAAATAGTCGACAATCTTACCGATAAGTGAGAGTTGCTCCCAGTCGTCCGATGTCAGGCCGCGTGACGGAAACCACTGAAAAAAGGAGGCGCCGGCAAACATCACAATCAGAAACACGGCAACGAGGAAGCCCGGAACCGCAAACCCGATGATCAGCGCGCCGCTTGTCCAGGCATCGAAGGGCGTCCCGTCTTTCACCGCTTTGCGAATGCCAAGCGGTATGGAAAGGAGATAGGTGAGGAGCGTCATCCAAAGTCCGAGTGAAATGGACACCGGCAACTTCTCTTTTATGAGCTCCAAGACCGACGTGTCGCGGAAGTAGCTCGTTCCGAAGTCGAACGTGAGATAGTTCTTGATCATGAGCAGGAAGCGCTCATGCGCCGGTTTGTCGAAGCCGAACTGCTTTTCGAGGCTCTTGATGAACTCCGGATCGAGACCCTGCGCACCGCGATACCTTGATGTTACGCTGTCACCCGCGCCTTGTCCGAACTGGGATTGGTTTCCACGGCCTTGGATGCCGTCGCCGCCTCCGCCGCCGATTCGGTCGGTGATGGAGCTATCCGTTCCTGTGAGCTTGGCGATGATCTGCTCTATGGGGCCGCCCGGCGCAAACTGAACAATAACGAAGGCGATCAACATGATCCCGAGCATGGTCGGGAAAATGAGCAAGACGCGCTTCAAAAGGTAAGCAGCCATTGGTGGGTTATCTCGTCCTATCTGGCCTTCAGCTTGCTGGCCTTCTCAGCGTCATACCACCAGGTGGCGAGCGCACCACGATCGTACATCGGCTTCACGTCCGGCCATGAGAACTTGTCCCAATAGGCCAAATTGTGGGCTGCCTTATACCAATGCGGCACCCAGTAGTGCCCTGCCCGAAGCACTCTGTCCACTGCGCGCGTCGCCGCCAGCAGATCCTCACGGTTTTTGGCCGCCATGACCTTCTCGGCCAAGGCATCGACGACTGGATCCGTAATACCGGCCAGATTGAAACTGCCATCGGTGCGGGCCGCATCCGAGCCCCAATACGCGGTCAATTCGGGGCCCGGTGTCTGCTGCAGGACATACCGTTGGACCGCGACATCGAAGTCGAACGACTTCATGCGCCGCTCATACTGAGCAGGATCGACGGTCCGGATGGTTGCTTCGACGCCGATCTGGCGAAGGTTGCGCACATAAGGTCCGACAATGCGCTCGAACCCCCCGGGGTCGATCATGAATTCCAGCTCAAGCTTCTCGCCTTTGGCATTGCGTACGACATTGACGACCGTCTTCGACTGAAGCCCGATCGAAATCATGAAGCGGCAGAACATGCCGCACGATGGATCATCGCGTTCCTCTTGCCGTAGCGTCCAGCCGGCCTCCTTGAGCAGTGTCGCTGCTTTTCGCAGGTTCTCACGAATATTCCCGCTGCCGTCGGTCACCGGCGGCAGGAATGCTTCACCGAAAACTTCGGGTGGTAGCTGATCACGAAACGGTTCGAGTAGGGCGAGCTCTTCCGGAGACGGCCGCCCCGTTGCCTTCATATCTGAATTTTCGAAGTAGCTCGTCGTTCGCTCATAGAGGTCGTAAAATAGGTTCTTATTGCTCCACTCGAAATCGAAGACGAGGCCCAAAGCTTTGCGTACGCGTACGTCCTGGAGCTTTGCGCGCCGTGTGTTCAGAAAGAAACCCTGCGCCCCGGATGGGCTATCATCGGAAATGGTTCGCCGCTGGATTTTGCCCGTCTTGACAGCTGGGTTGTTGTAGGCGGTCGCCCAATCGACGGACGTGAATTCCTCGCGAAAGTCGATATTGCCGTTGAATAGGTTTTCCAGTTCGATCTTGCGATCGCGGAAATATTCGTAGCGGACTTCGTCGAAATTGTACTGTCCGCGATTGGCGGGAAGATCTTTGGCCCAATAGCCGTCGCGGCGCTTGTAGGCGACGTATCGTCCAGGCTTGAAACTAGAGACTTCATAAGGCCCCGAGCCCAATGGCGGTTTGAGCGTCGTTTTCTCAAAATCGTGCGCCGTGTAGTACGCCTTTGACAAGACGGGAAGCAGAGCCACACGAATTGGCAGGTCGCGTACAAGCGTCCCTTCGAATGTGTAGCGAATCGTTGTCGCATCAAGAGCTTCTGCCTTCACGACATCGCGCAGAGGCAATGCGAACGCCGGGTGGCCTTTCTCCTTGATGGTCTTGAATGAAAATACAACGTCGTCCGCAGTGATTGGCGTTCCGTCAGAAAATTTGGCCTCGGGCCTCAAAACGAATGTGACTGACATGCCATCACTTGCCACATTGGCCGTCTTGGCAACGAGGCCGTAAACGGCGTCGGGCTCATCGAGTGCCCGCACCATCAAGCTATCAAATGTCAGCTCCATGCCTTGGGCTGCGTCGCCCTTGAGAATGTATGGGTTGAAGCTGTCGAACGTGGTGACGCCGCCGGGGCCAATCTGCGAGACTTTGCCCCTCTTCGGCGCATTCGGATTCACATACTCAAAGTGCTTGAAATCGGGCGGGTACTTGAGGTCTCCGAAGATCGAGAGGCCATGACGTGGCTCGGCTGAAACGGGACCCGCAGCCGACAAAAGTGCAACCAGCACCACACTGGACAGACGAGAAGAAAAATGTAGGGATCCCGCGCGCTGATTCATGCTTGATCACATCTTGCGGGCTGCGGCGAGACGGGCTTCTTTTTCCGTGTCGATCCACCAGGCTAAGAACTGGGTCGGGTCCTGAGAGGGCAGCTTTTCCGCCCGGCCAAATTTGTCCCAGGTCGCGACACGTTCATAGGGGTAATACCATTGCGGCACGACGTAGTGGTTGCCCAGGAGCACGCGATCAAGGGCGCGGGTGGCTCCAACCAGCTCTTCGCGGTCCTTGGCGAAGACGATGCGATCGATGAGCTTGTCGACGGCCGGATTCTTAATGCCAGCCGTATTGGGCGTACCTTCGTTATCGGCCATCGCCGACCCCCAGAACCCGCGTTGCTCATTACCGGGTGAATGCGATTGACCGAAGGTGCCGACGACTATGTCGAAATCGTGGGTTCTTTCGCGCTTCTCAAATTGGGCGGCATCGACGGTGCGCAGACTTGCATTGATGCCGAGTTTCTTGAGGTCTCCGACGTAAGGGAGAATAACACGTTCGAAGGTCGGCTCGCCGATGAGAAATTCGACATCGAGCGTCTCACCCTTTTCGTTTCTCAAGACCCGCTTGCTCTTACTGGACCCCAGACCGATTGCTTTCATGAGACCACAAAAGAATCCGCACTCCGGATCATCGATGACCTCATCCCGCTTCTTCCAACCGGCCGCCTCAAGCAATTTCGAGGCCTCGCGCAAATGGTTGCGGAAGTCTGTCGGCGCCTTGTTCACGGGGTTCTTGTACTCGGTGGTGAAGATCTCGGGCGGCACGAGATCCTTCATTTCATTGAGAATCTCGAGTTCTTTGCCCTCGGGAAGGCCTTTCGCGGCGAGCTCTGAATTCTCGAAGAAACTCGCGTTGCGTACATACGACCCGTAAAACAGGTTCTGGTTGGCTTTCTCGAAGTTAAAGGCAAGATTGAAGGCGCGGCGTACGCGCGGATCAGCAAACTTTTCGCGGCGTAGATTGACGACAAAGGCCTGCATGCCCGCCACGCGCTCGTGGGACAATCGTTCTTTCTTGACGTGGCCCTTCTTTAGGGCATCGAAACTGTACTGAGTTGCCCACGCTGAGGCGCGGTTTTCCATCCAAACATCGATTTGACCCGACTTAAAGGCCTCGAATGCCGGAACGAGGTCGCGAAAGTAGACGTACTTTAGTTGGTCGAAATTGTACCGTCCGACGGCCACCGGCAAATCCTTGGCCCAATAGTCCGGGACACGTTCAAGGATGATTTCTCTGTTCGCCTCGAATGACTTCACCTTGTACGGCCCCGATCCGAGCGGCACCTCGAGAGTCGAATTGGACAGATTGCGCGCTCTGCCTTTTGCGTCTGTTCCTTCCCAAAAGTGCTTCGGAAATACCGGCAACTGCCCCATGATGTGTGGTAGCTCGCGATTGCCGATCTTGTCGAAGGTGAAGGTCACTTCGCGTTCACCTGTCTTCTCGGCCTTCACGACATTCCGATAGTACGTGTTGTAATGGGGATGTGCCTTCTTAAGAGCCTCCAGGCTGAAGATCACATCCTCGGGTGTTACCGGCTTGCCGTCATGAAATTTCGCGATCTCTCTCAAACCAAATGTCGCCGAGGAATAATCGTCGGGGTGAGAGACCCACTCGGCGATCAGGCCATACTCTGCGGAAGGTTCGTCCGGGTTGGTGGTCATTAGAGAGTCGTATACTAACCCAACGGCCCCGGCGGCGTTGCCCTTGATCGAAAAGGGATTGAGGCTGTCAAAACCGCCGTACGTCGAGAGCCTCAGCGTCCCGCCTTTGGGCGCATCCGGATTGACCCAATCGAAGTGCTTGAAGTCCGGCCCCATGGCGGGCTCGCCAATCAACGAGAGCGCGTGGTGGCGCTTGGGTGCTTCCGTTTGCGCATTGGCAGCCTCCAGCATGACGCCGAGGCCGGCTGTAATGAGCAAGAGGGAAAGCGCAAAAGCCGTATGCGGCGTCGGGGAGGCAAACGGTCGGACGGCCATCAATTTTCGATCCGTATTCTCTTGTGGGAGTTCGCAAATCCTACACAACAAACCGTGGCCCGGTTGGGGCAGCCTTTTCCTACCATGGCGGTGTGGGCGGCCGGATTAAACATCCGCAATATCCACGCTCTCCCCGCCAAATCGTTGACGGGGCGGAGAAATCAGGAACACGCTGGTTCGTGCTTCAGGCCTTACTGCGGCAAGGGCGCCGGGCTGTCGGCAAGGGTGCGCAAATAAGCCAGCAGATCAGCAATATCGGACGGATCCTTGATGCCAGGGAACTTCATAGCTGTGCCTGGAAGGTAGGTCAGCGGCTTGTGAACAAATTCCGCAAGGTCCGCATAGGTCCACTCGCCGCTCTTCGACTTCAACGCATCTGAGTACTTGCTCGCGTAATCATCAAGTGAGGCACGTGTGCGCCCAACGACGCCCCACAAGTTCGGGCCGACGGTGCTTTTTGCCGACTTGTCCTTGGCATGACAGGCACCGCAACGGCGAAATACGCCTTCGCCATTCTCGGCGTCTGCGGATGCCACTTGCGCAACGACTGCCGCTGCATCGAAGGCCTTGGCTGCGGCCGGTCCGGACGCGCTGTCCCCGGCATCGGCACCCAGTGCAGGAAGCTCGTATCCGTTCTTCCCGGCGCCTATGTGGAGCCCGCGGTTCTGGTCGATCAGAACCTTGGCGCCAACGATAAGCAACAATGCGGAAAGGACGGCCCCAGCGATTTTCGTAAACTCGAATGAATCCATAACGATCCGACCCCCTCAGGCTCTGGTCCGCCGCAGCCGGTGGACGCTCCGGTCGCCGTGTTTTTGACGGCGCAAAGTCAACTTTCTTGTAAAGGACACGTGGAACCCCTTGCAACCAAACAACGGCCGGGGCATGAGGCTTTGCGGATGGCGAATTGTCACCCGGTCCACCCCCTGGAACGCTGCTCAGGCATCTCGCCCATGGCCCGCACCATCATCCTAATTCCTGCCCGGCTGACGGCCACTCGACTTCCGAATAAGCCGATGGCCGAGATTGCCGGGGAACCGATGATTGTTCACGTCTGGCGCCGGGCAGTTGCCGCGGCGGCCGGTCGCGTCGTCGTCGCGACCGATGCGGAGCCCATTGCCGAGGCGGTGCGGGCGGCCGGCGGGGAAGCCGTTATGACGCGGGCCGACCATCTGTCGGGATCGGACCGGATCTTTGAGGCCCTCGCCATAATCGATCCGGACGCGAATGCGGAGGTCATCGTTAATCTCCAGGGCGATCTCCCCACTTTGGACCCGCACCTGGTTGCTCAGTGTGTGGCGCCGCTTGCCGACCCCGACGTCGATATTGCAACTCTTGCCGCCGAGATCACCGATAATGCGGAACGCACAAATCCCAATGTCGTGAAGGTTGTCGGTACGCCTGTGGCCGGTGCCCGGAGACTTCGTGCGCTCTACTTCACGCGCGCAACCGCCCCTTCCGGCATGGGACCGCTCTATCACCATATCGGCATTTATGCCTACCGCCGCGCGGCTCTTGAGCGGTTCGTTTCGATCACACCCACGCCCCTCGAAAAGCGGGAAAAGCTGGAGCAGCTGCGCGCCCTTGAAAGCGATATGCGAATAGATGTCAGCATCGTTGACACGGTTCCGCTCGGTGTCGATACTCCGACCGATCTTGAGCGGGCCCGGCGGCTCATTCCAACACCTTGAAAATCAAAAGCATGCCGAAAGCGCCTGCCAAATCAAAAACCGCGTCGCGGGCGACAAAGCCCCAAAAAGCGAAACTCATTGCCTATCAGGGTGAACCGGGCGCCAACTCGCATTTGGCGTGCCGCGAATCCCACTCCGATCACGAACCGGTTGCCTGCGCGACGTTCGAGGATGCTCTCACCGCCGTTAAGTCGGGTGAGGCCCACTATGCGATGATCCCCATTGAGAACTCGCTGGCGGGCCGCGTTGCGGACATCCACCACCTCCTGCCGATGGCCGATCTCTTCATCGTCGGCGAGTACTTTCTGCCAATTCATTTCCAGCTTATGGCGCCGAAGGGCGCGAAGATTACCGGCGTTAAAGACGTCTACAGCCACGTCCATGCGCTCGGACAATGCCGGAAGATTCTACGCAAGCTTGGGGTCGCGTCGCATGTAGCCGGAGATACAGCGGGCGCGGCTCGCAAGGTTGCAGAATGGGCGGATCCCACAAAAGCCGCACTGGCTCCGCGATTGGCGGCGGAACTCTACGGCCTTGAGATACTTTCCGAGGACGTCGAGGATGAGATGCACAACACGACGCGCTTCGTCGTTCTCGGGAAAGATCCGGAGGATGCCGAAGTAAACAATGGTTCGGTCGTGACCACGTTTATCTTTCGCGTGCGGAATGTGCCGGCTGCGCTGTACAAGGCACTTGGCGGATTTGCGACAAACAGCGTCAACATGACGAAGCTTGAAAGTTATCAGACGGAGGGTACGTTCAACGCGACGATGTTCTATGCCGATATCGAGGGTCATCCGCGGGATCGGCCGGTGCGATTGGCGCTTGAAGAACTTTCGTTCTTCTCTAGTGAGCTGAAGTTGCTTGGCACGTATCCCGCAAGCCCCTACCGGAAGGCAGCGTTGGAGCGCGTCAAGACTCCGAAGTCCCGAAAGGCGACCTGAACTCGGCACGCGCGAGGACCTCTCATGCGCCTCAAAGACAAGATTGCAATCGTCACCGGTGCCGCCTCGGGATTTGGACGTGGCATCGCCGAAGCCTTCGCGCGTGAAGGCGCGCAGGTGATGGTCGCGGACGTTAACACGCAGGGCGCCGCCTCGGTTGCCAGCGCACTTGGTACGGCGGGCGTCCCCTTCACGTGCGACGTATCACGGAAATCCGACGTCGATGGCATGGTCGCGGCTTGCGTCAAGACGTTCGGCGGTGTTGATATTCTGGTCAACAATGCCGGTGTCACTCATAAGAACCAGTCGCTCATGACGGTGACGGAGGACGAATTTGACCGGATTTATGCGGTCAATGTGAAATCCATATTCTTGACGACGCTGGCGGCGGTTCCGGAGCTTGAGAAGCGGGGTGGTGGATCAATCATCAATACCGCATCGACGGCTGGCCTGCGTCCGCGACCGGGGCTCACCTGGTACAATGGATCAAAAGGTGCGGCTCTTATACTAACGAAGTCGATGGCAGCGGAGCTCGCTTCAAAGAATATCCGCGTCAATGCCATCAATCCCGTCATCGGCGAAACCGGCATGATCGAGCAGTTCATGGGGCTTCCTGACACGCCTGAGAACCGGGCCAAGTTTGCTGCCGGTATCCCGCTTGGACGCTTTTCCAAGCCGTCGGATATTGCGAATGCGGCCCTCTTCCTGGCCGATCCCGCGTCTGAGTTTCTGACGGGTATTGCCATCGAGGTCGACGGCGGCCGTTGCATCTAGTGCACGACCGCCGTGTCCGACAATGATGTCCGCATTGTCTGCGTCTGGCTAAGGGTCATGTGACCTCTGACCAGTCGTTCACTCGAATTCGTACCCAATCATTGTGCGCAGAATGGCATCCTCGCTGTGATCTGTGAGGCCGAAGGCGCCGCCGATGCCGATTTCAAGACCGTTGGCGAATTCGCCCTTGAGGTTGACGCCGGCGTATTGCTCCGTCTCATCTGGATCGAGGGTTAGTCCTTCCTGGTCGTCGCCGAGGCCTCCGAACAGTTCAAGCCCGAGTTTCACTTCCTTCAGAGCCCTGCCCGTCGCGTGTTCGGTTTCCCAGAGCTCATAATTGAGCCCCATGGCGTAACCGTGCTCCCATTTTCCGTTGTCGAGATTGACTTCGCTGATCCAGTTGAAGGCGACGTCGAGCCGATCTGTGATGTCTTCGCCGAGCAGCAGCTTGAGCTCCAGTTCGTACTCTGTGCCCTCTTCCTCCTCTTCGCCTTCTTCTTCCTCTTCCACGCGGCCCTTTACGGCGCGGATGTAGCGATGTTCGGGTTCCAGTTGTTCGTACTCGATGTAGAGGACGGGGTTGAGGGGGACCGCACCATATTCGAAGAGCCGGTACCGGTTCTCGAAGCGCCAACCGCCGAACTCGTAGTCTTCATCCTCATTCTTAACCCCTTCGAAGTAGACGGCCGTGGTCCAGCGGTCGGTGACGCCGTATTCAACCTCGATAAGCTGAGCAAAGTATTCGCTTCCCGCCCCTTCCGACACGTCGGTCAGCAGCTCGATCTCGGTTTCACCCTGATGCGCCGTATGGTGGTTGTAAGTGATGAAGTTCGCACCACTGCCCGCATGCGCGGTCACGGTAAGCGAAATAATTGATCCCACCACACCCAGAGCGCGGAGGCCGCGGGCGAGAAATCCTCTCACGTGCATTTCAGACATTGGTTTCTCCCGATGGGAAGTCGCCTATTACTGGTCGCGTTCCCAGCTATCATGCTTGATGTTTGCAAGATGCGGATGCGGGTCGAACGGTTTTTTCCCCAGGAGTTGCAAATTGCACACAAAAGGCGGCCCTCAACGAGCATTGGGGCCGCCTTTTGCAATGTCGAACTCCGTTCTCACTCCGTCATCTCGGGGGCAAGATATAGAATAAACAATCAGTACTTAGCCCTCACTGTCACGTATGCGGAGAGCGGCGCTCCCGGAGAAATGTTGTTGTTGTTGTGGGCTGAGGCGAAGTAGTCCTCGTCAAGCAGGTTCTCAATGTTTACCTGCGCATCCCAGTTCTCACCGAGATCGAGGTAAACGGCGGCGTCAACCCGCGTGAAGCTTGGTAATTCGACCGTATTATCCAGGGACGCAAAGGAGCTTGTCTGGTGAATGACGCCGACGCCGGCCGACAGGAAGCTGGTGAAGCGGTACTTGTTCCAAATGGAGATGACGTCTTCTGGAACGAACGGCACGGTGTTCCCGACACGGGTGTCGTTGCCTTGGATAACTTCTGCGAACTGGCGACCCCAAGCAGCGGAGATCTGCCAGTCATCCGTTACGTAACCGGTCAGCGCTAACTCTCCGCCGTCGGTTGTGGTCAATCCGACCTGCTGACCAGTGAACGGACCCGAAGTGATAATTTGATTGGAGCGATCGAGCGTGTAAACGGCGGCTGTGAGGAACAGCCTCGGCGCGGCCTCCCACTTGAATCCGATCTCACGGTTCTTGAATTCCTCCGGCGCCAGTGTCCGCCCGTTTACGAGAGACAGATTGTTGAACTGATCGCCTGCGCCCGGGAGAAACGAGTTAGCCGTGCTGACGTAGAGTGACAGTTCCGGCAGAGGCTTGATGACGGCACCCACCCTGTGCGACCAGACCTCATCCACGCGGGACAGAGTTTCTCCGGTTAGGCCGTTGCGGAATGCAATATCGAACCGGTCAAATCTGAGACCGCCAATAATCTCTAGATATTTGGAGATCTCGAGTTGATCCTGGATATAACCGCTAGAGACGTCGACCTCTGTTGCGCGGTTTCGTGTTGGCCGCGAGAAGAATACGGGCGCGAAGCTTGTCGGCGAGGCGAAGGGTACGACGAGGGACGTTGGCCCGACTGCGGCATCGAAGAAGCGGGGCTCATTGCGGAAATTGTCCGTTTCCTGCCGGCTGAATTCGGCGCCGGCTGCAAGCGTGTGCCGAATGCCTCCGCCTAAGTCGTAGATGTAGGACAGATCTGTCTGATTGAAGATGCTCTGTCGGTCTGTCCCGTCCTGATAACCGCCGATGGTCAGCGTTCCGCCTGTTACTTCGCTGGTTGCGAAGATGTTCTGGTAGAGTTTATCGTAGTCTGCATAAGAGGTGTGGTTACGAATATTCAGACCAAAACCTGTTTGGTGATCGATTGTCGCGGTTAGAACGTGCGATTCGAAATTGGCAAAACTCACGTCTGGATTGCCAAAGAAGGTTTCGATTGGCCCGCGAGACGGCCGCCCATTGAAGGACGGCACACCACGATCGACGGTCCGGTCGTCGTTGAAATATTCGTAGGACAAGCTGACCAATGTGCGCTCACCCAACCCAAACGCGACCTTTGGATTGATGCCGTAGCGCTCGAGCTCAAAGAAGTCGCGGAAGTTCTCCGAGTCTTCATACATTGCATTCAGCCTAAAGGCCGAGGATTCTGTGAGCTTGTCACCCACATCCAGTGTGACCCGCTTGCGGTCGTACATCCCGGTATTGAAGGTCGCCTCCCGGACGCGTGTGCCGTCGGCCTTTTTGGTCACGCGATTGACGATACCGCCGCCGCCGCCGCGGCCGAAAGTCATTGCTGACGCACCTTTCAGGATTTCGACGGCCTGCACGTTATAGAGATCGCGATAGTATTGGATGTCGTCACGCACTCCGTCGACAAAGAAATCGGCCGTGGTCACCTGACCGCGTATTGAGATTTGGTCTCTGTGACCCTCACCCTGAGCAACGGTCACACCTGGGACGTATTGAAGAGCTTCGCCAAGGCCTTCGCTGCCTCGATCCGCGGCCTCTTCAGCGGTGACGACGGAAATCGACTGCGGAATGTCTTTCAGTGGCGTGTTTGTCTTCGTGGCCGTAGAGGTTCCGCGCGCGATATACCCATCAATTCCGGTGGTTCCTGTTCCAGGCTCGCCCTCGGCCGGTTCGCGAGCGGCCACATCCCCGCCTGAACCCTCTCCGTCTGACGGCTCCGGCGCCGCCGACACGACTGACGGACTCACCGTCGTGGCAGCCGGGCTCGAGGCCTGTGCGGCGGCTTTCTTTGGTTTTGCGGGCGTCGTTGACTCGAAAGGAGTCGTCACGTCGACTTCGGGAAGATCGGCGGTGTCATCTGCCGTGGCGGGAGTCGTGCCGGGCGTCTCGCCGGGGTTTTCCGCTTCGCCTGCTTCGGCCGGATCTGCGTCCTGAGACCATGAAGGTCCTGATATTATACTGGCGGCGAGTACGGTGAAGATTGCGACGGAAATTGATCTCAAAGCCGGCCGGCTGCCGGTCATCGTAACAGGCATTGTTCCCCCCAATGGTCGAGATTCAAGGTCTCGGTATCAGGCCCCACTTGTCATGGGAGCGCCCAAGAGTGCGGTGCGCGGAGAGAAACAAGATGACTGACTGAGCCAAGTCAATTGCTATGTTTTTTAGTTATTCCAAATCAAAGTTTGCGAACAACAAACGCCCGTTTTTCGAAGGCCCAAGTCAAAGACATGACTCTGTTTCTTCTCGATCGTTGCGCGATCGACACAACAATATGTCGCAGCATGAAACGGAAGAAGGGTGCAGACAACAAGAGCGGCCTTTGATCGAAATCTCATGAGCCGTTTTGAAGTGTCATTGCCGTTGTTCCGCTGCAAAATTGGCTGTTTCTTATTCTGGTCCTGTTGCGGGGCCGTACCGGCTCTATCCTTGGACAGCTGTTCAAGCAGCACCTTGAAGAATGCTTGCGCAGCTTCCGGCGACATTTCCTTTGTCTCCCCGGTCGTCAGATCCCGGAACTCACCCTTAGCGGTTGGCACATCCCCCGAAAGGGCGGTTGCCGGCGCCGGTAAAGGCTGAGGTGGCTGGTGCAGATAACTCATGACCGCATTGGCCCCCTGATTCCAGAGGGCGTCAAAGGGCGGTGCCAAGGACGTGAGTTTCTTGAGATTGGTAAGGGTCGGCAGCAGCAGGCGCGCGCATAGGTTTTATGACCGGCTGGGACTTTCCCGCGTCGCTCGGAAAAGCTTTGCATTGAGCACGAGGTGACAAATGAAGGAGGTGCGGTCGAAGTCGCTGCAAAAGCGCGTGCGGTATTGATGCCAAAATCTATGGCTGCGGGATGTTTGCTCCCTCAACACGACAATCGTACAGCACGTTCCCGTTGAAAGACAAAGAGGTCAAGCACTTGAACTATGCAAGATGAAGCGGCGAAAACAGATTTTATTTCAACTTTCGATGGGACTCTTGGCAGGGATAATGGGAACGGCGCCAACGGTGCAACACCTCGAGTGACGGGTAACGGTAGGCCCGGTACGCCGGCCGTCTCAGCAACTCTGGAACCAGTTTGATGCCAGCTATCTCCTGACGTGTACTTAATGTGGGCCGTTGACATCCTAGTTGAACGGCCACTCGGGATGTTAGTTTATTGGGACACTTTCTGCTATATGCTGCGTGGGCGGCGGAAGGTGCGAAGTCCGCGGCGCATGCCATGCAGCGCACGCTGGTATGAACACCTCCGGTGTCCGCGGTTTGTAGCCGATCGATGAAAGCAGGCGGTGGTTCAAGGAGATATTTCGATGCACCTACTT
>CBDCUQ010000003.1:1112500-1300227 GCA_965222835.1 Hyphomicrobium sp.
AGCTGCGGCCGCGGCCTACATGGGGGACTCGCCAGTGGGCGACGGGGCGCAGGGACGAGACCGCGAAAGCAGCGACAGCGATACCGGGCCACCACCGAATACGACTGTACTTGCAAAGCCCGAAAGCGACTCCGACGCGTTTGAAATTGACGACTTCGAGGGACTGCAACGGTTTCAAAGAACCGTGACCAAAGGGGATACACTTGCCAAGATCCTCGCCGCTGCCGGCGCGGAAGATTGGCTGGTCAAAGCGATGCTGGAGGCTGCGCGTCCGATCTTTCCGGAAGGCGAGCTGAAACCCGGACACGAAGTGCAGATCGGTCTTGCCCCTTCCGTTACAAAGCAAAATAAGCTTGAGCCCGTGCGCCTCAGCGTTTTTGATGCGGGCCATGCTCACAAGTTGACGGTCGCGCGCGACGCTTCGGGCGAATACTCGGCAAGCAAAGAGCCGGTCGGCGAACAAGCGGCGCTGCTTCGCGCGCTTGCCGAAAGCGACTCTGAGCAGCCATCGAACGTCTATTCCAGCATCTATGCCGCCTCTCTCGTGCAACAGGTGCCGCCCGAAACAATTCTTCAGGTCCTGCGCATCAACGCGACTGACACGGACTTCCGGCGACGGGTACGGCCGGGAGATTCCGTCGAGTTGTTCTTTGACCTCAAGGACGAGGCGGCGCTTGAGGGAGAGCCTGGCGACCTTCTCTATACCGGCGTTACGTCGGCCGGTGAGACGCGCCGCTTCTATCGATTTCGGGCGGCCGATGGGTCGGTCGATTTCTACGATGAGAACGGCAATAACTCGCGCAAGTTTCTCATGCGCCGGCCAGTTCGTGCGGATGACGTACGCCTGACCTCAGGCTTCGGCGTGCGCTTTCATCCCGTGCTTAACGTGCGCAAGATGCACACCGGCGTCGACTGGGCCGCCAAGCGCGGCACGCCGATCTTAGCTGCCGGCAAAGGGACAATCGAGGAGGCAGGACGAAAGGGCCGGTACGGCAACTACATCCGAATTCGTCATGCCAACGGTTATCAGACCGCGTACGGTCACATGACTCGCCTGGCTCCCGGTGTGGCAGCGGGTGTCAAGGTCAGGCAGGGTCAGACGATCGGTTATGTGGGCTCCACCGGACTTTCCTCCGGTCCGCACCTTCATTATGAAGTGCTGGTCAATAAACAGTTCGTGAACCCACTATCGATCAAGGTGCCGAACGAGCGGCAGCTTAAGGGCAAGGATCTGGCTGAATTTCAAGCCGAGCGCACGCGCATTGACGAACTTCGCTCCCGCGCGCCTGTTTCCGTGACGATGAAATAGGGCGCCGCGTCCAGCCAGGTGCCGGACGTGGACGGCGCTTTTCCTAAGTGGGGCCAAACACAGAGCGCGTTCGCCTAAGCTGGAAGCGATTGGCGTTCTGTTCGCGCGCTCGATGCTGTTGTTCGAGAGTCTGATTCACGCTCTCGATTGAAGCGCGTGCGCTTCAATCTCGAACGATCAGGCTCTAGGCCGCGGCTTTGACGGGCCATCCATTGATGGTGAGATCACCGTCGCGCACCGAGACGTTGACATGATCGCCGTCCTTGACACCGCCGGCCAAGATCTGTTCGGCGAGCGGATCCTGCACGTGCTTTTGGATGACGCGCTTCAGGGGGCGTGCCCCGTAAGCCGGATCGTAACCGCGATTGGCGAGCCAGGTGCGCGCTGCATCATCGAGCTCGATGGTGATCTTCCGATCGGCCAGGAGCTTTCCAAGGCGAGCCATCTGAATATCGACGATCTGTCCCATTTGTTCGCGCCGGAGACGGTGGAAGAGAATGATATCGTCCAGCCGGTTTAGGAACTCGGGGCGGAATTTCGTCTTCACTTCGGCCATAACGAACTCGCGCACGGCGTCGGTGTCTTCGCCTTCTTTCTGGTTGACGAGGAATTCCGAACCGATGTTCGACGTGAGCACGATGAGCGTGTTCTTGAAGTCGACCGTACGGCCCTGGCCGTCCGTCAGACGCCCGTCGTCCAGCACTTGCAGAAGCACGTTGAATACGTCCTGGTGCGCCTTTTCGATCTCGTCGAACAGCACGACCTGATAGGGCCTTCGGCGCACGGCTTCGGTGAGCGTTCCACCTTCCTCGTAGCCGACGTAGCCCGGAGGCGCCCCGATGAGGCGGGCCACGGAATGTTTTTCCATGAACTCGCTCATGTCGATGCGGATCATCGCCGTGTCATCATCGAACAGAAAGGCTGCTAAGGCCTTGGTCAGCTCGGTCTTACCGACGCCGGTCGGGCCTAGAAACATGAACGATCCGATCGGGCGGTTCGGGTCCTGCAGGCCGGCGCGCGCACGGCGCACGGCTGTTGAAACGGCGGTGACCGCTTCCGACTGGCCCACGACACGCTTCGCTAACGCGTCCTCCATCTTGAGCAGTTTTTCGCGCTCGCCTTCGAGCATCTTGTCGACGGGCACGCCCGTCCAACGCGAGACGACGCCCGCGACCTGATCCGGTGTGACCTCTTCCTCCACCATGGCACCCTGGCTTTCTTCGCTCTCAATTGCGGAAAGCTGCGCCTCAAGATCCTTGATCGCGACGTGCTGCAGTTCACCGGCGCGCGTGTAATCGCCTTCGCGTAACGCCTTTTCGAGATCGATACGCGCGCTATCGAGTTGCTCTTTGATTTTCTGCGCCGAACCGAGCTTCTGCTTCTCAGCCTGCCAGCGCGCCGTCAGCGATTTCGATTTTTCCTCGAGATCGGCGATCGATTTCTCGAGCTTCTCTAGCCGGTCCTTCGAAGCGGTGTCGGTTTCCTTTTTCAAGGCTTCACGCTCGATCATCATTTGCATCAGATCACGATCGATGGCGTCCAATTCCTCGGGCTTGGAGTCCACCTGCATCCTCAGGCGCGATGAGGCCTCATCGACGAGGTCGATCGCCTTGTCGGGCAAGAACCGATCGGTGATGTAGCGGTTGGAGAGTGTTGCCGCTGCGACGAGTGCGCTGTCGGTGATGCGCACGCCATGATGCAGCTCGTACTTCTCTTTCAGGCCGCGCAAGATCGAGATCGTGTCCTCGACCGTCGGTTCATTGACGAATACGGGCTGAAAGCGGCGCGCCAGCGCGGCATCCTTTTCGATGTTTTTGCGATATTCGTCGAGCGTGGTTGCGCCGACGCAATGCAGTTCGCCGCGCGCTAACGCCGGCTTCAAGAGGTTGCCGGCATCCATCGCGCCCTCGGACTTGCCGGCGCCGACGATCGTGTGCAGCTCGTCAATGAATAGAATTATGCCGCCGTTTTCGGCCTCGACTTCTTGCAGCACGCTTTTCAAGCGTTCCTCGAATTCGCCGCGATACTTGGCGCCTGCAATGAGTGCGCCCATGTCGAGCGCAAGAAGTTTCTTATCCTTCAGGCTTTCGGGAACGTCACCCTTGACGATTCGCAAGGCTAGGCCTTCCGCAATGGCGGTCTTGCCGACGCCGGGCTCGCCGATCAGCACTGGGTTGTTCTTGGTCCGGCGTGACAGAACCTGGATGGCGCGCCGGATCTCTTCATCCCGGCCGATGACGGGATCGAGTTTGCCGGTCGCTGCGACTTCCGTGAGATCGCGTGCGTAGCGTTTCAACGCGTCGTAGGCCTGCTCGGCCGATGCGCTATCGGCGGTGTGGCCTTTGCGAATATCATTGATGGCCGTGTTAAGGCCTTGGGCGGTCACTCCGGCTTCGGCCAAAATGCGTCCGGCTGCCGTGCCCTTTTCCAGGGCGAGCGCCAACAGGAGCCGCTCGGCAGTGACGAATTTGTCGCCGGCCTTGTCAGCCACCTTTTCCGCCTGATCGAAGATGCGGGCCAATTCAGGCGCCAGATAAAGCTGACCGCTACCCCCGCCTGATACTTTTGGCCGCCGGGCAAGTTCGGTTTCGACGGCTGTCAAGGCGTCGCGCGCGCGTCCGCCGGACTGGTCGATCAAGCCAGCCGCTAAGCCCTCCTCGTCGTCGAGGAGCACTCTTAGAAGATGCTCGGGGGTGAACTGCTGGTGTCCTTCGCGGAGCGCCAAGCTTTGGGCCGATTGCACGAAGCCCTTTGCGCGGTCGGTGTAGCGCTCAAAATTCATACGTCGTTCCTCCTCAGCACGCCCCTGCCGCCCTCAAGAAGGCACGGAATTGAGCGCCGTCAAACTGGAGTTGTTGTTACCACGGCGCGAACCGGCCCGGCTGGCACCGGCTCTTGCCACCCTCTGCGATATAGGTCTTTCCCACCCGATATAAAGGGGTATCAAGGTTCAACCGCCCCGTGCGGAGGTTTTGGGGACCTTGTAAGCCGGGTGGGCATACCAGGCCCACAAGAGCCGGGCCGCCACGCCGCGCCACGGCCGCCAACGTTCGGCAATCTCTTCGAGCGCATCCGCACCGGGCCGGTCTTTGAGGTCCAGTACGGACTGTACGGCCGACCGCAAAGCGAGATCGCCTGCCGCCCAAGCATCGGCACGCCCCAGACAAAAGAGCGTGTAGATGTTTGCGGTCCATGGACCGATGCCGTGGATCGCCGTCAGTCGGGCCCGTACCTCGTCTTCCGTTGCGTGCTCCAATCTTCTGAGTGACAATCTCTTGCCGGAGATCGCCTCCGACAGAGCGACAAGGGTACGGATTTTTGGCGCCGACAGCCCGGCCGCTTTCAGCTCACGGTTTGTCTTTGTCAGGACAACGGCAGGGCGAAACGGCTTCACAGTGCACGCTGTTCGCCGCCAAATGGCCTCGGCGCTTTTCGCCGACACCTGCTGCGCGACGATAATTTTCGCCAGACCTTTGAAGCCTGGCTCGTTGCGTCTCAGCGGCGGTTCACCCACGGTCTCGTGAAGGCGGCGCATATGCGGGCAGGCGCGCCGCAGCGCCTTCGTCCCTTTTCGAATGTCCCACTCGCTCACGATAACGCGCATCGTCCTCACGCCTTGCCAACCTATACTCTTCGTGGATGGTGTTTCTGTTGAGCGCTGTCCAGTTTTGGCGCCTTCTGGCTTTGCAGGCGCCGGCATCAAGAGTAAGATCCTGCACGTCTCTTGGAAAGCGGCATCATTTTATTCGGCGAGGGACACACAATGGTACGGAGTGGACTATCAGTGGCCGCCGGATTGGCGATATTGGCAATCCTGGCGCCCTGCGACAGCGTTGAAGCCCGGAAAAAGCGCTTTACGAACTGGGAAAAAATTACGAACGAACGGTACGGCTTTCGGATTGCCTATCCCGGCAATGTGTTTTCCAAAGATGGCGGCAGGCGCAGTGAGGAAGGCCGCGTGATCGTTTCGCGGGATGGCAAGTCGAAGCTTATTGTCGGCACATTCGAGAACGACAGCGCGACCACACTGGACGAGTATCGCCGGCAGTTGCTTACGGAAAACTATCCGGGCGCCGATATCGACTTTGCTCCTCGGAAGCGGAAATGGTTCATCATATCCGGTACGCAAGGCAAGGTTCATTTCTATGAGAAGGTGAGCTTCACCTGCGGTGGCCGGTTGATTAACAGCTGGGCGCTCTACTATCCGGTCAACGAGCGCCGGTACTGGGACCGCGTCGTTGAGGCCATCGCACCGACGTATTCGCCTGGTGCAGGCCGGACCGGGCGCTGTGATTGACGGATGGAAGCGCTCTTTGTCGTCTGTTAGCGTCGCCGTTCCAAACGACCTGCTGGATAACGCGTGACGCAATCTGACTTCACACCGGTCTTCCGTTTTGCGCCAAGCCCGAACGGCGCGCTGCACATCGGACATGCTCTTTCCGCACTCGTCAGCTTTGACATGGCGCGGGCGGCGGGTGGCCGCTTTCTTCTCCGCATCGAAGATATCGATGTTACGCGCTGCCGCGAAGCGTTTGTTGATGGCATTCTTGAGGATTTGACGTGGCTGGGTCTCGATTGGGAAGAGCCTGTCTTGCGTCAATCTCAGCACTTTGAGGACTACAAAGCGGCTTCACGACGATTGGAGGACATG
This sequence comes from Hyphomicrobium sp., assembly GCA_965222835.1. Lineage (GTDB taxonomy): Bacteria > Pseudomonadota > Alphaproteobacteria > Rhizobiales > Hyphomicrobiaceae > CBDCUQ01. Next base: position 1,118,461 of record CBDCUQ010000003.1, read on the forward strand.
GGCCTCCTTTATCCGTGTTTTGCGAGCCGCGCAGAGATCGCGGCGGCCTCATCTGATCCGAACGTGTCGCGCGATCCTGACGGTGCTCCGCTTTATCCCGGTCTACACAAGACACTTTCACCGCAGAACATCGAAGACCGTAAAGCGCGCGGTGAACCGTTTGCCATGCGGCTCGACATGGATGCTGCGCTGGCTGCCGCCAACACGCTGCTTGGTGGCCAGCCGCTCACCTTTACGGAACTCAGCGCCGATGGCTTATCGCGCGAGATTATCGCGGCGCGTCCCGAACAGTGGGGCGACGCGGTGATCCTGCGCAAGGATGTTCCGGCCAGCTATCACCTCGCGGTCGTCGTGGATGATGCCCGCCAGGGGATCACGCATGTGACCCGCGGGCGTGACCTTTATGCGGCCACGGATCTGCACCGGCTCTTGCAGGTCCTGCTCGACGCGACCGAGCCGCTCTACCATCATCATCCACTGCTGCTCGATGATGACGGACAGAAACTTTCCAAGAGCAACAACAGCATGTCGCTCTGCAGTCTGCGCGCAGCCGGTAAGACATCGCAGGATATCCGGCGCATGGTGGGGCTCGCGCGCTAGGACGAGCAGCATCTCTGTGGCGAGGAACCCTAATCCTCAGCCTTGAACGGACGTTGCACCAAGCCAGAGATTGCGTCGTCGACGGACAGCTTGCCGTCGAGGATGGTGTGTACCGCTTCGGCGATGGGCATCTCGATGCCTTTTTCGCTTGCCAGCCGCACCACGGCGGCGGCTGTGAACACACCCTCGGTTACCGCAACGCGCTGGCCGAGCACCTCCTCCAGGCTTTTTCCTTCGCCCAAGGCGCGTCCGAGGCTCATGTTGCGCGATTGGGTGCTGCCGCAGGTGAGAATCAGATCGCCTAGTCCTGACAAACCGATAAGGGTTTCGGGCCGGGCTCCCATCGCTTCTCCTAAGCGGCGCAGTTCGGCGAATCCACGGGTGACGAGCGCTGCATGAGCATTGGTCCCCAATCCCTTTCCGTCGACGATTCCGGCGGCGATCGCCAACACGTTCTTGACGGCACCGCCGATTTCCGCGCCGATGACGTCGCTTGACCAGTAGAGCCGAAAGTGGGTGTGACCCAGCTTTTGCGCGAGCAACCGTCCCAACTCTTCCTTTTGACAGGCAAGGGTAAGAGCCGCTGGTAGTCCGCGCGCGACCTCGGAGGCAAAGCTCGGGCCCGACAGTACGGCCAGTCCAGCCTGCGGGATCGTCTCGGCTAAAACCTCACCCATCAATTTTCCGGTTTGACGCTCAATGCCCTTGGCGCAGATAACGAACGGCTGCTCTTCCTTTATGCGGGATGCAATCTCGCGGGATATTTCACGGACATGCTGGGCCGGTGCCACCATTAAGATGCAGTCGCATGCCGCGACTTCGGTCAACTCAGACGTAGCCTGCAATTCGGCAGAGAGCGGAACGCCTGGCAGAAAGGTGCGGTTGACGCGGCGGGTATTGATGTCTTCGACTGTTTGGGGTTCGCGTGCCCAAAGTCGTACTTTGCGCCCCGCCGAACAGAGCGTCTGAGCAAGAGCCGTTCCCCAAGCTCCACCGCCGATTACCCCGACGCTGTCAATGTTCACGCCTGCCCCCTCTCGTCTTTATCATTCCAATCTATCATGGGGTGATGATGAGATCACGCCTTGACACCGGCACCAGCGGCCGGTGTGGCATCGGCGTCAAGCGGCCAGCGGGGATGGGCCGCGATATCGAGAGGGTCGGTCAAACCCAGGATCAATCGCTCGGCGGCGGCCCAGGCAATCATGGCGCCGTTATCGGTGCAAAGTGCCGCCGGCGGCACGTGCACGCTGTAGCCGCGTTCTTCGGCCAACTGCTGCAACCGCGCGCGTAGCGCGACGTTGGACGCGACGCCGCCAGCAACCACGAGGTGCCGCCCACTCCCGTCTTCAAATACACCATTCGCCGTATTCATCGCTCGTTCTACGCGGTCGGCAACGCAGTCCGAGACCGCTTGCTCGAAGGCAGCACATAGATCCGAGATATCTTGGTCGCTTAACGGCTGCAGTTCCACGGCGCAGTGACGTAGGGCTGTTTTCAGTCCGGCGAAAGAGAAATGCGGCTCTTCGCGCCCCCGCATCGGCCGCGGCAGATCGAAACGCGACGCGTCACCCGAGCGTGCTGCCTTTTCGACCGCGGGTCCGCCTGGAAGTCCCAGCCCCAAGAGCTTTGCTGTTTTGTCGAATGCTTCGCCCAAGGCGTCATCGATTGTTGTCCCCAAACGCGCATATTGACCCGTGCCACGCACGAGCAGAGTCTGCGTATGTCCGCCGGAAATGAGGAGCAGAAGATAGGGCGGCCGCAATCCTTCGGTGAGTCCGACGGTGAGCGCGTGCGCCTCCAAGTGGTTGACGGCGACGAACGGTTTGCTGTTGGCGAGCGCGATAGCTTTGGCCGTCACCAATCCGACGACGAGACCGCCGTTGAGGCCGGGACCGGCCGTCGCGGCAATGGCATCGAGCTGAGACAATATGACTTGTGCTTCGCTAAGTGCGGTCGCAATAATTTGATCCAGGCACTCGACATGTGCGCGCGCAGCAATTTCGGGCACAATACCGCCATAGGCTCGATGCTCTTCCCACTGGGACCGCACCACATTGGCAAGGATCCGGCCATGCCCGTCCGGCTCGCGCAGCACCACGCCCGCAGCGGTTTCGTCGCAGCTCGATTCGATACCGAGCACGAGAACGGGTTTTCCTGTCGCGTTTGGACGGTGCGGTGCCGATGGCGCGGCCATTTCCGATATTTGCCTTTCGTGTGCCGGGAGGGCATGAATGGTGCTTGGCCTAACACCTCGCGAGAAACACTTGCAAGATAAGACCATTCGTATCGGAACGCGGGGCTCGGCCCTGGCCCTTGCTCAGGCGCACGAGGTGCGCGGGCGTTTGATGGCTGCACATGGCCTGCCAGAGAGCAGCTTTTCCATTGAGATTATCAAGACGACAGGTGATCAGATCCTGGACCGGCCCTTGGCCGATGTGGGCGGAAAGGGCCTTTTTACGAAAGAGATTGAGGAGGCCCTTGCCGCGGACCGCATTGACCTGGCCGTACACTCGATGAAAGACATGCAGACCCAACTGCCGGACGGTCTGACCATCGGAGCGATGCTGCCGCGCGAGGACGTTCGCGATGCTTTTGTCAGCGCGAAATATTCCACGCTGGACGGACTCCCGCGGGGGGCCACTGTTGGGACCTCCTCGCTACGCCGGCAAGCCCAAGTCAAGCGGCTGCGGCCCGACCTCAATGTCGTTGGTTTTCGCGGGAATGTTCAGACGCGGCTCAAGAAGCTTGGGGATGGTGTTGCGGACGCGACGTTTCTGGCGTGTGCGGGTTTGAAGAGACTGGGGCTTGCCGATCACATCACCGCGGCCATGCCAACTGATCACATGCTTCCGGCTGTTGCTCAAGGCGCGATTGGGATTGAGATCCGCATCGATAACGACGCGATTGCACAACTGGTTGCGCCGCTCGATAATCCGCCAACGGCCGTATGCGTGACCGCGGAACGCGCATTTCTCGCCCACCTTGAAGGATCCTGCAGAACGCCCATCGCCGGTCTCGCCGAACTGCATGGCGATCAACTCGACTTCCGTGGATTGATCTTGGCGCCCGACGGTCATGCATCACTCAGTGCGGCACAATCCGGTGCTCCGCGTGAGGCGGCTGCGCTCGGAGACTCTGCGGCGGCCGATGTTCTCGCGCGCGGCGGCGCCTCTCTGATCGGTCGGACAGGTTGATGCGCATTTTGGTCACCAGACCCTTAGAGGACTCGAACACGCTGCGGCAGCGGCTTGAAGGCCTTGGTCACCGGGTCATGGTGGCGCCGATGTTTTCTATCGGGTTTGAAACCGACGCGGCTCTTAATCTCAACGGGGTTCAAGGCCTCATCGCGACCAGCCGGAACGGGCTCAAGGCCCTTGTAGCGGGCTCTCAGCTTTCGCAAGCAATTTCGCTTCCGCTTTATGCGGTGGGACCCGCAACGGCGGAGATGGCGCGCGAATTCGGCTTTAAAAATGTTGTCGTGGGTCCCGGTACGGCCCGGGAGCTCGCCGGTGTCATTGCTGGTTGCGTACGGCCGGAGGATGGCTCTCTTGTGCATCTCGCGGGCCGGTCGCTTGCCTTCGATATGAAGGGCGCTCTCGAGCAAAAGGGCTTCACAGTACATGTGGAGGTCCTTTACCGAACCGTTGAATCCCAGGCCTTCGCACCCGATGTCATCACAGCACTTCGTGAGCGGACGCTTGATGCCGTTATGCTCATGTCGCCAAAGTCGGCGGAGGTTTTTGCGCGACTTTCGATGGACGCCGGAGTCGCGGAACCGGTCCGAAAGATGGCATTCCTCTGTCTGTCTTCCGAGGTTGCCCGCTGTGTCTCGAGCCTGGCACCGATTAACCTTATGACCGCCCAGTCGCCCAATTTGGAAGAAATGCTTGCTCTCGTCACACTGTTGGCGGCAAAATCCGCTTAACACCCGTCCGGGATGATGGCGGTACGATCGATTTTTTGCGAACGGCAGAGTGGAGGCCGCATCTGGCGGACATGTTGCTCCGCACCGCTGTTGCGCTCAACGGAGCATTCGAAATCACATGACCGATAAGAAGGAAGGCACAAAGGGCGTGCCGCATCCGGCCGAAAGTTCCGACCAAAAGCGGCCCCACGCCACGCTCAATCTGAAAGCAACCGAAGTCAAAGCCGAAAAATCAAACAAGACAGAGACAAAGGCTTCAAGTGCTTCGACCGCGGACGCTTCGGCCGACAAGACAGATACCGGGCCTAAACCGAAAGTCGGCAAGACTGCGGCAGAGGGATCGCGAACCACGGCCGCGTCACAGCATTCTGACAAGAAGAAAGTGTCATCTCAATCGCACGCGCCTGCTAGCGGCGGGATTTGGACGCACCTCGCCGCCGGGCTCGCCGGTGGTGCGGCTGTGTTGTTTGGCGTCGACTATCTTCCGCAGATGCAAGGCCGTGCAACTGTGGTCAAAGAAACGCGAACGGCTCTGTCGGATTTGAACCAGCGCGTCGAGACACTGGAGCAGTCTCCGGGTCCCGCTGCGGACACCAAGGCGATCGAGGAGAAGCTTACCGCCGCGGAAAAGCGCCTTGCCAAACTTGACGAGATTTCGAACTCACTTGGCGGCCTGACAGAGGCGCAGGCGAACCTTCAGCAAGAGGCTACATCGCTCTCTGAAAAACTCAATGCGCTGCCGCCGGCGTCTGTGGTCGACGATCGGCTTGCAAAACTCGAAGAGCAACTCGCTACGATCGCAGCGGCTGCCGGCACAGATCCGGAGGCGGGCGGAATTCAGGGTCTTGCCGCCATTACTGGAAAGATGAGCGATCTCGAGGGCAGCGTCGAAAGCAAGCTCGCAGCCTCGCGTAAGGAGCTGGCTGAAGAACTGGAACCGCGGATTACGGCGATTGCTGAGGCGAGCGAAGCAGCCCGAACGGGGACGCAACGTATCGATCGCGAGGTTGCTGATCTGCGATCGGAGGCGGCCCGTCTCTCGCAAAAGATCGAAACGCTCGAAGCGGGCATAAACCGGCTCGGTGGCGTGCAGCAGGTTCTCCAGGAAGAAGGTGCTTCGCTGGCAAGCGGACTCGATTCCTTGAGGGGCGCTGTTGCACTTCCGGGTGACGTTGCCTCAGCTGTGACGCCCCTTTCCGACAGGCTTACATCGCTTGAGAGGAACCTTGAGACGCTAGCGCGTACAGAAGATGCGCGGCGGGCAAACGCGGAGCGCGTTGTTATCGCCCTCGAACTGGCTAATTTGAAACGGGCCGTCGATAGTGGCAAACCCTATGCCAGCGAACTTGCACACGTTAAGAAGACAGCAGGAGAGCGCCTCGATCTCGCTGCGCTTGACCAGCACCAGGACACGGGCGTTCCCTCGCTCGCAACTCTGGAGAAGGAATTCAAACCGGTGATACGTGCCGTCATCGATGCCGCCGCTCAGCCTCGGGACGGAGGTCTTCTTGACCGTTTCGTCGCGAGCGCGAAGTCGATTGTCAAAGTCCGCAAAGTCCAACACGAAGCCGATGACACCAGTGCGGAAGCCGTTATCGGCCGGATGGAGGATGCACTCACAACCGGCCAGCTGGACGAGGTGCTGATCGTCGCCAAGGATATTCCTGCGGGCGCGTCGAACGCTGCCCGCGGTTGGCTTGCCAAAGTTGAAGCGCGGCATACCGTCAATCGCGCGATTGCCTCTGTCGAGGCCCAAATGAAGTCGTCGCTTTCCGGCAATGACGCGGCGCCTGTTGCGCCTTCTTCGCTACAGAACTGAGGTCCAAGTCCGCATGACACGCCTTATCCTGTTTTTCATTGGCGTTCTTGCCGCCGCCATTGGCTTCTCCTGGCTGGCTGACAATCCCGGTACGATTACCGTAGACTGGCTGGGATACCGGGCCGAACCGACGGTCTTCCAGGCTGTCGTCGGTTTTGCCGTGGCCGTCATTGCCGTGGCATTCACGTGGTCACTGTTGCGCCAGATCTGGAACAGCCCGGCAACGTTCGGTCACTATTTGATGCGGCGGCGTCAGAAGCGCGGGCTCGACGCCCTTTCCTCGGGTATGATTGCTGTCGGTGCAGGCGACAAGGCCAATGCAACGCGCTACGCCATCCAAGCGCGAAAATCTCTACCCAATGAGCCGTTGACGCATCTGCTTCGGGCTCAGGCTGCCCAGCTTTCCGGAGACCGGGCCACGGCGCGGCGCATCTTCGAGGCTATGCTATCATCGCCCGACACCGAGCAACTCGGTCTGCGCGGTCTTTATCTCGAAGCGAAACGGGAAGGGGAACCCGAGGCCGAAGGGCAATTTGCCCAGCGTGCTCTGCGCCTCAATCCCAAGCTGGCATGGCCGGCCGAGGCCTTGTTCGATCTTCAGTGCAAGCAAGGACGATGGGGCGATGCGCTTGAAACTCTGGCGAGCGCTCACAAGTATGGCCAGATCGACAAACATGCGGCGGACCGCCGGCGTGCGGTTCTGTTGACGGCACGTGCGCAAGAACTCGAGGAACAGAACCCGGACACGGCGCTCTCACTCGCCTTGGAGGCACACGGCCTTGCTCCCGATTTAACGCCGGCCGCTGCGATTGCCGGGCGCATCTATGCTGGGCGGGGCAGCACGGCCAAGGCCGCCAAGGTCATCCAAAAGACGTGGGCAAAATTTCCGCACCCGGATCTGGCCACCGCCTATGCCTTTGCGCGCATTGGCGATAGCCCGCGGGACCGTCTCGACCGCGTGAAGCAGCTCGCCGCGCTGAACCCGCACTCGCCAGAAAGCGGCATTGCGGTCGCCAAAGCCGCGATTGAAGCCAAAGCCTATGGCGAGGCGCGTCATGCGCTGTCGCCGCTGGCCGAAGATCGTCTGACCCGGCGGGTCGCCGCGCTTATGGCGCGTATCGAAAGCGAACAGCATGGTGACAAGGGCCGTGTCCGGGAATGGCTGGCACGTGCGGTCAACGCTCCGCGCGATCCCGCCTGGACTGCCGACGGTGTCGTTGCCGAGGATTGGTCGGCGATTTCGCCCGTCACCGGCGCTCTCGACGCTTTCAAATGGCGGGTCCCGGTCGAAGAGGCGGATGTCGATACTGCCGACATCCAATCGCTGGCTGTCCGGCTCGACGAACTCGACGCGCTTGGCGATGCGGGTCCGTCTGTGGCTTTGGCGGAGTCTTCGCCGGCATCGACCGCCGTCGTCGCCGCTCCTCATGCCGATGAACCTGTAATCGACGCGGAAGCAGTTGACGTGGAGGTGGCGGAACCGCCGGTGCCTGAGCCCGCTCCGGCGACTCGATCTGCCGCCGAGACCGACGTCGCGCCGCCGGCCGGTGCAGCGGCCACGGCGACGGCTGCGAGCGAGGCGGAAGCAGTGCCTGTGAGAAAGAAGCCGAGCCGCACGCCGGCCAAGAAAAGCAAGAGCGAAAAGACGCAATCAACCAAATCGTTTAAGTCCCATCGGGAGCCGAAGATCTTCGTTGCTCCGCCCGCACCTGACGACCCGGGTGCAGAGGAGGAGACCGATGACCTCACGCTTCCCTTGAAGCCCTATCGCGCGTCTTCCTGAGCGGCACAGATCCGCCGGGGCGCGATCCTCTTGCATTGACGCGACGCAGCCGTTATCCCTGCCCCTCCCACCGGATTGCCGCCTTAGCTCAGCCGGTAGAGCACATCATTCGTAATGATGGGGTCGGGTGTTCGAGTCACCCAGGCGGCACCATTGTATCGCTTACGCAATGCTGACTACGTTCGCTTGCTCCGTGGGGGCGGGCGAACTTTATGGGGCGCAGTCGCGGCCCTTGTTGTTTTCGAGGTTTCTCCTCTCACCTGCACCAGATTTCAATCGGCCTGCCACTTGAATTTCAATTTCTTCAGGTCGTTGAGTTCTGGGGGGAGGCCGGACGCTAGACCTTGTAAGGCCGACGTGCCGTCCGGACACCGTGTTCCATCATCGCCGTCCTCCCGATCACGCGGTTCTATGATCATAATGCATTGACATTGGCCGACCTTGAAGCAGCGCTGTTGATGTTCCACACATTCAGAACCGGCGCCTGACGCTCGCTTGACGCAGACCTCGGTGCATGCCTGCTGGCAGCATCTGATCGAGGGTTGGGGACATTTTTCAACCGCCGATGCATTCTTAGTAGCAAATGCGCAAAAAAGTAGAACGATAAGAATTTTTGAGGTTTTCGACTTTTGCATGTATTGCCCCTGATGATTTTCTGGCGGCACCTGGCGCTGTCTCAGCACGGTCGGCCGGTCAGTTCTTGGTCATAGGAGGAGCACTGAAAAGTTGCATGTTTCGGAGGCCGCGTAGATCCAGCGGCGGACGCGTTATGATGTCAATATCAGGTTTGCGTTTTAGAAAGTCATCCAACTTCGTAGAATTTAGGCCACCGGAACCGCAGACACACCGTGTCGGGTCCTGAACACATGTAGATCGGGTCTTGACGCATATTGGTACATCCGTTGGTCCTGGCACCCACTCAACGCATACGTCCCCACACACCATCGGGCAAGTCACAGTCGAATTCGCGGGGCATGACAACGCGGCTGCATTGGAAGCCGCCAGTGTTGCGCCAATCACGAAAAAAGCAGCGAATACAAATAAACGCATCATAGTTTGCCTCACTTAATACAAATGATGAAATTTGCACGCTCCGGTGACGACGGTATGCCGGCCGTGCCCGCGATCGTCCTCTGCTACGGTAAATCCCATTTGTCGGCTCTTGTGGCGCCAACCAATTCGATTCCCTTCTTGCCCATGAAATTGGTCAAGCCCAACGACAAGGGCCATGTGTTCAACGTTGTTGGAGGGACAATTCCAATCCTGCAGCCGATAACTTGAATTTCCCAGTAGTCGGGTTTATCGACGTATATGAGTGGTATTAGCTGAGGGTTTATTAGTGGATCTGGATCTTTTTTCTCGACAATTAGGATGTATTCTCCAGTGAACCCCTTGATGACCTGAAAAGAGTCATAGTCTAACAAACCGCAAGTCTTGTTTGTCTGCGTCGGCTTCAAAAAACCAAAAGAGTTATCTCCACCCATCACAAATCTCCAATAATCAACTAACAAACAGAAATAAATACGCTGACTTTACGCTGATCATTCAAGAATGCAACGATGAATTCTCGGTCCCGCGCGAATGCAGGTCGCCCGCCACACCGATTGTTGTAAGCCCAGTATCAGTCCTTTGGGTTTTCGATCTCGCCTTTCTCAAACCGGTACTTGGTGGCGCAGAATTCACACGTCACGGTGTGGCTTCCGTCGGGTTCGCTTACGGCCGCGAGGTCGTCGGCGCTGAAGCTCGAAAGAAACGCGGCGACGCGTTGGCGTGAGCAGCGGCAGTAGACGCCGATGGGTCTGGGCTGAAAGGCGCGAATGCCTTCTTCGTGAAACAGCCGGTACAGAAGCCGGTCTGCGGGCAGCGTCGGATCGATCAGCTCGTGATCCTCGACGGTTGCCGCAAGAAGCCGCACGCGCTGCCAATCCTCGCTTTCTTCTCCCAAAAGCTCTTCATCGTCACCGGTCTCTTCGGCCGCTTCGACACTGCGGCCCGGATGCTGAACGATCAAACCGCCAGCCCGCCACGTCCAATCGTCGCCCGCTGCCGTGCGCTGGCGGGCGACAGCGAGCCGGATAAACGTCGGCAGCTGTTCCGACTGGCGAAAGTAGGCATGTGCCGCTGTTGTAATGCTCATCCCGTCGATGGCGACGATGCCTTGTGTCCGCTCTTTTCCACCGCCTGGGTCCAATGTCAGGGCCAGGTGGCCATTGCCGAGCAGCACGCCTTCGCCCGGCTTGGCGGTTTCGCTTTGCAGAGCCTCTATGCGATCCTTGGCAAAGCTCGCGGTTGCCCGCAGCCATCCCGGCGCTTCGTAGTCAACGAACAGAAAACCAAGGGGCCCGTCCGATTTGGTTTGAAGCGAAAGGCGCGCGCCTTCCTTGAGGGGTGCGCCCAACATCGCCACCAGCGCCGACGCGTGGGCGAGTGCCTCGCTGACCGGTTCGGGATAGGCGTGGCGCGCAAGGATTTTGTCGACGGCCGCGCCGAGCCGCACGACGCGGCCCTTGGTATTCGACTTCACCGTCTCGAAGGGCAGGACAATATCGTCAGCCGTGTCGGCGGCTAAGATGCTGCCGACCGAGTCGGAACTTGTCATTTGCCGGCTCCGAGACACCAGGCCAGAATAGCTTTTTGGGCGTGGAGGCGGTTTTCGGCTTCATCGAAGACGACGGACTGCGGGCCTTCAAGCACCGCTTCTGATACTTCATTGCCGCGATAGGCCGGCAAGCAATGCATGAAAATGGCATCTTTCGCCGCCCTCGCCATCAACGCCTCATTGACCGCGAACGGACGCAGGAGCTGCTTTCTGCGCTTTTCGCCCGTCTGTCCCATGGACACCCACGTGTCGGTAACAATGCAATCCGCGTCACGTACGGCTTTTGCGGGATCAGTTGTGATCATGATGGAGGCCTTCTCGCGCCTCACCCAGTCCACGAACTCCTTTTCCGGCACAAGCTCGGCCGGTGTTGCGACGCGCAGCGAGAAACCAAAGCGAGCCGCCGCCTGCATCCAGGAGACAGCCACGTTGTTTCCGTCGCCGACCCAGGCCACGGTCCGGCCCTGTATGGGACCCAGATTTTCTTCGAATGTTTGAATGTCGGCCATGATCTGACACGGATGCGTCTTGTCGGTGAGCCCGTTGATGACCGGCACAGTGGCGTGTTCGGCCAACTGGACCAGCGTATTGTGCGAATTTGCCCGGATCATGATGGCGTCGACGTAGCGCGATAGGACTCGCGCCGTGTCGGCGATGCTTTCGCCGCGCCCAAGCTGAAGATCCGTGTTGTTCAAGGTTATCGTGCTGCCGCCGACCTGGCGCATGGCGACGTCGAACGACACACGGGTTCGCGTCGACGGCTTTTCGAAGATCATTGCCAGGACCTTGTTCCCAACATCCTTCGGCCGAAGCTTTACGGGCACCGCCTTGCCGGCACGCTTCATGGCGTGTGCCGCATCTATGATGGTGCGCAGCGTTTTGGCATCGAGTTCGCTGAGATCGAGAAAATGGCGAATGGCTTTTGCTTTCGGCATGGCGCTCTGGCCTGCTCCCCTAAATGTCCGCCGGGACGGTTTATGATTGAGTCTGCGACACGGTCTTAAATGCGCGCGCAAGACGCTCGACGCCTTCGGCAATCTCCGCATCCTTAACGTTCAATGGCGGCAGAATTCGAATGACGTTTTCTGCTGCGCCGACCACCAGTAGCTTTTCCGCAAGAATGCGCTTTACGGCTTCAGCGACGGGCGGCTTCAGTCGCAGCCCCATCAGCAGGCCTTCGCCGCGCACCTCTTCCACGACGCCGGGGAATTGATCTTTCAACCCTGCCAGCGCCTGTTTCAGCCGGTTTGCCGTCTTGCGAACGTTTTCGAGAAAGCCGTCTTCCAGAATGGCATCGAGGACGGCATCACCGACAGCAACCGCAAGCGGGTTGCCACCGAAGGTCGAGCCGTGGGTGCCGGGTGTCATTCCCTTAGCGGCCTCATCCGTTGCGAGGAAGGCGCCCAGCGGAAAGCCGCCGCCGATGCCCTTGGCGATCGCCATGATGTCGGGCTCTATGCCGGCTGCCTCATGCGCGAACAGCTGCCCTGTGCGGCCCATCCCCGACTGGACTTCATCTAGCACGAGAAGAAGTCCGTGCTTGTCGCAAAGCTCACGTAAGCCTTTCAGGATGTGCGGGGGCACGCAACGGACGCCGCCTTCTCCCTGAATGGGCTCGATCATGATGGCGGCGGTCTCGGGACCGATCGCGCGTTCGACCGCGTCGAGTTCGGCAAACGGCACGTGGTCAAATCCGGGAGTCTCGGGACCGAAGCCATCAAGATATTTCGGGTTACCCGCGGCCGCCAACGTCGCAAGTGTTCGGCCATGAAAGGCGCCTTCGAACGTGATCACGCGCCAACGCTCGGGGGCGCCGGACACATGATGAAAGCGCCGCGCGGTTTTGATGGCGCCTTCACACGCCTCCGCACCCGAATTGCAGAAGAAGACCTTGTCGGCAAAGGTTGCGGCAACGAGTTTTTCGGCGAGCCGCTCTTGCCCCTGGATCCGATAGAGATTCGAGGTGTGCCAAAGCTTTTCAGCTTGTGCCGTCAGAGCCGCGACGAGGCGCGGGTGTGCGTGCCCGAGCGCATTTACTGCGATACCCGAAGCGAAGTCGAGGTAGCGCTCACCGCCTGCTGTTATCAGCCATGCGCCTTCACCACGCTCGAAAACGAGGTTTTGGCGCGCGTAGGTTCCCAGCACCGCATGCGAAGGAAGGCGCGCGTCTGCCGACGCAGCTTTTGATGTCAGGTCTCGAGAGGCCGGCTTTGGCTTGGGCATTTTGCCCCCTCCCGCCAAATCAAAAGGCCGCCCTTCCGGCGGCCAACGAAAGGCGGTTCATACGCGAGTGACGCTTGAAATGTCAACGAAATCCGCTGGCTCATCCCGCCCTTGTCGCTTGTGCCTTGAGCGAGAAAAGCCGGAAGGTTGCAGTCCAGCAAGGCCCCATGCCGGCGTCAACGTGACGTGGTCCGGCAGAAGCCACAGAGTTTCAGCAGGTTGCGGTATTCCTGGTTGTTATACCGAGGTGGTCTTGCTTTGACGCTTCGCGCGCCGTTTGGCGCCGGACGCGGCCCGCCGTATGCTCGATGGCAATGTCCACAGTTCTTGCGATTTCCTCCCACGTCGTGCGCGGACACATCGGTCTTGGCGCTATTGTACCGGCGCTCCAAGGGCTCGGTTATGACGTAATCGCCTTACCGACGGTGCTCTTTTCCAATCACCCGGGTCACGGGCGCCACGCGCGGCAGGATGTGTCTGCAAAGACGCTTGCAGACATGTTGGACGCGCTCGATGCGCAGGGTTGGCTCGGTGAGACGACGGCCGTCCTGACGGGTTACCTACCGGATGCTGAGCAAGTCGCCGTAGCAGCTCAAGCGGTCCGCCGCGTCAAGGCGCTCAATCCGGACGCGATCTATCTGTGTGATCCGGTTTTGGGTGACGATCCCAAGGGGCTCTATATTGATCACGGCGCAGCCAACGCTATTCGCGATGCGCTTGTTCCCATTGCCGATATCCTAAAACCCAATCGCTTCGAGCTTGAATGGCTTTCAGGCGACTGTGCCGGCTCGATGCGTGAGGCGATTTCCGCGTCACGCAAAATCGAGGTACCTACGCTTTTTGTGACATCGCTTGCTGATGCGGCGGGTCATGTTGCCAGCCTGCTCGTCAAGGACGGTGCCTGTTGGTCGGTCTCTGTGCCGTCGCTCGCGCAGGTCCCACACGGGACCGGTGATCTTATGGGCGCCCTTGTCCTGGGGTACGGGCTCATGGGCCTATCCATGCCCGAGGTACTCGGCTGCGCTTCGGCGTCACTCAACGCCGTTGTACGTTGTAGCGCCGGACTGGACGAGCTGGCACTTGTTGCCAACAGAGACGCATGGCTCCATCCTGCCGAGCCGGTCCCCGTTCATTCCATCAAGCTCTAGGTCTCCTACGGAGCCTAATAGGGCGCGTTCCCAAGCCCCCATCGCAGCGGATGGGGGCGGCCCGCCAATATTGGCGTCTCCGCAAAACTATTGACCGGACTCGTCGGACGTTCCAAATCAGTTTCTGATCGTCATTCGAGGGGCCAGCTATGACCACCAAAAAACGGATCGGAGCTCTTGATTTTATCAATCATGAGGCGTCGAGCGGTGTCTTTCTCATGTTCGCAGCGCTACTGGCACTCGTGTTTGCCAACACGGGTGTCAACCCTCTTTATGACGCTTTCCTCGACACGCCGGTGTCGGTTCGTGTCGGCGCGCTCGAAATTGATAAACCTTTGCTTCTCTGGATCAACGACGGCCTTATGGCCATTTTCTTTTTCATCGTCGGATTGGAGATCAAGCGTGAAATCGTAACCGGGGAGCTTTCAAGCCCAAGCCGGGCGGCGTTGCCAGCGTTCGCAGCCTTCGGCGGCATGGCAGTTCCTGCCCTCATCTATTGGCTCGCGAACTTCGACGATCCTGCGGCGCTCCAGGGCTGGGCCATTCCCTGTGCAACGGATATTGCGTTTGCAGTTGGCGTGGTGGCGCTGCTTGGGTCAAGAGTGCCTGTGGCACTCAAAATCTTTCTTTTGGCGCTCGCCATTATCGACGACTTGGGCGCGATCGTCATCATTGCACTCTTTTACACGACCGACCTTTCTCCGATGGCGCTTGCACTTGCTGGCGTTGGTGTCGCGGTCCTGATTGTGATGAATTTGGCTGGTGTCACACGCGTCGCGGCCTATGTGCTTGCGGGTGTGTTTATCTGGGTGTGCGTCCTGAAATCCGGTGTGCATGCCACCCTAGCGGCTGTCGTAACGGCACTAGCCGTCCCACTGACGAAGGGGCAAGGGGATGAAATGTCCCCACTCGAACAGCTGGAAGAGAACCTACACCCTTGGGTAACGTTTGCCGTCCTTCCGTTGTTTGCTTTTGCCAATGCCGGCGTGTCGCTCGAAGGCGTCACGCTTTGGAAGCTCACGGAGTCGGTGCCATTCGGAATCGCGGCCGGGTTGGTCCTGGGCAAGCCCGTCGGCATCATAGCGTTTACCGCCTTGGCAATCGCTGCCGGTATAGGTGCGCGGCCGGGTGGCGCGAGCTGGCTCCAACTAATGGGTGTGGGAGCCCTGGCCGGAATAGGGTTTACGATGAGCCTGTTTATCGGGACGCTGGCGTTCTCCGATCCGGGAATGCAGGTCGATATCCGGATCGGCGTTCTGGCCGGATCGGTCATATCAGCGCTGGTCGGCTTTATCCTCTTGCGTTCGGGCGCATCTCATTCCATGTCGGACGTGACCAAACCAAATTGATCAATGTGGAGGGTTAATTGAGCAGTTTCCCAGAGACGTTGGCGGATCGTTACCGGCGATTTAAACACCGCATCTACGTTCCAAATGCTGACGACTATGAAGAGTTAGGGACCTTCGGCCAGTCGCCCGAGATCATGCTCGTTTCGTGTTGCGACAGCCGCGTTGATCCGGAAACGATCTTTAACGCCATGCCCGGCGAATTGTTCGTGGTGCGCAATGTTGCCAATCTTGTTCCGCCCTATGAGATGGCCAGTAAGTTCAATGGCGTGAGCGCAGCAGTCGAGTTTGCCGTGTTGAATCTGCGGATCCGGCATCTTGTTATCATGGGGCATTCCGGCTGCGGCGGCATACAGGCTGCATTGGATCAATCTGCCGCCATTCAGACGGAAGCGATGTTCATTTCCCGCTGGATGTCGATGCTTGACGAGGCTCGGCTCAGTGTGGTGGCAGCCCACCAGACGGCGTCTCACGACGATCAGCTCATCGCTCTCGAGAAAGAGGGTGTGAAAGTCTCAATTCGGAACCTGCGCACGTTTCCCTTCGTCACGGAGCGGGAAAACAAGGGTAAACTCAGCCTGCACGGCGCGCACTTCGACATCAAGAACGGGACGCTCTCGGTGCTCAATCACTCGCGCGGAGAATTCTTCGCGCTTTAGGCTTGCTGGACGACCGATTGCCAGGTTTTGCCACGGGCGTGCGCTGTTGCGGGGGAACGGTCTCATTGTCCGGCAGCTGAATTTTTCAGCTGAGCAGCCTCTATTGCAGGAATGACCTTACTCTCGAGGCTTTCGGTAGAGATCGGTCCGACGTGTTTGTAGGTGATTTCACCCTTGCCGTTTACGACAAACGTTTCCGGCATGCCGTAGACGCCCCACTCAATGGCGTTGCGGCCGTTAGCGTCCACGCCGACCCGCGTGAAGGGATTGCCGTGACGCCTTAGAAAGCGATTTGCGGCCGCCGTTTTGTCTTTGTAGTTGACGCCGAAAATATCGACACCCATCCGTTTTCTGAGGTCCTCGAGGAGCGGGTGCTCCTGCACGCAGGGGACGCACCACGAGGCCCAGAAATTCACGACACTTACCTTGCCTGCAGCAAGATCAGCGCTAGAAAACCCGGAAACAGAACGACCTTCCGCTTGAAGCCCTGCCAGTGGCGGGAATTCCGTCTGGGGTACGGGGCGTCCGATCAAGGCCGACGGTAATTTGCTGGGATCACCTGCCTGAAGAGCGAATAGGAACAGCCCTGCGATTGCGGCAAAAACGATGGCCGGGACGACGACCCATCCGATACCCTTGCCGGGCTTTTCTGAGCCTTCGTTCGAGGAGTCGTGAACTGTCATTTGACGATCCGTCGCGTTCAATTGCGCATCTTGTGTTTTCTATTGGACTGTCTTACCTGCCGGCGGATCGGCGCCTGACACCACGTGACTCAAGCTCGGCCAGTGTGCGCGCGTGTCGTCTACCGTCATAGACGAGCCACAGCGCCAACCCCGCGAGAACGGCGATGGTGGCCGCATATGCCGCCAGAATGAACCCAGTGTGGGGGCCGAGATCCATGTCGCCTTATCCTCCAGCCTCGTGTGGACGCATTTCTGCAGAACGCTCGACCTCAGCCATCGTCAAAGCCTTGACGCGGCGACGCAGAATTTCATTCTGCATACCCTTCATATGAAGGGCGAAGAAGAGCAGGGTAAATCCCAATGCGGAAATGAGCAGCGGTGTGCGCATGCTGGGATCAACGGATTGGGTGAAGCCCGTTGACGGCTGATGCAGCGTATTCCACCAATCTACGGAGAACTTGATTATTGGAAGCAGCGCGACTCCGACCAGGCCGAGGATGGCCGTAAGCTTTCCCGCCGTTGCTTCATCCTCAATAGAGGAACGCAGCGCGATCAGGCCCAAATACAAGAAGAACAGAAGCAGCACCGAGGTCAATCTGGCATCCCAAACCCAGTACGTGCCCCACATCGGCTTCCCCCAGAGCGAACCGGTGATCAGTGCAACCGCAGTAAATGCTGCTCCAATTGGCGCCGCAGCTTTTGCGGATACGTCGGCGAGCGGATGCCGGAAAACGAGCAGTCCGAAACTGGATGCCGCAATGAGCCCATACCCCATCATGGCGAGCCATGCGGCGGGTACGTGGATGTACATGATCTTGACCGTCTCGCCCTGTTGATAATCCGGGGGTGCTACAAAGAACACCAGATACATCGCGTACGCGATGACAACGGCCGATGTTGCGACAAACCACGGCAGGAGCTTGCCCGAGAGCTCCATAAACCGGGTTGGATTGGCGAGACGCTGGGTGAGGCTAGCTTGGCTCATAATGTGATCTAACCCTTAGGCGCTTTAGGCGCAATGAAGCCCGTTAGCCGGGCGTCAAGATGACCATACTTCCGGAACCAGCGCGGTTAACTCTTCTTAATTCGGAGATCCGGCCGCCGCTCACGCGTGAAACGCTCGGCTTCCTCGCGGCGCCATGTCTCTATCTTTTTGTGATTGCCTGAGAGCAATACCTCAGGAATAGTCCGGCCTTCCCACTCGCGCGGCTTGGTATAGTGCGGATGCTCCAGTCCTCCACCTTCAAAACTTTCCTGAATGAGGCTCTCCGCGGCCCCGACCACGCCCGGCAGAAGGCGAACGCACGCATCTATGACGACCATGGCCGCCAGCTCGCCTCCTGATAGAACATAGTCACCGATGGACACCTCACGCAGACCGCGCCCCTCGATAACGCGCTGATCCACACCCTCGAATCGGCCAGCCAACAACAGGACACCAGGTCCGTCGGCAAGCTCATGTGCAAGCTTCTGGGTGAACGGCTCACCGCGAGGGGATAGATAGATGAGTGGTGCATCTGACGCGGTTACTCGCGCGTGATCTATGGCTTGTCCCAAGACATCGGCGCGCATCACCATGCCGGCACCGCCTCCAGCCGGCGTGTCGTCTACGGCACGATGGCGTCCCACTCCGAAATTTCGAATTTGAACTGTCGACAGTGACCACACACCAGCGGCAAGCGCTTGCCCCGAAAGCGACGCGCCAAGCGGTCCTGGAAACACATCCGGAAAGAGTGTCAGTACCGTCGCGTGCCAAGCTGGCCGGCCATCATTTTTGGGAACATGGGCCATGGGGCGTGCCGGAATCAGACTCCCTCGACGACGACAATGTCGATGGTTCCGGCGCCCTGCCGCTCTGCTTTGGCTTCAGCATACTCGGGCGATGTCGCGTACCCCAATGCGTGCTCATAGCTTGGGAACTCGATGATCACATTGCGCTCAACGCCGTTGCCTTCGACAATCTTGCATTTTCCGCCACGTACAATGGGCCGGCCTTCATACTTATCGAGCGCCACTTTGGATTTGGCTACGTATTGACCCCACTTCTCGGCGTCCGTTACAACGGCGTGCGCGATCACATATCCCTTCGGCATTGTCTCTCCTTTCCCGAAACTGGCTCTCGCCGCTTTAGGACGACAGATCGGTTGACTTTTCAAGCCGAAACGGCACCGCCCCGCCCGAGACGGGCGAGGCGGTGGTGTGGTCAGACAAAAATCCGGCGGCGCCGCTGGGGGGCGGAGGGCGCCGCCGGTCCGGGGCTACTAGCGGCGATACCAGCCGAAATAGCCGCCCCAGCCGCGCGACGGGACCGCGCTTACCCTGCATTTCGTCAGACCAACATGGCTGTGACGGCGATCAAATGCCCGCTTGCCGTGATTGCGCCAGGGTCCAAAATGCCTGCCGCCTCTGGTGCAGTGGACGTCTTTATGACGTGCTCTCCACCAAGCCACGTAACGGGGCCCATAGCGATCGGCGACTTTGTGGCGCCACTTCTTGAACGCTTTGGAGCGTGCGGCGTATCGGCTCGGCGCGACGCCAATGGCTGTCACGCGCGACGCTTTGCCAATGTGACGCTGATGGTGATGGTGTTGATGGCCGCGCCTCGCGTCGGAGCGGCCGTGGTTTGCGTCGGCAAGTGCAACTGAGGTCCCTGCCAAGAGAGCAAAAAGTGCACATCCTGTCGATGCAGCGACAAACTTTGCGGTGAAGGTCATTTCGTCTCTCCCATTGGCACCAGCTGGCTCCGCTCTACGCGGTTTCTCCTCTGGTGCATGGTGTCGAGACTAGCGAGCCGGGTCTGAGGGGGCTCTGAACGGAGGGTTCATCCCGCATTCAGCCAGGTGGAGCCGCAATTTCGCCGTTATGTCCGGGCTTTGCGGCCGGCATGGGCTTCGCGGATATGGTGGAGAAAGGTCTCTGCGACCGCTCTTGGGTCATCGGCCTGTGTAATTGGCCGGCCGACAACAATGTGATCCGCGCCTGCCGATATGGCGTGCTCGGGCGTCATGACGCGTTCCTGGTCGTCCGTTGTGCTGCCGGTCAATCTGATTCCGGGCGTGACGATGAGGAAACCCGGTCCCACAACTTCGCGAATCTGCGAGGCTTCCTGGCCGGATGCAATCACGCCATCGAAACCCGATTCGTGGGCGAGGCGCGCGCGATGTAAGACGAGATCGCCCGGCGATAGGTTCGAGCCTTGTTGCTTCAGATCGTCCGGCGTGAGGTTGGTCATAACCGTGACCGCTAAGAGCTTCATCGGGCTCGATCCACGCCCGGCAACCGCCGCGCTCAATGTTTTCAAATCGTGGCCGTGTATTGTTAGAAACTTTACGCCAAGCTCATTTGCATTGGCGACGGACCGCTCCACGGTGTTGCCGATGTCAAGGAGCTTCATATCGAGAAACACATGCTTGCCGTGCTGCTTCAGCTCGCGCGCCAATTCCAGGCCGCCGGCGAACAGGAGCTCAAGGCCAACTTTGTAGAAGGATACGGTATCGCCAAGCGTCGCGACGAGCCGGTGGGCCTCCTCGATTGTTGGCATATCGAGAGCCACAATCAGCCGATCTTTTGTGGTCTTGTGAGTCATTAGCAGCGGCTTCGGATGCCACTCCCTCAATAGCCTGAGATCTTACGTTCTTTAACCGTGCAACACGTGGGCGGCGCGAGCAAGCTTCTGGATGAGCACTTTGAACTGTTCTTGTGAATCTTTGTTCTTCAGGTGCCCATGGTCATCGTACGCGTCTGTGGCACGCGGCACCGCGAACTGATCGGGGAGCACAAGCGCGCCAAGGCCAAGCTCGAGAACAGTTCGTACCGTGTTGAGACCGCGCAGGCCACCCATACCTCCAGGCGATGATGATCCCAACGCGAAGACGCGGGACTTAAACACATACAGCGGTTCTGGTTCGCGAATACGGCTGATCCAATCCAACGTGTTTTTCAATAGCGGCGTAATCGACGCGTTGTACTCCGGACACGCGATGAAGACGCCCGTGTGAATGCGCATCAGCGCTTCAAATTTCTTCGCATTCTCAGGAATACCGTCTCGCTGTTGCAGATCGGCGTCGTAAAGCGGCATTGGATAGTCGCCGAGGTCGGCGAAGGTTGACGGGATGCCGTTGGCCTCGGCAATCGTGGCACCAAGCTCAGCCAACTGCTTGTTGTGCGAACCGTCTCGGGCCGAACCGGCAAAAAAGAGCAGTCTGGTCGAGTCCTTCATACACCATCCTCGTCAATTGCGAATTGGAGACGCGGGCCCGGCCACATGCCGCAACTCAAACGCCCTTGCCCTCAAAGAATTCCCGAACCCGGGCGAAAAATCCATGGCTTTCGGGGCTGGTGTCTTTCCGGCTTTCGCTCTCGAACTCCTCAAGCAGCTGGCGCTGGCGCGAGGTGAGATTTTTTGGCGTTTCGACGTCGACCTGAATGTAGAGATCGCCGGTCAAGTTCGATCGGAGGACCGGCATACCCTTGCCCTTCAACCGGAATTGTTTGGCGCTGCCTGTTCCTTCGGGAATCTTGACGCGCGTGGTCTTGCCTTCAAGGGTCGGCACCTCGATCTGGCCACCGAGTGCGGCGGTGGTCATGGATATCGGGACCTTGCAGAACACATCCGCTCCGTCGCGCTGGAAGAATTCGTGCGGTTTGATTGACAAGAAGATATAGAGATCGCCCGATGGTCCGCCGCGCAAACCTGCTTCGCCTTCGCCTGCTAAGCGGATGCGGGTGCCGTCTTCCACGCCCGGCGGGATGTTTACGGACAGCGTCCGTTCCTTGGTGACCCGTCCGGAACCCGCGCATGACGCGCATGGATCATCGATAATCTCGCCACGGCCTTGGCAGGACGGACACGTGCGCTCGATGGTGAAGAACCCTTGAGAGGCGCGCACCTTTCCTTGTCCGGCACAGGTTGGACAGGTAGATGGCTTGGTTCCGGCTTTTGCGCCCGTGCCTTCGCAGTCATCGCACATGACGCTTGCGGGAACGCGGATCTGTGCCGTCTTTCCCGAATAGGCCTCGACGAGGGAGATCTCCAGATTGTAGCGAAGGTCGGCGCCGCGTTCGCGTCCGCTGCGCCCTCGGCCACCGCCACGGCGGCCGCCCATGAATTCTCCGAACAGGTCGTCGAAAATGTCCGACATGGAGGTTGCGAAGTCGGGACCGAATCCGTGCCCGGGACCACGGCCGCCGCCCATGCCGCCGTCAAACGCGGCATGCCCAAACCGGTCATAAGCGGCGCGTTTCTGGGGATCCTTCAACGCCTCGTAGGCCTCGTTGAGTTCCTTAAATTTGCGTTCCGCATCTTTGTCGCCGGGGTTTTTGTCCGGATGCAGATCCTTGGCAAGTCTGCGAAAGGCAGACTTCAGCTCCTGCTCGGTGGCAGTTCTGCTAACGCCCAGGATTTCATAAAAGTCGCGCTTGGCCATTGGGCGATTTTCTTATGGCGGGCCGTGTGAGAACGGGTCTTATGAAAACGCTCCAGCTCGCAGCGTGAAGCTTGGGGCGGGGCCAACTGCACGGTACAGGAAAGCCGGTCCCACACCATACCGTTCTCCCCACCGCTTCGACGCGATGGGGAGAGATGCGTGGTCTTAAGCGGACTTCTTCTTGTCGTCCTTGACTTCTTCGAAGTCGGCGTCGACGACATTGTCGTCGCCGGTGCTCTCGGATTCGCCTGTCTCGCCTTCCGGCGCGGCCTGGCCTTGTGCCGCGTAGATCGCCTCGCCAATCTTCATGGCAATCTGGGCGAGTGCTGCGGTTTCCTGTTTGATGCGGTCCGCATCATCCGAGCCGAGCGCTTCCTTGACAGTCTCGATGGCCTTTTCAACATCGTCCTTCACCGCGGTGACGGCAGCGTTGGATTCGTTCTCTTTGATCTGCTTTTCGGTCTGGTGCACCAAGGCTTCCGCCTGGTTCCTAGCCTCGACGAGATCGCGCTTCTTTTTGTCCTCGGCGGCGTGGGCCTCGGCGTCTTTCACCATCTTGTTGATCTCGTCATCGGACAGGCCACCAGACGCCTGAATGCGAATGGATTGTTCCTTGCCGGTCGCCTTGTCCTTTGCCGCCACGTGCACAATGCCGTTGGCGTCGATATCAAAAGTCACCTCGATCTGGGGAACGCCGCGTGGCGCCGGGGGAATGCCAACAAGATCGAACTGTCCGAGAAGCTTATTGTCCGTGGCCATCTCGCGCTCGCCTTGGCTCACGCGAATGGTGACCGCACTCTGACTGTCTTCGGCCGTCGAAAATACCTGGCTCTTCTTGGTCGGGATGGTCGTATTGCGATCGATCAGCCGCGTGAATACGCCGCCAAGCGTTTCGATGCCGAGTGACAGCGGCGTGACGTCGAGAAGGAGCACATCCTTCACTTCGCCCTTGAGCACGCCAGCCTGAATTGCGGCACCGACGGCAACAACCTCATCCGGATTGACACCCTTGTGTGGTTCCTTTCCGAACAGCTCTTGGACGACTTCCTGCACCTTGGGCATGCGCGTCATACCACCCACGAGAACGACCTCGTCGATTTCTGCTGCTTTGAGGCCCGCATCTTTCAACGCCTGCTGGCACGGGCCCTTGGTGCGCGCGATAAGCGCGTCAACCAAGCTTTCGAGCTTGGCGCGCGTTAGCTTCATTGTCAGATGCTTTGGCCCTGAAGAATCTGCCGTGATGAACGGCAAGTTGACCTCAGTCTGTGCCGACGATGACAACTCGATCTTGGCCTTCTCCGCGGCTTCCTTCAGACGCTGAAGCGCGAGCTTATCGTTGCGGAGATCGATGCCCTGCTCTTTCTTGAACTCATCGGCCAAGTAGCCGACGAGCTTCATATCGAAGTCTTCACCGCCGAGGAAGGTATCGCCGTTGGTCGACTTCACTTCGAAGACGCCGTCACCAATCTCCAGGATGGAAATGTCGAATGTGCCGCCGCCAAGGTCATAGACGGCAATGGTCTTGGCTTCTTTCTTTTTGTCGAGGCCGTAGGCGAGGGCGGCCGCCGTGGGCTCGTTGATGATACGCAGCACCTCTAGGCCGGCGATCTTGCCGGCGTCCTTGGTGGCCTGACGCTGGGCGTCGTTAAAGTACGCCGGAACGGTGATGACGGCCTGAGTGACGGTATCGCCGAGCTTGGCCTCAGCCGATTCCTTCATCTTTTGCAGAATGAAGGCCGAGATCTGCTGGGGAGAATATTGCTTGCCGCCAGCTTCGACCCAGGCATCCCCATTAGGGCCTTCCACAATCTTGTAGGGGACGAGTTTCTTGTCCTTCTCGACCATAGGGTCGTTGTAGCGCCGGCCAATCAGACGCTTGATGGCAAACAGGGTGTTGGCGGGGTTGGTTACCGCCTGGCGCTTTGCCGGCAGTCCCACCAGACGCTCGCCGTCGTCCGTAAAGGCCACAATGGAGGGGGTCGTGTTGGCGCCCTCGGCGTTTTCCAGGACCCGCGGCTTGCCGCCATCCATTACGGCGACGCAGGAGTTGGTGGTGCCAAGGTCAATGCCGATAAGTTTAGCCATTGATTTTCTTCCTCTTTTTTCGGCGGACCGGCCGGACCCGCGTGCTGCGGCATCCGAGGCGCATCAGGTTGTCGGACGACCCGATGGGACCCGATCCCCGGAGATTCGAGCGAACGATGGCTGCTTATATAGGGTTGCTATCAGAGGGTGCAACGCCTTGAGGTCACGGGACTGTTATCAATTATTGACGCAGGGGGCTGGCCGAGCGCGAGGACATCCGGCTTCGGGACACTCTTGATCGGCGGGTCCCGGTCTCTCCTAGAGGCCATTCTGGATGTGACGGGGCCAGTTTCCGGGCACAATCAGGACCAGATCAAATTCAATGCTGTGTTCTTGATACCGTTGGCGTTTTGCCAGCCACAGACTGGCCGCGGCACGAATGCGCCGACGCTGCCGATTCGATATCGAGGCTTCGGCATCCTCGAAGGTTCTCCGCTGCTTAACCTCAATAAAGACAAGGCGGCGGCCGCGTACCGCCACGAGATCGATCTCGCCTGCTCCCGTTTTCACGCGCCATGCGAGCACCCTGTACCCCTTCGTCCAAAATAAGAGAGCAGCCGCCCATTCAGCCAGCCACCCGCGTCTCACGCGCGCCCGGCGCTCTGACGCACTTGTGGTGTGTCGGCGCCGGTTCACGGCGTATGGGATTTGTCCCGTCATTCCTTTTTGCGTTTGAGTGCGAGTCCGAGGTCGTAGGCGCGCGCCTTGGGCACGGACAGTTTTTCGGCCGTCGATCTTGCCGCATCCCGCAAGCTCGCCTTTTCAAGCGCCTCTGCCAGGTGTTCGCATATGACCTCGTCCGACACGTCCACCTCAATCGGCGGGCCAGTAAGAATGACGATTTCGCCCCGCAGTTTGGCGTCCGACATTTGCGCTGCGAGTGTTGCCAACGGTGCGCGCCGGATGTCCTCATGGAGCTTAGTGAGCTCGCGCGCGACGACGCCCAGACGGTTTCCAAGAACATCTGCCATATCGGCAATCGCGCTGGCTGCTCGAGACGCCGCCTCAAAGAAAACGAGGGTCGCCGGAACGGCTGCGAACGCTTCCAACCGTGTTCGTCTGGCTTGCGACTTGGCGGGCAGAAACCCCGCGAAGAGAAAAGAATCCGTCGGAAGGCCGGACGACGTCAGTGCTGCCAGCGCTGCCGATGGCCCCGGCAGGCTTGTCACAAGATGGCCTGCCTCGACGACGTCACGCACGAGCTTGTAACCTGGATCGGAAATGAGCGGGGTCCCGGCATCCGAAATAAGCGCGATCCTCTTTCCTCTGGCAAGGTCCGCAAGGATGCGCGGCCTTTGCTCTTCTGCATTGTGCTCATGATAAGGCTGTACCGGACGCTTCAGTGCGAAGTGCGAGAGGAGGGTCCTGCTATGGCGCGTATCTTCGCAGTAGATGACATCGGCGCGGGCCAGCACGGCTAACGCCCGCAACGTGATATCGCCGAGATTGCCGATCGGTGTCGCAACTATGTAAAGCCCGGGATCCAACGGCGCCGATGCCAAGCGCTGCAGCTCCTCGGCTGCCCGCTGCGCGATGCCCCGGCCTCCGTTTTTGCCGGTCCCTTCTGTCAAATCTGGCTTGCTCATATCCAACTGTCGACTCTGCTCTTCGGATCAGAATGGCCGAAAGAGCATGATGTCACAACGCGTCTCGGACACCGATTCCGTCGCGTGTTGGGATTAGAGTCTGTCATGTTCAAGCAGAACCACCCACTCCCCCACCCGGCCACCCAAAACGATGATGGATTGGGCGGCCGGGTGGGGGAGTGGGCCGGCCAGGCGCGTCAACGTAAGTTGAACATGCTCTAGCGCCACGTGCCTTGGAAGATTCGAAAAGCGCCTGGGGGTCGATAATCGGCGCGCGCGTTTCACGCCGCCTTGCGGCTCCGGCGCGTTCTGGGTTTGGGCGCTTTGCGGGATTTGGGGGCTTTGCGGGTGTTGCGCGCTTTTTCGGCGAATACATTTGGATACGCCTGCCGCGGCGGACGCGGCATCATGCGGACGACAGCTTTCGCCGGAGCGACTTTGGGCGCGACGCCGGGCACCGGCATGGCAGCCGCCAGTTCCTCAACGAGACCCTCCAGGGCATAGCCGGCGGCATCGAGCTGCGCCGATGCTGCCCGCTGTAAGGTCGCGGCATTGCGAGCGCCTGTGATGCTGCCGACAATCGTATCGATCGCTTTCAACCAGTGCTGGTCTTCCGGCATGGGGTCGCTCGGCAGTTCCGGTTTCTGCGTATCCGATTGAAGCTCTTCGTTGGCGGTTGTCTCTGCCGAGCTGGCACGCTGGGAGAACGGCCAGGCGGCGATCCGCCGGACAAGATCACGTGCAGAAGCTTTGACAAGTTTCAGCAAGAAAGTTGTGCCCCCAAAAACAGCGCTGACTGCCGCGACAGCGCTCATCTCGCAATTTGGAAAAGCTGCGCTTATTCGCCTGAAACGACAATAGAAAAAAATAGATCGCGTGTGCAAAAACGAAACTATTCATCTTAATTTCGCAATGTGTGCCGCGAATGCGCCTTTTCTTTTCGCAACATTCGGGAATTGCATGAGCAATTCATGCGTGAATTTTTGGAACCGTACATTTCGGGAAGAGGGTGCCCGTTAGGGCGCGGCAGACTGCGTGCTTGGATCGGGGCGCGCGGACGGCGTGAATGATGCCCGCACGACATCGCTATTTGTGCTTCTGCCGGTTGTATCGTTCACGCTATCGGAATTGCCAGCATTGGCCTGGAGAGTTTTTCGAAGCGCGGGTGGAAGTTTGGCGCCGGTAAATCGAAAATGGCCTGTGATCTCATCGACAAAAAGGGCGTCTTCCTGCTGCGGTCCCCAGCCACGATTGTGAATAATCATTGGCCTGCCGGACGGCGCATAAACATCCGATACTATGGCAATGTGGTTGTTGGAACCCCGGTTCTGGGGCCTGTAATACGTCACAATATCTCCAGGCTCATAATCCTCAGCGAATTCTGAGATTGGCAGCGTCTCGCCGAACTTCTTGAAGAACCGTCGTAACGTCTTCACGCGCCGGTGGTCGATATTTGCATCGCCGATGCCGACCTTCGCCTTGTGCACGAGTTCCTGCAAGTCGAGACCCACGCCGTGATAAGCACGGATAATGACATCGGTGCAGACGCCGTATAGTGCGGGGACGTCGCCACGCGGATAAGAAATCAGGTGGTACTTGTCGGTGTAGATGACGAAGTCACCGAGCTGCTTGCGCGCCGATGCGGCGAGCGCGTGCCCGAATGCCTCGGGATCGGTTGCCGGGACGAATGCGCCCAGACTCGCCGTTCGCTTCATCTTTGCTTTTTCGTCCGCGATACACACGGCGGGTCCGGTGGTCGCGGACATGGAGGGTTGTCCTGCGGCAGGCGGCGGCGAAAGTGCGGCGCTCTTGAACGGACGTTGGTCGCTACGTGCCAACGATTCGGAGGGTTTGCCGGCGCTGAGTTCGGCTTCGTAATTGGGCGTTGTCGCTGGTGTGGTTGCAGTCGCCTCTTGGGTAGATCCTGGCCGGACTTCTTCCGGAGGGACTTGGGTCGCAACTTCGGATGGCGGATCGCCGGCGACCGGTAGGCCCAGATCGGCGGCGGCGGCGGGTACGAGTGGTATCCCCTGGCGGGCGGAGCTTGCGGCCAGCGGTGTGAGGGGCATGGCCGCAATCCGTTCTTGGAGCGTCAGTGCGGCTTTCTTGACAGGCGGCGCTGGCGTTTTGGCCGGTGCGTGCTTTGCCACCAGATCTGGAAATGAGGGAACGGTTCGGGCGGCCTGGGTACCTGCAACGGCAAAGGCCATGAGAAACAGCGGCAGCATCAGGAGTGCGAGGGCTTGCCGGTCATCGGCTTCGTAGGCCGCTGCAACAGAGCTGCGGCGTCGAACCTGAGGCCGCGCTGTTGTACGTTCGGCTGTTGTGGCTTGACGGCGACGTGTTGCCTTGCCAGTTGCAGGGCTGGGCGCACGCAAGACGGTCTTGCCGCGTTTGGTGCCGCGGCGCGACTTGTTCTTCGGTTTGCGCGGCTTTTTCACCTCAATCCAATATCCAAGACCGGCTCCGTTAGCCGTGTTGAACTATAAGTAGCAACCCACTCTACTACCAACAAAAAATCGTAGTTACTGCTTGCTTCGCCCGGCGGTGTTGCCGTTGGGTTGTAGCAACCCTGTGGGCTCATCAATTTGGCCGGAGGCGCCAAACCTTGATCTGGGTCGGGCCTGACAGGGTGACCGGCTCAAGAAATGGTGGCGTGCGCCCGGCGAGCAACGACGGCCTCAACGCGTTTTCCGGGACCTTTCCATCAGGAATGGTACCGAAAATCCCGGGGCATGTGATGACATAGGCCGCGCCGAGAGCCCGCAGGCGCCGCTCTGCTTCAGCGGGTCCGGCAAAGAAGATGGCGTGGTTTTCCAGGATCGAGCGGTCGAGGCGGTGATAGGGCCCGGCCAGAACGCTGAGCCCGGTCGTGGCGGCCAGATAGGGTCCGAGATCAACCTCCGCGACCGCAAGCCCAGGGGTGAGTCCGGCAAGCGGTACAAGTGCCGTGTTTTGATAGCAAGCCCTGGCACTGGCTTTGGATTGGGCCATGGCGCTCGGGCCCGACGCCGTGAGCCCGATGAGTATGCTCGCAAGTCCCATCCAGGTCATTGGATTGGACACTGCGAAGGCGCGGATGCGGCGCTGTTCCTTGGTCGCTGATTTGTTGCCTTCGATTCGTGAAATCGCAATGGCCAGCGGCACGGCTGCAAGGACCGCCGGATAGGGCAGGAGCTTGAGCTGCCAACACCCGAGCGCGACTGCAAGGCAGAAGACGACAGCAAGGAACATTAGCTCGTCGTTTCTTTCCTTTCTTGCGAGCGTTACGGCTGCATATATGCCGGCCGCAAGGTAGATGAGCGTTCCGATGGCCAAGTCAGGCATGGTTCCCAGCATGCGCAAGATGCTTTGTGTCTCGAAGACATGGTTCAGCCAGATGGGTCCGAGAGACGGATCGATTGCTCCAAAGGGTCCTGCGAGGCATGCGGGTTCAAGGGCGCCATAGAGGATCAGCCCAATGCCGGCAGCCCCCCCCGCGATCAGTAGGCGCACAGCAATGGCGGCACGTTGGCCGATGCGGAGTGTCAGGATGAGACCTGCCGCGCAGGCCAATGAGAGCAGCACAATGTTGAGCGAAAGCGTATCGCAGGTGATCTCAAGCCAGCGCGACGGTGCGACCGTTAGCACAAAGGTTGCGGCGAGACCACCGGCGAACGCCGTGGCGGCGCGCATGACACCGGCGCTGCCCCGGCCGAGCAGGGCACCCACCCCGGCAACTGCAAGCGCAAGTGCGGTGAGGGGGAGCGCTTCGTAGCCGACGGCAAGGCCCAAGGCGAATATGGCGCCTGCGGCCCAACCGAACCTCGGGTCCTTGTAACTTTGCATGAGCAGAAGAATGCCGCCGGTTGCACCAAGGATCTGGACGTTGTGGTGGTCGATCCGTCCCGGACTGAACTGCATGAACACAAACGGATTCAATCCGAGGAACGCCAGAGCAAGGAGTCCCGCGGTGCGCCCGGCGCGCGCCTCAGCAACCTTCACGGCGACAGTGAGCAAGGCCCACAGTGTTAGAAGCGGCCAAACGAAGCGTGCCGCAACCTCCGCCGATTGCGTCGGCAGGAAAAGAGAAAAGAATGAGACCAGCAGATAGAGCGGTAGATCGATCAGACGTGACCAGTGCGACACGTAGGGATATGGTCCGCCGAACTGAGCCAGCACTGGATCGTACCACGCGCGCCCGTCAAGCAACGCGCGAACCTGGACCAGCCGGGTTGCGTCGTCGGTATCGCCCAAAGAGGTAAAGAGCGTTGCCGGGCTGGCAATGAGCATGAGCAGCGCAAAGGCGGTTACGACGAGTAGGCATAGCCAAACCGCGGGTGCTGACAAGACGTACTGCCAATTCAGCCAACCCATTAGGTTTCGTGTTGCACTTGCAGTCTGCATTCGTTGACATGTCCTTACCGCGCCGGCGTTATGTTAACCGCCGCACGTTGAACCGGCGTTAATTGGCGATCTAGGGCTGAGGCTCGGCCGCATCTCGCCCGCTGCGATCCCTCAAATTCTCAAGAGTTCCTTCAGGCTTCGTCAGTAGCCTTCAGGAGATTGCGCCCGCGAGATGCCGATTCCGGGGTCTTGCGCCGCGGCTGGCTCTTCGTATTGGTAACGAGTTCGTAAGACATGCCCAAAAGTCACTCAAAGGTCTTCGTCATCGGCGCGGGCCCCGCGGGGTTAACCGCCTCCTATCTGCTCACCAAGAAGGGTGTGCCGACGACGGTGATCGAGGCCGATCCCGTTTACGTTGGCGGCATCAGCCGCACCGTGAATTACAAAGACTATTTGTTCGATATCGGCGGGCACCGGTTCTTTTCAAAGTCTCAAGAGGTCGTGGCCCTATGGAACGAGATCCTGCCGCAGGACTTTATCGAGCGTCCGCGACTATCGCGCATCTATTATGACGGGAAGTACTACTCCTATCCTCTCAAGGCGTTCGAGGCTCTGACCAATCTCGGCGTCGTGGAAAGCGGTATGTGCGTGCTTTCCTTCCTCTACAAGCAGGCCTTTCCCTATGAAAAGCCGGTGACGTTCCACCAGTGGGTGTCCAACCAGTTTGGGGAGCGGCTGTTCTCGATCTTTTTCAAGACCTACACCGAAAAGGTGTGGGGCATGAGCTGCGATGAAATCTCAGCCGACTGGGCCGCTCAACGGATCAAGGGCTTGGATCTTTGGAGCGCCATGGCGAATGCGCTTCGCAACTCCATGGTTCCGAAAGGCAAGATGGATGGCACGTCCGCGCACGACGGCGATGTCATCAAGACGCTGATCGAGAGCTTCCGATACCCGCGCAAGGGGCCGGGCATGATGTGGGAAGCTGCGGCCGAAAAGACGCGTGCGCAGGGCGGCACGATCCACATGGGCACGAAACTTTCCGGCCTCAACTATGATGCCGACAAGAAGCAATGGAACATTGTGGCCGAAACCCAATCGGGTGAAGAGCGGCACTTCACCGCCGATCATGTTATCTCGTCTGCCCCGGTTCGCGAGTTGATGCAGGCCATTTCCCCACGGCCGGTGAGTCTGGTTTCCGCGGATAGCCTCCGCTACCGTGATTTCTTGACGGTCGCGCTGATGGTCGACAAGCCTGATCTCTTCCCCGACAATTGGATCTATATCCATGAGCCGTCGGTCAAGGTCGGCAGGATTCAGAATTTCCGGTCCTGGTCACCGGAGCTTATTCCCAATGAGACGACGTCCTGTCTGGGGCTTGAGTACTTCTGTTTCGAGGGTGACGGGTTGTGGACGTCGAAAGATGAGGACCTGATCGCTCTAGCCAAACGCGAGCTCGCGGAAATCGGCCTCGCACAGCCCGATGAAATTTCGGATGGCTGTGTGGTCCGCCAGAAGAAGGCCTACCCGGTCTATGACGAGGCGTATCGCTTCCATGTCGATACGATCCGGGAAGACATCGATGCGCATTACACCAATCTGCATCTCGTCGGCCGGAACGGCATGCATAAGTACAACAATCAGGATCACGCCATGATGACCGCCATGCTGACGGTCGAGAACATTCTGGCAGATCGCAATGTCTACGACATCTGGAATGTCAATGAGGACGCTGAGTATCACGAAGCCGGCAACGAAGGTGCGGACGAGGCGCTGAAGAGCGTGCGCATGGTGCCGCGGCGCGTGAACGAGGCGTAGGAGGAAAGGCAGTGGGCGTGCTGACCGACACAACCGAAGGCCGGATTCTCGCGCGGTGGATTGCGGACAGGGGACTTGAGCCGTACCTGCCGCCGCTGGCGTTGCATTTTCTCGGCTTAATGACGCAGCTGTCGCGCTACACGGTGGTGAGCGCACTTGCGCTCGGCCTCGACATCGTCATTTACATGACGCTTGTCGGTTGGGGCTTGATGGCTGCATTGGCCGGCATTGTTGGTTATAGCGCGGGCATGATCCTTCACTATGCATTGTCCTGCCGCTTCGTCTTTAGGCGCGAGATGACGGCTAAGACAGAGACACGGCTCTTTACTGAATTCGCAGCAAGCGGCGTTGCAGGGCTCATGCTGACCGCCGTTATGATTGCGCTCGCGCACAACGTCATGGGGCTTACACCCTTCATTGCCAAGCTCATTGCCGTGGTGGTGAGCTTCTCTGCCGTCTTTGTTCTGCGCCGTTCGGTGGTGTTTTCTGCAAAGAGCGCTTGAGGCGCGCCCATCGCCGCGCTATGCACCCGTCCAAATCTTGCTTTATGCGGTGCTCCGTTTTGCGGGGTGGCCGTATTTTCCGTTTTAGAGGTCTTCGGCACATGGCCTATTGGCTCTTCAAATCCGAGCCGGACGTGTTTTCATGGTCTGATCTGGTGGCGAAGGGTGCCAAGGGTGAGGCATGGGACGGCGTTCGCAACTATCAGGCCCGCAACAACATGCGGGCCATGAAAGTGGGTGATCGCGGGTTCTTTTATCATTCGAATATCGGACTCGAGATCGTGGGTGTTTGCGAGGTTGTGGCGCTCGCCCACCCGGATCACACTGACGATACCGGCAAATGGGACTGCGTCGACGTCAAGGCCGTGGCCCCCCTGCCGACGCCCGTCACGATGCAGGACATCAAGCAAAACCCGAAGCTTTCGGACATGGTGCTCGTCAACAACTCGCGCCTTTCGGTACAACCGGTTCAGGCGGATGAGTGGGCAGAGGTGTGCCGGATGGGGGCTTACGCCGAGCGCAGACGTAAAACAGCACGCAAATGAGTGGGCAAACGGCCGCAGCGGATGTGACGAGGTTGGACGTGGCGGATCTTTCGGCCGCGACGTCCTTCATTGCCGCCAACACCAAGCTGCTGGCGCCGCCACTTGTTCCGGAATTCGTGCTGCATCTTGCGGAAGAGAGTCTGCCCATTTGGGAAAAGACGGAGGAGGAACTTGGCGAGATCAACGTTCCGCCGCCGTTTTGGGCGTTTGCCTGGGCGGGTGGACAAGCGCTGGCGCGTTACCTTCTCGACAATCCCGGTCTCGTCGGCGGCAAGCGCGTTCTCGATCTGGGCTCGGGCTCGGGCCTCACCGCCATAGCAGCGATGCATGCCGGAGCCGAGTGCGCACTGGCGGCCGACATCGATCCACTTGCTGCCGCCGCGGTTCACCTCAATGCAGCGGCCAACGGTGTGGTTGTCGACGCGACGGCTGAGGATCTCCTAGCCGGTGCACCGGACGGCTACGACGCCGTCTTGGTTGCGGACCTTTTTTATGAGCGACAGCTTGCCGATCGGGTTCTGGACTTCATCGAGAAAGCGGCGGCGGGTGGTGCGCTGGTGCTGATCGGCGACCCGCAGCGCAGTTATTTTCCCCGCGACCGGTTCACTCTGGCCGAGGCGTATCAAGTGCCCGTCACGCGCGAGTTGGAAGACGCCACGATCAAAAACACGGCGGTGTGGCGGTACTGAAGCATATTCAACTCACGTTGACGAGCCTGGCCGGCCCGCTCCCCCACCCGACCGCCCAATCCATCATCATTCTGGGTGGCCGGGTGGGGAGCGGGTGGTTCTGCTTGAACATAGCAGACTCTAGTGCAACTTGACATGCGGTTCGGTGCGGCGCGTCAACAGCCGCGACAACGAATCGAGGAAGACTTTCCACGACCCATGCAGCGCGCGCTCATGCATTTTGTAGAGTGACCGATACATCATCTTAGCGAAAAAGCCTTCGATCAGCATTTTACGGCCGGTGACGAAGCCCATAAGGCTACCGACCGTCGAATAGTTGCCGAGCGAAACCAGAGAACCGAAATCACGATACTTGAAGGGTTGCAACGGGTCGCCCAGCAGACGACGGCGCATCTGCCGGACAAGATGCTCGGATTGCTGGTGCGCAGCCTGGGCGCGGGGCGGTATGGCTTCGGTTTCTCCCGGCGGCACCAGGTACGCGCAATCGCCGAACGCAAAAATGTTGTCGTCTTTCGTCGTCTGAAGCGTTTCGGTGATGACGAGCTGATTGCTCGGACTTGCTTCAAGACCATCGAGGTTTGCAAGAACCGACGGCCCCTTCACACCGGCGGCCCAAACAACGAGCTCTGTCGGAATGACCTCACCGCTTTCAAGGCGGACCCCGTTCGGCATGACCTCGGTGACACGGGCGCTGGTGCGAACGTCCACATTGAGATTGCTGAGAATCTCGACGGTGGCGTCCGATACGCGTTTCGGCAATGCCGACAAGATGCGGTCATTGGCTTCGACCACGGTGATCCTGATGTCCTTATCGGGGTCAATACTGTCCAGACCGAAAGTGACGACACCGCGCGCTGTGTGGTGCAATTCGGCGGACAGCTCGGTTCCCGTCGCGCCCGCACCAATGATGACCACTTTGAGTTGTTCGGGACGCACGGGACCTGGCTGCGCATGTGCGCGAACACAGGCATTGATGAGCCGGCGGTTGAACTTTTCGGCCTGTTCGGGTGTGTCAAGCATAATGGCATGTTTGGCAACGCCTGGGATCCCGAAGTCATAAGTCAGACTGCCGATGGCGATGACGAGTGTATCGTAGGGGATCCAACGGTCCGGTGTAATTTCACGTCCGTCCTCGTCAACGGTGCGCGCGAGGTTCACAAGCTTCTTCGCGCGATCGAGACCGATCATTTCACCGTAGCGAAATCGGAAATCATGCCAATGCGCCTGGGCCATATATTCGACCTCGTGACGGTCGACTTCCATGCTTCCGGCAGCGATTTCGTGCAGGAGCGGCTTCCAAATGTGCGTGCGCGCGCGATCGACGAGGGTGATCTCAGCTTTGCCGCGCTTGCCAAGCTTGTCACCGAGCCTTGTTGCAAGTTCGAGTCCGCCAGCGCCACCGCCGACGACGACGATGTGGTGCAGATCGGGCTTCGGCAAGATCATCGAAGACGAGGTCGGTTCTGTCATAGGGGTCTCCGGCGGCGACTGAAGTTGCGATACTCACGCTCGAGGCGTAAGCATGACCTGCGATATACACTATCCGCGGATCACACCACCTGTGACTTTTTTAACCGCGGCAATTATCTTCTGGCTAACGGCCTCGATGTCTTTGTCGGTTAAGGTCTCGGTTGTCGGCTGGAGCGTTACCTCAACGGCGATCGACTTTTTGCCCTCCTGAGCCAGATCGCCTCCTTCGAACACGTCAAACACATTGACGTTGGATATGAGCGTCTTATCCGCGCCCGCCGTTGCGCGAACCACATCACCGGCGGCGATGTCCTTATCGAGCACGAATGCGAAATCGCGGTTGACGGGCAGCAAGTCCGCGGCGGCAAGCAAAGCACGTGCCCGGCTTTTCCTTTTTTCCGGCGGTAGTGCATCGAGGAAGACTTCGAAGCCCACGGCGGCGCCTTCGACGTCCAGAGCCTTTAAGGCTTCGGGATGCAGCTCTCCGAAGTGCGCGAGGACGACTTTGGGACCCAGCCGCAATGTGCCGGATCGGCCCGGGTGATACCAAGCCGGTGCATCACGCGTAATCTGCGCCTTGGTGGGATCAAAATTCAGTGCCGCCAGAACAGCCGCCGCATCGGCTTTGGCATCGAAAAGAGTGACCTCGCTTGTATTTCCCTCCCAATGCCGGCCCGCGCCACTGATCCTTGCCGTCTCTGCGCGCACGCCGGACGCGGCAAGAAACTGATCCTCGGGCGCGTCTCCGCGATAGGCCTGACCGAGTTCGAACAGCGCGGCATCGGGCTGTCCGCGATTGGCGTTTCGTGCCACCGCGGTCAACAAACCGGGAAGCAGGCTCGGACGCATCGACGTCATCTCTGTCGAGATCGGGTTGGCAAGAGCCAGGTCTGGTGTGCCGCCACCAAACAGCTCTGCTTGCGGGCGCGGAATAAACGACCAGGTGACGGCTTCCACGAGGCCGCGGGCTGCAAGCGCACGCCGGGCGCGGCGCGTGCGTTTCTGATGATCGGTCAATACAGCGCGGGTTACGCCATGGGTGCGCGGCAATGGCGTTGAGGGGATACGATCAAGGCCTGCAATGCGGACGACCTCTTCGACAAGGTCTGAGGCGCCATGAATATCGGGCCTCCAGGAGGGCGGGATGACCGTGATCTTGTTGCCCTTTCCGGTCATCTCAAAGCCCAGCGCTTCGAGAATGGAGAAGATTTCCTTCTTGTCGATCGCCATACCCGAGAGCTTGCCGACGCGTGCAGGATCAAACGTAATGTTGCGCCGCCAGGCGGGCGCTTTACCGGCGACCTTAGCCTTCGATGGCTTGCCGCCGCACAGTTTGAGGATCATCTGGGTCGCGAGATCAAGGCCGGGGATGACTGATTCCGGATCGACGCCGCGTTCGAATCTGTAACGCGCATCTGTTACAAGTCCGGTCTTGCGTCCTGTCGCGGCAATCGACTGGGGCTCGAACCAGGCGCTTTCAATGAGGACGTTCTTAGTCTCTTCGGTCGCGCCCGATAGCTCTCCGCCCATAACACCGCCAAATCCGAGCGGTCCTGACTCATCCGCAATGACGCACATGGTTTCATCGACAGCATAGTCTTTGCCATCGAGCCCTAGGAACATTTCACCCGTTTTTCCCATGCGCGCGCGGATGGCACCCTTAAGCTTTTCGGCGTCGTAGACGTGTAACGGCCGGCCATGCTCAAGGCTTATGTAATTGGTGATGTCGACAAGCGCATTGATGGGACGAAGGCCGGCAGCGCGCAAACGGGTCTGCAGCCATTCGGGCGAGGGCCCGTTCTTCAGACCTTTAACGTAGCGCGCGGCGAACACCGGACATGCTGGCGACTTCGATTTGGCGAATTCAAGCTTGACGTCGATCGGACACGGCTCGGCGCCTTCAACACCCTTGATGCGGGTCTCTGATTTCAGCGTGCCCATCCCTGCCGCTGCGAGATCACGTGCGATGCCACGTACGCCGGTGCAATCGGGCCGGTTCGGTGTCAGACTGACGTCGAAGACCGGATCATTCAGCCCCGCGGCGTCAACGTATCGTTCGCCGACGCGGTCCGCCATGTCTTCCGATAGGTCGATGATTCCCGCTGCCTCATCCGAAAGCTCCAGTTCGGCGGCCGAGCACATCATGCCGTTGGAGATGACCCCGCGGACCGGTTTCTTGGCGAGTGTGATGTCTGACCCCGGGATGTAGGTTCCGAGCGGCGCAAACACGCCGATGAGTCCGGCGCGTGCGTTCGGCGCACCGCAGACCACCTCCATCAGTGGCTTTCCTTTTTCGACCTCGACCCGAACGACCTGCAGCTTGTCGGCGTTTGGGTGTTTCGTAGCCTCAACGATGCGCGCGATGCGAAATGCGCCGAGCCTGGCCGCCTGATCCTCGATCCCTTCCACCTCGAGACCGATCGCGGACAGCTTTTCTGCGATCTCATCCGCGGATGCCTTTGTCTTCAGGTGCTCCTTGAGCCAGGAGAGCGTGAATTTCATGGGAATCCCTTTGAGCCAGAGCGCCTATTGGACTTGGCGAGCCGAGACGACATAAACAACGAGCCACATGATGGCGGGTGGGATTGTAAAGCCGAAGCCCTCGATGAAGCTGCTCCACATGCGTTCCTCGAGTGTGCAGGGTGTGGACGTGCCGTCGTACTGATAACAATTCCCGTCGAAGACCCGGGCCTCGTAGACGAGGGGTAATACGAACAGCATTACGACGCCGAATACTGCCAGGCTCCAAAACACAATCGGACCACGGCCGCGCGCAATCATGCCCGATGCCCAGGCCAAAGCCAGAGCGGTAAGAAAGATTGCGAGTACGAGCAGCATACCAGTCTCCCGGATCGGCCTCAGCCCGACAGTCCGCCGCCGAGCGTCGGCACGTCGAGAACGGAGAACCCATAGTGACGAAGCCAGCGCAGATCGGCAGAGAAGAATGCGCGCAGATCTGGAATGCCGTACTTCAACATTGTTAAGCGGTCCAAGCCGACGCCGAAGGCAAACCCCTGGAATTTTTGGGGATCGAGACCGCAGTTGGCGAGCACGTTCGGGTGCACCATGCCGCAGCCCAAAATTTCGAGCCACTCGCCCGGCTTGCCAATTGCCTCGGCGCCGATATCCACTTCCATCGACGGCTCGGTGAAGGGAAAGTGCGAGGCGCGAAACCGCATTTTTACCTCGTCGACTTCAAAAAAGGCCTTGCAGAACTCTTGCAGCACCCATTTCAAATGACCCATGTGGGTCGTCTCGTCGATGACGAGCCCTTCTATTTGATGGAACATGGGCGTGTGGGTCTGATCGTTATCGATGCGATAGACACGTCCCGGCGCGATAATTCGGATGGGCGGCTTGCGCGCTTGCATGGTCCGGATCTGAACCGGGCTCGTGTGGGTGCGCAACAGAAGGCGCGAACCGTCCGGCTTCGGCGAGAAGTAGAACGTATCATGCTCCTGACGCGCGGGATGCTCTTCGGGAATGTTGAGCTTGCCGAAGTTCATCTCGTCGGTCTCGATGTCGGGACCCTCGGCGACATCGAAACCCATATCGGCGAAGATTTCGATGCACTCGTCGAGCACTTGACTGACGGGATGAATACGCCCTTGCGCTTCCGGACCCGGCCTCACCGGGAGTGTCACGTCGGCGCGTTCGGTGGCAAGACGCGCGGCAAGCTCTGCCGATTCCAGAGCGGCCTTGCGCGCTTCAAGGGCTGCCGTCACCTTTTCCTTCACGGCATTCACAGACTGACCGAAGGCTTTTCGCTCTTCCGGCGGGAGCGCGCCGAGCTTCGACATCTGCTCGGAGACACGGCCTTTCTTGCCCAACGCTGATACGCGTACCGCTTCAAGCGCAGTAAGATCGGCCGCAGCATCGATTTCACTCAAAAGCGTACTTTCGAGCGTGCCGAGATCCGTATCTGCCGCTATCGATGCCATAGGCCGACACCCTCGTTGGGCCGTCATCCCCGGCGTCCTGCCAAGGATCCATCACGCCGCGAGTTTCAGTGCTGGTCGAAATATGGATCCCCGAGACGATCCCGAGGCAGACGCGATTGAACTAGGACGCCTTGTTCACGGCCGCCGAAGCTTGCTCGACAAGAGCCTTGAACGCGGCTGCGTCCTTTACGGCCAAGTCAGCCAGCATTTTGCGGTCGATGGCAATCCCGGCTTTGGACAGCCCTTCGATAAACCGGCCGTAGGTCATGCCCGCTTCGCGTGCTGCCGCATTGATGCGCTGAATCCAGAGGGCACGGAAGGTGCGCTTCTTACGCTTGCGGTCGCGATAGGTGTACTGCTGGGCTTTTTCGACCGCCTGCTTGGCGACCCGGATCGTATTCTTGCGCCGGCCGTAATAGCCCTTCGCTGCCTTAAGAACTTTCTTGTGCTTAGCGTGGGCGGTTACACCGCGCTTGACGCGTGCCATGGTGCTGCTCCGTCGATGACTGGGTGAGGTTGCGCGTTAGCGCGCGTAAGGCATGTACTTTTTGACGATCTTTGCATCCGAATCGCTCAGCACCATGGTGCCGCGCGCATTCCGAATGAATTTCGTCGTCCGCTTGATCATGCCGTGGCGCTTGCCAGCGGCTGCAGACTTGACCTTGCCCTTGGCGGTCATCTTGAAGCGCTTTTTCGCGCCGGCCTTGGTCTTCAACTTGGGCATTTTGCTTGGTCCTTTCCCGGGGACAGCGTGAGCGCCTGGCCTTCCCGGCCAGACGGGGTCCTGCCCGCCTTCGTGTTGGTTTTTCAAAGCATAAGAGCCGCCACGGCATGCCCCGCCGGGCGGCTCTAAGTCCCGAGCTTATATGCGGGGCTATGGCTTTAGGCAAGACCACTCAGGCGCTGGTTTATGGGTTTGGCTCCCAAACATTGGCCGTCAGGTAGGCGTAGAGGAGGGCGGTCGCGGATCCAAATGCCGAAAGGATCAGAAACACGGACACGAGCTGGGAGACCTCGAACCCGTAAAAAAGCGATCCGCCCTTCACCAGGGGCAACACCAGGCAATTGGAGAAGATGAAGATTATCCAGCCGAAAATCAGTCCCTTCAACCAGGCCTCCTGACCCGGGATTTCGGTATAGAAGACGGCAAACAGGCCCCCCCACAACCCGCCCCAGAACATGGCATTGAGCAACGTGGGGACGCCCCACGGTGGCGACGGCGTAAGTGACCAAGCCCGCCTCTCAATAAACCCAATAAAATCAAGAACAAAGATTATGACCTGGTTGACTGTAAGAACGACAAGTGCAGCCGCCGCAAACCCCTTCGCCGCTTGAATGACTAGTCCCATTCTTCCAACCTCGACGTGCCAAATTTTGGGGGTCTTCTCCCCGGTTTCTCGCCCTTTGCCTGCGCCTTTACACGCTACGACAGGTGGTGCGACATCTTGCCTTTAGGGTAAAGCCGGGTCATAAAATGTGCATCGAACACGCCTTGGCTCACTCTGAAGGCAGCACCCTGAGTTGCTGGCACTCGAAGTCCCCATCGCGCGATTTGATGCGGCCCCGGCAGTACACCCGTGTACTGGGGTATTCATTATACGTACTGGAGGCAAGCGATGGCGAGCGGCACAGTCAAATGGTTCAATACCCAGAAAGGGTATGGTTTTATCCAGCCTGAAGAAGGTGGTAATGACGTTTTCGTCCATATTTCCGCGGTACAGAAAGCTGGACTGCAGACGTTGAAAGAAGGGCAGACCGTCGAATTCGAGACGGAGCGTGGCCGCAACGGCAAAATCGCCGCAGTCAATCTGCGTGCTTCGTGAGTGCCACCTGGAATTTACCGGGTATAACTGGGCAGGGAGCGGCTGGGCTGCTCCCTTTTATTTTGCTACTCAGCCGGCTCCAACAGCGGATACGAGGATGATGAATGGCTAAAGAAGAAATGCTCGAGTTCGAAGGCATCGTTATCGAGGTGCTGCCCGACGCCCGTTGCAGGGTGGAGTTGGACAACGGACACGAGGTCATTGCCTACACATCCGGTCGCATGAAGAAAAACAGAATTCGGATCCTCGCCGGCGATAAGGTCACCGTCGAAATGACGCCGTATGACCTCACCAAGGGCCGCATCAATTTTCGTCACAAGGATGTTCGAACGTCGCCGCCTCCCGGCGGCGGTCAGGGCGGCGGCCACAGGAGAAGCGGAGGCCGCGGCTAGATAACACAAGACGCCATTGCATTGAGGGAAACGCGGCATGGCAATACTAGGTCTGATATTGGGGGTGCTTGCGGGCGCCGTGATCTGGCTCATCCGCCTCAACATGGCGGCGGATGCTGCCAGGGACCTGACCGACACCGCGTCAGACATGAAAGGCCTCTTCCGGCGCTGGCGGTGGCAGAAGAAGCTTTCTGTCGATCACATTGCTGAAATTACAGACCCTCGAATCGCTGCGACGGCAATGATGGTCGTGCTGGCGCAGTCGGACGGCGCGATGACGGATGCCGAGCGCAAGACCATCCTCGAACACGTCACGGGTCCATTGGGAGCGTCAGAGGCGCAGTCGGAGGAACTCCTCGCCCATTGCCGCTGGCTGGTGCGCGATCTCGATGATGCCGACAACACCTTCCGCCGGTTGACGCCGGTCATCCTCAAGTCTTGCGGCAAGAAAGAGATCGCCGAACTCCTGGAGATGCTGGCAAGTGTCGCTGCGGCCGACGGCAAGGCGGACGATATTGAGCTTAATGCTATCGAGCGCTTGCGGCGCGCGCTGGCACAGCGCTGACGCCAACGGTTCTCACTCATGCGGGGTTGTTGGCGACAGCTTCGGATTGGCGCTCTTGTCCTTTCGCGAGCGACAGACCGTTTAACAACCAAAGGACGGCAAAGGGGAGGGTGGCAATGGCCACGATGCCTCCGCTGGCCCCCATGCTCTTGGCAAAGCTGTTGAACACCCAGCCGGATGCGGCATCGCCACCCCGGTAGACAACCGTATCGATAAAGTTCTGGGCCTTGTATTTGGCGTCGAGCGGGACGGCGGTCCACAGCACCTTTACGGCCGGGTTCGTAAGAGAGAATGAGATCGCGCGTTCCACCACCATGACGGCGGCCACGACTTGAAGCGTGGGGCTGATTGCCAACGCTGAAAGGCCTGCAATGGCGGACAGGGGAAGCGCCGCCAGCGGAATCGCAAGGCCGTAGCGTTCCATCACACGACCCGTGATGAAGACCTGAATCAGAATGGTCGAAAAGTTCACGGCAAAATCGCGGGTTGCGAAAAACTGAATTCGTTCCGCCTTTTCCGCGATCTCCTCGCCGACGATGCGTGACTGTTCAAGGTAGAAGTAGGTGCCGATTAGATTGGCCAGTAAGATGAACAGCGCAATACGAAAGAGATAAGATGATTTGAACACGCTGATGGCGCCGGACAGTATTTCGCGGCCGCCCGCGGGACGATCTGCGGCCGCCTCGGTATGTTGGGCCGCGACTACAACCCGCCGCAAAGCCAAGACCGCCACCAGCGCAATTGTCAGAAAGAGCGCCGAAACCAGAAGTAAATCGTGGGCATTGACATGCGCGGCTAGCTGCCGGGCGATCAGTGGCCCCGTGACCGCGCCTGCGGTGCCGCCCGCTGCGATGAAACCGTACAGTCTCTTCGCAGTGGCGGAGGCGTACATTTCTGACATCAAGACCCAGAATAGGGAGACGACAAAGAGGTTGAAGACACTCGACCATACAAAGAAGACGGATCCGATGGATGCAGCCGTCGCGTCTGCCTCCACGCTCAGCGCAAGCCAGAACAGAAGCAAATTGACGATGAAGAAAACGTAGATGATCGGTACGACAAGGCGTCGTGGAAAACGCGCAACGATGGTGCCGTACACGGGCACGGCTGCCAACATCACCAGAAAGACGATCAAGAAGAGGCGCTCGAGGCCATCTCCTCCGGCCGCAACACCCATCTCGTCACGAACCGGCCTCAGGATATAGTAGCCGCAGAGAACTGAGAAGAAGATCGCGAATGACAGCAGCAGCTGGGGGACTTCGTGTGATTCGACATGGACGAAGCGGGCGAGAAACTTGGCGAGGCGGCGAGGGCCGGAAACGTTAGAGTTCGATGTCAATAGAGGCTCCTGGCGCGCTTATGAAACTTGCGAAATGGGATCAATAGACACGCAAGGGAAAGTAGCGGTCGACCAACTCCTGAAACCGGCCGCTCTGACGTACTCTCTCGAGCGCGGAATTTATGAGCATTCTGATTTCGGGATCGTTCTTGGTCACGGCTATGGCGATGCCATTACCGAAATACTTGGCTTCGAAGTAGGGGCCGCCGCGAAACTCGCAGCATCTGCGCGACAGCGATCCGTTGAGCCAGAAGGCCAAGCTTATCCCATCGTCAAATACGAACTCTACTTTGCCTTGTTGGAGGGCTTCGCGCGCAAGTTCC
Organism: Hyphomicrobium sp.; assembly: GCA_965222835.1. Taxonomy (GTDB): domain Bacteria; phylum Pseudomonadota; class Alphaproteobacteria; order Rhizobiales; family Hyphomicrobiaceae; genus CBDCUQ01. Next base: position 1,162,080 of record CBDCUQ010000003.1, read on the forward strand.
TGGTTGTCGTACACGCGAATCTTAGAATCGCGGAAGAAAGCGCGGAGAAAGGCTTGGTGGGCTGTGCCCTTTGCGACGCCTATGGTGCGCCCGTCGAGGCCCTCCGGGCTGATGTCGGTCTTTGGCGAATCTGTCCGTCCGGCGAAACGTCCCGGTGTGTAAAAGTAGCGATCGGTGAATTCGACATCCTTCAATGCGCGTGCCGAAACCATATGCGAGGCGATGACCGCATCGGCTTCCGATCTCTTGAGACCGGCGACGAGATCGTGCCAAGGCCGCACCTTGATATCGCAGGCCGCTTGCAGCTCCAGGCAAATGGCGCGGGCGAGGTCTACGTTGAATCCTGTGAGAACCCCCTCATCGTCGTAATAGTTGAATGGGGGGAAATCTCCTTCCGTTAGGAAGCGCACCACCACACGGCGCGGCGCTTCGGGATTGATGGGTTGTTCGGTTACCGCACCCTGCGCCAAGCCAGCCGACGCGGGACTTAGTGAAAGTAAGGCGCCTGCTAGCAGCACAGCCACAGCGACATGAACAAGGGCTTGTCGTAACCACATGTTTTTGTTGCGTATTTCTTCGATCATTGGTGGCATAGGCCGCCCGATCTCATCACCCCGGATTCGATCCGCACACCCTAGCCGGACTGACTCTCAGTGCAAGACGCTCGTTGACAGGCCCTGCCCGTTCGACCATGGTGCGCGCCGTTCCAAACGGCCCGCTTAATCACGAGCCGCCCACCTGCCCGTCATGAGGCAGGAGGTCAACATCCGACAGCGCGTTGCGCCCTCGGGTGCAGTCGTGTTTTGGGCTTTGCGAACCCATATAGGGTGTAACTGCCAGTCAATAGAGGCGCCACGACGACATGTTTCAGACGCTTTCAGATCGCCTGTCGGGGGTTCTTGATGCGCTTACACGGCGCGGTGCGTTATCCGACAGCGACGTTGTGGAGGCGATGCGCGAGGTGCGCCGGGCGCTGCTTGAGGCCGATGTTGCACTTGACGTGGTCAAGGATTTCACCGACGCCGTGAAAGCCAAGGCTGTCGGCCAGGACGTGGTCAAGTCGGTGACGCCCGGCCAGATGGTCGTCAAGATCGTGAACGACGAGCTGGTGCGGGTGCTCGGGTCCGATGCCCAGCCCATCGATCTTCAAGCGAGTCCCCCCGTCGCCATTCTCATGGCGGGCCTGCAGGGCTCGGGCAAGACAACTACGACCGCCAAGATCGCCTATCGGCTGACGACACGCGACAAGAAGAAGGTGTTGATGGCCTCGCTTGATACGCGAAGGCCGGCAGCGCAGGAGCAGCTTCGCGTGCTCGGCGAACAAACACGTGTCGACACGCTGCCGATCATAGCTGGGCAAACACCCGTTCAGATCGCGCGCCGTGCGATGGAAGCGGCCAAGCTCTCAGCTTACGACGTGGTTTTGCTCGACACGGCAGGGCGCACGTCGATCGACGAAGAGTTAATGCAGGAGGTTGCGGATATTAAGGACGCGACCAACCCGCACGAAATTCTGCTCGTTGTCGACAGTCTGACCGGTCAGGATGCCGTCAATACAGCGAAGGCCTTTGACAGCCGTCTCGCAATCACGGGAACGGTTCTCACGCGCGCGGATGGTGACGGGCGCGGTGGTGCCGCGCTTTCGATGCGAGCCGTGACCGGTAAGCCGATCAAGCTCATCGGCACCGGTGAAAAGTGGGATGCGCTTGAAGACTTCGATCCAAAGCGCATCGCCGGTCGCATCCTCGGCATGGGTGATGTCGTCGGTCTGGTTGAAAAGGCCGCGCAAACGATCGATGCCGAGAAGGCGGCGCATATCGCGCAAAAAATGCGCAAAGGCGTCTTCGATCTCGATGACCTCGCCGACCAACTGAAGCAAATGGACAAGATCGGAGGCATGGGCGGCATGCTTGGCATGCTTCCGGGCGTTGGCAAAATAAAGGGCCAGATCAACGAAGCCGGCCTTAACAAAGATCTCAAGCGCCAGCGCGCCATCATATCATCCATGACGCCGAAGGAGCGGCGCAGTCCGAAGATCCTTGACGCCAAACGCAAGCGGCGCATCGCGGCCGGTTCCGGCACGCGGGTGGAAGACGTCAACAAGCTCATCAAGATGCATCGGCAGATGGCGGACATGATGAAGAGCATGGGCAAAAAGCGCGGCATGATGGGACGCGTGCTCGGCATGGGTGGCGGTGGGGCACCGAGCGACGCGGAGGCGGCGCGGATGCAAGAAGAGCTGGCCGCTCTGGATCCCAAGGCGCTGGAGCAACTTCCGGCCGAGCTTAAGGACGCACTCCCTAAGGGACTGCCTGGCGTTGGTGGAAACCCCCTGCCCCGCGGGCTTCCCGGGCTGGGTGGTGGTCCGCTTCCGGGACTTGGTGGACCGGGGCTCAAGCATCCCGGAGGGCGGCCGAAAAAGAAAAAGAAGTGAGGTTTCCGCGGCCGGACCGTTTCTCATGAAACATAGACGCCGCGACGGATGCGAACGAACTCTAACTTAAGACTTGTGAACACACCGAAAGGACACGACCTATGGCAGTAAAACTGAGACTTGCGCGCGGCGGTGCGAAGAAGCGCCCCTACTACTTTATCGTTGCGGCCAATAGCACATCGCCGCGCGACGGCCGTTACATCGAGCGGATCGGCTCTTACAATCCCATGCTGAAAAAGGACGATCCCGAACGCATCAAGCTCGATACGAATCGGGCGACGCACTGGTTGAAATCAGGTGCGCAACCGACCGACCGCGTGGCGCGTTTTCTCGATGCGGCCGGTCTCATGAAACGCACACCGAAAAAGAGCATCGCCAAAGCGCATCCGAAAAAGAAGGCTCAGGAGCGTGCGGCGGCGGCGGCTGAAAAGGCGGCGGAGGCAACCAAGCCTGCTGAAGGCGGTGACACGGCCGCACCTGCCGAACCTGCGGCGTGACATGACCTTGACGCAAAACATGGCCCTTTTGCCGCCGGCGGGAGGGCCATATGCTTTTTGCGGTGCTTCAATACCCTCTCACTGACGTCTTGGCTCTCATGGCACGTCACCCACTATGACATCCACGCCGAAACGTTCTGCAAACAAAGCCCGCGTGCTTCTGGGAGAAATCACTGGAGCTCAAGGTATCCGCGGCGAGGTGGTCATCCGATCCTATACAGCCGAGCCTGAGGGGATCACCGCGTACGGCCCCCTCCATGACCAGGACCGGAAGAAGGACTTCGTGATCCACATTCGGCGCGTCACTGCAAAAGGCACCGTCGCCAATATTGAGGGCGTGTCGGACCGCACGGCCGCCGAGGCCTTGAAAGGCACCAAGCTTTATGTCGACCGCTCCCAGCTTCCGCCACCAGAAGAGGGGACGTATTATCATGCCGACCTTATCGGACTGTCCGCGTTCGATCCCGATGGCGATCTCATAGGCGAGGTGATTGCCGTCGCCAACTACGGTGCCGGTGACATTCTCGAGATCCAATTGGCAAACAGCGAAATAAAGACGGAGCTCATTCCGTTGCTTGAGGCGTTTGTCCCCGAGATCGACTTGGACGAGGGGCGCTTGGTGGTCAACTTGCCGATCGCAAACGACGACGACTAAGGACGGGTGCTCGAATCCGGATTAGACCGCCAGTCCGCGTAGCAGCCTCGGGGTCTCTCCGGTAAGACCAGCTGCTTCTTCGACGAATCGCGCCTTCAAGTCCGGCAACCTATTGACTGCACCCAAACCAAGATCCCGCGCGGCACGCAGTAGTGTCGAGTCGTTTGAGAACAGCCGGTTGATGCCGTCGTAGGTGAGCGCCGAGGTTGTGGAATCGAAGCGGCGCCAACGTTCATACCGCTCGAGCACGACTGCGCTTCCAAGATCGTAACCGAGGCGCGCGGCTTCGGCGGCAGCTTCCGTCAGTGCCGCAACATCTCGGAAACCCAAGTTCAGACCCTGTCCAGCGATCGGGTGCACGCCGTGCGCCGTATCGCCGATAAGGGCGAGCCGATCGCTCGTATATGCGCGGGCCAGATGCATTTCGAGCGGCCACGACTGCCTCGGTCCCGCCATTTCGATGGCACCCAAGCGGCCGCCGAATCGCCTGTCGACTTCGTGGAGAAAGGCCGTGTCGTCGAGGGCCATGATGCGTTCGGCTTCGCGAGCCTCCTCGCTCCAGGTGATACACGCGCGGTTGCCGGTCAGTGGAAGTATGGCGAAGGGGCCCGCCGGAAGAAAGTGTTGCACGGCCTTGCCATCGTGCGGGCGCTCGTGCGCGACGGTGGTGACGATACCGGTCTGGCCGTAACTCCATTTTGTGATCTTGATTCCGGCCGCCTCACGCAGTGTCGAGCGCCGTCCATCGGCGGCAACGACCAATGGCGCAGAAAGCCTTCGGCCACTCTCGAGACGGATTTCGGCGTTGCCTTCGCCGACCTTAAGCGTGGTGACGGTCTCGGGCGCAATGCGCTCAATCGACGTATCGTTCGCCACCGCGTCCGACAATGCGCGCAGCAAGGCCGGGCCTGGAACAATGTAGCTGGCCGGTTCGCCGCCCGCGAGTACGTTCCGGTAGGTCAGATGCACGGGGCGCACACCTGCGTCGAGGCTCGAATCGGTTATGTCGATATCCACAACCGGTTGGGCCTCGCCGTCAACAGCTGACCAGACGCCGAGCGCTTCAAGCATGTTGCGGCTGGCTGCCCCCAAGGCGAAGGCTCTTGCATCCGGCCGCGCATCCGGCGTGCGCGACCGATCCACGAGTGCAATTTGGATCGCTCCGCCGAACGCCAGACTGAGCGCACGCGCTAAGGCAAGACCGGTATAGCTTGCGCCCGAAATGATGACGTCGAACCGTTCCATGCTCCGTTCACCATAAAGCGACGAGGGGACTGCGTCCTTGACAGACACCGCGGTCCTCACTCTAACGTCATCACGACGTCAATTCATAGCATCGAGCCAACGCGATGGCGCATAAAAAGGTGGCGACGGGCGCCGCGCTTAAGGCCCTTCTTTCGATCCTTGACCTGGAGCCGATTGAGCACAATCTGTTTCGCGGCCGCAGCCCGCAGGATGGCTGGCAGCGCGTTTACGGGGGGCAGGTGCTCGGCCAAGCCTTAGAGGCGGCGAAGCGAACGGTGGATCAGGCGCGCACTGTTCATTCCTTGCATGGCTACTTTCTGCTTGGCGGAGATCCAAAACACCCGATCATCTACGAAGTGGAGAGCACGCGCGACGGCGGCAGTTTCACGACCCGCCGGGTCAACGCTATACAGCATGGCCGCATTATCTTTACGATGAGCGCCTCGTTTCACGTGCACGAGGAGGGCTTTGAGCATCAGGCCGCAATGCCGGATGTTCCTCCGCCCGAAAAGCTCAGCAGTCTTTCCGAGGTCTTTCGCGAGCTGATGGATCAGCTTCCTGCGGGCATGCAGGAGTACTGGGCTAGTGAGCGGCCCTTCGATATGCGCCCTGTTGAAGCTTCGCGATACGGATCACGTGAGATTGGCCCTCCGGAACAAAACATCTGGATCAAGGCCAATGGAGTCCTGCCTGATGAGCCAGGCCTTCACCATTGCGTTCTCGCCTATGCTTCCGATTTCACGCTTCTCGACACTTGCCTCATTCCGCACGGCAAACTCTTGCACGATCGGGATGTCCAACTTGCGAGCCTTGACCACGCGCTTTGGTTCCACCGCCCATTTCGAGCCGACGACTGGTTGCTCTACAGTCAGGACAGTCCCAGCCTTCAGGGCTCGCGTGGTTTTGCGCGCGGACGCATATTTGCCCGCGATGGACGGCTTGTGGCCTCGGCCACGCAAGAAGGACTTGTCCGGCAGCGGCCCGCCGTTGAGCTGATCAAAAAAAGAGCAAAACGATAGTATTGCCTGTTTTTTTATCAGAAACGGCGTTCAAGACACTCCTCTCGACTAGCTAGCTCTCCTTTTTCTCGTTTGATTTCATATGCATAGTTTGACCCCCGCAATCTGGCACAGCCCTTGATTTGCACTCTTGCCGATGGCCTCCGGACCGCATCCGAAGCGCCAAAGCGAGGAGTTGTCCCGTCGCCACTCGGGCTCGGGGACGTCATGGGAAAGGGGGTCGAGATATGAAACTGATCACCGCAATCATTAAGCCGTTTAAGCTCGAGGAGGTGCGCACTGCGCTTACCGAACTCGGACTCCAAGGCATGACCGTAACCGAGGTAAAGGGTTACGGACGTCAAAAGGGGCACACTGAAATCTACCGCGGCGCCGAATACGCCGTGAGCTTTCTGCCAAAAATCAAGATCGAGGCCGTCGTGCCGGCTGCGCTTTCGAGCCAGGCTGTCAGCGCCATCATCAAAGCCGCCAAAACAGGACAGATCGGCGACGGAAAAATCTTCGTCTCGCCGATTGAAAGCACCGTGCGCATCCGCACCGGTGAATCCGACGAATCGGCACTCTAATGCCCCCAACACTAGATCAAGGAAAATCGAGGGAGTTCAGCAAATGAAGCCAAGTCACCTCATGCGTGTTGCGAGCCTGGTCGGGGCTCTGCTCGCGCTTTTGCCAAGTCTTGCCTTCGCGCAGGAAGCTGCCGCGCCCGCGGCGGCCGCTGCGGCAGCGCCGGTGCCGCTCAAGGGCGATACTGCGTTCATGTTCGTCTGCACGGTCATCGTGCTTATGATGATCATACCGGGCCTCGCCTTGTTCTATGGCGGCATGGTTCGCACCAAGAATATGCTGTCCATGCTGATGCAGGTCTTCACAATTACCTGCATGGTGGCAATTGTCTGGGTGGTCTACGGCTACAGCCTGGCCTTTACCGATGGTCCGCTTAACAGCTACGTCGGTGGATTCAGCAAGCTGTTCCTGGCTGGCGTGACCGTCGATTCGACAGCGGAAACGTTCACTAAAGGCGTTGTCCTTCCAGAGTACTTGTTCATCTGCTTTCAGATGACGTTCGCCTGCATCACGTCTGCGCTCATTGTTGGTTCCGTCGCCGAACGCATGAAGTTCTCGGCGGTGCTGCTGTTCGTGCTGGGCTGGGTGACGTTCTCCTACTTCCCGATCGCACACATGGTCTGGTACGGCGAAGGCATGCTGTTCAAGCTTGGCGCGCTTGACTTTGCCGGTGGTACGGTCGTCCATATCAACGCCGGTATTGCCGGTCTCATCGGTGCGTTCTTGGTCGGCAAGCGTGTGGGATTCGGACGCGAAGCGATGCCTCCACACTCGCTGGTGATGACCATGATCGGTGCAGCTCTTCTGTGGGTGGGTTGGTTCGGCTTCAACTGCGGCTCGAACCTCGAGGCCACAAGTGCCGCCATCCTGGCTATGGTCAACACCTTCGTTGCAACCGCCGCTGCGGGCCTTTCGTGGATCATTGCCGAATGGCTGTTCAAGGGTAAGCCGTCGCTTCTCGGCCTTGCATCCGGTGTGGTTGCGGGCCTTGTTGCCGTCACGCCAGCCTGCGGCCTTGCCGGTCCGATGGGTTCGATCGTGCTTGGTCTCATTGCAGGCTTCGTGTGCTTTCTATTCTGTACAGGCATCAAGAATGCGCTTGGCTACGACGACAGCCTGGACGTGTTCGGCGTGCACGCGGTTGGTGGCATTCTCGGTTCGATCGGTACCGGAATCCTCGCAAGCGCCGCTTACGGCGGCGTGGGACTTGCCGACGGCGTGACCGTCCTGGATCAGGTCATTATCCAGGCAACGGCCGTCGGCGTGGCCATCGTTTGGTCGGGCGTCGTCTCGCTGGTTCTGTACTTGATCGTCGCCATGCTCGTCGGTCTACGTCCTGAGACGGATCGCGAGCGCGAAGGCCTCGACATCGTCGACCACGGCGAGCGTGCCTACAACTACTAGGATCATACGGGACGAGGGGCTCCAGTCCCTCGTCTCACCATCCTCCCCGAGCACGAATCTTCCCCTAGACGTGCTCGCCACTGACCCGGGTCTTCACCATGAAGATCCGGGTTTCGTATTCGGCAGTGCTCTAAGGGCAAATGTGCAATCGCACTCTTCTGTTGAGATAGGGCAGAATCTTCATGAGATCAGGCAGGCGGAGTGCAATGCAGCCTTCCGTCGGATGCAAGCGTTCGCTGGCGACGTGCAGAAAGACAGCGCTTCCCATACCGCGCGTGCGCGGTACATCGTTGTGGCCCAATACGACCACACAATCATAAAGACTGTCGCTTCTCCAAAGATGCTCGGCGCTGGCCGGATATGGATGACGCACCGGGCGATTGTAATTTCGGTCCTCTACCGCATCGCACCAGCCATCGGTTGGGCCAATGCGGCTGAGACTTAAACGACACCGTGGCCGGCGCATCCGGTCGGCCCGATAGAGCACGCGCCGGACTGGAAACGCGCCGATGGGCGTCGCCCCATCTCCTTCTCGCTTCAGAGCCCGTAGCCCACTGCGCCCAAGCACGCACGGCAGGCAAAAATTGGCGAAAATCAAGACGCCAGCGGATTTCCCTCGCGGAATTTTTTTCACAAAGAGTTGACGTGGCCGTGTGCCTCTTCCCATTTACTTAAAGCAACTCCCATCTTCTGCCTGGACCGGCTCTTCAGTCTATGGCACGGCAAGGGTCGCGGTCATAGCCCGCTCATATGTGAAAACGCTTGAAGGAGATTTGACGCATGTCCACCGCGCGCAGAGTCCTACTCGTTGATGACGATGAGGATCTTCGCTCGACTCTTCACGATCAACTCGTTCTGCATGACGAGTTTGAAGTCTCGGTTGAGGGAACCGCTTCAAATGGCATGGAGGCCGCCAAATCCGGCCAGCATGACATTGTCGTGTTCGACGTTGGATTACCCGACATGGACGGCCGCGAAGCCGTCAAACTCTTGCGGAAGTCCGGCTTCAAGAGCCCCATCATTATGCTGACGGCCAACGACAGCGACGCGGATCAGATCCTCGGACTGGACGCTGGCGCCAATGATTACGTCACGAAGCCATTTAAGTTCGCCGTCCTCTTGGCTCGCATCCGCTCTCAACTCCGGCAGCATGAGCAGAGTGAGGACGCCGTTTTTCAGATCGGTCCCTATTCGTTTAAGCCGGCGAACAAACTCTTGTTTGACGAAAAGGGGAGCAAGATCCGGCTAACGGAGAAGGAAACGTCGATTTTGAAGTTTCTGTACCGCACAGGAGAAAAGGTCGTTGGACGCGAAACGTTGCTGCACGAGGTCTGGGGTTATAACGCGGGCGTGACGACGCACACGCTGGAAACTCACATCTACCGTCTTCGCCAGAAGATCGAGAAAGACCCCTCAAATGCCGAGATCCTGGTTACGGAAACCGGCGGCTACAAGCTGGTACCCTGAGACCGGCCGGTCGGCCTCAGGTAAAGCCTTCTCTTTTCCTCAGATTCTCAACACGCCCCCTGGCTGCGGAGGCCGAATCAGCCCAGCCTGACTGGTGTGTGCACGTTGTGGCCGCCCCTTTCCAAGATCGGGCGGCCGCGGTGCGGCTTCCCCTTCGGTGTTCTGCTCAGAAAGTTCTTGGATGGCGGTCGATTCACTCGTCAAGTCCTTGCTCCATGTCGAGCTGTTCCAAGGTCTTAAGCCTTTGCAGCTGACGGAGATCGCGCGGCGTGCTTTTCGGACGGTCTACAAGCCGGGCGATACGATCATCCGCGCCTCGACGGAAGGCGATGCCGCCGTGTTGATTGTTTCGGGCGAGGCCGTGCGCGTACAGGGTCCGGATGCGGCGCTCTCCGGAGAGCGCATTCCCGAAGGGACGCTGCTCGGTGAAATGGCGATGTTAATCGAGACAGAGCACTCATCGACAGTTGTTGCAAAGACGACCGTCCGCGCTTTGCGCATTACACGCCGTGAGCTGCATGAGCAGATGAGTGAGGATACGGACCTAGCGCATCACTTCGTCGGCCGGATTTCGAATCGATTGCGTGACGTCGCCCTTGAGCTACACAAGATCGATGATGCGCTCGGCCAGATGGACACTGGGCCGGACCATGACGGTGCCCGCTCACCCGATCGACGTGCCAGGTCTCCGAATCTGCACACGCATATCAACTGATCGTACCGACTTGTTGTTTTGCCGGCAGCAGATTTGATGCGCGCTGGCTAACGTCGTGGGTGCCGACATTGTGTGTTGTCAAAGACTGTGTTGCAAAACTGAAAAGCGCCCAGCCCCGGGGGAGGAACTGGGCGCAACAGCGCGATGTGCGCGTGGCACCGGGAGGGAAGCCGATGCCTCCGGCCTTTAACGGTGTCCTCGGGTAGACGGGGGGGGAGCTACCGATATCATGACACCAGCCGGCTGCCGTTGAGATAAGCGTAAATACATCCTTTTCAATAGGGGGGCTGAGGCGTGTTCACGAAAATGTTACCAGCTGACCCCGACTTGTCCCCGGAGTTGGCTTGCCTCGCGACCCCATGGCCACACCCCCAAAACCGGCGACTCCCCTGCAGAAGCCCGGGTGAAAGCCAGCTATCCTATTGATGTGAAGTGCTTTTTCCTCCGCAGACGCCCCGGCACAGGGGAAAGAGACCGTTAGGGGCTCAACTGGTTGGAGAACACCGGCTTGATCTTGAACAGATCTGCCTTGAGGTCGGTCGAACGGTCCAGATTTGAGACCTCAACCTTGGTGAGCTGGCCATGGGCATCCTTTGTCACCCATTCCTTGAGCTCGAGCTCCGGTTTGGCGGCGAGAAACAGCCGGATTATTCCCGGCGTGTCCGGACTCTTGTCCCGTAGCCCGAGCACAATCAAATCTTCGGCCGTCTGCACTTCAATGACGCATGCGTCGCGCTCGAGATCGACATCCTTCTTGAGAAGCATGCGGAACGGGGTTTGGTCGAGTTCGACGCGATCCTCGTTGTTGAGATCGAGATCCTGAATGGCCAGGTATTCGCCGTCGGATATGATTACCTGCTTAGACGGCAACGAATAATCAAAGCGGAAGCGGCCCGGGCGTTTCACGTAGAACTTGCCGCGCATGCGCTTGGAATCGGCTCCCGTTTGCACAAATGCGCCTTTCAACGATTTGAGCGCATCGAAGTAGTCGCTCACCTTTTTCACTGTCGCCTTCTGCGCATCGTCAAGCGTGATGCAACCCGTACCAGTCGGCGCGACTTCAGCCGACCATGACGAGCCGGCTCCTGCGGCGTTCCCGTCAGGCTTTTGCTCGTCTGCAGCCTGTGCCGACGCATAGACGAGCAGGACGCCTGCGGTTGCAAGCGCTCGAATTCCAATCCGCATAGATGAGCCCATGTTTTGCCACCCCCCGTTTGGCCGGCTCCGAGGGCCGGTCCGTGCCAAATCTCCCGAACAATTCGGCCACATGTGGGCGATACGGCAGGCTTGGCGCCTCTTGACTTCTACCCCGCGGTGAGGGGAGGGGCCAGTGGTCGTACTGAATTCTTGGGGACCCGCTCTCGGCGAGCCGAAAGGTGTTCAGAACCGCCTGCTGACGAAGCCGCTGGGGCGGCAACAGGAATTGGCGCCTTTTCGGTGTCTTCAGCCTGATTTTCGCGTTGCGGTCAGTATGTCGCGCTTGCCGACCGCGTTGGCTGGTCCGATGAGCCCCTCGTGCTCCATGCGCTCAATTAGGTCGGCCGCCCGGTTGTAGCCGATGGAAAGGCGCCGCTGCAGATAGCTCACGGAAGCCTTTTGATCGCGCTCGGCGATGGCCACGGCTCTGTCATAGAGACCGTCCCCACTGCTTGCTCCCGAGGCCGAGGGATCGTCATCGGTGCTTTCGGGTCCTTCCAGCAGGCCTTCGACATACTTTGCCTCGCCCTGCGCTCTGAGCGCTTGTGCAACGCTTTCCACCTCTTCGTCGGATACGAAGGGTCCGTGTACCCGTGCCGGCTGTCCTGAGCCGGACGAGAACAACATATCGCCTTGCCCTAACAGCTGCTCTGCACCTTGCTCGTTGATGATGGTGCGGCTATCGATCTTGGAGGCCACTTTGAAACTGATGCGCGTCGGGAAGTTGGCCTTGATGGTACCGGTAATGATATCAACCGAGGGCCGCTGTGTTGCCATGATGAGATGAATGCCAGCAGCGCGCGCTTTTTGAGCGAGCCTCTGCACGGCCTGCTCGATTTCCTTTCCTGCAGCGATCATGAGATCGGCAAATTCGTCGACGACGATCACAATGTAGGGCATGGGTTCGAGATCGAGCTTCTCAACCTCATAGCGGGCCTGGCCGGTGGTTCCGTCGTAACCGGTCTGAACCGTTCGCGACATTGCCGATCCATGTTTCTTGGCGTTGCGGACGCGATTGTTGAAGACGTCGATGTTGCGCACGGAAAGTTTGGCCATGCGCTTGTAGCGCTCTTCCATTTCGCCGACGGCCCAGTTGAGCGCGTGCACAGCCTTATGCGGGTCGGTCACAACCGGTGCCAACAGATGCGGAATGCCGTTGTAGACCGACAGTTCAAGCATCTTCGGGTCGATCATCAACAAGCGGCAGTCGTCGGGCGCATGACGGTAGAGCAGTGACAAGATCATCGCGTTGACGCCAACGGATTTGCCCGAACCCGTGGTGCCTGCGACCAGAAGATGGGGCATGCGCGCGAGGTCGGCGACCACCGGCTCTCCGCTTATCGACTTGCCGAGTGTGATGGGGAGGGTCGCTGCCGACTTTCTGAAAGCGTCGGCTTCGAAGATATCGCGCAGCTGTACAACCTCGCGGCGCATGTTCGGCAGCTCAATACCGAGTGCGTTGCGACCCGGCACGACGGCAACCCGCGCACTCGCGGCGCCCATTGACCGGGCAATATCTTCAGCGAGACCGATCACGCGTGAGGACTTGGTTCCGCGCTGCGGTTCCAACTCGTACAAGGTTACGACCGGTCCCGGCCTGATGTCCCGGATCTCGCCCTTCACGCCGAAGTCACCAAGGACGTCTTCCAGTAGCCGTGCCGTGCCGCGCAGTGCCGCTTGCGAAAGCTCAGCAGCGCCCTTAGGGCCGGGCCGGCGCTTCAGCATATTGAGGGACGGTCTCTTGTATTGCGGTGTGGCGGAGCCGAATGATAGCCCGCGCATCAGACTCGGCAGGGGCCGGCGCAATGGTGCAGGCGCAGCGGGCGCAATGTGTTCCTGGAAGCCCTGCTCAGGGACGTACGGTGGGGGTGCAAGCTGTTGTGGCGGTGGTGGCACGCCAGCGTCTGCGTACTGCGCGGGCATTACTGGTGCAGGATTGGACTGCGGCGGAAGACCTTGAACGCTTGCCGGTGCGAAACGGCGCGCGATGGCCCGGCTGGAATCGGTGCTCTCGAACGGATCGTCGAACGCATCATCGTGTCCGGGTGGTGCCGCGACGGGTGCAACCGGTGGCGGTTGCACTGGTGGCGGTGGGACAGGCGCGAACGAGTGCGAAGCTTCACCCCAGGGTGCCGGACGTGCGGCCGGCGTCTGCGACACGAATGCCGGATGTCTTGGCTGCCGTTCGACCGGCTGAAATGGCGAACCGGCGTTTGACGGCACGGCTTCCAAGACCGGCTCCAATCGTTCCCGAGGCTCTCCGGCGGGCCAGAAGTGCTCTTCGCGCGTGTCGTGCGCCGTAGCTTCGGGCTCATGGCGGCTTTGTCTGAACAATTGATCGTGCAGGCGATGCGCTTCGGACCGCAATCCCTCTTGCCAGCGCTGACCAGACCGAAGCGCGCCATAGGGGTTCGGCCGTCGAATGAGGGCGAGGACTTGGCGCAATTCGAACCCGATACTGTGTGCAGCCGCTGTGAGACCGGCGGTCAGGAACAGAAGCCCGGTTGCAAGCCCTGCGTTCGCCGGATTTATGAGTCCGAAGAGCCCAGACCCCATGCCGAACATGGCGTCGCCCAGAATACCACCTAACCCGTGATGCAGCGGCCAGTTTTCGCCAGCCTGCAAAGCGGATGACGCGCCCGCCAGCAACAACAGCGAGAGCGGAAAAAACGCGGCTTTTGTCCGAAAGTTTTCGACACGCTCGTTGGCGATGAGGTCTCCACCCCAAAACATCGGCGCGAGTATCGCAAGTGCGGCGGCTAAGCCCAGCATCTGCAACAGAAGATCCGAGACGACCGCTCCCGTTGCACCCATCCAATTGCTGACGGTGCCGCTGGTGGCGTGCGTCAGGCTCGGGTCCAGTACGGACCAACTCACGAGCGATAGCGCGACCAAAGCGACAAGCGCGAGGACAAGCGCCCCGCCGGCCCGGCCGACAATGCGTTTCAGCCCATCCTCAAGATCGGGCGGCAAGAGGGGTTGTTGGTCAGCTCCGATGGAGTTGAACGACATGATCCGAACTATCTTACGCAGCTACTTGAACGATACGTTCGAGCGCCTCCCGGATCACTGCCGGCTTATCGACCAATGCGATGCGCACGTAATTCGCGCCCGGATTGGTCCCGTCGCGGCCTCGCTGAGCCAGGAAAGCACCAGGTATGACCTTGACGCCGAAGGATTTCCATATGGTTACTGCTGCCTTTTCGCCACCTCCAATATGGCTCATGTCGAGCCAAAGGCTGAAGCCTCCGGCCGGCCGCCGGTAGCCAAACCGCGTGCCGAGAACCTCATCGGCAATGGCAAATTTCTCCCGGTAGGCGGCACGCGCGGCCTCGACGTGGGCTTCATCGCTCCAGGCGGCGGCGGACGCATGTTGTATCGCGCCGGGGACCTGTGGCGCGCACATGTTGCGGAATTCGGCGAATGCTTCGAGAAAGGTTGCATCACCCGCGCAGAACCCGGACCGCAGCCCGGGCAGATTGGAGCGCTTCGACAGCGAATTGAAGACAACGAGGTTTTGATAACGCTCCGGTGTTGTCGATGCCACTTCAAGACCGCCTATTGGCGGTTCGCTAGTGTAGATCTCTGAGTAGCACTCGTCGAGAAACAGCATGGCGTCGTGCCGGCGCACGAGGTCCAACGCGCGCTTCATGTAATCGGGGCCTGCCACGGCACCCTGGGGGTTTGCGGGTGAGCACACAATGAGCGCCGCCGTCCGCTTCAAGAGGTCCTGATCGGCCGCCAGCTCATCGAGGTTGGGTAGATACCCAGTCTCACGCGTCGCGTTGAGGCACACGGCCTCTGCACCGGCCGCCAAGGCGCCGGAAAGATAGGCGGAATAGTATGGATTGCACATGAGAATTGCGAGGCGGCCCGTCTGGGGCTTGCGCCCTACGGCGGGCAAGCACGCAAAGAACAAGCCCTCGCGTGACCCACTTAGCGGCAGGATCTCGCGTTTTGAATCGACCGGCGCCTCAAGCCGATAGCGGCGGCTTAGCCATGCGGAAATAGCGGCCCGCAACTCGTCGGTTCCACGGATCGGAGGATATTTGGCCAGCTGGGCCGTCGCCTCGTGGAGGCGGGCAGCGATGAAGTCCGGCATCGCCTCGCGCGGCTCGCCGATGGTGAGTTCGATGGGGCGCGCGTGTCCTGGTTCAATGCCGTCGAGAAGGCGTCGCAACTGGGAAAACGGCGACAGGATCGCTCCCGAGGTCAGTGTATCGAGGCCAAACAGATGGCCCGGTGGCAGGTCCGCTGTCATTAAGGGATACTGGCGTTTCCGACGGTCTTGTTTTCACTGCCAGCCATAGCCGAGATCGGGTTTCGGCACCACATGGGCCATCGCGGGCCGACAGGGCTGGTTGTTCGGAACATTGCTGAGTCGGGTTCGTTCTGCCGGCCACTCCGCCTATAAGACCAGACGGGCGGGACCAAATCCCGAACTCTCGGCGCAAAACCATCCTGGCCGGACTATGATTGAGCTAATCGAACGCCTCGCCACGCTTTGGGTGGGCCGCAGGGCCAAACCGGAACCGGCGGCGCTGGCGGCCATCCGCGATCTCGAACCCGCAACCCTGATTACGGGCGCCTCACGCGGCATTGGCTTGGCGCTTGCCAACCGGTTCGCCAAGGCGGGGCATACTGTTGTACTTGTGGGACGGACCACAGACACAGCGGAGTGGGCGGCACAATCAATTGCGAACACCTATGGTGTTCGCGCCTATGCGCTTCCGCTGGATGTCACATCGCCCAACGGGGCTGAGACGATTGATGCGTTTCTTGCCGGCAAGGCGCTTTATCTCGATACGCTTGTGAACAACGCCGGCATCGGCCTGGCCGGAGCGTTCACCGAACATGCACCCGACGACATTGACAGACTCCTTGCACTCAATGTGGATGCGCTGACGCGTCTCACACATCATGCGCTTCGGCTCATGCTGCCACGCGGCCGCGGCGGCATTCTTAACGTTGCCTCCATGGGTGCGCATGTGCCGGGGCCTTACCAAGCCGCCTACTACGCATCGAAGAGCTACGTTCTGTCTCTTACGGAGGCCATTGCGGAGGAAAATGTCGGAAGCGGTGTTCGCATCACTGCGGTTTCACCGGGTCCGGTTCCAACAGATTTCCATGCGGATATGAAGGGAACGCCCGCCCCTTACCTCCATCTCATTCCACAAAAATCACCGGAGCGCGTCGCGGGCGCTGCTTATCGCGCTTATGTTCTTGGTTGTCGCGCGGTGGTGCCGGGACTTCTGACACCCCTTCTGGCGTATGCCGGCCGTATTCTTCCCCGCCGCGTCTCATCGTTCATCATGGCGTTCCTGCTGAAGCCACGGCGTTAACGGGCGTAAAGAAAATTTAGGAGCAGAATCTTAGCGGCATTTGCAGAGTAGAAAGATATCTACGGCTAGATACTTGCTCTGTGTCGGCGTTTTGGTCTCGCGTAGCCCGGCACGCTCAACGCGGCGGTGCCCGGGCTCTTTGTGGTCTCAAGGTGCCCGCCGCGCCTTAGTTTCCGGACCCTGGTTCCCGCTCACACCTGCCATTTTGCCCCGCGCCTGTGGGCGAATCACCCCAGCCCGCAATTCCGTCCACCGGGCTCTGGAAACCCCCTGTTTGAGGCTTCTCATTGCTCGGCGCGCCCGATAGTCTGTTGTTCAGCTGGCGGGATCGAATCCTGTTGGAGCCAGGGGGACGGGGAACCGCAAACTTCGGTGGACGCACGATGAAAAGATTTTCAACGCTCATTGGGGCCGCGGCCGTCGCTGTTGTGCTTACTGCGTGCCAGGACGCTCAGGATACCGGCACGATTACCTCCACAATCGCCAACACGCCGGGGTTCATGCCAGGCGTGCCGCCCGGTTATCAGTGCCCCATCGTTCCCAATGGCTTTGATCCAGCCGGCTCGATTTATCGGCTCGACAAGAAGGGAACGTTTTACCGGGTAAAAGACTTTAGTACCGATCCGAAGATTCAGGCCATGGCAGGTTTCAAGCGGGACATTCAAATCTCGAACTACGCGCTGTCGGATCAGCAGATCGCCAGCGCCGGTTTGTCGTTCGAGGTCTTGAAGAACGCGCTTCCCGGTCTCGTGACCGATGCCAAAACCGATTTCAAAAAGGATGTGTCGGTTAGTGTTGTTGTCGAGGATATGCGTGGTGAATCGATCGATGACGAAGTTGCCGGCGTCATTCTTGATTGGTTCAAGACCAACGCGAAGCCTGTTGCCGGAAGCAAATATTTCCTTGTTCGCGAGGCGGTCAAAGCCGGTGCCGTCAGCTACAGCCTGAAGCAGGAAGATGTCGCCAAGTTTGGTGGCCGGGCGCAGATGGAAGGGTTGGCGAAGGGCCAAGCCAACGTCACGTTTCGTGACAACAATGGTACATTCGAGATCAAGCAGAAATTTACGCCCAATCGCATCAACATCTGCGTGAAATCGGCAGAAATTGTCCTCCCGCGGACGCGGACTGCAAATGCAAACGACGCGAAGCTAAAGTCGGCGGAGGAAACAAGAGTCCCCGCTATCCGCAAGGTCGGCCAGAACCTGTAGGCGCTTTTGGCTTTAGCGCGTGGGTACCGGCTTCTCGCCGCGATAATCGTAGAAGCCGCGTTTGGTCTTCCGGCCGAGCCAGCCGGCTTCGACATATTTCACGAGAAGCGGACAGGGCCGATACTTGGAATCTGATAGCCCCTCGTAGAGCACCTGCATAACAGCAAGACAGGTATCAAGACCGATGAAGTCGGCAAGTTCGAGTGGTCCCATCGGGTGGTGGGCGCCGAGCTTCATGGCCTTGTCGATCGCCTCCACGGTGCCGACGCCTTCGTAAAGCGTGTACACGGCCTCGTTGATCATTGGCAGCAGAATGCGGTTGACGATGAAGGCGGGGAAGTCTTCGGACACCGCCGTGATCTTGCCTAGAGATTCAACGAATGTCTTGGCATTCGAGAACATATCGTCTTCGGTGGCGATGCCGCGAATGAGCTCGACGAGCTCCATACGCGGAACCGGATTCATAAAGTGCATTCCAATGAAATGCTCGGGCCGGTCAGTCGTCGCAGCCAGCCGCGTGATGGATATCGATGACGTATTGGTCGCGACAAGCGTGTCCTTTTTGAGCTTCGGGCACAATTCCTGGAAGATCTTGCGCTTGATGGCCTCATCTTCGGTGGCGGCCTCGATAACGAGATCACACTGGCCGAGCTCATCTTTCGAGATTGTCGTCTTAATGCGCTTTACCGCGCCTTTTATCGCGCCTTCCTTGATCAGGCCCTTCGAAGCCTGACGATGCATGTTTTTTTCAATGCCGCCGACAACCGTCTCCAGTGCATCCTGGCGAATATCGTTGAGCACGACGTCATAGCCGCCGAGTGCAACGACATGTGCAATGCCGCTTCCCATCTGTCCGGCGCCAATGACACCGACTTTCTTGATGGCTGGGGCTGCCTTCGCATCTTTGCTGGCTTTGGCGGCCGATTTTACTGCGACGTCCATGGTCTCATTCCTTGTTTGTGCTGAACCAAGCGGGGTCGCTGTGCCCGCTTCAACCGGTCAGCGTCCTAGCTTTGCCAATTCCGCATCGAGCTCAGGCAAGGCCTGAAAGAGATCTGCAACCAGGCCGTAATCGGCGACCTGGAAGATCGGGGCTTCCTCATCCTTGTTGATCGCGACGATGACCTTGCTGTCCTTCATGCCGGCAAGGTGCTGAATGGCGCCCGAGATGCCCACCGCGATATAGAGCTCGGGGGCAACCACCTTTCCAGTTTGTCCGACCTGCCAGTCGTTGGGGACGAAGCCGGCGTCAACGGCAGCGCGCGACGCGCCCATCGCGGCCCCCAGCTTGTCGGCAATCGGTTCGATGTATTTCTTGAAGTTCTCACCATTGCCCATGCCGCGCCCGCCGGAGATTACAACCTTTGCGGCAGTGAGTTCGGGCCGATCCGATTTCGTCAATTCAGCACCCGTGAAACTCGACAAGCCAAGCGGGTCTGGCGCGTTTGCCGTTTCCACCGCCGCGGAGCCGCCTTCGGGCGCTGCTTGAAAGGCGGCCGTCCGTATCGTCACGACTTTTTTGGGTTCGGCGCATTGAACGGTCTGGACGGCGTTGCCGGCATAGATTGGCCGTTCGAAGGTGTCGGGGGAGACGACCTTAGTGATATCGGAGACCTGCATCACGTCGAGCAGCGCTGCGACGCGGGGCATGACGTTCTTGCCGTAGGCGGTGGCGGGCGCGACCATGGCCCCATAGTCATCTGCGAGCGACACGATGAGGGCCGCGACCTCCTCGGCGAGGCCGTTGGCCAGATGCGGCGCGTCGGCGACGTGCACCTTTGCCACGCCTTCGAGTTTCGCGGCGGCGTCGGCAGCTGCCTTGCAATTGTGACCGGCCACGAGAATGTGGATATCGCCGTCAATCGCCTTGGCTGCCGTCAGGGCCTTGGCAGTCGCGCCGCCCAGCTCGTCATTGGAGTGTTCTGCAAGTAGAAGAAGCGCCATCAGATTACTCCCGCCTCGGTCTTCAGTTTGGCGACGAGTTCTGCAGCGTCCGCGACTTTGATGCCGGCCTTGCGAACAGGTGGCTCCGTCGTTTTCAGAACCTTGAGCCGGGGCGTGATATCGGTGTCCAAGTCGTCGGGCTTTTTCACGTCGAGCGGCTTCTTTTTCGCCTTCATGATATTCGGAAGAGACGGGTAGCGCGGCTCGTTTAAGCGCAAGTCGGTTGTGACGACGGCTGGAAGATTGAGCTTGAGCATCTCCAATCCACCGTCGACCTCGCGTGTCACACCGACGGTTCCGGCGTCTGGTTCCACCTTTGATGCGAACGTCCCTTGCGGCCATCTAAGAAGGGCGGCCAGCATCTGGCCCGTCTGATTGCAGTCGTCGTCGATTGCCTGCTTGCCCATGATGACAAGATCGGGCTTTTCGCTCTCGACCACGGCCTTCAGGACTTTTGCGACGGCAAGGGGTTCAACGATTGCGCCGTCCGGCGTTTCAACCAGGATGGCGCGGTCCGCTCCAATTGCGAGCGCGGTTCTTAGAGTCTCTTGAGACTTGCCCGTGCCGATCGATACAACAACAACGTCTGTTGCTCCGCCCTTCTCTTTGATGCGAACGGCTTCTTCGACGGCAATCTCGTCGAAGGGATTCATGGACATCTTGACGTTCGCCAGTTCGATGCCCGATCCATCGCTTTTGACCCGAATTTTCACGGCGTAATCCACGACGCGCTTTACCGCGACCAGAATCTTCATGCGCAAAGTGCTCCCCAGCCGGCCTTATCGTTCTTGACTGAACGCCTTTTCATTCCCCACCGGCCTAGACCCCGTTGTGCAGCGCGATTTATGTCACCGTCACAAACTGCGCTTCTCAAGGCCAGCAGCCGCTTCGCGACTATGTTGCAAGTGCGAAATGGGAGCCTAGGGGCGGGCTGCCAGCGAGTCAATGCGCCGCTCTGCAGCAATGTTCATTATGGGGGGAGACGGCATTGTGCCGGATCCCGGCGGCCCTGAGGCCTAGGAATTAGGCCTTGGACAGCCCCTTATCGAAGAGGGGAACGCCGGGTTTGCGCAGAAAGATGACGAGGATTGCGCCGGCCAGCAGGCCTCCGACATGGGCCCACCACGCCACCGGCCCCGCCTGCGGCAGCATGACCATGACCAGCTGCATCAAGACCCAGAACCCGAGCGCGACATAGGCGTAGATACGCAGCGGGATCACGCGGAATGCGAGCACCCAAACCCGAACGCGGGGATGCAACATCAAATACGCTGCAATCACACCGGCGACGGCACCGCTGGCTCCGATTAGTGGCGCGGAATAGATCGGGATCTTCTCAGCGGCAACAGCCGTTGCAATGTCCGGTCCTATGACCTCCGTGCTAGTGCTTGCGATGTAGGCGTGCAGCAGGCCCGCAAACACACCGCACAGCAGATAGAAGACCAAGAAACGGGTGTGCCCCATCGCGTCCTCAACGTTGTCGCCGAAGACCCAGAGAAACAGCATGTTGCCGATAAGGTGCAGCCAACTGGCGTGAAAGAACATGTAGGTGATGAGGGTCAGCGGCTCCGGAATACCTTGCTGGTTCGATAACCCCTCTATTTCGGCGCCTGCAGGCGGCAGATTGAATAGCTCTCCGGGGATGAGGGCAAAGCTTGCGATAGCCGCATCCTGCATGCCCGACTGTTCCAGCAGGAAAACGGCGACATTGACAATGATGAGGGCAATCGTGACGAACTGAAATTGTATCGATCTCAGCGTGTTCTCGTCGCGCAGCGGAACGAACATGGCACTTACATCCCCCGTGTCTACGTGTTCCACGATACGCGGAACCGCATATTCTTTACCTGTTCTGACCAGGCACCCACAAGACGTCCAATTCGCCCCGGTCGTTGACAAAACGGCTGGCAACAAAAAGAAAGTCGGACAGACGATTGATATATTTGAGGGCCGCGTCGCTTACGGGTTCGCGGTCGAGGCCTGCCAGGGCAACGATATCACGCTCGGCCCGGCGGCAAACGGTGCGCGCCACGTGCAGGGCGGCGGCGGCCGGTGTGCCGCCAGGTAGAACGAACGATTTGAGCGGTTTCAACTCCGCATTCAGTTCGTCGATCTCGGCTTCCAATCGTTTGACTTGATCGTCCGAGACCCTCAATGGCTCGTAGTCCAGCTTCTCGCCTCGGTCGGGAACACATAGATCTGCGCCAAGGTCGAAGAGGTCGTTCTGGATCCGCTTGAGTTTTTGGTCGACGTCCGGATGGTTGCTTAGATGGAGGCGGGCCACGCCGATCGCCGAATTCGCCTCATCCACCGTTCCGTAGGCCGTGATGCGCGGTGCATCTTTGGACACGCGCTCACCGGTGCCGAGGCCCGTACTGCCCTTGTCGCCCGTGCGCGTATAGATCTTGTTGAGTTTGACCATGTCCTCCCCACTCCCGGCCCGTCCGCTCAAGCCGCGAGGGGCTAATGCACGATTACGGCATAGGCCACGATGATCACGACGGCCATAAATTGCAGGCCCACGCGCCATCGCATGAGCTTTTGGCTGAGGTTAGGGCTCTTACCCTGCATCATGGCCCTCAGTCCCAGCAGCAGGACAATAAACACCGCCAAAACTGCCAGGGTCGTCAGATGGTAGAGGACGAATTGCATAAGCCGGTCCTTTGTTAAGAGGCCGGCGTCAGAATAGAGGGTCGGGGCGGGGTGGGCAATTGGCAACGCGCCCGGTCTGCCCTGAGGGGCAGTTTGCCGATCGCCCCCCACAAAAGGTGACCAATTTGAAATTTGATCTGAACGATAAATGCCGTAATTTTGGGCGCTTGGTTTGTCGGTGGCCAAATTATGGGGGTGGTGGCCGACACGAGGGGCCGGGCGCTCGCAAATCGGGTACTCTGACGGCGATGGCGGCCGGCGGCCTTTCTAGGGCCACGACCAAGAGATGGGGGAAGGTTTGACGCGCGTGCCCGCACGATTTTGGACTCGGACAGCGGTTGCAGGTGCCCTGGCAGTGGGACTTGGTTGCCTCAGTGTTGGATCCGCCGTTTCCCAGGAGAGGACGCCCAATCAGACGCCGGTCCCGGCTGAGGACCTTGAGAAAGCTGTTGACGACACGCGCAGGGACCTCGATGCGGCAAAGCAAAAGGAAACGACGCTCGCCAACGATGTCGCCCAGCTGGCCAAGGAGCGCGAAAAACTCAATTCCAGACTGCTGGAGACGGCGGCCCTCATTCAAAAGAGCGAAGGCCAGATGACGGCGATAGAGGGCCGACTCAGCGAGCTTGAATTGCAGGAGAAGCTGGTCCGCGGGTCTCTTAGCGAACGCCATGAGGACATTTCTGAACTTCTGGCAGCGCTGCAAAGGATGGGGCGTAATCCGCCCCCGGTTATGATTACGAAACGCGAGGACGCGTTGGAAATGGTGCGTAGCGCCATGCTTCTTTCAAAAGCCTTTCCAGGCATGCGGCGGAAGGCACTTGAGCTGTCTTCAAAGCTCGAAGACCTCGTGCGTGTCATGACTGACATCCGCGCCGAAGGGGAGAAGCTCGCAGCGGAAACATCGCGCCTCAAGGAGATGCGGACGCGTCTTGCTGGACTTATGGCGGTCAAGAAGCGGTCCATCACGGAGCGCCAGGCGGAGCTTGTTCAGGTGCGCCAGGCCGCGGCCGAGTTCTCAAAGAGCGTTGACGATCTCAATGACCTGATCGCCAAGCTGGACAAGACGGTGAGCGAGAAAACGGCTCTGGGAGACTATGAGGCGGAAGCTGCGAGCAAAAAGCCGCCGGAGCCTGCAACCGCTGCGGAAAAAGAAACGGACATTGCAGCCCTGGCGCCGCCGGTGGCCAAGCCCGGTGCGCCCTCGGTGGTTGAGCTCGCCCCCGCGGCCGGTACGTCCCTGGTGCCCGGAAGCCCCGGCCGGATCAAACCCGCCATCGCGTTTGCCAGTGCGAAGGGCAAATTGCCGTTACCTGCCCAAGGGAAGCGGGCCCTGTCGTATGGGGAAAAAACGCAATTCGGCAATACATCCAAGGGTGTTGTGATCGAAACGAGGCCAAATGCTCAGGTCACGTCCCCTTGTGACGGCTGGATCGTTTATGCTGGTGAGTTCAGAAGTTATGGCCAACTCTTGATCATAAACGCTGGCGGCGGATATCATGTCCTGGTTGCTGGCCTGTCACAAATCGACGTTCAGCCGGGCCAGTTTGTGCTCGCGGCCGAGCCCGTCGGCAGTATGAGTGATCTGCCCAAAACGATTGCAGGAACAGGTGACGCAGGGGCACCCGTTCTCTATATCGAGTTCCGCAAGGACGGAAAGCCCATCGACCCTGACCCGTGGTGGGTAAATGGAACCAAGAAGGTGCAAGGCTAATGCGCAAGACAGACTTCGCATTCTGGACTTTCCTCATGATGGCCGGCCTAGCGGGCTTGACCACAGTCATGAATGTCGGACAGACGTATTCAAAGACGTCGCCAAATTCGGAGTTGTACCGGCAGCTGGATCTGTTCGGCGACGTGTTTGAACGCGTGCGCTCCGATTACGTCGAGAAACCCGACGACACGATGCTGGTCGAAAGCGCCATCAATGGCATGTTAGCTGCGCTCGATCCGCACTCCTCGTATATGAGCCCTAAGAACTATCGTGACATGCAGGTGCAGACCCGCGGTGAGTTCGGCGGCCTCGGTATCGAGGTCACAATGGAGAACGGCGTCGTCAAAGTCGTTGCGCCGATCGATGACACGCCCGCTGCGAAAGCGGGGATCATGGCCAACGACCTGATCACCGAGCTCGACGGAGAATCGATTACGGGCCTGACACTTGAGCAGGCCGTCGAAAAGATGCGCGGCCCGGTCAACACGCCGATTACGCTTACTGTTGTGCGCAAAGGCAAGGATGAGCCCTTTAATGTGAAGATCGTGCGCGACGTCATTCGCATCAATGCGGTGAAATCCAATGCCGAAGAGGATGTCGCCTATATTAAGGTCACGACCTTCAACGAGCAGACACACAGCAATCTCGTCAAGGCCGTGAACCAGCTGAAGAAGGAAATTGGACCTAAGCTCAAAGGCTACATCATTGACCTCAGGAACAATCCCGGCGGGTTGCTCGATCAGGCCATCGCCGTGACCGACGACTTCCTGGAGCGGGGTGTCATTGTGCTCACAAAAGGCCGGAACAACGAGGAAACACAGCGTGCGCAGGCCCGGCCGGGCGATAGCGTGGACGGAAAGCCTATCGCCATTCTGATCAACGGCGGATCGGCGTCCGCCTCGGAGATTGTCGCAGGTGCGCTGCAAGACCATAAACGTGCAACGGTCATCGGAACGCGCTCGTTCGGCAAGGGATCGGTGCAAACCATTATTCCTCTGGGATCGAACGGTGCAATCCGCCTGACCACGGCGCGCTACTACACGCCGTCAAACCGCTCGATCCAGGCGAAGGGTATCGATCCGGATATTCTGATCGAGCAGGAGCTGCCGGAGGAACTGAAGAGCAAGGTCCCGGATAAGCCCCGCGGCGAAGCCAGCCTGCGCGGCCATTTGGTCAATCCGGACGACGCCAAGAAGGGCAAAAAGAAGAAGGAGGAATCCGGCTCCTCCGCTTATGTTCCAAAAGAGAAGGAAAAGGACACGCAGCTGCAGTACGCCTTGAGCTTCCTCAGGGGTACGGCAGCGGGTCCGGACATGGCGAAGCCGGCGACAAGTGCCCCCGGCAAAACACCGCCGGGCACCAGTGACGCGACGGTTCCCAACTGAAATGGCCGTTGAGCCGTCGATGATACCATTGAAGGGCGCCTTGCTGGCGCCCTTCGTGTTTCGATGCGATTGTTTGTATCGTGTCGGCCCTCTTCACCTGTTCATACATGATGACAACTGACGACGATGACGACCTGCCCTTCTAAACTCGGTTATCGCCCTTGTGTCGGTATCATGGTTTTCAATCGCGCCGGGCTGGTGTGGATCGGCCGGCGGCCGGAGGCCAAAAACAGTCCCGAAGGTGTCGGCGCTTGGTGGCAGATGCCGCAAGGCGGCATCGACGAGGGCGAGGATCCCTGTGCGGCTGCTATTCGCGAGCTTCAGGAAGAGACCGGCATGACCTCGGTCGAGGTCATCGCCGAAAGCGCCGAGTGGTACACCTACGACCTGCCTCCGGAGCTTGTCGGTAAGGTTTGGGGCGGACGCTACCGGGGGCAGAAGCAGCGTTGGTTCGCGTTTCGGTTTCTGGGACCGGACAGCGAGATCAACATTACACCACCGAATCCGGACGCGATTGAGTTTGATATGTGGAAGTGGGTGCCGGTTGATGATCTCGTCGCACTCATCGTTCCGTTCAAACGACAAGTATATCAAGCTGTTGTGACTGAATTTGCGGACCTGGCCCGGCCCGTGTCCTAAGGTGACTGCCGGTACAACCGAACGGCCAACTTACGTCATTGTTCAATTGTCATATGCCTGTAAGGCAAATCAGAATACTTTAAGCCTTTGATTCGTTGGGCTTCTCGAATTGGCAATCGCCGAAGTGAGAATATCCACATTTGATTGAGGCCATGAACTCGCGCACGCCTATTCTCGATGCCCGCCCGTTCACGCTGCCCTACCGGCCGGCGGTCGGCATTATGCTGATCAACAAGGATGGGCTCGTTTGGACCGGCCGGCGCCTTCCGAAGTGGTCTGGAGATAAGTCTGCTTACATCTGGCAGATGCCACAGGGTGGAATCGGAAAGGGCGAGGAGCCTCTCGAAGCCGCGTACCGTGAGCTGGAAGAAGAGACGAATGTCACCAGCGCCGAGTTGATCGCCGAGTATCCCGGCTGGTTGACCTACGATCTCCCTGCCGATCTTCTGGGCGTTGCCTGTAAGGGCCGGTATCGCGGGCAGCGTCAGCGCTGGTATGCCATGCGCTTTTACGGCGACGATTCCGAGATCGATATTCGTGCGCGCCGCGGGCACAAAGCGGAGTTCGATCGCTGGCGCTGGCGGCCGATTACGGAACTGGTGGAAAACGTCGTGCCCTTCAAGCGTCACGTCTATAAGACGGTCACGGTGGCCTTTGACGCGTTTGTCAAGCCGGGGGCTAAACCGTTGGACTTTACGCGTTCAGAAAATCACTGGCGGTAAACAGTGGTGCAAAGGCGAGACCTGCCTCCTTATAGAGTTCGGCGGCGCCATCCTCCCGGTCGACAATGGAAATCACAAGCGCCACCTTTGCGCCGGCCGCTTCGAGCGCCTTGGCCGCTTTCATCGCCGACTGGCCCGTTGTCGTGACATCCTCGACGATCACCACCGACTTACCTTTTACATCCTCTACGCCTTCGATGAGCTTCTTGGTGCCGTGCTCTTTCACCGTCTTGCGTACGAAGAAGCCGGGCAAGGGCTTGCCGGCCAGGTGGCTTTTAATGCTGACTGGGCTGATGAGGGGAACCGCCCCCATTTCAAGGCCGCCCACCAAATCGCAGGACACGCCGTCCAAGGCCGCCAACAGAAGATCGCTGATGAGATGCGCGCCCTCTGGGTCGAACATCGACGGCTTCATATCGAAATAGAAGGTGCTCTTCTTGCCGGACGATAACGTGATGTCGCCGCGACGGAACGATTTCTCGCGAATAATCGTCCGCGCCGCCGCTCGCTTCGTTTCGATGTCGCCGGTCATCGTCGCTTCCCCTCATATGCGGCCGGCATTCTACCGGTAAACTTCCTTGCGCGTTGCCGTTCGGGTCCGCGCCGCCGTTCTCCAGTAGCCGTTCGACGGCTCTGTGCGCAAGAGAACGGGGCAAACGCCGGTGCCTGCGTGTGTATATCTGCACGGGCCGGCTACACCCGTCGTGCAAGAAGCTCGGCGTTTCGGTCGACGCCGGGCAAGCTGTTCTTACAGGTCGATGAGTGATGTTCGATCCGGCGGTTTTGCCGTGCTCGTTGCGCTCAGGCGGCTTTGCCGCCTAGGGCCTTCAACTGTGCGACCGCCTGCTCAGCGAGGATACGCGCGTCGTCGTCCTCGGCGGCGGACAACTCGGCTTCTGCCGTCTTGAGCTCTTCGGCCACGAGCTCCGCATTGAGCTCCGACATCTCGTAGGCCTTTTCTGCGAGAACCGTGACCCGCTCCGCGTCGATTTCCGCAAAGCCGGACTTGACGAAGATCTTGGTTCGGCTGCCGTCGAGCGCGACCTCGATGACGCCTGGGCGCAGCGTGGACACGACCGGGGCATGGCCCGGAAGAATGGTCATGTCGCCATCCGTGCCGGTCAGCAAAGCTTCCTCGGCATCTCCCGACAAAAGCATCCGCTCCGGGCTCACCAGTTCAAACTTAAATGTGCCAGCCATCTGAGCTGCCCTTCATGTCTTTCCGCGCGCTGGCGCGGTCTAGCGTTAGTTTTGCAGGCCTTCCATGCCCGACTTGGCGCGCACCTCCGCCTCGGTCTGAACGCGCGTGCCGCAGAACGGGCAGAAGAAGAGCGGATGGTCCATCATGGCCGGCTCGTCGTCCTCGAGACTGAGGAGCCCGACCGACATGTAGAGAATCCCATCTTCGCCGACCGTAATCAGCGGCTCGAATTCCTCTCCGGCCATGGCCTCCTTGAGCTCTTCACAGCAGGACCCGAATTCCGTCCCGTCAGCCATGGCCTTCGCCTCCTCAGTGGCGGTCCAGCCGAAGCTGGACCCGATGCCTGCCGCACTACGCAGCGTCAGCCAGTTTCTCCGCCTTGGCAACGGCTTCCTCGATGGATCCCACCATATAGAACGCGGGCTCAGGCAAATGGTCGTAGTCACCGTCACACAGGCCCTTGAAGGCCTTGATGGTGTCGGCAAGCGGCACCTGCACGCCCGGCGAGCCGGTGAACACCTGGGCGACGTCGAAGGGCTGTGACATGAAGCGCTCAATCTTGCGGGCGCGTGCGACCGTCAGCTTGTCCTCTTCCGAAAGCTCGTCCATGCCGAGAATGGCGATGATGTCCTGGAGCGCCTTGTAGCGCTGCAGAACCTCCTGCACGCGTCGCGCAACCTCGTAGTGCTCTTCGCCGACGATGCGCGGATCGAGCATACGTGACGTGGAATCGAGCGGGTCCACAGCAGGGTAGATGCCTTTCTCGGCGATGCCACGCGACAACACGGTGGTGGCGTCCAAGTGGGCGAAGGATGTGGCAGGCGCCGGGTCGGTCAAGTCGTCGGCCGGAACGTAAATGGCCTGCACCGAGGTGATCGAACCCTTCTGTGTGGTGGTGATGCGTTCCTGAAGCGCACCCATGTCGGTGGCCAGCGTGGGCTGATAGCCAACCGCAGAAGGAATGCGGCCCAAGAGTGCCGACACTTCGGAGCCCGCCTGGGTGAAACGGAAGATGTTGTCGACAAAGAACAGCACGTCCTGGCCCTGATCACGGAAGTGCTCGGCGACCGTGAGGCCGGTGAGGCCAACGCGTGCGCGTGCGCCGGGCGGCTCGTTCATCTGGCCATACACGAGCGCGCACTTAGATCCCTCGGTGGACCCGTTGTTCTCTTTCGGGTCCTTGTTGACGCCCGACTCGATCATCTCGTGATAGAGATCGTTGCCCTCGCGCGTACGCTCACCAACACCGGCGAATACCGAGTATCCGCCGTGCGTCTTGGCGATGTTGTTGATGAGCTCCATGATAAGGACGGTCTTGCCGACGCCGGCGCCGCCGAAGAGGCCGATCTTACCGCCCTTGGCGTAGGGGGCGAGCAGGTCCACCACCTTGATGCCGGTAACAAGGATTTCGGCCTCTGTCGCCTGGTCCTCGAAGGTTGGCGACGGCTGATGAATGGCACGCCTTGTCTGAGTCGGAACGGATCCTGCCTCATCGACGGGCTCGCCAATCACGTTGATGATGCGGCCGAGACACTCATCCCCGACCGGCACCGAGATGGGCTGACCGGTGTCGGTCACATCCTGGCCGCGCACCAGACCTTCGGTCGAGTCCATGGCGACGGTTCGGACCGTGTTCTCGCCGAGGTGCTGGGCCACCTCGAGCACCAGACGCTGGTCGTTGTTCGTGGTTTCCAGCGCATTCAAGATCTCGGGGAGGTGCTCCTCGAACTGCACGTCAACGACGGCACCCGTTACCTGGCGAATTTTACCGACTTGGTTGGCCATTTCTCATTTCCTCGTCTTCGGTCTCGTCAGAGCGCTTCCGCGCCCGAAATGATTTCAATCAGCTCTTTGGTGATGTTTGCCTGGCGCTGGCGGTTGTACTGAATCGTCAGCTTGTTGATCATTTCGCCGGCATTGCGTGTCGCGCTATCCATCGCACTCATGCGCGCGCCCTGTTCGGACGCAGCGTTCTCAAGAAGTCCTCGGAAGATCTGAGTCGTGATGTTGCGCGAGAGCAGATAGGACAGGATCTTCTCCTCTTCCGGCTCGTACTCGTAGACGGCTTCGGCGCGATCCGATTTCGCCTTGTCTGCGTCACCCTCGGGCAAACTGGCTGGAATGAGCTGAAGTGCAACCGGCGTCTGCGTGATGACGGACTTGAACTCGGCGAAATAGAGGGTTGCAACGTCGAATTCTCCGGCCTCGAACATGGCCAAAAGCTTCTGGCCAATCTCCTCGGCATTGGTGAAGCTCACTCGGCGCACACCGCGTAGCTCGACACGATCGACAATGCTCTTATCAAGATCGCGCTTCAGGTTGTCCGCGCCCTTGCGCCCCACGGTCATGATTTTGACCGTCTTACCGGCGGCGGTAAGTTCCTGAGCGTCGTTGCGAGCAAACTTGGCGATGTTCGAATTGAAGCCGCCGCACAGACCACGCTCGGCCGTCATGACGACCAGCAGGTGGACGTCATCTTTGCCGGTGCCGACCAGAAGAGGTGAGGCGCCGTCGCGATTGGCCTTGCTGGCAATATTTGAGAGCACGTTGCCCATGCGTTCGGCGTAGGGACGTGCCGCCAGTGCGGCCTCCTGCGCCCGGCGCAACTTGGCCGCGGCGACCATCTGCATCGCCTTGGTGATTTTCCGCGTCGCCGTCACTGAGGCGATGCGGTTTCTGAGATCCTTTAAGCTCGGCATGGAGCCTCTCCCTGCTCGAGCTTACGCCGCAAAGCCCTTGGCGAACTTGTCAACGAAGTCGACAAGCTTCTTCTCCGTGGCCTCGGACAGGGCCTTATCGGCCGCGATGGACGCGAGAATGGACTTTTCGTCACGCAAGCTCGTGAGCAACCCTTCCTCGAATTTGCCAACGGCAGAAACGGGAAGCGGATCGAGATAGCCGCGGGTGCCGGCGAAGATCACGGCAACCTGCTCCTCCATCCGGAGCGGCGAGAACTGCGGCTGTTTCAAGAGTTCGGTCAGGCGGGCGCCGCGGGCCAGCAATTTTTGCGTGGCGGCGTCGAGGTCGGAGCCGAACTGGGCGAACGCAGCCATTTCACGGTACTGGGCAAGCTCGCCTTTGATCTTGCCTGCCACCTGCTTCATGGCCTTGGTCTGGGCTGACGAGCCGACGCGCGACACCGAAAGACCGACGTTCACCGCCGGGCGAATGCCCTGATAGAATAAGTCCGTCTCAAGGAAGATCTGTCCGTCGGTGATCGAAATCACGTTGGTCGGAATATAGGCAGACACGTCGTTGGCCTGGGTCTCAATGACCGGAAGCGCCGTTAGGGAGCCCTTGCCGTGGTCATCGCCGAGCTTCGCGGCGCGCTCTAGAAGACGAGAGTGAAGATAGAACACGTCACCAGGATAGGCTTCGCGTCCCGGCGGACGGCGAAGCAGCAGCGACATTTGACGGTAGGCGACGGCCTGCTTTGACAGGTCGTCATATGCGATCACAGCGTGCATGCCATTGTCGCGGAAGTATTCACCCATCGTGCAGCCAGTGAACGGCGCAAGATACTGCATGGGCGCGGGGTCGGATGCAGTGGCGGCGACGATGATCGAGTACTCAAGGGCACCGCGTTCCTCCAGAACTTTGACGAACTGCGCGACAGTGGAGCGCTTCTGGCCGATGGCGACATAGACGCAGTAGAGCTTGGCGCTCTCGTCGCCCCCCTCGTTGATCGACTTCTGATTGAGGAAGGTATCAAGGATGATCGCGGTTTTGCCGGTCTGGCGATCGCCAATAATCAGCTCGCGCTGGCCTCGGCCGATGGGAATAAGAGAGTCGACGGCTTTGAGGCCGGTGGCCATCGGCTCGTGCACCGACTTTCTCGGCAGGATGCCGGGTGCTTTGACGTCAACGCGCATGCGCGTGTCGGACTTGATCGGACCTTTTCCGTCGATGGGGTTACCGAGACCATCGACGACGCGGCCCAGAAGTCCCTTGCCAACCGGGACCTCGACGATCGCGCCAGTTCGCTTGACGGTGTCGCCCTCTTTAATGTTGCGGTCGTCGCCGAAGATAACGACGCCGACATTATCGGCTTCGAGGTTCAACGCCATGCCGCGGATGTTGCCCGGGAATTCGACCATCTCGCCGGCCTGGACATTGTCGAGGCCGTAAACGCGCGCGATGCCGTCGCCCACCGACAGCACCTGGCCGATCTCGGAGACCTCAGCCTCCTGGCCGAAATTCTTGATCTGCTCCTTCAGAATCGAGGAGATTTCTGCGGCGCGGATTTCCATTTCCCGTCCTCTTGCCTCTAGCGTTTTCCTACTGGCGCTTCACCACGCGGGCGAGCATTCCGCCTTCTTTTCCGTTAATCAGTCAAAAGGCCCGGTGCGCGCTGGTGCTCCGAGCCCCAATTCCTGCTAGGCGCTTCCCTTGAGTGCGACCTTCATTGACGAAAGTCTGGTGCGCAGGGAGCTGTCGATCATGCGGCTGCCGAGCTTGACCACCAATCCTCCAAGCACCGAGGGATCCACCTTGACCGCCAGCGACACGTCCTTTCCAGCCTGCTCCTTTAACGTTTGCTTAAGGGCGGCGGTCTGCGCGTCGGACAGAGCGTGGGCGGTTGTGACTTCGGCCGTAACCTCGCCGCGGGCGTTTGCAGCCAACGCTCGGTAGGCCTTGACCATATCCCCCGCCGCAAAAAGCCGGCGATTGGCAGCGATCAACTTGAAGAAATTCGTGGCAAGGGGGCCAGCGCCCGCCTTGGCGAGAATGGCGGTGAGCGCCTTGCTCTGTTCCTCGGCCGGGATCACGGGGCTGCGCATCACGCGCACGAGGTCCGTACTCTCATCGCAAAGCGACTGAACTTTTTCGAGGTCGGCCTCAACGTCTGCCGCCTGGCCTTGCTCGGTTGCCAG
This sequence comes from Hyphomicrobium sp., assembly GCA_965222835.1. GTDB lineage: Bacteria > Pseudomonadota > Alphaproteobacteria > Rhizobiales > Hyphomicrobiaceae > CBDCUQ01. Next base: position 1,194,958 of record CBDCUQ010000003.1, read on the forward strand.
CTCGAAGAGGGCGGATGCATAGCGACCCGCCACGCTTGCTAACAAAGGTTCGTCTGTCGCCACGTCGAAAGATCTCGCGTGCTCAAAGGGTTAAGAGGTTCGCCGCGACCAAAGTCTGAGGTCATGGTAAGGGAAGGCGCCGTCCCGCAAAAAGAGCGCTCAGTGCCACCACACGCCCCGCGCTCCCTTTGAGAAACGCGGTTCTGTAACATGGTGCCGGGGGGGCTTCAACTGGTGCGTGAGGCCCAAGAATGCGGCATACCGCGCGTCGTTTTGGGTCGCCCGGTATCGCGTTGTAAACCGACTGTCCGTTCACACTCTCCGGCATGGTAACCAGGAGTTTACACCGGTCCACCTAAGGTGCGGCTTTGACGCCGGCCGCGATGGATCGAGTGATGCGTACGTCTCGTGAACCGGATGAACGGACGGAGACTCTGTTCAGGGTCGCAAGTCTTCTCGCGGTGTTTCTTGCGGGATATGCCGTTCATTCCACCAAAATCTGGCCTTACCCGGTGCTGCGCGATGGCGCGGAAGCCGCCATCGACATTGCGCTCAACGTGAAGGCGTACGCCGGTATCGAGCCAACGCGGCACATCTACAGAGCGCCGCGCGACGGCAACGGCGTGACCGTGAACGAGACAGGCAAGACCGGGGATGGTCTCATCTTTATGACCGGCATGTTCGACGGTGAGAACGCCATGCGGCTCATCGACAATGATGGTCGCGACATCGCCCGCTGGTCTGTCAGCTATATGTCGATCTTTCCGGATTCGAGCCATATCCAGCCGGCCGTCCGTCGCCCACACAATGACCTTCACACCCTAATTCACGGCGCACAGCCACTTCCGGATGGCTCGGTTGTATTCAACTTCGACCTTCATGGTCTCGTGCGCGTCGACCGCTGTGGCAGGGTTCTCTGGACACTCAATCGTATGGCCAATCACTCGATCGACCTGGATGAGGATGGCACGCTTTGGGTTCCGTCGCGGCTCTATCATACGGACGAGGTTGCGGCGCTGCCGTTGCACAAGGCGCCCTTTTTTGAGGATCAGCTTCTCCAGGTCAGCCAGGATGGCGAGATCCTGCAGGAAATCTCCCTGCCGAAACTGCTCATGGACAACAACCTGGCGGGGTTGCTCTTTCCGGGTGGCACCGAACAGGTGGGACTTACTTACGACGACTTCATGCACATCAACGACGCGGAAGTGCTGACGAGGGAAAAGGCCGCCGCATTTCCACGCTTTGCTGCAGGCGACATTATGCTGTCGATGCGCCAGCTAAATCTGGTTGTCGTGTTCGATCCGCAGACCCTCAAAGTGAAATGGTACCAGTCGGGCCCATGGCTCCGGCAGCACGATCCCGACTTCGAAGCCGATGGCACGATCTCGGTGTTTGACAATCGCACCGACAACACGTTGCGCGGCTCGGTTTTGAAGGGCAGCGCCATTCTCGCCATTGATCCCAATGATCGCGAGATCAAAGTTGCCTACGAACAAACGCGTACTGCCACTGATACCGGGTTTTACACCTACATCATGGGCAAGCATCAAACGCTCGCCAACGGCAACAGGCTCATCTCTCAACCTACTTACGGCCGCGCATTCGAAGTGGATGGCGAGGGTCGGCTGGTGTGGGAGTACATCAACCGCTTTGACGAAAACAGGGTCGGCCTCGTCACGGAGGCGACGCGTTATCCGGCAAGATACTTCGGCGTGACCGACTGGTCCTGCACCCAAGAAGGAAACTCACAATGACGAAACGTACTGTCTCTCTTTCTGCGCTTGCAGCGCTCTTTTCGGCTGCTGTTCTGCCCACGGCGGCCCTCGCTTATACCGGCCCCGGTGCTGGACTGTCTGCGATCGGCTCACTCATTGCGCTTATCGCGGCTGTCGGGTTCATGATCGTCGGGTTCGTTTGGTACCCGATCAAGCGGTTGATTAAGAGCGTGAAGAAAGCCCCGGCGTCTGCCGCGGCAGAGACGGGTAGCAAATGACCTGGATTGCGCTTTTCGCCTCCACGGCACTCTTCTGCTACGCGCTTGCGCGGACCAATCTGATCGGGCTCTCCTGGACGATAGTTGAGGAGACGAATACGGCTGTAGGTGTGTTGCGCGACAGCCGTCTCGATGACAGTGCCCGCGAAGTCGCAGCGCAGAAGTTTGCCATCCGTATGTTCCGACTCTTTGGGCGTATGGCCGTACTGTCGGTGCTCGTCTGTGCGCCGGCTGCTCTGCTTCTTTGGGTATTTGTCATGAGCGGAGCGACAGATGAGAGCGCGATTTGGAATACAGCGCTTTCCTGGCCGTTTATTGCCGTGAATCTCGTACTCTTCGCATTCGTTGCGATGCGGAGCCGAAAACTATGAGTGCGACCCAGCACTATTCCAAGCTGGATCGCATGCTGCACACAGCCGCCTTCGCCGGTATAGGCCTGCAAAAGGTGGTGGCCGAGATTGAGGACTCGCTGTTCAAATCGCAGCTCGACGCTGTCGCGCCAGGCCCACCCATCTTCGTGACATCCCTGCCGCGCGCCGGGACGACGCTGGTGCTGGAGCTGCTTGCCAAACTGCCTTCGGCTGCCACGCATACATACCGGCAGATGCCTTTTTTGCTCTGCCCGATGTTGTGGGAGAACGTTTCGCGGGGGTTTCGCCGTGACGCAACCCTTTCCGAACGGGCGCACGGTGACGGCATGGAGATCGGCTTCGACAGCCCGGAGGCGTTTGAGGAAGCCATTTGGCGGGCCTTCTGGCCGCAGAAGTACGGCGTCGATCGTATTTCGACCTGGGCCGGCGCTGATCGCGACGACGACTTCGCTATCTTCTTTCGGAATCACATGAAGAAGATCATTGCCGTGCGCCGGCAGACCGAGCCGAGGGCGCATCGCTACGTTTCCAAGAACAACGGCAATATCGCGCGCATTCCCTATTTGCTTGAAGCATTTCCGCGCGCGCACGTGATCGTTCCTGTGCGCGAACCCTTAGCGCACATCACGTCACTCCTCGCGCAGCACAAGCGCTTTAGTGACATGCACGCTGAAGATTCATTTGCACGCGACTACATGCGTTCCATCGGGCATTTCGATTTCGGTGCCAATCTCATGCCGATTGCGTTCGGATCTGGGTTTGGCGGACCGACGAGCCGTGATGGGGCCGATACGCTGCATTTCTGGCTTGATTACTGGATTGCGGCCTTCTCACATCTCGCAGCGCTGAAATCTCAACGGTTGAGCATTGTGTCTTATGAGCGGCTGTGCGCGGCTCCAGAAGAGGAGCTTCACCGTCTCTTAGAGCGCATCGGCGAAGACGCACCCGGACTGGCTCAAAGGCTCGCGCGGGAGGTCCGGCAAGGCGGGCCGAACAGCGTCGACGATCCGGGGCTCGATCCGGCCCGGCTTGCCCGCGCCCGAGAGATCCATCGCGCGCTTCTGTCCTGCAACTGACACCTTCCAATTTGTTATGTTTTCTTGGCGCCGTTCCGCACTGGCGTCAGTGCGTTCTATTGAGCTGACCGTCCTAAGTCACGCCCTGTCCGGTAGATGAATGGCGCCTGAAAATTGCATTCAGGCCGGGTTCAATGCGGAAATCCTAGGGTTTCTTCATGCACGGGCGGAATCGGCCGCCGGTACGGGATCAGGGTATGGGAGGTCCTATAGACATGAAGGTTAGAAAACTCGCGACAACGGCCACCGTTATCACGGCGCTGACAGCCGCAAATCTCGCAACCGTTTCAACATCAGCTCTCGCGCACGACCGCGGTTATGGCGCGCGATGGGGTCACAAACATGTCGACACTCCGCGTTGGAAGCGGAACACACATCGCTGGAGAAAGGGCAAGCATGTCTATCGCGCGAACCCGGCCTGGAAACGATATCGCGCGCGCCATGCCTACAAACGGAGGCATGATAACCGTGCCGTCGCGCTCGGCATTACAGGACTCATTTTGGGCGCGATCATCGCAACAGCGGCGAACGAACACAGGTATCGCCACTGATCTCAACACATCCGAAACAGTTCTGAATAAGTTCCGAAGGAACGCTTCAACTTGGACGGCCGGATGGGCGAACAGCCTCCCCGGCCGTTTCATTTGTGCTTCCAGGCATTCCTCATTGAGACATCATTAGGGTAACCAGGATTTTACGGCGATCAATTAAGGTGGACGTCGTGGACGGTGCTCGAATTGAGGTTTGAATATGGGGAAGGAGCGGGAAGAGTTTTCGCAAGTCGTATTCCGAATTGCGTGCATCTTCGTGATCTTTTTCGCGGGATACGGCGTGCATGCCGCACGAACCTGGCCTTACTCGCTTATTCGTGACGGCGGTGACGCTCTGGTCGACCTCATATTGAACATCAAAGCCTATGCTGCTGTTGAGCCAACACGCCACCTTTACGCGTCTCCGGGGCCTGGAGATGGCGTCGTGCGGAACGAGACCGGCAAAACGGCAATGGGCAATGTTCTGCTGGTTGGATGGTTCGGCAACGAGAATGCGATCAAGCTGATTTCGAATGATGGGCGCGAAATTCATCGCTGGTCACCTCGTCTGTTCGAAGCGCTCCCCAACATGAATCATGTGGCCCCAGCGGCAAACCGGCCGCCCAACGAGATGCACACGCTCATTCATGGTGTGGGAGCCTATCCAGACGGTTCACTTGTCTTGAACTTTGACCTTCAGGGTCTCGTGCGCATCGACAAGTGCGGCAAGCCCCTTTGGGCCTTGCCCCGCATGGCCAACCATTCAATCTCGATTGCGGAGGATGGGACATTCTGGGTCCCTTCCACCACATATCGTCCCGACCCGGTTGCCCACCTACCGCTTCACGATGCTCCATTCTATGAGGACCAGCTTCTTCATGTCAGCGCCGACGGAGAGATCCTCAGCGAGATTTCTTTGCCGAAGCTGTTGCTGCAGAACGACCTCGAGGCTTTGCTTTTTCCGGGCGGCGATACCAACGTCGGCTTTCACTACCCGGATTTCATGCACATCAATGATGCCGAGGTGCTGACCGAAGAGAAGGCCAGAGCTTTCCCGCAGTTTGCCGCTGGCGACATCATGCTATCAATGCGCCAGTTGAACCTCGTCCTCGTGTTCAATCCAAAGACAAAGATCGTGAAGTGGTACAGCGTCGGGCCGTGGCTACGTCAACACGATCCGGATTTCTTGCCCGATGGCACCATCTCCGTCTTCAACAACCGATCCGACAACACGTTGCGCGGCAGCGTGTTCAAGGGCAGCAATATCCTCAACATCGACCCCATGACTCGCAAGGTGACCGTCGCCTATGAGCAGCCGAGGACGACAAAGGACACGGGCTTTTATACGATGTTCATGGGCAAGCATCAGCACGTCGACAACGGCAATATCCTAATCACGCAGTCGAGCTACGGCCGCGCATTTGAAGTCGATAAGGACAAACGTATCGTTTGGGAGTACATCAACCGCTATGACGACGAGCGCGTGGCCCTTATTAGCGAGGCGACGCGCTTGCCTGAGTCCTTCTTCAAGGTGAAGGACTGGTCCTGCTCCGACCAAGTGGCATCCAACTAAAGTCTGTTATATTCAAACAGAACCACCCGCTCCCCCACCCGGCCACCCAAAACGATGATGAATTGGGCGGCCGGCTGGGGGAGCGGGCCGGCCAGGCGCGTCAACGTAAGTTGAGCATGCATTAGAGCGCGATCGCTCAAGTTGAAATCGATTGGTGTTCTGCTTGCGCACTCTGGGTTGTCGTTTGAGAGTTTGATTCACGCTCTCGATTGAAGCGCAAGCGCTTCAATCTCGAACGATCAGGCTCTGGGGTGCGGTATCAGTCGATGCGGTAGGCCTTGAGCTTTCCCTCTTTCATGAGCGGGATGTATGCGGTCTTTGATGCAGGGTCGTACGCCAAATCGGCGGTGCCTTGCCCAAGATTGAGGATCTCATCCGATTTTCCGCCGCGTGAGATCATATAGATCTTTCCGGCCAGCCAGTCGCTCGCCAGAAAGGTCTCGTCGTCAAGTGCCGCAACCCCATCGAGATTGCCGACCGGCGCTCCACTGCCAAGAGACGCGACGGTCTTGTCGGCAAGGGATACCTTGAGAAGATGTCCGGGAATCTTGGTTGCGAAGCCGTCGGTCATCTTGCCCCAGGCTCCGACAATCAGGTTCGATCCGTCGACGTAGAGACCATTCGGATTGCTAAGAGCATCGCTTTTGAGCCACGCTTCAAATGTTCCGTTCGACAAGCGCCAGATGGTGTTGGTCAGCAAGTCCGAAACGTAGATGTTTCCGGCTGAATCCGCGGCAGCATCGTTTAGAAATTTGGCGCCGGGCGCGTCGTACTTGGCCACGATCGTCGCGCTTTTCACGTCGATTTCGACGAGCTTGTCGATGTCGGAAACGTAAAGTTTGTCGCCGGCAATTGTCATACCTTTCGGCCCATCGAGGCCTGTTACCCATTTGCCGGCAGTTAATTTGCCGTCGAGCGATACCTTCGAAATGAAGCCGTTTCCATCCTTGTCAGTCGGTTCGCCTGCAACATTGCTGACATAAATCACGCCTGCCTTCGGGTCAGGAAGGGCCGATTCTGGATTCTCGAATCCGCTCAACTCCCATGACAAGATCGGTGAGTCGGACGTTGTATCGCCCGGTGCACCGTCGCATGCGGTCAGTAGGGCCCCGGTCATAATAACGATTACGGTCAGATAGCGCATAGACTTCCTCTGATCTTGAATTGATGCGCCTCAAAACGACGCGATGGGTTTGACGGTAGCACATTTCCGCCACGTAAATGCCATTGCGTGTGACGCACACTGAGGTAAGCTCATCAACTAAACTGGTCTAACCTTCCACAGTATGGCTCTACGCGCATTCCATATGGTCCTGTACGCTTTGTTGCCGTATCACGCCTCATCCCAATAGCATCGAATCCATGGACTGGGACAAACTCAGAATTTTTCATGCCGCAGCGGCGGCCGGCAGCTTCACGCACGCGGGCGAGGCGTTGCATCTCAGTCAGTCTGCAGTGTCGCGTCAGGTTTCGGCGCTGGAGAAGGATCTCAAGGTCGCACTGTTTCACCGGCATGCGCGCGGCCTGGCTCTCACCGAGCAGGGCGAAATGCTCTATCGCACTGTTAGTGAGGTGATGAGCAAGCTGCAAACGGCCGAGACCTTGTTGAGTGACGCCACGACGATGCCCAAAGGCGACGTCAAGGTGACCGCGCCTGTCGGGCTCGGTACGGTTTGGTTATCTCAGCGGCTGCGTGAATTCTTAGATCTGTACCCTGAAATCCGCGTCGACCTTATACTGGACGACGAGAAAATCGATTTGTCCAAGCGGGAGGCTGATGTCGGGATTTGGACCGAAGAACCCGTGCAGGGAGATCTTATCCGCCGGCCATTGTTTGTTGCGAAAGTGCGCCCGCTGGCTTCCGTGCAGTACGTTCGGCGCTATGGTACCCCGCAGACGCTGGCCGATCTTGAGCTGGGACATCGGATTATTTCCTACAGCGGCCAGCCCTCTCAGCATCTGCCGGCCATCAGCTGGCTTGAAACTGCAGGACGCAAAGAGGATGATCCCCGAATCCCGGCCTTTCGCGCTAACAGCGTGGTTGCCATCAAAAACGCCATCATTTCGGGGGTTGGCATTGGGATGATTCCCGATTATTTGGCCGAGGCAGACGGAGACTTTGTTACTGTGCTGACAAAGACAGAAATCGATCCGCCGACGCTTCCAATTTACTTTGTCTATCCCGAAGAGCTCAAAACATCTAAAAAAGTGCAGGTTTTGCGCGACTTTTTGGTTGCCAAGGCCCGCCAATGGAAGGATTGATTTAGGGAAGCATCTTAGACGGTGCCCGGGGCGACCATGATCTGATGTTCGCCCTCGACGTATACCCATCATCCTGTCCCCGGTACCGACACGGCAAATTGCCACCGCCGCTAGGGCCGCTGACCGGACAAGATGGCAACTTGAAAGCCGGACCCCCGTGTCCGGCTTCTTTTTTGGCTTCTGTGCGCCCCTGTTCCTGGCAGACGTGGCCGGCAAGCCCCCCGATTTGCAACGCTCGCCGTGCGGCGTTATTTGATCCTCAACTGACCGAAATCAAGAAGATGCTCTCATGTCCAAGACCTCCGCCAAGACGCTTTACGATAAGATTTTCGACGACCACGTCGTCGACCGCGCCGAGGACGGCACGTGCCTTCTCTATATCGATCGTCACCTTGTGCACGAAGTAACCAGCCCGCAGGCCTTCGAGGGGCTCAGAATGGCGGGTCGCACGGTGCGTGCGCCACAAAAGACTTTGGCCGTTGTTGATCATAACGTGCCTACGACCGACCGTAGCCAAGGTATCGACGATCCGGACAGCCGCACGCAGGTGCAGACGCTGGCGGATAATGCCCGCGAATTCGGCATCGAATATTACAACGAGCTCGATAAGCGGCAGGGCATTGTGCACGTGGTCGGGCCCGAGCAAGGCTTTACGCTGCCCGGCACGACGATTGTCTGCGGCGACAGCCATACGTCGACGCATGGTGCGTTCGGTGCGCTCGCGCATGGCATCGGCACCAGCGAGGTGGAGCACGTGCTCGCCACCCAGACGCTTATTCAGAAAAAAGCCAAGAACATGCGGGTGACGGTGGATGGCGCCTGCCCCGCGGGTGTCGGGGCGAAGGACATCATTCTCGCCATCATCGGCGAGATCGGCACGGCGGGCGGTACGGGCTCGGTCATCGAGTACGCGGGCGAAGCCATTCGTTCGCTCAGCATGGAAGGGCGGATGACGGTCTGCAATATGTCGATCGAAGGCGGGGCCCGGGCCGGCATGATTGCGCCGGACGACAAGACTTTTGCCTTTATCAAGGACCGCCCCAAGGCGCCGAAGGGCACGGCTTGGGACATGGCGATGAAGTACTGGGAAACGCTCCATTCGGACGAAGGCGCGCATTTCGACCGCGAGGTTACGCTCGACGCGGCCAAGCTTCCGCCCATCGTCACCTGGGGGACGAGCCCGGAGGATGTCGTATCCATCACCGGTAACGTTCCCAATCCCAAAGACGTCGCGGATGAAAACAAGCGCGCCTCCATGGTGCGGGCGCTCGATTATATGGGGCTCACGCCCGGCACTAAAATGACGGACATTGGGCTTGATGTGGTGTGGATCGGCTCATGCACCAACGGACGCATCGAGGATCTGCGCGCGGTTGCCAAGATGGTCGATGGCAAGAAGATCTCATCGCGGCTTGCGTACGCCATGATTGTGCCGGGCTCGGGTCTGGTGAAACAGCAGGCAGAAGCGGAAGGTCTGGACACCATCTTCAAAGCCGCGGGATTCGAGTGGCGCGAGCCGGGCTGCTCCATGTGTCTGGGCATGAACCCGGATCAACTTAAGCCCGAACAGCGCTGCGCCTCGACCTCAAACCGCAACTTTGAAGGCCGTCAGGGTTACAAGGGGCGCACGCACCTTGTTTCACCGATCATGGCGGCGGCGGCCGCGATCGAAGGGCATTTCGTGGATGTTCGGAAGTGGGGCGGGTGAGGGGGAGTGGGCGCGAGGATTCCAGTTCTTGCCTGAGTACTCGATGTAATTGCTCTGAGTGCTCAGCGTGGTGAGATGGCTTACGGGCCTGATACAGACGTGCACTAGATCAGCATAGTTTGCTTTTGGTCGGAATGCATACGTATGGCGAACATGCTGGTGACACACGAAATTGGCGAAGAGCTGCCGTGGATTGCGGTCTTCGTATTGTTTGGCAGAACATTATTAGGATTTATCAACGTTGGGATAGAAAGCCGCAAACCATTGCTGCGACATCTCTTCAAAAGCCTTCCGCGTGCCGAAGGCACTCTGCCAGTCGGCTGGAAAGAACGCGTTCAAGTTTTGGCCGGACTGTATAGCAACTTGGCCCATCTCAGACAGCACGGCGTCAAGGCTCGTTTTCTCAATAAAAGGGCCGATCACAGCGTCGCCGTCTTTCTGTGGCCGCATCATCCATGCCGACTTCATGGTAGGGTGCCCCGCGAGTTCAGAGAACAGCTTGTAGATCTTCTCACGGCGCTTTGTAGTGTGGCCATAGCGGGTGTCGAGCGCCTTCCGCACAGCTGCAGGTGAGAAATCCGCCTTGAGCGTTCTTCCGTCTGCGAGGCGCCACTTTGCGATCAGAGAATTTTCGCCACGAAACAGGTCCACCAGAAAGACAGTCTCGAGAATGTCGCGCATCACGAGAGTGCTGTTCTGAACGTAACCGGAGAGCGCGAGTTTCAGGCTCGCGCCCAAAGCGTTGAACAGCCGCATGCCGAGAAGCTGGATCACCTTTAGATCTTCGTCATCGGTCGGAAACTGGCGCAGCAGATCGCTAAGATTCATCGCCTGCTCAACGATAGCAATGTGCAGCTGAAGATTTGTGTCTTGGGCGACAAGTTCAAGCGCCTTGCCGCGCAGCTGCTCCTCCTGAAAATGCAGGGACACTAGATTGTCAGGTAACGGCATCGGACAATGACCTTTGGGGAAAACGACCGGCAAACTTTGCCACGATCATAGGTCCCGCGTCTCGCACGGCAACAGGACACTCCGACATATGACCTGTGCTCCTTGCGCCGCGGAGCAGCCAATATTACGTTCCTTTTTTACTGCGAGGATAAGTTTGTATGACCTAGGCCGTTGGTGAGAAAGTTATGGGACTCAGGCTGAATTTGCGGTCACTGGTTGGTGCATTGTGCTGCTTCGTTTTGCTGCTCCCCGTCCCGGCCCATACCATCAATGACGTTGTTACCGTCATCAAGTTGCTTGGCCGCACAAAGAATGTTTATGCGAGATTCGAAATCTCGGTGTCACGAGACGCCTTGATGCGCCTCGACCCAGTCGCCTACCGTAGGATGCTGAGTTCCCGGCACCGCGAAAGCCCAGGAGAGCGGTGCCAAAGTGAACTTGACGCACTCGAAAGTGGCTTCAAAAAACTTCATTCCGACGCGCCAAATCCAAGGCGAGCTGCAAACGCCCATGCGTGGTTTCGTTATGTGCAGATGGTGCACTTTCCCGATCTCTTGCTCTGCGTCCAGCGCTCGGTGTTGAGAAAGGCGCTCGATGATCTGCAGACGCAGGGCCTGACGTTTCCGCGCATCAAGCAGCACATCAGCCCAATAACGTTTGATTTCGATAGCATCCTGACGGAGCCGGAAGCGATTTCGGACGTGAGATACTATACATCGAATTTTCTTGAGTATTCGCTCATGGGTCACCCGCCGGCGATGGTGGATCTTGTGAAGATCGGTGCGCGGGGCGACATCATCAGGCTGACGCCTGAGTTCAATTACTACCTGCTCGCAGTCGCGCGTGACGCGGGCGTGCTCGACGACGAGACGAGACGCTTGCTTGCCGAAGCTGGTGAGCGGTTAGATGCGGGGGCGCGAGACCGCATCGACAGTTGGGCGCGCGAACGGAAGTGGCCGCTGAAGGAGCGGATTGCGGTGGATTGAAAACGGTCGCGACAGTTTGCGCAACGTCCGCCTTCGCGTGCGTGAATGTGCAGCCTGTCCGTGAACTGCACGATGAATTGCCTTGACGACACCGCGAGAGACGGTGACGCTCGCGCATGTCCGATGATCGCCCGAACGGCCCATTACCCAATTGGCAAGATTGGCTGTTGCTCACAATAAACGTTGTCTTCGTCGTGATGGGACTGATCATCCTGCCCAGAAATCGCGACACCGGTATTGTGACGCTCGCTTTCTTTGGTACGTGCCTTGTCGTTTCGGCGGGCACAATCCTGCGCAAATTTCGCTTTCGCCGCTTTTCAGGAGAGAAAGTTGGTGTCGCAGGCGGCGTGCCGATTCGTGCAAGCGCGGTCTCGATGCGGCTCGGAGGCGCCTGGCTCATAGGTCTTGGCACACTCCTGGTGGTTTTTAGTCACGATTATCCCGTCGTTTTTCGCGTTCTGGCCGGATGTACCGCCGTTGTTGGCGCATTGCTGTTTCTGGCTACGCTTACGGACAAATGGCCTGGTGGGTATTTGCAGTTCGATCCAGATTATCTGACAATCGCAGAACGCAAATGGTGCGCGCGCATTCCATGGGGGGACATTGTACACGTTGAGCAAGCCGAATTTCATTCCAATCCCGTATTGCTTCTCTTTGTTCGTGATCTGACGTGTCTGGATATTGCGCCGCCCGATGAACTCAAGCGGGCGACCAAGGCGATCGCGAGAACGCGGTCAATAAGCGGAGCGGACTTATCAATAATGACCAATCACTACGGGATTGATCTGCCTGTCCTCGCAGCGGCTATCGCCCGCTACGTCAATGACGTGTCTGCAAGGGCCGAACTTCGCGCGCAGTTGACTTACAAGGATTAGCTCAGACAGCGCGTAGGCTGTTATGAGACACTCCTCCAAGCGCGCGCCGCTACTGGACTAAGTCCTGTCAGGACTGCGCCATGAAAAAGAAATGCACGCCTTGAGAAGAGCGACGCATCCTGGCAGTGGACTGAAGAAACCGCGACAGCTGGGTCGGATCGGAACCATTACGTGGCGGGTCGGCGGGCGGCGGCGCGCAAGAAAAGAGTGGTGGAGCCGAGGGGAATCGAACCCCTGACCTCTGCAGTGCGATTGCAGCGCTCTCCCATCTGAGCTACGGCCCCTTGAGGTCAGCGGGCATTTACGAATGGGCCTCTCGTGTTGTCAAGAAACACGGCCGCGCCGAGAAACGCCGCGTTCGGGCAGAATCGCTAGCACTGTGATGGATGCCGGCGCGCACATTGTGGGGGAGCGGAACCGACATGGACTTGCCCCGGCGGTTCGTGGCCGTTAGAGGTTCCCCAGTGATCCGCCGCGTGTCTCTAAGCGCGCCGCCAAATGTGAGACCCTGACCATGATCGAACTTCTCGGCTTCATACAATACGTTGTCACGCTCTATATGTATGTCGTCATTGCCTCGGTCATCCTGAGCTGGCTTCTTGCTTTCAATGTCATCAATGGCCGCAACCAGTTTGTGCAATCGCTCTGGCATGCCTTGAATGCCGTGACCGAACCGCTTCTGCGGCCGATCCGTGGTTGGCTTCCAGATCTTGGCGGCATCGACATCTCGCCCATCATTCTATTGGTCGGCTGTGAGGGGGTCCGCAGCTTCTTGATCCCATTTCTGGCACGAACGCTTGGTTAATGTTGCCCGGTCTGCGCCTGTCCTGAAACGGCGCCCGATCTTTCCATCGCGCGTACCATGTTGAATTCGCCTTCAAAGCCTTCGGACCGGCCCTGGTGGCGAGGTGACGCGTGTGTCATTGTGCGCGTGCGTCTGACGCCAAAATCGTCCAAAGATATACTTCATGGCATCGAGGCAACGCCCGACGGGCCCGCGCTTCGGGCTCGTGTCCGCGCCGTGCCTTCCGAGGGACAAGCCAACGCGGCAATTGAGCGGCTTCTGGCCGAGTGGCTGGACGTGGCGAAGTCACGCGTGGCATTGATATCGGGCGGCCGATCGCGGGTGAAGACCCTACGCATCGCAGGCGACCCGAATGAGCTTGGTACACTGCTCGAGGCCAAGCTCAGTGGTTCAAATAAAGAGTGAGCAGGACAGACTTGGGAGGAGAAACGTATGCCCCAGATCATTGACGGTAAGGCCATTGCCGCAAAAGTCCGCGAAGGGGTCGCGAAAGACGTGGCAGACCTTGTCGCCCAACATGGGCTGAAGCCCGGGCTTGCCGTGGTTCTGGTGGGCGAGGATCCGGCCAGCAAGGTCTACGTCAAGAACAAGGGCCAGCAAACGGTCGCGGCGGGCATGAACTCCTGGGAGCACCGGCTTCCCGATACGGCATCCGAAGACGAAATTCTGGCGATCGTGCAGAAGCTGAATGCGGATCCGGCCGTCAACGGCATTCTGGTGCAGCTGCCGCTGCCAAAGCATGTCAATGCCGAGAAGGTTCTGAACACCATCGACCCGAACAAGGATGTCGACGGTTTTCATCCGGTCAATGTTGGGCGGCTGTGGGTTGGCGAGCGCACGCTGGTGCCCTGCACGCCGACGGGGTCTGTCATTCTTGCCAAGACCGTGGCGCCGAACCTCACCGGCATGAACGCGGTGGTCGTGGGACGCTCGAATATTGTCGGCAAACCGGTGGCCGCCTTGCTGCTCAAGGAGCACTGCACCGTTACCGTTTCTCACTCGCGCACGCGCAATCTTCCTCAGGTCGTCAAGAGCGCCGACCTTCTGATAGCCGCCGTCGGTATTCCGGAGATGATCCGGGGCGACTGGGTCAAGCCTGGTGCGATAGTGATCGATGTCGGCATCAACCGTGTGCCGGCCGCCAACGGCAAGACCAAGCTGGTGGGCGATTGCAACTACGAGGAATGCGCGCGCGTTGCTGGTGCTATTACGCCGGTTCCCGGCGGCGTGGGTCCCATGACCATTGCCTGCCTCCTGCAGAACACGGTGGAAGCCGCAAAGATGCAGAAGGGGATCAGTTGAGGCAACGGAGAGCCGGTAGCGGGCTGCTTCTTTTCTCAAGCGAATGTCCCTCCCCCTGGTGGGGAGGGGTTGGGGTGGGGGGAAATTAACAAGCGTTGCCGTCTTGGGTCCGTGCTCAAATCGGAACTACGGTAAGCGTTGTGCCCGCATCCTGATGGTCGCGGTAGGGGTACCTTGGATCTCGGCATTGAATGCCGGGATGACAACAGAGGGGAATGCCGGGATGATATTAGCACTTGTCATCCCGGGGCTTGACCCCGGGATCCAGGATTCAACGGGCGTTGGCGCAGGTGCATTGGTGCGACGCGCGCTCTGCGCATCCTTCAGTAACAATCCGCTTGTTTCTTCACCCCACCCCTCGCCCTTCCCCATCGAGGGGAGGGAATTTGAGGAAACAGGGAATGGGGACCGGTTACATAGACAGCTTGCCGGGTTTTACGCGACCAACTTTTCGCGGCGGATCTCGCCGCGATAGGAGAGGGCTTCGGCAACATGTACGCGGCCGACTTTCTCTTCTCCGTCGAGATCGGCGAGCGTGCGCGCTACTTTCAAAACACGATGGAATCCGCGCGCGGAGAGGCCCAGGCTTTCCGCGGCCTGTCTTAGTAATGTTTTTCCTACCTCGTCCGGTGCCGCGATTTCGTCGAGCAAGTTGGGCGAACACGCGGCGTTGGTGCACACGCCCTTTGCACCAGCCGCCCTTAGACGATCGCGCGCCCGGTTGCGCGCCGCCGTAACGCGCGCGCACACTTCCGCACTTCCTTCCTTTGGCGGTGGCAGACATAGATCGGCCGCTGAAACCGCGGGGACCTCGATTTGTAAATCAATGCGATCCAGAAGGGGGCCCGATATGCGGGCCTGGTAGTCGGCTGCACAACGCGGCCCCCGCTTGCAACTCTGACCCGGTACGCCGCCGCCGCACTTGCACGGATTCATGGCTGCTACGAGCTGGATGCGTGCGGGATACTGAATGCGATGATTGGCGCGCGCGACAATGATCTCGCCGGTTTCGAGAGGCTGACGCAAGGCGTCGAGGACATTGGGTGGGAACTCGGGCAGCTCGTCGAGAAACAGAACGCCCAAATGAGCGAGGGAGGCTTCTCCGGGTTTCGGGCGGGAGCCGCCGCCGACGAGTGCGGGCATGCTCGCCGAATGGTGGGGGGCACGAAACGGACGATCAATGCAAATCTTGCCGCCCATCAGTTCGCCCGCCAACGAATGCACCATGGACACCTCGAGCATTTCTTCGGGCGTCAACGGCGGGAGAATCGAGGGTAGGCGTGCGGCGAGCATCGATTTTCCCGATCCGGGCGGGCCCACCATCAGCAGGTTGTGACCGCCAACAGCAGCGACTTCAAGGGCGCGCTTTGCGCTTTCCTGGCCGCGAACGTCACGCAAGTCGGGCATGACCTCAGTTCGGCGCGCCGCGTTTGGTTTGGGACGCGCGAGCAGCTGCAGCCCTTTGAAGTGATTGACCAGTGAGAGGATGTGCGGAGCCGCCAGGATATCGACATCCGCGCCGGCCCATGCAGCTTCAGGTCCACATTCGGCGGGACAGATCAGGCCTCTACCGGCGGCGTTCGCTCCGATGGCGGCCGGCAAGCCGCCTGGCACGGCGCGAATCGAGCCGTCGAGCGCCAATTCGCCGATAGCGGCAAATCCCGATACGGCATCGGGCGCGATCGCGCCCATCGCCACCATCAATGCCAAGACAATTGCGAGGTCATAATGGCTGCCTTCCTTGGGCAGATCGGCGGGCGCAAGATTGACGGTGATGTGTTTGAAGGGCAGCCCCAAGCCCACGGCATGCAGGGCATTCCGTACGCGCTCGCGGCTTTCGGCGACGGCTTTGTCCGGCAGGCCGACAATGGCGAAGGCCGCCTGTCCGGGTGTCACCCGTACCTGCACTTCGACCGCACGCGCCTCTACGCCGACAAAGGCAACGGTCGAGATCGTTCCATACATTGCGCACCCCCGGCATGAACCCGACGGTGTAACGGACGAGGGAGGTGAATTCCGTCGCGACGCGTAGGGTTAGTGAAAGGAGGCAGTTTGCGAAATAGTTGTGGATTGTGAAATATCGTTGATTTTAGAAGAACATTCCCGGCTCTTAGAAATTCCTGGTATTGTTTTCTCCGTATCGACTCAGATATCATAACCAACACGATTGTGTTGGTTATGATATCTGAGCTTTAACTTGTCTTAAAGCGCGACGCACATTATATATGATGAGGTCACTCCCGGCGGGTGCGCCCGTCGGATAGGTCGTAGCGCAAGCTGCGGCCTTTTTATTTGTATGTTATCTGATTGCTATGAGTACTTCTCTTATTGCCTATATTGATGGCTTCAACCTCTACCACGCCATTGATGACCTCCAGCAGCCCCATCTCAAGTGGTTGGACCTGTGGGCGTTGTGCGGGTCCTTGGCTCGTACAGGTGAAAACTTAGTTGAGGTCAATTATTTTTCTGCTTACGCCACATGGATACCTGCGGCGCATAGGCGTCATATTGAGTACGTAAAAGCTCTCGAGAATGCTGGCGTAACCTGCATTATGGGTCACTTCAAGATTAAGCCTGTGAACTGCAATTCTTGCGGCAATGGCTGGCAGCACCACGAGGAAAAAGAAACAGATGTCCATATAGCTGCCCGTATTGTCGCAGACGCGTACCAAGGTCGTTTTGACCGTGCTATCCTTATTACCGCAGATAGCGATCTTGCCCCTGCCATCAAAGTCATAAATTCAGCGTTTCCTAAGAAGCAAATTTTGGTTGTTGCCCCGCCTAAGCGATTTAGTCATGCAAGAGATCTCAAGCCGCGCCTCGAACTAACGAAAGGCCGACTTGGCAAATACTTGCTACCAAACACTGCAACCGGACGTGCGGGAAAAGTGCTGTTTACGCGCCCGTCTTCTTATGACCCGCCTGTTTAATTCACACGCTGTCAATGAAAGAGCGCTGCCGTTATCCCTATCAATTCCGTGACACTAGGTGAGCCATCGCAAGAGTGACGACCTGGTGAGCTAGTGCGCCGTTGTCCATACGGCGCTGATTTACCATCCATGCCGCATGGGCGGCCTATTGATGAATATGGCGAGCGCCAACTTGGCGGTGCTGGCGACCAAGAACCCGATCGGGACGCGCCGTTTCCGGGCGTCCCGATCCTTCATCTTAGTTCTTTTTGTGCTCCGGAAGGCCGCCGGAGCCCGGTAGGCCGTGTTACTTCACATCAACGGAGAATGTGATCTCAGCGCTCTTTTTCTCATCGCCGGAGCGGGTGATTTTGGTGCCGCATCTGGGGCGCCCGCGGAATCCGTATACGCGGCACGATTTTGTATCGACCGACAGATCCTGGTGGCGCTTCGACATGTCCTTACGGCCGTTGATATCGACCAGGTCGTCAAGGGCGAGGTCTTTGTCCCAGAGCTCGATCTTGATGTCGGGGCGCCGGGTGCTTACGGCCTGCTTGATCTCCCAATTCGGTGAGATGTCGTTGTCCTGCCGGATTTTCTTCGTTTCCTGCTCGGTTCCGTCAATCGTGACCCGGGCAAAGAAGTCAGCCGGCGTAGTGTCAATTCTGTCGATTGCCTTGACCTTGTGAATGGTTACGACAACTTCGTGTGCATGGGCCGTATTTGGTGCAGCGCTTACTGCCAACGCTGACAGTCCAAAACACATAAACGCGAAAATAGGTGTAACTTTCACTTGCTTCAGCATTACGGTCTCCACTTCTGCGACACTCGGTCCGTTTCGATGGTTTCTGGTCTCGTTCGCTCTTACTGCAACCTGAATGAACGGCCTGTGAATTCCCAAAAAAGCCAATATCGGAATCAGAGGGCTGCTTCACGCTCTCCAAACACTCACGTACGGTCGCTCTCCAGTTTCCCCGATGGAACATGACGATGCGCCCACCCGATGCCGTTCGCATCTGCGGACCAACAAACGCCGTGCCCGGAAGATTATCCCTTCAGACCTTTTGGCGGCAATGGGCCGTGCCTCCAGTCTATGTGATCAGGGCAAACGTGTGTCTTTGGCCACACAGACCTTCGGGTGACGCGTCAGGCAGCCACCCAATTTTCTTGAATTCGTTATCAGACTTTTCGAAAAGCCGCACAGCACCAGACACCGCACCTGATACTGCTTCATCCGTCGGTTGCCGGCGCGTGCGCTTTCTCAAGCCGGCCTATGTAAGCGCGATTTTTCTCAACCATCGCCTGGTTGAGATCTATGGAGCTGGGGAGCTCGTACTTCTCATACGGGACGATGCGATCTACGACCTTGCGAATGAAGTTACGCCATCTCATCGTCTTTTTGGAGAGGTCGATGTCTTGGGACATATCAACATTTCTGCCTGACCGATCGGCGGCAGGCGGAAGAGAACCAAGGGCATCGCGGGAT
This sequence comes from Hyphomicrobium sp., assembly GCA_965222835.1. Lineage (GTDB taxonomy): Bacteria > Pseudomonadota > Alphaproteobacteria > Rhizobiales > Hyphomicrobiaceae > CBDCUQ01. Next base: position 1,213,785 of record CBDCUQ010000003.1, read on the forward strand.
ACTTCAGGATCGCTCAAATAACGATAGAATTCGATTCTGTCCCTGTCTCTTTTGGCAAGCGTGCGATAGCCGAGCTTGTTCGCAAATGATTCCCGCATAAACGTAAGCCGCATTCCCATATTCGAGAATGCCCTGTTCTGCGGCGGCGCATTCTTGAAGATTTGCCGTAGGCGTTCGACTTCAGCATCCTTAAGATCGAATATCGGCCGCAAGAATTCCATGTTATTCATGGTTGAGAGCGGAGCTACGGTTACGGAAGCGAAACGCAACCTGTAGATGGCCTCAAGCCGTTCCAGGTCGAAGCTGTCGACATCGAAGAACTCCAACACGTTTGGCGTAATATTGATTCTCAACCTGTTGTACAGATCTCCGCGGACAAAGAAGCGATCGGGAGGTTTGACCCGTCCCGATTGGATCATTTGCTGGTAGACGCTCGTTAGGTAGGAAACAGGTTCTCGAACGGTAATAACTATTCGCGCATCAGCACCAAATAAATCCAAATTCCTGTCTGCTGACGTTTCCCAATAGTGGGGGTTTGTGTTGGCGAGCGTTTCTTTGCTTACGAAGTGGTCGCCGCGCTGAAACGCGTCCTTCAAATATTGCCGCTCATCATTGTCCAGTCCGAAGAAATACGATTTCCTGAGCAGCCTGTACGTGGACTTCTCATTATAGATGAGGCCGGGCCTGAGTTTAGCAACAGCAGGAAAAATGTAGTGCTGAAGAGTTGAGGTCGCGGTTTTTCCAAGTCCGATGTGTGCCACAAGCATGGCTGACGACTATCCTTTCGTGCGTGGCCACAGACTTGCGCTCACGTCCAACTCTGTGTCCGCCAAGGCCTGCGTTCGCAACTTGCTGCTGGAGACTTTAGCAACAAGATCGGCTATCGACATGTCAAGACGAAAGCAGCACATTTGGCCGTCCTAAGCGTTCCTCGATTTGATCTTCTCTTCAACCGCATCCCAGATAAGAGCCGCGATATCGTTGCCGCCAAAGGCTTTAATCTGCCGGATTCCTGTCGGGGACGTTACGTTGATTTCGGTGAGATAATCGCCGATCACGTCGATGCCGGCAAAGATTAGCCCGCGCCGCTTAAGCTCTGGTCCGAGCCGCGCGCAAATCTCTTTGTCCCGCTCTGAGAGTTTGGTGGCCTTTGCGATGCCGCCCACGTGGAGATTGGAACGCGTTTCGCCTGCGGGCGGTGCGCGATTGATGGCGCCGGCCGTCTCGCCATCGACGAGAATGATGCGCTTATCACCCGCTTCGATTTCTCGAAGATACCGCTGCACCATAAACGGTTCTTGGAACACGGTTTGGAATAGCTCAACGAGTGAGGCCAGGTTTGTGTCGTCCGGTTTTAAGCGAAAGATGCTCGCACCACCGTTTCCGTAGAGTGGTTTTAGAATAATGTCTTTGTGCTTCTTTCGGAATGCGAGCACGTCGTCGAGCGACCGGGTGATCATCGTCGGCGGCATCAAGTCCAGAAAATCGAGGACCCAAATCTTTTCGGGCGCGTTGCGAACGTGAGCGGGATCGTTCACCACCAGCGTTTTTGGATGAATGCGCTCCAGCAAATAGGTGGCGGTGATGTAGGCCATATCGAAGGGCGGGTCCTGACGAAGCAGAACGGCGTCCTGCTGTGACAGGTCCTCCGTGCGCGGGCTTGTGAGCTTGTAGTGTTCGCCTTCCTTGTCCTCGACGCGAAGCGTGGCCCCCTCGGCCAACAGCTTGTTGCCATCGAGCGCAAGGCGTTCCGGGTTGTAATAGAAAATGTCATGCCCGCGTGATTGTGCCTCGAGCAAAAGAGCGAACGTCGAATCGCCGTGAATGTCGATTCGTTCGATCGGGTCCATTTGACAGGCGATGCGAAGGGACATTGTCACTCGTTCAATTGCCACAGGTGCGCGGGAGACTGCCTTATTCGCCTTCTCTGCGCCATCCTTACACTCGATGAAGGTTGAAGCGTCCGGGGTCACAGAGCCGGGCAATGCAGCTGCTCGAATCAGCTAAGATAACGCTAGCGGCGGAAAGCAACGTCTTGGAGAAATACTCATGTCCGATAGATCGCTCTCCGGCCAGACCATGATTGCGGTCGGCAAGAACACGCTGGCTGTGCCACGCTTCATTAAGCGCCTTCTCGAGGCCGCCGTGGCCGCTGGACTGACAGCCCTTGTGGCGCTGGTTTTCATCTCGATCAGCAGCATGCTTATGGGCGCACGTGGCGGCTATATGCAGGGCGTCGACGCCTGGTATGCCTTTATCCGCCGCCCGGATATTCTGGCCACGATGATGCTGACGGCCTTTGTCACCATCACCTATGTCGTTTGGCAGAATCGGAACGACCGGCGCTGATCTGGTTTACACTTCTGAGAAGATGGCCGTGCTCGGCGGGGTTGGCCCTTTGCCGAGCCGGGGCTGCTTGCCGTTGGCCATAGGTACCATCAGATTTTACATACAATCATCGCGCGAAGTTCGAATCTTCGGCCAGCCCCATTGAAGCTACCTCTACAACACTGATATTTCTGACGAAAATTTAACGTCGCTGGCCAGCGCCTTGGCCAAGATTTGGACGAAAGAATCACGCAAACTCAACCTATGCGTGAATCTGGACGATTTCTGACGTGGCGTCTTCCCGTGGCTCTTGCGCTGGCTGGTGCTGTTCTTTCCTCCCTTTGGCTGCTCGTCTCCACCGCCCCGGCGGCGACTCCGTCCAGCGTGAGCGGGCAGGCGCGCATTATCGATGGCGACACCATCGACATCGGCGCTATCCGTGTTCGGCTCGAGGGAATCGATGCCCCCGAATCCGCTCAGACCTGCCAGCGCGCGACGGGAGAAACGTGGCGCTGCGGCAGGGCAGCGGTGCGCCAGCTCAACCGGCTGGTGGCCGGGCGCCGTGTCGCCTGCGAGCGTGCCGGTCAAGACAAGTATGGCCGTATGCTGGGCACGTGCTGGGTGGATGGGCGGGACATTAATTCCCAGATGGTAAGTGCAGGATATGCTTGGGCCTTCGTCAAATATTCACGGAGCTATGTGGCTCAGGAGGCAGACGCCCGCGCGGCGAAAGTCGGCATCTGGGAGGGGCCGGCGGAACCGGCCTGGATTTATCGCGAGAAGCGTTGGGCCGGTACGGAGACTTCGGCGCCCAGTGGCTGCGCCATCAAAGGCAATATCGCGCGTGGCCAACGGATTTATCACATGCCGTGGAGCACCTGGTACAGGAAGGTGAAGATCGATACGGCGAAGGGCGAGCGCTGGTTCTGCTCGGAAGGCGAGGCCTTGAAGGCCGGCTGGCGTCCAGTAATCAGCCGTTGAGCGGCGCCGGTGTCCCGAGGCGCCTTCAATACCATACATGCAAAACGCTGGATTGGTGCGTTGCACCATGGCTCGGGCGTTGACTTGGTTCGGCCAAAAGCAGACAAAGTGTGCACAACACATCCAATCACGGTTGCATCGGAACCGGGGGGCAAAATTCTATGTCAAGGCCACTGTTTCTGCGCGGCGCCATGATCGCAATGTTTGCGATCGCCGCCGCCGGCTCTGCTATCGCGAGCGAGTCCTGGCCCAGCATTCGCACCGAGCTTTATGCAGGTCGGACGATCCATGACGGAGCGGCGATGATTAAGCTCGGCGCACCCGATCGTCCGAAAGACCAATTGCAGGTGCCGATCAGCGTTGATGCTGCGCTCAAGGATGGCCGTTCGATCAAATCCATAACTATTATTGTCGACGAAAACCCGACGCCGGTGGCGGCAAAGTTCCATTTCAGACAGAAGCGCACGCAAGTTGGTCTTGCGACGAACTTCCGTTTCGACGCCGTGACGGGTGTGCGCGCGATTCTTGAAACAAATGATGGTGAGCTTTACATGGCCGAGCGCCACGTTCGTTTCACAGGCGGGCAGTCGGCCTGCGCGGCACCGCCCAATGGCACTCCCGAAGAGATCGCTGCCAAGATGGGCAAGATGAAATTCGCTGAACTCACACCGTCGGCCACACGCTCAAATGAGCTGCAGCGGGTGCGTTTGGAAATCGGTCATCCCAATCATACCGGTATGGTCAAAGATCAGATTACGCTGTTCTACATACCCTTACTGTTGCTGCATGAGATCGCCGTGCGTCAGGGCGATGAAACAATGGTGGACATCGAAGGCAGCATGTCGCTTTCGCAAGATCCGACGTTCGAGTTTGACTTCCTGACCAACGGCGCCCAGGAGCTCACTGTGACCGCGGGTGATACAAGCGGTGCCACGTGGGAGACGTCGTTCCCGCTGGGGCCCTCGAGCTAACCGTCAGCTCCTCCTCACTCAAGTTCAAACGCAAGAACGCCGCGCTCGAATGAGCGCGGCGTTTCTGTCATGCGAGGGAGTCGCGAGAGGTGTCTTAGGCCGCAGCGCCGGCCTCTTCTTCCTCTTCTTCTTCTTCTTCCTCTTCGTATTCGTACTCTTCTTCCTCTTCCTCTGCCAAAGCTTCGACTTTGGCAATGAGGGCACGCGTTTCGGCGAGAGCCGCCGTCCATTCGGCACGGTCCTCTTCGCTCTGCGCCGGGTCCGCGATGGACTCGACAAGGTCGCCCTCGGCAACACCCAGGGCGTAAACAAGTGTTTCGTATTCGGTGTCGTTCAGATCGAACTTGGGCATGGGAAGTCTCCGGAAAATTGGGCCGTCCAGGCCGGAGCAATCGCCCCGGGACCTGTCTACTCCTATACAGATTTCGAGGTGATTCGCTGGGTCAAAGCGATGTTCGTACACCGAAATTCCCAGAAATTTGGGGGTTGACGGATGGTGCGAATAGCGGCTTAGGCCGCCAGGCCCGGCCCAACCTAAGGTTTTGGACGCTCCGCGGGTTGGGCTGGCGGGCGGCGACCCGCGAACGGGACCGGCGCAGCTGAGAGGACTTCAGACCTCTGACTTTCGCTATTGCAGGCCATGGTCATGGGTCTGCACGGTAGCCGAGGGCTCCGAATCTCCGTCCTTGGGCAAAGGGATCACCTTCGGCTGCCGGTGAAAGAGCGACGATGCTGCGCTCGTGCCCCCGGCAAGGAAGCAGCTTGTTGGATGCTTCGAGGGTCGCGTAGGGTGACTTGGGTGGTGCCGGACGCAGACTGGGCTCCACAGATTCCTTGAATGCGTAAGCGGCATGGCACTGCTAGAGGTGAAGCACGTAAAGAAAGCCTACCCTACCGGGGAAGGTCGCCTTCACGTTCTTCACGACGTGGACCTCGAACTTGAAGACGGCGTTAGTCTTGCTCTATCCGGTGAGTCGGGCAGTGGAAAGAGTACACTCCTTCATCTCGTTGCCGGACTCGATCGTCCGGATTCCGGCGAGATCCGCTTGGATGGCCGGTCGATCATCGGGCTCTCGGACCGAGACCTTGCGGCGCTCAGAAGGTCAATGGTCGCACTGGTCTTTCAGCAGTTCAATTTGATCCCATCGCTAGACGTCGCGTCCAACTTAGCCTTTCAAGCCCGTATCGCGGGGCGGGCGGACTCTTCCTGGCTGACAACGTTGGCTTCGAGGCTGGGATTGACCGCGTGCCTTGATCGCTATCCGGAGCAGCTCTCTGGCGGCCAACAACAGCGTCTGGCCATTGGGCGCGCCTTGGCGGCCCGGCCGAAGCTTCTTCTTGCGGATGAGCCGACGGGTAATCTCGATGAAGCGACCGGCGACGCCGTCCTCGACCTGATGCTTTCGCTGGTATCGACGACCGGCGCCGCCCTACTCATGGTGACGCATTCAACGCGTCTTGCCGCCAGGCTCGACAGGCATTTGCGACTGCATGCTGGACGGCTGACATGATGCATCGGACCGCACTCATCGCCCTTCTTTCCCATTGGTGGTGCCGTCCTGTTCAACTGTTGACGTTCTTCGTGGGCCTCGCCTTGGCGACCGGATTGTGGTCGGCCGTGCAAACAATCAATAACGAGGCACGTACGAGCTACGCCCGCGCGGCGGCGATCCTCGGGCACGACCGGCTTGCTCAGCTACAACGAGAGGACGGACGGCCCTTCGACCAGCAGGTGTACGTTCGGCTTCGTAAAGGCGGGTGGCTGGTCTCGCCAATTGTCGAGGGCGTGCGGCGCTTCGGAGACGTAAGAGTTCGGCTGCTCGGCTTCGACCCGTTGACGCTGCCACCTCAAGCGCAGACTCTGCGCGTCTTGGAACAAGGTGCCTTTCGTGACTTCATTGTCGGTCACGGCGTCATTTACGCCGCGCCAGAAACGGTGGCCAAGCTCAATGGCCATGTGCCGCAAATTCTCCGCGAGACCGCGGATCTCCCGCCAGGATTGGTCTTCACGGACATTGGACAGGCACAGGCGTTGTTGGATGCGCCGGCTCAGATCTCTCGTCTCATACTGTGGCCCGAACAACCCCTGGGCCAGAAGCCGCTGGGGGAATTGGCCCCCGGGCTGCATCGCAAGGCGCCAAGCAGTGCCAACGATCTCGCTCGACTGACCGATAGCTTTCATCTGAATCTGACGGCTTTCGGATTTCTTTCTTTTGCAGTTGGTCTCTTTATCGTCCATTCGACGATTGGCTTGGCGTTTGAGCAGCGGCGTCAGGTCTTTCGCACTCTACGTGCATTGGGGCTACCCACACGTTCTCTCATGGGTCTGTTGCTGGGAGAACTCCTCCTATTTGCCTTTTTTGCGGGCCTCTTAGGCGTTGGTCTTGGATACCTGACTGCGGGTGCACTTCTACCCGATGTTGCCGCGACATTGCGGGGGCTCTACGGGGCCAACGTTGATGGATCGGTCACGCTGAGGAGTTCCACTGTCCTCCAAGGGCTCGGGATTGCACTTTTTGGTACGCTGATTGCGGCGGGCCAGGGGCTTTGGAAGGTCTGGTCTTTGCCGCTCCTGGCATCGGCCCAACCTCAAGCATGGTTGGGCGCCTCCGAACGCATGCTGCGTCTTCAGATAACGGCTGCGGTTGTTCTTTTTGCAAGTGCCGCCCTCATCTACATATTCGGCAAGGGCCTCGTTTGGGCCTTTATGCTCCTGGCTGCGCTGCTCTTGGCCTCCGCGCTCATCTTGCCCTGGCTGTTGATGATCATCGTAAGGTTGGGCCGGCGTATGTCCACGACGCCGCTGGTGGCATGGTTTTGGGCGGACACGCGCCAGCAGCTATCCGGTCTTTCTCTATCATTGATGGCGCTCCTTCTGGCGCTGGCCGCCAACATTGGCGTTGGAACAATGGTCTCAAGTTTTCGCCAGACCTTTGTCGGCTGGCTCGACCAGCGGCTGGCCTCTGAGCTTTATGTCACGGCCCGATCAGAACAAGAGGCAGCTGCCATCGAGAGCTGGCTTAGGCCGAAAGCCGATGCGGTCCTTCCCATCTGGAGCGTGAAGGCTGAGGTCAAAGACACTCCGGCAACCATTTACGGTTTTGCTGCTCATGCGACGTACCGGGAGAACTGGCCGCTTCTTTTCGCTGACAAGAATGCATGGGATCAGGTGGCACGGGGAGACGGGGTTCTGGTCAATGAGCAACTGGCCCGCCGTCATGAGCTTGGTCTCGGCGATGCGATCACCCTTCCTGGCGCATGGCAGACTCGGATTGCTGGAATTTATTCCGATTATGGCAATCCGTTCGGTCAGGTCATGATTGACATCGACCAGCTCGTCAATCGCTATCCGGACGCACCGCGTCTTCGTTATGCGGTACGCGTCGAACCTGCCAGGGCGGAGAGGTTAGCGGGGGATATGCGCACCGCCTTCGACTTGCCGGAGCAAAACCTCATTGATCAAGCCGCCATGAAGGCCTTGTCGCTGAGTACGTTCGAGCGCACGTTCAAGATTACAGCGGCGCTCAACGTCCTGACGCTTGGTATCGCTGGTCTCGCAATATTTGCGAGCCTGCTGACGCTATCGTCGATGCGTATCGTTGACGTTGCACCTGTTTGGGCCATTGGGGTCACGAGGCTCGACTTGGCCAAGATGGAACTCGGGCGCTGCGTCCTTCTCGCGGCTCTGACAGCAATCTGCGCACTTCCTCTGGGGATCGTGCTCGCTTGGGTGCTGCTAACCGTAGTGAATGTAGAAGCGTTTGGGTGGCGCCTGCCAATGTACCTCTTTCCTAGCGAATGGCTTCGGCTTGGATTGTTGGCGCTATTTGCAGCTGCCTTGGCGGCCGCCTGGCCAGCCATACGTCTAGGGCGCATCTCGCCGGCACAGCTTCTAAAGGTTTTTGCCAATGAGCGTTAGGGCGTTGTCGATCTGCCTCTTTCTGGCGCTCTCTGCCGTAGTGGCTTGGGCACAGGGCTTTGCCGGCTTGGGCTCCAGCGCCGAGGGCTTTTCAGTTCCCAAGCCTGGGACGTTGCTCAAGTTCCCACAAGATCATGGCCCGCATACGGATTTCCGGATCGAGTGGTGGTATGTCACTGCGAACCTACGCGGGCCGGAATCGGAAAACTACGGTGTCCAATGGACTCTTTTTCGCGTGGCAGAAGCGCCCTTCGAACGCGGGGGCTGGTCCAGTCCCCAGGTCTGGATGGGGCACGCGGCCGTTACATCGCGGGCGAAGCATTTCGTAGCCGAACGCTTTGCCAGGGGGGGAATTGGACAGGCCGGTGTTAGGGCCGCTCCGTTCACGGCATGGATCGATAATTGGCAAATGGTCAGCCGTGCTGAACCGGGTACCGAATCGTTGTCGCGTCTTGATATTCGTGCTGCAGGCGTTGATTTTTCTTATGCCCTGTCGCTCTCGGCTCTTGGCCCGCTGGTTCTCCACGGACAGGCTGGATATTCGCTAAAGTCGGAAACCGGGCAAGCGAGCTACTATTACTCCCAGCCATTTTACAACGTATACGGAACGCTCAACCTGCCCAATGGCCCAATCAAAGTTACGGGCGAGGCATGGCTTGATCGCGAATGGTCGTCACAGCCACTGGCCGCCGATCAGACAGGATGGGATTGGTTTTCGTTGCACTTCGAAACGGGTGAAAAGCTCATGGGATTCCGGCTGCGGAGCGGTGAAGCCGGGTACGTCTCGGCAACCTGGATTGGTGCTGACGGGAGGGTGGAACCCCAGGAACCCGGTGCTCTTACCGTCACACCATTGGAGACCACCATCGTTGCGGGTCGTCGTGTTCCAACACGTTGGCAGGTCGCCTTGCCGGCCAAGGGGATCGAGATCGAAACCTGGCCGCTCAACACACAGTCGTGGATGACAACGACGTTTCCCTATTGGGAGGGCCCGATCTTCTTCAGCGGAACAAAGGAGGGGCGTGGCTATCTCGAAATGACGGGATATGAGTAGGAGCAACATAGGGCGGCATTGGAGCACCTTATGCCAATGGTCGCATGCACGGATGGGACTTGGCTTTCCGCGTGAATGGGTCGAAGGTTGAGGACGTCGTCCCAAACCACACTCTGTATTGCATGCAAACTGGTGTCACCGCACGGACCAAGGAACACATGGACCCACATGACTGGCAGATTGTGCGTTCAACGCCGCTGTTTGGAGCTTTGCCGCAAGAGACGGCCCTGTCCATCATCGGCAACCAAGCCGTACGGAGCTATGAAAAGGGATACTCACTTTTTCAACAAGGTGAGCCCGCGGCCTCGTTCTTTGTGGTTCTCGACGGCTGGGTCAAACTGTTCCGTGTAACCCCCGACGGTCAGGAAGCGGTCGTGGCGGTGTTTCGGCGTGGTGAGACGTTTGCCGAGGCCGCTCTGTTCCTCGGCGGACGTTACCCCGTCAGTGCCGAGGTCGTTGCGCCGTCCCGGTTGCTGCGTGTTGATGGCGCGGTCTTGCGCCAGCGTATTCGTGAGCAGCCCGACGTGGCGCTCTCGATGCTTGCTTCAGCCTCCTATCATCTCAAGGCCCTCGTCGAGCAGATTGAGCAAATTAAACTCCTTTCTGCACCGCAGCGTGTGGCCGACTTTCTGATACGGCTTTGTCCGGGTCACGAAGGAGGTTTTCGAATCGAACTTCCCTATGAAAAGGCACTGATCGCTAGCCGATTGGGCATGAAACCCGAAAGTTTGTCGCGCGCCCTTGCAAAATTGCGGCCCCTGGGCGTTAGCGTCGATCGCGAGCATGTATCGATTGTCGACGTGGACCTGCTGGTGCGCTTTGTCGAATCCAGTGATCGTGGAGAAGAGGGGTTCTGACACAGGTAACGTCATTTGCTTGATCGCAGTTAGGCAGAAGGCCGGCGCGGCGTTCTATCCTGGGTACTTCGGAAAGTGCGAAAATGGCAGAACGATGCACACGCAGTCTCAGATTGAGTTTGACGCTTCGCACAAATCCCTGACGTGGAGCGCACGAACCGAGGCTTTCTTTTCGTACGGCTTCCGGCCGTTCTTTCTTGGCGCATCGGTTTACACCGCTCTCATGATGAGCGTATGGCTCGCCGTCGTCGCGACCGCGACGGCCGGTGTGCCGGGGTATTGGCTGCCTGTGTTTGGTTCCGCCATCTCCTGGCACGCGCACGAATTGGTATTTGGGTTTGCAGCGGCAGGCATTGCTGGATTTCTTTTGACTGCCGTACCGAATTGGACGGGCGCACTACCGCTTTCGGGTGCGCCATTAGCCGCACTCTTCCTGGTCTGGTTCGCTGGCCGAATAGCTATGATTCTTTCGGCCGCACTGCCCTATGCCCTGGTTGCCGCGGTCGACGTTTTGTTCCTGCCTCTTGTTGGTGGAGCGGCAGCCTATCAATTATTCACGCGCCCAGCCGCGCGAAATCTCGTCTTTCTCCTGATCTTAGCGGCGCTCACCGCAGGCGATGTGGTCTTCCATGCCGGCGCATCGGGCCTTCTCTCTGTTGATCCATTGGCTGCCGCGCGCTTCAGCCTGTTCGTGGTTGTCAGCATGATCGCGATCATTGGCGGGCGCATCATACCGGCTTTTACCCATAATTGGATGCATCTCAACGCCGGCCATGCTCAGATGCCCCGCCGTCTCGCATGGCTTGATGCCCTCTCGATCATTTCAATCGTTGTTTTCGCACTGATGTCCCTTGGAGACACGCCGCGGCATTGGCAAGGGCTGGTCGCGGTGATCGCAGCGCTGTCGAATGGGATTCGATTGTCCCTGTGGCGCGGCTGGGCGACCCGCACAGCGCCTATCGTCTGGATTCTACACATCGGTTACGCCTGGATTGTTATTGGTTTTTCCCTTTTGGCCGTGTGCGCATTTGTGCCGTCGATCCCTGGGACCCTGGCCATGCACGCCCTCGGGGCCGGAGCCATCGGAACTATGATTTTGGCCGTTATGAGCCGGGCTTCGCTCGGCCATACGGGTCGGCCAATCGTTGCAACGCAACAAATTGTCATTGCGTATGTGCTCGTTATCTTGTCTGCCGTTGTGCGGATCTTGGGTCCTCTTGCCGTGCCACAGTTCACGTCCGCTGTCCTTGCGCTGGCGGCGCTGGCTTGGATCGCAGCTTATGCACTTTTCGCCGTTGTTTACGCGCCCATCCTGACAACACCGCGCATCCACTCCAAACTTGCCCAGGCGCAGTCGATCGAGACGCAGGCGGCGGCCAGCTAACCGAAGTCAAGGAGGGCTGGGATTGCTCTGCCCATTGTCAAATCTTGATCCAGCCCCTGCCTTTTGGAGGACAGCATGTTAGACGTTCTGACGAAGTCTGCTGCGCGCAACATCTTCTATGGAGGCAGCATCTTCTTCCTCATCATCTTTTTTGTGCTCACAGGTCAGAGCGTCAGCTACGTCGTCAATGTATCGACGGATGCGGAGGGGCTGACCGAGAGTGTGGCGCGCGGAAAACGCATCTGGGAGAAGCACGCGTGCATTAACTGCCATACGCTTCTCGGGGAGGGTGCCTACTATGCTCCCGAGCTCGGCAATGTATGGGTCCGGTATGGCGGCAAAGATGATCCGGCAGCCGCACGCGAGGGCTTGAAGGCCTGGATGAAGAGCCAGCCAACAAATATTGAGGGGCGCCGGCAAATGCCTCAGTTCAACCTCTCGGAGGAGGAACTGGAGGACCTTGTGAACTTTTTCGAGTGGACCAGCCGCATCGACACGCAAGGCTGGCCCCCGAACAACGCCGGTTGAGGAGATAGCACGATGAAATACGAAAGCCAAAAAATCGCGCTTGCTTACTTCTCAGTCGCGCTGGTTCTGTTTCTCGTTCAAGTCAGCGGCGGACTTCTTGCTGGTTATATCTATGTGTTTCCCAACACGTTGTCGGAGCTCCTCCCGTTCAACATCGTGCGCATGCTGCACACCAATTCTCTAATTGTGTGGCTGTTGCTCGGCTTTTTCGGTGCCGCCTACTATCTCGTGCCAGAGGAAGCGGAGCGGGATATTGAAAGCCCGACGTTGGCGTACTTGCAGCTCCTCATACTCGTCATAGGTACGGCTGGTGTGGTCGTGACGTATGTGTTCGATCTCTTCCCCGGAAATCCGATTTTTGGAAAAGAGGGACGTGAGTTCCTCGAGCAGCCGCTTTGGGTCAAGCTCGGCATTGTCGTCGCTGCCCTGATTTTCCTCTACAACATCTCGATGACCGTGCTTAAGGGGCGCAAGACGGCAATCAGCAATGTTCTGCTTCTCGGTCTTTGGGGTATCGCCATCTTCTTCCTGTTTGCGCTTTACAATCCCGAGAACCTGTCACTCGACAAGATGTTCTGGTGGTACGTCGTGCATATTTGGGTCGAGGGCGTGTGGGAGCTGGTGATGGCAGCGATCCTTGCCTATCTGATGCTGAAACTCACGGGCGTCGATCGCGAAGTCGTTGAAAAGTGGCTTTACGCCATTGTAGCGCTTTCTCTGTTCACCGGCCTGCTTGGAACCGGACACCATTACTACTGGATTGGCACGCCAGCGTACTGGCAGCCGTTGGGTTCGATTTTCTCGGCGCTGGAAATTTTGCCGTTCTTTGCAATGGTGCTGTTCACCTTCGCCATGGTTTGGAAGCGGCGGCGTGAGCACCCCAATAATGCTGCGGTTCTGTGGAGCCTGGGGTGTGCGGTTTTGGCGTTTTTCGGTGCGGGCGTGTGGGGCTTTATGCACACGCTGTCGTTCGTCAACTACTACACGCATGGAACGCAGATCACACCGGCACACGGCCACTTGGCGTTCTTCGGTGCTTACGTGTGTCTCAATCTGGCGATTTTCACATACGCAATGCCCAACCTTCTCAATCGCGAACCCTACAATCAGGTGCTCAATATGGTGAGCTTCTGGGTCATGGCGAGCGGCATGGCGTTCATGACATTTGTCCTCACATTTGCCGGCGTCGTTCAAACCCACCTGCAACGCGTACGAGGCGAGGCATTCATGAACGTGCAAGACGAGATTGAACTCTTCATGCAGATGCGTCTTCTCGCTGGTGTCGTCGTTGTCATTGGCGTCTTGCTCTATCTCTATGCGATCGGCGTGCCGGGCAAGCGCGAGATGATCGCGCGTGGGGATTTACAGCCAGCGGAGTAAGTGTCAGACATGACCTCAATGGCAGACCGGAACGGAGATCAGGCCATTGATGGGGCCATCCCCTATTACCGGCCATCGGGCAACGAGTGCGAGCTGTTCGAGTCCGCGCACCGTCTGTGCATGCCATTGCTCCTCAAGGGGCCGACGGGCTGCGGCAAGACACGCTTCGTTGCGCATATGGCAGCGCGCCTGGGTCTTCCGCTGTGGACGGTGTCCTGCCATGACGATTTGACGGCGGCCGATCTTACCGGCCGTTATCTTTTGAAAGGCGGGGAAACCGATTGGTTTGACGGTCCGCTGACACGCGCGGTCCGCGAAGGCGGCATTTGCTATCTCGACGAAGTCGTCGAGGCCCGCAAGGATGTGACCGTCGTTCTCCATCCGTTGACCGACGATCGCAGGATGCTGCCGCTGGAGCGAACCGGGGAAACGCTGTCAGCGCCTCAGAGTTTTATGCTCGTGGCTTCTTACAACCCCGGATACCAGAATATTCTGAAATCACTCAAACCCTCGACTCGTCAGCGATTTATCTCGATTGATTTTGACTTTCCTCCCCCGGATATCGAGTCTGAGATTGTCGCTAACGAGTCGGGGCTCCCACGTGCGCGGGTCGAACCCTTGGTGCGGCTTGCGCATCGGCTTCGGGCGCTTAAGGGGCAGGATATCGAGGAAGGCGTCTCTACGCGGCTCCTTGTTTATTGCGCCAGCCTCATTGCCAGCGGTGTGAAGCACGAGGATGCCGTTCGTACGGCCATGATCGAGCCGCTCACCGACGACGCCGAGATCAAAGATGGGCTGATGCATGTCGTGGCAGCCGTGCTTGGATAGCAACTGCCGAGGCGCCCGCCATGGATCTTCTGCACCTCCTCGAACCTGAAGAGTCGATCGGGAAACTTTGGCATCGCGCGGTGGGGCGCGGATCGACCACGCCGCATTTTCCGGATGAAGCTGTAAAATTCGAGGACGTCGTGGGCCGGCTGCGAATTTTCTTTCGCGGCCTCGGTGGAGATGCGGGTGTCGAACTCAAGTCCGCGGTCCCGGAAGTTTCGCATCACCGGCTGACCCGCCGACTTCGCCTGGGCAAACGCGCCGAACGCTTAGGGCGCGCCCGTTTCAACGGTGAACGGCTGAGCTTGCCCGATTCAATCGATTTTTTTCCCCACAAGGCGCAAAACGAAGCGCTCTACTTCTGGCTCGCCGCGTGGAGTGTTGCCGCGGGTCATTCACGCCCAACCGCTTCGGGCGATGCGATGCGCAATGACCTCTCGCGTATTGAGGACGCGGCTCGGGCAACGGCGACTGTTCTCAAAGCGTTTCCCGGCCTTGTGCGTACCTATGAATCCTTACGCGCGGCAACACTTGCGCTTCGGCCGGAACGACGACTTCCGCCCGCGGAAGCTTACGTTGAGACCGAGATCCTCCGGCAGCTTTCCGTCTCCTACTTGGATAACGGGTGTGACCGCGACATGTGCACCGCGTCACTAACTCCGCCTAACGACGAGACTCCTGCTGGTTACCGTTCCTTTTTTCCGGTCCCCCTTTGGGGAGAGGTTGAAAGCTGGAGCGCATCGACTTCCACGGGAAGCCGGGAAGAGGATCCGGGTGGCGGCCGAACGCCGAGCGGTGACCAGAAAAGCCGCAGGGCGAGACGGCGGGCCTCTGATCAGGTCGAAAGAAAAGCCGGGTTTTTCGTCCACCGGTTTGAAAAGGTTCTGACCTGGACCGAGTTTATGAACCTGCATCGCGACGTCGAAGACGATGAGGAAGAAAGCGCGCGCAAAGCTGCCGACGACCACGACGAAATCGGTATCGGGAACCTAAAGAAGAAATCCGCAACGCGGCTCGCAATTGATCTCGATCTGGCGCCTTCGGATGTCGATATCGAAAGACTGTCAGACGCCCACACCTACCCCGAGTGGGACTTTCGCCGGCAAGCCTTGCTTCCAGATCAGGTCCGCATTCTGGAACTTTCTGGAGATCAGGCACCTGTCAGTTTGGATTGGGAGCCGAGTCCCAAAGTCACCCGGCGGATCAGGTCCGTGCGACGTCAATTCGAGGCGCTGCGACCGAAGCGGGAGATTCTCAACCGTCAGTTCGACGGTCATGACCTCGACATGGATGAATTCATACGTTCGCACACCGACATAAAGGCAGAAGGACAAGGTTCTGACCGGATCTACCGCCAAGCCCGCGATCAGGCTCGCGATCTCTCGGTGGCCGTCTTGATCGACACATCGCGGTCGACCGAGAGTTTCGTGGAAGATCGACCTGTTATCGACATCGCGCGCGAGGCGCTCGTTGCCCTTTCCGAGGGCTTGGATGCTTGTGGTGACCGGTCCGCCATCTTTTCGTTTTCCTCCATCAGGCGCACGCGCGTCTTTGTCACCAGGCTTAAGGACTTCGATGAGCCCTCGAGCCGCCAAGTGAGGGCGCGTATCGCGGCCTTGCGATCCGGATTCTACACGCGTCTTGGCGCCGCCATTCGGCACGTTTCAGCAGCATTGGCGGAACAGCCATCGCGCAAGCGCCTGCTTCTGGTCCTGACCGACGGCAAGCCGAATGATCTTGATCACTACGAAGGCCGATACGGAATAGAGGATACGCGTAAAGCGATCCTTGAGGCACGCCGAATTGGTCAAGCCGTCTTTGGCATTACAATTGATAGTAAAGCACAGAGCTACTTTCCTCACATATTCGGTGCGGGTGGTTTTGCAATTCTGAACCGGCCATCGCGGCTCACGGCGGCGTTACCAAAGCTTTACCGGCATTTGGTCGCCTAAGAGACGGTGCGATGTGCTCTGCGTCGGCATTAAGATGCGACGACGCAGTGACATCCTGTCATCGTGGCCAACGGCAAGATTCTTGACCAATGTTAAGGGTGCCAATTTCGTTCTGCGCTACTCGAAATAAGTACCCACCGGCAAGAACGGTGCCTCATTTAAGAGGTAGCCAGCTGTGTCTTTTCGAAAAGCGGGAGCCATACCGCCAGCGAGAGTCTTAGCGAGTCGAGTCCTCGTCTGGCTCTGTTTCGTTGTTGTGCAGTTCAATTTCTTCGTAGGCGCCGCCGAGGCCGGCTCTGCTAGCAATTTTGAGCGCCTATCAAAACACCTCGATTTGAAGAGTGTGTACCCCTCCGCCAAGCGCATTGGCGCACCGGAGGGCGACCCGCCGGTGGCCCCGGTCCTCATCGACGGCAAGACCGCTGGTTATGTTTTTTTGAATTCGGATTTTGCCGTGGCAACCGGTTATTCGGGCCAACCCATCCACGTTCTTGTCGGTATTGACCTCAATGGGATCATAACCGGTGCGCAGCTCGTCGAGCATCACGAGCCAATCGTCCTCGTCGGTATTCCGGAATCGCGGATTCGCTCCGTTATACAGGAATACAAGGGGCGCAACATTGCGCTCCTGGCGCGCGGCGAAGAAGAGAAGCACGATATCGATATCGTGAGCGGCGCCACCGTTACTGTCATGGTGATCGACGACAGTATTCTGCGATCGTCCATCAAAGTGGCGCGCCGCTTCGGACTTGGCGGTCTCAAGCCCGAGGCCCCTAAGAAGGGCAGTCCCCCCGCGATCGTCGATACATCGCTTAAGGGAAGCGAGAGCTGGTCCGAACTGACAGCAGACGGCTCTGTCAGCACGTTCCGTTTGTCGCTGGCCGATATCAATGAGGCCTTCGCGCAGTCGAGTAATCAGGTTGCGGCCGAGCGACCGGAAGACGGAGATCCTAGCGAAACATTCATTGAGCTCAATGCAGCGCTCGTATCCGTACCTGTAATCGGTGAAAGCCTACTCGGAGCACAGGAGCACAAGAATCTTCGAGGGCGCGTTGCCAAGGACCAGAGCGCAATCTTGCTCATGGGCCGTGGACGTTACTCGTTTCGTGGCTCAGGGTTTGTCCGCGGCGGCATCTTCGACCGCTTCCAGCTGATCCAGGGTGAAAATTCTATCCGTTTCCGCGACAAGAACTATCAACGGCTGCGGGACGTTTACGCGGATGGCGCGCCCAAATTTCCCGAAGTTGCGTTGTTCACAATCCCCGCAAACGCTCGTTTTGTGCCCGCGGAACCGTGGCGGATTGAATTGCTGGTTGGGCGAGCAACGGGTGCTACCAGTAAGGCATTTCTCACATTCAACCTCCCCTATCGGCTTCCCGATCGTTATTTGAAACTGGCGCCCGTTGCTGCGAGCGGGAAAGCCGAACCGGTCGGACCGGCGCCCACGCCGTCCATGAGCGCGATGCGAAATGTGCTTGGAGGTGAAATTCGGGACGCTCCGCTTTGGCAGAAACTCTGGCAGCAGAAATCTTTTCAGATCGCTGTTCTTGCGGTTGCGATGCTCACTTTGACGTTTGTTTTCTTTACGCAGGAATGGCTCACCCGCAACGCCGTTCTCGTGGAAAGGCTGCGCATCGGTTTTCTGGTCTTTACGCTGTTTGGAATTGGCTTCTACGCGAACGCGCAGCTTTCAGTCGTCAATGTGATGACCTTCTTCAACGCGCTGTTCACCAGCTTCCGCTGGGATTTCTTTTTGATGGAGCCGTTGATCTTTCTCTTGTGGTTCAGCGTTGCGGCCTCACTACTGCTATGGGGACGAGGCGCCTATTGTGGCTGGCTGTGTCCGTTTGGAGCGCTACAGGAACTGTTGAGTAAGGGCGCTAAACTGATCGGATTGCGCCAGATCGAAGTTCCGTGGTGGCTGCATGAACGTGCTTGGGCGATCAAATACATGATCTTCCTCGTCCTGTTCGGTGTGTCGCTCTACTCGATTTCGCTTGCAGAGAAGATGGCGGAGGTTGAACCCTTCAAGACAGCGATCATCCTGAAGTTCATGCGCGAATGGCCATTCGTTCTGTTCGCAGTCTCTGTACTCGCCGCTGGTCTTTTTATCGAGCGCTTTTACTGCCGCTATATTTGTCCGCTTGGGGCGGCGCTCGCAATACCCGGTCGTATGCGCCTTTTCGAATGGCTGCGACGCTACAAACACTGTGGGTCTCCGTGCCAGCGCTGCGCTTCCGAGTGCATGGTGCAAGCCATTCACCCCGAGGGTCACATCAATCCGAACGAGTGTCTCTACTGCTTGAATTGTCAGGTTCTGTATCACGACAAGGAGCGCTGCCCTGTCGTCATACAGAAGCTGCTTCGTGCCGAGCGCCGGGATCCTGTCGTTAGCATTGGATCCGCGCGCACATCACAGTCAACACGCCAGCCAACGGCTGCGATGCTGAAACCAAGACTCGAAACCAAATCCGAAAATAGAAGGTGAGACGTCCAAGGAGGACAATATGTCAGACAGAAGCGATAACAAGAGCACAACTTCAAAGGCCACCGATGAGGCCACAACCCAGAAGGGATTGAACCGGCGCGAAGTCATCTCGGGGCCGGCCAAGGTCGCGGTCGTGGCAGGCGCGGCGGCCGCAGCCGGAACGGGGGGAGCTCTCCTCCTGGATACGCCGCTTTCCGCAACGCCCGCCGCTGCGGCAGAAAAGGGAAATTACGAAGTCGCTCCCGGCGAGCTCGATGAATATTACGGCTTCTGGTCGTCAGGCCAGACGGGCGAGCTACGCATCCTGGGCGTTCCATCGATGCGCGAGCTGATGCGCATACCGGTCTTCAATCACTGCTCAGCAACGGGTTGGGGCCGGACGAACGAGAGCTTGAAGATCCTGACGGAGGGCCTTATGCCCGACACCAAGGCCTTCCTCGCCACACACGGTCTCAAGACCTATCCCAACGGCGATCTTCATCACCCGCATATGTCGTTCACGGACGGCACATACGACGGCCGTTATCTTTTCATGAATGACAAGGCGAACACCCGTGTCGCGCGCGTTCGCTGCGACGTCATGAAGTGCGATAAGATCATCGAAATCCCAAATGCGAAGGACATCCACGGTTTGAGACCGCAGAAGTTCCCGCGGACGGGGTATGTGTTTGCCAACGGCGAGCACGAGGCTCCCCTCGTCAACGATGGGCAGATCCTCGACGATCCTAGCAAATACGTGAACATTTTCTCGGCCATTGACGGAGACACGATGAAGATTGCGTGGCAGGTCATTGTCTCGGGCAACCTGGACAACGTAGATGCCGACTATCAAGGGAAATACGCGTTTGCGAGCAGCTATAATTCCGAGATGGGTATGAACCTTGCCGAAATGACGGCGGCCGAACGCGATCATTGCGTGATCTTCGACATTAAGCGCATTGAGGAAGGCGTTGCTGCCGGTGATGGGCAGGTTCTCAATGGCGTTCGTGTGCTCGATGGACGCAAAGGTTCGAAGTACACGCGTTACGTTCCGATTCCTAACTCTCCGCACGGCGTCAACACCGCTCCTGATAAGCGCCACGTTGTCATCAACGGAAAACTTTCTCCGACGGTCTCGGTGATCGACGTGACGAAGGTCCCGGCCTTGTTCGATAAGGACGCCGACCCACGCTCATGCATCGTGGCTGAGCCTGAGCTGGGACTTGGACCGCTGCACACAGCGTTCGACAACAAGGGCCACGGCTACACGACGCTCTTCCTCGATAGTCAGATGGTGAAATGGAGCATCGACAAGGCCATTCGTGCCTATGCCGGTGAAAAGGTCGATCCTATCCTCGACAAGGTCGATGTCCACTACCAACCGGGGCACAACCACACGACGATGGGTGAAACAGCAGAGGCCGATGGCAAATGGCTCGTCTCCATGAACAAGTTCTCGAAGGACAGGTTCTTGAATGTCGGACCGCTTAAACCCGAGTGCGAACAGCTGATCGATATCTCCGGCGACAAGATGAAGGTGGTGCACGATGGCTCAACGTTTGCCGAGCCGCATGACTGCATCATCGTTCATAACTCGAAGGTCAAGCCAGCCATTGTGTGGAAGCGCGATGACCCCATGTTTGCGGACGCGGTGAAACAGGCAGCCGCCGATGGCGTTAAACTTGAGGACGCAAAAACCGTCATTCGAGACGGAAACAAAGTGCGCGTCTACATGTTCTCCGCCGCGCCGAATTTCAGTATGGAGAAGTTCACCGTGAAGCAGGGCGACGAGGTGACGATCTATGTCACCAACATCGATGATGTCGATGACCTGACGCACGGGTTTACGCTCTCGAACTTTGGAGTCGTGATGGAAATCGGACCGCAGGCAACCGCCTCGGTGACCTTCATTGCGGATCGGCCTGGTGTGCATTGGTACTACTGCCAGTGGTTCTGTCACGCCTTGCACATGGAAATGCGAGGCCGCATGTTTGTGGAGCCGCGTGCAGCATGACCTTGCGTTGCGCACTTCTGCTGCTGGCATTTCTCCCTACCGCTCTCCGGGCGGCGGAGCGTGTTGTGCCGGTGGAGACGGGAGCGCTGCAACGTATCCTGATCGAGGCCGAGGCGGGCGATGTGCTCCGCCTCGCGCCTGGACGTCATATCGGACCAATTACGATCAACAAACCACTCACCATTGCCGGCGAAGAGGGTGCGCACATCGACGGCGGCGGCGAGGGAAGCGTCATAACGGTCGCAGCGCCCGACGTTGCCGTGCGCGGCCTCCTGATCACCGGATCCGGCTCGTCGCATGAGGCGATCGACTCGGGTGTCAAACTTGGCACAGATGCTGTCCGCAGCGTCATCGAAGGAAACCGTCTCATCGGCAATCTCTATGGCGTCGATGTTCACGGCGGCGTGGACGTGCGGGTTGCCGGAAATACCATTGAGGGCAGGCAGGACCATCGCGTCAATGATCGCGGCAACGGTGTCTACATCTGGAACGCACCTGGCGCAATTATTGAGAACAATGATATTCGCATGGGCCGCGATGGCATTTTCACGAACACGAGCCGGCAGAATATTTTTCGCAACAACCGCTTTCGCGACGTGCGCTTTGCCGTCCACTACATGTACACCAACGATAGCGAAGTGAGCGGCAACGTTTCTGTCGGCAACACGCTCGGCTATGCCATCATGTATTCGAGCGGCATTCGCGTTATCGGCAATCGTTCGGAGGGTGACCGGAGGCACGGCCTCCTCTTGAACTATGCGAACAAGTCGGAAATTCGCGACAACGTCGTCACCGGTGGCGCAGAGAAATGCGTCTTCATCTATAACGCCAACAAGAATATCTTTAGTGGCAATCGTTTCGAGGGATGCGAGATTGGCGTCCATTTCACGGCCGGGTCCGAAGGCAATACGATTTTTGGCAATGCCTTTGTCGGGAACCGCACCCAGGTCAAATACGTCGGCACGCGGCTGATTGAGTGGTCGAGAGACGGGCGCGGCAACTTTTGGAGCGACAACTTCGGTTACGATCTTAATGGAGATGGTATTGCCGACGCGCCCTATCGACCCAACGATATGGTCGATCAAATCATTTGGCGCCACCCTACGGCGAAGCTTCTCCTCAGCAGTCCGGCGTTTCAAATCATGAGATGGGCGCAATCGGCATTTCCAGGGATCTATCCTGGAGGCGTGCGCGATAGTGCACCCCTGATGACGCCGCCATATTCGCCGACGGGCGGAGGGTAGGTCGATGCGCGCAGACAGTGTCAAAGAGAGAGCCGACGCCTCTGCAAACGGTCTTCACGTCGCTTACGACGGTATCGGCAAGACGTTTGGGACATATAAGGCCGTCAGTGACATAACGCTTCACGTGCCGGCTGGACGATGTCTTGCTTTGCTCGGACCCAATGGTGCCGGCAAGACGACTCTCTTCAAGCTATTGCTGGGACTTTTGCGTCCTACTGCTGGTTCCATATCCATCGGCGGATTTCCTCCGGGGCATCCCGGTATACAGACCTCGATCGGGTTTCTGCCGGAAAGTGTTGCCTTCGACCGCGCCGCCACCGGCGCGCAGACGCTAAGTTTTCTTGCAAAGCTTAAGGGTGCGCCGCCTACCTCGTGCAGGCCGTTACTTTGCGAGGTTGGTCTTGGCGAAGCTGCGCAACACCGGATCGGGACGTATTCGAAGGGGATGCGTCAGCGGCTTGGGCTTGCGCAAGCCCTGCTCGGCCGGCCGCGGCTGATGCTGCTCGACGAGCCCACTTCGGGCCTCGATCCCGACTTAAGGAAACAGTTTTATGACATCATCCGGAACTTGCGTGATTCCGGTGTCACCATTCTTATCGCGTCCCATGCATTGGGTGAAATACAGGCCGTCGCGGATAGCTTTGCTATCCTCCGTCAGGGCCGGCTCCTGGCGCATGGTGCGCTCGCCGAACTGAAAGCGCGTGCGCGCTTGCCCGTGCGGATGCGCATATCGGTCGGCGATGGCGAGGCATCAGACATTGCCGCCCGCTTCACCGACCCGCTGACCGTGACGCGGGTGAATGGCCGCCAGGTCGAGATCGAATGTGACGAGAGCCGCAAGGTCGCGGCCGTACGCACCATCGCAGAATTAAAACCGCCGATCGGAGATCTTGAGATTGCACCGCCGACGCTTGAGATGATTTATGAGTACTTCACGAGCCAGGGAGGTCAATCATGACGCTTCTCCTTGCCGTTGCTGCAAACGAATTTCGAACCGGCCTGCGCAACCGATGGGTGGCAGCGGCGATCGTTCTCTTTGCCGGCCTCTCGCTTCTTCTGACGCATCTGGGATCGGCACCCGTGGGCACGGTCAAGGGCGGCGGTCTGGCCGTTGTCGTAGCGAGCCTGGCAAGTCTGTCCGTCTATTTGGTGCCCCTGATCGCTCTCATGTTGTCGCACGATGCGATCGTTGGCGAGGCTGAGCGGGGAACGCTGACGCTCTTGCTAACATATCCGCTGGCGCGTTGGCAGCTGCTCTTGGGAAAGTTTCTTGGTCACCTTGCAATCCTCGCGGTGGCGCTCATTGCCGGGTTTGGTCTAGCTGGGGCCGTCATAGCCGGCAACGCGGGTACAAGCAGCGATGAGATCCGAGCGCTCGTTCGCCTTATAGCGACATCCATTATGCTCGGTGCTGTGTTCCTCGCGCTTGGATACCTGATCAGCGTCCTGTCGCGGGAACGCGCGACGGCGGTTGGTATCGCGATTGCGCTCTGGCTGATCATGGTCGTGCTGTACGATCTCGCCCTCGTTGGGGTGCTTATTGCCGATAGCAATCAAACACTCGGACCAGAAACGCTGGCCGCCGCTATGGCGATCAACCCGGCTGACGCGTTCCGCATTTACAATCTCTCGCACCTGGACGGCGCGGCCAGTACGGCCGGGATTGGCACATCGGCAATGGGCATTCCGGCGAGCGTACCGCTCCTGTCGATGGTTGCGTGGATTGCCGTGACCTCTGGCCTTACCTACTTGAGGTTTGAGAGGTATGAGCCATGAGTTTGCTTCGGTATGCCATCGTCGCGTGTCTTGCGGTTTTGCCGTTGCTGTCGGGGTGCAGTGAGTCCGATGATGGACCGCTGCCCAAACCGGTTGAGATTACGCGTGACGCGACCGGCTACTACTGCCAGATGATTGTTGCCGACCACCCAGGGCCGAAGGCGCAGATTCATCTGTCCGGCAGCACGCAGCCCGTCTTCTTTCCGTCGGTTGTTGATGCCGTTGCATTTCTCATGATGCCGGGCGAGAGCAAGGCCGTCCGCGCCATCTATGTGAACGATATGGCACGCGCAAAAAACTGGAGGTCGCCTGAGCCTGGCACGTGGATCGATGCCAAGACCGCATACTTTGTCATCAAAAGCACACGCAAAGGCGGCATGGGCCGGAGAGCGGCGGTACCGTTTGGTGACAGGGTGGCAGCGGAGAAATTCGTTGGTGAATATGGGGGCGAAATTGTCCGCCTATCTGAAATCCCGTCGTCATACGTCTTGCCGGGACCTGAGACGACGGATGTTTCGGCGGCCGCCTCGGAAAGGGTCTTGGACTTGAACCACAAGGAGACCCGTCGATGAGCGCCGCATCTTTCGTTTCACGGCGGCGTGCTCTTCAGATCGTTGCGGGCGCCACGGGAGCCGCGCTGTTACCGGCTGCAGCAATGCGATCTGTCAGCGCCGGTACGAACGTGCGTTGGCGTGGTACGGTCATGAACGCCCCGGCCAAGCTGAATCTTCTCGGGGATGATGAAGACCTGGCGCGGGCTGCACTGCGCAATGCGCTAGCCGAAGCCCGCAGGCTTGAACGGATTTTCAGTCTCTATGATGTCAGGTCGGAGATCTGCCGCCTCAACCGCACCGGGCGCCTTTCTGCGCCGCCTCCCGAACTCGTTGAGGTGCTCAGCGAGGCGCGTGGCATCAGCGTGGCGACTAACGGTGCGTTCGATGTCACCATGCAACCGCTGTGGCAACTCTATGCCGCATACTTCGCGCGTAACCCTGGCGACGATGCTGGACCGTCTGAAGAGGCGCGGGCACGGGTCTGCAAATTGGTCGACTACCGTGGCATCTCGCTCTCATCAAATGAGATCTCCTTTGATCGCCAAGGTATGGCGATCAGCTTAAACGGTATCGCGCAAGGCTTCGTAACGGACCGGGTGATGGGGGTGCTGCGATCTCATGGCTTCAAAACGATGCTTGTTGATCTTGGAGAGCCCCGCGTCATGGGATCTCTTCGGGGCAAGGACACTTGGCCGGTTGCCATCTCCGATCCAGCATCACCAGATAAGGTCTTGCGGCGTTTGCCATTGCGAGACGGCGCCGTTGCGACCTCACAAGGGGCGGGAACGACGTTCGAACCGCAGGGACGGCACCATCATTTGTTTGATCCACGGACGGGCGTGTCGGCCGCCTATTATCGCAGCGTGACTGTGTTAGCCCCTACGGCAACCCGCGCCGACGGTCTCTCGACGGCGCTTTCCATCCTTCCGCCTGAACGCCTCGTCACGGTCTGCAAACAGTATCCCGATGCCGGCGTGGTCGCCCAGTTGTCAAACGGCGAATTTCTCGATGTGGCCACATAGGATTCGTTCGTGAATTCGCGCGATGCGTCATGAGACTGTGCTTTGCTCAGTGCACCAATTGGTCGCGAAGAGCCTTGAGCCTGTCGATGGCTGCAATGGACAGCCATTGGGCCAAGGCCTGGGCATCTTCGTTCTCCGTTTCCTCGAACACGCGATCGTAATAGTCAAAAATGCGCTCGGCGTCCGCCGCCATCTTGTAGTGTTGGAAGCGCGTCAAACGATGGTCTTCAACTCCCTCTTCGGACAAGTCATTTAAGCTCTGAAGCCACTTGCTCAAACGCCGCGGCGGCTCCCGGCCGCAGGTGAGGCTTTCGAGGTGTGAAACAACCGCTCGTGTCGTCTCTAGCTGCGCGTGATAAGCGGTGGACGCATCGGAGATCTGCTCCTGAAGGTGTAGGAACCATTTTTCGATCGCGGTGGCGATTAGGGCCAGATCGCCTGCGTCTTGAATGCGGCGTATGTCGGGAAATACCGCACGTACGGCGCTGATTTTCTCGCTGTGATACGCGGCGCGGCGATGAACCCTGTAATCCGCCGCACGATCCTCTGATTGATGAATTCGTTCCAACAAGATCTGTTTGATCCGCGGATCCTCGGCGCGGCTTAGCAGCGCAATAAGTTTGGTCACTGCTCCGCGTTCCATATCTACGGCGGTGGCCCAGGCCTCATAGGTCGTTCGACCGACCGTAGCGTTATGCAGGACGTCGAGATCTTTGGTGTGGGCTTTCCCGACCAAGAGCGTGTTTCCGGGGTCGCGGCGTTCGTCCGGCAACATCGCAAAGGAGTCCTGCGCCAGACCGCCGAAGATATCCGCAAGTGCCAGCTCCCCCATCATCTCCGTCTCGCGGCGAAGGCGCTCGTAGCATTCTGCACGTGCGAGACGATCAAGATCTGCCATCAAGACGAGATCACTGGTTGGTGATGGGTCGCGTCTTGGCCACATTTCCCCGCTCCATCCAAACGCTGGCGACCGGAAACCGAATTCCAAGAGTTTACCGGCACGCTGCCAGTGTGTGAAGCGATGGGGTGCAAAAAGAGCTTCCGCAGCCGTTTTCACGGACGGTCAAAAAGTCGGCAGGACGGGCTCTAGAGCAACGGAACTTTCTAGTAGCTGAACACGAGCCCGAAATCGATCTTCTCGCGATCGGTTCCGAAGTTTTCGGCTTCGTAGTTTGCGTACTTGAAGTCCAAGAACACGTTCTTGGTCAGGGGTTGTTTGACGTAGAGGTCGAATTCGTTGCCGTAATCGATGTCACCGAAATCGGAGTCGAACTCGTGGTATTGCGCCTTGATCAACAACCCGTCGAGGAAGCTCAGGCGCGCAGGAGCGCCCTTCATCACGTACTTAAGCTCGACGTAGTAGTCCCGGAGGCCGTTCTCGGGCGTTATCAGGAACAGATCGGCAAAGCCATTGTACGCATGGGCCGTGGAAATCGGCACAATGAAGGCTGCGCGACCGCCATCACTTCCCAGCTCCTCATAAGCCAGCGATACTGTGAACCCGCCCGCGGAAAGGCCCGGGATAATATGGAAATAGTCGGCGCCATAGCTCACCGGCATGCCGGCCGAATCGACCCGATCGCCGAAGTCGGTCTGATAGGCGTACTCGAAGTAGTAATTGAACGTCAGGCCATCGACGATCTGTCGCTTACCCTTCAAAAAGCCGCCGTACGTCGCATTCGAAAAGAATTGGACGTCCTGCATGTCCATCAAATAGACATATCCGGTCGCCGTTCCGAGATTCATCGGCAGTTTCTTGACCTTGGCATTCAAGAGATGGATGTTGGAGGCGATATTGCCGTCGTTGAGCGCGCCGTCGGGGCCTTTGTCGCTGAAGATGCGGTTGACGTTGGCGGCATACCCATAAAACAGCTCGAAATTCGGGATGGCTGTCACTGTCGCCGTGGCGCCGTCAAATGTCTGGTCGTTTTGGCGCCATGGGATCGAACCGACAAAACGTTGGTTGTCGAGGTTTTTGCGATAGCGCCCACCGAGCAAGACAACACCCGGAATATGATGCGATTGAAGGTAAGCCTGATTGACCTCGGCCGACTCGACGTCGACAACGACCGGGTACCGCGTCTTACCGTTGACGGTGTTGTTAAAATCGTCCGGACCAAGCTCGGTGATGAAGTCGCCCTCAACCCCGGCCTTGAAACCATGGATCAAGCCAGTCTCAAGACCGGGCCGAATCCGCAGGGTCGACGCCTTGCCAGGATCATCAAAAAACGCCTGGTTGACGTGCTCATACCGATACCGGCCGGTTACCCAGCCCCTGATGCCTTCGAAGAAATTGGCATTGGCATTGATTTCGTCTTCGGCCAACGCCGGAGCGCTCATCAACCCTCCGCACACTGCCAAACAGCAGGCGCTGACGCCAAGCAGCCTTTGAAGCATCTCAACCACCCCTATTGGCGAACGATCCAGCGCCGCAGATGTGCGCGCGAATTCCGAATCAAATCCGTTGCCGAAGTTGCATGAAAGAATAGACGGTCTGGCTTCGATTGCAGCCCGCCAAACCGTTCCGCCTGACTTAAGTCAGGTCGCTTTTCACAATTCTTTCCGAGTGTTGCACGATTGCTGCACCCGGCTTTAATGACTGGTCCCTTCCGCAAAGGTGACCTTGTTGTAGACGTTATATTTTCCCGACGGCTTGGACATCGGAATGCGCCTCACCTCGTCGAGTGTGCGGGCGTCGTACACTACGAGCGCGCCCTCCTTATCGGAGACCGAAACGACGGCATGCCGGCCATAACGGTCGAATTCAACGTGTCCCGTGGTCTTTCCGGGTGAAGGGCAAAGTGTTCTTATAATTTCGAGCGTCGTCTTACCGATGACGCGGACGCAATCCTTTGATTGCCCCAGCATGGTATCCGTCCAGATGTAGTCCGACTTTTCATGACTGCGCATGAAGAAGCCCGGGCCTGTCGTCTCAATTCTCGTCACGATTGACCAATTCTTGAGATCAATAACACTGATCTTGGATTGCCGGAGATGGGGAGTCGCCATCACCCGGCGCCCTTTGTGGTCGAAGCTTATGCCAGACCCCAAATGCGGCAGGCCCGGCATATCGACGCGCGCGATTGGCCGTCCAACGATGAGATTGACAACGACCGCCTCCGATCCAGACCGGTTGGAGCCCAACAAATTTCTGTAGCCCTGATCGAAAAAGAAGTCGTCGAGGGGCTCATCGACATGTATGCGTCTCAACGCGAAGAGCCCGGAGGACGAGGCAAGTCCTTCGACCATGCCTTTTTCGTAGCTGTGAACCAGACCCTCGTAGACCGGCGGCGCGTTGGGATCGGTTGAAATTTCCCAGATCTCGGGAACATCCTTTAACGCAGCGATGAAGGAATCTCTCGGGGGTGCCTGATAGACAGCGCTGACGCGAGACGATGCTCCTTTCTTGTCCCGAACGTCGAAGATCTTTTCAATCGTCAGATCATGAGCTGAGAGGATCACCAAAGTATTCGGCAAATAATTGGCAACGGCAACATGCTTGCCGTCACGCGACAGCGCGATGTTGCGTGTGTTCAAGCCCGCGCGCACCTCCGCGATAATCTTTAGGCTCCATAGATCGAACTTTGTAACCCAGCCATCGCGCGAGGCGAGGAATACAAAGCGGCCATCGGCCGTGAACTTCGGTCCCCCATGCAAAGCAAAGCGGCTTTTGAATCGATGAATTGGCGTGAACGTATCCCCGTCGAGGATACTGACATGATGATCACCCGCTTCCACCACGACGAACAGATTGAGCGGATCGGCCGCAAAAACGGGCTTTGACAACTGAGGTGCTGTATTGACGGCAATTCGCGTCGCGGAGATTTCACGGACGCCCCACTGAGGGGACTCGGCCGGATGCTCAAAAAGGTAAGAGACAAGAGACGAAATCGTCTTCGCCGACAATGTGCGGTCAAAGCCCGGCATCGTAGTCGCTTCGCGACCGCTTGTAATGGCTTCCAAAGTGCGTTTCCTGCCGAGCCGCGACAGCGACTGAGGCATTAGTGCCGGCCCCTGACCTCCCAGACGTTTGGCACCGTGGCAGGATGCGCAGTGGGCGGCGTAGACGGACTGAGCGGCCGGTTCAGAGCGCGCTGGCGCAACAAGGAACAGCGTGGCAGCGAGCACCGATACGACGTTGAGCTTAGAATCGATGCGGCGCCTCATGGAGATGGCCCTTGAAAGGCGTAAGGGAAACACGCGGTTCAGGATCAGCGACGCCGATCTCTGCATCCGTCATATAACAGGCTGGATCCTCAGCCCAGGGATCTCCCGTCAACTGTAGCGCCCTCACCCGCGTATTGCCGCCACAGATGTCGAAATGCCGGCAGGCCCCGCAGCGTCCGGTAATGCGCCGCGGACGCATCTTCAAACCCGCCATTATCGGATCTGACGTGTCACGCCAAATTTCAGAAAACGGCCGCTTTTTCACATTTCCCAGAGAATAGTGCCACCAGAAGGTGTCTGGATGCACGTTTCCAAGGTTGTCGATGTTGGCAACGTTGACCCCCGAGGCGTTCCCGCCCCATTCGACAAGCTTGGCTCTCAGGTGTTCCGTCTTTTCGGGGAAATTCCGCCGAGCCCAATCGTAAAGAAGAACGCCGTCGGCGTCGTTGTTGCCTGTGACGATCTCTTTGTCTTCACCACGCACGATGTAGCCCCATGCACGCGCGATCAGCCGTTCCATGGCGGTGCGGGTGATACCGAGTGCTGCGTCGTCACCGCGGTTCTTATTGCCGCGCCCGGCATAAACGAGGTGGGAGAGGTAAAACTTCTCGACGCCTTCGCTGTCCGACAAATCGAGAAGGCGTTCGAGCTCTCCATGGTTATCCATGGTCATCGTGAAGCGAATGCCGACCTTCAGCCCAGCGTCACGGCAAAGACGAACACCGCCAAGGGACGCGTCGAAAGCGCCTTCTTTTCCGCGAAAGCGATCATGGGTGGCACCAATGCCATCGAGCGATATGCCCACATAGTCGTATCCGACACCGGCGATGTCAGAGATATTGGATCCGTCGATCAATGCCCCGTTCGTCGACAGGCCGACGTAGAAGCCCATGGCCTTGGCACGGTGGGAGATCTCGAAGATGTCGCGGCGCAGAAGCGGCTCACCGCCGGACAGAATAAGCACCGGCACCTTGAAGCTCTTGAGATCGTCCATGACCCGGAAAACCTCGGCCGTATCGAGCTCGCCAGGAAAATCAACGTCGCCCGAGACTGAGTAGCAATGCTTGCACTTGAGATTGCAGCGCCGAATGAGATTCCAGATGACGACCGGGCCCGGCGGATCACGTCGCGGGCCAGCCGGTGTGGGCGCGTTGATCTCATTCAAGAGTTGGGTCAGCCGAAACATTAAACCAGGTCCCCTCCGTTTCAAGCCGCGAGCCGAAGGCCGGACTTTTTCAGAATCCTCACCGACACGAGCGCGTCATGGCCCCGGCAGTCCGGAGCGAGTTGCTCGCGGATCGCCACAATCTTCTCCTCAATCTCGCTCTCGGATCGGCCATGAACCATGGCAAAGAGATTGTACGGCCAGATGGGCCGATGACGTGGGCGGAGGTAACAATGCGTCACGAAATCGAGCGCACCGATCTGCCGCCCCAGATCGCTCGCCTTCTCGTCCGCCACGTCCCACACGGTCATCGCGTTTTGGGTAAGCCCGAGAGCATAGTGATTGGGCACCACGCCAATGCGGCGGATAACGCCGCGCTCGAGCATGCCTTTGAGACGCGCTATGACATCCGCGCTCTCGAGCCCGAGGCGGTCAGCAATCTCCTGGTAGGGATCCGGCACCAAGGGCAGGCCTTCCTGCGTTGCCCTGATGATGGCCCGGTCAATGGCGTCTAAGGAGACCTCCGTCATGCGCGCACCTCGAAGCCGATGAAGAATTCCTCGATCTTTGGAAAGGCATAAACCGTAAGGCCGGTCTCCGTTTCGATCTGCGCAATGATTTGCTCGATGCGTTCAGGACGCTCGGTCGCCAGGACGAACCACACATTCAACGCGTGACGGCGCTCATAATTGTGCGCGACTTCGGGATGGGCGTTGATCTGCGAGACAACCTCCTCAAAACGAGCCTCTGGGACCGACATGGCGCAGAGGCAGAACGCACCGCCGAGACGTTCGGCGTCAAACATCGGTCCGAATCGGGTGAGCGTGCCGGAGTCGAGCATCCGCTCAATCCGTCCCATGAGTTCGCCTTCCTCTATGCCTAACGCGGACGCCGCCTCAGCATACGGCTTTTCCGAGAGAGGAAATCCACCCTGCAATGTGTTGATGATGACCTTGTCGGTTGCGTCCAACATGATGGCACCCTTCATGCCGCATTGAGCCTTGCGCCACGCTGGCGAAAACAGCGGCGGCTGAACAAGATTGCTTTTGGCTTCCCATTGAGACCGCTCAGGCCCTCGAGCCGCTCTATGTGCGCGAGTACAGCGTTCCGTTCACGTCCGTGAATCATGCAGTAAAGATTGTATGGCCAGTCGGGTGGCCGGCGCGGCCGTTGATAGCAAAGCGTCACGCAAGGTTCTTGTGAGAGCACCCTGCCGACCGTTTCGACATCCTCGTCGGGAACGTCCCAAACCGTCATCGCATTGGCCTCGAACCCCAGCTCGCGGTGTCGAACGATCAAGCCGAAACGGGTGATGACTCCTTGGGCTATCAGATCGCCAATTTCGTGTCGGCACGTCTCCTCGCTCAACCCTGCGCGCTCTGCCATCAGCGCATAGGGACGCGGCGCGATCGGAATTCCCTCCTCGAGTGCGGTCAGAGCGCGCCTCTGCCGGGCATTGATCGAGGCCTCAGGCGCCATCGTGTCTTCGCGTTTGCGCGTAACCCTATCCGGACAGGCGCCGTCAAGGGGGAAGCCAAGGTCGATGTGAAATGCGCGAACAAGCGGGAACTCGAATACGTCGAGACCCGACGCCGTTCTGATGCGATCCAGCGCAGCGCCGACGCTCGCGCGATCGGCGCCGGTGACAACAAACCATAGATTGATCTCGTGCTCGCGCTCATAGTTGTGATTGACGCCAACTTCGCGATTGACAATCTCGGCGACCTCATCGATCCGCGCGGGCGGTACGCGCATGGCTGCAAGTAGGCTTGCTCCGGCGGTGTTTGGCCTCAGCGTGGCACCGATGCGCGACAGGATGTGCCTTCGCTTCAATTCAAGAAGCAGCGCCAAAACGGACTCTTCGCTTTGCCCCACGTCGCGAGCAATTGTCTCGAAAGGCCGAGGCGTTAGAGGAAAGCCTCGCTGCCACCCATCGAGCAATCGCAGTTCTTGAGGGGAAAGTGCCATTTCTATTGTCCGATCCTATGCGCGCGCGCGGTAAAGAAGATTCCGCTTGGCTTGTTGGCTGGAAGTTCGGCCACCTTTGCGAAACCTTGTGCGTCATAGACATCGATGCGTCCGGCGTCGCGCACGCTCAGCCACACCTCGTGTCCACGCGGCGTAAACTCCATGTGCAGAACGGCAGGACCCGGCTTGAATTCGTGGATCACTTGGAGCGAAGGAATGTCGACGATCTGCACCGTGTCATTCCGCGGATGCGCAAAATTCACCCAAGCGTGACGCCCATCGGGGCGCGATACGGCAAAGACCGGCTGGCCATGGGTCGCAATACGTCCGACCTCCTCAAACGTGCGTAGATCGATGACTAAGAGTTCGTGGCGGCCGACCGCCGGAATGAGAAGCCGGCCGCCGGCGGGCGCCCAGCCCTCCAAGTGCGGCATCTTGTAGACCGGCAGCGCCTCCTCGCCGCGCCCGTAACCCGCGAGGACGCGCCTTGGTTTTGTCTCGGCTCCCCAAAGATCGAGATGGACTACACCGTCCTCCCCAAAGAGACCGGCAAGGTAGTGGCGCCCATCCGGAGTAATGTTGCCGTCATAGGGGAGATGTCCGACGTTACGAAACTGCGTCAGGCGCGGCGCTTTCGCCTTGCGATCGGAAAAATCGGCGATCCAGATCTCGCCCGCGTCATAGAGGGAGAAGATGAAACGGCGTGCTGGCGCATCAACAAGACCAACTGTCTTTGAGCGATTGCCTCCACCATATTCCGCTGGAATATCACAAATGAGCGTGAGTGATTGCGCGTCGAAAACCTTGATGCCGCCCGGATCGTAGTTGGAGACCGCGACGAGCTGGCCATCCTCCGAAATTGCCCCGCCAATGGCATTCCCCGCCTGAACGACGCGTTTGGCAAGTCTTTGCGCCAGGAGATCGACTTTGCTCAATCCGCCGTCGCGGCCGAAGACATAGGCAAACCGTTCATCGCGGGAAAACACGACCGAAGCGTGAGAGAGATCGCCAAGCCCCTCGATCCGCCCGACAATCGTACGGTCTGTCGTCTCTATGATGAGGAGAGAACCGCTGCCCCGCTCAATGATGACACCAAGATCTCCGGTCGCGCGGCGGGTATCACATGTCGCCTCAGCGGGCCGCCCGCCGAGCGCCACAGCCGCTCCGCCTGCAAAGGCCGAGCCCAGGAACGCGCGGCGCTTCATGGCGGCAGCCCTTCCTTCAATCGGGCGGCAATCCATCTCGCCTCGTCATCACTCAGAAGACCGCGCCATGGCGGCATCGGTGTACCGGGGACTCCATCAAGAATGATGGTGGTGATCTCTTCAATGCCGAGACGCTCCAGGGGGCCGGGTAACAAAGCCTTTCCAAGCCCGCCCTTGAGTGTCGAGCCATGGCAGGATCCGCAATCCTCTTTGACAAAGTTTGAGAGCGCGCGTGCGCGAGCATCGCTTACGCCCTCTGCCAATGCAGGTGTCCCGCAGGCAAGGAGGAGTACCGGCGCCAGACTACCCAGCAGCCAAAACGTTCTGAAACAAGTTTTCATTCCGCTCCGTTTTCAGGACGTCCGCCAAGCCCACGATTTCGCCGATAATGAAAAGAACCGGGCTCTCGAGGTTTGCCCGAGAAACATCCTCTGCGATCCGGTCAAGCACCGAGACGACGCGGCGTTCTTGAGGCTGCGTACCGCGGCTGACCGCCATCACGGGCGTCGCGGCGTCGCGTCCATGCGCGATGAGCTGTGCGGCGATCGAGGCGATGTTGGCCATGCCCATGTAGACGACGAGTGTGGTGCCGGCATCGGAGAGTCCTGACCAATCATAGTCGAGCACTCTGTCGGCCTGACAATGACCCGTAATAAACCGCAAGCTGGTGGCAAGCGTTCGATGGGTCAGCGGCGTGCGCGCGCTTGCCGCGCAGCCCTGGGCTGATGTGATCCCGGGTATGACCTCGAACGGGATGCGTGCGCGCGCAAGCGTAAGGGCTTCCTCTCCGCCTCGTCCAAAGAGGAACGGATCACCACCCTTGAGACGGACCACACACCGGCCTGACTTTGCCAAACGAACCAGGGTGTCGTTGATTTCGTCTTGCGGTACGGGATGATACCTGGGCCGCTTGCCGACATCGATGAGAGCGGCTCCCGAAGGCGCCAGCTCAAGGACCTCCTTCGAAACCAGGCGGTCATAGACAACCACGTCCGCCTTCGCCAACGCATTCATGGCCTTGAGCGTCAGGAGCTCCGGATCGCCCGGGCCCGCACCGACGAGATAGACGATACCGGGTGGGCTCATGGCCGTCTCCATTTAACCTCGGTTGAGGGGAGCCTGCCGTGCCACCGATGGATTCGTCGGTTGGCACGCACGGCAGGGTGCCTCTTAGTAGACGTCGTTTCTTGTGTTGTAGACGTTGAACTTTCCTGTTGGTGTAATCAGCCGCTTGTCGCGAATGACGGCCTTTTTGGTCAGCGTCTTGTCGTCGACGACGACGATCGCCGATTCCTTGTCCTTGGCGTTCCAGACCGAGAACCAGATCTCGTCACCAGCCTTGTTGAATTCGCCTTGGACGACGCGGGGCTGACCTTCGGAAATACCCGCCCATTCGACAATCGGTAGGACCTTATACTTGGGCTCATCGCCCGCCAGATCGTCGATCTTGAAGACGGCAATGGTCGACGTGAACTCCGGCTCGGGATTGAGTGGCGTGTCAACGTAGAGGTGCTTGGATTTCGGATGGCTCTTGATGAAGAGCGATCCGCCGCCCTGTCCCTTCACGGTTTGCACAAGTTTCCATGCATGCTCCTTGTGGCCGACCGGGTCTGTGCCGATGAAGCTCACGACCTCATCGCCGAGATGGCTCGTTGCCCACACCGGCCCGTACTTTGGATGCGTGATATTTGCACCGCGACCAGGGTGGGGCGTGTTGCCCTTTGTTTCGACGACGTCCACCAGTTTGCCTTCTTTGGTATCGACGATCGCGACTTTGTGTTTGGCATTCGCTGCTACGAGAAAATACCGGCCCGTTTTGTCAAAGCCCCCGTCGTGCAAGAATAGCTCAGCCTCGATCGAGGTGACCTTGAGATTCTTCACGTCTTCATAATTGACGAGAAGGATTTCCCCCCTCTCCTTTACGTTGACGATAAATTCCGGTGCGTAGTGCGAGGAGACGATTGCCGCCACACGAGGCTCGGGATGATACTCCTGCGTGTCATAGGTCATGCCGCGCGTCGAGACGACTTTCATCGGCTCTAACGTGGCACCGTCCATGATCACGTATTGCGGTGGCCAATACGCCCCTGCAATCGCAAACTTGTCCTCGAATCCGTTCATCTTCGAGGTCTCAACCGAGCGGGCCTCGGATCCAATCTTTATCTCCGCCACTTTCTGCGGCGGATCCATATAGAGATCGATGAGGTCCACTTTGGCATCGCGGCCGATGGTGAAGAGATAACGTCCGGAGGCCGACAGGCGCGAGATGTGCACGGCATAGCCGGTCTTGATGATGGTGACGATTTCTTTCGAAGCGCCATCAATAAGTGCGATCTCTCCGGAATCGCGCAACGTCACCGAGAATAGGTTGTCGATGTCGAGTTTGTTCTGTTTCTTGGTCGGCCGCTGGTCGACCGGAATATGGAGTTTCCAGCTCCCCCTGATCTTAGGCAGGCCAAACTCCGGCGGCGCCGACGGCTCATTCAGCAAGTACTTTGCCATGAGCTTGATCTGAGCTTCCGTCAGTTCGCCCGAGGTGCCCCAATTGGGCATACCGGCAGGAGAGCCGTAGGTGATGAAGGCTTCCAGAATTTCCGGGCCCCTTTGGCGGGTAATATCCGTCGTGAGCGGCTTTCCGGTCGCGCCCTTGCGCAGAACACCATGGCACCCGGCACAGCGCTCGAAGTAGATCAGGTTGGCGGCGGCCAACTCCTCCGCCGTCAGTTTCGGTACCTCCGCCAGCTCAGGTTCAGATTTTTCTTCTGAGAGAGCCGGTCCCAGACCGCCTGTGATGACCAGTGCAAACCCTGCCGCAATTAGGAGTGTTTGGGTAAGCAGACGACTGCGCAATTTCATGGCGAACCTCCCACCATCGATGGTTGCCATATGCTAGTAAGGCCCGCTTCCCACCCCCTTGACCGCGGTTAAGGGATAAGGGGCGCAAACCACCACACCCGCTGGTCGCTGTTACGAGCCGACGGTGAGCGGTCTCCAACGGGATCAATTCTCGAGAGCAAAGACAGCCGGGTCGTACTGGACACGACGTCGGCTTGCGCAGTCACGCTTGGCTAGGTCTAAGGACGGAGGTGGGGGCAGGCGCAGAAACTTCAAACCGCTGGCGCACCCAAGAGGATTCGAACCTCTGACCTTTGCCTTCGGAGGGCAACGCTCTATCCAGCTGAGCTATGGGTGCCAAGGGCGGGGGGTTGTGATAGCCCATTCGCGTGTTGCGGGCAAACGGACCGCGGCGAACCCCTGGCCACTTTGGCCGCTCGCCGGGATCCCGGTTTGTCTTGCTCGTCCGGTTCCATATCCGTACCAAACAAGGCGACGTTCTATGCCCGAAATGAGACCGCCCCGCCCCGGGGAAATTCCGATCGACCTCCCCAGCGGCCACGACGCCGGCCTCTTTTTTATCGGCCGTATCCGCACGCCGTGGACAACGCTCGCCGAGTGTCCAAAGAACACGGCAGCGCGGCGTGAGGCGACCGCCACCGTTGAGCTTGATCCCCGTTATGCGGACGGCCTCAAAGACATCGGGCTTCTGTCGCATCTCTATTTGCTCTACTGGCTCGATCGCTCGGACCGCAATCTCATCATTCAAGCGCCCTCACATGCGCCAGAGCCGCGTGGCGTGTTTGCTTTGCGCTCGCCTGTACGGCCCAACCCCATCGGACTTGCTGTGGTTGAGCTGGTGGCCGCGGAGGGTGCAAAGCTTACTGTCCGCAACATCGATTGTGTCGACGGCACGCCGCTCATCGATATCAAGCCCTATTATTCTTCGATCGACAGTATCCCGGACGCGCGGCGTCCGTGACGGCTTTGTTGTTGGCGAAATGGCTTGATAGCTAAGGAATGGTGGCTGACCTGGCCGGTGGGACGCCCTATAGTCCGGCGCATGAGCCCTGCAAAATCCGCCAAGAAAGCCAAATCCGAGCGCACATCGACCGTCCCTGATGGTGAAGACGTTCCCATCATCAAAGGCAGCCACGTCTATCTGATCGACGGGTCGGGATTCATTTTTCGCGCGTTCCACGCCCTGCCTCCATTGACGCGTCCGTCCGACGGCCTGCCGGTTGGCGCCGTGCACGGCTTTTGCGCCATGCTTTGGAAGCTGATCGCCGAGAGCAAAACCTCGGAGGCGCCAACGCACATTGCCGTCATTTTCGATGCGGGCCGTGAGACCTTCCGCAATGAGATTTACGACCAGTACAAGGCCAACCGTCCGCCGCCGCCCGAGGAGCTGGTGCCGCAATTCCCGCTCATTCGTGATGCGGTCAAGGCGTTCAATGTCGCGTCCATCGAGCAGGACGGCTTTGAAGCCGACGATCTTATTGCCACGTATGCGAAAGATGTTGTGGCGCGCGGCGGCGATGTCACCATCGTCTCATCCGACAAGGACCTGATGCAGCTGGTTCGGCCCGGCGTTGCCATGCTCGACGGCATGAAGAGCAAAACGATCGGGCGCGATGAGGTGATCGAGAAGTTCGGCGTTCCCCCCGAGAAGGTCGTGGACGTGCAGTCGCTCGCCGGCGACAGCACGGACAACGTGCCGGGCGTTCCGGGCATCGGCGTTAAGACGGGTGCCGAGCTGATCAACGCGTACGGGGATCTCGATTCCCTCCTCGAACGCGCCAGCGAGATCAAACAGCCCAAACGCCGTGAAAAACTTATTGAGTTTGCCGATCAGGCGCGTCTTTCGCGTGAGCTCGTAAGGCTTAAAGACGACGTTCCCGGCGCGGTATCTGTCGAAGCGTTCGGCGTCCATGATCCCGAGCCGCAGGCCCTTCTCGGCTTCCTGCGCGAGATGGAGTTCAACACGCTCACCAAGCGCATCGCCGAAAAACTTGGCGTCGAGGCGCCGCCGCCGCTCGAACATTCAGTTGGCTCGTCGGTCAAAAAGGTGCCCAAAGGAACGGCAGCGTCCAGCAGCGACGCGGGCTCGGGAGATCAGCACGGTGCCGGTACGCCGGCGGCCGGGGCGGCCATTATTTCGCACAAGATCGGCGAGGTGCCCTTCGACCCCGCGAAATACGAGACGGTGACAACGCTCGACGGTCTTCAATTGTGGATCGCCGCGTGTCGCGATCATGGACGCTTTGCGTTCGACACGGAGACGACCGGGCTCGATGCCATGCAGGCCGATCTCGTCGGTTTTTCGCTATCGGCGACGCCCGGTGCGGCCTGCTATGTGCCGGTTGGGCACACGGGTGGCGACGGTGATCTCTTTGAGGGCGGCGGGCTGCTTCCTGGACAGATTCCGATCAAGGACGCGCTGGCCCTCTTAAAACTACTGCTTGAAGACGAAACCGTTCTCAAGATTGGTCAGAACATCAAATACGACGCCTTGGTGCTGCGCCGGTATGGGATCACCGTCGCGCCAGTCGATGACACGATGCTGATCTCCTACACGCTGGATGGCGGGCGGGGCGGACACGGTATGGACGATCTGGCGGAGCGCCACCTCGGTCATACGTGCATATCGTTCGACAAGGTCATTGAGCATGCACCCGGCGCCAAGAAATCTGAAAAGACCTTTGCCGGTGTTCCGATCGACAAAGCCTCAGACTACGCTGCAGAGGACGCCGATGTTACGTTGCGCTTGTGGCTCAGGCTCAAATCGCGCTTGCCTGCAGAGCGTATGACGACCGTCTACGAGACGCTTGAGCGCCCTCTGCTCCCCGTCATCGTGGACATGGAAGCCGCGGGCATAGCTGTCGATCGCGCCATTCTGCACCGGCTGTCGTCCAAGTTTGCCCAAGAGGTGGCGCGGCTTGAAGAGCATGTCTATGAGCTTGCCGGGCATAAATTCAATCTGGCCTCGCCCAAGCAGCTTGGTGAACTGTTGTTCGACCGGCTGAAGCTACCGGGCGGCAAGAAGACCAAGACAGGCCAGTGGGAAACGCGTGCGGGGCTTCTTGACGATCTCGCTGCGAACGAGGAGCTGCCGGACGATGCGCGCCGTCTTATCGATACGATGCTTGAGTGGCGCCAGCTGACCAAGCTCCGGTCCACGTATACGGATGCGCTTCCTCACTTTATCCATCCCGAGACGCGCCGCATTCATACGAGCTATGCGCTGGCGGCGACAACGACAGGCCGGCTTGCCTCCTCCGATCCCAATTTGCAGAACATCCCTGTGCGCACCAAAGAGGGTCGCGAAATTCGTACGGCCTTTATTGCGGAGAAGGGCAACAAGCTCATCTCCGCCGACTATTCGCAGATTGAGCTGCGCGTGCTTGCGCACATCGCTGATATCCCGCAGCTGAAGACAGCCTTCGCGGATGGCCTCGACATTCATGCCATGACGGCGTCGGAAATGTTCGGTGTGCCTTTGAAGAAGATGACGAGCGATGTGCGCCGGCGGGCCAAGGCGATCAACTTCGGCATAATCTATGGCATCTCGGCGTTCGGGCTCGCGGCGCAGCTCGGCATTTCCAAGCAGGAAGCCGCCGATTACATCCAGACCTACTTCAAACGGTTTCCCGGTATCCGCGATTATATGGACGCCACCAAAAAGACGGCCCACGACCGGGGGTATGTGGAGACGATCTTCGGCCGGCGTATTCACTATCCGGAAATTAACACCAAGAACCCATCGACGCGCGGCTTCTTGGAACGCGCCGCGATCAATGCGCCCATTCAAGGTTCGGCTGCCGACATTATCCGCCGCGCTATGATCCGCATGCCGGAGGCGCTACGTGCCGCCAAGCTCAAGAGCGCGAAGATGCTCTTACAGGTGCACGACGAATTGATCTTTGAAGTGGCCGATGCCGAGGTGAAGAAAGCCCTGCCTGTCGTGCAAAAGGTGATGGAAGGCGCACCCGAACCCGCGGTGAAGCTCAGCGTGCCCATTCATGTGGACGCCAAGGCCGCCGGGAACTGGGACGAGGCGCACTGATTCCTTCGTGAAGTGAGTGTGTTAGAGGTTAGCCGCAGCGGTGAGCTAGGCGGCGCAGGCGGGGCATCAAATTCCCTCACGCGCCATTGAATCTTCCGAAATTCGACCGTACGGTGCCAACGGTCATTTGACTAAAGTCAAACCTGTGACAACCCGGCCCCGCAAGAACCAGTCAGGCAAAGTCAAAGAAAATCATTGGAGGAAGCCCCATGAATGAGCAGCCAAAGCAGACCGAGTTCTATGGCGGGTGTCCGCATGACTGCCCTGACACGTGCTCTATGATTTTCGAAGTGAGCAATGGGATTGTGAAAAGCGTTCGAGGGAACCCCGACCATCCGATGACCCGTGGCGGTCTGTGCGTAAAGCTCAAGGATTACGAAAAGCGGCATTATCACCCCGACCGCCTGCACTATCCCATGCGGCGCACCGGGCCCAAAGGCTCCAAGCAAATCGAACGTATCACCTGGGACGAGGCGCTTGATGAAATCGTCACCCGCTGGACGGCAATCATCGATGAATACGGGCCGCAGGCCATTATCCCCTACAGCTATCTCGGCCACCAGGGTCTGGTTCACGGGCTCAATGGTGGTGATGCTTTCTTCAACCGGCTGGGCGCCACGGTCTGCGAACGTACGTTCTGCGGCGAAGGGTCGTGTACGGCTTGGCTGATCACGGTCGGACCCACGGCCGGCGTCGATCCGGAAAGTTACATTCACTCCAAGTATATCGTCATCTGGGCCTGCAATAGCGTCAGCACCAACCTGCATCACTGGGCCATCGTCAAGGAAGCCCAGGCGGCCGGCGCGAAGGTTGTTGTGATCGATGCCTATAAGTCCCGCACGGCCAAGGAAGCCGATTGGCACATCTGCCCCAATCCGGGCACAGACGGTGCCCTGGCCATGGCCGTTATTAATTCGATTATCGAGCAGGGGCTTGTCGACCAGGACTATGTCGACAAATACACCATTGGTTACGAGGATCTCGCCGAGCGGGCCAAGG
Organism: Hyphomicrobium sp.; assembly: GCA_965222835.1. Lineage (GTDB taxonomy): Bacteria > Pseudomonadota > Alphaproteobacteria > Rhizobiales > Hyphomicrobiaceae > CBDCUQ01. The sequence continues at coordinate 1,255,449 of CBDCUQ010000003.1, forward strand.
CGCGCACGCCGGAATGGGCCTCGGAAATCACGGGTGTGCCGGCCGAGGATATCAAGAAACTCGCCCGCGAGCTGGCAACCACGCAGCCGGCGGCGATCCGCATGGGCGTCGCGCTCGAGCGCCATTACGGTGGTGGTCAGACCATCCGCGCCGTAACCTGCATTCCCGCGCTGACCGGCGCGTGGCGTCATGTCGGTGGTGGCGTCACCCAATTCCCCGTTTGGGAGCACCCGTACAAATTCGACGTGATTTGCCGGCCGGATCTCATTCCTGAAGGCACGCGCGTCATTAATAATCTTCAGATTGGGCGCGCGCTGACCGGCGAGATGAAACTCGATCCGCCGATCAAGTCGATGATGTGCTGGAATTCCAATCCGGTCACGCAGGCACCGGAAACGGATAAGATTGTCGAAGGCCTGAAGCGGGAAGACCTGTTCATGGTCTCGGCCGAACACTTCATCTCCGATACCGCGTCTTATGCCGACATCGTTCTGCCGGCTTCCATGGGCGCGGAGATGGAGGACATCATCCTATCTTGGGGACACCTTTATCTCACCTACAATGCCAAGTCGGCAGAATCTCCCGGGGAAGCGATTCCCAACAACGAGATTTTCCGCCGTCTTGCACAAAGGCTTGGCTTTGAGGAAGAGAACTTCAAGTGGTCCGATTCCGAGTGCTTGGAGAACTATGTGGACTGGGATGCGCCGGCTTGTGAGGGCATCAATCTCGAACACCTGCGCAAGAACGGATTTGCCCGTCTGAAGGTCGGAACCAAGGACGACCGCGCACCGCACAAAGAGGGCAACTTCCCCACGCCTTCCGGTAAGTGCCAGTTCAAGGTCGAAGGTGCTGCTAACTTCGTCGCGGGTCCCTTCCGGCAGATGTACGAAGGCTTCCAGCCTGGTGAACCGCTGGACGTCTTGCCTGACTACATCCCGCAGCGTGAGTCACCGGCGACAAATCCCGAACTCGCCAAGACGTACCCCTTGAGCATCGTCTCTCCAAAGAGCCATGGTTTCTTGAACTCGTGCTACGCGAATATGGAGCACAAGATCAAAGGGCAGGGCGAACAGTTCGTGCTGATTAATGAGGCGGATGCAAAACCGCGTGGCATCGTCGAGGGCGATCGGGTGCAGGTGGCCAACACCCGTGGCGCGTTCAAGGGTGTGGCCCGTGTCACCGATGACGTGAAGCCGGGAGTCGTGGTTGCAACGTTGGGCTACTGGCGGCAGCTCAACAAGGGCACGGTCAACAGCATCAGCTCGGCCGAATTCACCGACATGGGTCATGCCCCGTCCTTCTCCGACAACCTTGTGGAAGTGACGCGAAGCAACTAGTCGCCTCAAACGAGATAGAGAAGCCCATCGAAAGATGGGCTTTTCCGCTCTTGAGGCGCTAGATCGTAGGAGCGCGCTTTCTATGCCGCACATTGTTACGGAAAATTGCCAGGGCTGCCGATTCACGGATTGCGTTTCGCATTGTCCGGTTGAGTGTTTTCATGCGGATGATGAGCGGCTCTACATTGAGCCGGACGTCTGCGTCGATTGCGGGGCCTGTATTCCAGTCTGTCCCGTTCGGGCTATCTTTGACGTCATCGACATGCCGGACGATAAGGAGCCGTGGATCGCGGTCAATGCGGAACGCTCCAAGTCTCTTCCGGTCATAACGGGCAAGCAAACGCCTCTTCCCACAGCGGACGCTCGACGGACCGAGCTTGGCTTCTGAGCCTTGTGAGGCGTTTGACATGACCAATGCCAACGGTCGCCAAAACCCACTTCATGTCGCCATCGTTGGCAGCGGCCCGAGCGGATTTTATGCGGCCGAGGCGCTTCTTCGTTCCGAACGTGACGTGCGCGTCGACCTGATCGAGCGATTGCCTACCCCCTTCGGGCTTGTGAGAAGCGGTGTCGCCCCCGATCACCCCAAGCTGAAACAGTCGATCCAAGTCTTTGAACGGGTTTTGCGAGAAGACGGACTTCGTTTTTTCGGCAATGTCACGTTGGGACGCGATGTGTCGGTGCGGGAGCTTCAAGCATCGCATCACGCTGTTATCTTGGCTTGCGGCGCGCAAAGTGACCGGCGCATCGGTATTCCAGGTGAAGACTTAGCCGGAAGTCATACCGCAACGGAATTCGTCGGATGGTATAACGGCCATCCTGATTTTCGCGACCGAACATTTGATTTGAGCTGCAACGTTGCGGTTATCGTCGGCCACGGGAATGTTGCGGCCGACGTCTGCCGCATTCTTGCGAAGCCGGTTGATGACTTGCGCGACAGCGACATTGCCGAGCATGCGCTCGAAGCCCTGTCTCACAGCCGGATCGAAGAAATTCACGTCATCGGCCGCCGTGGGCCCGTTCAAGCGAAGTTTACACCCAAGGAACTGCGTGAGCTCGGCGAGATTAGAGGCGCCAGCGCCTATGTCGATCCGGGTGAGTGCCATATCGGCGCACAATGTGAGATTGAGCTCGCCAACCCGACGAACACGTTCGCGGCAAAGAATGCCGAGATTTTCCGGAGTTTTGCCAAACCCGCTCCGTCCGCTGCGTCTCGCACGATAAGGTTTCGCTTTTATCGTAGCCCGCTGGCGTTGCACGGTGAGGACTGCGTCAAAGGGATGACATTGTCGTGCAACGATCTTACGGGCCCTGCCTTCTCTCAGGTCGCCCGTGCGAACGGAAAGCAAGAGGAGGTTGCGTGCGGATTGCTCTTTCGGAGCATTGGTTATCGGAGCGTTCCGATTGAAGGTGTTCCCTTCGATGACGCGCGCGGCATTGTCCCCAACGAGCGCGGTCAGGTACTCGATGATGGGGTGCCGATTCCAGGTTTTTACGTCACCGGCTGGCAAAAACGAGGTCCCACCGGGATTATCGGTACGAACCGGGCCGATAGCCTTGAGACAGTTGAGAGTCTTTTGTCGAACCTCGACGCGGTCTCTGCTGCAACCAAGCCTGGCGCGGCAGGGCTACGTGCAGTGCTTGAGACGCGTGACGTCCAGATCATTGATATCAATGGCTGGCACAAGATCGATTTGGCCGAGATTGCGCGGGGCCAACCAAGAGGTAAGCTGCGTGAGAAATTTACGCGGGTCGGTGAGATGTTGCGTTTGCTCTCGGACGCCGATTGCTAGGCCCGTCGCACGTGCCATGATGGATCTACTTCCGTGCACCGAACTGTGGTGGTAATCATTAATGCGGGGTGAGCGCGGGCTCTGCTTACGGCGGTGCTACCTAGTGCTTCCTACTGCGGCCTCGCGACGGACCGGCATTCGATGGTTGGAACGACACAATCCTTACGGACATCGCCGTGCTTACATAAACTGTTCGAGCGGCAGGTGGCCGCCCGGCCAGATCATCCGGCCGTGGAATACCTTGGCAATGTTCTGACGTACCGGCAGCTCAATGCGCGTGCCAACCAAATCGCCCACCGCCTCGTGGCAATGGGTGCTAAGCGCGACGCGATTGTCGGCCTCTACATGGGGCGGTCGCATGAGATGATCGTGGCCATTCTGGCCATCCTCAAATCAGGTGCGGCCTACTTGCCGCTCGACCCCGCTTATCCTCCTTCCCGGCGTGCCTTCATGCTCGCAGACAGCGACGCCAGCGTCGTGGTGACAGAGCGCGCTTATCTTGATGCCTTCCCGGATGAGTTGACGGCGCAGATCCTGACCATCGACGAAGATGACGTCTCCGCGGAATCGACAGTTAATCCTGAGCCCTATGACTCGGACCGGCTGGCCTACGTCATCTATACCTCCGGTTCGACCGGCCAACCCAAGGGTGTGCTGATCGAGCATCGTTCGGCTGCGAACTACATTGAGGCGACGTGCCAAGCTATTGAAATGCGGCCGGACGATCGTGTCTTGCAGTTCAATTCGATCAGTTTCGACGCGAGCGTCGAGGATATATTCGTGGCGCTGGCGAGTGGTGCTACGCTCGTTGTGCGCAACGACGACATGCTGCGTTCCGCCATAAGCTTTGTCGAGAGTATTCACGCGTTGCGCGTCAATGTGCTTTCGCTGCCGACCGCCTATTGGCGTGAGGTCATAACTGGGATCGATTCTCTGCCGACGTCACTTCGTTGCTGCATCGTCGGTGGTGAAGCCTGTTACCCGCAGCACGTGGCGCGCTGGCGTGGACTTACCGATGCGCCGCTATGGAATACCTATGGGCCGACGGAGACAACCATCGCCATCACGATGTGTGATGTTTCCAAGGTAGACACCACAAGTGCGGTTCCGATCGGCCGGCCGGTTTCGGGAGTCGATCTTCATGTTCTGGACGAACACCTGCGACCAGTTTCGGCCGGCATGCCAGGTGAGATCTATGCCGGTGGCATCCAGCTGGCGCGCGGGTATCACAAGCGCCCTGATCTTACGGCGGCGCGGTTCGTTGATAACCCGTTCGAGGCGGAAACGCGTCTTTACAAGACGGGTGATCTTGGATCGGTACGCGCCGACGGTCTCATTGATTTCCTTGGGCGCGCGGACGGCCAGGTCAAACTCCGGGGCTATCGCATCGAGCTTGGTGAGATCGAGAGTGCGTTCAGCGCGCTCGGCGTTGAGGCTGTTGTCCGTCTCCTACAAGACCCGACGGGTGAGGCGCGTTTGGTTGCTTACGTGGTAACGAATGTGGACACTGAGACACTGCGGCGATCACTCGCGTCTGCATTGCCGGTTTACATGCTGCCCGACCGGTATGTGCATATGGAACGCTTACCGATTAGCCCGGGAGGTAAGATCGATCGCAAAGATCTGCCTGACCCCGACTGGAGCATGCGAGGGCATGACCGGGGCAGAGCCGCGCCTGCAACAGAGCTTGAATCGCAACTCGCTGCGATGTGGTGCGAGGCTCTCAGTCTTTCGTCGCTCGGAACGGATGAGAACTTTTTTGACCTCGGCGGGCACTCGCTGCTCGCCATACGCATCTTCGGCCAGATCGAAAAGGAAATGGGGCTCGCATTGCCGCCCGCGGCCCTTTACGAGGCACCGACAATTTCGAGCCTTGCCGAGCTTATCGAGGGGCTTCAGAGCGGAACGCGCGAACTGAGCAACAACGCCGTCGTCCCTATTCAGCCCAATGGCACGAAGCTGCCGATCTTTTGCGTGGGGGGTGGCGTCGTCAATCTCAGCAATCTGGCGCGTGCCCTGGGGCCAGATCAACCGTTCTATGCGCTGCAATGGCGGGCGCTACCGGAATCGATCATGATCGAATCTTCACTCAGCAAGATCGCGGCGTTTTTCGTGTCTGCCGTGCGCGACTTTCACCCCGATGGCCCCTACCGCATCGCGGGTAGCTTTACGGCCGGCATGATCGCGATGGAAATGGCGCGTCAGCTTTCCGAAGCCGGTGCACGTGTTGAAACGCTGGCGACTTTTGATACTCCGGTCAGCGCTGAGGAATTGCGCAAGATTCCCGCGCCTCCTACGGGCAGCGGGACACAGAGGTCCGTCTTGCAAAAGATTTTGGGCGTGCTTGCCCGTGGACCGAGTGAGATCTGGGATCACATCACAAATCCCTACTACAGGGAGATCCTGCAAATTCGCTTCTACAAGCTTGTCCTCGCGGTCTATGTGCGCGCCGGCTGGCGGCTGCCTTCATGGATGCGCTCCGGCATGGGCGAGGAATTGTTCATTCAACGGGCGACACGCGGGTACGTGCCGAGCGAGGCTTATAGGGGCGACCTTGAACTCTTTCTAACGCCTGCGCTCTACAGGAAATTTGCCCAGCTCGACTGCTTCGGTTGGGGAGCCTGGATTGCGGGACGCATCCGTGACCACAAGGTCCCAGGAGAGCCGTGCGATATTATGCTTTCTCCGAATGTTGAGCAACTCGCAGTCGAGTTTTCTGGCGCGTTGGAGAAAGCCACTCAAAACTGAGTAAGTTTGCTCCAAATTCACTCGGCGTGACATTTGCTGCGGCTACAGCGTGCGAGAATTCGTTCCTTGTGCGTTTGGAAGGACCTCGGTATTGGCCGTGCGGACCGACACCAACGCAGCGACGTAGCCCTCTACCGTTGAGATGTCCTCGATCTGCCAACTGTGGTCGTGGTTGTCGTCGACTTCGATGACGCGCGCGGGTGAGCCGGGTCCGAACGTCACCTGAACCTTTGCCAGGCCCTGCGAAAGCCCGACACCGGTGGCCTTTAGCACGGCTTCTTTTCGGGTCCAGGCTTCGAGAAAGGCGCGCGGGCGATGCGATGCCGGCAGTTGCTGCCAGCGTTCTTTCTCAGGGATCGCGAAGTGACGGGCGACGATGGATTCGGCTTCTGGTACCGATCGCATGGGCTCGATATCAACTCCGACGCGCGTATCGCGGCCGATTGCAAGAAGGATGAACGACCCCGCGTACGATAGGCTGAAGTCGAGGTCTGGCTTGTCCGGCGAGGTGAGGATTGGCTTGCCTGCGGCCGTTCGTCCGATCGTCAGGTCGCGTGGGTTTAGTTCAAGTTCGTCTGCGAGCCGAGTACGCAGCATGGCACGTCCGGCCACGAATCGCGCTTTCAGCGCATCACCGCGAAACCGGCCGGCGCGAGCTTGTTCATCGGATGAGAGGATGTCTCCCGCGCCCTGGATGGCGGCTTCGTCCAACCGCGCGCTGTCGGCCAGCCAGATCTGGACTGTGCCTTCGCGAGGGGCGTCTGTATGTGTATGTCTTGTCTGATGCATAGGAGACGGCGTGGCGCGCAAGTTAAGGAATACAAGTCTACCACGTTTGGCCGTTCCGACCGGCCGCATCTCGCGTAACACTAATAAATTCGGGCTCCGACCCGAGAGCGCAGGGGCAAACGTCATACTTTCGGATGGGGCGCCAAGGCGCGGCTGGCGGTTGCGGCACCGTTGAAGGAGTACGCTGAACCGAGAACTCATTGAAACAAGGGTCTTGGTTATCGGAGGCGTAATGGCCATTGCCCGATCAGGCTACACGGGTGGTTCACTACCTGCTGCCCTCATCCGGAGATGGCGTTGCTGCTCCGCCGTCGGCTGTAGGCTGGTGTTCAGGCGCCAAAGGCGAGACATCGGAGCGGGCTGGAGAACCGCTGCCTTCGGCAGTGAGCGAAGCGTCATCTCTCGCCGGTCGCATCGCCGTCACGATGTACTCTGCGGCCTCCACAACCTCATCCCTCTCAAGCCACCAGATAGTGGACAAGTAAGTGAGGAAGCCAACCATGACGGAAACAACCAGAACGATCTCCGAACTGTAATCCCCCAGCAGATGTCGACACACCGTCACAGCAATCAGGATTAGACCGCCCCCGACTGTCGCGGCGCGGAAGGCATCGAGATAGCGCGATAACGGATAGTCCAGAACACGTGCCACCACACCTAGGCGAACGGCGCCGGCAATGGTGTTGCAAACCATTACACCAAAGGCTGCCGCCAGCGGGTCCCGGTAATAGGCGAGCAGGAGGCCGACGATCGGTACTGTGTAGACGACCTCGATGACAGAGAGTTTCAAGATCACATCCGGGCGGCCCTGCGCCTTCAACACGTCGCCCGCGCTCCACGATAGGCACATGGGCAATGCGGCGGCAGACATAAGCTGCATCAGGGGTATTGAGGGGAACCACTGGTCACCGAATATCGTCGGTATGAGGTCAGGCGCTACAGCAATGAGCCCGGTGCCGACCGGGATCGTCGCTAGCGCAGAGTATTTCAATGTTCGGAAGAATGCCGAAAGAAGAAGTTCACGTTGATTCTTTATCGAGGAAAAGACCGAGAAGATGACGTTCGTAAGCACCGAGTTCAACTGGTACAGGAGCATCTCGGGTAGACGGGTTGCAATAAAGAAGAAGGCGAGTTGGCGCTGATCAAGAAGCGTAGCAATCAAGAACTGGTCAAAGCTGTCGTCAATCAAACCCAGCAGCCCCACCAGGAACACGTGCGTACCGTACCGCAGCAGAAACCGAGCTTGATCCAGCGCCAGACGCGCCTTCGGCTTCCAATCGAGAATGAGCCACCGGCTGATTGTGCGCACCATTGATCCGACAAGATGCGCGATAATGATGCTCCAGATCTCCGCGCCGGCTAGGATCAGCCCAACCGCAGTGGCCGTCTTGAACCCTGAGGCAGCCAGGTCGGCGACATAGCAACCCTTGAATTCAAGTCTCTTCCGCAACAACGCCTCATGTGTGAGCCCGAGACTGTTGACGATGAAGGTGAGTGACAAGACCTGCAACACGGGTACGATCCGTGGATCGTCGATCATGTTTACGGCAAGGGGCGCAAGCGCGAGCGCTACAAGCAGCTGGCAGACACCGAATATAATCGAAAGCCAGAATGTCGTATCGGCAGCCAGATCGACGTTGTCGCTCGTATAAATTAAGGCGTCGCGGATACCGAAATCGCGGAACGCGTCGATAATGCCTATGATAAGCAGAGCGGCCGCGATTAGGCCGAAGTCATCAGGCGTGAGAATGCGGGCGAGAATGATCGTGGTTATTAGGGCCAGTGCCTTTTCGCTTACAAAGGCGCCATAGGCCCAGGCCACCCCGCTAATGGCCTTGACCCCAATCATCTCAGCACCGTCTGAAACGCGTGATTCCAGGATGCCAAGTCGGGATCCTCCAGGTGACGGGCATCGAACCTAGCACGCGCCAGCAGACGCGCGAACCGGTCCTTGGCCCGAGGGCCGCGGATCCGCTTGCGGTGTAGCCGTACCCTTCGCGTCACGCGAAACCACCTTATCATCAGGAATGGGGTGCAACCGCCTCCCGAATCTGGAAGCGCACCATTCAAATCGTTTGTGGCGCGCCCGCGGCCGCGCGGACGGCGGCTGCCGAAATAAAGGAGAACGTGCATCAAACTCAACTCGATACCTCCGGCGAGTTGAGCAGCGGGCCAACTGCCTCGTTTCCTTTGGCCGCGGGACTGCTGTCAATCTTCTAATGGCCCGTGGTCAGCTTGCACACTATCAGGGGCACGTAGGGTTAACCGTGTCACCTAAAGTGCATTTCATTAGCCGACGCCAGGTTGCGCTGGCTGGCGGACGGCTGCTTAAGCAGCACCCGATTAATTGAAAACCACCCCAAGTCTTCGCCTTGCGGCCAATACGAAAGATATTACGATGTTCGGTGCATCGACGGAACCAAAGAGCTCCTGAAATAGGTGGTGTCAAGCCAGCGTTCTTCTGCATATTGCTGGCCAATGCCAAGAGGCGAATATGATCTATTCCAAGTTCGGCAGGGGTCCACCCGGCCGCGCGTTCGCGGCCGTGGAGCCTCCGTCCGGAACTGGCCCACAGATAAGCGTCGAGCTACTCCGTGATTGGCAGCAAAATTCCGCCTTGGCCGGAACGTGGGATGCGCTCGTTGAAGCCTCGCCATATCCCTGCATCTTTATGACGTGGGACTACGTCTCGACATGGTGGCAAGCCTTTAGCGAACACCAAAAACTGCGCATCCTCTTGGCCAGAGACAATGGAGGCGAGATCTGCGGCATTGCACCGCTGATAATTGGCACCGGCGACACGGTCGCCCGGCGCGCCGTACGCCAGCTCAGTCTGATCGGGACCTCGCGTCATCCGGCTTCACAACTCATGGACCTCATTGTTCGTGCCGACCATCAGCGGGATGTGGCTCGAGCGTTCGCGCACTACATTGTTCATGATCTGGCGGGAGAGTGGGACATCCTGCACATGCCCTACATCGAACAAACCTCGGTGCTAATGACCGAAGTTCTGCCGTTCGTTCGTGAGCTGGGCTGTGCTTGGTCTCTCAACGACTACGAGCCAGCTCCCTTCATTCGCTTGGAGGGCGGCTGGGACAATTATCTCGCCAGTCGCTCGCCGAAGTGGCGGCAGAACTTGCGACGGACGAGGAGCAATCTGGAGAAGGAGCACAACGTAGAGATCCTCCAGGCGGGGCGCGACATCTGCGTTCAGGAGGCGATCGATGTGTTCATGCAGCTTCACGATCAAAGGTGGGGCGAAGCCAGCCTTGCGCTCCCCACCCTGCCGTCTCGCAGTCTGCTGCGCCGGCTCGCTACCCTTCTTGCCGCCAAGGGGCGCCTTCTTCTGATTCTCATTCGTATCGATGGGGTATGGGCTGCCTGCGGACTCGATTTCGTCTATTGCGACAAGGTCTTCGGGTATCAGTCCGGATGGCAACCGGAATTTGCAGGCTTCGGTATCGGCAATCTCATCCTAGCCGAAGAGGTGAAATGGTCCTGCGAGAACCAGCTTAAGGTGTTCGATCTTATGGGGGGGGACGCGAGCTACAAGGAGCGTTGGATGACGCATTCCCGCGAGCTCGTTAGCATCGACGTCATAAACCCAGCCAGCTTTCGGGGTAAACTATTCGCACGTCTACGGACACTCAAACACACTTGGCTCCCCCATCAGACCGACTCCGCGCGCTCCATCAAATCGTGAATGAGATGGTGAATCCGCAATTCTGCTAGAAAGCGCCCGGCTGCTGCCCAAGACCGACCGTGTCAGGGATGGGTGACGCGCTAGCATGCAGATGGCAGTCGCTGCATCGTTGAGGCCGATCAAGACGTACTCCTCCAGAAGTCGGCATTGTTTGGTCATCATGCTATCGTTCCGGCGGGCCGGAGCCTGAAGGACCGGTAGGTCGCTTACACAATGTGGAGAACGCTATGGCATTCGAGGCCTTGAAAGCTGAGATCGGGTTGCTTCTGACCCGGATGCAGAACGAGCCCGAGGACCGGCACGAACTTTATTTGCAGTTGCGCGAGAAGCTGGAGGAGATCAAAGCGTTTGGCATGCCGCTTCCCGACGACCTGGTCGAGTTGGAGCATGCGCTTGAGGCCGAGTTCGCGGCGGACATGGCTAAGAGCAAAGGATCTTGGCGCGGTCCTACTTAGTCTTCGCGAAGACTTGGGGGCTGCGCCCGGCGAATCCGGGGGACGTCCGTTCGGCGTCTCTCAATTCAAGTAGAAACTTACGCCCGCCTCGACGACTGTCTCTTCGAGGTCTACTTCTAAACGAGAGCCCGCCAAGTTCAGGGTTTCCTCTTCAAAGTTGTAATAAATCACCTGGAGGAATGTACTGATATCGGGCGTAACGAAGCTTTCGAGACCTCCACCCGCGACGATACCGATCAAAATCACATCGTCGGAAGCAGAGAGCGTTGTTGATTGCGGAGGAGGACTGATCGTCAGAGTCGACACGGCTTCTACGTCAATCTTGGCAAATGCGATGCCGCCCGTCGTGTAGGCGAGTACGCTCGGCGTCAAGAGAAGTCCGGTCTTGGTGCGAATGCTTGCCTTCCAGTCCACATCCACGTTTAAATCCAAACTGGCGGTGAGGGTTGTAAGCTCACATTCACATTCACAAGAATCATAACAGTCACTAATCATAGTGCTCTGCGTAATCGAAGCGCTATCGCTTGCATCAAGCCACATGAAGTCGGCAACGATGCCGGCTATTATGTTGCCGTTCTGATAGAAGTTTGCGCCGCCCTGAACGCCGCCTATCCCTCCCTCAAAATCCTCAATCTGGGAGAGGAAGTCATTTACTTCCTGAAACTTGGCACGGCAGTCAGGTCGAGATCTTCCCAGGCGTAGCCGCCTTGTGCACCGATATAGGCGCGTAGCCAGTTGGGCGTTTGTGCCTCGGCTGTGCCCGACACCGCACCCAAGAATGCGACGCAAACGCCCAGCGCAACCAAACGCATACGCAAGACAGACACGGTACTTACCCACAGAAAACGCGTTACTGTGGAAAACTTGGCAGAGCAGGGGCCGTCTGGCCGTGTCCCCGGGGCAACGGTTTGGAAGATTTGTGACTGATAAAACCTCTTGTTTTCCAGCGCCCTAACCTGATTTCGTGAGGGGGCGGCTGGATGTTGGAGGGGCAAGACCAGAGCACAGCCGGAGGCGCACAGCCCGCGGAGGAGTCCCAAAATCGGCCCGGTCCGGCCAGGACAGGCTAGTTATCACTATTCGTTCACAGGCGGAGTCCTGGGCAATGACCGGTCGTGGCTGGGAGCCTACGCCCCCCAAAAAGAGCGGACTCTACTTGCTGCCCTCCGGCCCTGGCGGCGAGTCTTCTCCGCTGCCTGTCGCCGGTGGGGGCTCCGCCGCCTTAGGTGGGGCCTCGGTCTGAGTCGCGGTACCATTCCCGCCCTCTGCCGATTTGACGGCCTTGCCAGTGCCACCACGTGAGACCGCGACCATTGCGGGCCTCAGGCAGCGATCTTCAATCAGATATCCGGCTTGAAAGACTTGGACGATGGTACCCGCCGGCACGCTTGTGTCCTCGCGTTCCATCACGGCCTGGTGCTGGTGCGGATTGAAGGGCTGGCCCTGGGCCTCGATCTGTTTGATGCCGTGGCGTGACAGGATGGCCAGAAACTCGCGCTCGGCCAATAGCACCCCATCGAGGAAGCTCTTCAGCACAGAATCCTTTTCTGCCGCGTCGGCAGGAACCGCCGCCGCGGCACGCTCGAAATTATCAATCACGCCGACGACATCCTGCGCAAACCGGGTCACGGCATACTTTGCCGTGTCCTCCTTCTCGCGCTCTGTCCGCTTTCGCAGGTTTTCCATATCAGCCAAAAGGCGCAGATTCTCGTTCTTCTGCTCCTCCGTCTTGGCATTACCTTCGTCGATCTCCTTCTGCAGATGCGCGACGATCTGCTTCAATTGCTCGAACGACACATCCGGCCGCAGCACACCCTCATCCTTCGGCGCCGTGGTCTCCGCGCTTTCGCCTTGGCCCTCAATCGGGGGCTGGCCAGCCGTTTGCGGCGATCCGGGACTGGCCCCGTGATCGCTTTTTGCAGGATCGCCGGGTTTGGTCTCGTTGGGCATTGTTACTCCGGTCAGAAGCGCGAAGGGCCGGGCCCCTCAGGGAATGGGGCGCATATCGGCCGATTGGGCTCAAAAATCAAGTGATGAGGCGCGACACCAACTTGGCGGTATAGTCCACCATCGGGACAATGCGCGCGTAATTGATCCGCGTCGGGCCGATAACGCCCAGAACGCCGACCACCTTGCGGGTTTCGTCCTGGAACGGTGCGACGATCAGCGACGAGCCCGATAGCGAAAACAGTTTGTTCTCGGATCCGATGAATATGCGCACGCCTTCGGCCTGCTCGGCGAGCTCCAAAAGTTGAACCAGGTCCCGTTTTTGCTCGAGATCGTCGAAGAGCATGCGGATTCGCTCGAGATCCTCCTCTGCGTTGAGATCCTTCAAAAGATTCGATTGTCCACGGACAATCAGGCTCTTTCGATCTCCGAGCGCGCCTGACCATTCGGCGAGACCGGCCGTGATCACCTTTTGCGTCAGCGAGTCGAGTTCGGCTTTTGCGGTGCTGAGCTCCTTGCCAATGATTTGACGTGCTTCGGCAAATGTCTTGTCGCGAATCTTGGCATTGAGATAATTGGCGGCCTCTATCAGCGCCGAGTTGGGTAAGCCCGCCGGCAATGTCAGGACACGATTTTCTACGGATCCGTCGGCACCAACGATGACAAGAAGTGCTTTACCCGGTTCGAGCGCAACGAACTCTATATGCTTGAGGCGAGCGTCCTGCTTTTCCGCCAACACAACGCCCGCGCAATGCGACAGGCCCGAAATCATTTCACCGGCTTCGCTCAGAACCTGGTCCATGGATTTCGCGTGCCTGGCGGCGATCTGCGCTTCGATCTGCTGGCGTTCCTCAGCGGTCAAATGGCCGACCTCAAGTAGACCATCGACAAACAGGCGAAGTCCGCTGTCTGTCGGCAACCGTCCGGCTGACGTATGCGGTGCAAAGATGAGGCCTGCGTGCTCCAGATCCGACATGACATTACGGATTGAGGCCGGTGACAGAGTCATGGGGAGCGAACGCGACAAGTTTCGCGATCCCACGGGCTCGCCGGTCATCAGATAGGTCTCGATAATCTGACGCAGAATGGCGCGGGAGCGCTCATTCAGCCTGGATATTTCGGTCTGGACTTTTGACATCTGCTCCAAGAGGCAATGCCGATTGCGATGATCGTTTGAGGGGAATCTAGGTAAACCGGGTGGCCGCCGTCAATTCCACCCATCATGTGATCATTGGTGAATACGTGTTGAATGGCCTTCCTGGCTCCCGTAGGGTCGCCCCCGACGGAGCGGCCTGGCCGCAAGACGCTAGCACATCAAGAAAAACAGGCCCAAATGCGCCCATCCAAACGCAAACCCGACGAGCTTCGCAGTGTATCATTTGAGCGCGCCGTTTCCATGCATGCTGAAGGCTCCTGCCTCATCAAATTTGGGAATACGCATGTGCTTTGCACCGCCAGCGTGGAGGAACGGGTCCCGCCATGGCTTAAGGGCCAAGGCCGTGGCTGGGTTACGGCCGAATACGGCATGCTGCCGAGGGCAACCACCGAACGTACCCGGCGTGACTCCACCAGGGGGCATCCCTCGGGCCGCACCCAAGAAATACAGCGGCTGATCGGGCGTGCTTTGCGTGCCGTCGTTGACCTGCAGAAGCTCGGTGAGCGGCAGATATCGATTGACTGCGATGTTATCCAGGCCGACGGGGGCACGCGCACGGCCGCCATCACCGGCGCGTGGGTCGCGCTCTACGATTGCGTTCAGTGGATGAAGATACGTGACATGGTGAAAGACGATGTGCTGCGCGATCATATCGCTGCCGTGTCTTGCGGGATCTACAAAGGAACGCCGGTTCTCGACCTCGACTATGCAGAGGACTCAAATGCGGAGGCCGATTCCAACTTTGTAATGACGGGGGCCGGTGGCATCGTCGAAGTGCAGGGTACGGCCGAGACCGAGGCTTTCAGTCAGGAGAGTTTTGATACGCTCATGGCACTCGCCAAGAAAGGTATTGGCGAATTGGTCTCTCTCCAGAAGCTGACCGTTGCCTGAGGCATGTGCAACGGCCCAACGCGCTCATGAATAAACTTACTCCGAACAGCCGTCTGGTCGTCGCAAGCCACAATAAGGGCAAGGTTTTGGAGATCAACCAACTGTTGGCGCCTTATGGTCTTGATGCGGTCTCCGCCGACGACCTGGGTCTTGCCGAGCCGGACGAAACAGAGGTGACGTTTCGCGGTAATGCGCTCATCAAGGCCCGTGCGGCAGCTGATGGCTCGGGGCTCCCAGCGCTTGCTGATGATTCCGGTCTTGAGATTGACGCTCTCGACGGTGCGCCGGGCGTTTACTCGGCCGATTGGGCTGGCCCCGGAAAGGACTTCGAACTTGCCATGCAGCGGGTTAACGAGGCGCTTGAAGAAAAGAACGCATGGGCGAAAGAGGCGCCGCCGCGCGCAAACTTTATTTCGGTTCTGTGTCTCGCCTGGCCCGACGGCGCGCATACCTTTTATGAAGGAGAGGTCCACGGCCATCTGGTGTGGCCGCCGCGCGGCGGCAACGGCTTCGGCTACGATCCGATTTTTGTGGCGGATGGTGCGACTGAAACGTTCGGTGAGATGGAACCGGCAGAGAAGTATGCGATCTCGCATCGCACCCGCGCGTTCGCAGCGTTTAAGCGAGATTGCCTGGATCACATCGCGCCCGCATCGCCCGACGGCCGTGGCACCGAATCCGGGCGCGATTTGGCTGCGCTCACGGCTGCGGCTGCTAATCTGTCGACCCAGGACGAACTCGTCCGCTTTCTCGCGAATTTGCGCGCAGATCTCGCGCAGAATCCGGACGATTGGGAGGCTACCGATCTTGCGGGTTTTCTCGCTGCGATCGAGGCCTGGCTTAAGGGCGGAGCACGCCCCGAGGAACCGCGCTGGCGCACACTTGCCAAAGCTCTTCTTGCCGGAAGCATGCACACGCCAAAGGACCGCGGAAAAGACAAAGTCTAACCCTTACTGCACTTGGACGCGCAGGGCAGCGGCGGCGGCGATCGGCCCCAAGACAAGCGAGACAAGCGAAATCGCCAACAGAATCATAAACGATGGGGCGAACGCGGTGGTTCCGAGCGCCACTGCGCTCACTGCGGAGATGCCGAATATCAACGTCGGCACATAGAGCGGCAGGACGAGCAATGCCAGTAAGAGCCCGCCGCGCCGGCTCTTTAGGGTCAGCGCGGCACCGATACTTCCAAGGAAACTGACGGCGAGCGTGCCCACCAGCATGGTGGCGACGAGCGTGGGCATGGCGTTGGGATCAAGATTGAGCAGAAGTCCCAACAGAGGCGTGATGATCGCCAATGGCACACCGGTCGAAAGCCAGTGCGCCAACGCCTTGGCGGCGGCGGTAAGCTCCAGAGGCAAGCTGGCAAAGGTCATTGCTTCAAGCGCACCGTCCTCGTAATCCGCTTCAAAGATGCGCGGGAGCGAAAGGAGTGCGGCGAGAAGGAGCGCAATCCACAGCACACCCGGCGCGATGCGCGACAGGAGATTGAGATCGGGCCCCAATCCCAATGGCATCAGCGCCACGACGATGAGGTAGAAGCCAAGCGCGGTGCCAACGGCGCCGCCCTCACGCACGGCGAGGCGGAGATCGCGCATCAGGAGCGCACGAAATCTGCTCATGGCGCCCCCGCACTGTGCTGGTTGCCCGGCGTGGCAGAAGACTTCATTCCAAGACGCAGTTCCCGGCTGCCGTCTAAGCCGAGGGGAAGATGTGTCGCGATCAGTGCGAGACCGCCGCCCGCGCAATGGGATTCGACGAGACTCGATAGAAGCCCGGCGCTACTGCGATCGAGGGATGCGGTCGGTTCGTCGAGGAGCCAAATCGGACGTTCGGTGACGAGCAAGCGCGCCAAGCCGACCCGGCGCTTCTGTCCCGCGGACAGGTAGGCCGTTGGTATTTCGGCAAGGGCTTCCAATTCTAGATGGCCGAGCGCTGCCGCAACGCGGTCTTTGCCGGAGCCCAAAAACGTGCCCCAGAACGCGAGGTTTTCGGCGACGGTCAGGTTCGCCTTGATGCCGTTGAGATGTCCGACGTAGTGACAGTCTTCGGGTATTTCGCGCTCGGGATCGCCGCCCTCAAGCGTGATCGTTCCACCTGTCAGTGGAAGAATCCCTGCGGTGGCGCGCAGGAGTGTCGTCTTGCCGGCGCCGTTCGGCCCGGTCAGCAGCAAGGCTTCGCCACGGCCGACGGCAAACGACAGGCCTTCAATGACCGTTTTCCCGCCGCGCGCCACGATCAGATTTTCCGCAATAAGTTTCACTTGGGGGACCGTGGGACTGCCGGGCCGTGATAAGCCCTGTAAGTGGCGGATTGCCGCAAATGCCAATCGTCTTGCCGGTTGGCTTGGGCCGGGTTCCACCTATATAAGAGCGCAATTGAGCGTTTCGCTAGCGCAAAAAAGGCGTCTGTCCTTCCGCCGGCACTCCGGCGGCGCGGTGAGCGGTGAGTACGATCTGCAATTCGCACGCCTGCTCCCCGCTTTTTGACCGTGAACCCTCGTTGAGGAGACGACACCTTGTCCAACTCATCTGCGCCCGCTCCGGCGCCCCAATCGCTTGACAGTTTCAATTGCCGCAAGACGCTCCAAGCTGGTGGGGCAACCTACGTCTACTATTCCCTTCCGGACGCGGAGAAAAATGGATTGAAGGGCATTTCCAAGCTGCCCTTCTCCATGAAGGTTCTTCTCGAAAACCTTCTGCGACACGAGGACGGCCGCAGCATTAGCAAAGACGATATTCTTGCGGTGGCGGCCTGGCTCGACAACAAGGGCAAGGTCGGCAAGGAGATCGGTTTTCGGCCTGCGCGCGTTCTGATGCAGGACTTCACGGGCGTACCGGCGGTTGTCGATCTCGCGGCCATGCGCGACGGCATGAAGACACTTGGTGGCAACCCGCAGAAGATCAATCCGCTGGTTCCCGTCGATCTGGTGATCGATCACTCTGTGATTGTGGATGAATTTGGCTCGCCGAAGGCCTTTGAGAAGAACGTTGAACTCGAATACGCGCGTAACGGCGAGCGCTACAAGTTTCTCAAATGGGGGCAAGGCGGGTTTGACAATTTCCGCGTCGTCCCGCCCGGGACGGGCATCTGTCACCAGGTCAATTTGGAATATCTGGCGCAGACGGTCTGGACGGCCAAAGCTGCCGACGGAAGCATGCTTGCCTATCCCGACACGCTTGTTGGGACCGACAGTCATACGACGATGGTCAACGGTCTTGCGGTTCTCGGATGGGGTGTCGGCGGTATCGAAGCGGAGGCCGCGATGCTCGGTCAGCCGCAGTCGATGCTCATTCCCGAGGTTATCGGCTTCAAACTTACCGGCAGCCTCAAAGAAGGCGTGACGGCAACCGACCTCGTGCTAACGGTGACGCAAATGCTGCGCAAGAAGGGCGTGGTCGGCAAGTTCGTCGAGTTCTTTGGACCCGGGCTTGCACACTTGACGCTCGCCGACCGTGCGACCATTGCCAACATGGCCCCCGAATACGGCGCGACGTGCGGGTTCTTCCCCATCGACACGAAGACGATCGACTATCTGACGCTTTCGGGGCGTGACGCGGATCGTATTGCCCTTGTTGAAGCCTACGCAGAAGCGCAGGGACTGATGCGGCAAGAGGGCACGGCAGACCCCGAATTCACGGACACATTGGGGCTCGATCTTTCGACGGTGGTGCCGTCGCTTGCCGGACCGAAGCGTCCCGAAGGGCGAATTGCGCTCACCGACGTCAAGGCCGGTTTCGCGACATCTCTCGAGACGGAGTACAAGAAACCCGGAGAGCTTGGAAAATCTGTCAAGGTTGACGGCCGCGATTTTGAGCTTCGCCATGGCGATGTAGTTATTGCCGCGATTACAAGCTGCACGAACACGTCCAATCCGAGTGTGCTCATCGCAGCCGGTCTTCTTGCCCGCAATGCGGCGGCCAAGGGGCTCCAGACCAAGCCTTGGGTGAAAACGTCACTCGCACCGGGAAGCCAAGTGGTGGCGGCCTATCTCGATAAGTCGGGATTGCAGACGGACCTCGACAAGCTCGGATTCAACCTCGTCGGCTTCGGATGCACGACCTGCATCGGGAACTCCGGTCCGCTGCCCGCAGAGATTTCGAAAAGCATCAACGACAATGCTCTTGTCGCCGCGGCCGTGCTGTCGGGAAATCGCAACTTCGAAGGCCGCGTCAGCCCGGATGTTCAGGCGAACTATCTGGCATCGCCACCGCTTGTTGTGGCTTATGCGCTGGCGGGAAGCGTGAACCGGGACCTCACCACCGAGCCGTTGGGCAAAGGCGCGGACGGCGAACCGGTGTATTTGCGTGACATCTGGCCTTCCAACACAGAGATCCAGACGTTTATCGCGGAGAACATTTCGAAGGAGATGTTCAAATCGAAATACGCCGACGTCTTCCGCGGCGACAAGCACTGGCAGGACGTCGCGGCTCCCAAAGGTCTCACCTACGGCTGGGATGCGGAGTCCACGTACGTGCAGAACCCGCCTTATTTCCGCGGCATCAACAAGACGCCGGACGCGATTGGCGACGTCGTGGGCGCGCGCATCCTGGGTCTTTTCGGCGATAAAATCACGACCGACCACATCTCACCGGCGGGTTCGATTAAAGCGGCTTCACCTGCCGGAAAATATCTCCTCGCCAACAACGTCACGCTGGCCGACTTCAATCAGTACGGAACCCGGCGCGGCAATCATGAGGTGATGATGCGCGGCACGTTTGCCAACATCCGCATCAAGAACCACATGGCAAAGGACGAACAGGGCAATGTCAAAGAGGGCGGGCTGACGGTGCATCATCCGTCCGGCGAGGAGATGGCGATTTACGATGCCGCCATGCGCTATGCGGAGGAAGGCGTTCCTCTCGTTGTGTTTGCGGGTACTGAATACGGTAACGGGTCATCACGCGACTGGGCGGCAAAAGGCACCAACCTTCTCGGCGTCAAGGCGGTCATCGCTCAATCGTTCGAGCGCATCCACCGGTCCAATCTCGTCGGCATGGGGGTCGCCCCGTTCGTGTTCGAGGAAGGGACGTCGTGGCAATCGCTGGGTCTTAAAGGCGACGAGACGGTCACCATTCGCGGCCTCGCGGACGTGCAGGCGCGCCAAACATTGACGGCCGAGATTACGGGTGCCGACGGCAAGGTGCGCGAGGTTCCGATCATCTGCCGTATCGATACGGCCGAGGAGATCGAATACTTCAAAAACGGCGGAATCCTGCCCTACGTTCTGCGCAATCTGGCTGCAGCCTGAGGCGGCCGATTACACATCTAAGCTTAACATATTCCCTCGCCCCGTCTCTTGGGGCGGGGGATTTTTTCTGTTTTGCGCGCATGAAACTGCGGCAGCTCCGTTTTCGTAACACTGGTAGACGGAGCCTGTGCCGCTGCCACGGGAGATTTGGCCATGTATTTGGCGTTTAGGTAGCCATTCATCGCGTGGAGCATAAGCAATGCCCAGATCGACGCTGCGACGTTTCCTTATTGTCGGAGGGCTCGCTGTTCTGATGGGCATGCCGGTAAGCCAGCCGGGCCCGCGGGCTGCTCCCGACGAGGTGCCCATTACCGCCGTCATCGAGCTTTTCACGAGCCAGGGCTGCTCCTCTTGTCCGCCCGCCGATGCGCTTCTCGGTCAGTATGCCAAACGCCCGGACGTCATGGCTTTGTCTTTGCCGGTGGATTACTGGGATTACATCGGTTGGAAGGATACGTTTGCTTTACCTAAGAACGCGGTGCGACAGCGCAGCTATGTGCGCGCGATTGGGGCGCAGTCCGTTTTCACGCCCCAGGTGATTGTCAACGGAACCGCATCGGCTGTCGGCTCAAGCCGATCCGGTGTCGATCATGCGATCCGATCCACGAAAGCGGCCTATGCGGCGCGGCGCGTCCCCATCTTCGGGTCACGCAATGGAAAAGGGTATGTTGTAAACATCGGCTCGCAGCGTGGTCAACTGGCGTCCCAGCGAGCGACCGTCTGGTTGCTCAGCATCACCCGTTCCGCTGTCGTTGCGATCAAGCGCGGCGAGAACGGCGGTCGGACCATCAGGTACACGAACATCGTGCGCAGCATGGTTCCCGTCGGCACGTGGTCGGGAAAACCCATATCGATTCCGGTCTCAATGAAGGCGCCGACAACCGACGACACGCAGCGAACCGCCGTGCTGCTACAGGAAGGCACGGACGGCCCGATCATCGGCGCGGCTTGGCTCGACGGCTAGCGCATGTCCAGCTTCGCAGGAGTCGCCTAGCCAACCCACTCCCCTGCCGGCGCGGATGTCATCACGGGGCTTGACCCCGGGATCCAGGGGGCACACCTTGCGAACGTTCTACCAAAACGATGGCAGGACAACGAGGCATAACTTTCTGAGGGCAAATCTTGATGTTCGAGATGAAGGCACCGTGGATCCCGGCATTAAATGCCGGGATGACGGTTGCGATGATGGCGTGTGAGCTTGCCCTTCAGGCAAAGCCGCGTTTTTTCATGAGGCCGTCGATCTTGGGTAGGCGCCCACGAAACGCTTTATAGGCCTCGGCTGGATCGCGGCGATTGCCTGCGGCATAGATATGCTCTTTGAGGCGCCGCGCAATTTTCTTGTCAAAGATGTCGCCCGCTTCCTCAAATGCTGCGAAGGCATCGGCGTCCATGACTTCGGACCACAGATAGCTGTAGTACCCCGATGCATACCCTCCGATAATGTGCAGGAAGTGCGGGATACGGTGACGCATGACGATGGCATCCGGCATATCGTGGCGTTTTAGGGTTTCCTTTTCAAAGCGCGCGACGTCGAGATCGTTTGCGTTGGTCAACTTATGAAGTTCTAAATCGACGAGGGCCGAGGCTGTGTACTCCACCGTCTGGAAACCCTGGTGGAACGTATTTGCCGCCTTTAGCCGCTTGATCAAAGTGCCGGGGATGGGCTTTCCCGTCTTATAGTGCAGCGCATACCGCTTCAGCACGTCGGGCTGCGACAGCCAGTGCTCGTAGAGCTGAGAGGGAAGCTCTACAAAATCGCGCGCAACGTTGGTGCCGGAAATCGATGGATAGGTGACGTCGGACATGAGGCCGTGCAGGGCGTGACCGAATTCATGGAAGAGCGTGCGTGCGTCATCGAACGATAGAAGCGCTGGCGTGCCTTCGGCGCCGCGCGCAAAGTTCATAACGTTGACAATAATTGGCCGCGTGCCTTTGCCGAGTTTGTGCTGACCGCGAAAGCTTGACATCCAGGCGCCGGAGCGTTTGGAGGCGCGGGCAAAATAATCGCCCAAGAACAAGCCGACATGCTCCCCGTTGCGGGCTTTCACCTCCCAGACGCGGACATCTGCGTGGTAGACGGGAACGGAGGTTTGCTCTTTGAATTTCAGCCCGAATAAACGCGTGGCGGTATCGAAGGCCGCGGCGATCATGTTGTCGAGCTGCAAGTACGGCCGCAACTCCGCTTCATCGAGATCGAAGCGCGCTTTGCGCTCCTTTTCGGCATAGTAGCGCCAATCCCATGCCGCGATTGGATGGTTCTCGCCGGTACTTTTTGCACGGTGTTCGAGGGCGGCGCATTCCTCGTTTGCGCGCTTGACGGCGCGGGGCCAGACGGCATTGAGAAGCTCATGCACGGCTGCCGGCGTTTTGGCCATTGTGTCTTCAAGCGTGTAGGCCGCAAAATTGTCGTGCCCCATGATGTGCGCCAATTCTGTGCGCAGGGCCATGATCTCGACGACCAGCTCCTTGTTGTCGGTGGCGCCGCCCTTGTCACCACGGGCAATCCAGGCGTTGAAGGCCTCCTCGCGGAGATCTCTTCGGGCCGAGAGCTGCAGAAACGTCTCGACACTCGAGCGTGCGAGCGTAATGGCGTAGCCGTTCTTTTTTCCGAGATCGGAGGCAGCGGCCCCGGCCGCTGCGCAGACAGAGTCGGGCAGGCCGGCACGGTCGGAGTCGCTTTCGAGCATCATGTGCCAGGACTGCTCGTCGGCAAGAACGTTTTGGAAGAACTTGGTCGCAAGGGTTGCGAGCTGAGTGTTGATCTCGGCCACCCGCTTCTTGGTTTTGGCATCGAGTTTGGCGCCGGCCCGCACGAACGCCGTGTGCGTTCGCTCGAGGACGCGGAGCTCTTCGTCCGTCAGTTTGAGGCGATCTCCGCGTTCGAAAAGATCATCAAGTCTCTGGAATAGGCGCTTGTTGAGATAGATCGCCGTTTCGTGCTTGGCGAGCTCTGGTGCAATTGCGCGCTCAATCTCCTGCAACGCGTCGTTGGTATGGGCGGCATTCAAGTTGAAGAAGGTCGCAGCCACGCGATCGAGGCTGCGCCCGCTTTTCTCCAGCGCAACAATGGTGTTGGAAAACGTCGGCCGCGCCTCGTTTTTACTGATCTTGTCGATTTCGGCGCGATGCTCTTTGAGCGCAATCTTAAACGTTGGTTTGAAGTGCGCCGGCGTGATGCGCGAAAAAGGGGGCAGTCCAAACGGCGTGCGCCAGGGCCCGAGTAGGGGGTTGGCTGCCGAAGTCTTCTTTGGAGTTTTGCTCATGTTCTATGCCGCCGCCGCAGATTGTCTTGTTGCGCGATTCTCTTCTCCTCCCTAGCCGGGGGACGGGGGAATTGTCAGCCCACGTGTGCGCATTGAGGACCGAAAGAACGGGCCGGTGGGGAGGCCGGCCCGTGTGATCAGTTGGTTGTCTCTCAAGACAACAGAATCGAACCTTTTTGGGAGGTCGCTGCCACTGGGCCCGGTGGCTCTTCCGCTGTCCGGCGGGTTTTGGGGGCGTACTCCGAACCGCGGCGTCGCTGCCGGGCCCGATCGGCAACGGGAGGAGCTTCCACGTTCAATCCGGCGGATCCGCGGCCCTGTCGCGACCGCCAGTTGGCTAATTCGAGGAAATTTCAGGGCTTTTGTAGAGAACGGTGCATCGGCCAGAGGGCAACAAAAAAAGGGCCCGGTCCACGGAGATGTCGCTTCGGAAGGGGGATTGGGGGGCTGATTTTCCGAGGCTGTTAGAATGGACCGGGCCAGTTGCCGATGGACTTATTTTATCTCAGAGCATTGAGGCTCAACGAGGTTGGGAATGTGGCTCCCGTGTGAAATTTGTGTCTGATTGTTGCGAAAGTTGAAGATAACGGCGGCGAGCCTCGGGCCTTGCAATCGCATCCAAGCAGAGGGATCATGAACCCTGAATGAAGGGAGGCGCCCTTGCGCGAAACGGAACCGATAGCGCTTCGCCCGCGGCATGCGGGCAGGCTGGAGGGCGGCGCCGCGCTCGCGACCTCCGGTAGGGAAACTTCTTCGGTTACAGCTTTTAATAGACGAGAACTCAACGCCATCCTGACCGTTTACGGGCGCCGGGTTGCTTCCGGTGACTGGCGTGATTACGCCCTCGATCTTCTGCCGGAAAAAGCCGTCTTTTCGATCTTCCGGCGGAGCAGCGAATGCCCACTATATCGAATCGAGAAATGCCCGCGGTTGGCCAAGAAGCAGGGCGCCTTCAGCGTGGTTGCGCCGGCCGGATTGATCCTCAAGCGCGGTCACGAGCTTGAACGCGTCCTGGCCGTGTTCGACCGGGGCCTGCGTCTCATCGATTGAGGAGCGGCTTGGTTTTGCCAAAGAAAAAGGCCCCGCATGTGCGGGGCCTTTCTTGTTGGTTCATGCGCTTCGCCTATTCGGAATCGCCGAACAGATACAGGAGGCTGGTGAACATGTTGATGAAGTCCAGATACAAGGCCAACGCACCGAAGATCGAGGCCCTCGCAGCCATCTCGCTGTTGCCAGCGTAAGCGTAGTAGTCGTCTTTAATGCGCTGCGTGTCGTAGGCAGTGAGGCCTGCGAAGATCAGAACGCCCAAGCACGAGATGGCGAACTGCATGGCCGAGGACTGCAGGAAGATCAGGTTGACGATGGCGGCAATAATGATGCCGACAAGGCCCATGAAGAGGAACGAGCCCCAGCCGGTCAGGTCTTTCTTGGTGGTGTAGCCAAAGACGCTCAGCGCCGCGAAAGCTGCCGCGGTGACGAAGAACACACGCGCGATGGACGTGCCGGTATAGACCAAGAAGATGACCGAGAGCGAGGCGCCTACAAGCGCTGAGAAGACCCAGAACGACGTCTGGGCCGCGCTGAGGCTCATGCTGTTGGCTTTGACCGCGAAGAAAAAGACGAAGGCCAAAGGTGCGAATGCGAGAACCCACTTCAGCGGGCTGGTGTACAAGAGGACGCCAAGCGACGTCAGCATTTTGCCGTTGGCCAGTGTTGCGGCCGCGGACCCGGGGTCCGTTGTCAACGACATTGCAAATAGGGCATAGGCGACAAGGCCGGTAACAGAAATGCCGGCTGCCATGTAATTGTAGACGCCAAGCATATAGGACCGAAGTCCCTCGTCGATTGCCGCGCGTGTGCGGGCAACGCCTGCGCCTTGCTGATAACTGTTCGGAGTCTGAGCCATTTCTGGTTTCCTCTAAGTCTCTGAAGCCAATCCCGATCTTCCTGCCGGATATGTTGATTAGCGTCAATTGTTTCAAGTCTTGTGAAGTTCTGCCACTGGGATCGTGCCGACGTTCCACGGCTTATTGTTAACCTGTTGATTACATGAGGACTTTTACTCCGATCTTAGGTATGGAACCGGCCGGGCCGAAAGCACCATCCAGGTTCCAATTCCACCAAAGGTCGCGACCAAGCCTAAGGCTAGGCCCAGGGCCTGGGCAACGGCCATGGCGGAAAACGAGAAGTCGATCTGCATAATCTGCTCAACTGCCACCCAGGCGGTCATCGAGCCCAGGGCAATGGCCAAAATTGCAGTCACGCCGGCCAGGAGCGCGTACTCGGCAAAATGAGCACCCAGGATCCGTTTTCGCGTCGCGCCTAATGTTTTCAGAATCACGGCCTCCAGAATACGACGGCGCTGCGCGGTGGCAAGCGCGCCAGCCAAAACAAGGGCGCCAGCAAGAAGGGTGACGCCGCCTGCCACACGTACGGCAATCATCACCTTTGAGAACACCGCATTGACGGCGTCGAGCGCGTCCTTCACGCGAATGGTCGTCACCCCGGGGTAGGCCTTGCCGAGCACGCGCGCTACGTGCACCTCCTCGTTGAGCGACGTGCCTTTTGGTAAGGCGATGGTAGCGAGGATGCTGTGCGGGGCGGATGCGAGCGTGTTCGGTGAAAACACCATGACGAAATTGAGGGCCAGGCTCTCCCATTTCACTTCGCGCAAGTTGGCGATGCGCGCCGTGATGTTGCGCCCCAATACGTTGACGGTGATGGTATCCCCAATCCCCACGCCTAAGAGCCCAGCCAGCTCGGCCTCGAACGATACCAGGGGCTCCCCGGAATAGTCCTCTGGCCACCAATCGCCTTCCTCAAGCGTTGAGCCTTCGGGAACAGTGCTGGCGTAGGTGAGGCCGCGGTCTCCGTTCAAAACCCATTGCGCTTCGGCTGGCGCGTTGATGTCCTCGACGTTGCGATCTTTGAGTTTGAGGAGGCGGCCGCGTAGCATCGGGGCATCAACCAGTTCCGCACCCGGAACCTCGCGTGTAACCAGGTGTTCGATATCCGGATAGTCGGCTTTCGCAATATCGAGAACGAAATAGTTTGGCGATTTCTCCGGCATACGGCCGGTCAACTCATTGACCAGTGATGCATTCGACAGAGCGACTGCAACGAGCAGCGATAGGCCGGAGCCGAGGGACAATACGACCGATCGTGTCAGGCCTCCCGGTGCGCCCAGATTGCCGATAGCAAGTGCAAGCTCCGGCCGCCGCGGGCGTTTCATGCGCCGGGCAAGTGATGTGATGCCGGTGCCAAGTCCGACAAACAGTGCGAACACAACGGCGACGCCGATGCTGAAGTATGTGGCAATTCGCATGGAGTCCGCACTCAGAATCGCGGCAAGGGCCAAAGCCAACGCGATGCCTGCCATGGCGATCAAGAGCGTGGGCCGGGGCCAACATTGTTCGTGCGCGACATCATCCCGGAAGAGTGCGCTTGCGCTGATCCGTTCGGCACGCCCAAGTGGCCAGAGCGTAAACAGAAGCGCGACGAGTAGACCGTATCCGCCGGCGATGAAAAGGCTCGTCCAGGACACGGACAACTCGGCCTTGATGGGCAAGGCATCCCCATAGAAGTTGTTCAAGAGAAGCGGCAAGAGGACGCCCAGTGCGAGACCGATGGCGATACCAATCACCGCCATCAGCAAGACTTGAAGCAAGAACACGGCAAGCACGGTTTTACCTGGCGCGCCAAGACTTTTCATGGTTGCGATGACCTTGCGCCGTTTGTCGATGAACGTGGATACCGCGTTGGCAACGCCGACGCCGCCGGTCAACAACGCAGTTAACCCCAGAAGCGTTAGAAACTGCCGTAGCCGCTCAAGTGTTCGGCTTACTTGAGGTGCGGGATCGCGCCGGTCGGCAATGGAAAATCCAGATTCAGGGAGGGCTGCTTTGGCCGACTCGCGAAGGGCTGCAAGTGCTTCCGCGTCTTCACCGGCGTTGTCTGGAAGCTTCAAGGCGTAGCGCCAGCGCACGAGCGTGCCCGGCTTGAATAATCCGGTCTTCATCAGCGTTTCGAGCGACACAAAAACACGCGGCCCGTAGGTCAACCGGTCGGCAATCGCGTCAGGCACCTTCCGCACGGCGGCGCGGATCTCCACGTCTGCCGCGCCGATCTTCATGCGGTCCCCGGTCTTTAGGCCCAAACGTTTGAGGAGTACAGGGTCTGCGACGGCGCTCGCGCCTTGGCGGACCGAGTCATCTAATGTTGCGCCGTCGCTGAGTGCGATTTTTCCGGCAATCGGGTAGGCGGCGTCGATTGCTTTGAGTTCGACGAGGGCCTGCTCCTCACCGTCGAGCCGGCGGGCGATGGCGCGCAAGTTTGCCGTCTCGCTGATCCGGCCTTGGCTTTCGAGCCAGGCGCGCTCGTTGTCGTTCGCCCGCGCGTGCATGCGCGCGAATGTTATGTCGCCGCCCAGAATGGCTTCGCCCTGGCGTGCGAACCCGTCTTTCAACGCGTCCGACAGTGCGCCAACGGCAGTGATGACCATGACGCCAAGTGCCAGGCACGCCATAAACACGCGGAAGCCGCCGAGGCCTGCGCGCAGCTCTCGCGCTGCAAGGCGTACCACGCCTGCAAGACCCAGCCCGGGCTTTGATTGACTCGCAGGTGAGGTCATCCGTTCGGTCATGCCGCAGCCGCTTGTTGATCGGAAACGATGAGACCGTCGGCCATGCGGATCGTGCGATCGCATTCCGCGGCAAGGCGTTCGTCGTGCGTCACCAGGATCAATGTCGCCTGCCTGCGGCGCTGAAGCGCAAACAAAAGGTCGATCACCTGCCGCCCGGTCTTGCCATCAAGGTTGCCTGTCGGTTCGTCGGCCAGAATGATCTTCGGGCGTGGGGCCAGTGCGCGTGCAATGGCCACCCGCTGCTGCTCGCCGCCCGAAAGCTGGGCTGGAAAATGGTCCATGCGGTGTTTGAGACCGACCTCGGCAAGATGCTCGGCAGCGATCGGCCGCGCTTCCGCATTGCCGGCAAATTCTAGCGGCAGTGCGACGTTTTCGAGGGCCGTCATGGTCGGCACGAGGTGAAACGATTGAAAGACGATCCCGATCGATGCCCCGCGCATGAGGGCGAGCGCATCTTCATCGAGGGCGGAAAAATCGTGATCGGCTACCCGCACGGTGCCGCTGGTTGCCCGTTCGAGCCCGGCGATGACCATGAGCAGCGACGTCTTGCCGGACCCGGACGGCCCTGCGATGGCAATGGACTGTCCCGGGGCGGCCGTTAGGGTCACGCCGCGCAGTATTTCGACCGGCCCCGCCCGGCTTTCAAGCGTTAACCGAACGTCTTTCAAGCCTAGAATAGGATCTGTCACGGAGGCTCCCGATTTGGCATTGCGGCAAACAGGCCTTGCCCTTTGCCCTACGCAATTCTACGTCAGCATGAGTTGTTGGATGACCGTTAAGGCGGAAACATGATGCAAAAACGCGTTCCTTATCAATCCACCCGTCTGGCGAAAGTGGTGCTCCTCCTTGCCGCCGTCAACCTTTGTACGCTCGGAGGGCTCATGTTTGCGAACGCGGCGTTTGCGGCCGATCCCATTCGAATTGTTGCGTTCGGCGACAGCCTGACGGCCGGTTACATGCTAAAAACGTCTGATGCGTTTCCCGCTCAGCTTGCCCGGGCCCTCAAGGCAAAGGGGATAGCGATCAAGATTACAAATTCCGGGGTATCCGGGGATACCACCGCTGATGGCCTCAAGAGGCTCGACTGGTCGATTCCAAAAGGTACTGAGGCGGTCATACTCGAACTTGGTGCCAACGATGCGCTGCGTGGTGTTCCACCAAAGCGCGTCAGAAGAAATCTCGAAGCCCTCGTGACCAAACTGCGCGACAGGAATATTGACGTGTTGCTTGCTGGGATGACCTCACCGGAGAATTGGGGGCCAGACTATTCAAACAGCTTCAATGCCATCTACCGCGATCTGGCGGAACAGCATGACCTTATCTTTTATCCATTCTTCCTCAAGGGTGTCGTATTGCGCCCTGAGCTCAATCTCGCGGACGGTTTGCATCCGTCGGCGAAAGGCGTTGCTGTTATCGTGAAACATATTCTACCATCGGTGGAGGCCCTGATCACGCGGGTCCAGAACCGCCGCGCGAAGGCGGCGAAGCTCTAACCTTGAAAGGGCTCTGCCATGCCCCGACTGTTCGCCGGATTGGAGCTGCCCCGAGATGTGCGCGAAAGTCTTGGACGTCTGAAATCGCCGTTGCCGGGAGCGCGGTGGCTTGATCCCGAAAACTACCATGTCACGCTCCGCTTCGCGGGCGATATCGACAACGTGGTGGCTCAGGAATTCGCAGGCGCGCTTGCTGAAATTCGACTCGATTCCTTCACTGCAACGATCTCTGGGCTCGGTACGTTCGGTGGCAGGAGTCCGGCGCTGATTTGGGCTGGCCTCGACGGCGGGCCCTTACTTGATGAGCTACAGCGTGCGACAGAGCTTGCTGCGCGCAAAGCCGGATTGTCGCCTGAACCCCGCAATTTCAAAGCACATGTGACGCTCGCCCGGCTGAAGAATACCCGGCCACAAGAGGTCGCACGCCTGCTCCAACGCCATGCTCGATTCGCCACCGAGCCGTTCTTTGTCGGACGGTTCGTTTTGTTTTCGTCACGGCCGCGAACCGGCGGAGGCCCTTATGTGGTCGAGGACGCTTATGCCTTGAGAGGTGGAAGTCTCGACAACTTCGCAGGCCTTCACGAGGTCTGGTGATTTCGGCCGAACCTATGGCCAGGCCGTTAGGCCGCCGATCGGCGCCACATATCCACGCGCGGCACGTGCAGACTTTACGCGTTTGTGCTTGCGCACCGATCGTTTCCTGATCATCACACGCTTTGGTGTTGTGAACGCGTTGTCTGCGAAAGCGGCTGCAGGTGTCGCCACTTCCTCGTTTGATACGGCAAGGTCCTGCGCGGGGCCGAATACAACGGGGCGGTTTGTCGAGGAGACCTCAACGGGAAGTTCGGGGTCCGTAACAGGCCCCTGAACACTGCCGGACCTGGCGATCTGTAGCGATCCTTCCGAAGCTGCGTCAGGCGTCCCGGACGCTATTGTCATGTTGCGCTGCTCTTCGAGCTTTTCGACCAGCGCATAGTGCTCATGGCGCGCCTTCTCCGATTTGGCCCATGGCATGGGTTTGCAGCTGCAGCCGGTAACGAGTTTCTTGCGATAGGCGTAAGCTGTGCGCAACTCACCGTAGGTTCTGCCCGACAGGTCCGTCATATTTTCGATGTCATCGCTCCTGTGCGGCAAGTAGTACAGGCGGGCCTTGCTGGTGCAGTTGGATTCGCAAACATCCGAATCGTGATCGAACTTGTCGCGTGTGGTGTTGGCACTGATCGGCCAGTAAAAGCCGTCGCAGGTGCGAACGCAGAGCGTCCGATAAGACCCGTACGATTGGTAACGGCGATACGACTGGCTCCGTCCAAAGCCGTAGGGGCTGCTCCGGCGAAAAGATCTGAGCGAGGGGGGCGGCGCAGATGGTTGCCCGAAGCCGAAGAGTTGCTGGAAGAAGCCCTGGGCGTACGCTTCCTGATGCGTCACTGAGACAAACGCCAACACGAGTACGCAATGAAAGGCCGGAAGGAATCTACGCATACGTTAACACTTGACGACGACGAGGCCCTTTTGGGGCGCCAAATCAGTTCCGGCAACGTGTGATGCGGGGCATCGCCCGCGGCCGCCGGCTGGAACCACAATGCGCGCAACATGGCAAATTTTTCTTGAACGGATTTGCTGAAACGAGGCGAAATCCGACTTGAGCGGGCTTATTCCGTTAAAGACCGGTAAATCCCATCAAGTTGGAGCGGAAGACATCCTGGGCCGTTCTCCGGTGACGGAGCTTGCGCCTTTTCTTCTTCTTCTTTCTCTTGAGTGAGGCATCGACAGACAGCGCTGCGCTCAATTTCATGTTCTGCGGTTTCGGCACCGGTTTCGCTGTTGGCTTTGGTGCCTCTGCTGTTACGGCGATGGATTTCTTCGTCACCGAGGGATCTTCCGAAAGCCGTGGCGTGGGTTGCGAGGCTCGGCGCGCGCGCAGTGCGCTTGGCTTTTTCTTGGTCTCAGCCATCTTCAGTGCTTTCGTTGATTTCTTGGCCTCAGCTTCGGCGTATAATTTGTGCCGGTCTTGCGCTTCCTGCTCCCATGGGTGCGCCTGGCACTTACAATCCGGGTCGTAGGTTACGCGGAATTTGAAGGCGGTTGCCAAATCCGTATAGCGCCGCCCTTTGAGATCGACCATGGTCTCGGGCGAGCCGGACTCTGTCTCATAGACAAACAACCTGGACGGGACGCCACATTGGTCTTGGCACTTCCGTGCATCCTTCTTGAAATGATCGCGCGTCGTCGACGCACTTATGGGAACGAAGGACCCATCGCAAAGGCGCACGCAGACCGTCCGATAGGCGACGAGGGGTCCCACAGGTTCCTGTTCATCGGATTTGTCGGGCTCTTTGGGCGGCGCAAAGAATGGAAATAGCGAAATTGGCGTCGAAGGCGGTGGTGCGGCTTTGAGGAGTCCGCTCTGTGCCGGTGTCTTCAGTTTTCCGGGTTTCCACTTTCGCGGCGCATGATTGTTCTTGTAGACACCCGAGATGGTGTCGGAGAGCGAGTTTCTATGGCCCAAGATGACCGATTGCGCGACCTGGCTTTCGGGTTGCAGTCCGGCTAGCGCGTCTGCAAACCATTCTGCAGACCGGTTGGCTGCAACGGCAAGCCCGATCGAAAGCGCTACGAGGCCCGCCGTTAAGAGCCTCATGGACTCACGGCGGCGCACACAACGCACGGTCCTGCAACGGTCGTTCGACAAACTACGAGATACCCTTCCGGACGACCTTCTCGACGACATAAGAGACGCCGCCACACCAGTTGATGATACTGCAAGCTGACCGATGACTTCTACACGCGTCGCGGCATAGCAATTCTTCCATAACGCCAGATATGGCGCGTTATGGCGATCTGCCGCGCGCATATACGCACACCGGTTAGCAGCAATGTGCACGTGGACCTAGGCGCTTGATTATAGCGTCAAAATGACTTTGCCCGCGGCTTCGCGACGCTCAATCACGGCAAGGGCGTCGGCGATCTTATCTAGCGGATAAGTTGCATGAATGCGCGGCGTCAAGGCGCCCGATGCCACCCAGTCAAGCACCTCAATCATATTGGACTTGTGGCGCGCGGGATTGCGTCGAACCGCGTCCCCCCAGAACACGCCTATCGCTGCGGCGCCTTTGAGCAGAAAGAGATTGAGCGGAATGCTCGGTATTTCGCCGGCTGCAAATCCGACGACCAGGTATCGGCCTTCCCAAGCCAGTGCCCGGATCGCCGGTTCTGCAAAGCGATCGCCGACGCAATCATAGACGACATCAACACCGTTTCCATTTGTAAGTTGGCGCAGGGCCTGTTTCAAATCTGCCGTGTCGTAGTCAATGCCCTCGTCGGCTCCGTGCGCGCGGCAAATGTCGAGTTTCGATTGCGACGACGCCCCGGCAATGACACGCGCGCCGATCAACTTGGCAATCTCGACGGCGGCCAACCCTGCACCTCCTGATGCGCCAAGAACGGCAACGGTTTCGCCAGGCTGGACTTTGGCACGATCTTTCAGGCCATGAATGGCGGTGCCGTAGGTGATCGAGACACCGGATGCCGCCTCATCGGAGACGCCATCCGGGATGGGAATGACCGCTTCTGCTTTGATGGCAACTCTCTCACGTGCACCACCCCAGCCGACGTAGGCCGCCACACGATCACCGGAGTTCAAGCCACTCACGCCGTCGCCCAAGCTTTCAATGGTTCCGGCGATTTCGCCCGACGGGGAGAAGGGAAGCTCGGGTTTCGATTGATATTTTCCGCGGGTGATCAGCGTGTCGAAAAAATTGAGGGCGGCGGCCCTGACGCGCACGATGACTTCGCCCGGGCCTGCCACCGGTTCGGGCAAATTCTCCACCACTAGGCCCTGCGATCCTTCGAGGCTCTTGCAAAGGGCGGCTTTCATGTGACACCTCCACGGGAACGGGCCTGTCGCCGCAAGCGGCGCGGAGCCGAACTTCTAATCGGCTCGCGCCCGCCAGCAAACCTCTCTATGGTATCACTTGACCGCTATGACCGTACCTCATTGGCCACCCCGTCCCCGCGGATACTTCGCCATCGGCGCGGAACGCATGTCAAAGTCCCTCAATCTGGGAAATTTGATGCGCTCGGCACATGGGTTCGGGGCGAGTTTTACCTTTACCGTCGGCGCCACATACAAGGCGCTTGAAGCGCACGCCGATACGTCCAAGGGCCGGCAACATTTGCCGCACTACGACTGGCAGTCACTCGATGAGATGGTGCTGCCCCAGGGCTGCAAATTGGTGGGGGTGGAGCTTACCGATCTTGCCATCGACCTTCCGAGTTTTCGCCACCCTCTGCGAGCTGCCTATATCCTGGGTCCGGAGCAGGGCTCGCTGTCGCCCGAGGTCCTGGAAAAATGTGCTTACGTGGTCAAGATCCCAACCAAATTTTGCGTCAACGTCGCCATGGCGGGGGCCGTTGTTATGTATGACCGGGTAATCAGTCTTGCGCGATTCGCGGAGCGTCCTGTAACTGAGGGCGGCGTTGCCGCGGTTCCAAAACGCAGGAAACGCGATTAGTGTGGACTAAGGATGTTGTGCGACACTCCCATACGACGATCACTTAACGTGCGACCGGCCAGACGGATTCGCGTGCTTGGTACGTCCAAGCGGCGTTTGGCGCTTGCTGTCTGTGCGGCCACTCTTGCGGTCGTCAACGCTTGGACGCTGCCTTCCGCTTTTGCTCAAGGCACGGTTGTGGTCGGAAAGTTCAAGGACTGGACGTTGCACGTCAATGAAGGCAAGTCGCACAAAATCTGCTTTGTCACCTCAGAGCCCACAGCCGAGCAGCCGTCGACCACGAACCGTGCACCGGCACTGTTTTATGTTTCCTCCTGGCCGAAAGATGGCATCAAATCCGAAGTCAGCATCAAGGTTGGCTACAAACTCAAGCCGAGCGAAGATGTGGTGGTGACTGTCGAATCGAGCACGTTCAAGCTGTTTCCCTACGAGGAGCGCGCGTTCGTTGCCGACGCGACGCAGGAGCTGAAGCTCGTCGAGGCCATGAAGAAGGGTGCCAAGCTTCAGGTGAAGGCGGCAGGCGAACGCGGCCAGTCGACGCTTGATACTTACTCTCTTAACGGTGTGACGCAGGCGCTGAAGCTTCTCGCCAGCAATTGCCCATAGATGGTCCAGACGGCGGCTATCTGGCCTTGTCGCGTTTTCGCAGATGGACGTAGAGCGCGCCATCACCACCATGGCGAATGGCTGCGGGGGTGAAGCTCACAACAATTGGTCTGAGGTCCGGTTCGGACAGCCACTGCGGAACGTTGCGCCGGAGGATGCCGGATTGCGTTTCTTCCACCGACCAATGGTCGTCGTCGCGCCGCCGGGATGGTCCTCCTTTTCCGGTGATCACGAGTACGTGCCTTAAGCCGCGTCCCACGCAATCATTGAGAAACCGCCGGAGTGCGGCGTGCGCCTCGCTCTGGCGCATGCCGTGGAGATCGATGCGGGCTTCGACTTCGGATTGGCCGCGTGCGAGACGGCGCTCGGTTCGTTTGTCGTAACCCGAAATTGGTGGCGGTTTGTTTGCGCTGACGACCGGCGGCGAAATCGTCTTGATCGGTTGCGGGTGCGTACCACCCTTCTGGCTGACGGCTGCCGCGCGTCCGGGAGCCGACGCTTGTGGTGTCTCAGGCGTGGGCACCGATGGGCGCACGCGGCCCTTGGCCTTTTTCAACGGTTTCAGAGTGTCCGCCGTGCCCCGCCATATGGCGTGGTCTTCATCGGTCAGCTGATGACCCGGTTCTTGACGCTTCGGCTTCTTTGGTGGCGCGCCGGTCTTCTTCATGACCGCGGCCTTGGAAGAAATACGATGAAGTGTCCCGGATGTTTGGTGATGCCGGCCTTTTTACCGGCCTCGTCACCGGAGCCGAAAAAGATATCTCCGCGTTCGGGCCCACGAATGGCCGAGCCAACATCCTGCGCGATCATGAGGCGGCGGAAGCCTTTGGTCTTTGCCGTCGGGGGGGGGTCCCCGGCATGGGATTCAGCGTGGGTCAGGGCCGGCGACACGACAAAGACCGGTGTGCCGATGGCGTGAAAGCCGGTATCGACGGCCAGGCTGCGGTCCTGGGTGAGCGGGATTTCCATCACGCCCATCGGGCTCTCGGCTTCAACGCCTGCAAGCTCGCGAAAGAACACAAACGACTTGTTCTGCCACATCGCTTCGCAACCCAGCTCTGGATTCTGTTTGAGCCAGTCTCTCAACGCTTCGAGCGACATCTGATCGGCGGGGAAATGGCCGCTATCGATCAGATACCGGCCGATCGACGTGTAGGGGTGCCCATTTTTTCCGTCGTAGCTGATGCGAATGAGGCTGCCGTCGGGCAATCGGATCCGGCCCGAGCCCTGGATGTGCATGAAGAACGTGTCGACCGGATCTTCAAGCCACAAGAATTCGAGGTCCTGGCCGGCAAGTGCGCCCTGTTCGATCTCGGACCTTGTGGCATAGGGTTCGAGCCCGGCGCCGGTCTGGCGCATGTGGGTGTACGCGTCGCCAACGGCACCGCGTTCGGATTCTAGGACCATGTTCACGAGATCCGGCGGGCGGCGAAGGATCGGAACGCAAAAGCGTTCGTCGGGCGCTCGTGCCCCATTGAGAACCGGCTCGTAGTAGCCGGTCAGGAGTCCTTCGGGGCCATTATGGGAGACTCGATGGGGGACAAATGCGTCCTCGAAGAAGGTTTTTGCATCGGCAGACGAAAGTCGTTCGGCGCCCCTGGCGGCGACCTCCCGGCAGATCGTGATCAGCTCAGACGGAGGCCGGCCCTTTGCGCAGGTTGCGCCTTTTTCGGCCTTTGCGACAACAGGCGCGCACGATCTCCGAAATGCGGCGTAAGCTGCTTGATGGTCGTCGTCGTTCCAGCCTGGGATGGCCGCGAATTCAACCGGTTCGAGTTTGAAATCGATGTCGTTCGCCTGTGCGGGCGGGAAACCAAGCGGCATGGCGGCGCGACGTTCAGTTCGGGGATTGCGTGGCGACAAGCTTCCAATTGGGATTGTTGCGCGCGCGCATTGTCGAAACATCGCGGCAGAAGGTCCAGAGGTCTGTGACTTCCTTCACCTTTGCCGGGTCGCCGTCTACGACATCGCCGTCCTTGCTTCGCGTTGCGGAGATCAATTGGCTGACGAAACGTACGGTGATGCTCGCGTTACCTTTCTCGAGTTCGGCATCGATGACGTCAGACTTCAAAATCCCGACAAAGCTTTGGTCGAGTTGCTCGTTGCGCTTTTCCCGGTCGGTGATGGCCCGGGAAAAACTATCGAATACCGACTCACTGAGCAGGTCACGCAGGATCTTGCGATTTCCTTCCGCAAAGGCGGTGACGATCATTTCGTATGCCTGCCGGGCACCCTGCAAGAAATGCTCCGGATCAAAGGCCGGGTCTTTCTTCAAAATATCGAGCAGACCGTTCGAGACCACGTTGTCGCTGCCGACCATGGATTTGATCTTTGTCTTCACCTCTGCAACGCTGGTGTCGGAATCGGGCGCCGGGCCCGGTTCTTCCCGATCGCGTCTGGGTAAGGCAACAACCTTGTCGCTTTGTGGCTGTTCCGTCGGTTGCTTCAAAACACTTGGTTCGCGCGACCGGCGTTCGATGCGCTGGTCCTCATCTCCCGTTCGCTTGCCAAGCACGCTTCGCAACTTGAAAATGGCGACAACCGCGACGATGAACGTCAGAAGCGTAAAGAGGTCGATTTGGCCGTTCATTATCTGAAGCTTTCCCGGCGATGCCCGCGGCGGAGCGATACCTTTCGATGTAGGATGGGACCCCGACTTGGTCCAGGGGGAACCGTATAATCTTTGCCAAAGCGCGAATTTGAGGCAGATCGCGCGTCGGAGAGGTCCGCTCGCCCTAACTTAGGGTACAATAGGCGAGAAGCCAACCGGCTTGACACATATCGGCTCGGGGCACACCTCATTCGGGCTAAGGAGCCCATATGCACCTCATACTCTTTCTGATCTTTGTTGCCGTTCCCCTGATCGAGCTGGCTCTTATTATTAAGGTTGGCCAGCTGGCGGGATTCTGGCCCACTCTCGGACTTATCGTCGGAACGGCCCTCCTGGGTACGGTCTTGCTTAACCGTCAAGGTATGAGCGTTCTCCGGCGGGTCTCGGCCGCCCTGGATGTGGGTAAACCTCCGGTCGGCGCCGTTTTGGATGGCGCGTTTCTCTTCATGGCGGGCCTTCTTATGATTACCCCGGGATTTCTTACGGACCTTGTAGGCCTGGTCCTGCTGATCCCACCGCTCCGGCGGCCCATTGCGCGGCATGTGCTCTCGCAAATGCTCGGGTCCGGCGAGATCCACGTCCGTGGATACGAATGGCGCGGGGGCGCGGGGGCCGAAGAGGGCGGACCGCAGCGGCGGCCTCGTCCCGGTCCGGACGGAAACGTCGTCATTGAGACAGACTACGAGCGGATCGACGAGCCTGCCACCGACCAGAAGCCGCGGCGCCCGGCAGATAGCGAGGACTGAACGCCGTCTTGCGTTGCAGCCGCGCCTTTCCTGTGTTAGCGACCGCGCCCATTGTCTCTGCGCCTTTTGACAGGATCCGATTCGCCTATGGCCGATTCAAAGACACCGAAATCCGGCGCCGAGCCTGCGGAGAAGCGGCAAGACGCACCTCCGATCCAGGCCCAGGTCGTCGGTCAGTACATCAAGGATCTCTCGTTCGAGAACCCCAATATCGGCAAGCTGATGGGGGGACCCGGTGAGAATCCCAACATGAAGCTTGAGATCAATGTGAATGCGCAACGCATGGGCGACGATCTCTATGAGAGCGCCATCAATCTGCGCGCGCATGCCACCAACAAGGACGGCACGATCTACATTCTGGAGACGGTCTATGCCGGACTGTTTCGCATCAAGAATATTCCCCAAGACGCGCTTGAGCCATTCCTGCTCGTCAATTGCCCGGCGTTGGTCTTTCCGTTTCTGAGGCGTCTCGTGGGAGATGTTACGCGGGAAGGCGGATTCCCGCCTTTGATGCTCGATCCCATCGATTTTGCCGGTTTGTTTGTGCAGCGCCAGAAGCAAATGATGGCGGAAGCCGCCGAAAAGCCGAAGAACTGATCAGGTTCCGTCAGGCCGAGCCAGCGGGATCGAGGTAACGGCGCCAAACCGCTGTTTCCCCCAAGGTTTCGACGAAGGCTTGGTGTGCCTCCCGTTCGGCCGCGCCAATGCGGGGCGGCAATGGTTCCGGACGCTTGCTGGCCTTCCGTCTCCGGCCGTTTCCCTGGGACCGGACGGCATCGGCATCCATTTTGCTCAGACCCAACGTCGCCTGGCGTTCTCCCAAGAGCTCGACGTAAACCTCCGCCAGTAGCAATGAGTCCAGGAGCGCGCCGTGCTTGATCCGCTTCGAATTGTCGATGCGGTATCGCTTACAGAGTGCATCGAGACTGTTCGGACCGGCGGGATGCTTGCGACGTGCAAGCTGCAGCGTATCGACGACACGGTCGAAGGTGAGGATCGGTAGCGTTGCTCTCGCAAGCTCGGCGTTGAGAAAGCCCATGTCGAATTGGGCGTTGTGAATCACCAACGCATCCTCGGCGATGAATGCGAGGAATTGTTTGGCGACATCGGCGAAACGCGGTTTGTCCTTGAGGAAGGCCGCGGATAGGCCGTGTACGGCTTCGGCTTCTGCCGGTACGTCTCGTTCCGGGTTAATGTAGCAGTGGAACTCCCGGCCCGTTGGAATTCGGTTGAGCAGCTCAACGCAGCCGATTTCAAGCAACCGGTCTCCATTTTTCGGGTCCAATCCCGTCGTTTCCGTGTCGAGCACGATTTCGCGCAGCATGAATGTTCCGTGCCGTATTATTGCCAGTGCTTGGAAAACGCCTCACCCGTGCGGCTCTTGAGGTCCTCGATAATAGCATCCAATTGGGATTCGGATTGAGCGTGTGTGCCGCCCGTATCCACAACGAAATCCGCGCGCCGGCGTTTTTCATCGTCAGGCGTTTGACGTGAAAGAAGGGATTCAAGCCGCTCTTCGGTCATGCCGGGACGTTCGAGAACGCGTTGGCTTTGGATGTCGCGCGGCGCACTTACAACAATCGTCACATCGACCAGGCTGTCGCGTCCGGTCTCAAATAACAGGGGAATTTCGAGTACGACCAGGCGTGTGCCGCGGGCCGCTTCTTCCATCAAAAACTTCTTCTCCGCTTCGTGTACCATAGGATGGACGATGGCTTCGAGGTCCTTGAATTTGGCCGGCTCCTTTCGCAAAGCGGCGGCTAATTTTTCCCGATCGATTGCGCCAGCGGCGCT
The DNA here is from genome assembly GCA_965222835.1 of Hyphomicrobium sp. GTDB lineage: Bacteria > Pseudomonadota > Alphaproteobacteria > Rhizobiales > Hyphomicrobiaceae > CBDCUQ01. Next base: position 1,295,182 of record CBDCUQ010000003.1, read on the forward strand.
CGTTCCCGGAAAGGCCTTCTCGATCTCGGGAACAGCCCGGCCGTTATAGAGTGCATGTACTGCCGCGTCGGCGTCGAACACGGGGATCCCACGCGACCGAAAGTGCGCCGCGGCGGTCGATTTTCCCATACCGATTGAGCCTGTCAGGCCGGCGATCAACATGGGCTCAGACCTCAATGTCGGCGGCGACGAGGGCGTAGAGCTCATCGTCGACTTCCGGCCTTACGCCAAACCATTTTTCGAATCCCGGAACCGCCTGGTGCAAAAGCATGCCAAGACCATCGACGGTCCTAAGGCCGCGGCGGCGTGCTTTGCGCAGAAACTCCGTCTCAAGCGGTACGTAGACAATATCGGATATGACGCAGCGGGAATCGAAAGCCCCAAAATCTATGCCTGGTTCGCCTGCGTTTCTCATGCCAAGGGCCGTTGTGTTGACCAATACGCCGGCATCTCGTGTGCGGTCGATGCGTTCGATCCAGTCGTAGGCTTTAACACGGCTGCCGAAGTACGCCGCTAGGGCGTCGGCTTTTTCGAACGATCTATTGAACACGCGGATTTCGGAAACGCCCGCCGACAAGAAGCCGTAGATGATGGCCCGGGCGGCGCCACCGGCTCCGAGGATGCAAACCGGGGCATCGTGAGAGGCCCAATCCGGAACCGTGGTGTTGAGATACGTCATGTAGCCGAGCGTATCTGTATTCGTCGCGCAGAGTTTCGATCCTTCGAGCCACAATGTGTTTGCTGCTCCGACGGCAACTGCTGCGTCATCCTTTTCGTCGGCCAGTTGAAATGCTGCTTCCTTGTGGGGGACAGTGACGTTGCATCCCACGTATCCGTTTCGCTCTAATGAGCGGAGAAAGTTCTCAACGTTTTCCGGTTCGACCGCGACTTTAGAGTACGATCCGTCGATTCCGTACCGCTTCAACCAATGGCTGTGGATCATGGGCGAACGCGAATGCTCGACCGGCCAGCCGACAATGCATGCAGATTTCATTCCGCTATGACCTTTCTTGCGCGTAGCTCTGCGAGAAGCGGCATCAATGGTAATCCCAATATAGAGAAATGATCGCCGTCGATGTGCTCGAAAAGTTGAATGCCAATCGATTCGATTTGATAAGCGCCCGCCGATTGGCAAAGTGTAGAGCCACCACGGGCGATATAATTATTGAGAAACTCAGATGAAAAGGCGCGCATTTTGAGCGATGCCGTTTCGGTCGCATTCCACGTGATCCTGCCGTCCTCTGCAAGTGCCACCGCGGAATGAAGCTGGTGATTCCTTCCCCGTAACCTTTCAAGCACAGCGCGTGCGGCGGCAGGATTTGCGGGTTTGGGGATGATCTCGCCTTCGAAGTCGAGCACCTGGTCGCAACCGATCACGAGTTCCGCCGGATTGTTGCGGCTAATCTCCTCCGCTTTGGCGCGCGCCAAAGCCAATGCTACGTAGAGAGGCTTGAGACCGGGTCCCTGAGCTGCCAGCTCGCGCCGCAATTCCGGTTCGTCGATATCGGCGGGAACAACGGTGAAGGCCAGACCGGCAGCTTGCAGAAGTTCCCGGCGGGTGCGACTTCCAGAGGCAAGGATGAGGCATCGTGTGCCGACTTCAGCCGTCATTTGCCTGCTCGTCCTTGCTTTCAATTCCGGCCTGCCGGTCCTGCATGAGACGGATGATTGTTGCCGCAGTTTCCTCGACCGAGCGGCGGGTGACATCGATAACTGGCCATCGGTGTTCCGCGCAAACGCGGCGGGAATAGGCAATCTCGCTAGCGATTTGGCTGCGATCCACATAATCGTCGAGATTGCGATCGCCAATCAAGACCGCTCTGTTTCGACGCACCTCGGAAATCCGGTCCGGACTAGCGATCAAACACACGACAAACGCTTTGTGTGGCTGGGTTAGTTCGTGTGGCAGCGGCAGCGAGGGTACTAGCGGCAGATTTGCCGTCTTATATCCGCGCTGAGCCAGATAGATGCTTGTCGGCGTTTTTGACGTCCGCGATATGCCCAGAAGAACGATATCGGCTGTGTTGAGATCGTCCGGCAACCGGCCGTCGTCATGGGCCATAGTGAAATTCAGTGCGTCGATCCGTTGGAAGTATTCGGCGTCTAATACGTGCTGGCCAGCGACGGTTGGGGCGCGCGGCGCACCGAGAAAGGATTCGAATACCTGCATGACGGGCCGCATCGCAGCAAAGCAGGGTGCCTGCAACTCGCGGCATTGTGATTCGAGTGTTGCGCCGAGCTCTGGATTTACGATGGTGTAAAGAACGATGCCCGGCGTTTGCTTGATCTCTTGCAGTACCCGTTGCAGTTGTCGCTTCGTTCGGACCAAGGGGTGTACGTGCTCAATCGGGCGTTTGTCTGCGTATTGCGCTGTCGCCGCTCTCGCAATGGTGTTCAAGGTTTCGCCCGTTGAATCCGAAACGAGGTGTAGATGAAAGAAGCTCGGTGCCTTGTGGGACATTTGTGGACGACGCTATTGGTTGTTAAAGGCCTGGCGGCGGGTTGTAGGTGCCCGGGTCTTGATGACACACGGCCTCCCCAGTGATACCCACATTTCACGTGCGGCGAACGAAAAATTGCGTGGTTTGCATGCTGAGAGGCGTGAACAGTGCCGGCCTGGACTTTCCTCATGTTACGCACAAGCTATTCTCTTGGCTTGCTGAAACCACTTGGCCAGCAAGCCATTGACTCCTCAGGGTGGTATCGGGCCTAGTGGCTTGGTGGTGGTGCGGCATACTAGGTGTTCGGGGAAGTAATCTGGTATCAGACAAGCTGGGTAAAGCGTGTTGGTCACCCATGAATTCCCGCGATCCAGCTCTTAAGAGTCAAAACAACAACTCTAAGAGTCACTATCCATTAAAGAGAGTGACTTTGGATCCATGACTGTGACAAACGTCGACGCTTTGCAAACCGCCTATCGTTTTCTTGAGCCCTTTCGGGGGCAGTCGCTATCACCGCCGCCAATATGGTTGATGCGCCAGGCTGGACGCTATTTGCCAGAGTATCGCGAAATTCGGGCGAGAGCCGGCGATTTTCTCACTCTCTGCTACACGCCGGAACTGGCTACTGAAGTTACGTTGCAGCCGATTCGCCGCTATGGATTTGATGCGGCAATTCTCTTTTCCGACATTTTGGTTGTGCCGCACGCGCTTGGTCAGCATCTGGAGTTCGTGGAAGGTGAGGGGCCAAAACTCGATCCTATTCGTGATGTTGCCGGTCTCGGCCGACTCGATGCAAGTGGTACGGGTGACAAGTTTGGGCGGGTTTACGAGGCTGTTCAACGCATCCGGCAGGACCTGCCTAAGGAAACGGCGTTGATCGGTTTTTGTGGTGCTCCGTGGACGGTTGCGACTTACATGGTTGAGGGCAGCGGGTCATCCGATCAGGCGCAGGCTCGGCTTTGGGCGTATCGGGATCCTGAGGGTTTTTGGAAGCTTATCGAGATCCTGACGGAGATATCGATTGCCTATCTCGATGGGCAAGTGAGGGCTGGCGCGAATTCATTGCAGATTTTCGATACTTGGGCTGGGAGTTTGGCCGATGACGAGTTTGATCGCTGGGTTGTCGAACCGACAAAGCGTATTCGGCGTGCGTTGAAGGAGCGGCACCCGGACATTCCGCTGATTGGATTTCCGCGCGGGGCGGGCGCGCAGGGTAATTGGTATGTGTCGGAAACCGGGGTTGATGGCTTGGGCTGTGATACGGGGTTTCCGCCGTATCTGATGCGCGAAGCTTTCGCGGACGAGAAAGTGGTTGTGCAGGGGAATCTCGATCCGCTGCTTCTGGTTGTGGGCGGTGATCATCTCGATGAACGCGTTGACGAGCTGCTCGAGCTGATGCATGGGCGACGCTATATCTTCAATCTCGGCCACGGTATTGTGCCGCAAACGCCACCAGAGAACGTTTCCCGGCTGGTTGATCGCGTCCGATCCATGACGTAGGGGCTATGGCCATGGAGGAGGACCTCGGAAATCCGATGAAGCGTGCAGTCGTCGCCTTGGCGCTTACGGCTGCCGGTGCCGTGCTTCTCATTGGCGGATTGGGCGAAAAGGCCTATCTTTGGATCAAGGCGTTGCATATCATTGCCGTCATCTCTTGGATGGCCGGTATGCTCTATTTGCCCCGGCTTTTCATCTACCACTGTGATGCGCCGACGGGGTCTCCCCAATCCGAAACCTTCAAGACCATGGAGCGTCGGCTCTTGCGGGCGATTATCAACCCGGCAATGGGGTTCTCGTGGATCCTGGGTCTATGGTTGGCCTGGCAGCAATTCCTTTTTGCCAGCGGCTGGTTTCTCCTAAAACTGGCGCTTGTGCTTGGCTTGTCGGCGGTGCACGGGTTTTTCTCCGTCTCGGTACGCCGGTTCGCTGAGGATCGAAATACGGTCAGTCAGCGCCATTGGCGGCTTTGGAACGAGGTCCCGACCATTCTTATGATCGGGATTGTGATTTTGGTTATTGTAAAGCCGTTTTGACGCGGAGAATTGCTTGATGACGCCCTTCCGTTCCGGCGCAGGGTCTGCTATCTTCACCTTCTCTATGGTTCGCAATCGCTCAGATTCGCGAACCGGCCATCCCGATCCTCGCTGGATTCTACGTTAGGCCTTTCTGGGCGCAGCGCCTGCTGCATTTGCAACCCCATCCCCCGGTTCCGTCGCAAACCCTTCCCGCCTCAGCCGACCGAACCGCATTGGAGTCAGTTTCATGACTGAAATGAAGCTCGCGGACTTGAAGCTCAAGTCGCCAACGGACCTGTTGAGTTTTGCCGAAGAGGTCGGCGTTGAAAACGCCTCGACCATGCGCAAGCAAGAATTGATGTTCGCCACTTTGAAACAGCTGGCGGCGAAAGAGGTTCAAATTACAGGGACCGGTGTGGTCGAGGTTCTGCAGGACGGCTTCGGCTTCTTACGTTCGCCGGAGGCCAACTACTTGCCCGGACCCGACGATATCTACGTATCGCCGTCACAATCCGCCGGTTCGCGTTGCGCAGCGGCGATACGGTGGAAGGTCAGATCCGGAGCCCTAAAGACGGTGAGCGTTACTTCGC
>CBDCUQ010000004.1:0-1604217 GCA_965222835.1 Hyphomicrobium sp.
AGGTACCTGCGATCACTTTCGGCCGGATGCCCAGCTCGTCGAACGCTTCGAGCATTAAGACATGACCGAGGCCGCGCGCGCCTCCGCCGCCAAGGGCGAGGCCAATGGTTGGCGGCCGGGCGAGGGCACGAGAGGCGCGGGGGGCAATGACTTTGGTTGTCGGCGTGTCCATTCTACTCTTCCGGGTGTAAAGCAGGGTCTCTCAATATGGACGTCTAATATGTGCGCGTTCGGCGCCTATTGAAAGTGGGTCAGGGCTTGGAGCGGCTGTGTCCTGGGGTTATCGGCGCGCGCAAAATGCGGCGATTGAAATGGGATCCCAGGGATCTCCACCGTGCGCCTTAGTCCCCCCTCCGCCTATTCACGCGCCCTGCGAACATGCCTTGAAGTTTTGGCTCAGGCTTCGCACATTGGGGTTCGATTTCCGCTGATGATCCGGAGTTACTTCCATGACGCTTAGACCGCGCCCGCCCGTCACATTTGCCGCCGAAGGCGGCCCGCAGCCGGCGGTTGCTTTAGGGCCGATGCCGGAGTGGGATCTGTCGGACCTTTATAGTGCGCCGGATGCGCCTGAGGTTCAGCGTGACCTCGAGGCTGGAGCGGTTGAAGCCCGGCGCATCAAGGAGATGTCTCAGGGCAGATTGGCTGAGCTTGCAAAGGACGGCGCTAAGCTTGCCGAACCCGTCCTTGCTTATGAAAAGCTGGGGGATGTTCTCGGTAAGCTGGGCTCTTTTGCCGGGCTTCTTTATGCGGCCAATCAGGCCGATCCTCAGCGCGCGAAATTCTATGGGGACGTGTCGGAGAAGCTCACACAAATCTATACCGACCTCATCTTCTTCGAGTTGGAATTGAACCAGATCGATGACGACGTCTTGGCAAAGGCCTTGGCAGTGCCGGAGCTGGCAAGATTGAAGCCTTGGTTCGACGACTTGACGAAGGAAAAGCCCTTTCAGCTCGAGGAGAAGATCGAGCGGCTGTTTACCGAAAAGGGACAGACGGGACGCGGGGCGTTTGCGCGGCTGTTCGGCGAGACGATGACTAGTCTACGATTCGATGTCGCAGGGGAAGCGGATCCACTCGCGCTTGAGCCAACGCTCAATTTGCTGTCTGACCCCAAAGAGCCCCGACGTAAAGCGGCCGCTGAATCGCTGGCAAAGGTATTTGGCGACAATATTCGGCTCTTCACGCTCATCACCAATACACTCGCGAAGGATATGGAGATCTCTGATCGGTGGCGCGGCTTTAAGGACGTGGCCGATAGCCGGCATTTGGCAAATCGTGTGGAAGCGCCGGTTGTCGATGCGCTCGTGCAGAGTGTGCGAGCGGCTTATCCCAGGCTTTCGCACCGATACTATGCGCTCAAGGCCAAATGGCTCGGCAAGGGAAAGCTCTCGCATTGGGATCGCAATGCGCCTCTGCCCGATAAACCGGAACGCGTCTATACCTGGAAAGAAGCTGAGAATACCGTACTCGACGCATATGGTGCTTTTGCACCCGATATGGCCAGTATTGCCAAACAATTCTTCGACAATCGCTGGATTGATGCACCCGTGCGCGAGGGCAAAGCGCAGGGTGCATTCTCGGCCTCGACGGTGCCCTCCGTGCATCCTTACGTGTTGATGAATTACCAAGGCAAACCGCGCGATGTCATGACGCTTGCCCATGAACTGGGACACGGTGTTCATCAATGGCTGGCGCGCGATCAAGGTCCGCTTTTGGCGCCGACACCGTTGACGCTTGCCGAGACAGCGTCTGTTTTTGGCGAGATGCTGACGTTTAAGGCGATGCTGGCTGCGACAGGCGATCGGAAGGAACGCAAGGCGATGATTGCGGGCAAGGTCGAAGATATGCTGAATACAGTCGTGCGCCAGATCGCGTTCTATACGTTTGAACGCAAGGTTCACGAAGCCCGCCGACAGGGCGAGCTTACATCCGACCAGATCAACCAATTCTGGATGGAGGTTCAGAGTGAGAGCCTGGGGCCTGCTATTGACCTCAAGCCTGGCTATGAAGTGTTTTGGAGTTATGTTCCACACTTCATCAATTCGCCATTCTACGTCTATGCGTATGCATTTGGTGATTGCCTGGTGAATTCGCTTTATGGCCTCTATCAGGAGGCGCATCCGGGTTTTGTCACTAAGTATTTCGACATGCTGAAAGCCGGCGGGTCCAAGCATCATTCGGACATGCTAGCGCCGTTCGGACTGGATGCGCGTGACCCCGAATTCTGGAACAAGGGCCTGCTTGTCATTGAGGATATGATCTCCGAGCTCGAAGGCATGGAAGCGGGGACGAGCTGAGCCAGTTGACGGGTGACCTTGCTCGTTACTATCAGTCAAGGCCCGCGGCGTACATGACAAGCTGTCTAGGTTTGGCGCGCTCGGATCATCTGATCGGCGGTTCGAGTGGTGCGCTTCTATCGGAGAGGATCCAAATTTTGTCTGGGCGCCCCCGTATCAATTTGACGTGATATCCGCCGGTATTTCTTTCGCGGCTTAATGCCTAATTCGGGAGCAAAGCGAGGACTCTTCGGTTCCGGCCAAGCCGAGAATCGTTTCATCTTCTCAAAATTTCTACGTCCGACATGAAACGGAAAAGCCGGCCATGCGTATCTCATCAAGACGCTGGCTGAGACTTCGCCCTTGCTGACGGCGCCGTCCCTTTTTCGCCGTCAGTGGTCTGGGACCCGTGGGATCCCCTCCCCAATAACGCAAACCCACGGGTCCCACATTTTTTGTATGGGTCATGGAGCCGGATCAGCGCCGAGGATCGTAAGGTCCGCCGAATGGATTGAAGCGAAATTCGAGCGTGTCGACCCGCAAGAGAAGTGTCGACCTTTCGGAAGTGTTTCTCTGAGTAGGAGGGAGAAGCATGTGGCGGACCTCAATCAGTGCGCTATTCGATGTGCACGCCGAAGCCAGTGACACGCGATCCGATGATGTGGCTTTTCTGCCGGCGCGCATTCGCAGCATCGTTTCTGAACAAGACCAGAAAAGCGAACGCTTCTTGGGGCTGGTGCAACTTTCGCTAGGCTTGCTCTTTGCACTTGTCTACACGCTGGCTCCGCGTCCGCTTGATGCGAACGATATGTTTGCGCCTGTTCCCATCGCGCTTGCTGCCTTTATTGCGTTTTCCGTCGTGCGGCTGTGGTTTGTCACGCAAACGGCGGTGCGTGGCTGGTTCGTATTCCTGTCGATTTTGGTCGATACATCGCTGCTCTTGGCCCTTATCTGGTCGTTTCATATTCAGTATGGCCAGCCGGCCGCCTTTTCGCTGAAGGTGCCGACGGTCCTCTATTTATTCGTGTTTATTGCTTTGCGGTCATTGCGGTTTGAACCACGCTATGTGTTGGCTGCGGGCGGCGCGGCTGCCGCCGGCTGGGCGGTGATTTTTTTTCTGGCACTTGGAACATCGGAACCTGGCACGGTGACGCGCAGCTATGTGGATTATCTTTCAAGCAATCGGATTCTAATCGGTGCGGAGGTCGATAAGATTTTTGTCATTCTGCTTGTCACCGGGTTGTTGGCCTATGGCGGGCGGCGCGCGCAAATGACTTTGGTGAAAGCAGTCAAGGAAGAAGCGGCGGGTAGAGAAGTAAAGCGCTTCCTTTCCGAGGGTGTGGCGGAGGCAATTTCGCAGGCTGATGCGCTTGTCGAAGCCGGATGTGCGGCGGAGCGCAACGCCGCCGTCCTGATGCTCGATATCCGCGGGTTCACGCGCTTCTCAACGAACGTGTCACCGCAGGGCATCGTTGATATGCTGACGGGCTTTCATGCGCGTATCGTCCCTGTCATTCGTTGTAACAATGGTGTCGTGGACAAATTTCTCGGCGACGGGGTTATGGCAACTTTTGGGGCGGTGTCCCCTTCGAGATGTCCCGAGCTGGATTCGCTACGGGCTCTGGACGCGATTCTTCTCGAAGCGGCCCAGTGGAAGCGTGATCTTGCAACGCGCGGGATCGAAACGCTCGACGTCAATGGTGCCGTGGCAAGCGGGATGGTTGTGTTCGCGACGCTCGGCAGTGAAAGCCGCCTTGAGTACACGGTCATTGGTAAGGCAGTGAATCTGGCGGCCAAACTGGAGAAGCACAACAAAGTGGCCGGGAGTACGGCTCTCGTGCCAGCTGAGACGCTCGCGCGTGCCGTTTCGCAAGGCTATCGGCCACCGGCTCAACTTACGCTTCGCAAGTCCGATTTGGTTGGCGGCGTTACCGGTGCGATCGACCTTTATGCTTTTTCCTAGGACCACATGTTGGTGTTCCGGGATTGTCGGTTTGAGTCCACAAACGGGATTTGATCACGGGTGCTAAGTTCGTGCGGATGTGGTATGCCGTGGCCATTGGTTTGAGGAGGGTCGCGCCATGTCAGAGTATGCCTACCTCTCCGGGGGCCGTTTTCGCCGTTTCTTCAAAATCTTCGCAGTTGCTTTTGCCCTATTCTGTGTCGTGCCGGCCGGTCCCGTAGAGGCCGGAGCCACGGATCTCTGGGACACGAAGATTTCTGTTCAGGATGAATGCCCGATTACGGGACGTGAGCAACTTGCAACGACACGGGGGATACTCCCCATCGTGGCGAGTGCTGCCGTATCACTGTTCCAGACGCTTCTGCCGAAAGCCGTCGATATCGGCCTTTCTTATGCGGCCAGTGAAGCAAAAAAGGCAGCGCGGGCCGATAATTCGATCGTTGAAGTCTCCGGACTTGGCCGGGTCGATGGCTTCTATCAACTTAGCCAAGAGGGAGACGATACGCCTCTCGGCGTTGCCAGCTACCTTGCCGACAAGTGCCTTGTTGTCGCCCGCGGCCTTTATGGCCCGCGCGAGGCTGGGTCGAGCTTTTCCGGCAAACCGTGGGAGGATCAGGCCGTTCAGACGCGCCTGGCAAGCCTGGGTCTTCGGGAGAACCCCGGCATCTATTTGGAGGCCCGGTTCCGGGTTTCTCCGGATGGTACGCACTTCCGGATTGAACCGCTTCGCTTCTTCTTTGAGCGGCCGCTTCATGACGGCACGGAGCCGAACGAAGACTTCGATACGGCCTTTGAGTTTAAGTTTCAGGCGCCTGCAGGGGGCAGCACCAAAACGTTTGCGCTTGGCAATCTCATTTTGCGTAACGTTGTCAGAGGAGAGAACCTCAAGGAGGAGGCCCTGGCGGTGACCTCGACTGGCTGGATGCCCATTCTGCCCCGGACCTCTGAAATTACGTCTGTGGTCAATCGCGTCGCCGCTCTCTATACGCAAAAAGGGGCGCTCGCCGAGACGATTGCGAACACTGAGGAGGACGTCAAGCGTCTTGCAGCCTCATTCCAAGGTGCGCCGGAAACAGGGACCGGTTTGGATGCAAGGACACTCTTTGAGGCGGTGAAAGCACAAGCGAAGGAAGATCTCGCGAACGACATGTATGACGACGACTACTTTGCGGCGTTTCTAGACACGCAGCCATCGACGGCAGCGACGAGCAATGTTGACGCGGCGGCGCGGGCCGCGCGTAAGCTTGAGCGGCGCAAGCAATTGCTTGCGCGCAATCGCGACCGGAAGGAGCTTCGACTGCGTCGTAATCAGGCAAAGAGTGGACTTGAGAAACTTATGCTTCTGGATGTGCAGCGCGAAGCGCTTGCCGCCGTTACGGCTGAGATTAAGGTCCTTGAATCCGATACGCCGGTGTTTGCGCCGGTCAATATTATTGTCTCAATCAAAGAGCAGATCTCCAAACCGGAAAACACGTTCCTGATGACAGCTGCTGAGATCCTGGAAGGCTCCAAAGAGGGTATCAAGCAAACGATTGCTCAGCATGTGACGCCAGAGGGCCGGGAGCAGCTCAGGCAGGCGCGGATTGCAGAATTGAGCGCGCGGGCGGATCTAGTTGTGGCGGCAATGGAAGCGCGGCGTGTGGCAGAGGAACGCGAGATCGCTTTCGATGCGCTTCCGACCGAGGCGTCCAAAACGGAGATCCTCAATGCTAAGCACACGCTCGAAACGGCCAAGATCCGGGCCAATATTGCTGCGTTGAAGGCCGGGCTCTCACTTCCTTATCGAGATGTACACGGTTTGGCTGAGTGAGGCGGTCGTAGTCGCGTCGATCACGTCGCGTCACACGTTGCGCGTGCTAGAGTCTGTTATGTTCAAGCAGAACCACCCGCTCCCCCACCCGGCCGCCCAATCTATCATCGTTTTGGGCGGCCGGGTGGGGGAGCGGGCCGGCCAGGCGCGTCAACGTAAGTTGAGCATGCACTAGCGCGGCGGCCGGCGGCGTTCGCTGAACCAGGGCCGGTACTTGGCCATTCTTACGCGTTGCGTATCTGGCGCGCGCCGTTTGCATGTGGCGGCTTCGTCGCTCCCTTCCGGCGCCCCCCAACGGTGCTCGACGCAATCGTTGATGTTGTAGGCCATCTCAAGTTTCGTAATGCGGTCCAAAACGTCCTTGAGCGTGAGTTTCCAATCCGAGCCGTCCGTGCGCTTGTAAGTAAATTCTCGGGCTGAGAGTTCGGTGGCGAGGACGCTTTCCAGCTCGGCCTTTACAGTGTCCGCGGTCTTCCCGGCCGGCATGGCGTAGCGATCGGGACGGCGGGCGATGCGTTCGGGGAATTTGCGCACGACATCGATTGCGATCAGAAGCCGGAGGTCGCGCGCGGGTGTGGCGAAATCTTCCCATGGGCCTGTCGTCTCAAAGATTGCCGCGCCATCGGGAATGGCAACGACGCTCTTATTCTTGCGATGAAACTTGCGCCCGTTTTCAACAGACGTAACCCGCGCATTCACCTGTTCGTCGAGGGATACGATGGCTTCTTTCATGGCACGGATGGGATCGAGCGGCTCAGGCGACATGACGTCATCCATGCGGTCGTAGAAGTCCTCGATCGAAAGCTTTGATTGTTGCAGCGAGTAATCGCTGTAGTCCGGGTGTTTTGCGATCTCAGCATTGGTGAGACGCCTTAGGCCGCCGCCCTTCGCGGAAAAGATCGGCCGGAAACGTTTAAAGCCCGGACTTCCAAGCGCCGGATCTTTGGCAAATAGGAAGTTGCCGCGCCAGAAGCGCTTGCGGGCAATCGTGCCATCCGGCTGGCCGTCGACGGCAAGAAACACTCCTGCACTGTTGTCCGTTTGAGGAACTCGCTTTGAGATCACCAGGAGGTGGCCATAAGGATCGATGTATACGGTGCCGGGGCGCAACGATTCCCGGGTGAGAGGAACAGGATAATAATCGGTGTTGTTGTCTTCTGCGGTTGTGCGGCCGTTGCCGGAATGGACGCTGTTGGCAACCGTCGTCTGGATATAGTAGCCAAATCCCTGGACGAGGTCTTTGGGTCGCTTAGAGACTCTTTTTGGTTTCGGTTTGGGTGGAGGGCTCCCGAAGAGCGTCAGAAAGCCGGGCTCGGTTTTTTTCGACTCCGGTGGTTCCGGTGGCGGTTCCTCCTTCTTTATGTTCCACCATCGGTAGCACTTCGGCGGTTTTCCGCCGCCGCCACGGGTGCACTTTGTGTATCCAAACGGCAATCCCATTTTGAATGAGAAATAGGTACGCAGGAAATAGGGAAGGTCGGCACAATCGGGCCGGATGATATGTCCGCGCTGGTCCTCGCGCCGTCCGAGGTGGTTGAAGAGAAAGTTTCGATTGCGGTCACGCAGTCCCTCGTGAAGCGCGCGCCAGGACAGCGATTCCTCGACCGGAGCATCGAAGAGTTTCTCGATCCACGCCGAGTACAGGTTTTCGTTCTCGCGGGTCCACTTGTCGCGAATGGGCCAAACGCTGCCCTTCCTGGCGCCGGGCGCCACGCCGCGTTTCTTGCGGACGACAACAGTGCGCGTGAGTTCGCTACATTCTGTGGTGGCGCCATTGCGCGTTAGCTTTGCCTGCCATTTCCCTGGCGTAGGTGATTTGACCTCGGCGTGCCAGAAGTATGGCGGGCCGCCGTTGCGCGTGCTGGATTTTGCGGCAACGGTTCCTTTGGGCGAGACCAGTGTGAATTCGCCGTAGAGGGCTTTTTCGGTCGCGAAGAGGACGCGCAACGGTGCTTGCCGGGACGGGGCAAAGGGCGAGACGAGCACGGCAAGGCCGACTTCGTCCTCGCAGGGGTTTGCCTTCGGTTTGGCTTCCGCGGACGAACAGGTGAATGCTCCTGCCGTCAGCAGGCCAGCAGACAAAACAGAAAGAACCTTACGCACAGGGCTCTATCGCCTCCTGATCCGCCCTCTCAACTCATTGTAGCAATAGTGTGAAAATATGGCTTGCACCGCAATAAAATTCGATGCCGTCCGGGGGAATTCCGCCCTTTGGACAGGCAGGATCGCGGCAAATCCAGGGGCGATGCGCCGGGGCCAATTTGCTCAAGAGGACACCAGCCACGCGGTGCTTGAGCCTGAATGAATTCGGCCCTTGGGCAGCAGATCTGTCTTCTACAACCTCGAGAGTGGTATACGTCGGGGCCTATGACCGATGACTCCAAGACAAATGCGCCGCCGGCGCTGATTGATCGAGAGCTTGTGCTCCGCCGGCGCGCTCGGGTTGCTGTGACGGCGTGTGCGCATGATTTCTTGCTCGCGCGTGCGGCTGATGACCTTGCGGATCGCCTTCTATTGGTGAAGCGGACGTTTCCGTCCGCGTTGGTACTCGGTGCTCATCATGGTGTGTTGGGGCGCCGTCTGTGCGGGCTTGGCGGTATCGAAAACATATTGTCGCTCGACAGTTGTTCGGCGTTTCTCGAGGCTTGCGACGGACAGCGCGTGCTGGCGGATGAGGAACGGCTCCCCGTCGCTGATGCGTCGCTCGATCTTGTGGTTTCCGCGCATGCCCTGCACGTGGTGAATGACTTGCCCGGAGTTCTTGCTCAAATCCGGCGTGCGCTCAAACCGGATGGCTTGATGCTTGCGACGTTTCCTGGGGGAGAAACACTTCATGAGCTTCGGGAGGCTTGGCTGGTTGCCGAAAGCGACGTGACCGGTGGGGCCAGTCCGCGGGTGTGTCCTTTTGCGGACGTGAGGACCTGTGGTGCGCTTCTACAGCGTGCGGGGTTCGCCTTGCCTGTTACCGACAGTGAGACTGTGGTGGTGACCTACGCGACGCCGCTGGCCCTGATGGCGGAGATCAAGGCGATGGGAATGAGCAATATGCTCTCTGATCGCAGCCGTACGCCGGTGACGCGCGGGCTGATGATGCGGGCAGCCGAGGTCTATGCGGAGCGGTTTGGAATTGCGGACGGTCGCGTGCCGGCCACATTCGAGATGATTACGCTGACGGGGTGGGCTCCGCACGAGAGCCAGCAAAAGCCCTTACAACCCGGTTCCGCGAAAATGCGTCTTGCCGATGCGTTGGGCGTGAAAGAGGGCAAACTGTGACGGGTGCTGCAGCCGGGTGCTTGCTTTTGCCCACCCCATCGGGTGGGACACTCGGCGGCTGATTAAGGTCGTTGCAGGAGCGGCACGGCGGAACTACGCTGCACAGGCAGGACTACCGCAACAACAAACGAAACGAAGATCCGCCGGAACCGGGCGCGATGCAAAGCCTTCGGTCAACCAGGCGGGCTCCAGAGGAAACGCTGGTCACATGCAAAACAAGATCATTTCTACCGCTGAAGCCATTGGGCTTATCGGTGACGGTAACGTCGTTTGCACGACGGGGTTCGTGCAAAGTTGTATTCCCGAATTGCTTCATGCGGCGCTGGAGAAACGGTATGTCGATACGGGACACCCGAAGGGTCTTACGTTGATCATGTGTGCGGGGGCTGGCGACAGCAAAGGCCTCGGCACCGGGCGGCTTCATCATGAGGGATTACTTTCACGGGTTATCGCTGCCAATTTCGGACGAATGCCGAAGGTGGCGCAGGCGGCGCAGGACAACAAAATCCAAGGCTATAACCTGCCCCAAGGGATCATCTCGAAACTCTATCGCTCGTGTGCGTCCGGACAGCCCGGGCTCTTTTCCAAGGTCGGTCTTCATACGTACGTCGATCCGCGCCTTGGTGGCGGTAAGGTCAATACAGTGACAACAGAGGATATCGTCAAGCTTGTTGAGGTCGATGGGCGTGAGTGGATGTTTTACAAAGCAACGCCGATCGATGTTGCTTTGATCCGCGCGACCTCCGCCGATCCCTCCGGAAATCTTAGTATGGAGAAAGAAGCACTCACGCTTGATGGACTTGCGCAGGCGATGGCGGCCCACAACAACGGCGGTATCGTTATTGCGCAGGTCGAACGCATTGTTGAGCAGGGGTCGATCAAGCCCAAGGACGTGAGGGTGCCCGGTATTCTTGTCGATTGCGTCGTGGTTGCCGACGATCCGGAGATGCATCGCATGAACTACGGTGTTCAATACAATCCTGCGCTGTCGGGCGAAATCCGCGTTCCTGTGGATGCTATCGCGCGCATGAAACTCGATGCGCGCAAGGTTATCGCGCGACGTGCGGCGTTCGAGTTGCCGCTCAACGGAACCATCAATCTTGGTGTTGGTGCCCCTGACGGCGTGGCGTCCGTTGCCGCTGAAGAGAAGGTGACCCCCTATCTGACCATGACTACTGAAGCCGGCGCGATTGGTGGCGTCTTGGCGGGCGGCTCCAACTTCGGCTCGTCGGCCAACGCGCATTCGATTATCGACCAAAACCAAATGTTCGACTTCTATCATGGTGGAGGTCTCGACCTTACCTGCCTCGGCGTGGCGGAGGTCGATGAAAAGGGCAACGTCAACACAAGCAAGTTTGGCGGACGGCTCAACGGGTGCGGCGGGTTTATTGACATCTCGCAGAACTCGCGTGCGGTTGTCTTTGCCGGAACGTTCACCGCCGGTGGCCTGGAAGTGGCCATCGAGGACGGGCGCCTCCGGATTGTGAAAGAAGGACGGTCGCGGAAGTTTGTGAAGGCGGTCGAACAGGTCACGTTTTCGGGTACGTTTGCGGCCTCGAAATCGCAACCGGTGATTTATGTGACCGAACGCTGCGTGTTTCAGCTCACGCCGGATGGACTCGATCTAATCGAGGTGGCACCGGGTATTGATATCGAGCGCGATATTCTCCCGCATATGGACTTCAAACCCATCATAACCAAACCGATGCCGATGGATGCCCGGATCTTTTTGGATGAGCCTATGGAGCTGATGGACGAGCTGATGAATCTCAAGTTGTCAGAACGCGTCAGCTACGATCCCGAACGCAATATTCTGTTCCTTAATCTTGAAGGTTGGAGTGTGCGAAAGAGGAGCGATGTCGACGATCTGCAGAAGGTTCTGGTGGATGCCTGTGAGAAAGCAGGCCGGCGCGTCAACGCGGTTGTGAACCACGATGGCTGCCGGATAGCCGAGGATCTCTATGACCGCTATGCGGAGATGATCGAGTACATGCTGGAGCATCATTACGCGACGACGACGCGCTATTCGACCAGTACGTTTATGCGCGTGAAAATGCGCGAGGCCTTGTCGAAACGGGGGTTGCAGCCGCATATTTTTGAGCGGGCTGAGGAGGCGCATGCGGCCCTGGCCACGGCCCAGAAAGCCGCAGGGTGAGCAGAAAAGATTGTCCTAATCGCCGCCGTCCTTCGCATCAATGCGGCCTGTGTTATTGACCAGCGTGTGCGCCTGTGGCCCGTAGGAGTTGCCGGCAACGTCTTGGGTTTTGCCAGTGCCAGTGATCACGGTGATAAGTTGGGATGAAGCCGATATCCCCGCGGGGACGGCCGCAATCGGCTGGTGGGGCGGGTTCTTCGAGAATGGAATGCGCTGGCAGGACTATCTCGATGCCTTCAATGAAAAGGTGCACCCCTACCTAGAAGCGGCAAGACAATCTGCTATCGAGAATCGCATCAAAGTCACCGGCGAACAGCATCAATACGATGGTGTGACGCCTGTCTTCTCCGACGGCCGGTACTTTCAAATGACCTACCGGGCCTGGGGTGATTTTATGGCGGCTGTTTGGAGCGAAGAAGAGGATCGCGATCTCAGCTACATGGATTTCTACGTGAGAACGATCGCATGAAAGGTGTGCTCTATCACGGCGTCAAAGTGCGCTGGAATGACGGCGGCTCCGAGATGTTTCGCTACGAAACGGAAGAGCAAGCGCGCGCGGCCGAGCGCTACCAGTATATCGAGAATTGGCGAAACACGAAGTCAGCTTCTTACGTTGGTCGCCGCATCCACTGGCCGACATTCTGGCGGTACTTGTTCGGCATGTGCCAAGACTAGGCCTTGTCTTATCTCACGACGGATACTGTACTGTTTCTTGAGAAATTTGTTTCGAATTTAACGGAAAAGTTTGTGGCTTTGAAAGCTTGACTTCTGATTGTTTTATTTAGCTGACATTCTTTGCAGATCTTAATGCTTATAAGAGTTTAATGGTGCGCAACTGAGTTGAGACTCTTGCGATGTGAGCGCCCCCCTGATGATTATCTGCAGTCAGAAAGCGTCGATACTTTCGGAGTTGAGAAGTGACCGATCGGGTGCAACGGCGATCCTTTACGCTTTGCTTCTTGCGCCGATGCTTGGCATCATTGCCCTTGCTATCGACTACAGCCGCCTGAAGCGTGAGGAGAATGTCGAGCAGGTCTCTGCGGACGCCGCATCGCTCGCTACTGCCAGCCTGAAGTCGGGAGATTCCAACGTTACCGATGCACAGGCGATTGCGGCGGGAAAAGTCACCTTCAAAGCGAATTATGAGGAGTTGGGGCGCGGAGCTATGGCTGGTGAGCCCACAATCACCATCGTCGAACAAACCGTGACGGTTTCGTACAAGCGTTCGCTCGGAACATACTTCTTGGGTCTTTTCGGCCGTCCCCACATGGAGGTTGGGGTGACCTCCGTTGCCTTCATCAAGAAGCCCTTGAAGCTCGAGGTCGTGCTGGTGCTTGACTATTCGGGCTCGATGAACAGCAACGGCAAGTATCAGGCGATGCGTGATGCGGCTATCGACTTGGTCGAGGAGCTGAGCCTTGAGGTTAACAATGCGGGCAATAAGTTCGCGCTCGTGCCGTTTTCGAAGCATGTTTACGCGACATTGCCCTCCGACTATGTTGTTGGGCAACCGGCAGGGGGTACATGGACTAATTGTACGCGGGACCGGCAGTATCCATACAACACCGAGGATTCGACGCCACTCATCAGTGACAATGAAACGAAGTGGATTTCGGATGCCCCGGAGGACAACAACGGAACCGGATCGGCACCTTGCCACAACTACACATCGCGTGATCTCGTTGTCTTGCCGCTGACCGAGGATAAGAACCCAGTCATTTCACAACTCAACAGTATGACTCCTTACAGCTGGACGCATATTGCGTTGGGGATGGAAATGGGTTGGCATGTGCTTTCTCCAAATCTCCCATTCGATGAGGGCGCGCCCTATACGGATGATGAGGTGCACAAGGTTGTTGTCTTGCTCAGTGACGGCGTGCAGACAGCGGGTGGCAACGGGCCGGGTGGTGCGAATTCAGTGGGACATGCTCAAGACAATCTTGAGGTCGTGTGCGACAGCGCGAAGGCCCAGGGCATCACCATCGTTACGATTGGTTTTGACCTTGCGACTCAGGCCGCCAAAGATCCGCTGATCTACTGCGCTAGCTCGGAAGATGACTTCTACGACGCGGCGGATAACACGCAGCTGGCTGCCTCGTTTAACGAGATTACGGCGCGGTTGGCGGGCGAGGTGCGCTTGACCCACTAGCGGAACGGATCGGTTTCGCGTGCAGAGGAGTGGTCTTGCTACCTAGTCGCTCACCGCAATTGGCTCTTAATGTGCAAAGTCTTGAGAAAGTTGTTTCGAATTGAATGGATTCACTAGGCGCGTAGAAAGCCTATTCTTAACTTACTCAGTTTCCCTACCTATCTTTACGCGTTTTTACTTGTTCAAGATTTAGATTGTGCGCGACGAGATTTCCCAAATGCGGAGCGCCCCCCATGACCGGTCGATTCACAAGAATGAGCCTAGTCTCTGATTTCAAGCGAAATCAGTCAGGAGTAACGGCCGTCCTTTACGCTTTGCTGCTTGTGCCGATGCTCGGCATCATCGCGCTTGCTGTAGACTACAGCCGCATGAAGCGGGAAGAGAATGTAGAGCAGGTCTCTGCAGACGCGGCGGCGCTTGCTGTTGCGAGCCTGAAGTCGGCGGGGGACTACACCGACGCTGAAGCGATCGCGATGGGAAAAGCAACCTTCGCCGCGAATTACAAGGATCTTAGGGGAATCACCAATGCAGGTGATCCCACGATCACCATCGTCGATCAGCAGGTGACTGTGACCTACAGCCACTCTGTCAAAACGTACTTTCTCGGTCTGTTCGGCCGCCCAGAATTAGAGGCGGGCGCGACGTCTACTGCCTTCATCAAGAAGCCACTGAAGCTCGAAATCGTTCTTGTCTTGGACTATTCCAGTTCAATGAACAGCAAGGGTAAGTATCAGGCGATGCGTGATGCGGCTATCGCGTTGGTGGAGGAGCTGAGTCTGGACGTCAACAATACCGGGCATAAATTCGGCCTGGTGCCCTTTGCGAGAGAAGTCTACGCCACATTGCCTTCCGATTACGTTGTGGGGCAGCCGGCGGGCGGGACGTGGACCAATTGCACGAAGGATCGGGAGTATCCGTATAATACCGAAACTTCGACGCCGGTGATCAATGCGGACGAGACCAAATGGGTCTCGCGAGCGCCGGAGGACAACGGAGGGACTGGAGTCGCCCCGTGCCACAACTATACCAATCGCGATCTTGTCGTGAAGGCGCTGACCGAGGATAGCGCTGCCATCCTCTCACAGCTACAAGCTATGACCCCACACTCCGGAACGCATATTGCGCTGGGGTTTGAGATGGGATGGCATGTGATTTCGCCCAATCTTCCCTTTGATGAAGGGGCTCCCTACACGGACGACGAAGTGCAAAAGGTCATCGTTCTGCTGAGTGACGGGCGGCAATCGGTCAGCGGCAATGGGCCAGGCGGCTCGAGCTCATCTGCCGCAGCCGAGGTCAACCTTGAGGACTTATGCGACAATGCGAAGGCTGACGGCATAACGGTTGTGACAATCGGGTTTGACCTTACGACTCAGGCCGCCAAGGATCCGTTGATCCATTGTGCCAGCTCGGAAAACGACTTTTACGACGCCTCCACCAATTCGCAGCTGATGGTTTCGTTCAATGAAATTACGGCGCGCCTGGCTGGAGAGGTCCGCTTGGTCGAATAGACCTGTGCGGTGGAAGAGGAGTGGGGCTAAGGGCGTGGCCCCCTCCTATTCCCACTCGATCGTACCTGGCGGCTTGCTCGTCACGTCATAGACGACGCGGTTGACGCCGCGCACCTCATTGATGATGCGGTTCGCCACGCGGCCGAGGAATCCCATGTCAAAGGGGAAAAAGTCAGCGGTCATGCCATCGACCGAGGTGACGGCGCGTAGTCCCAGGACGTGATCGTAAGTGCGCCCGTCGCCCATAACGCCGACGGTGCGTACAGGCAAGAGGACGGCGAAGGCCTGCCAGATGGCGTCGTAAAGGCCAGCCTTCCGGATCTCGTCAAGGTATATCGCATCGGCCTTGCGCAGGATGTCGAGTTTCTCGTGCGTGATTTCCCCGGGGATGCGGATGGCGAGCCCCGGCCCTGGAAACGGATGGCGTCCGACAAAGCCGTCTGGCAATCCGAGCTCGCGCCCCAAGGCACGGACTTCGTCCTTGAAGAGTTCGCGCAGCGGCTCCACAAGCTTCATATTCATGCGTTCGGGCAATCCACCGACATTGTGGTGCGACTTGATGGTGACGGACGGACCACCCGTGAAGGATACGCTTTCGATGACGTCGGGGTAGAGCGTGCCCTGGGCCAGGAACTCTGCGCCGCCGATCTTTTTGGCTTCGGCCTCAAACACGTCGATGAAATGTTTGCCGATGGTTTTGCGTTTGGTTTCCGGATCGCTGACGCCCGCAAGCGCTGCCAGGAACTGTTCGGCGGCGTCCACATGCACGAGCGGAATATTGTAATGACCGCGAAAGAGCTCCACGACCTCTTCGGCTTCGGCGAGACGCATTAGTCCGTGGTCGACAAAGACACAGGTGAGCTGGTCACCGATCGCCTCGTGGATGAGAACGGCTGCCACGGCACTGTCGACGCCGCCGGATAATCCGCAGATAACGCGACCTTTGCCAACCTGGTCGCGGATTTTGGCGATCATTTCGCGCCGGTAGGCGGCCATGGTCCAGTCGGACTTGAGGCCGGCGATGCGATGCACGAAATTCGAAAGG
This sequence comes from Hyphomicrobium sp., assembly GCA_965222835.1. Classification (GTDB taxonomy): domain Bacteria; phylum Pseudomonadota; class Alphaproteobacteria; order Rhizobiales; family Hyphomicrobiaceae; genus CBDCUQ01. Next base: position 16,183 of record CBDCUQ010000004.1, read on the forward strand.
AGTCTGGCGCCGTCTGGTGTGTGTACGACTTCGGGGTGGAATTGCACGGCATAAAAGCGGCGCGCTTCGTCTGCGACGGCGGCGAACGGCGCGTTTTCGCTGACGGCGATGACCTTAAATCCAGACGGAAGTGCTGTGACACGGTCTCCGTGGCTCATCCAGACCTGGTGGCGTTCGCCAGTGTTCCAGACGCCGTCAAATAGCGGGCTTGCTTCGCGCACTTGAAGCATTGCGCGGCCGAATTCGCGGTGGTGGCCGCCTTCGACTTTGCCGCCGAGCTGTTCGGCCATTATCTGTTGGCCGTAGCAAATGCCAAGCACGGGAACGCCGGCTTCGAATACGGCGTTCGGCGCGCGCGGGCTTGCAGCGTCGATCACCGAGGCTGGTCCGCCCGATAGAATGACGGCCGCCGGCTTCAGCTTCGCAAACGCGGCGTCGGCATTTTGGAATGGATGGATCTCGCAATAGACGCCTGCTTCGCGCACGCGCCGGGCGATGAGCTGAGTAACTTGGCTGCCGAAGTCGACGATGAGGACAGTACCGGTCATGTGTTTCGCTGTGCGCTCCACGGCGGGGCCGCCTCGGAATCGGGGGCGGGGCCTTGAGCGGGGTAGACCAAACTGCTGTTGCAGCGTCAAGCCGCGACGGGGCTTCCGTGCACCGACTCGGCGGCAAGGGGTGCCAAGTGTGGCGTCTTACTTAGGGAGTTACTTAGGGAGCCGGCAGCAGTGTGTCGATGCGGCCGCGGAGATAGTAGTACAGGAGCCCTAGCCATTCGTTGGTGGCGAGGTCCATGCGCTGCAGACCCGACCAGTAGCGTTCGAAGATGCGCCAGACGTCTTCCGGTCCCCGTGTCCGATAGTCGACTGGGTAGGCGGTGACGTTGAAGCCCGCTTTGCGAAAGACGCCCATGGCCCGCGGCATGTGGTAGGCCGAAGTGACGAGGAGCCAGCGGTCGTCGGACGCGGGCTTCAAGAGGCGCGCCGTGAACTGGGCATTTTCGTGGGTGTTGCGTGAGGCGCCTTCGAGGACGAGGCGGTCGCGTGAAATTCCGACGGCTTCGAGAAATGCCCCCACCGGTCCGGTGGCCTTGGCACCAGGGCGCAAGAACGTGCCGGAGCCACCAGTGAAGATGACCTTTGCCTTTGGAAGCTCGCGTGCAATGCGTGCGCCTTCGGTGATGCGTTCTGCGGCTTCGTTGACGGCGAGGCGCCCGCGGCCGGCACTGACCCAACCGTCCTCGAAGCCGCCGAGAATAATGATACCCTTGATGCCGTCCTCCGGCTGGGGTTGCGGTAATCCTGAGAAGCGCTGCTCTAGTGGAAGAACGAGAGCATTGCCGAGTGGCAGCATTCCACCAAGTATGATGTAGGCGGCGCCGGCCCAGGCGAACCACTTTCCGGTACGTACACGTGAGGCGTTTCGCATGAGCCAAAGTCCCGTTACAAGAACGATGGCTGCAAGGCTTGAGGGTTGCAGGAGAAAGCCCAAGATTTTTGAAATGGCGAACACGGCTGGGCCGGCGCGTTGGGCTTAGGGGCAATCGATTTTGTCGAGATAGGCGACGTCAGAGTAGCCCTCAAGGCCGTCCTTGTTTCGAATGGCGCACCAGTAACCGCGGAGCGTACACGACAATTTGCGCTTTTCCAGGATTTCGTCCTTCGAGGCCGAGCCAATGACCTTCGAGGAGCTGTAAGGCCGCGCACGAATGTTGAGATGGTCAGCAGTGACCTTGAAGCACCCGTAAGTGGAGCCGGCCATGGCAGCGCCAGCCGTCAATGTCGAGAACGCAAAAACGGCGATCATTAGTATCCTGAGGCTGGTCATGCTTAATCCTCCGCGAGATCGGTCCCTGCCCTCTTTTGAGTGTCGTGCGCCGGCGTCGTAGGCCGTCAATGCGGCCAAAACCGTGACGGGGCCTGATGGGTCCAAGGAAGCCGATCAGACCTGCCGGGTCAATGTCTTTGCAGGTCACCAACCCCGGGCTGGGGCTCTTCTGGTGGATCATGTACCGAGGAAGGGGGTATCGGGTTTGGCTGGGCTCTCTTAAGTATGGCCTTGTGTGACCGAACTCGGCGCAAGATTTCATCCCTTACCGGAGGTCTCCATTCCTTTACCTGAAGCTTCGACCCGCATCGTTCCGCTTGTCGTGGCCACGGCTCTTTTTATGGAGACGATGGATTCGACGGTTATTGCGACGGCCTTGCCGGTGATTGCCGGGGACCTCGGCGTTGATCCCATTGCCCTTAAATTGGCCGTCACGTCCTACTTGGTTGGCTTTGCCATTCTTGTACCGGTGAGCGGCTGGATCGCGGACAGACACGGTGCCCGTACGACTTTTCGTCTCGCGCTCGCCGTTTTTCTTACGGCCTCGATTGGATGCGCTTTTTCGGAGAGCCTTGCTGGCTTTGTTATGTGGCGGTTTGTGCAGGGGCTGGGCGGCGCCCTCATGACGCCCGTGGGGCGCCTTGTCATCGTTCGCGGGGTGCCGAAGGATCAACTCGTTGCTGCGCTTGCGACCCTGACCATTCCGTCTTTGATGGGGCCAGTGATTGGGCCTCCGCTCGGCGGGTTTCTTGCCACGTATGTCGATTGGCGCTGGATCTTTTTTGTCAATATTCCCATCGGCTGTCTCGGAATTGTTTTGGCAACGCTTTATTTCAAGGACGAGGTGCAGGAGCCGGTTCCACTCGACGTCAAAGGCCTTGTGCTTTGTGCGATCGCGTTACCAGGGCTCATCCTTGGCGCGGCATCGTTCGGCCGACATGTGATGCCGGCCGCGATAGCGGCGGCAATTTTTGCAACCGGCGCAACCGCATTTCTTTTGTATGTTCGCCACGCCAAGCGGGCTGACCGGCCCTTGCTCGACCTCAGACTTCTGTCAATTCGCTCATTCGATGCCGGGGTGACTGGGGGTGCGCTCTTTCGCATGGGTGTCGGCGCCAGTGCGTTCCTCATTCCGCTGATGCTTCAGGTGGGTTTTGGTCTCACGGCGTTCGCGTCCGGGTTGATCACATTCGCAAGCGCGCTGGGGGCGTTGATCATGAAGTTCTTTGCACCCCGAATTCTGGCGTACGCGGGTTTTCGCAAAGTGCTCGTATTCAATGGCTTGGCGGCCTCAGCACTGATCGGTTCGATTGCGCTGGTGGGGCCGGGGACGCCGCATGTCGCAATCTCACTACTGCTTCTCTTGGCGGGACTGTCGCGTTCGCTTCAGTTCACTAGCCTGCATGCCATTTCGTATGCGGATTTGCGAGCTGAGATGCTTTCTGTTGCGAACAGCTTTGCGAGCGTCGCCCAACAGGTCTCGTTGAGCTTCGGGGTGGCAATGGGTGCCGTCGCTCTAGAACTGGCGCAGCGATGGCACGGAACGGCCAATCCGCAACCTTCTGATTTTTTGATTGCACTCTTGGTCGTGGCGGCCATCTCAAGCTTGTCGGTTATGAAAATGCGCCGGCTTTCACGGGATGCGGGGCAGGATTTGGCGGGAAAAACAACGCGCGAGCATTAGCCTAAGCCGTTCCATCCCCTGAAACTCTTGCGGGGGTTTATCCGTATCTGATTGGTGCACTTTTGGCGATTTGTCATAGATCATGGCAGCGAATTGTGCGCGTGCGAGATTTACATGAGGTGCGCCGAAACCGGATCTTTCCGGTCGAATCCGCTGCATTGGTCAGTATATGGTTGACCTTTCATCGCAGTTGGTTTTTGCGATGCGACTTCGGACATGTGGGCAAAATTGTCTTCGTGAATCAAAACAAAAAATAAATCCCACATGTTGGCTGATGTGGTATAGATTTTGACGGGCCGGGGCGCGCCGTCGAGAGGAGTTTATCGAGGAGGATCCTATGCGACTGACTGTGGCTATTGCGGCATCGGCATTGGCCGGGGCCCTGTTAGCCGTAAGTCCTGCAAATGCAGCGCCCGTTGGGGCAGCAGGGGCTGCGGCCAAGACCAGCAATGTTTCAGATGCACCTGTCGTGCAGGTGCACCGGAAATGGCGGAGGAAGTGGCGTCGTCGTCGTGGTTATCGATATCGCCGTTATCGGCGCCATAGGTACAGGTATCGTCCGCGCTACTATTCATACCGGCCGTACTATTATCGGCGGTATTACTCCTACTATCCTTATTACGGATATCGCAGGTGGTATCGGCGTCGTCCGCACTTCGGTATCTACCTGAGTTTCTAACTGCGACCTACGTGTACGGGAAAAATGAATGCCGGCGCGCACGATGGGCGCCGGCATTTTCTTATTGGTAAAGGGCGAATTCGCGACACAATTCATGCTCGGGCGCGGCGCGCGGCGAAACGGCTATTGCGACGCGGGCGGAGTTTTGCAACACAAGGGACCGAGCGTTTGATAATGGGAAGAAGACCTATGAGACGCGTATTGAGTGTTGTGGTTCCCCTGATAGGCTTTGTGGCCGTTGCATATTCCGCCGTTGCGCGCTCGCCTGAATATGCCTCAGATTGGAACGCGCCGGCCATCAATTGGCGGGATATCGGTTCGGGCATCCGGGAAGCAACCAAATCGCAAAAGCCGGTCATCATGGTTTTTCATGCACCGTGGTGCACGTCGTGTGCGCGCTATCGTAAAGTCTTTAGAGATCCTGCGATTATCGAAGCCTCCAAGTCATTCGTCATGATCCTTATTGATGCGGATAAGGACAAGGTCGCCAACGGCGCCTTTGCGCCCGACGGCACGTATGTGCCGCGGACAATCTTCCTTGATTGGGAAGGAAATATTCGCTCAGAGATTCGAGGGTCAAGCGATCCCAAGTACCCCCATACCATCGACATAGAGAGTCCCGGAGAGCTGTTGTCGTTGATGAAGAGGGCTGCGCCGTCGGCATCCCAATACAAACCAAAGCACGCGCAACAATGAACTTGCTATCGCTCGCAGCAAGTTCCCCTCATGCATTGCTCGCATCAGGAATGGTGACGTGACTTTGTTCTCGCACGCCTACTCTAGTTTGAGAATCTGATTTCCGTCGCCGGTCCGGCTGGAAGGCTTACCGATCCTTCATGTCTTGCTGTTCCCTACGGAACAGCTGGCTGGGCCCCCGCTCTCAATGCTGGATGGTTAGAGAGGGACAAAGAAGTGGAAACGCCCTGCGAGGCGGCGTCAAGGGAACGGCATGGATCCATACGAAAAGCTTTACCACTACTGCGAACGGGCAAGCGATCCGTCCTTTTGGGCCGAACCCATTAATGCGCTTTCCAATGCGGCCTTCCTTGTCGCGGCGGCGCTGGCTACGCACGCTTATATTCGCATCCCATCCAACGAGCGTGGCGTCGTGGAAGCGCTCCTTATCGCGTTGGTGGCGGCCATGGGTATGGGGAGTTTTCTCTTTCATACCTTTGCGACGCGTTGGGCTTCATTCTCTGATACGGGTCCGATAGGGGTTTTTATGGTTTCGTATCTTGCCTACGCGTTGCGGCGATATCTCGGTGCATCCTGGGTGGTGACGTTGATTTGTCTCGGCATTTTCCTTTGGGCACTCAAGGTTGCGGGCGACATGACCTGTGCGGCGCCGTTTTTGCCGATCACGAATGCAACGCGCGGGAGCTGCCTCAACGGCACCGTTGGCTACGTTCCGGCCTTTATCGCTCTTGTGCTCCTTGCCGTGGTGTTTGCCGCGAAGCGCCACCTTGTCTGGACGTATTTTGCTGCGGCGGCTCTCGTCTTCGCTCTGTCGATGACGTTTCGGACCTTCGATTTCGAAGTGTGTGGTGTTGCGCGGCTTGCGGGACATCCCGTGGGAACACATTTCCTGTGGCATCTGCTCAATGCCACATTGCTCTACATTCTTCTAATTGGGGCAATCCGTCACGGGCGACGTGCGGGGTCAGGCTGATCTAGCCGCCATGCCCGTTTGCGGCGCTTGCACCGGCGCGGCGGCCGCTCTTATAAGCGAGGGGTCTGGGGCATTCCGAAACTCGCCCGTTTGTACGCCTTGGGATGACAGGGTTATGAGTCGATTGCGGGCCGGAGCTATCCTTTCGGGCTTCATGGCGTTGACCGTTCCGCTCATGCCGGTGCAGGCCGTTTTGGTGCACGCTTGGCCGGCGGGGGCGCGCCGCTTTCCGCACTGGTACCATCGCCAAGTGTGCCGATTGATGGGTGTGCGGTTACACATCGAAGGCGAGGTTGTGTGTGACCGGCCGGTGCTGCTGGTCTCCAATCACACGTCATGGCTCGATATCCCGGTGTTGTCGGCCGTCGCCCCGGTGTCGTTTGTTGCCAAAAAAGAGGTGGGGCGCTGGCCGTTCGTATCTTCACTGGCGCGACTGCAGCGTACGGTCTTTGTCGACCGTGAGCGTCGCGCGGCGGTGGGGGACACGGCAAGCGAAATTATGCGGCGTCTGAACGTGGGCGATACGATCGTGCTCTTTGCCGAAGGGACGTCGAGTGACGGCAATCGTGTGCTTCCCTTTATGACGTCGCTCTTCGGCGCCGTCAGTCCGTCGGCAAAACGTCTGGATACCGCGCCTGACGCTGTCGTGCAGACACTCTCGCTTGTTTACACACATCTGCACGGCGTACCGCTTGGCCGGGCCGACCGGCCCTTGACCGGGTGGTATGGTGACATGGAAATGCAAGGCCACGCCTGGGAGCTTCTCAAGTCGGGGCCGGTCGATGTTCGAATACGCATTGGTCCGCCGGTTCCGCTTGAGGCCTTCGCCAATCGTAAAGAGATGGCCCGTCGCAGCGAGAATGATGTGCGACGTGAAGTCGTACGCATTCTTCGCGCACGCGCATCCCACGAGGCCTTGGAGATCGCTGGGCCCGGCGAAAGATCCCGCAGGGCGGCGGCTTTGCGGCCCCGGAAGGGAAGCACCACGTGGACCTAGCGTGCCTGTTTTGCACCCTAGGCGCGCGGCCGGGTCTGGACAATTGACGGAAATGGCGCAATGCAACATTAGCCAATTCTCGAAGCTTTCTGGCCGGGTGGGCCTGGACGGCGTTTCGTTAATGGGATGGGTAGGCCGGCGTGGATAGGTTTGATCGTTCAACCCGCGCAACAAACGGGGCGCAGCTGTGACAGGCCCGAAAAAAATCTATGTGAAGACGTTCGGCTGCCAGATGAACGTTTATGACAGCGAGCGTATGTCGGAAGCCCTTGCGCCGCTCGGGTATGCCGAGACGGAAACGCTGGCTGATGCCGATCTCGTCATTCTCAACACGTGCCATATTCGGGAGAAGGCGGCTGAAAAAGTATACTCGGACCTCGGTCGCATTCGGCAGGTTAAGGAAGAGCGCCGGCAGTCCGGTAAGGACACTGTGGTGACGGTTGCGGGTTGTGTGGCCCAGGCGGAGGGCGCTGAGATTTCGGCGCGGGCGCCCGTCGTCGATGTTGTCGTGGGCCCGCAGAGCTATCATCGCCTCCCGGAGCTTATTTCGCGTGTGCAATCGGGGCAGGTCCGCGTCGTTGAGACGGAGTTTCCCGAGGAGGATAAGTTTTCGATTCTGCCACAAGCGCGCACGGCGAAAACAACGACGGCGTTTCTTACCGTACAAGAGGGTTGCGATAAGTTCTGCACGTTTTGTGTGGTGCCATACACGCGGGGCGCCGAATATTCGCGTCCGGTCGCGGATCTGGAGGCGGAGGCGCGCCGGCTTGTGGCACGTGGTGTGCGCGAGATCACGCTGCTCGGCCAGAACGTCAATGCGTATCATGGAGCGGGTTCGGATGGGGGTCCGGCGACGCTAGCCAGTTTAATCTCCCAATTGAGCGAGATCGAGGAACTGGAAAGGATACGCTATACGACGAGCCATCCGCGCGACATGACGGATGATCTTATTGCGGCTCATCGTGATCAGCCGAAGCTGATGCCGTTTCTGCATTTGCCTGTGCAGTCGGGATCCGACCGCATTCTGGCGGCGATGAACCGAAAGCATACGGCGGACGAATATCGCCGGCTTGTTGCGCGTATTCGCGAGGCGCGGCCTGATATTGCTCTTTCGACAGATGTCATCGTTGGATTTCCCAGCGAGACGGATGGTGAGTTCGAGGCGACGATGGCGCTTGTCGCGGAAACCGGTTTTGCTCAGGCCTTTTCTTTCAAGTATAGCGCGCGGCCGGGTACGCCAGCTGCCAACATGGATGATCAGGTCTCCGACGCGGTGAAAACAGAACGCCTTCTCCGGCTGCAAGAGGTGCTTGACAGTCAGCAAGCCAGCTTCAACACCTCGTGTGTAGGGAAAACCCTTCCGGTTCTGTTCGAAAAACCGGGTCGGCATCCGGGGCAGCTCGTGGGGCGTTCCCCGTATCTTCAGCTGGTTCACGCCGCGGCCGGGGCGGATATGATGGGCCGTATTTTACCGGTTGAGATCTCCGGGGCTGGTCCAAACAGTCTCGCGGGCGTCATTTGCCCGGCATAATCGGCGCATAAACGTAACCTACCGGAGGGTAATTCTTTGATTTGCGGCCATGACGCCCTATTATAACGGGCGTAGGTCGCAGTGATTCTCCGATGACCTCGTCTTTTGGAGACCAACGCTTGACAGGAATACGCGGTTCATCCGTCGCCGGTGCGGGACGCACGCAAAAGTCGCAAGCCCCCAATAAGCGCGTCATCGTCCCGTTTGAGGACAATCGCAAGCTCACGGAATTGCTTGGCGAGTACGATAGCCATCTGGCGTTGGTCGAGGATCGCCTCGGCATTGAAGCTCACGCCCACGGTAATGTCGTCATTCTGACAGGTTCGGAAACCGCCTGCGAGATCGCGCGCGAGGTGCTGGAGACGCTGTATGCCCGCATCGGCAGGGGCGATCAGATTGGGGCTGGCGATTTCGACGGTCTGATCCGGCACGCTCGGCAGGAGACTGAGGCGGGGGATGGGCAGGCTCAAATTGCGACGCGGCGCCGTGTGGTCAAAGCGCGAACGCCGATGCAGAGCGCCTATATGCGTGCTCTCGAGGTGTGCGACATGGTGTTCGGCGTCGGGCCAGCCGGTACGGGCAAGACCTATCTTGCCGTCGCCTATGCGGCGCAGTGCCTCGAACGCGGCATTGTCGAGCGGATCATTCTTTCGCGTCCGGCCGTCGAGGCCGGTGAGCGTCTCGGCTTCTTGCCCGGCGATATGCGCGAGAAGGTCGACCCTTATCTGCGTCCGCTTTACGACGCGCTCTACGATGTGCTGCCGCCCGAGAAGGTGGAGCGTGATCTGGAGCACGGAGTCATCGAGATTGCGCCGCTGGCCTTTATGCGCGGGCGCACGCTGGCGAACGCCTTCGTCATTCTCGATGAGGCGCAGAATACAACCGGCATGCAGATGAAAATGTTCCTGACGCGACTGGGCGAGGGATCCAAGATGGTCGTGACCGGCGACCCGACGCAGATCGATCTTCCATTTGGAATGAAGTCCGGACTGAACGAGGCGGTGGAGTTGCTCTCCGGTGTTGAGGGCGTGGAAGCGATTCACTTTACCGGTGCTGACGTGGTGCGCCGTGATTTGGTTGCGCGCATTGTTGCAGCCTACGACGCGGCAGCCGCGAAGAAGGATTGATATGGGGCGAGCGCCCAACATGGCGAGAGGACATACGCCGCACGCGCCGGAAAACTCGTGGCTTGACGTGGATGTTGTCGTTGAATGTGCTGATTGGTCTGCGATTGATGATGTCGAGGCTTCTGTGGTTGCAGCAAGCCAAGCGGTAGCGCGGCACTCCCGTTTTGAAGCCAGTGATGCGGCGTCGGTTTGCATTGCCTTAAGCGATGACGCGGCGGTCAAGCTCCTTAATCGCACGTATCGACATATGGATAAGCCAACAAACGTCCTTTCATTTCCGGCGGGGAATACGGTGCATTTTGAATGCACACCGCGGCTGCTGGGTGATGTTGTGCTGGCCGCCGAAACGCTCATTCAGGAGGCGGCGCAATTCGGCATTCTGCCGCGTCACCATTTGCAGCACCTCGTAGTGCACGGACTGCTACACCTACTTGGGCTCGAGCATGACAGTGAAACCAAAGCTGCAGAGATGGAAGGTCTCGAGACGGAGATACTTGCCACTCTCGGAATTGCCAATCCTTACGCGCGTGAGGCGGGGGCGGCGCCTTTACGGGAGAGGCTGGGATGAGTGAGAACGCCATGAAGGACGCCGCAGACAAAGACACGGATGACCCAGATGGGCTGGGTGCGGGGCTCAAGACATGGCTCACCGCGCTGCAAACGCGTCTGGGCCTTCAAGATCAACAGACGCTTCGCGATACACTTGAGACCGCCTTAAAGGACCAAACGGCGACCGAGGCGTCGTTTTCCAATGAAGAGCGGGAGATGCTGTTGCGTCTCCTGCGCTTCGGTGCCAGCCGCGTTGACGATATTATGGTGCCGCGTGCCGATATTACCGCGATAGACGAGAGCGAGTCGCTGCATCAACTGGTCCTGTTATTCGAACAAGCTGGTGTCTCACGTATTCCCGTATTCCATGACACGCTCGATGATCCGCGCGGAATGATCCACATTAAGGATTTATTTGGCTGGCTGACGGCGGAGGCGTCCGGTCAGCGCGGCGGGAAGCCAAAGGAAGGCAAAGGCCGGGAGCAGCTCGCGAAGCCTGATCTTTCGAAACTCGATTTGTCCCGGCCGATTACAGTTGCAAAGGTTCGCCGTCCCGTTCTCTACGCGCCGCCTTCGATGCCGGCGATGAACCTGCTGATCAAGATGCAATCGACACGGGTGCATATGGCGCTTGTCGTCGACGAATATGGCGGGACTGACGGTCTCGTGACCATCGAGGACCTGGTCGAGCAGATCGTCGGCGACATCGAAGACGAGCATGATGAGGATGAGGACGCGTTGATCTATGCCGATCCCAAGATCGGGCTTGTCGCGTTGGCGCGGACGCCTGTTGACGAGGTGGAGGAGCGGCTCGAGGTGAAGCTTCTGAAGCCGGAAGAGGAAGACGAGGTCGATACGTTGGGTGGATTGGTCTACGGGCTTGCCGGGCGCATCCCGGTGCGCGGGGAGCTTATCCGGCATCCGTCCGGTGTCGAGTTTGAGGTGCTCGATGCTGATCCTCGGCGCATAAAGAAGCTCAAGATCCACCCGGCCAAGTCATCGTCGCCAGTACCAGTTCCTGCTGCATCGAATTCCAAGACTTGAGGACGGTCTCTGTGGAGCGTAACCGACTTCATGCGGACGCCGGGACCATGGCCGTAATTCGCCATCTCTCGGGTGCGCGAGATTACGTCGAGCATGTTTCTGGGTGGTGGCGCCGGGGTCTCGCGTTTGGTGCCGGGCTCGTCTCGGTACTGGCGTTTGCGCCCTTTTTTCTATGGCCGGTGCTGTTCTTCACGCTTCCTATTCTGGTTTGGCTGATCGACGGGGCTGTGGCCGGCGAACCGAAAAGCGGGAATGACCGGTTCCGCACAGCTTTCTGGGATGGTTGGTGGTGGGGTTTTGGTTTTTTCGCCGGTGGCCTTTTTTGGGTCGGCGAGGCGTTTTTGGTCGAAGCCGAAAAATTTGCGTGGGCGTTGCCGTTCGCGGTGACGTTGTTACCGGCGGGACTTGCCGTCTTTTTCGCGATGGCCACGGCGGGTTCTGCAGCGGTTTGGCGGCAGGATATGTCGCGCGTCTTTGTTCTGGCGGTTGGCCTTGGTTTGTCGGAGTGGGCGCGCGGGCACGTGCTAACGGGGTTTCCTTGGAACACGCTTGGCTACGCGCTGACGGGGTCGGATGCGATGATGCAATCGGCGTCGCTGGTTGGTGTTTACGGGCTGACGTTGTTGACTGTTCCCGTGTTCGCTGCACCGCTTGTTTTCGGCGCGGATAAGCTTGGCGGGCAAGCGGCGCTGGCGCCGTTCCTGCGCGCCGGTGCCGGCTCCCTAATGGTCATCGGCGCCCTTTACCTCTTTGGCGCCATGCGTTTGGCCGAGCCGCCGCCACCGTCGGTGGATGGGGTAAAGATACGAATTGTACAGCCGAGCGTGCCGCAGCGGGAGAAATGGCTGCCCGAAAAGCAACGCGAAATTTTTGACCTTCATCTGGCTCTGTCGCGTACGAATGAAGCGGGCGAGGATGTCGGACTTGATGCCGTCACGCATCTCATCTGGCCAGAGGCCGCCATGCCGTTTCGCCCGCTTGAGCATTCGGAGGCGCTCGACACGATCGGCACGCTTATTGGGCGGAACACATACCTCTACGCCGGGGGACTCAGGATTGCGAAACCAAGCGCGGTGGCTTCGGGCCCGGAGAAACCTCTGCGGGTGTACAATAGTTTCTTTGCATTCGGTTCGGGCGGTGGACTCGCGGCCCTCTATGACAAAATCCACCTTGTGCCGTTTGGTGAGTTTCTTCCTGCTCAGACTTGGCTTGAGGCCATTGGGTTGCGCCAGCTCACGAAGTTGCGCGGTGGATTTTCCAGGGGTATTGAACCCAGGCCGCTCATCAAAACAGGTCGCATGCCGCCTGCCGTTGTTCTGATTTGCTATGAGGCCATCTTTGGTGGTGCCGTGGTGCAAGGTGCTGAGCGGCCCGGTGTGATCATCAATGTGACGAACGACGGTTGGTTCGGTAATACGACGGGACCGCACCAGCATTTCCATCAAGCTCGCGTGCGTGCCGCCGAGGAGGGGCTGCCTCTGCTCAGGGCTGCGAACAACGGCATTTCGGCCGTGGTCGATGCCAACGGCCGGACACTCAAGTCGCTTGGCATGAACATGCGCGGCGTTCTTGATATCAAGCTGCCGGGTGCGCGCGCGGCGACGTTTTATGCGCGATTTGGGGATCTTCCGTTCGGTCTGGCGGTCGTCGTATTGACCTTAGTGATCGCCGTCCACGTGCGCCGAAATACAATCAAAGGGTGAAGGAACAGCGGAATTCTGCCGCAAAAATCAACCAAAACTAGAGAAAATGTCTTGTTCGACAGAGAAATTGACTAGTAGTTGACGTCTGCTTACTTCTACATCTAGCAATTGAAACGTATCAGAGTTGGGACAGGCATTCAGCCAAGATGGCGAAGCACGACGAAGCACGAGTGGCTCACAGCGGCGATGACAAAAATGCACGCCGTGCAAATTCGATGGATGTGCACGTGGGGAGCCGCGTGCGTTTGAGGCGTATGCTGCTTGGTATGAGCCAAGAGAAGCTCGGTGAGCAGCTGGGACTGACCTTCCAGCAAGTGCAGAAATACGAAAAGGGCGTCAATCGGATCGGCGCCGGGCGATTGCACGAGTTATCGCGCGTGCTCGGCGTGCCCGTTCAGTTCTTTTATGAGGAAGCGCCGACGACGGAGCCATCTGCTGTGTCAGGTTTTGCCGAGCAGCCCGGGGAAAGCTATGTGTTCGATTTCCTCGGAAGCCGCGAGGGGTTGGAGCTCAACAAAGCGTTCGTTCGTATCGCGGATGCAAAGGTTCGGCGCTCCATTGTCGACCTCGTAAAATCGATGGCCGGCGAGGACGATCAGAACTCGGGCCGATAGCCGCATCGCCAGGAAATATCAAAGGTGTTGCAGCGGGTTCTGGGCTGTCGGCCCTGTTTGTCGGGGGCCGCAAACTTGACCGGCTCGCGAAAGACTGCAAGAAACCCGCGACTTTTTCCTCCGCCAGAGAAATCCTGAAGGGAGCCAGACGTGGCACGAAAATCTTTTTTGTTCACCAGCGAGAGCGTTTCCGAGGGTCATCCCGACAAGGTGTGTGACCGGATATCGGACGAAGTGGTGGACGCATTTTATCGGGAAGGTGCCAACGAAGGGATTGACCCCTGGCAAATCCGAGCGGCCTGCGAAACGATGGCCACGACCAACCGAGTCATCATTGCGGGTGAGTATCGTGGACCGACTGCGGTGACGGTGGCGTCCATCCAGGAGCTGACCCGGAATGCCATTCGCGACATTGGCTACGAGCAGGACGGGTTCCATTGGGCCAACGCCAACATTGAGGTTCTTCTGCATGGGCAGTCCGCAGATATCGCAGCTGGTGTCGACGCCAAGCAGCCGACCAATCAGGAAGAAGGCGCGGGCGACCAGGGCATTATGTTCGGCTATGCTTGCCGAGAAACGCCTGAGCTGATGCCTGCGCCCATCTATTATTCGCACAAGATTCTCGAAGACCTCGCGCGGGCGCGTAAGGCAAAAGAGGGCGATGCTGCAAAGCTCGGACCGGACAGCAAGAGCCAGGTCACCGTGCGCTATGAAAACGGCAAGCCTATCGGCGTTACGGCAATCGTGGTTTCGCACCAGCATATCGTTGAGGATCTGACGTCGGGGCAGGTCCGCGATATCATCGAACCTTATGTTCGAAAGGCCATTCCGGAGGGCTGGATCACCAACGAGACGGCTTGGCACATCAACCCGACGGGTAAATTCTTCATCGGTGGGCCTGATGGCGACTGCGGGCTTACGGGCCGTAAGATCATTGTCGACACCTATGGCGGTGCGGCGCCGCATGGCGGTGGCGCGTTCTCCGGGAAGGATCCGACGAAAGTGGATCGTTCCGCTGCGTATGCCTCGCGGTATCTGGCAAAAAACGTTGTCGCGGCCGGCCTTGCTGAGCGCTGCACCATTCAGCTCGCGTATGCTATCGGGGTGGCAAAGCCGTTGTCGATTTATGTCGATACGCACGGCACGGGCCAGGTGGAAGAAGCGAACATCGAGGCGGCGCTGGCGGGCGCGATGGATCTCACGCCGCGCGGTATTCGCACGCAGCTCGACCTCAACAAGCCCATCTTTGCACGGACCGCTGCCTACGGTCATTTCGGCCGGAAGCCCGATGATGAGGGCGGCTTCTCCTGGGAACGGACGGACCTTGCCGATAAGATTAAGGGTGCGGTCTGACGCCACCGGACTTATTTGAACCCGTTACCTTTGCGGCCGCGGTTTTCCCGCGGCCGTATTTGTAACATTTGCATGGGTTGTCTCGTCGCCATGATGTCCGAAACGCCATATGCCGATCGGGACCTGCGCTCATTCGGCCGTAAGCGCGGGCGGAAACTCTCCGCGCGGCAGCGGCGATTGTTGGCGGAGGTGCTGCCCAAGTTCGCCATAGATCCCGGCCGTCTCGGCGGAGGCGCCTTGGCGGAAAAGGCGCAATCCGTCTGGTTAGAGATCGGTTTCGGTGGGGGTGAGCATTTGCTTTGGCAAGCCGAGCACAACCCCAATGTTTCGATCATTGGGTGCGAGCCGTTCGAGGACGGTGTCGTGAAGGCCCTCACTGCAATTGAGGACAAAGCGCTCACCAATATCCGGGTCTATCCGAACGATGCGCGCCAGCTCCTGCGCCTTATTCCCGATAACTCTTTGAGCCGGGTGTTTATTCTGTTTCCTGATCCGTGGCCAAAGAAGCGGCATGTCAAACGAAGGCTGGTTTCTTCCGCGACGCTCGATCTACTGGCACGGGTGATGAAGCCTGGGGCCGAGCTTCGGGTTGCCACCGATGTTGGCGATTACGCGCGAACGCTCCTTTTGGCGGCTATTGGCGATCCTCGGTTTTGCTGGCTTGTGACGTCTCCGGAGGATTGGCGTGTCCGGCCTGATGATTGGCCGCGGACACGCTATGAAGCCAAGGCTCTCCGTGAAGGGCGAATGCCGTATTTCTTTCGGTTTCAACGTAGGTGATGCTGATTTTAGGGGAACCGGACTTGCGCAGACGTGCCACTTCGCGTAGAATTCGAACTGCTCATGATCATCTCAACTCTTGAGAGTGGGCCCCGCGGGGTCCGCTCTTTTTGTTTTGAAACCGCGGGCATCGTGGCGATTGAAATACGGAATGAACGCTGGAATGCAGCAGCAGACCGTTGGTGAGTCGCAGGCCGACACAACTGAGGACCGCTTTTTTCATGAAACGGGCCTGGCTGCGTCTATTGCTTCGCTTGTTGAGCCCGTATTGCCGGCCATGGGGTTCCGGTTGGTCCGGGTGATGGTTTCAGGCCGCGAGGGAATGACGGTACAAATCATGGCAGAGCGTCCTGATGGAACAATCTCCATCGACGACTGCGAAGCCATTTCGCGTCAGCTTTCGCCGATGCTGGATGCGAACGATGTCATTTCGGAGAGCTATCGGCTCGAGATCTCGTCGCCGGGGATCGACC
The DNA here is from genome assembly GCA_965222835.1 of Hyphomicrobium sp. Lineage (GTDB taxonomy): Bacteria > Pseudomonadota > Alphaproteobacteria > Rhizobiales > Hyphomicrobiaceae > CBDCUQ01. Next base: position 32,213 of record CBDCUQ010000004.1, read on the forward strand.
GGCCACTGGTTCGTGTTTCCGATTTCGAGACGTGGTCGGGTCATGAGGCGAAGATCGAGCTTAAAGAGCCGGTCGATGGGCGAAGAAGATTTCGTGGCCGTCTCGAAGGTGTCGAGAACGGCGAGGTAAGACTGGAGGCCGAGCTTGATCAGGTTGGCCGCGTTTCGCTGGGATTTCCGGCCGCGCTGGTGAGTGAGGCTCGCTTGATCCTGACGGACGACTTGATCCGGGAGGCTTTGGCCCGGTCGAAGAGAGAAGGAATGTCCGCTGCCGGCGATGGGTCGGATGCGGGCGCTTTCGAAGTGGAGGAAGACTAGCTATGGGCGTTGCAGGAATTAGCGCCAATCGCCTCGAGCTTTTGCAGATCGCGGATGCGGTGGCCCGCGAAAAGTCGATCGATCGCAAAATCGTGATTGAGGCGATGGAGGATGCCATCCAGAAGGCGGCGAAGTCTCGCTACGGCGCCGACAACGACATCCGTTGCACAATCGATCCCAAGACGGGTGAGGCTCGGCTTTCGCGTGTACTGGAAGTCGTTGAGGAGATCGAAAACGAGGCCACACAAATCATTCTCGCAGATGCTCAAAAGCGTAACCCCGATGCAAAGCTGGGTGACTTCATCGGGGAGGCGCTGCCTCCGATGGATTTCGGCCGCGTGGCGGCGCAGAACGCCAAGCAGGTTATTGTGCAGAAGGTGCGCGAGGCTGAGCGCGACCGGCAGTACGGTGAATACAAGGACCGTGTCGGCGAAATCGTCAATGGTACGGTGAAGCGTGCGGAATACGGAAATGTCATTGTCGATCTGGGTCGTGGCGAAGGCATTATCCGTCGCGACGAAATGATTCCGCGTGAGAACGTTCGTCTCGGTGATCGTATCCGCGCGTATGTGTATGACGTGCGCCGTGAGCAGCGTGGTCCGCAGATCTTTCTTTCCCGCGCGCGGCCTGAATTCATGAAGATGCTGTTCTCGCAGGAAGTTCCGGAGGTTTACGACGGCACTGTCGAAATCGTCTCCGTCGCGCGCGATCCTGGCTCCCGCGCCAAGATCGCTGTGCGTTCGAAGGATTCGTCGATCGATCCTGTCGGTGCCTGCGTAGGTATGCGCGGCGCGCGTGTTCAGGCGGTGGTCAACGAGCTTCAGGGCGAGAAGGTCGACATTATCAATTATCCGAAGGAAGCAGATGCAGCGACGTTGGTCGTGAACGCGCTGGCACCGGCCGAGGTTTCGAAGGTGGTGCTCGACGAAGATTCGGGGCGTATTGAAGTGGTTGTGCCGGAGACGCAACTGTCATTGGCCATCGGACGGCGCGGTCAGAATGTGCGTCTGGCTTCGCAACTCACAGGTTGGGATATCGACATACTCACCGAGCAAGAAGAGAGCGAGCGGCGCGAGAAAGAGCGCGTGGAGCGGTCGCAGGCCTTCATGCAGGCGTTGGATGTCGACGAGTTTATTGCCTCTTTGCTTGTCGCCGAAGGTTTTGCGGCGGTCGAGGAGGTTGCTTATGTCGAGCTTGAGGAGATCGCGCATATCGAAGGCTTTACAGAAGAGACGGCGCAGGAAATTCAGGCGCGCGCGCGGGAGTATCTTGAAAAGCAGGAAGCCGAGCGCGAGGCTCGCCGCCGTGAGCTTGGTGTCGCCGATGAGCTGGCTCAGGTCGCGGGTGTGACAACCGCAATGCTGGTGGCATTCGGTGAGAACGAAATCAAGACGGTTGAGGATCTCGCCGATTGTGCAACGGACGATCTCACGGGCTGGACAGAACGTAAGAAGGAAAAGGATGCGGAGCCTGTGCGCCACAAAGGCGTTCTGGATGGGTTCGATATCGGCCGGAAAGAGGCCGAGGATATGATCATGGCCGCGCGCGTCCAGGCCGGCTGGATCGATCCTGCCGATCTTGTACAGCCTGAATCTGAAGCTGAGGAAGCCAAAGAAGCTGAGGCGGCAGCGGACGGCGCCGAAGCGGGTGAAGAGACGGAAACTTCAGAGCAGGCTGATAATGCAGACGGTGAGGCGATTGCCTCTCCCGAGGCATAAGTCATGAAACTGGAGAGGCAAATCGATTGGGCAAGGCGCAGCGCAAAGTGTTGGATGCTGAGATCCCGGAGGGCCATGACGGTCCGCTGCGGCTCTGTGCGGCCACGCGCGCTCAGAGACCACTCGACGATCTGATCCGCTTCGTCGCCTCGCCGGACGGCGATATCGTTCCCGACCTTTCCCGGACCTTGCCCGGCCGTGGTGTGTGGGTATCGGCTGACGCCCAGACGCTGGACCAAGCGATCCGCACCAAGGTGTTTGCCCGTAGCCTTAAGCGACAGGTGCGGGTTCCGGATGATTTTGCGGGTGTCGTGATTGGGCTTCTTGAGCGGCAGGTGTGCCAATCCTTGGCTCTGGCCAACAAAGCGGGCCGGGTTATCAGCGGGTTTCAGAAGATCGATGCCGCGCTTGAGGATGGTACTGTTGCCGCACTCGTGCACGGTCGTGATGCCGCGGCGGATGGCTGTCACAGGTTGGATAGGAAATATCTCGCTATTTCATCGACTTGCGGAGTTCCAGCAACAGTTATTAGGGAACTCACAATTGAACAAATGAGTTTGGCCATTGGGCGGCCAAATGTGGTACATGCTGCCCTCATAAAAGGTGGCGCGACCGAGAAATTCTTGAGCGATGCCGGGCGCCTGGCGCGCTTCCGGGCGGGCTTGTCTGCCTCCGCTGAAGACCGTAGCTCTCGTAGTGCAAGGAACGAACGGAAAACGCATGTCGGAAACGAAGGAGCCTGAAGACAAAACACTGCGCGTGGGCGGACGAAAGCCGCTGTCGCTGCAGAGGACGGTCGAGTCGGGCCACGTTCGTCAAAATTTCAGCCACGGGCGCTCGAAGTCCGTGGTAGTCGAAAAGCGCAAGAAGCGTACGCTCAGCGGCCCGGGTGCTGCCTCTGAGAAGTCGGCGGCTGCGTCAACGAGCACGGCAAAGGCCAAGGCTCCGGCAAAAGCCCCCGCCAAGGCCAAAGCGCCAGCTACGGCTCCGAAGGCCGAGGCGAAGCCAGTCGCCGCCCCGTCGGGCGAGGACCTGCTTCGTCCCGAAGAGCGCGACGCGCGGGCCCGCGCGCTGGCCGAGGCGCGTAAAGCGGCAGAGCAAGAAGAGGCAAAAAAGGCGGCCGCAGCAAAGGCCGTTAAGAGCACGCCAGCGACAGGGCCTGCGAAGGCCACCGAGCCTGGCCCCGCTACAACGCCCGTTGCTCCGACGGCGAAAAAGTCGAAGCGCGAAGAAGCCGGTGCCTCGGCTGAACGTGCGCCGTCGGCTGAGAAAAAGTCAGAAACCGCCCGGTCGCGTTCGGCGCAGGCCGTTAATCCAGCGCATATGCCGCGTGTGGGCGGGCGTCCGCAGGAGATCAAAATTCCCACGGCCCGTGGCGGCGCGCACGACGCGCCAGCAGAAGTAACGAAGCCGACGCGCGAGGTGCGTGGTGAGCCGCGCGGGCGTGGGCCCGCCGCTGACATGGAGGACGAAGAGGGCCGCGGCCAGCCGAAACGTAGTGGCAAACCTCTGCGTCAGCCGACCAAGTCCGCGCCGGACGTGCGGCGCGAGCGGGTCAAGCTAACCATTAACAACGCCTTCGACCAGCAACAGCGCGAACGCTCTATGGCGTCTTTGAAGCGCAAGCGTGAGCGCGAGAAACTCAAGGCCATGGGCATTCAGCAGCCCAGGGACAAGATCGTTCGCGAGGTCGTCATTCCGGAGGCGATCACTATTCAAGAGCTTTCGAACCGCATGACGGAGCGCGGCGTCGATGTCATCAAGTTTTTGATGAAGCAGGGCGCCATGCACAAGATCACGGATGTGATCGATGCCGATACGGCGGAGCTTATTGTGAGCGAATTTGGTCATACGGCCAAGCGCGTTTCGGAATCGGATGTTGAAATCGGATTTGTCGGTGAGGACGATTCGGACGAGTCTCGGGTGGCGCGTGCCCCCGTCGTCACCATTATGGGACACGTCGACCACGGCAAAACATCGCTACTCGATGCTATTCGCTCGGCCAACGTTGTTGGCGGCGAAGCCGGCGGCATTACGCAACATATCGGCGCTTATCAGGTTTCGTTGCCGAGCGGCGACAGGATCACGTTCATCGACACGCCGGGCCATGCTGCGTTCACGGCCATGCGCGCACGCGGCGCCAAGGTGACGGACATCGTCGTGCTCGTGGTTGCGGCCGATGATGGCGTCATGCCGCAAACCATTGAGGCGATCAATCACGCGAAGGCGGCCGAGGTGCCGATCATTGTGGCGGTCAACAAGATTGACAAACCGCAGGCGGATCCCAACCGTGTACGCACCGAGCTCTTGTCACATGAGGTCGTCGTCGAAGGCATGGGCGGCGAAACGCTCGACGTGCCAGTTTCGGCGCTCAAGCGCGAAAATCTCGACAAGCTCTTGGAGGCCATTCATCTACAGGCCGAGTTGCTCGATTTGAGGGCCAACCCTGATCGCTCGGCGGAAGGCGTGGTTGTTGAGGCCAAGCTTGAGAAGGGCCGTGGTCCGGTCGGCACCGTGCTCGTGCAGCGCGGCACGCTGAGGGTTGGTGACATCGTCGTAGCAGGTTCCGCGTGGGGGCGCGTGCGTGCGCTGATTGATGACAAGGGTGCGAATGTCCAGGAGGCCGGTCCCTCGGTTCCGGCCGAGATCCTTGGGTTCGACACGGCTCCCGAGGCCGGCGATCAGTTCGCTGTCGTCGAGAACGAGGCGCGTGCGAGAGAGATTACCGATTACCGGCAGAGAAAGCGCCGTGAAACGCTGGGCTCTGCGGGTACGTCGCGTACGCTCGAGCAGATGATGCAGCAGCTGAAAGAGGCTGGAAAGAAAGAGTTCCCGCTGGTCGTCAAGGGCGACGTGCAGGGTTCTGTCGAAGCCATTGCTGGTGCGCTTGGCCAGCTCGGCAACGACGAGGTTTCTGCGCGCATCGTACACTCGGGGGTCGGCCAGATTACGGAATCGGATGTGACGCTTGCCGCGGCCGCCAAGTCTATCATCGTCGGTTTCAACGTGCGTGCCAATACGCAGGCCAAACAGGCCGCGGACAGCCAAGGCATCGAAATTCGATATTACAACATCATCTACGATCTGGTGGATGACGTGAAGGCGGCGATGTCGGGTCTGCTTGCGCCGACGAAGCGCGAGCATTTCCTCGGTTACGCCACGATCAAGCAGGTGTTCAACATCTCGAAGGTTGGCAAGGTTGCCGGCTGTTTGGTGACCGAAGGCAAGGTTGAGCGCGGTGCCAAAGTACGGCTCTTACGCGACAAGGTCGTGATCCACGAAGGCACGCTTTCGATCCTGAAACGCTTCAAGGACGAAGTGAAAGAGGTGCCGACCGGACAAGAGTGCGGCATGGCATTTGCCAACTATCAGGACATTCGCGAGGGCGATGAGATCGAGTGCTTCACGGTCGAGATCATCAAACGCTCGCTGTGATGTGACTTATTAGGTGGTACGGTGCTATCGCGATGGCAGCTTCGTACCACCTGCTTCCAGTTTCTTCGTGTCTAATGAGGGGGTCACAGCCGGTCCAATCCCGGTGTGGGTCATCACATGAACCGGCAATTCGATGTGCGTTATCGATGGACGCTGGACGATTTTCTCGTCCTCGTTAGGGCGCAGACGCGTCTCACTCGGGCTCAGCGCATTTCGATTGGGTTGTTCAAAGCTCTTGCTGTTCTGGCCGTCGTTGCTTTGGTCTTATCGATGTTGTTGGGGAACTGGAGCACGGCGATCGAACTTACAGTTGTCAGTTTCCTATGGGTTTTGTTTTGGGGTGTTCTTCTTCCTTGGCAGCGTCGCAAGAGCTATGTGGACCAGCGTCTGGGAGACTTTGACACCGAATTTAGCGCCAACGAGGAAGGGTTTATCTGGAAATCCGAATTGGGTGAGTCAAAGTTCAAATGGTCTTCGATCCGAAGAGTTGATGATTTTGCGGATCACGTTTTGCTTTGGCCCAACAAGTGTGGCGGCTGGATGGTGCCCAAGCGCGCTTTTGCGACGCGTGACGAAGCGGACGCCTTCGCACAACTTGCCAAGGAGAAGACCGTTGGCCAAACGCTCTAGCGCGCAGGCAGGCAAAAGCCCTTCGCAACGTATGCTCCGCGTCGGGGAGCTTATTCGGCATAAGCTTGCCGAAATGCTGTCACGCGGGGACATTCATGACGATATTCTCAGTGCGCATGTCGTCACCATTCCGGAGGTTCGCATGTCGCCGGATCTTAAGCTGGCGACGGTTTACGTCATGCCGCTGGGTGGTGAGGACTGCGACGACGTGCTCGCTGCCCTGGAGCGCAACAAGCGCTACATACGGGGTGAGATCGCGCATGCGTTGAGCCTGAAGTTTGCACCCGATCTCCGCTTTCGGTTCGACGAGACGTTCGATGAGGTCTCCCGAATCGACGCTCTGCTCCACAGCGAGTCGGTTCGCCGTGACGTCGAGAACGATTAGACGGTTTAGTCTGTCCGTGCTGGAAAACCAAAACGAGAACTCAGAATGTCCCGCCGTAAGAAAGGCCACCCCGTCCATGGTTGGTTGGTTCTCGATAAACCTTTGGGCCGCACGTCGACGCAGGCGCTGGGCGCTGCAAAGCGGATTTTCAACGCGCAGAAGGCCGGTCACGCCGGCACGCTCGATCCGCTGGCGACCGGCATCCTTCCTATCGCGTTCGGCGAGGCGACAAAGACAGTGTCGTTTGCTGTCGACGGTGAAAAATCTTATCGCTTTGTGGTGCGCTGGGGCGAGGCGCGGACGACGGACGATGCCGAAGGCGAGGTGACCGAGCGATCCGACGCGCGGCCGGCGTGTGCTGAGATTGAGGCGGCCCTTCCGCGCTTCATCGGCGAAGTTCTGCAGACGCCACCTCAATTCTCGGCCGTCAAGATTGACGGCAACCGCGCCTATGACCTCGCGCGCGACGGGGAGACGGTCGAGCTCGAGCCGCGTCCGGTCGTGATCGACGCGCTTCGCCTTATTGATATACCGGATCGCGATACGGCCATTTTCGAGGCCGATTGCAGCAAGGGTACGTACGTGCGTGCGCTCGCCCGTGATATGGGCCGAATGCTCGGTTCATTCGGTCATGTGATCGAGCTGCGGCGGACGCGTGTCGGCCCGTTCGATGAAGATGATGCCGTGAGCCTCGAGGAGCTGGAAGCAGCGGCTGCCGGTGAAGGGGGAGCAAGCCTTGATATGTTCCTTCTGCCGGTCGAGGTCGCGCTTCGTGATTTGCCGGGACTTCAAGTTAGCTCGTCAGATGCTGCGAAATTGGCCCGCGGGCAGCCGGTACTGATCCGCGGCCGTGATGCGCCGGTTCTATCGGGTTTGGCCTATGCGGAATGCAAAGGGCGGCTCATTGCGCTCGGAGAGATCGACAAAGGTGCGCTCCACCCGACGCGGGTGTTTAATCTGGGGTGAGGGATCGCCGGGCGCGCACGGCGTTCTTCGGACCCGCGTGTCTCAATCTTGCAAACGCGATCAGCGCAAGAATTTGGCCTTGATGAAGCCGAGCACGAGTGCGGTCAAGCCGCCGCTCACACCGCCCGTCGCAAAGGCAGAAATGATGCTGCCGATATCAAGTCCTGATGCGGCGGTTGCCGTGCCAAGTCCCAAGAGCGGCCCTAGAAGCTGTCCGCCAAGACCACCGCCAACGGCTCCGGCAATCGCGTCGCCGATTTTTCCGAGGCTGTTGTCCTTGGCCACGGCACCTGCGGCGCTACCCCCGATGGCTCCACTTGCGAGCTGGATGAGCAATTGGGTCACGTCCATTGGATTCTCCCCATTTCATGTTTCTCGTGGCGCTCCACTACATAAGAGGTCGCGAGTGAACGATAGTCAGCAATCGGGAGACTGTCACGATGCAGATTTATGGTCTTGGCGTTGGAACTGTTATCCGTTTTTCGTGTCTGCTTTCGATCATGGAAATGCTGCACGGCAGGTTGGCTCCGAGGTCCTCAATGCACTTTGTTGCGAGATGGGACTGTCCGGACTTTCTGGTTGTCTGCTTCGATTGGCTGACGTATATTGGGCAACCTAATGATATTGAACAATAAATTTAGGCTGAAATTTCCTCTCCCTAAATCCTTGGTTTGGTGTATAAGGCGCCGATCCGGCGCGGAACCCTTGGTTTCGCGCTGAGATTTTTTTGCGACCCTGCTGGACGACATCCCGGCTGTGGCCGCTAAAGAGGCCCCCAAGAAAGTGGTGCCTTGCCAACTCCAACTCGAAAGGAGCACCCGATGTCGCTTGTAAACCCCGCCCGTAAGGCGGCGAAGGCGGCTGTCATCAAGGACAACGCCACTAAAGACAACGATACCGGCTCGCCAGAGGTTCAGATCGCGATCCTGACGGAACGCATCAACCACCTGACCGAGCACTTCAAGATCCACAAGAAGGACAATCATTCCCGCCGTGGTCTGTTGAAACTGGTCAGCCTTCGCCGCCAGCTTCTCGACTATGTGAAGGGGAAGGATGACGCGCGCTATAGGAAGATCATCGAAAAGCACGGCATCCGCCGCTAACGCGTTCGTGGGGCCAAATCTTCTGAGTTTGGCTGCTGATCACAACTGCATCCGGTCAATCAAAGTATTTCTTACTATTGGACGCACGTTTGGACCTTGTGGCGGGGCCGGACCCGCAGGATCTCACACCGCTTAGGGCCAGTTTTCGTTGCCGGGCCGGCCTGCGATTATGTTATGTGGCACGCGCACAAGACACCGAAGTGAAGAACAGAAGATAGAACCGAAAGACGAAAGATATGTTCGATATCCATCGTGTTGAAATCGAATGGGGCGGGCGCCCGTTGAAGCTCGAAACTGGCCAAGTGGCACGCCAAGCCGACGCTGCTGTGCTGGCCCAATACGGCGAGACCTCTGTGCTCGCGACCGTGGTCGGCGCCAAGAGTGCCCGGCCTGGGATCGATTTCTTTCCGCTTACCGTCAACTACCAGGAAAAGACCTTTGCGGCCGGCAAGATTCCCGGCGGATTCTTCAAGCGCGAAGGCCGCCCTTCAGAAAAAGAGACTTTGACGTCGCGTTTGATCGATCGGCCGATCCGTCCCCTGTTTGTCAACGGGTTCAAAAACGAGGTGCAGGTTGTCATTACCGTGCTGTCGCATGACATGGAGAATGACCCGGACATCCTTGCGATGGTTGCGGCCTCCGCTGCCCTTACTTTGTCCGGCCTTCCATTCCTTGGCCCGATCGGTGCTGCGCGTGTCGGTGTTATCGGTGAGGAGTTTGTCTTGAACCCGATGATCGATGAGATGCCCGAAAGCGCTCTTGATCTTGTCATCGCGGGCACACAGGACGCGGTGATGATGGTGGAATCGGAAGCCAAAGAGCTTCCGGAGAAGCAAATGCTTGAAGCCGTCATGTTCGGGCACAAGCACTTCCAGCCGGTTATTCAGGCCATCATTAAGCTCGCCGAGACGGCGGCGCGCGAACCATGGGACATCAATCTTCCCGACAAAGAGAAGTATAAGGCCGATGTGAAGAAGATCGCTGAAGCTGATCTCAAGACTGCCTTCTCGACCGCCGAGAAGGGCAAGCGCAACGATATGGTCGCGGCGGCAAAGGAGAAAGTGTTCTCCGAGATCACCGTTGAAGACGAGGATCCCAGCGAGAAGGTTCTGCTCGCCGACACGTTCAAGGCGCTTGAGATGGACATCATGCGTGGTGACGTGGTGAAGACAGGCAAGCGTATTGATGGACGTGATCTCAATACGGTCCGGCCCATCGTGTCGCAGGTTCACGTGTTGCCGCGCACGCACGGTTCGGCACTCTTTACACGCGGCGAGACGCAGGCGCTTGTTGTTGCCACGCTTGGCACAGGTGAGGACGAGCAGTTCGTCGATGCGCTGGAGGGTACGCGCAAAGAGCACTTCATGCTGCATTACAACTTCCCGCCATATTCGGTCGGTGAGACGGGCCGCATGGGGACGCCCGGCCGGCGAGAGGTCGGACACGGCAAGCTCGCGTGGCGCGCGGTGCGCCCGCTTCTTCCCGTCAAGGAAGACTTCCCCTACACGATCCGAGTGGTTTCGGAGATCACCGAGAGCAACGGGTCGTCATCGATGGCGACGGTGTGCGGCACCTCGCTTGCGCTCATGGACGCGGGTGTTCCTTTGAAGGCGCCGGTTGCTGGCATTGCCATGGGGCTCATCAAGGAAGGCAACGACTTTGCCGTCTTGTCGGACATTCTGGGAGATGAGGATCACCTTGGCGACATGGACTTCAAGGTGGCGGGCACCGAGAACGGTGTGACGTCGCTTCAGATGGACATCAAGATCACCGGCATTACTGAAGAGATCATGCGCATTGCGCTTGAGCAGGCCCATGAAGGGCGCCTGCACATTCTTAATGAGATGTCGAAAGCGATTACCGGAGCGCGTGACGAACTCGGCGAGCATGCACCGCGTATCGAAACGATCAAGATTCCCACCGACAAGATTCGCGACGTTATTGGCTCTGGCGGATCGGTCATTCGCGAGATCGTGGCCGAATCAGGCGCCAAGATCGATATCAGCGACGACGGAACGGTGAAGATTGCGTCGGCCAACCGGGACAGCATCGACAAGGCGCTGGAGCGCATTCACGGTCTTACGTCGGAACCCGAGGTCGGTCAGATCTACAAGGGCAAGGTCGTGAAGATCATGGACTTCGGTGCTTTCGTGAACTTCTTCGGTGCCAAGGACGGTCTGGTGCATATTTCGCAATTGACACAGGGCCGGCCCGAGACGGTTGGTGAGGTCGTGAAAGAGGGACAGGAGGTTTATGTGAAGCTCCTGGGCTTTGACGACCGTGGGAAGGTCCGGCTTTCAATGAAGATTGTCGATCAGGCGACCGGGCAAGAGATTCCCAGGGCACCCGGCGAGCCGGAGGAAAAGTTCAACGCTGAGCGTCCGCCACGCCGGGACCGTGAGGGTGGCCGTGGTCGTGGCCCGCGACGCGAACGGGGATAAGTTCTGGAACTAAGCTGCTCCATTGAAGCCCGCGCAGGTCATGCGCGGGCTTCTTGTTTTTGGAGTTGAGGCCGTTCGCCGGGATGGTCGCTCTGGCGGAAGCCAGCCAACGCTGGGCGCCCTTTGCGCGATCTTATCCCCGCCTCTCTCTTTGCGGCTATGCTGCCCGCCAGGGCGCAGCGCAAAGGACGATACGTCGTGGATCAGACGCCCAATCTGGCTCTTCCCTACATCATGGCCGCTCAGGCGCAGAAGCATATCACGCACAACGAGGCCATTCGTGCGCTCGATTCTCTTGTGCAGTTGATGGTCCTGGATCGGGACCTGACGGCGCCACCGGGGGCACCCGCGGATGGGGACCGCTATATCGTTGCACCCTCTGCCACAGGCGAATGGGCGGGACATGATCTCGAAATTGCCGCGTATCAAGACGGCGCGTGGGCCTATTACGTGCCGGGCGAGGGCTGGCTGCTTTGGATCGCGGACGAGGACATTGCGGTTGCGTGGGATGGTACGGCGTGGAGCGCCCTTTCGTCGGGCGGCGGTGGTACGTCAGATCACGGTGCGCTCACTGGGCTCAGCGACGACGATCATACGCAGTACCACAATGACGCGCGCGGGGATGCGCGGTACACGCCGATCAATCCCACGACGCTCGGCGTTAATGCCACACCGGATGCCACCAACAAGTTCGCTGTAGCCTCCGACGCCACGCTCTTCAACAATAATGGCGCCGGCCACCAGCAGAAGATCAATAAGAATGCCGCCGGTGACACGGCGAGCCAACTCTATCAAACCGGCTTTTCCGGCCGTGCTGAGATCGGCCTCACGGGCGACGATGACTTCCATTTCAAGGTGAGCCCGGACGGGTCTTCGTGGGTCGAATCCATGAAGATCGACAAGACGACGGGGGCCGTGACGCACCTGGCCGGCGCGCGCCACACATTCGGGCACGATGCCACCAACGCGGGCTTCAATATGGTTCCGGCCGCGGGCGATCCGTCGTCACCGAGCAACGGCGACGTCTGGTACAATTCGACGACGGGTAAGTTCCGCAAGCGCCAGGGTGGCGCGACGTCTGACCTCGGTACTGGCAGCCCGGCACCAACTCGGCAAATCTTTACCGCCTCCGGCACATGGACGAAGCCTGCGGGGTGCACACGGGTGCGCGTGCGGGTCGTGGCTGGCGGCGGTGCCGGTGGCGGCGCGGTTGCAACCGGTGCAGGTCAGTGCTCGGCGGGTGCCGGTGGCGGTGGTGGTGGCCTTGCGGATGAGGTGATCGACGTTACAAGCACAAGCTCAGAGACCGTCACGGTTGGCGCCGGAGGCGCGGGCGTAGCGGGCACGAGCGGGGGTGCAGGCGGCTCATCATCGTTTGGCGCGTTCTGCTCTGCGACAGGCGGGAACGGCGGCAGCGCTTCGACAGCAAGCAGCAACGATGGCGGCGTGGGGTCTGGTGCTGGCGGCAATGGAACCGGCGGCGATATCAACTGCAGCGGGCAGGCGGGTGAAACTGGCTGGCGTATTGGCGGCAACTTTGCCCAGGGTGGCATGGGCGGCATGTCAGCGGGCGCATTTGGCGGTGGTGCTCGGGGCCCAACGGCGGGCAGTGGCGGGTCGGCGGCGGGTGCGAATGCCGATGGGTATGGCGCTGGCGGCTCTGGTGCCGCCAACGGCAACTCGAAGGCCGCCGTGGCCGGCGGCGACGGCTCTGACGGCATCGTCATTGTGGACGAGTTTTACGATTGATCCGGCGTGTCGGCTGTGGGTCGGACGATCTAAACTGCAATTTTCGAGAAGTCCGCCACGTTCAATGTGGTGGCTCGGATCTCTGAGAGCATGTGGAGCCGGTTTTTGCGCGCTGCCTTGTCGTCCACGTTGACGGTTACTTTATCGAAAAAGGCATCAACGGGCGCGCGTAGCTCGGCGAGCGCGTTCATGGCGCCTTTGAAATTTTCCACGTTAATCGCGGCCGCGGTGTCTTGCTTGACGCTTTCGATGGCTGCAGCGAGGGCCAGCTCCTCTTTCTCGGTTAGGAGCTTGAGGTCGTAGCTGCCAGTATAGCTTGTCTTGTCCTTCTTCTCCTCGATAGAAAGAATGTTGGACGCGCGCTTGACGCCCGCGAGCAGGTTTGCGCCGTCTTCGGTCTTGAGAAAGTCGCCGAGGGCTTCAACGCGTTTGACGATGAGGGCGAGGTCGTCCTGGCCCGGGAGCGAAAACACGGCGTCGATAAGGTCGTGACGCGCGCCTTTTTCTTTGAGGTGGACTTTCAATCGGTCGGCGAAGAAGGCGAGGAGATCGTCGGCAAGTTCACTCGGCGATTTGGTTGTGATTGGCAAATTCGCGAGGTGCTGTGAGACGTACTTGCCTAGAGGCAAGCGCAAGTCATTCTCGAGTACAATCCGAATAACGCCCAGGCCAGCGCGGCGGAGCTGATAGGGATCGCCCGAGCCCGTTGGCTTTTCATCGATGGCCCAGAAACCCACCAGCGTGTCGAGCTTGTCGGCGAGGGCGACGGCGATGGCCGCTGCGTTACCCTCTTCTTCTTTGGGCACAGCGTCGGTTGGGCCTTTGGGCTTGTAGTGCAGCTCAATGGCGCGGGCGATTTCGGGTTTGGTGCCGGCCTTTTCGGCATAGTAGCGGCCCATCAGGCCTTGCAGCTCGGGAAACTCGCCGACCATACCCGAGACAAGATCGGCTTTGCAGAGCTGTGCTGCGCGCCGGGCGTCGGCCGGGTCGGCATCGACGGCACCTGCAATTTGATGTGCTAGCTCGGCAATGCGCTCCACGCGATCCTTTTGGGTGCCGAGCTTTTCGTGGAAGGTGATACCCGCGAGCTCGGTAGCCATTTCGTCGAGCGGCTTTTTCAAGTCCTGGTCCCAGAAGAACTTCGCATCTGAGAGCCGGGCGTTGATCACCTTCTCGTTGCCGGCGACGATCGATTTGCCGCCGTCCGTCGCCGTCAGGTTGGAGACGAGGATAAATCTGTTGGAGAGGGCCTTGGTTTTGGGATTCTTCAGAGAGAAACACTTCTGATGGGTCTTCATCGCGGTCGTGAGGCATTCGCCCGGCACGTCCAGAAACGCCTTGTCGAAGGTGCCCATCAGCACGACGGGCCATTCGGTGAGCCCGGCGTTCTCGGCGAAGAGCGCTTCGTCTTCAACAAGTGTGAGGCGCGCTTTCCTCGCTAGCGCCTGGGCCTGATCACGGATCTCCTCGACGCGGGCGGCGGGGTCGAGCATTACGGCATTGCCTTCAAGTTTGTCGGCATAGTCGGTGACGTTCTTGACGATGAACTGTGCGTTGCCGTGGAAGCGATGGCCGCGAGTCTTGTTGCCAGCGGTTAATCCTGCGATCTCGAACGGGACAACCTTGTTGCCCAATAGACAGAGGATGGCGTGCAGCGGGCGGATCCATTGGAAATCACCGGAGCCCCATCGCATGGATTTCGGCCAGGGAAATTTTGCAAGCACTGCCGGAACAACATCGGCGATAATGTCGGCTGCCGGGCGCCCGGGCCGTTCGATCTTGGCGATATAGTAGTCGCCCTTCTTCTCATCCTTGACGATTTCGGCGTCGTCAATGGAAGCGAGTCCTGCTGCTTTAACAAATCCAGCGATCGCTTTTTCTGGCGCGCCGACACGGGGGCCTTTCCGCTCTTCCGAGACTTCGGGCGACTTAGCAGGTAGGCCCTCGATGACGAGGACCAGACGGCGGGGCGTTGAAAAGCTTTTCGCTTCTCCTGTTTCGAGGCCGTGTGCTTTGAGGCCCTCGGTGACGAGGCGACGCAGGTCATCGGCCGCCCGCACTTGCATACGGGCAGGGATTTCTTCGGAGAAGAGTTCGAGAAGGAGTTCGGACATCGATACCTGATTGGTGTCGTGGTCCCTCACCCTATGGGAGAGAGAGAAAGATGAAGGTGCGTTAGGTGTTTGTGGGCGCGGTTTCGCCGGTGCCCCCGCCGATCATATCGAGCACGGTTGCGCCGACATCCTCCATGGCTCCCGTACTCCAAAGGTAGCCAAGCGTGACAACGCAAAGCACGAGGTAGAACAGAAACACGGGCTTGTGCCGGTACAGGAGCAGACGTCCGCCGATCAGCAGCGGCAAGGCGATGGAGACAAGGCCGGTCAGTGTATCTTCCATGGGTTTCCTCCAAGGCATGTTTTTTTGTGCCGCGTCCAATACGGAGTGGGGTGCCGCTGATCCCTATCGGAGCTTAGGCGATGAGTGCAAAAATCCCGAGAAAAATGGCGCCAGCCAAAAACAGCCATAACACGTAACCGGCCGTTTCAACGCCGAGATACGCGAGCAGGCTGACCACCGCCAGGGCTGACATGGTGCCGAAGAAGGTCGGTCCTTTGTTGCGGGGGATGAAGCGGGACACGGCAACGCCGATGAAGGCGGCGCTGACGACGATGAGCGTCGCGAGGCCTAGTTTGGCGGGATCGGTGAAGATTTCGATCATGCCCGGCCTCCTTCCGTCGCGAGCCAGGCGCCGCAGCAGGCCTTCGCCAACTCGCGGACGCGGAGGATGTAGCTCTGACGTTCCGTCACGGAGATGACCCCACGGGCATCCAAAAGATTGAAGATGTGCGAGGCCTTGATGCACTGGTCGTAGGCGGGCAACGCGAGAAGATGCTTGTCGCCACCGGTGCCCTTGTCGAGCAGGGATTGGCACTCGGCTTCGGCGTCCTTGAAGTGGCGCAAAAGGGCATCCGTATTTGCATGCTCGAAGTTGTAGCGGGAATATTCCTGTTCGGCTTGCAAGAAGACGTCGCTGTAGGCGAGCTTTCGTTCGTCGGTGCGGCCATTAAAGTTGAGGTCGAATACACGATCGACGCCCTGTACGTACATGGCGAGACGTTCGAGGCCGTAGGTGATTTCGCCGGCCACTGGATTGCAGTCGTAGCCTCCGACCTGCTGGAAGTAGGTGAATTGCGTTACTTCCATACCGTTACACCAAACCTCCCAACCGAGACCCCAGGCGCCAAGCGTCGGACTTTCCCAGTCGTCTTCGACGAGACGGATGTCATTGACGCGTGTGTCGATGCCGATGGCATCAAGGCTCTTAAGATAGAGATCGAGGATATCCGCCGGTGACGGCTTCATGATTACTTGGAACTGATAATAGTGCTGAAGCCTGTTCGGGTTTTCTCCGTAGCGGCCATCCTTTGGCCGGCGTGACGGTTGGACGTAGCAGGCATTCCAGGAGCGAGGGCCGAGTGCGCGCAGCGTCGTCGCCGGATGAAACGTGCCTGCGCCGACTTCCATGTCATAGGGCTGTAAGACCACGCACCCTTGGGCCCCCCAAAACTGCTGAAGGGTGAGGATCAAGTCCTGAAATGCGTCCTTTGGCCGGAGGGCCGGGAGCGATCCCGTGCGCCCTGCGGCGGGGGTTTTCTGCGTGTTCTTTGCCATGAATCAGAGACAGTTACTTCGCCGGGGCGCACTATACGCATTCAAACCCCCTTGTCACGATCCAGCCGCTGTTCCAGGACTTAATCAGGGGGGAGATTATCCCAGGATGGTGCCCCGGCGCCCGAAAATCAGGAGCATGCGTAATGTCTGTGTTGAAAGTTATCGAGTTGATGTCGGAATCCTCGAAGAGCTGGGAGGACGCCGCTCAGAAGGCCATCGACAAGGCGGGCAAGTCTCTGAAAGGTATCCGATCGGTCTGGATCCAAGACTTTTCGGCGACCGTTAATGGCAAGGGGAATATCGAAACCTATCGTGTCAACTGCCGGGTGAGCTTCGAGGTCAAGGATTAGGCGGGGCGGTCCCGTTCTCGTAGGGCGGATCCAGACTTCCGTGATGCGATTTCCGTGAAAGGCAAACCGTGAGCACCCGTGTGGTGCTCACGGTTTTTTGCCGACATCGCTTGTCATTCAGATCGTGCCACGTGCAGGGGGCGGCTGCTACCCAAACGTGTGCGCGGTGGAGTATCGGAATTGTATCTTCTTGTTGCGGGTTTTCTTCAGAATTGACGATGGGAGAGCTGGACGTGGTGGTGCATTGACCGGCGCATGCCAGCGGGGCACAGAATAGCTGTCCGCACTCTGCATCCGGGAGGAGCGGATTGCTGGCTTCGCGTGGGCCTCGGAGGTCTCGCCCTTAAGCTCGGCCGCGTTTGGCTGGCCGCGCGTGGATGACCGCCTCTTGCGTGCTAGTGCCTCAACTCAGAATTCGCGACATCTTCAAGATGAGAACGGACGACCGTTGCTGTTTCATCGGCGAGCTTCTGGTTGAACTTGGCGAAGTACTGGAACTCAGCCTGGTACTGCTGCTGCGCGCGCTGGAAGAATTCCTGATAAAGGTCGAGAACGTCCTGCAGCGTTTTGCACTCCATAAAGCGCTTCGATGTTGCCATGTCTTCGTTGAGCCGCCGGCCAAGGAAGCCAAGCCATTCGTTGTTGGCCTTTGCCGCCTGTTCGAGCAACTTTCCATTGAGCTCTGTCATGGCGTTCATCATCGGGCGGTTGAAGCTTACCCAGGCTTCGAACGCCGACAAGGCGGGATTTTGGTCGTGCTCCATGTTGATGGTGTTTTGTATTTTGCCAGTCATGGTGCGCTACTCCTCCTAGAACACGGTCCCTTTTTCCGGACCATTCTCCAAGTGCTAATAACTATAGGCACGGTGCGTATGCGGGATTGAGCGTGGTCAACGCGTACTGCCGATGGGCCCCGCATTCTTAATGCTTGTTTTTAGAACAATCGTTTTTTGGGCAGCCTATGGGCATGGCCCACGCCACCAGGGTATAGCTTTGCCCAATATTGGGGCGGACGGACCCGGAGGGCGTGTGGTTTTCCACAAGATAATGCGCATTGTCCGCATCGCCAAGCCCGGTCGCTTTCAATTGTTGGCTTTTTTGCTGCTCAGTGGCGGGCCGCTCGCTTGTGAGGTTGCCGCCGGGTCGTTGACATCTGTGCCGCTGATTGTGGTGTCTTCTTCCAGTCTCAACCGAACTGAACGATGAAATCGGCCAGGATATAAAGGATGCAACTGATAAAGCCGGCAGCGGGCACCCATTTTGGACAGATGAACAGGCTTGCCGGGGCGCTTTCTTCGTCGCGTTTGATCTTGAGGAGGGCCAGGTTGACGATGGCGAACATGGCGAGCGTCAACCGTGCTGCAATATCGGCAAGATAGGCAATCGGGAGCCACAGCGCGAGAACGAGGATGATGCCGATTACCAGAAACGTTGCAATGAGCGGCGTACGCGTTGTGGCATTTATGGTTCCCAGCACTGTCGGCAAGCTTCCTTGCCGGGAGAGACCGTACATGACACGAGACGCCATGATCATGCTGACGACGATTCCGTTCAGAGTCGCGACGATCGCGATGGCGCTCATGACTTTTGGCGTTGCGCCCGTGAGATGCTCGAAGACGTGGGCAAGGGGTGCTTTTGAAGCGGCAAGCGTTTCAACGCCGAGCGACGTAAGGGCGATCCACACCACGAAAACATAAAGCGCGGTGGAGATTAGAAGCGTCAGGAGGATTGCCCGGGGAAGATTGTGGCTGGGGTCCTTCACTTCCTCTGCGATGTTGACGATGCCCTGGAAACCAATGAAGGCAAACACCGCCAATAGCGACGCGGTCATGATGCCGCCCCACAGGTTTGGATCCAGTGAGGTGGGCAGCATTTCTGAGGCCCGGTGCACCACATCTGGTTCTAAGATAAAGCCAGCGACGATGATGATCAGCAGCCCACCGATCTCTATCAGTGTCATGATGCCTGCAAATGTGACGCTCTCGACTATTCCGCGGGCCGCAATGGCGCCCATGCAGAGCACGACACTGGCAATAATTATCCATTCCGCCGCGGCGATAAAAACTGAGATGTAGCCGGCCGCGCCCACGCTAATCGTTGATGCTGTGACAATCGCAATAGATATGACGAGCAGACCGACGAGCGTCGCAATCCTATCTGAACGGAATGCGGCGCGTACATAGGCGGCCTCGCCGGCGGCAACCGGCATGCGTACGGCTAGCTCTGCAAACGAGACGCCGGTGAGACCTATCAATACTGCCGTGATAACGAATGAGATTGGGGCATGCATGCCGGCACGGGCAGCCGCCGCGGCGATCAGAACATATATGCCGGCGCCGATTGTGATGCCGAGGCCGTAAAGAACGGCATGCGCGAGCGTCAGGGAGCGTCTAAGGGTCGGCTTAGCCTTTGCATCGGGTGTGTTTGGCGGATCTTGATGGGCCATGGTCTCTGATGCCGTCACGTTTAAAGCTTGGCGTTGACCGGCGTCAACGCAGCTGTGGCCAACGTGGTCGACGTTGGATTATGTCACATAGTTGCTCAACTGAAGGTCGTCGTTTCATGCTTAAGTGATCGATGTTGTGGCACTTGATCTGAGGAGAGGAGCTAGAGGCATGTATAAGAACCTACTGATCGCGATTGACGGATCGGAGCTTGCTGGCAAGGCGTTAGCTCAGGGGTTAGAGCTCGCCAAAGCCATTGGTGCGCGTGTGACGATCGTCAATGTGACGCCGCCATGGTCGAGCATTGCCGTTGGCGAGGTTGCTGTCATGTTCCCTCCTGAAGAGTACGATGCCAACATGCAGGCCGCTGCCAAACAGCTGTTGGATAAGGCCGTTGCCGAAGCCCAGGGGGCTGGGGTTACGGCGGAGACCGTTGCGGCCAGCGATGCGCACGCTTACCGGGCAATTCTGGATGTTGCCGGTGACAAAGGCTGTGATTTGATCGTTATGGGCTCGCACGGTCGCAAGGGTATTGCCGGGCTGCTGTTGGGTAGCGAGACGACGAAGACGCTTACCCACGGCAAGATTCCCGTTCTCGTCTATCGCGAATAATTGCAAACGCCGGATTGCCCGTGAGGCGCTGAGCCCGCTCTCCGTGAGTGGTTTTGGGCGCTCGGCGCGTGGGGGGCACTGGTGGCCGCTATTTGCAGATGCAACGCGATGGTTCCGCCTGAGACGCTTTCGCGTTCAAAGGCGCCGGAGGGGACAGGTCGTGGTCTTGTGATTTTCTTGTTTCAACCCGCTAAAGGCGGGTTGATAAAGCGTTCCTTAAAGCATTTGCGCGTTGGTGTATGCGTTGCCAGACCCGGATCGGGAACGCGTGCATGACACTTGCGAGCCATCCTCACGCCCAACCAGGGCCAAGCCCGATGCGTATCGATGCTCTCGATGGTGTGCGCGGTCTTGCGGTGCTTGCCGTGTTCTTCAGTCACGCTAGCGGTTATGGGCTCTCACTGGTGCCTTGGCTCGATTTCACGGGGATCGGCTATATCGGCGTTTATTTGTTTTTCTCGCTTTCCGCGTTCCTTCTCACGCGCAATCTGATGCGCAATCCCGATCTCGTGCGTTACGTTATCAAGCGCGTGTTTCGGATTGTGCCTCTCTACTACCTCGTTCTGACGCTGGTTTTTCTCGCTGACACCTTTGTTCGCTTCGATCCCGACTATTTACACCTGAAGGATGGGGTCGAGGGCTATATCCGGCATCTGGCATTCGTGCGTGGCAGCAGTATTTTTTGGACCATTGCCATTGAGTTTCCTTTCTATTTCATGTTGCCGGTGCTCTTGGCGGCCTTGATGCGCTGGGGTCCGTTTCCTTTAACGGTGGCTATGTTCGCCTATGGCGCCTGGTATATGGCCATTCAGGTTTTTGGGGCCGATCTCGTGCCTTTGGCACCAGGGACGACAGCACACAAGTCGCTGTTCCTTGACGTCTTCTTCTTCGGGGCCTTGGCGGCGCTGGTGGATGTGCGCCGCCTGCCGCGGTTCGCCGGGGTGGCCTTTATTCTATTGTGGGTGGTCACGCTTGCCCTCGTGGCCCGCAATTTTCTGGGTCTTGGAGGGAGCGGCTATAGCCTGCGCTACTGGTCGCCTCTCTACGCGATTGTGTTTGCTTTCGCGATCCGCGACGTAGCCGAGGGCGTCGGTCCACTGGTTCGTTCGATGTCGGCGGGTTGGCTCAGATATGTCGGTCAGATCGGATACAGCTGGTATCTCGTGCATTTGGCGGCCCTTGAGGTTGCGGTCAAGCTCGTGGGTGGACCACCACAGCTAAAGCTGATCGTTGCGACCCTTCTTTGCTTCGGCGTTTCGGCATTGCTCTTCAAGATTGTCGAGGCGCCGTCGATCGCAGCTGGAAACCGCTTGGCCGGGCAGATTGACCGCAAGTGGCTGCTTCCCGGTCTGCCGTCGGCGCCTGAGGTGAGCCTCTCCGTCGGCGCGGTGCAGGCGAACGCTCTGGAAGCCGCGGCAGGTCGCTCCGAAACGCTCTAGACCAGAACGCTACCTTCGCGCAAAGTTCGGCGTGACGCCGGCCGATTTTCCGGCAATGGTGGGATGCCGCGAAAGGGGGGCGGTGTATGGTCTTGCGCGTTCTCGATCGTCTTGAAGAAACAATCATCGCTGTTTGCATTGCGGCGGCGACCCTTATCATCTTTGTGGCCGTTATTCACCGCTATGGGCTTTCCAACCTGGGACAGCTCGTGGTGTGGGCAAAGTCTTCGGGATATACCGAGTTTGCGGCGTGGTTGAAGAGTGTCTTCTTTTCGCTTGCCTCCATTCGGCTGACGTGGGCGCAGGAGCTCTGCATTATCCTGTTCGTCTGGATGGCCAAGTTCGGTGCTGCGTACGGTGTACGCACGGGGATCCACGTTGGCGTGGATGTCGTCGTCAACGCGGTGGGTCCGGCCAAGCGCCATGTCCTGGTGCTGTTCGGGCTTATGTGCGGGGCACTGTTTACCGGCATCGTCGGCGCCTTTGGGAGCCGGTTCGTTTGGCACATGTTTGGTACGGGGAGCGTTTCGCCGACGCTCGAAGCGCCGATGTGGCTCGTCTATCTGTGCATACCGCTCGGTTCATTTCTTATGTGTTTCCGGTTCCTTCAGGTGGCCTGGCAATTTCAGAAGACGGGGGTGCTGCCAAAGCATGACTTTGCGCAGGTTGCGGGTCTTGGCGATGAGACGGGGCGTTTGCCATGACCGCACTTCTTATCTTTCTGCTGCTGGCCGCGTTTCTTTTGACGGGCATGCCGGTTTCTATCGCGCTTGGGCTTACTGTTCTCACGACGCTGTTTACGATGACCGATGTGCCGATCGATGCCGTGGCGCTGAAGCTGTTCACGGGAATCGAGAAGTTCGAGATCATGGCGGTGCCATTCTTTATTTTGGCGGGCACGTTCCTTACCCATGGCGGTGTTGCAAGGCGCATGATCCGTTTTGCGACGGACGTTGTGGGACACTTGCCAGGGGGGCTCGCGATCGCCGCCGTGTTTGCGTGCGCGATTTTTGCTGCCGTTTCTGGGTCTTCGCCGGCGACCGTTGTTGCCATCGGTTCCATTCTACTGCCGGCTATGGTCGAGCGGGGATACCCCGTTCGCTTCGGTGTCGGTGCCGTCGCCTCATCGGGGGCGCTTGGCATTCTCATTCCGCCGTCAATTGTTATGGTTCTTTATGCGGTGGCCATTTCGGGTATGAGCGCGAAGGGTCCTGGCGGCGAGAAGATTTCTGCGGCTTCCATTGATGACTTGTTTATGGCCGGTGTCGTGCCGGGCTTGTTGCTTGCGCTCTTATTGACCGTGGTCACGTGGTATCTGGCCGTAAGAGGCGGTTTTCCGCGCGGCGAAAGGGCCAGTTGGCGACAATGCTGGCATTCGTTTGCCGACAGCATTTGGGGGTTGGCGCTCATCGTTATCGTGCTGGGCGGCATCTATGCCGGGCTCTACACGGCGACCGAGGCTGCGGCCATGAGTGCCGTTTATGCCTTCGTCATCTCCGTTTTTGTTTACAAAGATCTGAAGCTCAGTGAGGTGCGGGGCGTCCTGATTGCGGCCGCCAACATGAGCGCAATGCTGCTCTACATCATCGCAAATGCGGTCTTGTTCTCGTTTCTCCTCACGCATGAGCAGATTCCGCAGGCGATCACCGGCTGGATCGTCGATCAGGGTTTTGGCAAGCTCACGTTTCTGTTCGTTGTGAATATCCTGCTGCTCATGGCGGGCATGGTGATGGAGCCGGCGTCGATCACGCTCATTCTGGCGCCGATCCTGTTTCCGGTTGCTGCAAGCCTCGGCGTGGATCCGGTGCACTTCGGCGTGATGATGGTGGTCAATATGGAGATCGGAATGATCACGCCGCCGGTGGGGCTCAATCTCTATGTGGCGAGCGGGGTCGCTAATATCGGCATGACGGACACCTCGAAAGCCGTGCTGCCGTGGCTTTCGACGATGCTGGTGTTTCTGATGCTGGTGACGTACTGGCCCGATCTATCGCTGGCACTGCCTCGATGGCTCGGCATGATGTGATGCACTGGGCGTTCGGTTCCTCCGGAATTGGAAAACGCCCGCTGCCCATCAGCCGAATGCGCCCCAATGGTGGGAGATGCCGGTGCCGATCTCGCGAATGAACTCGAAAGCTTCCTCCATCGGCTCCAGGATTTCCGCATCGATTCGCGCATAGTCGTCGATACCAAGCGGCAGATACGTGGCCTGCTCGGTGAATCCCTTGGCATCGGACGCCTTGGCCGTGCGTTTCGGGAAGACCTGGCGCATTACGTTGAGGACCTCGGGAATTTCGAGGCCGATCGCGGATTGGAAAATCTGATCGTATGACACATCGGCCGACGAGAAGCGGGGCAGTTGGGCCGCCAATATAAAGACGCGCATGATGAGGGCGAGGCGGATGGCCTGAAGCAGGTCAAGCTCCAGACGATGGTCGTCTGGGATTTTTCCGCCTTCGAGACCGATCTCTTCGAGGATTCCGTGGAGATCAATGGCGTCGAGCCTAAGATAATGCACGAGGCCTTGGATCGCTTCAGACCGGTTGTCATCGAGGAGGCGGGTTGCGAGTGTTCTAAAAGCCCCTTCCAAGTGCGGCTCCCGCCCCCACGAGGCGCGCATGGCCCAGAAGCCTGCGTCGAACACGACCCCATTGGCGCCCATCGCATTGAGGCTGGAGAGCTGCTTGGCGCGTGCAATCATTTCAATGATGCGGCGCAGGCGCGGTGAGCTCTTTGCTAGCTCGACAAAGCGTTCGCGCTCGGAGCCGACGGCGGCACCGAGACCCGCCACTACGTTTGCCACGTAACCGAACTGCTGGAGAATGGCGTTATTGGGAATGGCACGCATGCGCGCCGGATCGCCACGGTCGGAATGATGCTCGCCCTGCCGCTTGACCGGGCGGGAGCCCGACTTGAAGAGAAGATTTGCTGCGAAGGCGCCAAGCACGGCGCGGTAACCGGGGTGCGCAAAGAGACGCTGCTGATAGGCGCGCAGGCGCAGCTGGAAGTCCAGTGGGAGGTTGGCATCGGTGTAGAAGTGGTCCTCGCCTTCGCCCGGGTTACGGCCATCCATAATGATGGTTGCCAGCGTACGCTTCGCCAGCGACTTATCGACGAAATAGAGGTAACCATCGCCACCCTGGAAGCTGGTTTCGTGTTTGAGTGGCAGGCCGTGGCGGAAAAAGCGCCAGCGCGATTCTCCGGATAAGACGTAGCGCAGCCTTCGGCGCAGAATTCCGGGGTGTGTGCCGCGGCCCATGCTTTCGCCGTGGGTGGAATAGATGAGGGTCTCAACATCCTTGAGGCCTGACTTGTGGACGACTTCGGCGAGGCCATGCTGCACACGTTCGTGTGCCAGGCCGGCTGCGATCTGGCCGATGAAACGGCCTGCATCCGAATAACCGGTCTGAATACAAAGGCGACCGCGGCCCTTGACGTAATCGCGGTATGCATCTTCGGCGAGCAATCGCTCGATGAGGCGCACACCGGTTTCAAGCGCGGCCGGCGTTTCGAACAGCGGCGAGACGTCGACAATCTTGTCAACACCAAACAGCTTGGCGAAGTAGACGGCGATGAGGATGGTTGCGGGGCTTTCGCACTCGGCAATCAGGTAGCGGATCGGCGTGTCGGCATCGACATGCTTGGCGATTTGAGCTGCGACGACGAACTGGCGGATGGCCGTCGCCGTTTCCAGATCGAGTGTTTCGAAGTTCACGGATTCCGGTTTGACCGTCCGGATCATTTCGACAATGCGCGCCAGTGCCTGGCGTTCCGTCAGGTCCTTGGTCCAGGGTTCGTGCACGAAGGCACGGAAGGCGTTGTTCACCTGTACTGCGTTGACGCGCAGATGAATGTGGGAGATGCCAAGCCCTGTGGCCTGTAAGAGGCCGGACATAGCGGCGATCTTGGTTCGCGTCTCACCTTCTGACGTGGCTATCAACTGGTCGAAAAGTGTGACGAGGGGTTCGGTAGACGTGAGATTGTAACTGTCACCCTGCGTAATGGTGTTGGCCGCAGCGGCGAGGGTGGCCTTGCCGGGCTCGACGTTCTCAAGCGCTTCGAGCTGGGCTTCGGTCGATGAGATGGCGAGATCGAGTTTGCCCATGAGTTGACGAACGGTCCGCTGCGTCTCGCTATCGTCACCGAGTGCGGGCTGCAAGCCGACAAAGCGATCGCGGATTTCCGAGAGCGCGTCGCGCTTTTCGCGCAGGCGAATGATGAATGAGTAGCTCCATTTGATGTCGGTACGGCCATCGAGGTCGTAACCGACCCAAGAGGCGAACGTCGCAAGCCGTGGTTTGAGGCCTAAGGCTTTGTCGCCGAAGGCCCCGGTTGTAACGTGGTAGAACGTTTCCAAGAGCTCGAAGTAGGCCTGTCGCAGGTTCTTGATCGCGGCAGCTGCCCGTTCATGTTCGTAGCCAAGCGTTAATCCGTCGTCGGGTCTGTGGCGAAGGCCGAGTGGTTTGCCGTCATGGCTTCCGGCGGCCGCAATCTCTACCATGCGTTTTGAAAGATCGTTGGACAGACCGAAGGTGGGATGAGCCGTGAGTACGATGCCGCCGCGCGCGCGGCCCCAGCGTTCGGAAAACTCTTGAAAGGCTTTGTCTCCAGATGATTTCGGGATCGTACTGGTAACGAATTCCGAGAACTCAGAGAGTGTCGATTGCGTGTCGACGTACCCGATCTGCTCGCGCAGCCGCAGGGCGCGGTGCACGCAGGCATTGTCCATCAGGCGCCCGGCCAGGGCTCTTAGATCTTCAAAGGAGAATTCACCCGCTTCAAACCGGCGGGATAGGTCGAACGCAAGGTTAACAATCGGGTTGAGTTGAGGTTCATCCGGAATGCGCGCGCGCATGGCTTTGAGCTCATTCCGAAGTTGCACCTCGTCAAGCTCTTTGTGCGCCGCCACCTCTATTTCCTCCGGGTTACCTCAAGCGTTGTTTCTTATGCCCCGGCGGACTCGGGTCGTCCGCCGGGGCGCTTTCCCTTAGGCGGCTTTTTGCGAGCCAAGGACCTTCTGGACAGTCGAACCCATCTCCGACGGTGTGGGGGCGATGTTGACCCCGCAGTCTTTGAGGATGTCGACCTTCTCCGCCGCGGCTTCGCCAAATGCGGAGACGATGGCTCCTGCGTGGCCCATGCGCCGTCCTTTCGGAGCAGAGAGCCCGGCGATGTAGGCCACGACCGGCTTCTTCATGTGCTCCTTGATCCACTTGCCGGCCTCGGCTTCCTGAGGACCGCCGATTTCGCCGATCATCATGACGGCATCGGTTTCGGGATCCGCGGCGAAGTGCTCCAGCACATCTTTGAATGACGAACCGTTGATCGGATCGCCACCGATACCGACCGAAGTTGAGACACCGATGTCCAAGGCTTTGAGCTGGGAAGCGGCTTCGTAGCCGAGCGTACCGGAGCGGCCGACGATGCCGACACGTCCGGGCATGTAAATATGTCCGGGCATGATGCCGAGCATGGACTTACCGGGGGAGATTGTACCGGCGCAGTTCGGACCGGTAAGGATCATCCGGTTTTCTTTCTTATAGCGGCGCATATAGCGCTTCACGCGGATCATGTCCTGCGTCGGTATGCCGTCGGTGATACACACGCAGTATTTGATGCCCGCGTCAGCCGCTTCCATAATCGAGTCGGCTGCGAATGGGGGCGGCACAAAGACGATGGATGCTTCCGCGCCCGTCTCCTTTACAGCGCCCTTAATCGTGTTGAAGACCGGCCGGCCGAGGTGCGTTGTTCCGCCTTTTCCAGGTGTGACGCCGCCGACGACGTTGCTGCCGTAGTCGATCATTTCCTGGGCATGAAACGTGCCGATCCGGCCGGTGAAGCCCTGGACGATGATGGGTGTGTTTTCGTTGATAAAGATTGCCATGTTGCGCGTCCTCCCGATCAGGCGGCTTTGGCGGCGGCGACGGCTTTTTCGGCCGCTTCCGCCAGAGTTTCTGCAGAGATGACGGTCAGTCCGCTTTGATCGATGATCTTGCGGCCTTCCTCGACGTTGGTGCCGGCGAGACGGACCACCACAGGCATTTTGATTTCGAGCTCTTTAATGGCGTCAACGACGCCTTTCGCCACCCAATCGCAACGGTTGATGCCGGCGAACACGTTGACCATGATGGCTTTCACGTTCTTATCGCGGAGCACGGCTTTGAACGATTTGGTCACGCGTTCGGGGCTGGCGCCGCCGCCGATATCGAGGAAGTTGGCGGGTTCTCCGCCGGCGAGCTTGATCATGTCGAGCGTGGCCATGGCGAGGCCGGCGCCATTGACGATGCAGCCGATGTCGCCGTCCAAACCCACATAAGAAAGGCCGCGGTCATTGGCATATGTCTCCCGCGGATCTTCCTGGCTCTTGTCGCGCAGTTCGGCAATTTGCGGTCTGCGGAAAAGGGCGTTCTCGTCAAAGCTCATCTTGGCGTCGAGCGCGACGACGGTCTTCTGCTTTGTAATGACGAGGGGATTGATCTCCAGCATCGATGCATCGAGATCGCGGAAGGCGCGGTAGCAGCCGAGGATCACGCGTTCCATCTTGGACACGAGATCGGATTCGATGCCGAGGCCAAAAGCAACCTCTCGGGCCTGAAAGGCCTGCATGCCGACGGCCGGGTCAACCTGGACCTTGATGATGGTGTCGGGCTGACTGTGGCTGATCTCCTCGATGTCCATGCCACCTGCAGCAGATGAGACGACAACGATGCGCTCGGCTGCCCGATCCATGACGAAGGACAGGTAGATCTCCTTGTCGATATCGGTGCCTTCTTCAACATAAAGGCGCGAGACGAGCTTGCCGGCGGGGCCGGTTTGCACGGTTACCAGCTTCTTGCCGAGGAGGCTTTCGGCTGCCGTTTCGACCTCGCGTTCGTTCGAGCACACCTTGATGCCGCCGGCTTTGCCCCGCGCGCCCGAGTGGATTTGGGCTTTGACCACCCACTTGTTGCCGCCAATCTCCGACGCCCGGTAAGCGGCTTGCTCAGGGCTGTAGGCCAGTCCGCCTCGGGGGACGGGGACTCCGAATTTGGAGAGTAGCTCCTTGGCTTGATATTCATGAATGTCCATTCCCTGGACCTCCTCAATCGTAGTCTTCTGTTTTACCAGTTAGGACGCTTTGCCGATCTTTTCGGCAACGACGATGATGTTCTTGGCCATCTTCTCAGAGGCCGCGTCGATCATCTTGCCGTCGAGGGATGCCGCGCCCTTGCCCTGGGCTTCAGCCTCTTTGAGTGCTGCCAGGATGCGCTTGGCCTTCTCGATTTCTGCGTCGGTTGGCGAGAAGACATTGTTTGCCAGCTCGATTTGCGACGGGTGAATGGCCCATTTGCCTTCAATGCCGAGTGCGGCGGCGCGTTTCGCACCTTTTGTGTA
This sequence comes from Hyphomicrobium sp., assembly GCA_965222835.1. Lineage (GTDB taxonomy): Bacteria > Pseudomonadota > Alphaproteobacteria > Rhizobiales > Hyphomicrobiaceae > CBDCUQ01. Next base: position 60,848 of record CBDCUQ010000004.1, read on the forward strand.
GCCGTCGGGGTCGGAGAAGTCGCCGAACGGTCCGTCGATCGGGCGTAGACCATAGGCACGGCAGGCAACCGTCATGCGCGACAGCGCGAAGTGCCATTGGTCGCCCGGATAGTCGGGGTTCAGGCCGCCGATGACGACGGTGCGGGCTTTGTTGAAGGCGGCGTAGTCGGCAACGCCGAAGTGCATGGCTTCGCATCGGTTATTGGCAGACGCGATGGCTTCCACGTTGGCCATGCCGAGGGGCGTTTCGATGAGTGCTTCGGTGCCGACCTGATGGGGCAGCTTCTTGGCTTCCTCAATCTGGCTCATGATGCATTCGATGGCGTAGATGTCGGCAGGGACGCCGGCCTTAGGGATCAGGATCGTGTCGAGCTTCGAACCGGCCTGCTCCATGATGTCGACGACGTCGCGGTAGCAGTAATGCGTATCGAGGCCATTGATGCGGACGGAGACGGTTTTACCTGCGTCTTTCCAGTCGAGATCGTTAAGGGCCTGAATGATGTTCTTACGGGCCTGTTCTTTATCGGGCGGGGCGACGGCATCTTCGCAGTCAAGGAAGACGTAGTCAGCGGCGCTTGTCAGAGCCTTTTCGATCATCGTCGGGTTAGAGCCCGGCACGGCGAGTTCCGAACGCTGAAGACGTTGTTTTTTGAGGGGATAAAGAGTGAAGCTCATATTGTTGGTTTCCTCCGGGCTCTTGTGGTTGTTTGTGCGGTTTCTAGCGGTACGCCTCGTAGCCGAGGCGTCATCAGCTTGCTGATCCTGCGCAAAAGGCGGCACCCTTTCGGATGCCGCCTTGTGGGATCATGCGGCCTTGGCGGCAGCAGGTTTAGTTGCTGTTTTGCAGTAGTACTCCGCCGCTGCTCCGGTACCGGAGCCCAATTTGATGGGTACACCGCAATCCTTCAGCGACATTTCGACGGCGAACAGAACAGTGCCGATCATGCCTTCGTCGAGCGCGCCGAGGTGGCCGATGCGGAAGACTTTTCCGGCGACTTTGTTGAGGCCAACACCCAGTGATGTGTTGTAGCGATAGTAGGCTGTCTTTACGACCTCGTTGGAGTCGAAGCCTTCGGGCACGAGAATTGCGGAAACGGTGTCCGAGTGCCACTTGGGCTCCTTGGCGCAAAGCTTGAGGCCCCATGCGTCGATTGCGGCGCGCACGCCGGTCGCCAAGCGCGTATGGCGGGCGATTACGTTGTCGAGACCCTCTTCAAAGATGAGGTCGAGCGACGCTCTGAGACCGCGGATTAGCTGGGTCGCCGGTGTGTAGGGGAAGAAGCCGAGGTCATTGGTCTTGATCATGTCCTCGAAGGAGAAGAAGCAACGGTTCATTCGGCCGGCGAGGTTCTTGTTGGCGTCGAGGGCCTTCTGGCTGACGGCCAGGATGCCAAGGCCGGTGGGCAGCATGAAGCCCTTCTGCGAACCCGATACGCAGCAGTCGACACCCCATTCGCTCATGCGCATGTCGATGGAGCCGACAGAGGAGACGCCGTCGACCATAAGAAGGGCCGGGTGCTTGGCATCGTCGAGTGCCTTGCGGACAGCAACGACATCGCTGGTTACGCCGGTGGCGGTTTCATTGTGAGTGGCGAATACGGCCTTGATTTCGTGAGATTTATCCTTGGCGAGGATATCGGCATACTTTTCGATGGGAACGCCCGTTCCCCATTCCTCGTCACACAATTCGACTTTGAGGCCGAGGCGTTCGGCCATGTCGACCCAGAGAAGGGAGAATTGCCCGAATCGGCTCATCAGCACCTTGTCGCCGACAGCCAGAGTATTGGTGATTGCCGATTCCCAAGCGCCCGTTCCCGAGGACGGAAAGATGAAAACGCGGCCATCCTTCATCTTAAAGACCTTCTTGATGTCTTCGAAGACCGGCTTTGTGAAATTCGGGAACTCGGGGCTGCGCATGTCCTCCATCGAAAGGTTCATTGCCATGCGTACTTTGTCTGGAATGTTGGTCGGGCCGGGTATGAACAGGTGGGGCGTGACCATCATGGTGTGTTTCCTCCAGTAAGTTTGTGTTCGTACGTTTCTTTTGGTCTGGTGGCCGGACTTTCGCACTTGGTTTCGGTCGTGTCAGCCGAAACCATGTCGCTGGCCGGAATTCGCGATTGAGAACGGAACCCACAGGCTGTGTTTCCGTTCGTGCTTATTCATTCTTGATCGTTCCGTTTACGGCTCTTGAAGAGCGCCAAGATACTCAAAGGCCGGATGTGTTCCGTCCGGCCGAGCGTCGCTGGCACAGGCACCGATGCACGCGTCCGCCGCGCGCCCCTCAAGTCCATGTTTTCTCGACTTTGCGCAACACCCATGCGATGGGGCGATTCAAGCGGCCGGGTAGGTCTTCCCCCACCCCCTTCGCTTGCTGCGGTGCAGCAACTTCTCCGGACCTCAATCAATACAGCGGGTGTCGCGATGCGCCCGGTGAACTCTGCGACGTTATGCACCTTCTTGGGACATATAGAGCGCCACGGCCATGGCCCGGTTGTTGACGTCGAGCTTGTCGTAGAGATTCTTCAAATGGTACTTGACGGTATTTTCCGAAATGCCGATGCGCGCTGCGATTTGTAGGTTGGACCAGCCGTTGGCAAGCGCGCCCAGCAACTCGCGCTCACGGGACGTCAGTCTGTCGAGCGGGCTATTTCCAAGACTATCGAGGTTGACATACGGGAAACAGAGGCGCCCGCGGGCAACGGCTGAGACCGTATCAAATATGACCTCGGGTTCATCGCTTTTCGAGATGAAGCCGCGGGCACCGGTTCGTATGGCTTGGTGCAGAACCTTTTCAGGAGGTTCTCCGGTGTAGATAACGATTGCCACCTGGCTGCGCCTGTTCTTCAGGGTCTCAAGAACCGTTCCGCCGGTCATGTCCTGCATGGCCCAGCCGATGACGCCGACATCGACGGGCTTTTCATTCAAGAGTTCGAGAAAAGCTGCGCCGGTTGGGACCGCGCCTGCCACCTCAAAGCGGGCGTCGCGCGCAATAAGATCGATGAGCCCGCTCCGGATCACGGGGTTCTTATCGGCAATGGCAAGTTTCGGGCGGTGTTTTTCGGTCATCAGGACATCAGTGCTGATTGCTTGTGTGGATTGGGAGCATAGCCCAGAGGGCGCCGGTCATGAACCGGACGATTGACAGGAAAAAGTACGGGCGTGCAAGCCTTTCGGTCCCAGGGCGCTGATGTGCAGATTATGGTTTATGACGTGGTTTTGCGATGCTGGCGTTTGGCGGCTTTCCGCTTGCGGTTCAGCCGGCTGCGGGACCGCTCGGCCCATTGATGTCCGCGTACCGCCGTGTTGCCTTGACGAGCTCGTGGATGATGCCGGGTTCGTTCATGGCATGGCCCGCGTCCGCGACGATACGGAGATCAGCACGGTGCCACACTCGCTTCAGGTCGAATGCATTCTTCATCGGTGTGACCACATCATAGCGTCCGTGCACAATCGTACCGGGTACGGCCCGGAACTTGTTTGCCTGCAACAGGAGTTCCCCATCGCGTTCGAAGAAGCCGGCGTTGGTGAAGTAGTGGCACTCGATGCGAGCAAAGGCCAGTGCGTAGGTGTCTGCGCCAAAGGCGCGGATCCTGTCCGGGTCTTGGATCAGTGACAGCGTTGCCCCTTCCCAGATGCTCCAGGCTTTGGCTGCGGCAAGCTGCACGGCGGGATCGGGATCTGTAAGACGGCGATAATAGGCGCGGATGATGTCGTTTCGCTCTTCCGGCGGAATGATGCGTTGGAAGGCCTCGTGAGCGTCTGGGAAGAGCCAGTTGCAGCCCTCGACGTAAAACCAATTGAGTTCAGCCTGGCGTAGGAGAAAGATGCCTCTTAACACCATCTCCGTCACATGGCTCGGATGGTTGATCGCGTAAGCGAGCGACAACGTGGACCCCCACGAGCCGCCAAAGAGTTGCCATCTGTCGATTTCGAGATGTTTGCGCAGGGCCTCCATGTCCGCCACGAGATGCCAGGTTGTGTTGTCTGTGAGGGATGCGTTGGGTGTCGATTGTCCGCAGCCGCGCTGATCGAAAAGAATGATGCGATAGGCTGCCGGGTCGTGAAAGCGGCGCATATTTGGATTGCTGCCGCCTCCCGGGCCACCATGCACGACGAGAACCGGCCGACCGGCAGGATTGCCGCATTCCTCAAAGTAGATGTCGTGCTCGCTGCCGACGCTTAGGTGTCCCTTTCGATAGGGCGTTATTGCCGGATAGAGGTCGTGGCGAAGGCGCTGTGACATTGGACCGTGTTAGACGCGCATCGTATGGGCGGACGCTTGCATGGTTTTCCGGAGGGCTTAGTCTTTGTTTTTGCGCGGCCAACCGGCAAAGTACGTTGTATTCCGGACATTCTGCCTTCTGGGGGCGCAATGCTTGAGAAATGTGAGTAGTCGCGCCGACATGGACCGTCAACCGCGTTGAATGGATTTACGTTTCAACTCGCGAAGCTCCCGATCGTAAAGGATTTCTCCCCCGGGCACGCGGATGTCGCGCACGAGTTCGAAAACGTGTCTGCTGGGAGGGGGTGTAATCAGCGAGATGGGAATTGCTGCGGCAAATCCTGCTGGAATTCCAAACGCACTTCCAAGCGCTCCGTCAATGCCCAGCCATCCACTTTCGCCCGACAAAATCGCCAGCAGACAAACCGAAAATCCGGTGATGAGGCCGCCAAACGCGCCAAATGCGTTGAGGCGTTTCCACCAAATCGAGAGCAACAGCACTGGAAATAGTGTCGAGCCTGAGAGTGCAAGCGCCCACAGGAGCATTTCAAACGGATCAGCGTTGGTGCCCAGGGCGGCTATAGCACCCAAGAGCGCGGCGGCGGCGAGGCCTATTCTTGCCATCATCAGCCGCGTGGCTTCCGCGGGTGGTTGCCAGCGAAGTCCGTGTGCGACGTCCTCTGCGAAAATGTTGCCGAGTGCGACAAGGGAGGCGCCAGCCGCTGTGAGTGCTACGGCGCAGGCACCAGCCGCCAAAAGTTGGATTGCCGCTTCCGGCATTCCGGCGGCAACCGGCAGGCTGAACAGAACAGCGTCGCGCGAGAATAGGAAATCCAAGAGTTGCAGGTTGGCGCCCGTTTGTTCGACCGAAGCCGCATTTGAGGCGCTAAGCTGGGTGATCCAGTCCGGAACGCGGGGCCTTCCGGGCGCGAAGAAGACATCAATGATATAGGTTCGCATAAACACGGCGACCGGGGCGATGGTCATCATCACCAAGCCAAAAATCACGGTGGCCCAGCCAAGCGATTTCCTTGCCTCATATACGCCTGGCGTTGCTGCAACGCGTGGCAGCAACCATGGAGCGGAGGCAACGCCCGCCATTGTCGAGAGAATGGCAAGAACAAATGCGACAGATCCCACGTTGCCCATGACGTCAGCAAATCGTTTTTGCAGCGGCAGTAGGCCCTCACCCGGGAAATCGAAGGCGAGTGCCGGCGGCAAGACGATCGGCATCCCGAGGCGGGCCTCATAGCGGGCAATGGAGCGCATTTCAGGACCGTAGCTCATTTGCGGGATGGGAATATTGGTTAGGACGATGGCGACGATCGTAACGGGCACAAGGATGGCAATGAGGCATGCGAGCCCTTGCGCCGTTCCCGACCAGGTGAGCGAGCGAACGCCACCACCGGCCAGAGAAATGATCAGGGCGCACGTTAACGCGGCGATGAGAACGGGTGCTGGCCAATCTGTGAGCCAGGAGAGCGCATAGGCGCCCATGCGCAACTCCGCGGCGAGTATGAGGGTCATGGGGACGGACAGAAGCGCGGCCGCAGTCAGACGGACGATGCGGCTATCGAAGCGCCGGCCGAGATAGCTCGGGAGCGTGTAAGCGCCGAACTTGCGCAAGAACGGTGCGAGCAGGATGGCCATCACCACAAATCCGGCAAGGCCGCCAATGGACAGGCAGAGGGCGTCAAAACCGATGAGAAAGAAGGCTCCCGTCAGGCCCAGCAGGCCGGTCGCGCCCAAGGCCGACATGGCAAGGCCAAGTCCGGTATAGAACGCGGGAACGCGCCTGCCGGATGCAAAGTAGTCGAGTTGGACCTGCGTCGTGCTGGCCAGCCCAATCCCTGTGAACAACAAGATCGGACCAAACAGCATAAGGGCGCGCGTTGCCGTCAGGGGCCACCCGAGGTTTTCAAAAATTAGCGAGAGCAACGCTAGGCAAGCAAACGCGCTTAAGAAAATACCGAAATAGGATCCGAGCCGCGGGTTCACCATGCGGGAGTGATAAGGGAGCGACATGTTGAATTAGCTCCCTGCACTTGGGCAGAATGGCAGAGCTTTCTGCATCAAAGGTCCTCGTGCGCGCCGTGCCAGTGATCGATAGCATCCTGCCGGTTGACAAACGTGGCAACCGTCACAGCTGCAATGAGTACTAACCCTTGCAGGGCGAGGAAGTATCCGAGCGGGAACCCGAGGAAGCGGTTCGAATTCAGCTGTGTCCCGTAAAGGGGCAGGATGATGCAGACGGCCAGAAACGGGATGAGGCTTGCCAGCATCTGCCACTTGGTGTGGCGCCAGTAGGGTTTGCGTTCCTTTCGTTCGATCATATCGTGTTGGCCTTTCTGTCAATCGATGTCGTCTGGCGGGGCTTAAACTCTCGTGGAGTTGTGTTGCCAGTGAGGCCGCCTGCAGGTTCTCATTTGGAAGCTGATGCGCTCGCCGATCGTATTTGGTTCGTGCCGCCTCCTGGGCTAATTTCCAATCCTTGGCACTTCCCAATTGATCATCTCCGAAAATCACAATAATCGTCCAATTGTTCCGTGAACCCGCGTGTCTTAGCATGCGCCCGCCCCGTACCGGGTTTGGGGCACTCTTACATCAAGGGGAAGGAACGTGACTATGGGAATGCTCCAGGAATTCAAAGAATTTGCCATGAAAGGCAATGTGCTCGATCTTGCCGTCGGACTGATTATGGGTGCGGCTTTCGGGCCAATCATTTCGACGCTGGTTGATAACGTCATCATGCCGCCGGTGGGCCTGCTGATGGCTGGTATCGACTTTTCGACCTTGCAATACGTTCTCGCGGCCGACCCGGATCCGGAAAAGGTGGTGGCGATCAAATATGGGCTCTTCATCAACGCGATCATCAAGTTTGTCATTACCGCCCTGGCGATCTTCCTTGTGATCAAAGCCGCAAACCAAATGAGAAAGCCGGCACCTGATGCTGCGCCGCCTGCGCCTCCGCCAAGTGAGGTCTACCTCAAGGAGATTCGTGACGCCTTGGTCAAAGGGTAATGGACCGCTAAAACCGGACCACGTCTGAGCCTCGCACGAAGCATGCGGGGCTCTTGCGCGCTGGATAATGGCAAGGAGTGGGGGTGCGGGTGGGTTTCGCACAGGACGGGGTAAGTCAATTTCGGGCGCCGGACCAAGCGCTTGTGACTGGGCGGGTGCGAAATTGGCCGCACGTCTTGACGGCGCCACACGGGTCGGCATGAGTTATCTTGTTTGAACAATAAGGGAAGGTTCTGGCAATGCGGAAGGGACTTGGCCCGGCGGGTGCCTTGGCTGTGGTTTTGGCGGTACTCTTGGGGGCCGGCCCCGTTTGCGCAGGTGGCATTGAATTCGGTCCGCCGACGGCACGGCAACAAAAGGTGGTGCCCAAAAAGAAGACCCCGCCACCGCCTCGGGCGGCTGAACCTTTGCCAGAGGATTTGCCGTCGTCTGCTTTGCCTGTCGCCGTGAAGCCACCGGTGGCTGCTACAAAGACAGGCGCTGTGAAGGCGCGTGTGCCATTTGATGAGGCCACGTTCAAACCCGCACCAAGGACTTGCAAGAATACGGAGAACTTCAAGGCCTGGCTTGCAGAACTCAGACGAGAAGCCCAAGCCGAGGGCATTTCCAATCGCGCTATCGGTGCGGTCCTCAATGGCATGACCCTTGATAGGGGTGTTATCAAACGCGACCGCAGGCAAGGCTTCTTTGCCATTAGCTTTCTTGCGTTCTCAAAGAAGCTTGCGACTCAGCATCGGGTGAAAAGCGGCCGGGCTCAAATCAGGAAAAACAAAGCGGCATTCGCACGGGCGACGAAGGAATTCGGTGTGCCTCCTTCGGTCATTACCGGGTTCTGGGCGCTTGAAAGTGACTTCGGCAAGGGCATGGGCAACCTGCCTATCCTGCGCTCTATCGTGACGCTGGCCTACGACTGCCGTCGCGGTCCGATGTTCCGTGAAGAAGTCAAGGCTGCGATGCGCATTATCGAGCGCGGAGATATGGCGAAGTCGGAAATGATCGGGTCGTGGGCCGGCGAGATCGGTCAGACGCAATTTCTGCCGACCCGGTACCTTGAGTATGCGATCGATTATGACGGAGATGGAAGGGCCGATCTCTTTCGGAACAACACGGATATCATTGGTTCCACTGCAAACTATATGAAGCACCTTGGGTGGCGTGCGAATGAGCCGTGGCTCGAAGAGGTGCTTCTCAGCAAGGCCTTACCGTGGGATCAGGCAGACCTCGCAATCAAACACCCTCGATCGCAGTGGGCCAAGTGGGGTGTGAAAATGCGAAACGGTGGTGCGCTTTCAGCGGATGCGCATCCGGCTTCGCTTCTTTTGCCCATGGGGCGCCATGGCCCTGCGTTTCTGGCCTACTCGAATTTCGACATTTATCTTAAGTGGAACCAATCGTTGAACTACGCGACAACCGCGGCTTGGCTTGCGACTCGCATCGACGGTGCGCCGCTGTTGAAAAAGAGCTCTCGCCAGATTGCCGTGCTCGGTCCAAAGGAGGCAAGAGAACTACAGCGCCAGCTTGTCAGACGTGGCTATGATGTTGGCGAAATTGATGGACTGATCGGCGCGAAAACCCGCAAAGCCGTCAAGGCCATGCAGCTGAAATACAAGATGCCGGCGGATTCGTATCCAACACCAGAACTCTTGGCCGCGCTCAGGAGAGGCCGCTAAGCCTGTGGGAGTGAGTTGTGCGTAACGGAGCGGATGCTTCCGGTATTCTAGACGATCTGGCGCCGCTGTTGGCGCTTGTCGATGCGCCCGTTACCACGTCTGCCGAGCTCACAGCCAACCTGCGCGTGATTTATGATTCTGTGCTGGCGTTCGATTTCTCACGCTACGACCAGCGCGACGTCGCATTGCATGCGCCGCAGATCATGAAGGCTGCGTTTGATGCGCGCATGAGGTTGCGCAACAATCTGATGGATTGGGCCGAAAGGGGGATTCTTGACCGCACGTCGGCTACGGCGCTGCGGGACGTGTTTCGCATCGCGCGCTACGGCATCGATATGCTTGGTGAAAGTGCCATTCGTAATATCAAACTTCGTCCGAACGAAAAACCTCAACGCGCGTTCTCCGGCCGGACTTGTAACACTCTGGTCAATCCGTTGTTCGATGGCGGCAAGAACTTTCCGTTTCAGTCTGGTGACGTCATCCTTATGCGCGGCACGAGGCACAACAGCGCGGCTATCGCGCGCATTGGAGACGTTGATACTCAGTTCAGTCACATCTGCATTGTTCACATTGATGAGGACGGCGAGCATACTGTCGTTGAGAGCCTGATCGAAGACGGAGCGGTTATCAATCCTTTGGCGTATGCTTTGGACCACGGCGTTGGGCGCGCCGTGCTCTACCGGTTTAAAGATGCGGATTTGGCGGCGCGGGCCGCGCGAGCAATATATGACCGCGTTCACGCATCGCAAACGGGCAAGAGCCGCCACATTCCTTATGACTTTTCAATGCGCCTCAAAGGCACGCGTGGCCTGTTCTGTTCCAAGCTTGTTCGGCTTGCATTCGAAGAGGCGAGTGGTGGGCAGGTCGTGCTGCCGGCGTTCACGACGCGGCTTGATATGAAAAACAGAGATTTCTTTCGCCGCATCGGCGTGCGTGCGAGGGAGACGTTTGCGCCTGGCGATGTTGATGTTGATCCGCGCTTCGATTTGGTTGCCGAATGGCGGGACTATCGCATCACCTCGAAACTGCGGGCCAATGATTTGATTATGGACAAGATGTTTGAGTGGATGGAGACGCGTGATTATCGTTTCAGAGAGACGTTCCTGATCAAGATCATCTCCGTCTTTGGCCGATTTGCGAGTTATATGTCCAAGGATGCCAAGGCGTTTTTGGCTGACGTCATTCCGAAGATTCCGTCCAACATGAGACGCCGCGCCATTTCCGCGGTTGCTATGCTTCAAAAGACAGGTGAGGAAATGCTCGAGCCGATCGAGGCGCTCGAGGCCAATTACATCAAGCGAACGGGCTTGCCGCTTCCGCCCGGATCTATTCTTGAGCATCTGGAGCGGCTGAGGGAACTTAGGGGCGGACAGATCGGGTATCTCAAAGGGCCCGAGTAGGAGAGGCCGATGGGACTAGGGCTCGTGGGCCCAGTCGTAAACGATCCCGTGCAAGTGCCGCTTCGGTCTGGTAGTGTTGGGCCGCGTCTTATTTCGTCCGGGAGGAAACGAATATGACCTTCGCAGGAATCAATTATCTGGCGATCGTGCTTGCGGCGACGGCGAGTTTTCTTTTCGGTGGGGTTTGGTACGGGGCCTTGTCGAAACGCTGGATTGAAGCGACCGGCAAAACCGAAGACGAGCTGGTGTCGAACGGCCGGCCGATGGTTTTGCTGTTCGGGATTACAATCGCCGCGCAACTCATTATGGCAACAGTTCTTGCCGGCATCTTGGGCCATTTGGGTGCTGGTCAGGTCACAATCGGTAACGGCTTGGTTTCGGCCCTGTTTATCTGGGTCGGCTTTGTCGTCACGACGCTGGTCGTCAACCATGGCTATCAAGGTCAACGTTGGAGTTTGACGATGATTGATGGAGCGCATTGGCTCGGCGTTCTCCTGGTCCAAGGCCTTATCATTGGCTGGATGGGTGTCAGTTAGGGTCTTTTGTCCGACAGTCGCGATTAAGTCCTATCGACCAAAGCCCGGTTGCCTGACGGCCGGAACCCAAACATAACGAAAAGAACAAACGTTACTTGCGCGGGAGGGAATGCGCGACATGTCTGAGAAGACCTACCCCGTATCGGCAGATTGGGCCAAACGCGCTTGGATTGACAACGCGCACTACGAGAAGCTCTACAGGCAGTCGGTCGAGGACCCGTGGGGCTTCTGGGGCGAGGCTGGGCGTCGCCTCGACTGGATCAAGCCCTATGAGCGCGTCAAGAACACCTCCTTTGACGCAAGTAACGTCTACATCAGGTGGTTCGAGGGCGGCACTCTCAACGTTTCGGCCAATTGCATCGACCGGCACCTTGCGACGCGTGGCGATCAGGTCGCGATCATTTGGGAGGGGGATGATCCGACGGTCGATGAGCAGATCACCTACAAGCAATTGCACGAGCGCGTCTGCAAGATGGCGAACGTGCTGAAGGCGTTGGGGGTCAAGAAGGGCGACCGGGTTACAATCTATTTGCCGATGATACCGGAGGCCGCGTACGCGATGCTGGCGTGTGCGCGCATTGGTGCTGTCCATTCCATCGTATTTGGCGGCTTTTCGCCGGATAGTCTGCAGAATCGCGTCGCGGATGCCGATTCAAAATTCATCATAACGTCTGACGAAGGTTTGCGTGGCGGAAAAACCGTGCCGCTGAAGAAGAATACAGATGAGGCGCTCAAGAAGTGCGAGGGTGATGAGAAGGTTCTTGTTGTTAGGCGTACGGGTGCGCCCGTGCCATGGACGGCGGGGCGCGATCACTGGCTGCACGAAGAGCTGGAAAATGTGAGTGCCGATTGCCCCCCAGAGGAGATGAATGCGGAAGATCCGTTGTTCATCCTTTATACGTCGGGTTCGACCGGCAAGCCGAAGGGTGTGGTGCACACAACGGGCGGTTATTTGCTCTATGCCGCGATGACGCACCAGTACGTGTTCGATTATCACGATGGCGATATCTATTGGTGCACGGCTGACGTGGGGTGGGTCACTGGTCACAGTTACATCGTCTATGGTCCGCTTGCGAATGGTGCGACGACGCTGATGTTTGAAGGCGTTCCAAATTATCCGACGCAGTCGAGGTTTTGGCATGTCGTCGACAAGTGGGACGTCAATATCCTGTACACGGCGCCCACGGCCATTCGGGCGCTGATGGGGGCAGGCGACGATTATGTGAAGCGTTCGAGCCGTGCGTCCCTCAAGTTGCTCGCTTCGGTTGGCGAGCCGATCAATCCGGAAGCTTGGGAATGGTACTACCATGTGGCCGGCGAGGGTCGTTGCCCCATTATGGATACGTGGTGGCAGACGGAGACGGGCGGGATTCTGATTACGCCGCTGGCTGGGGCAACGGCGTTGAAGCCGGGTTCCGCGACCCGCCCCTTCTTCGGCGTTCGTCCGGCTCTCGTCGATGACAAGGGGGCGTTTGTTGAGGGCGCGGGGCAGGGCAATCTGGTTATCCTCGACAGCTGGCCCGGACAGGCTCGGACTGTATTCCGCGATCATGAGCGGTTCGCGCAGACCTACTTCTCGACTTACAAGGGGATGTACTTCACGGGCGATGGCTGTCGGCGTGACGAAGATGGCTATTATTGGATTACAGGGCGCGTGGACGACGTGATCAACGTCTCCGGACATCGCATGGGAACGGCAGAAGTGGAAAGCGCGCTTGTTGCACATTCCAAAGTTGCTGAGGCCGCGGTGGTCGGCTACCCGCATGACGTCAAGGGACAGGGCATTTATTGCTACGTCACGCTCAATTCCGGCGTGCCGACCAGTGACGATTTGCGCAAAGAGTTGGTGAAGCATGTGCGCAGCGAGATCGGCCCCATTGCTTCGCCGGATCTTATTCAATTTGCTCCCGGCCTGCCCAAGACGCGATCGGGCAAAATCATGCGCCGAATCTTGCGCAAGATCGCCGAGGACGAATTCTCAAATCTTGGCGACACGTCAACGCTCGCGGATCCCGCGGTGGTCGATGATCTGATCGCGAACAGGCAAAACAAGAGATCGGCGTAGAGCGGCGCGTTCGCGGATGCGATTTGCAGACCGTTAGTCCGTGGTCTTGATCGACTTGATGTCGGCGAACCGGATGTCGGGGTTCTTTTCCTGGGTATAGCCGAGGCTGAAGGTTGAGGGCGCGAGGAAAACGTGGTCGCCGTCGAGGTCGGTGGCGATCTGCGAGCGCTGCTTGTCCATGAACTTGGAAAGCGCTTTGGGATCGTCGGCGCTGATCCAACGAACGCCTTCACAGCCTGCCATATCAAAACCCGTGGCAAGGCCATACTCGTTCTTGAGCCGGTCGGCCAAAACGTCGAGCTGCAGTGCGCCGATGACACCGACGATGGGCTGGGTTCCGTCGATGGGCGAGAAGAGTTGCACGACGCCTTCCTCGGCCATCTCCTTCAAGGCATCCTTGAGCTTCTTGGCCTTGATCGCATCTTCCAGGCGGATGCGGCGGAGGATTTCGGGCGCGAAGCTCGGAATGCCAAGGAATGTTATGTCTTCGCCTTCGGTCAGGGCATCGCCGATGCGAAGTGTACCGCGGTTGGGGATGCCGACCACGTCTCCTGCATAAGCCCTTTCGGCAATCGAGCGATCTTGGGCGAAGAAAAACTGTGGCGCGGTGACTGCCATGGTCTTGCCTGTGCGCACATGTTTCACTTTCATACCGCGGTTGAGCGCGCCGGAGCAGACGCGCATGAAGGCGATGCGGTCGCGGTGGTTCGGGTCCATGTTCGCCTGGATCTTGAAGACGATGCCGGTCATGGCCTGTTCTGTGGCATGGACGGTGCGTGTTGCCGCCTGCTGATCGCGTGGTGCGGGGGCGTGGGCGACGAGCGCGTCGAGAAGGTCGCGGACGCCAAAGTTCATGATCGCACTTCCGAAAAAGACCGGTGTCAGTGTGCCCTGGCGAAAGCGGTCCAGGTCGAATGTTCCGCAGGCTCCTGCGACAAGATCGATTTCGGCCCGCCAGGTTTCAAAGGTCTGGGGGTCGAGGAGTTCTGAAATTGCGGGGTCGTCGGGTCCAGAAACAGGCTCGCCGTCCGGCGAGCTATCGACGCGTCGGATGCGGGGTGTGTTGAGATCGTAGGTTCCGCGGAACTCGCGGCCGCGGCCGATGGGCCATACCATCGGTGCGGTCTCAAGGGCGAGTTGGCTTTCGATCTCGTCCAGAAGTTCAAGAGGTTCGCGTGTATCGCGATCGAGCTTGTTGATGAAGGTGATGATCGGAATGTCGCGGAGCCTACAAATCTCGAATAGCTTCAGCGTGCGCGCTTCTATGCCTTTAGCCGCGTCGATGACCATGATGGCGCTATCGACGGCGGTCAGCGTGCGATAGGTGTGATCCGAGAAATCCTCGTGGCCCGGCGTGTCGAGTAGATTGAAGACGGCGTCCGCGTATTCAAAGGTCATGACCGAGGTGACGACCGAGATGCCGCGCGAGCGCTCGATTGCCATCCAGTCAGAGCGGGTGGAGCGCTTGTCCTTCTTGGCCTTCACGTGTCCGGCGAGCTGAATGGCGCCACCGAACAACAGGAGCTTCTCCGTGAGCGTGGTCTTGCCGGCGTCGGGGTGCGAGATGATGGCAAAGGTCCGCCGGCGTTCGATTTCACGTGCGAATTCGGATGCGGCGCCTGTGGTGCGCGGCGCATCGATGGTGTTGGTCGTTTGGTCGTCCATGCTTTGGCGCAATGATATTTCTTGTTCTACAAAAAAGCGTGAGGTCGGTGCTGTTGAGCCGAGGCGTGTCTCACCCATCGAACGGATCACGCATCAAGATCGTGTCTTCCCGCTCGGGGCTGGTTGATAAGAGTGTGACCGGACATTCGATCAGCTCCTCGATATGGCGTACGTACTTCACGGCTTGGGCGGGAAGCTGGGCCCAGCTGCGTGCGCCTTGTGTGGATTGGCTCCAACCTTCGAACGTTTCCCATATGGGTCTAATGCGCACCTGGGCGTTGGCGCCGGCGGGCAGGCGGTTGATGCGCTCGCCGTCGAGCTCATAGCCGGTACAAACCTTGACCTCCTTGAATCCATCGAGCACGTCGAGCTTGGTCAAAGCAATGCCGTCGATGCCACAGACTTTGGTGACTTGCCGGACAAGCACGGCGTCGAACCATCCGCAACGGCGTTTGCGACCGGTGACTGTGCCAAACTCACGGCCACGCTCGCCGAGGGTTTCACCGATCTCGTCTTCAAGTTCGGTTGGAAACGGACCTGAGCCGACGCGCGTCGTGTAGGCCTTTGCAATTCCGAGCACGTAGCCGATATGGCGGGGCCCGATGCCGGCGCCCGTCGCGGCCTGTGCTGCGACCGTATTAGAGGAGGTCACGAATGGATAGGTTCCGTGATCGATATCGAGGAGCGCACCCTGGGCCCCTTCAAACAAAATGCGCTTTCGGGCCTTGCGCTGTTCATCGAGAAGATTCCAGGTCACATCCATATAGGGGAGGATCTTGGGGGCGATTTCCGTGAGCTCGGTGATGAGCTTGTCTTTGGAGATCTGCTCTTTGCCTAGTCCGCCTCTCAGTGCGTTGTGATGGACGAGAATGCGGTCGACTTTGGGGCCAAGTGTCGCCAGGTTTTTGAGGTCCTGAACGCGAATGGCGCGCCGGCCGACCTTGTCCTCGTAGGCCGGCCCGATGCCGCGTCCGGTGGTGCCGATTTTGCCGGCGCCTGCCGCCTCCTCTCGAATAGCATCGAGCTCGCGATGCAGGGGTAAAATTAGCGTGGCGTTTTCGGCAATGCGGAGGTTGTCTCGCGAAATGGCAACGCCCTGTGCCGTCAATTTCTCGATTTCCGCGCTGAGTGCCCAGGGATCGATGACGACGCCGTTTCCGATGACGGCGAGCTTTCCAGGGCGTACGACGCCAGAGGGGAGGAGGGAGAGCTTGTAGGTCTCGTTACCTATGACGAGCGTGTGCCCGGCATTATGGCCGCCTTGGAAGCGGACGACCACGTCGGCGCGCTCCGACAGCCAATCGACGATCTTACCCTTGCCTTCGTCGCCCCATTGGGCGCCGACCACGACGACGTTTGCCATTTGCTTGCCACAAGATTAGGCCCCGGCGGGGGCCAGGGCCGAGTGCGTTCTGTTCCGGGGACTTATAGCGCAGATTCACCTGGGCCCAAGTCCTTTCGTCGAGGGATGACTTGCAAACAGCCCTTTGACCACCACGGTGGGTAGGCGGTAGTCGTCATTTTCCACCGCCGGATACGCTCAGACCTCGATAAATGCTTGAAAAACTCAAACAGCCAACGCGGGCAAACGCCTGTTTATTCCTCATCCTGACAACACTGTTCTGGGCGGGAAACTACACGATCGGCCGTTGGGCGGCAGGGCACGTACCGCCGGTGACGCTGGCGTTTCTGCGCTGGACGGGCGCGGCTCTGCTCATTTTGCCGATTGCCTGGCCGGCGCTGAAGCGCGAGTGGGGGCAGATCCGCGCATATCTGCCGATCCTGCTCGTGCTTGGCATTACGGGAAGTGGTCTCTTCAACACACTGCAGTACATCGCGCTTACGGATACGACGGCGACGAACGCCGGCATTATCAACAGCTCGGCACCGATCATGATCGTTGTCTTGAGCTTTCTTTTGAACGGGGAACGCCTGCGGCCTCTTCAGCTTGCTGGTATCGCGATCTCTCTTGCCGGTGTGCTGGCTGTGATTTCGCGTGGTGATCTGGGGCTAGTCTCAAGCCTCGTGTTCAATACGGGCGATCTCGTCATGCTGGGGGCGATGGGTGTGTGGGCGCTTTATACGGCGCTTCTGCAAAAGCGGCCGCGGCTCGATGGTTTTGCCTTTGCCGCCGTCACCTATATCATTGCCTCCCTCTTAAACGCGGGACTGTCGGCCATTGAGATCGGGGCAGGCGCGCGCGTCGACTGGTCGATTGCCTCGGTTGCGGCCATCGGTTACATCGCCATCTTTCCCAGCTTTCTTGCCTATCTATGCTTTAACCGTGGTGTAGAAATTATCGGTCCGGCGCGGGCTGGCGCTTTCATGCACCTAGTTCCGCTGTTCACAATGCTGCTCGCGGTCGTGTTCCTCGGCGAACAGCTCGCACTTTACCACGCCATCAGCTTGGCATTGATCGTTTCTGGTATTTGGCTGGCGGCGCGTGATCAGCGGTAGATGATGCGTTTTCCGGACGGCCAGGTGACCCGGTATCCGAACTCCAAGACGGTTTCCTCGTCCGGATCGAGCTCTTTCTCCCACGCAAAGACACCGCGTTTGTCGTCCACGTCTCGCTTGGTGGGCTGGGTCTTTGAGAGGATTTCGACACGAATGTCATCGTGTTGGGAAACAGGCACTTGATCGAAAATGACGGTGCCTATGGCGCGCTCGTGCATGTTCTTCACGCTGATGCGGTAATTGCGGACGTCGGTTTTGGACGTCGAGATGAGGCCGGTTTCACCACGTTTCTTTTCTGCAACGGCGTGTTTTACGCGGACAAGATCATCGACGCCGAAGCCAAGCTCGTGCTCTTCGCCGGGCGTCAGGATCGGCACCCGGTTGGTGCCGACGAATGTTCCATCGCGGAATAAGGAGACGGCGCCTGGCAGGACGGGTGTTGAGTCCTTGGGTAGCGTGAGCTTCGCGTAGAGGTATGCTTTGGCATCCTCTTTCGGTACGGTCTTGACCGTCAATTTGGGCTCGATGGTCTCGGTGAGGAGTTGAACACGCTTGGCTTCGCCCGTATTGGGAATCGTGAGACGGCCGGGCACATCGAACAGCGCTTGAAACGGCGCGGCGACGACTTTCGCCTGTTTCGGCCGGACGGCCAATTTCACTTTGTCGGCTTCGGCGACGTCTTCAGCTTCTTCAGCCATCTTTTTCGCCATCTTGCGGCGGGCGGGTGCGAGTGACCGGCCGGCTGCTTCGGGCGCGGGCGCCGCCATCGGACGTGGCAGGAAGTCCGGCTCGAAGTCGACTGTGAGCGGTTTCAGCTCGGGTGCTGCAGCGCCAGCGGTGGGCCGGGTTGTTGACAAAGTGACCGCAACGTTCGCCCAGCTCTCGCCGGTGCGTTGTGAAATCGATGCGCGGCGCGTGAGCTCCAAGGCCGCCGGCGCTGTCTTGTTCCCGGACATCAGGCGCGCATCGTAGAGTGCGACCCAGGAGGCATTAGGAACCTGGTAGCGGACCGTGATATCGGCTTCGAGCGCGGTTTCGGCAGAGACGAAGACTTTGATTTCAGTCCGCCGGATGCGCGCAGGTGCCAGTGCGCTGAGCTTCTTTTTCAGCTCTTTGATTTGGCGATCGAGCTCGCGAATTCGGGTCTGTGCATCGACGAGGCTGCGCTGGGCATTCTGGGTTCCGGAGGCGATCGTTGAGAGAATGGCGCTCCAGTTTTCTGGATTTTCGGCCGCACCTGACGGCGGGGCGGGCCGCGTCGGGAGCTGGGCTAGATTGGCAATCAATGTCTTCTGCGTTTCCGAGGCTTGCACTTGGGCTTCGTAGACGGCCTTTTCGTCCTTCAGTCTCTGAATATCGTCTTCAATGCGCCTGCGCTCGATTTCGGAGTTTGCGGCGTCGCTTTGCGGCACGAAGAGCTTGCGGCTGTCGACGGAGCCGATGTCGAGGTTTCCAGTTGCCTTGCCCTCCACGCGGATGGAGCTTTGGACGGCCTCGGCGGCGACGTCTTGGAAGACAATGGTGTGCTCGCCCTTATCGAGCGTCACTTTTGCGGTCCGTGCTATTTCGGCACCTGACGGAAATACGGTCACGGCCTCGATCTTGGAAACGGCGGGGACTTCAGCTGCCCAGCTTGCGGTGCCTGGAACGAGAAGAAGCGCCGCAAGAGCGATCGTGCCAAAACGCATGTCGGATACCTTTTTGATTCCCGGTTTATCTCTATCCCGGTGCGACACCGGCCGCCAGGACGCGTGCAGACTAACATTCGTCATGTGTTGCAGTGTTATTTTATGGCCGGATAGAAGTTAACCCCAGGAAAACTTAGAAAATAAGGCGACGGGCCCGGACCACGTGTTGGAGATCCTGGACTTTGCTGAGAACAGCATCGGAAACCGGCTCGTCCACAGACACGACGCAGATGGCGTCGCCGCCGGGTTTTTCCCGGCCGAGGTTGAAGGTTGCGATATTGACGCCAGCCTCGCCCAAAAGCGTGCCGATGCTGCCAACAAAGCCTGGTTTGTCCTGGTTGCGCACGAAAAGCATATGAGGCGAGAGTTCAAAGTCCGTCGGAATATCGCGAACCTCGACGATGCGGCCACGCCCGGCGGTACCGATGGTGCCGGCGAGAGAGCGTTCGAACTCGGCTGTTCTTACGGTGAGACGGAGTGTTCCGCCGAGGCGCCCGGAATCTGAGCGTGTGACCTCCTCGATCGTGATGCCGCGTTCGCAGGCAATGGTGACGGCGGAGACCATGTTGACATCCTGCAGCGATGCTCTGAGGACGCCGGCAAGCGCAGCTGCTGTCAGCGGTTTTGTGTTGAGGCTCGCGACATCGCCCGAGTACTCGAGCCGGATACCGAGAATGCTCGAATCCGTAAGCTGACCGGCAAACGATCCAAGTTGTTCTGCGAGCTTGACCCAGGGCGTCAATCGCGGTGCGTCTTCTGCGGAAATCGACGGGAAGTTCAACGCATTTGTTACTGCGCCGTCCAAGAGATAGTCCGACATCTGCTCGGCGATCTGCAGGGCGACCTTCTCCTGTGCTTCCGCGGTCGACGCGCCCAGGTGTGGTGTGCAGATGACGTTGTCGAGCCCGAAGAGAACATTGTCCTTGGCCGGTTCAACTTCGAACACATCAATTGCAGCGCCCGCGACGTGGCCACTCTTGATTGCTTCAGCCAGCGCATTTTCATCGATCAATCCCCCGCGGGCGCAGTTGACGATGTAAACACCCTTCTTGCACTTAGCGAGCGTGTCGGCTGAGAGAATGTTGCGCGTCTTATCCGTCAGCGGCGTGTGAAGTGTGATGAAGTCGGCGCGATCCAGGAGGGAATCGAGCTCGACCTTTTCGACGCCGATCTGAACGGCGCGCTCGGGAGTGAGGAAGGGATCGTAGGCAATGACGCGCATTTTGAGGCCGCCCGCGAGTTCGGCTGCCACGGTACCGATGTTGCCGCATCCGATGACGCCGAGGGTTTTTCCCATCAGCTCAGTTCCAAGGAACTTCGATTTCTCCCATCTCCCGGCATGGGTGGAGCGGTCCGCAGCGGGGATCTTTCGCGCCAGCGACATCATGAGGGATATGGCATGCTCCGCCGTCGTAATAGAATTGCCAAAGGGAGTGTTCGTGACGATGACGCCGCGGCTGGTCGCTGCTTTGACATCCACATTGTCGACACCGATTCCGGCTCGGCCGACGACTTTGAGGCGTTTGGCAGCGGCAAGCACTTTTTCCGTCACCTTGGTTGCGGAGCGGATGGCGAGGCCGTCGTAGTTTCCGATTTCCTTCTCGAGCTCGTCCTTCGAAAGTCCGGTCTTTACGTCAACCTCGATGCCACGTTTATTGAAGATGTTGACTGCAGCCGGTGAAAGCGCGTCGGATATGAGAACCTTGGGGCTCATAACTTGGGATCCTTGTTGGATACGTCATTAGGGTCTTGGGCGGGTTGGCCCTGCGTATGATGATAAGCTGTCCGAATGCCCTCCAATCCCGCAATTGAGGCCGCGGGACCAAGGGCGTGCCTATCCCGATTGAAAATCCGCGAGCGTCGCCTGGAACGCCCACTCGAGCCAGGGTAGCAGATCTTCGAGATCGCTTTTCTCAATCGTCGATCCGGCCCAGATCCTCAGGCCCGCGGGGGCATCACGATAGCTGCCGATATCATTGGCTGCGCCTTCCTTGTCGAGGCGCGTGGCAATCTCTTTGGCCAACTTCGCCTGCATCTCCGCGGGGAGGGACGTTACGGCCGGGTCAATCAGTTTCAGGCAGACCGAAGTATTGGAGCGTGTCGCGGGAACTTCGGCAAGATTTGCGATCCAGGGTGTGCGATCGATCCAGTCGAAGAGGATTTTGGCGTTGGCATCGGCGCGCGCGATCAGACCGTCGAGGCCGCCCGCTCCTTCGGCCCAGGCGAGTGCATCGAGGTAGTCTTCGACGCAGAGCATCGAGGGTGTGTTGATGGTTTCGCCAAGAAAGATACCGTCTTGCAGCTTTCCCATTTTGGTCATGCGGAAGACTTTGGGAAGCGGCCAAGGCGGGTTGTAGCTTTCCAGCCGTTCGACTGCGCGCGGTGACAGAATCAGCATGCCGTGGGCGGCTTCGCCGCCGAGCACCTTCTGCCAGGAGAATGTTGCGACATCGATCTTTTGCCAATCGATCCGTTGCGCGAAGACTGCTGATGTCGCGTCTGCGAACGTTAGGCTCTTGCGGTTTTCTGGAATCCAATCGTAATTCGGAACGCGTACACCCGAGGTGGTACCGTTGGCGGTGAAGATTACATCGCGTTCGAAGTCGATTGTGGTGAGGTCGGGAAGGTCACCGTAGTCGGCTTCCAGAATTCGGACATCCTCGAGTTTCAGCTGTTTGGTCACGTCCGTGACCCAGCCTTTGCCAAAGCTTTCCCAGGCCAGGACGTCGATACCGCGTGCCCCCAACATGGACCACAGTGCCATTTCGAAGGCGCCTGTATCCGAGCCTGGAACGATGGCCGCGCGATACCCCTCGGGGAGACCGAGTATGGACTTGGTCTTGTCGATTGCGCGTTTGAGACGCGCTTTGCCCTCTTTCGCCCGGTGCGAGCGGCCAAGGAACGCATTTTGGAGAGTTTTGACAGTCCAGCCGGGGCGCTTCGAACACGGACCGGAGGAGAATCTCGGATTGGCCGGGAGGCGCCCCGGCTTTGCAATTGACAACATGTCTCTACCCTTCCAGATAGCAGCCCCTCGTTGGGGAGGGGTGTCCCGGAAACGAAACTGGGCCCTAACGGGCCCAGCTGTCAATTGCGACGATCGTCGGATTATTTGTTCAGTTGACGTTGAACCGGAGACCCGCGCGCAGCTGGTGGTCGTGTGTGTCGTCAATCTCGATTCTGCTGTTGTTGCCCCGGACGCCGATGCCGGAGCTGGCACCTTCAACCCACATGTAGCGGTAGCTGAAGTCCAGATCGGTCATGTCGGTCAATTTATAGGTGGAACCGAGCATCAGGGAGAGCGCAACGCTTGCATCATGATGGCGCAATCGTTCCGTATCGCTATTGCTTGCGCCGCCGCCGATGAGCTGGTCGGTGACGATGGTTCTCCTTGCGATCTCGCGAATGCCGATGCCAAGGCCGGCGCCGACGTACGGACGGAATCCGTGGTGCTGGGAGAAATCATAGTAGCCGTTGAACATGATTGCTCCGCCGCGCACCGTGGCCGTGTCGTACAAGGTTGACCTTAGGTTGCCAACGCCGATGAGCAGCGGTGCTCTTCGGCTTCCGCTTATGCGAACCTTGTGATCGGGGAGTGTTTCACCCGTTATGTCGAAACGTAGGTTGTTGTTCCAGCGGTAGCCGACACCGGCGGCAAAGGTGAAGGCCTGCTTGTAGCTGCTGTCGAGCCAGCTTGGCAGGGTGGACCCGGCGGTGGCCGCTTGAAGCCCTCCCCCGCCTGTGCCAAGTGCGATGCCGTTTTCGGATGCGTCTGGTGAATCGTTCAAGACCAAGGCCGTATCTAAGCGGAAGTACCATACGGGATCGTAGAGCGGGACCGGTATGGGGGCCGGGACCGGTACGCCGGCGTAGTCCGCGCCACCGTAGTACTCTCCGCCAGCAAGAGCCGCAGGGCCCGGTGCTGCGAGAATGGCAGCGCAGAGTATGAGGCTCTTCAATTGGGCTTTCATTTTCTTCGTTCCTGGTCTGGTGGCCGATTGCTCGTGCCGTTACGTCAACTTGATCTTCCGGGCGTCTATGCCCGTTCTCCAATCAGGTTGGGTCGCCTCTCTCGACTTTCCCGGGCGGGCTTTCGCCTCTGCCATACGCGTGACCGGGAACCAGGAACTTCGTTTCGAAACCGGCCCGAACCCGAACGCCGCACTGCGGCTTGGTTTCGGTTCTCGGAGGCCGTCCGCTTGAAGCGGCTTCCCCCTACTCAGTGTCTCACCCCGCTGACGCGCGACAATCAGCGGAAATCGTAACGCAGTCCCACGCGCAACTCGTGCGCATGGATATCTTCGACGGTCGGATCTTCAGAGATTCTCGTGCCACCTGGTGCACCGGTCATGGTGATCGGTCCGGTTAGGGCTTCTCCGAGGTACAGGAAGCGGTAGCCGACATCGAGATAAAGGTTGCGGCCGGTATCGACAGTTACCGGATCGTCCTTGACACCGCCTTGGACCGTTCGTGTTCCGCCGCGCAGCTTGGCGGTGAAGCCGGCCATAAGTGCGCCTGCGACGTGGGTCTTACTGTCTTCAGCGATTGTGCCCGTGCAACCGCAGACATCGGAAACAGTTCCGGTTGTGGTTTTGTTATGCGTGACACCCAGGCCGACACCAAGATAGGGCGAAAAGCGCCCGTCGCGGTTAAAGTCGTAGTAGATGTTTGCCAGTACGACGTCGCTTTCGATGCCAAAGCTGCGGATGCCTGGAAGTGTCGCTAGGCCGTTTTGCAGCGTTCCGTGGACATCGGCTTCGAATCGATGATCGTAGGTGATATCGCCGCGCAAGGTCGGTGTTAGGTAGCGGCCAATGCCGCCGCCAAGGGTCCAAGATTCTCCGACGCCGGTACTGATGAGGTCGTAGATTCCATCTTCGACCATGACCGGGTCGTCATGACCGGCGTAGCCGCCGTCAATGCGCACGTAAAGGGACGGGCCCGAGGGTGCCATCGCTACGAAGTTGTCCTTTATGCCGCCGCTGTACATGTCGGCAGCCGGAGCCGCGTTCGCTCCGCTAAGGATGAGAGCGGCACCCAACAGGAGGGCGGCTCGAGTGGTCCTCATGACTTCCCCTTTCGTGGAGCGCCGGCGGCAATTGCGTCGGGGCTCGAACGCGCGTCGCAAATCAAGCTCAAAGGGGAGAGTGATCGATAACGCTTAAAGGAGACTTAATTGGTATTTCGTTTTGGGACGCTCGCCTGCCAAAGACGTAAACGAAACGTTAAGATATGCGCACCCACGTAGACCTGCGACGCGGGCCGCAGAAACAGTAGATTTGGTCTCGGTTTGTGTCGCTCGATTGTGCGTCCAGGTGATGTCACCTGGAGTGTCAGGCGGCCTTGGCTGCAGCTTTCACGGCCTCAACAATGTCTCCGACGACGCTGTTCACGAGTTTCTCGTCGTCGCCTTCGGCCATGATGCGAATCACGGGCTCGGTGCCCGACGGACGGATGACCAGCCGGCCCGCCTCTCCGAGCTTGGATTTGGCACCTGAGATGGCCTTCCTGACGCGTGTGTCCTCAAGCGGTTTGCTGTTTGTATAGCGAACATTCTGGAGAACCTGAGGCAGGGGCGTGAAGCGTGCGCAAACTTCCGAAACCGGTTTCTCGGTGGATACAACGCAGGCCAGAACTTGCAGAGCGGAGACCAAGCCATCACCCGTGGTCGTAAAGTCCGACAGCACAATGTGGCCTGACTGTTCACCGCCGACGTTGAATCCGTGCTTGCGCATATGCTCGGTCACGTAGCGATCGCCAACCGGCGTTCGGGCCAGGGAAAGACCGATATCCTTCAGGTAACGCTCAAGTCCCAGGTTGCTCATGACGGTCGCGACGATGCCGCCGGCGGCGAGCCTGCCCCGCCGGTGCCAGCTTTCGGCAATGACAGCCATTAGCTGGTCGCCGTCGACGATGTTGCCCTTCTCATCAACGATGACGACGCGGTCGGCGTCGCCATCGAGGGCAATGCCGATGTCGGCGCGTAGCTCGCGTACTTTGTTGACCAGAGCTTGCGGAGAGGTCGAGCCGCACTCGTGATTGATATTGCTGCCATTTGGTTCAACGCCGATTTTGATGACCTCAGCGCCAAGTTCCCAAAGGGCTTCCGGTGCAACCTTGTACGCGGCTCCATTGGCGCAATCGATGACGATGCGCAGACCGCTGAGCTTGAGGTTTCTCGGCAGCGTACGCTTGGCAAATTCAATATATCGCTCTTGTGCGCTTTCAACGCGTGTCGCGTGGCCGATCTTGTCCGGCGGTGCAAGAAGGTTCGCGGTGTTGGAATCAATCAGCCGCTCAATCTCCTTCTCGACATCGTCGGACAGTTTGTAGCCGTCCGGGTCGAAGAGCTTGATGCCGTTGTCATCATATGGATTGTGTGAGGCCGAAATCATGACACCGATGTCGGCCCTGAGCGAGCGCGTCAGCATGGCGACGGCCGGCGTCGGCATCGGGCCTAAGAGGAACACGTCCATGCCGACGGCGGTGAAACCGGACATCAAGGCGGCTTCGAGCATATATCCCGAAAGACGCGTGTCTTTACCGATCACCACGCGGTGCCGGTGCGTTCCACTCTGGAACAACTTTCCGGCGGCCATGCCAACTTTGAGTGCAACCTCGGATGTCATGGGGTCGCTGTTGGACAGCCCGCGAATGCCGTCTGTACCGAAGTAGCGGCGTGCCATCTTTACCCCCATTTCCTCAATCCAAAGCTGTGTCTGCTCGATCCATTGGCCGCTTACGGCAAATCCCGGCCACGAATCAATATGCCAATAGGCCTGGCGCCGACTTGATCACATAATATATCCGTAGCTTACAAAGGTGAGGCGTTCCTTATTCTTAGAGTATAGACACCTTATAGAGCTCGGAGGGAGCCCCACGTTAACGGACTGAATAGGCTGGCGCGGAGCGTATTTGAGGCCGCTTAGAGCCGGTAAATCCCGGTTTGTTGGGACTTTGTGCCGACTTTCGAGGGGTGACTGGCCGTAATAGGCTGTTTAAGGGATGGACGCGGACTAACAGGGTGGGTGATGTCATTTTTTCTTGCAGTTGCGAACCGTAAGGGAGGGGTCGGTAAATCGACAGTATCTGTGATGCTGGCTCATGCCTTTTCGGTGTGGGGTGGCAAGCGGGTCCTCATCTTGGATCTCGACTCACAATGTAACTCGTCCATGATCCTTCTTGGCGGTGAGGGCTGGGTCAAAGCGCGGACCGAAAAGAAGACGGTTGCTGACTATTTCTCCGAAACGTTTGAGGAAAAAGGGCGGCCACCGAAAGACTACCTGGTTAATGGCGTGGGGGATGTTCTCGGATCGGACGGGCGGCCTCCTTCGCTCTCTCTTTTGCCAGGGTCATTGCTTCTCGACGATGTTCAGGGCGATCTTTTTCTGGCGTATGCGTCGAAGCGTGAGGAGCCTGATATGGGAAAAGGGCTTCGCGGGTGGTTCGAGGGCTTGCTTCGCCGGTTCGCGCCCGACTTCGATCTGGTCATTCTGGACTGTGCACCGGGGCTCTCCTTTGCGGCTCTGGCCGCTCTTTATATGGCGAATAAGGTCATTGTTCCTTTTCGCCCCGATTACGTCTCGCTGCACGCTGTCGACCGCGTTGCGCTGATCATAGAGGATAAGGCTAATCTCGATGACTTGGCTCAGGTTTCGATGGACGGGCGCCGGTATGCGTGTCTTGCGAATTATGTGCGGGACAATCCCCGCGAACGGTTGCTCATCGAGGAAACAAGTTTGGCGCATCCCATGCTTGCCACCGAGCTGCCACAACGGGACGGCATAGCCAATGCCTTCGACTGGTTCCCGCAGGCGCGTCTGATCGAAGAAAAGTATGGCGTTGCGACCGAAGACGTACGCAAGCTCTACAATGAGGCCAGCAAATTAATGAACAAATGATCTCGCGCTCCGCGAGGTCAGGCGAATGTTTGTGCTATACTGAGCGCTATGGACAAGACGAAGAAATCGGACGAAGGCGAGCGGCTCAAGACGTTTTTTCGCGAAACGCTTGCGGCCGACCCGGGCGTTGACCCGAAAATGGCGGAGGAGCTGGCGGCAAGGTGTGTCGACTCGATCGATAAGGTTCTGACCGCCAAAGGCATTGAGGCGGGGCTGGATGAGGCGGTGGCTCCCCCCGGGTTCGATCCCTTCGCATTCAGTGTGGTTGCCCTATTGTCGAAATCAGGCCCCGAGGCGCTGCTTCGCGAGCTTGCCAGGATTTCAGAACCTTCCCATCTGAAGCAGATTGCCGAGGCGCAGCATATTGCCGTCGATCCCAAGCTCGAAGACTTGGATGAATTATGTTTGGCGATCGTGAGGGGCGCGCAACGGCGCATTGCGGCCAGGCGGGCTGCTGCCAGCTAATGAATTCCCAACTCGTCTTGCCAGCCCGTGTCCTCTCTGCCGCCCTATCGATTGTTGCAATGTGTGGGGGCGACGGAAATCGGGTCGTTCGTCCAAAATTGATCAGGCCCTAGCCTATTGGCCGACGCGTGAAGTGCGCGCGTTTGTGCTTAATCGAGATCCCGTTCGGAACCTTGGCTTGCGGCGCGCCATATCGATATGGCCTGGCGCGTCTCGCCGACATCGTGCACGCGTACGATCTGAATACCTTGGGCAATCGCGGACAAGGCGGCTGCGATTGAGCCCGGCAGGCGATCCTTCGGGTCTTCTACGTTGCAGATCTGGCCGATGAGTTTCTTGCGCGAGGCGCCCAACAGGATGGGCACGCCAAGGCCGTGATAGAGGCTCATAGATCCGAGTACGGCCGTGTTGTGATGTAGATGTTTGCCGAAGCCAATGCCGGGATCGGCCACGAGCTTCGCTTTCGGAATGCCCGCGGCCTCACACTCTTGAATGCGTGTTTCGAGATAATCGAAAACGTCGAGCGTGACATCGCTATATTGCGGGTTGTCATTCATGGTCTTGGGATCACCCTGGGCGTGCATCAGCATCACGGGGAGGCCCGTCTCCGCGGCCGTCTCAAGTGCGGCAGGATCGTGGGTGAGGGCTGAGACGTCGTTTAGGATATCGACGCCGGCGCCGGCCGCGCGGCGCATGATCTCGGCCTTTCGCGTGTCTATCGATATCAGCGCGTTGGTTTTTGCGCGTAACCCTTCCAAGACGGGGAGGACGCGGCGCAGTTCCTCATCTGGCGGCACGGCGTCGGAACCAGGGCGCGTGCTTTCCCCGCCAATATCGAGGATATCTGCGCCCTCCTCGGCGAGTCGCAGGCCGTGATTCACAGCGTCGTCGACGGATGCAAAATTACCACCGTCCGAGAAGCTGTCGGGGGTGACGTTGACAATGCCCATGATGCGCGGGCGGTCGAGCGACAGTCCGGCAAGCCGCGGGCGCGGCGCACGCAACTCTTCCAGAAGGTCGGATGCGGCGAGGGTATGACGACCCCAGTCGCGTTCCAGGAAATCGCCAAGTCCTATTGTTCTTCGCCGCGTGCCTTTGCCGGTGCGCTCGATCACCTCAAGGGCGGAAAAGCTCAATGGGCCACCGGCAAGTGGAAGACCGCCCCAGATTTCTTCCTCAGATTGCTCCGCCGCACCTGTTTGCGCTTGGAAGAGGCCAACGGGACGTATGTAGACTTGGCGTTGCACGCGTTTTTTTTCCGTCAATAAGAAGAACGGCCGCGGGCAGTCCCACGGCCGTTCGCTTTCATGCCCGAGACCCTGCTTTGCTTCAAGCCTGGGGTTGGGGTTCCATGCCGCCGGTATCGGGCTCCTCATCGTCCGGCCGTTGTCGGCCGGCGGTTGGTACGGCGGTCTCCGCAGGGCTCTTCGAGCCATCGCCGCTATCGTCCTCGCGAACGATTTTCTCCCCGCGCATTACGGCCTGCACTTCATCGCCGGTCAGCGTTTCGTGTTCGAGAAGCGCGTTGGCAACCGCGTGCAAGGACTCGTTCTTTTCGTCCAGGATGCGCTTAGCCTTCGCTTCTCCTTCGGTAATGAGACCGCGGATCTCCTGGTCGATCAGCTGGGCCGTATCGTCCGAGATGTTCTTCGTCTGCGTCACGGAGTGGCCGAGGAAGATCTCCTGCTCGTTGCCTTGATATCTGACGCGGCCGAGTTTGTCGGACATACCCCATTCCATGACCATGGCGCGGGCGAGCCGGGTGGCCATTTGGATGTCGCCGGTGGCTCCGTTGGTTACGTTTTCAGGCCCGCCCAAGATTATTTCGGCCTCGCGGCCGCCGAACAGAACGGCAAGGCGTGCTTCGCACCAGGCCCGGGTGCGGCTGTGGCGATCGCCCTCGGGTAGGTTCATCGTCACGCCAAGCGCGCGGCCGCGCGGGATGATCGTCACTTTGTGCAGTGGATCATAGGGTACGGAGAGTCCGACGATGGCGTGTCCGGCTTCGTGATAGGCGGTGTTGCGCCGCTCTTCCTCGCTCATGACCATGGACCGCCGTTCGGCGCCCATCATCACCTTGTCCTTACTGTCTTCGAACTCCTGCTGCGTGACCATGCGCTTGTTGCGCCGCGCGGCCAACAGCGCCGCTTCGTTGACGAGGTTTGCAAGATCGGCTCCGGAGAAGCCGGGGGTGCCGCGCGCGATTACGCGTGGCTGCACATCGGGAGCGATGGGGACCTTCTTCATGTGAACGCGCAGAATCTTTTCGCGGCCCGCCACGTCCGGGTTGGGCACCACGATCTGGCGGTCGAAACGTCCTGGACGCAAGAGCGCGGGATCGAGTACGTCAGGCCGGTTTGTCGCGGCGATGATAATGATACCTTCATTGGCATCGAACCCGTCCATCTCGACCAGGAGCTGGTTCAGGGTCTGCTCGCGCTCGTCATTGCCGCCGCCGAGGCCGGCACCGCGGTGGCGGCCAACAGCGTCGATTTCGTCGATGAAGATGATGCACGGCGCGTTTTTCTTCGCCTGCTCAAACATGTCGCGGACGCGGCTCGCACCGACGCCGACGAACATTTCGACGAAGTCGGAGCCGGAAATGGTGAAGAAGGGCACGTTTGCTTCGCCAGCGACTGCACGTGCTATGAGCGTCTTACCTGTTCCGGGAGGTCCGACGAGCAGGGCGCCCCTCGGAATGCGTCCGCCCAAGCGCTGGAACTTCTGCGGGTCGCGTAGAAACTCGACGATTTCCTCGAGATCGGCTTTGGCCTCATCGACCCCTGCGACGTCCTCGAAGGTCACGCGGCCCTGGCGTTCGGTCAGAAGCTTTGCCCGGCTCTTGCCGAAGCCCATGGCGCGGCCTGAGCCCGACTGCATTTGGCGCATGAAAAAGATCCACACGCCGATGAGAAGCAGCATGGGGAACCAGTTGAGCAAAACACTGGCAAGTGTGGGGACATCTTCGTCCGACTTCACGACCTCGAGTTGGAGGTTTTTTTGCTCCCTCAAGGTCTTCACAAGATCTGGATCGTTATCAGGAGCTCTGGTTTCAAAGTCCTTTTGCGTATCTGCGTACTTGCCCGTGATCCGCGTACCCGCGAGCGTGACTTGGGAGATCTTGCCAGCCTCTACTTGCGCCATAAAATCCGAGTAGTTTATGGCTTCGACGTTCGCTTTGTTTGGGTTGTTGACCAAATTGAAAAGGGCAATGATCAACACGAAGAGCGCGACCCAGATCGCGAGCTTCTGAAAGTTTGAGTTCATCCGGTTTTCCTGCTCTTTGGGCCACGCCGATTTTCAGGACACGCAATCACTTAACAGTCCTTGTTGTATGCGCGTGGGCCCCCAGCTGCACGGTAAAGATAGGGATGTGCACCCCTTTTGCCAAGCATGGCTGATCTTTGTTTAGTTCTGATAACCTCTTAGCTGAGGGCCGTTACGAAGAGTTTACCCATATTCTTTCAGATTCCCCCATTCTTACGGGGTCCGCCTAGGGGCCTTCGGTTGGCGCAAATTGCGCGGTACAAACCTCAGCGCCGGTTGTTTCTGCGGGTCCTGCAAGTTCTGGCAACCACGGTGACAGCGAAGGCACCGCCAGGAGTTCCGACCCTGCTAGGAATGCCGGCAATGTTTCCAGGGCCCGTGCCGGCAGGGGGCCCATTCGGGTACCGCGCGAAAGCCCTTTGAGCTTTATGCGGCCCAGCGGTTTCACTGTAATTGGCGTCCTCGCGGCCAGACCGGCTGCCGCGGGTCCATTGCTGAGGCCGGCGAGGAAGCGACCATCCCATCGGACGGACTGACCAGGCCTGAGCAGGACCTCCCCGAGGTCCGCGCGGTTCGGTTCGCGGTAAACGCGGATCAGCCGGCTTCCTGCGGAGACCATGGCGCCGCCGAGTGTTTGGGCGTGCCGGGTTCGGGTCTCTAGTGCCGTGAGAAGATCTTCGATTTGCGATAGGCGTGGCGGCTCGGACGTCCCTACGAACGCTTTGAGTGTTTTCGTAAGGACCCGGAGCCCAATCTCTTCCGGTAGTCGGGTCAGTGCGCCCCGCTCAATGGTTGCGAAGACGCCGCCGTGTACATCGACCATGGCCGAAAACGCCTCACGGGCGGCTAGATCGAGCGCGTCCTTCGCGCGCCGCAGCCTTCTTGCGGCAAGCGCCAAGTGGGGGGCGTCGAGACCAAGCTTTCTGAGCGCTGGGGCGGCCTGGCGAAGTCTCACGCGTTCGAAGTGCCCTTGTTCGTTGCTTGGATCTTTCACATACGTCTGCCCGTTTGCTTGGAGCGTGGCCATTAGCCGGGATCTGGGCACACCAAGAAGCGGTCGTAGCAGATTGATAACCGGATCGTGGCTGAGTTGGCGTGAGGGTGCGATGGCGGCGAGACCGTCGACGCCGCTTCCTCGTGCCAGGCGCATGAGGAGTGTCTCGGCTTGATCCTCTTCTGTGTGGGCAGTGAGGATCGCGACCGGACTTTTTTCGAGTTGGCGCGCATGGGCGATGAGCAGGGCGTATCGCGCGTCTCTGGCGGCCGCTTGAACGCCTGCTGCGGGTTTTTCGCCGCTCCAGGACAGGGTGCTGTGGCTAAGTCCCAGGTTTCGTGCGGTCTTGGCGACAAAGTCCGCTTCACGCGCGGATTCGGGTCTTAACCCGTGGTCAACGGTAGCGACCTCGATTGACGGGGCCATTTTGCCGAGTTCTCTTACCCATCGGGCGATAAGGATCAAGAGGGCCATGCTGTCGGCGCCGCCTGACACGGCGAGCATGAGGCAGGAGTTGCCGGAGAGACCGGCAAAAAGCCGGGCCGCTTCGTCAGTGCCGATCGGCGTGGCTTGCGCTTTCACCATGCGGCGATATCCCGGCGCGTTCCATCTAGCTGCATCCGATGCGTTGGCGTTCACCTGCGGCCTTGCTTTTCACTGTCTGCCGCGCATTGGGGAATTTGCGATTCATCTGGCGCAGCGTGTTGCACGCCTCTTTGCGTTTTCCGAGCTGGGACAGTGCCATCGCGCGTTTGAGTTGTGCTTCGGGCGCTTTGGCGCTCTTGCTATAGGCTGCTGTTACAAGGTCGAAGGCTTCGGCGGCGTCGGAATAGTTCCGTTGCACATAATGCGTTTCGCCAAGCCAATACAATGCATCGGCCGAGAGCGCGTCCTTGGGATACTTTCTTAAGAAGGCCGTAAATCCCGCCTGTGCTGCTCCGTAATCCTGGCGAAGGAGATGGCCGTATGCGGCTTCATAGAGCTGTTTGGGCGATTCGCCGGCTGCTGAGGGATTGACGGCGGCGACGGTTGCTTCAGGCAACGGTGCAGAGGCGACCGGCGGTGGCACGGGGCCGACACCCGAATCCTTTATCAGGCCACCGATCGGATCGCCGGTGTCCGCATTGACTGTTGTCGAGCCAAATGTGCTGACCTTTGCGCCCGGTTCTCCGAACTGAACGCCCGAGCGGGGGCCCGTCGCCGGTCTGCCGGTGCCGACGCTCGGCGCGGGGCCGTTGGTTCGCAGCTGGTTGGAGATCTGGTCGAGCTGGGATGTGATGGCTTGCACCTGTGTTTCGAGCGCATCGATGCGCGCGCTGTCGGCTCCGTTCATCGATGAGACGCGTGGCGCGGCGGCTGCGTTGGCGGCGCCCGAGCGTGCGAGGGATTCCAATGTTCCAATGACGACTTGAAGATCAACAAGCTGGCCTTCCAGCTGCTCGATGCGCTTGCGCAATGCAGTGACCTCGGCATTGCCTTTTCCGGCTGCCGCGACTTTGGGTGCGTTGGCAGCCTTAGTCGCGGGCGCCTGAGCGGCGGCTGGCACCGTCAGCAACACGGCGGCGGCGATCGCGGCTGCCACGGGCAGAACGCCGTCTGTCCCGAGTCGATTTAGGAGCTTATTCAAGTGATCGTCCCCTGCCTTGCCTAATTTTTGGAGTCGCACACCCAATTCATAGCATTTGGGCGGTTCATCTGCGAACGCGTTCAATTTGCCTCATCCGCACTATTTTTTGTCTCATGTGCTGGTCGCGCTCCGAAGGGGCGGCACTTGTGCCAGTTCGCCTTGCTCCCGACCCGTTCGGGTCGGGGCTACCAGCCCGAGTCGTCAAATGGGCCGGAATCGGGGGCCTTGTCATCGATCGGCCGGATTGGACGGGTCTCGCGGGTCTCGGCACGCTGGAGCAGGACCGTTATGGCTCTTCTGTTCTGTGCGGCACAAGCCGACTCCGCGCAGTTGGAGAGGCGCCGCTCGCGGCCCCAGGGGACGATCGAGAGCCGTCCCGGTGCGACGCCCTGGGCGATCAGGCGCTGGCGAACGGCCTCAGCGCGCTTCTTCGAGAGCGCGGCCTGCTGCGCCGGCAAGAGCGGGGGGTCGTCGGCGTAACCTTCGACGGTGACGTCGAGCTCGGGGCGCTTGCCGAGCCAGCGCGCCTGAGCATTGATCACAGTACGGGCCCGCCCGCCGAGTTCAGCGCTGCCCAAGCCAAAGAAGACTCTGTCGCCGGCTTCAAGAATAAACCGCTCTTCGAGTGCGGCCGAAACACGGGTTGCGGGTGGTTGAATAGGTGGTCTTCTTATTGGCTTTGCCCGCGCGGTGTTGCGATTTGAGGGTGCTGCGCGTCGGTCGCTTGGTGTTCGTGCCCAGGGCAAGGTGGGATTCGGCGACGTTGGTTTTGCGTGGGATTCTAATCGTGGCGGCCGTATCCGCGGAACGTCTCGATCAGCCTGATACAGATCAGCAAGGTAGCGGCGTGCCGCATCAGCGAGCGTGTTCTTGTGATCGAGCGCGATGACGCGTTCGAATAGCCGTTGCGCCGTGCGAAATCGGCCATTCTCGAATTCGCTGATTGCGGTCTCGAAGAGATCGGTTTGCGCGGTAGTATTACCGATATCGGTGTGCTCGGCGCCGGGGTCGATTGATTCCTCCGCAAATGCGCCGCCGCGCGGATCTTCACCTGCGTCCTGGGCAGTGGCGGCGGTCGCAAAAACGGCGGCCATGACGATGGCCAAGAGGGCCACTGATCTCGGTGTGGCATTGGGCGCGGAAACCGGACAGGCCTTTGCCCCGCAAAAACGCATCTGAGGTCCTTCTCGATGGGCAGACATGCCTCTAACCCTTGGTCGGAGAACATTTTTATGCGGCTAAAGTGTGCCGGTTTCCCGGTCGCGCGCCGGTTGCACCGACCGCGGCGGATGCACGGATGGCGAGAAAAACGTCATGAATCTGAGTTGGTTAGTTGTGCGTTGCGCTTGGCGTTCCGGCGGCTTCAGACGTCGAGCTGGAGACCGTCTTCGGCGAAAACCACACGGGGATCGGTGACCGCGCTGCGATTGACCAGCATGTCCCGACCCATGTGAGTCAAGAGAACGCGCTTTGCGCCGAGGCGGCCGAGGTTTTTCTCAATGGTTCGCCAGTTCAAATGGTATCGCGCTTCACGTTCGAAGGCGAAGCATTCGGTTATGAAAAGATCAGCGCCGACTGCGGCCGGAATCAGGCTTTCAGTCCATTCGGTATCGCCGGAGAATGTTAGGGTTTTGCCTTCGGCTTCGATGCGCAGTGCGTACGGTGGCGCGCCTGAGGGGTGGACAACCTCAAACGGTGTGATCTCTACGCCTGAAACGTGCATCGGTGTGCGCTCGGCGTATTCCAGGAATGTCAGGTCAAAGCGGCGTGGTGTCGTGGTTGCTCCCGGAAAAAGGGCTTCCGCGGCAGCAATAAACCGCTGCTCCGTTCCGACCGGGCCGGTTACGGTTAGGGGCGCGGTGCGTGCGCTCACATGGTTGGCGTGGATCAGCCACCAGACGAGGCCTCCAAAGTGATCTCCGTGAAGATGCGAGACGAAGATCGCGGGGATGGTGTTTGGGTCGATGTCTTCGCGCTCGAGTCCAAGGAGCGTCGTGGCTCCGCAGTCGATGAGGAATTCGACGCTTGAGGTTGAAACGTGAAAGCAGGTATGGAGTCGGCCGCCGCTGCCGAAGGCATCGCTACAACCAATAACTGTAAGCTTCATAAGGCGTTCCCTGACCCTCTGTTTCCCCGGATCTGACCGGATATGCCCTTTCAGCCTAAAAGGCTGTTCCACGGGGAACAGATTGGGTCATGGGTATTGCCATCCGCGGCTTGCCGCAAGCCGCTTAGGGCAACAACACTGTTGAGTCTTCGGCTCAGGTGGCAGTTCGCGGCATTGCGGTGCCATAGTCGGTCCGCCCGCCAGCCTCTCAGGTTTTGGCTGGCCTCGCGTCTTGAGATTCGGCATCTGGACCTTGCGCAAGCGCCGGCTCAGCTTCCTTCTTACAAGCCTCGAACAGGGCAAGGTTCTGACAGAACAGTGGTCTTTCACCGCTTTGCGGTTCGGT
The DNA here is from genome assembly GCA_965222835.1 of Hyphomicrobium sp. GTDB lineage: Bacteria > Pseudomonadota > Alphaproteobacteria > Rhizobiales > Hyphomicrobiaceae > CBDCUQ01. The sequence goes on from CBDCUQ010000004.1 coordinate 96,282, forward strand.
TTCCAACCAAAACAGGCATTCGCGGGCGTTGGGGCATCTTAGGCAGTTGAGGCGCGCTTTCGCGTACGCTTCGCCTCCCTCAAGCCGGGCCAGTTTGGCGGGGTCGACGTCAAGGCGCTCCATCATGTCATGCATACGACTGGCCTGCCGCTCAACATGGCAGCACATGGGCCATTTCATTACTTCTCTCCATGGACATCCAGGTCTCTTTTCTTTGCGGGCCCTTCTCCCGAAGCCGGCCGGTCAAATCGCAACACCCGGCGCGTTCGGCGAGTGTCAGACTGGCCGTTTAGGTTTCGGTTGATGGGGATCAACTGTAGTCGTTTTGCCGCAGCACATGTGTGCAGTGCGGTCGTTTCAGGTTTTGTCGCGAGGTGCATACGGCCCTTCCGCTGCCATATGCGGTTACGGGTCAGGCTGACGCGCGAATGTTCTCCGTGACGCCACAGTCCGCGCCTTGCTCGCCAGTGCCATGTGTGACGACGTTGCTTTGCTCACTCGCTTGGACGTCTTCGATGGCTTCGGATCTGACGGCCTCATTCACCGCGGCGGTCTCCTCTGCGACGGTGGGCGCTTCGAGGGCGGTCGTTTCCTGCTCGCGCTCTTCCGAAGCCGATTCGGGTGCCGGTTCTGACGCCGTGGGCGCGTCTGCGGCGCTCGCCGGATGCTCCTCCGCCGCGGCCGTCCCTTCTTCAGGCATTGGGGCTGCGGGGTTAGCGGTCAGCTCCTGGGCGGGCAGTGCATCAGCAGATTCTGCCGGTGCGTCCTCGGTTTGGCCGATTTGCAGGCCGTCCTTCGCGGCCTCGGCCCCTTTGTCACCACCTGCCGTCTGCGGGCACCACTTCACCGAGATTTCTATGATCTCTTCCTGCGTGTAGGGCTTGCCCAGATGGTCGCTCATGCCGGCATTGAGGCAGTTGGAGCGGTCGTCACGCAGCGTCTGTGCCGTCAGCGCGATGATCGGGATCGGCATCCGGTTCATTCTGGTTTCGTTTTGCCGGATGAGGCGGGTCGCCTCAAATCCATCGACATTCGGCATCTGGCAATCCATCAGGATGAGATCGAAGGGTTCCGCCAGGTACTTGTCCACGGCTTCGCGTCCATCGGAAGCGGTGCCGACTTTGGCTCCGGCCTCTTCCAGGTAATCGCATGCGAGCGCCTGGTTCACTTTGCTGTCTTCGGCGATCAAGATATGCATGCCGGCGAGAGGTTGCTCAGTCGCCGTCTCTACACCGGATTGGTTTTCTTCGGCAGTGGTCTCACTGGATCCATCGGCAGGTCGCCGGATTCCTTCGAGAGTGGCGATGACCTTGTTGAACTCCATCGCGAAGGAGGCGCCGAGCACCCGGATTCTGGACCTGTCGTGAATTTCGATCTCGACTTCGATGCGCTGGCAAAGGTCCGACAACTGCACGGCACCCACGGACGCGCAACTGGACTTCAGCCAGTGAAGGGCCTTCTTGGCATCGTCCCATTTTTCCGTACCGAGTGCCGCTTCCAGTGCCGTGGCTTTTGCAGGTGCTTCTTCAAGGAAGCAATCAATCAGTCGATTGGACCCGCCCTGCCACTGAGCATAGACGTCGTCCTCGGCGCTGCTGACCTTTCGCGTCGATCTGCGTCCGACATGGAATACCGGCTTCCAGACAAGTCCAGCAATTTCGAGCATGAGCCGGTCTCTCAGCCAGCGCAGGGGTTCTTCGCCCAGACCTGAGCCGAAAACAATTGTGGTGCTGCCGTAGACGAGTGCAAGCGCTGGTTCGCCGCCCTTGGAACAGATTTCGACCGACTTTACATCCACGAATGGAATCGGTTTCGTGCTCTTGTCCTTATTGTTTTTTTGTTTCTTTTGGGGCCGCGCATCGAGATCCACCAAGATGCTTTGATCGGCGATTGTAAGCGTTTCGGTGACTACGCTCGGTCGCATGGACTTCTTGCGGCCGAGGAGTCGTGAAATGAGAGTTGGCCTGCGCGGCGGCGCAAACGAGAGTCGCATCCGGTCGATTCCGCGGCGGCGCAAGTTCTCGACGAGGATGCCCTCCGGCGCAGTCGAATCCGACCGGAAACGAGCGTCTCCAATTCCCGGAAGAACACCCGCGTTAAGCTGGTTGCTCGGATTGTCTGTCACGATCTTATCCCCACACGTTCTTCTTCTCTTTGCCTCGATTGCTCCACGTTCCGGCAATCCCCCGGCAGTCGTCCTAGGTTCCTGTGTCTCTGATCTGGTACAGTCGGTCGATCAGCTCGCAGGGCTCGAAGGGTTTGTTTAAAATGCCTGTGCTTCTGAAATCCCGGAATGTTTCGAGTGATCCTTCGAAATCGGGAGGGCAGGCGGTGATCATGACGGTCGGTACTGCCTTGCCTTGCGTTCGAAGCGAGGTGTAGACGTCGAGACCGTGGATGAGAGACGAGGACTTGAGGTCCAGGACCATCACATCGATATCCCGGTTGTCGCCGTTCTTTACGGCTGCGGCGGGGTCCGTGACATGAGCGCAGACTTTTCCTTTGCCTGAGATGTTCCTGGAGAGGGCCGAAGCGAATTCGGGATCATCCTCGGCAACGATCACGATTCCGGCCGTGTTGATCTCCTCAAGGCGGGCCATAATGGCATCGGGCTCGAAAGGTTTGGGAATGACACCGAGTGCGCCATTATCGACGGCCTGGCGCAGAAGCTCCTCGACGCTGTATCCGGTCATCATGAAGATTTTGGCGTCTGGGCGCAGGCGGCGAATTTCCAGGAAGCTTTCGACGCCGTTCATGCCGGGCATGACAACATCGATAAAGGCAACGTCAAAGTCGCTTTTGATGTAACAGTCGATGGCTTGTTGTGCACTGTAGGCGACCGACACCGTATGTCCTTCAAGTGTGAACAAGTCGGCAAGAGAGTCGGCGTGATCCTTATCGTCGTCGACCACGAGGATGCGTAGTGGAGACGTCATATCAGGCTCCTCCAGCCGCGGTTGAGGTGAGCGGGATTTTGGCCGTCATCGTTGTGCCTGCCCCTTCGGTGCTTTCGATTTCCAGGCTTCCGCCGTGGTTTTTCAGAATCTTTTCGATCGCAGGAATGCCGAGCCCGACGCCAAATGACTTGGTTGTGAATAGGGGCTCGCGAATCTTGCGAAGATTTTCGGGCGAGATGCCGGGACCGTTGTCCTCTACCGTGATTTCGGCGAATCCGTCCCGGCTTCGAGTTGATAGAGTGATGCGAGGATCCTCTGTCGTGATAGCGTTGGTGTCGCCCGCCTTGCCGACCATCGCCTCTGATGCGTTCGAAACGAGGTTGACGATCACGCGGCGCAACTGATCGGGATCGAAGGGCACCGGTGTGTCTTCGAGTCCGGCATTGATCGCGAATTGCACTGAGGGCGGTACGGTCTTAGATTCTTCGTCGACGGTCTTTGCGAGCCATTCATCCAGATCCGCGGTCTTCGCGGATACCGGCCGATTGCGCGTGAAGTCTAAGAGCTCGGAGATGATGCGGTCACAACGGGATATGCCTGATCCAATTCTCTGAAGCTGATTAGATACGTCCAACGGCTGTACATCCGCCTCGGCCTTTGAGATGGATTTGTTGAATTCTTGAATGCGCCGGCCGAGGACATAGGTGGCGGTTTTTACGGCGCCCAGCGGGTTGCGAATCTCGTGGGCGACGGTCGCCGTTAATTGACCGAGCTGGGCGAGTTGTCCGTTGCGTGCCGATTGAGACTTGAGCGACTTCGTCTCGGTTATGTCTATGCCGACATTGAAATAGGCGGTGACTTCACCGTCGTCGTCGAGCATCGCTGCCGATGTCTGGTGTAACCAGAACTCGGTACCGTCCTTGCGGCGGTTGGAGACCTCGCCCTGCCACGACCGTCCGGCTGCTACACAGTTGTGTAAGGCTCTCCAGAAATCCGAATCATGTTGCCCCGAATTCAAGATGTTGCACGTCTGGCCAATGAGGTCTGCGCGCTCGTATCCCGAGAGGCGGCAGAAGTTTTCATTCACTTCTATGATCGTTCCGTCCCGTGCGAATTCGCAGGCCGCGGCGCATTGATTGAGCGTGGCTCCATACAATTCTAACCGTTTCAAAGTTTCGCGGTTGGCTTCGGCCAGAATCAGGGCTGGCGATATTGCCTGTGCGGAAATATTAACTTGGGTGGGTAAGTCCACCAGCTTAAGACTATTTGTATTGTTCGTCATCGGGGCGTCCTGCGCAAAATCTACCAGACGGAATCTGAGAGCCGCATTATCCCGAAATTATCTCTCATATTTACTACGATGCTTGATGAGAGACGACTAAAAGTCTTTTGATTTTTTTTAGAGACAGGTAGGACTTATCCCATTTGCAAGCGGCTCGTTTGGGCTTCTATTCGCGGGACAGTTCCTTAGGTTTTGGTAACGAGTATTTTTGTTGAATTAATTGGGTGCGTCTATTTATCTGAGCAATCGGGAGCACTGTCGTTTCTAATGCGATAATGGACAACTCAATTGCGGACAACTGCCAAAGTGTCGATTATCCGTTCACCGGCTGTTAGGCCATCTTGATTACTCTACGATGTTGAAAGCGTGCATGGGATTGGTGCGCGCGAATTACGAATGGTATTGCAATGACGGATCAACGTCCCGCCCGCATTCTCGTCATCGATGACGAGGTCACGCAGCGTATCCTCGTAAAAGAGTATCTTGAGGAGGCGGGCTATGTGGTCCGCTTGTCGGACGACGGCAAGCGCGGTCTTAAGATGGCCGCGGCGACTAGCCCGGATCTCATCATCCTCGACCTGATGCTGCCGTCGATCGATGGCTATTCGCTTTGCAAGGCCCTAAAGCAGGCAGAAGCGACTGCGCATGTTCCGATCATTCTCATCACAGCTTCGCGTGAACCTGGCGTGATCGAGAAGGGACTTGCGGCGGGTGCGGATGACTTTGTAACCAAGCCGGTTGACTGGGCGTTTCTTGCGGATCGCGTGAATTTTGTGCTGGCTCGTGCGCAGCAGGCCGCGAACGCGGTGGGGCAAGCCGAAGCCTCACAGGCGACGGCTAAAGAACTTGCCGCGGTCGAAGCCGCATCAGCGGATGCGCTCGCCGAAGTCGAACGCGTAAAGGAAGACGCTGCCGCACAGCTCTCGGCGGCAGAGCAGCAATATTCGGAGACTCTGCAGTCCTACGAAGCCAAGCTGCAGGAGCAGCAGTCTATTGTTGAGCAGGCCCAGGCCGAGCTGGCAACTGTGGCGACGCAGCATGAAGCAGAAATGCGCGATATCGAGGCGCGGGCTGAAGAGGCTATTTCTGCTGTCAGACAAGAGGCGAGGCTAGAAGCCGAACAGTTGGCCGCCCGGTATGCGGATGAAATGTCAGCGCTTCAGGCCCAATCGGAAGCTTCATCGCAGGATGAAAATGATGCGGTTCGTACCAGCCTTGAGCAGGCCGAGGAGCGGCACAAGGCTGAGATTCATGCGCTGCAAGAAGAGCGTGAGCGGGAAATGGCCGAGCTCAGATCATCGTTCGAGTCGCGACTCCACTCTATAGAAGCCGACATGCAGGCTTTTCAGTCTGTCAGCCAGAACGACGTCGACGCCGATGTGTCGCAGGCTACGAACACATGCTGGGCGTTCACGCAGTCGGCCAGCATGGCAAACTTGGATCAGTTGGCCGGGATTGCAGAACGGCTCAAGGTCGCGGCTGCTGCCGCAACATCAGAGAGTCAGGTGTCGCTCTTAAAGGACATCGAGAGCCATGTGAACGCACTTGGCAGCTCGTTGGGCAAGTTGCGGCTGTTTGCCCAGGTCATGGGCGGCAGCATGGACTTCGAGGAGGCTCCCTGCGATCTTTCGCAGATCTTGGACGGCGCCGTGTCGTCTGTGAAGGAGCTTTCTGCGGCTCGCAAGGTATCCGTTGAAAAAACGGCGTGCGATGCGCCAATCGTTGCCAACGCCGACCCGTCTCGTCTCAACTATGCGATTGTCAGCCTTCTTGCCAATGCGATCCGGTTCACGCCTGCTGGCGGATCGGTGCGTGTTTCGATGGCGCCCGCGGAAGGCGGCGGTGCGCGCATTCAGATTTCGGACAATGGCGTCGGCATCGCACCGGCTCTGCTGGACAATCTTTGTTCCTGCCTTGGCCGGCCGGCATCCATGAAGGTCGAGAGTGGCAAGGGCGTTGGCTTCGGAATTCCCATTGCCAGTGCGCTGGTTCGCCAGCACGGCGGGTCGCTGGAAATTTCGAGTGCGCTGGGCCGTGGAACTGATGTTTCGATCGTGCTGCCTAACGAGGCCAACACGGAAGGAACGTCCTCAACGGACAATGGATCAATGTCGAGGCGCGCATCGTAGAGTTGCGGCGGATCGAGTTTCGCTTTTGAAGGCGTTCAAAAAAAGACGTCAGGTAGAGGTGGAGAAGGACAGGAAACATGGCTAGTCAGGCAGCAGCAGAGCTTCCCGACACGGGAGATGCAGGGACGCTCAATCAGGACCTGCTTGCGCAGTACAAGCAGCGGCGGTCTGGATTGTTCGAGCGCTTGATCAACGCGTATCTCGAGGAAGCGCCCCAGTTTCTCAAGAAGATTCGCGATGGTGTGGCGTCGAATGAGTATGCAGAAGTCAAGCTCAACTCGCATGCTTTGAAGTCGTGCAGTTACAATCTTGGTGCGGTGCGTTTGTCGAAGATCTGCCAGAGCGTCGAAAACGCGGCTGTCGCTGAGGATCAAGCACAGATTGGTGAGCTGCTTGAAAAGATGGGGCCGGAATTTTTCGATGTCGAAGAGGCGCTCAAGACCGAACTTTTGATGGCCAAGCGCCGTGCCGAAGAGGCTGCCGCCAGCGCCTAAACTCCGAAAGGACGAGCTCACATGGAGACGTCAAAACACGTGTTGGTCCTCGACGATAATGTTGACGTTGCCCAAGGCGTCGCCGACATTCTAGATCTGTGCGGTTACCGAGTTACGATGGCGCATGACGGTCCGAGCGCGATCGACGCATTCGACAACAAAGACATTGATCTTGGTATCTTTGACATCCGCATGCCCGGCATGAACGGGGTTGAGGCGTTCTTAGAGATTCGCAGCCGGCACCCCGGCGCCAATGTCATTTTGATGTCGGGCTATGCTGATGAGTCATTGATTGACAGCGCTCTTGAAAATGGCGCGCTCGGTCTTCTGCCGAAACCGTTCGAGCCGGACGCGCTGATCGCGCGCCTGGAGGAGCTCCACGCCGCCTAACCCCAGAACTTCGTCTATTAGCTTCGGGAGGGAAGCTGGATGAGCGTACATCAGCCAGCAAAGAGAAGTGTTGCGGAAGCCGCGCCCCAGTCTGCTGCATCTGCCGATCATGTCGCTTGCGGCAACGGCCTTGAGTTCTCGCATGCCATTGAGCACGAGATTCTTGAGATTTCACGCAACAAGGATTTCTCACGACGGGTTCGGACGTCCGGCAATGAGGGGCGTGACGGCCTCGTGACGGCGCTCAACCTGTTGCTGACCGAGATTGAGAACCGCGATACGCAGCTGCAAAAGCGGATGGATGAACTTGTCGATGCCCGCGACGATGCGCAAACACAGAACCTGCTTCTGAGGCGTGTGAAGACCGAGTTGCAAGCACGTACGAAGCAATTGGATGAGGCTTGTTCGAAAGCGGCTGCGGCTAATGTGGCAAAATCCCAGTTCCTTGCCAATATGAGTCACGAGATCCGGACGCCGATGAACGGTATTCTGGGTATGGCCGAGCTCTTGGGCCGTACCAACCTTGAGGACCGTCAGCGGCAACTCGTCGGCACGATTGTGCAAAGCGGTCGCGCGCTTCTCACCATCATCAACGATATCCTCGACTTCTCGAAGATCGAGTCGGGCAAAATTGATCTGGTGTCGGCACCTTTCGATTTGAAGGCCTGCATTCGTGATGTTGTCGCTCTGCTCGGACCGGCCGCAGAACGCAAAGCGATTATGATTGAGCAGTCAATCGATCCCGCATTGCCGTCCTGGTACACGGGTGATGCGGGCCGTTTGCGGCAGATTATTACGAACATCATCGGCAATGCAGTGAAGTTCACCGATAAGGGTTCAGTGACAGTCGATGTCAGCGGGTCCGTGAAGCACGGACATGCCGATCTGGTAATTGAGGTCAGGGATACTGGCATCGGTATTCCGCCGGAAAAGGTCAGCGCCGTATTCGAAAGCTTCAGCCAGGTCGACAATACGTCGACGCGCCGTCACGAAGGTACGGGGCTCGGTCTTGCCATCTGCCGTAAGCTGGCGCTGCGCATGGGCGGTGATATTACGGCTTCGAGTGTGTTCGGCGAGGGCTCGACCTTCACCTTCACCATCGGGCTCCCTGTTAGCGATGCGGGCGGCCAGGTGAGCGCAGAACCAGCAAAGCTTGACGGAACGCGTGTGCTTATCGTGCAGGACCGCGATATCTCCGAGTGCGGAAGCCGTACTGAGCTTACGGCTGCGGGCTGCCAGATCACTGTTGTTCGCAGTATGGCCGAAGCAATGACGGCTCTGGGCAGCGATCCTTCCGCTTGCTGCGATGTGTTCGTACTCGACGTGAATTCGTGGAACGCCGAAGCTGATGAGAAGATTAAAGCGTTGCGCAAGGCAGGTCAGTGTAGCAAGGCGCTGCCGATCGTAGTGGTTGCTCTCGTCGGTGCACCGGGCGACGGTGCCGCGGTGGCCGAAGCCGGTGTGCAAGGCTTCTTATCGGGAGAAGAAGCGCGCAAGGATCTCGAAAAGATCATTCGCGCCGTTCTGTCCGATGTCCGCGATGGGGTCGAGCGGCTGGTGACACGCCATACTCTGTCCGAGACGCAGGCAGAGCAACAAGAACCGGCGCAAGCAGGGGATGCAGCTGGTGCGCCGTCAGAGATTTCGAAGCGGGTGCTGCTGGTTGAGGACAGCATGGTCAACCAGGAGGTTGCGCGCGAGTTCCTTGAGGACATCGAATGCACGATTTCGGTTGCCGGGAACGGGCAAGAGGCCGTCGACGCTGTGCAAGAGGCGGAGTTCGACGTCATCCTCATGGATTGTCAGATGCCGGTGATGGACGGCTTCGCGGCCACGAAAGCCATTCGTGAGTTGGAGGCGGCCGGCAAAATGAGGAAGACGCCAATTATCGCGCTTACGGCCAATGCGTTCTCATCGGATCGCGAAAAATGCCTGGCTACGGGCATGGATGACTTCTTGAGCAAACCGTTCATGCCGAATGAGTTCGAGGAGATCGTCTTGAAGTGGCTTACGAAGACGGCGCAGGCCAACGCGGCCTGAGCTGTCGCGTCCCAACCGCTCGCCAGCCTTGCGTTACCTCTCTTCTGAGCATATCGAGCTCGCCACGCGTGGGTTTCTGGCCCGTTCGCAACGCCGCACGTCGAGGTGCGCCGGCTGGAACAGCTGTTGAAAACCAGTCTCGCCCGCCAAAATTCCTTAATGAACCGTTGACGCCCATAGAAAACCATGTAATCCCATAGTCACCCGTCCGCACCGGGTAGGGATCCCGTGGTGTGGCGCCGGCCCGGAGAGAGGGCCCGGGTGCGCGCGACCACCACGGCCCCGCCGGTCGGTGAGCGGGTTCTTCGCTTGGTGATTGTGAGCGGGGTTCGGGAACGTTCGGCGTCAACGTGAGGTTCGAGAAGAGGGGATGGACCGCTTTGTCTCGACATTTACAAACAAGATCGACGCTAAAGGCCGTGTCTCAATCCCGGCGCCGTTTCGCGCCGTCCTCGAGCGCGACGGTTATGCCGGGGGAATCTACTGCTACCCTTCGCTCGACGCTCCGGCGCTCGATGCTGGTGGCGAGCGGCTTGCGAAAAAAATCGACGGGCTTCTCGCGGGCTTGCCGGACTATTCGGATGAGCGGGACGAACTCTCTGTCGCGCTCTACGGCGATGTCCACGTGCTCTCGATCGACGGCGACGGTCGCATTGTCGTACCTCAAAGCTTACGCAACCACGCCGGTCTTCAAACCGAAGTCACTTTTGTCGGCCTTGGCGACAAGTTTCAAATGTGGTCCCCGGATCGTTTCGAAGACCGGCGACACGCAGCAAGAGAAAAAGTGCAAGAGCACAGAAAATTATTCGGCGCGGGGAGCAGCCGCCTGCAGCAGGGCGGCACCGAGGGCATGCGGGAATGAGCCCCGAGCGGACATCCGGACAACCACCGGAGGGACGCAGCTTGCGGGCGAGGCACATTCCCGTGATGCTCGGCGAGGTCGTGGCCGCGCTGAAACCGGCGGACGGCGAAACCTACATTGACGGCACCTTTGGCGCAGGCGGGTATACGCGCGCCATTCTTGACGCTGCGAACTGCCGCGTTCTTGCCCTTGATCGCGATCCAGATGCCATTGAAGCCGGACAATCTCTCATTGCGGATCATGCGGGGCGGCTGATGCTTGAGCAGCGTCCCTTTAGCGAATTGGGCCTTGCTTCAGAAGGGCGTGCGCTTGGACCCATTTACGGTGTGGTTCTCGATATCGGTGTTTCGTCGATGCAGCTCGATGAGGCGCAACGCGGCTTTTCGTTTGCGCAGGATGGTCCGCTTGATATGCGCATGTCCCAATCGGGTCCCACGGCGGCGGACGTGATCAATACCTACGAGGAAAGCCGACTCGCCAACATCATCTATGAACTGGGTGAGGAGCGTCGCTCGCGGGCGATCGCGCGAGCCATCGTGGCGCGCCGGGCCGAGGCGCCTTTCGCGCGTACCCTCGAGCTTTCAGATCTCATCCGCAAAGTGGTTCCTGGTCGCAAGGACGATGGCAAACATTCGGCGACGCGCACTTTCCAGGCTCTCCGCATCTACGTGAACGACGAGTTGGGTGAGCTGCAACGCGGGCTTGAGGCGGCGGAGAAAATTCTAGCGCCAGGCGGTCGGCTGGTCGTTGTTACCTTCCATAGCCTGGAAGACCGCATTGTTAAGCGTTTTCTCAGCGGTCGGTCCGGCAAAGAAGTGCACGGCTCGCGCCACCTGCCGGAGAAATCCGTAAAAGTTTTACCGCCGAGTTTTCGAATTGTTAACTCTCGTCCGTTAACTCCTCATAAAGGTGAATTGGATGTGAACCCGCGTGCTCGCTCGGCACGTCTCAGGGCCGCCGTCCGGACTGAGGCCACGCCTTGGCCGGTTGCTCCGTGAGATACCCCGCGCCGCCCGGTGTTGCGTGTCACTGCTATAAGGGGCCTTTCATGCGTTTGCCTGTTGTCGCGGCTATATTCATGGCGCTTTCGAGCGCATTCCTCCTTTATGGTCTTAGTTACGACACGCGCCAGCTGGAGGCGAAGGTTCACACGAAAGAGCGGCTCGCCGAAAAAGCCCGCAACGATATTGCGGTGTTAAAGGCGGAGCGGGCACATCTGGCCCGGCCGGAGCGGATCGAACCATTCGCACGGGCTTTGGGGCTCAAGCCTGCAACTCAAAAACAGCTTGTGCGCGATATGGCTGGAACGGGCATCATCACCGGCTCCAACCCGAAGCATTAGCCGGGGGAGCGGGTCGCATGTCTCGCCGCCTCAGCAAACAAACTTCGCAGGAGTTCGCGGTGTGCGCTGAGGGCCGAGCGCTGCGCATTCGTGCGCTTGGTCTCATGCTCAGTGTTGCTGCGGCGTTCGGTGCCGTCTCACTGCAACTCATACGTCTTGCTGCGACCGCGCAACCTGAGATTACGATTTCGAAGGCCGAAGCCGCGCCGCAAAGTTTCGCGCGCCCGGACATCATCGATCGCAGCGGGCGCCTCATTGCAACCGATGTGGCGATGCCGTCCGTCTATGCCGACCCGTTCCATGTGCTGAACCGGGACCAATTCGTTGAACGGGTTGCAAGCGTGTTACCGGAAACCGACATGCGTGGTTTGCGTCAGAGCCTGGGAGAGCCGGGGCGGCGGTTCGTCTGGGTCCGGCGCGGGCTTTCCCCAAAGCTTGCGCAACAGGTTCATAACCTTGGACTACCGGGGCTTGCATTCAAGACGGAGCTGCGCCGTGCCTACCCGATGGGGCGGCTCGCGGGATACGTCCTGGGGAACGTTGACGTCGACAACAAGGGTATTGCCGGGATCGAGCATCACATCGATGCGGCGATCGGTGTCGAGGGCGTTCATGGCGCGACGCTGACAAGCAGAGGCCCGGTGCGGATCGCGCTTGATACGGGTGTGCAGCACAGCGTCGAACATGAGCTCGACACGGCCATGCGCCGGTTCCGGTCTAAGGCGGCGGCTGGTCTCGTGATGAATATCGACACCGGTGAGGTTCTGGCGTCTGCGTCGCTTCCCAGTATCGATCCTCTCTCCTCTTCTGCCGGCGGCGATGAGGTGCATATCGATCGTATTTCCGGCGGGAGCTATGAACTCGGCTCAGTGATGAAGATGGTTACGCTGGCGATGGTGCTCGATGGTGGATCGTGGGATTTGTCGAGCTTGGTCGACGTGACACAGCCGTTGAAGAGCGGGCGCTATGAAATTAAAGACGCCCACCCTTCTCGCCGCCCGCTTACCGTCGAAGAGGTGTTCACACGCTCTTCCAATGTCGGTGCTGCGCTGCTGGCTCTTGAGGTAGGACGGGACCGCCAGAAGGACTTTCTTACGCGGCTCGGATTGCTCGACGCGATGCGTACCGAGCGTGGTCCGGTGGCGTCGCCCCAGATGCCGCAATTGTTCGGGGAAGCGGAGCAGATTACGATGGCCTATGGGCATGGCCTTGCGATTGCACCTTTGCAGTTTGCGGCTGCCGCTGCATCGCTCATCAACGGTGGAACACGCGTGGCGCCGACGTTTATGGCGGCAACGGCTGGTTCCGTACGGCAAGGTGAGCGTGTCGTATCGCCGGCGACGAGCAAGCGGATCCAGGACCTTATGCGTCTCAACGTGGTTGCCGGCACGGGCAAGCGTGCCGCGGTGCCGGGCTATGAGGTTGGCGGGAAAACGGGAACCGCGGAAATGGCCCGCAAAGGCGGATATGCGGAAAAGAGTGTCATAGCCTCGTTTGTTGCCGCGTTTCCGATGAGCAAGCCCCAATACCTTGTGTTTGTGTCCCTGTTCGAGCCACATGCGACTCCTGACACGGCTGGTGAGGTGACGGCCGGACGCAATGCGGCGCCGACCGCCGGACGCATCATTGCGCGGATCGCGCCGCAGCTTGGTGTTTTGCCGGCGGGACCGTCCGTGGTGGGCGCTGCGGAGTGATGACAGCCGGTTCAGTGCGACGGGGGTTTGCGGGCCATGGCTGCGTACCTGGCTGCGCTTCTAACAACAATATCTAGTCAATCGGCTACTTTCTGCTAATCCTCACGCCATGCACTTGAGTGAGCTTCTCGGATCTCTTGCCCCCGCGCCTGCCGGGGCGGAAGCCGTCAATGTCAAAGCCATTTCCGCAGACAGCCGCTCGGTGACCCCCGGCGCGTTGTTTGTGGCGATCCCCGGAACGAAGGCGGACGGTGCCAAGTTCATATTGGATGCTGTCGAGAAGGGAGCCGCCGCCGTCGTTGCGGGAGAGAGCGCAGACGTTCCATCCGGGCTTAGCATTCCTGTTGTGCGGGTGGAGGAACCGCGGCGGGCGTTGGCGCTTCTTGCCGCGCGATTCTTCGGTACGCAGCCGGACGTTGCCGTGGCTGTCACCGGAACCAGCGGCAAGACGTCGGTTGCTGAATTCACGCGGCAGATTTTTGCCGCCTGCGGACACAAGGCTGCGTCGCTTGGAACAATCGGGGTCGTGAAACCGGACGGCGCCCAATATGGATCGCTGACGACGCCGGACCCCGTCACGCTTTCCGAGACTTTGGTCGGTTTGGCGTCGGAAGGGATCACGCATTTGGCCTTCGAGGCGTCCTCGCACGGGCTCGATCAACATCGGCTGGATGGTGTGCGGCTGATGGCTGCGGCCTTCACCAACCTTGGTCGCGATCATATGGATTATCACTCGAGCCTCGATCACTATTTCAGTGCAAAGCTGCGGCTCTTCACAGAGTTGCTCGAGCCGGGCCAGGTGGCGGTCATTAATCTTGATGGCGCCCGCGCGGACGTCGTCGAACGCATTGCGGGCGACCGCGGTCTCCGGATTATTTCGGTTGGGCGTGCGGGCAAGGATGTCACCCTAAAAACCGTGGAGCGCCGCGGCTACGGCCAAATGATCAGCTTCTCACATGGAGGACAAGAGTATTTGGTGCGGTTGCCACTGATTGGCGACTATCAAGTCGAGAATGCCTTGACAGCAGCGGGGTTGGCGCTCGCTGCTGGCGAAGACCCGCCAAAGGTGTTTTTGGCGCTCTCCGAATTAAAAGAGGTCAAGGGGCGGCTTGAAATTGTTGGTGAAACCCGCGGCGGTCTTGCGCTCGTCGATTATGCTCATAAGCCTGAAGCGCTCGCGGCTGCGCTTAAGGCCTGCCGTCCGTTCGTGACCGGGAAGCTCATTTGCGTATTTGGATGCGGTGGGGATCGCGATAAAGGCAAGCGGCCTATCATGGGGCGTATCGCGGCAGAACAAGCCGATGTGGTGATCGTCACCGATGACAATCCGCGCAGAGAGGTGGCGTCTGCTATTCGCGCGGAGATCTGTGCCGGGGCTCCTGCAGCTCGCGAGATTGGGGACAGGAGAGACGCCATTCGGACTGCTGTTTCTCTCATGGGGCCTGGCGATGTTGTGCTCGTGGCCGGAAAAGGTCATGAGACCGGCCAAATCGTTGGCGATCAGGTTTTGCCGTTTTCAGACCAGGATGAGTTGAAGGCGGCGCTGGCGGGCGTTTGACGCCGGACATGGGCTTGGTGCAAATGACAGCCGCGGATGCTCTGACGCCTTTTTGCGCCTGTTCGTTCTCGGGCGCCGTGCAAGCTAGAACAGGACTGGGACATACACTACGTCATGCCCGTGGAACTTTGGACGTATGATGAATTGGTAGCTGCGGCCGAGGGCACGGCTGACGGTCGCCCCAACATTCCCATTAGTGGTTTTTCCATCGACACACGCTCGCTTGTGGCGGGTGACGTCTTCGTGGCGTTGAAGGATCAAAGGGACGGCCACGCGTTTGTGGGCGATGCTTTCGAATGCGGTGCGGCTGCAGCCCTCGTTTCAACGGCTTATGAGAGGACAGCACGTGACGGTGCGCTGATCCGCGTTCCAGATACGTTGGCGAAGTTGGAAAACATTGGGCGGGCAGCGCGTGCGCGGTTGGCGCCGGCTGCGCGCGTGATCGCCGTTACAGGGAGTGCGGGCAAGACCACGACCAAAGAGATGCTGTTTCACGCCGCGTCGGCCATTGCCCCGGGCTGCGTGCATGCTTCGGAAAAATCCTACAACAACCATTGGGGTGTGCCGCTAACGCTAGCGCGAATGGCAAAGGACACGCGGTACGCCATTTTTGAGATCGGCATGAATCACGCGGGCGAGATCACGCCGCTCACCAAAATGGTCCGGCCGCATGCGGCCATTGTAACGACGGTGGAAGCCGTGCATCTTGCCCACTTCGGATCTGTTTCCGATATTGCGGAGGCGAAGGCTGAGATTTTTGCAGGCCTCGAAGCGCAGGGGTCGGCGATTATTCCGGCAGACAGTCCGCATGCCGATGTGCTCAAAGCTCGTGCCACTGACTATGGCGCCAAGATCATTACTTTTGGCGAAAGCGAAGATGCGACCCTGCGGCTCGTGGCGCGCGAGCTCTCTGCCGTTGGTTCGCGTGTGCGTATTCTTATCGAAGACCGGCTGGATATCGAGTATGATCTAGGTCTTGCGGGGATGCACAACGTGCTGAACTCGATGGCCGCGATTGCGTCGTTTTTTGCTGTGGACCCGGAGCCGGGTGAGCTTTACGCGGCGATTGAGGCCCTCGGAGCGGTGAAACCGCCTTCAGGCCGTGGCACGCAGGCGTGGCTGCAGGCACACGACGCGGCGTGGCGGCGCGTGCTCTTAATTGACGAAAGCTACAACGCCAATCCGGCGTCCGTGCGTGCTGCCTTGGAAAACCTGGCTTTGGTCCGCCACTGGACGGGTGCGCCGTTGACCGGCCGGCGTATTGCCGTTTTGGGCGATATGCTTGAGCTGGGCGACGATGCGGTCAAACTGCACGTGGGGCTAAAAGAGGCTATTGAGTCGGCGGGTGTCGATCTTGTCTTTGCATCGGGGCCCAACATGAGGCACTTGTACGAGGCGCTGGCAGAGGATAAGCGCGGGGCCTGGGGCGAAGAGAGCCTGAAGATTGAGGGCGCATTACTCGACGCGGTGCGTCCCGGGGATGCGGTCATGATCAAAGGCTCGAACGGCTCGCGCATGACTGTGCTGGTCGACGCTTTGAAGAAGCGCTACTGCGGCGCGCCGGACCTCAACTGAGCCTGGCGGTTATCTACAGGGATGATGCAAATCTGTGCGGTCTTTCTTTGCATTGAGGGAGTGCGCGGGATGAACGGAGGGATCGAAGCCAATGCTCTATGAGCTGGTGCAATTCAGCGATCAGATCGGTCCGCTGAACGTGTTCAAGTACATCACCTTCCGGACGGGCGGCGCGATCTTTACTGCGCTTCTGTTCGTCCTGCTGTTTGGTCCCGGGATTATCGATCTCTTGCGGGTGAAGCAGGGTAAGGGTCAGCCGATCCGAGATGACGGACCCGAATCGCATTTCTCAAAAAGGGGCACGCCGACGATGGGCGGGCTCATGATTCTTGCCAGCCTGGCGTTTGCGACACTGCTTTGGTCCGACCTGAGCAATGTGTACGTCTGGATCGTGCTTGGTGTGACGCTTCTGTTTGGCGGTATCGGATTCTACGACGACTATTTGAAGGTCACCAAGCAGCATGCCTCGGGCTTCGAGGGCAAAGCACGACTGGGGCTTGAAATTCTGGTTGCTGCGACGGCGGCTTTGTTCATCTTGCAGTTGTCCAGCGAAGAGTTGGCGGGCCGTCTGGCGGTTCCATTCTTCAAGGATTTTCTGCCCTATCTCGGGCCAGCCTTCATATTGCTGGGCGCGTTTGTCATCGTGGGTGCTGGCAATGCGGTCAATCTTACCGATGGCCTTGATGGTCTTGCCATCGTTCCCGTGATGATTGCGGGTGCGACGTTTGGCTTGATCGCCTATCTCGTCGGCAACGTGAAATTCTCTCAATACTTGCAACTGCATTATATCGCTGGGACCGGCGAGCTTGCTGTCTTTTGTGGCGCGTTGATCGGCGCGGGTCTGGGGTTTCTTTGGTTCAATGCGCCGCCTGCCATGATCTTTATGGGTGATACGGGTTCGCTGGCGCTTGGCGGTGCGCTCGGCACGATCGCGCTTGCAACAAAGCACGAGATCGTCCTTGCCGTTGTGGGTGGGTTGTTCGTTCTTGAGACCCTGTCGGTTGTCATCCAGGTTGTCTCTTACAAGATGACGGGTCGGCGTGTGTTCCGGATGGCGCCACTTCATCATCACTTCGAACAAAAGGGCTGGCAGGAAAGCACAGTCGTGGTCCGATTCTGGATTATTTCGGTCGTTCTGGCATTGGTCGGCCTGGCAACGCTAAAGTTGCGCTAGTGTGGCTTCGCGACCCACCGGCCCTGACCGGTGGCCTCTGAACATCGATCTTCTCGATTCTATTACACAATCGGAGCGGATTCTTATGCGCCGTTCCATGTGTCATCCGGTGTTGTACGTTCTTATCGCATGGAGGAACGGGATTGACACATGACGGCGAACACCAACACCATCGAGAATCAGTTGTCGGACGAATGACTGTCCCGCGATTGTGTTGTTTTGCTCGACTTTGCCCACCCGCCTCCCGGCGCAGTCACCTGCGTCAACAACGCTGAAAGTTAGAGAAGGTGTCTTAACCGCGCATGATTTGGGCCATTCGGCCTGACATGCGAGAGTTTTCGATAATGGCTCGAGAAAAGAAAAAAATCCTCATTGTTTGCCCCCAATGCGATGGCGGTGATGTCGGGGAAAATCTGTGCGGATACCAATGGACGTCGCGTCTCGCAGCGCTCACGGACGCAACCGTCTTGTCCATAAAGTTTCCCGGACACGTACCACCTTCGAGTCAGCTTCCAGGCGTGCGTGTTATCGAGTGGGATGCAAAACCTTATATCGATGCCAATCCGCGCTTCAATAGCACGATCAAACCCTGGTATCCGCATTTCTATTTTCGTGCACGACGGTGGATCAAGGACGCGCTCGGCGAAGGTGAGCGCTTTGACCTGCTTCATCAGATCATGCCGATGGCGACGCGTTTTCCGAGTCCCTGCGCGGGTTTGGGTGTGCCGTTCATCCTTGGTCCGGTTGGCGGCGGTGTCGCAACGCCGAAAGGATTCCGGGATGAGCTTGGCACGGAACCTCTTTTCATGCGGCTGCGCGACCTTGATCGCGCCCGCCTGCGCTACGATCCGCTGCTTCGCAAGACGTACAAAGACGCGGCTGCCGTTGTGTGTTGCAGCCCTTACGTCGCCGATCATTTGCGGGACATTCCGATCAAGCGCGTTGTTGTCGAGTACGAGGTCGGTATCGAGACCGTATCCGAGCCCGAAGCTAAGACACTTAACCCGCCCGGCAAACTCAACATGCTCTATGTAGGGCGCATCATTCGGACAAAGGGTCTAAGGGATGCCATTCGCGCCTTAGCAAAGCTCAACGATCTGCCGGACGTGACGCTTACGGCGGCGGGATCGGGTGAGGATCTCGACGCCTGCAAGGCGGAAGCAGAAAAGCTTGGGGTTGCGTCGCGGGTGACTTTTCTCGGCCGTCTGCCACGCGATGAACTCGAGCATCTTTATCAGACGGCCGACCTCTTGCTGTTTCCGAGTTTTCGCGAGCCGACGGGCGGTGTTCTGTTCGAAGCGATGCGGCATGGGTTGCCGGCGATTGTGGCGACGACGGGTGGACCGGGTCATATCGTGACAGATAATTGCGGTCTGCGTGTCGCGCCCATCACGCCGGACCAGTTTTCGACGGAAATCGCCGGGGCCATTCGCCGTATGGCGGCTGACCCCGATATGCGCCAAGCGATGGGAGAGGCCGCACGCCGACGCATCACGGCGCTGGGCCTCTGGGAGACAAAGCTTGCCCGAATGGTTGGCCTTTATGATGAGATTGCGCCTTGACCTCTCTGGTTTCACCCCGCACATAGCTGCGGCTTAGATCCCGTTTCGTGCCCGTGTTCTAATACCTCGATGATTCGCTCTACCACGTTTGCTGGCAAGACCGTTGCCGTGTTCGGGCTGGGGGCTTCGGGCAATGCTTGTGCGCGCGCGCTTCTGGACGGCGGGGCTTCGGTTGCCGCCTGGGATGATAGCGCGGAGAGCAGAGCTGCCTCGGAAAAGCAAGGTATCGCGCTGACGGATCTTACAACAGCAGCTTGGTCGGGGTTTGCGGCGTTGGTTCTGGCCCCGGGCGTGCCGCTCACGCATCCCGAGCCGCATTGGACGGTGGCGAAAGCAAGGGCGGCGGGTACCGAGATTATTGGAGACGTCGAGCTCTTTGCCCGCGAGCGCGCGAAAACATGCCCGGATGCACCGTTCATCGCGATTACCGGCACGAACGGAAAGTCGACGACGACCGCGCTTGTTGCCCACATTCTTCGCGAAGCAGGGCACGACGTTCAAGTGGGTGGAAATATCGGCCGCGCTGTTCTGACTCTTGATCCGCCTTCCTTAGATCGCGTGCATGTGATCGAGATGTCTTCGTTCCAGATTGACTTGACGCCCACGCTGACGCCCACCGTCGGTGTGCTTCTCAATGTTTCGCCTGATCATCTGGATCGTCACGGCACTGTTGAGAACTATGCCGCGATCAAGGCGCGCCTTGTGGCCGACGCTGGCGTTGCGGTTGTCGGCATTGAAGATCGCTATTGTTTGGACGTCGCACATAAGCTGGAGCGCGCGGGCAAAATTGTTCGGCGTGTGCGCACAGAGAAACCGGGGACGCATGAATACGGCCTTGTTGATAACACCGTTTGCTATGACAGCCGCTTCGACGGGTTGGTTGGGGTCGTAGATCTCGAGGGGATTGCTAGCTTGCGTGGCCGGCACAACGCGCAAAACGCGGTTGCGGCGTTTGCGGCGACACTGGATATGGTCGAGCCGGCAAAATACTCTGCCGCCTTCCATTCTTTCCCGGGTCTTGCCCACCGCATGGAAGAGATTGGACAACTCGGTCCGATCCTGTTCATCAACGATAGCAAAGCCACCAATGTTGCCTCGGCCGAAAAGGCGCTGGCGAGTTGGGATGGTGAAATTCACTGGATCGCCGGCGGCACGCCGAAGGAGGGTGGCATCGAAGCGCTCACCTCCTATTTCGGGCGGATCAAGGGAGCCTATTTGATTGGGGAGTCCTCAGAATTGTTTGCCACGGTGCTTGAGGGCAAGGTGCCGTATCAATTTTGCGGCACGCTGGAGCGGGCGTTGGCGGCCGCGCTCGCTGCGGCTCAGGCTAGCGACGGCGGATCTCCGGTCATTCTCTTTTCCCCGGCCGCCGCTTCTTTCGACCAGTATCGGAACTTCGAAGTGCGCGGTGAGCACTTTCGTGATCTGGTTTCCAACATCCCCGATGTCGCGATGCGGCAAAGAGCGACGGTATGACTTTTTCGCGGGCAGATCGGAGCCGGCTTGCGCAGTGGTGGTTCACGGTGGATCACGCGCTGTTCACAGCGATTCTGGTTCTTATGACTGCCGGGCTGGTTCTTTCGCTTGCAGCGTCGCCGGCGGTTGCGATCAAGAAGGGGCTTGAGCCCTATTACTTTGTCGAGCGACACGCATTGCATGCTGGGGCGGGCATCTTTGTGATGATTGGGATATCGCTTCTCGATCCCCGTGGCGTGCGCCGGTTGGCGCTTGCAACGTTCGTCTTGTCAGTTATAGGGCTCGTGACCGTCTACTTTATTGGGGCCGAGATTAACGGCGCGCGCCGCTGGCTGTCGTTCGCGGGCCATTCGCTGCAACCTTCCGAATTCGCAAAACCTGCATTCATTGTTGTTTCGGCATGGCTTCTTGCTCAGGCCCGCGAAAAGCCTGAAATGCCAGCGCTACCGATCAGCGCCGTGCTCTTCCTGGCTCTTGCGGGCCTCCTCATTCTGCAACCGGATGTTGGCCAGACGCTGCTTATTGCGATCGTTTGGGGTGGGCTGTTCTTTGCTTCTGGTCAGCCGCTGTTGCGTGCCATCCTTTTCGTTGCCGGCGTCATTGTTGCGATCGTTGCGGCCTATCACCTCTTTCCGCATGTGCAACTTCGCATCGATCGCTTTTTCAATCCGGCTCCTGACGCTGCCGGTCAGGTGGCACGCGCAATGCGCTCGTTTGCAGAGGGTGGGTTCTTCGGTCGTGGTCCGGGCGAAGGCACCATCAAGACGGTGCTGCCTGACGCGCACACCGACTTCATATTCGCGGTTGTTGCTGAGGAGTACGGCGTTATTGCCTGTCTCGCGCTTGTTGGTCTTTATGCGTTTGTTGTGCTGCGCGCTTTGATCCGCAGTGCGAGCGACCCGGATGCGTCGAACCGTCTTGCAGTGATGGGCCTTTCTCTTGTGTTCGGTTTGCAGGCGCTGATCAATATGGGGGTCAATGTGGGATTGCTTCCTGCAAAAGGTATGACGTTGCCTTTCGTTTCGGCAGGAGGCTCGTCGATTTTGGCCATTTCGCTGACGCTCGGTATGGTGCTGGCGCTGACCCGGCGCAGGCCGGAGGCGGCGCGCTTCAAAAAGCCACGATTGATGCCTGAAATCGGCGACTTGGAACTTGATGGGCGGGTATCTCGTGACCAAAACTGAACGATCGGTCGTGTTGGCCGCCGGCGGCACGGGTGGGCATCTCTTTCCTGCTTATGCGTTGGCGGAGGAGCTGGGACGGCGCGGTATTGCCGTCGATCTCATGACCGACATGCGGGGTGATCGCTACGGCACGGGGTTTCCCGCGCGGGCGATCTATCAAGTGCCGTCCGCTACACTTGGTTCCAAGAACCCAGTTGCCGTTTTCAAGACGGCACTGGCGCTCGGGCGCGGTGTCGTGGCGGCGCGCGGCGTTCTCAAGAAAATCAAGCCGCAGGCCATTGTGGGCTTTGGCGGCTATCCGACATTCCCGCCTATTCTTGCCGCAAGCCTGCTTGGTATTCCGGCGGCGCTGCACGAGCAGAATGCGGTCTTGGGCCGCGCCAACAAAATGCTCGCGCGCCGTGTCACGGCTATCGCCACATCGTTTGAGACGACGAAGTTTCTCGATGGAGACTTCGCGCGCAAGGCGCGTCTAACCGGTAACCCGGTGCGCAGTATGGTTTTGGA
This sequence comes from Hyphomicrobium sp., assembly GCA_965222835.1. Lineage (GTDB taxonomy): Bacteria > Pseudomonadota > Alphaproteobacteria > Rhizobiales > Hyphomicrobiaceae > CBDCUQ01. The sequence goes on from CBDCUQ010000004.1 coordinate 118,448, forward strand.
GGCATCACAAAGGCCTTATCCAGCGCTCGCGCCGGGCGGACCGCTGTCGCTTGTGGTGTTCGGCGGAAGCCAAGGGGCCCGCTTTTTTTCCGAGACCGTGCCGCCTGCAATCGCGGGCCTGGCTCCGGACTTGAAAGCCCGCCTTAGACTTGTGCAACAGGCCCGGGAGGAGGACGTGGCGCGGGTGCGTGCGGTTTACGCGGACGCCGGGGTCGCTGCCGAAGTTGCGACCTTTTTCAAAGATCTGCCGGCCCGGATGGCCGAGAGCCACCTCGTTATTGCTCGGGCTGGAGCCTCTTCCGTGGCCGAATTAACCGTGATTGGGCGACCATCGATTCTGGTCCCGCTGCCCCATTCGCTTGACAATGATCAGCTGCAAAATGCTACGAGGCTTGCCGAATCGGGTGGGGGCTGGTGTATCGAGCAGCACGATTTGTCGCGAGAGCGCCTTAAAGCCGAGATCAATAGGTTGGCGGGCGATCCAGACGTGGTCGTGCACGCGGCCTCGGCGGCCAAATTGGCCGGCCGGCCGGACGCGGTGCAAAGGCTGGCAGCGCTTGTCGAGGAGCTTATGAGGGCATAGTTCGGAAGGTCCAGTTCTCGGTCTTGGGGATCGGGACGGGACAGGAGTTGGGCGAGGATATTCGCGGGAGGGCACGCGCGGCCCCGCATGAAAGCTCTCTCCGACGTGCCGGGAGACTGCGCAAGAGGACGGGAATAACCAACCATGCAGATGCCCCTCGACACGGGTACGTTCCATATCATTGGCATCGGTGGTATCGGCATGAGTGCGATTGCCGAGATTCTGCTGGCGAAGGGTTACTCCGTTCAAGGCAGCGACCAAAAGGAGTCGGCCAATGTGCGCCGGCTGCGTGCCAAGGGCGTACGGGTCTTCCAAGGACATGACCCGATCAATCTGGTTGGTGCGCGCAACGTCGTCATTTCGACCGCGGTGAAGCCGGGCAACCCGGAGCTTGAGGCGGCGCGGGGCAAGGGCCTTCCCATCATCCGCCGCGCGGAGATGCTGGCCGAGTTGATGCGGCTTTACTCGACGATCTCTGTCACCGGCACGCACGGCAAGACGACGACAAGTGCAATTATCGCCTCGATCTTCGAAAAGGCCGACCAAGATCCGACCGTCATAACAGGCGGCATCATCAATGCTTGGGGCTCGAACGCGCGGCTCGGCAAAGGCAAGTGGATGATTGTCGAGGCGGATGAATCTGATGGAACATTTGCGCGCATTCCGACTGAGATGGGCGTTGTCACCAACATCGATCCGGAGCATCTCGATTATTTCGGTTCGGTCGAGAACATGCATCGCGAGTATGAAGCGTTTTATCGCGGTATTCCGTTTTACGGTCTCACCGTGACCTGCACCGATCATCCGGTGGTTCGCGAGATGATCGAGGGACTGGCTTTGCGTCGCGACGGACGAAGGCTGTTGACCTATGGTGCGGGCGAGGGTGCGGATCTGCGGCTTATTGGTTTGCGCTTAAACGGCTTTACGACATTCTTCGATGCCGCCTTGAGCGACCGCGTGAGGGGGGGAGCCCGGCATCTCGCCGACTGGTCTATCCCACTTCCGGGTCACCACAACGCGATCAATGCGCTCGCGGCCATTGCCATTGCGACGGAAGCCGGTATTCCCGACGATGTCATTCGAGCCGGGCTTGCCGACTTCTCCGGTGTGTTGCGCCGTTTTCAACCCGCCGGCCAGTGGAACGGCATCCAGATTTATGACGACTACGCTCATCACCCTGTGGAGATCGCCGCCGTTCTCGGGGCTGCCAAGGCCGGCACACGTGGGCGCGTTATTGCCGTCGTCGAGCCGCACCGGTTTACCCGTGTCCGGGATTTGTTCGATGCGTTTTCCGCCTGCTTTGCCGATTCTGACCGCGTTATTGTGGCGCCGATGTATTCGGCCGGCGAGCAACCGATTGCGGGTATCGATCAGCATTCGTTGGCCGAGGGCATTCGCGCGACCGGACATGGGGCTGTGACCGCGATCGATGCTCCCCGCGATGCCGTGGCTTTGATCCGGCGGTACGCCCAGCCCGGCGACATGGTCATCTTTTTGGGCGCCGGTCATTCGACGGAATGGGCGAACGGTTTTGCGGAATGGCTTGGGGCGGCTGAGCCGCGCCGGGCCGGGGGCGCGATGTGAGCTTTCCGGATATCACAAGCGAATTGAAGGCCGGGATGCCCGAGTTGCGCGGGCGGCTTATCGCCAATGCCGTGCTTGCCGAGATCACGTGGTTTCGCGTCGGCGGACCGGCGCAGGTGCTGTTTACGCCGGCGGACGAAGCGGACCTTGCTTATTTCCTTCAGAACGTTTCTGCCGATTTGCCGGTCTATGTGATCGGGTTAGGTTCTAATCTTTTGGTGCGCGATGGTGGCGTTCCGGGCGTTGTCATTCGGCTGGCGCGCGGCTTCGGTGAGATCAAGATCGAAGAGGGGTCTCGTGTTCGTGCCGGTACGGCTGTGCCGGATGTGAAGGTGGCGCGCACCGCGGCGGAGGCTGGGATTTCCGGTCTCGCCTTTTACCGCGGCATTCCGGGCTCGATTGGTGGTGCGCTGCGCATGAATGCGGGGGCGCATGGGTCTGAGACAAAAGACGTGCTAATCGGCGCGCGCGCGGTCGATCGCAAAGGCAATATTCACGAATTGTCGTTGGCCGATATGGGATACACCTATCGGCATTGTTCAGTGCCGGCCGATTGGATTTTCACGGAAGCCTTGTTCCAGGGCAAACCGGGTGACCCGGAAGAGATCTCCAAGGCGATGGGCGAGGTCGCCGAGTACCGTGAGCAGAACCAGCCGATCCGTGAGCGCACGGGCGGCTCGACGTTCAAGAACCCGCCAGGACATTCCGCATGGAAGTTGGTCGATGCTGCCGGCTGCCGTGGGTTTCGTGTCGGAGGGGCCAAAGTCTCCGAAATGCACTGCAACTTCCTCATCAACGATCAGGCGGCGACCGGCGAGGATGTGGAGCGGCTTGGCGAGACCGTCCGCGCGCGCGTCAAGGAAAACTCGGGCGTGACCCTTGAGTGGGAAATTATCCGGCTCGGCGTGCCGCGCGATGGGCAACCGACGGGTGAGGAGCTGGCCGTCGAGGTCAAGTCATGACCACAGAAAAGCTCGGTGCTGTTCCGGATCGTACGTACGCCCATGTTGCGGTTTTGATGGGTGGCCTTTCGGTCGAACGAGAGGTGAGTTTGAACTCCGGAAAGGCCGTGGGTGCGGCGTTGGAGGCGGAAGGCTATCGGGTCACGTTGATCGATTCCGGGCGCGATGTTGCCGCGCAGATTGCAGAGGCAAGGCCGGATGCCTGCTTCAACGCGCTGCATGGCCGGTTCGGTGAGGACGGCTGCATCCAAGGCATTCTGGAAACGCTGGGGATTCCCTACACGCATTCGGGTGTGCTCGCATCGGCGGTCGCCATGCACAAGGAGCGCGCGAAGGACGTCATGCGACCGGCGGATGTGCCCGTTGCGGAGGCCCAAGTGGTGACCCGTCGTGAGGCGCTTGCCCGTCATGTGCTTCCGCCGCCCTATGTGGTGAAACCCCTCGATGAGGGGTCGAGCGTGGGTGTTGTCATCGTTCCGCCCGACGCTGCGCGTCCGCCCAATTCGATTGGTTCAAGCGACTCTCTGGATGAAGCTGTGATGGTCGAGCGCTTTATTGCGGGTCGCGAGCTGACGTGCGCGGTTATTGGCGACTTCGTCACCGAGGTTATTGAGATCGTTCCGCTGAAGGGGCTGGCTTTCTACGATTACGAGGCGAAGTACGCGCCGGGTGGGTCTCAGCACGTGCTTCCGGCCGATATTTTACCAGAAATTAAGCAGTTGGTCCGTCAATACACTCTTAAGGCTCATCAGGCCCTGGGCTGCCGCGGTGTATCGCGTGCCGATTTTCGTTTTAATGACACAGCCGGCGGCACCGGCGAATTGATCTGCCTCGAAGTGAATACGCAACCCGGCATGACGGGAACGTCGCTCGTGCCGGAGCTGGCGCAATACGCCGGCTGGACGTTCGAGCAATTGGTGAGATGGATTATCGAGGACGCGAGCTGTTCAAGGTAGACCAAGCCAACCACGCCCACCGGCGCGGGCCGGGCACTCGCACCTATTGTTCTTCCAAAAAGCTGAGACCTCGCCAGATTTCGCGGACCGCACGGTTTGCAGCGGGTCTTGGCCTATTCGCGGTCATGGTCGGTGTGGGGGTGTTTTTCACTACCGGGCCTCAAGGGGACGGTGCGGTCGCTGCGGGTGCCGGTCGTGTCGAGTGGCTGGCTCGGCTGGCGGGCTTTGGCATTGACGAGGTTGTTCTCACCGGACACCGGCAAACGGCCGATACGGATATTTTCAATGCGCTCGATCTTCCGCGCGCTCGTTCACTGCTGAGTCTCAATACGCGCGGTGTGCGGCGCAGATTGGAGCAGCTGCCTTGGATTGCCGGTGCAGAGATTACGCGCGTCTACCCCAACCGGCTGGAGATCCGCGTCAAGGAACGCAAGCCGTTTGCTGCATGGCAACGCACAGGAGGAGAATATCTGATCGACGTTACCGGCCGCGTGCTCACAGAAATTAATCGGAGCAACGGTCTCGATTTGCCTCGCGTCGCCGGTGAGGGTGCGGCTCGCGAAGCGCGCGCGCTTTTCGCTGCACTGGCGCGCTATCCGGCAATTGCCAAAAAACTGGAGCGTGCGGAGAGGATTGGGGGACGGCGCTGGACGCTGCACCTTCGCAACGGGACGGTGCTCCAACTTCCCGCAGACCGCGAGATCAGCGCGTTGGCGATGGCGGCTGAGAATAGCGTGGTCGAGCGCGGTATTCGCGAGGGGAACGCGGTTATCGACCTTCGGGTGCTGGGACGCATTGCCGTGCGCCACGCTGGTCCGTCCGGCGCGTCGGCGGGGTCGTGAATGGGGATGGTGCGGCGAGCATGAGCAATCGGTTGCGCAGCCAAAAAGGCATGATCGGTGTTCTCGACATCGGCACCAGCAAGGTGTCTTGCCTTATTGCGGCCGTCGATGGTGGGGTTGGGCCGACCGAGACTGGCGGCAAATCAGGCCTTCGCGTCGTCGGCGCCGGTCTTCAGCGTGCGCGCGGCGTCAAAGCCGGGGTCGTGGTTGACCTCTCGGAAGCCGGGGAAGCGGTACGCGCTGCAATCGCGCAAGCGGAATCGATGGCTGGGGTGACGCTGACGCATGTAATCGCGGCCATCACTTGTGGCCGGCTCAAGTCGCTGCGTTTCATGGCGCATGCCGACACGGTTGCTGGAACCGTAGGACGCGGCGATCTGGACCGCATGTCGCGGGGTGCGCGCGCCTATGCCGAGCGCGACGGGCGTCTGCTTGTTCAAATGAACCGGCTGGGATGGCGGCTCGACGGTGCGCCGTATCATCAGGATCCTTCGGGCATGCCGGCGCAACGGGTCTCCGCCTTGACGCATGCGGTGACGGCCGACCAGCCTCCGCTGCGTAATCTTATGATGCTTCTTGAGCATTGTTACGTCTCGGCTGCCGGTCTTGTTGCGGCGCCCTCCGCAAGTGCTTTGGCTGTTTCCAGCGAGGAAGAGCGGCGGCTTGGCGTAACTGTGATGGACTTCGGTGCAGGCACAACTACGCTTGCACAATATGCAGAGGGCCGTTTGGTGCGGGTGGAGGCGGTTCCGGCGGGCGGCGGACTCGTTACCTACGACATCGCGCACACCTTGCATACGCCACTCGAGGAAGCCGAGCGAATCAAAGCACTTTATGGCACACTCGTCACTGCTCCGTCGGATGAGCATGAGCACTTTTCTTATTCCGTTGCAGGGGATGAGGGGGGTGACGTGCACACGACGACGAAGGCGTATCTGGCGCGGATCATTTGCTCGCGTATGGCGGCTGTTCTGGACCTTGTCGGTGAACGAGCCGACGGCGCACTCGGGGGCCGGTCGACCGGCGCGAGGGTGGTGATCACAGGTGGCGCCAGCGAGATGACAGGAATGGCCGACTTTGTGTCGAGCCGTTTCGGGGTTTCAGTTCGTGTGGGGCGACCTCAGCCGATGCCCGGGCTGCCGCCGCTCGCTCTCAGTCCGCAGTTCTCCGTTGCGACCGGTTTGCTCAAAGCCGCCGCGGCATCCAGTGAAAGCGTTGTGGCGTTGGCCACCGGGCCAGGAGCTCAGGCGAGCTACCTTGAACGGGTTGGAAAGTGGCTGAAGGACGGATTCTAGATCGTGAGTATGCGACACAAGCCGATGGCGAAGCGCGCAACGAAAAATCGAGGTGCACCGTGAAACCTGCTGTGATCCCTGAGGCTGAGAGCTCGACGACCGGTAAACCGGACCCAGCGAAATATGCGGATTTGAGACCGCGCATCACTGTGGTCGGTATTGGTGGGGCAGGCTGTAACGCCATCAACAATATGATCAGCTCCGGGCTTTCCGGTGTTGATTTCGTCGTCGCGAACACGGATGCGCAATCGTTGGCAGCTTCGAGCGCCGAGTTCCGGTTGCAGCTTGGCGTACGCCTGACCGAAGGCCTTGGTGCAGGCTCGAAACCCGAGATCGGGCAGGCCGCGGCCGAAGAGGCCGTCGAAGACATCAAGAAGCAGGTGGCCGGTTCGCATATGGTCTTCATTGCTGCTGGCATGGGCGGCGGTACGGGGACCGGTGCGTCGAGCGTCATCGCACGCACTGCCAAAGAGCTTGGCATCTTGACTGTTGGCGTCGTGACCAAGCCGTTCCAATTCGAAGGCGTGCGTCGGCAAAGGATTGCCGAAGCCGGGATCGCCGAGCTAAAGCAGCATGTCGATACACTGATCGTCATTCCTAACCAAAATCTCTTCCGTGTCGCCAACGAGCGGACCACGTTCGAGGAAGCCTTCATCCTCGCCGATCAGGTGCTCTACTCCGGCGTTGCCTGCATCGTCGATCTGATCGTGAAGGACGGCCTAATTAATCTCGATTTTGCTGACGTGCGCACGGTTATGTCGGGCATGGGCACTGCGATGATGGGGACCGGTGAGGCTTCGGGCGAACGCCGGGCGATCGAAGCCGCCGAGGAAGCGATCTCGAATCCGCTTCTGGACGACGTCACACTCGACGGCGCCAAGGGGCTCTTGTTGTCGATTACCGGTGGGCGCACGCTTACGCTTTTCGAGGTCGATGAGGCTGCGAGCCGGGTCCGCGAGGAGGTCGATTCCGAAGCGAACATCATTGTTGGCGCGACATTCGATGAAACCTTGGACGAGCGCGTCAGGGTTTCGATCGTGGCATCTGGCATGGCCCGACTTGGCGAGTCGGCCCAACCGTCCGATCAGGCACAGGGGCAGGGTGTGCAGCAGAGTTTGGGGATCGGTGTACCGTTCGATCCGAATTCCCGCGCCACACCGCCGCCTGTTCCCCGAGCTCCACGGGGACCGCAAGGCGGTCAGTCGGATGACGTCCAGCGCCGTTTGTCCCAAGCGCTTCAGCCGCCCGGCCCGGGCGGTGCGCAGGGTGAGACTGCTCTTGCGTCGGAGCAGGACGCCCCCGCAATGTGGCAGGCTCCGAACGATGTGATGATCGAAGACGCACCGGAAGAGCCCTATTCGGCACAGCCTCATATCCAGCCGCCGCCGGTGCCTGATGCACATCCGTTTGCAACTGGTGGGGCTTCGTTCACGCCGCGTGCACCCACCGAAATTCGGCGTCCGTTGCGGCGCATGCCTGAAGTCGACGATTTTCCCGCCGTCGGCCAGCGCGAATACCGTTCAAAGGTATTTGGTGAAGCCGGTGCTGATGTAGATGCTGCCGGCACACCGGACTGGTATTCGGATGCGCGTCCACAACGCAAAGGGTTGCTGGGGCGACTCAGCGATCGTGTGCGCGGCAATAGCGAATCAGTTGATGCTGATTCGCACGAGGACAATATGAATGTGAGTTATCCGCAGCATGACGTTGACGTAAATTCCGACGCTGCAACCGGGACAAATCACATGCAGCACAGTGAATCCGTCAGATCACAGAACAGGCCAGAATTACCCGGTTTTATGGGGAAAAAACGTCGAATCTGACGTTCGATTTTTTTGGATTGTGCGCAAGATTTTTCGATGATGCAACGGCGTAACACAATGTAAGAAAGCGTGATTTGTCCCATCCGAGCGACACGACTATCGTTTCATTAACGGCCACGGTCGTTCGACTTCCAGGGCTTCAGACGAGCTCCAATCTAGAGCAACACTGAAGCGGTGAAACGTAAAGAATAGGAAGCGACGATTGACGGGTGGGGGTGGCTAGCTGCGGCGTCCAAAGCGGATGCAGGCTAGCCGGAAACGGGATCGAGGGACGGCGCAATAATGTCGAACCGATTTATGGGTGCACGACAGACGACGATTGCTCGAGAGATCGAGCTTGAAGGAACTGGAGTGCATAGTGGGGCGCCTGTCTCGTTGGTGCTCCACCCAGCGGAAGCCGATACAGGCATCCGTTTTGTTGTCACCAAACGCGGGCGAGTCATTGCCGATATTCCTGCCAAATCCGATAACGTCAAAAATCTCACACTCTGTACAGTCATAGGCGATAATGCTGGCGTCACGATCAGCACCGTAGAACACCTTCTCGCCGCTCTTTTCGGCCTCTCCATCGACAACTGCATCATCGAAATCGACAGCAAGGAAGTGCCGATCATGGACGGCAGCTCCGCGCCGTTCGTCGAAGCACTCGACGAGGCCGGCGTGACCGAGCTCGGCGCACCTCGCAAGTTCCTCAAGGTTTTGAAGCCGATCCGTGTTGAGGACGGGGCTTGCTGGGGTGAGATTGCGCCCCATACGGGCTTCCATCTCGATATTGAGATCGATTTCGAAAGCCCCGTCGTCGGACGGCAGCATCTGGCATTGGAAATGAGCCCGAGCGTGTTTCGCAGCGAAGTTGCCCGGGCTCGCACGTTTGGTTTCATGAGCGACGTCGAGCGGCTTTGGAAGGCAGGTTTGGCGCTTGGTGCAAACCTGACCAACACGATCGCGATTGGTGATGGGCGAATTATGAACCGTGAGGGTCTGCGCGATCCGCTTGAGTTCGTCCGGCACAAAATGCTCGATGCTGTTGGTGATTTGAGCCTCGCTGGGCTTCCCGTACTCGGGGCTTATCGTTCGGTTCGCGGCGGCCACCGCCTCAACTCGAGCGTTCTTCAGGCGCTCTATGCCGACCCGTCCGCCTGGATGATTGTGCAGGCGCCGCGGGTTCGCGAAGTCGTGCCACACGGCTTGGAGCTTGCCGTCGCTGCCGGCGAGTAGATAAGCCGCTACCTGAATTCTCAACTGTGGGGTGCTCAGATGGGGCCGGCGCTCGCTTTTGTTTGGCCCCTAGGCCTTTGAATTTGGGCCAAAATTCAACATAATGTGCCGATAGCGTCACCCACAGGGTGTGGTCCGGTCTCCGCTATCGCGGCGCCCGACTCGTATGCTATTTGATGCTTGATCGGGCGCGGGTTGACGAGCCCCGGGGGAGCAACAAGGGATAAGTTGGATCATGCGCGGTTGGCGTTCCAGCGTTCGAAGGGTAGCGTGTGCCGCTGCTGCGATGTCGATCGCAGCGCTCGCCGGATGCGCATCTTCTGCGGATCTGACGACCGCTATCAACACCGATCCTCCCGAAAAGATGTATGCGGAGGCGGACGGCTATATGAGCAGCGGCGACTTCGAAGATGCCGCCAAGAAGTTCGAAGACCTTGATCGGTCGCACCCTTACGCGCCGGAAGCGCGGCGGGCCATCGTGTTGGCCGCCTACGCCTATTACAAAGCGGGTAAGACTCCCGAAGCTATTGCATCGGCTGAGCGGTACACCGTCATGCATCCCGGTACGAAGGATGCGGCGCTTGCGCATCATATTATCGCTTCGGCTTACTTCGATCAGATGCGCTTGCCGAACCGGGATCAGACGGCGACCCGCAAGGCGCTCGAACAGCTCAAGATTCTGCGAAGCCGCTATCCCGACAGTGAATATGCCAAGATGGCGGCCAACCGGATCCGGCTTGCCGAGGACAATCTCGCTGCGCAGGAGATGGAAGTCGGCCGCTATTATCTCAAGCAAAAGAACTATCCAGGCGCGATCAATCGCTTCAAGACTGTGGTCAAGAATTATCAAACGACGGCGCATGTCGAGGAAGCGCTCATGCGACTCACTGAATGCTATATGGCGCTGGGCGTGGTCAATGAAGCGCAGACGGCGGCGGCGGTGCTTGGTCACAACTTCCCCGAGTCGAAATGGTACAAGCAGGCGTATGCGCTCCTGGCCTCGGGCGGCGTTGGGCCGCGTGAGGATAGCGGAAGCTGGATTTCCAAGGCTTGGCAGAGCCTGCCCTCACTAGGTCTGGGTGGTCCGACGTAAGCCGCATCTCGTGCGGTTTTCCGTCTGTCTGCGAGCGCCCGCCTGACGTGCCGGCGTATCCATGCAGGAAAGCTTCGTTGCCCTTTTCTTGATTGCTGGGGATATCAGCACGCTATCGGACTGATGGTGGGCTTTCATGCGTTACATCGCTCGCCTGTCCGTCGTCGCAGTTTCCACGTTCGCGTGTGGAGAGGTAGGCTGAGTGGCGGAGAGGGCAGCAACGGGATTTCCAGGCGAGCGGCATTAGGATGGGCAAAAAGAACACAGCCGGCATTCCCGTCGAGGCGCTCTCGGAGGCGGATGCGCGCGCAGAGCTTAAGCGCCTTGCTAGCGAGATCGCCCAACACGACAAGCTTTATTATCAGTCGGATGCGCCGAAAATTTCGGATGCCGACTATGATGCGCTGCGTCAGCGCAACGAACGTATCGAGGCCCGTTTTCCGGATTTGGTTCGTGCAGATAGCCCGACGCATCGGGTGGGTGCTACGCCTGTCGACGCGTTCGGCAAGGTCAAGCATCGGGTGCCGATGCTTTCTCTTGGCAATGCCTTCACAGACGCCGATGTCGCTGATTTCGCCCGGCGGGTGCGCCGGTTTCTCGGATTTTCGGAGGACGAGGATCTTGCTTTCACGGCCGAGCCGAAGATCGATGGTCTTTCCATTTCGATCCGCTACGAAAAGGGGCGGCTTGTCGAAGCCGCGACGCGCGGAGACGGTGCGGAGGGCGAGAACGTCACCGAAAACGTGAAGACCGTTCGCGACATTCCCAAGGTTCTGCGCGGAAAGGGTCTGCCCGAGGTCGCCGAGGTGCGGGGCGAGATCTATATGGGGCACGACGATTTTGCCCGGCTCAACGCGGCTCAGGAGGCGGCCGGCGACAAGGTGTTTGCTAATCCGCGCAATGCTGCGGCCGGTTCGTTGCGTCAGCTTGATTCTAGCATCACGGCCAAACGGCCGCTGCGCTTCTTTGCGTATGCCTGGGGCGAAATGCCGGAACTCCCTGCCGATACGCTCACCGGTGTTGTAGCGGCTTTCAGTCGTTGGGGGCTGCCTGTAAATTCCCTGATGACGCTCACACATAGCGTCGAGGAGATGCTTGCCTATTACAATCGGATTGCGGACCAGCGTGCTTCTCTCGGCTACGACATCGATGGTGTTGTCTACAAAGTCGATCGGCTTGACCTGCAGGACCGGCTGGGTTTCGTTTCGCGCAGTCCGCGCTGGGCGACTGCGCATAAGTTTCCGGCTGAACAGGCGACGACTGTTTTGAATGCCATTGAAATCCAGGTGGGGCGCACGGGCGCGCTCACCCCCGTTGCGAAGCTTCAGCCTGTCACGGTCGGTGGCGTGGTCGTGTCGAATGCAACGCTGCATAATGAAGACGAGATCGCGCGCAAGGACATTCGGGTTAGTGACACCGTCGTCGTCCAGCGGGCCGGTGATGTTATCCCGCAGGTGGTACGCGTCCTTAAGGAAAAGCGGCGCAAAGGCGCTCGCCGCTATAAATTTCCGGAAACGTGCCCGGTTTGCGAGAGCGCTGCGGTACGCGAAGCGGATGATGCAGGTGAGGAAGACGTGGTGCGCCGCTGTACCGGCGGTCTCATTTGTGCGGCTCAGGCCAAAGAGCGATTGAAGCATTTCGCGTCCCGCCTCGCCTTCGATATCGAGGGGCTGGGCGCTGAGCGTATTGAATTGTTTTTCGATGAAGGGCTTATCCGGACGCCTGCCGACATCTTCACGCTCAAGAGGCGTGATGAGGCGGCAGATGAGCGTCTCAAGGATCGCGAGGGTTTCGGCGAAAAGTCCGCCGAAAATCTCTTCAGGGCGATTGATGCGCGCCGGACGATTTCGCTTGATCGGTTTTTGTTTGCACTTGGCATCCGACATGTCGGGGAGACGACGGCAAAGGATATCGCAAAGGCGTTTTTGACGCTGGCGAACGTGGAGACGGCAGTTCGGCGTGCGGCTGAAGATCAGCCAGGGCCGAATTTCAGGCGCCTTGTCAGTCTCAAGGGGGTCGGTCCCAAGACCGCCGAAGCCATCATGGATCGGGCGGCCGTTCTTGGCCAAGAAAAGGACGATCTCTTTTCAGCTGAGGCGGAAGGGTTGGAGCGGTTTGAGGCGATGAAGGGTGTGCGTTCAGGCGCGCTCGATGCGCTTCAAGCGGCATTTGAAAGCACCGAGGAGGCGATGAATGTTGCGCGCGCGGGGGCGCGGGAGAAGCCTGGCGAAGGTTACAAGGAGTTTGCTGCTCTTTCGGGGATCGGTGAGGTCGTGGCCGATGAACTCATCGCCTTCTTCACCGAGCCGCACAACAAGAAGGCCGTTGCGGCATTGCTCGATGAGGTGACGGTTGAACCCTTCGAGCGTCCGCAAGCCCGTCGATCGGCGGTCACTGGAAAGACGGTCGTCTTTACCGGCAGCCTTGAGCTTATGACGCGCACGGAAGCCAAGGCTCAAGCGGAATGGTTGGGGGCTAAAGTTGCCGGGTCCGTGTCAAAAAAAACCGACTACGTGGTGGCGGGCGCCGATGCAGGTTCCAAACTCAATAAGGCCCGTGACCTTGGCGTCACCGTCCTGACCGAAGAGGTTTGGCTCGACATGATCGGGCACAAGGGCTGAAGGGGCTATTCAGGGGACCAATCGCCTTCGACAAAGCGGACCATGTCGGGCAGGCAGCGGCTTCGAAGATCATAGCGCTCGACGATGGTTTGACGCGCGGCGTCCCGGAGCCGGCGGAAGCGATCGGGATCTGCTAAGCAGTCGACCAGCGTGTCGGACCAGGCTTTGACATCAAAAAAATCGACAAGGCGGCCGTTGATGCCGTCTTCGATGACTTCCTCGACAGGTGGCGTGCGCGAGCCGACAACAAGTGCGCCGGCGCCCATGGCTTCCAGCATTGACCAGGACAGGACAAAGGGATAGGTGAGATAGGCGTGCACGCGAGAGACCTGCATTAGACTGACAAACTGCTCGTATGCGATGTTGCCCACGAAATGCACGCGCGAGAGATCCAGCTTGTCCGCAACCTCATCCAAAAAGATTTGTTTCCAGGATTTTTCGCCTGGGGGACGCGTTCCATAGCTCACACCTGAGCCGCCGACGATTACGGCGACGGCATTCTTTCGCCGCGCGAGAACGTCGGGTAGCGCTCGCATAAAGATATGATAGCCGCGATAAGGCTCAAGGCTGCGATTGGCGAAGGTTAAGACTTCGTCGCCGGCCTTGAGAACGCGTTGGGTGCCGGGAATTTCGAAGGTGGCTTCGGGGTTCGGGCCCGTCCGCTCTGTGTCAATGCCATCATGAATGACTGTGATGCGGTCGCGCAGCCCTTCCGGAAAAGATTGAGCTTGCCAGTGTGTTGGCGCGAGTGCGGAATCGGCGGCGGCGAGTGCAAGCAACAGATGTGCCTGGCGCGTGCGAATGAAGAGGTCACGCGGCAAGCTCTTGCGCTGAATTTCAGGATCGAAATCCGTATCGAGACCGCGCGGACCGTAGCAGAACTCCGCATAGGCCATGATGCGTGCTTCCGGCCAAACCTCCTTCAGGTACAGACTTTCGCCCCACCCCAAATGTGCAACGACGACTTCTGGTACGTAGCCTGTCTTCTGGCGCAGGTTGTTCGCGGTTTTGGCGACGACGTCACCCCGCGTCACTTTCTCCGCGAAGTCGGTTGCCAGCCGCGGTATGCCCGGATGGGGTTTCGCGGACTCGTACGCATACTTGATAACAGGTATGGATGATCGGCGTTGATTGGACTGTACCGTTATTGCCCGAACATCATGCCCGCGTGCCTTCAACTCGGGCGCTAGGTGCAGGAATTGGCCCGGAAAGTTCTGGTGCACGAACAGAATGCGCATGCCTGAGACCTGTGGATGTCTTGGACCAGGTAGTTTGGGACCAGGAAATTTGGGTCAGGAATTCTGGGCCACGAGACATGTTTATGGCGTTCCGGGTTAACTGATTCCCAATGGCGCCTGAAACAGTCGCGCCATGGTTTCCGGTAGGTGGATCGAGCCATGATAATGCGGACATAGCCCGACGATCGGATCTGGGTCGTCCGTTTGCGATTTCGGAAAGGGTCTGGCTGCTTGGCCGTCGGGATTGCCGTCCGGTTATTGCATGAGCCGCAACTCTACGCGCCGGTCCAGCTGATAGAGGTCTTCCTTTGCGAACTTCGTACGGTCTACTCCGGTAAAGGGTTCCATTTCGCCCTTTGGAACGAGATCAAGTGCGCCACTGAAGCCGCCGGCTCGCAGGTAGTTGGCTACGGCGTCGAGGCGGTCTTGGGACAGGTCCATATTGAGTTCGAGTGTTCCGCGTTCGTCGGCGTGGCCCGTTAGCGTGACTTTGTCGAAACTCTTGAGTTTCAGGTACTCAAGCAGCAATTGGACGGCGCGCTTGCCTTCGGGCGTAAATGTTGCCTCTCGAAAAACGAACATGATCGGGACTGGCACGTTGGCGGTGGCCTTTTGACGGCTTCCGGCGACGCGGGGCGTACCGGTGGTCGTTGCTTCGGCCGCCGCCGCATCGGACGGCGCCTTGTTTGCGGCGACGGAGACTTCGTCGTCTTGGCCTGCTTGCGTGGCCGTTTCCGCCGTCGCAGATGCCTCTGCGGGGCCAGCTGCGGTTGATGGCGCGCTCGCCGTCGTAGCGGTGCCGGTGCTCGAGGTGGTGGCGCCATCGGCGGCTGCTGGCGTTTCCGTTGGGGTGGACGTTGTGCCTGAATCTGCCGCGGCGACAGTTTGTGGTTGATCTTCGGCCGTCTGCTTTTCTGCGCCTGCCGGCGATCCGCCTGTGTCCGCCCGAGCCGGCTTAGCCGAAGCTGTTGTGGCCTTTTCGGCATCCTTCCGCGCTTCTTCGACAAGGCCTTCGAGATTCTTGATCATGCCGGACGTGACATCGGCGACAGCTTCCGAACGCTTCTCGGTGGCTCCGGCGGAGGGTTTGGCATCCGCCGCGGCGAGTTTCTCTTCCGCCTTTGCCGGCCCGGTAGCCTGGGCAGCCAGTGCTGGGTCGGTGGAAAGGGTGAGGTCGGCGTCTGGATTGGGGATCTTGGCCTCGGTTGCGACGCTCCAGGCGCCAGTGTCATCCGCTTTGACGGTGGCCACAGGCTTTCCGTCAGCGAGCACGGTCACTGTTTCTTTGGGTGCGGCCTGACCTGCAAAGACCGACGTGCCTTCCGGATTGACCCTCATAATGTCAAAGGAGGGAGCATCGCCACTGGCCTCGCGCGCGGTGTCGTTCGCTTTGGTTTCGCCTGCGTCATGTTTTGTTCCGCCGGTCTGCGATCTACCTTGGGAATTTTCCTCCAATGTGGCCGCCACTTTCTTGCCGTCCGGCGTTTCAAGGTCTCTCGGGGCTTGCGGCCATTGAATGGGGAATAAGTTCAAACCGCCGACGATCACAATAGCTGCGATGATCCCGGCAATGAGGATGGTTGCACGCGACGTCATCGGACTCACCTTGTTGCGGGCAGCGGCTACTTGGATGCGACTGCCACTCTTAACTCTATTGGCTCACTCAGGCGCTAAGGGCCTGTCATCGGGACTGCTGTAGCAACGGGGGCCTCCAGCACTCCTTCACCCCCTATATAGCCCTCCTGTTCCCTGGGTAACAGCGCAGATGACGGGCTTCGTGAATGATGCTCCGGGATTTCTCTCCTGGGCCAAGTACTTATGGCTCCGGTGACGGCCGAAGTATGTCCGGTCCCCGGTCAACGGCGAGAGAGCACTAGGGCAAAGCCTTGGACGACGGCTCATGAGGAGGGCTGATATGCGTAGTGTTGCTTTTACTCTCTCAGCAGGCGCTGTTTTGTTGAGTGGTCTGCCGGCGTTTGCAGCGCCCGGCGATCCGATCGGATCCGCGGTTCTGGTTGTTAACCAAGTAACCGCCGAGCTTTCGCGGGACGTTCGTACGCTGCAAATGGGTGATCGTGTCCGGCATAGCGAGCTCATTGAAGCCGGTAGCGATGCGCGCACGGAGTTGCAGCTGGATGATCAGACCAAGCTGGCGCTGGGTCCGGGATCGCGGCTTATGCTCGATAAGTTTGTTTATGACCCCGACAAAGACGGTGGCTCGATTTTCCTTAATCTGGCCAAGGGAACGTTCCGGTTTCTGACGGGCGTTGCCGCAAAGCCCGCCTATACGATCCGAACGCCGGTTGCTGCCATTACGGTGCGTGGGACCATCTTCGACCTGTTCGTTATGCTCTCAGGCGAAACGTGGCTGATGTTGAGTGAAGGTGGTGTCAAGGCGTGCAACGCGCGTGGCAAATGCCGCGTCGTGGACAAACCCGGGCAGATCCTTCGCATCAGCAAAGACGGCGAGATCGGTGTACCAGGATGCTGGAGCCGGCTTGGTGCAGCGCCTGGATTCACATTCGAAGAGGCGTTTCCCTTCGTTGTTTCTCCTCCGACAGTGGATGAAAATCCGGTCTATACTCAAGCCGTTCTGACGGGTGACAGCGTATGCGCGACCCTGCCAAAGAAGCGCAAAGCGAAGAAGAAGTCGAAGCCGGTCAAGAAGGCCGTGAAGAAGAAACGTTGGAAACCGAAGGCTCGCGTCGTGAAGGTGCGCAAGCCGAAGGTGGTGATCAGGCCGAAGATCAAGATCGATTTCTCCACGGGCCGGCGGAATCCCGGTTACGGGGGCGGACACAAACCCCCAAGAGGCGTGAACCGGTTAAGAGGGATCGGTCTCTACTGACCCCTTGACCTGGCCCGCCAATTCAAGGCGGGCCAGCGCCCCTAATTCCGACAGGCTGCATCCGAAATATGTCGCTATATGTGTGCGTTATTCTACCAAGCGGCTACGCGCTGTTAACCATGACGTGACAGGCTTCGGCCCCGATAGCGCCCCGAACGGGGGCTCCGGTTATTGGGGTGTGTGTCATGTCGCGATTGGATGGGGCAAAGCAAAGCTCGTTGTATAGGCTGCTACCGTGGCTCTCAGGTTTGACGCGACTTCTCAGGCTGTTTCTCGGTGGAAACCCTGAGGGCGTGGTGGCTGCTCCGGTCGAACCGAGCCGGGTCTTGGAGGATCTCTCGGAAAGCCGCGATACTCAACTATTGGCTCGTCGTTTGGCGGCCGTATCCAAGCTCAACCGGCGGGTCGCGTCTCAAGGCGGCTTACGCATTGAAGCCTATCGGCAGGACAGGGCCCGCGCGGTTCGGGTGGCCGCGACGCGGCGGCAGGTAGCGGCGCCCCTGAAGTCACCGTTGTCCACCCGCTTTGCCCCACAGGTCAGGGACGGGACGACGTCCCGTCCGCGCGTTGTTTCGGTCGACTTTCAGCGCCCTATGTCGCGGCCCACGTCACGATCCCGTTCGCGACCTACTTGCCGGCTCGCACGCGCTGCTTGAGGGGCCATGGGTCCTGCCGACTAGTGCCCCTCGAAACGTTGCCCAACTCTTAACGGCGTGTTGCGGCGTTAACCATTCGTTAACCAATGGGGCGCAGCCTTTTACTGCGAGGTGATTCGCACTTCGCGTGGCCGCCTCCCCTGCCCAGTGGATGGCGGAGAAACGGCTGGCCGGACCGCTCTTTCGGCCCCGTGAGCCCTGATGGGAGTTGCAAAGCCAGTTCTCATCAGATTGTCACGACTCTCACTCGACCCAGACCAGCGGCTCGGTAGGCTTTAGTACGCCACCGAGCCGCAATCCTTTGGTCCACACTGCAAGCCCCGTTGCGTCGTCGATTTCGATGGCGAGTCCGGTCACCGTCGCCGGTCCATCGCTCGGCTGGAACCGTTCGCGGGGGATGCGGGTCAGGAAGCGGTTGACGGGCTCGTCGGTGTCCATACCCAGCACGGAATTGTAATCGCCGCACATACCGACATCGGAAATGAACGCGGTACCGTTGGGGAGCACGCGCTCATCGGCTGTCGGGCTGTGGGTGTGCGTTCCAACGACCGCGCTTACCCGACCGTCCAGGAAGACTCCGAGCGCCTGCTTTTCGCTCGTCGCTTCGGCGTGAAAATCAACGACAATGGCGTCGGTACCGGTTTTCAGGGCGCAGGCCGTGATCTCGCTGTCGATGGCGCGGAAGGGGCAATCGAGATCGGCCATAAAAACACGTCCCAGGGCATTGATGACGAGCACGTCGGCGCCGTTCTTTGCTTTGAAGTGACCAGTCCCACGTCCTGGCGTGCCCATGGGAAAATTGAGCGGGCGGATCAGTCGGGGCTGGCGCTCAATATAGACAAGCGCTTCTTTCTGATCGAAGGCGTGGTTGCCAAGCGTGACTGCGTCGGCGCCGGCGTCGAGCAGGTCTTCGAGGATGGATTCGGTGATGCCGAAGCCGCCGGCAGCGTTTTCGCCATTCACGATGACGAAGTCGAGCTTATAGCGTTCGCGGAGTTTGGGCAGCGTGTCGAGGACGGCCCTGCGTCCCGTACGGCCGACGACGTCACCGAGAAAGAGTAAGCGCAATGCGAAGCTCCAGTTGGCTGACCGCAAAGGCGGATCAGGGGGTCCTACACTTGATTGGGCCACTTGGTGTCAGGACCCAATCGAGGCGCTCGTCGTAGCTGGAATGGGGGACGGCGTCGACCCTTTGCTCATCGTAGGCGAGGCCGATTGAGACGACGCGCTTAAGTGCTCTCAGGCGGGCGAGTGTTCGGTCGTAGAAGCCGCCACCGTACCCGAGCCGGTAGCCGCAATCATCAAACGCCAAAAGCGGACCCAAAACGATATCGGGCTCGACGGCCGGTGCTTCGGGCAGCGGTTCGCGGATTCCCCACGTCACTTTGGCAAGCGGCTCGCCCGGGGCCCAGGCTCGGAAGAGGAGTGGTTTGCCTTTGGCCTCCATCACGGGGAGCGCCAGCCGATGGCCTTCATTTCGCAGCTGCTCCATTAAGGGCATGGGATCGATCTCTTCGCCGATCGGCAGAAAGCCCGAGATCACGGCCGGCGCACCGTCATGGGCAAAGCCGATGCCGTGCGCGGCGATGCTGTGTGCGGCGGCGGTGCCGTGGCGGGCGAAGGCTTCGGCGCGGGTTGCCTTCGCCGCGGACCGCAGGCGCTTTTTTTCATCGACGGTCGGATCAGGTTCGGACACGGGCGTTCGTTTGAATTGATATGGCAGGGACGGCTCGCACAAGCCGATGTTCACGTCGAACGCGTCATAAGATAGTGCCGCGGTGGCCGTCGGAACAAAAACCGATCTCGCCGGGTCCCTACAAAAAGTAAGGTGGGCGCCATATGACCGGGACCACGGTCCCGGCCAGGGACAGCTCCCTGGCAGATCTTATAGGCCCTGGAGATTCTATGCTCCTGACGAACCCCGCAGCCTCAACAGTGTAGGCGACCAGGGTTTCCAAATCGAGACCCTGTGCCGGTTTGGCACGGGTCATCCCCAAATTGGCGCGTGTCTTGCGAGGCGGACGACCTGTCTCAACACCGTTGCGATTGGCTCCATGCTAAGCTCAAAATACCGTCCTCAAATCGAACACCACGGGCCGCGACCGGTCATTTTGACCGCGGGCGGGCCCTTGGCATGGATCGTGGTAAACGGTCTGGCCCGCCTTTTCGGGCCCATTACCGTCATTCAGGAACAGCCCGAAACCAAGCTCGAGATCATTCGCCGGCGTGTCCGGCTGCTCGGTTGGCTTCGGGCCATTGGTCAGGTTGCGTTTGGGCTGTTCGAGCGCATTTTCCTGCGCGATTCGTCTCGGCTTGCCGTGATCTCAGCCAAATATGGTCTCGGTCCCGCGCCCAATGCGAACCTCACCGTGCATCAGGTGCCGAGTGTGAATTCGCCAGAGTGCCACCGCCTGTTGGCGGAACTTCAGCCGCCGGTCGTCGGCGTCTATGGCACGCGCATCTTGAAGCGGGCGACGCTTAAGAGCGTTCCGGCTCCTTTCATCAACTACCACGCCGGTATCAATCCCAAATACCGGGGGCAACATCCCGGGTATTGGGCGCTAGCGTCGGACGACGCTGAGAACGCGGGGGTGACCATTCATGTCGTCGACGAGGGTGTGGACACGGGCGGGGTGCTGTACCAGGCGCGCGTGCACTTCGAATGCGAGGATACGATCGCGACCTATCAGCATGTGCAAGCGGCGTTCGCCATTCCGCTTTTTGCGCGTGCGCTTGAGGATGCGGTTGCCGGCCGCCTCAATCCGAAGGACGTGGATCTGCCGTCACAGCAGTTCTTTCCACCGACGCTTTGGACCTACTTCGGAAACGGCTTTGTGAAAGGCGTGTGGTAAGAGCGCCGTTCTCTTCGCAAGGTTGTGTTACGCGTAGGCTCTCACAACACCTTTCCGGGATTGAGGATGCCGTTGGGATCGAGTGCTCTCTTGATGGCGCGCATGATGTCAAGATCGGTGGCGCTTTTCAGCCGTGCAAGTTCGGTACGTTTCATTTGTCCGATGCCGTGCTCGGCGGAGATCGATCCGCTCATCGCGACGGTAAGGTCGTGAATGCGGTGCTGCATGGTTTCCCAAAGGTCCAAGAACGCCTTCTTGTCCATGTTGATGGGCTGAGAGACGTTGTAGTGAATGTTGCCGTCGCCGAAGTGACCGAATGGCACGGGTCGCGCGCCGGGGCAGAGATCTTCGACCAAGGCGCCTGCTTTTTCGATGAAGGCCGGGATCGATGAAATTGGCACTGATATGTCGTGTTTGATTGAGCCGCCTTCCGCTTTTTGCACTTCCGACATGGCTTCGCGCAGGCGCCACAGACCGGCCGCCTGATCAAGCGACGCGGCGACCACGGCGTCCGCTACGATGCCGTTCGATGTTGCATTTGTGAGCAGCGATTGGAGTTGGCGCGGGGCGGGTCCAGTTTCCCAGGACGACAATTCGATGAGGGCGTACCACGGATAGTTGCTGCTGAAAGGCGAGCGTACGCCTTGCTGGTGCTTGAGAACGAAATCGAGCGCGCGCCCGGACATGAACTCGAACGCGGTCAACATCGGACCGCATGCCGCCGATGTGTCGCGGAACAGGGTGTCGACATCGAGTAGGCTCTTGAGGGCGATGAAGGCCGTTGCGCGTTCGGCCGGTTTTGGGAAAAGCTTGAGTGCGGCTGCCGTGATGATGCCAAGCGTGCCTTCGGAGCCGATCAGGAGATCTTTGAGGTCGTAGCCGGTGTTGTCCTTTTTGAGTGCGCTGAGACCGTTCCAGATGCAACCATCGGCCAGCACTGCTTCGATGCCGAGCGCCAAGTCGCGCGCCGTTCCATAGGCGAGGACGGCGACACCCCCGGCGTTGGTCGCGAGCGTGCCGCCAATACGGCAACTGCCTTCAGACGCCATGCTCAGTGGAAAATAGCGGTCCTCTCCGTCCGCTGCGGCTTGGGCATCCGACAGCGTGACGCCGGCTTCGACGATCATGCTGGCGCCTGTCCGATTGACGGTGCGGACGCGCCGCATGCGTTCGACGCTTAACACGATTTCGGTTCCGCCGGCCGAGGGAATCTGTCCGCCGACGAGGCCGGTGTTTCCGGCTTGTGGCACGACACCCACATGGGCTTCGTTCAGAATTGTGAGACAGCGTGCGGTCTCATCCGTCGTGGCGGGGCGTAAAACGGCTGGTGTCTTGCCAATGTAGCGGTCGCGCCATTCCCTCAAGTAGGGGGCTTGGGCGTCCGGATCGCGCAGTACATGCGCCTCGCCGACGATGGTGGCGAGGCGCGCGAGCACATCGGCCGTTGGGGCTTTCAATCGGGGGGAGACGTCGCGTTTCATTCTGATGGCACGCTATCACTTTGCCGTTCCGCTCTCCAAGACTCGTCTTGGAACGAGGGTAATGCTAAGAGCGGGAGGCTTTGGTTTTGCTGGATTTGACCATGCCCCGTTTCGCGTTGCCCGTTCTTGTCCTGGCCGGATTTGTCCTTGCTGCCAGCGGCGCAAAAGAGCCGTTTCCGCGGGGGCTCTTAAAGCCCAAACCGCATTGCCGGCCCAACTGCGCCACCGTTTGCGATCGGATCTCGTGTGAGGGCTTAAACGTCGCGCAGTGCCAGAATGCCCGTCATGCCTGCCGCACCCGATGCCGCAGCAAGTGCTAAAGGCCATCTGGAGCACGCTAATTTCTCATAGTCGCGCATAACTGTTCCAATGGGAACAGCCTCAATTCGTATGTTCGTGCAGGCTAAGACTCCAGCACCACTCGGGTGCAGGAGACCTTGAGCAGAATTGGAGCTTCCCGTGGCGAATCGCATTTCCGTCTTCGTCCTTGCGCATGTCATGCTGGTCACCAGCGTCGTCGTCATCGGCAGCATTGGAAGCTAAGCGACCACACGGCGCGGGGCGCCTGCGCGCTTCAGCCGGTCATTGATCGCTTCACCTAATCCTTCATTCGGAATTGGCATTACCGCGATTGTGCGCACGCCTTGCGCGTCGAGCATTCTCATGGCTGCAAAAAGGTTGGCCGCGGCCTCGATGGTGTTGCCTGAGGGGCTGAGGTTAAAGACGGTACTTGCTTTGGAGGTGTCTGGCACCTTGGTTCCGAATGCGAGAAGCGCCTCATTCGGCTCAACGGTTTTTGCATTCAACCGCAGCGCGGCGCGCGGGGCATAATGGCTTTGCAGCTGACCGGGTGATTGAGGTTGTGTACCACCTTCGAGGTTGCGTGTGATTGGTTCGTCCAAGACAGCTTCGATGGTTTCGGCGGGAATTGCTCCGGGGCGCAACATGATGATCTTGCCGCTGGTCGCATCGAGAACGGTCGATTCGATGCCGAACGCGGTTGGGCCGCCGTCAAGGACCATTGAGAGGCTGTCGCCCAGATCGTCTGCAACGTGGCGTGCTTGCGTGGCACTGACGTGGCCCGATCG
The DNA here is from genome assembly GCA_965222835.1 of Hyphomicrobium sp. Lineage (GTDB taxonomy): Bacteria > Pseudomonadota > Alphaproteobacteria > Rhizobiales > Hyphomicrobiaceae > CBDCUQ01. The sequence goes on from CBDCUQ010000004.1 coordinate 141,588, forward strand.
ATTGGCGGAAGGGGCCGCCAGGGGGCGGCCGGTTGCCTGCAACAGCGCTTGGGCAATGGGGTGGTCTGGAATGCGGATTGCCACGGTATCGAGGCCGGCCGTCACGAGATCGGAAAGGTTCGACTCTGCCTTTCGCTTCAAAACCAGTGTGAGGGCGCCGGGCCAAAACGCCCGCGCCAGCGTGGCGGCCTTGTCTCCGAATACCGCCAGCTCAAAAGCGGCTTGAAGGTCTGCGACGTGAACGATCAGCGGGTTGAAGCGGGGCCGGCCTTTGGCCGCGAAAATTCTGGCGACCGCGTGTCCGTTGGTGGCGTCGGCGCCGAGCCCATAAACGGTTTCTGTGGGAAAGGCCACGAGGCGGCCGTCGCGCAGATCATCGGCGGCTTTACGAATCATCCTTTCATTCGCTTGAACCACAGACATAGGGGGATTGTTCCTCGTTTCGTCCTTGCACGGCGGTGGCCGGGGTCTCATGTTGCCAAGAGCAGCTGGCCGCCACGGCGCCGGGCTCGAGATTTGCCCAGAGGGACAGCTTATGACTTATCAGGCTCCAGTAGACGACATCCTCGCCGCTCTCAAGACGTCGGGGCGATTCGATGACCTCGCCGCATCGGGCGTCATGGGAGACGTCGATCTCGAAACGGTCCGCGCCATTCTCGAGGAAGCCGGTAATCTGGCGACCGACGTTCTGGATCCCCTGAACCAGATTGGGGACACCACAGGTTCGCGTATCGAGGACGGTGAGGTGTTGACGCCGCCCGGTTGGAAGGCGGCCTATGACCGATTTGTGGAGGGCGGCTGGCCAGCGCTCGGCTGTCCGCCTGAATTTGGCGGGCAGGGGCTGCCGGTGACGGTCGCGATGGCTGTCACCGAGATATGGAATTCCGCCAACGTCGCTTTTGCCATGTGCCCGTTGCTCACCAACGGTGCCATCGACAGTTTGCATATTGGCGGATCGGATGCGCTCAAAGCCCAGTACCTACCGCAGATGATTTCGGGGGCGTGGACGGGCACGATGAATCTGACCGAGCCGCAAGCCGGCTCCGATCTCAACGCCGTTGCGACGAAGGCCGTCAAGCAAGACGATGGGTCGTATCGCGTCACGGGCACAAAGATCTTTATCAGCTACGGCGAGCACGACCTTACTGAAAACATCATCCATCTTGTTTTGGCCCGGCTGCCCGATGCGCCGCCGGGAACGCGGGGCATCTCGCTCTTTCTTGTGCCGAAAGTTCTTGTCAATTCCGACGGGTCACTTGGAGCAAGCAATGATGTTGTTTGCACGGGAATCGAACACAAGCTTGGAATTCGTGCGAGCCCGACGGCTGTTTTGAAGTTTGGCGAAAAAGGCGGTGCCGTTGGTTATCTTGTGGGTGAAGAAAATCGCGGGCTTGTGACGATGTTCATCATGATGAATGCCGCGCGTCTGGCGGTTGGCGTTCAGGGTGTTGCGGTTGCCGAGCGGGCGACACAGCGGGCGATTGCCTATGCCAATGAGCGACGCCAGGGGCGGGGTGCGGCTTCGCAAGCGGGTGAAATGGTGCCGATTGTCCAGCACGCCGATATTCGCCGCACGCTCATGACGATGAAGGCGTTGACAGCGGCGGCGCGGGCGATCTGCCTGGCGACAGCGGCGGCAACGGATGTGGCCGAACGGGGAGCAACGGATGAAGCGCGCGCGGATGCCGCGCAGCAGGTTGCGCTGCTGACGCCCATAACTAAGGCGTTTTCAACGGACATTGCGGTCGAGGTGGGTTCGCTTGGCATCCAAGTCCATGGCGGTATGGGTTATGTGGAGGAGACGGGTGCGGCCCAGTATCTTCGCGATGCGCGTATCCTGCCGATCTATGAAGGGACCAATGGCATTCAGGCGATGGATCTTGTGATGCGCAAATTGCCGCTTGGCGGTGGTGCTGTTGTTAAAGCCTATCTCGCGGAAATGGCAGCGACTGTCGAGGCTGTTCAATCAATCGATCACGAAGGATTTGGTCGTATGGGCACAAGGCTTCAGGAGACGATTGCCGCTCTGGGCCAAGCCTCAAAGTGGATGGGCGCAGCCCTGCAAGGCAATACGGAGGCAGCGCTTGCGAGCGCGACGCCCTATCTGCGGCTCTTTGCTCTTGCGGCTGGCGGGCATTACCTTGCACAGAGTGCGCTCGCAGCGGCAGACGGAGATGACTCTGCGATGCAGATCAAGCTGGCGCGGTTTTTTTGCGAAAATATTTGTGTGGCGGGTCCCGGTCTTGCCGCAAGTGTCATGGAGGGTTCCGACGGCCTTCTGGCGCTATCCCCTGACACATTATCGGCATAAGGGCCATGAGCAACGACATCGAAATCAAGTGCGACGGCCGCGTTCAACAGATCCGCTTTACACGGCTTGACAAAAAGAATGCTCTTAATGCCGCGATGTACGCGGCGATGGCAGAGGCCTTGGTCGCGGGTGATGCGGATCCCGAGGTTGCAGTCCATATGTTTCTTGGCGGGGATGGCTGTTTCACCTCTGGCAACGATCTCAATGATTTTCTAGCAGGTGCCAAGGGTGACGCCAGTGCGGCGGGCGGCGTGGTTCAGTTTTTGCGCACGTTGCCCGATGTTTCGAAGCCGATGCTTGCGGCTGTTGACGGGGCCGCGGTCGGCATCGGGGTGACGCTGCTCTTCCATTGCGACCTCGTCTACGCCAGCGAGCGGGCCACGTTCACGACACCGTTTTTGGATCTCGGGCTTGTTCCGGAAAATGCTTCAAGCCTGCTTGCGCCGCGGCTCATGGGGTATCAGCGGGCGTTTGAATTGCTGGTGCTAGGTGAGACGTTTGACGCGGCTCGCGCGCAGGAGGCGGGGTTCGTCAATGGTGTGGTCGACAGAACTGAGGTCGAATCCGTGGCGATGGCGGCTGCAAAACGTCTGGCGGCAAAGCCTCCCGAAGCGCTTAGCATCTCGCGTGGGTTGATGCGTGGCAATCCGCGTACAGTCCGTGCGCGATCGGATGCGGAGACGGCGGCCTTTTCCGAGCGAATAAAATCGCCTGAGGCGCGTGAGGCCTTTTCTGCGTTTCTGGAAAAGCGCCCGCCCAATTTCTCAAAGCTCAGGTCCTGAGGTCACAGTGGATGCCTTTGTCGCGCACATGTGAGATAATCTTTCGGGACCCATGGCATCGGGGCCTTGGCGACAAGCTTGTCGCGTGCGTGGCGGCTGGACTGCTGGTTTGCGCGGCAACAGGTGCGAACGCGGGGTGGCTATCGCGATTGGCGAAGGTCGGTGCGGACGTCGGAGAGACGGGTGCCAAGATTGGCAAATCGGGTATTGCCGCTCTCGATGGTTTGGCGGCGCACATAGCCAAGCTTCCGGCCTCGAAAAAAGGAGTGGCGGCACTGGCGGCGCATGCCACTCCGGAAGGTCATTGGAAGTTTGTCAATCGGCAAGGCGAGGTGTTTACAGCCGCGACGCCGGATGAACTTGCGCGTGCCGCGGGTGTGCTGGCGCCGGAGCTTCCGTCAGGCGGCAGGCTTCATCTCTATCTTTCCGCAGACACGGTTTTCGATCAGCGTAAGCTGATCGGCCAACTGCCTGAGACGGCCGACCTCTACGTTCTTTCGGGCAATCGGAGCTTTAAGCTTCGCCGCGGTCCAACGGGCGGGGTGGACGAGCTTCTGGCTGAAGCCGGGCGCAATCTTTTGGTGGAACTTGCCGATCGGCTGCTGTTCGAAGAGGCCATTTATCAGCTCGGGCGGCGGCTTAACCGGTCGAATGTGCGGGTCCTGTCACTCGAACCTGGTGGGCCGAGGCATCTTGGTGGTGCGCCGCGTATCGATCCCAAAACCAACGCCGCGCTGGTCGATGTTATTGATCCCGCCGCACTCGGCACCTCTCTACGCAGGATCAAGGGGCAGATGGCCGTGCTCTCGGGACGGGTGGAGGGTGAGGCGTTCTTCTTCCGCACGGCGCGTGGCGGTGAGCAACGTCTCGATCTCGGTGAAATCCGGGACGTTGCCAAGAAGGCGGATGTCAACCTTGTGGTTCTGCATTCCGGGGCGGCGCATCAACCGGGTGGGCGCAACTGGTTTTGGCAGAAGGTTGGAGTGAAGGGCTTGGACACGGCTTTGAAGCGCGCCACGTATGGGGATTTTCTCAATGCGCTTGCTGGCGGCAACGGCAAGCTTACGGTTTCGGCTGCTCGTGACGGTGCGGGGCGTATTCGGCTGCAGGCGGTTCCGGCTGAAACACCGACGATTTCCGTGCCTGAGAATGTCAACAGTTGGGTCGGCGATCTCTTCGGGCATACCACAGGACACATTGCTGTTCACGCAGCCACGCTTTATTCGCGCGATAAGGAGCGTCAGGATGAATTGGATGTCCGCCTCATTCCCGGTGTGCCGTCATGGATTCAATTCACGTATTTCGGTTTGCTTATTCTGGGGTTGATGGGCTGGACGTTCTCAACCTCCTGGTGGCAGCGCGTTTGGCCTCCGGAAGAGCCTACGGAATACAGAGGGCGTGCTGGTTATTATCTGGCGCGTGTGGTCCGCGGGCTTGCGTTCTTTTTTGTGTTTGTACCGCTGGCTGGGCTTCCGGCGTTCATCGCGACGATTTCGATGCAGCTCTTGAACATTGTCATGGCGCCTGTACGGTTTGTCCGGTGGCTGATCGGTAAGCTTTCTGGCGCGCCAGCATAGCGCGACAGGGGTGTGTTTTTCCGATGAGTGAGAAGCGGCCACGCGTATTGAACCATTGCCGAGCGTCGGCGGGATAGAAAAGAGAAAGCGGATGACAGACCTCAAGGGTAAGACACTTTTCATCACGGGCGCGAGCCGCGGCATCGGTCTGGCGATCGCGCTGCGGGCCGCACGCGACGGCTCCAACATCGCTATCGCTGCAAAGACCGCAGACCCCAATCCCAAGCTCGAAGGTACCGTCTATTCGGCGGCCGAAGCTGTTGAGGCGGCTGGTGGGCGGGCGCTTCCTGTCGTCTGTGATATTCGCGACGAGGCGCAGGTGCAGGCTGCCGTCGCCAAGACGGTGGATACTTTCGGGGGCATTGATATTTGCGTCAACAATGCCAGTGCGCTGTCGTTATCGCCGATCGACAAGACGGAGATGAAACGCTTTGATTTGATGTTTGCCATTAATACGCGGGGGACATTGCTGACCACAAAGACCTGTTTGCCGCATTTGCGCAAAGCAGAAAATCCGCACGTTCTGGTGCTGTCACCACCGCTCGATATGAAGGCGCAATGGTTTGCCGGCCACGTCGCCTATTCCATTGCCAAGTATGGGATGAGTATGTGCGTCCTGGGCCTTGCAGAGGAACTCAAGCCCGACCGGGTGGCTGTGAACGCGTTATGGCCGCGTTCGACTGTCGCAACGGCCGCGATCAGCAATATTCTGGGTGGCGAAAAACTGATGGCGATGAGCCGCAAGCCGGAGATCATGGCCGATGCGGCCCATCTGGTGTTCAAGCAGCCATCGGCTACGTTTACGGGGCAGTTTCTGATCGACGACACGTTCCTTTATGAGGTGGGCGGTGTTACGGATTTTGAGCGGTATCGGGTCAATCCAGATGTGCCGCTCGCGCCTGACTTTTTTGTTCCCGAAACCAGCACCCCTCCACCGGGCGTAAGGCTGGCGCGGCTTTCGGATCTCATGCCTAAATGATGATGAGCAGGCCGGGCCGGTTAGGCTCACTCGGTGCGGACCAGGCGGCTGCCGGCGTATGTCGCGAGCACACCGCTTGCCAGGCCGACCTGGAACCACGTCTGCCACATGCCGTAGCTGGCGGCCATCATGGCGGCTGTTACGGCGAGCTGTGTGAGCATGACTGGTTCCCATCGGCCCAGTGTTGTTGTCCAACGCAGCAAGGCGACGCCCAGCCAGCCGACGAGGATGACACCGACAATTCCCAGCTCGTACCAAACGTGGATGAAGAAGTTGTGCGGGTGCGCACGTGTTTGGGCGACTGCGGGTTGACCGCGTTTCTTTCGGATCTCTTTCTTTTGTCTGATCTCTTTCTTTCGCATGCGGTCGAGTGTGCGTGTCGCGTTTGTCCCTACACCAGAATACCAGCGTTCGATGGTACGTTCTGCGGTGTAATTCCAGATGATCAGGCGCGCTCGCTCGCTCGAACCGAGCCACTTGGCGTGATGCAGGTCAAGTTTGTGTGCGGTCAGCATTAGCGGAATGACGAGGACAAAGGCGCCAATCCATCCCGCCATGAGGGTCAAGCGTGCCCAACTCGGACGGTAATAAGCAATGATGAATGCTGCGAGTCCTACAAGCAGTGCAAGCTGTGAGGAGCGGTGGCGTGTGTAGAGAAAGGTCAGGACCGCGCAGACGGTGAAGATGGCAAGGGCAATTGCACCGAGTTTGTGCTGGCGAAAGTGCAAGGCAACGGTCGCGGCCGGTATGAATAGGACACCAAAGATGAGCGTTGAACGATTGAGGTTTGCATCGCTGATGGCGATCTCACCACTGCGACCGATCTTCAAATGCTTGTCGTAGCTTTCCAGCCAAATGGGAATGGATTTGACCAGAAATTCATGGAGGCTTCGACCGGTGATGCTTTCGAAGGCGATGTAGAGGGCTGCGACCGTCATTGCGGCGATGAAACCTGTCAGCAAGGCCTCGCCGGTCTTGGTGCTGATCGAGGATAAGGCCTGCGAGAGCGTGAAACAGGTCAGGACTAGCCCGAAAAGCAGAAGCACCTTTATGGCGCCGCCGCCAGGATCAGCAGACCAAAGACAAGCCAGAGCAGACCAGGCCACTAGAGCAATGATTGGCGCGCGCAAATCGGGATCCGGGAGGATGGCGCCCATTTCGGGCCACAGCGTACGGTTTTGCTTGAGGGTCAGGGTCGCGACAATCAGGATAATTGCGAGCGCAACGCCGAACAGCGTGACGGTTGCGAAGCGGGGCATAAGGGGAAACGATAGCGTCATAACGAAAGCGAGTATGACGATGCCACGCGGGCCAAGCCCCCTTTCAATTGGGTTGGGTCTGGATGTCGATTGAGGGAATTCGGATTGTGGCGGCGCCGATGTCATGCTGTCTCGTTTCGGTGCTTCATCTTATTCGTGAAACTCACGTCACAATCGCGTCTAAAGCAAGGTCAGACAACCCGCTTGTTTTTTCTGTGTTCGGCCCCATGGGTTCCGGGATCGTGGGTCCTAGGCGGCCGTTAGCTTCTTCATAATTTCGTCGGAGACTTCGAAGTTTGCGAACACGTTGTGCACGTCATCGTCTTCTTCGAGTGCGGCAATAAGCTTCAAGATGCTCTCGACCGCGTGTTCGTCGACGCTCGTTGTGAGGTTGGGTTTCCAGACGGCTTTAACGCTGGCGGCCTCACCGAGTGTCTTTTCGAGTGCCCCTGAAACAGCGCCAATGGATTCGAAGGGGCACATGATGAGATGGCCCGTTTCGTCAGATTGTGCATCCTCGGCACCGGCTTCAATGGCGGCTTCGAGAACGGCATCAGCGGAGCCTGCTTCGGGTTTGTAGGTGATTTCGCCGACGTGAGTGAACATGTGACTGACGGATCCTGTCGCACCCAGATTGCCGCCGTGCTTGGTGAAAACGGCGCGTACTGCGCCGCCTGTTCGGTTGCGGTTGTCGGTCAAGGCTTCTGCGATGATCGCGACGCCGCCAGGCGCATAGCCTTCGTACCGGATCTGCTCGTAGTTTGCTGAATCGCCGCCTGCCGCTTTCTTGATGGCGCGCTCGATATTGTGCTTCGGCATGTTCTCCGCACGGGCGGCCTGAACGGCAAGGCGCAGGCGTGGGTTCATGGCTGGATCGGGCATGCCGGTTTTGGCGGCCACCGTGATTTCACGTGCGAGCTTGGCAAACATTTTCGCCCGGATGGCGTCCTGCTTGCCCTTGCGGTGCATGATGTTTTTGAATTGGGAATGGCCGGCCATTTGACGTCTCGTTCAAAGTCTCATTGGGCTCTGTCTATGGGCGAGCCTCCCCCTTGCGGTCAAGGGCAGTGCCGCTTCTTCCGGGACGACGCGGGTTCAGATGTCCTCTGTGGTGCCGATGGCGGCTTGGGCGGCTGCCAGGCGGGAGATCGGCACGCGGAACGGTGAGCAGGAGACGTAGTTGAGGCCAGCGTCTGCGAAAAAGGTGACCGAAGCGGGGTCCCCCCCGTGCTCACCGCAGATTCCAATCTTGATGTCCGGTTTCACTTTGCGCGCGCGCTCGACACCGGTTCGGACGAGTTCGCCGACGCCGTCGATATCGATCGAGGCGAACGGGTCGTGTTCAAAGATACCGCGTCCGGCATAGTTTGTGAGCACCGGTGCGGCGTCGTCACGGCTCAAACCCAGGGCGGTTTGGGTGAGGTCATTCGTTCCGAAGGAGAGAAAGGCCGCGCCGTCATCGCCGGCCACGAGTTTGTCTGCTTTGAGGGCGGCGCGCGGAAGCTCGATCATGGTGCCGATGGAATAGGACAGCTTGGTCTTGGATTCGCGCTCGACGGTCGTTGCGGTTGCGCGGATGATGTCGGCGATGATGTCGAATTCGCGCCGGTAGGCGACAAGCGGAACCATGATCTCGGGTGTTGTCTTGACGATTCCGGCCTTTCCCAATGCGGCGATGGCTTCAAATACGGCGCGCGCCTGCATCTCCGTCACCTCCGGATACTGGATGCCCAGTCGGCAACCCCGGAAGCCCAACATGGGGTTGAATTCCGAAAGCTCGGCGATGCGGGATTTTAGCTTGGACACCGGAATGTGAAGAGTGTCGGCGAGATTTTCGATTTCTTCGGCTTTGCGAGGAAGGAATTCGTGCAACGGCGGATCGAGCAATCGGATGGTAACCGGTAGCTCTCCCATAATCTTGAAGAGCTCGGTAAAGTCGCTGCGCTGCATCGGCAAGATCTTTGCGAGCGCTGTTCGCCGGCCTCTTTCGTCCTTGGCGCATATCATTTCGCGCATGGCAAGGATGCGGTCGGTTTCGAAAAACATGTGCTCGGTGCGGCAGAGACCGATGCCTTCTGCGCCAAAATCTCTTGCCTGCTTGGCGTCGCGCGGCGTGTCGGCATTGGCACGCACACGAAGTTTGCGGCGTTCGTCGGCCCAGCCCATAAGCTCGGCGAAGTCGCCGGAAAGCTCGGGCTGGCGCATGGGGACAAGGCCGCTTAACACCTTTCCTGAACCGCCGTCGATGGTGATGACGTCGCCTTTGCGGAAGGTGCGGTCGCCAACGCGCAATTTGCCGGCTGCTTCGTCGATGCGCAAGGCTCCGGCGCCTGCGACGCAGGGGACGCCCATGCCGCGGGCAACGACGGCTGCGTGACTGGTCATGCCGCCGCGTGATGTCAGGATGCCGGCCGATGCGTGCATGCCATGAATGTCTTCCGGGCTCGTTTCCAAACGGACGAGGATGGCTGGGCGGCCCTGAGCCTTCAGGATTTCGGCTTCATCGGGGTCGAAGATGATTTCGCCGGACGCCGCACCCGGGGAGGCTGGCAGACCTTTGGCGATGATGTCCTTTTCGGCGCCAGGGTCGAGCGCGGGGTGTAAGAGGTGGTTGAGACCGTTTGAATCGACCGAGAGGAGTGCTTCTTCCCGGGAAATTGTTCCCTCGCGCTCGAGATCGACGGCGATTTTGATGGAGGCCTCTGCCGTGCGCTTACCGGCGCGCGTTTGCAGCATCCAGACCTTTCCATCCTCGATGGTGAACTCGATGTCTTGCATATCGCGATAGTGCCGTTCGAGGATATCGAAAATACGCTTTAGTTCCGCGAAAGCCTCGGGCATCAGCGTTTCGAGCGAGGCTTTCTTTTCGCCTGCGGCGTCACGTGCCGCTTCTGTCAGAGGCTGGGGCGTGCGTATGCCGGACACCACGTCCTCACCTTGCGCATTGGGTAGGAATTCGCCGTACAGCTCATTGGCACCGGTCGAGGGGTTGCGGGTAAAGGCGACACCTGTCGCGGAGGAGGCGCCGCGGTTGCCAAACACCATCGCTTGGACGCTGACGGCGGTGCCCCAATCATCCGGGATGCTATGCAGCTGACGGTAGGTGATGGCGCGCGCGTTCTGCCAGGAGCCGAATACGGCGGCGATGGCACCCCACAGCTGCTCGTTTGTATCCTCAGGGAACGGCTTTCCCAGCTCGGCTTCGATGGTCTCCTTGTAGTCTGCGATGATCTCTTTCCAGTCGTCTGCGCTGAGATCGGTATCAAAACCCAGCCCCTTGAGGTTTTTGAAGTTGTCGAGCAATTCCTCGAAGATCGAATGATCGATGCCAAGTACGACGTCTGCGTACATCTGGATGAAGCGGCGGTAGCTGTCGTAGGCGAAGCGCTCGTCGCTCGTGCGGGCGGCAAGTCCGGCAACCGTTTGTGCATTGAGACCGAGATTGAGGATCGTATCCATCATGCCGGGCATAGATGCACGCGAGCCTGACCGGACAGAGACAAGTAGAGGATTCTTGGTATCGCCGAAACTGGCACCGACGGCTTTTCCAATTTGTGCGAGTGCCCCGTCGACCTCGCCCTTTAGCTGCTCGGGAAGCTTGCGGCCGTTCTGATAGTACGCTGTGCAGACGTCGGTGGTGATGGTGAAGCCGGGTGGGACCGGCAGGCCAAGGTTGGACATTTCGGCGAGATTGGCACCTTTGCCGCCGAGCAAGTTTTTCATGGCGGCGCCACCGTCGACCTTTCCGGTGCCGAAGAGGTAGACCTGCTTGGATTTGCTCGTCGTGGTTCTGGCCTTCGCCATACTGCTCTGCCCCGCTTCAGTGACCCCGTGTGCGAGGTGGCATAGCAGTCTCACGCATCTCTTAAAAGCTTTCGGTGGTGAAAGGGCTGCGGAATCCCGTTTCCCCGTCTTAACCTTTGACGGCGGCCCTCCGATCCCGCATATCCGGCATCCAGCCATAGACTTTGGATGCTGCCATGAGAGATGCCCTTCCCCACGTGCTCAAGCGTCTGGACAAGACGGTCGATGACGGGCTGGAGCGCCTCTTCGATCTGTTGCGTATCCCGAGCGTGTCGACGGATCCGGCTTACGCTGGCGATTGCAAAGAGGCCGCTGACTGGTGTGCGGCGACTTTGCGCGACATTGGGTTTGATGCGAGCGTGCGTAAAACGATGGGGCATCCGATGGTCGTCGGCCACGATCGCAAGACCGTGAAGAAAGGGACACCGCATGTCCTTTTCTATGGCCACTACGATGTGCAGCCGCCCGATCCGTTGGAGCTTTGGAAGAAGCCGCCGTTCGAACCTGCCATCGTCAACGACAAAGCCAACGGCAAGGTCATTGTTGCGCGGGGAGCCGAGGACAATAAGGGGCAGTTGATGACCTTTTTCGAAGCGGCGCGCGCGTGGATGGAGGTTGCCGGCGGGCTGCCCATCGCCGTGTCCGTGATGCTCGAGGGCGAAGAAGAGTGCGGCTCGCCGTCTCTGCCGGGTTTTCTTAAGAAAAGTGGCAAGGAGCTTAAGGCCGACGTCGTGTTGGTTTGCGATACCGGGCAATGGGACAAGACGACGCCGGCCATCACCACCATGTTACGCGGGCTCGCGGGTGTGGAGATCGTACTGAGGGGCCCCTCGCGCGATCTGCACTCGGGGATTTATGGTGGTCCTGCACTTAATCCAATCCGTGCGCTCGCGCGCATCGTGGCGGATATGCACGATGATGCGGGGCGGATTGCACTTCCCGGGTTTTACGACGGCATCGAGGAGCCTTCACCCGCGCAGTTGAAGCAATGGAAGAAGCTGGGTCTAAGGGCCGGCGCGTTCTTGAACTCTGTCGGTCTCAGTGTTCCGGCCGGTGAAAAGGGCCGCTCGCTCATCGAGCAGCTTTGGTCGCGCCCGACATTGGAGTTCAATGGGATTACGGGTGGGTATCAGGGTGTCGGCTTCAAGACTGTGATTCCCTCCCAGGCCTCAGTCAAGATCACCTGCCGGCTCGTGCCCGGACAAGACCCGGATGCTGTCATTAAGAAGATCAAAGCGTTTGTGCGCAAACGCGTGCCGAAGGACTGCCAGGTCGAATTTCTGGGGAACCATGGCAGCGGCGCTATCGGGTTTGATACCGAAGCGCCGGCTATGAAGGCGGCGGCGCGCGCCCTGGAGGAGGAGTGGGGCAAGCCCACTGTTCTCATGGGGTGCGGGGCCTCCATTCCCATCGTTTCTTCGTTCCGCGATGTTCTGGGTATGGATAGCCTTTTGGTTGGCTTCGGTCTTGATGACGACCGCATTCATTCGCCGAACGAGAAATACAATCTTTCGAGCTTCAAAAAGGGTGCGCGTAGCTGGGCGCGTATTCTGGCCGCTCTTGCCCCGTAATCCACTGGCTCGCCGGTGTTCGGAAGTATGGGCAGGGGCACGGCGTTGCACTTTCGCCGACGGCCGTTATCAAATGGGGCATCGGTGCTCGTGTTTCTCAAGGGGGACTAAGTTCATATGATCGGGCGGATCACGGCTGTCATTGTCGCCGTTTTCGTTGCGGCACAGCTCTCACCTTTGGTGCTCGATGCGGTCGCGCGCAGCAATACGCCTGGCGATTTTGATTACTACACGTTGGTTCTGTCGTGGAGCCCAACGCATTGCTCCGAGCCTGAGGCTCGGAATGACCATTTGCAATGTCGGCGTCGTGACGGACGGCGGTACGCATTTGTCCTGCATGGTCTCTGGCCGCAATACGAACGCGGCTATCCAGAGCGATGCCGGACGCGCAAGCGGCCTTATGTGCCGCGCCCGGTGATTGACAATATGCTCGATATCATGCCCAGCCGACGGCTTGTCATTCACGAATACCGGAAGCACGGCACCTGCTCGGGCCTCAAGCCCGCGGCGTACTATGAAAAAGCGCGCAAGTTCTTTCGGAGCATCACGATACCGAAACGCTACATCAATCCTTTTGAGTCGCAATTTGTGAGCCGCGGCGATCTCGTAGCTGATTTTCTCGATGTGAATCCGGCGCTCGATCGGGACATGATGGCGGTGTCGTGCCGTGGTTCGGGGAACCGGCTGAGGGAGATCCGCTTCTGCTTTGCGAAAGACGGTGCACCACGTGCATGCGGTCCGAACGAGAACCAGCGGTCGCTCTGCCGCGCTCTTCGGTTGTTCGTTCCGCCGGTTCGATCTACGGCTCGGGGCGTGGATAGCCCCGCACAACGGCAGAAAGCTGCGCCTCGCTCACCACTTTCAGGGCCGAGGGTCATTCCGAGTCCCCGATAGGTTTGCGTCTCTGCCCTGTGGATAACTTCGCCGATTTGCGTCTGCAGCCCCGGCAGGAGTTGCGGCGTAAGGCGCTACTTCAGACACTTCCAGAACGATTCTCGTGGTGCGTCCGGGGGCTGTTGCGCGTGCGCAAAGAAGGGGACGCTCATTTCGAGCACAACACATCGCGATCGGGACAGGTATGGCGCCGTCCACGCCGGGGCAGCTGATGTGCAAACGGTGCCGTCTGTGTCTCGGCATCGTGGCCGCTTTGGGCGGGCAACGGACGCTCTATTCTGGGGCTGTTCCGGCTTCGTCGCCGGGGCTGTGTTTTGGCATCTCGTTGGCTTCTGGGGCTTTTTGAGCGCGGTTGTGTTTGAGGCACCCCAGCCTGTTGCGGCGGTCGAGCGTTCAAACATCACAACCGGGTCCATCCCGGATTCGACGGCCGACCGGCTTGCTCGGCTCACCAGGCCCGACCGGCCTCAGCCAAATTGCTCGATGGCGAGCCTCCAGCCGCGCGGGATGGAGACGCTTTCTCGCCCGTGTACGGCGTATCCCGCGCGTTTGCGGTATGTGGGCAGCAAGGGCAAGAGCCGTCGCGCGACGGGGCCCACCGGGAGGGAAACGTCTTCGCTGCAGGCGATTGGTGCGCGTCTCAACCGGGCCTCACAAAAGGCGGAAACGTACTAAATAAACGCTCTTGGGCTGTGTTCGGTTTCCAGGTGTTTGCAGTGCGGCGTGCCATTCCGGCCACGGCTGGTATGACGAGGGTTGTCAGATTCTTGCCCTGATGTTTCCATAGTTGGCGCCAGGGATCTCAGTTCGAAACGTAATCAGATGATGTGAGGTATTCGCGGGCATGCAGCTTGCCACCGGACAGTGCTGGACTTACAGAGCGCCTGAAGGCTTCGAAATGTCGCGTATTGTGATTGGCGCCATTGCAAAGTTCGAAGGCGGGCAGGACATCATTTGCTGCGCTGTCAGTGAAGCCCCGCGCCGCAATCAGGACGGCACCACGGAACGGGTGACAATTCCGTTCCTGCCGATGAGCGAGGCTGCGTTCCGGGCGAGTGTCATTTCCTTGGAAGGCGAAAGTGCGCTTCCTGCCGATTTTGCCCAGAAGCTCGAGGAATGGAGCCGCGACCCCAAGGGCATGACGGCCTTTACTGTTCCCTTTGAGGGCTTTGTCGACAAGCTTATTGCCAAACAGATGGAGCAAATCGCCGGGATTGCGGCGGCCTGATTGGGGCTTGGCACGGGGATTCGCTGAGGGTTCCCACGTCCTGCGCTTCATTTCCCCCGGCCTTGTCTCTAGATTTCGGTCATGCCGATTCGACAATTGCCACCGGAGACCGTGAACCGCATCGCCGCGGGCGAGGTGATCGAGCGTCCCGCCAGCGTTGTGAAGGAGCTTGTCGAGAACGCGATCGACGCGGGTGCACGTACCATCGAGGTGGTGACGGCGGGTGGCGGTCTTAGCCTCATTCGTGTGACGGACGACGGCTGCGGCATGAGCCCGGAGGATCTTCAGCTCGCCGTCGAGCGTCATGCGACGTCGAAGCTTCCGGATGACGATCTCAACGAAATTCGCACACTGGGGTTTCGCGGCGAAGCCTTGCCCTCAATCGGATCAGTTGCCCATTTGGCGATTTCCTCTCGCCGGCATGATCGGAGCGAGGCCTTCGAGTTGGTTATCGACCGCGGCGCAAAGAGCAGCCTCAAACCTGCCGCGCTCAATGCCGGCACACGGGTCGAGGTGCGGGAGCTTTTTTCGGCGACGCCAGCGCGCCTGAAATTCCTCAAATCCGAGCGGGCCGAAAACATGGCCACATCCGAAGTGGTGAAGCGTCTCGCCATGGCGCATCCGGAGGTGGGGATCACGGTCACGACCGGAGAACGGGTCGGCTTGTGCTTTCCGCGGGCTGAAACGGGAAGCGCCGGGCTTCTCTCCAGACTCGGGCGCATTATGGGTCGCGAATTCATGGCGGACGCGCTCGAGATTGCCGGCGAGCGCGACGGCGTGAGGCTCATTGGTTTTGCGGGTTTGCCAACACTGCACCGGCCCGACCCGGCGCAGCAGTTCTTGTTTGTCAATGGGCGGCCGGTGAAGGACAGGCTGCTCGCCGGTGCCGTGCGTGCTGCCTATGGCGATCTTATTCCACGCGGGCGCTATCCGCTTTTGGCTCTCTTCATATCGCTTGAGCCAACGGATGTGGACGTCAACGTGCATCCGGCCAAAGCGGAGGTGCGTTTTCGCGATGCGGGGCGTGTGCGGAGCCTTATTATTGGTGCGGTTCGACATGCCCTGGAGGCCGCGGGACATCGGGCTAGTGCGCAGGGCGGGGCGCTGACACTCGATGCGTTGGCGCAGTCTTCTGCCCAAGCCGGTTCGTCCGGCGCACCGGGCCTGGGGGCTGGCGGGGCAACCTATGCTACCGGTCGGGGCGGACCGTTGCCGCCAGGGCTCGCGGATGCCATGCAAGCGCCATTTGAGGCCTTGGATGCCACGAGTGCAGACTCGCGGGCCCACACCTCACCCGTTCCGGATGACGTGCTCGACCGGCCACTGGGCGCGGCGCGGGCGCAGGTGCATGAAACCTATATCGTGGCTCAGACGCGGACATCGGTGGTTATTGTCGATCAGCATGCGGCGCATGAGCGTCTGGTCTATGAGCGCATGAAAAAGATGCTGTCGAATGGCGGGGTCACGCGTCAGGGTTTGCTGATCCCGGCGATTATCGAGCTGGGAGAGGACGAAGCAGCGATCCTGTCGGATCGGGCCGAGGAGCTTGCTGAGCTGGGGCTTGTGGTGGAGCCGTTTGGTGTTGGCGCGGTTGCCGTGCGTGAGGTGCCGGCGCTTCTGGGGGACAGCGATGTCGAGGGTCTGGTGCGTGATCTGGCGGCGGAGATTCGCAACGAAGGGCAAGGGTTTGCCTTGAAGGACAAGCTCGATGCTGTTTGCTCGCGTATGGCCTGTCATGGCAGCGTTCGCGCCGGGCGGCGGCTATCGCCCGAGGAAATGAACGCGCTTTTGCGCGACATGGAGGCCACCCCCTATTCCGGTCAATGCAATCACGGGCGGCCGACCTACGTGGAGCTCAAGCTTACCGATATCGAACGGTTGTTCGGACGACGGTAAAGTCGCTCGGGTCTATCGCTTTTTTGTACGATTGTTGCGCTGTGCCGGGGTCCTGGCGCGTGGCTTTGTTTCCTTCCTTGGTTTTTCTGCGCGTGCGGATACGCGCTTCTTCGGCTTTTTCTTTGCTGCCGCGTCTTTTTTGGCCACCGCGATGGCGCGTTGGGCCCAATCGCGTATGTCATCGGGTTCATCGAGCAAGCGTTCGGGGACCCGATAATAGTTTGGAAGCCGTGATGGTCCGTCCTTGGTCACGAACGTGAAGGGGCCCATATTTTCGGCTTCGTAAGCAGCGCGGCTTGCATCGTCTGTTTTGAAATAGAGCGTTTCGGTATCGATGATGGCGAAGAAGACGCCGTCGCAATAGATGCCTGCGCCGCCGAACATGCGTTTCACGACAATCTGCCCGAGTGGGGCCAGGAGATCCTTGAGGTGGGCGACGTAGCCTGGTTCGACCGTCATCGGACAATCCTCGCGAAAAAACCGGGATGCATGCCCCGAATCTTTGCGCCGCACAAGAACACGCTGAGGATAACTCAGTGTTCAATTGTGGATAGAGGCCTTTTTCCCACAGGCAAATTTTTCAGGAGGGCTACTATTGGGTGGCGTATAGCTGATGGAGAGCGCCATGTTGCGCCATGATTATTCACATTATGTTTCACCACCGCACTACGACCGGTCGCCGAGGGCGCCGGATGTGGAACCCGATTCCGTCGAGGCCGTGCAACTTTTGCGCCTCGCCGGGGCCGTTCTCGACAAGTCGCCTGAGGATCTGATGGCCATTGCTGAAAGCAACCCGCTTCTCATCCTAGATTGGCTGGAAGCTTTTCGTATGCGGAAGCAAATGGCTGACGTGGAAGCGCGTTACTGGTCGGCGGCGATGGCCGCCCTGTCGACCGCCGTGCCCGAGACGATGCGGAAGGCCGCCGAGTAGAGTCCGGCGTGTTAGTGCGGGTGATTGTTCGGTTCGTCGCTACGCCAGCCGTAGAGCCAGTTGTAGCTGGCCAGAAGGCGATGCGGTGACACGGTCGCGAGGACCATATTGCGCATCCGGGCCATAAGTCCGGTCATATGATAAATTCGTCCATTGCGTTCCGACGCGCGCACGATGGCTCGAGTTCGGGCTAGCCGCTTCGTTTCATATATTTCAAGAGCTTCGCGCACATTCCCTCCCGAGCGGGTTAGGCAGGACGCCAAGGTGGCGGCATCCTCAAGGGCCATGACGGCGCCTTGGGCGAGAAACGGCAGCGTCGGATGTGCCGCATCGCCCAGTAGGGCGATCCGGTCATGCACCACATGCGGTATGTACGGCGGGTTTGGTAGCGACCATTTGCGCCACGAGGTGGCCGCTTCAAGAAGTTCTCTCAATGGTGCCGGGAACCTTGCGGTGTGTACTTCCATCCACTCCAGTGGAACCGGTGTGTTCCAGCCTTTCGCGATGTCACTGTCGTCAAACACAGCGATAACGGCAACTTGGCGTCCGGCACGTACCGGGTAGTGGACCACGTGGGCATTGGGGCAGAGCCAGATAAAGGTTTCGCTTCTGGCACCCCGCATGCGGATTTCATCAGAAGCGACGACCGTTCGAAACGCGTTTTTTCCCGATGGTGCGATTTCGACGTCTGGGACCACGGTGCTTCGGATTGCGGAATGCAAGCCATCTGCCGCGACTATCGCGGCGCCCTGCCATGACCGGCCGTCGCTGGCGGTTGCTACCACGGCCTGTGCAGTCGTTTTGCAGGCGACAATATTCGCATTCATCGTGACTGTGATGCGCGGTTCTTTATGGACGCCTTCCGCGAGTGCGGCGTGAAGATCCTTCCGGTGCAGCGTCCAATAGGGAGCGCCGTGACATTCCTCGATCCAAGTACCCAAGGGCAGCCGCGTGATGTTCTTCCCCGACACACCATCCAAGATCCGGAGGCCTTGGGGGCGGGCGAGGTGGGGTTTGAGCGTGGTCGTAACGCCAATGTCTGCAAGGACGCGCGTCCCGTTCGGGCCGATCTGAATTCCGGCGCCGTCTTCCTCGAAGTGGTCGCGGCGCTCGAGCACATGAGACGCGATGCCGTGTTTTGCCAGCGCCAGGGCCGTGGCGAGTCCGCCGATGCCGCCGCCGGCGATAAGGATGACATTATCTGGTTGGCGCGGCGCTGTGCCTGCCGCCGCGTTCCTTTCCCCGTCCGCGCTTGCGGCCGATGATGACGCCATCAGGATGTGTCCCAGATTCTCGCGTTCGCGCCCGTGTCGCTTTCAGGCGGCGTCACGTTCGCTGTCGTTGACGAGGGCGCCCTTGGGATCGGATTCGTTGGCTTCGAGCCTCGGATCGTGGACGAACAACGTTGAGCAATAGGGGCACAAGATCTGGCTGTCGGACCCCATATCGAGAAAAACGTGCGGATGATCGAACGGAGGCCGGGCGCCCATACAGTTGAGCTCCTTGACGCCAACGAAGATTTTGTCGGCGCCGGCGTCGTTGGCGAGGTGTGGAACGAAGTTTGAGGCCATGGGGCAAACTCTGCTGTTCAGATTCGCATCTCGGAGCGCAGCATAGCTCTCGTCGGTCGACAATGATAGGGGAGAGGGTGCGACAGGACATTACAGGGGGCGCTCTTGGGTACTGTGCAGTTTTTTCAATCCGATGGCGTTCGCATCGCCTTTATCGACGTGCATCCAATCGGGGCCGAGAAGATGCCTGTGCTGCTTATTCACGGATTTGCCTCCCACATTGGGATGAACTGGGAGGCGACTGGATGGGTGTCGGATTTGGCAAGCGCTGGACATCGCGTGATCGCGTTCGACAACCGGGGGCACGGGCAGAGCGAGAAGCTCTATGATCACGCCGACTACGGTGCGCCGCTGATGGCAGAGGATGCGCGCCGGCTACTTGATTACCTGGACGTGCCGCATGCGCATGTCTTTGGTTACTCGATGGGGGCTCGGATTTCGGCGTTCCTGGCTTTTGCCGCGCCGGAACGCATTCAGAGCCTCGTCTTCGGTGGGCTTGGTATCAATATGGTGCGCGGCATGGCCGGCACGGGACCGATTGCGCATGCGCTGGAAGCCGCTTCGATCGAGGACGTGAGTAATTCCACGGCGCGGACGTTTCGCGCTTTTGCAGAGCAGACCAAGAGCGATCTCAAAGCGCTGGCGGCGTGTATTCGATCTTCGCGGGCGCCGATCACGCCTGAGGCATTGGGTGGGCTTTCCTGTCCCGTTCTCGTGGCCGTGGGAGAGCAGGATGTGATCGGCGGTCCGGCGGCGGAGCTCGCAGCGCTGATCCCTGGTGCCAAGGCGTTCACGATTCCCAGACGGGATCATATGAAGGCGGTCGGAGACGCCGCCTTCAAAGTCAAAGTGATTGGCTTCCTAGAGGCTAATGGGAGTTGAGCCGTCGGCTCAAGGGATTCCTATGGAGAGGATGCGGGCTGCGCTGTGGCCGAGACGCAAAAAGGCCCCAGCAAAGTCACGCGCCGCCCTCGAAATTGACAACCGCGGGGATGTCGATCAGGCAAGCACGCAACGAACTACCGGAGCCCTTTGCGCGGGTACGCAATTTCAATACAGAGGGCCAATACGCTGTCACTCACCCAGGAGACCGCGCTACGCTTTGACTGACCTCAATTCGAAACGCAGAACTGATGGCCGTTGGCACGGTCTAGACGTCATACAACTTGGGTGCCGTCACCGTAGCAAAGGGCGGCAAGTGAGTCGTGACAAAACCATCGGTGCGCGTGCTTTTCTTGTGGAAAAGGAAGGATTTGGATTTGTGCGTCGCAAAGATGGATCGATCGATTCGGTTGCGTCGTGCCCTCGCGCCGCCGCAGTCACTCCCCACTCGCGCCTGATTGCTTTGCGAACAAGGGTGCAAGGGAAGTTGGGACGTTCACGAGTCGTTAGCCATAGGCTCTGTAGTGTTCCCCATTATGCCGTACTGCCGCGTTTTCCTGGCTTTTTCCGCTGTTTCCGTCCTCGCATTATCGGCGTGTAGCACCGGTGGGGTGGATTTTGTCGCCAAACATGAGCCCTGGCGGGCCAATGAAGAAAACGCATGTCTGGCCGCCGGCGCTGTACGCACAACTCAATTCATTCGCGCTCGCTCATCTCTCGGCGGTCCGAGTGTCTGTGGCGCGGCGCAGCCTTTCGAGATGTCGGCGGCTCTTGCCGGGCGGGTGGCTCTGCGCCCTGCGGCCTTGCTGCGGTGTCCGATGATTCCGCAGGTCGATCGGTGGATTGGCATCGCCGTGGCGCCAGCTGCACGATATTACTTCGGGTCCGAACTGGCCGAAGTGATCGTCGCTGGTTCGTATAACTGCCGGCCGATCAATCACAAGTCTGGTGGGCGGCTTTCCGAACATGGCTATGCCAACGCGCTCGACGTTTCGGGATTCAAGCTGGCTGACGGGCGGAAGATTTCGGTGAAATCCGGCTGGTACGGCGCGCCGCGGGAACGGGCATTCCTACGGGACGTACACCGGGGCGGATGCCGCCAATTCACAACCGTGCTCGGCCCCGAGGCGGATCGGCATCACCATGATCACTTCCATTTCGACCTTGCCAGGCGCGGGCGAAACGGGACAAAGAGGGTGTGTCGTTGATCGGACGTATCAAGTTGGCCTTTGGTCAAATCGGCCGGTGTGGGCCCGTGTGGCCGCAACTCCCCGGGGTCCTGCAAAGGCGGCTGATGGCCTGGGGCAGGGCTTGACTTGCCCTCGGTTCTTCCCAATTCTCGGCACTTGTTAGGAGACGGGTGAGCTTGCCGTGCATTTCTCGCGGTAAGGCACGCCGTTTTTGATATTCTTTGTCGGGTGAAGCAACAGAAGGAGATCAGACATCCGAAGACCCATGAGAGGTGCGCCTGAGCGCGTACAATCCGGCCCGAAGATCAACGATGCGATCCGGGCACGTGAAGTTCGGCTCATTGACGAGACCGGACAGAACCAAGGCATCGTCAGCAAAACTGATGCCCTCGCTCGCGCAGAGGAAACAGGTCTCGATCTTGTCGAGATTTCGCCTGACGCTGAGCCCCCCGTGTGCAAGATCCTGGATTTCGGCAAATACAAATACCAGGAGCAGAAGAAGGCCGCAGAGGCCCGCAAGCATCAAAAGGTCGTCGAGGTCAAAGAGATCAAGATGCGTCCGGGGATCGATGATCATGACTACGATGTCAAAATGCGCGCGATCCGCCGGTTCTTTGAAGAGGGCGACAAAGTGAAGATCACGCTGCGCTTCCGCGGGCGCGAAATGGCGCATCAGCAGCTGGGCATGAA
Organism: Hyphomicrobium sp.; assembly: GCA_965222835.1. Classification (GTDB taxonomy): domain Bacteria; phylum Pseudomonadota; class Alphaproteobacteria; order Rhizobiales; family Hyphomicrobiaceae; genus CBDCUQ01. The sequence continues at coordinate 163,153 of CBDCUQ010000004.1, forward strand.
TGTGCTGTTGCGGGTGAAGGCCGACACCGAACCGGTCGCGAAGGTCGAAGCCGAACCTCGATTTGAAGGCCGTCAGATGGTGATGGTGCTGGCACCGAAATAGGCGTCTGGTTTGGCGGTTACTGCAAACAGACAGATGAGTGTTACGCGCGGCCCGGAAAATTCCGGGCCGTTTCGTTTGCACCGTCCATCCGTTCAGGGTGACCAACTCAGAAAATTCGCAAGGAACTTTAGGCCGAGTGTTTGACTCTTCTCAGGATGAAACTGTGTTCCGGCGATGTTGGCGCGCGCGACGATTGCTGTGATTGGTCCAGCATAATCGGTTTCGGCGACGACGACGTCTCTGTCGCGCGGCACGAGCTGATAGGAATGCACGAAGTAGGCATGCAGTCCGGCGGGACCGGTGCTAATGCCGCCAAGTAACGGGTGGCTGGACGTATTCGTCAGCGTGTTCCAGCCCATGTGGGGAATTTTGAGGGTTGTGTCGGCGGGAGTGATATGGCGGACCTCGCCGGCAATCCAGTTCAGTCCTTCCGTCACCTCGAATTCTAGCCCGCGCGTTGCGAGGAGTTGCATGCCGACGCAGATACCGAGAAAGGGTCGCTCCTTCGTGCGGACAGCAGTTTCGAGGGCCTCCTGCATTCCCGGCAGTGATTGGAGCCCGCGTTTGCAGTCGGCGAAGGCGCCGACACCTGGCAGGACGACGCGGTCTGCGGTTGCAACAACTTTGGGATCCGGTGTTACGACGATGTCCGCGCCGCCGCCGTCGTCGCGCTGGGCCCGCTCAATGGCTTTGGCTGCGGAGTGGAGATTGCCCGAGCCGTAATCGATAATGGCGACGCGTTGCATCGTTCGAGGCTCAGGTCGTCAAACCACGAAGCCGGGCAAGCAGCCCGGTGCCGCTGCCGCTTTCTTTCCGATAGCTCTGCGCGGCTTCGGCGGCCAAGGCATCGGCAGTGTCTCGGTGATGGGTTGCCGCGGGGGCAATGGCTGGTTCATTCGCCAGCCAGGTATCGAAGAAATTGCGTTCGCATTGATCCTGGGTTTTGCCGCTGACGATGCCGAGTTCCGTCCAGCCGGTCCGGTCGAGAACCCATCGCTGGAATGATGCGGCTTCAAAGCCGACGAATATGTTGAGTGCAAGTAGGGCCAGCGTGACGCCCTGGCCGCGTACGCCGAGGAAAAAGAGCCCGGTGATGATGAGGACGACGGCGCCTGCGTAAAGTGCCAGTCCCAGCCAAGCCCGGTTGGCCGCAAGCCATATGGGCGGGAAGAGCGCGGCACTCCAAGAGAAGCCTTCGCGGATGAAGACAAACGCCTCGGCACGGTCAATGCGGTCCGCCGGTGGGTTTGGAGGCTCGTGAACAGAGTAAACGGCCACGTGGTGATGGTCCTTGGCCCGAAGTATTAATCCGATCATACGGCAAGTGTTCCCTTGGTCGACGGCACCCGGCCCGCTTGTCGCGGGTCGTTGGCTACCGCCTGACGCAAGGCTCGCGCCAATCCCTTATAGCAGGTTTCGGCAATGTGATGGTTGTTGTCGCCGTACAGTGTCTCGATATGAAGCGTTATCCCGGCATTTTGGGCAAACGCCTGGAACCACTCACGAAAGAGCTCAGTGTCCATTTCTCCGACTTTGTCCCGGGAGAATTGGACATTCCAGATTAGGTAGGGCCGCCCGGAGACGTCGAGGGCGACGCGGGTCAACGTTTCGTCCATAGGCAGGTGGACATCGGCATAGCGGTTAATGCCTTGCTTGTCGGCGAGCGCCTTGGCGACGGCCTGGCCCAGGACGATGCCGGTATCCTCCGCGGTGTGGTGGAAGTCGATGTGGAGATCGCCCTTGGCCTCCAGTTTGATGTCGATCATCGCATGCCGGGCGAGTTGCTCCAGCATGTGGTCGAGGAAGCCGATGCCGGTCGATATGTCGTAGGCTCCGGTTCCGTCCAGGTCGACGGATGCCGTGATCTCGGTTTCCTTGGTCCTGCGCGTAATGGTTGCCTGCCGCTTCACGGTATGCCTCGCGTCCTTGCGCCTCTTGCAGCGAGCGTTTATCAGCTTCGGAGGCCTGCGGCCAGTGCTGCCGGCCCTTTTGGTCCCAACCTTGAAAATGAGGGGGCGTACCCTAACTCTTCCAGCCAGCGATATGAGTACACAACCTTTCAATCCGGCTGAGCCCGCGACCTGGCACGCCACCACCATTCTTACCGTTCGCAAGGGCGGGCACGTGGTTATCGCGGGCGATGGGCAAGTGAGCCTGGGACAGACGGTCATCAAGTCCACCGCAAAGAAAGTTCGCACGCTCGGCAAGGGCGATGTGATCGCCGGATTCGCGGGGGCCACAGCAGACGCCTTTACGCTGTTTGAGCGGCTTGAGACAAAGCTTGAACAGTATCCCGGTCAGCTCATGAGGGCTGCCGTTGAGCTGGCCAAGGACTGGCGCATGGACCGCTATCTCCGGCGGCTGGAGGCGATGATGCTTGTGGCCGACAAGGACGTCACACTGGTTCTGACAGGTACGGGTGACGTGCTTGAGCCGGAAGGGCACGTGATGGGCATAGGCTCGGGTGGAAACTATGCGCTCGCGGCTGCGCGCGCGCTTATTGATCAGCCTCTCGAGGCAGAAGATATCGTGCGTAAGGCCATGGCAGTTGCTGCGGACATTTGCGTCTACACGAACACGAACCTGGTGATGGAAAGCCTGGCCTCCAGCCGGTGAAACCGAACGAATGACCACATTTTCTCCCCGCGAGATCGTTTCCGAGCTCGATCGCTTCATTGTTGGGCAGGCTGATGCCAAGCGTGCTGTTGCGGTCGCGCTTCGCAATCGTTGGCGGCGTCAGCAGCTCAAGGGCGATCTCAAAGAAGAAGTTCTGCCGAAGAATATCCTGATGATCGGTCCGACCGGTGTCGGCAAGACCGAAATCTCCCGTCGGCTGGCGAAGCTTGCGGGCGCGCCCTTTCTCAAGGTGGAGGCAACCAAGTTTACCGAGGTGGGGTATGTCGGACGCGATGTGGAAAGCATCGTTCGCGATCTCGTTGAAGTGGGTATCGGCCTCGTCAAAGAGCAGAAGCGGCGGCAGGTTCAGGCGCAAGCTGAAAAGAACGCCGAGGAGCGGGTGCTGGATGCACTCGTCGGCCCTACAGCGTCGTCTTCGACGCGTGAGAGCTTTCGGAAGCGCCTTCGCAATAACGAGCTCAATGACAAAGAGATTGAGATCCAGATCACGGACACTGGTGGCGGAATCCCGATGTTCGACTTGCCCGGCGTGCCGGGTGGCTCTGTCGGCGCTATCAATATCGGTGAAATGCTTGGCAAGGCGTTGGGCGGACGCGCGAAGTCGCGAAAGGTCACCGTTGCGGCCAGCCACGATCTCTTGATCGCGGAAGAAAGCGAAAAGCTGATGGACGCCGAGCAGATCACGGCGGAGGCCATTCACGCGGTCGAGAACAATGGCATCGTTTTCTTGGATGAGATTGACAAGATCTGCTCACGTGCCGACGGCGGGCGGGTTGGTGCGGATGTTTCGCGTGAAGGCGTGCAGCGCGATCTTCTGCCGCTGATCGAGGGGACGACCATTGCCAGCAAGTATGGGCCGGTGAAAACGGACCATATTCTTTTTATCGCGTCGGGTGCCTTTCATGTTGCCAAACCTGCGGATCTCTTGCCCGAACTGCAGGGACGCCTTCCCATCCGAGTTGAGTTGACAGCGCTCAATCGTGATGATTTCCGCCGTATCCTGACCGAGCCTGAAGCAAGCCTCATCAAGCAGTACGTCGCGCTGATGGAGACGGAGGGGTTGGTGCTCGTCTTCACTGATGATGCGATCGATGCGCTTGCGGATGCCGCAGTGCTGGTCAACTCGTCGGTCGAAAACATCGGCGCGCGGCGGCTGCAGACCGTGATGGAGCGCGTGCTCGACGAGATTTCGTTCGATGCATCGGACCGCACGGGCGAGACGGTCACGATTGATGCGGATTACGTCACCGCGCGGATCGGAGAGCTGGCGAAAAACGCCGATCTCTCGAAATTCATACTGTAAAGCGGTTTGGGTACGCCCAATCTGTGTGGGCTGGCCCGGTTAGCGTGCCGTTGGCAGTGGCACAACATTGGACTGGGTCTCTTCATCCTCGACGGACCGGATCACATCCGCGATCCGCGGTGCGATCTTGGTGCGCCAGCGGGTTCCGTTGAAGAGGCCGAAATGGCCGACATCTGGTTCGTCGTGCTGGACTCTCAAATGCGCTGGTAGGGCCGTGCAAAGTTTTTGCGCCGCATGCGTCTGTCCTTTGCCGCAGACGACATCGCGGCCGGCTTCAACCGTGAACAGTGCCGTGTCGCGGATCGCGCTGAGGTCTACGCGTTGGCCCCGGTGTTCGAATTCACCATTCGGCAACGCGTGTCTGTGGAACACCGTCTCAATGGTATCGAGGAAGAATTCCGCGGTGAGATCCATGACCGCTAGGTAATCCTCATAGAACTCCTGATGCTGACGGGCGGAATCGGCGTCGCCCCGCACCAGATCGTGGAAGAGACCAGCCTGAGCATGCCAATGACGGTTGAGGTCCATGGTCATGAATCCGGTGAGCTGCATGAAGCCCGGATAGACACGCCGCGTCGCACCCGCATGAGGAAACGGCACAAGAGAGAGTACGTGCCCTTCGAACCACGAGAGCGAGCGGTTTTCTACGAGCCGATTGACCGGTGTTGGGTTGATGCGCGCGTCAACCGGGCCACCGAGCAACGTCAGGGAGGCTGGCGTGCATGGATCTTCATCGCTGGCGAGCAATGCGGTTGCGGCAAGCGCCGGCACTGAGGATTGCGAGACGGCAACGACGTGTGTTTGTGGTCCGGCAACCTGCAGGAACTCTATGAGGTAGTCGATAAAGTCGGCGAGGCCGAATGGGCCGACAATTACTGGTACATCGCGTGCGTCGGCCCAATCGGTCACAATCACATCGTGATGCTCCAGAAGCGTCGTGATCGTGCGTCTCAGGAGCGTCGCGTAATGACCTGACATGGGGGCGACGAGCAGGATTTGCGGTCGCGGTTTGTAGCGGTTGCGGGCGGCGTGTCCGACACTGAACCTGATCAAGGTGCAAAACGGCTTCGAGCAAACCGTTTCCTTTTCGACCGGATAGATCCTGCCGTTGCGCTCAATGGTGTCGATGCCGAAGCGCGGCTTGCCGTATCTTCGAGTTGTGCGATCGAATAACTCGCAGACCGCCGCTAGTCCGCGGGCGGCAGGCGTCGGCGCCAGTGGGTTTAGGGGATGCTCAAGGCCCGCCCGAACGGCCTCGACCCCGAAGCGCCACGGCGCCAGGAGCGCATGCGTGAGTTCGTAGGCGTGATAGTGCATGTCGTCCGGGTCTGTCCCCTATTGCGGCTTTCTGGCGTTGCCGCGTGATACCGATCTCCCCGGTACCGAGAGTAGTGCAGGCTTGAGGTGGCGGCAATGGCAGAGCCGTTATTTGGTTGAAATGCAGTATCCTTGCGCGGCATCGGGACCTTAGCCGACGTTGTCGACGTGTTGAAAGACGGCGCCGAGCGTCTGCATCAATCCCTGAAATTCCGGGAAGCTTGTTGCGATCATGCTGGTGTCATCGACAAATACCGCAGACTCGCTTGCAAGCCCCATGGTGAGAAAAGCCATGGCGATACGGTGATCCATGTGGGTTGCAATTTTGCCACCGCCCGGCACTTTTCGGGCGCTACCTACGACAGTCAGCCGATCGCCTGCGGCGCTTGCGTTTACGCCATTGGCGGTGAGTCCGTCCGCGGTCGCCGCTAGTCGGTCGCTTTCTTTGACCTTCAGCTCGGCAAGGCCGTCCATGATGGTGCTTCCGTCTGCGAAGGCTGCGAGCACGGCAAGGATTGGATACTCATCGATCATCGAGGGCGCACGCGCCGCGGGAACTTTCACGCCTTTCAATTGGGAATGGCGTGCACGAATGTCGGCGACAGGTTCGCCGCACTCTTCGCGTTCATTGAGAAAGATGATGTCGCCGCCCATTTCGCGCAGTGTTGTGTAAAGACCGGTGCGTGTCTCATTGACCAGCACCCCTTCGACCGTCACGTCGGATCCGGGAACGATGAGGGCGGCACCGATGAGGAAGGCCGCAGAGGAGGGATCGCTTGGAACGGTCACCTCGCGGCCGGAAAGCTCGGCGTCGCCGGTGACGGTGATGTGTGTTTTGCCCTCGCGTACGTCGTGGCGCACACCGGCTCCAAAGTGGTGCATCATGCGTTCGGTGTGATCGCGGGTTGGTTCGGTTTCAATCACGGTTGTTTCGCCGGCTGCCATCATGCCGGCCAAAAGGATCGCACTCTTGACCTGTGCGGAGGGTACGGGAAGCTCATACATGATGGGAACAAGGGCGGACGTTCCGCGCACTGTCATCGGCAACGTGTCGTGATCATCAACAACCTCGAGGCCCATCTCTTTCAGGGGGGTCAAGACGCGGCCCATCGGCCGTTTGGAGAGGGACGCGTCACCTTCCAGGCGCACGGTCATATCGTGCCCCGCGATGACGCCGAGCATGAGGCGCGTTCCGGTGCCAGAGTTGCCGAAGTCGAGCGGACCGGAAGGCTCGGTTAGGCCGCCTACGCCGCGGCCCTTCATGGTCCATATGTCGCCCGTTTTGGCTGCGGGTGCGCCGAGCATGGTGAGCGCTTTGGCCGTGCTCATGACATCGTCTGCTTCCAGTAGGCCGGTGATGCGTGTTTTTCCCGTTGCCAAGGCGCCCATGATGAGCGCCCGGTGCGAAATCGATTTGTCGCCGGGGACCCGGACGTGTCCGGTAAGGGGGCCGGATTTGGTTGCCTTAAATGGACGGGGTGAGGAGCTTTTCACGCGCTTTCTGCTGTTCTCTTCGAACCGGTCCGCAAGGGGGCGCCCTGGCCGCCGTAGAGCCGGATTAGGGCCGCGTGGCTGTCCATGGGCTTTCCGGATCACCTTGCTGCCGAATTCTCTTGTAACTACGCTGGCATAGAGCCGCTGGGGGTGGGCTCTGTCAACGCCGCAGGGGGCGCAGGCGATTGTCCATCCTCCGAGGGCGGGATTTGGTTTTGACAGCCGCAGCGGTGTGTGGCAGACCGCTGCGTCTCCGATCAAGCTTCAGGACGATCAACATGGCGAGCAAGAAAGCGCGCGGGACAAAGCGCACCTGTCAGAACGACGAGTGCAGCGCGCGATTCTACGATCTCGATCGCAATCCCATTCTTTGCCCCATTTGTGGGGCGACGTATGAGTTGGCTTCGGCACCCTTGGGGGCTGCGGCTGCGGAGGAAGAAAAGGCGCGGTTGAAGCCGGACAAGAAGCCGGAATTTGCCGCCGGCAAGGACGATGACGACACCGAAACCGTCGAGACGGAAGAGGATACGCTCGAGGATATCGAGACTGCCGATGACGAGGTTGCCGCTGAAGCCGACGAGACCTTCCTCGAGGAGGAAGAGGAGGAGGGTGGCGACATTTCGAAAGTCATCGGCGGTGCTGTTGCCGAGGGCAAGGAGGAGTCGTAGACTTCCTATTGCCGTCTCTATGGGCGGCAGACAATTTTTGGCGGCGGTCTTGAGCGCAGGCTAATCTGATCGCCGTTCCCATGGAAAGGGGCCATAGCTCAGCTGGGAGAGCGCTTGCATGGCATGCAAGAGGTCAGCGGTTCGATCCCGCTTGGCTCCACCATTTCTTATATCTCACGGCTATTCTTCGCTTTGCTCAGACCTCCGATGGGGCGACCTGACCGGCCGGCGTCCATTCGGACTTGCGAACCCTGCGGGTTCGACATTTCTGCCAATTGCTTGACGATCTGCACTTGCGCGCTGCCGCCCGCCGGCCAACCCGTCGCGCGAATCGATTGCGCATGGTTCCGCAGGTTCGTACGCCGTCTTCAGATAAACCAAAACACGATGCGCGCGAATTTTTCGAGGGCTTCGATTTCCCAGAACAGCCGGATAAAGCCGCCGTAGATCAAGACCACAAAGATCGCCAGGATGTAGAGCCAAAAAACGGACAGGACGGCGGCGAACGTCAAGAAGCCGACGCCCGGTTTCGGGTACGGAATGCCGCGCAGGTCGAGCACGGCACGTATGCCTTGCGTGACGCGGCTCCAGGCGCCAAACGCCATTGTCCGAACAAGGATGTGCGGGGGGTGGGCTTTGACTGGGATGGGGGTCCAGTCGTTGTCGAAGGCAATGAATAGGCTGTCGCCTATCGAGTTCGGTAGCGGTTTGGGTAGAACAGGACCGATCGTCGCCACAACATCTTGCCAAAGAGGCGCACGTTTTTTTGGCGGCACGTCCCAGTACGGTAGGGCGATGACGAGTTTCTCAGGCTCGATGTCGCCGACCAGCCCTGATATTTCCCACTTGAGCCCTTCGGTCTTGCCATAGACCCAGACAATCAGGGCGGCGTTTGACGCGAGTTGCCCCACTTTTTCCTGCCAGTGCTCATCACCCACATAGACGCGCGATGCGCCGAGTGTGGCGAATTTTTCGCCAGGGCGACCGATGGCAACAAGCGGGCCTGCGCCGCGAAATCCAGCGGCAATTCCGGACTCATAGGGGTTTATGGGCGCGGAAACGCCAGCATAAACCGGGAATGTGTTTTCGCCATCCTCTTGGTCGAGTTCGAAGCTTCTGAGGTAGAGAAACGGTTTCTGATCGCTCTTTGCGATCAACTGATCGCCATCAACCATGCGGAGCTTGTGTCCACGCAAGATGGTGCGGAAGCCCAGCCAGCCGATAAACAGTCCCAAGCCGACATAGATAATGGCGCCAGTTAGTTCGGGCCGGTCTATGCCAAAGGCAGAGCCGTAGCGGATGGCGAGGACGAGGCCGAAGCCTGCGATCACCATTGCGAGTCCGAGGAAAATGTAGAAGAGCCCTTTGAGGGGGTTGCGTTCGGGTTGGGCCGGCCGGGGTGTTTCGGAGGTCACGATGGCGCTTTCTTTGTTGGGCGTTCTTACGGCGGGGTGCGGGTCACTGCATGCCACACGACGCAGGATCCGCAACCTTCATTTCTGCAATGAACCTTCGGATTCAATCAGGCGTGCTCTTTGGGCCGCAAGCGATAGATCGTGATACGACCGCCGACGACATCCGCCACATGCTCGAAGTGGCCGGTTTGAAGCACGGTGTCGTGATGCTCCGGGTTTCTGTAGATCAGATAGCTCGGCCTGTCTGGCGCGCCGAGCGCGTCTTCGAGATTTGACAGGACGGCACGCATCACAACGTCATCAAAGGGGTTGTACATGTAGGCGACGGTAGGCCGGTTCGCGGGCACAAATTCCGCCGCATTGAGGCAGGTCGATTTGATGTTTGTGCATTTGAGGCTGCCTACCGGGAACTTTTTGATGTTCGCACAGGCAATGCGATGCAAAGCCTCGGAGGCTTCGATGCCTTCGATACTCATGAAGGGAAACTCAGCGGCCAGGAACAGCACTTTTCCTTTGCCGGATCCGTAGTCGATGAACTGGTAGACTCGGTGGTCGATGTCGAGCCGCTTCATGGCTGACGCGAACTCGTGAGCCTGTGTTGGATAGTATTCAAAGGCGTGTTCTTCGACGCTCTTGCCGAGACCGAGGTCCTCAACATCGACAATGTCGCGTGTGTCGAGCCCGTACTTTTTGTCGAATTGGGCCTCCAGCTGGTACTCCCGCACGAGGTTTTTCAGGCCAACCTTGGCGCCGATGTAGGCCAATGTTGCGGTGAGAGCGGCAGCGACACCATCGCGCTCTGCCATGCTCTTGAAGATGTGAAGACCTCGGAACGCCATTCTTGCACCTCAGCCAAAGAGCCTTGGCACAGAATCGATTGTGCGTCTCCCATCTTCACGGGCGGCTCTTTGGCGGGCGTTCCGCGGTTTGCCACAGCGTTAATTTCATATTCGAGCGAAAAGCTTGGGGTCCGGTGTCGTCGTGCGGGCCGTGCGCGCGCTCGAATGTGCATACAAGCCCCTTGATCTTTTGTGCGGGAAGGCCCTTATTCTTCGTATCAGCCGGCCGGACGGCCGCTGCCGGATTCGGGCGTTGTGGCCCATTCTAGAAGCCGGTGGAGGAAAGTCCGGGCTCCAAGGATGCGTGGTGGCGGCTAACGGCCGCCGGGGGCAACCCCAGGGAAAGTGCCACAGAAAAGATACCGCCGCCCAGGGCGCAGGCTGCGGGCGGTAAGGGTGAAATGGTGCGGTAAGAGCGCACCGCGCGGCTGGTAACAGTCGTGGCAGGGCAAACCCCACCTGGAGCAAGACCAAATAGGGACGGGCGTGCGGGAAGCGCGAAAGCGCCTCGCCGCAAAGCCGGCATCCAGGCTCCTGTCCGGGTTGGTTGCTTGAGGCGCACAGCAATGTGCGTCCCAGATGAATGGCCGTCGCGGAGACAACTCCAGACAGAACCCGGCTTACAGGCCGGCTGATCCTTATCCTTTTCAGTTTTAAGTCGAACCACCCACTCCCCCTCCCGGCCACCCATAGCAATGATGGATTGGGTGGCCGGGAGAGGGAGTGGGTTGGCTGGGCCATTCCGGCCAAGCCGGAAAGAGTCAATGGGGCTGGAACCGGGTTCCGGCCCCATTTGCTGTCGATTGCGCCGAAAGTGGGGGCGGCCTTTTGGGTTGCTCCGCTTTGCCAGCGGGCTCGCTGGTTGCTAGAACGCGCACCTTCACGTGATTTGAGCGAAAGATCGAAAGACGATGGTCAAAAAGAGCGGGGGCACGGCGGCTGGCAAGGCGAAGAAGCCTGCGGCGAAGGTGGCAAAGGCGGCACCAGCCGGAAAAGGCGAGAAGGCCGATTCGGCGGACAAGGGCCGCGACTGGAGCGAGACGCTGTTCCTGCCCAAAACCGAGTTTCCCATGCGCGCGGGCCTCCCGCAGTTGGAGCCGCGGCTCTTGGCGCGTTGGGACGAAATCGGCCTTTACGACAAGCTGCGCGCGGCGTCCCAAGGCCGGGACAAATTCGTGCTGCACGACGGGCCGCCCTATGCCAATGGCAACATTCATATCGGGCACGCGCTCAACAAGATCCTTAAGGACCTAGTGGTGAAGAGCCAGCAGATGCTCGGCTATGACTCGAACTATGTGCCGGGCTGGGACTGTCACGGCCTTCCCATCGAATGGAAGATCGAGGAGCAGTATCGCGCCAAGGGCAAGAACAAGGACGACGTGGCGGTCAATGAGTTTCGCGCCGAGTGCCGGGCGTTTGCCGACAAATGGCTTGGCGTTCAGCGTGAGGAGTTCAAGCGGCTTGGCGTTGTCGGCGACTGGGACAAGCCTTACTCGACGATGGCGTTTCGCGCGGAAGCCACGATTGCGCGTGAGCTGATGCGGTTTGCCGAAGCGGGCCTTCTTTATCGCGGCTCGAAGCCGGTGATGTGGAGTGTCGTCGAAAAGACGGCGCTCGCTGAAGCCGAAGTCGAGTACGAGGATTACCAAAGCGATCAGGTTTGGGTGAAGTTTCCGGTTAAGACCGTAATCGGGCTGAGTGCGGATGCAAATATGTCGCTGACTGATTGCGATATTGTAATCTGGACCACGACCCCCTGGACGATTCCCGGCAACCGAGCGATCAGTTTTTCGAGCAAGATCGATTACAGCATTTTTGAAGTTACCAAGGCTCCTGAAGGCAATTGGGCCGATGTCGGCGATCGGTTCATCCTTGCCGACAAACTGGCTGCTGAGGTGATGAAGGCGGCAAAGGTAGAAGAGTATGCGCGCGTGCGCGCAATCGATGGTTCAGCACTCAGGCAGATTACAGCTGCGCACCCCCTCGCCTCTCTCGGTTACGATTTTCCTGTCCCCCTTCTCGAAGGCGACCACGTCACCGAGGATACCGGTACAGGCTTCGTGCACACGGCGCCCGGGCATGGTGCAGACGACTACATCATCTGGATGCAGAACCAGAAAGCGCTGCACGATCGTGGGATCGACACCACCATTCCCTTCACCGTTGAAGCCGATGGTGTGATGACCAAGGATGCGCCTGGCTTTACCGGCAAGCGCGTTCTCAAAGAGAATGGCAGCAAGGGGGATGCCAATGACGCCGTCATCAAAGCGCTGGTGGAGGCCGGCAACATCATCGCACGCGGGCGGTTGAAGCATCAGTACCCGCATTCGTGGCGCTCGAAGAAGCCGGTTATCTTCCGCAACACGCCGCAATGGTTCATTGCGCTCGACAAGGCTCCCGGCGATCCGGCCGTGCACGGCGCACAAGTGAGTCCCAATAGCAGGACCTTGCGCACGATTGCGCTGGATGAAATCAAGCGCACGGAGTGGGTGCCGGCGGCGGGCGAGAACCGAATTAACGGCATGATCGAGAACCGCCCGGACTGGGTGGTGTCGCGTCAGCGCGCCTGGGGCGTGCCGATTACGGTGTTTCGCAACATTGAAACCGACGACATCATTCCCGGTCCCGACTTCGGAAAATCGGATGAGCTCATTCGGCGCATCGAGACGGCGTTCGCGGAAAATGGTGCCGACGTCTGGTTCGAAGAGGGTGCCAAGGAGCGCTTTCTCAAGGGTATCATTCCCGATAGCCATTTGGACGAATGGGAGCAGGTGACGGATGTGCTCGACGTCTGGTTTGATTCCGGCTCAACGCACGCGTTTACGTTTGAGGATCCACAGACTTTTCCCGGTCTTGCCGGTATCAATCGCGTGCATGACGGCGGCCGCGACCGCGTCATGTATCTCGAAGGCTCGGATCAGCACCGCGGCTGGTTCCATTCCTCGCTTTTGGAAAGCTGCGGCACGCGTGGGCGTGCGCCCTACGATGTTGTCCTGACGCATGGTTTCGTCTTGGACGAGAAGGGCCATAAAATGTCAAAGGCCCTGGGCAATGTGACGGCGCCGCAAGATGTCATTCAAAAGTCCGGTGCCGACATACTGCGTCTCTGGGTGGCGGCGTCCGACTATTCGGACGATCTTCAAATCGGTCCGGAGATTCTGAAAACCTTTGTCGAAACGTATCGCAAGATGCGCAACACGCTGCGCTGGATGCTGGGTGCGCTGGCGCACTTCGACAAGGCGATGCGCGTGCCGCGTGCAGACCTGCCAGAGCTTGAACGGCTGATGTTGCACCGGCTGGTTCTGCTCGATGCGGATATTCGTGAAGCCTATCGAATCTATGACTACCGCCGTGTGGTGACGCTGCTGGCGCAATTCCTCAACACCGACCTTTCGGCGTTCTATTTCGACATCCGCAAAGATGCGCTTTATTGTGAAGCTTATTCGAGCGTGAAGCGGCGCGCGGCGTTGTCGGTGATCGATCAGATCTTTGGTTGCGTTACGGTGTGGCTGGCCCCAATCCTCTCGTTTACGGCCGAGGAAGCCTGGCTTGCCCGCTATCCGTCAAAGGACGGCTCGGTACATCTTGCAGTTTTTCCGGAGGTGCCGGAGAGCTGGCGTGATGATGCGCTTGCCGAAAAATGGGAGCATGTGCGTGACGTGCGCCGCGTCGTGACCGGGGCGCTGGAGCTTGAGCGTGCCGCCAAGCGGATCGGTTCCTCGCTTGAGGCGGCGCCGGAGGTTTATGTCACCGATCCGGATGCGCTTGAAGCGCTGCAAGGTGTGGATCTCGCGGAGATCTCCATTACCAGCGATGCGACATTGCTGAGAAAGGCAGCACCTAAGGGAGCCTTCACATTGCCTGACGTCGAAGGCGTTGGGATTGTACCAAAGCTTGCTGAGGGCAAGAAGTGTGCGCGCTCGTGGCGCATTACGAACGATGTGGGGACCGACCCTGTTTATCCCGATATCTCGGCGCGCGATGCGGCGGCGGTGCATGAGTGGGAAGCCAAGAAGGCGTAGTGCGCAATGGGACGGCGTCTCATCGTTCGAAAACATTTACGCAGCGGCGTTACGTACGCCGCTGCTTAAATCGCTTGGCTGGCCCACTCCCCCTTCCGGCGCCGTTGTCATCCCGGGGCTTGACCCCGGGATCCACGGACCAACGGGTATCGGATCTTCGGCTAATGCTTTAGGGCAGCAGCAGGTGGGATGTTGGGTGCGGTTTGAGCTCAGCCCAAATTCTGACACTCGCGCTCAAGGCAACGTGGATCCCGGCATTGAATGCCGGGATGACAACGGGAGAGTGCGCGTAGGTTTCGACTTGAATCAGGCTGACTTTAGAAGGACATGTTCGCCAGCACATCCTGTTCCGGTGCGTTGAAGAGGACCGTGACGGCGAGCACAGCGGCTCCATTCAGCCAATAAAAGAACGCGTCGAGGCCTTCAAAACCGAGCACGAATGGTGCGGCGATGAAGACGAGCCCGACGAGGCGATCGACTGCGACGTGTAGCCAATAGGGCAATATCCTGACGACGCCCAAATGGTGGTCGGTCAATAGCGTGAGCACAAATGCGGCAATGCCTGTTGCAACAGCCAAATGGAGTGCGAGCGGGCTGGACGTGCCAAGCCCGAGTGCAAAGGGGAGCACCATAAGGCTTACCGCGACGGGGTAATCGAGATAGGCGTGGACAGTTTTGGTGACAAAGCGTGGGGTCATAACAGCACACTCCTCAGGGTTTGATTGTTTGAGAGACCCTGCTCCAGGCCCGTGGGTGCGGACGGGGGGATCATCCGGAGCAGGGCAGTGCCGAAGCGGCCGGGGGAGGCATGAGCCGCTTCGCGGGGGTTAGAGATCGGCCGGTGATTTCGATTCAATCTTCGGCCATTGGGCCTCAGCCTTGGTCACCGCGCCTTTCACATCCTTGTCGAACGTATTGGCGATGTCTGCATTGAGGTTGAGGTACAGCTTGCCACCGGCGACCTTCCAGAAGTTGGGGTTGCCGTCGAACTTTTTGCCAACCGACACGCCGTAGGCGCAGTAGCCACCGAATTGGGGTGCGTACTTCGCTGGATCGGCCTTGAACGTGTCGAGGTTCTTTTGGCTGGCGAAGTAGTACGCGGCGCCCTTGTGAGATGCGACGAGTTTGGCGTCGCCTTGCACGGGCTTGCCGGCGGTGAAGTAGGCCACCGGATCGAAGCCGTGAAGCGCCAAGGGTGCGCCGGCCGTCGTCAAACCGGGCACGGTGTTGACCTCGGCGACGGCATAGGCCGGCGTCAGGGCACCGCCGGCCAACAGGCCAGAAAGTGCAAGCGATGCGATGAGAGATTTACGTGTGATCATGTCGAAGTGTCCTTTCCAGGTCTTGAGTTTGCGTTTTGGGCGTTAGGCCGGCCCGGCCTGTCCTCTGTTGACAGAGCGTGCAAGGTTTGCTGTGGAGTCGAACCATGACAACGTCTTGATAAGGCTCATGATCTTCTCCATCCTTGCTTGCATGGCCAGTGCTCTCGGCTGTTCGTCAGAGACATAGACCATTCCAAATTTTGTGAGTATCCAGTAATAATGGAATTCTACGTTCCAAGATTTGGAAGATGAAATGGACCGCTTTGAATCCATGTCGACGTTTGTTGCAGTGGTGGACGCGGGCGGGTTTTCCGCGGCCTCCCGCAAGCTCGGCATGCCGCTCGCAACCGTCAGCCGCAAGGTGTCCGAACTTGAGAACGAGCTCGGCGTGCAGCTTCTTATGCGTTCGACCCGCAAAGTGGAGTTGACAGACACGGGGCAGCGCTACTTCGAAAGATGCCAACAAGCCCTCGAAGACATTCGCGAGGCGGAGCGTCTTGCGTCAGGTGAATACACGGTGCCGAAAGGCAGCCTCTCTGTTACGGCACCGATCGTATTCGGCCGGCTTTATGTTGCGCCGATCATCGTGGCGTTCTTGAAGGCTTATCCTGAGATCGACATCGATTTGCGGCTTGCCGACACCGTTGTCGATCTCGTTCAAGAGCACAGTGATGTGGCCGTTCGTATCGGCGTCTTGCCAGATAGTGGATTGAAGGCCATTAGGGCGGGAGAAATTCGCCATGTTGTTTGCGCAAGTCCCGGCTATTTGTCGAAATGCGGAATACCGCAACATCCGCGTGAGCTTGCCGAACACGATTGCATCACGTTCACTGCCTTGCACGCCGCCAACGAGTGGACATTTGAACGCGGTCGTCGGATCGAACGTTATCCGGTGCACTCGCGTCTGTCGGTGAGCACAGCAGAAGCGGCTGTCGATGCGGCGATTGCCGGCGTCGGGATTACGCGGCTTCTCTGCTATCAAGTTTCGGAGGCTCTTGCGGTCGGCAAGCTGGCCATACTGATGCGGGAATTTGAGCCGGTGCCGCAGCCCGTGCATCTTGTGCACGCCAGCGGCAAACTTGTTCCGCAGAAGCTGCGCGCGTTTCTTGATTTCGTGCTACCGCGTCTCAAGTCCAAGCTGGTGTTCGATCCATAGAACGCTGCTTGAGGGATCGTGTGGACGGCTCAAGGTTTCTAGAGGGCTGTTCTGGAGCCGTTGTGGCGCGTCCCGGCTTGCTCTCGGCCCCGATCCTCGCCTAGAGGGAAGGGATGAGTGAGGCATATCCCCCGAAATCACCGTCTTGGGTCTGGGGCCCCTTTTCGGGGCTGGGGCTCGTCGTGGCTGCCGTAACGGCGGTTCTTGACCAGGCCCATAAGTGGTGGATGCTCGCCGTCGTCGGGATCGAGGGCAAGGGCCGCTATTCGGCCCTGCCGTTCCTCGACATCAAGTTCGCGCGGAATACGGGCGTGTCGTTCTCCATGCTCGATTCTTCGAGCTACAACTGGCAGTTAGGGCTCGCGGGGTTCGCTATCTTGGCGGCGGTGGCCCTTTGGGCGTGGCTGGCGCACGGCCCCTCCAACCGGATTATGGCGTGGAGTCTCGGGTTGATCATCGGTGGGGCGGTGGCAAATGCGGTGGATCGGGTGCTTTTCGGGGGGGTTACGGACTATTTCCTGCCCCATGCCTTCGGATTTGACTGGCCCGCCGTCTTCAACATTGCGGATGCGGCCATTGTTGCGGGGGTTGCCGGGCTCTTGTATGAGTCTTTCATCGCGAGTCGCAATGACGCCGCAAAGCCGTTATAGCCGAGGATGTTAGCGTTGAACCCTCGGGTGGCTTTAGAGGGTGCAGCGGCGCAGCGGAGATGGGACGGGATGAAGGGCTTCAATAGCTTGGCTTCGGCGGTTTACTTGGCTGCAGTGGTGGTCTTTGCCGGCGCACTGGCGGGCTGCTCGATGGACGACGTCGAGCTGAATGGCGGCGTATTCGATGCGCTGGGCATCAACAATAAGACGAAGGCCCCCGAGCCCAAGATGGCGAACAGGACCGGTCTTATCGTTCCGCCTAATCTGGAACGTCTTCCGCCACCGGGGGCACAGCCTGGATCCCAGTTCGCAACCGCGAGCGTGGATGCGCTCGACGATCCTGACAAGAAGTACGAACTCAGCCAGGCGGAGCTGCAGAAGCAACAGGCCGAATACTGCGAGAAGCACTACAACCCAAACCTGGAACATGTAGATGGTGCCGCCAGTCTCGTCGAAGGTCCTCTGGGTCCCTGCCGCAAGTCGCTTCTCAACGCTTTCAAGCAGAAGCAATAGACCTGCATAGCGGATCCTAACCATAGGTGCCGCTCTAGGCTTCATATAGAGGGCTTGCATTCTTGTCCGGAACGGCCGTTTTTCCTGCGTGCACGGGGATATGAACGGCTTGTCATTTGACTTCCATCCGCACAGCGCCGACATCGTACTCTAGGCTTCGTCTGCTCATCTCGTCTCGATGGATGCAGCATTTCGAGGCCGTCCGGTTCTTGCCGCCGGATGTCGACTCCAAATGCGCCTGCCGGGAGCCCGATTTACAAATGACGCGTTTGCCCTGCCCGCGCCCGATCGCACAACTTTTCTTGGCCATCATCATGCTTGCATCGACCCTTGCCGCTTCTTCGTCCTCACATGCAGGTGCGGCTGACGTATCCGAGTTTCGACTTGCAAATGGCATGCAGGTGGTTGTTATCCCGGATCATCGAGCGCCTGTCGTGACGCACATGGTTTGGTACAAGGTTGGCGGGGCCGACGAACCGCGCGGCGTGTCCGGCATTGCGCACTTTCTCGAACACTTGATGTTCAAGTCCACGGACAAGATTCCGATGGGCGAGTTTTCGAAGATTGTGGCCAAACTCGGTGGTCAGGACAATGCGTTCACGGGCCATGACGTCACCAGCTATTTTCAGCGTATCGCCAAGGACAAGCTCGGTGTCGTCATGGAGATGGAAGCCGACCGCATGGTGAACTTGCGGCTTACCGAGAAGGAAGTGCTCACGGAACGCAATGTCATTCTCGAGGAGCGGCGCTCGCGCATCGAAAACAGCCCCGGCGCCATCCTCGATGAGCAGATGGATGCGACGCTCTATTATTCCCACCCGTATGGCATTCCCGTCATCGGCTGGCAGCATGAGATGGCCAAGCTGTCGCAAAAGGATGCGCTCGAATTCTATGAGCGCTACTACGCGCCGAATAACGCCATTCTCGTTGTGGCTGGTGATGTCACTTCGGATGAGGTCAAAGCGCTTGCGGAAAAGACTTACGGCAAGCTTCCGGCCAATCCAAAGACCTTGAGAGAACCGCGGCCGCAGGATCCGCCACAGCGTGCGCCGCGCCGTGTCCGGTTGGAGGATCCGCGTGCCGGCAATGCCTCATTGCATCGTGATTACGTGGTGCCCGCTTACACCACCGCGGAACCGGGGGAAGCCGAGGCGCTTGATGTGATGATGAAGATCTTGGCGGACGGTCCGACCAGCAGAATCTACAAGTCGCTTGTTGTCGATCAGAAGCTCGCGTCGACCGCGGGCGGCAACTATTTCGGGGCGGGTCTCGACGGCGGTAAGCTCGGTCTCTACGTCATTGCCAATGACGGCACGCCGCTCGAGAAGATTGAAGGCGCCCTCGATGCGGTCTTGGATGACGTTGCCGAGAAGGGTGTTACGTCCGCCGAGCTGGAACGTGCCAAGAACAACCTTATCGCTGAATATATTTATGACAACGACAGCCAGTCGACGCTGGCGCGCCGCTTTGGCTGGGGCTTGGCGCTGGGACGCACTGTGGCTCAGGTCCAGGCATGGCCAGACAATGTTGCCAAGGTCACGCTCGATGATGTCAAACGCGTGGCCGGGCAGTATCTCGATATTCGCCGCTCGGTTACGGGGCTGCTCATTCCCTCCGAGAACTCGAAGTCGAATGATGTGGCCGGCAGCGGTCGGACGTGAGATTGGATGATTACATGACCTTCGTTCGCCGTACCGCGCAGCGTCTCGCCCGCATCGACATGGCGGCTTCATTCGCCGTGCTCATGCTGTTCCTAATTGTTACACTTTCCGGGTCCGCTCACGCCATGCAGATCAAAACTTTCAAAAGTCCCGGCGGAATTGAGGCTTGGCTGGTGGAGGATCATTCGAATCCTCTGATGGCGCTTAAGTTCTCATTCGAAGGCGGGAATGCTCAGGACCCTGCTGGCAAGGAGGGGCTTGCCAACTTCCTGACGGCGATGCTGGACGAGGGTGCGGGAGACTTAGACTCCGGCGCGTTCCAAGAGCGCATGGAGACGATAGCCATGCGCATGAGCTATGAGGACAGCCGCGACGCGTTCTATGGGAATTTCGAAACGCTTACTGCAAATCGGGACGAGGCTGTTGAGCTTCTCACCTTGGCCATTAACAAGCCGCGTTTCGACGTGGATGCGGTTGAGCGCATCCGCAAGCAGCTCATCGCGAATCTGATCTATGCGGCGCGGAATCCGGAAAAGGTGGCGGCTAAGGCGTGGTATGCGGCTGCATTCGAAGGGCATAACTACGCGCGCCCGTCACAAGGTACGGAAGCCAGTGTCGCCGCCATTACGCAGGATGACCTTGAAAACTATCGGCGACGGGTGTTTGCGCGCTCAAATCTCAAGGTCGTGGCCGTTGGCGATATCACACAAGACGAGCTCGGCAAGCTCATCGATACCGTATTCGGCGGACTTCCTGCTGACGCCGAACTCGCTCCCGTTGACAAGACCAAACCGGCAATGGGGGGGCTCGAGAAATTCATCGAAATGGATATTCCGCAATCCGTTGCCGTGTTCGGCTTTGGTGCGATGGCTCGAAAGGATCCGGATTTCATTACTGCATTCGTGTTGAATCAGCTGGTCGGCGGAGGTGGTTTTGCGTCGCGTCTGATGGAGGAGGTGCGTGAAAAGCGCGGGCTTGCCTATTCCGTCTTCAGTTATATTCAGCCGTTCCGGCACACTTCCATTTTCACAGGATTTGTTGCCACCAAAACTGAGGCCATGCCGAAGTCGCTCGAGATCATTCGCTCGGAATTGAAACGGATTGCGGATGGCGGACCGGACGAGCAGGAGCTCGCGGATGCGAAGAGCTATCTGACCGGTTCCTATGCATTGCGCTTTGACAGCAACGTCAAGATCGCCAGCCAGCTCTTGGGACTGTTTGAGGAAGGCTTCGGGCCCGATTACATCGAAAATCGCAACGAAATGATCAATGCAATCACGATGGAGGATGCCAAGCGCGTCGCCAAGAGATTGTTTGATGCCTCCAACCTTATCGTGACGGTGGTCGGCCGTCCGCCAACAGCGGCGGCAAGTAAGGGCTGAGGCCGCCCGGGACCCATTCGAAGAGCGCCCGGTAGCACCGGTCGGGTTGGCATTTTCCGTTCGTCCAAAGGCGCTGGCCAAGAGGGTGCGCCCGGGATATCTCTTCTCAGAACTTGACCAGACATCATGGTCATGGGAGAGCCCGTTTGCCCTTGGGGAGCGGGGAGCATGACGGGCATGACAGTCAAGGCCGGCAACGTATCAAGAAGTGGGCGACCCTACAGGCAATCCGTTGCGGGGTGTCTGGAGCGTGCTATTGGCGCGGACGGATTGACCGCGGAGGAGCTTTCACTTTGGGTTGAAGGAATTGCTCCGCATCTCGATGCACTACGGGCTGCGCATGAAGATGGCAGTCTGCCGCTCCTCAATATTCTGGCAGAGCAGGCCGATATTGATGCGGCTGCCGGGGCGCTGCGCCGATTGTCGGTTGGGGCCAGCAGCATTTACTTTTTCGGTACGGGTGGTTCGGGGCTTGGTGGTCAGGCCTTAGCGCAGATTGCGGGCTGGAACATACCAGGTGGGGCCTCGGCCGCGCAGCGACAACGCCCGCGTATTCGCTTTTTTGACAATCTCGATCCGCTCACACAACAGGGCTTATTGCAGATGGATCTTCCGTCCGTGCGTTTTGTTGTGATTTCAAAATCAGGTGGAACTGCGGAGACTTTGGCGCAAGTCATCACGGCGCTTTCGGCGGTTAAAGATGCCGGGCTCGCGCACCGTATCCCGCAGCTGTTTCTCGGTATCACCGAGCCGGCTGCCGTTGGAAAGCCAAACGGTTTACGCGTGCTCTTTGACAGTCTTGGCATTCCGATGCTGGATCACCACACCGGAATTGGCGGCCGCTTTTCATGTCTTACGAATGTGGGATTGCTTCCGGCTTTGGCGCGCGGGCTCGACGCCAAGGCGTTACGCGCGGGGGCAGCCACTGTTGTCGACGCTATGCTCAGGACGTCGAAGCCCGAGGACTTTGCACCTGCGATTGGGGCCGCTACCTTGGTCGCACTCTCCAAACTTCGCGGCATTCGAACCGTCGTCATGATGCCTTATGCGGACCGGCTGGCGAAATTCGCCGAGTGGTTCGTTCAGCTGTGGGCCGAGAGCCTCGGCAAGAAAGGGGAAGGGACGACACCCCTTCCGGCGCTGGGACCTGTTGATCAACACAGTCAGCTGCAACTCTTTATGGATGGCCCGAAGGAGGTTGCGATTACCATTGTGCGTACGGCGACAAAGGGGTTAGGACCGCTCATCGATGCGGACTTGGCAGAACGCGCTGGGTCGGACGTGCTGGGGGGCAAACACATCGGCGATCTTGTCGATGCACAATCCCATGCCATCGAGGCGGCGCTCATTAAGGCTGGACGTCCTGTGAGAACATTCGACGTTGATGTCCTTGATGAGCATGTCATGGGCGCGCTCTTGATGCACTTCATGCTGGAAACCATCCTTGCCGGCCGGCTTCTGGGCCTTGATCCCTTCGATCAGCCAGGCGTCGAGCTGGCCAAGAAGCTGACGCGCAAGCGGCTCGGCGGGGGTTAGGTCTTTGGGAGGCGGCGGCTGGATGCAACGGCACTGCAAGTCCCGGGTGTGATCGTGTGCGGTTCCAGGCGCGTGTCTCAGCCAAGACTGCGCCAGATGAGTGCAGCTGCGCCGCAGATGCCGAGTGTCGCGACGATGCCGCTTCGGACGGCAAAAACCAATAGGAAGGCGGCGGCGGAAAGGACGGCTGCGTCCAGCTGCAGGCTGGCGAGGTCCGGGACGTGCATCCGGATTGGGCCCATCGTTCTGGCTTCGACGTTGGCGAACAGTACGTGCAGCATCAGCCATACGGTGAGGTTGAGCACGACGCCCACGACGGCGGCTGTGATCGCAGCCAGCGCCGATCTCAGGTGTGGCTCGGCGTTGAGGCGTTCGATGTAAGGCGCGCTTGCGAAGATGAAAAGGAAGCAGGGGGCAAAGGTTGCCCACAACGAGACGGCGGCGCCCAAGATTCCCATCAGGACCGGTACGCCGCCGCCGTGGCGCCAGGCGGCCAGCGTCGACACGAACTCGGTGACAAGAATGAGCGGGCCCGGTGTCGTTTCGGCAAGTCCTAATGCGTCGAGCATTTCGCCGGGCGTCAGCCAGCCGTAGAACTGCACGGCATCCTGAGCCATGTAGGCGAGCACGGCATAGGCACCCCCAAAGGTCACGACGGCAAGCTTTGAGAAGAACCAGGCAATCTGCGACAGCACATGGTCCGGTCCGAAAATCGCGGCAACACAGAGAAGCGGCATGACCCAAATGCTGAGCCAAAACCCGATCGTTCGTGCGGTCGCAGCAGGTGAGATCGCGGCGTGAGGCGTCGTTTCCGGTACTTGAGATGGTGCGCGAATGTATCCGAAAATTGCGGCGGCAAGAATGATGACTGGAAACGGGACGGCTAGAAAGAAAATGCCGGCGAACGCCGCCGCAGCAATGAGCCAATCCACAGTGTTCTTCAGGGCGCGGCCGGCAATGCGCAAAAGGGCCTCGACGACGATGGCGAGTACGGCAGCCTTGACGCCGACGAACAACGCTTCCGCTATAGGCAATGAACCGTAGGCCGCGTAGCCAAGTGCGAGGGCCAGCATCAATGCTGCACCCGGCAGGACGAAGAGCAGTCCGGCTGCCAGCCCACCCCTGATGCCATGCAGACGCCAACCGGAATAGGTCGCAAGCTGCATGGCTTCCGGGCCTGGTAGCAACATGCAGAAATTGAGAGCAGACAAGAAATTCCGCTCGCTGAGCCATCGTTTTTCGTCAACGAGCACTTTGTGCATCATCGCGATTTGGCCGGCGGGCCCACCAAAGGAGAGCAAGCCGATTTTTGTCCAGGCGCCGAGCGCTTCTGAAAACGGGGGGCGTTCGTGCGCGCGCATCATGGAGTGCGGGTCCAGATCTTGGAGGGTGTCAGCGGTGTGTGCTGTTGGTTTCGGTGGGTGCGTTGGTAGACGGCGTGGGTGCAACAATCCAGCCGTGGCTAGCATGAAAGTTTCGGATCGCGCGCCTGACAGCTGCAACTTTCAATTTCTACGTGGCCACGCATGTTTCAAAGGCTTGAAGATCAGTCACTTTTTTGCCGCAATATCAGACGCCTAGAATTTGTGCCTAAGACGGAATATCTGCGACCTGCCGTCGCGCATTGCTTGCGCCAATAATTGCAAAGTGTGCGTATTTTCAAGTGCTTGGCGCTACCGCACTTGACCGATGTTCAAATCGCGCGATTGACCGCCACAAATAGCTGGTGTTTGGGATCGGCCGCCAGAACGGGAAGGCGGGAGGTCTTCCCATAAGAGTGTTCGGTGACAATGCACGTTCTGGTGCTGAGCTCAGGTTCAATCATTTCGGACCAAACCCACCAAAAGGCCCAGCCGGGACCAACAACAGAAAAGAAGGTTCACACCGGGAGACGACTATTCCTCCCGGCACTGGCATGGGGATGCGGCTTGAGCGGATGTCGCCGGCGAATTGGAGAAGAGAAGACATGCGTCAGTTCATTTGTGCTGCTTTAGCAGCTTTGACTTTGAGCGTGCTTCAGGCTGCGCCGGTTCAGGCACGTACGCATTGGGAATGCATGGGGCCGCCTGCGTCGTGCGTTAAATCCAAGCCTGCTGTCCGTAAATACGGCTACGTCAAGCGGACAAAGGCCAAGAAGCGCTCGGCATACAAGTACAAGAAAAAGCGTTCCATCACGTCGTCCTATGGCGGTGGCTACAGCGGGCTGGCGTCGTACTACTGGCAGCCGCAGCGTGTGGCTTCCGGCGGCTGGTTCAATCCGAACGCTCTTACGGCTGCGCATAAGACGCTACCGTTCGGCACCAAGGTGCGCGTGACCAACAAGCGAAACGGTCGCTCGGTGACGGTCACCATCAACGATCGTGGACCCTACGTGAAAGGCCGTGTGATTGACCTGTCGTCGCGGGCTGCCGGTGTTATCGGCATGAAGGGTGCCGGCGTTGTGCCGGTTTCGATTGCGGTTCTCGGCCGCGGCTAATCGGGCCAGAATTCAACACGTCATGCAATTGAGGGCGGTGGGGCCAACGAGGCCGCGCCGCCCTCTTCTTTTGTTGTTGGCGACCGTAGACCGCTGTTGTGCGTCCTCGGCGTGCGGCAGGGGTCTTGGCCGCTCGTGCAATCGAGTGTTAGGCTCGCGGCGCGTATAAGAACGCTCAGGCCTGCCTCGAACCCACAAACGAATGGAGGTCACCCATGGGTCGTCTCGTCATTCTCGTATTTGGGTTGGTTTCTTATTTCATTGCGCTGGCGAGCCTTGTCTATGCGATCGGGTTTATTGGCAACCTCTACGTTCCAAAGACCATCGATAGCGGCGTGGCGCCGCCGATCGGTGAAGCTCTTCTCGTCAATGTCCTGCTGCTCGGATTGTTTGCGGTTCAACACAGCGTTATGGCGCGACCAGCTTTCAAGTCCCAGTGGACGGAGTTCATTCCAGTGGCCGCGGAACGTAGCGTCTATGTGTTGTTAAGCGGCCTCATTCTCTGGCTGCTGTTTTGGCAATGGCGGCCGATGTCGGATGAAGTTTGGCGGGTCGAAAATGACGTAGCTGTTTTTGTGATCTGGGCGCTTTATTTCCTGGGGTGGGCGATTGTTGTTGGAAGCACGTTTTTGATCAATCATTGGGATCTCTTCGGCCTCAAGCAAGTCTTTCAGAATTGGTCCGGTAACGCACCGGAGGCACCGGAATTTAAGACGCCGTTTCTTTACAAAGTTGTCCGGCATCCCATTTATTTCGGGCTGCTGTTCGTGTTTTGGGCGGCGCCCGTCATGACGGTTGGGCACCTGTTGTTTTCGGTTTCAACGACCGGTTACATCTTGATCGGAGCGACGCTTGAAGAGCGCGATCTGGTAGCCGTGTTTGGCGACACCTATCGCGAGTATCGCAAGAAGGTTGCCATGCTCATACCCTGGCCGTGGTGAAGCAAAAGCAAGGGCTGCCTAATCAGATCCGTGATGATCAGGGGCGGCGCTTGAGGCCGATAAATGGCGCAAGTACATGGCGCAAGGCTTTACACTCGGCGAAGTGTAGCCTTGTCCAAGAGTTTCAGAAACTCGCTGCTAGCCGTTGCGCGATGACTTCAATAGCTCATATGCAAGGACCACCGCTGCCAGGCCAACGATGGTCCCGGCGGGTAGCCCTTGCAAGAATGAGTTCGTGTTGAAGGCAACGGCGGTCACGAACGTCCCTGCAGCCGGCCCTAGGATAAGGCTGAGCAGAAGGCAGAGGATGACCACGAGCAAGCCCGCTTTCGCGGCTAGCCAGCCAGCATCGATGATTTGATCTAGAACGCTTCTCACGTCACAGACCTACTTAGAGAGTTATGTGGCTGCTTGGTGTTGCCAGTGCGGGTTCACGCGCGATTGGAGAACAGCCAAAGGATAATGCCAAGCGCGATCAGGCCTACAAGGCCGCTATCGCCGAGCTGCTTTACGAGGCCCGTGATATTGGCGACGACGTCTCCGAAGAACGGAACCGCGTCACCGGCAAGCAGTGATGCAACAATCGCGAGCGCGAGCAGCAAAAGTCCGATTTCAATCAGCGCTGAAATCCAGGACTTAATCGTGTTGATGACGTCCATATAATCCTCCCCAAACGCAGAGTTCGTTTCGATCCGCGTAACTCCATTTATACAATCAAAAACAATGGGTTGCCATATCTTTATGAAATCTCACATTAACCTTATAAGTTGTTGTGTCCGTTGAACAAAAGCATCTTCGATATGAATGCTGCGCTGCAAATCCGTTGTCCAATTTTACAGCCGTTTTTACGATTTCGCGAATGATACCAGTATGTTTGTTTCTTCGTTGTCTGCTGGTTATTTCGCTCGAATTGTGAACCTTCGAAAGACCCACATTATTCTTTCGCTTGCGAAGAGGCGCGAAACGCAACACACGCGTGAATCGTATCCCATTGTGTGAGCGCGCGGTGTGCCTGGGCTTAGCGTAGCAGCGCACGTGCAGCGCTGTAATGCCGCCACGCGGTGGGCCGGTATGACGACCGTGATTGCAAGCTGAAGATGTTGAGCATCGTGTCTGCGCAGATGAGATGGGTTGCCATGCTCTGCGTTTTCGTGACGGCAGTTGCGGCCGCTCGTTCGTCACTGGCTGAGCCGGCACACTGGCGGGCGGAAGGCTGGGATCGCACCGATTTCTCAAAGACTCTCGTTTCTTGGGACGAAATTATATCCGGTGGTCCTGGGAAGGATGGGATTCCGCCGATTGATGATCCCAGATTTCAGCCAATCGCCAATGAGCAGCGGACCAAACCTCAAGAAGCGGTGATTGCGATTGAGATCAGCGGCGATGCGCGCGCGTATCCTATCCGGCTTCTTATGTGGCATGAGATTGTCAATGACACCGTTGGTGGCGTTCCTGTTGCCATCACCTATTGCCCGCTCTGCAACGCCGCGATCGTCTTTGACAGACGGACAACAGAGGGGATTTTGACGTTTGGCACGACCGGCAAACTTAGAAAATCTGATCTCGTGATGTATGACCGTCAGACGGAGAGCTGGTGGCAGCAGTTCTCCGGTAAAGCGATCATCGGCGCGCTCACGGGATTGAAGCTGAGTTTCATTGCTTCGCGCTTGGAATCGTTTGGGTCATTTAGGGCCCGGTATCCCAAAGCCCGTGTGCTCATTCCCAACGATCCGAATCTGCGTGCGTACGGCCGGAATCCTTATGAGGGCTATGATACGAGCAGCATCCCCTTCTTGTATCGCGGGGATATGCCAACGGGCATTCATCCGATGGTTCGGGTCGTGAGCATTCGCGATGCCAAACCGGTAACAGCGGTTACGTTGGCGCACCTGCGTGCGGTCGGGCGTCTTTCGATTGGCGACGTGACGTTGAGCTGGAGCAAGGGGCAGGCGTCCGCTCTCGATTATCACACCGTATCAGGTGGGCGGGATGTCGGTAACGTGATCGCCCAGAAGGTTGGTTCTGATGACCAGCTGCAGGATGTGCCTTACGACGTCACGTTTGCCTTCGTGTTTCACGCTTTTCATCCTGATGGAAAAATCATCTCGCGATCGGAGTGAAGTACATCAGAGATGGTGTGTGGTCGCCTTGCGGTTTTCATACATGTTGGGGACGCCGCTTCCGTGAAAAACTAATCCCCGTTTCCAAAACCTCCCCCATACCTCCTCGATCCCGCCGCACGTAGTTGCGCCTATGGTGCCGCACTCTGCACATTCCCCTCCCCTCGATGGGGAGGGGCAAGGGGTGGGGTGAAAAGACAAGGGGTGGGGTGATGAGACAGGCGGTCGATTGAAGATGCAAAATGGTGCGTGTCTTGTCCCGTTGAATCCTGGGCCCGTTGAACCCTGGATCCCGGGGTCAAGCCCCGGGATGACAGTTGTGTTTTCCGCCACCGCTGCGACAAACATGGCGTTCTCGCACCCCTTTTCTCGCACCCCTTTTGATGTCATCCCGGCATTCAATGCCGGGATCCAAGGTACCTCCACCGCGACAATCAGAATGCGGGCACGACGCTTACCGCAGTGCTGATTTGAGCGCGGACCTAAGACGGCAACGCGTGACGCACTCCCCCCACCCCAACCCCTCCCCACCCGGGGGAGGGGCTTAACGCTCTATTCCAAGAATCTTATCCCCGCTCCCAGAACCCACTTCATACTTCCCCGATCCCGCCGCCACGCAGGGCTCAAGCTCGAGCTGGGATCTTGAGTGCGGAGGGGAGCGTGCCGGATACGCCATGCCCCATCAGTGGTCATGGGGGCCGCTGCCGGTTGTGAGGCAACTCACAATCCAACTGCCGTAACGATGCGCGGCAGGGATGGTATGCCAACGGTCTGAAAAGGGCCCCCACCCGCTTTCTTGATTGCGCTTCCGACTCCGGCCCCGGCCCGAATGGGCCAAAGCCGGCGAAGCCGGCTCGTGCGCCTTCGGCGCGAGCGCGGAGCCGGCCGGAAGCGCCGGGTTAGAGTTGGACGCACGAGTAAGGCCGCAAGCGCGCCCCGGCGCCAGTGCGCCGCGCCCACGCAGGCCCGAGCGCAAGCGAGGAACAGCCGTGAGTGATAAGAGCTAGAGCGGTGAAGGCCGCATCTATCTTTTCTTGTACGAGGCGTCACCGCTCTATCCCCTGGTGGGGACATGCTCTTTGACAAGACTGTTTGGGATTGCCCCGGCGCTTGTCGCGTTTCGGGGTTCGTCCTGGTGCGCACTTATTCTCCCAAAAAAAGGGCCAATGCGGTGATGTCCGCATCAGCCCAAGGAGTGCCCATTCTTCAGATTGCTGCTTCTCTCTCTATCCACGCAACCGCGAACGAATGATGCGTGGGAATTCCTCGTCCTGCGGGTCGGCATGGGTACCGGCCATAGAATTGCGTCCTTCATCGAGGCTCCACCAGCGCCCGCCACTACCGCCCGCTGCGGCCGTTTGCTGTTGTGCGGCCGGTGCGGATTGAGTCTGAGGTTGGTATTGGGGCTGGGGTGCGCCGGCTTGTGTTGGCGCCTGGTGTTGCGCGGGTGCCGGCGAGCCCCCGAACCAAGCGTCGACAAGATCGAGCTCGTCGGACGATAGCGTGAGCCCCTGGCTGCGGCAACGTGCGACCACGAAATTGCGGAAGCGGCTGGCGAACAGGTTGGCTGAGGCACCCTGCTCGAACCAGGGGTCGGGTTCGCTCACGACTTCGAGTACGAAGCGCACATCATCGCGGCGGATCTCGACGCCGATGTCGCGTGCGCGCTGCACGATATTGATGAGCGTCTGCGAGCCGGCGAGGTTGTTGGCGTTGATCTCGTCGGCCATTACCTCGAACAGGGCGCGGTACTCGGGCGGAGCAAGCGGTGGCGCTTGGCAGGCCTCGTGAATGCGGGCGATCGACTGGCGGATGTGCGAATTGGTGTCCGTCCCGCGCGCTTGTTGCTGCTGTTGCGGCGCGGGTGCTGGCGTCTCTTGGCGCGGCGGATAGGCGCCGTGTTGCGCTGGCGTCTGCTGAGGGGGTGTCTGAGGTACCGGAGCCTGGCTTTGCGGTGCTGGCTGCTGGTATGCAGCTGCCGCCGGTTGCTGCTGAACGGGGTTTGTGTAACCGCCGGTCTGCTGTGCCGCGGGAGGCACCGGCTGTTGCGGTGTTTGCGGCCGCTGCTCAAGGCGCGGTTCACGTGTCGGCTCGTAAGCCCGGCGTTGCTCCTGGGCCGGTGGCTGTGGTGCGGGCGTCTGTGCCGACGGTGCTGTGATTTGACGGCTGGCATCAAAGACGAAGTAGGGCGCCTGATCGTTGAGGCGGATATCGCTCGGAAGTGTCTTGGCCAGGAGATCGCGGAAGCTGCCCGCGCCACCCCAGGACGACCCGACGGTACGGTCGTGTCCGAGAACGCGGACGGCTCTGTCGGCGAGCACTTCGAGGGGTAGTGGCTGGCCGGCGGCGCGTACGGTGCTGACCACCTCGGCGACGACGTCGCGGCGCATGACGTCAAGCTCGGCTGATGACGGATTGGTTGAAGGTGCGGCCGTTTCCGTCTGCTGTGATAGCTCGCCTTCAAGCAGAAGTGTGATGAGATCCTGCTCACGTACCTCGCCGTCACTCAGCGCCGTGTATGGTGTTGCGGTGTGATCGTTGGCGTAGACTACCGTGCGCCGGGCGTGGGCCCTCAAGCGGTGCAAGACTGGCGTAAAGTCGGCGTCTCCCGACAGCAGAATAAACTCTTCGAAGCGTGTCTCGTGACCGAGGAGGTCACGTACATCCATAACCATGCGGATATCGGCTGAGTTTTTGAGCTGGGCCGTGAGTGGTGGGCAATCGACGACCTCAAAACCGGCGCGCAGGAAATGATGACGGATGAACGGGAACGAGTTCATGTCCGTGGAGTTGTCGGAGGCATTGCGGCGCGGAACCGGATTGCCGTAGCATCGGTTGAGGACAATGCGGCGTTCGGTTTCGAGTGCCGGTGTGTTGGTGGGGGTGATGATCCGCCCCAACTCGATTTCACGCAGCCAAAGTGCTGAGTCCTTGGCGAACCGCTTGGCTGCCTCCTCGCTTTTTCGTTTTAGGGACAGATAGATGTTGTCGTAGTCGACAAACACCGCAGTCAGAATGGATCCCGAAGACTGGGCCTTCATGTTAGGCAACCCCCGTCAGCCGCTTTGTTATTTCGAGCCACTCTTCTGTGAGTCGCAAAGGGGCGGCAAGGACAGGGAGGTATCAGCACGGACGCTGACATTTTATATGATGTATTTCATATGGTTATGCGCGAATGGTCGATGTATTTAGTGGTGGAAAACCAACGGTGGCGCCTCAGTGGGGGCGGAATCGACATTCGCTCGACTAGGTCTCATTTCTGGCACCCGGCCTAAAGTCCTGAGGTGCAAGCTCAAATCCGGCGAATTCAAAACCCGGTGCGACCGTACAGCCAACCAGTGTCCAGGCGCCCAAGGCGCGGGCCTGTTGCCAGTGGCCGGCCGGTACCACCGCTTGCGGGCGCGCTCCAGATTGAATGTCGGGGCCGACGTTGATGGTTGTTGCCGATTCCCCCGGTGCTGCGATGACAAGTTCGAGGGGCGCACCTGCATACCAGTGCCAGACCTCGACCGCGTCGACCTTGTGCCATCGCGAGACCTGGCCTCCCTTTAGGAGGAAGTAAATGGCCGTTGAGCGCGCCCGTCCGGACGCGTCGGTTGCCGTGTCGCGAAATGTTTCGCGGAAGAAGCCGCCTTCGGGGTGTGGCTCAAGTTCGAGACGGCGGATGATCTCGTCGGCATCGCTGGTTTGGTCGATGGTGCTCACGCCTTGTTTTTCCGTTCGCGAATTTCTCCAAATACACGCCAATCCGCTTCGAAACGCGTTTTCAGATGCTTGCGGATGGCCGTAACGTGGGGTCGCAGGAAGACGTTTGTGCGGAGTTCCTCTGACAATTTGGTCGGAAGCGTCGGTTTTCCTGCAGCGCGGGCTTGCTCGACGGACTGTGCGCGCTCTTTCAGTGCGTCATTTTCGGGCTCAATCGTGAGACCGAACTGCGCATTGGCCAAGGTATACTCATGTCCGCAATAGATCTCCGTCTCGGGCGGGAGTACGGAGATTTTCTTGAGAGACTGCCACATCATCTCGTGATCGCCTTCAAGGACACGTCCGCATCCCATGGCAAAGAGTGTGTCGCCCACAAAGGCGACGGCCTCTTCCGGGATCCAATAGCTGATGTGTCCGAGGGTGTGCCCTGGCGTGTCCAAGACCTTAACGCGGGTGTTGCCAAATTCGATTGTGTCGCCTTCGCCGACGGCCTGATCGATAACGGGAATGCGGTCTGCTTCCGCCTTGGGCCCGATGACGATGCAGTCCTGTTCGGCCTTTAATGCGGGAATGCCGGCCGTGTGATCCGCGTGATGATGGGTCACGAGGATATGTGTGAGCTGCCAACCTTTTTTGGCAAGTTCGGCCTTTACGGCGTCGGCGTCGGGTGCATCGATCGATGCGGTAAGGCCTGCTTCGGCCTCGTGCACAAGTACGCCGTAATTGTCTTTGAGGCAGGGGAACTGGTGGATTTCGAGCGTCGGCATGGGCCCCGATTTGGACGGCTTTGGTGTTGCGATGACAATGACAGCCTAACTGTGCCACTTTGCCTTTTCAACGTGCACTCGTTGAATGTGGACTAGGCGAAATGTGCGGCGCGGGTCATGATGCCTTGCTTGTGTCTTAACAGCAAGGCCAAGGGGGTCGATGCAGTTTGATGTAGCAACATTGCGAGACTTTTACGCGACGCCACTTGGTCATGTTGCGCGCCGGTTGCTGTCGCGTCGAATCCGGTCCCGCTGGCGCGGTATGAAGGGCGGGACGCTGATGGGGCTCGGCTTTGCGACGCCTTTTCTGGGGTCGTTTCGGAGCGAGGTGACGCGGCTCGGCGCGCTGATGCCCGAGGCACAGGGGGCGCTTGTCTGGCCGCGGGCGGGCCCCGTGCTCACGTCGCTGGTCGAGGAGGACCGGTTGCCGCTCGCTGACAATTCTGTTGATCGCATCATGGCCGTGCATTGTCTTGAGGTTGCCGGCCGGGCGGAAGCACTGCTGCGCGAGATGTGGCGCGTGCTTGCGCCAGAGGGGCGTCTGCTTCTCGTTGTGCCGAACCGGCGCGGCGTGTGGGCGCGTCTGGATACTACGCCTTTCGGGCAGGGCCGGCCCTATAGCCGCTCGCAGCTCGAGCATCTCTTGGTGCAATCGCTATTTACGCCGGTCGGATGGGACGGAGCACTTTATTTTCCGCCGATTGACCGACGGTTTTTGGTGGAGTCTGCTACGGCGTGGGAGCGGGTTGGTAAGCGGCTCCCGTCGTGGATCGCGGGTGTGACGATTGTTGAAGCCAAGAAAGAGCTGATTGCGCCGATCGGCAAGGCCTACAGAACGCGCGTATTGCGCGATCTGGTGCCAGTTCGGCGCGAGAGCGAGATCGTCGAGCGAGAGGCAAGTGACGCTTTGGAAACGTGTCGCGACCGCTACTGAGCGCCGTCTGTGCGACGGGCGAGGCGAAAGACGGCCTTTTCTCCCAGCAGGTTTTGTAGCGAAAGTGATTTGTTGATCGGGAGGCGCTTGCCTTTGCTGTTGAAGGCCACAGCTTCCTGCACCTCAGCATCTACATGGTTTACCAGATCGACGAAGTCCTTGATGGTGCAGAGATGTGCGTCTGGCGTTGCATACCAGGTCTCGGGCAGGCTTTCGGTGATGGGCATGCGGCCAGTCAGTAGGAGCTGCGCGCGGATGCGCCAGTGGCCGAAATTTGGAAACGAAACGATCGCCTGCCGGCCGATACGCAACAGGTTTTCAAGCACATTCTTGGGCTCCCGGGTCGCCTGTATCGTCAACGAAAGAATGGCATAGTCGAAGGCCTGGTCCGGGTAGTCGGCAAGGTCGCTGTCGGCATCACCCATGATGACGGAGAGGCCGTGGGAGACGCATGTCTTGACCTTGTCGGGGGCGAGTTCGATGCCGCGGCCATCGACGGCCTTGGTGCCAGCGAGAAGATGCAGGAGGGCGCCGTCGCCGCAACCGATGTCGAGAACGCGCGAGCCGGGTTCTACCATTTCGGCGATGAGGAGATGGTCTGCACGCGGGATGCGGCCCGGGCCATCTAAGGCCGGATGATCTAGAGCAGTTGTCATCATTTTGCCTTCGCCGCATCGGGGAGGCCGCGTTTTATCGCTGCGGCATTGAGAAAGCCGCGTATCGTCTCGAAGAATTCAGGTTCTTCCAGCAGGAAGGCGTCGTGCCCATTATCGCTTTCGATTTCCACAAACGAAACGTTTGCAGCGACGGCGTTGAGCGCCTTGACGATCTCTTTGTTGTCGCGCGTGGGGTAGAGCCAGTCCGAAGTGAATGAGACGATACAAAACTGCGTTCGCGTGCCCCGGAAAGCATTGGCGAGTTTTCCGTCATGCTGGCGTTCGAGATCGAAGTAATCCATGGCGCGCGTGATGTAGAGATAGCTGTTGGCGTCGAACCGGTCGACGAAGGTGGAGCCCTGGTGTCGGAGGTAGCTCTCTATTTTGAAGTCTGCATCAAACGAGAACGAGCGATCGTGGCGGTCCTGAAAACCGCGACCGAATTTATCTTGCAGGGCTATTTCCGAGAGATAGGTGATGTGGGCAGCCATGCGTGCGACGGCAAGGCCGCGGTCGGGGGTCTTGCCGGTGTCATAGTAGTTGCCTTCGGACCAATTCGGATCGGCCATGACGGCTTGCCGGCCGACTTCGTGGAACGCGATGTTTTGTGCCGAATGGGTGGCAGCAGTGGCAATCGGCACTGCCGTGAAAACACGGTCCTTATAATCGGCGGTCCATTCGAGGACCTGCATCCCGCCCATCGAACCGCCGATCACGGAAAAGAGCTGCGCGATCCCCAGATGATCGATGAGGCGCACCTGGGCCCGCACCATGTCGCGGATGGTGATGACGGGAAAATCCAGACCGTACGGCTTTCCGGTTTTAGGATTGAGTGAGGCAGGGCCGGTCGAGCCCATACAACCACCGAGGATATTGGGACAGATGACGAAAAAGCGGTTGGTGTCGATGGGTTTGCCAGGGCCGATCAAGATTTTCCACCAGCCGCTCTTACCGGTGACCGGGTGCACGTTGGCGACGTGCTGGTCGCCCGTGAGCGCGTGGCAAATGAGAATGGCATTGGATTTGTCCCGGTTCAGCGTGCCATAGGTCTGGTAGGCGACGGAGAATGGCGCGAGGTCCTGCTGGCAGTCGAGCTGCAACGGTTCCGTCTCGGGAAAATGGACGACAGGGCTTGACGGGGCGTGCACCTCGCTGTGGCGCCGCGTGGGCGTGCTGGACGAGCCGCCTTGGCCTTCGGTGGGTATCGACCAGTTAATGGTCATGGGTCGGCGCGATCCTTCTTTATGAAGGCCGGGCTCTTTATCCTTTGTGGGGAGCTCAGCCCTTTAGCGAGTTGTTTAACGTGGCTGCAAGCCGGCTGGCCAAATCACCACGGGACGGCACTTGGATAGAGGACAGCGTCCCAAGCGTCAATAGGATCGGTCTTTTCGAGAGAATTCAGTCTTTATATCCCGTCAACGCTCGTTTATCACTGCCACGCGCCGGCATGGCCGGAATATGCTCTGAAAGTCCACTCATGGCCTCGCCAACCCCACAGCCCGGTATTCTCGGGATCGACCCTTATGTTCCGGGCGAAAGCCAGGTGCCGGGCGGTCTTATACCGATTAAGCTGTCGTCCAACGAAACGCCGCTTGGGCCGAGCGAGACGGCGGTTGCGGCCTTTCGGAATGAAGCCACATCTCTTGCGCGCTACCCGGACGGTCAGGCGTTGGCTCTGCGGGAAGCGATTGCCCGGCGCCATGGCCTGGATGCGGGGCGCATTGTGTGCGGTGCTGGCTCGGACGAGCTCTTGAATCTGATTGCGCATGCTTATCTCGGCCCGCGCGACGAGGGGCTTTATACCGCGCATGGCTTCCTCGTTTATCGTATTGCCATTTTGGCGAACGGTGCCACGCCGGTTGTTGCGCCGGAGACCAATCTGACGGCGGATGTGGATCCGATCCTCGCTAAGGTGACGGAGCGGACAAAGGTGGTGTTTCTCGCCAATCCCAACAATCCCACCGGTACCTATCTGCCGGTGCATGAAGTGCGGCGGCTGCGCGAGGGTTTGCCTGAGAACGTGATCCTCGTTCTTGACGCGGCTTACGCTGAGTACGTCCACCGCGATGACTACGAAGCGGGTATCGAGCTCGTTGCAGCGACGGCGAACACGGTCATGACGCGAACATTTTCGAAGATTTACGGTTTGGCGGCTTTGCGCATCGGCTGGGCATATTGCCCTCTCGCGATCGCGGATGTTCTCAATCGGATTCGTGGACCGTTCAATCTTTCTTCGGCGGCGATCGCTGCTGGGGCGGCGGCGATGGAGGACGTGGCGCATGTCGCGGCTGCGAGGGCGCATAATGACAAATGGCTCGCTTGGCTTTCGGATGAAATTTCCCGCCTTGGCTTTCGCGTGACACCGTCTGTCGCGAATTTTATACTCATTCACTTTTCGAAGGATTTGAACAAAGGTGCGGCGGCTTGTGATGCGTTCTTGAAAGCGCGGGCTATCCTTTTGCGGCGTGTTGACGGATATGGTTTGCCGGACTGCTTGCGGATGACAGTCGGAAGCGCAGACGAAAACCGTAAGGTCGTCGCAGCTTTGGCGGAGTTTTCCGGACGATGACGAAGAAGACTGCAAAAGGCGCGCCGATGTTTCAGCGCATTGCCCTCATTGGCATCGGGCTTATTGGTTCGTCGATCAGCCATGGGGTGCGGCGCAAGGGACTTGCGAGATCGATTGTCGGATCGGCGCGTACGAAGGCGACCGTCGACACGGCGCTCAAGCTCGGTCTTATCGAGCAGGGGTTCGAGAGTGCTGCCGAGGCCGTCAAAGGTGCCGACCTTGTTGTGTTGTGTCTTCCGGTTGGTGTGTGCGGGGCGATTGCCAAGGAGATCGCGCCCCATCTTCAGGCCGGGACGATCCTCACGGACGTAGGGAGTGTCAAGAGCGCGATCGTGGACGATATGTCTCCGCACGTGCCCGCGGGCGTGCACTTTGTGCCGGGGCACCCGATTGCCGGCACCGAACAATCGGGACCGGAATCAGGTTTTGCCGAACTTTTCGACGGACGATGGTGCATTCTTACGCCGGAGGCCAACACGGACAACGCGGCGGTCGACATACTGAAGCGGTTTTGGGAGGCGCTGGGGTCCAAGGTCGACATCATGACGCCTGATCATCATGATTTGGTCTTGGCCATTACAAGTCACCTTCCACATCTCATTGCCTATAATATCGTCAACACGGCGGCCCATCTCGAGCGGGTGACCGACAAGGAGGTCATCAAGTTTTCGGCCGGTGGTTTTCGAGATTTTACGCGGATCGCGGCGTCCGATCCGACAATGTGGCGTGACGTCTTTCTGAGAAACAAAGACGCTGTTCTCGAGATGCTTGGCCGCTTCTCGGAAGATCTTACGGAATTGCAGCGTGCTATTCGATTTGGTGATGGCGAAACGTTGTACCGCTTGTTTACGGATGCGCGGGCCATTCGCAGAGGGGTTGTGCAGGCGGGACAGGATACAGCTGCGCCGGACTTTGGCCGTGGCTCCAAGGCTGACTAATTTGATGGACAGAATGTAAATTCAAATACGTTTCGTGGAATTTGCCGCCCTTAGAGCCGTAGACGATTGTGTGCTCAGCGGTGCAGTCAGGTAAGTCCACGCCGGTGGCTGGAGCAGGGACAAACATTTGCTGTGGTCTTCTGACAGTCTGAATCGTGCGAAGAATTGCGGGGCCATGGAGGCGAGGCTTTTGTAACGCCAGCCGGGACGGTCAATCACGGCGATTGGGAGCATTTGAAAGATGCAGTGCCAAAATTTCCAGTGGTCGAAGGACGCCAGACTATCGGCGCCCATGACCCAGACAAAGCGGACTCCCGGGTGCCGGCGTTTTAGGAAGGTGACGGTGTCGACGGTGTAAGGGGTTTCGAGATCAGCTTCAAATCCGGTGACGTCGATACGCGGGTTGCGTACGAATTTGCGACATGCCGCAACCCGGTCGGGTGCCGATGGCAGTCCGCTTCTGTCCTTTAACGGATTTCCGGGCGTTACGATCCACCAAAGCTTGTCGAGACTTAAGCGCTGGAGTGCTGTTTCTGAGACGCGCAGATGGCCTTGGTGTGGGGGATTGAACGTACCGCCCATCAATCCGACGCGCTGTCCGCTTGCGGTCATCGGGGTCTTGGCAATGTGCTGACGGGAGGTGGGATGTTCGTGGTGCAACGTTTGCCTCTTTGTCGGGGCTTGCGACGCTATAGTTCACAGCTCTTAAGGAATAGTACCGCCTAAATTTTGTGTTGCGAAGGGGCATGACAATGATGGCAGCTGCCTTGTGGCTGTCGGGCATTTTTTGTTAGTACGGTGTAGCAGGGGCTGTGCTGGGAAAGCTGTTGGTCAAACTTTGGGGTTTCTACGGCGGTCAAGAATTTGTTTTTGTTTCGCGGGCTCATTTTTCAGAATTTGCATCTCATTAAATAATTGGAGCGTTGAATAATAAACGAATTGTTCAACACTCCTAACACATCTCTAAGCACTATATATTTCTTGCTTCATTTTTTTGAAGACGTGCGTTTTTGGCAGGACTTGCTTAACCACAAATAGCTTACGACTTTTGGGCAGTGCTCTTTGGGGCCAGTTTCAGTGCGGCGCCTGTGCCGCTTATGTGTGGGTTGTGCCAATGCAAAACTTTGATCTCAAGTCAGTCTCGGGCCGTGTGACCGCACTCTGTGTTGCCTCAGTGTTTGGAGTCGTTGTTGGCGGTTCCACCGTCTATAATCTCCAGTCAAGTCTTGCAGACAGAGTTGACGCGTTCCGGGCTGGTTCGGAGGCCTTGCGCAATCAAACTGCAGCATTCGTAGCCCACGATGAGATTAAGTCGGTAGTTTACCGCTCGCTCAGCGGCGTCGGTATGCATAATTCCGCCAAAGAGATTGACAGCAAGCTGGCGACGCACGGTGGGGATTTGCGGTCCGCACTGCGCGCGAGTTGGGATGCAGGGGCGTCCTCTGAGATCGAGGTGGCAATCCGGGATGCCAAGGATGAATTGGAGTCTTCCATCGTCCTTGCTGAAGCCGTCGTGCGGTCTGCTCGTTTGGGCGCCGTTGATCAGCAGAAACTTGCAGAGTTTGAGCGACAAGACCAGCGGGTTGCCGCAGTAATGAGTCGTGTCGATGAGGCGCTTCATAAAGATGTTATGCTGAACGCGCAAAGCGTGGACGCTTTAATCGGCAAGGCAGGCAACGTTACGTTGTTTCTGACTGTTGTCGGATTGATTAGCGTTCTTGGATTTACGCTTTATCTTCGCATGTCGACGCTGCTTCCTTTGCGCCAACTTGGTACCAATCTTGCTCATTTGCGCGAGGGTAAGTCCGATATCGGTCTCGATGCTTCTGAGTACAAGGCTGAGTTGGGCGAAATGGCAGAGGCCATTTGTTCATTCCGGGATTCTCTCGTTGAGAAGGATGAGCACGAAAAGGATGCGGAAGCGGCGCGTGTCGCCGTCGAGGAGGAGAGGCGGAAAAAAGAGGAAATGGACAAGTACTACATGGAGGCCCACGAGGTCTTCATGAAGTCCTTCTCCGAGGCGCTTGATAAGCTTTCTTCGGGTGATCTCAGTCACCGGATCACCGACAAGTACATCGATGAATATGAGAGTATCCGCGCTGGGTTCAATACGACCGCGGAGAAGCTGGAAGCGGTGCTTGCAAGCGTGGCGGGCGGCGCCGGTAAGATCAGCTCGGAAACCGAGAGAATTTACTCGGCTTCGCAGCATCTCTCCAAACATACCGAGGAGCAGGCTTCCGCGCTCGAGGAAACGTCTGCATCGATGGAGGAGATGGCGGCAACCGTACGCCAGAATGCCTCTAATGCGCAGGAAGCAAGCAACGCTGCTGCTGCGGCGCGGGATTTGGCGGACGGCGGGCGCAGGGTCGCGGATGAAGCCGTCGAAGCAATGCAACGCATCGAGAAGTCGGCACAGCGCATCACGGAAATGGTCGATGTTATCGGCGAGATCGCATTCCAAACCAACATTCTTGCTCTCAATGCCGCTGTTGAAGCGGCGCGCGCGGGCGATGCAGGCAAGGGATTTGCCGTCGTCGCCAACGAGGTGCGGGCACTGGCCCAGCGGTCGGCAACCGCGTTGAAGAGTGTGAAGGAGATGATGGCCGACTCGAGCAGTAGCGTGCAGGCCGGTTCATCCCTTTCAAAGGACGTCGGCAACTCGCTTGGAGAGATCGTTGAATCGGTCAGGAAGGTGGCAAGCCTTATTTCAGAGATCGCTTCGGCGAGCCAGGAGCAGGCGTCGGGCATCGATCAGGTTGGCCGTGCCGTTGCCAACATGGAAAGCATGACCCAGGAGAACGCGAGCTTGGTGGGCGACACACATGCGGCGCTCTCAACAGCCAAGACGCAAATGGGTCAACTGACCAACGCTGTGTCGATGTTCCGTACATCTGTCGATTCGGCTTCTCCAGTACAGAGCCACTCAATGGAACCCGCTGCCCGGGTCGTAAAGAGTAAATCGTCGTCCGCCGTTGGCAACGAGTCCAATCAGGCGAGCAACGAGTCCAAGGTGGGGAATAGCGCGCGCGAGCAGCAGAAGTTTCTTGAGACGAAGCTGAAGACCGTGGCGAAGCAAACTTCGAACGTCGCAGTGGATCCTGAGGCGGAAGGAGACTGGATGGAGTTCTAAGCCCGCGCCGGGCGTAGCCAAAGCCGTGAGAAGCTTGGGTGCGGACCGGTCGCGTGAAGTCCATCTTCTCGGGGTAAGGTCTATCAATGAGCAAACGTCGGTCTGCAAGCGCACCAAAGGTTTTGTGCCTTCCCAAAGTCTTGGATATGCGGGCTGCGCGCTCCTTCAAGTCTAAACTTGAGGAGCCGGTAAAGGCTGGTGGTAGCTGGCAGATCGATGCTGGCGCCGTGGAGCGCGTCTCGACGGGGTGCATTCAGCTGTTGGCTGCTTTCTTTATTGCGATGAAGTCATCCGGAGCTAATGCGGGGCTGGTCAATCCTTCGAAGGCCCTTGCATCGGCGATTGCTGACCTCGGTCTCGATGAGGCTGCACCGATCTGGAAGATGGAGAGTTAGATTATGCGGATTATTGTCGTCGACGACTCACCGACCATGCGCGACATTGCGGCTTCGACCTTGAGGAGTGAAGGGTTTGATGTTCTGACGGCAGAACACGGTGAGCATGCCTTGAAGGTGCTTGAGACTGAAACGGTCGATCTTGTGGTCAGTGATCTCAATATGTACCAAATGGGCGGCTTCGAGTTTGTCGTTCGTTTGCGCGAGAACCCGGACTACGAGTTCACGCCCGTCATCTTCCTTACGACAGAGAACTCTGAGGACTTCAAGGAAATGGGGCGTGAAGTCGGCGCGAGCGCCTGGATGGTGAAGCCGTTCGAGCCGGCGGCTCTCGTAAAGCTCATTCGCAGACTGACACAGACTGACGTCGAAGCAACTCCTGCATGATGGGCATCCATGAAGCAGGTCGATCAGTTCAAGCAGACATTCTTCCAGGAATGTGAGGAGCTTCTCGGGCGACTGGAGAAGAGTCTAGGCTCTCTTGCCGGTGGTTCGAAGGATCCCGAGCAGGTTAATGACGCGTTTCGGGATATTCATTCGATCAAGGGCGGTGCCGGCATGTTCGGCCTCACCCGTCTCGTCGACTATACGCACGCGTTCGAGACGGCGCTCAATGCGGCCCGGTCGGGATTGGACCGTGTCCCGGAAGAGCTCTTCAGTTCGCTACTGACTGCGAACGATGTGCTCTCCGATCTCATTCATGCCGAAGAAACCGGCGTGGTGCTCGAGGAATCGTTCGAGAACGAGATGCTGACCTACCTCCGCTCCTTCTGCAGCGGAAGAACGGTGGCGGCGCAGGACGGTGAGGCGCCGGCAGCTCTCAGCACTGACAAGGATGACGCGGCGGTCCAGCCGTCGAGCGAACGCGCTGCGCTGACGCGCTATCGCATCAGGTTTAAGCCCCGCAAGGACATGCTGCGGCGAGCGGTTGACCCGCTGAGTATACTTCGTGGCCTACGGGAATTGGGCAGGACGACCGTTGAATCGGATCTCGAGGAACTGCCGGCTTTTGCGGACATTGATGCGACCGCCCTATATCTTTCGTGGACGATAATGCTGGAGACAGCGGTTCCATTGGAAGAGATAGAAAGCGCGTTCGAGTTTGCCTCGGGCAGCTGCGATCTTGACATCGTAATGGAATCTACGGCTGCGTTCGAAGAGCCGGTGGGTGCCGTTAATGATGAGGATGTTGCTGGCAAAGAAGTGGATGCGCCTGCTGCGCCGGCGGAAGAGGAGCCGGGTGAGGGTTCGGAAGAAAAACGTTCGGTGCCTCAACTGGCGTCAGTGCCGTTTCCAGGCGCGCGCACTAGTACGACGGCCGCGCCATCGGCGCAAAAGCGCCTGACGTCCATTAGGGTCGATCTTGACCGGGTTGATAACCTTGTCGATCTCGTGGGCGAGATTGCCATTGTCCAGTCGATGGTTCTCGAGCAGCTGGACAAGTCTGGTGTGCAGCAGAATGCGCAGGTGCTGCAACTCGTCAATCAGCTGCTGCAACAGACGCGTGCTTTGCAAGATAGTGTCATGGCCATTC
Source organism: Hyphomicrobium sp. (assembly GCA_965222835.1). Taxonomy (GTDB): domain Bacteria; phylum Pseudomonadota; class Alphaproteobacteria; order Rhizobiales; family Hyphomicrobiaceae; genus CBDCUQ01. Next base: position 205,336 of record CBDCUQ010000004.1, read on the forward strand.
GCGCACAGCCTGTGCGGACGGTTTTCGAGCGTTTACCGCGGGTGGTTCGGGAGGTGACGCAACAGACCGGCAAATCGGCCATGATAAAAATGGAAGGTGCGTCGACCGAAATCGATAAGACAATCATTGAAGAGCTTAGCGACCCGCTCGTTCACATTATTCGCAACTGTGTCGATCATGGCATCGAGACGTCCGAAGAGCGTCGGCGCTGCGGGAAGCCTGTTCAGGGCACGATTTATGTTGCTGCTGCTCAGAAGGGCAGCCGTATCGTTATTCAGGTCAGCGATGATGGGGGCGGCATCGATCGTGACAGGCTTCGCGGCCGGGCCGTGGAAAAGGGACTTATTGCGCCTGATGCAATGCTCTCCGATGAGGAGATCGATAATCTTGTGTTTATGCCAGGACTCAGTACGGCAACGGAAGTCTCGAGCATTTCCGGGCGGGGTGTTGGTATGGATGTCGTTCAGAAGAACATACAGAAGCTCGGCGGAAGGATCTCCATCCGGTCGCATCCGGGCGAGGGTACGACTACGACTCTCACTTTGCCGCTCACTCTTGCCGTATTGGATGGGATGATTGTTCGCGCTGGCAGCGATCCCTATGTCGTCCCGCTGGGCAATATTATTGAGTGTCTTGCAGTTTCTAGATCGGCGCTAAAGACCATTCCGGGGACAGGTTTGGTCGTCAATGTCAGGGGCCAGCAAGTGCTTGTTGCTTCCCTTTCGAACACACTTGGCCTGAGTGCTGCGGAGGGCAGGGACACTCAGCAGATTGTTCTCGTTGAGAGTGAGAATGGCATTGTTGCCGGGCTCGCTGTCGATGAAGTCGTCGGTCAGGGTCAAGTCGTGGTGAAGGGCATTCGCGATAACCTGGGCGAGGTTACGGGGTTCGCCGGCGCGACAATACTCGGCGACGGTGGAATTGCGCTCATTCTCGACGTGTCGGAAGTGATCAGGTTGGCTGGGCAGGGTGTTAACGGAATATTTGGCGATGTCCGGCAATGTGCCGGGACGGGAGTACGTGCAGCATGACGAGCGTTAAGGAAACGGAGCCGCCGGTCGCATCTCACGAGAGCGCCGATAACAGCGAGTCAGAGTCGCGCAGGCAGTTCGTGACATTCATTCTGAGTGGGCAGAGCTACTGCGTCGATATTATGGCTGTGCGCGAGATCCGTATCACCAGTACGGTTACGGCGCTTCCCGGTGCCCCCGACTACGTTCGCGGCGTGATCAATCTGCGTGGCACGATTGTGCCGGTGTGCGATCTGGGTATCCGGTTTGGCCAGTCGAAGACCGACCTCGAAAGCTCGCATGCTGTCGTTATTGCGATGATCAACGGAAAGCTGATGGGGCTTTTGGTCAATGAGGTCTGCGACATCCTGGAGGTCAGCTCCAACGAGATTGCGCCTGTGCCCGAAACTGAGACCGGCCGGCGCAACCCCATGTTCTGCGGCATTATCTCGAAGGGCGATACAATGCTCATCGTGGTTGCTCTTGAGAACCTCGTGTCCGACGCGGCTCAGATTTCCGCTTCGGTCCTCGCTGGGGCTGCGTAAGGCGCCGGCCCCGCCGGGCTTCTCCGGCCTGTGCGGTGATCGGTCATGGCCAGGGATCGTGGCGGAATGACCAAACCAGAGAACTTCTTCGGTGGACTTCTGAAGAGTCTTTCGCTCGACCGAAAGCTATCTCTGCTCGCCGCACTGATGCTGGTTCCATTCGCGTGTCTTGGTCTTAGCTTCCTTTCCGATGGCGAGCAGAGGTTAGCTCTCGCCCAGAAACAAGCGCAAGCAGTTACGATACTTGGCGGCGTTTGGGATATATTGACGGACGCCGCTGACGGTGAAGGTAACGCTGCCGCTGCACGCGCACGACTTGATCGCGTGCAGCGATCCATTCAACGGCTGGACGCAGGCCCGGCTACAAGGCAGGCCTTTGCCGATGCGCAACGGGGGCTCGAGGCCGGCGAAAGTGCCGCGCAGGTTCTTTCTGCTGTGCAGGCCGCGATGCGCCAGATCAACGATGATTCAGATGTTGGTTTGGGGGCTGCGGGTGAGAGTTCTGCGCTTCAGGATGCCGTTGCGGTCCGTCTTCCGGAGGCGGTTTCGGCCGTGTATGGCATCGGGCTTGCCGCATCGGAATTCGGCGGTGCGGCTTCTTCTGCCGCTGTTCGCGACAGGGCGTTCATGTCTGTGGCGGTCCGTCTCGAAGCCGCGAGGCTCTCAATTGAAGGCCTTTATCGAGAGGCCTTTCGCCTCGATCCTGCGCTGGCGGAACGAAGCGGTCTTAGCGAAAGGGTCACAAGATTCGACCAGTCCGTAGATGCACTGATCGGTGAAATGCGCCCGCTCGGTGCAAGCGGCGTTCAATTCGGCCCACCAAACTTCGCTCAGCTTCCCGCTCGTCGTGGTGATGTCTTGCTGGCACTGGACGAGCTTTGGACCGCTTCGGCGTTTGAACTCGATCTGATGATCAAGGAGAAGGTGCGCCAATTGCGGGCCGTTGAAGGTTATCGGCTTGCCGGGCTCATCCTGGTGCTTCTTATTGCTATCGGATTCGGCTGGGTGATTGCACGCACGATTACTGGTCCCGTGCGGGAGCTTTCGTGGGCACTCGAAAGGTTGAGGAGCGGGGATCTCACGGCGGAGTTGCCTCATACGGCGCTTGAGAACGAATTTGGCGACATATCTCGGTCGATTGAACGCTTTAGGCGCCAAACTGCGCAATTGGAGACGGCTGAGGCACCGGCGTGCGAGCGGCCAGTTGAGGCCGGTAAACAGGGCGATGAATTGCAAAAGATGACCGCCGAGTTTGCGGAGGTCGTGGCGGCGGCACGCCGCGGCGATCTCTCGCACCGCCTCTCCACGTCCAGTTCGGATCCATTTGTGGCCGGGATTTCACGTGGCGTGAACGAACTCACTGAATCTTTGAGTGTGTTGATTTCGAATGCAGTCGGAGAGCTGCCGGGGAGTAACGAGCCAACGCGCGCCGCAGGAGTGGCCGGCACATATCTCTGCACCGTGCAGAATCTCCAGAGTGACGTCAGTGAAACGCAAGACCGATTGGAGACTGTCACCAACAAGATACTAACAGCATTGCAAATGCTCAGTGAGGCAGCCGAAAGCGTTGACAGTGAAATGTCCGGCCTACTGTCACGTACAAAAAACGAAGCCGAGTCGCTTCGACAGACTTCGGCGTCCATGGAGAAGCTTGCTGAATCCGTGCGGACGTGCGCAGCGCCAGCTAGCAGCCTAACAGACACGGTGGATGTGTCGGGCGCAAAGTCTGGCTCCGCGCCTAATTCGGACGCGTGCGTTGGCAGGGGTAAATCCGACAAGATGGACGATGTTGTGAGGCTGGTCGAGGAAGTCGCACTGCAAACAAGCATTTTGTCGCTCAACGCCTCGGTCGAGGCGGCGCGTGCGGGTGAAGCGGGGCGGTGTTTTTCAGTGGTGGCAACGGACGTGCGTGCGCTTGCGGCGCGCGCGTCGCGTTCTCTCGACGAGATGCGCCGTCTGGTGCTGATTTCGAATGATAACGTCGAGAAGGGCACTGGTCTCGTTCGGAATGTTCAGGCCGCGCTCACAGACGTTTCCGATGAGATGGCGGATTCGGTTGGCGACGGTTTTGCTTCTGATGCTGCGAAAGTGGCTCGGGCCCGTGATATTGCGCATCTGGCTCGCGCGTTTGGCTTAACGGATGGAGAGGCGACCGACGATGCCACTTCCAATCGCGGCGCGTGCCGTCAAGAGCGAGCGTGAGGGGGGGCGTGAGATGTCTTCCAGGGTTCTAAGTTCAGGCCTTAGCGGAGCGTCGGCTAGTGCAGCACGCCGGGTTCGACGTGCATCGGCTGCAGGGCTCACCGAGGAAGACGGACGCGCGGGCTTATCTCCGGATAAGGGTAATGTGGCTTCTCTCACGTCAATGGTGGACACTTTAGATCCACCGTTGACGCAGGACGAATTCGACCTTCTCAGAAAATTTGCGTTCGAACACGCAGGAATTCGCATTGCGTCCTATAAGAAGAACATGGTGCGTCGCCGCATTTCTAAGCGGCTGAAAGCAACCGGTTTCAACAGTCACGAAGCCTACTGCCGCTTCCTAATGTCTCCCGAGGGGGAAGCGGAATACCAGTCGCTTATCAACGCACTTACGACCAACAAGACTGAATTCTTCCGCGAGCCACATCACTTCGAACACCTGGCAAACGTGGCAATGCCGCGGGTTCTTTCGAGAAAGTCGAGGGCACGGGGCGACAAGAAGATCCGCATCTGGTCAGCGGGATGCTCGACCGGTGAGGAGCCCTATACGATTGCCATGGTCGTTGATCGAATTGCGGGACGGCAGCAGGGTTGGGATATCCGCATCCTGGCAACCGATATCGATACCGAGGTCCTGCAGACTGGAAGAAATGCGCAGTATCCGACTGAGAGCATTGGCAGTATCCCAGAGAAATTCAGAAAGCAATCAATTCGTCCGTGCCGGGAGAATTCCGATGTGTTCGAATTGGCTCCGCACATTCGCTCTTTGATAACCTTCAATCCGCTCAATCTGCACGGAAGCTGGCCCATGAGGGGCTGCTTCGACATCATTTTCTGTAGGAATGTCGTGATCTACTTCGATAAGCCAACGCAGAAAAAGCTGTTCGGGCGCTTCGCTGATATCCTCGAAGACAAGTCATTTCTGTATTGCGGTCACTCCGAGTCGCTCTTTGGGCTAACGACCAAATTTAGAGGAGTAGGAAAGAGTATTTACGAAAAACTCACCTGATTGCGTTAACGTTTGATGTTCGTCGAAGTTGTCGACGGGACGCGCAATCGATTTCGTCTGCCGCCGATGGTGCGGTGGCCAACAGCTCTATGAAGGTTCAAGAAGAATGGCGCGCGTAGTCATCGTCGACGATTCACTCATTACAAGGGAAATCCTTCGGGAGATCCTGTCGGACGCACCAGACATCGAGGTTGTTGGGACCGCCGCTGATCCCATTGCCGCCGTCGAGGTTATCGAGCGCTTGAAGCCCGACGTCGTTACGTTGGATATCGAGATGCCGCGCATGGGCGGCCTCGAGTTCATCGAGACAGTGATGCCCAGGCTGCCTATCGCTGTTTTGGTGATTTCATCGCACGTTCAGCCAGGCGGCGCACTTACCATACAAGCGCTGGAAATGGGTGCGGTCGATTGCGTTGCCAAGCCTGGCGGTGGCGACCGGCATTCCTTGCTTAGCCTCGGCGACGAAATCATCGCTAAGATTCGCGCCGCGGCGGCGGTTGACATTGATGCGGTGCGCCGGCGGAATGCGCTGCACGAGCGGAGTTCGGCGCGGCCAGTGCCGGGCTTGACCGCGCTTCAGCGGATTGTCGGTATTGGTGCTTCAACGGGCGGCGTCCAGGCTATTCGCGATCTGATGGTTGCTTTGCCGGACGATGCTCCGCCAATTCTAATTGCGCAACATATGCCAGAGGGATTCACGCGGTCGTTTGCCGAGCGGCTTAACAAGATTTCGGATATGTGCGTCTGCGAAGCCGAGGACGGTATGCCGATCGAGCGCGGGCGTGTCTATATTGCTCCGGGGCGCCATCATCTTGAGTTGAGTGGTTCATTGAGCAGGCCTAAGTGCCGCGTCATGCAAGGGACTGCGGAAGACCAGTTTGCACCTTCGGTGAATGTTCTGTTTCAGTCTATCGCGACGATTGCTGGCGGCGCGGGTGTGGGTGTCATATTGACGGGCATGGGCCGGGATGGCGCGTTGGGGCTGAAACTCATTTGCGACGCGGGCGGCTCAACGGCATGCCAGGACGAAAAGACGTCTCTGATTTATGGTATGCCAAAGGCGGCTTTTGAGATCGGCGCGGCGCAGAAGCAGATGTCGCTCAGTCGGATACCGGGTTTTATTCTTGAGAGCAATAACTCGAAACCGGTTGCGCGTGTGATTGCGCGTACCGCATAAGGCCGTGTGTATGTCGGGTCAATCCGATCGAAAACTGTCGCCACCGCTGGATGCCTTTCCGGGATTTCACTCTAATTCGGATGGCAGGCGATTGCGTTTTGATCGGAAATCAAACGCGTTTGCCGTGACCGTTGGGCAAGCGGACTTCTATGTAACGTCCAATCCGCGCGAATATATTGAGACGGTGCTAGGTTCTTGTATAGCGGTCTGCATGTACGATCCGGCTATCAGGTGCGGCGGCATGAATCATTTTGTGCTGCCCGAGGAGCCGGGCAACAGGTCGAACTATCCTAGCCTTCCGTTACGCTATGGGGCCTATTCCATCGAGCGTCTGGTGAATGCGCTTCTCGGGTATGGTGCGCACCGAAAACGGATTGAGGCCAAGGTATTTGGCGGTGGCAATGTTGTGAGTTTCGGCGCCAATGTCGGCCACCGTAATGCCGATTTTGTCGAAGACTATCTGGACCGCGAGGGTTTCACGATTACTGCTCGGCATTTGCGTGGAACAACGGCACGTAAGCTTCGCTACTTTCCGACGACTGGGGTTGTCCAATTGCAGATGCTCGGAGTTAATGCCGCCGATCCGCTTGTCAGAACCGAGCTGGAGTTGAGGCGACGGTTGCAGCAGGGGGAACGCGAGAAAGACAATACTGTCGTGTACTGAGCTGTGGTTCCTGGTCCACGGCCGCTTGTTGGCCTACGTCGCGTTTTTTAGGTCCATATACCTAACTTTCCTAAGGCATTGGCGATCCCGGCAGGATTCGAACCTCTCAGCCTCAGATTAGGAAAGGGAATAACGCTCATTGATTCTTTTGGATTATCTTATCGTCTGCTCTCGGGTTCAAATGAGCATCAGACTTACTGCTTCCAAAAACCCGTTTCTTTGCCGCTCGTTGAAGGGGAGCCTCAGACTCTATTCTTATCGGAGTGCTTTGCCCCTATGTGCCCCTAAGGCTATCCAGTCGACTGGCATTGCTCGGTTGCTAAAAAGCGAATGGGCACGGGTCAATTGGTTGTGGCGCGAATTTTTCTTAGTTGGCCCTGAGTTTCCGTCCTCGTGCCACAGATGCATCGTCCGCTATCTGAGAAAAATGGATGTCGCGGGGAGGTGACTTTCAAGTCTGCATTTGCCCCCTACCGGAAGTCTTTCTCATCTCAAGATTCCCGTTGCAAAGCCAATGACAATCAGCACCAAGATTGCGAATCCAACGATAAAGAACGTCGTCATTCCGCCCTTGAGCACATTCGTAGGAGCTGGTCGCAACGGAATGCCCAAGGAATTGCATATGGGCTCGAGGGCCAAACGAAACCGCGCAGAGTGATCTGCGCCCCACGTCGGATTATTCGCGCCCCTAAGCGCGGCCTTCGGGAACGGTTGGTACGTTGCCTTCCAACTGCGGTCGAAAGTGATCATGCCGCTCATGTTACCGACCATGTAGCCGCGGTCCTGACGCGACGGATAGGGCGGCAGATCAAGTTCTGCGCTTTGTGAAGCCAACTTAGAAAAGGAGTCGAACGCCGCCTTGTCGTCGACAACCAAAACAATGATCCTGCGCGGATCAAGAACAGTCCTGCATTGTTTGAGCTCCCACGATAACCCGGGTGTGCTCCCTGCGAGGAAGAAGACGAGGCGCGCGCGCTCCATTATTTCCAGAACCTTATCCTGCCAGCCTTCCTCGTCGACATAGAGCCGGGCGATGCCGGGAGGCGGCAACCATTCTCCGGGCTGTCCCACCGCGACAACCGGCCCGATTTCGGACAGTACGTCGAGCAGAGGTTGTTCGTTCGTGGCAAAAGTACTGTCTGCAGAAAAGGACCTCAGATAAAGAACAGGTCGGCGCGAATCCGTTCGGAGCAGCTCCTCCGCTTCCGGCGCGAGATGCTGTTCGGCGCGCAACGACACCCAATACGAAGCAGCAATTGCGCCGACGCCAACCAAGACGAGCCAGAACGGCGTTTCTCCTGAGGACTCGTTGACGATGATGGCAAGAATTATGACGGCTCCAATGACAACCCAATTCAGCCATTGAAGGCGCTTGCCCTGGTGGCGGCTTTTCCCATGACCGCCGTGCGGAGATTTTTGTGTCATGTTCCAAGCCCCGCTGTGTCGCTTCAAGTCGCGCGCGAACGATACGGTTTTCGACGTGGTCTGTCCACGAGCGCTACAATCTGGCGGTCATTTCCATTCCCAAAGTCGTCCTCCTTCGTCTGCTCAGCCGGAGGAAGCTGAAAGACGTAGTATTACGCAGCGCATGACTAACCACCAGCTGAGTTTTCCGGCCGTTAGCTGACGTCATCGCAACGCAATTTCCTCGTCCGCTTTCGCGGGCAACGCGGACTTCCCGTGGACATGGCGTTCTGGACCGTTCTTGACCCAAAGCTGCCGACGTTAGCGTTCCTGCTTATGTCTGCTTCGTTGTGAGAGATCGAGCGTCCGCTCAAAAGTCTGTCTAAGAGGAAGTCCTGGAGATCAAGTATAATAGAACGACAACGATGAGGGCTAAGGCAGCGCACAGGCCTTGCCAAAATACCAGCGGGTTGCGTTCGACGAGTGGTTTCATGCGGTCGTAGTCGAGGGAGGGATTCGGACGCCGCAGATCCTCGACGACAGCGGACAGCGCATTGCTTCGCTTTGACGGTGTCTTGGCGACCGCCGCGGCAAGCGCAGCGTCCACCCAAACGGGAATATCTTCACGAACTGTGCGCGCGGGAATGTAGGTCAACCTGGAGACATCACGAGAACTCGCAAAGCCCTTGCCGTAGGGCAGTTTGCCGGTCAGCAATTCATAGGTGATGACTCCAAGTGAATATATGTCAGAACGGTTGGTGCCTCGCTCACTCAGATGGTACTCAGGCGCAATATAGTCGAGAGTGCCAACCAGTTGCGGATCCTCAACCGGCGAACCGGACTCCAACTGGCTTGCTGCGCGTGAGGAGCCAAAGTCTATGATCTTGACCGCCCCATAGCGGTCGATCATGACGTTCTCCGGTTTCAAGTCCTGATGCACGATGTCCTTCCTGTGGAAGGCCCGCAATCCCTTAGCGATCTGCTCAACGATCGTGCGCACGGTCTCTGTATCAGGACGTGGATTATCGTGCATCCACTGCCGAAGGGTCTGCCCCTCGAAATATTCGGTCAAATAGTAGAGTGACCGGCGCGGTTGGCCGGGCTGAAGAACCTTGAGCACATATGGGCTTTGCACGAGGCGGCCAATCCATTCCTCGCGGCTGAACATCTCTATATAGACCGGATCGTCCTCGAAGTTCACGGAGGGCGTCTTAAGAACTACGACGTCTTTGGCATCCGTACGTTCGGCAAGATATACCTGCGTTCGCTTGCTCGTATGCAACTCTCGCACGATGTGTAGCCCCTCGAAGACGACACCTGGCATAAGCTCCGCCGGGAAGGGTAGTGCCGTGAGTGCCTTCAAGTGGCTTTCGGCATCGGGATTGCCGGGATGAGTTATGCGGATCAACTGGCACGTGACATTGTCATTGCTGCCATTCTTTAGCGCTAGATCGCAAACAATTTGAGCGGCCGCGTCGAGATTGTCAGCGGATTGCCGGACGGCATTGAGCATGTGAGAGGTGGTGAGGTGCTCGTGCACACCGTCACAAGTGAAGAGCAGGATGTCCCCAGCCATGACCGGCTCGGCGTAGTAGTCAATCTCGACATCCGGATTAACGCCGAGTGCACGCGTTAGATAGGGGTGTTCACGCCCGGAACGCGCCCGATGTTCGCGTGTCAGTGGTTCAATCGTATCATCTCTCAGGAGAGCGATACGCGTATCTCCTGCATGGAACGCGTGCACGGTACCTGCTTTGAGAATCAACCCAGAAAAGGTGCTCACCATGCCGGTGTCACTTCCATGCAGGCCATGCCCCTGCGCATGAAGCCAGTTGTTTATGGCTTTGAGCACGACCGCGACAGACTTCTTGACGCTCCAAGAATCCGGCGTGGCATAGTAGTCCTCAAGGAAGTTCTTCACGGCAGTTTCGCTTGCTGCCTTAGCATCCTCGCTCGACGACATGCCGTCAGCGATTGCCATGGCGATTCCGCGGCTTGCGAGTTCGGCGCCTGTCGGTATCAACACGCCATAAGAATCGTCGTTGCGTGGTTTGCAGCCGGCAGAGGAATACTGACCAACTTCGATACGGGGGCCACTGTGTAATAACGAATGCGAGGCTGGGACATCGGAACTTTGAGGTGCAAGCTCAGGCCACGGGCTGGACTTGCTTGTCCCCTGTGGTGTGGTGTCCGTCCTCGAAAGTGCTCTTTTCACGGGTCCCTGTGCAACATCGCTTGCATCAAAAGTTGATTGTCGCGCTGAGGTTGGCTGTCTGGTTCATGGCACCGGCGCGTATAGTATCCGCCGGTGCCATGATTGCGATAAAGAACTCCATCATCATTCATAGGCTCAGATTTATCCGCCTGTTGCTTCCTTCAAGTGACATCGATCATTGTGACCGAGCCATCCGGCATATACTCAGCGATTTGGCCTTTCGGCTCGTCAACAAACAGGAATGCCGTGATAAGACCGACAACCGCTGATGACGCTGCGACCAAGAAGAAGATTTCGACGGGCGCAAACGAGTAGAGCGTCAAGAACAGCACGCCGCCGACATTGCCGTAGGCGCCTACCATGCCGGCGATCTGGCCCGTCAGACGGCGCTTGATCATGGGCAACATTGCGTAGACTGCACCGTTGCCGGCATTGACGAACAGCGAGCACACAAATGTAGCAATGACAGCGTAGGCGATTCCCAGCTCTGGTGTCGTGCGGCTCATCGCAAAATAGCCGATCGCCGTGCCAGCGAGGCACGCAAGCAGCACATTGCGTCGTCCGAAGTGGTCCGAAAGCCAGCCGCCTGCCGGCCGGGCGAAGAACGTCGTTGCGCCGAAGCTGGCGCCGAGAAGCCCCGCTGTCGTTAGTGACAGGCCGAACGTGTCCTTGAAGTACAGCGGGAGCAACGAGACGACCGCGAGTTCGGATCCAAAGGTGATGAGGTACGCAAGGTCCAGGACGGCCACTTGTCGGAACTTGTAGCGGTGGATCTCTGGGACGGGCGCGCTGAAGACTGACTTGTTGACGGTCCACGTCGACCAAACCTGCTGCAGATAGTAGGCACCGAGCGCCAAGTAGGCCGCCCAGGTCGCATCAGTGGACAGCATTTTGAGATTTGACGGGCCGAGCTTCCATGCGAGCACCCCGAGTGCAAGTACGAGCGGGGCTTGCATGACGCAATAGAGGAAAAAGTCGCCGCGACTCGTAACCTCCATGGCGCCCAACCGATTGGACTTGAAGTAAGTCGAGCCCTTCGGCGTGTCGCTGACACTAAGATAGTACACAACACCGTAAATAATGGCGAGAACGCCCGTTGTGGCGATTGCCCACCGCCAACCGTCCTCACCACCGAGCCAGAGTGCGAGTGTTGGGAGAGTGACGCTGGCCGCTGCCGAACCGAAGTTTCCAAAACCTGCGTAGATGCCCTGCGCAAGCCCGGTCTCCTTGGCCGGAAACCATTCACCAATCATACGGATGCCGACGACGAAGCCTGCGCCAACGAAGCCCAAGAGAAATCGGCTGATGGCGAGTGTCTCGTAGTTGTCCGCGAACGCAAAGATGAGGCACAGGACGCCCGAGATGGCGAGAAGGCCCCCATACATGAGCCGCGGGCCCAACTTGTCGACCAACATGCCCACCGCGACGCGGGCCGGGATGGTCAGCGCGACGTTGAGGATGAGGAGGGCCGCGACTTCCTGTTTCGTGAGATTGAACGTCTCTTGGATCGCAGCCATCAGCGGCGCGTGGTTGAACCACACGAAAAAGCTGATGAAGAAGGCCACCCAGGTGAGATGAAGCGTGCGGATTTTTGGCTGCCAACTAAAGAGTGGAAATTGCCTGATGCGAAAGTCTGTCATTTGGTCCCCCGAAGTTATGGACCCGGGAGAGAGCGCAAGTCATGTGCCAACCTGAAACAATCGCGTAGAACGCGATAACTCTCTGGTTTTGCGACACAAATATCAATTGCCTACAATCTAGTCACGGGAAATAGACGTCCATAATCTAGGCAGGTTGGTGCGGATTCTGCCGAAAAATCTTGCACCGCACAATCGCTATATGCGGATTGAGCACTTGGGTCGAGGTGGAAAAAATACGCTATTTCAGTTGATTAATAGCTTGCGGGGACCACGATTAAGGATGGCACAGAGATTGCTGACTGGAACTTGATTGCAGCGCACAATCAGCGGGGAAGGCAGGTAGGAATGACTGAAAGGCTGGTGGTCATCGGCAACGGCATGGCGCCTGGAAGGGCGCTGGACATACTGTTCGAAACAGCGCCCGGCGCTTACGACGTCACGATTTTCAATGCCGAACCACGGGTCAATTACGACCGGATCATGCTCTCGCCGCTGCTTTCAGGCGAGAAGACCTTCGAGCAGATCATCATCCACGGCGATGGTTGGTACGTGAAACATGGCGTGACGCTCTACAAGGGATGTAGAGTCACGAAGATCGATCGCGCCGCCAAGACGGTTTCAACGGCGACCGGCATCACAGCTTCCTACGACAAACTCATCATCGCTACAGGCTCTCAACCGATCATGCTTCCAATTTCTGGAGGCAAATTGCCCGGTGTGCTCGCGTACCGCGATCTCGATGATGTGCAGGCGATGCTGCTGGCCGCGCAATCGCGTGGACGTGGCGTCGTCATCGGAGGCGGTCTCCTGGGTCTGGAAGCCGCGGCAGGGCTTAAGGAGCAGGGCATGGACGTCACCGTGCTCCACCTCATGCCGACACTTATGGAAAAGCAGCTCGATGCCACTGCGGGGCACCTGCTGCAAAGGGCGATCGAGGCGCGCGGGATTGAGGTCATCACTGGGGCGAGCACCGAGGCCATTCTTGGCGCCAGTAAGGTCGAAGGCGTGCGCCTCAAGGACGGGACGGAACTCCCGGCTGATCTCGTGGTTATGGCCGTCGGCATTAAGCCAAATGCGGGTCTTGCCGGGGAGGCAAGTCTCAACGTCAACCGCGGTATCGTTGTCGATGAGACGATGCGCACCAGTGATCCCGATATTTTTGCACTCGGCGAATGCGCAGAAGCGGAGGGACAAACGTTCGGATTGGTGGCGCCCCTCTATGAAATGGCGGGTGTGGTCGCGGCGCAGCTTTCGGGCAACGCGACGGCGCATTTTGTGCCAAGCGCGACCGCAACCAAGCTCAAAGTTACGGGCATCAATCTCTTCTCGGCAGGTGATTTCAGCGATGGAGAGGGCCGGGAGGAGATTGTCCTGCGCGATGCGTCGCGCGGAATTTACAAGCGACTTGTATTGGAAGAGGACAAGCTTGTCGGCAGCGTCTTTTACGGGGACACCACCGATGGTGCGTGGTTCTTTGACTTAATCAAGAATGGCGCCGATGTCAGCGCCATGCGAGAGACCTTGATCTTTGGTCCCAGCTATGTGGGAGGCGCTCCTTCGGACCCTACGGCGGCCGTTGCAGCGTTGCCAGATGAAGCTGAAATCTGCGGCTGCAACGGCGTTTGTAAGAGCAAGATTGTGGAAGCGATTACAGCCGATGGACTGACAACACTCGATGATGTTCGTGCACATACAAAGGCGTCTGCATCATGCGGTTCGTGTGCGGGCCTGGTCGAGCAGCTTCTGCAAGCAACGCTTGGCGAAGCTTACAAAGTCGCGTCTGTGCAACCGATGTGCTCCTGCGCGATGCTCGGGCACGATGACGTGCGCCGCCTGATCGTTTCCAAAGAACTCAAGGCCATCCCTGATCTTATGCAGGCCTTAGAGTGGAAGACTTCTTGCGGGTGCGCCAAATGCCGCCCTGCCCTGAACTACTATATGCTCTCCACTTGGCCCGGTGAGTATCAGGATGACAGCCAGTCGCGCTTTATCAATGAGCGCGTGCACGCGAACATCCAGAAGGACGGGACCTACTCGGTTGTGCCGCGGATGTGGGGAGGGCTTACGAACGCCAACGAGCTAAGGGCCATCGCAGATGTCGCTGATAAATTCGACATTCGAACCGTCAAAGTCACGGGCGGCCAGCGCATTGATCTGCTGGGCGTCAAGAAAGAGGACCTGCCGGCGGTTTGGGCTGATCTCAACAAAGCCGGCATGGTTTCGGGGCACGCTTACGCCAAAGGCTTGAGAACCGTGAAAACGTGCGTTGGCAAGGAATGGTGCCGGTTTGGCACCCAGGACTCTACAGGCCTTGGGGTCAAGATCGAGAAATTCATGTGGGGCTCGTGGACGCCGGCCAAAGTCAAAATGGCCGTTTCAGGATGCCCGCGCAACTGCGCGGAGGCGACCTGCAAGGACGTCGGCATCGTCTGCGTCGAGAGCGGCTATGACATCCATTTCGCCGGGGCCGCCGGCCTCGACATCAAGGGCACCGAAGTGCTCGGCCATGTCGACACAGAGGATGACGCGATCGAGGTCATCGCGGCCCTTGTGCAGCTTTACCGCGAGCAGGGCCGTTATCTTGAACGCATCTACAAATGGGCAAAGTGCGTCGGTGTTGACACAATACGTCAACAGGTCCTGGAGGACCGCGAGAGGCGCAAAGTACTTCTTGAGCGTTTCGTCTATTCGCAGAGGTTTGCGCAAGTCGACCCCTGGTCCGAGCGCGTCGCTGGGAAGGATGCCCATGAGTTTGCACCCATTGCCGATGTTTCTCTCCGGGAGGCCGCCGAATGACAGTTCAAGAAGAGGCATGGATCGACATTGGGGCCATCATTGATATTCCCATGCGCGGAGCGGGCGTCGTCAAGACACCTCTGGGCTGCGTTGCCGTATTCCGTACCGCGGAGAACGAAGCCTTCGCTATTGAGGACAGGTGCCCCCACAAGGGCGGGCCACTCTCTCAAGGTATTGTGCACGGAAAAGCCGTGACGTGCCCGCTGCACAACTGGGTCATCAGTCTAGAGACCGGGGAGGCCCAGGGTGCAGATGAGGGCGCGGTGAGAACTATTGCACTTGAGATCTCGAATGGCCGTATTTTACTAGACCGCAATGCCGTGGTGGCACGCGATGCCGCTTGACGGAGTCGGCCCCAACGAAACCGTGCGTACAACGTGCCCCTATTGCGGTGTCGGTTGCGGGGTGCTCGCATGTGCGCGCTCCGAAGAGACCGTGGACATCCGTGGCGATCCGGCGCATCCGGCCAACCTCGGGCGTCTTTGCTCCAAGGGCTCTGCACTTGGGGAGACACTGTCACTCGAAGACCGATTGCTGCATCCGCTTGTTCAAGGTCAGCGTGTAAGCTGGAATGCGGCGTTTGACGACATCGGTACACACTTTAATGAAACGATTGCCGCTCATGGTCCCCAGTCAATCGCCTTTTACGTCTCCGGGCAGATCCTTACCGAGGACTACTATGTCGCCAACAAGCTGATGAAAGGATTCATCGGTTCTGCCAACATCGACACCAATTCGCGCTTGTGTATGGCCTCTTCCGTCGCCGGGCACAAACGTGCCTTTGGTGCAGACACGGTGCCAGGTATCTACGAGGACCTTGAGCTTGCCGATCTCGTAGTACTCGCGGGATCGAACCTGGCATGGTGTCATCCCATCCTCTTCCAACGGCTGGCTGCTGCCAAAGAACGACGTGGGACGAAGGTCGTCGTCATCGACCCACGCCGCACGGACACGTGTGAGATTGCGGATCTGCGCCTTCCGCTGAGACCCGGTTCCGACGTTGCGTTATTCAACGGGCTCCTGGCGCATCTCGGACGCAAGGGTGTCTTCGACGAAGTCTTCATCGCCGCGCACACAAAGGGCCTTGACGTTGCCCTCGACGTCGCGCGCGCCGCCACGACAGAGGAGATCGCCGGGATTACCGGTCTTCCCGAGGCGAGAATCAACTCTTTCTATAATTTGTTCGCTGCGACGGAACGCTCGGTCACCGTCTACAGCCAAGGCATCAATCAGTCATCAGCCGGCACCGACAAGGTGAATGCCATTTTGAATTGTCACCTGGCGTCCGGGCGCATCGGTAAGCCGGGCATGGGACCGTTTTCGGTTACGGGCCAGCCCAATGCGATGGGCGGGCGCGAAGTTGGTGGGCTCGCAAACATGCTTGCCGCACACATGGAATTGGGCGACGCCGCGCACCGGCGCATCGTACAGGCCTTTTGGCGTTCACCGCGGATTGCCTCCGAGCCTGGCCTGAAGGCGATCGACATGTTCAATGCGGTCGCGGCCGGGCGCATCAAAGCAATTTGGATTATGGGAACCAATCCTGTCGACAGCATGCCGGACGCTGATGCTGTGCGCGCGGCGCTTGCGGACTGCCCGTACGTGGTTGTGTCCGATGTCGTGCGCGACACCGATACGACGAGACATGCACATGTCCTATTGCCGTCAGCCGCTTGGGGCGAGAAGGATGGAACTGTCACCAATTCTGAGAGGCGTATCTCACGACAACGCGCGTTTTTGCCCCTGCCCCGCGAGGCTAGGCCTGACTGGTGGCAGCTCGCCGGGGTGGCCAAGCGCATGGGGTTTGCGGACAGCTTTTCGTGGCGGCACCCGTCCGAAATTTTTGCCGAGTATGCGCGCTTGACGGGCCGAGAGAACGGCGGCACGCGTGACCTCGACATCAGCGCATATGGCAACATCAGCCGTGAGGCCTACGATGCGCTTGAACCGTTCCAGTGGCCCAAACCGCTTGGTGCCGCCGCACGGACCACACGCTTTTTTGCAAAGGGCGACTTTTATACGGTGGACCGGCGCGCATCCTTCATTGCAACGCCTTTTCGTGCGCCTGTCGTTGCCCCCACGCCGGATTATCCATTCGTTCTCAACACGGGGCGAATTCGCGATCAGTGGCACACCATGACACGCACGGCAAAGACCGCGCGACTTATGGGTCACATCGCCGAACCCTTCGTCGAAGTCCACCCCGATGACGCTGCGCAGTTGAACGTCCGCGACGCTGAGCTTGCCGAAATCTCGAGCCCCAAAGGTCGCGCACTTCTCCGCGTTCTCATCACGGACCGGCAGCAGCGAGGCGTGCTTTTCGCACCAATTCACTGGACCGAACAGTATGCGAGTGCCGCGCGTATCGACGCACTTGTTGGAGCGGTGACAGACCCCATTTCGGGGCAGCCGGAACTCAAGGCGGTGCCCGTTGCAATGAAGCGCTTTGAGGCATCCTGGTATGGGTTTGCAGTCACGCGTTCGCGTCCAGAAGTCAATGGGATTGCCTATTGGGCTGCTGCGCGATCGAAGACAGGGTGGCAGGTCGAACTTGCGGCGTCGACTGATCCACCTGATTGGACAGCCTATGCGCAATCTCTGCTGGCCGAGAACACTGTGTCGAGCGACATTCTCGCGTATCACGATGAGGCAAGCGGACAGCATCGTTTTGCCGCCTTCTCCAATGGAAAGCTGGTGGGTGCATTGTTCATAGCGCGGGCGCCGGTTTCCGTTTCACGTGCCTGGGCAACGACGCAACTTGGTCAAGTAACAAGCAGGTCACGCGAGCGATTTGCCGTTTTGGCAGGTTGTGCCGGCGCAGCTGAAAAAGACCGGGGTGCCATTATTTGTTCCTGCTTCGAGATTGGTGTGAATGAGATCAGAGATGCCGTGATGAGCGGCCGATGCGAATCTGTCGATGCCGTGGGCGTAGCGCTAAAGGCAGGAACAAACTGCGGCTCCTGTCGTGCTGAGATTGGGAGGCTCGTTCGTGATCATGCGATCAAAGAAGCTGTCTGATGCGGGAGTTGCACCGAGCGGGCGGGTGACACTTGTCGGCGCCGGGCCAGGCGATCCAGATCTTCTCACTCTTAAGGCTGTCAAAGCGCTTCAGGCGGCCGACGTGATCCTATTTGACGCTCTGGTGTCAGACGACGTCTTGCGTTTTGCCCGGCACGAAGCCAAACGCCTGCTGGTGGGAAAGCGGGGACATCGCCGATCCTGTCGTCAGGAGGACATCAATGCGCTGATGCTGAAGCTCGCTCGTCAAGGCAAGCACGTCGTCCGCCTCAAGGCGGGCGACCCCATGATTTTCGGCCGCGGTGGGGAAGAAATCGCAATGCTGAAATCACACGGTATTGAGCTTGCCGTTGTCTCCGGCGTCACCTCAGCATCTGCCATGGCTGCCGCGCTTGGTGTCTCCCTCACGCATCGAGACCACGCCCAAACTCTGCACTTTGTCACTGGTCACGCGCGAAATGGCACGCTTCCCGAAAATCTAGACTGGGCTAGTCTTGCCGACGCAAAGGGTACGATCATCGTCTATATGGGAGGTAGAACGTGCCGGGAGCTGGCCCAGCGTCTGGCAGACGAAGGCTTGTCCAGCTCCACACCTGTGGTCGCGATCGAGAATATTTCACGTGACGATGAACGTTGCTGCGCCGGCAAGCTTGCCGACTTGATGGGCAGCGAAGATCGCTTTGACAGTACTGCTCCAGTACTTATCGGAATTGGAAATGCGTTTGACTCTTGCATACAGGAGCGCGCGCTGCCGCTTGTAGAGGCCTATGCCGCAGCCGTTTGACGTCCACTTATGAGAAGAAATCTGACGCAATGCGCACCAGACACTCTGTTGTCTTTCTGGCCTCAGAACTGTTAAACTCGTCCGTAGACTGACGATAAGCAACATCGGCGTCGCTCCAAAACATGTGGTCGTGGCGCTGTCGTGTTTGCGATACCGCAGTGCAGTGACCATAGTGCAAGCCTGACACTTCTCGTGTCGGCTTTCCCTTCGGAAGCTGACGACTTTGGCGGGTGGTTGGCTGGTTTGGGTTGTGCGAATCCCGGACATGCCGAACTCCCTACTGGGAGATTCAAAGGAACTGACCGATACGGACGACCCTATCGATCTATGCGAAGAGAGTAATTGAGGTATTGACCCTATTCGCTGAAGCCGGGCACGCCTGTAAGGATTAAACTCACTAGAGACTTATCGAGGTCATTGGGAGTGGATTAGCTTACGCTGTTTGCCGCGAGGTTTGCGACGGCTTTCGGGGCCTATATTTCCCGGGATGTGTCAAGCAGTCCCTCGCGCAAGGCGTAGCTCAACAACTCGGCAACGGAGTGCACGTTCAATTTGCGCATCAAATTGGTGCGGTGATTGTCGACAGTCTTGAAACTCACGCCGAGGCGTTCTGCAATTTCCCGGTTTGACGTGCCGGTGGCGATCAGACTGAGAATCTGCCGCTCGCGGGTCGTAAGGACGGAGGGCCCATCAACATGTTCGAGTCTCTCAATCACATCGCGCGAGATCACCTTGCCGCCCTGCAACACGATCGGAACTGCATCGCGAAGCTGCTTTGGATCCGAGTTCTTCATGAACAGTCCATCGACGCCGGACGATACCAGCTCACTCATCAACCCGATGGACGTCATTCCAGTCACGACGACAATTCGCGTATCGGGGCTCCAGCGCCGCACTTCGCCATAAATCTCGATTCCCTGCGCGTAGGGCATGGCAATATCGAGGGTCAGCAGGGCCGGCTTCAACTGGCGAACGAGGCTGATTGCTTGCAGTCCGTCAGACGCCTCACCGACAGCCTTAATGCCTCCAATGTCGTTAAGGATCTGTCTGATACCATCTCGAAGCATCGCATGGTCGTCAGCAATAATCGCCGTAAACTCGTGAGGCTGTGACATCTAAATGCTCAATCGCATGCTCTGCAGTTTCTTGGTTGCCGGCACCCGTCAATGTTTTCAGGTTCTGGCAGTCCTTCTGACATTCGCATTATTTGCTGCGCCTTCGCAACTTTTCGCGCAATCGGCCTCGCATGCGCCTGTTGCGTTGAAGGGAAGCGGATTCTTCCGGGATCTCGCGCAGGATGTCAGATACTATGAAGACAAAGCTCGGGAGCTCACACCAGAAGCGGCTCTCAAACTTGATGTTCGTACCAGCTATCGCCGGATTGACACCGCGTTGGTTGACTTTGGGTTTACGCGATCGCGGTTCTGGATCCGCGTTCCCGTTCGAAATGCGACCACGCGCGCCGGCACTTGGAAGCTGGCGCTCGATGTCCCGAATGTGGAGTCGCTTGCTGTCTATCGGGCGGACAGGACTTCGAGTGAAGCAGAAAGCCTTCATCAAATCCTTCACATTGACGAAACGATGAGATTTTCACGCCGGCCAATTCCCTACCGTAATCTGGCCGCTGACATCGTGCTCGCCGCGAACGACTCAACCGAAATTCTGATTGCGTACTCCTCGAAGCAGGCGACGCAGCTTCCGATCATGATTGAAAGCGAGGACCATTTCTACAAGCGCATCCGGGACGAAGATATTCATAACTGGGTGCTGTTCGCCCTGCTGGTCAGCATGACGTTGGTCAGTACGGCTTACCTGATCGCTTTGGGTATCGGCACAGCAGGTTTCTATGGCGCGTATATTCTGATTTCAGGCCTCTATCTCTTCCATACGGATGGTTATGCCTTCCAATACATATGGCCCAATGCGCCAGGCTGGAACAGCCTTGCCGTCGCACCGATCGGCATGTTGATGGTTGCCGCGGGGTGCCTGTTTGCCCGCTCCTTTACAGCAGCACCACAGCATCATCCGCGCCTTGATCGTCTGCTTCTCGGCAGCGTCGCGATCGCATTTGTCCTTCTCTTAACCTCGGTTTTCGGTCTTGAGCACAGGTGGTTCAAGACCCTAACGCTTGTATTCGTCGTGGCATGCGCGGTGCTTTACTTCGTATCGGGTCTTTTTGCGGCTCGGCGCGGACAGGCCGGAGCCCGGTTCTTTGTATTCGGAGCATTGGCAATCATATCAGCCATTACGTTCGGCGCCATTGGGTATCTCAATCCGGGGCAATACAACCAAGACATTGCCGGCCACTATGGCCGGTACGCGCTTCTTGTCGAAGGGGCCGCGTTTTCGCTCGCGATTCTGCTAAATGTTTTGAGTATTCGTCAGGAACGGGACAAATCACTGCAGCGCGAAGTGAAAGCGGCGCAGGAAAAACTCGCGATGAGCGAAGCCTTGGTCGCGGCTCAGCAAAGCCATGGCCGTGCCGTGGCCCTCGCGGAGGCGCGGCGCCGGCGGCTCGCAACGACAGCACATGACATTCAACAGCCGTTGTCATCCTTGCGCATGGCCCTCACCCAATTGACCGGATCGAATGATCAGGCCGTTGTTCGCGTGCAATCCAGCTTTGACTATCTGGACAAGATTGTTCAAACAAATCTCGAAGAAACACGGCCCGACGAAACTGTCGCAAGTGGACATGGGCACGAACTACAACCAGGAGACGCGCAAGAGGAATTTCCAGCATCCGTAGTCCTTGCAAATGTTGAAGCAATGTTCCGTGAAGAAGCGAAGAGCAAGGGGATTGATCTGCGCGTTGTAATGTCGGATGCCCGCATTAGAACACAGCCTCTAGCGCTCATGCGCATCGTCAGTAACTTGGTTTCGAATGCAGTGAAGTATACGGGTGAAGGCCGTGTATTGCTCGGCTGCCGCAGACGGAATGGACACCTTTGCATCGAAGTCCATGATACGGGCCCAGGTATGTCAGAGAGTGAAATCTCACGGCTTGTTCGTCCGTACGAACGCGGCAGCAATGCTCCAGGAACCGGGTTGGGATTGGCGCTCGTCCAAGAACTCGCGGTAAATGCAAATCTACGATTTGAGATCTCAAGCCAGCCTGGACGTGGAACACGGGCTTCGGTTTGCATCGACAGGGTGTGAATATGTAGACGCCGGCCGAATCCCACGTTGCATTCTCGTATGGGTCCAGCGACATCATGGTGCGCACTTTCGCTATCACTTATTGTGCTCGTCTACTCGATAGCGCTGGCGAGAACACAATTACGAAAACTCACGAACAATTGGCATCCGTCCATTGACCGGCCTTCGTTCCGCGCGCGCACATCTTTCGGCTTTTCGCACTGATCGCTTTCCAACCATCCGGCACCGCTTCGAATAGGATTGTGTGCTGAAGTCCGGAAACTGAATCGTCTGCCAATCCGTGGGCTGTAATCTCGGCGACGGCACGCGGCTTTGCTCGAGCACTGTCTGACAGCAAACGTCTGACGGATACGACGAGTGAGCCAGCACCCTCAGGTTCGATTGAAATTCCGTGCAACAATGGAGCAAGCACGGCCTGAATGCTGGCCCCCTCCTTGACCTTGAGGAGCCGGTCTAATTGCTTTCGGTTTCCACCCCTCGATGATCTGGGCCCATGGACACGGTCGGTGATGCATTGACGTGCAGTGGCGCTGGCAAAATCGATGGCGCCTTGATGCCGATCGCTAAAGACAACCGAGTAGCGGCGCGGTTGCACATTGTTGACGGCAACCTTCAAGCGCTGGCCGGCACCGCAATCCCTCTTCACGACTTTTGATTTTGGTGATTGGTAATTGAAGCCCCCGATTACGACGATCGAGGCTGTTTCTTCCTTCACTGATACCTCAATGTTGTTCCCCTGATACCGATAGCTGCTGCTGACGCATCCGTTTGAGATATCGAATTCGATCGTGCCCTTTGCAGCGGTTGAATAGGTGCCGCAGACGGTCAGTGGGCCCGCAACAGCAGCGCCAGCACCTGCCGAGACGAGAAAGATTGTCGCCAATGCTTGCCGCACCTTCATTCTACGTCGAATGTGTCTGACATCCTGCATGTCCTGATACGCTCCTGCCCGTTCGAGATAGGGCTGGCCCGACTTGAGCCAGCCCTTCTGTGACAGATCGAATTGTATTCCTGGTGAGTGACCCCAAAGGAGCCGCCGCCGTATCGGCACTGCCCTAGTTCGGAACACACATGTAGTACATGCCCATTCTCGTCTTCTTTAGTCCGGGTTTGCATTCCGGCCCTGGCATTTCTTTCGGACAGGCACGCTGACCCGAGCCGCCGCACGACTGGTTGCGGGGGCCGCCGATGTCGATGTTGAAGACCATGCCATCCCGGCAGGTTCGCTTGCTGGACGAGCTTGATAGCATGCGCGACCATTTCCAACCGCCTTCATGAACTTTGTACTGAATCTTGACCTTTGTTGCGTCGCCACCGACCTTTTGTAGCCGGTATTTGCGATCGAAGGTCTCGCCGTTCTCCAGCTTCTTGTTCCATGTATTTTTCGAACGCCAACCGTTCTTCTGGTAGTCATAGAAGTCGATGTCGACGACCTTGATTTTCTTTCCAGTTTTGTTTTTTCCCACGATCCGCACATCCTTGCAGCCAGGCGAGGTATCGATTTTTGGGAACCGGAAGAGCTTGTGGGTATGGGTCAGCGCAATCGAACCAAAGTTGGCCCCTACGCCTTTTCCTCCTGCGGCGGAGAAGCTCTCACAACGCGGAGACTTGCCGCTGCTCAATCCAACCGCGGCGCTACCGCCAAGAAGGAATTTTCCTCCGGCAGAGAAACTCTTTCCACCACCACTCAGATCGTCGGCCTTGTTATAAAAGGCGGAAACAACACCATTGAGACCGATACCTGCACTTACACCTAAACTCCCGCCAACCTGCTGATACGTCGTCGCATCGCTCAAATCGAGGTTCATCGCGACATAGAACTCGCTGGAAAGACCGAAACCGGCGGAGCCCTCACCGGAGACCCCCATTGAGAAAGCGCGGAAGCCCTCAGCTCGAAGAACGCTGATCATATTGTCGAGCTCACCCTTGCATCGCGCCGCTTCGACGATTCCGCGGATGTCCTCTAATTTCTTTGCTTTGATGGCGCGCTTGAGGGCTTCGAGTTTGCCAAGTCCCACCTGGCATGCGCGATATTTCAGCATCGCCATACCCATCGGTTTGAAATCCTCAAGGCATCTCTTGGCCGTCGCAACAACGCTGCTGGGCTCGCTTGCTTTCACGCACAACTTGTTCAACGGATTAAGTCTGAGACCGGCATCGCATGCTGGAACACGGACTTTCTTCGGGCATCCAGGTCGCATAAACCCACCGCATTTCAGTGCCTCCGGATCGCCCGATTCCCGCTTCCGAATGCAAATACCGATGACATTAACAAGTCCGTTCCGGCACTCCGGTCCTGGCAAGCTTGGAGGACATGCAGGCTGTTTTAGGCCGCCGCACTTTGGCCTCTCCGGTTTGTCGGGCCTACCGGCCGGCAGACAAATTCCGCGAACGACCTTGAGACCGGGCTTGCATTGCGGTCCGGGCCAAATCTTGGGGCACGCCTTCTGTTTGAGTCCGCCGCACTTCGGCTTTCCCGGTTTGTCAGGCTTGCCGTTAGGCAGGCAAATCTCGCCCACCACCTTGAGCCCTTTCTTGCATTGCGGTCCGGGCAGGATCTTGGGGCACGCCTTCTCCTTGAGGCCGCCGCACTTCAGCTTTCCTGGCTTGTCGGGCTTGCCGTCAGGCAGGCAAATCTTGTCCACCACCTTGAGCCCCTTCTTGCACTGAGGCCCAGGCAGGATTTTGGGGCACGCCTTCTCTTTGAGGCCGCCACAGGTCTTTGCGTGCGCACTTTGAGGGAGGGAGATCGGGCCCACCGCGCTGAGCGCCAGGGCCAAAAAAGCGATAGTCGAAGCTTTTCGATGGTTCGTCACGTCGGTGGTTCCTTAGCCTTTTTGAACAGAGTCCGATCCTTCTCCGGTGATGCCAAAATAATACGGGAGGCCGTCTGATCATATGGGGTAAAGCCCCTAATCCCGTGACGACGGGCAAATTCCAATCTGTTCGTGCTTAAATATGCAAGATTGGTAAACCGCCGCTAACCCGGCAGTTGTGCGGTTGCTGATTCCTGGGCAGGGCTTGATGTAGTGCAGATTGTTCAAATAATAGGGAAGATCACTGATGCGAAAATCAATGCCGGTTTGGCTCGCACTCGCTGTTCTGGTATGTGCGCCGACGCTGGCGGTTTCCCAAGTTCATCCATCTACTAAGGCAACGGCTCATGGGCTTTCCGTCGCCACATCGCGCCCGGAAACGACAGTCGTTCTGACCCGGTCGAAAGAGACCGTGTTCTTGGCTATTACTTGCCCCTTCGGCATAGACCGAGGTCTGATCCGGCGGTTGGCAGACAGCTGGCCGTCCGAGATTCGAATTCGCCTCCATCTAGGGGGCCTCGAATCCTTCAAAGCCGGTAACGGTTCAATCAATATAAGATGGTCAGTTTCCAACAGCGCCAATCGTCGGACATCTGTTTCGTTACACAACGGCACTGATCGAACGATCCTGACGCCGGATAGCCCGTATTGGACAGCCGTGGCTGTAGGTGGCGACAATCGAAAAGCCGCTCCAGGGACCAGATACTTCGAAGTTTTTCTGCCGCGGAAGCTCTTCGACGGAAATCCACGTGACATCATGCTCCATTGGGTCGATTTCTTTCGTCGATGAAGGCGAGCAGCGCGCCCGCTTACGAAGCCCTTGACGTATCTGGTTTGAACTGAAGCATCCCCTGGAACTGTAAGAATTGAATCAAAGCCACCGGCGGTCCACTGCCGCGCAAGCCTAGCGCTTCTCTTGGCTTGTTGGCTTATCTGGCTACTTGTTAAGGCATGAAAGGAATTGATGTGATCTCACCCAGTCACGGCGATCGAACGCCGAAAGAGCATTAGACTGCCCGCAAGGAATACACCGCCGAGGCCCGTAACGGCGGCAAGCTGAGGCCAGACAATGTCCCATCCTGCTCCGCGAAAGACGACGGCTTGCGCAAAGGCCATATAGTGTCGCGACGGCATGAGATTTGTGATCGGCTGAAGCCATTCCGGCTGGCTCTCGATTGGCGTCATGCCTCCGGACAACATCAATAGCGGCATGATCGTGATCAGCATCAATAGCGCGAACTGCGCCATTGTTCTTGCAATCGTGCCGAGAAACATGCCGATCGCCGCCGCTGAAAACAGATAGAGCGAAGCACCCAAGAAAAGCAACGGCCGTGAGCCCGCAATCGGCACCTCCAGAGCATATTCAACGATAAGCGCCATCGAGACGCCAAACGCAACTAATATGATCAGACCATTGGCAACGACCTTTGCCATGGCAATCTCGAAAGCGTTTAACGGCATCACAAGGAGATGTTCGATCGTTCCATGTTCGCGTTCGCGCAACAGCGCAGCACCGGTCAACGCGATTGTCAGGATCGAGATCTGGTCAAGAAGTGCGACGATGGCCTGAAACCAAACCTGGTTACTGTTGGGATTGAATGCGCGACGCGACACGATGTTAACCGCTGAAAACCCAACCGCATCGGAACGTTGTACGTAATCGGCGATCTTCTTCTGAAGCATCGCCTGAATGTAGGGGGCACCAGTTCCTGCCAGGGTTACGGCGGTTGCATCAATGTTGAGCTGAATTTCAGGTTTCCTGCGTTTACGAATATCAAGCTCGAAATCTGGTGGAATAACGACCACAAACGTGAAGCGGCTATTATCCATCACATGATCCACCTCGTGAACATCAATGAGTTCAGGCTTTTTGAAATAGGGTTCAGTTAGTGCTTCCATCAGTGAGCGCGACAGAGCAGACCGGTCTTCGTCGACAAAGGCAACGGAGGCATTGTTGACGGTTTCTGTTATTCCAGCTGCTCGCATCATCAGGCCCGGCCCGAAAGCCCAGATGATTAGCAAAATCATGACAATGTCGCGAGTGAGACTGCGCACCTCCTTTGTTCCAAGCCAAAATATATTCGATAGCATTCTCATGGCCTCACCGCTCCTGCTTTCTGAGGCCGAATGTGGAAATAGCGAGGAACACAGGGATAAAGGCACAGAGTGCGAGCAAATCGGGTAGAAGCGCGCTGAAACCAAGCCCCTTTGTGAACGCTCCGACGCTCATGTGCATATAGTATGTGGCAGGCCATAGATCGCCGATAACACGTGCGCCTCCCTCAAGGGCCGAAACCGGTTGAAGGAATCCCGAAAACTGGAATGTTGGCATGAGTGACAGTATTGCGGTCGCAAAAACGGCAGCCACCTGGCTCGATGTAAGGGTTGCGAGGACCAATCCATAACACGTTGTCGCTGCTGAGTAGGCCAGAGCACCTAGCGTCAGAGCGACAAAGCTGCCCTTTAGTGGTACGCCAAAAACGACAACCACCGTAAACGTCATGATCAGATAGTTCAGCATTGCAATTGCGATATACGGAAATTGTTTGCCAAGTAGGAACTCAAGGCGTGATGTGGGCGTCACATAGAAGTTGGTAATTGTTCCAATCTCTTTTTCGCGTGTCACACTGACAGCCATGAGGATGGCGGGAAAGAGAATGAGCAACATTGCTGGAACAGCCGGTCCGACAGCGAAAATACTTTCGAAGCTGGGATTGTATAGATAGCGCAATTCGAGCTCTGCTGGAGGTTGCCTCTTGGCGGGCTTCCCCGTCTCGACTGTGCGGGATTCCAGATAGAGGTCGTGCACCCCTGCAATGTACCCGCTGATTGTCGACGCGCGCATTGTGTTTGCGCCATCGATCCAAGCGGACACCTCCGGTTGTCCGCCGCGCTTTAGGTCGCGCCCGAACTGCGGTGGCACCAGGAGCGCAACTGAAACCCCATGCGCCTTGAATCTTTGCTCCATATTCGCTCTTGACGTTATCTCCGCCTTCTCCACGAAATAGCGCGATCCGCGGAACTGCCTCAGATAAGCGCGGCTTTCCGGGCTGCGATCTTGATCGAAGACGGCAAATCTGACCTGATTGACGTCGGTGGTAATACCGTAGCTGAATATGAATAATAGGATCGTACTGCCGATAAACGCGAAGGCCAGACGTACCCGGTCACGCAGCACTTCCAAGGATTCACGGTGGCTGTAGGCCAGCGCACGCCACAGACTAAAACCCGGAACGCCGACGCTCGGAGATAAAGAAGTCTCCGATACCATGGACGGCTTGTTTCGTGGTTCCAGCGTCATTGGTTCACGCGTGTTCGGCTGCGCCGTCGCGGGCTCATCGATTGCGTCCTCTATATGGGCGATAAAGGCCTCTTCAAGCGTTTCTGTACCCTGAGCGGCGATAATTCCGTCTGGCGAGTCACACGCCAACACTTTTCCAGCGTGCATCAGTGAGATTCGATCACAACGCAGCGCTTCATTCATGAAATGCGTCGAAATAAAGATCGTCACCTTCTCTGTGCGCGAGAGCTCTATCAGCAATTCCCAGAACTCATCGCGAGCAACGGGATCCACACCGGACGTTGGCTCGTCGAGAATGAGCATCTCGGGCTCATGGAGAATGGCCACGGCCAATGACAGCCGTTGACGCACGCCAAGTGGCGATTCTGACGCGAGGGCATCGACGTGCGTGCCGAGCCCAAATCGTTTTACCAGCCGCCGTATCCGTTCCTCTCGCTGATTGGGGCGCAGGTGGAACAGGCGTGCGTGCAGTTCAAGATTCTGGGCTACGGTCAGTTCCGCATAGAGTGAAAATGATTGGGACATAAAACCGACGCGTTTGCGCGTGGCGATGTCGCGCGCATCAACCGGTTTGCCGAACAGTAGCGCTTCACCTTCGCTAGCGGGCAATAGTCCGGTCAACATCTTCATCGTTGTCGTCTTGCCGCATCCATTCGAGCCAAGGAATCCGAAGATTTCACCTTCCCTTATTTCAAAGCTGACGTGATCCACTGCTGTAAAGTCACCAAAGCGACGGGTCAGATTTTTGGCGACGATTGCTTGCTTAGTTGATGTCTCCTCCAAGGGCGGCAATTTGACGGTGCGCCTGTTGTGCTCGGCGTTGCCTGGCAGCAATTGCGTGAACGCTGCTTCAAGGCTATCAGCGCCCGTTTTTTCTCTAAGCGCATCCGGAGTGTCCGCATCGAGAACGCGGCCGGCATTCATGGCAACCAGCCAGTCGAACGTGTCGGCCTCTTCCATATAGGCTGTCGAAACCAGTACACTCATTTCGGGTCGATCGTCCCTGATCGAGGCGATAAGTTCCCAGAATTGTCGACGCGCCAGCGGATCAACGCCCGTTGTGGGTTCATCTAGAATCAGAAAGTCTGGATCGTGGATGAGAGCACAACAGAGGCCAAGCTTCTGCTTCATTCCTCCCGATAGCTTGCCCGCGGGTCGATCCAGGAACGGATGCAGCCCGGTCGCCAACGTGAGTCTGTTTGTGCGTACTTCGCGCTCATTGCGCGCTTGCCCGTAGAGCTTGCCGAAGAAATCGAGATTTTCAGCAACGCTCAATTCCTGATAAAGGCTCTTGCCGAGACCTTGCGGCATGTAGGCGATACGAGAGCCGACCTGGGTCCGATGTCTGCGGTAAGACATGTCCCCGCCCAGAACTCTGATCCGGCCTTGCTGGATTTTTCGCGCCCCAGCTATAAGTCCCAGGAGCGTAGACTTTCCGACGCCATCCGGCCCCAGTAGACCAACCATGCGCGCTTGCGGTATATCGATGGATATATTCTGTAGAGCGTGGGTTTTCTTATAGTCGTGTGCGACATCAACCAACTCCGCGACAGGCTGTATGGTACCATTCATACAGTCGCCTCCGCGTCAGTTTGCCAGGACAGCAGTCGGCGTATCGGGTGGCAATTTGTTGAGGAACTCGGGCCAAGCGGGTTTTGCCTCACCTCCAAGCCGGACATAAGCCACACCACGCACACCGGTCTTCACCCTGTCGATATGCTTGGTTACCAGCTCTGGTGGTACGCGCACCTTGACACGGAACATGAGCTTGTCGCGTTCACTTGGCGTCTCGACTTCTTTGGGTGTGAACTGCGATTTAGGCGATACGAAACTCACCTTTGCCGGTATCGCGAAGTCGAGTATGTCGAGTTTGATGCGTGCCTCACTTCCTATGCTTACCATGTGAGCTTGAGCTGCTGGCAGGAAGATCTCCATATAGACGTCCGTAAGATTGATGAGCGTCAGGACTTTTCCCCCAGTGCCCAGCACTTCGCCAGGTTCGGCGAGTCGGTATAAGACTCTGCCCATTGTCGGTGACGTCAGCGTGCAATCATCAATCTGCGTCTTGATTTCTTTTGCAGCCGCGTGGGCGGCATCAACAATGCGTTGGCGCGAAACGAGCGTGGCTCTTGCCGCTGCGAGATTGGCCTTGGCAACGTCGCGCCCGCTCACTCGCGTATCATACGTCTCGCGGCTGGTATGACCTTTGTCGACAAGATTTTTTGCTCGCTCCAATTCCTGCTCTGCGAGGATCAGCTGGGCCGTCACTTGCGCAATCGCAGCTTCGGCCGCGGCAACTTGGCTCTGGGCACTGGCAATGTCCGCCTGCGCGCGCAGAAGTTGAGCCTGTAATTGTGCGCTGTCAATCAATGCGACGGTTTCGCCAGATTGCACAAGATCTCCTTCCTGTGCCGTGATTTGCTGCACACGTCCGGCGATGCGCGTCGAGATATCGACCTGCACCGCTTCTATGCGGCCGTTTCCATACGCAATTCCGTCCGGAATCGTGTGGCTGCCATTTCCAAAAACGAAGTATGTCAACGCCGTCATGACAGCGAGCACACTGATAACCAGCGGTCTACTCAGCGACATGGTTATGCTCCGGCCTTTGTGCCCTATAAAATTCGTACTTGTTGCAGCATTGTGTCCGACGAAAAAAACGCCATTGATATTCATCAACCCTTGGCGACAACTCTAGGTAACTTATGCAGGGTCTCGCCTGAGCGGAAGACCTAAAATTAGTTTGGGCAACGAAAGAGGCTTTGCAGGAATTGACCAAATCTGTCCTCACTGCCGAGCTTTGCGTTCGCGCATATATGAAGCCAACTCTGTATGATCCACGTCAAAAGACTGCATTTTCCGCCGACCTAAGATTTGCCCAGATTGAGTTTCTTTCCCCAGGAGGAGGCGATGGAAGACGTAGAACGGTTATTGAAGGGAGCGGTGGAAGAACTTGACCGCTTGTTGAATGCAAAGAACGTGTTGGCTGCACCAATCGAAAAGGACGGTGCAACAATCATCCCGCTTGTAAGCTATGGATTCGGTTTTGGCGCTGGAGGCGGTAAGGCGCAAAAGGAGGGTCCGAGTGGTGGAGCTGGTGCGGGCGGCGGTATCAAGCCAATTGGAGCAATCATCATTGACAAGAATGGTGCGCGGGTGGAGGGCGTGAAGGGTGCAACCACGAGCCTTGCCGAGGCCATCAGCGAAGTTGCGACTCACGCTATGGATCGGACAAAGGAGGGAGAGACTAAAGAAAACGGTTAAGGCTTCTACGATATGGCAAGCATGCTCTGGATTCTGTTTTGGGTGTTGGCAGTTTTGCTCGTGGTCGCGATCGCAATGCTCCTGACACCGGTGAAGCTTATCTGTACGCTCCATACTTCGCCGCGCTGGCAGCTGACTGTCACTGCGCGGCCATTCGCAGGTCTGTCGCCGCCGCTGCCGGTTCACGACAGCCTTCGTCGAAATCGGAAGAAGGCGAAGGAGCCAGGCGCCAAGTCCAGAAAGAGCCCTCGTCGGGCGTCGCCACCAGCGCGCCGCATGATCCGAGCGGCGCCGCAGCTTGTGCAGGGGTTGTTACGCTCGATCCACTTCGAACGGTTCAAGTTAGATGCAGACATCGGCTTAAATGATCCGGCCGACACTGGTCACATCTATGGTCTGTTGTCCTCTGTCGCCAATGCAATCCCGCCAACCACAGCCGCCTCAATTTCGATACGACCGGAATTCGCTGCTGTCGGCTTTGAAGGCGAGGCACGGGCCGTAGTCCGCTTTACTCCGGTTTCACTTCTCTCGCCTGCCGCCTGGTTCGCCTGGCAGGCCTTCGGTCCGCAACGATGAAAGCTGAATTGGATGAAATCATTCGCATGGGCAGCACCGCTGTTGCTGCCGTGATCGTGCGCGCGATTCATTGCCAAGGCGGGGCAGGCACTCCATCGTTCTGTTGCGCAAAATGGCCTTTGGCCGTTCTCATCCGTCACAATGGGGCAACCACTGCCTTTGAGAGCAATGGGAGTCGGATAGACGCCGACGAGTTTGAGCGCCAGCATCCCGGGCTTCGCGCGACGTTCGATTATCTTGTCAGCACTCGTCTGAATTGATCCAACCTATGCGCTGCCGCTCAAGCGGGTGCCTCCACCTTCTTTAGTGGGGGGGCCGACGCGCATCCCCAATTACGGCGTCATGCATGGCGCAGGCGCTGCCACAGTTCCGCTGTGGCGGCGCCAAATCCGGCGGCGATTGCGAGGCTGGCCACAAGCCATCCAAGAATGGGAACGAGCACAACAAGGCCAAGGATGACAGCACCCAGTACGGTCCAACCGACCTTCGGGCGCGTTTGCATATCGCCTACGCCTTTCTGACGCCTCCGGCTGATGTAGAGGCCGATGCCGGCGCACACACTCGCAAGGCCGAGGAGCCAGGCGACGCCGATCGCCATGAATAGTGCGCTGCCAATCGGTACGCCAAAGAGTGATGCCATCAGCAGGCCTGCGATGACCGAGGCTGCAAGACCGATTGCAATGCCGCGTCCAAGATTGGACCAAGGTTGATCGAGCAGGTTTCTTGCGGAATTGCCAATGAGCTCCGGAAACACCAAAAGAAGAATGACAACGAGCAGTAGGGTCGCCAACGCCCACGCAAGCCCGATCAAGAGGCCAACCGCCAAAATCTTCCAGCCGACTGCGTAGAGGTCAGGCGTTTCGATTGGAATCTGTCGAACCTGTCCCCCGATCGTGGCCCCATCGGCAATCTCAGGCTTTTCCTTGCTGCGATATATCAGATCACCGGTTATGCGAGCTTTGGGGCCAACGACGATGCGGCGAGCCAGCAGATCAACCTTGCCCGAAACCGTACCCCCAATGGTGATGCGCGCCGCGGCGGCGCGCATGCTGCCACCGATCTGACCCTCCATGTCGATCGTTTCGGCGGCAAGGCGGACGTCCCCACCGATTGATCCATCGCTGGAAATTCTGACGGCACGTGCTCCGGCCACCAGATCGTCGCTTACGGCGCCGGAAATCTTCAAATTTGCTGCCAAGGCGACAAAGTCAGTCGCTGTGCCGCCCCGTTGTTCCACATCATAGCCCGCGGCGATCGCGTTATTTACTGCTGCAGAGTCGAACGTTACGTTGCGCCCGGCGGCGAAAACATCATCAGAGACATTGGCCTCAATGATGACCGACCGGCCGGCAAGAAACTGCACATCTGTCAGGGTTCCCGTGACCTTAACAGTTTCATGGTCGGTTTCGGCCGTCTGAGCTGTTGCGGCACCAGCGATGATGTAGGTGAGAAGGACACAGAACCCAATCAGAGAATTCGCATGCGCAATCAGTCGCGCAGACGCGGCTGGCCCTGGCTGGTGCCGGCTATGCTGCATTGACTTACACTCCTGTCACATCCCGTAGGCGGCTCAGTCCCCATACCGCAACGCAGCCGGAAGGGCCTTGCGATCCATCAAGGCGGATTGCAGGAGAGCTTGCAGCCTTTCGCCTCGTCTGTGCACGGCACGTTCATTTTTTCTGCCGCTTCTTGGCGAGCATGAGTTTGATCTTCGGCTCGCGAAGAGGGAAAATAAAGGCATTGCAAGCTGCTCGTGGAGCCACGCATCCGTCCGGGCTAGAGGGACTCAATCACGCACTGAACGGTACGCTTCTCTTGCAAATGATCACAGTTGGCAGAGACGTATAGACGATGCCTCGCTTGCCAAGATGAGCCGTGCTGCGCCCTCTATGGCTCTAGCACGTAGGTGCCAGGCGCATCACAAAGTGGACGATAGCCCGCATTCGCGTTGCCCATTTGTGGCGGGTCAGCTTCCGGGTTCGAATGCGCTAGGAGCCACTCTGTCCATGCGGGCCACCATGATCCGTCAATCACCGGTGTGTCGGCAATCCAGCTGTCTGGATCGATGTAATTATCGTCATCGTTGCGGGTCGTAATCTGATAGCTGCGCCGCGCGTGTCCGGGCTCTGAAACGATGCCAGCGTTGTGGCCGCCTTTGGTCAAGAGGAACGTTACTTCTGTGTCAGTTAACAAGTGAATCTTGTAGACCGAGCGCCAAGGTGAAACATGATCGCGTTGCGTACCCACTGCAAATATCGGCACACGAATGTCTGTCAAAGCGATTGGACGATTATCAACGCAATATCGGCCTTCCGCCAGGTCATTGTTTAGGAACAACCAGCGCAAATACTCTGAATGCATGCGATACGGCATGCGTGTCGCATCCGCATTCCACGCCATTAGATCATTCATGGGGGCACGCTCTCCCATGAGGTACTCCCGCACCATACGCGACCAGATTAGATCATTGGAACGCAACAACTGAAACGTTCCGGCCATCTGGCCGGATTCAAGAAAGCCCTGCTCCCACATCATGTCTTCGAGAAACGCCAATTGGCTGTCATTGATGAACAGCTCGAGTTCGCCGGGCTCATTGAAATCCGTTTGGGCGGCCAAAAGCGTTATCGTCTTTAACGAGTTCCGCCTGTCGCGTGCCATTGCCGCTGCGGCTATTGCGAGCAGTGTTCCACCAAGGCAATACCCAACGGCATGAGTATCTTGGCCCGGCACAATCTTTGAGACAGCTTCGAGGGCCGCTTCAATGCCGAGCTGCCGATAATCTCTCATGCCGCAATCTCGATGCTGCGGCCCAGGGTTTCGCCAGGAAATCATAAAGACCGTAAAGCCCTGGCTCAGTAAATAGCGCACAAGTGAGTTGTTACGGGAAAGATCGAGAACGTAGTACTTCATGATCCACGCGGGCACGATGAGAATTGGCTCCGGATGAACAGCTGTCGTCGTCGGTTGATATTGAATGAGTTCTATCAACTCATTTCGAAACACAACCTTTCCAGGCGTTGTTGCAACCTCCCGCCCCACAACAAAGTTATCTGCGCCAACCGGCCTCGTTCCTGCAACTCCCCGCTCCCAGTCTTCTACGAAATGCATCCAGCCGCGGACAAAGTTTGAGCCAAGCTGACTCGTCGTTTGTTCGAGAATCTCGGGGTTTGTCAGCCAGAAATTCGACGGCGAAAAAACATCCAAGAACTGCCGAGTGGCAAATTCTATGATTTTTTCACGTCGATCAGAGAGGCCACGAATGTCCGTGGTTGCCACGGACCACCATTGTTGGTTCAGGAGGAATGCTTGGTACCAAACATTGAAGGGCCAGGTCTGCCAAATGTCTGATCGAAACCGTATGTCTTGCGGCAGAGGAACAATGCAACGTTCTCCGGATGCACCTTTCGGGGCGCATGTCGTAGTGTAAATTGCAAGTCGAATGGCTTTCCGAAACGCCTTTTCGATAAGTTTGAGCTGTTTGCCGGGCGACAGGCTAAGATGAACCGCCCAGTCCATGTAGGCTTCGAATAAGGCAGCGGGCGAAAGACCCGCCGTAAAACGTGCCAAACTTGCATGGAAAGAACGGTCGAGAACATCCTGAAGCGCGGTAGCGCTAAAGGAATCTCGCAAGACGTGCGGCATGAGCGCTGGTGGCGGCCGTTTTGTTTTTTGAGGTGCGGATTGCTTGTGGGGAGGCGGTTCTGCAGCCTCTTTGGCATCAGCCTCTAAGGGCTTTGCTTGGGAAGGCGCCTTGCCTACGACCGCAACATTCCGTGCAGACGTGCTCATCGCTGGGATCCGGTACGGTTGACCGCGTTGATCGGCCACGAAGATAGCTGGCTCAATTGCTACCCTTTTGATGAAGATCAATAAGTTAGCTGCCGCCTCTGGATAGCACGAAATCGTGCAGCAGGCCGATTGTGGGGATTACCTCCATGTCGATACGTAATCTCGACAAAGCTCTCAGTCCGTCATCTGTCGCAATGATTGGCGCAAGCCCACAGAAGGGTTCTGCCGGCTATCAGATCGTCCGCAATTTGTTGGCGGGGGGCTTTGCGGGTACTCTTCAATTTGTCAACCCTCGGTACAAGACACTTGAGCAGCGACCGTGTTACCCGAATGTGGGCGCTCTGCCGACACCGCCAGACCTTGCCGTTATCGCGACCCCGCCTCACACGGTACCAAAACTAGTTTCTGAGATCGGTGCCAGCGGCACGCGTACCGCTGTCGTCATTACTGCAGGTGTCAATGAAGAAAATGGTTTGCGCCAAGCTATGTTGGACGCAGCAAGGCCCTATGGCGTTCGCATTCTGGGTCCCAATTGCCTTGGTCTTTTGGTGCCGGAGATCGGTTTGAATGCCAGTTTTGCGCATACTTCACCGAAGTCAGGCAAGCTCGCGTTCTTATCTCAGTCCGGTGCCTTGGTCGGAGCTGTTCTCGACTGGGCAGCTGAAGAGAGGATAGGTTTTTCCCTGGTCGCGTCTATGGGCGATATGGCGGACGTCGACGTTGGCGACCTCCTCGATTACCTCGCGGGCGACACACAAACAAGGGCCATCCTCCTTTACCTGGAAACAATACCAAGCCCCCGCAAGTTCATGTCGGCAGCGCGAGCGGCCGCACGTGCAAAACCCGTTGTCGTCGTGAAGTCGGGGCGCCACGCTCGCGCTGCGCTTGCCGCAGCGACACATACAGGTGCTCTTGCGGGTTCGGATACGGTAGCAAATGCGGCGTTTCACAGAGCGGGGCTATTGCGGGTCAATGGACTTGAGGACCTTTTTGTTGCCGCTGAGGCTCTCACGCACTCAGAGCCTATGCAGGGAGGGAAACTTGCAATTATCACAAATGGCGGCGGCGCCGGTGTGCTTGCTGTTGATCGTTTGCTCGATTTCGGTGGTGAGCTTGCCAAGTTGAGCAAAGAGACGATTGGCAGGCTTGATGCGCAACTGCCGCCGACATGGTCGAAATCAAATCCTGTCGATATTATTGGTGACGCTGGCCCGGAGCGTTACGAGAGTGCGCTTCACGCCGTGCTGGACGACGAAAGTGTCGACGCGGTGCTGGTGATCAACTGTCCGACCGCGCTTGCTTCCTCTTTAGATGCCGCAGAGGCCGTCTTGCGCGTGGTTGCGGCGCGTTGGACAGAAAAATGTCGCTCCAAACCGATGCTGGCAAATTGGCTTGGGGACGGTGCCGCCCAACCTGCACGAGAAAGATTCGCGCATGCTGGTGTTCCCTGTTACGGGTCGCCAGATGATGCCATCCGCAGCTTTACCTACCTCACGACGTACTGTGCGGCTCAAGAAGCACTGATGCGTACGCCACCGAGCCTGCCCGCAGGTTTTGCGGTGAACCGCGAAGCCGCAGCGGCCGTCATCAAGAGATCTGCCAGGAATGGCATTTCGATGCTGTCGGAGATTGATGCGAAGTTGGTTTTAGATGCCTATGGTATCGCGACAGTTCCGACGGAAATCGCGCGCAACCCTAACGAGGTTGAAAGCATTGCCCGGACCCAGCTTGCCTCTCATGAAGCCGTGGTTGTAAAAGTTCTATCGAATGACATTACACACAAGTCCGATATTGGGGGTGTGCGGCTTGGACTTTCGAGACCCAAACATGCAAGAGCTGCGGCCGTTGAGATAACGGCGAATGTACATAGTCTTCGTCCCGACGCTCACATTATTGGATTTTCGGTGCAGCCGATGGTCAAGAAACCGCGGGCGCACGAGCTCATAATTGGTGTGGCTGATGATGAACTATTCGGCCCAGTTATCATGTTTGGCGCCGGCGGCACCGCTGTTGAAGTCTTGAGTGACCAAGCAGTCGCCCTTCCTCCCCTTGATTTGAAGCTTGCACGCGAGGTCATCTCAAAAACCCGGATATTTCATCTTCTCAAGGGCTATCGCGACCGGGCGGCGGCCAATCTTGATGAGATTGCGTTGTCCCTTGTGCGCGTATCGCACCTTGTAGCTGACGTTCCTGCTATCCGCGAATTGGATATCAATCCCGTTCTTGTGGACGAGCATGATGTGATCGCACTGGACGCAAGAATTCAGATTGAGACAAAGGACGCCGACCTCATTGCTCCAAATCCAAGGCTTGCCATACGCCCATATCCAATGGAATGGGCAAAAACAGAGGAATTGCCCAACGGCCAATTGATTCACATCCGACCGGTAAAGCCTTCTGATGAGAGATACTATGCTGAGTTCCTAAAGAAGTTAGACGCGACCGATATCCGTTTGCGTTTTGTAGATTTACGAACGGACTTTCCGCATGAGTTTATCGCACGTTTCACCCAAATTGATTACGCGCGCGCCATGGCATTCATTGTCCTAGATGCAGAGCAGCGGCATATGTGGGGTGTTGCTCGATTTGCGACCGGGCCGGAACAAGTAAGGGGTGAGATCGGGATCATTGTGCGCACTGATCTAAAGGGGCAAGGGATTGGACGGGCTCTTATGATGCACTTAATCGATTATGCTCGCTCGGATGGCCTGCATGAGCTGTATGGTAGCGTCCTTGCAGAGAATCACCAGGCCCTCAGCTTCTGCAGAAAGCTTGGATTCTCCATTTCCAGGGACTCAAGCGACCCTACCGTTCACAATGTTTTGCTACGCTTGAATGAAGTTGGCGGTTCTGCCACAGGACCGAATTTGCCAAGGAGGAATGGGCGGTCTCAATAGCATTGCCGAAATCAAGTCAACAAACGAAGCGGGCTCAGATGAATGGGCAGCCTCTAACGGGCGCGTAAGAACAGGCGCTCACCGACAAAGATCAGAATGAGGCCGATTGCGGCCGCGTGGATCACCAGTTGATCCGTTTGCGCCTTGACGTATAAGAGTGCGCCGAGCACGACGGCGTCCAACACAATCGCTATGGCAATAATCGATCTGTTCGCCCTGATCTCATGCCAAAGATGGCGGAACACGCCCCATTGCACAGCAATATCCATAACAATGTAAAAGATTGCTCCCAATGCGGCGATACGGCTGAGGTCGAAAAAGACCGTTAGAACCATGGCGGCCACGATCGTATAGACGAGCGTGTGCTTCTGAATGCTTCCAGGCATTCCGAAATGACTGTGAGGCACGAGTTGCATTTCGGTGACCATGGCCAGCATGCGCGAGACGGCAAATACGCTGGCGATGACGCCGGATACAGTCGCTATGATTGCGAAAACCACGGTGAACCACAAACCGAAGTTTCCGAATGCGGGACGCGCGGCTTCTGCTAGCGAGTAGTCTCGCGCCCTTATGACTTGTTCTATGGTGAGATTACCAGCGACGGCGAGAGCGACCAAAAAATAGACGATTACGCAAACCCCGATTGCAATAATGATGGCCCGGCCGACATTCCTGTGCGGGTCCTCGATTTCACTGCCGCTGTTCGTGATTGTGGTGAACCCCTTGTAGGCAAGGATGCCCAGGGCGACTGCACCAAGAAAGCCACCTGCGCTGGCCTCAGCTGTACCCGGAGCCACGTTCTCGGGGACAAAGCCGGCAGCCCAAAGACCGGCAATGGCAAATATGGCGATACCACCAATCTTCAGAAAGGCCATGACGAACGACATGGTCTGTATGAAGCGATTGCCTAGAACATTGACGACAAAGGCGAATGAAAGGAGGCCGACACCAAGTGCCGGCACCCGCCAGTCCACTGTCGAGACATCGAAGAGCTGAAGCGCGTATGTTCCAAAGGTCCGCGCGACGAGGCTTTCATTGATGACCATTGAAAAGTACATCAACAGCGCGCAGGCGCCTGTCATAACCGTCCGGCCGTAAGCTTTTTCCAGAAACATCGCGATGCCGCCAGCGGACGGATAAGTATTCGACAGCTTTACGTAGGTATAGGCGCTGAAGGCCGTTACTGCAGCGGCTGCAAGAAAGGCCATTGGGAACCACGGGCCGGCAAGCTCGGCGATCTGTCCCGTGAGGGCGAAGATTCCAGCGCCAATCATTACGCCAGTGCCCATCGCCACAGCGCCCGTGAGAGTCAGACTCCCCTTCTTGTAGTGCGGGGTTCTATCGTGACTGTGATGATTGTGTTCTGACTCGTGCATCGCCGCGCTCCCGTCCGCGAAATTGTCCTGCCGCCATCAGTCTCCCACGAAGAGCTGTTTGGGGTCTCAATGTGCCTTTACTGACTGCCAAGAAATGCGAGGTGTTCCGCGGCCCACAGCCCTCCAAACTCATCAGGCGCGGGCAATGAAGAAATTGTAGAGCGGGACAAAAATGACCGCGACGTACCAGCCGTAAAGGAAGCTCTCGACGAGACCGATTAGGAAGCCCGTCAGGGTGAGCCATTCAAATCCCGGGAAGAACTGTAGCCAGGGGCGATGCATTTCCCAGTCGGGCCATATCACGCCCAAGGCGATGCAAAGCACATAGTTGATGACGATGAAGGCGCTGGCCAACCAGCCGACCTGAACAATGGAAAGGGAACTGTGTTTTTGGGCGACATCATTCATAACGGACCTCCGAAAACCCGTGGGTTTTCCGGCCTTGTGTCTTACTCATGTCTTAACCGTCGCTCGCCGTGTTGACGGTCGACAAAGACCGGACTCGGATGAAATGATAGAGCCTCCACCAGTTGGAAGGTCAACATCCGGTTCGGAAATCTACGAAACGCTAACCCAATCCGTCATCGATGCGCAGAACAAGAAGATAACTCTTGACCTTCCAGTGGCTGGAGGTACCAGATAGCGAGAGTTGGGGTATTCAGAGGTCATCGGATCGCCGTGAAGCGCGTAACCCACAATGGAATTGTTAGCTTATTGATCGCCGCGCTCGTCACTTTGGGCGTGAGCCAGGCGCTCGCGGCTTCGAAAGCTCGCACAACCCCGGCTCCTGACGCGCATCAACGCCATGATTCGATGCCGGGTCACCACGCTGGTCACGATCACACTATTGTCGATGCTCAATCGATACGCGAGTGCCTGGAATTCTGCCTCCAAGGGGCACCAGACCAATTCATGGTGGCTGCACCCCCTACCTTGCCAGTCCGTGACGTGGTGGCGGTTTCATGGCGTGCAACCTGGCCAATACAATCGGCGCAGCAAACAGATTCCTTAGAAGCCCTGCACTTTGCCCGGGGGCCGCCGTATCTCTACGCATCATTACCAAGAAGACATTTGAGTTTACTTCTCCTTCTCAATCGGCGTCTGCGCAATTGAGGCACTTCTCCCATTCTTGACCCGCGGCCGTCACTATGGAGGTGACGTGCGTGCCGGCACCTTGTGGATGCCGGGCGGGTTGCAGTCCACTGAGAAAATACTGTGGATACAGGAGGAGAGTCATGCATATCGGAGAAGCCGCAAAACAAACTGGCTTACCAATAAAAACGATCAGATACTACGAGGAAATCGGACTGCTTGTCGCTGATCGGCTGACGAACGGTTACCGCGACTACTCGTATGATCATATTGACAAGCTGGCGTTCTTGAAGCGCGCCCGTGAGTTCGGCTTTTCACTCGAGGATTGCCGCGAGCTGCTCAAGCTCTACTTAAGGCGCGATCGCGTCAGCGCCGATGTAAAGGCCTTGGCCATGCGACGGCTCGAAGACCTGAAGCTAAAGGCAGCCGAACTCGAGCATCTTGCTGCGGCACTCGAACAGCTTGTCGACGACTGCGCGGGAGATAGCCGGCCGGATTGCCCGATAATTGATGAACTG
This sequence comes from Hyphomicrobium sp., assembly GCA_965222835.1. GTDB lineage: Bacteria > Pseudomonadota > Alphaproteobacteria > Rhizobiales > Hyphomicrobiaceae > CBDCUQ01. Next base: position 246,588 of record CBDCUQ010000004.1, read on the forward strand.
GCTCACAGTCTTGGCACTGCGAGACACAGTCCGCTTGAGACCCGCGACTGACCCCGTTGGCCAAGGCAAATGGTCGACACCCGAAAGGCCATACAAATGAAGAAGAAACACGACTCAAAGCTTGCCTTTGCTCTCGCACTCTCTGCTCTCATATTCCTCGTCGCAATGAAAAGCGGCGGGGAGATGGTGGAGCAGGGCCCTACAGGCCGTATGCACGCGCATTCTGAGAACAGCGAAGGACCTTGGACATTCATTGATTCCGCATTGGCGGCCGAGCAGACGGAAAAGGGTAACGTCAAGTGGACGTGCCCGATGCACCCGCACTACATCGCGGATCAATTCGGCACCTGTCCGATTTGCGGCATGGACCTTGTTAAACTCAAGACGCCGGGGACCGCCCAGGGTCAGACATCTGCAGCGCGTCGTAGCGCTATAGCGATCGCACCCGAAACCATACAGAGCATGGGGGTCCGCATTGCCAAAGCCGAAATGACAACCTTCGGTCGGGTCATTCGGAGCTTTGGGCGCGTGGCGGAGAATGAGCGCCTGCAGAGCGAACTCACGGCGCGGACGGAAGGATGGATCGAGGATTTACAAATCCGTGCTGTGGGTGACCACGTGAAGAAGGATGACCTGCTATTCACTATCTATGCGCCCGAATTCACCGTCTCGCAACGCGACTACATCGACGCTCTGAAGGGCCGCGATCGAACTCGTATCAAGTCAGTAAAGACGCGGTTGCGCGCATTTGGGATGCAGGACCGCGCAATTGATGAAGTGGCGCGAAATCAGCGCGAGTTTGACTTTGTCCCGTTCTATGCGGAGCGCGACGGTACGGTTGCAATGATTGACTTGCGGCCCGGTAGTTACGTCAAGCGCGGCACGATGCTGACGCGCATACAGGACTACTCGCAAGTCTGGCTTATGGTCAGCGTTTCAGAAAAAGATCTGAGTTTCATTGAGACGGGGGCCCCCGCAAAAGTGACGTTTCCCAATATTCCCGGACGCGAGGTTTTTTCCAAGGTCGAGTACGTCTACCCGACAGTCGATGCACAAACTCGAACAGGGCAGGTGCGACTGGTGCTTGACAACCCCGATGGCCAGCTTCGCCCGGGCGCCTACGCCGATGTTGCGTTTGAGGTCAAGACGCAAAAACGATTGGCGGTTCCATCCGAAGCAATCCTAAAAAGTGGCTCCGGACGATACGTCGTCGCCTCCTTGGGCAAAGGTCGTTTCGAACCGCGAGCGGTAAAGGTGGGATTAACGTCGGGGCAATGGACGGAGATCAGCGGCGAAATCAAAGTCGGCGACGATATTGTCGTGTCAGGGCAGTTCCTTATAGATTCGGAAAGCGCGCTCCAAGAAAGCTTTCAAAAGCTGGAACGGCTTCAGCTCCCAATTTCGCTCTTGAAGGTCGATGAAACGCAATTCGCGATGATCGATCACATCGTGGATGCCGCGCTCTACATTCATGAAGCTCTTGTCGATGGATACGACATCGAGCCCAAACAGCTTCAACCCGCAATCGAAGTGAAGACGCTGCTTTGGCCCAAATTCCAACATACGCGTCTTTCCTACGTGCTGAAAGACTCTGTCGTAGCACTGGAAAAAGGGAAAGTTGCGCAGGCTGAAACGGAAGTACGTTCAATTCTGGCGGAGCTCGTTTCGGCGCTGGAGCCCTGGCTGTTGGAGGGAGCGCCCGAGCACTACAAGGACAAGAAGGTAGTGCTGTTTAAGGATACACAGACTGCAAAAAAGTGGCTTCAACTGGCGGGCCAACCAGCCAATCCATACAACGCGGGCCGCGCAGTAAGAATACCATGGCCGCAACCAAAGGCTGAAGCTCACTCTGCAAATGGAAGTGGTGACGAGCCAAAGCCTACGAAGGGCAAGGCAGGTGGCAGCCATGCGGGAGAATAGTCACGATATCGCCGGTCACGATCCGGCAAAGTCGGGTGTAGCCAGAGTCATTGATTGGTCGGTCCGAAACCAGATCCTTGTTCTGCTTGGCGCGGTCGCACTTGTTGTGGGTGGTTGGCTTGCCATAGCGCGCACACCACTTGATGCGATCCCGGACCTGTCAGATACGCAGGTTATCATCCGTACAGACTTTCCAGGCCAGTCGCCGCAGATCGTCGAAGACCTCGTCACTTACCCTCTTTCTACGACACTCCTTGGGCTGCCAAAGGCGAAAGCGGTACGCGGATTTTCGATGTTTGGCACGAGCTTCGTCTATGTCATCTTCCAGGACGGCATCGACCAGTATTGGGCCCGCTCGCGCGTCGTTGAGGCGCTGACAAAGGTTTCCGGCACATTACCGCAGAGTGCAACACCTCAGATCGGTCCGGACGCCACGGGAGTCGGCTGGGTCTACCAATATGCTCTCGTTGACCGTAGTGGCCGGCACGATCTTTCGCAGCTTCGTTCCCTTCAGGACTGGTTCTTGAAGTTCGAACTCGCAACTGTACCCGGTGTTTCGGAAGTCGCGTCTGTAGGCGGCTTCGTCAAAGAATACCAGGTGCTCGTGGATCCCAATCGCCTTCGTGCCTTCAATGTTCCGCTAAGCCGGATAACGACCGCTGTGAAGGCTGCTTCGGCCGAGGTCGGCGGGCGCGTCATCGAGCAGGCCGAGACGGAACTGATAATTCGTTCGAGCGGCTACATTCAGAACCTGGAGCAGCTCAAGAACGTCGTCGTCTACTCGCGTGGTGGCACACCCGTTGTGCTTGCCGATATTGCGAATGTCGTCGAGGGGCCTGAACTACGTCGTGGTGTTGTTGATCTCAATGGAGAAGGTGAGGTCGTCGGCGGAATAATAGTTATGCGCTCGGGCGAAAACGCTCTCACCGTCATTAAAGGGGTTAAAGAAAAATTCGAGCAACTCAAGCCAAGTCTTCCTGACGGTGTGGAGGTGGTTGCGGTCTATGATCGCGCTCCGCTTATTGAAGGTGCCGTTGACTACCTGACGAGAAAGCTCACGGAGGAGGGTATTGCTGTCGCGCTTGTCTGCTTCGTTTTTCTACTCCATGTCAGGTCGGCTCTCGTCGCAATCATAACACTCCCTTTGAGCGTGCTTGCCGCGTTCATCGTCATGGCTGAGCAGGGCATCACTGCCAACATCATGTCACTTGGCGGAATCGCGATTGCTATTGGCGCGATGGTCGACGCATCGATTGTGATGGTGGAGAATGCAAACCGTAGACTTGCTGAAATGCCCGCCGACGCCACGCCAGATGATCGGCACAACACCGTTTTGATGGCTGCAAAGGAAGTTGGTCCTGGCCTATTCTTTTCACTCCTCATAATCACGGTTTCGTTTTTGCCTGTGTTCGCCCTCACGGGGCAAAGTTACAGACTGTTTGCGCCGCTCGCGTTCACAAAGACCTACGCCATGGCTTTTGCGGCCATCTTTTCCGTAACTCTTGTTCCCGTGCTTATGGTCTGGTTCATACGCGGCCGGGTATTTTCAGAAATGAGAAACCCATTGAATCGTTTTTTCGTGGCGATGTACCAGCCCGTCTTAAATCTTGCGCTCAGGTTCCGGTGGGCTGTCCTCGCACTAAGCCTTGCTGCCGTCGCGTCTGTTGCCTATCCGCTGTCGAAAATCGGTACAGAGTTTATGCCCGCGCTCTACGAGGGCGAACTTCTCTACATGCCAACGACGCTACCGGGTCTATCGATTACTAAGGCCAAAGAAGTTCTTGCTCAGACGAATCGTCTGATCCGCACGGTGCCTGAGGTTGAACGCGTTTTCGGAAAGCTTGGCCGGGCGGATACGGCAACCGACCCCGCACCCATATCGATGATTGAAACCTGGATTAGGCTCAAGCCGAAGGACAAGTGGCGTGAAGGCGTTACGACTGAAACGCTCTTCAAGGAGCTTGATGAGCGGCTCAAGATGCCAGGGCTCGTCAACTCATGGGGTTACCCGATAAAGATCCGAACGGACATGATATCGACGGGAATTCGCACACCGGTCGGCATCAAGATCTCGGGCGATGATCTTGACACTATTGAGCGCGTGGCGCTTGCAGTCGAGGGTGCTGTCCGAGACGTCCCTGGCACACGTTCTGCGTTCGCAGATCGCGTCCAAGGTGGTCAATACATCGACATTAAGCCCAACAGGCGCGAGCTTGCGCGCCGGAACATCGATATGGCCGCGTTCCAGGGGATTATTCAAACGGCGCTTGGCGGTATGAAGCTCTCCGAAAGCGTCCAGGGCCGCGAACGCTACAACATCATGCTGCGTTACGATCGTCCTTTTCGCGAATCGACCGAACAACTGAGCGAAATTCTAATCCCAACACCGGAAGGGCAGCATATCCCACTTGCGGAACTCGCCTCGATTGAAATCGTCGATGGTCCACCTATGGTCCGCTCTGAGAATGCACGCCTCACTGGCTGGGTGTTTGTCGATCTTGCTGGTCGGGATATTGGTGGGTATGTGGCCGAGGCACAGACGGTCATCAACGAACGTGTCGATCTGCCACCCGGGTACGCTATCACGTGGTCCGGACAGTTTGAGCAGCTTCAGGAAGCGCGCGAGCGGTTGCTGGTCGCGATCCCGGCTGCAGTCCTGATGATATTCGTTCTCTTGATGCTGCACTTCGGAAAATTCGACCGAACAGTAATCATCATGTTGTCGTTGCCGTTTGGACTCATCGGGGGTCTGTGGGCCGTGTATCTGGCAGGTTTCAATATGTCAGTCGCCGTCGCCGTTGGCTTCATTGCGCTGGGCGGTGTTGCTGTCGAAACGGCCGTCGTGATGCTCTTATACATCGACGCGCAGGTTCGGGCCTGTCCCCCAAAAACGCGAGAAGACCTGTTCGAGGCGGTCATGTCGGGCTCAGTAATGCGTGTGCGCCCGAAGCTGATGACATTCTTGACGCTGGTCGCGGCCTTGTTGCCGATCTTTGTTACTGAAGGGCTCGGTTCGGATGTGATGCGGCGCATCGCGCTGCCGATGTTTGGTGGCATCACTTCTACGATGCTGTTGACCCTGATTGTGATTCCCGTCGTCTATCTCATTTGGGAACAGCGCCGGTTCGAAAGGCCGAAGGAGCCAGAAAGCATCAAGACGGCGGGTGAAGCCCCGCAACTCGCGGAGTAGCTGAGAAGACTTTCATCCGCGAGCGTTCAATGAACGCCTGCCGGAAAGCACTTAAGGAGCGGATTATGCGAAAAATCGGACCCCCCCACGCATTGGTCGTCACAGCGATCCTGGCTGTTCCAGCCTGGGCGCAAAAGGCGGACACGAAACTTGCTCCCACAGATCCTGCCCCGATGGAGCATGGTACCATGGACCATTCGGCGATGGATCATGCCAAGATGGAAGCGGGCGGCAAGAGAGAAGCTGCCGGCACAGGTGTTATCAACTCAATAAGCGCAGAAACAAATAGCATCAACATTACCCACGACCCGATGCCGGAATTTGGCTGGCCCCAGATGACAATGGATTTACCGGTAACCCGAAAGGTCGACCTATCGGGCGTCAAGTCCGGCGACAAAGTCACCTTCAAGCTTAAACTCGGTCGGGACAAGACGTATCGGATCATCAAGATAGCGCCCGTCGAATAGTCCGGTGCTAACGGATCAAAGTCCGGCGTTGCGGCCGCCGAGACTTCGAACTAAGGGCATTTGGTCTGGGGCGTCTGACGATTACGATGGGCCGGTGGTTCACCAAGACGCTGCGAACGGCAATCTCCAGGTGGTGCGTTCCTGGATCACCGATAACGGCGCCGATCCCAAGGCTCGAGACGAAGAGGGTTGGACGCCGCTTCGTGCAGCCGCTGCCTGGGGCCACCATGATGTGGTGCGCTTTCAGATGGAACGTGGGCGCCGACAAGGTAGAAATAGTCTAGGCCCCTGCGCATGGGCCACTAATAGGCGATTTCACGAATAGCGTTTTAGGGACCGGCGCCCGCATATTGAGCGCCTCATATTGAGATGAGTGACATGTGCGACGAATTACCTGTCTCCGAGTGGTTCAGTGTTGGGTCGTAGTGGCGGTGCCAGTTGTAATGTAACCCGGCTTCGAGTTGGTACCACTGACCGGGGAAGCGCGCGTCGAGGGTTGCGGTGCCTTGGACGCTGTGCGGCGCGCCCCACGGTGCCCAGACGGCAGTCCAGACGGCGGCCTTGGCGCCGTCTGTCATTTTGATGGGACGGTTCAGATGGTCCGCATGCACGGACCACGTCACCGGCGTCGTGTTCACGCCATCGACGACCGCCAGCGGACGATCCACTTGCGCGCGGGAGCCCATGGTCGGGCTGATTTCTGTCTCGGGTAACCAGATGTACTCGCGCACCGTGCCCGACGATCCCGTCCCGTCGGTCTCCGCGATGACGTTGCCCGAGAGATCATGGATGAAATGCGTGGTGCCGGCCGGCGACTGGTTGGTGGTCACGCGGATCGCCAGCTGCTCCAGCGCGTTGTAGGTGTAGGTGCCTTTGAGTGAGCCCATCACCGTCACTGTGGCGAGACGGTTGCGGTTGTCATAGGTGTAATCGTAGTTGGTGCCCGAGCGCGCATCCTGCGTGATGTTGCCCGCCCCGTCATAGGTGAAGGCGCGTTCGGTCGTCGCCCCAATCATGACGGCAGAGACCTTGTTCGAGGTCGCGGGCAGTGTGTAGTTGCGCGTGGTCGCCGACCCGCCGATGGGCGTATCCACCTGCTGCGTGCGGTTGCCGACGCCGTCATAGGTCCAGGTGTAGGCGCCATAGGCGCCGTTGGCACTCGCGAGCCGGTTCGCCACCGAGTAGCCGAAGGTCTGTGAGTTCGCGGGCGTCACCCCATCGGTGATACCGGTGAGGTTGAGGTTGTCGGTACGCGCAAGTGTGGCGTGACACACGTTGGTGGCGCCATCGGCGACGGATCGTATCTATTCGCTCCTTGCCACACGTTGAAACACTTCTTCCGCATCGCTTATCAGCTCTTCGATGCCATCACAGGCTGCGAGTTCCAACCGTTCGTCGATATCAAGCGACTTACTTCCTATCGATATTTCATCCGTAAGAATGGATACTCCAAGATCGTTATGATCGAAATCGATATCAATTTTTCCGATCTGTGAGTTGTTTGGAAAATACGGATCTGGCCCAAGTGTTACCCGCAAAGGACCACCGGCACGATGCATGGCGACAACGAGCCTAGGTAGCGCTTGGCGCTGCAGTTCCGTCAATTCAAACTTAATCGACATGTCGTGACTTGGTTTAGAATGGCCATTTAAAGATGTCCCAGTGTTTTCCCTTCTTTCCGGTGATCTTATCGACTGCCTTGCCGCGAACGCTGAAGTAATTTGTGCCATCTGCTCGCTTGAAGCTATTACCTATACGCAGCCATTTTCCTCCTGTATTCAAGAAGCCGCCCTTGTCAAAGAGAAACTTGAATGCCGGCGGGCCTGCAACAATAGTTATTGCTCCCGCGGCACCTGCCGATAAATAGTCACACCAATTTGCATCTGGATTGGTGAAATACTCAATTCCCGCACCAATCGCCGCACCTATAATGATTCGTACTATTACGCGACCATCCTTGTCGACAAAGACAACGGAATCGCCATCTGCATACCCATACACGCTCGGGCCATCGACGAAGCCGAGGGGATCGGTCTGCGTATAGCGGCCGAGGGTCGGATCGTAGTGCCGGTGCCAGTTGTAATGGAGACCTGCCTCCATCTGATACCACTGACCCGGGAAGCGTGCGTCGAGCGTGGCTGTCCCAGTGATCGCATGCGGTGCACCCCACGGTGCCCATACCGCCGTCCAGACGGCAGCCTTGGCGCCGTCGGTCATCTTGATGGGACGGTTTAAGTGATCCGCGTGCACGTACCAGGTGACCGGCGTCGTGTTGACGCCATCGACGACCGCCAGCGGGCGATCCACTTGCGCGCGGGATCCCATGGTCGGACTGATTTCCGTTTCCGGCAGCCAGACGTACTCGCGCACGGTGTTTGATGCGCCCATGCCATCGGTTTCCGCGATCACGTTGCCCGAGAGATCATGGATGAAGTGCGTGGTCCCGGCCGGTGACTGGTTGGTTGTCACACGGATCGCCAGCTGCTCCAGCGCGTTGTAGGTGTACGTGCCCTTTAAGGACCCCATCACCGTCACCGTCGCGAGGCGGTTGCGGTTGTGCGCTTATCATTGGGGAGGGCGAAGAAACATGTCCGATCGCCTTTTCCTAGCTATCGCTCTCTTGCGTAAGATCCCTTTTGCAGTTTGAGCACGTCTTCGGAATATGCGGGTACGCAATCATCCAGTCTTTTGAGAGTGAGAGAGGCCATCGACAATAGGGACATTTGTCAACAAGGGCCATTCTACCAATACTTAACCATGAAATGAGCACGAGAACGAACCCAATGATGCCCTTCAAATTGTTCTGCAACTCAGATGCTAATATGCAAACAATCGCGACAATGCACACCGCAATGACAAGCAGACATCGATACCAAGTTCGCTTGACTTTCTCGTAAGGTGACACGTTTGCTAGCGCTTCACTATTTGTTCTTGTTTCTGCAGGCGCACTTCTTCACTGTTGCCGGACTCAGTACCGTAGTCGTTACGCCCGCGTTTGCAGTTGCGGGTGGCCCTAACGTAAGTCCAAGGGTAAATCCAATGGAATGATTTGATCCGACCATGCTACTTGCACCATAGAGAAATGTGCTAATGGAGGCTACACCGCCGCGGCCAGCAAAGTCACAAATACTTCCGAAGAAAACGCCACCCTCTCCACTTATACCCGCGTTAACTCCCACTGAGGGTCCGTAGCTATAGTAAACAAATGTGCCAATCTCACTGTCCCACCCTCTTCCGCTCTGGATGTCAAACCCAGCAGGTCCGGCCGATATGTTTGCGCCCCCGGTGGCTACAAACCCCCATAGTCCCAGAGGATCAACAATGTACACCGGCGAGCCACCCGCATACCCATACACACTCGGCCCATCGATGAAGCCCAAAGGATCCGTCTGCGTGTAGCGGCCGAGAGTGGGATCATAGTGGCGGTGCCAGTTGTAATGCAGGCCTGCCTCCATCTGATACCACTGACCGGGGAAGCGCGCATCGAGCGTCGCCGTGCCGGTGACGCTATGCGGTGATCCCCACGGCGCCCAGACGGCGGTCCACACGGCGGCCTTGGCGCCGTCCGTCATTTTGATCGGGCGGTTCAGCTGGTCGGCATGCACGTACCACGTCACAGGTGTGGTGTTGACGCCATCGACCACCGCCAGCGGCCGGTCGACCTGCGCGCGGGAGCCCATGGTGGGTGAGATTTCCGTCTCCGGCAGCCACACGTACTCGCGCACAGTACCGGACGCACCTGTCCCGTCGGTTTCGGCAATGACGTTGCCCGAACGATCATGGATGAAATGGGTGGTGCCGGCCGGCGACTGGTTGGTGGTCACACGGATCGCCAGCTGCTCCAGCGCATTGTAGGTGTACGTGCCCTTCAACGACCCCATAACCGTCACTGTCGCCAGACGGTTGCGGTTGTCATAGGTGTAGTCGTAGTTGGTGCCCGAGCGCGCATCCTGGGTGATGTTGCCCGCCCCGTCATAGGTGAAGGCGCGTTCGGTCGTGGCGCCGATGGTGACGGCCGAAACCTTGTTCGAGGTCGCGGGCAGCGAGTAGTTGCGCGTCGTCGCGGACCCGCCGGTGGGTGTATCCACCTGCTGGGTGCGGTTGCCGACGCCGTCATAGGTCCAGGTGTACGCGCCATACGCGCCGTTGGCACTCGCGAGCCGGTTCGCGACCGAATAGCCGAAGGTTTGCGAGTTTGCGGACGTCACGCCATCGGTGATGCCAGTGAGGTTGAGGTTATCGGTGCGCGCAAGTGTGGCGTGGCACACGTTGGTGGCGCCATCGGCCACGGCCGCGGTCGCCAGCTCGTAGTCGAGGGTGTAGGTGTTCGATTCCGTCAGCCCATTGCCATAGGTGAAGGACTCCACCAGATTGGAGATGGGCTTGTAGGCGATGGACGACGCCAGCGTCACCGCGGACGCGCCCGCGTTCTGCTTGGTGGTGACGCCCGTGATGCGCCCGGTGGTGTCGCGCGCATAGGTGACGATGCGCCCCGAGGGATAGGTGACGTCCGTCACCCGGTCCGCCGCGTCATAGGCATACGTCGTGGTGTGGGCCTGGCCGCCGATGGTGCGGGTGTCGCTGGTGGTGTTGCCGCGCGCATCATAGACCCAAGCGATGGTGACGTTCTGCGAGGCGACCTGGGTGAGGCGGCCCTTGCCGTTGTTGCCGCCCGTGGTGTCGTCATAGGTGTAGGTGACGTTCTCGGCCGGATTGGCGGGATAGGTTTTGGTCAGCATGCGCCCGGCGTTGTCGTAGGTCCTATTGACGACGACGCCACGCCCGTCGGTGATCTGAGTGGCTAGCCCGCGCGCGTCGCGGACGGTGTCGGTGATGCCGCTATCCGGTGAATCGCGCCGGATCACCTCGCCGAAGCCGTTGCGAACGTAGGTCGTCTGGAGCGTGCGCGGATCTTCATAGGTCGTGACCTCACCCTTGCCGTTCAGCGTCAGGTTCACCTGAGACGACTCCTGGTCGGTCTCGCGGATGAGACGGTTCAGGGAATCGTAGGCATAGGCGTAGACGCCGGAGCGCGGATCGGTGACCTGTTTCAGGTTGTCGTTCTTTTCGTAAGCGTAGGTGGTCGTCTGGCTGTTGGCTGAGTGGGTGTTGGAAGTAGATATCGGAGACGTAAGTTTCTGACTTTCATGGTGATCCCGGCAAGACTCGAACCTGCGACCCTCAGATTAGGAAGATTGAGAGTTGCCCTTGATTTCAATGAATAAATTGGCCGTGACGTTAGAGTCTCAGAAGACCCTCAGATTTTTGGTCTGAGGGTCATGTCAAAAACTGTTATTTAGTTTCAGTCATCTAAACCGCGTATGATTAGACGATTCCTACGGAGCCGTTTTGCCCCTTGACGCAATCTCATTACGTGACATTGCCCGGCAGCGGAAATGCGAAAAGTGATCTGAAGATATCAGTGAACCGGAATTCGGAGCCAATTGTTTCGCTGTTGGAGTACGAACGGATGTGTAATTGCAAACTTGCTTAGACTGCAAATGACCCAAAGGAGACATTTTTTCTCTGCCGCAGGCATGTTTCTAACTGAGACGACACTAGAGTCAGCGGGGTGTTTGGCGTTGGTACGATCGCTTCAACGTCACGCCTGCGCCTCAAATGTTGGGCGCCCAGCAATAATCCAATAGCCGAGACCCATGACAATCGCACCGGATATGAGATTGCCGATGGACACCCAAAAGAGATTGTGACCTGCGCCTACAACTGTGACGCTTGATGGGTGCTCTGATAGGAGTGCAATTGAGAAAACAGTCATGTTGGCGACGCTGTGTTCGAAGCCTGCCGCAATAAATGCAAACAGACACCAAAATATGATGATGCACTTTGCCGTGTCGTCCTTAGTGCGCGCGCCTGCCCAAAGCGCCAAACACACCAACCAATTGCACAGCATCCCTCGTGCCGTCAGTTCAGCGGCCGTTCCCGACATCTTCTTGGCCGCAACCGCATGAATGAGATCATTGCCTCCGGATTCAAGCACAACGCCGCCGCCGCCGGTGACGAAAAGAACGGCGAGGGCGACTGACCCAACGAGATTTCCAATCCACGTGGCCGCCCAACATGAGAGCATGTTCACACTCGTACAGCTTCCTGTGAGGCGACCCATGGTCGCGTACATGGCGTGGCCGGTAAATAAATCCGAGCCTGCAAACACGACGAGCGTGAGTGCAATACCGAAGCTGGCACCCATGATTAGGTTGCGCACAGATTCATCTGCAGTTTGACCGACTGAAAATATGAGGATGATTCCCACACCGACATATGCACCGGCCATCATGGCGGAAACGGCGAACCCACGCGGATCATCCTTCAAAGATTGCGCCTTATTGCCCGCAAGCTCTGCAAAGTGCGCTACTGTTTCGCCAACCGTCATTGAGCTGCCGCGATGCGCATGCGCACCAGAAACGTGCCGGTTCGAGGGCTGAACAGCGGTATGATCCATAGCAGTGAAACTCCAAGCGCAACAAAAAGGAAACCGTAGCCGAGGCGCTCCTGGTCGCTCGCGAGGTAGGCGTTGCAAATCCGATCCGGTGCATGCGTGTACAAAAATGCCAGGACGCCAAGCATTGAAATTGCCTGTGCTTTCAAGAAGCCCCGCAACAGGGGGTGAGCTTGCGGCCACCCCATCACGAGAGGCCCCCCGATCAAGAGTGGAACGGAAACGAACTTGGCGGCCTCTACGACAGGGGAGGCGAGTGCGGCATCGATTGATCTGGGCAACATCCAGTAGGCAATTGCAAACACCGCGACCAAAAGTGAGGCGACACCGCCGCGATTCCAAGCCCCTTCGACAATGACCGAGCCGCTGACAGCTAACGCTCCGGCAAGGACGAGTAGAGGCAGCTGTACAAGAATGTGTGTGACGGGATCGCTTTCGAGCGGCCCCCGCAAAACAAAGCAGATGCCGACCAGAAAAGCTGCGATCATGGGCTTCGCATGTATCATGAAGCTGCCTTGCGAACGGCCGAAACGGCGCCATCGATGTCGTCAATATCGAGAATCGAAACGAGCCGGCCCGTTGGGTCTACGATATGCAGCGCTGCATTGTGCTCGAACCCGCCGAACGCGTCCGGAATGACGACGACGCCAAACGTGCCCAACAACTTCAGCAGGTCCGCCGGAGAAGACCGGGCGACAGTCCAAATTTCACCATTCGCACCGTGCGCCTTGCCGTAAGAAGCAAGCGCGCTCTTGTCGTCATTTCTCGGGTCAAAGCTAATCGACAAAATTCGCACGCGATTACTCAGGCCATCGGATGCTAGGCGATCGCGCAGGCGGGCGAGATTCGTACCGGTTGTCCGGCAGATCGTGGGGCAACGTGTGTAGATGAATTCGACAAAAGTGAACTTACCGCCGTCTATGAGACGCGTTGTCGAACCCAGCATCGTTTCTAGGCCGACATCGGTAACAGCCGGTTTTACCCGGAGCACAGAAACGCGCCGCGCGCCCTCTGCGGTGACAGCTTGCAGACTATCGGTCGCGCACCACAGAACGCTGCTTCCGATCGCGGTTACACAAAGCGATGCCCACAGCGCCTGCATTTGATCCTAACCTGCTGAGCGCCGCGAGAGTCCCCGTAGGTAGGTTGTCACAATTAGCAAGGCGCCAACGACAACCAATACGCCAAACGCCGTGGCAATGCGGTCCTGCAGGAACCATTCGGGCGCATGAACGGCCCAACGACGTGGAATCGACAGCGCACCTGACACAAGAAACATCACCGTAAAACCTGCGCCACCCAGCAAGTACGCGGTAAATGCCAACCGATCGAGGCCGGTAAATTCAGCCGCTCGGGTTTCCTTGGCGAGCCACGCCATGAAACCAAAGCTCATCGCGATTACACCCAGGATGAGATACATATGGAAATGAGCGGGCACCCACAGTGTATTATGCATGACCTTGTTGACGGAAATCATTCCATCAATGACGGCCGGCACCGTTCCCACGGACCAACCGGCCACACCTAGCACAAGAAGAGCAGAAGCCAGGTCCCACCGGATATTGGAGCCGCGTAAGAACAGGCAGAGGGAGAACGCGGTTACAGCAAGAAGAGGAATGCCGGACAGATAAGAGATCACCTGCCCCATCACCAGTGCCCAACCGGGCATTACGGTATCCTGCAATAGATGATGGGGATAAACCGCCATGACAAAGAGCAGGATCGCCGTCCATGCGATTGCAAAGATGCGCGATGTTTTCCAAGGCCTGCCCGTATACTCCGGGATTAGCTCATAGACCGCAATCACGGCCATGTAGATGCTAGCGTTAATAAAAACATGGCCAAAAAAGAAAATCATGTTCTTGGCGAGCAATGCATCAACCGCAAATCCTGGCACCAGCAAATTGATGAGGCTGGAAACAAGAACAGCGGCGCCGACGACTATGCCGATCACATTGAAAATGGTTGTCGCCATCGCCGCGACCACCGTCGGCGGCGGTGCGTCTTCCTCGCGCCCATTTCCGAAGGCGAGCGGCCAGGCAAGTGCCCCGCCGATGCCACCGAATTTTGCAATCAACTTACGTCCGACTTCCAGATAGAACAGCAAGAAGCCGACACCGATGACTGTATAGCCGAGAATGAACGCGGCTGCTGCAGGGGCTTCCCATGCTCCACCTGAAATTGCGGGCAAAGGAAATAGGAACGTCCACGCACCACCATATCCGCCAACAAAGATACTGCCGAGGATAAGAACGACACCAGTTAGAAACAGCCCAAGAAACGCCCAATAGATTTGCGGCAGGAGCGTAACGTACCGGCCAACAAAATACCAAAGAATGGCAGCTCCAGCTAAGCCAGCGGCACCCACCATGCCAGCTCCATGCGCGGTCATGATCTGATAAAACAAAACTGGATCGAGTGTTATGAGATCACCTTGAGCCGAACGCATCAGAAGACCAAAGATCATCATCAGGAGAATCACAACACCGACAAGCAACATTGTGAGTTTGACCGGGCCGGCATGAGTACTCTGCGTATCAATGGTCATGTTGGTGCCTCTCACTCAGATGTGACTTCGAACTTGCTGTTCATGGTGTGATGGCCAATGCCGCAAAACTCCATGCAGATAATCTTGTAGATCCCCCCTGCCTCAAACGTGTGCTCAACTTTGTTGACGTAACCAGGCATGGCCTGAGTTTGAAACAGCAGCTGGCCGGTTGAATCGACGACGCCTAGTCCATGTGTGACATCCTTAGTGTGCACATTGAAGACGACAGGCTCACCAAGCGGAACCGTTTTCTTGTCGATTTCCCAGTGCCATTGGAATCCCGTCGCATTCACTGTCACGACGTCGGGCGATGCACGCACGGCATGGGGCCACGACCATAGAGAGGCAATCGTGACCACCGCACCAAATGCCAACAGCCCCCAGATGAGCTGGGATCTTTTCTGATTAGCATTTTTGAGTGTTGTCGTTTGGCCCGTTGATCTGATCGCAGCGATAAACAGAGCTGAAACGATTGCCATTAGCGCTAGAGTGATTGCCAAAACCGTCAGTTGCATGCCGAAACCCCTTGCTAATCAAAATACGCACCTCAATTGCGCATTATCGAGATACGCTCGTCTCGTCAACGTCAAAGTCCAAGAAGCCAGAGCAATGCAGATCAACGCGTTTTCAGACTACATACTTAGAATCTTGGTGTGCCTTGCGCCGGCAGACAATCGGCTTGTCTCGAGCCACGAGATCGCGGACGCTTAAGGCTTGTCGTTTGATCACATCGCCAAAGCCGGGCAGCTCCTATCGCGCGAAGGGTACGTGGATGCCGTGCGTGGGCGCGGCGGCGGTATGGGTTTGGCGTTGGATCCGTCTGAGATTTTAATCGGCCAGGTGCTTCGAGCCACCGAAGCTGGCACCGGATTGGGGGAATGCATGCTTACAGATGTAGCGGAATGTATTTTTGCGGCGTGTTGTGGACTTACGCCGATCCTTTCCCAGGCCAGTGAACAATTCTACCGATTGCTTGATGAGCGCATTTTGTCTGAGGCCATTCCCAGGAAGCGACTGTTGAGAAAGGCACTCGGGGTTGAGCCAACAGGCACGTAAGTTAGATCTTGCCGTTGTGTGCCACGCGGCATAGCAAGCTGATATGCAAGAAATTTCTTGAGTTCCAATCATGCCAGACGCCAACCGGACCGAGCTGGCGAGGGCCGTCCTTTTGCGACAACCGCTTGGATCCATGTCCGCTCTTTTGCACTGCACATCTGTCCCGAACCGATTTGATTGGGCAGCCTTGGTTCTACTCTGTGTGACGCCAGGCTTCGGCGCACGGGACGAACCGGCACCACGAAAAATTCGGATCGTGGAACTTTCTACATGCTTTCCAATGTCGAAGGATGCGGCCTATGTGGGCGCAATCCTTCTTGGGGAAACGAAATGACTTCTTGTGGCAAATTGGGTCGGGCCTCGGGCCGCCAGCTCGCTTCGGCAGCAGTCGCCGTGATCATCGGTCTTGCTTCACAATTCAGTGTTGCCAAAGCTGATATCCCAAATGAGCTTTACGAAGCTCTCGGCATCGAGAAGTCTGCGAGCCCAAAGGAACTCTATGACGCTCTAGAGAAGCGGTACCACGATCCGGCGCAAGGTGCGGGGAAGGGGAAGTACGGCGACTTGTGGGAAGAGATCCCCATGAGCAAGTATTTTAATCCCGGCACGTTCTACAAGCCGCCCACCTCGGTAAAGGATGTTACCGACGGAGCCGGATGCATAAAGTGTCACTCTGATGAATCGCCAGGCTATGTGACCGGGTGGAAGAAGAGCGTGCACTCGAACCTCAATGCTATCCGGAACCTAAACCCGGGCGATCCTCGCTATTACAAGAAGGAGAAGCTGGAGCAGGTGGAGAAGAACCTTCGCTCGATGGGCAAGCTCGGCAAGGGCGAGCAGTTGAGCGAGGTTGGGTGCATCGATTGTCACGTTGGTATCGGGGCAAAGACCGGCGATCACCGTAAAGACTTGCGCCTACCAGATGCCGCCGTTTGCGGCACCTGCCACCTCAAGGAGTTCGCCGAACGCGAATCGGAGCGCGATACGGCGATCTGGCCGAACGACGAATGGCCAAAGGGACGCCCCTCGCACGCGTTGGACTATCGCGCCAACGTGGAGACGGGAATCTGGGCTGGCATGGAACAGCGCGAGGTCGCCGAAGGCTGCACAGCATGCCACAACACGCAGAACAAATGCGACAGTTGCCATACGCGGCATCAGTTCTCAGTGGCCGAGTCACGCAAGCCTGAGGCGTGCGCCATGTGCCACCGTGGCATCGATCACAACAATTATGAAAACTACATCATGTCAAAGCACGGCTCCATCTACACGTCCCTGGGGGACGAGTGGAATTGGGAAGTGCAGCTCAAGGATGCTGTGGCCAAGGGCGGGCAAACTGCTCCGACGTGTGCAAGCTGCCACATGGAGTACAAGGGCAAGTACGGACATAACGTTGTTCGCAAGGTGCGTTGGGGTAACTATCCAGCGGTACCGGGCGTCGCTGAAAACATCACCAGCGATTGGTCGAACAAACGTCTGGAGGCCTGGGTGACGACGTGTACGCAGTGCCATTCGGAGCGCTTTGCCCGGTCCTATCTAGAGTTGATGGACAAGGCCACTTTGGACGGTCTCGCCAAGTACAAGGAGGCCCATGAGGTTGTCGTGAAACTTCACGAGGACGGCCTGCTGCCGGGACAGAAGACCAATCGTCCGACACCGCCGAAACCGGAGAAAGATGGGCCTGTGTCGTTCTTCCAGCTGTTCTGGTCGAAGGGCAACAATCCAACCGCCGTCGAGGTGGAGGCCATGGAGATGGGCGAGAACGACTTGGTCAAGCTGCATGTTGGCGTTGCCCACGTCAATCCGGGCAACTGGACCTACACCGAGGGCTGGGAGTCGCTTATCCGCGCCTACTCCAAGATCATGCAAGCCGACACCCAGATCCGCGAGATGGCGGCTCTGAAGGAGAAGGTGGCCAAGCTCGAAGAAACAAAGAGGGGCGATATCCTTGATCTTAACGGCCCGGTGCGTAAGGCGGCATTCGGCGGCCTTGGAGGAGGCTTGCTCCTCATCGGCTTCCTGATGCTGTTCCGGGGCTGGCGTCGCGAAGACTAAGGAGGTACCAAACCGCTAGCTTGTAGCACTAGGCAATCGACCAAAAGGTAACCCCATGAAACGAGCCCTTCCGCTGTTTGGAATTGTCCTGATGGCGGGAGGGCTTCTTATTCTGGGCGCCGTGTTCTCCAGCTTCTGGACGCCGTCTCCACCACCATTCACATATGAGCTCGTAGCCGAGGGAAAGGCAAAGTCGTTTCCTACACTCGGGCTTAAAGAGCGAAGCGACCTCGCGGTCAAGAAGTACGAGGTTCGCGTTCCCGGTATCGACAAGCCAATTGCCAGTTTTCATGCCGTCGAAAAGGGGGATGGGGTGTCCCCGGTTCTCCTTGAATGGCAGAACCATCTGGCCGAGCCGGTGCTCACGCTTACGAGCACGATGAAGGAGACGAAAGCGGTCGCCGAAGCGATTAAAAAGCACGCGCCAACCGATGCAAAGATCCTTGGTTGGTGGGATACGTCACAACGACTTAGCCTTCTCTCGGATTCTACATTCATATTTGGTGAGAATCTGAACCGGCCCGTTTTCATTCCTGCCATGTGGGTGAACCGGCGGCGCTTTATCGAGGATCATGAAAGGAAATTCTGGAAGACTTCCTCGAAGAGCGATACCGCACAGCGGTTTGAGGGTTTCATCGATGCGCTTCTGTCCGACGAGACCGTCGGCGTCGCAAAACTGAGGCAGCTCGTGGGTGAGGGGCAAGCCTACATTGTCCTACACCTATCGGACATCTACAAGATTGGCGCCCTCGCCCCCGAGCAGATCTCCGTGGGCTATAAGGATTTCAGCGTCTCAGGAAAGATGCACGGCCAAATCAAGCGCATCAAAGGCTGGATCAAGGAGGAAGGCCACAAGGCGCATGCCGTCATGTCAATCAGCGATCAGATGCGCCGTGTCTTCTTTCTGGCGGACGAGACGTCGAGGGAAACGCTGATCGCGCGAATGCTACCCTTCAACACGTCTAATCCCTTTAGGCTTGAAGGGGTAAGCGTCGTCTACCAGCATGGCGGATACTGGGTGTACAAGCTTGAGGCGAAGAAGTTGGCCAACAGTGCTGTGCCCGAAGGCCAATAGCGGGAGGCGGCGCATTTGGGGAACACCTACAATCGATCGAGTTGCGGTCTCAGGAAAAAATCAGGGGCCGGCACTACAGCTCGTTTTGTTTTTCGCCTCTAAATGAGGCCGCGTTGGCCAGCCAGCCACTATCGATCCCGCCAGCGGAGTTCCCTTGAGATGCCCTTGCGAGCAGCACTTCATTGGCTTTTTGCCCCGATCCTTCTCGCTTTCATAGCGTTGCCAGCTATGGCCGAGGAGGATTTTGAGTTTGAAGGTCGCAAGAAGTGCAGCAATTGCCACAAGAGCGAGCACGAGTCCTGGAAAAAGACAGGGCACGCGAAGGCTATTCACTCCTTGGAGCCCGGGAACAAGCGCGAGGCGAAGCTTAAGGCCGATCTCGACCCGGAAAAGGACTATAGCGAAGATAAGAAATGTATTGGGTGCCACGTCACTGGGTTTGGGCAGGGCGGCGGATATGACCTGGAGGATCCGAGCAAGTATTTGACGGGCGTGACTTGTGAATCCTGCCACGGCCCCGGCTCGGAGTACAGGCTTCTCCACCGCAAAGCGGGCGAAAAGTTTGAGCGCTTGAAAGAAACAATGCCACGTCAAGATCTCGCAGACGCTGGACAGGATTTTCACTTCATCGAACGCTGCAACGCCTGCCATATGAACTATGAAGGCTCGCCATGGCAGGGGGCGAAGAAGCCATATACGCCGTTTACACCCAAGGTGGACCCCAAATACGCATTCGATTTCGAGAAGGCCATTAGAGACGACAAGGCGATGCACGCCCACTTCAAACTGGAAGGCACATTTACGGGCCCGCCCCTGCCGTCGTTTCACGAGGAGTTCCAGTCAACAGCCAAACCAATTAACATAGAAGAGTAGCGTTATGACGGAGCGGACGTCCGGGAGCTGGCTTCGCCGCGTAAGTGCTGGGGGCATGCTTGCCGGGGCAATCATCGCATGCGCTTTGCTTGCGATCATCGTTGGAGGCGAGGCGGCAATCTCAACGAATGCCTTTTGTACAAGCTGTCATTCTATGACCTATGTGCAGAAAGAACTTGAGAAATCCGACCACTATGCGGCGCTCGGTGTTGATCCGGGCTGCAAGGACTGCCACATCCCCCAAGGGTTCTCTAACTTTCATCTCGCGTTACAGACACACATCATGGACGGTTCGCGCGAGCTGTTCCTCGAACTTACTGAAGACTATTCCACCAAGAAGAAGTTCAACGCACGCCGCCTCGAGATGGCGCATTATGCGCGCATGAATATGAAGCGTTGGGACAGCGTCACGTGCCGGGCGTGCCACAAGAAAACGCGCCCTCCCGGCAAATCGGCGAAAGCCGCGCACGCCAAGATGGAGAGCAAGGGGGCCACCTGCATCGATTGCCACCAAAACCTCGTGCACAAAGAGGTCGAAGAAACAGACCTCGATGCCAGCCTGGCCCAAGGGAAGATGGTCATCCGGGAGGTGGAAGAGTGAGGGGGCGAGGCTTACCCGTCACCGGCACCAGCCAATTTGTGGCGTGTGGACCTATAGAAGGCTCCTTTTTGAGCTAAGTTGGGGGTCCACGGGACGGGGCGGATATTATTATGCAGTTAACCATCTCCTTCGACACGAGCAGCGATCGCTCCCTCCAGACCCAGCTCTTTGAGCAGATCCGCGGCATGATTGTGAAGGGACGCCTCAAGGCGTCAGATCCCATCCCGGGAAGCCGTGAGCTCAGCGAACAACTCGGGGTATCCCGCAATACGGTTATGTTGGCCTACGAGCGACTGCTCGCCGAGGGCTACATCGAGTCCCGGCACTCCGTCGGGACATTTGTCAGCGCCTGCATTCCCGAGAAGGGGCTCTATCTCGATCGACCAAAGCCGATCTCTCGCGCCAACTCGGAATGCGAGCGAATACCTCAAGAGCACGGTGTTGTCTTCCACGGGCGCGCCCAGAACATGATCAATCCTCACCGGGATGAAATCGATATCGATTTCTGGGCCGGGCGCCCCGACGCGAAGTCGTTTCCACTAAAGTTATGGCGGCGCATCATGAACCGTTGTCTTCTTCAGGCCGGCTCGGATCTGACCGACTACCACGATCCACAAGGAAACTTCGCACTGCGCCAGGCAATCGCAGATCACCTGGGACCAGCCCGCGGCATTAGCGCGACGCCGGAGCAAGTGATCATCGTGAATGGCATTCAGGATGGCCTGACTATACTCGCCAACCTTCTCGTCGCTGAAGCGTCACCTGTCGTCTTGGAAAACCCCTGCTATCAGGGCGCGGCCTACGTCTTCGAAAGCCGGCGGGCCGAAGTCTTTCCGGTTGACGTCGATGCGAACGGACTCATCGCTTCAGATATTCCCGAAGTCCAGTACAGCATTGCCTACGTGACACCATCTCATCAGTATCCAACGGGCGTCACCCTCTCCCTTGAACGGCGGATCGCGATCCTGGAATGGGCGCTCAGAACGCGCAGCTATGTGATCGAGGACGATTACGACAGCGACTTTCGCTATTCAGGGTCCCCGCTAACGGCCCTCAAGGGACTCGATGCACATGGCTCGGTCATCTATTTGGGTACGTTCTCAAAATGCATGGGAGCCGCGCTTCGCCTCGGCTATATGGTCGTACCCCAAGAGCTTGTCGAGCCGGCCCGGACGCTGAAAACCTTGAGCAGCAGCGGGCAACCTTGGCTTGAGCAGATGGCCATGGCTGAGTTCATTGAATGCGGCGCCTTTGCGCGCCACTTGCGCCGCATCCGCCAGACCTACTTGAAGCGGCGAGATCATCTCGCGCAGGAATTGCGCCGCCAGTTTGGCGATGTGGTCCTCGCCGGACTTGATGGTGGTATGCATTTCGTCTGGCAGCTTCCGCCCAACTGGCCAACTGCATATGAGGTCTCCGCACGAGCCCTTGCGGAAGGGGTTGGAGTCTACAGCGCGAACAATGGAGCCGCCTGTATGCCGGGCTCGAAGGCGAATGGTGATCGGTGTCTTGTGTTGGGATACTGCCCGCTGAACGAGGAGGAGCTCAGCGAAGGCGTACAACGACTTGGCACGTTTCTGCCGAGGATTGGAAAAGGACGGCATTGCTCGATTCGACGATCATCGCGCCGTTCCGGAAATGGCAGCGCGGAAATGTGACGATGAATGGTACGCTTATCGAGTTCGGTTTGGTGGCATCAAGTCTCGCCTTTGTGCTTTCGGTGTCCGCTCTCGCCTTGTCGATTCTTAGCCGCCGCGTTGGAGCCCCCGCTCTACTCGTCTCTGCAAAGCATGCGCTGATTGCGAATGTCATGCTTGTTACTTTGGCGTGTTTCACGATCGTGTGGTCGTTTGTGGAGTTAGATTTCTCGGTTCTCTACGTGACCCAAAATGCCAACTCGAGGTTGCCGATGCTGTACCGGGTTACAGCATTGTGGGGGGCGCATGAAGGTTCGCTTATGTTGTGGCTGTGGTATCTAACGCTCTTCTCAGCGCTGGCAGTTGTCCTGCATTGGCGCACTCATCCGCTTTCCATGCCTTACGTTATTGGCGTGTTGGCAAGCTTGCAGGCTGCGTTCCTGGCCTTTATCTTGTTCTTGTCCAGTCCATTCACGCAGGTGCATCCCCCGCTTCCCGAGGGGCGCGACCTCAATCCGCTCTTGCAGGACCCGGGCCTCGTGTTTCATCCCCCGACGCTCTACATGGGCTATGTTGGGTTTGCTGTTCCTTACGCATTCGCAATCGCCGCACTTCTCCGCGGTCAATCCGGGCGCGAATGGGTAGTGACCACTAGGCGCTGGACATTGTTTTCATGGCTTCTTCTGACCAGTGGCATCCTGCTCGGCGGATATTGGGCCTATTATGAGCTCGGTTGGGGCGGCTATTGGGCATGGGATCCCGTGGAGAATGCGTCCCTCATGCCGTGGTTGATCGCAACTGCATTCCTGCATTCTGTCATGGCCCAGGAAAAGCGCAATATCTTTCAGTCCTGGAACATCTTTCTAATTATCTCAACCTTTGTCCTCTCCCTTTTGGGAACATTTTTGGTTCGATCAGGCGTCTTGAGCTCGGTCCACGCCTTTGCCAGCGATCCTGGCCGGGGCGTCTACATTCTGGTGTTCCTCTCGATCGTCTCGCTCGTCAGCTATGGTCTTCTCATTCTTCGGGCACCGAGCCTGGCCGGCCCGTGGACATCCGGAAACCTGATTTCGCGCGAAACCACACTCTTACTTAATAACCTGCTTTTTGTTGTCGCAACGATTACCGTCCTCATTGGCACGCTTTATCCTCTTGCCGTGGAGGTTGTGACAGGTGATCGCGTGAGCGTCGCGGCGCCTTACTTCAACACGGTCATGCCCCCCATCATCTTGTGGGTTGTCCTCCTAATGGCCATTGGGCCGTTCCTTCCGTGGGGACACATCAAGCCAGAGCGGCTCAGAAGCCTGCTCATCTTGCCGTTGGTTGGTAGTGCCCTTCTGCTACTCGCACTCATTCTGGCCGGAGTGACCCGGCCGTTGGCGCTCGTGGCCATTGGGGGCGTGAGCCTTGCCACGCTTGCCACGATCAAGGACGTTGTCGACACCGCCCAGGCGCGAGAAAAAGGCTACCATGTTGCTGCCAATCTCTGGCAGCAATTCAAGCGAAACCCCCGGCGGTATGGTGGACTGATCATTCACCTTGGAACGCTTGTTCTGATCATAGGGGTCATAGGCTCCGCGCTGTTCGGCCAGACGGCGACGGTTACTCTGGTGCCGGGTGAGCGCATGACCATCGGCGCTTTTATTTTGACGTTTCGCGGTGTCGAGGAGGTGGCAGGCCCTAACTATACGTCCCGGCGCGCGACCGTCACTGTTTCGCAAGACGGGCGTCCAGCCTTCGTCCTCTTTCCGGAGAAGCGGAACTATCAAGGTGAGCGTAAGATGATCACCACCGAGGCCGCAATCCACACGTCAATTGCTGGCGACCTTTATGTCGTCTTGGCCGCTGAAGAGGCGGATGAACGTGCTGCAATCCGCGCCTTCTGGAATCCGCTTGTGATCTGGATCTGGATTGGGTGGCTCGTCATCATCGTGGGCGCCACGGTGGCACTCGCACAACGCATCCCAGGGAGATACCGCCTGCGGCAAGGAAGGGAGGCCTTTGCCTGATGGCGACCTCCCGGACATCAAGCGTTTGGTGGTGGCAAGTCGCCCTGCTGGTTGTACTGATTGGGGTGCTGGGCCTCTTTTTCGCTGGCCTTGGCCGGGACGTACGATTCATCCCGTCGCCGCTGGTCGGCCGCGCTGCACCGCAATTCACGTTACCCGACCTGGAAAACAATGGCGATATCACGCTGGCACGCTTCGCGGGGTCACCGGTCGTCATCAATTTCTGGGCGTCGTGGTGCGTCGCCTGTCGGCAGGAGCATGGCGTGTTGATCAAGCTCGGTGAGCGTTATGCCAAGGACGGAAGCATACGCGTTATTGGGATCAACTATAAGGACTCGCCGACTGGCGCGCGTAGATTCTTGAAGTCGCATGGAGCCTTTCCTTATCCGTCTGCCGTGGATCGGAACGGAACCGTCGGGCTCGACTTTGGCGTCTATGGTCTTCCGGAGACATATTTTTTGGATGCGACAGGAAGAGTGGTCTCCAAGCACATTGGGCCATTGACCGAGAAAGCCGCGAGCAAGAATCTTGTATTGCTGGAGCCGAAACGATGACGCAGACCATCCGCCTCTGTCTTCGTTTGACAGCCTTCATTCTTGCGGTCCTGGGCGGACTTGCACCCACTTACGGCGCACAAACCAAGAGCGAGCATCCGGTGGAGACGCAGATGCGCGCGATCGCAGAGAACCTTCGCTGTCCGGTGTGTCAGGGACAGAACGTCTATGATTCGAACTCGGATCTTGCATTGCAGATGAAGCAGACGATCCGAGAGAAACTCAGCGCTGGCGAAACACCGCCCCAGATCATCGGCTTCTTCACAGAACGCTACGGGAATTACGTGCTGATGGCGCCACCTCAACGCGGCATGCATTGGGGCCTGTGGATCGGACCATTTGTTCTGGTCCTGATTGGTGGTGCGGCGATCGCCTGGCGCGTGGCGCGGTCACGTCAACAAATTATCACCGGAAGCCAGGGTAACACATACCAGGACGTGGAGCGGCTTGAACTATGAGCACTTGGGTCTTCCTTGCGCTACTTCTGATTGCCACTGTCGTTGCAGTGATTGCGCCAATGTGGAACCGGCGCGCGGACCGGCCGTTGGGCAGGGGCATTGAGACAGACGACATCGCTGAGCGCTGGTGCGAGGAAAAGGATCGTCTCGTTGCCGAGCAGCGCGCGCTTGATCTGGCACTTGCCAACGGTGAGATCGACGAGGTCCATCATGCCCAGGAACGGACAATCATCCAGCACGAGGCCAACCGTGCATTGGATCGCTTGCGCAAGGCACGAGGCTCCAGCGGGCAACCATACACGGCCTTGCGGCCCGATAAGCACCCTGCAATCGGAGGCGTTTTGGCCGCAGCGATCGTTCTCATGACTGGCGCAATCAGCCAATTTCTGTCGCTACAGGATTTGCGCCGGGATCAATCTCCACACGCTGAAGGGCAGGTCCCCATTGCTGCGGCGGCCGGCAACGGACAGGCGCCGAAGAATATGCCGGCTACAGGAGTGCCGGATGTCTCTGCCATGGTTGCCAAGTTGGAGGCCCGTGTCGAGGCTGGCGGCGAGGGCGCCAGCACGCCCGATCTTTTGATGCTTGGGCGGAGCTATCGCGTGATGGGCCGCAACGAGGACGCCATAAGGACGTATCGTCGGGTGCTGAAGGCCGAACCGAAGAACCTTTCAGCGACGATGGCTATGGGGTCCATACTGCTCAATTCGCCGGACAAGGCTAAACAGGCGGAATCGGATCAGTTGATTGACCGCGCGCTGAGCATCCGGCCGGATTTCCCGGAAGCGCTCTGGCTCAAAAGCCTGGCACTCGTGCGCGATCACGATATCGAGAAGGCGAAGAGCCTTCTGACCCGTTTATCGCCGATGGTTGAGAACAATCCGGCTGCCAAGACCGCTGTCGAGGGGCTGCTGGCGAAACTTGAGCAACCACTATCCGCAACGCCTGCGCCTCCCAACTGAGATGCAGACTAAGGTTCACGTTTCCGTAGCGTCAGGAAGGCAGGGACATGTCGAAAGGTGAGCAATACCTGATCAAAGCCCTGGACGACCTGAGGCGTGAGGGCCGCTACCGCATTTTTGCTGATATCAAGAGAAGCTGCGGTGCATTCCCACGTGCGGATTTCTTCCGCAATGGCGACGCTGAACCCATCACCGTTTGGTGCTCCAATGACTACCTGGGCATGAGCCAGCACCCAGTCGTCCTTGCGAGCATGCATGAGGCCATAGACGCTGTCGGTGCCGGCTCAGGTGGAACGCGAAACATCTCCGGAACGACCCATTACCATGTCGCGCTGGAGCGCGAGATTGCCGATCTTCACGGGAAGGAGGCAGCGCTGCTTTTTACGTCGGCCTATGTTGCCAACGATTCTGTACTATCGACCCTTGTGCGCCTGATCCCGGGCCTCATGACCTTCTCCGATGAGAAGAATCACGCATCTATGATCGCAGGCATTCGTCACGGTGGTGGGCCAAAGCACATCTGGCGCCATAACGATTTGGCGGATCTTGAGAGCAAGCTCAAATCGGTGCCGCTGGATACGCCCAAGCTGATTGCATTCGAGTCTGTCTACTCCATGGATGGGCATATCGCGCCGCTCAAAGAGATTTGTGATCTTGCTGAGAGGTACAGTGCGATGACCTATCTCGATGAGGTTCATGCGGTTGGTCTTTACGGTTCACGAGGCGGTGGCATCGCAGAGCGTGATGGCGTGATGGAGCGCATCGATATCATCAACGGAACATTGGCCAAAGGATTCGGCACCATGGGTGGTTACATCGCAGCAAGCCATACGATTTGCGATGTTGTTCGTTCCTATGCACCGGGCTTCATCTTCACAACATCACTCGCACCAGCAATTGCCGCAGGTGCGCTGGCAAGCATCCGCCACCTTAAGGCAAATCGGATTGAGCGCGAGCGCCACCAGGAGCGCGCGGCTACTTTGAAGCGCATGTTGAGGGAAGCTCGCCTGCCCGTTGTCGAGGGGCCCAGCCATATCGTGCCCATCATCGTTGGCGACCCGGTCCACTGCAAGGCGGTGACAGATGCTCTGCTGGAGCGCTACCGCATCTATGCCCAACCCATCAATTATCCTACGGTGCCCAAAGGGACTGAACGCATTCGCTTGACGCCCTCGCCTGTGCATACTGACGAGCATATGGGCAGGCTCGTGGAGGCACTCAGCACTCTCTGGAGTGCTTGTCCGGTAGCGACAGGTGAATACATCAGGCTAGCGGCTGAGTAGTGCCTGTGCGTCTCCCCGTCGGTACCGATGGGGAAGGCGGGTCATCTGTTGAAGGAGCCCAGGGCCCGTCAGTTTCTCTGGGAATGAATTCTTTCTCTGTCTGGGGCTCGACGATGGTAGCGAGGCACTTAGCTATACTGGAAGATGATAACATTCGAATCTTTCGGGTCTTCCGTCATGACTCTGTTTCCCCGTTGACGCATGGCGGCAGCCTTCAGGCTGTGGAAGTGATGAACGTCTTCTGCGCGCCAAAGAGGGGAACTTCGATTGTACTACCGAACGCGAGCACCAACGTCTTCTCCTAGTCGTTAGCAGACACTCGAGCAACGCAGCAATTTTGTCTGTTTTTGTGGGAAGAGCGGACGTCGTCTACTCAGGTTCATGTTTCAATAGAGAAGAGGAGTCGGAGGGTGCTGGCAAACCGTGGTTCTGTGCTTCGATTATTGTTTGTCGTGCACTTTCTTGTGTGTGGTGCCCCGGGTCTTTAGGTGCCCGGGGCTGATCGTACCCTGGTGCGCTAACATCAGCCGGGCCCTGACTTGGGGTTTCATTGTCACAACTGCCGGTGAGTTGACTGAGACGCATTGATGGTTGACGGTTGCAATGCGGTATTAGAGCCGCGCTTATTACCAGCGACGTATGGGCCGGGCTGATTAGACTTTCGCGATAGTTATCGTCTCATGGTGTATGGTTCTCGGCTGGTGAAGATGCGCGACGTTGTCGTTCGTCACGGTCGATGACCCAGCGACACGAGGCAAGCGAAAGTCACGTTGACTTGTGAGAAATTTAGTACAACCGGCACTTTCAGAATGCCCCTTTTTTGCCCCTTATACTGGGATTGCGGTTTTTGCGGTTGACATTAAGTCATTGAAATTATTGGCGATCCCGGCAGGACTCGAACCTGCGACCCTCAGATTAGGAAGCCTGTGATTCCCATTGATTTTATTGAATAAATTGTCCGAGAGGCTGGAGCCTCAGATTCTTTAATCTGAGGTTCTGGCAAAAAGTATTGTTTAATTTCAATCTCTTGAGCTGCAGCTAATTGAACGTTTCCTAAAGCACCGTTTTACTGCCTAGGTGCTGACTAATGACGTAAGAGACGCGCAGTCTGCTGATCAGTCATCAATTTCTACAACATCGCAAACTCGGACGTTGGAGAGGTGTGTTGGTACTGCTTCGGCTACTTCCGCTGTTGGTGGAAGCTGCCGATACCCTGCAACGTGACCACTCGGCGATGGGTGATTGGCGAGCGTCACAACGATGTCCGCTACACTGCGGCTTTGCCTTTGACAGCGGACGGTAATGTTGCGGCATGGGAACGGTAGCGATGGGCCAGGATCGGAAAGTGCTATGAGGTAATCAAATGACATTGGTTATATGCCCAAAACACGGAGCCCACGGTATTATTGAGTTGTGTCCTCATGCAGCGGACCTTGTTGACAAGGGATGCTACAACACTTTCCATACTATTGAGATATGTACGACACTGCTCGTGTGCGAAGAATGCCTGCAGAAATACGATTTGGGAAAGTTTAAAGATTGCTCTAGCATTCTTGATGATGACTATGATGATGATCTTGTTGACGCTTACTTTGAAGCTTACGAGCAATTGGAAGGAAGGCAAATTGAGTGTCGAGAATGTGTTGCTGCTGCTGAAGTTAAGCAAGCTCGAAAGAATGGAGAGCCCGATCCGTTCCCTGTGTATGAAAGAACATTAAACAGCAATCATCGTGACATACTGGATCTGTTGAAGGCGCACCTTACCAGCAACTTCAAATTCCAACATTCGGTTGTTGAAAAACAAGAGCCTGCTTGTTTTATTTATGGCGGCGGTTACCGAGAGCCTTTAACTGTAAAAGTCTACTACGTGACGGCAGAGACTGAACAAAATTATATTATTGGTTTGGTGAAAAATTTTCTTGCTGATTTTGAATTAAATCAAGGTCGAATTCTTTTTTATGAAAAAGAAGTATGGGTGACTTGGTCTAACCCTGAGCAAGGCACTTCGGGGGGCTCTCGAGGTGATGAACGCCTACTACAAAATAGTTTCATAAATTGTTGAAATGGACGCCTTCAAACTCTGTGAGAGTTATTTGTATTGCTATGGAAGTTTTCTCAAGTGTGGATATGGATATAACAGCCAAGTCAGCAACGGGTCATTAGCGAGCGTCACAACCATGTTCGCAACACGGTGGCTTTACACCTGACAGCGGACACAATTGATCAAGTCTACGGCCAAATCTAAATGGGGTGGTGCTCCTCACTGACATGGCGACGAGCAGTCGAACAAAAAAGGAATGGGTTTCCTCAGCTACTGCCTAGATACTGACTAAGAGGAGGATTTTGAAAAGGTGGAAAGAAGTAACTTATTGATTTTCCTGGCGATCCCGGCAGGACTTGAACCTGCGACCCTCAGATTAGGAAGAAACGTATCTCGCACGGCTATGACGAGACCACCTGCGGCTGAATTGACCCCGGCGGGCGATCACATCACCTTTGCCACCAACCTCCAGGGCTTCCAGGGCTTCGCTAATTTCAAGGTCTATCTCGTCGATACCGAAAGGCGGAAAGATCAGGTATGAACTGCCGTCTACGGCGGTGCCAGTTCTCAAGTTAGAATTCGGGCTATGTTGGTCAGCGTCTTGGCTGGCCAATGAAACCTGTGGGCCGTTCCCAAAGCGAAAGAAAGGATGCTATGTGAGGGCGAGGCTTCTGGACCCGATCGCACTCCAGCCAGAAGCGTCGGACTGCCGTCCCGGCCAGCTCTTTGCGGCGGTGGAACTGATTGGACTATGTGGTCGGAGGAAGACAAGTGTCGTGGCTAGAGCAAGATGCCCATGATTTGGACCTTGGCGATGAGTCGCGACTGGAAGTCGCAATTGGCCGAGAGATTCGGCGTCACAGAACACTCTTAGGTCTAACCGCCTTGGAAGTTAGCAGAGAGGCAGGGCTGTCTCCGGGCATGTTATCAAGGATCGAGCGCGGGCAGACGTCACCATCGCTTGACACATTGAGGCGGGTTGCGATGGCGCTCAATATCCCAGTCACCTCACTTTTTCGCCAGTATGAAGAGGAACGGGATGCCAGCTTCGTTCCGGCGGGCCACGGCTTGGAGATTGAGCGCAGGGGCACGCGCGCCGGCCACCAATATACACTTCTAGGCCACACCGTCGGCGGGAGTATTCTCATTGAGCCTTATCTCATCACGATCACAGACGAGTCTGATGTCTTTCCGACATTCCAACACGATGGTGTAGAATTTATCCATATGCTGCAGGGCGCTGTTGATTACCGGCACGGCAATCGCGTCTACAAGCTCAAACGCGGAGATTCGCTGCTCTTTGATGCCAATGCACCCCATGGGCCGGAACATCTCAGAAAACTGCCCATAAAATTCCTGTCCATAATCTCATATGTTTCGCCGAGGAAGTGAGCGAGGATGCTTGAGGTCTTCTCAGCAGCCGATCTGGGAAGGATCGCGTTGGTGAGGGCATTGTCAGTTTTGGCGCTCTACGTCCGCTATTTCCATGAGATTTTGATAGAATCGCCTTGCTGCGTCGTTGAACATGTTAATGTGGGCAACAGCGTCAGAGTCGAGTTCCTGTACTGCGCCCGGCCTTGACCGCCTGCCTGCGTTATGAGACGCCACAGGCGGTCAGGACCTCCAACGACCAGTTTCCTGACGTGCTACGGCCCCGAATTCGTCGCGAAGCCGTGCGCGCTTGGCTCGGCCGGATCGGCGCCAAGACGCTCTACATCGAGCCTGAGAGCCCATGGGAGAACGGCTACTGCGAGAGCCTCAACTCCAAGCTCAGAGATGAGCTCTTGAACGGAGAGATGTTCAGGACGCCACGTGAACGCCCAAGTCCTGATTGAAGCCTGGCGGCTGCATTACAACGCCGTGCGGCCGCATTCGGCTCTTGGCTATCGTCCGTGGGCTCCTGGGACCATCTTGCCACCAGCATGTGGACTGGCCGGAGTGAGGCGTAGGTTAGACCGGATGCTGGATGAGCACGGCCGGATTATGACTTAGAGAGTGGAATTGTGATGAGGGACAGGTCACAACGATGATTGAAGCTGCCGCGATGGCGGGTTTTTCTCTTGCGGAAACTGGTTGGATTCCGGCGAAGTAGAGTCGGTGAATATCATTGGCCGACTATTTCGAAATCCGGAACGAAACATACCATCGCTAGGTATCGAAGCCCGCAGGGTACTTGGGGAGTGAAGCATGATGGGAAAGAATCTCGGCGAAATGGGGATGACGAAGAATCTCAGCGAAATAGGGAAGAGCGCCGGTGTGAAGTACGTTCTGGCCAGCTTCGTTGATTTGTTCGGTGTGCTGCGAGCGAAGCTCGTTCCGGTAGGTGCGATTGGCGACATGCAAAAGGATGGTGCCGGCTTCGCTGGATTTGCTACGTGGCTCGATATGACACCTGCACATCCGGATATGTTTGGCGTTCCCGACCCAGATACCTTCCTTCAGTTGCCTTGGAGGCCGGAAGTAGGCTGGGTGGTTTGCGATCTATACCTGGAGGGTAAGCCGGTCGAAGCTTCGCCGCGTGTCATGCTCAAACGCCAAATCCAGCGGGCTGCTGAACAGGGCTATCGCATGAAGGCGGGTGTGGAATGCGAGTTCCATCTTCTCGCCCCCGATGGCAAAGGTCTTTCCGACCCTTATGATACGCAGTCGAAGCCCTGCTATGACCAGAACGCGCTGATGCGGCGCTACGACGTCATCGCAGAAATATGCGATTGTATGATTGGATTTGGCTGGAAACCTTATCAGAACGATCATGAAGACGGAAACGGCCAGTTTGAAATAAATTGGGATTACGATGATTGCCTGAAGACGGCCGACCGACACGTCTTCTTCAAATTCATGGCCAAGGGGATTGCAGAGAAGCACGGCTGCAGAGCGACCTTCATGCCAAAGCCGTTCCTGCAGCTGACCGGAAACGGGTGCCACATGCACGTGTCATTGTGGAATAGGACCGGCGACACGAACCTGTTCAGCGATTCGAGTGACGAAGTTGGCCTTTCGCGGCTAGCCTATTACTTCCTCGGTGGGATAATGCACAGTGCTGAAGAACTCTGCTCGATCTTTAGTCCAACGGTCAACAGCTACAAGCGCATCAATGCACCACCAACGCGTTCGGGTGCAACTTGGGCACCCAATACGATAACTTATGGCGGTAACAACCGGACACATATGATCCGTGTTCCCGATAGCGGCCGCTTCGAGCTGCGACTGATGGACGGTGCCACCAACCCTTATTTGGGCCAAGCGGGTGTTCTGGCCGCTGGCCTCGATGGTATCGAGAACCGACGAGAGCCCGGGGAGCGACTAGACATCGATATGTACTCCGACGGTCAGTCGGTCACTAATGTCAGGAAGCTTCCGCTCAACTTGCTCGACGCGATTCGCAAGACGGAACAGAGTCAAGTTTTGCGCAAGGCCTTCGGAGACGGCACCGTCGATAGCTACGTTAAGCTCAAGATGCAGGAATGGAACGATTTCATGCACTCTCCCTCGCAATGGGAATTGGATCATACGCTTGACTGCTGAGATGGGCTTCCTCACGCCTGCACGCAGATTGGTCCATTCTCCGCAAGGCCGACCCGATTCGGTTCCAGCGCGGCGCGGGGCCCCAGCAATCGTGATGGCATCACCGTTTCGGATTGCTCCATTGACATTTTAGTTTACTGACAGTAAATCTTTCAGGTTTCCAACCGGAGCCGGGTGCATTGATTTGTCGGGCTTGCGTCGAATTTGGGTTAGAGCGGCCGACGACTATGCACCTGCCTGCAAGGAGAAGCAGAAGGATGTTGTCTTCGCGCGTTACTAAGAACTGGTCGATGTTGGCGATTCATATCTGAGACACCAGTCCGCGCGTTCGGTTAGCCATCGCTGAATGCGAGTGGAATGATGAGTAAGGCTAACTTCCAAGATTTGCAGGCGTGTCTCCGACCGGTGGGTTTGGATCCGTCGATTATTGTCGATCCGCTTAACGAAGAGCCACTGCGATCTTATTGCGAGAAGTTCTTGGAGTCGCGGCGCGGAAGCAGTGACGAGGATGTCGGTCTTCAATTCGGACTTGAGTTCGAGCCGAAGCTTCTCGGCCTCGTTGGCTATGCGGCGATAATGTCGCCAACGCTGGGAGCATGCCTGAGAACCCTAACCGAACATCTGCCAATTGAGAATTCGTGCTGCAGCTTGCGACTTGAGGAATTCGGCAGTTGCTGTCGGGCGACCCTGCAAATACAAAGCCAATCTTCAAGAACGGCACGTCAGGCGTCGCATTTCTATATAGGACTTCTGTGCAATGCCGGTCGCGCCTGTTTAGGCCCACGTTGGAGTCCGAAGGAGATTTGGCTTTGTCACTGCAATCGCTCAGATCAATCAAGGCACTTTGAACGCGTATTTGGGGCCCCGGTCTTGTTGGGAAAATGCGTCGACGCAATGGTGATTCAGCGGGCGGAATTGGACATGCGTACGGCAGATGGGGACCGATATCTATCGTCTTTCTTGCGGGATGCGTTTCTTCAGAGGAGATGGTCTCGCAGTTTGCAAACGGATTTCATTGTTGAAGTGTGCAGCGCGATAAAAGTGCGAATGGGTCAATCGGACCTGACGCTCGACACTGTTGCCGATGAGATGGCGGTCTCGAGATGGATTCTGAGAAGTCGACTCAAGACGCATGGCGTTCGTTTTGTCGATCTAATCGCTCGGGCAAGAAGAGAGCTTGCGCACGAGTACCTGAGCGATCTAGAAATTCCGTTGACGGAAGTGGCGCTGCGGCTTGGCTATTCTGAACTGAGTGCTTTCTCTAGGGCCTTCCGGCAGTGGACAGGGGAGTCCCCGCAACAGTATCGAAAAAAGGACGTCAGTTTTCTCAGGGGACTGATCTAAAGCGGCACGTGTTAAGGTGCTTTGCAGCAGCGGGTCCAGTAATGGCAAGCGGTCTTGGCTTACAATAGCGCCCACTGGAGTTTCTGACGATCGACTTGGCGCCATCGAATGCGTCGTAGACTCCGAATCATTCAGGTATTTCGCATGCAACCTGTCTGGCATTGGTCCAATGATGGGAATGATGGGTCTTGCCTTCAACATTAATGTGGCAATGCCGCAACAGGCAGCCTGTAAACAGGCGCGAAGCGACCACGCCCGATCCTGAAAGTCAAATTCAGCCGTGGCACGTCAAGCGGTTACGGCATCGCCGGATATGATATCCTGGACTTGGCCAAAGAAATCTACAAATGCGTACCGCTTACACAGCTGAGGCAGATACGAACACGCCACTGAGGGGGTAGATTGATGAAAGCGAAGAGTCTTTCGAGAGGCGTCGCTTCGCTCGCCGCAGCGAGCGGTATGCTGATTTGCCTTGCCACTCCGGTAAACGCCGGTGGTTTCGAGGATGATCCTGTCAATGTCAATGAGGGCCGGAAGCTTGAGTGGTCCGTAAACGGGGGCGTAGCGAGCGAGTACGTTTTCCGCGGCGTTTCGCAGAGTGATGAAGATCCCGCAATGTTTGGTGGCGCCGATCTTACATACGGAATCTTTTACACTGGTGTCTGGGCTTCGGACGTCGATACGTTTTTTACGTTTTCGGATGCGGAAATCGACTGGTATGCCGGGGTTACGCCGTCGGTTGGTCCTATAACCTTTGATTTTGGCGTTATCTATTATGGTTATCTCGGACAGGACGAGGCTGCGTCGGGTGTAGACGATGTCGGCTTCTGGGAATTCAAGGCGGGTGCGAGCGCGGAAGTGGCCAAGCTCAGTGCCGGTGTCAACTACTACTTTTCGCCCGATACCTTCGCTGAGGGTGGTGAGACTCACGCTGTTGAAGGCACGCTCGGCTATTCGTTGCCTAAGGTCTGGGTCTTTGATCCAACGATTAATGGAACAGTTGGTTGGTGGGGTTTTGATGACATACCGGGTGCCGACTACACTTGGTGGAACGTTGGCCTAGAACTTGCCGTTGAGAAACTGGCGTTCGATTTCCGGTACCATGACACCGATATTGCCGACGGTACTGTCGTTGGCCCGACTGGCAACGATCTTGCTGACGAGCGTTTCGTCTTCACGGCAACGTTGACCCTGCCGTGAGCCAAACCAAGGTGTCGCTGAAGAAGTCGTCTTCTCCCACCGGCTTCGGAAAGCATGCGGGGCCCAACGGCCCCGTTCTTGTTCTAGACACTTTCCGGCTTAGTCGGAATCACCTGGCCAGCCCGCTCCCCCTCCCGGCCATCCCAAGTATGCTACCGTGGGTGGCCGGGAGGGGGAGCGGGGCGGTTCAACCTAAATCTGAAATCCTCTAGGGTCTGGCCGCGGCCGCGCACGAGGCCGCTCTCGCAGGCGATGATGTAGTCGCCCTCCTTGCGCGTCAGCGCTGTCATTGCAGATGGATTGCCAACGTCGCCCTTACTTGGATTTCTTAGCGCACCCTTGGTCTCGATCCCGTTCACAGCGGGCGCTATTATGAAGCGTCGCTCAAGTGGCTGAACGCGAATGTAACGGCCAGTCTCGCCTCAATTGATCTTGGCGTCGATGACCTGGGGTTTTGGTCGCCATTCGGGCACGATCGCCCGGTGCTTGGCGAAGGCACCGAGCTTGACCTCGAGGCGAAAGCGCGCCGCCCCGCTGAGTATCGGTCCTTAGGTCTTTCATGGTTGCGTCCTCGGCGCCGCCGAGCAACCAGGCATGCGCGTGTCAAGAAAGCTGCGGGCAAAGAGTCTATGACAACGGTCTCGCTCAGCCTTATAGTGATCAAAGTCATCGTAGGGAGTCTCTCTTGTGATCGTGGAAAAGCGCGTCCATACGCCGTTATGGATCCGGGTCTGGCACTGGACAGTGGCAGTCCTATACGTGGTTCTTGTGTTCACAGGGTTGGTGCTGACGTTCTCCGGATCGCAATTCGCGATGATGAATTACGAATTAGCAAACACCTTGCATGATGTGACGGGCATCGGTTTGGCGGCGGTCTACGTACTGTTCCTCGTTATCGCCGTCGCAACGGGTTACTGGCAGACTTATGTGAGGCGCTGGCGCGGGCTTGTAGAACGCATGGGACGGCAAAGCGATCGCGCAATGAGGCCTCTGGCCGATGCGCCGAGCCAAACGCCGACTGGACAAAGGCGTCTTGATAGATTGCAGCCGCTTTTGCTCATGTTTCAGCAGTTCCTGTATCTGACCAGCATTACTATTCTGCTGCCCTTGTTAATTGTGACGGGGCTGCTCTATCTCTATCCCGAAACCGCACCGAGTAAGGTATTGGGCTTCGCCGGCCTCTGGATTATTGCGCTCGCGCACTACGTTGTCGGACTATTCGGCACTGTCTTCCTCCTGTTCCACATTTACATAAGTACGGTGGCAGGGTTTAGGCGGATGATCTGGGGGCGTGAGATGCGCATTCAGGCGGCATAAGAATTCCGGACTGAGCCTCACCAATTGCGCCGTCCACTATATCTTGCGGGCGTAAAGCCAAGCGAAAATGTGGTGGCGCGCCTTTAGAGCGCGTTCGCTTGAGTTGGAAGCGATTGTCGTTCCGCTCACGCGCTCCATGATATTATTTGAGAGTCTCATTCACGCTCTCGATCGAAGCGCGTTCGCTTCAATCTCGAACGATCAGGCTCCGGGCGAAAGCGGAAGTCAAGATACTGTCGTTTCAAATTCGAGCGCGAAAGACCCCTGTCATCGGCGGGCGACCTTTTGGAGAATCTGCAGGACGTGTTGATGACGCGGCGATCGTTGATTGGCGAAATGTTTGCCGAGAGCCAAATGTAGGTAGACGGTCCCACACGTCTTTGGTTCAGCCAAGGGATTCTTTTCTTGTCGCTCGGAGTCATTGATGTGTCGATGTGTCGGCGATTTGATCTATGTCAAGTACTCTTCAGCGTGGATCACCACGGCAGCGCCGCCAAGTCGCTTCGAGCATGAGTTCCAGGCTATCGACCCTTGATGTCTGCAGCACGTCTGCAGCGATGAGGGGCATGCCGAAATTGGATGAATCGCCCAAGTGCCTCTGTGTTTGTTTTCTAATGCTTAAAGGCTCATTTGACACTCGCTCAATGCATGTCAAGCGCTTTGGTCTGAACAATGATAGCATCAAAGAAATGAGAACAGATAAAGTGACAAGATAAAAAAAAGAGTATGGGAGGGAGCTATGACGCGACAGCACGGGCTCCTCATGAGGTACCCGGGCCCACAAAACGATATGGGCCAATTAGGGATTGCGGACAGCCTGGTGGCGGAGGCTGGCCAAAGTTCAAGCAAGCGTTGGGTAGTGCTGCCCCTATGCATCGGCTTAGGAGCGCTTGCAGGACTTTCGCTACCCATTTCGGGAACCGAAACGTCAGCGCTCTCAATATTGTGCTTAATCGCGTTTCTGGGCGGCCTGCTGTCCACGTGGTCGCCTTGCGGCTACTCATCGTTGAGTTTGTTGCGGCCAGCCGAACCGTACGGTCTAGTCTCGCTCGGCCAGTGGCTACCGACATTGGTGGCGCATGCGGTGGGCTACTTGGCAGGAGGCTTAGTGCTCGCTGCCGTGCTTGTGATAGTCGGATGGCTCCTGCCGCTAGGTGGGCTCTCGGGCTGGGTATTGGTTGCTCTCGGAAGCATGGCCCTAGCGTATGGCCTGCACCAGCTCGACTTCCTACGGATGCCGTATCCGCAACGCCGGGCGCAGGTATCGCACGGTGCTCGAATGCGTCTGCCAATGTGGGCAACCGGCATGCTCTACGGATGGCAATTGGGTCTCAACTTCGTGACCTATGTGCGCACCCCGATCTTGTACTTGGTTGTCGTTGCGGGAGCCCTCAGCGGCAGTGCTGCCGCCGTAGTCCTGCTCCTGCTAAGCCTGAACCTGGCTCGTTTTCTACCTCTGCTGGTCAACATCCTGCCTCTGCCGGACTGGGCAGTGCAGCGTTGGATGGCAGTTCATGATCAGGACGCGGTACTGGCCGACGCCGGTATTCTGCTGTTCGCCGGCACGCTGCTGCTGGTCTGGGGACTAGCATGATGAAGGAATGATGATTTGAGGCACGGATCACCGATAAGCATACGAAAGGGATGGACGTCATGAACAAATCTAGCACGATGACCAAGACCCTGTGCAGTTACCTGAAGCGCCCAACGCTAGGAGTGGTAGCCGCGGCAATGGCCATTGGTTCCGGGGCAGCTTTCGCCCAAGAAGGCGCCAAGGAAACTGAGAAGATGGAGGACCTCATTACCATTGAACTTCAGGATCAGCCGGACATCGCCAAGGCGCCTCCGCCTGATGAGCGCAGGATGTACGTTCTCGATCCCGCGGCCTTTGCATCGGCCACGAGGATCATGCCGGTGGATGGGAATACGGGCGCATATCTCGGCACCATCGATACGGGCTTGCTGCCCGTGCCCATGCCTTCACCGAAGGACGGCACGCTTTACATCGCCGACACTCGGTATGCTCTGTTTAGCCGCTGGAACAAGGACGATTTCATTTCGATCCATGATCCGCAAAATCTCAAACCGCAGGAGAAGAACAAAGTCATCGACATCCCCAATACGCGCTCGGGCGCGATGGTCCATGTCGGCGGCTCCAGCGTCTCCACTGACGGGCGCTACGCGTACTCCTATCAGTTTGCTCCCTCTAATGCCGTGGTTGTCGTCGACCTTCAGCAACAAAAGCACCTTAACACGATCGAGGTGGCCGGTTGCTGGTACGCCTATGCCGCCGGCGAGCGACGGTTCGCTGTTCGCTGCCGTGATGGGCAGATGATAATGGTGACCCACGACGAGGCTGGGAAAGAGGTTTCCAGGGCTGAGACAAAACCTATCCATGATCCGGTAAAGGAACCGACCTATAACAACCCGGCCTATGACCAAAGGACCGGTCAGATGTTCTTGGTGTCCTATTGGGGCAAGGTGTTTCCTGTGGACCTGTCGGGCAGTGAACCGAAGATCGGCGCGTCCTGGAGCCTGACGACCGATGAGGAACGCAAGGAAAAATGGGCCCCGGGAGGCTGGCAGCCGGCGGGCTATCATGCCAAGAGCGGGAAACTGTTTGTGCTGATGGACAGGCGTGCAAAGTGGTCTCACTCAACCGAGAGCAGGAATGTCTGGGTTTTCGACACCAAGACCAAGAAACGGGTGAAGATAATCCATCTGTCGCATGAGGCCGCGTGCGTCGCAGTCGACGTGGCAGATAAGCCTTACGTTTATGCCCTCAGCTCCCACAGTAAGTCGATGGACATTTATGACGTTGCGACGGGAAAACATCTGTTCAACGTCGATCAGCTGGGACATGAGCCGCGGCTGCTTGTGAGGAACCCGTAGGCGTGTGACCTGCCTGGTTGCAGCGTCCGCTGGATTATCAGGCCTCGGTAGGTTGATGAAGTAGGGGTCAGAGTAATGGTGGAACCCATAGCAGAGGCATTCGCCGTGACCTTGCTGGCTGTGATCTTTCTGGCAGCGGGAGTGAGCAAATTGCGGGCCCTCGATACCTTTGAAGGGGTGCTCTACAATTTC
Organism: Hyphomicrobium sp.; assembly: GCA_965222835.1. Classification (GTDB taxonomy): domain Bacteria; phylum Pseudomonadota; class Alphaproteobacteria; order Rhizobiales; family Hyphomicrobiaceae; genus CBDCUQ01. Next base: position 286,244 of record CBDCUQ010000004.1, read on the forward strand.
CGTCTCCTGCCAGAGAGTGCGGTCCGACCCGTCGCATACATGCTTCCCGCTGTAGAGTTGGTCGTGGGGATGGGCTTGCTTATTCCAATGTTCCGGACTTACGCAGCATGGCTGGTGGCGGGTCTGCTCGCGGTATTTGCACTCGCTGTGGCGATTAACCTTCTCCGCGGTCGGCGGGAGATAGATTGCGGATGCTTCAGCTCGGAACTCAAGCAGAACCTTAGCTGGTGGTTGGTATCACGCAACGTTGTTTTGGTAGGCATGGCTTTGTGGGTTGGAGCGGGGACCGTGAGTGCCCATGCCACGACAGGTGTGACGTGGCTCTTGGGCACTGCTGCCGGAGTGATGGTCGTGATGATTTATGTTGCGGGCATCACAATCTCCGCAGTTGCCCGCGATGAGGCCGCCAGACGGTCACTGGCAGACCAGCGATGATGCGCTACGCAACGAAGGATTGACGACGATGGAAGGCTTGATTGCATCAACTGTTATGCTCTGGATGGTTGTGATTGCCCTTGGGATTGTGGTGGTCGCGCTGAGCCGTCAAGTCGGAATTCTACACGAACGATCTGCACCCTTGGGTGCGGTGATTGCCGACAAAGGCCCGGAGATAGGCGAAGATGCACCGAAGTTCGATTTGGAAGACTTTTCGGGCCATCCAATAACGGTTGGCGGTAAGAGCGGGAATGGGCTGGATACCCTCTTGCTCTTCCTCGCACCGAACTGCCCCATGTGTAACAAGTTGCTCCCCACGGCACGAGCCATGGCTGCCAGCGAACACTTAGATGTGGTTGTTATTAGCGATGGTCCCCGAGAGGAGCATGGGGAATTCCTTCGCAAGCACGACCTTGGAGACATCCCCTATGTCGTGTCCGCAAATGTAGGCATACGCCTGCAAATCGGGCGCGTGCCTTACGCCATTCTGATCGATGGTGATGGAAAGATCCGCGCAAAGGGTCTGGTCAATACCCGTGAACACTTGGAAAGCCTGGTGCAAGCCAAGGACATGGGTGTCCCATCGATGCAAGAATACTTGAAACAGCATCCGGACATCGCCCGAAAAAAAGAAATGCCGGCCGAGGTCCAGTCGGAGCCAGAGCTTTCCAAATCACGGGCCGCTCAGGCTCACTAAGTACCCGGAGGCCGCTAGACCTTAAGGAGGGACTAAGATGATCTCTAAGAAACGCTTTGATGATCTCGTCGAAACCATCACTCGAAAGGTCGCGCAACGTACGTCTCGCAGAAGCGTCTTGGCTCGCCTGGGCGTTATTGTTGGCGGGAGCGCGTTGTTGCCGCTTCTCCCTGTCGATCGACGTCTAGGCGGTAGTACTGCCGCCAAGGCCATGGGCCGGGAAGGGTGGTTGCCGCAAACGATCGATGAGGGAGAGTGCAACTACTGGCGGCACTGCTCACTGGATGGACAGATCTGTGCATGCTGTGGCGGTGGCCTGACGACCTGCCCTCCCGGAACGACGCTCTCGCCGAGTTCCTGGGTTGCCAGCTGCGTCAATCCGGAGGACGGAGAGTCCTATCTGATTGCATATCGGGATTGCTGCAATAAGAGCATCTGCCCGCGCTGCGGCTGTTACGAGACCCATGGCGTCTTGCCCATGTACAGGCCGGAGTTCAGCAGCGACATCATTTGGTGCTTCGGGACGGAAGGCACGACCTATCACTGCACGATCCAGCCGATCGTTGGCAAGGGTTGACATAAATAAAGAACGTTGCGCAACTGGCGTCATGTCATGGTCATGAGAGCGAACGTTTTCGGCCGTGAACGCGGAAGCGGAACGTTGCCCCAAAGAGCTGATGACAAGGTCGTTAACGTGAGCAACTTGAGCTGGCCAGCCGGCCAGTCAACAGTATCGGGGTGGAATGCGCTCGATCACGGCGAGTGAGCACTTAACGGATGGTCTGACGGCGTACTGGTCGCGCGGTTGGCTTTGAATAAGTCCGCGCACGCAATGGTCGGGGAAAATTCGCTTTTCCACTTGTCGGCGGCGTTCCTCCTGCGTTGCTGCAATGGTTGGCTGGCCACGGATAGACTGCGGCAGGCCCACCGGTGCACGCGGCGACGGTGAGGAATGCTGGTTGGAAAAGAGACGTTGAAACCAAACGGCTGGCGGGAGAAGAATGATGTGGTTTCCCTATTCGTTGCCGACGGCATGGAAGGGGGAGGGCGACCGTCAGCGCATAAACGACTCTTTTGCAGACGATCAGCCACGTGAATTCCTGGTAGCCGTACAACTGCGTAATCCGATGTTGCGCGAGTGGAGCGTCGAGTTGCAGTTGTCCGAGCCAAAATCAATTCCGGTCAAGGACGAGGACGGTGAAGTAGTGCACCTGAGCTATTTCCCGAATGAGAGTGAGCGGCTGGCGGAGATGACGTGCAAGCTGTCGGATACCAATATGAAGAGTGCCGCACGTAGGAGCTATGCGTTGGTATCCAAGAGGCTCAGCTTCTGGTCTGCCGAATATGGCAGAGGGTTTTCCATCGGGGGTCTGCGCGTTGCAGACCTTAAGCACGATGCCCGCTGGCGGGCGATTCCGCATTGGCCGAGTGCTCTGCATTTGGATACGAAATTTCCGGCACAACTACCCGATGACTTCTGGCCCTTGGCGAGCCTTTATCGAGAGGGACGCACCAGCGGCAGCGATCGCTATCGATTTCTTTGTTGCGCAACGATCTTGGAGAAGTGGAAGCGGCGCGATGCCCCCTTCGACCGTGAATCCGACGGCGCAGAGGAGCAAGGTCCACACTCAGACGGCCTACATGTGACTCAGGAACTCATGGCGCTGTCAGGAATGATAAGCTTCTCACCAGACATCGAAGGAACACCCTTTGAAGACCTTCCAAAGCGTCTTGAGGCGTGGCGTCTGGATGCTCTCGCGTTTGTGCAGGACGGACGTGCGGACTGCAAGACGGAAGATCTGAACCGTGTCTTGGAATGGACAGCGGTGGCCAACTTGGTTGATCTGGCGGCACATCGAGTGCTTTCCCGCACAATCAATCGATTGCGCCAAGCAGAGGTAGCCATGGAACGTGGTCGGTCAGGCTCGGACGTTGCCGGCCAGGTCGAAGTTCAATGATGGGGAGGACGACAGTGTGAATAAGGGTGAGAGAATCAAGGCCACAAAAACTCGGACTGGCAGGAAGTGGAGCTTGCTCCTGACAAGTCTACTCTTCTGCGCGACGCAGCCCGTAGCGCTTGCTCAGCCCCCTAACGAAGACACACTGCAGGCTTTGATGGCGAGCGGAAAAGAGGTCTATGAAAGGACCTGCGTCGTGTGCCACCAGATAAATGGTAAGGGTTTGTCGGGCGCTTTTCCGCCCCTTGTGGCTGGGGCACGCTTTGATGCCGGCCCATCCGTTATCAAACCGCTGGAGAAACTTGGTCTGTACCAAGATGGGGCGATCGCTCTTGGGAGCTTGGAGACTCATATCGATGTCGTGGTGAACGGCATTCCGGGCACCCGCATGTTCGCGTTCGGCCCGCAGCTGTCGGATGAGGACATTGCAGCGGTGGTGACCTACATCAGGAACGCTTGGGGCAACGACACGGGTGATACCGCTACGCCGGAACAGGTAAAGAAGGCTCGCAAGAAATAACTTCGCCTCCCGACAACCCGCGCTTAGGTTGCTGTCGTCTGGATAGAAGATTGATTGCAGCTGTGCAGCGGACGTGTCGAACGAGATGAGGCTCAGTTTTGCTGGTTCCGCCATGCGGCAGAATGGATCATGCGCACAGGCTGTTCAATTGCTCTTCTTCTTGTGTTTGGCATATCTGTGCTTGCGCGTAGTGCTTTTGCCCAGTTGGCTCACACCGAAACGCTACAGTGCCTAGCCTGTCACGCCGGCCCGGATCGCTTTGTGGAGGATCCCGAGACCGGCAAGATCACGAGTGTCACCATCCGAATGGGTGATTTTCGTCGTGGAGATCACACGAAGACCAAATGCCTTGATTGCCACACGGAAGGCTTTGAGCAGTACCCTCACGTCAAAAAGAAGACGGAGACCTGCATGGACTGCCATCCACGGAAGGACAAAGGCGCAAAGGATGACAAGCCCTACGAATTCGATCGCATTCGCGAGGAATACGAGGAGACCGTGCATTTCACGGAGTACAAGCATAAGGAAGAGAAGTGCTGCGGAACCGCGCCTAAGCGTCCTGCCGCCGGAAATGTAAAAGAAGATGAAAAAGGCAATGAGCGGTTCACGTGCGAGCATTGCCATAACCCGCATTACTTCAAGGCCACAGCCGACATAAAGCTGCCGCAAGCCATTCTCAAGAACGACAACGAACCTTGCGTGCGTTGCCACGAGGACGCGGCGAAAGGACCGCTTGCGGATCCCGCCGAGCCAAGCATGGTCGCGGCGCACGCCTATCTGCCTCACGTGGATCTGCATCTGCGCTCGACGCGCTGTGTGGACTGCCACACGAACGTCCAGAAGACTGTTGCGCACGACCTTCCTGAGGGCTTGGGGGCTGATCAAGGCTGCAATTCTTGTCACAGCATCGATACGGTGGTCGCCGATCGCCTGTATCGTTATGTGAAAGATCCAGAAAGGACGCTGGGATTCCACAACGCCAAAATGATGCCAGACAACTACACGATGGGGGCCAATCGGCATTGGTGGGCTGACTGGGCGACTTATGTGCTGTTAGGGCTCAGCACGTTGGCCATTCTTGTTCATGGCGGGTTGCGTGTCTATTATCGACGGCAACGTCGCAGGTCGCTGGAGAGTGAGGGCAAGGCACAAGAGATTGGAGCTGGCCAATGAGACTGGTCTTTGTTGTCGTCCTCGTTTTGGTTGCAGCCAGTGCGTCGGCCATGCAGACCGATGATCTGCGGGAGCAAGCCATCCAGATATTCAAGCCGTTGCCGACGACGCCGCCAAACATAGCAGACAACCGTGCCAACCCGGCAAGGGTGGAGCTCGGTGAGATGCTCTTTTTCGACCCAAGGCTCTCAAGAAGCGGCACCATTAGTTGTAACGGTTGCCACAATCTTGGGACGGGTGGAGCAGACAACCTCCCCGTTTCCATTGGTCATCGTTGGCAGCACGGGCGGCGCAACGCACCGACAGTCTTCAATAGTGTTTTCAATATTGCGCAGTTTTGGGACGGGCGCGCCCGTGATCTGAAGAGCCAGGCCAAGCAGCCGGTGCAGACTGCCGTCGAGATGAACAGTACGCCAGACCGGGTCGTGAAAACGCTGACAAGTATTCCTGAATACGTTGAGCTGTTCAGGAAGGCATTTGCAGATGAAGAGGATCCGGTGAGCTTCGAAAACATGGCCCGGGCCATCGAGGTGTTTGAGGCGACACTGATAACACCAAACGGACCCTTCGATCGTTTTCTTCGCGGCGAGGACAATGCGATGAGCGTGCAGCAGCGTCGAGGACTGCAGAAATTTATGGGTACGGGATGCGTAACCTGCCATAGAGGAATTAACGTTGGAGGGAACGCCTTCTTTCCGTTTGGAATGATGACTGCACCGGATGAACTCGTGCGCCCACCCGAGGATCATGGTCGCTCGCATGTGACAGGGCGGGCTCTTCTTCATCGCTACTTCTTTCGTGTTGCTCCTCTGCGTAACGTCACCCTGACGGCACCCTACTTTCACAGCGGCCGAGTTTGGGATTTAGGAGAGGCCGTGCGCATCATGGCCAAGAGTCAGTTGAATGCCGTTCTCTCGGACGAAGACGTTGAAGACATCGTCGCCTTTTTGGGCGCTCTGACCGGCGAGCAACCCCACGTGGTCTACCCCAAGCTCCCACCAAGCACGAAGCTTACGCCGCGGCCTGAACCCTGAAGGAGAACGCCAAGGTAGTGTCCAGAGTGGTACTGTCCAGAATTTTCCGCACATTTGATTTTGGCCAGGCGGCTCCCGGCCCGGAGTCAGGCGGTCAGCAATCAGTAGAATGTCCCGGTATGGGAAAAGGATTGTAGAGTAACTACTGGGGACGTGCCATATGTGTGGGGCGATAGTAGTTCTCGTAGACGTAAAACGTCGTTGAGAGGCCGTGCCTGTCAATAATGTAATAGTCCATCCATTTGGCGTACTGGGAATTTGGAATCTGCCTGTTGGCCAATTTGAAATTGACGACACCTATTTCCTTTAGCGCGTCGACCTCTTTCCGAGATAACGAGAAGTTCTTGACGCGCCCCAGATCCTGCGCGGAGCACATCTTTCCGAAGCGGTCCGCATGCGCATGTTGGCAATAATTATTGACCAACCCTTCCCACAGGTCCCAATCCTCCTCAAGGCACGCCTTGCTGATGAGGTTATAGTGCTCCTTCCTGACGTTGCATTCCCGGAAGCAGGTTTCGTTTACCAGCACCTCGATGCGCTCAGGCCCAAGCCGGTTGAGCAGCTCGACAATCACGTCGTGCCGATAGTTGAGGTGCGGTGGCAGCACGAAGACATCATAAAGGTCGGCGTGGCTGTAATAGTACTCAGGTTCCGTCTTGAAGTGCGTGAGAGAATGGATGAGCTTATACTTTGGGTATAGCTCTCTTATATATTCTGCCAAAACGTGGCTTGTGACGATGACGCCGTTTCCCGGGCTATGACACTGCTCCAGCATCCAATTGCAGCGTTTGTCGCCGAGATGTTGCTTTTCCACGAGCAAATTGCTGAACACGAGATCGAACGAAATGCCACGGCGGTTGTACTCTCGGACCAATGCGGCGAAGGACTCCTTCGTCTGCCCTGAGAATACGGCATGCGGTCGTCCACCAGCCCACTTCATGCCGAAGTGACAGTCGAACATGCTCAACTTGATGTGCGAGATCCCAAGGTCGTCGAGAATGTTCTTCGCGGATGTTACGATTGGGAAGCCCGAGGCGGCTCCACCAATGTGCCAGTGCTCGTAATCGGGTTCGCGTTCAGGCATTTTGCACACTCTCTCAGCCGCGCACGAGAGCCGGCATAGCGTGTCGACGCGGAGTACTTTGAGGGTCCAAGGTCCTCTCCGTGATCCAGCTACCTTACGCGCCGATCCAAACTGCCCATTGCCCTCCGTGGCCAATCCCGTCTAGCGTACGGGATTTATCTATCTAATCAGTCCTCTAACAGTATCATGCTATCATCGGTGCCTGGTGGCATCAAGCGGTTTGCTTCGAACCCTCGCACGTTTGTGTGAGCCATGGTGGTAACACGAACACGCCCCTGATCGACAGGAGGTTCGGACATGGCCGTGGACGTGCTCAATCCGAAGGCAAGACCCTATGTAGTCTACGACAGCGAGTTCATAGACGATGACTTCGTCGTATGCCGGTATCGGATCGCGATAGAAGCCGTGTGCAATCTCGTAGCTCTTGCGGAAGTCGCTTACTTGGTCGCAAACGGCAGTCACGAGCTCCATTGGAGATCTGATATGATCGTCCCAGACCCATTTCTGAATCTTCTTGCCATGCTTGTTGAACTTAATCGCCTGGATGATGGGTGCTGTACCCAGTTGGGCGGGTTCCGTTTGCCGTCCGAGGCATAGGACACCGACGTGCGTGAAGTGCCCATCGACGGCGAGCAGGTAATGAGTGAGCAGCTCCTCATCGTCCTTTTCCTTCACTGACGCCGACACGCGGTCGGAGCGACGGATCGCGTCGCAAGACGGGGAAAGTTGTTGGGGTCAGCATGGGCGCTCGCAACGGTGGTTTTCAATGTTTTCCTGGGGAACGTTGATCGCTCGCTGGCAATACGAAGGAGATCATCGCCGACGATCGCTTTGCGCGCATCATCGATGCGGATAAAGTACCGACCACTTGGTAGCGGACGGCACATTGACGGAATGGGGCACATGGAGTCGTATGTACTCGCCGCCGTTCTTGGCTTGCATGACGTCTGTGCTCACAGACACGTTCTCTTTGATGCGCTGGCTTTGATGCGCACGCACTATGCGGTCGTTGGTCGTCTGCACCGCTGAAGGCGGCTTGAATGTGGTGGCGATACGGTGGCGACATTACCACTCTCGGCAAATCGGAGCGATTGACGCGATTTGTAACTTATTGAAAAGACATTGTAATTTGGCGATCCCGGCAGGACTCGAACCTGCGACCGTCAGATTAGGAAGTTTCTGCTCATTCGAAAAAAACCATTGTTTTCAGTGGGGCTATTTGACCATCAGATAAACGCTCTGATGCTCAAGCGTTGTAAGCGTACGTGAGAGCTAGATTATTTTTCCACAACGTAGCGACGAGCACGGAAGTGCATGAGAAGTGCATGGAATTCGCTATCCCCATTGTCACGTTGCAGACCGCCTCTGCATAGGTATCATTTCTAAAGAGATGAATTGTTTGAGCGGGTGGCGGAATAGGTAGACGCTTAGAACGTAAGGCCAGCTACATTTGCTGTCGTAGAACAATGCGATGCCATGCAAGGTGACTTAACGGTACAGCATCTATATTCACGTAGAAGCTAGCTGAACCGGCAAATCCTTGCCCTGCTCAAACAGCACACCTCTACACCAAAGCGATAATCTGTATCGTCGTACCAATAACAATCATCGCGATGCCTGTGTAGTATCGCACGCGAAGACGACGGTCTCTTCTTGGTGTATCTTCGCCACCCCAAATTCCCGCACTACTCGGATGCACAATTGCGGTTATCGTTCCCAACGCTGTTAGCGATAACCCCACTATAGATAGACACATTGCATATTCTCTTAGGGATACAATTTCTTCCCGTCTCTTCTAACCGACGGACCAACCACTTCAGTGCAAATTTCCGCGTCGAAGCACTCCAAGTGAACTGGCGCTGATAAATGCAAGTCTGGACTAGACTTGAATTCTCTGTGCCAACCGAACCAATCAGTCCATGGCATCTTCACTGCCAAATCTATGTCGCTGTCAGGTCTGTTGTCACCACGTGCACGACTGCCGAACAAGTAAACAGCAGTGATACGCGGGTGCTTAGACGCCCAATCACGTATCTTTTGAACGTCGTCCCTAGACAGGTTCATTTAGTGAAAAACCCCGAGCACATTCAGTGCATATTTGGCGTTGTCCAACCATGGTCTCAAATTAAGTTATTGAAATCATTGGCGATCCCGACAGGATTCGAACCTGTGACCCCCAGATTAGGAATCTGATGCTCTATCCAGCTGAGCTACGGGACCGTGTGGTGCTCGCGCGCGGCGGAGATTATAGGAAGCCTTGCGGAATCGAAAGAGCCGTTGGCGCCCTATCCCGCATTCCTGATCGCGCTTCCGACTCCGACTTCGCGTAGCCGGCGCGGAAGCGCGAGGTTGGTTGCGTGGGTGGCTTTTGGTGCTGGATCCGGATGGATCAGCCGGTTGGAGCCCGCCTTTTCTTTTGCGGCTTGCTGGGCTTGTCAATGCGGGCGGCCGTTAATGCCTCTGATGAGAGCCACGTCTGCAAATGCTGGGCCGCTCTCTGGGAAGCAGTCTCTGGCTCGTTGAACACTGCGATGAGCTCGCACAGGCGGCCGAATGGGACGCTTTTGGCCGCTTCGTCCCACATCATGGATTCTTCGGGTTGGAGGCTGCGTATCATGGAGGTCCAATCCTGGCGCCAAACGAGGATGTGCTGCGGCTTGGCGAGTTGTTCGGCGTCGAGCGGGACATCGCCGGCCTTGATTGCGCTCCAAATATCCAAAGCGTTTGTTTTGAAATCGAGCCGGCGCGCTGACGGGTGGGGTGTAAAGACGAGTGTGTGCCACTCATCGGGGTCGTACGCGGTCAAGGCTGCAAGATCGAGCGTTGGCGCGTCGGGAGCGTCGAATGCATCATTGAGAGCGCGCTCAAGGCCTGCAAGTTCGGCGAATTCCGGGCGCATCGCATACCGGTCATCTTCGGCGAGGAAATCGGGCAGGCGGGAGGCAAACCACCGCGCATTTGATGTGTTCGACGGACGAGCCGCAATATAGGCGCGCGCCATGACTTCAAAATCGTCGGCGCCCATATGCGATTTCAGAAACTCGTGCTCGTTCGACAGAACTTCGCAGAGTCTGGCTGTATAGGCGTGCTCATAGACGCCTAACAACACGTTCCGTGTTGTGCGCTCGTTGTCCGGAATGAGCTTGAGGAAATTGGCAGCCTCACCTGTTAGGATGGCATGTTGGAACATGTCCTGAAGCTCGGCCAGGCTTGGGCGTTCGCGGCTCATCCGGCTTTCTGGCCGGTATGATGTGCGGTCTTGAGCTCGGGCAGCAAATCGAAGGCAATGTCGCGGGCTTTTGATAGCTCTGCCACCATTTCCGAGTAGGGTGGTATATTGTCGTCGCGTTCAATGAGGGTCGATACGGGACCGAAGCGGCAGATTGCGGCGCGGTAGAGGTCCCATACCTCGTCGCACACCATGGCGTCGTGCGTGTCGATGATATGGCTCGTGTTGTGCTCGTGACCCGCCAGGTGGAATTGCACGACGCGATCGGCAGGAATTGCGTTGATAAACTCGTGGGCGTCCCATCCGTGGTTGAATGACGAGACGAAGACGTTGTTCACATCGAACAGGAGCCAGCATCCCGTGCGCCGCGTTAGTTCGACGAGGAAATCCCATTCCGTCATTTCCGAGTGATTGAATTGCACGTATGATGACACGTTCTCGAGAACGAAGGGCCGTGCAAGGCGTCCCTGCACATGGTGTATGCGTGCGGCGACATGGTCGAGTGCTTCCCGGGTGTAGGGGATAGGCAGAAGGTCATGCAGATTGACACCGTGAACGCCCGTCCAGCACAAATGATCGGAGATGAAGACGGGCTCTGTGCGATCGGCAAGTGTGCGGAGGTCGGAAAGATATTGCTCGTCGAGCGGTGCGGTTGAGGCGATCGACATGGACACGCCGTGGAGGACAATCGGATAGCGTTCGCGGATGCGGTCGAGCATTTTGAGCGGCTGGCCGCCCGGGATCATGTAGTTTTCGGAAATGGCTTCGAACCAGTCGACGACGTGAGCGTTGTCGGCTTCGTCACTCAGAATATCCGGATAGTGCTGTGGTCGCAGGCCCAATCCGAAACCGAGGTAGCGGGGCCGTAGCTCTGTCTCCAGGCTTTGCTTTTCTTCTCGCGTGGCTGATGCGGGTTGCGGTGTGGCGATCATGAGGTCACTCTGCGGGCTACGCTGAGTCTGCGCTATCGATTTTCTCAGATAGAGTATTGTCGTGCAGCCGGCCTCATTTTTTGAGCGCCGGCCGCACGGATTGGTGAAGGGGAACCGTTAGCCTTTGGCCGGCTCGAACTTGATCTTGTCGTTGTCCTTCATCAGAGCCTCACACTCTTCCTTAGTCGTCGCAGTGAAGCCTTGACCCTTGCAGCCATTGTGGCCGGCACACTCGCTAGTGGCCGTCTTGCATGCGCTCTTGCCTTTACAGGCGTTGGCGCCAATGCAGTGACCCTTGGCCGCTTCTGCGGTGGCTGAGGGAACAGCAACGGCACCAGCAACAAGCAGGGCAGCGGCTGTGGCGGCCATTGCAGAGCCGGATTTTGCGGTGATTTTCATGGATAACTTCCTTCCTTGATGGACTAAAGATTTCCGGGCTCCACAAAAGAGCGCCTCCCGCGCCCGGGGCGTTGGTGGAAGCACACCAACGTGTACGAAGTATGTCCTGCCCGAGTTTCGGTGCGTCACAAGAAACATATTACGTGAAATGTTGTAGGCTGGATTTGCTCCGGACTACGGTGTGGCCTTGAACAGCTTTGCCTGATACAGCATCGGACCGGTCGGTGTCCCGGTTGGTGAGCCGCCTTCAGGTTCGAGGCTTACGGCGAATGTAGCATCCATGAACATATCGGTGTCTGGCCCGTCCTGCATCGGCATGACGTGCATTTCACCCTCCGCCATAGTTCCGAGTGACTTCGGATTCTCGAGCTGGTCGCTCACCATCCAAACTTCATAGCTCTTTTGGGGCTGTTTTGGCGCGTCGATGGCGCTGATGATGCAGTTGTGTGTTCCGGTGTCGATCGTGAGCAAGAAGGCTGGCTTGTCAGGTCCGGATTGAAGCACGGCAACGTATTGCGTTGACGTTGTTTGAACGTCTGCGCTGCGCCATCCGATGACGGCCACGAGCGAAGCCGCAAGCGCTGCAAATCCTGCAGTGGCGTTACGCCATCTGTTGGCGCGCTGCTCAAGGCGGCGCTCTCGTGTCCTTAGTGAAATGACATGTTGAGAAAGCCCGATGCGGGCACGGATCTTGTTGTAGAGATTGCCGGGTGGCGAGATGGGGCTGACGGTTTCGGTAAGTGGTGACAGGCGGCGCTGCCAAGCCTCGACGGCCTGCCTCAGGTTAGGGTCGCGTTCGATGCGCGCTTCAGCGGAACGGCGTTCGCCAGCGTCGAGCGTGCCGAGGACGTATTCCCCTGCTACAGCGTCGATGTCTGTCAGTTCCGTCATTCTTCCAGGCACCCCTTCAATTGTGCCAGGCTGCGATGTAACCACGTCTTAATCGTTCCTTCGGGCCGTCCAAACTTTTTTGCTAAGGCCTCTCTGCTCATGCCGTTGAGATAGGCCAACCGCACGATCTCCTTTTTCTCGGCCTCGAGGCCCTCGAGACAACGCAAAAGACGTTCTACATCCTCTATCCGTTCTAGCGTGTTGAGCGGGTGCTCATCGTCGCTTTCAAGGTTTTGGAGCTCGCTTTCGTCAGCGGTCGGACGGTTGCCCCGGCGCCTGACTTCGTCGAGAGCCCGGTTGCGAACGATTGTCCCCAGCCAGGTCAATGGCGAGGCGATGGCCGGATTGTAGTCACCAGCCCTTTCCCACACCCGAAAATAGGCCTCCTGCAGCACTTCTTCCGCCAATTCTCTGCTTCTAAGAATACGGAGTGCAACCGCAAAAAGTTTCGGGGAGGTCGCTTGGTAAAGCTCCGCAAAAGCGGCCTCATCGCCGGCGGCTACCCCTTTAAGGTACACTTCAAGCTGTCGGTGCGGTGGCGGCATCCGGCCTCGGGGTGTCGACTGGTGCTGGGTCCGGTTGTCGGCGCACTCAGTCGGAACTGCGATGTTTTCCGGAGCTTAACGGACCAAGCTCATAGGAATTGAGGCCAATAAAGACGGTTTCTGCGACTATGTCGAGACAGGGCTCACGTCCTTTTGAACATTGGTTAGTTTTCTATGGGCGCTGGTTGGGCTGGTGGCCTGCGGGTGTCAGTGTTGCATGATGTTGCCTCGAGGCTCCGGCAGCCCTAGCGAAGCTTGTCGTGAGGGCTTGTGGTTCGGGTCTGCCGAAGGCCTGCTTCGCCTTGTTGGCCGGATGATCGCGGTGGTATGGGCCGTCCCGGCTGTGTCAGCGATTGGTGGGTATCGGGTATGGTTATGGCGCATCTGACCGGACGTATCGGCGTCTCCTTGGTGATGTGGTCGCGGAGATGGAGTGACCTGTGAGCAGTTTCGACGAGGCGATGGCCCGGTTGGATGCGGCCAATGCGGAGGATTCAAATGTCCTTACGGAGGACGGGGTGTCCCGGCCGGCCGCACTCGTCTACGCGGAGCGGATGTCGGCCACGCTCCTGCACTTCACACCTGGCGCGTCGGAGGCGCTGCAATTGGCGGCCCGCGCGCAGCATCTTCGTCGCTGGACGGTGCCACGTGCGAGCTATCCCGAAGGCCGCGTTGGATATTTGCGCTGGCGCGCGGACCTGAAGCAGAAGCATGCGGAATGGGCGGCCGAGATCTTGCGCGCGGCGGGCTATGATGAGGCCTTCTGCGATCGGGTTGGCGCTCTCATTCGAAAGGAGGGGCTTAAGTCCTGTGCCGAAGCGCAGACCTTGGAGGATGTGGCGTGTCTTGTCTTTCTTGAACATTACGCCGACGCGTTTTTTACCGAGCACGATGACCTCAAGACGATCGGCATTTTGAGGAAGACATGGGCGAAGATGTCGGCTGCCGGACGGGAGCGTGCACAATGCCTCTCCTTATCGCCACGTGTTCAGGACTTGCTCAAGCAGGCGTTGGCGGAGGGGGCAAGGTCCGAAGAGGGTTCGTCATGATGGGCAAGGGAAACGACTTTGCCGTCGTGATTGCCGCGCACGGCGACAGGGCCGGGGCAGCGCCCAATAAAACGATCTTGTCGCATCGGGAGAGACTGCAATCTTTGGGTTTATTTCGCGTGGTTATTGCGGGTGTTCTCAAAGGTGAACCGTCGTTGGAGACCGCACTCTCGGAAGCGGCAGCAAGCGGCGCGGCGCGAGTTGCTGTGGTCCCGTTCTTTATGGCCGACGGCTATTTTGCAGGACAGGTTTTGCCCGAGCGGATTGCCGCTGCCGGTCTGACAACACGCAGCACGATCTTGCAACCTCTCGGCGACGATCCAAACCTCATGGGCTTGATGCTGGAGGAGGCACAGAGAGCTGCCGCCTTGCATAAGTTCTGGCCGGGAGAAACGACGCTTCTCGTTGTTGGTCACGGATCGAAGATTGGTCAGGCGTCGGCTGATGCGACGCGGCGCGTTGCTGAGGGCTTGGCGCACGAGGGTGTGTTTGCGCGCGTGACGATTGGGTTGCTGGAGGAGTCGCCTTTTCTAGCGGATGCCTTGGCAGAGGCGCGCGGTCCCGTTGTCGTGTCGGGATTTTTCTCAGGCGATGGACTGCATGCGGGAGAGGACGTGCCGAAGGCGATCGAAGCTTCCGGTGCACGCGCGGTCTATGCCGGGCCCATCGGGCGCTCGGATCAGATCGCAGGGCTCATCCGTGATGCTGTCTTGAGAGAGGCTCTGGCAGCCGCGGCGCGGTGACTCCTCCGAACCGGGCTCACACCAAGCCTTTGCGTTCCTGGATCATCATGAACGTGTCGTACGTATGCTCCGAGATCTGGAACCACAAGTAGTTCTGGGCGCGCACGGCCGTCATGGCCTCGTAGGCTTTCTTGAACTCGGCGTTTGTGGCGCTGAGCTCGGTGTAGACGTCGTTTGCAGCTTTGAAGCAGGCGTCGAGTACGGGTTCAGGGAAGGGCTTCAATATGGCGCCGGCCTGGGCGAGCTTTTGTAGTGCTCCGGGGTTTTGCATATCGTAACGCGCCATCATCACCGTGTTCGCGGTGAAACATGCGCTCTTCAGGATGGCCTGGTAGTTCTTGGGCAGGCTGTTCCATTTCTCAAGATTGAAGAAGAAGTGCAACATGGCCTGGCCTTCCCACCAGCCGGGGTAATAGTAGTACTTTGCGATCCGATGGAAGCCGAGCTTTTCGTCGTCGTACGGGCCGACCCACTCGGATGCATCGATGACACCCTTTTCGAGGTTCTGATAAATCTCACCTCCGGGCATGCCTTGTGGGACAGCACCAAGGCGCGCGACAACCGCACCACCAAAGCCGCCAACGCGCATTTTGAGACCACGCCAATCTTCTGCGGTATTGATCTCGCGGCGAAACCAGCCGCCCATTTGCGCCCCTGAGTTGCCGCCGGGAAGGCCGTAGATGTTGTACTTCTTGTAGAATGCGTTCATCAGGTCGATGCCGCCGCCTTCATACATCCAGGCGTTTTGCATGCGGCAGTTCAATCCGAACGGTACGGCTGTGGCGAGGGCAAAGGTCGGGTCCTTGCCCCAGTAATAGTAAGATGCGGTGTGGCAGCATTCGACGGTGCCGTCGGTCACGACGTCGGCAGCTTGCAGACCGCCTGCCAGTTCACCGGCAGCGAAGACCTGAATTTGAAACTTGTTGTCGGTCATGGCGGCGACGGCATCGGCCATGACCTTTGCTGCGCCGAAGATGGTGTCGAGCGAGGGTGGGAAGCTGGAGGTGAGGCGCCAGTTGAGCGTAGGCGCACTTTCGATGATGCCCGGGGCTTCGATGGCTGGAGCTTTTGGTGTTTCGTCACTGCAGGCTGCGAGCGCGGCGCCCGCGCCCCCGGCCGCCGCCAAGCCGACAAACTTACGTCTGTCGACTTTCTTCGTGCCGCCTTTTGTCCGGCCGCGTGATTTCTTTGTGTATCCGCCCGACATGACCCTCTGTTCCCTCTTCAGTGCACCCAAACATCGGCGGTGCTTGTCCGAGGCGACTATAGCCGCCCCGAGTCGCGGGACCAACTCTGTGGATGCGTGCGGCTTCTGCGTGACGGGATGCGCGTGTGGCACCGCCCGTATTCCCCTCCCCTTGATGGGGAGGGGTTAGGGGTGGGGTGAAGAGGCGGGCGGCGTGTCGAGGTGAAAGCCGCGGCGGTTCGGATAGACGTCAGGGGCGTTGTTTGTTGTGTTCCATCGCGCGTGGGTCGCTTGGCATTCTCCCCCCTCCCCAACCCCCTCCCCACCAAGGGGAGGGGCTTTATTGGAAGGATGCGTTGGTTGCGGTCCGGTTCTCTTCCCGACAAGGGGAGACGATGCTTGTTGGATCAGCCTGCCAAGAGGCTTTTCAACCGGCCGTCCGCGTCCATGGCGTCTTTGACCTTTTGCGGGATGGGATAGATGACGCCCTCGCCTTCGAGCACTTTGTTGCCTTCCGCGTCTTCGACCCAGCAGGCGAAGATGACGTTCTTCTCGCCTTTTTTTGTTGCCTTGGCGACGGCGGTATAGGGCTGGTCGAGGTAAACGGGTGCAAAGAACTTCACGGACTGACTGCCCCAGATGGCGCCGAGGCCCGGCATGTCCATCCCGAAAACACCACTGAATTTGGCAAGCGAGATCATGCCGTGTGCGATGCGTTTTTTGAACACCGTGCCTTGCGCGTACTCTTCGTTGAAGTGGGCGGGGTTGAAGTCGCCGGAGATCTCGGCGAACTTTTGTACGTCTTCGGCGGTTACCCTATAAGGGTGGCGGATTTTATCACCGACATTGATGTCGGCGATGGACTTGCAATGACGTGGAAGCGGATTGCTCATGATCGAACCTTTTGTGTCTGTTGCTAGGATTCGAGGCGGCAATCTAGCTCAGAGGCGGGCCCAGTTGTCCTGGGACGTGACGACGCGCTTCTTGTGCCTATCGCGTGGGCCAATTCTTGCGGTTTTGGCAATTTTTTGGGCTGTTGCTTCTGTGATGCCTGTTCATGCTGGTGATCCCAAAGTGCCAATTGGGCTTGACCCTGGCGGCGAGGCGGTGGCGCTCATTACAACCGGTATCGACTATCGTGTCTCCGAGATGGCCAAGCGTCTTGCGCGTGACGGTGAAGGTGAGATCATCGCTTGGGATTTTGCGGATGGTGATAACCGGCCCTTTGAGGCGGGTGCCGCTGACGCGGCGGGCGCATCTCTCATCCGGGCTTCGAAAGGTCAGCGCTGGGTTGTTGTGCGTGTGGATGCGGGGCGGCCGGATACGCTTGCCAAAGCGATGGCATTTATTGCGCGCACACCGGCGCGGCGCACCTTTCTTACTGTCGGTCCGCTGCCGCGGTCGGCTTGGGCCTCGTTTCGTGTGGTGATGAAAACGCTTCCTCACATTGCGGTGTTGGACGTGCAGTGTGGCTCAACCGACATGGGCGAAGCATCGAACGGCGAGCCGCGTGTTTGGGCCAAAGACTTGGGGCTGCCGAATGCTACGACAGCCCCGTGTCCGCGAGGTCCTTAAGTGATGCGGCCGGCCTTGAGTCTAAACGCCGTAACCGAACAACTTGAGTGAGTTTAGGACCACGTTCCACACGCCCCAGAAGAATGGGATGCCGACCGCAGTCCAGGCCAGCAGGACAGGGAAGGTGAACCCACCGAGGCCGATGCCAAATGAGCCCAAAACGTGCGGCTTGCCCTGTTCGGATCGGATTTCGGCCAGCTCTTCCTCGCTCATCAGCCATTTCTTGTTGACCGGTCGGATGAGTAGGTTGGCGATGAGGCCGACAAGCAAGAAGCAAGCGAGAATATACATGGTGTAGTCATAGGCTTTGGCCTGGGGCACGCCGGCGTCGAGTTGGGCCTGGGTGATAAAGACGACGGCAAGTGGCCCGAGGACGCCTGCGGTTGACCAAGCGGTCAACAGACGTCCGTGAATAGCACCGACAAACTGCGTACCGAAAATGTCGGCAAGATAGGCCGGGACTGTTGCGAACCCGCCGCCGTACATCGTCAGAATGAAGCAGAAAGCGGCGACAAACAGGACTGGTGTTCCGACCTTGGCGAGCGATGGTGCGGATGCGTAGAGGATGATGCCAATGATGAAGAAGCAATAGTACGTGTTCTTGCGGCCGATGTAATCGGACAGCGAGGCCCAAATAATGCGGCCAAACGAATTGAACAGCGAGAGCAGGGCTACGAAGCCAGCGGCCACGGTGGCAACTGCGGCGAGCTTCGTTGGATCGGCTCTCAGGTCGGCGATTGACAATGCGGGCTCTCCGATGAGCTGACCGCCGAATATTTCCTGCAGCATCGGTGAGGCGACGGCCAAGACGCCGATGCCCGCCGACACGTTCATGCACAGCACGATCCAGATAAACCAGAACTGTGGAGTCTTGTGCGCATTGTTGAGGTGCACGTGACCTGTCGTGATCATCGCGTTGGCGTCGTCTGGCGGTGGGGTCCATCCTTCCGGCCGCCAGCCCGAGGGTGACACGCGATAGCCGAAGGCGCCACCCAACATAAAGGCGATGTAGACGAGACCGATAATGGTCATGGCTTCGACCGCGCCCACCGATGTTGCGGTCTGGAAACGGTTCATGAGGAAGTCGGCAAGCAGCGAGCCAATCATAGCGCCGCCGCCGAAGCCCATAATGGCCATGCCCGTGGCCATGCCGCGACGATCCGGGAACCATTTGATGAGTGTCGACACGGGTGAGATGTAGCCGAGACCGAGACCGATGCCGCCCAGCACGCCAAGGCCGAGCCACAAGATCCACAGCTGATGCAGATAGACGCCAAGTGCAGAAACGATAAAGCCGCCGCCCCAACAGAACGCGGCCACGACGCCGGCCTTGCGCGGTCCGGCGCGCTCGAGCCATCCGCCAAACACAGCCGCCGATAGCCCGAGAAAGACGATGCCGATGGTGTAAATCATGACCAAGTCGCCGCGGCGCCAGTCACACGTGGTTGTGAACAGGGCCTCCAATATGGTCATGTTCTCGCAGACGACGGGCGCGGCGATGCCGATGGCCTTCTCGAGCGGCTTCCAGAACACGCTCAGGCCGTAGACCATGCCGATGCAGAGATGGATTGCCAGAGCTGCCGGCGGGACCAGCCATCGATTGAACCCAGGCTTTGCGATGATGCGTTCCCGGTCGAGAAGTCCAGGATTCGTCGCAGCTGCGGCTGCGGCATCCGTTCCCGTCATGCGGCGTTCCCCTCATGTGTTTATGGCCTTTTTCGGAAGGCCTTGTTTTGGCTGTTGGTCCTCTACGACTAACGCGCGCGGTGGCTCGCGACAAGCTTTCTGGCTATCCGAGATCAAAGTGCGTGCCTAGCCCCCGGTTTAGTGTGTTGCGCATTCTCCCTACCTCAGTAGGGTTTGCATGCTGCTGTGCAACACGCTACATCTCATTCGAGGCGTTATGGTTTTGTCATGAAGTCGGTGAGCTCCCTTCCAGAATTGATCGACCCCTTCGGGCGGCACGTGTCGTATTTGCGGGTTTCGGTGACGGACCGCTGCGATTTCCGCTGTGTCTATTGCATGTCCGAGCACATGACGTTTCTGCCCAAAGCCGATTTGCTGACGCTTGAGGAACTGGACCGGCTCTGTTCGGCGTTTGTTGCAAGGGGCGTGAAGAAGCTCCGTATCACCGGTGGCGAGCCGCTGGTGCGGAAGAATATCCTCTGGCTGTTTCGGGCTCTGTCCCGGCATCTCGACAGTGGCGCGCTCGAGGAACTCACTCTGACGACCAATGGCAGTCAGTTGGGGAAGTATGCGACCGAGCTTAAGGCCGCCGGTGTACGCCGGATCAATGTCTCGATCGATACGCTGGACCCGGAGAAGTTCAGAGCGATTACACGCTGGGGTGACCTCAAGGTTGTGCACGATGGGCTCGACGCTGCGGAAAAGGCTGGGCTCAGTATCAAGATCAATGCCGTTGCTCTCAAGGGTGTGAACGAGGACGAGATTGACGACCTTATCCGGTTCTCGCATGGGCGGGGTTTCGACCTTACTCTGATCGAGACGATGCCGATGGGCGATATCGAAGGCGACCGGACGGATCAGTATCTGCCGCTTTCCATTGTTCGTGCCCGATTGCTGGACAAGTGGACGCTTGAGGATATTCCGTATCGTACTGGGGGGCCGGCGCGATATGTGCGCGTTATGGAAACCGGCGGGCGGCTTGGGTTCATCACGCCGATGTCCCATAACTTCTGTGAGAGCTGCAACCGCGTGCGTCTCACGTGTACCGGCACGCTTTATATGTGTCTCGGGCAGGACGATGCGGCGGACCTGCGCCCGCCTTTGCGTTCTTCGAATGACGACGCGGCGCTTTCTGCGGCCATTGACGCGGCCATCGCACGTAAGCCCAAGGGACATGATTTCGTGATCGACCGGCGCACAAGCAAGCCAGCTGTCGCGCGGCATATGAGTGTTACCGGGGGATGATCCGTCCCGGGAAATGGGACGACGGGGCTGAAATTTCCTTACGGAATGCCGCCGTCAGCGAAGCACCAAAACACACCGCAGGATCAGGCCGCTTTCACCATCACGTCAGGCTAGCTCTTGGCCACGGTTGCCAACCATGGCAGAGACGCGTCCGGCTCCGGCCTCAAGGTGACGGCTATGATTTCCACGCATCATATCGACAAGAGTCACGGTGCGACGTTGAAAAGCGTTGGTGCCATGCTTGTGGCGCAAGCAGCGTTTACCGCCAATGATGCGTGCATGAAGCTTGCCGGTGAGACGCTGCCGATTGGCGAGACGGTCACATTGCGCAACGGTTTTGCCGCGATTTACATTCTCATCTATGCCGCGTTTTTCGGAGGGTTATTGTTTCCTCGTGGTGCGCTCGGTTCAGCCTTTTCGTGGCGGATCGTGGGTGAGATCTTTTCAACATTCTTGTTTTTCTGGGCGCTTGCGCGGATGCCGCTTGCCGACATCACGGGACTCAATCACATCACGCCGCTTGCCATCATCGCTGCGGGCGCCGTTTTCCTTGGTGAGCCGGTCGGATGGCGGCGATGGCTGGCGGCGTTTGCCGGCCTAATCGGCGTTCTGCTCATCGTACAGCCAGGGTTGACCACGTTCACCTGGGCGGCCGTGATCGCACTGATTGCTAATGCCTTCGGTGTGCTGCGCGATCTTGCGACGCGGGTCATATCGCCTGCGTTCTCGACACTTGCATTGACGTTGGTGTCGATCGTCGCGGTCATGCTGGCAGGGTTTTCTTTTGCGGTGTTTGAAGAGTGGCGTATTCCAACCGCGCGCGAATTTGGCTTGTTGATGGTTGCCGCATCGTTTTTGACGCTCGGTTATTTCTTTATCATTCTGTCATTACGGCTTGGCGATCTGGCCGCAGTGACATCGCTTCGATATTCGGCCGTCGTCTGGGCGCTGGTTCTCGGCTTTCTGATTTGGGGACACCTCCCGGATGTGATGACGTCCGCCGGTATTGTGATCATTGTGGCGGCCGGTCTTTACGCCCTGCATAGGGGAAGACGGCGTGGCTCCGGCGTATAGATGCTCCCGTGAGTTATGGAATTGATTAGGAAAGAATGCCGGTGAGCGTCTTTCGAATTTGGTCGAGCGTGAACGGTTTGCTGATGACGCTCAGTCGCGGTGAGCCGATCGCGCGTCCTTTTTCGAGTTGTTCGGCATAGCCCGACATCAGCAGAACCTTGACGTTCGCCGCCGCCGAAAGGGCGTGTTGAGCAAATGTAATGCCATCGATCCCCGGCATTTCAACATCCGTTACGATGAGATCGAGAGCCGATTGCGCGGCATCAAACGCTGCCTTGGCCCCGGTGCCATCTTCCGCAACCGTGATTGTGTGGCCGTCCATTTCGAGGGCTCGCTTGACGAGATCGCGTGTGGCTTGGTCATCGTCCGCCAATAAGATCTTTGCCATGCTTTTCGTGCTCCAAAGATGCCCGTTGCTTTTAGGATTCTCTTTTTTCAGCGATACGACCTACGTAAGGCAGCTCCCGGTAACGGTGTGCCACGTCCATACCATAGCCGACAACAAACTCGTTCTCGCAATCGAATGCACAGTAATCCGCCTCGATGGGGACGGTGCGGGGGACGTCCTTACTGAGGAGTACGCATGTTTTGATGCTGTTGGCCCCGCGGGCGAACAAGAGATCTTTAGCGAATACAAGGGTGCGGCCTGAATCAAGGACATCATCGATGAGGAGAATGTTACGGTCTTTGACGCTCAAATCGAGGTCGCGGAGAATTTCAACTGCGCCGGACGAGATTGTACTTTTTCGGTAGCTGGAGAGGGTGATGAAATCCACCTCAGGCGACATTCCAACTCGATGAAGCGCCCGAATCAGGTCGGCAGCGAAGACGAAGCTGCCCTTTAGGATTGCGACGACGAGAGGGGCTTGTAGGTCCGAGCCGGCGATGTCGCGCGCCAACTGTTCGAGACGTTCTCCGATACGGGCTTCCGAGAATACGACCTCGATCCGATCTGCGGGTGTCGCCCCATTTCCCATGAGAATTGTCCTCTACAGCCTCTAATTCCCCAATTTTCCTGCCCCGGCATCGTTTTGCCGATTGATATCTAGTGTTTGGGTCTGGCCTGCAAGTCCTAGGTTGAGGCGCCGGTAATGTGGGTCTTTTTTGAGCTGCACGAGACCGCCACATTCCTGACCGATTGATTGCACGGCGTCTTTGCGATTATAGACGGCCCAAGCCCAGGGTCGCCGAATAGAGGGCTGGCGGGCAACATGACCAGCGGGAAGAGCCAAGCGTGATACGCCTTTCGAACATCGCACTCAGATATGACGTTGGTACGGACGTGCTCGCTGAGGTGAATTTTCATCTCAGGGCCGGCTCGTTTCACTTTCTGACGGGGCCGTCGGGTGCTGGGAAGACGTCGCTCTTGCGGCTTCTCTTTATGTCAATCCATCCGACGCGTGGCCGGATCGAGATCTTCGGCCAGGATGCTTCGCGGATTGCGACGGCGAAGAGGGCGCAACTTAGACGGCGTATCGGAATCGTGTTTCAGGATTTTCGGCTGCTAGACCATCTGACGACGTGGGAAAATGTGGCCTTGCCTCTACGCGTTGTTGGGCGCAGAATCTCGGATTACAAGGAGGATGTGACGGACCTGCTGCAATGGGTCGGGCTCGGCGATCGGATGCATGCCTATCCATCCGTTCTGTCAGGCGGGGAGAAGCAGCGCGCGGCGATCGCGCGTGCCGTTATCGGTAAGCCCGAGTTGCTGTTGGCTGACGAACCGACTGGCAACGTCGACCCGCAGATGGCGCGAAGGCTGCTTCGCCTGTTCATCGAGCTCAACAGGCTTGGAACGTCTGTGTTGATCGCCACACATGATCATCAATTGATGCGGCAGTTCAAAGCGCCGCGATTGGAGTTGCACGACGGCCATGTCCGGATCGTATGACCGCCCCACAGGCCGGCCCGGGCCGCCACCGCTCAATAAGCCCGATTACGATCCCTATGAGGACGTGGTCACGGGGCCGGCCACGAGTCCGCCGCCTATGCCGCGGCGCGCCTTTCCCGACACGCGCACAATGCACGACGTTTTGCCGCCGCAGGCTGTGGAGCCGCCACGGCGGCCTCAATTGGAGACGGGACCGAGGGAGGATGGCTATGCACCTTCTAAGAAGCCCGTGAAAAGCCCCGAGCAGCTCAACGCGCCGATCGTTCCGGCCGGTTCGGTCACGGGCCGGTCGTTGACACTCGTGATTGCCATTATGTGCTTCCTGGCCTGTCTGACGGCTGGAACCGTCTATCTCATCCACCAATCGGCAGATGCCTGGATGCGGGATATCGCAAGTGAAGTGACGGTTCAGATCCGGCCGCAGAACAATGTCAAGACGGAAAAGACGATCAAAGATGTTGTCGGTTATTTACAGAGCCAGCCGGGTGTTGCGGCGGTGCGCGCCTTGCCGGTCGAGACGTCAGCTGAGCTCTTGGAGCCGTGGCTTGGCAAGGGCGATATTCTAAAGTCGCTGCCGGTGCCGCGCCTGATTGCGATCGAGTTGGATCGTGATAACCCCCCCGACCTCAAGCGCGTGAAGCGCCAACTCGAGGAGCAGTTCAAACGAGTGAGCCTCGACGATCACAGGCGCTGGCAAAGTCAAATCCGTACCGTCACCCGAAGCTTTGCGCTTGGAGGATTGGCCATTCTCTTGCTCATGGCGGCCGCCACCACGGCGATCATCGTTTCGGCGACGAAGAGCTCGATGGCTTCTAACCGCGAGATCGTGGAGGTGCTGCACTTTGTCGGGGCGACAGACCGGTTTATCGCGCATGAGTTCGAGAAGCATTTTCTCCGGCTTGGGATCCGTTCGGGCCTTGTGGGCGCGCTTCTGGCGTTGTCCGTGTTTCTGACGATGCCGCTGATGATGGAGCTCTTGGGCGGGGGCAGTGTCACGATTGCCGAACTGCACCGGCTTATTGGCACTGGATCCTTGGATATGGCCGGCTACGTGCTTCTTGGCATCGTGGTCGTGGTGATCGCGGCGCTGTGCATGCTGACCTCGCGGCTCGGCGTCTACCGTATCCTTAACAACAAGGCGTAATCAAAAAGGGTTGTGCGCGCTCAAAATTTTGCGCGAGCGGGGCGACAAATCGTGAGTTTATCAAGAGGTTAGGGTAAGGTTCGGGGCATGGGTTGGCATTGGTCCCGGGGGGCCGATAGTTTGATGGTCCGTGATGCGATCACGGGTTAAGAACCGGTTCCTGGGTTGGTGGGGAAGTGAAGGGCAGGAGGTATGCGGAAGCCCAGCCGAACAACGATTGGCATTTTCTTGGGCAGCGTTATCGGCCTTTTTGCCTTGGGGTTCGTCGCGTTCGCCGCAAGCGTGATGCGTGCGCCCGATACACAAGATCCTCGTGCGGATGCGATAGTTGTGTTGACAGGCGGGCCGACGCGTATTGCGGAAGGATCGCGTCTGTTGCGTTATGACCGTGGCGCCAGGCTTCTCATCTCGGGGGTAAATAAGCGCACGAGCAAGGCAAGCCTGCGCAAGCTTTCGGGATTAGACCCCGAGAGATTTGCCTGTTGTGTCGATGTCGATTACGCCGCGCTTGACACCGTTGGCAACGCAACCGAGACGTCCAAATGGGCGGCGGAGCGTGGTTACAATCGGTTGATTGTGGTCACGTCGAATTATCACATGCCGCGCAGTCTGGTGGAGCTGGCGCGCGCCATGCCGGGTGTCGAGCTCATTCCCCATCCCGTCATAAGCAAGAAGACCAGAGGGCGCACATGGTGGCTCGAACCTAAAATTGCGCGCGCGATTGCCGACGAATATGTGAAGTTCTTGCCAGCCGCTGCTCGGCTTCTTGTTTCCCGGGCTTTTGGCCCTTGGAGCGAAAGCTCGATTGCGGGAACATCCAAGTCCCCACCAGCAAAGATTTGATAGCGCAATGAGCTATTCGACTATTTTGCGCTCATATCTCTTCGCCGCCGTATTTTACGTGACCACGGCGCTCTTTTTGTTGCTCGGTTCGTGGCTCTTCTTTGCCCCGCGCAGCTGGGCGATTGCCGGCCTCAAAGTTCACGGTGCGACGTGCACGTGGCTGCTCGGGCTTATCGCAGGAACGAAGATGGAAGTGCGCGGACACGACTTGCTGCCGGAAGGTGCCTGCCTCGTTGTCTCGAAGCACCAATCGGCTTGGGATACGTTTGCTCTGATCCCGCTTTTTGCCGACCCTGCCGTTGTCCTCAAAGACGAGCTCAAGTGGATTCCGTTTTATGGCTGGTTCTGCGTGAAGTTTGCCCACATTCTGGTCAAGCGCGACAAAGCCGGCGTTGCGCTGAAGACGATGATCCGGGACGCCAAAGATCGGGTTGCTGCCAAGCGCCAAATTCTCATCTTTCCGGAAGGGACGCGGCGGGAGCCAGGTGCGGCCCCAGACTACAAGCCTGGCTACCTGGCGCTCTATGAGGCGCTAGACGTGCCTTGCGTGCCGCTTGCGTTGAACTCCGGGCTCTACTGGCCGCGGCGCAGTCTCATCCGGCACCCGGGAACGATTATTGTTCAGTTTCTTGAGCCCATCCCGCCTGGCTTATCGCGCAAGGATTTTCGTGTGGCGCTCGAAGGCCGTCTTGAGGCGGCGTGTGACCGGTTGCTTTTGGAGGCGGCCTCGTCGGAGGCTCCGCCGCCACTCTCGGCCGTAGTTGATGCGAGCATCAGCAACTTGAACAAATAAGAAACTTAACAAGAACATTTATTGACTCTAAAGGGATTTGCCTATAGTTTCGGGGGCCGTTGATGCGAAAAACGCCCCATGCGCCCCACCCCTACATTTGCCAGCCCGATTGCTGAAGAGATTTGGGACCTCAAATACCGCTTGAAGGGCGCGGACGGGACGCCTGTCGATGTCACCTTAGACGATACGTTCCAGCGGGTCGCCGCGGCGGTTTCGCGGGCGGAGCCGGGCGGCAAGAAGGTCCGGGCGAAATGGGCGCGGCGTTTTTACGACGCCATTGCGGATATGGGCTTTCTGCCGGGAGGGCGGATCCTTGCGGGCGCCGGAGCAGAGCGGTCCGTCACGCTTTTCAATTGCTTCGTCATGGGGCGCATTGACGATGACCTCGGTTCCATCTTTCAGAACGTGAAGGAAGCCGCGCTTACCATGCAGCAGGGCGGCGGCATCGGGCACGATTTCTCGACGTTGCGTCCTGAGGGTGCACTTGTCCGGAGCATTGGTGCGGATGCGTCGGGCCCGGTGAGTTTCATGGACGTGTGGGACGCCATGTGCCGCACGATCATGTCTGCCGGCGCGCGTCGCGGAGCCATGATGGCAACGCTCAGGTGTGATCATCCGGATATCGAGGCTTTTATCGACGCCAAGTCGGATCCGGCGCGGCTCCGGAACTTTAATCTTTCGGTTCTTGTGACGGATGCGTTCATGTCCGCAGTTGCCAAGGATCGTGACTGGGATCTTCAATTTGACGGCAAGGTCTATCGAACGCTTCCGGCTCGGCAGCTTTGGGAGCGGATTATGCGGGCGACCTTCGATTACGCAGAGCCCGGCGTGATCTTTATCGACCGTATCAACGCCAAGAATAACCTCGCCTATTGTGAGCACATTTGCGCCACCAATCCGTGCGGCGAGCAGCCGCTGCCGCCTTATGGGGCGTGCCTTCTCGGTTCGATCAATCTCACGCGTTTCGTTGCGCATCCCTTCTCCTCTAAGGCAAAGCTTGATCTTGCGCGTCTTGAGGAGCGGGTGCGGACGGCCGTGCGCATTCTCGACAACGTGATCGATATTTCGAATTATCCGCTGCCTGAGCAGCGGCATGAGGCCAAGGCGAAGCGTCGCATCGGACTTGGTGTAACGGGGCTAGCGGATGCGCTGATCTTTCTGGGCGTGCGGTACGGATCGCGCGAAGCGGCGTCGCTGGCCGGGACGTGGATGGCGGCGATCCAGCGGGCGGCTTATCTCGCAAGCAGTGAGATTGCGGCCGAGAAAGGCAGCTTCCCGCTTTTCGATCGGGATCGCGTGCTTGGAGCGCCAAATGTTGCGGCTCTGGGTAAGGATGTGCGGGCGGTCATTCGCAAGCATGGTCTTCGTAACGGTTGTCTGACATCGATTGCGCCCACTGGGACGATTTCGCTACTGGCTGGCAATGTGTCGAGTGGGATCGAGCCTGTTTTTGATTTTTCCTACCGGCGCAAGGTGCGGGGGGTGCGCGGTGCGGACACTGAAGAAAGTGTCGGGGACTATGCGCATGCCGAATATCGCCGCCTGTTCGGGGCGGAGGCATCACTTCCGCGCGCCTTTGTGCGGGCGGCTGAGCTCAGCCCGTCCGAGCATCTTGCGATGCAGGCCGCGATGCAGCCCTTTGTGGACAGCTCTATCTCGAAGACAATCAATTGCCCGGAAGACATCAGCTTTGACGATTTCAAAGGGGTCTATGCAGATGCTTATGACATGGGGCTTAAGGGCTGCACGACGTTCCGGCCGAATGCGGTGACGGGCGCGGTTCTGGAGCCCGTGACATCCGGCGCAGAGGCTCCTGCCAAGTCAACACCGGCTTCTGTTGGTTCCGGAAAAGCCTCTTCGCTTGCCGTCGCGGAGGCCGGGGAGAGCGGTGGCGACGTTGTTTATATGTCAAAGCCCTTAGAGCGTGATGCGGTTCTTTCGGGCTACACCTACAAGGTCAAGTGGCCCGAAAGCGATCATGCGATTTATGTCACCCTCAATGACATCATGCGGGACGGGCGGCGGTGTCCCTTCGAGATCTTCATCAATACCCGCAACCTCGAACACTATGCGTGGACCGTTGCGTTGACGCGGATGATCAGTGCGGTATTCCGCCGTGGCGGGGATGTTTCGTTTGTGGCTAAAGAGCTGAAGGCTGTGTTCGATCCTCAGGGCGGGTGCTGGATGGAGGGGCGTTACATTCCAAGCCTGCTGGCCGCAATTGGCGACGTGATCGAAACGCACATGATTAGAATCGGCTTTATGCCGGAGGCGGCGCCGATGCAGCGAAGCGAGGCAGAGGTCGCGCGTGGGGACACTGGCGTGCCACAAAGGCGCCTCTCCGCTGCCCCATCGGTTCGGCGCCCGCGCTTATGTCCGCGATGCAACTCAGCCGAATTTGTTCGTGAGGAAGGATGCTGGGTTTGTCGCAGCTGTCATTTCTCCAAATGCTCCTGAGGGTTAGTACGGACGTGAGTTTTCAGTGCGTTTTTTTGCCGTGAACGGGTGCGTCTCCACGTGCGTATGCCGAGGGTAGGGTGTGTTCGTTCAGTTGGCGTACAGGCTGTAACGGTTCCTTCACCTTGCCCTGAAATCACGCGGTTCGAGCCACACTTCAGCTAGAAATTCAGGGCACATTGGACTGCGAAGAAAGAACATGAGAACCAGCCGGAGCGCTGGGCGGGGACGATCACGATGGGTGCAGAGATTATCCAGTTTTCCGAATTCAAGGCTCGCAAGGACTCGGCAGGTCTTACAAACGAACCTGCGGCACTTCACGACGCCCCCGATCTTGCCGACCGCTTTCACTTCTGGACGGGCGCTTCGGGGCGCCGGTACGTGCACACCGTCTACAGTCTCGTTGAGTGTCCGGCACTACCGTCGGGGAACTATATCCTCGTGAAGCGGGATGATGACGGTACACGCGACGTGCTTGCCATCGGTTCGGTCACCCATGAGGCCACGTCCCTTAATCTTGCTGAGATTCGCCGCCGCGGCGCGGAGCTTGGGGCAAATGAGGTCCATATCCATCTCCTGGCAAGCACGACGAAACTGTCGAAGCTCGTCGAATTCGACCTCAAGAGCTGCATTGGCGGTTCCGCCGCTGCAACGCAGTGCCACTGAGATTCCAGGCAACGATTTTCCGTTTTTCGTCGAGTGGCTCTAACGCACGCGCGCGCTTGACCGGTGCGCCTGAGCGGCCAGCTGGTCGGTTGCCGTTGTCTGCTGTTAATTGATCAGGGCGGGCAGGTGTTGGCAGGCGACGAAGAGCGTGGGCAGCGTGTCGGTGCAGCTCATTCCGCTTACGATCGGTGCGATGGTTGTGTTCCACCCCAGCGTTGAAAGCGCCGTCAAGGCGATGAAGACGAGCGAGGTCGTAAGTGTCACCACGGTGCCGTCTGTTTCTTGTACTGTCGGCGTGACCCTCTCCGATGGAAAAGGGATGACGTTTGATTTCGTTTGCTGTGGTCGTTTCTGTGATTGCTTACGCTTGCGGCGCGTGGCGGTGGGTAACGGCCTGGACTTTGCCGGCTTCTTCTTAGGTCGGGCTTTTGGCCGCTTGGCGACCGAGATGTGCGCATACCGGTTCTTGCCGGGGAAGGTGATGATCACCGCGCCGGGTTGTTTGTCGCGAATTGCACCGCGGGCAAACGCAGTTAGTTGACCGCACGCCAGAATGGCTGCCTGCTCGATCCAGCCGTCGCGGGAGAGCCGGCGGGTGTCGCCGAGGGCGCGGCCGATAAGCGCAACATCTTCTGCGTTGAGGTCCGCAATCGCTGCGTACGTTTCATAACCCAGGGCGCGCATCTGCCGTTCGATGGCGCGGTCGATCCCGCGAATGAGGGTGAAATCATCTCCCGGCCGCGTTTTGGGATGCTCGTTGCTGGAGCTGCGGGCTGGCTGCATGCGGTTGGCTGCAACGGCGGCTTTGGCTCCGGCGTAGCAGAGCGCGGCGTAAGCGTGTGATGTGGGTGTGAAGCGCTGGTGCAAAGGCACGACAGCTGTTGTGGCAGGCACCACGCTGGTCTTTCTGGTCGTTCGGGATGGTGCTTTTGCACGGGGCGCCCGTGATGGCGCTTTTCGGGCGCGCTTGCCCTTTGCTCCCGTGGTTTGACCCGAAGTTTTGGGCACTTTGGCCCTCCCATGACCGAACGGATTTCTCCGCAGCGATCTTGGGCTTATATGCTCAACAGCCCGTTAACGGTGCGGTCGAATGGGTACGTTTGCCTGTTGCAGATCCTAGTCATGCGCCCTGCTGGGCGTGTGCAAGCGCGGGGCTATCGGAAGGCTTTGTCGAGGTTGATTGCCGCGTCCAGTCCTTTTGCCGTGTCGAGGCCGCGGACACCCGCGAGATTGGCGCCGTCAAAGTCTGCTTCCCGGACATGGGCGCCTGTGAGGTCTGCGCCGGATAAGTCTGCTTTTGAGAGATCGGCCTCCGCCAGATTAGCACCGCGCAGGTCGGCACCGACCAAGCGCGCGAAGCGCATATCGAGCCGGAAGAAGTTTGCGTCGCGCAGGCGCGCGCCGGAGAAGTCGCACGATCGGCAGAAGTTTTTCATGTGGGTTACAAGGGTACCTTGGCCGGGCTTGAACTCCAGCGGGCTGAAGTCCGCGCGGGTTAGGTCGGCGCCGCGGAAGTTTGCACCCTCGAAATCGACCGACACGCGGATACCTTTGAGCGTTGCGCCGGAAAACTTGGGAGCGTCCTTGTGGTTGTTGGTCATGTCGGAAAAAACGGTGGGCCTCAGAATTGTCGCTTCGGACAGGTTGGCGCCTGAGAAATCGGCGCGGATCAGCACGGCCCGATCTAGGCGCGCGCGCGAAAGGTCGGCACCCGCCAAATTCGAGCCGGTGAAGTCGGTTCCATAAAGGTCGGTGTTGCGGAGAACGGCGGCTTTGAAGTCCAGCCCGCTTAGATCTAGGTATGTCAGATCGCGGCCCGACAAGTCGAGGCGCTGGCCGGGCTGGATCTCAAAGAGTGCCTGAGAAATTTCCCGTGCTGTTGCATCGGCTGTCGGATCGACGGGGGCGTCTTCTGCAAGAGCGCTGCCGCCGGCGAGTGCAACGATCAAGAGAATCTTACGGACGTTCGAAATACGTATCATCAAGCGTAACCAAAGCGTGTTCTGTTCTCACGGTATGATGACCGAGTCTCGAGATACGGGATTTACTTGTGCCTGGGTCAAAGGATATCTGCATTGTGCCCGGATTTCACCCCCCTGTGCCAAAACCGCCGCCGGTTGGTGTTTCAATGATAATGGCATCTCCCGGCGCGACATCAAAGTGATCTGTCCCGCCGAGACTGTGCTCGTCCCCTCTGTTGCGCCGCACAGTGTTGCGTCCCGGTTCACCGGGTGCGCCGCCTTCGAGGCCAAATGGCGCGACTCGGCGGAAGCCGGACAAGAGGCTGACGTGCATCGGTTCCAAGAATCGGATGATGCGGCGTGTTCCATCTCCACTTTGCCACTGGCCGCGACCGCCTGAGCCACGGCGGATCGAGAATTCTTCAAGAACGACAGGAAAGCGTTGTTCCAAGATCTCAGGATCGGTGAGGCGTGTGTTGGTCATATGAACGTGGACGGCGGGTGTGCCATCAAAGCCGGGTCCGGCCGGCGATCCCGAGCAGATGGTTTCGTAGTATTGAAGGCTATCATTGCCGAAGGTGAGGTTGTTCATGGTGCCTTGCGCGGATCCGAGTCCTTTCAACGCGGCGAAGAGTGTATTGGTGATGACCTGGCTTGTCTCGACGTTGCCTGCCACGACCGCGGCCGGATAACGCGGGGACAACATGGACCCCTCGGGGATGATTAGATCGATGGGCCTTAGGCATCCTGCATTCATCGGGATCGGCTCCGCCACCATGACGCGCAGCACATAGAGAACTGCTGCACGCGTGACGGGTTCAGGCGCGTTGAAGTTGTCGGGCTGCTGCGGGCTGGTGCCCGTGAAATCGATTTTGGCCGTCGATGTGGTCTTGTCGATTTTGATGCGCACCTCGATTGCCGTCTCTTGGTCCGTCTCGACGCGAAATTGGCCGCCCTCAAGCCGTGAGAGGAGCCGCCGGACGGATTGCGCGGCGTTGTCCTGTACGTGGCCCATGTAAGCTTCCACGACGTCGAGACCAAAATCCGTGATCGTCTTGAGGAGGCCGGACGTGCCGCGCCTGTTGGCGGCGACCTGCGCCTTGAGGTCGGCAATGTTCTGGTCGGCGTTGCGGGCGGGATAGTGCCCGGACGTTAGGAGCGCGCGTGTCTCGGCTTCTAAGAAGCGGCCGTTTTCAACCAATTGCACGTTGTCGATATAGACGCCTTCTTCTTCGATTGTTGTGGCGCGTGGGCTCATAGAGCCGGGTGCGATGCCGCCAATGTCGGCGTGATGGCCTCTGCTTGCGACGTAAAAGAGGATTCGGTTTTGGTCTGATTGTTTGTTTCCGGTGGGCGTGCGGTCGTCGCGGAATACGGGTGTCACAACAGTGATGTCCGGCAGATGTGTTCCGCCGTCATACGGGGCATTCAGCATGTATACGTCGCCGGGTTTCATCCTGCCGGCTCGGGCACGGATTATGCTTTCCACCGAGCGGTCCATGCTGCCGAGGTGAACGGGAACATGCGGTGCGTTGGCCACGAGCGCGCCCTCGGCATCAAAAATTGCGCAAGAAAAGTCGAGCCGCTCTTTGATGTTGACGGATCGTGCGGTCGCACGGAGCGCTTCGCCCATTTCCTCAGCAATATTCATGAAGTGGTTGTTGAAGACCTCAAGCATCACGGGATCGGCGCGGGTGGCGAGCCGCTCCTGTGCTTTGGGCTCGGTGCGACGTAGCACCAGGTCGTTCCTTGGAGAAACGGAGAGCGACCAACCGGCTTCGATGACGACCGTCTGATGGGGCTCGATGACGAGGGCGGGGCCGGCGAGTTCGCTGCTCGGCCGTAGCATGGTACGCCGATAAACCTTTGCGTCGCGCCATTGGCCGGCTGAGACGATGCGAGTTCTTTCCGGCTCATCTCCGTTTGCGCTGACATCCGCCTCCGGTGGGGGCGTCGCAGGTTGGGTCTGTGTGTCGTACGCAATCGGCGGGACCGTTCCCTCGACTTCGATAAGTGCAACGGTTAAGGGTTTGTCGGGCGAAGTGAACCCAAAGCGCTGCAAGTGGAGCTTTTCGAAGGCCGCGCGCATGGCGGTCATATCGGAGAGGGTGACGGGAAGTGCCGTATCGGTGCCTTCATACTGAAGGTGGGCCTTGGGGGAGAGAATGATCTGATCCTCTGCTGCGCCGTCGGCTAAGAGCTCCTTGGTTACAGCGTTTGCAAGCGCATTGGCTGCTTCTTTGAGGTCTGAGAGGTTCTCTTGGCTTAGGGGGCGTTCGAGACTTTGCTCGTGACTCGCGCGTTGGGGCGCAAGACCCATACCGTAGGCCGACAGGAGGCCCGACAATGGATGGATCAATACGGTTTTCATGCCAAGGACGTCGGCAATGAGGCACGCGTGTTGTCCGCCCGCCGAGCCAAAGCAATTCAGCGCGTAGCGCGTGACGTCGTATCCACGCGCAACTGAGATTTTCTTGATGGCGTTTGCCATATTCTCGACGGCGATGCGAATGAAGCCATCGGCGACGGCTTCGGGTGTGCGCCCATCTCCAATTTTTTCGGCGATTGCGGCGAAGGCTTCAGCCACAGAGTCCCGATCGAGTTCTTTGTCGGCGTTCGGCCCGAAGATGGCAGGGAAATGCTTCGGCAATAGCTTGCCGGTCATTACGTTGGCGTCGGTGACCGTAAGCGGGCCGCCGCGCCGGTAGCACATAGGGCCCGGGTTGGCGCCTGCGCTTTCCGGCCCGACGCGAAGACGGGTGCCGTCGAAGGAGAGGATAGACCCGCCGCCCGCGGCAACCGTATGGATTTTGAGCATGGGCACGCGCAGGCGCACGCCGGCCACTTCGGTTTCGAATGTGCGTTCGTACTGGCCGGAAAAATGTGCAACGTCGGTCGACGTACCGCCCATGTCGAAACCAATTACGCGCTCAAGGCCTGCGGCGCGAGCCGTCTCGGCCATGCCGATGACGCCACCTGCGGGGCCCGAGAGGATGGCGTCTCGACCGCGGAAGCTGTTTGCGGTTTTGAGGCCACCGGACGATGCCATGAAGAAGAGGCGGGCGCGGTCGAGCGTTTCCGCAACGTGGTCGACATAGTCGCGCAGGACAGGTGACAGATAAGCGTCGGCCACCGTTGTGTCGCCGCGGCCGACAAGATTGATGAGAGGTGAGACCTCATGGCTTGCGGAGACTTGTGTAAAGCCCGCTTCGCGCGCGAGGGCGGCGGCGTGTCTCTCGTGATCCGGAAATTTGTAGGCGTGCATGAAGACGATGGCTGCGGCGGTACAGCCTGCTGCGCGGGCTTTTTCAAGATCTTCTGTCAGGGCGCTCGCATCCAGCGGGTCTTCGACGGTGCCATCGGTGCGGACACGCTCGTTCGCTTCGATGACAAACCGATAGAGCATGTCCGGTTTGACGATCTTGAGGGCAAAGATGTCGGGGCGGGCCTGGGTTCCGATCTCGAGTTGATCGGCCAATCCCTTTGTTATGATGAGCGCGGTTGGCGCGCCCTTGCGCTCGAGGAGCGCATTTGTGGCGACCGTGGTGCCCATCTTGACAGAGCCTATCTTTTCGACGGGCAAGGGGTCGGTGCGGCCAACGTCGAGGATCTGCCGGATCCCTTCAAGCGCGGCGTCCGAATAGGCATCCGGATTTTCGGAGAGCACTTTGCAGGCCATTGTTGACCCTTCGGGTGCCCGCCCCACCACATCGGTGAAGGTGCCTCCCCTGTCGATCCAAAAGTGCCACTTGTCCGGGGCTGGGCTTGCTGGGGCCGCCATTTCTAACCTCTCCGTCGCGTCAGCTAACGGCGGGGGTGAGGCCCGTCAACAGGAGATGGTCCGGGTCTGGTCATATGTTGAGCCTTTCCAATGTGTCACTTCAATCGCGGCCGGAAAGACGCTAAGATTTACCCGTATGCCATCCGATATTCTTGTCGAACTTCCTGGAATTGCTCGCCGCGGTGTCTTTGGCCGCGCGCTTGACTGGCTTTTGCGTGTCATCGGGCTCACGCGTTTGCGGCGCCGGCATCCCGCCAACTGCCCTGCATTTACGAGTGCACTTGTGGCGCTGGCGGCCAAAATGGCCAAGGCGGATGGCGTGGTTGTTAAGGTCGAGCAGGAGGCGTTCGAATCCTTTCTCGAAGTGCCGGCAGGCGAGATCAAGAACGTGCGTCGCCTTTTCGATCTGGCGAAGCAGGATACTGCCGGGTTCGAGGCTTATGCCGACAGGATCGCGCGGGATCTGACGGGACAGCCGGAGCTTGAGCGCAACATACTTGAATGCCTGATTTATGTCGCGTGTGCCGATGGCGTGTTGCATCCGGCGGAAGATCAATTCTTGCACACCGTCGCACTTCGGTTTGGTCTGAGTGAGGAGGCGTGGCGCCAGCTACGGGCAACGTTTGTTGAAGATCCTGGCAGCCCTTACACTGTGCTTGGTCTTTCTCCTGGGGCCAACGACTCTGAGGTGCGCAGGAGGTATAAGCAGCTGGTTGCAGAAAACCATCCGGATAAGCTCTTGGCGGCGGGTGCGCCGGCGGCCGTGATCAAGGCTGCGAACGCGAAGCTCGCGCACATCAATGTGGCCTACGAAGCCATTCGCCGGGAGAAGGCCAAGTTGGCGGAGGCGTCGTGATCGAATCCCCAGATAGTGCGCTGGTTGCCGACCTGCACCCTTCCCCCAATATCGAGGAGCGGAAGGGTGGACTGACGCCGTCCATTTTGCTCCTTCACTATACGGGCATGCCGACGGTCGAGCGCGCGATCGAAGTGTTGTCGCGTACAGATTGCAAGGTGTCGTGCCACTATGTGGTCGATGTCGATGGCCGGATTGTTCAGATGGTTGCCGAAGATAAGCGCGCCTGGCACGCCGGCGTTTCGTCTTGGCAGGGCGAAACGGACATCAACTCGGTATCGATCGGCATCGAAATTCAAAATCCCGGCCACGCGGACGGATATCCCGATTTCCCTGCGGCTCAGATGAAGGCTGTGACGGCGCTTAGCCAAGACATCGTCGCCCGGCACAAGATTGTGCCCCGGCGCGTGCTCGCACACTCGGACGTGGCTCCGGGCCGCAAGATCGATCCCGGCGAAAAGTTCGATTGGCCGGGGCTGGCGGCCGAAGGGGTTGGATTCTGGGTGCCCCCGGCCGGGCTCGATGCCGCGGACGATGGCCTTCAACCCGGGGCAAAGGGGACAGTCGTACCCCATGCCCGGGCGCTGCTGGCCCAATACGGGTATGGCATTGCGACCGAAGGCGTGTTCGACGAGGCGATGCAGCGCGTCGTCCGGGCCTTCCAGCTCCATTTCCGGCCTCTGCGGGCGGACGGGCGGCTGGACCGGTCCACGGTTGCCACGCTGGAAAGGCTTTTGGCGGCGTTGCCCGCACCTGCAACGAGCTGATCGGGCTTGCAACGCTCCTGCGCGTGCCGCCCGTCAGTCCCGGTGCATTCAATTTCGAGGCAGACATTAGGCCGCTCTTAACGGGTGCTGCGGCATGCTTCCGGCTTGTTGCGTGCTGGTTGAGGGTCTGTCTCAATGTTTGGGTTGCGTATTGGTGTACTGCGTGAGGGTCCGGCGCGGTCGCTCGTTATGGCCGGGGTTGGCCTCGTTTGCTTCGTTGCCGGTGGATGCAGCAGCTCGAAGCCAGTCGGTTCGCCCGCCGTCTATTCGTGGAACATGAGTGGCGTCGCGCCCGCCTATCGGCCGCCTGCGCTGCGGCGGGAGCTTGAGGACGACGGGATTGAGGTACAGGCGCCGCCCGACAAACATGTCCGTACCATCCCAGACGATCCGCGCGAGCCCTGGAGCCGCAACTACGGCCGGAGTATGACAACCACCGCGGTTTCCTCCTGGCCGGGCGAGTCGGGTGCGGGGGATGCCTACGCGGCCGCCGCCGAGTAGGTTCAGCTCTTTCGACATCGGCTGTTCTGTCCGGCAGAGTTTGCCATTCGACATCAGCTTGGCGGTGTGCGAAATCAAGCTTGTGCCCCTTTTGGTTGTTTTTGGATGGCCGGAAGCTGGGTTCATCGATCGTCACTATTGTTATCAGCTATGGGCACACAACCCTCCCGTTTGAGAGTCGAGACATGGAAAGATGCCTCAGGTCTCAGCGGTGTGTCCGTGGGGGTCGATCGTGTCTTTTTTGCTTCGAGTGCGACGCAGTCCTTCGAGACCGATGCGGCGCGTGCCGCGTTCCGAGAACGGTGGCTTGGCCGCTATCTCGAGACCTTCCCGGCGTGGGCCTACGTTGCGCTCGATGCCGATGGTGAGGTCGCGGGGTATCTTGTTGGCAGTATAGAGGATCCCGCAAAGAGCGGATTCTTCGACGACATCACGTATTTCGGGGCTTTTTCGTCGTTGACCGCACGGTTTCCCGCGCAACTTCATGTCAACATGGCCCCCGCTTGGCGGAGCAAGGGGCAGGGTGCGCTTCTGGTCGAGCGGTTCTGCCGGGACGCGGCGCATGCGGGCGTGCCTGGTGTGCACGTTGTCTCGTCGCGCGATATGCGCAATATCGGTTTCTATAAGCGCATGGGTTTTCGGGACGTGGGCGGTCTTAAGTGGAACGGGCGGGAGCTGGTGTTTCTTGGCCGTGAACTCAAGCCCGGAAAATAGACACCAAGATTTGCACTTCTGTCTTTATCCGCGTGACGTTTGTCGTCAGGTGGTGGGGGATTTGCACGCCGCGCCAGTTAGCGTTCCAGTGAAGCGCGATAGGCTGCACCTATTACCGGCTTTGACAGTTTTGTCAGGGCCTTATTGAGTGCTCTGGGTCCGGCATCCTCGGCGAGCGGTTCAGGAACGATCCAGGCGTGCCAGCCGCGTGCCGTGGTGCGTTGTGCGCATGTGAGTCGATTTGCGGTGAGATCGCATGTGGGATCGGCGCTGATCTTTGCGGGTTCGCGCCGGTCATGACGCACGTATCGCAAATCGATTGGCTGTACGACCGCGCCTTTCGAGAGATCGACATTTCTGAAAACGCAGACGAGAGACCTACGGCAGTTCCCGGCACGGCGACTGATGGTATTGATCGGGCCCAAGGCCTTTCGGCGTGGCATCCATTTTGCGGCGCGCGACGGTCCGCGGCTGACATAGCACCCAGACCTGAGGCACAGCACGGGATCTGCGGTCTTGTTTCCACGGCGAATTCCGTTTGTGCCCGGCTCCATTACCAACAGTACTGTGACCTTCGACGTCAGCCTTGTAGGTTTCGTCACCGCAGGTGTTGACGGGTCGGACGGCACGGTCTTTGCCGTGGCTGTTTCATCCCTGCGTTCCGGTTCGCCACCGAGTGCCATACCGACGGGCGGGCGGGTCTGTTGAATGCGCTTCAGCTTTTCGCTGAGGCGCCGGGCTTCTTCCTCGCGTTGGGCTGCGAGTGCGTTCAATCTCTCTTTCTTCAGCGCGCTCCTTGCGGGCTTTTTCGGCCGCCGTGTCTCGCTTCGTTCTCGCGCTTAATGCGCTCAAGTTCTGCCTGGCGGGCTTTCTCTTGACGTTGTTCCTCGGCCACTCTCGCGCGGCGCTCGGCTTCGGCACGTGCGGCTTCCTTGGCGCGGCGCGCTTCGTCTTTCCGGCGGGCCTCCTCAATCTGGCGCTCCTCTTCCTCAGCGCGGCGTAAGGCTTCCGCCTCGCGGACGATGCGCTGCGCTTCTTTCACGGCGGCTTCGGCCTTGCGCAAGGCTTCATCCCGCTCAGCCGCTTCGCGCCGGGCGCGTTCAAGCATCTCGGCTTCTTCCACCTTGTGGCGGGCTTCTGCCGCCGCACGGCTCTTGGCTTCCTGCTCTTTCTTCTTTGCTTTTTCCGCGGCAGCCTTGTCGGCTTCGGCAAACTTGTCGGCGAGCGCATGTGCGGCGGGGTTTTCCGCGTGGGCTACAGTGCAAGGGAGGACGAACATCGTGACAACGGTCAGGATGAGAGCGCTTCTTCTTGGCGAACGCACTATGGACATTTGTGATCCCCTGGAACCTTGAGTGGTGCACCCGAAGGCGCGAAATACGACGACAATCCATCGCAATTGCGCCACAAAACCGTACAGCGCTTGAACGTCGTCTGAACGGTTACCGGGATTTTCCGGAAATTGCCGCTAAACCCTCTCGATACGTTGGATAGGTGAGGGTGACGCCGAGGTCGGACTTGATCCGGTGGTTTCGCACGCGCTTATTTTCGGCATAAAAACTTCGAGCCATTTCAGAAAGTTCTGCATCTTCAAATGTAATTTCGGGCGGTGGCGGTATGCCGAGCAATTCGGCGGCATAAGCAACTGTATCGGGGGTCGGTGCCGGTTCATCGTCGGCGATGTTATAGATTTCGTGTTGTCCACCCTTTGTCATAGCGGCTTCGAGTACGCGGGCAATGTCCTCGACGTGGATCCGATTGAAGACCTGTCCCTTCTTGACCAGGCGGCGGGCGGTACCGCGACGAAGGTTGTCGAGGGCTGAGCGGCCGGGACCATATATTCCCGGCAGCCGGAATATCGCCACGGACTTGCCGGCGTTCTTGCCGAGGGTCCGCCATGCGTTTTCCGCTTCCAGCCGCCGCCGCGCCCGCTCAGACTGCGGGTTGGCGGGCGTGGTTTCGTCGATCCAGGCCCCCTGGTGATCTCCATAGACGCCTACGGTCGACAGGTACCCGATCCAGCTCACGTTGGCTGAGGTGGTAAGATCTCGTCCGTGGCAGCGCAAGACCGGGTCGCCGTTTGCGTCAGGTGGAACTGACATGAGCACGTGCGTTGTATCTTGGAGGGCATCACTGATGGCTGGTACGGGTTGCGTTCCATCAAATTCAAAAGCGTCATACCCGGCCTCCGCGATACGGGTGGCGCCGTCGCGTGATCTCGATGTTCCAGCAATGCGCCAACCTGTGGCGGCAAGCCGGGCAGCCAGGACACGCGCGCTATAACCGAGACCGAAGCAAAAGAGCTTACTCATTGTGTGGCCTCGTTCGTCCATTCCTGCCGAACCTGCGGGTCGGTCTCCTGTGCCAGATGGCGGATGCGCTCTTTTTCGATATTGCTTTTTGTTTCGAGCCGCCGAAGGGCCCAAACAGCCATAGCTCTTACGAGGGGTGAACTGTCTTTGAGGTGCACTTTGATTTGGGGAATGAGCGTCTTGTCCTTCGCGTTGCCGGCGGCGATCAAGACATTGCGTAAGAACCGGTCGCGTCCGGTCCGTTTGATGGCGGTGCCGGCAAAGCGCGCGCGGAATGCGGCGTCGTCAAGTTGCAGAAGTTCGCGGAGCGGCGGATTGGCGGATCCGGGGCGAGGCAGAAAGCCTGCTTCCTTTGCCGTTTCTGCGAATTTGTTCCACGGGCAGACGGCCAGGCAATCGTCGCAGCCATATATGCGATTGCCCATGGGCGCCCGGAACTCTGGCCCGATATGCCCCTTGTGCTCGATGGTCAGATAGGAAATGCAGCGGCGCGCGTCCAGAACGTACGGCGCCGGAAAAGCCTTTGTCGGACAGATGTCGAGGCAATTGCGGCACGACCCGCAGTGATCGTCCTCGGGGTCGTCGAGTGCGAGTGCAAGCGTCGAAAGAATGGCGCCCAGGAAGAACCAGGAGCCGAGGTCTCGCGAGACGAGATTTGTGTGTTTGCCTTGCCAGCCGGTTCCTGCCACCGCGGCGATAGGTTTTTCCATCAACGGCGCGGTGTCGACAAAGACTCTGACCTTGCCGCCTCCCTCTTGTTGTAGAAGACGCGCCAGCTGTTTCAGCTTGGATTTCATAATGTCGTGATAATCACGGCCCTGAGCGTAGACAGAAATTGCGCCGCGCCCTCTATCCATCAGTGCTTCGAGGGGATCGTGCGCAGGCGTGTAGTTCATTGCCAGCACAATGATGGATTTTGCGTTGGGCCAAAGCTTCAAAGGGTCGCGTCGCCTGTCCGCATGAGTTTGCATCCATGCCATGTCGCCATGGCGGCCTTCGGCCAGAAACGTCAAAAGGCGGTTTCCTGCTTCACCGATGCCTGATGGATGAGCGATGCGAAGCGAGGAAAACCCGAGGGCATGGGCTTCTCTCGAAAGGATTTCCTTGAGTTCGGTGGCTGACATCGCCTCGTTCATACGCGGGTGGTCCCATGTCACGACGGGCGTGTCAAAAATCGAGGTCATCATAAAGCGGCGCGGGTGGCGTTCCTGCGAGCCGGTCGGCTAGGATTGTGCGAAACGACGGGCGCGATTTCAGGCGTTGATACCATGACTTGGTTGCCGGAAACGCTTTCCAGGGCACGTCGCCAAAGTAATCGGCAATTGAGAGATGTGCGCCAGCTGCAAGGTCGGCAAAGCTTATGTGGGCGCCAGCAAGCCAGTGTCTTTGATCTGCGAGGTGGGCGATGTAGCTCAAATGATAGCGCAGGTTGTCTTGGACGGCGCGCAGGACCTCGGTGTCGGGCATTGCGGGCCGATCCGGAAGATGACGGGCGTAAATCTTTTCAGTCAACAGCTCGCGTGTCACTTCGCGGTGACATTTTCCGTGAAACCAATCGACCAGCCGTCTGACTTCGGCCCGCTCGTCCGGCGTTCCGGGAAAGAGGTCGAAGGTGTCGCCATCATCCGGTGCGGGGCCTTCTTCCGACAGGTACTCGGAGATGGCGTAGCTGCCCGCCAAAGTAGGTCCTCCGTCGAGGGCAAGGACCGGCAACTCTCCCGAGGGGTTTAAGGCGAGGAATTGCGGCTGCCACGCCCACGGCCGCTCTTCGACATAGGTGGCTTCGAGTGAGCGTTCCTCGAGGGCGAGCCGGATCGAGCGGGAATGCGGGCAGAGCCGAAAGTGGGTCAGAACAGCGCGTGGCCATGGCGTCTTGGTGGCCCCTTCCGAGGGTTCCGCGCCTGTGTCGATATCGCCGCCCACGCGATTTTCTCCGCTGTTTGCCAAGTATTTGCCGTCGTGCCTGGGGTTACGCAAGTCCCATTCGACCTGCCTCGTAAGTGTTTTGCCATCTTCGTGGGGCAGTATATCCATGAGTCGACTGCAGGCGCGGCCATTCCGTGTTATGCAGCCCCCGAAATCATCCCACCCTGTCTCGATTCCCAAACGCGCGGAGCTGCCTTTTATGCCGAATTGGCAAGTCGTCCTACTTGGGCTGCTTGAAGGCCTGACTGAGTTTATTCCCGTATCGTCTACGGGTCATATTTTGCTCGCGGGCCATTTTCTGGGCTTCAATTCGCCCGGCAAGACATTTGAGGTCCTCATTCAACTCGGCGCGGTTCTGGCGGTTCTATCCGTGTACCTGACGAGGCTATGGCAGGTCGCGGTTGATTGCCCGACCAGTCCGCAGGCCAGAAACTTCGTTCTGGGAATTGTTCTTGCCTTTCTTCCTGCCGCTGTTGTCGGGGCAAGTCTGCATGGGTTCATCAAGTTCGTCTTGTTTGAAAGTCCGATGTTGATTTGCGTGACGCTGATCGTTGGCGGGCTTGTGCTCTTGTTTGTTGATAGGTTGGAGCTTAAGCCGCGCTACAACGACGTGATGAGATTTCCGCCGTCGCTCGCCTTCAAAATCGGGCTGTGCCAATGTCTTGCGCTAATTCCGGGTGTTTCGCGGTCGGGTTCGACAATTGTTGGGGCGCTGGTTTTTGGCGCGGATAAACGGTCGGCGGCAGAGTTTTCGTTCTTTCTGGCAATGCCGACGATGGCCGGTGCCTTTGCTTATGATCTTTACAAGAACTGGACTGCGCTTGACACGAGCGACATGACCAGCATTGCCATCGGGTTCATGGTTGCCTTTATGGCAGCGGTCTTGGTGGTGCGAACCGTGCTCGAATTTATTAGCCGGCACGGATACGCCTTTTTCGGCTGGTGGCGAATCGTTGTCGGCACTGTGGCGCTTGGCGCGCTACTGATTTCAAATTAGGGACGTCGTTTGAATTATTGACGTCAGGCGGCGTGCGAGGCTTCCGGCGCTGTCAGCGTCTTCTTCAACGTCGCAAGATCCGACGCGGCTCGCAGAGACTGAAGCGTCGCAGGATCGCGTACGAGGCGCGATATGCGCGCAAGGGCTTTGAGATGGTCGCCGCTGGCGTGTTCAGGTGACAGGAGCAGGAAGACGAGATCGACCGGTTCTCCGTCCGGGCTCTCAAAGTCGATCGGGGCATCTAACCGCGCAAACATGCCGACGATCTCTTCGAGTGTTTTGAGCTTGACGTGAGGCACTGCGATGCCTTGCCCCAGTCCGGTGGAGCTCAGCCGCTCGCGCTGCAGGAGCGTGCTGAAGATCTCATGCGCGCCGAGGCCCGTTACGCTGGCAGCGCGATCCGCCAGATCCTGCAAGAGTTGTTTCTTGGACGTGGTACGCAAGGACGGGATGATTCCATCCTTGGCCAGAAAGTCGCCGAAATCCATTTCTGAGGTCCGCTCCACCCTGAGGTTAGTGCACTGCCGGCTGCCGGTCGGTTGCCCCGTCCTAATTACCGCGAGATAGCAGCGGAAATCCGGCAGAGTTTGTCTATTTTATCGATCGTGACGTCGAGGCCGATTGGTGTTGCGACTCGATGCCAACCTGCAAAAATCAATCGAAGGCACCCGGACTTAGGGCTTGCCCACGGCATGGTGACCGAGATGACAACCGGACCAGACTAACGTGCCCAAATCGATTGCGCCGCATAAACCTTCGCGGACCCTAGACTTGCTTTCGTGCTCCGTCAAATCACGCCAGATTGCCTTTAATTTCTTGTGGGAAGTGTGCACGTTGGCTGCTTAACGGGCCATGCGGACAGCCAATTTCTTCTCCCGACGGCGCTGGACGGAAGATGGTATGCGCATTGCCTCGCGGTACTTTGCCACTGTGCGCCGGGCAATATCGATACCGCCGGCCTTTAGCATTTCGACGATTGTGTCATCGGAAAGAACGGCATTTGCTGATTCTCCGTCGATGAGCTGTCGAATGCGGTGGCGGACGGCTTCCGACGAGTGCGCTTCGCCGTCGGCGGACGAGGCAATGGCGGAGGTGAAGAAGTATTTCAGCTCGAAGATGCCGCGCGGGGTTGCCAGATATTTGTTCGACGTGACGCGCGAGACCGTCGACTCGTGCATCGAGATG
This sequence comes from Hyphomicrobium sp., assembly GCA_965222835.1. Lineage (GTDB taxonomy): Bacteria > Pseudomonadota > Alphaproteobacteria > Rhizobiales > Hyphomicrobiaceae > CBDCUQ01. Next base: position 330,493 of record CBDCUQ010000004.1, read on the forward strand.
GCATCCGCAACAGTTTTGAGGTTGAGTGGGCGCAGGTATTGTACGCCAAGTGTGAAAAAGGCATCTTGCTGTCGCACGATTTCTTCGGCGACGCGGAGAATCGTACGGGCTCTTTGGTCGAGGCTCTTGACCAGCCAGTTGGCCGTCTGCAGGCACTCGATCAGATATTCCTTGTCCTTGCCGTTCTGACCGGCCTTGCTTACGCGCGCCAGGTAGGCGCGATTGACAAGGACGCGCGGGAGCGTGTCGTTGTTGAGCTCGACGATCCAGCTGCCGTCGTTTGCCGACCTGACAAAAATATCCGGGACAATGGGCTGGACCTGCACGGAGCCGAACTTGAGGCCGGGTTTGGGATTAAGCCGCTTGATCTCCTCGATCATGTCGGCGATTTCGTCCATTTCCGCGCCCACCGCCTTCTTGAGAGCCGAGAGGTTGTGGCTCGCAAGTAGATTGAGGTTGTCGAGAAGTGCCGCGATTTGCGGATCGTAGCGGTTTTGATCCTTAAGCTGGAGTGCAAGGCACTCGGCAAGCGAGCGGGCAAAGACGCCAGGTGGATCGAAGGTCTGGATTTTGGCCAGTACGCTTTCGATTATTTCCATCGAGGCGCCAAGCTTTTCCGCGAGACCCGCAAGGTCCGCCGTCAGATACCCGGCCTCGTCGACGAGGTCGATCAGGTGCTGGGCAACGATGCGTTCCACCGGGTCATCGATGGTCAGCGCCATCTGTTCCGAGAGATGATCCTTGAGAGAGATATCGTTCGAGACGAAGGACTCGAGGTTGGCGTCATTGTCGTCGAACGAGCCCGATTGGGTGCGCATGCTGGCCCAGCCGGTGTCAGTTGGCTCCCCGGCAAGGGATCCGGGTGCTGTATCCTGAAAGTCGTTGTCGTAGTCGGTATCGAGATTGGCCGCGGCGTCGCTTTCGGATTTTCCGAGGTCAAGCCATTGATCCTCTTCCGGCTCGCGTGCGGCGTCCGCCTGGCCGTTTTGGTCGGCCATCTCCGGTGTCTGCTGATTGCTCCGCGCCTCGTCTTCGTCCTCGCGTTCGAGAAGCGGATTGCGCTCCAGCTCCGCGTCGACGAACTGAATGAGTTCCAGGTTTGACAGCTGCAATAGGCGGATGGCCTGCTGCAGCTGAGGAGTCATCACCAGCTGCTGGCCTTGTTTCAGCTCTAGTTTTGCCGATAGCGCCATTTGCCCAACCTCGACGCCATTATAGGATGCGTCCTAGGTCCAGGTCTAATCAACGGCCGTTAAGGAACATATCCCCCAGGTAGACCCGCCGGACGTCTTCATTCGCTATGATTTCCGATGGGTTACCCTGTGTCAGAACTTGACCATCGTAAATGATGTAGGCGCGGTCGATGAGGCTCAATGTCTCGCGGACGTTGTGATCGGTGATCAGAACGCCGATCCCGCGGTCGGTGAGGTGGCGAACCAACTCTTGGATATCGCCCACGGCAATCGGGTCGATGCCGGCAAAGGGCTCGTCGAGCAAGATGAACGACGGCCGTGATGCGAGGGCGCGTGCGATCTCGCAGCGGCGGCGTTCTCCTCCAGAGAGGGCGATCGAGGGTGACTTTCTGAGCCGCGTGATCTTGAACTCGTCGAGTAAGCCATCGAGTTCCTCTTTTCGCCGGCGTTTGTTCGGCTCGACCAGCTCGAGCACGGACATGATGTTCTGCTCGACAGTTAGCCCCCGGAAGATCGAGGGCTCCTGTGGTAGGTAGCCGATTCCCAATCTGGCGCGGCGATACATTGGAAGACTTGTGACGACCTCGCCGTCGATGGTGATGTAGCCCTCATCGGCAGGAACCAAACCGGTGATCATGTAGAAAACGGTCGTCTTACCCGCTCCGTTGGGGCCGAGAAGCCCGACTGACTCACCGCGACCGACGGCTATGTTCACGCCCTTTACGACCATGCGGCCTTTGTATGATTTCTTGATATCGACGGCCGTCAGCCAGCCTTCTCCGCCGAGCAGCTGGCGCGTGTAACCGCCATTGTAGGCTTGCGCGGGTTGGGGCGCGTGTGTCTGACTGCGCTGGCGGGGACGCAGGGACTTTGGCAGGAATTGCGAGAGCGAAGTAATCTTCACGATCTGTGTTGTTCCATTAGTTTGCCAAGCTTGCCATCGAGACCGTGGGCCAGGCGGTTTGTCAATCCGTGAATCCCGGCGGGCCAGGCCCTGTTTGTGTGCTCCATCCGCTTGTTGCGGCGGTCGGCTTTGGCGCCTTTGGCTTGGTCTTCTTTTGGCCTTTGAAGGCGCCGGGGAATAGCACCATGCTCGGGCGCCCGCGATTTCCGGCCGACTTGGCGTTGGGAGCGGTTGTGGACCAGCCCGCGGCCTTGGGCTGCGCATTGGCCAGGTTCGGATCGGTCTCAATCGTGCTTTGACCGGTTGTCATATCGATAACAAGGCGGGTGCCACGGACCATGTTTTGGTCCTTCGATAAGGTGACTTCCCCGCCAATCGTGGCCTTGTTGGCTTTTGCATCATAGATGGCCCAGTCGCCGCGCGCCATCTGGCCGTCCTTTGAGGTTATGACGACATCCTTTCTGGCTTCGATCCGCGTCAGCTCCGTGGATTGTTTCCCGGACTTTTGAGTACCTGCCGTGTTTGTTGGATCGGCGAGATTCGCGTCTCCGGTGTATGTCGCGGTCATCTCTCTGGTGCGGATCACAAACCCACCTTGTGCGGCATGCACATCTCCCCGGAAGATTGCGGTCTTTGCGTTATCGTCAATGTCGAGAACGTCCGCTTCGATATCGATTGGCGCATCGGGATCGGTTCTGAACGACCCCAGCGGTGTTGCGTCGTCTTTGGTTGTCGTTTTTGCCTTTTTTGTTGACTTGTCGCGCCTTTGACCTTGAACGAGGTGGGCCTTGATGCGCCCGGGGCCAGAACCGAGTGCGGGCGGGGACGTGAGTTTGGCGGTTCCGGCTTTTCTATTAATCCAAAGACGGCGGCCCTGAAGCTCGTTCTTGCCTTGCTGGACGATCACATTGCCGGTCAGGAGCGCCGTATCATTCTTTTGGTCAAGATCCACCCTGTCACTTTTCGCGCTTCTTTTTTCTCCCGACGTCATGACAACGGGTCCCATGAGGACGGCGGTCTGTTCGGCGGTCTTGAATTCCGCACTGGTGCAGTCAACGCGCTCATCTGCACCACGCGTCATAATGACTGGGCCTTTTGCAAAAATGCTGCTGATTTGTGCATTCGCGGCGCTATCGCTCGCTGTCGATTTCTTGGCTTTGCCGTCACCGGTCTCTGAGGCGTACTCCACCTCGAGCTCGGGCGTGGTCATTGCGGAGAGCCCCTGAATCACGCGCACGTTCCCCTTAAAGACCGCTTTCTTGTTGGTATCGTCGATATTGAGACGTTTCGAGAGAATGTCTGTTGGGTGGGTGGATGCTGCGAAGTAACCCTCTTTCGGTGGTGCGGCCGTCTCGCCGGCCTGGGCAGGCACACCAGCGATGCCGGCGGGCAGAGGTGCGGCCCGCTTTTTCGTTTGCGCTTGGGGCTTAAGCTGGGTTTCGACCGATCCTGCGAACATGATTTTTCGGGTCTTCTGATGGAGTGTCATCGTGTTGGAGCGGATGGTACCGGCGGGGAATTCGACATAGACCGGTTCTTTGGTCACAACGGTGTTGCTTCTTGTCTTGACGGTCGCGCTCTTGAGCTTGGCTTTGAGGCCGCTCTCTGATGCGATGTCGATGGATGTGAACAGGTCGAGTGTGTTGGACTTCCGATTGAAACTTCCGCTTTTTGCGATGAGGACGGTCTTGGTCTTGTCCGGTTGAAGGAGTGTGCCAGTTATGCTCTCAAGAAAAATGATATTGGGTTTGTCGAAGTCCTGCCGTGCTGTTTTTGCCTCGAGAACGTAGGAGCTTCCATCTTTACCGAACCCCTTGTAGCTGGGGTTATTCATGGTGAGGTTTTCAGGAAGGATCGTTTGTAAGGCGGCCGTAGACAGCCCTTCGCCAACTCCAGACTCGCGGACCGCAGTTGCGGCATAGGCGAGGACGACAAGCACGCCCGCCGCGGGCAACGCTATTCGTAGGATGCGGACGATTTTTGAATGGCGGCGGGCCTTCGCATGACCGGCCGTGCGTTCGTCTGCGGTCACGGTGAGTGCCGTGCAGCCCGGGTCGTGCCGAACGAGAGCCGTCGAAGTTGCCATCGGTTTCGGTGCCAGTACGAATTGGAAGAAACGGACTTTGCTTGCGCCGATACTTGTCGCCAAATTGGGAGATATTGGGACCTAACTCAAGTAAACAAAAGGCATTTTCTTGTTAGTCGTGAATGGATTGGCCCTCAAGTTATTGCTACTTCTTGGGGAACGCTAGTCCTGTCCTGCGCTCAGTGCGAGAAAATGTCGTTTTCGCCGAAGCCTTCAAGGTCGAGTTTGGCGCGTGTGGGCAGGAAGCCGAAAGCTGCTCGGGCGAAGTCCAGCCGGCCCTCCCGGTCGAGCATGACGTCGAGTTTTGCCTTGAGGGCATGTAGATGCAGCACATCGGAAGCGGCGTAGGCCATCTGCTGCTGGGTTAGCTCGTCAGCACCCCAATCCGAACTTTGCTGCTGCTTTGAGAGTTCGACGCCGAGTACTTCAGAGACGAGATCCTTGAGGCCATGCCGGTCGGTGTAGGTGCGCACCAGCTTGGATGCGATCTTTGTGCAGTAGACAGGTGAGCAGGTGACTCCGAGATACTTCTCAAGCACTGCGATATCGAAGCGGGCGAAGTGAAAAATCTTGAGGACGGCGTTGTTGGTCAACAAGTCCTTGAGCCGAGGGGCTTCGTATTGACCGTCTGCAAATTGTACGAGATGCGCCGTCCCATCGCCGGACGAGAGCTGGATGACGCACAGCCGATCTCGGTGCGGATCGAGTCCCATGGTTTCCGTGTCGACAGCAACGCTTCCCTTGAATGTGACGTTTGCCGGCAGGTCGCCCTTATGAAGTTTGATCACGGGAGCTGCCATGGTCTCTCTCTGGATGCTGAGGATGCCGGTATTGGGTGCCGGGGCCCGGTGGTGCCCAGAAGAGGACTCGAACCTCCACGCCTCGCGGCGCTGCTACCTGAAAGCAGTGCGTCTACCAATTCCGCCATCTGGGCCGAGCCGAGCCCGGGAGCGCCATGAGTTAGTCGCAGCCGGTGGCGTTGTCAATTGCAGCCGGTCCGGGTAGGTGAGAAGGTGAGGCGTTGCGGGCGAGGCAGCGTCTGCGGTTGGCTTGGAGGGCTGGATGCATGAGTGATGACGCACCGGGACGGCCAGGATTGGCGGTCGTTGTTGGCGGCTCGGGATTTGTCGGCCGGTATATCGTACGCGGCCTGGCGCGGGACGGCTGGCGTGTTCGCGCAGCCTGTCGCCGCCCCGATCTTGCTGGCCACCTGCAACCCATGGGAGCGGTGGGTCAGATTTTGCCGGTTCAGGCCAATTTGCGATATCCAGAGTCGGTCGTACAAGCCGTTCAGGGTTCTGATGTCGTTATTAATGCCGTTGGCATCTTAGCACCGACGGGGCGGCAAACCTTTTCCGCCGTGCACGCTGTGGGTGCACGGACGCTTGCAAAGGCGGCGCGGGAAGCTGGCGTCAAGCGCTTCGTCCACGTTTCAGCGATTGGTGCCGACCCGAAATCACGCGCTCATTATGCGCTCACGAAGGCTGAAGGCGAGCGTGCTGTGCTTGAAGAGTTTCCTGACGCAGTCATTTTGCGACCTTCCATCGTATTCGGCGCGGAGGACGAGTTCTTCAACCGATTTGCGGCGATGGCGCAGATTTCTCCTGTTCTTCCACTCATTGGCGGCGGGCGCACCAAGTTTCAGCCCGTCTATGTAGGTGATGTTGCGGCTGCTGCTGTGGCCGCTGCCGAAGGGCAGGCGAAACCGGGTACGATCTATGAATTGGGCGGTCCGGAGGTGCTCTCATTTCGCGCGCTGCTCGACCGGACGCAAAGCTACTGCGATCGCCGGCGGTTCTATCTGTCCATGCCGTTTTGGCTGGCCAAACTGCAGGCGCTTTTGACGTGGCCCCTACCGAACAGTCTCAGACCCGTTACGGTGGATCAGGTGCGTTTGCTTCAGCGTGACAATGTGGTGTCGATGGCTGCGGACTCGGAAGGGCGGACGCTCGCGGGGCTTGGCGTGTCACGGCCGCACAGCGTGGATGCGATCGTTCCGGCTTATCTCGAACGGTTCAGGCCGAAGGGGCAGTTTGCGCATTATCGCGGTTAAGGGAGCTTTTGCTCCTGCAATTCACTTTTCCTGCAAAAAGCCCCGGCAGTTGCCGGGGCTTTTTCTTCGAACCAGAGTGCATTCGTGTGCGTCAGTGCAGGAGAGCGACCTCCAATTCGCCTTCCATCGCGTGGCTCATCGCAGCCTGGCGGGAATCCGTAAGCGCAATCGGTGTGCCGTCTGCTGCATGCAGGGCAAAGAGTTGGATGCCATCGGGAAGATCTTCAACGGCGGGGAACATTTTTTTTGCTTCGTCATAGGTCAGCACCTTGATGTAGGCGACGTGACCACCACCCAGCTGAGCAAAGTCCAATTGGCTCATGACCGGGGCGGTGTTGTCCGCTGTGCCGGTAGCCTTGCTTGGCTTGCTTTCATTCTCGTTCATGACCGTCCTCCTCCTCTTTCGAGGCTTGCCGGCGTCATGGGGTCTGGGCGGAAGCGTGATGCTTCACTTTGCCCAATGCCACCCCATAATCCGGCGATTCGTATTGATTTGCTGTAGCTTGGCGGCACCTACCGCCAGAATTCCGTTCATCCGATTTCGATCTTGCGCACGAGCCGTTCCGGCTCATGGCGTACGAGGTCGATAGATAATAGGCCGTTTGCTAGGTCGGCTGTTTTGACCTCGATCCCATCGGCGAGCACAAACGTGCGGTTAAACTGGCGTGCGGCGATTCCGCGATGGAGGTATTTTCGCTCCTTGTCGTCCTGGGTTTTGCCGCGGACGGTCAGCTGGTTGTCCTCGACAGTGATATCGAGGTCATCCCGCGCAAATCCTGCAACAGCTAGCGTTATTCGGAGCGTCTCAGCGTTTCCGTTAGCGGCTGTGACGCGCTCGATATTATACGGAGGGTAGCCGTCTCCCGTACCCTTTCCGACGCGGTCGACGAGCCGTTCGATCTCCTCGAAGCCGAGAAGTAGGGGGTTTGACAGCATGGTCATGCGTGACATCGTTCTGTGGTCCTTATGTTAAGCGACCTTTGCTTCCGTCTCCATTGGCTGGCAGCACCTCATGGTCTACTGCAGGCCCGGCCCCGGCGTGGGCGCCTTATGGAGATCCAATAGAGATATGGTGACGGGTTGACCTGAATCAAGCGGGATGCGGACGACGTGCGGCCGCACCGGTCCGTCTTGCCGGAAACAGGACATAGTTTTGGGGTGCCCTCTTGATTGGAATGGGCGCGCCGCGGCCCTGGCCCGGTGCGCTGCTGCTGGAGATGATTATGAGATTGAAATTCCTTGTTCTTTTCTTGTCGGGATTGAGTTTGGCGGCGACGCAGGTCGCCAACTCGCAAGGAGCAGGGCCGGATTCGGGGCTGACTTCGTCCAAGATCGTGCTGACGCCCGCAGAAATTGCTGAGCGCGAGGGGCGCAAGGCATGCAAGGTTGCTCTTTGCGATGCTCTGCACAACCGGACGCCGGGAACAGACGTTTCGTGTGCGATCGTTAAGAGCTTTCGCAAGACGCAGCTCGATAAGCTTTTAGCGCGCGCCAAAGCGTCCTGGCCCTGGGGTCCCGTTGTGTGCAAGGCCAATGTCAAGGCGAAGCGCGATTTGCTAATGAATGCGCTGGTGGCGGACAAGCTCGAAGCGGATTTCGGACTTCACGCCGCGGCTTGCACGGTCGAACGGGACGGCGCTGAACCTGCGGTCATTTCGTTCGAAATGACGCCGAAGATTACCTTTGAAAAGGGCAAGGCCGTAAAGGCCGTCCTGAATTGGGGCAAAGTGGACGGACCAAAAGTGATCAAGGGAATTATGTGGACGGCAACGGCGACGGACAACACGCTCAACGTGTTGGGCTCGATGGTCGTTGACGACGTCAACAGCTTTACCGGTGCGAAGTGTACGGAGGTGAAGAGCGACTGGGAGAAGAATTAGATTTTCACCCAGTCCCTACGACGTTTTGTCTTCCAGGAGATCTGCGTACTTCTTGAAGATATAGCCATACTGACTGGTAGGAATGCGGAACTCCCAGCCATCTGCAAGGGCCTTTAACTTGTCGGCTTTGGCTTTGGTCTCGCCCTCTCCTTTTGCCGTCAGGCTTATCCAGGCGAAATCCGTTTCCTTTTGTGCGCTTATTTCGATCTCGAGCCCTTTGTCGGTTTTGAAGCGTGCCTTGCTCACCGTGCTTGTGTCTGACGCCGCGCCTCTTGCCTTGCGCACATCATCGATCTTGAACTTGCTCAAGTTCTCAACAATGTCGTCGGCCGAGTTTTCGTAGCGGATTTTCTTGCCGTCCGGGATTGTCGTAAGCCTAAAGTTGCGGCGGTTTTCCTCGCGCTCGATGTCGTACGGCGTCTCGCCTGCCACTTCGACTGTCGCTGTCTTAATCTCTTTCGGCTTCAGCGAGAGAAGGTTTTCCCGGGCCCAGTTTCTGAGTTTCAGGCCAAGCTCGAATTCACGTGTGACCAGCCAGGTTTGCGGATCGTCCGTCTTGCGAACGTAGCTGCCATTTTTTCCTGGACCGAATGCGTTGCGGCGTGTCTTGCCGATGATGATCTCGGCTTCTGGTTTTTGCTCGCTGCCGAGTAGGCGGATGAGATAGGAATTGGCGTTCTCTCTCTTAGGGTCCCCGAGTTCGAGCATGGGATAACGGAGCTTGTTCTTTGTTTTGGCTTCGGCCAGCTCTGTCGTCGTGAGCTTCAAGAGTAGGGCACGCACGCGATCTGGGTTTGCCGGAAAGCCATCTCGCTCTTTGATCAGCCACTGTTCACCCTTCTTTTCGAGGGTGAGTGTTCTTGGCCCCTGGGAGATTTCGATGGTGGTTATGCCGGCTGCGGACGCGGCCAAGCCGGGGAACAGTTTGGCACCCGGCGGGATGGACGTCGATGTAACGGTCTGTGCCGAGTAGGCGATAAATGCGGCGACGAATGATATGATTGCCAGGATCGCAAGAGCGGCGAACTGATGGGGTTTCATGTGTTTTTGACTCCCTTGATCATCAGTTTGTCTTCTGTTTGCGGTGTTGCCAAATCGACCATGCAAGACCGGCAAAGCCGAGTAGAATAGGTACGAGTGCGATGTTGGCAAATTTCAGCCAGGCATCGAGGTTGTCGATGTCATGACGGAGTGCGAGTTGAACGTTACGCAGCTCGCGGCGCGTCTTCAGCATTTCGGTTCGGAACTTGCTGATCGTTTCTTGCTCTTGCTCCGTGACGATTGTCGCTCTGTCCTCGCTCGTTTTCTCGAGTTTTGCGAGATCGTTCTGAATTTCTTTGAGTTTCTTAGTGAGCGTATCTTCCTTCTCACGGAACTTCCGTTCGGCCTCGCGGCGGATCTCATCAACAAGGGTAAAGGGCCGCTCGCGCACACCGCGGCCGCGGAGCGCGATCAGGGCATCGTTACCTGCCAGGTTTTCGAGTGCGCCAACGACGAAGGATGCATTGTTTGTCGTGGGGATGATGGCGTCCTGTCCCATAATCTGCTGTGTGCGGGCCCAGAAGCGATCTGCCAGGATGTCGCTATCACCGATGACGATGGCATTGATACGCCCGGATGCGATGTGTCCCTTAAGGGCTTCTGCCGTGGGCTTCGGCGCCTTCTTTTCGTTGCTCGTCTTTGCATCGGTGGCAGCTGCGTTGTTGTCACTTGTACTGGTTCCGTCACTCGTGCTGTCGACTAAGTTGTCCTCCTCGAACGGCCGTCCGTTGGGAAATGCAGATTTGACCTCGCCCGAAAGGCGTGCGGTGATCGTCAGGGGCTTGCCGCCCGGTTTGTAGTCCTTAAGTAGTCCGACGGGGTCGGCGCCCAAACCCACTTTTCTTGTGCTGATCTTCATGGCTTCGCTGGACGTCTGAATGATCGGAGCGAAGTCCACGCTTGACTCTTTAGTCTTCGTGAGGACGCCCGCAGACGCGATGTGTAGGGATTCGATGCCATTGGAAAGGACGTCGTTCTGGTTCATGGCTTCGCTGGTCAAGGCAAGCCAGCCGACAAAGTCTGTGACCATGCCTTGTTGGGCACCGCGGCCGCCGAATTGAACGCGCCGTGCGTTCTTGATGTCGGCTGCGACCTCTTTGGCGTTGAAGGCGACGCCCCAGTTCTTCAAGAGCTTGGCAAGTTCTATGCGACCCTTGACGCCTTTTGACATGATCGTCATCTGCGCCGATTCGGCCACCGGATCGATAAAGAAGAGGACCTTGCCGCCCTTCAATGCGTACTGGTCTATGGCATACGCACCCTGTGGCGTCAGCTCCATAGGCTGCGCGACCATGAGCACGTCGATGCCTTGGGGAATGTCGTCGGCATCCTGCTCAATTTTTCTGACCTCGAAGAACTCGCGGATTTGATCCATGATAAGCCAGGGCGGCGAGGGCTGGGCTTGTTGTCCCATGGCCATGTTGGGTGGCAGCGTGCCGCCGTCGAGTGGCAATGCCGTCATTAGGCCGACGACCCGTTTCTTCGGGTTGGCAAGCGCGTAGACCATCTTCGTGACGTCGTATTCCAGATAGGATTCCCGGTCGGGAGAGAGCAACGGAATGTATTCCTCGTTGTCCGTCGAGTTGGTTGCGGTGAGCCCGAGATATCCGACCTCACCTTCCGCATTGAGGCGAATGCCGCGCAGGCCCGCTGCGACGGCGCGGTCCTCGGCTTCGGAAAACGGTTCAGGATCGAGAACTGTGACCTGAAATTTGCCACCGGACAGATCACGGTAACGTTCGAGTAGGGCTCTCACTCGGTCGTAGTAGCCGGCGTAAGAGGGGGCGACTTCGCCCAGTTTGCGCGAAAAGTAGAGCCGCGCAGAAATTGGCTCGTCGATGTTTTGGAGAATCTGTTTGGTGCCCGGTGAAATCGTGTAGAGGCGATCCTCGGTCATGTCCACGTCGAGGCCGCGGAAGGTTGCCCAAGAAAAAAGATTGACCGAAAGGAGGATGATGGCGGCGAGCGCCAGGCCGCCCCAGCCAAGGGCCCGCCGGCTCATTCCGGAACTCTGTCCGATGAGCCAGTGCCATGCGCCGTCGATGTACGTCTTGGCAAGATCGAGAAGGTTTTTCATTCTTTCTTACTCGCTCATTTCCTGCGTGCTTAAGCGGCCTTCTTTTGGTCAACGGCAATCGCGTTGGCGAAAAGGGCGAAAGCAATGAGGGATACGAAGAAGATCACGGATTGCAGGCTAATGACGCCCCGCGTGATGCGTTCGAAGTGGGACAGGAAGCTCATTGCCGAAACAGCCGATGAGACGAATTCGGGTGCCCATGCGCGTAGCGCATTCTGGACGAGCTCGAGCCCGCTCATGACGAAGAGGAAGCAGACGGTTGCGGCCAGGATGAAGGCAATTACCTGGTTCTTCGTAAGCGCGGAGATGAAGGAGCCGATGGCCAGGAAGGCCCCCGCCATGAGTAGGCTGCCGAGATAACTCGTCAGGATGATGCCGTTGTCGGGATCGCCGAGGATGTTGACCGTGATCCAGATGGGAAACGTCAGGATCAGCGCCAGTCCGACAAACGCCCAGGCGGCAAAGAACTTGCCGAGAATGGCCTCTGCGGGCGAGACCGGCAATGTCATCAAGAGCTCGATTGTTCCGTTCTTACGTTCTTCCGCCCACAGCCGCATTGCCACTGCTGGCACCAGGATTAGGTAGAGCCAGGGGTGGTAGGCGAAAAAGGGGAAGAGGTCGGCCTGTCCGCGGGTGAAAAAGTCACCGATGTAGAAAGCGAAGGCGCCGGTCAGTGCGACGAAGATTGTCAAAAATACACCAGCGAGCGGTGTTGCAAAGTAGGCCGCGAACTCGCGCTTTGCTATGATCCAAACGTTGCGCAGGATGTCATGCATGGCTTGCGTCCTCCCCTGATGTGATCTGACGGAACACATCGTCCAGTTTTCCGCGTTCGACGAACAATTCTTCAACAGGGACGTTTTCCTCGCGCAGCTTGGCAGCTACGTCGGTCGCAATGGCCTTGTTGTTGTGCGGTATCGCGCGGATCTGCGTGGCGCCATCCGTCTTGGAGACAATCTCAACCTTGGCGACGTCGCCAATCGCGGCGAGCACATTCTTCGTGGTGTCGGCTTTGGCATCGGCCACGCGCACGGCGACAGCACCGTGATAAGGTACGCGGCGCATCAGATCGTCTGCCGTGCCGTCGGCGACGATTTTTCCTTTGTTGATGACGACGGCGCGTGTGCAGGCGGCCTCGACCTCTTCCAAAATGTGGGTCGACACGATGATGGCTTTGTCTTCCGCCATCTCGCGGATGAGGTTGCGGACGTGATGTTTCTGATTGGGATCGAGACCATCGGTCGGCTCGTCCATTATGAGTACGGCTGGATCATGCAGGATGGACTGGGCGATTCCGACGCGACGTTTGTAGCCTTTCGACAGGGTTTCGATGCGTTGACCGAGGACTCCATGGAGACCGGCCTTGTCGACGGCGGCGGCGATGCGGGTGGTTTTCTCGTTCCCCGTGAAACCGCGGATTTCCGATATGAAGTCGAGATAGCCGGCGGGGGTCATTTCGCCGTACGCGGGGGCGCCCTCCGGAAGATAGCCCACGTTCGACTTGGCGCGTTTCGGTTCATCCTGGATGTCGTGGCCACAGATGCTTGCTTGTCCGGCCGTCGGCTCGAGAAAGCCGGTGAGCATTTTCATTGTTGTGGATTTGCCGGCGCCGTTCGGACCGAGGAAACCCAGGACTTCGCCTTTTTTCACCGAGAGCGAGATACCATCGACCGCCACGATGGCGTTGCCGAATACCTTTCTCAAGCCCGATGCTTTGACCAGCACGGTCATGTCACATCATCTCCCTAGCGTAGTGCGCGCCGCGTTCCCGGACGGGGCTCTCACGGTTCCATCGACCGCATGCGGCCAATTTGGAGGGGTGCGCGGGCCGGAACGTAGCGAAGGCACGGCCGGATGCAAGAGGAACAAGGCCGGATGGGCGCATTCTTGCCAAAGTGTAATATTGTAGCACGAATATTGGCGTGGCCGCTGCGCGCCTGGCGCGGCCTCACGGGTGGGAACCGGCAATCCGTGCTCTTCTCGCAAGGTGCCCAAGGGGTTCGCGGGGCAGGCACCGGGTCGCGGTTGTGATTGCGGCGTTCACAAATGCGTTGCCGGCAAAAACTCAGGCTGTGCCGGTGCGTAATTGGCATATCGTTCTCGTCCAAGGGCTTGTTCGGGCGATCAAAGGGACCCCGGGGTCCCGTGGTATCCTCGGGCTCGTTAATGGAGGCACATCATGAAACAATCGGCCGTCTTTGCGGCGCTTGTCAGTGGCCTGGCGGCGTTCGTCTTTACTCCTGATACGGCAGAAGCCCGTATCGTTTGCAAGAAGGGTTTTCAGAAAGTCGGCGGCAGCCTGCTCTCGACGCCCTATTGCCAAGATAAATATCTCGCGCAGGTGGCACGTGAATACGGCCTCAAAACATCGGATTCGGCCATTCGCAACAATCCGAACTATAAGCGCTACGTCTGCAGCATTATTGGGCACGATATCCGGGTCCACATCGCGTGTGCCCCGGTCCACAGTCCGCGTCGGCGGCGGTTCTGACTGTTAGGAGATAAAAAAAACGGCGCCTTTGTCTCAGGGGCGCCGTTCCTATTTGCCGTGCTGGTCGATCTAGCCGATCGAGGGTGGTTCGGTTGGTTCCGAATTCGAAGGAAATGTCGAGACATCCAAATTGGGTTTCAGGTCGCTGCCTTCTTTTGCGCGCCGAACGCGACCGTCGAACTGGGCGCCCTCGGAAATGGCGAGCGTCTGGTGGAGGATATCGCCTTCGACCTCTGCGGTTGGGTGCAGGGTTACGTTGCCTGCGCGAATGGCACCGCGGATGCCGCCTTTGACTTCGATGCTTTCGGCAGACACGGTTCCGATCACCGAGCCTTCTTCCCCGATAATCACCTGCTTTCCGTTGATATCGCCGCGGACGTCGCCGTCGATCTGCAGTTTGTTCTGCGAGATGATGGTGATCTTTTCGCCCAGAATGGTCAGATCGGTGCCGATGACGGAGGACGTCATGACGGAAGCGGCTCCGAAAGGCGAACCTTTGCCGGGTGGGCCGTTAGGGGCGGACCCCTGTGCCGGCGAAGGTGCGGGTTTCGGCAGGCCCGGATCAGATGGGTTTGTACGGCCAAACACGGATGATCTCCCCTTAGTTACGCGTGAACTCCATAGAACCGAACCGGATCATGAGCCCTTGGACAAATTATGTCGAGATGCGAGAATCCTGAGGTTTCGCATTATTCGGTCTCCCATAACTGAACCGGCGCCCCCGCGGGCGCCGGTCCGGAATGAGCATAAGGCAAGATGTGATCAGTGTGGCACGTAAATGTCGACGAATGGTGCTCGCACCCAGACCCCGCGCCGGCCGACGCGCACTGAGGTGAAGGGAGCATCAACGGCTGTGTGGCGATGGCGGCCCGTTTCGACGTAGGTGAACGGGGCCTCAACGACGACGTTGCCTTTGTCGTGGCGGTAGCGCCGTTTAGAGTTGTGCCAGCCATAGTCGGTTCTGTCGCCCACGTGCTGGAGCATGGACGGTGACGTTGAAGTGGTGACCTTGGCGTAGGACGGGCCGCCGGCTGACGCTGCCGACGCGCCGAGCAATAACGCAGTGGCGACACAAACGCTGACAAGGCTCCGCGTCCGCAAATGCTGCATTGCAGTATCCTCCTGTTGCTGATCTTTGTTAGCTCGTTTTTGGTTTGGGGGCCATGGCCTGGTGACCAATATTCGGAGCAGGGTTCACAGTTTGTTTCATGCGCGGCGTCGAACTTGGCTAGTACGTCGAGGCCGCGCCATGCATTTCAGGTGCGCGCGCTGGGTGCGCCGCCGGGCACCGCTGGGCGCACCTGGTTGATCGTGTCGACATAGCCCAGGCGTTCTAGTCGGATGCGTAGCCCTTGAGTGACAGGAAGAGACCGAGCCCGATCATCACGAGTCCGGGTATGACAATCAGAGTCGTCGAGGGTCCGACCGCGTCTATGATCGTGGCTGCCATCTGTGGAAATAACATTCGCGCGACGCCGCCTGCCACGGCCAGCCAGCCTAGGACGGTAATGACGACGGGCCATCCGCCACTCCAAATGTTGTGTACGCGCACGATGGCAAGACCCGCCAACAACAGGAGAATTCCCGTTAGGAAGATGAGCCCGGTTTCTTGGGCGAGCTTGGGAAACATGTCCTGGTTTAGGATTGCGCTTGCGCCCATGGCTACGAGGAGCGGTCCGGTTAGCGCTGCGATCAGCTTTGAATTGGTCATCACTCGCATTCCTTCTCGGTTCCGATTGAGTTACCTGTTGCGTCGGCAGACGTTGCGAAGTCTCCAATCACTTGCTGTCGTTCCTGCTGCCATCTCAATAGAAGCATGGGACCTGACACGGCAGGAAAGTATTATTAGGTGCCGGTGCTTTCGTTAGCGCGTCACGGACTACCAACATACTTGGGTCGTGTGGGGGTCATGTGGCGTCACTTGGGCGAATTCGCAAATGGTGTGTACGACTTTATTGTTTGGCGCGTGCCCGGAAGGCTTGCGACCGTGGCTATCTGTTCGGCTTTGATGCGGTCCGTGCGGTCGCGATTTTGGGAACGTCAACGTGGCGGCGGAGATTCTGCATGGGGGAGTTGGCGGATTTCAGGCCCAAGCCATGAGCCGCGGATCGTGACGTGCTGCCGCTGGGGTTCAGCCGACCCTTGCTGTTGTGTTGCTGGTTCGCCAAGTGTGAGCTCAACATTGTCGACCGATGGTCGGAACGTACCGGACATGGTAAGCGCGCCTTTCGGTGTCGTTGCCGCAAACTCGGTGGCCGTAAAGGTCCCATCCTTTGCTGTGAACTTTGAACTCAAGCTCTTGAGTGGGGTCCGCATGGAGGATGTTTCGTCCCAACCTTGGACGGGTGCGTTGGCTGCTCGTTCCCGCAAACCTTCGATGTCGAAGGTCAGGGTGCCGCCCGCCGGAAGGGCGATCGAAAGGTCTCCATTGAGGGACGCGATAATTTCGCGACTTGAGCGTCCCTGGCCCGTAAGATTGGCGTCGATTGTTCCATGGCCTTCGAGGACGGTATGTCCGGATGCCGATTCAAGGGCGCTGCCAACGTCGATCTCTGAAAGCTTGCTGCGCAAACTCACCTGAGGTGTGCTCGTTTTCATGTCGATCTGCAAATTGGCGCTGCCGGTGCCGCCGCTGTTTAGCGCGACTTCGGCAAAGTCGGCACGCAGGACCCGATCCTTGATTCCCAGCGTTGCTGCCCCCCGGCCAATGTGTGCGCCATTCACCGTGACCTTTGCTGCTGAAATGCGCAGATCTGCATCGACCTCGGTAATTATAGACTGCGCTGCGGAGCCACGCGTTTCGGCAATTGCGGGAAAGATACCGCTCAAAAGAAATGGCTGCTGATCTTGGGACTTGAGGTTGAGGTATGGCGCAATCTCAAGAGATTCGAAGGCGACCGTACCTTGTATGACCGGACTACCCGTGGTGAGGCTCACGGAGAGTGCGCCACTGCCGGAGCTTTCGTCGATACTGTATTGCGCGCGTTCGAATGATAGCCGGCCATCATTCCACGTCATGGGCCCTTGTGCGTGGAAGTTACGCAAGCCGTCGCCTTCTGGCCAGCGCGTGCCCAGCCATTGTGCCGCTGCGCGGAGGTCGGTCACGGACAGTTCAGTTCTTTTTGCGTTGAAGGCGATTGGATCGCGGGTGTCGAGCTGGCCGTCGAAGGATGCGGTGAGAAGGTCACTGGTTACCTCGCCGCGGAGCCGGTACTTCCGGCCGTCAGACTTCTTTTTGGGGCGTATTGATGTGTCGAAATTAAGCGTTTGGTCTCGTAGCCGGGCGGAGCCTTCGACGGTAAATGATGAGGAATCCCCAATTCTTGTGAGCAGGGCGTTTAGATCCTGAAACGAGTCGTTCGAGGCGTTCCTTTTTATCGTGAGTGAGCAGTTGCGAAGTGCCAGGGATTCAAAGCTTAGCTGCGAAAGTGCAACGATTAGGGGGTCGACAATTTCTGATGTTCCGGATTTGGCGTGATCTCCTTGTTTTGGGGGCTGAGACAAGACGAGTGTGAGGCGGCCGCCATCGAGTTCGAGCGGTGCGCGTCCGCCGGAGACTTCAGTGCCGTCACTTTTGCCAACTCCAAAGAGGCCAAGCAAGAAATTGGTTTCCGGGTTTAGCCTGATCGTCCCGCGTCTAAGGATCAGACGCGGTGAGTGTACGAGTACAACAGGCCGATCCACTGTAAATGACGGTCCCGAATACGCGAACCGGCTTCTGTCCGGCAGCTGAAATCCTTTCAACGTTCCTGGAGCCACAATGAGCCAGCCTGCAAGTGCAGCGACGCTTGCGCCCGTAGCGAGGGCAAGGATACGGCGTAGGCGAGAACGGTTTTTCTTCATCGTCGAAGCCGCAGGAGTGATGCCCAGTTGATCGCTGTGTAATTCGTCAGCCCGGTCGCCATCAGCATGGCGTGCCGCCGTGCTGTTCGCAATGTCCAGCGGTGCCAATTTACGTGATGCATCCAGAAGGTGCAACAGCCACCACGCGTCTGATTACGCTTCTCACTGTGCTTCTATACAGACGTGTCAATGGTATATGTGCGTTCCCACAAGATCGAGGTTCAACTTGATCTTGATCATGTGTGGATGGGCGTGTTGGGCATGCTTTCGTTTCGGCTGCCCGCGCGCCCGCCGGCAACCGCTTTGTGGAGCAGGAGGACGGGCAAGAGCCCAACAAGAGCGATTGCCAAACAGCCGGGTGCCGCACTTTCGAAGCGTTCCAGAGCTGCAAGACCGTAAACGTGCGTTGCCAATGTTTCGAAATCGAAGGGGCGCAGGAGGAGTGTGGCTGGAAGCTCTTTTGTGGCGTCGACGAAGACAAGGAGGCCAGCGGAGCTGAGTGCCGGGATAATGAGGGGGAGATGAATCCGGCGCAGTGCGCTTAATGCGGTTTCGCCCAAGGCTCTCGCGGCGGCGTCCAGGTTTGGCGAGATGCGCTCGAGGCCGGCGTCTATACCGCCATGCGCCACTGCAAGGAAACGAATCACATAGGCGAGGGTCAGCGCAAAGATTGAGCCGGAGAGCAGGAGGCCTGTACGCACGCCGAACCAATCCTGTGCGAGCGCGTCAACGCTGTTGTCGAATGAGGAGAGAGGGAGAAGTAATCCGACCGCCAAGACAGTTCCCGGCACTGCGTAACCAAGTCCGGCGAGTCTAACGGCCGGGCGTGTGAAACCGTTCGCGGCGACGCGGCGTGCGTAGGCCAATACCAGAGCGATGGTCACGGCGACGGTGGCAGCAATCGCCGCGAGCATGATGCTGTTGCCCGCCGCTCTGAGAAATTCAGTCAGATCTATTACGTCGTGATGATGAAATGCGTTGCTGAGAAGAACGAGGATCGGCAGCGCGAACCCAAATAAGAACGGGAGTAGGCAGATTGCCGCCACGATGTATCCTCTCCAACCCTCGATGTCTTGGAAAGGTATGGATCGATAGCGTCCGGTGGTATGATGGCTCTGGGCTTTTCCGCGTGCGAAGCGCTCGGCCGCAAGAATGAGGGCGATGAAGCCTAACGTTATGAGGGCAAGCTGGGCAGCGCCTGCCAAATCGGATCGTTGAAGCCAGGTCGCGTAGATGCTCGCGGTTAGTGTCGGTACGCCCAAGTGTTGGACGGCACCGAGATCGTTGAGGCCTTCCATCAGAACAAGAGCGGTGCCAGCGGCGAGCGCGGGGCGGGCCAGGGGCAGTGCGACCGACCAAAACGCGCCCATCGGTGTGCGCCCGAGTGTGCGTGCTACTTCCAGGACGCAGATGGATTGCTGTACGAAGCTCGCGCGTGCGGTGAGATATACGTAAGGGTACAGCACGGCTGCTATGACGAAAATCGCTCCCGCTTCAGTGCGAATGGACGGGAACCAATAATCCGAGGGGCTTTGCCAGCCGAAGAGGTGCCGCAAGGAGGTTTGTACGGGACCGGCGTAGTCGAGAAGGTCGGCATAACAGTATGCGGCAATATAGGTCGGTA
Organism: Hyphomicrobium sp.; assembly: GCA_965222835.1. Lineage (GTDB taxonomy): Bacteria > Pseudomonadota > Alphaproteobacteria > Rhizobiales > Hyphomicrobiaceae > CBDCUQ01. Next base: position 349,685 of record CBDCUQ010000004.1, read on the forward strand.
TGGCGAGCGGCAGGACAAGAAGCCGATCGATCGCCGCGCGTCCTGGAAAGCGATACATGGTGACGATCCAAGCCGTTGTTGTCCCGATGATAAGAGTCACGACGCCGAGGCCGGCGGCCAACGTCAGGGTCGCTGATATGGACTCCGGAAGAATTGGGTTGGAGAGGACGGAGCTACCGGCCGTGCTTCCTCCGAGTGCGATCCAAATGATTGCGAAAATCGGCAAGAGCATCACGCTCAGTATGACAGCAACGGTGACGGTCCACACCGGAGACGAACGCCGCCGTGCGCGCCAATGGGAAACGCGACCGGGCATTCCGGCGACAGCTTTGACGATGTCGCGGAGATCGGGACGCAGCAATGAGTGTGGCGTTTGAGCGGTCATAATCATTCCACCAATGCCATGGCTGCACGCGGCGTCAAGTCGCACAGCCAGGCATGGTATCAGGAGGGGCGCCGAGCCAAGGGCGCCGTCAAGGCTACCGCATTGCAGACCGAGTCGAGGGATAACGTTTGGCCTGCGGCAGTCAGATCGCGGGCGAACCGGCCGGCTTCGTCAATGGTGAGATCGATCACGCTCGATTCGAGCAATGCAAATGCGCAGGCCCGTAACGTCGGGCACGCGCCGTGCTGGCTGGCGGCGACAATCGATATGGCAAGACATTCGTCGCGGCAAAAGCCGGGGCAGCCGGGTGGCAGTGTTTCGATGTTTCTTCCAGCGCTACGGTGTATGGCTCCTGCAAAGCGGCAGATGCCGTCGAGAAGGCGGTCGGCCGCAGCTGGACCCGCTGCGTCGCAAAATTCGTGATGTGTGAAAGCCCTTGCGACTTTATCACCGGCGGCGAGGCTGGAATAGGCCCGCCTGAATGAAACACCGACCAGACGTTCGGGCCGTTTGGTCTGGCGGGGCATGCGTGGATCGAGGGGCGAGAGGGTTCGTGCCATAGACGCTTTCCAGTTCATCGACCGTACGACGGCGGTTGCCGTCGCTCTTCTTTGAGTCTCAGAGGTGCGGGTATCGGCAGGTCAGGAATTGGGACCCAAATCGAATTTTACCTTGTCGACGAGCTCTGATGCTTTTTTTCGGAACTCGGCAATCTTGCTGAGAGGCAAGGCGTCGGGCTTGAGCTTGCCCCAGCTTTCGACCAATTCGGTGGATGCAACACCCTCGACGGCGGGATATTCGCCGTTACCCTTCGCATATAGCGCCTGCGCTTCTGGTGTCAGAAGGAACGTCATCAATTTGACAGCATTTGCCTTGTTGGGGGCGTGGGCCGCGAGCGACATGCCTGAAATGTTGACGTGTGTGCCCCGATCATTGGCGTTGGGGAAAACGAGCTTTACCGCTTCCGCCCAAGGCCTCTGCTTGGGGTTCTTAAGCATGGCGGCCATGTAGTAGGTGTTTCCTATGGCGAGATCGCAGAGGCCTGCCATGACGTCGCGCACGCCTTCGCGGTCGCCGCCGGCTGGTTTGCGCGCAAGGTTGTGCTTGAGACCTTGGAGCCAGGTCTCTGCTTTCTCTTCGCCAAGATGGGCGATCATCGATGCGATCAATGCGATGTTGTAGGTGTGTTGCCCGGAGCGGATGCAGATCTTGCCTTTCCACTTGGGGTCGGCAAGCTCTTCGTAAGTGATTTGATCCTGCTTGACGCGGTCTTTTGATGCGTAGACCACGCGTGCGCGCCGCGTGAGGGCAAACCAGTGACCTTCGGGATCGCGGAGAGCGGCGGACAGGCGGTCATTAATGCTGGGATCGACGAGTGTTTGTGTGACAGCCTTGGACTTTGCCCGTGTCATGAGGCCGAACTCGTTGGTTAGCAGAACGTCGGCAGGGCTGTTGGATCCTTCTGCCGCCATGCGCTCAATCAATCCATCTTTCGCGAAGATGAACCTCACCTTCACGCCTTCCTTTTCGGTGAAAGCGGCGAGTATCGGTTTGATGAGGTTGGGCTCGCGCGTGCTGTAGACGTTGACCTCGTCGGCGTGCGCGACGTTCTGCGGCGCTGCCGCTAGCGCGGCAAGAGTATATGCTAAGCAAACGATGCTGCGGATCACACGATGCATTGTCGGGCGTTGCATAAGGTCCTCCAATATCCAGGATTCAAAGTCCAGGTATTGTGTTGTGAGTTTCGTCTTCGGAGTGCTTTTGACGTTTGTGCGCGCGACTAGAGCAGCGGGATGATGTTGCGTCAAGAAACGTGCGACGATGCGAGCAGATTGGAAATTCTCTAATTAAAAACTTGATGGGCCGTTGATGAGACGGCACCTGTGCAGGAGGATGATTGAAACGTCAATTGTCCCTTCGGTTGTTGCGAAAAATCAGAGTTACGCTCGTTCCTTTTCCAAGAATGCTGTCAATGGAGATTTCAGCGCCATTTGCTTCGGCGAGACTCCGTACAAGGGGTAGGCCAAGTCCCAATCCTCCGCCTTCGCGGTTCGCGGGCGGCGGTGGGTCATCTTTATCAAGAGCGCGTGCGATTTCTGCACGTGTCATTCCGCGGCCGGCGTCCCGAACGGTGATGGTTGGGTCTCCCGCCTTCGACAAACCGGTCGACACCATGACGCCGCCGCCGGCGGGCGTGAACTTGATGGCATTGGTCAGAAGATTGTTGAGCACTTGCCTCACTTCGGTGGCGTCTGCATACACCCGCAGGGCGGCATGCCAGGGTCGTGTTTTAAGTGTAATGCCGGCGCGATCGGAGACGAGAACGAGAGGGGCTGTGACGCTCTCGCACAATTTGTTGAGATCGATGGTTTCCTTTGCGGCAGAGGGCTCTGTCTTACGTGCCTGTGCGGCTGCATTTTCTGACATCATGCGGTTGATGATCTCGAGCGCGTGTTTGGCATTCTGCGCTATTCCGGCTGCATAGCTGCTGTAACGCTGGTTTCCCATGGGGCCGAGCTGCTCGTCACGCATGACCTCGGCGGCTGCCGCGATAGCGCTTAATGGCGTTTTGATCTCGTGTGCGAGCCGGGCTTTTGGTCTTGCCAAATCTGGTGCCAGCGATGGATGCTTTGCAGGCTTCTGCGCTGTCTCTGGCTTTTCGGATTCACGTGCAGGGTCGTGGGCGTGGACGTCGGATTGGTTGCGGGCGGGCGGTTGGATCGTTTGCGCCGGGGCGGCACGGCCCGCCCGGATCTGGCGGGCAATGTCGCGCAGGGATGTTGCACCGCTCTTTCGCCGGCTTATTGCGCCCATATTATCAGGCTCGAGAGGGCCGGTTTTGAACTCCACCAGGACAATGCCGCTGCCGGGCGCGGCAAAGGGCACCAGTTGCCACGACGCGGTTTCGATGCAGCGCGTTGTTTCGCCCTGCAATGTTGGGGCGGGCGACGTCTTCAGGAGATCCCTGCGCTCCTCGGTATTGGGTGCCGACGCAAGGACGTCGCGGGCCGCGTCGAAGAGCGCTTTTTCGGGCGTGCCGGCCTTTCCCAGCCGTTCGGCTCCGCCTTGGTTGGTGGCTATAACACGTCTTGCGTGCGCATCTATGGCCCAAACGGGGTTGGTGCTGGCGGCGAGTAGGGCCGTCAGGTCATCGGGCACGGGATCTTGGGTCAGGATGACCACTCCGGCAGGCATGCTCATAAACCCATTTCAATTGAGCAGCTTGGGTGTGTAAGCTATACTCAAAACGTCGTATTTTCGAGTGTGCGCTGGCGGGTGTAGTTTCTGGTGACTGGACGCCGCGTTATTGTGGTCATTAAAGAATGCTACAGTGGGACGTTCAGTGGTCGTGCTGCAATCGGGCCGCACGGTGCTTGTCCACATGAGGAGATTACCGTTGATGTTCGACAAACAGCAGTTTGAAATTCCTGAAGCCGTCCGCGAACTGGCAGAACGCAATGTCGAACAGGTGCGTACCGCGTACGGGCAGTTTCTGGATATGGCCCATAAGGCTCAAGATATGCTCGCGAAGTCTCAGGGTGTTCTGACGTCGGGCGCTATTGAGCTGCAGTCGCGCGCCATGCGCTATGCGGAAGAGAATATCGATGCGAACTTCAAGTTTGCGGGCGATCTAGCCCGGGCCCGTGATCTAAAGGAATATGTCGAGATTCAGAATAAATACGCACGGGAACAGATGGAAACGTATGCCCGGCAAGCCCAGGAGCTTGGGAAACTGATGGCCGAGGCGGCGAAGAACGCGAAACCCTGAGGCCCCGATTGTCGGCGCTCGATACCTCTAGGGTGCGCCTATAGAGGAATTGCCTTCGATCGTCTGCTGCCTAGTGGCGGGTTGGCGCGTTGGTTCAAAATGACTATTTTGCTTGACGGCTTGGGCTGGACGCGTGAATTACGGGCGCCGGTCCGCTCCGGGTCGTGCCGATTGCCGGCGCGTCGTGCGAGCCGCCTTAGCTCAGTTGGTTAGAGCGCTAGATTGTGGATCTAGAGGTCCCCCGTTCGAGCCGGGGAGGCGGTACCATCCGTATTTCAATCGTATCAGGGCTGTTTCGCCCTTCCTTGGTCCATCCCTCAACCGCTGCTCAGAGTCGCCGTGAGGTAGACTGCGTAGAGGGCGAGAAGTATTCCCCCGCGCCAGCGATCGATAACTCCGGACCTTGAAGGATAGGTCAGCGCTACGGCGGTCAGGCCGAGCACGAGGGAGGGTATGATCTCATCGGTGCCAATTTCGAACGGATGCAGCGTTGATGCGACACCGATGACGAACAACCCATTGAAGATGTTGCTGCCGAGAATTGTTCCGAGACCGACCTCATCATGCCCTCTGAGGCGCGAGATGAGGGCCGTTGCCAACTCGGGAACAGATGTGCCGATGGCGACAATGGTTGCTCCGATTACGAACTGGCTGAGCCCGTAGGCTTTTGCCAAATCGCTGGCTCCTTCGACGATCATTTTGCCGGCCACCAAGAGCAGTACCAATCCTGCTATGCTCTCTAATATGGCTTTGCTCCGATTGGGCTGGCCCAGGACTTGGCCCGCGGCGCTGCGCTGGGCCCGTGCTTCGGCGATTGCGGCCGCAATCCATCCAGCAAACGCTGCAAGCAGAACAAAGCCTTCGAAGCGGGACAGGTGGCCATCGATCAACATGACGCCGAGACCGATGGGCGCTACGAGTGCAACCGGAAAATCACGCCTTATGCTGCCGCGCGGTACGGCGATTGGCGCAAGTGTTACAGCGGCGGCTAGGACGAGTGCAACATTGACAACATTGCTACCGAGGGCATCGCCCAAAGAGATTTGCGGATTGCCCTCGATCGCCGAGTTCACCGCAATGGTTAGCTCGGGGCTCGACGTCGCGAAGGCGGCGATCGTGGCGGCTATGATGCCCGGGGATATTTTTGCGGCTTTTGCCAGACCAACGGTGCCGCGCACAAAAAACTCGCCGCCAATGGCTGCGCAAATGACGCCGACAAACAGAATAAGTCCGGCAAGCATGTCTGTGTGCTCCCTCGAGGGCGATTACGCTGATTGGTGGTATGCCAGGATGCAACCGGCGTGATGTGTGCGGGTATTGGGGCGGCGGGTCAATTGGTCTCTAAAGACATTCCCATACGAACGAGGTCGACGACCGTGCGGGCCGACATTTTTGTCATAACCCAGGTGCGGTGTATTTCGACAGTCCGTGGACTGATGCCGAGACGGAGCGCGATTTCTTTCGTGGAAAGGCCCTGGATCAGAAGCCGCATGGTATCCCGTTGACGCTCAGACAATGATTCGTAGCGGGCCTTCAGCTCGCCGGCGTCGATCTTGTTGGGCAGTGCGTTTTCCGTCGACGCAAGGGCCGCTCTGACGCTTTCGACAAGGCGGTTGCTACGGAAGGGCTTCTCGATGAAATCAAAGGCACCCAGCCTTAGCGACTGGACGGCAACTTCCATGTCGCCGTTGCCGGTCAATAAAATGATCGGACGGGGATCACCGGCCTCCTGAAGGGATTGCAGCAGGTCCAGACCGCTGGTCTCCGGCATCCGAATATCGCTAACGATGCAACCTGGTGAGTACGGGGCGGATAGGAAGGCGTTGGCGCTTTCGTAGCCAGCCGTTTCGTATCCCTGCGTCTCCAGAAGTTGGGACACGGCATCACGTACCGAGGCTTCGTCGTCAATTATGGAGATGATTTCTGCCAACCTCTATTTTCCTATGCTTGGCATTCTTAACCCTTGGCGCGCCCTTCGGTCTGTAACTGAGATCTCTGCCTCCTCTCCGCCAACCCCCTGTTTTTGCATGCGAAATTTTGAGCGCGGGAGCGATGTTACTATCCTACACGTCATGATTACGTAATTCTACTTAGAAATTCTTCCTAGGTGGGGAATCGGACTGTCTCCCCCTGTGGATAGCGCCTATCGTCACTGCGACCCGTCGTGGATTGGCCTTTGGCGCCACGATCTGGAATAGAATAGGTGCGGATGAACCTCACGGACCGCGGGACGTTGCCGGGCTTCGGGCCCATCGTCAGTGTTAGCGGAAGGGCACGTTGAGGTTTGCATCGGAGGACCCGCGCAAGTTGTGCGTGCCTGAGTTCCGATGCTGAGGTTGCCGGGTACAGACCCCGGTCAGCCATTCCGTGGAGACGGCGTACCCGAACGGGTACGGGTTTTTTCCTTCGCCGCTCGGCCTTGCGCTGAGGGTGGAGGTTCGCAGGCCGTTTCCGCCAATGTGCGGGGGCAGCCGTCTTTGTTGCAACGATCTAGGGTAGGTGCCGACTTCTAGCTAATTGTGTTCCCAGCTCGCCTTCAACGTACGGGCTCGACGTGGAAACACATTGAAGTGGTCCCATTACCTGCCCTGCGCTGGCTGCGCTCATTGCACAAATGCCAAAGATCGGCATCTGCCATGTCGCTGTGTGCGACGCACGGGCATCGCCGCTCATTGGAGTTCGTTGAACAAAGATTGCGAGCTGAAAGTGTGACAGGGGAAGGTGAGCGAAGAATGTTAAATGCGATGGCCAGTATGCAATGTCCATCTCGTTTGAGAACTGTCGCTTCTCGCTTCCGCCGGCGCGTTGCTGTTGAGAAAGTAAAAGCGTTCAGAGTTGCACCTCGAAAAACAAAATCGTCGCGCCGTGCAGGTGTGCTTGCACGTTCTGCGACTTCGTCTAACGATCCAGACAGTTAGAACACCAACCAACGCCTGCGAACACGACATCTGTTGCGGCATGAATGCGGCCACGGGTTGTGACGTGAGGGGCTATATGTGATGTTGCGCCGCGCACTACGCGCACTGAATTTTGATTGTTGTTCGAGAGACAGAGAAATGACGTCGACAAAGAGAAAGATGCCTGACTTCGGTCAGATCAACACGGGCAAGGCAAATTTCGACGGGATTTATACGTCGCCCGACCCGCGCGAGTACTATCGCGTTCTCTACGGGCTCGACTACATCATCCCGGATCTCGCCAAGGGAATCTTCGGCAACACGATTGCGGCGCTTGAGGAAAAACTCGATCGGCCAATTCGCGTGCTCGATGTCGGGTGCAGCTATGGGAACAATGCGGCACTCATTCGTTTTCCGCTGGATATCCAGCGCATGGCGCAAAGATATGGAGATATGCAAGCCGAAGGCTTGTCCACGGCAGAGCTAATTATGCTCGATCGCAACTATTTCCGGTCTTGGCCGCGGCACGACATTGAGATTATTGGCTGTGATATTTCGGCGCCGGCGCTCGAGTACGCGCGCAAGGTCGGGCTGATTGATGCGGCAATCCCGGGCAACTTTGAGCTTTCGTCGATTCCAGAAGAAGCAAAAGAGCTACTCAAGGGCGTTGATCTGATCATTTCCACCGGGAGTATCGGGTACGTTACCGAGCGCACGCTCGGCAAGATGATGGAAGCGATCGGGGAGCCCGCGCCATGGGTCGCTTCGTTCGTGTTGCGGATGTTCCCTTACAATCCCATTGAAGCTCTGCTTGAGCGTTCTGGCTTGGTCACCGAGAAGCTTCAGGGTGTAACATTCGTACAGCGGCGCTTTGAATCGGAAGGTGAATGTCAGAACGTGCTGCAAAGACTGAGCGAGCTCGGTATCGATCCTACGCAGAAAGAAGCGGAAGGGTTATACCATGCGGAGTTCTATCTCTCGCGGCCTGACGCGGACGTGGATGCGTTCCCGCTCGATTCCATCGCGACCGTGACCAGTGGGGCGTCGCGGCCGGCCAGCACGCGGTTCCGCTTTGGGGCGGATAACGTTATTCGCAAAAGCTTCTGATTAGGCCGGAGCTACTCAGGCTCCGGACTCGATTTCGCTATGAGTTGAAGCGTGTGACCAGATCAATTGGTCACACGCTTTTCTCTTTTGTGACGAAACGATTGAGCCTCACTCCGGTTCGCATTCCGTCCGTCAAAGAAATCGATTGTTTGACGCCATGTTGCGCTGGACGCCGTGACGTTTCTGCGCCTGCTCTTGCGGCATTACAGGTGGCTTCCTGATCTTGCTGGACGGTTCGGTCGGGAACCGACTATCCTGATCGTTGGCGGTTTAGGGAGCCGGGGGAAACTACATGGAATCGTTTGTTCTTAAGATCGCTGCGGTCGGTCTTGCAGGTATCGGCGCGCAGTGGTTAGCGTGGCGATTGCGGCTTCCCGCGATTGTGTTGTTGCTGGCAGCAGGGTTGGTTCTTGGGCCAATAACTGGGTTTGTCGTTCCACGAAGCGATTTCGGTTCGCTCCTCAATCCGCTGATTGCGCTGGCAGTTGCGATCATACTTTTCGAGGGCGGCCTTACGCTTAGTTTTCAAGAAATCAGGCATACGTCGACTGCGGTACGTCGGCTTGTTTTGATCGGTGCGCCAATTGGATGGGGACTGGGCGCGGCGGCCGCACATTATGTTGCCGGACTGAGCTGGCCAGCGTCTATCATTCTTGGCGGGATCTTTGTCGTCACCGGGCCGACCGTCATTATGCCGTTGTTGCGGCAGGCTCGATTGCAGTCGCGGCCGGCTTCGCTGTTGCGCTGGGAAGCCATCATAAACGATCCGGTCGGGGCTTTGTTCGCGGTCCTTGCGTTTGAGTATTTCGTTGTCGAGCAACTTGGGCGATCGACGGAGCATCTCATCTACGAGATTGCCATCGCACTGGCCGTGGCCCTCATTGGAGGCTTTGTCCTTGGCAGAATAATCGTCGCTTTGTTCAATCGGGGCTTGGTGCCCGAGTATCTCAAGGCACCGGTCCTACTGGTTACGGTCCTTGGTGCGTATGCCTTCTCGCACCTGGCTCTTGAGGAGAGCGGTCTGCTCACTGTCACCGTGATCGGATTGACCATCGGTAATTCGCGCCTTGCGAGTCTCGGCGAGCTCAAACGCTTCAAGGAGATCATGACGGTCATTCTGGTCTCGGGCGTCTTCGTCCTATTGACCGCGACGATCGACGAGTCGGTCATTGCCGCGCTTGATTGGCGGGCGGCCGCCTTCGTCGTGGTCATGCTGTTTGTTGTGCGGCCGCTTACCACGTGGATCGCCACCCTTGGTGCTGGTTTGACTTGGCAGGAGCGGACGCTCATTGGCTGGATTGCGCCTCGTGGTGTCGTTGCCGTGGCCGTTGCGACTTATTTCGCCGAAGCGATGCATGAGATTTCGTTGAGCGGTGGACGGGAAATGACGGCCATTACGTTTGCGCTCGTGTTTTCGACGGTGGTTTTGCATGGGTTTACAATCGGCCCGCTGGCGCGGCGGCTTGGTCTGGCCTCTCGCGGGGCGAATGGTGTGCTCTTTGTCGGTGGGGGTAGCTGGACGACGGGACTTGCGGCAAAGCTTAAAGAAATGGATATCCCGGTAATTATCGCCGACAACAATTGGATCAATTTGCGCGGGCCCAAGGACGCGAACATTCCGGTCTTCTACGGGGATATTCTATCCGAGACGGCAGAACATACGCTGGATCTCAACGCGTTTACGTATCTGGTGGCTGGGACCGACAACGACGCTTACAACACGCTGGTCTGTAACGATTTTACGTATGAGTTTGGGCGCAACAACATCTTTGCGTTTTATCCTCGTGATCGCGCACCTGGCGAACAGGGCGCTGCCGGAAATCATGGTGGGAAGGTGCTTTTCGACAAAGGGCACAGTTTTGGGGATCTGAACGCTGCGGCGATGGCGGGGGGGCGTTTCACGGCGTCCAGGATTAGCGAGCAGTTCAGCTTTGAGGAATTCAAGCACGGGCTTGAGGCGGATCGCTTTATCGTTCTTGTGATCAAGGAAGACGGGGCGATCAAGTTTGCCGCCGAAGGGCGGGAGCTTGATGCTGCGCCCAATGACCTTGTTGTCAGCTTCGGCTGACGCAAGGATAACGTTCCGTTTTCTGGACGCGCGTTTTTTAGAGTGGCGTGATCAATCCGCGTGTTTTGTCGAGCACGCCCGGTGCGAGTTCGCAGGCGAGGATGCGAACGGGATCGACGGGGCCCGGAAAGACGATCCGGCCTGGGAGTACCGGTTTGAATCCGAGTTTGCGGTAGTAGGGCTCGTCGCCTACGAGCACGACAACGTTCAGTGCCTGATGTCTTGCCTCGTCCAAAGCTTCAGCCACAAGCCGGCGTGCGTATCCCTGTCCTGCGAAATCGGGATCGACGGCAAGGGGTCCTAAAAGAGCCGCGCGGCATTCGCTTCCAATCCTCACCATTGTGAAGGTCACGGAGGCGATCATGCGCGGCCCGAGGAACGCCGCTCGGCAAAGCCGCGACAGCATACTACTGCTGGCCGCCTTGCGTTCTCGCACACGGTAGGCTGTTCGCGCGAAGCGGCCAGGACCAAAAACGCGCGCGTGGAATTCGGCAATCAGCGGCAGATCGTCCGGCGTCGTTGGCCGCGTCGTCACAGTGTCGGACATCAAACAGGAACCATTGTGAAATGGGCGCTCGGGCCGGAGCGCTTAACATGTCCGGTGCGTTGCGGTCCACTGAGAACGCTTACGTGCGTTACCAGGTCCTGGTCCGTGGTGCTCCGAACAGGACTTCGCCAATGCGGCTGCGGGCCGGGCCATGGAGATCTGAGGGTAGGTCGTCGGACATATAGAGCCGTTGCTCGGCGATTTCGGAATTTGGGGCCGGAATGGAGGACTGATGCCAGCGGCGGACCACAAACAAGGCGATATGATCGCCGGGAAACCGGCTGACGTTTGCGTAGATGCCAAAGAGTTCGGGTTCCCCTTCTACGATCACGCCCGTCTCTTCCTTAAGCTCGCGTATGAGTGCGTCGGGTGCCGTTTCGTTGCGCTCGACACCGCCACCAGGGAAATGCCAGCCGGGCCGATAGGTGTGCCGAACGAGAAGAATGCGGTTGTCGGGGGTGAGGACCAAACCCTGGGCGCCGAGTGTCAGACCTCGGGTGAAGCGCCAATAGCGCTGCAAAGCCTTTGTTATCAATTTATCGAAGGACATGTGGTAACGGGTTGCGGAAGGGTTGGGGCGGCAGCTTTCGGACGGTTTTCCGGTTTTGGCAAGAGGCGGGGATGGGCTTCGGCCTGCGATTGATTTCGCGGGGCGGGGCGTTACAACGGCGGCACATGTCCGACACACTGACATTGGCCCATATTTCCGACGTTCATTTGGCGCCGATTAACGGATTTCATCCGCGGTATTGGAACGTCAAGCGCGGGCTCGGTTATCTCAACTGGCGCCGCGGACGGCAAGCCGTGCACCGGCGCGTTATAGCCGACGCCATTGCTGCTGATGCCATCGCGCAGCATCCGGATCATATTGCGGTGACCGGCGATCTGGCCAATCTTGGATTGCCGGGAGAGTATGATGTCGCCTTCCATTGGCTTTCAGCGCTTGGGTCCGCAGATTCGGTCTCGGTCGTTCCTGGTAATCACGATATCTACACGCGGCGACTCCACGGCGCGTCCTGTCTCGCGCGCTGGGCTTCCTTCATGACCTCCGATGCATGGGGACGAGGTGTTGGCGCTCCGGCATCGGGTTTTCCGTTTGTCCGGCGTCGAGGCCCCGTTGCCTTGATCGGTTTGAACTCGGCAATATTTACGCCTCCCTTTGTTGCGTCCGGACGCTTGGGCAGCGCCCAACTTGCAGCACTGGGTCCTTTGCTCGATGCAGCTTCCGAGGAGCGAGTCGCGCGCGTCGTTCTCATTCATCATCCGCCGCTTCCGGGCCAGGCCGGTCCCTTCCGCGGATTAGCGGATGCAGCTGCGTTGGAGCGTGTTCTAAATGAGCACGGTGCAGAGCTTGTCCTTCATGGACACAACCATCGCGACATGCTGGCGTGGCGGGACTGGGGCAAAGGTCGGGTGCCCGTTGTCGGGATTGCGTCTGGTTCGGCGGCACAGGGGCATAAAGACGAACCCGCCGCGCGGTACAATCTGTTGCGGATCTCGCGTTCGGCTGCGGGGTTCGACATTACGTGTGTGACGCGTGGGCTTGCGGATGGTGGAGGTGAGATTATCGAGCTAAGGCGACGTCAGTTCAACGCGGTGGTTTCGGACGGCGGATCTCGAGCGCGGGGCTAGCTTCCTAGGTCGGGCGGTCAAGCGTGGAACACCGAACTGGCTCTGGAAGCTACTGCCAAGTGCGGCTAAGCCGGGCTCTTGCCGGCGTCGAACTCTGTGAGCATTCGCTTCGCCTCCTTGCAGTCGTCGGCCATTTGCGACTTTAAGGCCTCGACGCTCCAGAATTTTCGATCGGGGCGGACGAAACCGATGAACTCGACAGTAATCTCGTGTCCGTAAAGGTCGCCGACGAAATCGAAGAGATAGACTTCAAGGACTGGCATGCCGTCGTCGAATGTGGGACGTGTGCCGAGATAGGCGGCGCCTTGCAGCTTTCGTTCGCCCAAATAGGCGTTTACGGCGTAGATGCCGTGCGCAAGGGCGGTGCCCTTGGCGAGTGGGACGTTGGCGGTCGGATAGCCGAGATCTGTTCCGCGTTTTGCGCCGCTAATGATTTTGCCTGTGACGCTCCATGGCCTGCCGAGGTCGTAGGCGGCGCCCGTGACGTCTCCTTGCGCCAGCTTGAGGCGTATGGCGGTTGACGAAAAGACCTCGCCGTCTTCGGCGACCGGTTCGACGATCGTTACACCAAAGCCATGTTTTTGGCCGGCCGTCTTGAGATCTTCGGGTCTGCCACTCCGGCCCTTCCCGAAAAAGAAGTCGTAGCCAATCACGATGTGCGAGACGAGCAGGTTTTCGACGAGGATGCGGGAGACGAACTCCTCGGCAGAGATTCCGGCCAACATTTGATCGAAGGTGAGGACGACGCAGAGTTTTGCTCCGAGCTCTTCGAACACGCTGAGCTTCTGGGAAAGCTCTGTCAGACGGAAGTGCGGATCGTTGGGATGAAAATGCTCGCGCGGATGGGGCTCGAAAACCATGACACCGGGTTGCCGCCCCAGTTCGCGCGCGATTTCGACGGACTTTTTTAAGAGCACCCTGTGTCCACGATGCACGCCATCGAAGTTTCCGATGGCCAATACGGCCCCTTTTGCGGTTACGGGTACGAAGTCCAGGCCGTGGAGAATTTGCATCATTGGCGGGCTCGTATGAGGTTAGTGTTCGGCGGGGCGCCAGCCTCTTGGGATCGTCTACCGGAACACTTAGGCCGGGCGGCCTGGCACCATAAGAACGGCTTCGCCGACGAGGACGGGATTGCCGCCGACGGCACATACGGTCTCGAAACGGATGCGGCGCTTGTCCATGAGTTCAATAATCTTGACTGTGGTTTCGACCGTATCGCCGATCTTGACTGGCGCTTTGAAGTTCAGCGTCTGCGAAATATAGATCGCTCCGGGGCCTGGCAGTTGCATGCCGAAGACGGCGGAGATGTAGGCGGCCGAAAGCATGCCGTGGGCGATACGTTCCTCAAATATGGTCTTGGCGGCGTAGTCCGCATCAAGATGCACGGGGTTCTTGTCGCCGGAGACATTTGCGAACGCGACGATGTCGGATTCCGTCACGGCCTTTGACAGGCCGGCTTCTTGGCCAACTGAGAGATCTTCGAAGTACGTTATGGTCACGTTGTCGTTCCGCCTTGAACAAGTGGTGAGGTTTTGTGGCCTTTGCGGCCGCCGGACCCTAGCGACAAGTTCTGCGCACCGCAATGCCCTTAAGGGCGAGAAAGGTTTGCTAGATCAATGTGCTGTGACAGGGGACTCAGGGACCGCCGGGTCGCGCAAGCCGGTTGCGGCGCAATGCCAAGTCGCGCTATAAGGTTCCATCCCCACTTTTTTAAACGCTGATTGGTTTTTGCGCTTGGGAGCGGAAGCCCGGAGAAAAGCTGTTATGAGCGACCGTAAGCCTCTTATGCCAAAGGCCACCGCCGTCTGGCTGGTTGAGAACACGACGCTGTCATTTGACCAGATCGCAGAGTTTTGCGGCCTTCACTCTTTGGAAGTGAAGGGTATCGCGGACGATGATCCGAACGTCGTCAAGGGGATTAAAGGATATGATCCTATCACTTCGGGACAGCTTACCCGTGACGAGATCGAGCGCGGCGAGAAGGACCCCAATCACCAGCTTGAACTTGCCGAGCTCAAGGTGGTGGTGCCGCAGACCCCAAGCCGCAAGGGTCCGCGCTATACACCTGTATCGCGGAGACACGACCGCCCGAACGCCGTTCTCTGGCTTCTTAAGAATCATGCCGAGCTAAGAGATAGCCAGATCATGCGTCTTGTTGGAACCACGAAGCCGACGATCGGGCAGATACGAGATCGCACACATTGGAATTCTCAGAACCTTGTTCCGCAGGACCCAGTTACCCTGGGGCTGTGCTCGCAAGTTGATCTCGATGCCGAGGTCAAGAAGGCGGCGCGGCGCGTGGAGCGAGAACGCAAGCAGGCTGAAAAGGAGGCTGCAAAGGCCGGAACGCTGCTGCCTACAGAGGAAACGACCGGTGATGCGCCCGTTGCTCCACCCGCACCGGCGGCGGAGGCCGAGGCCGCTTCTGAACATGCTGCGGAAATCGTTCAGCCCAAGGAATCGGAGGATCGCGAGGAATCTGAGAGCGAAGAGGCCGCCCGCGTCCTTGCCAAGCTGAAGGAGCTGTCAGGCAGTGGCGAAGAGCAGCCCTCCGAGGAAAAAGAATAGGTCTCCTTGGCAGGACAGATCGGGAGTGGCCGGCCGCTAGATGAGTACGTCGGCCGCGAGTCCCAAGAAAAACAATGCTCCCGTGTCGCGATTGGCTCGAAACCGGGTGAGGCAGTTTGCACTGTCGGCAATGTCGAGCGTTACGACCTGCCACGTCAGATTCCCAGCCACGAGCATGAGCGCGAACCAGGTGACCGGTCCTGCACCTGCCAATCCTGCGGCTACTCCCCATAAAACGACGGCGCCGGCAAAAAAACCGGCGACGAAGTACGGTGAGTTTTCGCCAAAGCGTAGTGCGGTCGACTTGAGACCGAGCAAAAGATCGTCCTCGGTATCCTGATGCGCGTAGATTGTGTCGTAGCCGACGGTCCAGAGGACCGCGCCTGCATAAAGGACAAGGGGCGCCGCTGCGAGCGACGCCTCCACCGATGCCCAGCCGACAAGGGCTCCCCAGTTGAAGGCCAGGCCGAGAACGAGCTGCGGCCAATATGTGAAGCGCTTCATAAATGGATAGATGGCCACCAGCACAAGCGATGCGATGGCCAAGGCTATGGTAAATCCATTGAACTCCATCAAAACTGCCAGGCCGATCAGAGACAGCATGAGCGCGTAGGCCAAGGCCGCCGCCGGAGAGACTTGGCCCGATGGAATGGGCCGGCTCTTGGTGCGGGTGACGCTTGCATCGTAGTCGCGATCGACAAAATCGTTCCATGTGCAGCCGGCCCCGCGCATGACCGTTGCTCCGATGGCGAAAAGCACAAGTGATCCCCACGGCAGGGCGGTGTCCTCGGCGCGTCTTGTCGCAAGGAGGAGCGCCCACCAACAGGGGAAAAGAAGAAGCCAGGTGCCGATCGGACGGTCGAGGCGCGCGAGGCGCAAATAGGGCCGTAGGGCCTCGGGAGCCCACCGATCGACCCAGTTGCCGGAGACCGCATCGGCGACCGGCGGCCTGGGCGCTTGTGCATCTGGCGACGTTTCGGACATGTGCGGCGACTTTGGGGAAGGGGTTGATTGTACTGGGGATTAGCCTAGCGGCACCGCCTCATTCCCGCAATGCTCGGGCATTGGGCTCGCCTTTCAGGTCTACCGAGACATGTGGATGAACGCTGGCGTGTTCCTTGGGGAACAGCGCGGCGGCCGGTCCTTCTGCACTTTTCCTGCACGACTTTGCCGGCCTGGGCCGCCGAGGGGCGTGCCCTCGCTCGTATGCGGTCCGGCTCCAAAGGCGGATGACGCTTTCGGGTATTCGCTCAAGACTTGAATCGTGAAGAGGAGACTACGGATGAGAATTGGATCTGTTAAAGGCGCTGTCCTGGCGCTCTTAGCCGGCGTTGCACTTGTGGCACCCGTTGGCACGGCTGCGAACGCGGGCATGCTTGACCAATTGCGTTCACGCGGGTTCGGCGAATTCGTCGACAAGTACGTCGAACAGAAGAACGGAGAGTACGTCTTAAAGCGCAATAAGAATGGTAGCCTTGCCGAGTTTGCAGATCGCGTCGGGGGGGTTAAGAATGCGGCCAAGAAATATACCGACATCATCAGATAAGAACGTTTGAGTGGCCGCGTAGGCAACACGGGCCTATCGCTTTTGCCGCTGCATTCGGAGAAACGATCTAACCGATGGACGGCCGTTCCCCTGCTAGACCGCTGGGGAACGGCTTTCGTTTGGGTTTTCACCATCGAACGCTTCTCGCGCTGCGGCCAGTGGGTTATTTAGGCCGGTATGGCAATTCACGATTTCAGTTCGGAGCGGCTTTACGTCGAGGCGGCGCTCTCGGCGGGTTCGACCGTTTCGCTCGCGCGTGAACAGGCACATTATCTTCTGAACGTGCTGCGGCTTCGCGTCGGTGAGCCAATTTTGGTCTTTAACGGGCGCGACGGCGAATGGCGGGCTGAGATTACAGCGGTTTCCAAGCGAGGAGCTACGCTGGTGGCGCGGGACTGTGTGCGTCAACAGGCGGAGGGTCCCGATATTTCGTATTTGTTCGCGCCGCTGAAGCATGCCCGTTTGGATTACATGGTGCAGAAGGCGACCGAGATGGGGGTGGCGGAGCTGAGGCCAGTCATGACCCGGCGGACAATTGCGGGGCGTGTCAATCTCAAGCGTATGCGCGCGAATGTTGTCGAGGCCGCGGAACAATGTGGCATATTGCGGGTTCCCGAAGTCTGTGAGCCTGAGACATTGGAACGTGCGCTAGAGGCTTGGGATCCGGCGCGCTTGCTTGTGTTTTGTGACGAGGAGGCGCTGGTGTCGAATCCAGTTGGGGCGCTTAAGCGTGTTCTGGGCAAGACGCCGTCATGCCATCAGAACGGTGATGCGGCTGATGTGTGCTCGGCCTCCTTTCCCCCGCTCGGTGTCTTGGTGGGTCCGGAAGGAGGATTTGCGCCAGAAGAGCGGGAACGACTTTTGTCGAAGCCATTTACGGTTGCCGTGTCCCTAGGCCCGCGGATTCTGCGGGCGGATACGGCGGCAATAGCGGTTCTTGCGCTTGTCAACGCGGTTGCTGGGGACTGGCGCTGAGAGAGATTGTGAGAGAATATGGATTACAGATCTACGTGTTCGATGTATTGGGTCGCCTGGCGGGCTTGTGCCGCGTCGGCCGCGCGGCCATAACGTTATTTTCGTGATCCCCCTTTAGCCATCCGAGACCGCGTTCGATGTCGACCCGCCAGAAAGGAGAGCCGAGTCCGGCTGTGCGCTCTCGAAGCGAGCTCGCGGATTGGATTGCGGCCGGCGAGAAGCCACGGGATCTTTGGCGCATCGGTACGGAGCACGAGAAATTTCCCTTTCAGACATGTTGTCTGACCCCGGTGCCATACGAGGGCGAAACAAGCATACGCCGGCTGATGGAAGCCTTGATTTCGCAGTTCGGGTGGGAGCCAATACTGGAGGGCGACAATATCATCGCGCTCACGCGGTCGAGCGATGATGCGAGTGGACTTTCCGGTGGAACAATCAGCCTAGAACCCGGCGGGCAGTTTGAGCTTTCTGGCGCGGCCGTTGCCGATTTGCATGACACGGCGATTGAAACGCAAGAGCATCTCGAAGAGGTTCTTGCTGTGGGCGAGCGCCTAGGGATCGGTTTCGTTGGCTTGGGATTTTCTCCGAAGTGGACCTTGGACGAGACGCCCCGAATGCCCAAGCGGCGTTACTCGGTGATGACGCAGTACATGCCGACGGTGGGTTCGCGTGGTCTCGACATGATGTATCGCACGGCGACGATTCAGGTGAATCTCGATTTTTCTGATGAAGCGGACATGGTGAAAAAGCTACGTGTCTCGCTTGCGCTGCAGCCGATCGCGACAGCGCTCTTTGCGTCGTCACCGTTCACCGAGGGAAAGCCAAACGGGTTCAAGTCGATGCGTAGCGAGGTGTGGCGTGACACGGATCCCCACCGCACCGGCATGTTGCCCTTCGTGTTCGAGCCGGGAATGGGATACGAGCGCTATGTAGATTACGCGCTCGATGTTCCGATGTATTTCGTTTATCGCAATGGCGCCTATATCGATGTTGCCGGTGCGTCGTTCCGGCGGTTTCTGGAGGGCAAGCTCGAGGCCTTGCCGGGTGAGCGTCCGACGATCGACGATTGGTCAGATCATTTGACCACGCTCTTTCCCGAGGTGCGCCTCAAGAGGTTCCTTGAAATGCGCGGCGCGGATGGGGGGCGGTGGGGGCGAATCTGTGCGCTTCCGGCGTTGTGGGTGGGTCTTCTCTACGACAGAGGGGCCATTGATGCGGCTTGGGATCTCGTGAAGTCCTGGACGCAAGAGGAGCGCGAAGGTCTACGTAACGGTGTGCCGCGGGGCGGCCTCGCGACGCCGTTCCGGGGTGGGGTCGTGCAAGATCTGGCAAAGGAGGCTGTTCAGATCGCGCGCGCCGGACTCAAAAGCCGAGGGCGTCTTGATGACGCGGGTCAGGATGAGACGGTTTACCTTGAGCCCTTGGAGCAATGGGCCGAGAGCGGGAAGACGATGGCGGATCTTCTGCTAGAGCGCTACAATGGCCCTTGGAACGGATGCGTCGATCCGATTTTCGAAGAGTTCGCCTTCTAAGTCACAGTCAACCCTTAGAGTTCACGAGGCCTTGACCTTGGGTTCAGGTCGCGTTCATCCTTCCGGGGCTATAGATTGGGTTGAAAATGGCACATTGAGCCGCGGGTATGGGCCTGCCGCGAGCTGAAAATATGCCGGCACGCATGGCGAGGGTGCGCCCTTTGCCGATGGGACGATACGATGAGAATGGCGGCAATTCGAGCACTGCTGATTTTGTTGTCTGTGGTTGTCATAGCACCCGCGGCGTGGGCGGGTGACTGCAAGGACCGCTGCAAGGCCCAGGAAATGAATTGCCTTCAGCAGAGCAAGGGCGACACGACGCGGTGTAATGCCATTACGACGAAGTGCTACCAATCCTGCCGGAAGCCGCGCAGAAACAAACGGCGATAGCTGCGGCTGTTCTATTCCGTGACTGTCTTCATGACATGCGTTTGAGACGCCTGCGCGTTCACAAGTGGGTCGGCTTCGAATTGACGGGCGCGTGCTGGCCCATCCTTTAAGACGTGCCAGCGCGCCCCTAAAAATGCATTCGGCCCGCCGAAGCGGGCCGTCCATTCTCAATGCATTGTCTCTGAAGAAAGACGAGCAATCTCGTCCTTGAGCTTCAGTTTCTCCTGTTTCATTCGCCGGATTTCGATGTCGTCAGACCCCGGTCTAGCTATCTCCTCCTCGATCCGGCGTTCTAGTTGCCGGTGCTTCTCTGAGAGTTCCTGGAGATGAGCCGATAACGCCATCCTGGCCTCCTTTTCAGAGTTATAGACTCTGCTATCGTGACAGAATTGCAACGGCTTGTCCAACCCAACCGGCGGCAACCTGAACAATTGTTGAAGATTGACTTGCAACTTGAAGGAGTTGTATTCCCGGTCGTGGTATCTGGATTTTTTCTTGTATTTTCAATTTGAACATTCCTTCGGTTGCTTGCGCGCAAGGTTAAAACGGAAGATAGTCGCGTCCGCATTGGGCTCCTTCAGACGGAGTGTTGATCCGGGGCCGGTGGCGGGGTCCGCGTTGGGCGAACGGGCGGCATGGCGCGTCAGAACGAAAGAGAGCTTAGAGACGAGCTGGTGCGGCTCCGGGCCGAGCACCGTGAGCTCGACGAGGAGATTGTGTCTCTCGAAGCCGGGGCCTCAGTCGATCAGCTCGAAATTCGCCGTCTCAAAAAACGCAAGCTGGCCCTCAAAGAACGCATCACGGCGATTGAGGATCAGTTGACGCCGGACATCATTGCCTAATTGTGTGGGTCGCCCGGGGGAGACATTGCCCCGAACCGGAAAGTTCCGGTATCTTCAGGAAAAAGACCCTGAGTGTTGATCCGGAGGAACTTCAGCCGACATGCCGAATTCCGCGGTCCGAAAGGAGCGTGACGTCGCGATTGAGCTCATTCGCCGCACGATGGTGGAAAAGAAGCTCACACAAGCGCAGATCGCCGACGCCGCTGACTGTCACGAAAAGACGATCCAGAACATGCTGCACGGTAAGTCGGTGCGGGACCAGACTTTGTTCGATGTTGCAATGGTATTGGGGCTTGATTTCGAACACCTCAAGGAGGCGTGGACCGGGTCCATGTCGGCCTCGCAGCCGATGGAGCTGCGCGGCGAAGGCGGCATGGTGGCGCCCGTCTACATGGGGGCCTATACCAAGGCGGCCGTCGACCACTATATCGGTAGCTATCTCACCGTGCGTCCGTCATTCACGAAATCGGATACGGTTGTCGCCTATCGGACCGATATCGTTTGGGATCCCGAATGGCCAAGCTTGCTGTTCGAAGAGCGCGACCGGCCCGATGCGGGGTTTTCGCATCGCGGCCGGCTTTACGTTCCCGCGTCGTCAATGTTCATCCATCTTGTTTCGCTGACGAAAGGCGCGATGCGCATGGTGCTGGTCTCGCAGCTGGATCGCGCCGGCGAAATGCGCGGATTGATCACAACACTCAACAAACAGCGGGCGATGTTTGTGCCCATCTCTGCTCCCATCACGTACGTCAAGACGGAGACATTCCAAGACTCCGCGTTTGGAGAGCTGGGACCAAGTAGCCCAGACTACAGAACATATCGGGGTCTTCTCGATCAGACCATTCGTGACGGCTATGCCAGCTTGGTCGGCGGTTAGTCGCGCGATCTGCCGTGCGGGCCGCTTCAGTGTTTGAGTGTCCGACAGTTGGTCTATGCGGCAGGCTTTTCGCGGATGGGCGCCGGTCCGGGTTGCAATTCGGCGGCCGACGTTTCCAGGAACCGGCTCCTGAGATTTACGGTCGAGCGCTTTCCGATACGCCGTCTGTTGGCATCGAGCCATTTGCCCGCTTCCGTGCGTCCGGCGGTATGCAAGTAGTTTAGGAGACCGAGATCGGGCTTCATCTTGCTGTCGTCGCTTAACGCCGAAGTATAGCGCTGGGCCTCGACCAGGTGGAAGCGATGCCGTGCGAGGCGCGTGAGCCTGTTTCGAGATCCGCCCCAAGACGGCCGTTCTGCTTGCTTCGCGACTTCGAGGATCTGAATGTCACGCAGGAGCGGTGCGTTGAATGTGAGTCGGTTGGCGTGGCTGGATATTTCCCGCGCGCCGGTTGGGAGACCATGGCGGACGAACGGATTGACGAGGACAACCAGGGTGTCCGCAATCGGGCTTTCGCCGGCGAGCGTCACCAGATCTGGATTTGCGGAGAAGCCGCCATCCCAATAGGCAATGCCGTCGATCTCGATGGCCCGATGTAGCGTTGGAAGACACGACGAGGCCAGTACGGTTTCGATGGTCAACTCTTTGCGGCGGAAAATGCGGGCTCGTCCCGTCGCGACCTCTGTCGCCGAGAGCAGGAGTTCCGGCCCGGGTGTGCGGCGCAGGGCTTCGAAGTCGATCAGCTCGCTTAGGAGCTTGCGTAGGGGATCAAAGCCAAGCGGGTTGAACTCATAGGGAGACATCAAGCTCGCGACTTGGGCGAGCGAGGTATTGCGCGACAGGCTGTACAGAAACGGATTGAGCCGGAGAAAGTCGGGAACGCCGGCTTTGTGCACGGCCTCCCAGAGCTTGCGAAGGCGGGCCCGCGCGCCGTCGCGTCCGTTTTCGGCCAATCCGGCGGCAACGGCTACGGCATTGACGGCGCCGGCGCTGGCGCCGGAAATCCATCCGATGTTGATTTGCTCGTCCTCAAGCAGGCGATCGAGCACACCCCACGTAAATGCGCCGTGCGCTCCTCCACCCTGCAAGGCGAGATTGAGTTTCCTGTAACGACGAAAAAGTCTCAAACGGAGTTACCCCATTTCCTGATTGGACCGGCTTGCCCTCGAGCCGGCACCTTGACCCAGAGAGTAGGGACCGATTACGGCAGAGGTGCAACGGGTAGCACCACCGGCAAATCATCGATATGGCCGATGGTTGCACGAATGCCATAGGCTGCGGCCAAGTGCGGCTCTGTCACAACGTCGCTCGGGGCCCCGCATACCATAACCTTGCCGTCTTTCAGGAGGGCGACGCGATCGCAAAACCGGACTGCGAGCGACAAATCATGCAGGGCGACGGCAATGCCTTTGCCGGCGCGTGCAAGGCGGACGAAATGCTGAAAAAGTTGCAGGCCGTGCGCAGGATCCAGGCCGGACGCGGGTTCATCGGCGATGAGAAAGCGTGCTTCTTGTGCAAGGGCGCGCGCTAGAAGTACGCGTGCGCGTTCGCCGCCGGATAGTTCGGTTGTGGCGCGTGTGGCGAATCGATCGATGTCCATTGCCGACATGGCTGCATTGATGGCAGTGCAATCCTTTTCGCTTTCGGCTGCGGACGGCGCACGGTGCGGCAATCGGCCCAGCCCGACCAGAGTCCGAACAGACACGGGCCAATGCACGATGCGGTCTTGCGGAAGGTAGGCGATCTCGCGGGCAAGCGCCCGGCGGTCGAGGAGGCGAATGTCGCGTCCCTCGATGGCAACCGTGCCCTCTTTGGGCACGCGTAGTCCCGCCATGGCTCTTAAGAGCGTGGACTTCCCAGCACCATTGGCGCCTGCAACGGCGACGATCTCTCCTTTTTTGATTTCGAGAGAGGCTTCATCGAGAACGCTCCGTCCGCCAAGCTCGACATGGATGTTTTTGGCTTCGAGGCTCATGGACCAAGCTCCCGCCGGGTGCGCAAGACGAGCCACAAAAAGAAGGGCGCGCCGATGAGCGCGGTCACAACGCCGAGTCGTAAGTCGCCGGCTGGCGATAAGAGCCGGAGGGCGATATCGGCGAAGAGCACGAGTGCTGCGCCTCCCATGAAGCTCGGGATGAGAAGCTGGCCCGGCTCGTTGCCTGTATAGGGACGCAGGAGGTGCGGGACAACAAGACCGACGAATCCGATGGCGCCAGCGACGGCGGTTGCGGCGCCGACGGCGAGTGCCGTTCCGGCAATGACCCGGTTGCGCAGCGATCCTAAATCGACGCCAATGTTTTCGGCGGCATCTTCACCAAGGGTCAGGGCGTCCAGGGCGCGGCGTGTGGTTAGCAACGTGAGGCAGCCGGCGAGAATGAGCGGTGCGGCGAGCCAGACGTGTGCCAGGCTGCGATCGGTCAGCGATCCCATTAGCCAGTAGAGCATTTCCGATGCGGCAAAGGGATTGGGAGCGAGATTAAGGGCGAGTGTGGTCAAGGCTGCCGTTAGTGCCGATACGGCGATGCCTGCGAGGATGAGGGTGAGGGGCCCAGCAAGCTCTCCGGCAAGGAGCATGATGGCAAAGGTTGCTATCCCGCCACCCAGAAGGCCGCCAAGGGGGAGCGCAAGTGGCAGCACGCCGGCGGCTCCGGAGTGTATGGCTGTTACGGCGCCGAGGGCGGCCCCGCCCGAGACGCCCATGAGCCCCGGCTCGGCCAAGGGGTTGCGCAGGTATCCCTGCAGGACAGCGCCCGCCAGGCCCAATGCTCCGCCAATTAGGAAACCAAGGAGCGCGCGCGGCAACCTGATCTCGAGAAACACCAATCGCGCCGCGTCCGACCCTCGCGGTAGACCGATGCCGCTCGGTCCAATCAGGAGAGAGCCAGCAAATCCTGCGATCGCCGCGACTGCGACCAGCGTTGCGACTGAGACGCGTGTCATGGTGTGCTCCAGCTTTGCAGAAGTCTGGAGCGTGCCACGGTAAGCCGTTCGACGGCTTCGACGGTTCTCTGGGTGCCGCACAGCCAGAGCGGCATCGGCAGGTTTATGCTGGGTGTCTTTTCGGTGATGGCTGCCAAAGCCGGGTGACGAAGGTTGTCGCCAAGCACCGTGCGGAAATTGTCCGGTGTGTGCGCGAAGACGATCAGATCGGGCGGATTGAGTACCAGCATTTCGAGGGGGAGGCGGCCGCCGGGTCCCAATTTTCGTTCGGCGGCCAAATTTCTCATTCCGGCCGTGCTTACGATTTCGTCCAACAGGCTTCCTGGTCCAGATGCTAGGCTGTTGACTTGATAAGAGATAACTGTCGGTTTTTTGCCAGATGTAGTCGCTTTCGCGGCTGCGAGGCGGGCGTCGAAGCTTCGGACGAGCTCGTCTCCGCGCGCCTCCTCTCCGGTTGCGCTGGCGATCAAGCGAATGACCATTCGAATTTCGTCGAATGTTGATGCCAGTGGGACCTCGACAACACGTGTGCCGAGGCGCTGCAACATGCCGCGCGTTATGGGCGTGGAGTATTCTCCAACGAGGACGAGGTCGGGCTTGAGCGCAATAACCTCTTCGGCTGAACCACGAACTGACGGAAAACTTCGTGCTTCTTCAACACTTGTCGACATGATTGGATCGCGTGCCAGAAAACTCAGGGCTGCGATGCGGTCGCGGGGGACAAGATCCAGAAGGATTTGATCTGTACATAGATTGAGAGAGATGATGCGCTGGGCCGGCTCTGCCTTTGTGGCTGTGGTTGCCGCGCCGATCATGAGAAGGAGCACGACGAGAAGGGACCCGGCGGGGCATCCACTCATCGCTTTCGCGACGTGCTTCCTTGGTCGTGTCACGGCTTGGTGCCTGTCCCTGTAGGTACGGCCAACAGAATTAGAACAGGGATGGCCGGGATATGCCCGGCCATCCTGTGTCGCGATTTGCACACGCGCGCTGCGCGATCTATTTGTCCGCGACCCAGGCCGCGGTTGATGAGTCTTCGAGCTTCAAACGTACGCTTGCGTAAGCCGCTGCACCCGCGGTCTGGTAGCCGAACACTTCCGTATAATCCTCGTCGAGTAGATTCTCTACCCGGCCATAGAGTTCGACACCAGGTGTCAGCTTGTAGGCACCGGCGAGGGTGACGAGCCAAAAACTGTCGAGCTCTGCGCGTGTGATGGCGGGATCGAAGAAGTTGAAGGCGTTGTCGTCGGTCTCGCCATTGTAGATGGCCGCCAGATTGAGATTGCCGCGGCCATGGTCGAATGTGTAGTTCGCATCGATCCGCCCCGTATGCTCGGGCCGGCGCACTTCGCGCAGGCCATCGGGTTGGCGGGCATCGAGGTAGGTGTAAGCGGCGCCAAGCGTAACCCCGTCTGCGATCCGGATCCGGCCTGTAACCTCGATACCTTCGCGTGTGCTTTCGCCGTCGAGATTGACGGACGTGATTAGCGGAAAGTTGGAAAAGTCGTCGACGATTTCATCCTTCAAGTTGGCCTCGAAGTAGGTGACGTCGATGACGGCGCGACCGCCGAGAAACGTTACTTCAACGCCAGCGTCCCAACCAAACGAGGTCTCGGGCTGGAGTGCCGGATTGGGCGTAAACCGGAAGAACGTTCCGAAGAGCTCGCCGAAGCTTGGATATTTGATGCCGGTACCGGCGCTGCCATGCAGCCGCAGTCCGGTTCCGGGAATCTTGAGTGCACCCTGGGCGCGCCAGCTCGTAAACTCGCCGAAGACATCGCTGTCATCACGGCGGACGGTTCCGCCGAGGAAGAGTGTGTCGAAATACTCGCCTCTCAGTTCGCCGGCAATGCTGTCTCGGTTCCGTTCGCGCAGAATGTTGTCGCCGGAAATCTGCTGAAAGGTTTCGTGCTGGTCTTCAACGAGGCCGGTTACGTAATGCCGGACGCCCGGAACGCCCGGCGCGTCGATGCGCAGCGTGCTGGTATAGCCATAAGTTAGCCGCCGGTCTTCGGCCTCAAGGAAGATGGGAAAAAAGCCCTGATCGTTGTCCTGGGTGTCGGTTTCGGCGCGGGAAACGTGAACCTGATGCACCCAAGCGCCGTCGAACGTGTCGAGGGTGGCCGCGAGTTTTGCGATTCTTACCTTGGTTTGGAAAACCGAGAGATTATCCGACGTCGTGTTGAAGCCGGCCGCATCGATACCATCGAAACCGTCGCGGTCGCCGGCGTTCTGTGCGTGGCGGAAGACACCGTCGATCTTTAGGTTTTCCAGAACCCGTATGCCGCCCTTTGCCGTGAAGTTTGTGATCGTGTTGCCGTCATCCTCGTTGCCGAAGGCCGCAATGTTAAAGCCATCGGTTTCGCGGCGCTGGTAGGTGATGGCGGCGTGCGCGTTGTCGTTGCCGCCTGAGACCTGCAGCACGATTTCTTGTGAATCGAAACGTCCTGCTTCGCCGGAGGCGCGAAGGGTGAGCGGACCTTTGCCCGATGTGGTGATGATGTTTACGACACCCGCAAGTGCGTTCGATCCATAAAGCCCGCTCTGCGGGCCCTTCAGGACTTCGATACGCTCGATGTCGTGTGCGGACAGGTTGGCAAAGTCGAAGATTCCACTGATACCGGGGTTGACCTCCACGCCGTCGATCAACACGAGCGTCTGATTGCTTTCGGCGCCGCGGATTCGCACGACCGTCTCGTTTCCGACACCGCCTGTGCGGCTCACGTAGACGCCCGGCAGGCTCCTCAAAGCGTCGCCAGCCGTCTTGATCTGGCGCTGGCGGAGCTCACGGCCGGTCACGACGGCAACTGCTGTTCCTTGTTCGGAGATGAGCTGTGTTCCCGATCCGGACTCGATTGAACCTTGACCAGTGCTGGCGGTCGCGGCATTGCCTTCGACGGACGGTGCGCCATCGACCGGCGTTCCGCTTCCGACATTTGGACTGGCGACCGGCGACGGGGTTTGGGTGCCAATCTGCGTTGACGCCTTTTTTGCCTTATTTGTCGGGCTGACGGCAATACTGGCGCCTTCGACGATGACTTCCGGAAGAAGGGCCTCATCGTTGAGCGTGGCATCTTGTGCGGATGCGCCTGACGTTATGGTCGTTGAGGTCAGGAGCGCCAGAGTGGCGCGCTTTGCGGTACTCCAGACACGTGTTGAAGATTGTGATGGATTCGGCTGCATGGGTTCCCCGTTCGCAAGCTAATGGACGAGGAGACACGGGGCCGGAAACGCGAGACGTGTTACGCCTTAAACATCGATAATAACGCACACAATGGCTGTGCGTGACGCACAGCACGGAGACCATTCGTTTTAGCTACGAACAGAGACCCTCGGCATTCCTGACGTGCCTCCCCCCTGGTTACACATCAGCCGCCACTACGGGTTTTCCGCTCCTCCGCGCGCCCCGCACGAGGGATGGGCAGCTTGTGCCGGCAGGTCTCCTGGCTTGCGGCTCAGGCGCCCCCTTCGGCCTTCCCGAAGAGCCCCTTTGGGTCTTCAGTGGCGTTATGCGAAGGTGGCTTGCCGCTTACAGTTGCGGGGGCAGCCGTGGCGTCGGCGCATGGCCTCACCACGTTCCCTTTTCACCCGTGGGCTTTCGCCCCTCGGGAACCGTCACGGGGGTCAAAGAAGCGGTTATGCTCTCATCTGTCAAGCGGTGCGGCCAATGGCCCATTTCTTTGTATGCCGATGTGTGACGTTTGAAACCGTGTTGCTCTCATCGGTCGAAGTCCTTTATTCCGTTGACTTCACGGTCCCTTCCATCTCATCCGAGAGCGCATGTCCAAAGGTCCGACAATTCTCCAAATCATTCCCGAGCTCGACACGGGGGGTGCGGAGCTATCAACGCTTGAGATCGCCAGTGCCGTGGTTTCTGCGGGTGGGCGGGCGTTGGTGTTGTCGGAGGGCGGCCGGCTGGTCGCTCGGATCGAAAAGGCGGGCGGCGTGTTCATACCGTTTCCAGCGGCAACAAAAAATCCGCTGCGAATACTCTGGAACGCACGGCGTATTGCGGACTTTGTGCGGGAGGAGAGCGTCGATCTCATTCACGCTCGAAGCCGTGCGCCCGCGTGGAGTGCGCTTATGGCTGCGCGGGACACCGGTGTTCCTTTTGTCACGACGTATCATGGCGCCTACAACGAGACGAACGCGTTGAAGCGCTGGTACAACAGCGTCATGGCGCGGGGCGATATCGTTATCGCGAATTCTTGCTACACGCGGGACCTCATTCAGGCACGCTACGGAACGGATAGCGGCAAGGTCCGCGTCATCTACCGCGGCGTTGATGGCGAAACCTTTGATCCTGGTCGTGTATCGGATGCGCGGGTTGCGGCTTTACGAGAGAGTTGGAAATTGGGCGCGGGCGCACGCATCATTCTTCAGGCCGCCCGTCTGACCGGTTGGAAAGGGCAGAGCGTCGTTGTTGAGGCAATGCGGCTCCTGAAGGCCCGTGGTCAGCTTGGCGATGCGGTTGTCGTCATGGCTGGCGACGCTCAGGGGCGATCGGACTATGTGAGCCAACTTCGAAACCAAATCGCGGCGAACGGTCTCGAGCACCGCGTACTTCTGGTAGGCCATGTCGATGACATTCCGGCCGCGTTCAAAGCGGCGCATCTTGCGGTCGTCGCGTCGACAGAACCCGAAGCTTTTGGGCGCGCCGCGACGGAAGCTCAAGCGATGGCGTGTCCGGTTATCGCGACCCGCCTTGGGGCGCCACCTGAGACCGTTCTTTCGGGGCCTGAGATGCCTCAAGACAAGAGAACCGGTTGGCTGGTGCCGCCGTCGGAGGCTGAGGCGTTGGCGGGGGCTATGGCTGAAGCTCTTACTCTCGATCTTGCGTCGCGCGCTGACATGGGAGGTCGTGCCCGCGCGCATGTTCTTTCCGCGTTTGCTCTCGAGACCATGCGCCGTCAGACGCTCGACGTCTATGAAGAGCTGCTCGGACAGAAATTCGAACAGGCTGCGTAGGACAGAGCCGCCTTATCAGCCTTCGAGTTCGCCGCGCAGCATTTCGAGTTCCAACCACCGGTCTTCAGCGTCGGACAGTTCAGCTTGGAGGCGGCTCAGCTTTGTCGTCGTGTCTGTAAACGATTTGGGATCTTTGGCATAAAGCGCGGGGTCTGCAATGGCGGTTTGAAGCGCGGAGATCTCCTTCTGCAGACGTTCGATTTCGGCTGGAAGGGTTTCGAGGGCGTGTTTTTCCTTGAATGATAACTTTCGTTTTGTTCGTGCTGCTCCGCTGGAAGCTTTGCTTTTCGTGCGTCGTGCGGCCTGCGGCGTATCTGCTTTCTTGGAGAACGTGCTGGCTGGCGCCTCCCATGCCGGGGGCGTGGCGCGCTGCGCCAGCATGTCCGCATAGCCGCCCGCGTATTCGATCCAGCGGCCATCTCCTTCTGCAACGATGACACTTGTTACCACCCGATCGAGGAAGTCACGGTCATGGCTTACGAGCAGCACGGTTCCGGCGTAGTCGGCAAGCAGCTCTTGCAACAGATCCAGTGTTTCGAGATCAAGATCGTTAGTAGGTTCGTCGAGCACGAGCACATTGGAGGGTTTTGCAAGGGCGCGGGCGAGCATCAGGCGGGCGCGCTGACCGCCTGACAAAACGCTCAACGGCGAGCGGGCTTGTTCGGGTTGGAACAGGAAATCTTTCATGTAGCTCGCAACATGGCGGGCTTTGCCGTTGATCACGACCTGATCACCGCGCCCGCCCGTCAATGCATCGGCGACCGTCCAATCGGGGCGCAGTTCGTCTCGGCGTTGGTCGAGCGAGACGAGTGCGAGGCTTTCACCAAGGCGCACGGTTCCTTCATCGGGCGGCATGTCTCCGGTGAGAATCTTGAGAAGCGTCGTCTTGCCCGTGCCGTTCGGTCCCACGAGTCCGACGCGGTCGCCGCGCAGGATGCGCGTCGAAAAGTTCTTTATGACGGTTCTTTCACCGAACGACTTTGAAACGGCCGCGGCTTCGACGATCAGCCGGCTGGATTGACCGGCGCCGGCTGCGGCAAGTTGCACGTTTCCTTGAACCTTGCGCTGCTCGCGGCGTTCTTTACGCATGGCCGCGAGTTCGCGCACGCGGCGCATATTGCGCTTGCGCCGGGCGGTCACGCCGCCATGCATCCACTTGTTCTCGCGCACGATCTTGCGGTCGAGCTTATGCCGGTCCCGCTCTTCCTGATCCAACACGTCGTCGCGCCAGGCTTCAAAGGCGGCAAACCCTTTTTCGAGGCGTCGCACCCTGCCGCGGTCGAGCCAGACCGTGGTCTTTGAGATTGTTTCGAGAAAACGGCGATCATGACTGATGAGCACAAGGGCGCCTTTGCGCGAGAGAAGCGTACGCTCCAGCCAGAGAATGGCGGGAAGGTCGAGATGGTTGGTCGGCTCGTCGAACAACAGAACATCGGGTTGCGAGACAAGGACGTTGGCCAGGGCTACGCGGCGCGCTTCACCGCCAGAGATTTGTTCAAGATCTTCCGATCCTGCGAGGCCAAGATCCGTCAGGAGCGTTTGTGCCGTGTGGTGATCATCGGTTGGGCCGAGGCCAGATTGGACGTACGAGAGCGCTGTCCTGTGTTCTGAGAAATCCGGTTCCTGCGGCAAATACCGGACCGACACGGACGGATGGGCAAATCGTTCGCCGCGGTCGGGCTCAGTGAGGCCGGCGGCAATCTTGAGAAGGGTCGACTTACCTGATCCGTTGCGTCCGACCAAGCAGATGCGATCACCGGGTTCGACGGAAAGTTCTGCGCCCTCGAGGAGTGGGGCGCCTCCGAAAGAGATGTGGATGTCGGAAAGTGTGAGGAGGGGCGCGGCCACAGGTTCTGCTTTGGTTGGAGTTTTTTGGGCTCAATACCTTGCGGCGTGTTCTCCGACAACGAGAGAGTCCCTTTGAGCCCGGCAGGGACCCCGTTTCTAAACATTTGCGGCTAGGAGGCCGCTACCGGACACGCCATCGAACAGGGCCTGGACTGCAATGGCGGCGAGAAGGATGCCGAAGACGCGCATTAGAACGCGCTGCGCCGTGACGCCGATAAAGCGCGAAAGCTCGTGGGCGGCAAGCAATAGGAGCAGTGTTGCCACCATCACGGCAACGAGCGCGGACAGCGTCACAGCAAGAGCTTGCGGGTCGTTGCGTACGTTAGCTGCCAACAGAATTCCCGCGCTCATCGCCCCTGGGCCAGCGAGAAGCGGCGTGGCGAGCGGAAAGACGGCAAGGTCGTCCTTTGCCTGTGCTTCGGCGCCTTCCGGTGGCGTGAGTTTGAAGGCGCTTGTCGGACGGGCGAAGATCATTTCGAGCGCAATAATGAGTAGGATGATACCACCTGCGGTCTGCAGCGCCGGAATGCCGACCCCAAGCTGGCTCAGGAGCGGACCACCAAAAAGAGTTGCGGCCCCTAGAATGATTGTGGCGATAAGCACCGCTTTGGTGGCGATGACTCGCCGCTCCCGTGCAGATAGCTCGGGTGTGAGGGTTGCAAAGAGGACTGCCGCCTCTATGGGCCCGATGGTGGCGAAGAACGTTGTGAAACTTGTAAGGGCGTTTGCAAGCATCGTTGAAGGCCGTAGGTTTGGTTCTTTCCTAGTGCTCTTGCTCGTTGGTGTCGGGTCCGTGTGGTGGGTTCGTTTCCGCAGCTGTTAGCAGTCGCGCGCACCTGCTGCTACAACGTTGTTTTAACGACGAAATTCTGTTTGCAAATCTCCTGTTCCGTGTCACCATTCGGTTTGTCATCCGCCGGACCTTAGACCTGCCATGGAGGTAGACTGAACGATGGCTGATCGCGACTTCAAGCGCATGCTCGAGGGTTATAGCCTCACGACCGCAGAAATCCTCTATCACATGCCGGACCATCCGGCGCTTATTCAAAGCTATATTTGGCAAGAGTACGATCTCCATCCGCGCTTTCCGAAGCTGATGGACTTTCTGAAGTTCTGGTCGTGCAATCTTGAAGGCAGGCTCCACAAGGTTCTGGTTGCGCACACGCGGCTCTTGAAACCCGCGGAGCTCAAGCTTGTTGACACTGAGCTCAAAGTCCACTGACGCAGTAGAGGATGGCCCCTCGCGGGTGTTCGTTTATCATCGATTACCGGACCTTGAGTAGGAGACCGGTTGCATCGTCGTTGACCTTTGCGCGAGGAAACTGCCGGCAGTCGGGGTCGGCCGCTTCCAATGCGCGCAATTCCGTTAGGAGCGTTTCCAGCCCCCGATCGCGCGTGGCATCAAAAAAGGCGCGAGGGGTGTAACGTTGGAAGACGTCGACAAGCCGCGTCAGCCCATCGCTTGCGAGTAGGATCGTTGCGCCTCGCTCGACAGTTAGGCGTTCGATTCTTATGAACGTGTTTGGGGTCGGGAGGACAGAGAAGATTCCATATCCGCCTTCGGTGTTCATTAGGTTGCGGACCCGCCTGAGCTTAGGCCAAAGAGCGGCGCGGGCTTCGGCGTAACTCGTTGCGCCTCCCTTGTGATGATCGGCTATGGCCGTGCTGACCCAGCGGTCTCCGGCGCTCGACTCGCCGACATTACGACGCACAAAGCTGTCGTTCGTTTCCGCCATCAAAGCACAATCGCCGAGGCTTAGGACATCCAATCCGGACTGGTGGACACGTACGACGATGGCCGCTGCCGAGGGATGTTCGTGCTGTTCACGCGGGCGTCTCTTTGCGTGCTTGAAAAAATCAGCGGCGATCTCTTCTGCCAGAGATGCCGGAAGGGTCTGCATGCTTTCCACTGGCGCTCTACCGCGCCGGATGAGTGCGGCATGCAAGCGTTCCGCGTACCAGGCGGAATCCGTCGTGTCGCCGATGAGCGGTTCGGCGAGCACATCCGTTGCCCCGTCGATCACCCAAGCGAGGGTGCCATTGGCGCCTGCCCGGTCCTCATTTGCTGGCGTGGCGCCTCTGCTCACACTGTCGATGACGTCCAATGGCATTGGCGTTCCATTTGCGCCGCGCGGCCGCAGATATTAACAGCGGCACGCGTATCAGGAGTCAGTGTTTTCGTCGTATACCCGTGTTGTTTTGCTGTCGGCACTGTCGGATTCGAGCACGAGGATTGCGAGTCGGCGGGGCCCGTGGGCGCCCATCACCAATTGTCCGCCGATGTCACCGGTTCGGGAGGGGGCGGACACAAGATTTATCGTTCTTGGAAGGCGGTCCGCTTCGTAGAGCGCGCGGACCCGATCGAATGCGTCTTCCAGGCTTGCCACGATGTCCTCTTCGCGGATGACGATGATGTGCACTTCGGGAAGGAAGGTCAGCGTGACAGGATTCTCGGGTCCTGAGGCCAGGACGAGTGTGCCTGTTTCTGCGATTCCGGCGATGGCGCGCGAAATCGTTGCTTGTTCCGACGGACCGGCCGGGCCGACGTGACATGTGAGGCTGCTTACGGTGTGCCACGGCATGCTATTCAGAACGGCGTCAGAGCCCATTCTGACCTCAGGTGAGAGGGCTGTCGTCTTGATAAGGTCTGCAACAATGGCCGGAACGGATTCAGGTTTTGCGACCGTTTTGACGGTAGCCTGTTGTCGCCTCATTCGCGTCTTGAATGCGGCGATGAGGTCCGATTGCGTACCGGATGCCTGGCCCGGAATTGTGTTTCGGTTTCGGCTGCTCATGTGTTGCGCTGCGGCCGCGTGACCCTCAGGTCCGTCTCCGTTCTGCGGGCCTCTGAGTGCGGTGCGCACACGCGACAGGACAATCTCGCGGCTCATCGTGGTACGCCTCTTTGTGTTTCGGTCCAGAGCTGTTGGAAGGTGCGTCCCTTGGGTGCGGGGAAATCACGGGTACGTGTCCATCCGCGTCCGAGTGGCAGCCAACCGAACTTGCCCCGGCGGCGGCCGATGGCGCCCAAGGTTGCAACGGCGAACCGGGTGACAACGTGGTAGAGACGGGGACGCTTGGCCAGAAACGCCCAGATTGTCAGAAGCGCGCGGCTCGATTGGGAGGCGGTTTTGTCTCGAAAATCCAGCTCTCGCCAATGGCGCATGATGGTGACGAGCGGGATCTTGACGGGGCAAACCTCCTCACACCGTCCGCAGAAGCTGGATGCGTGTGGCAGGTCGCGGTGTTTTTCTACGCCGTCGATCGCAGGAGAGAGTGCGGCGCCGATTGGTCCTGCATAGACGGAGCTGTAGGCGTGGCCGCCAATGGCGTTATACACCGGACAGTGGTTCATGCAGGCGCCGCATCGGATGCAGCGGAGTACATCGCGCGCCTTTGTGGCAAGTAGGCTCGAGCGGCTGTTGTCGAGCAGAATGATATGGCATTCCTCTGGGCCGTCGGGATCATCTTTGCGGCGTGGTCCGGTTGCCAGTGTCGTGTAGGCGGTCATTTCCTGTCCCGTTGCGGAACGGGCCAGGACACGGAGCAAGGTTGACAGGTCTTCGAGATTGGGAACGACTTTGTCGATGGAGGCCAGCACAATGTGTATGGGCGGTAGCGACTGAGTCAGATCGCCATTGCCTTCATTTGTAACAATGACGCAGGAGCCGGTTTCCGCGACGAGGAAGTTTGCGCCGGTTATTCCGGCATCCGCCGTCAGAAACTTTTGACGCAGCACGGTTCGGGCTTCCTGGACCAAGTCTGCGGCATTGTCGAAGGACCGGCCGGATGGAAGGTGGGCGTGGACGCGGCGGAAGTCCTGCTCCACGTCGCGTTCGGTCAGATGTATTGCCGGTACGATGATGTGGCTTGGCATTTCGCCCCGGATCTGGACGAGGTATTCGCCGAGGTCGGTTTCTACGACCTCGAGGCCGGCGTATTCGAGGGCCGCATTTAATCCGATCTCCTCCGTGACCATGGATTTGCCCTTGGTGAGGCGGCGCACTCCTTTTTCGTTACAGATCGAGAGGACGATGCGTCTGGCGTCCTCGGCGTCAATTGCCCAGTGGACCTGGGTTCCGGCTTGTTCTGCCTTTTCGGCAAAGCGGTCCAGATACGCGTCGAGGTTGGCAAGCGTTCGGTTTCTGATGTTGCTGGCTTCGTCGCGAAGGATGGGGAATTCCGGAAGGGCGGCGACTGCGCTCGCCCGGCGTGCGACGAGACCGTCCGGCAGGCTTCCTAAAGCCCGCTGCAGCGCCTTATTCGATAAGGCGGCACGCACGTCTGCGTGAAACTGCTGGTGAGGCGGTCGGGGCATCAGGGTTTGTTCATCGGCTCAGATGGGAAAGAACAGGAGGGCTTCTGGGAGTCAACACATCGGCGGCCAACAGCATCTGCGCGTTACACATGAGGTTTCTGCGCGGGTGGACTCTGTTCCCAGATGGTGAATGTTGCATCTTCCGTTGAACCCATGGCCTCGATGACCGCAACATTGTCGAAGCCGTCAAGCCGATCTTGCATGGCGTGAAGGAGTTCATGTTCCCCTTGTGCGCCCATCGGGATCATCACCGACTTTCCAGTGTGTCCCGCCGATAGCACCCAGAAGAGGTCATCTCCAATTGGGCCAGTGTTGTTGGTGATTATCGTAACCAACGTCAGGTCGCGCCAGGTCACCTCGGATGCGGCACCATCCTTATCGCGAACAGTAATTGAATCATCATCGAAAACGACGCGGATTGCGGACGGCGGCGGCGCAGGCTCGTTCTGCGCCCCCGCTAAAGCTTGTTCAATCTTCTTCCGGAACCAGCTCAGCATGCAGAGCGGACCTCGCTTCCATTCCGTTCGAGAATGTACCCCAATTCATAACGGAGGCGGGAGGAATGCACACGGACTTCTGTCAATAATTAACCGGGACGCGGTTGGCGCCCCGGTTACCAGGATATTGGTTCTCAGAATTGGCTGTACGTTGGCGGACTATCTGCGCCTAGGACGCCAGACGTTGCTCAAGGGCGCTGAGTTCTTCCGTTAGCCCCGCCGGCAGTTTGGCACCGAATGTTGCGAAATGCTCTCTTATCGAGGGTAGTTCGCCTTTCCAGCCGTCCTTGTCGACGTTTAGTAGCTCAGACATGGCCGCAGCGGGAACATCGAGCCCGTTGAGGTCGAGTGAGCCCTCCGCCGGGAGGCGCCCGATCGGGGTATCAACGGCAGCGGCAGTGCCGTCGCAGCGCTCGAAGATCCACTTAAGCACGCGGCTGTTTTCGGCATAGCCTGGCCAGAGGAACTTGCCTTCGGGGCTCTTTCGGAACCAATTGACGTAGAAGACTTTTGGCATGTTATCGCCACCCTTCTCGCCCATCCGGAGCCAATGGGCGAAGTAGTCTCCCATGTGATAGCCACAGAACGGGAGCATGGCCATGGGATCACGGCGCATGTCGCCTTTGACGCCCGAAGCGGCTGCGGTCTTTTCCGAGGCCATTATTGCGCCCAGGAATGTGCCGTGCCTCCAATTCAAAGCCTCGGAGACAAGCGGCACGACGGATGCCCGCCGGCCGCCGAACAGGATTGCATCGATGGGTACGCCGGCAGGGTCCTCCCACTCTTCTGCGATGACCGGGCACTGACCTGCGGGTGCTGTGAAGCGGGCGTTGGCATGGGCCGCTTTGCGTCCCGATTCGGGTGTCCACGGCCGGCGCATCCAGTCGATGGCCTTTTCCGGCGTATGACCCATGTCCTCCCACCACACGTCGCCGTTGTCGGTGAGTGCCACGTTGGAGTAGATGCAGTTGGACGTTAGCGTTCGCATCGCATTGTAGTTGCTGTCGTCCGACGTGCCGGGCGCAACGCCGAAGAAGCCGGTCTCCGGATTAATCGCGTAAAGACGGCCGTCGGCGCCGAACTTCATCCAGCAGATGTCGTCGCCTAAAGTCTCGGCCTTCCAACCGGGAATCGTCGGTGTCA
Organism: Hyphomicrobium sp.; assembly: GCA_965222835.1. GTDB lineage: Bacteria > Pseudomonadota > Alphaproteobacteria > Rhizobiales > Hyphomicrobiaceae > CBDCUQ01. Next base: position 386,537 of record CBDCUQ010000004.1, read on the forward strand.
GCATGGCGAGATTGGTTTTGCCGCAGGCGGACGGAAAAGCGGCTGCGATGTACTTCGACTTTCCTTCCGGGTTGGTGAGCTTCAATATGAGCATGTGTTCGGCCATCCAGCCTTCGTCGCGGGCTTGGACCGAAGCGATGCGTAGGGCGTGACATTTCTTTCCGAGCAGGGCGTTTCCGCCATAGCCGGAGCCGTACGACCATATTTCGCGCGTCTCGGGGAAGTGTGAGATGTATTTCGTTTTGCTGCAGGGCCAAGGTACATCGGCTGACGTCGGTGTCGGAAGCGGGTAGCCAACCGTATGCCTGCCACGCACGAAATCGTCACTTTGGCCAAGTGCATCGAGCACTTTGCTACCAACACGGGTCATGATGTGCATGTTGGCGACCGCATAAGCGCTGTCGGTGACCATGACACCGATACGGGCAATGGGACTGCCTACCGGTCCCATTGAGTAGGCGAGTACGTACATGGTCCTACCTGCCATGGCTCCTTCATAGAGCTTGGTCATCGTCGCTTTCATCTCGGTGGGGTCGGCCCAGTTGTTGGTGGGGCCGGCGTCGTCCTTGTTTTGGGAACAGATAAACGTTTGGTCCTCGACGCGGGCAACGTCGGCTGGATCCGATCGGACGAGAATGGAGTTTGGCCGCTTTGCGGGGTTAAGCCAAATCGCGGTGCCACCGTCGACCAGCGCTTTCAGCATGTGCTGGTATTCGGTCTTGGAGCCGTCGCACCAATATACATTATCCGGTTTGAAAAGTGCTTTGGCCTCCTCGACGAATGCGAGGACTTTCGGATTGGTTGTTGCGGCGCTCATTTTTGGTCTTCTCCCCGGAGTTGGTCGGTTTTGCGCTCCGGAGTGTCGACCTTATGGGCTACTCGGACGCTCTTCCGCGGGAAACGTAGCATTTGCGCCGTTCGGCTTTCAAGAAAGGGGATGCGGCGGGGCTTTAACCTTGTTCTTTGGCCGTGCCAGCCTGATTCCGGGCCAGTTCCGCAAGGCGGACAAATTCCTGCCGGGCGCCGTTTGGCGTGGTCACGCGGCTGGCAAAGGGGAGCCGCAGGGCCTCGGGCCCGCACATGAGGTCACACCCCAACGGATCGAGGCCGGTCAGCCGCCAGGCCCCTTTGTCTCCTCCCAGCAGGACCGTGGCATAAAGTGCGACGGCGTCGGCATGGTCCTCATTCATGTGCTCAACGATTTGGGTTTCGGCGTCGATAAGAGAGGTAGCGCCTTCGAGAGACGTCAGGACGTCTTTGGCAGTCAGAGCAACGATGCGTCCGAATCCGCCGACGAAATGCCCACGCTCAATGGATAGAGAATAGAAGGCAAAATCGGGGAAGTCCGCATATTCCCCGGCCTCCGGGTGCCTGGCGAGGAAACGGCGGCGGGCGGTGGGGCTCGTCGTTTGTTCGACGCGGCCAATGAGTGTTACGCGCCCGCCCGCCAGCGGATTGCCATCCTCTCCCGATTCATCGATCAGAATGCTCGCTCGTGCATCGGCCAAGAGATTGCGCGTATGGACGGCAAGTTTCGAGATCAGGAGCAGCGGCGCACCCGAGGGCTCGGTGGCGAGTGTCACGAGCGAGGCGTGGGGATGACCGCTTTTGCAATCCACAGTAGCGAGGGCACCTTTTAGGGCACTTCGCGCCAGATTGCGTGCGTCCACACTTGCATCACCGGATGGCCCGAATTCGGGGGCCTTTTCTGCGGAATTTTCGCTCATCTCAGCACTTGCCCACTGTCTTTGCTTTGCCTATTGAGAACCATTCAGGAACAGTTCAGTTGGGGCCTGTGATTGTCAACATGCCACAATTGATCCACCATGGAGCCATAAACGGCTCATGAGTGTAACAGAGCCCCAGGGATCCGAGGTATATGAAAGACAAGTCCACCATTGCGCTGGTCGATGACGAACGGAACATACTCCAGTCGCTCGGTATGGCGCTCGAGGCCGAAGGTTACAAGGTGCGGACTTATACCGACGGCGAAGCGGCGCTCGAGGGGTTGACCGATAATCCGGCGGACCTTGGCATATTCGATATCAAGATGCCGCGCATGGACGGCATGGAGTTGCTTCGGCGGGTGCGGAAGCAGTCCGACATGCCGGTCATATTTCTCACATCCAAGGATGAGGAGATCGATGAGCTGTTCGGGCTGAAGATGGGAGCGGACGATTACATCACAAAGCCGTTCTCTCAGCGTCTCATCATCGAGCGTGTGCGTTCGATCTTGCGCCGTGTTCAGCCGAAAGATGGGCTTTCCGCACCGGTCGAGGTGGCCAACGTTCTCGAACGCGGGAAGTTGAAGCTCGATCCCGAGCGGCACACGTGTCATTGGGATGCCAAACCTGTCACGCTTACCGTCACCGAATTCCTGATTCTTCAGGCGTTGGCGCTGCGTCCGGGTGTGGTAAAGACGCGCGACGCGTTGATGGATGCGGCTTATGACGACCAAGTCTACGTTGATGACCGTACGATTGATAGCCATATCAAGCGGCTTCGAAAGAAGTTTAAGCAAGTCGACGATGAGTTTGATGTCATCGAGACCCTTTATGGCGTAGGTTATCGTTTCAAAGAAGCGTAGACTGCATCGTCGGCCTTCGGCTCGCGCCGTAATTGGAGGTGTGATGTCGCTCGACACGGAGCGATCCCTAGCGGCGGGCGGGTTCTGGGAAAGCCTGTTGTCCGCATTGAGACGCGGCCTGCGCCTCCTGCGGCGGCTGGGCACGTATTGTGTTGTCATTCTGAACAAATTGAGCCGTCTTCCGCCGTGGAGCTACCTTTCGGCTTCTCTGCATCGGCGCATTCTTGCCACCAACCTCATTGGGCTTTTCATTGTTGTCGTGGGTATTCTTTATCTTGGCCAGTACCACGAGTGGCTTGTCGATTCGAAACGTGAAGCGCTTACCGTGCAGGGTAAAATGCTCGCCGCCGCGATTTCGGGTGATGCGCGTATCGAAGGCCGGCGCCTTAAGCTTGAACCGAACCAAATCAGGGGGAAAAAGAACAAGGGGCCACTGCGAGATGATGGGTTTACGTCTCTTCAGCTTTCGATCCGCCCCGAACGGGTAACACCGCTTCTTCGCAAGCTTATTCGGCCGTCCAAAACGAGAGCACGAATCTATGCGCGCAATGGCACGCTGATTGTCGATTCGGCGCGTCTCTTGACACGCGGCCAGCTCGCAAAGGGCGACCCGGAGATGACGACTGCCAAGCGCGTTAAGACCAAGAATTTTTGGACCAGGTGGAAGTCGTGGCTGATCGATAAAGATCTGCCGGTCTACAAAGAAATTGGGTCCGGGAATGGAAAATCATATCCTGAAGTGAAAATGGCGCTGGCGGGGAAAACGACGGCCATGCTCCTGCTTAACGAGGATGGAGATCAAATTGTTTCGGTCACCGTGCCGATCCTTAAGCGTAAAGGCGTTCTTGGAGTGCTGCTGCTTTCGACGCGGCCGGGTGAGATTGATCAGATCCTTGAGGAGGAGCAGACTCTCATATTGACGTTGGCCGGGATTGCGCTCCTTGCGTCGATCCTGACCTCGTTGATGCTTGCAAGAACGGTGGCGGGGCCTATGCGCCGGTTGTCTGATGCGGCCGAACAAGTGAGCCGCAATGTGGCTCAGCCTAAGGATCTGCCGGAACTCGGGGGGCGGACGGACGAAGTCGGGCAGATGGCTGACGCTTTCCGATCAATGACCGAGGCACTTTACCGGCGGGTCGAGGCCAGCGAGCGTTTTGCTGCGGATGTGGCCCACGAGCTTAAGAACCCGCTGACCGCGGCACGATCGACGGCGGAGTCTCTCGGATTTGCCAAGACCGAGGAGCAGCGCGATCACCTCGTTCAACAGATTCAAAGTGAGCTGAAGCGCCTGAATAGGCTAATTACCGACGTTTCAAACGTTTCTCGCCTTGACGCCGAGCTTGCACGTCAGCAGATGACGCCTGTCGATGCAACCGCGATTGCGAAATCAGTTTCCCAGATCTTCAAGGATATCTTGTTGGAAGATTCACGGAAGGTGAGGCTCTTGCTCGAGCCTGCTCCTTTCGAAGGGGCGTATATGGTGAGTGGCGATGAAGGGCGTCTCGTGCAGGTTCTGACCAATCTTGTCGATAATGCCATTTCGTTTTCACCTGAGGGAGGTGTTGTTACATTGCGAACAAGGCACGCTGGCAAGTTTGTTCAGTATATCATCGAGGACAACGGCCCCGGCATTCCCGAAAGACACCTCGAGTCAATCTTCGATCGATTTTATAGCGACCGGCCGGCGACTGATGCGGTGCGGGGGAAGAATTCGGGGCTCGGGCTTTCTATATCGCGCGAAATTATTGCGGCCCACGGCGGCCGGATTTGGGCTGAGAATGTTTTTTCGGATGGCAAGACCAAGCCTGCAGAATCGAAGGGCGCGCGATTTGTGGTGTCGATACCGTCCCTCAATACACGTCAACGCACCGGCCTGACGAGTGGCCGCCGTGCCTGATCGTTTCAACGCCACGGCAATTGCATGCTCAGGGCGCGCGGCCCTCATTTGCGGTGCATCGGGTACGGGCAAGTCCGACCTCGCGCTGCGATGTCTGGCGGTGGCGCCAAATGCGCTAATACCAGTGCAGGCCCAGCTCGTTTCCGACGACTACGTTGTGTGTGAGCGGGTTGGGGCGGGTCTTGCCGTGAGTCCCCCAGATGCTCTGGTTGGGAAGATCGAGGTCCGTGGCGTGGGAATTATGACGGTTCCGTATGAGGTGCGGGCTGATGCCGCCATTGTCGTGGAGTTGACGGACGCGGCCAGCATTGTGCGGTTCCCGGACCCACCGGAAGTGCGGGATCTCTTTGGCGTTCAACTGCCGGTTTTGCGCGTCAATGCTTTTGAAGCGTCTGCGCCTCTGAAGGTTCTCCTAGCGTTGTACTCCGAGTGGGGGCGGTGAACTGGCCGTGACCTTGGCACATCCAATGGTCGAATCCTCTTGGCGGCAGGCGCGAACGCTTGTAAGTCTCCGCCCGCACCGCTTGATGCAGGCGTGGCTTGCGGCGGCATCGGCAAGATAACGTGCAGGTCGAGTTCTGAGTGGCGACAAAACCTCGAATTAGCAACGGCACACTCCCATGATCGGTCTCGTGATTGTGACCCACGGTGGATTGGCGATCGAATTTCGCCAAGCTCTAGAGCACATCGTCGGGCGCCAGGACCAGCTTCACACGATTTCGATCGGCGCCGAGGACGATATGGCGGCCAGGCGTCTTGAGATTCAGGAGGCCGTACGCAAGACCGACACTGGCGACGGTGTCATCATCCTCACCGATATGTTCGGCGGTACGCCTTCGAATCTCGCAATCTCGATCATGGACGAGGCCAATGTCGAGGTTATTGCCGGAATCAATCTTCCGATCCTTGTGAAACTGGCTAGTTTACGAACTGAAGTCGATATGGGTGAGGCTGTGGCTCTGGCGCGTGAAGCCGGGCGCAAGTACATTAAAGTCGCTAGCCAAGAGCTGTCGGGAGAAAGCTAGCGCGGGGCCCTTGCTCTTATGCCAGAAATCGAAAACAGCAAGCGTCCTGAGGCTGTGGTCACGGTTGTGAACCGCAAGGGCCTACATGCCCGCGCCTCCGCAAAATTCGTCCGCATTGCGGAGGAGTACAATGCGAAGATTACCGTCACCCGGGACGGCCAAACTGTTGGCGGCACATCTATCATGGGGTTGATGATGCTGGCAGCGGGGCCGGGGAGCCAACTCTACTTGTCGGCCGAGGGTGCTGAGGGGCCGGAAGCTCTCAATGCGCTTGTCACCCTCGTCGAAACAGGATTTGGCGAAGAACTCGCCGACGAAGACTAACCGGTATCGTTCGCCTCCGACTTGTCGCTCGACTGCGCTCGGTGCCCATGTCGCGGTGCCATTCTTCCGGCTTTGGCATGGTGGCGGCTCGACACTCTGCCGCGATCGATTCGGGATCCGGTTTTGCCTCTTCCGCTCGGCTCCCGCCCTCTGAAAGCGACGGCTCGTGCGTCACTTCGTCGTGAGATTGCATATCTAAGTCATTGAAAACCCAGGGTTGGCGCCCTGTCGACATATAAAGATTTGCTTATATGTTGTTGCCTTAAGGGCGCTCGGCGGTTATGAGGGGCCTATCTAACGACCCGCGGCACTCCAACCGGACTTGAGCACTCAATATTCGGGGCGCCGCGGATGTTTCTGCCGGCGGTGGCAGGAATTTCACCCGACGACGACTTCGTCGCTTCTTCCGCGCAACACCATCAAGAAACGAAGAGGATCACTCTGGATGAGCAAACCAGTCGATTACATCGTTAAGGACATCGGTCTCGCCGATTGGGGGCGCAAAGAAATTGCGATCGCCGAAACGGAAATGCCAGGCCTTATGGCAACGCGTGAAGAGTACGGGCCGAAGCAACCGCTCAAGGGCGCGCGTATCGCCGGTTCGCTGCACATGACGATTCAGACGGCGGTTTTGATCGAGACACTTGAGGCACTTGGTGCCGACATCAGGTGGGTGTCCTGCAACATCTATTCGACCCAGGATCATGCGGCTGCCGCCATTGCGGCCAAGGGCATTCCCGTTTTCGCATGGAAGGGTGAAAGCCTGAAGGACTATTGGGACTACACGCGCAAGCTGTTTGAGTGGGGTGATGGGGGCATGCCGAACATGATCCTCGATGACGGCGGGGACGCGACTCTCTTTGTGCATCTCGGTGCGCGCGCTGAAGGCGGCGATACAGCTTTTCTTGATAAAGCCGGCTCCGAAGAGGAAGAGGTTCTTTTTGCCCTCATCAAGAAAACGCTCGAAGAAAAGCCTAAGGGCTGGTTCGGGGAGCTTGCAAAGAGCATCAAGGGCGTTTCCGAGGAGACGACGACCGGCGTGCACCGGCTTTACGAAATGCAAAAAAATGGCGAATTGCTGTTTCCGGCGATCAACGTCAATGACTCGGTCACCAAGTCGAAATTCGACAACCTCTATGGCTGCCGCGAGTCTCTCGTCGACGGTATCCGGCGTGGCACCGACGTGATGATGGCCGGCAAGGTGGCGTTCGTTGCGGGATTTGGTGACGTGGGCAAAGGTTCGGCCGCGTCGCTTCGCCAAGCGGGTTGCCGGGTGATGGTTTCGGAGATCGACCCCATCTGTGCCTTGCAGGCGGCCATGGAAGGCTACGAGGTGACCACGCTTGAGGATGCCGTGTCGCATGCCGACATCTTTGTCACGGCGACCGGAAACAAAGACGTGATCACCGTTGAGCACATGAGGGCCATGAAGGACCGGGCCATCGTGTGCAACATCGGTCACTTTGATAACGAGATTCAGGTTGCCGGTCTCAAGAATTACAAGTGGGTCAACATCAAGCCGCAGGTGGATGAGATCGAGTTCTCGGATGGAAAGCGCATCATCTTGTTGTCCGAGGGCCGTCTTGTAAATCTCGGCAACGCCATGGGCCATCCGTCCTTCGTCATGTCGGCCTCGTTCACGAACCAGACGCTGGCCCAGATCGAGCTTTGGGCAAATCCGGGCAAGTACGAGCGCAAGGTCTACACGCTGCCGAAGCATTTGGACGAAAAGGTTGCCATTCTGCATCTCGGCAAGATCGGTGCAAAGCTGTCAAAGCTAAGCGCGGAGCAGGCCGCTTATATCGGTGTGCCGGTCGAAGGCCCCTACAAGAGCGATCACTATCGGTATTGATCGCCGCGAAGGCGTATACAACTGCATCGGACGCGGCGCCCGGCTCATAGCCGGGCGCCGCAGCCTTTTGAGTGTGCCTTCCCTGCTATGGTCAGCAGGTGGAAAGCCCCACATAATCTCATTGATTCGCCTTTTGCCTGGCCGGACGTGATGATGCGCCCGTGCCCCAGTGTATTGCGTTGATCCGGCAGCCGGCCCACTTGAACGTCAGCTTCCAGGACCAATGCCGCACGCCGCCTTTATGCGCCAACAAAGAAGCACGAGGCTGGAACTCGTGCTTTTACTTGCCGCAAGCATGGCTTGTGTCGCTGTTCTCACTGCGAGCATTGCGGCAGAAGACATCGCGGGCCCGACGGGCCCGACGGCCGGGCCTTTGCTGCTTGCGGCACTCGTTGCCGGCATCGCGCTGCTTGTCATTCTGATGTTGTTCCGTGCGGCTCAGGTGCAGCGGCACCGTGCACGCCGTCTCGACGCGCAAGTCCGTGATCTTCAACGAAACCTCACGACTGCCGAGGCGCTGGTCAAAGCTGAACCACAGATTCTGATCTATTGGGAGAAAGGCCAAAGCCTTCGGGTGGTAACGCAGACGCTTACCGGGATTCCAGGCCTACCGACAAATCAGCCGGAACTGCTGCGGTTCGGGTTTTGGCTCGATCAGAAGTCGGCGCAGTCCCTGAAATCCTTGCTGGACACTTTGTTCACGCACGGCCGGGCCTTCAATACCATTCTAAAAACGACGGCGGGCGGACATCTTGAGGCCGACGGGCGGGCGGCCGGCGGGCGTGCTGTGCTGCGGCTGCGCGACGTTGCGGGTTACAAGCGGGACCTTTCGACGATCCTCGACCAACATTCGAATCTGGCCCGCGATATTCGCACAAGCCGGGCTTTGCTGGATGCGCTGTCGAGCCCTGCGTGGCTACGTGGCGAGGACGGCCGGCTCACCTGGGTGAACAGCGCCTATGTCAAGGCGGTGGAAGCCAAAAGCGAAGTCGAGGTATTGCAGGGTCAGATCGAGCTTTTGGATTCGCGGCAACGCAAGGCTGCGGATACGGCACTCAAGAAGACCAAGACGTACCGCGCGCGGATTCCGCTTGTGTCCGGCGGTGAACGCAAGGCGCATGACGTCGTTATTATGGGGTTGGGAGATGCGACGGCAGGCTCGGCAATGGACGTGGCCGCGCTTGAGAGTGCCAAGGGCGAGTTGGATCGCCAGGTGGCCTCTTATGACCGGACGCTGGACCGGGTTTCAACCGCTGTTTCGATCTTCAGTCCGCAGCGCGAGCTCGTGTTCTTCAATGAGGCCTATCAGCAGCTTTGGCAATTGGACCGTGAGTGGCTCGCAGGAAATCCAGGCGACGGTACGGTCCTCGACCGGCTTCGCGAACTGGGGCGTCTGCCAGAGGTCGTCAACTATCGCGAATGGAAGGACCGTCTGCTCAAGTGTTACGCTAGCGGGCAGGCCCAGGAGGATTGGTGGCACTTGCCGGATGGGCGCATTCTTCACGTTATGGCGGAGCCGCGTCCGGATGGCGGTGTGACGTATCTTTATGACGATCAGACCGAACGCCTGGCGTTGGAAAGCAAGTTCAATGCGCTTATTGGCGCTCAACGCGAGACCTTGAACAGCCTCAAGGAAGGTGTCGCGGTGTTTGGAACCGACGGGCGTCTCAAGCTGTTCAACACGGCGTTTGCTTCCATCTGGAAGCTTTCGCGACGGCAGCTCGATGAAGGTCCGCACATCGATGAATTTGTTCGCGATGCCGGTGTTCTATGCACGAATCAGGATGTGCTGATCGAAATGGCGCGCGCGGTCACGGCGTTTGCTGACGAACGTAAACCGGTTGCGGGCAGGATGACGCGGGCGGATCAGAGTATGATCGAGTATGCGGCCACGCCGTTGCCGGACGGCGGCACCTTGCTGACGTTTGCCGACGTCACGGATGCCCGCCGTTATGAGCGTATGCTTGTCGAGCGGAATGAGGCGCTCGAGGCAGCCGACCGCCTAAAGGACAGCTTTGTCGGTCACGTGTCCTATGAGCTTCGCTCTCCGCTTCAGAATATTATTGGATACACTGAGCTGTTGGCAGAACCGCACGTCGGTCCGCTTAACGAGCGCCAGCACGAGTATCTGGGAGCCGTTTCGTCGTCGTCGAAGACGCTCTTGGCTCTCATTGAGGGTATTCTCGATCTCACGACCATTGATGCTGGGGCGCTCCAGTTCAACCTCGGTCCGGTGAAGGTGGCGGATGTGATCAATGCCGCGATCGACGGTGTGCGGGAGCGGGCTGCTCAATCCAAGCTCACGCTTGATATCACGATCGAAGATGAGGACTTGGTGTTCACGGCCGACGAGAAACGGGTCCGCCAGATCCTGTACAATTTGCTTTCCAATGCCGCCGGGTTCTCGGAAGCCGGTGGGATCATCAATATTCGCTCTTGGCGAGAAGACGGCCACATCGTGTTTGTCGTTGAGGATCACGGCTCGGGTATTCCCAAAGAGCAGCTCTCTCGCGTCTTCGACCGTTTCGAAAGCCGGAGCCGCGGATCGAACCACCGCGGCACGGGGCTGGGCCTTTCCATTGTCAAGAACCTGGTTGAGTTGCACGGTGGTAACGTGACGCTCGAAAGTGAGGTTGGACGGGGCACGCGCGTCACGGTACGATTGCCGGAGCGGGGCGGCCCCCGTGTGGATGAGGACGCTGCCCCTGCGTATGACTCGGCACCGGATTCAAAAGCAAGTTGATCAGCCGGGCATTGAGCGCCTTGCTGGACTGGTGGCGCTAAAGCTACGGGCCGGCGATACGCTTGCGCTTTCGGGCGATCTGGGATCCGGGAAGACGACATTTGCGCGTGCCCTTATTCGCGCCAATCTCGAGGACGCTGCCGCCGAGGTTCCGAGCCCGACATTCTCTCTCGTTCAAACGTATGCTGCGCCGAGGTTTGGGATTGCGCATCTCGATCTTTATCGCATTACGCATGACGATGAGGTGGCGGAGCTCGATCTTGAGGATGCGCGGTCAGACGGTGTGCTTGTCGTGGAATGGGCTGAACGGGTGCCGTCTCTGCTCGGTGAAAATCGCCTTGATATTCGTTTCGAGGAAGGCGGTTCCCCGGAGACGCGATCTATTACGCTCTCAGGTTCGGGAAGCTGGGCGGGTCGGCTTGCGCGTGTCGAGGACCTGATGTCTTTTTTGGAGGCTCGTCCCAATTGGGGATCGGCTGAGGTGCACTATCTCCAGGGTGACGCTTCGGTGCGGGCCTACGCGCGTGTAAAAGGCGGTCCGTCTCCGGCTCTCCTTATGGATTGGCCTCGCCAGCCCGACGGACCACCCATTCGCGCTGGACTGCCGTACAGCCGGATCGCGCATTTGGCCGAGGATGTTTCAGCCTTTGTTGCGATTGCCGATCTCTTGCGAGCGAACGGATTTCGAGCGCCGCAGATCTTTGAGGCGGATCTTGGTGCGGGGCTTCTCTTGACCGAGGACTTTGGAGATCGTGTTTTTGGCCGCGAAGTGGCTGCCGGCAACGACTTGGAGTCCTTGTGGCGCGCGGCGACGGACGTTCTCGTCCGCCTTCGCGGGTTGCGGGGCGAGGATATCGCTACAGTGCCTGTTCGGGGTGGGGGATGGCATACCGTTCCACTTTTTGACCGAGGCGCGCTTGGCATCGAAACGGAGCTTTTGCTCGATTGGTATTGGCCGTTGCTCAAAGGTGCGCCGGTGCCTGATGATATGCGCACCGCGTTTGTTGAGGCGTGGGCCCCACACTTTTCGGACGTCCTTTCGGCGGAGCCCCGACTTTTGCTCCGCGATTTTCATTCGCCCAATCTTATTTGGTGTGAAGATCGTGGCGATGACCCGGCTGATCACGTCGGACTGATCGACTTTCAGGACGCGGTGCGCGGGCATCCCGCCAATGATCTTGTCTCTTTGCTTCAAGACGCGCGATTGGATGTGGAAACGGACGTTGAGCGCAACCTCCTGGCGTATTACTGCAAAGGCGTGACGTCGGCGGAGCCTGATTTTGACGCGCAGGGCTTCGAGCGGGCCTACGCGATTATGGGGGCCCAGCGGAATACGAAGATCCTTGGCATCTTTGCGCGCCTTGCCGTGCGCGACGGAAAGCACGCCTATCTTTCACATATCCCCAGAATCTGGAGCTATTTGGAGCGCGACCTCGCGCATTCGGGACTTGCGGGCTTGCGGTCGTGGTACGACACATACTTTCCAAGTTCGGTGCGGCGTGACATCCCAAAGGCATGACAAGCTAATGAGCTCATGGATCCCTCAGTCAGCGATGGTGCTTGCCGCGGGCCTTGGGACGCGGATGCGTCCGCTTACCGATGCGCTGCCGAAGCCGCTTGTGAAACTTCGGGACCGTGCGCTGATCGATCATGCTCTGGACCGGATTGCGGACGCGGGCATTCGCCGCGCTGTTGTCAATGTGCATTACATGGCAGCAGAGATCGAAGCCCATATTTCGGGGCGGGTGCGGCCGGAGATTGTCGTATCGGACGAACGGGACGCTTTGCTCGACACGGGCGGCGGTGTCGTGCGCGCGTTGGAGATGCTCGGTTCGGATCCCTTTCTTATTCACAATTCCGATTCGGTTTGGATCGAGGGCGCATCTTCCAACATTGTGCGGCTCGCCGGCGCTTGGGATGCCGGGACAATGGACGGCCTGATGCTTCTTGCCGATCGCAAGACGAGCATCGGATATGACGGCCGGGGGGATTTCGAATTGCATGCGGATGGGCGGGTTTCGCGGCGGCCACAGAATCGCGAATCGGACTACGTCTTCACCGGTGTGTCGATCGCCCATCCTCGCCTCTTCGAGAATGCACCGAAAGGCGCTTTCTCGTTGAATGTGCCGTGGACGGCGGCGATCGCTGCCGGGCGTTTGTTCGGAATCGGTCTCGACGGCACCTGGATGCACGTTGGGACGCCCGAGGCGCTCGAAGAGGCTGGCAAGCGGATCGATTGTGAGCATGCAGGGTGAGGCGAGGACAGGAGGCGTTGCTAGAAGCGGTTCGGCGGCGGCGTCTGTCTACACCGTTCCTGCTGGCGAGCCGTTTCTCGATGTGCTCGCGAAGGCTATTCTGAAAGGTGATCTACCCCGGCGGGGCGGGTCGGTACCGGAGCTTCTCGATCTTCCTAAGATGACGCTGCTGTTGCCAACGCGTCGCGCGACGCGTGCACTTCAGGATGCCTTTTTGCGCGCGTCTGGCGGACGCTCGATGTTGCTCCCTTCCATTCGGCCGATCTCTGAAGGCGATGAGGATGCTTCTCTCATTGCGGATGTGTCAGGTCTTACCGGCAACGGTGACGGAGAAGACGTCCCGCCGGCGATCAGTGAATTGCAGCGGCGCCTTGCCTTGACACGTTTTGTGATGCGCTGGTTTGAGGCGCAAAAGAACGCCGATCGGGCAGGCGATCCCTATTTCGGGACGATGGCGCACACACCGGCACAGGCCGCGCAGCTCGCCAAAGAGCTTGGGCGGCTGATGGACATGGTCGAAACGGAAGGCGCGAGCTTTGAAAAGATCGCATCCCTCGTGCCTGAAGCGTACTCGGAGCATTGGCAGAAGACGCTGACGTTCCTGGAGATCGTGACCGGCATGTGGCCCGACTATCTCAGGGAACAGGGCGTTCTCTCTCCTGCCGATCGGCGCAATCGTTTGATCCTTGCTGAGGCCAACAGGCTGACATCAGCGCCGCCTTCGGGGCCGGTCATCGTCGCCGGTGTTACGGGCTCTATTCCTGCAACGGTCGAGCTGATGCGGGCGGTGGCGTGTCTGCCGAACGGTGCCATTGTTCTGCCGGCTCTCGATATGCGTCTCGACGAGGAGAGTTGGCAGGCCGTCTGTCCCGACCATCCGGAGCATCCGCAATTCGGTCTCAAGAAGTTGCTCGATGCGTTGTCGCTGAACCGCCAAGATGTTGCCGTTCTTGCCGGTGCCGAGGCGGAGGAGGATGCTGCGGGACGGCTATTTGTCGTCAGCGAGACGATGCGTCCGGCGGCCACGACCGGGCGATGGCACACATTGACTGAGGCCCCAAAGGCAGCTTCCCGTGTCAAGAGCGCGTTGGGCGGTGTCAGTCTGGTCGAGGCACCTGGACCGCAGGACGAGGCGGAGGCTGTATCGCTCATTCTTCGCCAAGCCCTTGAGGTTCCGGGGCGTACAGCCGCGCTTGTTTCGCCCGATCGACTTCTTGCGCGCCGCGTTGCGGTGCGCCTGGAGAGCTGGGGCATTCGCGTCGACGATTCAGCTGGCCGGCCGTTTGCGAAAACAGTGCCCGGTGCCTTCTTGGACCTGGTGGTAGAGACTGCCGCGAAGGATTTTGCCGCTGCAGAGCTGATGTCACTTCTGAAGCATCCGCTGACGCGGTTGGGATTGAACCCATTCGAGGTGCGCCGCGCGGCGCGCGCACTCGAGATTGCCGCTTTTCGTGCGCCCTATCTGGCAAGCGGGCTTGACGGTGTTGAACGGGCGCTTGAACGCGCTGTTGCCGAGGCACAGCCGGGTGCTGGCATGCGCCGGCACATGGCTGTCGGGCGCCTGTGGGATGAAGATTGGGCCGGTGCGCGTGACCTCCTTCAACGGCTGAGGTCGGCGTTTGCGCCGCTTGCTGATGCCTTTGCCGGCGAAACGCAAAAGCCGTTGCGTGCTTTTGCCAAGGCGCATGCTGAAACGGCGGTTGCGACCGCGCAGTTGCCGGAGGTCGCAGATGGCGGCGAGGCGCCACCCTCGGAGTTGTGGCGTGGCGAGGCCGGCGAGGCTGCAAGCCGCTTCTTCCAAGGTCTCGAAGACGAGACACTGCCTGACCTCGCCGTTACGCGGTACGATTATCCCGACCTCTATCGTAGCCTGTTGCATGGCGAGAACGTGCGGCCACGACTTCCGGTGCATCCTCGTCTCTTCATTTGGGGTCCGTTTGAAGCGCGTTTGCAGCAGCCGGATATTGTCATTCTTGGCTCGCTGAACGACGGTACGTGGCCGGAGGCTGCCGATCCCGGCCCTTGGCTCAATCGGCCGATGCGGCAGGGACTTGGTCTGCCCTCGCCCGAGGAAAAGATCGGCTATGCGGCACACGACTTCGCCACACTTCTCGGTGCCACGAATGTCATTCTGACACGTGCCGAAAAGATTGACGGTGTACCGACCGTACCCTCGCGCTGGCTTCTGCGGCTTAAGGCTCTGCTTGCGGGCTTGGATCAGCTGGACGTTCTCACGCCGGACGAAACGTGGCTCGGTTGGGCGCGCCGTCGCGACTATGTTCCAGACGCGCAGAAAAAGAAGCTGGAGCGGCCGGCGCCGCGACCTCCGGTGTCTCAGCGGCCGCGGAAATTATCGGTGTCGCGCATCGAGACGTGGATTGGAAACCCTTATGCGATTTTTGCTGGCAACATCCTGCGTCTTGAGGCGCTCGATCCCCTGGGAGGTCCGCCGTCCGCGAGCTTGCGCGGGAATATCATTCACGAGGCGTTGTCGCGTTTTGCCAAGGATTATCCCGACACGCTGCCTGCGAATATTGCAGATGAACTTGTTTCGCGTGCGACGGCCGTTCTGGAGGAATATGCCGCGCATCCCCGCGTAGCCGCATTCTGGATCCCGCGCTTTCAGCGCTTTGCGGCTTGGTTCGCCGCGACAGAACCTGGGCGCCGTGCGGGCACTGAGACCGTTGTTGCGGAAACCAATGGCTCTCTTGTGTTTTCAACTCCGGCGGGGCCTTTCACATTGACGGCGCGTGCAGATCGTATCGACGTGTCACCTGATGCGCTGGTTATTACAGACTACAAATCGGGAGGCTTTCCGAACGACAAGGCCGTCAAGGATGGATTGGCGCCTCAGTTGCCGCTCGAAGCCGCGATTGCACTCGGATTGGACGAGCACGCGGGCTTCGAGTTCGTTCCGGAACGCGGTGTCTCGGCACTCCGCTACATTCGGGCCTCCGGCGGTGAGCCTCCGGGTGAGGAGCGCGAGGTCAAAGTTGATGATGTCGCTGGCCTCGCTGTACAGCAGCTTGATGGGTTGAAGCGTCTGGTTGCGCAATTTGACGATGAGGCCACGCCCTATGCACCGTTGCGCCGGGCGCAGTTCACGTACAAATACGACAGCTATGCCCATCTCGCCCGTGTTGCCGAATGGTCGGCCGCGTGGGGTGAGGGCGAGGAGGGATCGTGATGGCTCGCTCCTCAACGGCAACGAATGTGGACGTCGAATTCAGGCGTACGCTGCGCGCGCAGGTCGAGGCATCCGATCCGGGCGCTTCGGTTTGGGTGAGTGCCAACGCGGGCACCGGCAAGACGCATGTGCTGACCATGCGTGTGTTGCGGCTTCTTCTATCGGGTACGTCGCCAGAAAAGATTCTCTGCCTCACTTACACTAAGGCGGCTGCAGCTGAAATGTCGAAGCGAGTCTTTGACAAGCTGGCAGAGTGGGTGACGGCATCACCCACCCAGCTGGGGACAGCGCTTGCCGATCTCATGAGCCGAAAGCCCGCTAAGGACGAGCTTTTGCGCGCACGTACGCTTTTTGCGCGCGCCATCGAGACGCCGGGCGGGCTCAAAGTGCAGACTATTCACGCCTTTTCCGAGCGCCTGCTGCAGCGGTTTCCACTTGAAGCCGGTGTGCCGCCCGGGTTTGTTATTCTCGACGATGCGACGGCACGAGAGCTTAAGCGCGAGGCGATTGACGATGTTCTTGCGGGGGCGACGCGGGATTCCTCGGGTGAACTTGGACGTGCACTCGGGACCGCCATCGCTTATGCCGCGGAAGATCATTTCGATGACGTATTGTCAGATGCGCTGTTGCACCGCCGGTGGCTCGCAGAGATTCCGCGCCTCGAACATGCCGGTTTCGAAGGCTTTGCGGCGTTCGGGGCTCTCTTGAAAGAAAATTTTGGTGTGCGGGCCGATGCCACGCGCGCGTCGCTTGCGGCGGAGATGTCTGGGCTGGTGGGGGATGCCGGTCTCAAGCGGTTGAAGGGTGTGCTGGCCGAGGGTGGCGTCAGCGATCAAAAACTTGCGGCGGTTCTTTCTGAGGCGCTCGGTGCTGCGGATGCGGCACATAAATCATCGCTACTTGCCGCGTATTTCCTCACAGGCAAGGCCGCGCCGCGCAAGAGCCTGATGTCGAAAGCATTACAGGAGACCTATCCGGATATCGACGCGCAAATGCAGAGGGCACAGCATAAGTTCTTCACGCTTTATCGCGAAGCCCAAGGCATGGATGTTGTGGCGGCGACGCTCGCGCTGTCGCGTCTTGCGGATGGTGTTCTGCAAAGCTACACGACGGCCAAGGACCGGCGCGCGGCGCTTGACTTCGACGATCTCATCGAGAAAACGGCAAGTTTGCTCAGAACGGGCGGATCGGCGGAGTGGGTGCTTTTTAAGCTTGACGGCGGGATCGACCATATTCTGGTTGATGAATCGCAGGATACAAGCCCGCAACAGTGGGACATCATTGCTGGTCTTGCAGAGGAATTCTTTGTCGGTTCTGGTGCCCGCGAAGAGCCGCGTTCGCTTTTTGCCGTTGGCGACGAGAAACAATCGATCTACTCGTTCCAGGGAGCCGTGCCCCAGACGTTTGATACTAGAGGCAAGGAATTCGCACTGCGTGCCGCCGATGCCGGCGTGCGGTGGCGGCGAATTCCCTTGAACGTCTCGTTCCGCACCGTGGCGCCGGTTCTCGACGTGGTCGATGCCGTATTTGCGGACGAGGTGCGCACGCCGGGTGTGCCCGTGGGGGTCGAGGGCATCCGCCATATTGCAAAGCGTGCTGGCCAATCGGGATTGATTGAGATCTGGCCGACAGAGGTTCATGAGGAGCAGGTCGCGGCCGACGCGTGGTTGCCGCTCGAGGATGCGGCGTCTGAGGCGCCATCGCTGCGGCTTGCCAACCGGATTGCGGACACCATTCGTGATTGGTGCGACAACGGCGAAATTCTTCAATCGGAAAACCGGCCGATCGAACCGGGTGACATTCTCATACTGGTGCGCAAGCGAGATCCCTTTGCGGGGCCCATGGTCGGGGCGTTGAAGGCACGGGGGATCGCTGTTGCGGGTGCCGACCGCATTCAGTTGAGCTCGCAAATTGCCGTGCAAGATCTGATGGCGCTCGGTGATTTTCTGACGCTTCCGGAGGATGATCTCTCGCTTGCGACCGTGCTCAAGAGTCCATTGTTCGGCTTTGATGATGATGCGCTTCTGGCAATTGCTCCGGGGCGTAAAGGGACACTGTGGAAGGCGCTTCTGGATCAGGCTCAAGCCGATGCGAAGTTTGCGGACGCTGCGGAAACATTGAAGCGTTGGCGTCGCGCCGCCGACTTTTCGCCCCCCTTCGAGTTTTTTGCGTCGTTGTTGGACAGGGATGGCGGGCGCGCAAAGCTACTTTCGCGCCTGGGACCGGATGCTGCGGATGCCATCGACGAATTTCTCAATCTTGCGGTTTCGTACGACGATGGTGCGCCGCCTTCGCTCACCGGCTTTCTCGCGTGGCTCCGGACAACGGTGCGCGAAATCAAGCGCGATATGGAGCATGGGCGAAACGAGGTTCGTGTCATGACCGTGCACGGAGCCAAGGGGCTTGAAGCGCCGATCGTCTTCTTGCCGGATACGTGCAGCGCGACGACGGCTGCGACGCGGCGTGGGCGTCCGATCGCGGTCCATGATTTCAAACGTCCCGAGAGTTTTCCCGCGCCCTTTGTCTGGCCGGTGAAGGGGACGTCCGGTCTTGAGGCAATCGCGGGGGCAAATTCGGCGCTTGAAGCCGCAGAGCGGAATGAACGCAATCGTCTCCTCTATGTGGCTATGACGCGGGCCCGTGACCGCCTTTACATTGCCGGGTTCGAGGGTAAGCGCGGGCGTGAACGGGGCTGCTGGTACGATACGATTTCCCAGGCGCTCGGCGACATGCTGGAGACGGGCACCGATGCGCGCGGGCAGCTGGTTCGTCGGATTGTCTCGCAGCAAAGCGCGCCGCACGATATGCCAAAAGTCGACCTTTCGCAGAGAGAGGGTGGCCTTACGCTTCCCGATTGGGCGTATGCGCCGGCGCGGCGGGAGCCGCAGCTCACGATTCCGCTGGCACCTTCGCGTTTGGCGCCTTACGAGATGGATGAAACCGGCGAGCCCTCGCCCAACCCTCCCAGGGCGTCCGGGCTTGACGAGCCATATGCGTCGCCTCTCGGCGGTACGTCCGGCCAGAACCGGTTCCTACGTGGCTTGCTTACCCATGCGTTGCTCCAGTATCTGCCTGATGTCGACCCCGCGGTCTGGCCGAAGGCGGCGAAGGCTTTTGTTGCGAAGCGGGGGCGCGGGCTTTCCGGGCGGGTTCAATCGAGCATCGTTTCTGAGACGTTGGCCGTGCTTGGGCACGCAGAATTTGCGCCGCTCTTTGGTCCCGAGAGCCGGGCCGAGGTTCCGATCGTTGCGGAGGTGCCGAGACCGAAAGGGCGGGGGCCTGCCTTGAAACTCGCCGGGCAGATCGATCGCCTCGCTGTGACCCAAGAGGCGGTCTATGTCGTCGACTACAAGACCAACAGGCCGCCGCCGCGTAAGGTTGCCGAAGTCGCGGATGTCTATCTCTTTCAGCTCGCGGCTTATGCGTTGGCGCTTGAGCAAATCTTTCCCGGGCGAGCGATCCGGGCCGCACTTTTGTGGACGGACGGCCCCCGGCTGATGGAAATTCCGGGCAAATTACT
The DNA here is from genome assembly GCA_965222835.1 of Hyphomicrobium sp. GTDB lineage: Bacteria > Pseudomonadota > Alphaproteobacteria > Rhizobiales > Hyphomicrobiaceae > CBDCUQ01. The sequence continues at coordinate 405,927 of CBDCUQ010000004.1, forward strand.
CAATGATTTCAAAGGACGGCTTTGGGACGTGGACCCCGGTAGTCTTGACGCCTGAGGGGGGCGTTCCTACGTTCCGCAGTCCGGATTCGCGATGGTGATTTGCCGTTTGTAGGGTCCCGAGCCAGAACCAGGAGATCATAATTATGGCTACGTCGCAGGTTTCTGATAGCACCTTCGAAGACGAGGTGTTGAAGTCGTCCGAGCCCGTGGTGGTCGATTTCTTCGCCGATTGGTGCGGCCCGTGCAAAGCCATGGCGCCGGCCCTCGACCAGGTGGCCGCCGAGATGAAGGGTAAGGTCAAGGTCGTGAAGGTCGACGTCGATCAGAACCCTGGAATCACGCAAAAATACGGCATTCGCGCTATGCCGACGCTGATGGTGTTCAAGGACGGCGAGGTTGCCGCTCAGCACGTCGGCGCGCTGGTGCAGAAGAAGAAACTTGAGGATTGGGTGAATGGGTCGATTGTGTCCTGAGTGATCTCGAGCCTTCGCGCGATTCCCAACAATTGGCCCCGCGGCACCACCGCGAGGCCCTTTTGTTTTCCGGCCCCTGCCGTCTAGTCGCGGTGCCCGCCATCGTAACTTTGGGCCGCGGTGGTCTTGCGGAAATAATCCAGGATAAAGACCCGGACGGCACTGGACAGTCCGGCGCTGCCGCGGGTTTCATCGATCTTCGCGACGAGGGCGGCGAGTGACACGCCTTCGCGGACGGCGGCTTCTCTCAATGCATCCCAGAACGGGGCTTCGAGTGAGATCGAGGTGCGATGTCCGCGCAATGAGAAGGAGCGTTTGATGGGACGCGTCATGTGCAACCACCACCCGGATCGAATGTATTTTGGTCGTCGCACGTCTTGAGCGCCATCGGTACCTTTGCTTTGCCGGTACGATCGATTTCGGTGGTGCGGGCTGTCATGGGATCCAATCCAGCTCAAGGGATGCGGGTGCCGGTCCGACCCGTGCGTTTGCGGGCCGAACCTGCGACCTATTTAGGGAATCCGCTCGGAGGTGTCACGCGGGGATGCACATGGTTGTGGCGGTGGGGGCGTCGTGTTGATCAGAGGCTTGATGGTGACATGACAGTGTTTGCTTAAGAAATTACGCCGACTGGCAATTTCTTGGAACTTCTCTACAAATGATATTTCAACAAAAAAGACACTAGGGACGGATGCTGCATTGGTATGACCACACTCCTTTTAACACACCCGGCGTTTGTTGATCACGATACGGGATTTGCCCATCCCGAACGTCCTGACCGTATGCGGGCTATCGACAAGGTTTTGGGGCATCAAGCTTTTGGTTCGCTGGTTCGCAGGGACGCGCCGTTGCGTGAGGATAGCGAACAGCAAATCTTGCTTGGCCATTCCCAGTGGCATTTGGACCGAGTGAAAAGCTTCGCTGAAGCTGTGAAGTCGAAGGAACACGTCTACGTTGACGGCGATACGGTGATGTCGCCGGGGACCTGGCAAGCCGCATTGCGAAGCTTGGGTGCTGGTCTCGACGCGGTCGACGCCGTCATGACGGGCGAGGCCAGTAATGCCTTCTGCCAGGTTCGCCCGCCGGGTCATCACGCGGAAAGCGATCGTGCGATGGGATTCTGTTTTTTTTCGAACATCGCCATTGCCGGCCTTTATGCCCGGTCGAAACATTCGGCGGAGCGCGTGGCTGTCGTGGATTTCGATGTTCATCACGGAAACGGTACGCAGGACATATTTTGGTCGGACAAAGATCTCTTCTACGGCTCGACGCATCAAATGCCTCTGTTTCCGGGCACCGGTGCGCTTTCTGAGACGGGTGTCGGAAATATTTGGAATGCGCCGCTCAAAGCAGGGGACGATGGGGCCAGATTCCGAGAGGCCTTTACCGAGCGTATTCTGGGGCCGCTTAACAACCACGCGCCGGATCTCATTCTTATTTCAGCCGGGTTCGATGCTCACAAGCGTGATCCGCTCGGCGGGTTGCGGCTCGTGGAAACCGATTTCATGTGGGCAACCGAAGAGCTTGGCAAGATTGCAGCCAAGCACGCCAAGGGCCGTATCGTCTCATTGCTTGAAGGCGGCTACGATCTGGAGGGATTGGCCAAGTCCGTGGCCGTCCATGTCAAGACGCTGATGGATCTGGGGTGAGACGGGCCGATTGGCGCTGCTGCCGGTTCTCTTCCAGGCGGCACCTGGCACGCCGTTTGCTGATCTTGGGCCACCACGTTAGCTTGTTCTCATCTGTCGTCACGCGAATCACCGGATGATCCGTTCATGAGCAAAGCCTCGACCAAACACGCCGACATCAAGGACATGAGCTTTGAGCGTGCGCTCAAGGAGCTGGAAACCATCGTCGCTCGTCTTGAACGCGGGGATGTGGGGCTTGAGGAGAGCATTACGATCTACGAGCGCGGAGAGGCGTTGCGCGACCACTGTGATCGCCTGTTAAAACAGGCCGAGGCCAAGGTCGAGAAGCTCACCGTCGGCAATGATGGCAGGCCACGGGGTTCGGAGCCGCTGGATACAGGCTAGGCTTTTCGTGCCCAAATCGGGGGTGATCGGTGAAAGGCCGGGCCTGCAGGCGCCAAATTCCGCACACTGCGGCAGAAAGTGGCGTTCTCTGGCAAGGAGTTGTGCTTCGGTAGGTCTTGGTTCCGGCCGATTGAGGGGCTAGTGTTGAGGGACTGGGCCGCACGGCATGTGCCGGGCCCCGAAAACAACAACGAAGCCGGCCTCGTGAGCAAGACACCTCTTCTCGACACGATTAAGTCGCCCTCCGATCTGCGCCGATTGCCGGAGCGCGATCTGCAGCAGGTTGTGGACGAGCTGCGCACGGAAACGATCGACGCTGTTTCTGTGACTGGCGGCCACCTTGGCGCGGGTCTCGGCGTGGTGGAGCTTACGGTGGCGTTGCATTGGGTGTTTGATACCCCTGCAGACCGGCTCATTTGGGACGTTGGTCACCAAAGCTATCCGCACAAAATTCTGACGGGGCGACGGGATCGCATTCGGACGCTTCGCCAGGGGGGCGGATTGTCCGGTTTCACAAAACGTGCAGAAAGCGAATTCGATCCGTTTGGTGCCGCGCACTCGTCCACGTCGATCTCTGCTGGCCTCGGCATGGCGGTTGCGCGCGATCTTGAGGGGCGCTCGAACCACGTCATCAGTGTTATCGGGGATGGTGCGATGAGTGCCGGCATGGCCTATGAGGCAATGAACAATGCGGGCGCCCGTGATGAGCGATTAATCGTTATTCTGAACGACAACGACATGTCGATCGCACCGCCGACGGGCGCTCTCTCTCACTATCTTGCGCGGATTACGTCGAGCGGGACGTACTTGCATCTGCGCGATCTTGCCAAACAGCTTGCGCACCATCTGCCGAAAAAGTGGGAGCGGCGCGCGGCGCGTGCCGAGGAGATGACGCGGACCTATTGGACAGGTGGCACGCTGTTCGAGGAAATGGGCTTCTACTATGTTGGCCCAATCGACGGGCACGACTTGCCGACGCTGGTGTCCATCCTCAAAAATGTGCGGGACGCCAAACAAGGTCCGATTCTCATTCATGCCGTTACCCGTAAGGGTAAGGGGTATGGCCCGGCAGAGGCGTCGGACGACAAGTATCACGGGGTGGCGCGCTTTAATGTCGTGACCGGCCGACAGGAGAAGCCGGCGCCGAATGCACCATCCTATACGCGGGTGTTTGCGGACAGCCTGATTGCAGAGGCGCGCAAGGACGAGAGGATCGTCGGGATTACGGCTGCGATGCCGGATGGCACCGGGCTTGATCGCTTTGCCAAGGAATTTCCGGACCGGATGTTCGACGTCGGCATCGCTGAACAGCACGCGGTCACCTTTGCGGCCGGGCTGGCGACGGAAGGGATGAAGCCTTTTACCGCCATTTATTCGACGTTCTTGCAGCGCGCCTATGATCAGGTGGTTCATGACGTCGCGATCCAAAAGCTGCCGGTTCGGTTCGCCATAGACAGAGCCGGGCTGGTCGGCGCGGATGGGCCAACGCATGCGGGCTCATTCGATCTGGCCTATCTGGGGTGTCTGCCGCACTTCGTCGTTATGGCCGCGGCGGACGAAGCGGAGCTTGTGCACATGGTGTCGACGGCTGCCGCGGTCGACGATAGCCCTTGCGCATTACGGTATCCGCGCGGTGAGGGCGTCGGAGTTGATCTTCCCGCCGAGGGCCGGCCTCTGGACATTGGTAAGGGGCGTGTTCTGCGCGAAGGTACAGCGGTTGCTATTCTGTCTTTGGGTACACGGCTTCAGTCGGCCATGAAGGCGGCCGATCAGCTGGCGGCCATGGGTTTGCAGGCGACGGTTGCCGACGCTCGCTTTATGAAGCCGCTGGATACGGAACTCGTGAGCCGTTTGGCGCGTGAGCACGAGGTTCTCGTCACGGTGGAGGAAGGTTCGATTGGTGGTCTCGGCAGCCATGTGCTTCAGCACCTTGCTGCAGATGGCTTGCTCGACCGCGGCCTCAAGGTGCGGACGATGGTGTTGCCGGATTCCTTTATCGATCAGGACTCGCCGGCCAAGATGTACGAGCGCGCCGGTCTCTCCGCGCCCGGAATCGTGGACACAGTGCTTGCGGCGCTGGGGCGTGAAGCCGACACCTTCGGTGCCAGCCGCGCCTAGGCCGTCAATACAGCGTTAGGTTCTTTCGACCGTCTTGGTGCGCCGCGGTATGCGTACAGCGACGTAGCCGCCTGCTGCTGCAAGTGCGAGCACCACAAAGCCGAAAGGAACGATTGCTGCTGCGATCCAAATAAGAGCCGTCTTCATAGCCCCCTCCTATGAATTGGCACCCCCATGCCAATCTTGATAGACAGCCTATCAGATCGCTCCTTCGATTTGCTTCAATCCGTCGCACAGAATGCTTGTAACCTGTCAAGAGTTTTGTAACGGTTCATGTTGCGGCGCGAACGAAGTGCCGTTGGGGTGGAGCAGAGGGAGAAGTGCACATGGTTCTGTCGCATGCTGTCGTGAGTCTCGTCGGACGCGCCTTGTTGTCCGCCATTTTTATTATGGCGGGGGCGCAGAAAATTGCGGGCTACAGCGAAACGCTTGCTTACATGCAGGCCTTTGGCGTGCCGGGGCTTCTTCTACCGCTTGTTATTCTCGCTGAACTCGGCGGCGGCTTTGCGATTTTGTTTGGGGTGATTTCGCGCTGGGCTGCACTGGCATTGGCGGGGTTCTGTGTGCTGGCCGCGCTTATCTTTCATACGAATTTTTCGGACGACATTCAGTTTGTTCTGTTTATGAAAAATCTCTCGATGGCCGGTGGACTACTGCTGCTCTATGCGAACGGGCCGGGCCAGTACACGCTCAAGGATTGATGGAAGTCTAATACAACGAAGGCGGCGCCCGCGTTGGGAGCGCAGGCGCCGCGTGAGGTGATGGGCGTTAGCGCTATCTAACCGTGATGGTGATCACATCGGATTGGACAACGGGGTCGTGGGGAACGTGATTGTGGTCGCCAAGCACGAGCTGGAGGGTGTGTGTTCCTGGCTTGAGGTCTATGCTGGCTTCCGTCTGTCCCTTTCCGAAGTGTTTGTGCTTGTCATCCGCGGGGATGGTGATATTTGCGTCGGCCAGCGTGGCGTTGATCAAGAGGTGATGGTGTCCGCTGTTCTTTTTTTCCGTTCCGGCCGGCGCCACTTCCATGCCCTCGATGCCAAATTTCACAGTGACCGGAGACGTGACTTCTGCACCATTAACCGGCTCAAGAATTGTGACTTTGGCCCCCGGAGGGGAAGGCGTGCGCGCGGTGGGTTCGGCGTCTGGGCCACAGCCCGCGAGAGCCATCGACGCAAGGACTGCGGCGGCAATGAGACTGCGCTTCATTTTGCTTCTCCGTTCTGACAATGGGCTGGGGTTCGATATATACGTTACCCGTTATGCGCAAGAGACTGGACCAATCCCTGGTGGAACGCGGCTTCGCCGAAACGCGCGCTCGGGCACGTGGGATCATTCTGCGCGGGCGCGTCTGCGTCAACGGAAAAACAGCTGAAAAGCCGGGTTTGCTCGTGGCGGATGAGGCGGACGTCCGTGTGGAGGCGGGGGAAGCCCCATACGTGTCATTTGGTGCCGACAAACTTATTGCTGCGTTTGAGGGTCTTAGCGGCTGCTTCGATCCAGAGGGGCGGACCGTTCTCGATATCGGCGCATCGACCGGTGGATTTACCGATGTGCTATTGCGTCGTGGGGCTGCCAAAGTCTATGCCGTCGATGTGGGGCGCGGCCAATTACATCCGCGTCTGCAAGATGATGCGCGGGTGGTCTGCCTGGAAGGCACAGACGCGCGTGATCTTACGGCCGGTCTCTTCTCGGATCCCATCGATGCGATCGTGGCCGATGTGAGTTTTGTATCGCTGACCAAGGTGCTGGCCCCCGCGCTTCTCTTGGCGGCACCCGGTGCCTGGCTGATTGTGCTCATCAAACCGCAGTTTGAGGTGGGACCGGAGGCGGTGGGTAAAGGCGGGATCGTTCGCGACAGCCAAGCACGCGAAAGTGCGATCGATCGTGTACGCGACTGGATCACGGCGCAGGCCGGCTGGCACGTCGATGGGGTTGTGACGTGGCCCGGCCTGCGCGGGCGGAGCAACGAAGAGTATCTGATCGGGGTGCATCGGCATGAGCGGTAAGCGCGAGGTCACGATTTCGCACTTGGGGGCTCAGGGCGATGGTGTTGTAGAGACTGGGGACGGGCCAATTTACGTGCCCTATGCCTTGCCGGGCGAACGTTGGCTGCTTGGCGATACGCACGGCGACGCCGAACGCCTCTCTGACAGCCCGGTGCGCGCCAAACCGATTTGCGTGCACTTCGGACAGTGCGGCGGGTGCATGGCGCAGCACATGCCGGAGGAGACGTACGCAGCATGGAAGCACGATTTGGTTGTCACGGCCTTTCGCCACCGCGGGATCGATGCTGAGGTGAAACCGCTGCAGCGCGTTGCGCTTCACTCGCGGCGGCGTGCGTTTCTGGGTGTCGAGCGAAACGGGGACGCTGTCGTTATCGGCTTTCGCGAGGAAGGGCGGCACAAGCTTGTCGATATGAAGGAATGCCCGGTTCTCGATGCCGGGATCGTTTCGTCGCTCGATGATTTGCGAGCGATTGCGCGGATTGCAATGCCGGACAAAGCGGGCGGCCGTCTTTTGGTGATGTGTACGGAGGGGGGCCTTGATGTCTCTTTCGATAACGGTATCAAACCGTTGACGCCCGGCCAGCGCGCCGAGCTCGCGCGGCTTGCAGCGGCGGCGCGGTTGGCGCGTCTCACGGTATCTGGTGACCTGGTCGTCGAGCGTGTACGGCCGACGATTTCGATTGATAATGTTCCGGTCGGCGTGGCTTCGAATATTTTTTTGCAGGCCGTTCCAGAAGCGGAAGGGGCGTTGATTGAGCTCGTTCTTGCGGCGCTGCCCAAGAGGGCAAAGCGTGTTGCGGATCTCTTCTGTGGGCTTGGCACGTTCGCAATACCGCTGGCACGAAGGGTTCGAGTTCTGGCTGTCGATAGCGATCGGCGCGGAATCGCGGCTTTGCAGTCGGCGGTGCGGTACGCGCAGGGCCTGAAGCCAATCGAGGCGTGGGTTCGCGATCTCTATCGGGAACCGATGTCGGCGCGCGAGCTTGATGGATTTGATTGCGTCGTCTTCGATCCACCGCGGGCGGGGGCTGAAACACAGGCAGAACGCATCGCCAAGTCAAAGGTTCCGATCGTTGTTGCGGTGTCGTGTGCGCCGGCAACGCTGGCGCGGGATGCGCGTGTTCTTATTGATGGCGGTTACAAGATGGGTCCGGTCACCGCGATCGATCAGTTTGTCTATACGCCGCATGTGGAGGCGGTGGCGGTGTTCAAACGGGGTACGTGTTGAACGGGAGAGGAAAGCTTGTTGTCAATTTCAGCCTTGTTGGTCTATGCAGCAGCGGCCAAGAGCTGAACCGCATGCGATGCTCCTAATGGCGACTCAGGAATCTGGACAATCTCAACGAGCGGCCCCAATTCAACGTTTTCCCAAACGTTTCTTGAGCAAGTGGTGAGAATTGTTACCGGTTTGCTGTGGGCTGCGGCTAAGCCCAGTTCGTAGGACAGCCATGGATCTGAATATATGTCATCTCGACTCGCAAGGCTGACCATGAGGTCGGAGTTGGCCATATCGCTCTGCGCGGTTTCTCGTCCATGATTGTGCGAAGACGAATCTCGCCTATGCGATCTGACTCGTCCTTTAAGGACCTCGTGAAGAAGCGCCATCAAGGCACGTGCCTTCTCTTCTTCATATTCCGGGTATGATAGGTAGACGTTGTTCACGTTCGTTTCTCCCGGATTTTCCTTAGTGTTTCTTCCAGGATTTGAATCACGTCGGAGGTCTGATATCCAACCGAATCAGTGCTGATTTGACCATACTTATGTGGAAACTTCTTCTTATAAATGCGGCCCTGCAGTTGCGACTTGTATGTGCCTAGCTGTTCTAGCGGTAGCGCGACTCGGTCACCAAGAACACCAATCCACTTCGGGTGTTCGTCGAACAACTGCTCTATGGTTACACCATGGAGTATGGGCGAAACGGACTTTTTGAGGGCATCTGCGACAGCGATCTCATATGTGATCCAGGGCGTTTCTAAGGCGTGTGGCGTGATGAGAGCAAGCAACTCGTCACAATCCCTGACTTCGTCCAAGATCTCGCCTCGGAATAGGTCTCCTGCGTCCAGGTCGCGACGGTCCAAAAAGTATTCTGCGCCCAATGCCTCAATTTCACCAGACAGCAGCTGCGCGATTCCGAGGTCAGGCCCCGCGTGCGACAGAAATATCTTGTATGAAGGCTCCCGCATGCAAGTGAGCAAGCAATGCTACGCCTGATTCGGCAAGAGGCTGCAGGGCCACATTCTCCAGGAATCTGTATGTTTGCCGTTGCATAAGTGTCAATCCTAAGACGCGAGCAGCTTCTCTACATAAGCCGGTACCACCTCAGTTGCGGGTCCGTGAATGGCTTCTGTGAACAACGAGGCGCCTTCGGAGGGTTCGAGATTGAGTTCAACGGTATGCGCGCCGGCCTGGCGGGCGAGTGCAACAAAACCGGCAGCCGGATAGACGTTGCCGCTGGTGCCGATGGACATGAAGAGCTCGGCCTGTTCCAGTAATTCTGCAATGCGTTCCATATGGTAGGGCATTTCACCGAACCAGACGACGTCGGGGCGCATGTGAGAAGCCTCGCCGCAGGATGGGCAAATTGTTTCGAGGGATAGCTCGTCGGTCCAGGTGTGTCGCGTATCGCAGCTTGTGCACCACGCCTTAAGAAGCTCTCCGTGCATGTGGATGAGGTTCTTGGAGCCTGCCGATTCATGAAGTGAATCGATGTTTTGGGTGACGATGGTGACGGATCCCCTATGCTCCCTTTCAAGGCGCGCAAGCGCTTCGTGGCCTGCGTTCGGCTGAATGCCAGCATGGGCCTTTCGGCGCGCATTATAGAACTCGTGAACAAGCTTCGGATTGCGTGCAAAGCCCTCGGGTGTGGCGACGTCGCGATAATCAACCCTTGACCAGATGCCGTCCTTGTCGCGGAAGGTGGCGACACCGGATTCGGCTGAAATGCCGGCTCCGGTCAGTATTAAGATGTTTGATTGGTTTGGCATCAGGCTCTCTTGGCTCTTCTTGCTTGACGATTTCTCGGTCACAAATAGAGGAATTTTAACGTCTTTACCCTTGTATTGGCTAATCGGATTAGTGCGAGACGTAGATGCTTAAACTGCCGTTAAAGAAAGTCTTGATTGTTGACGATGACCCCATCCAGAGGGAGCTTCTCGAATCCTATCTGATTGAGCGTGGTGTCAATGATGTCTTGATGGCGACGAATGGTGAGGAAGCCAAGAGGCGCTTGGCGGCTGAAGGCTCTGCAATCGATCTCATCGTCAGCGACATTAACATGCCCGAGATGGACGGGGTTGAATTCCTCATGCATATTTCTTCGTCGGGTACAAAGACGGCGCTTGTGTTTGTCAGCGGGGCGATTTCTCCGGTTATTGCGGGCGTTGAGGCCCTTGCAAAACGACTGCCCGTCAATTTTCTCGGTCTCATCAAGAAGCCCACGTGCGCTGAGAAACTGGACGAAGTGATTTCGAAATTGCCTCAAATCGAGGCAGCCTAAGATCTGTCTCTGGCTGGAGGGCCGCCGGCCGGGCGCCTACTTTTTTTTCTTCTTTCGATAGACCGTCTTCTTTCGGCTCTTTCTCTTGTATTTCGGTTTTGCCGGGGGCTTGGGGCGTGCCGAGGTGACGACCGCCTCAATCGTTTTGTCAGCTATGACTGAGGGTGCCAACGACGCTACCGTGGCATCGGACAGTGAGAGGACGTACGTCGGATGCGGGCCAAGGCAGCCCCAGTATCGTTTGCTCAAATTCCGTTCGCGTATAATCGGGCGTTCGTAGCGGGTTTCCGGTAAGGACCATATGGTTGGTCCAGGGACGAGCTTTTTCCACGGCGCAACTGAAAATCCGTATTCGAGCAGATGCTTTGCCAAGATCTTGCGGGCTTTGCCGTTCACTGATCCCATGACGATGGCGACGATGCGTTGGCCTTCGCGCGTGGCGCTGGCGACGATGTTGTAGCCTGCCGAACAGGTGAAGCCGGTCTTCATGCCATCTGTGCCGGCATACGTTCTCAGAAGCGGATTGTGGTTGCCATAAGTGCGCTTCCCGATCTGGGCGCTTTCAATTGCAAACATCGAGAGGTACTGCGGGAAGCGCTCGCTAATTGCCTCGGTGAGGATGGCCATGTCGCGGGCCGTGGTGTGTTGGTGTTCACCCGGAAGTCCGTGCGGGTTGATGAAGCGCGTTGCATACATGCCAAGCCGGTGGGCGGTTGCATTCATCCGAGCAACGAACGCGTCTTCTGTTTTTTCCAATGCCTCGGCGATGGCGACGGCAATGTCGTTTGCGGACCGAATGAGGAGTGCTTTCAGGGCATGGTCGAATGAGATCTTCTTGTTGGCGCCGAGGCCGAGGCGCATTCGTGGGCGGCTGGCGGCATACTTTGAAATCGTGATTTTCGTGTCGGGTTGCGCTCTTCCCGACTCATAGGCCTCGAACACCAAGTACGCCGTCATCATCTTTGTGAGTGAGGCGGCGTACCATGGTTGATCCGCATCCTCGGCATAGAGGACCCGTCCGTTTGATGCGTCGTAGACAAGAAGTGTCCCGGCGTTGGCAGGGATGACCGCGAACAGCGCTGCCAAGACTGAGCAGACCGTGATTTTGATGGCTTGCCTAAACATCGTCGCTCGACAGGATGCCACAAATTCCACTTTGCCAGCGGAAGTATGTCACTCGTGGCGCCCTTAGGGCCAGCGGAGAATTATCTATTTCATCACTGTTGTTGCCAATCCGTCCCGCATTGAGCGCGGTGGCGGAGCAGGTGGTCGGCCAGCACGATGGCCATCATGGCTTCTCCAATGGGCACGGCACGAATGCCGACGCACGGGTCGTGTCGGCCCTTTGTGATGATATCGGCCTCGTGGCCAAATTTGTCGATGGTTTGGCGGGGCTGAAGGATGGATGACGTGGGCTTGACCGCGAAGCGCACGACGACCGGCTGGCCAGTGGAAATGCCGCCGAGGATCCCCCCGGCGTGATTGGAAAGAAAGCGTGGTTTTCCGTCGGGACCCATTCGGATTTCGTCGGCGTTTGCCTCACCGGTTAGTTCGGCTGCCGCCATACCCGCGCCAATCTCGACGCCTTTGACGGCATTAATGCTCATCATGGCGCTAGCAAGATCTTGATCGAGCTTGGCATAGAGCGGTGCACCGAGTCCGGGCGGCACGCCTTCTGCAACAACTTCGATCACGGCACCGATGGACGAGCCCTCTTTGCGGATCGCATCAAGATAGTGCGTCCACTCCGGTACAGACCCGGGATCGGGGCAGAAGAAGGGATTGCTGTCGATGGTGTCCCAGTCCCATTGCGAGCGATCGACCTTTTTTTCGCCGATTTGGACAAGGGCGGCGCGCACTGTCATGCCAGGCCCCAAGACCTTGCGGGCAATGGCGCCGGCTGCGACGCGCATGGCGGTCTCTCGTGCTGAGGAGCGGCCGCCGCCGCGATAATCGCGGATGCCGTATTTTTGCCAGTAGGTGAGATCGGCGTGACCCGGGCGGAATTTGTCTTTTATGTCGCTGTAATCCTTGGAGCGTTGATCGACGTTGTGGATCAGTAGCGAGATGGGGGCGCCCGTCGTGACATGGTCTCCGGCTTCGTTTTGGAACACGCCCGACAGTATCTCCACTTCATCGGGCTCCTTGCGCTGTGTCGTGAAGCGCGATTGGCCTGGACTGCGCCTGTTCAGCTGGTGTTGGATCTCTTCCTGCGTGATCGGAATTCCGGGTGGGCATCCGTCGATGATGCAGCCGATGGAGGGCCCATGGCTTTCTCCCCAGGTGGTGATGCGAAAGAGATGACCGAATGTGTTGTGTGACATGAATGCCGCATTTTGCGTGGCCCCTTATAGAGGTCCGCAATTTCTGAAGGGTAGCATCGGCAACACTGGGCTGCCGTAGCTCATTTTATCACTCATAAGTTGCCTTATTGCCTACTGCAAGCACGTGTTGTTCGGGGGCCGATTGGCAGACTCGGCTGACGCAGATATGCAGGAGAGGTACCCGTGTGTCTTGTGCCCGCCATGGAAAGGAGGGATCTGACATTGGGTGCAGGATGTTGGGTCCCGCGGCCACGCTGTGGTCAGCGGTGGTTTGGCGTGTGTGGCGTTTGCTGTTGCGTTTTCACGGACCGCTCTTGGAGGCCTGAGCAGCCGCCTTGAGAGGCTCGTAGTGGTATGGGAAGAGCTGGAGTGGCCGCTACTCCGGCTCTTCCTTTTTTGCGCCGTACCGGATTTCGATCCTGGCGTGTCGTTGTTCTTGGAGCAAAACCGTGTATCGCGGCCTACGCCTCCTAAGGCTGTTTCATGCCGAATGCACTTATTGTCCGTATGCTTCGGTGTTGTATTTCCGTGCACGTTGAGTCGCGGCCGTTCTGTCTCGTTGAGCCGCTGCGAGGCCGGACATTTGTCCTCGTAGGGCTGATCATGATGCAGTGCACGCTATTGAATCCGGCCGTTCTTGTGGGCTGCGGGCAATAATTTAGCGGTTGCGAAATAGCTGTGCAGACATTTGGTCGTGGTTCTCTTAGGTTGCCTGCGGGGGAGACAATCTGTTTTGAGCAGCGCGCTTCCGAGCGTTGCTGATCGCCGACCGGGCACAGTTGCCGCCGATACGGAGTGTTCTTTCCCTTGGGCAACACAATCCTCGAGGAGGAACACCATGAACCTCGTTACAGCGCTGGCATTGGTTATCGGCATACTCGGCGGAGTCGCCACTTGGCTATTGCTGGGCTTCGAACCGGTTGCAGTCTACAAGCTGCATATCTGGGCTGCGTTTATCGGTTGGGCCAGTTTCTATCATTGCGGCGGTGGCTTTAGCGGTCTGCAGAACGCGATCATTGCGGGTATCTGGGGGGCGATCATGGCTGCGGTCGCGTTCATTCTGATGCCTATCGTTGGCATGGAGACTGTCGGCGCGGCCATCTGCGTCGGTGTTACCGTCGCGATTATGATCCTTGGCGCGCACATTCCATTGCTGTCTGCGATTCCGGCAGCCGTGTATGGATACGCCTCGACGGCAGCGTTCGCATTGCTGATTTCCGGAGCCGACGCATCCACAGCCGTAACATCGCCCGACATCACCGTGAATCCGGCACTTAACATTGCCGCGTCGCTCGCCATCGGCGCCATATTCGGATTCGTATCTGAACTGATCGCAAAGGCCATTTCTAGGTAGTGGCCGCAGCTCTTGGCGAATGAAATGTGATCTACGGCCGTCCTCGTTTCGTCGGGGGCGGCTGTTATGCTCTCAGAGCCTGCGCGTCAAAACGCCAGCAGTCGTTCTCAATCGTTTCCTACACGTCGGCATAACAATGTTTGCTCATTATTGAGGCATCGAAGCCGGTTCGAGCAGGCCAAACGCTTCCTCGGCTCGACTCGAAGCGAGCATGCGAGATGAAGAATGCCCAACGTTTGGTGCCACAACTAGCTTCCAGGCGAACGGCCAGGACCTTTCCTGGGCGATACGGCGTGCTTCTTGGAAGACAAAGCGGCCTCGTTCATAGCGATTCGCGCCTTGGCGCATGGCACCGGCATTCTTTACGAGAAGCTTCTCACCCCGATCCTCCTCACCAAGATAAATTGTAATTGGAAGTGAAAGGTACGTTCTGATGTGTTCGTCTACGCTCCGGCGTGGGTCCAATCCGGCAAAGCCAAATGGTATGGCTTCGTGTTTTGACGGCAGTACGTGCGCGGAGGGGTTGGCGATTACGATGCGCTTTGGACCTGGCGGTGGAGAATAAGCAGCGATGCGCGATAAGAACTGCGCCCCTGCGGAATGGCCAAATAGGAGATATGGAATTTCGGCATTCCCCGACCACCTGCGTCCCCAGGCTATCAGTGCGTCCAACAAGGGACCCGTCCATTGGCGCCGAGACTGCACTTTATCCTTACGGATAACGCCTGCCCTCTGGTAGCGCCAATTCGGAAATCTTTTGCGATCGAGTTCTGGCGCGAGGACGAGAAGGCAAGCCCGGTCTGCGAGCGGAGTCGCACGGTCGCGATAATCATCGGCGTTGCGATGATAACCTGCGAAAACGAAAAGCAGCGTGATGGCGTTGCACTTTCGAGGCCGATATGTGTAGACGGAGATGGCACGCTCGCCAATTAAGGCTACTTCAAATCCCTTGCCCGACGGCTCGCGTGCTTCAACAGCTGTGCTCGCGCACAACAGGCAAAGCAACAGCATCAAGGGATACTTTCTGATTGCCGCTCTCATCGTATCGTGGCCGGCATCACACGTAATGCTCTGGCGATCTGCTCAACAGTAATGCCAAGCCCGAGAGCCATCGCGATGGCGTAGAGCCGTGTCTCAATTCTTCGAGAACGGTGACCGGTTAGAGCCGCGGACTGAGTTTTGATCGGACTCACCGCGGTCGCCGACGCCGACTGCGGGTTGGCCGGAAGACACGCCGCCTCAGTCTCGCCTTCGTAGATGGCGATGTGCCGCACGCCGTCTATCCATTTTTGAATGACGGCATTGCCCCCAGAAGCAAGATGCTTTTGAATCCGGCGTGTGAAACCACTGCGCGTAACTAGCGTGATGCGGCTTCTGTCGATATTTTCAGTTGCTTTGATCGCCAGATCGTTACGAACGCCGAACACAAACCGATTGGGGTTTGACTTCAACAGCACCGCGAGCGCGACTTTGAATGCCTTGAGATCTGTCTCGGGGGCCGGTGCTCTAATTGCCGCGACATTGACATTGTCCAATTGCAGCCCTCTGCGAATGATACCGGCCGGTGCCTGCGTCGAAATAAGTGTGTCGACGTGCGGATCTCGGATCAACGAACGTACGGTCCGAATTGCGTTGCTGTCTCTTAGTTCGCTGCGAACCCCGTTGACAAATGAGTGGTTTCTGATTGCCATGCCGACCGATCGCTCGGAGTGTCGCAAGATCTCATCAAGGTCCCTCGCAACTACGGCGGTGCGCTGTTCGCCGATTAGGACTGCGGATGATACATTGCCGCGACTTCCGTCGGGATAGATTGTATCAAGGGTCGCACCGCCAACGTCTCGGGATTTGCCATAGCGGGGAAAGGCATGCATGCCGAGGCCGGGTCGCGAATTCAATTCGATGATGGCGCCGCCGATATCCTTGTAGGACTGCGAGATGTCGGGGGTTATGAAGTCGATGCCGGCGACATCGAGACCGACGACGCACGCGGCCCGTTCTGCTGCCCTGGCATTGTCGGGATGAACCTCGTCCGTGACGTCGATCGAATATCCGCCTTGAGATACGTTGGCAATTTCCCTGAGCGCGAGCTTTCTGCCGTTGGCGAGGACGGAATCGAATTCAAGATCGTATTTGGAAAGGTGTCGCGAAAGCCGCTTGTCGAGGCCGACCTTGACGAGCCGGAAGCCATCTCGGAATGGATCCTCGTTGAGGTCGACTACAAGTTCGCGAATGGTGCGAGCGCCGTCGCCGACGATCTCGGGCGGAGCGACACGTAGAGCTGCGACGAACTTATTGTTGATGACCAGAAGCCGGTAGTAGTCACCTGCAATGAACTCCTCAACAATTACTTTTGGATCTTTCGTTGCCGCGCTCTTATAGGCGGCAGGAATATCGTCTGGCCCGGAAGCAAGGGTCACGCCGTACCCCCCGTAACCTTTGAGAGGTTTTACGATGACAGGATATCCAATTGCTTCTGCGGCGCGCCTTATGGCCTTCTTGCTATTCGCCTGCATCTGCTTTGGGACCGGCAAATGATTGGAACGCAGCGTTCGCGTCGCGAGACGTTTGTGCACCGAGAGCTGGCTTGCTGTGTGGCTGGTATTTCCGGTTAGCGACGCCCTGAAATACTGCTGGCTCTTGCCTTGCCCCAAGCGGAGATAAGACGTGCCCAGATATGCGCAATCTATGTTTCGCGCCTTGGCTGCTTCCCTGATGACGCACACGGTTGTCGTCAGGCGGCGTGACCGCACTTTTGCAAGTAGACTTTCGATGAGACTCTGGTACCGGCGTTGCGCTTCGTCCGCCTCGCCGGCTAACTCTTCGATGAAAAGAGCGTTCACGCCGGCAATCGCCGCGTCGGCACAATGCTTGGACAGGCTGGGAGATTTGGTGGCCCAGCAAGCAACGACCTGTCCTTTATCAGCGGGCTGGTAAAGGTTCGCAAACTCAACAGTATCCAGACGATGCATATTGGCGGCGGCGGCCGTCTCGATCGCGATGATGGCCTCGAGTAGAATATTGGCGACCTTTGTTGGTTCGTCTTTGAGCCGTTCGCAGAAGGCCTGCGTTCGTATCGGTTCGTCGATAAGCGTCGGTAAGGTAAGGAAGAGTTCCTCGAATCGAGCGGCGAGCTCTTTACCAGACCAAATCAGATCACCGAGGTCGCCGAGATGGATTTGCTTCAAGAGCACAGTCTTGTGGAAGTAGGGGTTGCAACCGTGGAGGACGGAGTTTGAAACTCCTGATAAGAGCTGGGCTTCACCGCGTTTTCTTGGCGGTGGGGTGAAGTCTGCTGAATGAAGGTTCATGGCCGTACTCCTAGGCAGCACGGATGAATACCTATAGTCGTCCGATCGTGGGCGGTCATTGTTCTCGTAGTCCTCGTTGCATTGTGCGTGTGATTGGAGCCGTGAGATATTGGAAGGCCGTGCGTTCTCCCGTTTGAATGAATACGTCGGCACCCATTCCAGCAAGTACCGCGACCGCTTGTTGCTTAACGGATTCCGGATCAAGCTGAACGCGTACCAAGTAGAACGGTCTGTCATCTTCGGTCAGACGGTCCGCTGATATACTTGAGAGGATTCCCCTGATCGGGCGAGCATCTCGGCGGCCCATCGAGGTCAATTGAACGTAGGCCTCAAGTCCGGCGCGAACTTCATCTCGGTCTTCGGGACGCAGACGCGCTTCCACGACCAGTTGATCGCTGCTCGGAACAATCTCCATCAGCGTATCGCCGGTTCTCACAACGCCGTCACGGCTGTGTATTTGAACGTTGACCACGGTGCCTTCGATCGGTGCGCGGATTTCCGTTCGCTGCAGTTGGTCCCGCGCCGGGATAAGGCGTCGGGAAATTTCGTATGCTTTCGTGCGTTGCTCCCGCAGGTTTTCAACAGCATGTGCGACGCGCGCGCTCTTGAGTTCCGTCGATTTTAGGTCGAGCTCAAGAATACGTTGTTTCGTCTGAGCGATATTCGCCTGCATTTTTGCCCGGTCACCCTCCAGCTCAGCCATTTCTCGCTGCAACTTGAGTAGACGGGAATGCGGAGTGAGTTTCTTGCGGAAGAGTTTCTTTGCGGACTTCATCTCTTCTGCGAAGTAATTTAGTTGAAGCTCGATTGCTTTAAGCTGCCCTGTGAGCCCATTGACCTCTTCTTCGGACTGCAGCAGCTTTTGTTTCATGACTGACAGAGTGTGCGTCAGCAGCTCCTTCTGGCTCTTGAAGACGCGAGTCTGAGCATGCATCGCAGCTTGGGCCGCGTTGTCGCCAGCTTCGGTGAGCTCCTTTGGGAATCGAATTTCTTCGAGGCCGTCTCGTTCCGCAATGTATTGCGCTGTTAACGCAAGTGCCTCGTAATATTGTGCTTGAAGTCTTGCCACGTTCGCGGAGGCGACAACGTCACCGAGTTTTACGAGGACCTGACCGGCTTCCACGTAGTCCCCGTCGCGGACGTGAATCTTCTTGATGATTCCGCCTTCGAGGTGCTGAATCTTCTTGCGGTGCGAATCGACGCTCACGACGCCAGGTGCGATGACCGCGCTTTTGATCGGCGCCAGAAAGGCCCACGTTGAAAACAATGCCACCAAACTTGCGAGCACAAGGAACCCGGCGTAAATCGCTCGCTTAGGAAATGGCGGATCGGCCGGTGTCAGGTCGTCCTTGAGTGTGTTCAGAGTCTCGGTCATCCGAACGCCTATCCCCTTTACCCGGTGTTCTCGTTCGAGGAAACGATACGCGGGCCGGTTCGCTTCGATGCGCGGCGAAGCTCCCGGACTTCTTCGCGACTGCCGCAGATGGTTGTTCTGCCATTTCCATTGAACACGATGGCCCGATCAGAAATTCGACCCAATCTCATCGACTGCGATGTGGCAATGACAATCATTCCCTTGGACTTGCAGGCTGAAAGAGCTTGACGAAGTGCGATGCGGGCGGGCTCATCGAGAAATGATTCCGGATCATCGAGAATGAGGAGATCGGGATGGGTGCAGATGACCCCCGCGAGTGCGATCTGTTTGCATTGTCCGGCCGAGAACACGTTACTGCGGTCACCGATTTCTGTTTCATAGCCTTCGGGAAGGCTGGTGATTGTCTCGTGGATACCGACGAGATCAGCTGCCGCAATGACCTCATCGTCAGTAATCTTGTCGTTTAATCCGGCGATGTTCTCGCGAACCGTGCCGCGAAACAGCTGGGTGTGCTGTGACAGGTAGCCGAGCCGGCTGGCCAGCTCGTTCGGGGGAAACCGAGTGATATCGGCATCTCCAAGCCGGACCATCCCCGTTCTCGGTGGAATTCGACCGGCAAGGATTCTTGCCATCGTGGATTTGCCGGATCCCGAGGGACCAATGATGGTGAGCATCTGACCTGGTTCCAGCGACATGCTGATATGCCGAAATAGCGAATTCGACTGCTCGGAGAAGCGGTGCCCTATATCGTCGAGATGCAAAGAGAGCCGTTCGGCGCGATTTGACGTCACCTGGAGTCGGGCCTCTTCGTCGCCGAGCCCGTTTCTTACGCGACCATATGCGGAATAGCCCGAAGCAACGTCACGCCAACTTGACATCGCACGCCGGAAGGTCCCCGAGGCAATTCGCCCAAGGATGGCGGCTGCGATGACGCCGCCAATTGTGAGATTGCCGGCGAGGACCAACCATATTCCCAAGCCATAACAGGCGATGCGCTGGCAGGTTTCGACGAGCCGCATCGAATCTCCGGTCGCGAGGGAAATCCAACGCGTCGATAGATTTTGGTCGAGGCGTTTGGAGGAACTTTGCTCCCAGTGTTTTGCGAGGTTTCCGGCAACCGAAGATGACCCCATGACTTCAGGATCGCGTTCGGCAGCGGAGAGCCAGTCTGCGCGATCTCGGGTTGCTCTGGTCGCCTTGCTGCGAGAGCCTCGTGAAAGTGTTTCGTTCAGGACTCCCAGGACGAGGATGATCGTCATTGCGACCACAACCACCAGAGAGATCAACGGACTGATCAGAAAAATAACTAATACGAACGCCGGAACGTAAATTACATCGAGCCATGCGATCGCCGCCCGGCCTGCAACGAATTGGCGAAGAGCAGAAAGGTCACGCAGGAAATCGCTGGGCCGTTTGCGAACATCTTGACCGTTTCTCAAGCCCTTCAACAGGAGCCGGCGTCCGAACTGGCGCTCGATCCAATACCCCCATCTGATAAGCAGCCACCTGCGCACAAATTCTGCCGCAGCGCCCGCCGTTACGGCGACGACAACGATCAGCGTGAGCATGATGAGCGTTTCAACGCTTCGGCTGGAGACGACCCGGTCGAGGAGTTGGAAGATGTAGAGCGGGAGAGCGAGCTTGAGAACGTTTATGAGAAGCGTGAAGATCAGGATCGCCGCGAGACCCGCGTAGGACTGACGCCAGGCACTGCGGAGCGTCGTCCCCTCGCTCGAAGGGCGTACTGAGGGTACCTCGCGATTGTCTGGGCTCAAATTCTCTTCTTGAGCTTCACTCGGCGTCGCGTCAGCCCGTTCCGGTCCGTGGCTTTTTCCCTGGGCACGCGATCTCAGGCCGCCTTTCGAAACCTCCCATTGACCGTTTTCCAGCATGTTACGCATGTCGGTCATCGCTCTATCCGTACTGACAATCTCCGTCTGAGTCCGAACCTATTTTGCCGTTACGCACTCTGCGGCAGTTGTCCATTTCCCACGACCGAATGATCGAAGATATCATCGACTTCGGTCTCGTCCTCATCCTCGAATACGAACTGGAAGCGTTTGCGGCCCCCGGCCTCACCTGGAACACGCACGACACGCGCAACGCTCCCGCCGTTTGCGGGGGTTGGCCGCTGTTGCAAACTCTCTTCATTCCATTTCAAAACCTTGTCGATCAGGCGAGCGGTCTGCTTATCCATTTCTCCGTCGGCGGTGAGAATTGTCTCGTTGAGCACGCCGTATTGTAAGTGGAAGGGCGAATAGGCAGGCACGTCGACTGAACTTTCGACCTCGCGCATGGCAAGCGGTGAACGCGTGATCTGACCGCTCAAGGCAAAAATGCGATGACCATGCGCTTTTAGCATCTCGACACCTTGTTGCGCGCCCAGAGAGTCATAAGCGGCAAACACGACTCCGCATGCCCTCTCTCTCAATACGTGTGAGCGGACGAGTGCTGCGGTTTCTTCGTGGTGGAGTCCGTCGGCAATCTCGACAATCGCGACTTGGCATCCTGACAAGGCGGCGTGATCGATCAGTCTCAAAACACCGCTTTCGATGCCTTCGGGCGGCGCGAGATAAGTGCCTGCAAGACCGATATCCAGAAAATCGGTCGCGTGCGTGGCTCCCATGTCCTTCATAAGCCACAAGTCGCGCCCCGAGCCGGTGCCTGTCGCCTTGATGCCGGCGACCGGGATGCCTGTATTTGCGAAGCCGCGTACAAGTGACCCCGCGGTCACCGTCTTTCCCGCGTTCATTGCCGTGCCGAGAACGAAGACGACCGGTATTCTTCGCGCGGGCCGATCCGTCACGATCGCATAGTTTGCAAGGTTCAGCGGTTGTCCGGCCCCATCTCCGACAAGCCCGATAGGTAGAATCCGGGTCGGTTCATTCATGCGTTCATGACGACAGATCGTTCGTCCGGCGACGCCGCCTCCGGCAACAAGATCACAAGGCTCAAGATCATCGGGGACGACGGCTTCGAACTGATCGGGGGCATAGCGGTTGGCGTAGCAGACGAGGATCGTGTCGCCTGGAAAGAGTCGTGCCCGGCGTCCGTTCGGTAACTCGATGCGCTGATGCGAACCGAGCTCGTCGACGGTCGCGAGCACCAGGTCCCCAGCCTTCGGCTGAACGTCTCGCGTGATAAGCGTATGCATATCGCCGGAGTTGACCCGACGTGTGGTGAATGCCCTTTTCGCGCTCTTCAGAAGTTTCGGTTTTAGCCTCTCGACGTACATTTGGTACCAACGCATTACTGGTAGTGACTGCCACGGCCGGAATTCGCATAAATTCGCTTATACGTGTCGGTCTACACACTGACGATTGCCAGTTTTGTGTACGGTTAAGAACGACGCTCTTGAACCGCGCGTGCGACCGCCCCTTTGAATTTGAGATCCCGAGCAGAGGTCAGTTAGTTTGGAACAGCAGCTCGCGCACGGTTCACTGTTGTGCCCCCATCGCGGCCTGTACTTACCGTCAACCCGGCTGGGTCAACTGAAAGCGGTTCACTCATATCAGCGAATTGGCACGGTCAACATATTAGAATTTGGAACAACAGTTCCCCCGCGCTTCTCAGTTGTAAACCGCGGGGGAACTGTTCTTATTCTTAGCTCTGCAGGGTTAATTGAAGGCGGCCGTCTGACTGCAGTGGATGGGTGCGACAAACGTGTTGTCGCACGCACGCTTGTCGGTGCCTAAGCGGTGTTTCGACTGTCGCTTCTCTCGTCATTCATGCTACTCGGATCGCCCGCTATCGCGCTCTTCTGCACAGGGTCATCAGCGTCGATTGCTGATCGTGCGCCAAAACGCTCGTCTCCTGTCTGAGTGGTTAACAAGCGTCGGCCTAGATCACTCGCCGTTTGGCCCGCATTCATGGCGCTGGAGTAAGGCGACGCTGATCGACAAGCGCAGCAGCACCCTCTGGGCGGTGCAACTCTGTTTGGCCAAAAGATTTGATCGACGGCCGTCCTCGTTTTGACGAGAGCGGCCGTTCGCTTGGGGTGTCGCTGTTTCGAACACGCGGTCACGCTCCGGAGCGTGCGATACGCCGGAGTAATCTCAATACTGATCGTCAAAGAGCAGTTCCCTCACAGGGGATAGAGCGGTGACGCCTCGTATAAGAAAAGATAGATGCGGCCTTCACCGCTCTAGCTCTTATCACTCACGGCTCTTCCTTGCTGTCGCTCGGGCCTGCGTGGGGGCGGCGCCATTTCTTCTTGCGCGCAGCCGCCACGCCAACCCTGCGCGCGTTTCTATTTTGCTCACGGCAAGTCCGCGCGTGCGCTCGGGCCTGCGGCCCGCTTCGCGGATATGGCATGCGCAATTGGCTCCAAAGTTCGTTATGCGCTGGAGCAATCTCAATTCTGATTGTCAAAGAGCATCCCCTCACAGGGGATAGAGCGGTGACGCCTCGTACAAGAAAAGATAGATGCGGCCTTCACCGCTCTATCGCGTGCAACGGGGGTGGGCCCCCTTTTCGGACCGTTGGCATACCATCCCTGCCGCGCATCGTTACGGCAGTTGGATTGTGAGTTGCCTCACAACCGGCAGCGGCCCCCATGACCACTGAAGGGGCATGGCGTATCTGGCACGCTCCCGCTGCTCCCAAACTCCCAGCTCGAGCCTGGGCCCTGGTCGTGTGCGGCGGGATCGGGGAAGTATGAAGTGGGTTTTGGGAGCGGGGATAAGATTCTTGGAATAGAGCGTTAAGCCCCTCCCCCGGGTGGGGAGGGGAATGTGCAGAGTGCGGCACCATAAGCGCAACTACGTACGGCAGGATCGAGGAGGTATGGGGGAGGTTTTGGAAGCGGGGATTAGATTCTTGGGAGGTCAGCTTTGTTGAGAAAAGCGGACCTCTCGGACCGTTGTGCGAAAGGTCAGCGAGGGGCCAGTGGCAGACGCCTCGGTGCCGGCACGCAACGTCACATGGATTACCGCTTTCCGTAAAGCCACTGTACCACTGCGAAGACCAGAGCGGTTGACCAGCCGAAGAGGAACAAACCATTCGCGGCTTCGAATGCTGAAAGCAGACGCCATGAGCTGTCGAGCACAACGTCGCCATAGCCAAGCGTCGTCATCGTGACGGTCGAAAAGTACAAAGATTCTTCGACCGTCTCAAACACTCCGAGTATCCGGTAGAGGCCCGCCCACAACCAGACTTCAACAACCGTCGCAATAAACATCCAGAGGACAAACAGGGCCATCACGAGCGAAGCATGTAGGTTTGCTTCGCGCCTTTCACGATTGAGATGGTGCTCCCGCAGGAAACCGACGCCCGTCGCCGTAAACACTCCGTGCACAATAACCGTAGCCAGAATCATGGCGCAACCAAGGGTCAACTGGATGAGCATGGTGTTCCTGTTCGTTCAAAGCTCTTGGGGCAGATGGCTTCGCTAAGAACCGGCCCCTTATTCACCGGCGGCTGAGCGCGCATCAACAGTAGTCGTATCTTCCACAGACCGCGTCATTTGCGGGTGTTTCTCGGGTGCTGCCCATTCACGCAGGCTCTGGAACATCACGTAGAGGGGCGGAATCATCGCCACCCCGACGACGGTCGCCATGGCCATCCCACCAAAAACCGTCATGCCAACCGAAACGCGGCTCGCCGCACCAGCTCCTGTTGCAAAAACAAGCGGCAAAACCCCAAGCACGAAGGACAGCGCCGTCATCATAACCGCGCGGAAGCGCAGTGACGCAGCCTTTTCCGCAGCGTCCAAAATGCTTTCGCCCTTTTCTCGCAGCTCCTTGGAGAATTCGACAATCAGAATGGCGTTCTTGGCGGCGAGACCAATGAGAAGCACGAGACCCACTTGCGCGTACGCATTGAGCGGTATGCCTGAGAGGTTGAGGGCCACGACCGCGCCGAGAACCGCGAAGATGACCGAGAGCATGACCGGTATTGGGATGGTCCAGCTTTCGTATTGTGCAACAAGAAACAGGTAGGCGAAGACGATTGACAGAACGAGGACAAACGAGCCCGCCTCGCCCGACTTGATCTCTTCAAGCGACATCCCCGTCCACTCGTAGCGAAAGCCCGAGGGCAGCGCTTTAGTCGCGGTCGCTTCCATGGCCGCAATGGCTTGGCCCGAACTGAAGCCGCGAGCAGGCTGCCCATTGACCGTCGCGGAGCGGAATAAGTTGTAGCGTTCTATGCTTTCCGGCCCGATGACCGGGCGAACCGTGACAAGCGCCCGCAGAGGAACCATCTCGCCGTTTGCACTGCGAACGAAAAGTTTGCCGATATCCTCTGGATCGGTGCGCCGTTCCGCATCGGCTTGGATATAGACGCGGTAGATGCGGCCGAATTTATTGAAGTCATTGACGTAGTAGGCACCGAAATTGGCGTTCAACACGGTGAAGAGTTCGGATATCGCGACGCCCTTTGATTTGGCGAGATCCCGGTTCACGTCAATGGTGAACTGTGGCGAGTTTGCGCGAAACGTGCTGAAGACACCCTCCAGCTGTTCTTTTCCATTCGACGCAAAGATCAAGCTGCCGAGCGCACTTTGCATCGTTTGTGGCGAACGGGCTTCTGTGTCTTGGACCACAAATTCGAAACCACCCGTGTTGCCAAGCCCCGGGATGGGTGGAGGATTGAAGGGGATAATGGTGGCTGTGGGTATGGCGGCAAGTTTTGGGCGCAACTTGCTTAGGATGCCTCTTATGGAGAGTTCCGGCGTGTCACGTTCACTCCAGGGTTTCAGGGCGGCGATCAGCAGTGCGCCATTGGGAATAACTGCCCCTTGCAGCAACGAGTAGCCGCCGACGGACATGATGTTTTCGACGCCCTCGGCTTCAGAAATGATCTGTTCGACTTCGGCAAGCACCGCGGCAGTTCGTGAGAGTGCTGACCCGTCCGGCAAACGAATGTCGACAAAGAATGCGCCGCGGTCTTCGGTTGGCACAAAACCCGTCGGCGTCTTCGAAAAGAGGAAACCCGTAAGTGCGGCGACGGCAAGAAGCGCCAAGGCGCAAATCGAGATTATCCGTATCAACCGGCGGACCAGCGCTGTGTATATATTGCGGGCTGAATTGATGCCCGACTCGAACCATGCGAGCGGACCTGATGCAGCGGGCTGCTGCGGACGAAGGATGCTGGCACAAAGTGCAGGGCTGAGCGTGAGCGCATTGATGGAGGACAATGAGACGGCAACGGCAATGGTCGCTGCAAACTGCTCAAAAAGGCGGCCCATTAATCCCGGCGTGAAGGCGACGGGGACAAACACAGCAAGCAGCACCAGTGTCGTCGCTATCACCGGAGCCGTGACTTCTTCCATGGCTTTGCGTGTGGCATCCCTTGGCGACAAACCGTTCGACATGTGCCGCTGAACATTCTCGACGACCACGATTGCGTCGTCGACAACGACGCCGATGGCGAGGATCAAACCGAAAAGAGAGATGGTGTTGATCGTGAATCCCATCGCAAGGAGCACCGCAAACGTCCCAATGAGGGAAACGGGAATTGCGATGGCGGGTACCAGCGTCGAGCGCCAATCCTGCAAGAATATGTAGACGACAAGCACAACCAACGCGAGGGCCTGAAAGAGCGTAATGAGCACCTCACGCATGGACGTTTCGACATAGACAGTGGTGTCATATGTGATCTTCGCGTCAAGGCCGTCGGGGAAGCGCTCGGCGAGACGTCTGAGCTCCGCTTTGACGCCACCGGCAACGTCCAGCGCGTTGGCGTCCGGCAACTGATAAACGGCGAGAAGTGCCGCCGGTTTTGCGTTGAGCTGACCGAACCAACCGTAGGTTTCTGCGCCCAGTTCCACGCGGGCAACGTCCTTGAGGCGGACCACGGAGCCGTCGGTCTTGGCGATAAGGACGATGTTCTCGAACTCAGAGACTGCTTCGAGCCGTCCTTCTGCTCTCAGTGTATATTGGAACTGCTGGCCCGAAGGCGCAGGCTGCGCTCCAATGCTACCCGGTGAAACTTGAATGTTCTGCTCGCGAATCGCGGCGATAATATCCGTCGCCGTCAGGCCGAGCGTTGTCATCCGGTCAGGCTGCAGCCACACGCGCATGCCGTAATCGCGCCCACCGAGAATATCGACACTTGCGACGCCGGGCACGCGCGCCAAGCTGTCGCGAATATTTATCGAGGTGTAGTTGCTCAGGAAAATATCGTCGAATGCGTTGTTCGGAGAGAAGACAGAAGCGACCAGCAACATGCTGGTGGACTGCTTCTTCGTCGTCACACCCTGGCGGGTCGCCTCCTCCGGCAGTTTAGGCATGGCCTGAGAGACGCGGTTTTGAACATTGACCTGCGCCGTATCGCCATCGGTCCCGACCGCAAATGTCACGGTCAGGGTATACGAGCCATCGTTGGCACTTTTCGAGGACATGTAAGTCATCCCCTCGACGCCGTTGACTTCCGCCTCGATGGCCGCGGCGACCGTTTTTTCGACAACTTCGGCGTTGGCTCCGGGGTACTTGGCGGAAATCTGAACCTGCGGCGGTGTCAGTTCGGGAAATTCGGCAACGGGGAGCGCGGCAACCGCGAGCAGGCCCGCGAGCGTCGTCACGATTGCGATGACAAACGCGAATTTTGGCCGATCAATAAAGAAGGCGCTGAGCATGGGGCAACTTCCTACTTGGCAATCGACGTGTTGGAGGTCTTGTCTTCGGCCTGCACCGATTTCACGCGACCGCCAGGTCGAACCTTTTGGATGCCTTCGGTTATGATCGTTTCTCCGGCCTCGAGCCCCTCTGCAACCACGATCTCAGCTCCCACGCGTTGCCCGGTCTTAATTGGTCGTGCTTCAACGCGATCTTCAGCCCCAACCACCAACACAAACGGTCCTGTTTGATTTTCTTGCACGGAAGATTGTGGGACGACGACACGCCTTTCCGGTGTATCGCTGGTCAAGACGACGTTGACGAACTGTCCCGGCACGAGCAGGCGTTCTGGATTGGGGAACACAACGCGCACCTTGATCGTTCCGGTCGCCGGATCGACCTCATTGTCAATCAGGTCGAAATCACCCTGGTGCGGATAGATCTTGTCGTTCGCCAAGCGGATCTTCGGGATTGGCCGCGATTGGTCACCATCCTTCTTGCGCTCGGTGAATAACAGATATTCCTTTTCTCCGACCGAGAAGACGACCCGGATTGGGTCCATGCGGATAACGGTGGCCAGAGTTCCGGAGTCGGATCCAATCAGGTTTCCAACATCGGCCGTTGCGCTTCCTATTCGTCCATCTATGGGCGAGGCAATCTTGGTGTAGTCGAGATCAAGTTGTGCCTTCTGGACTGCGGCTTCAGCGGCTGCAAGTTCGGCGCGTGCCGACCCATCTTTAGCTTTGGCCTCATCAAACTTAGCAACGCTGGCGACATCCTTTTTTACGAGTTCGGTATAACGAACGAGATTGTTCGACGCTTCTTCCACGGTTGCTTTAGCGCGTGCAACATCCGCTTGGGCGGAGGCCAAATTGGCTTCGAACTCCGCAGGATCGATGGAAAACAGCAAATCTCCTTTCTTGACCGGTGTGCCTTCCTTGAATGGCCGATCCAAGAGTGTCCCGCTGACGCGCGCTCTAATGTCAACGCGTTGCGCTGCCCGGGTGCGCCCGACATATTCGGTGACAGAGGCAACGTCTTTTTCTTGGACACCCAGGACAATGACGCTTGGTAGAGCTTTGGATTTCTGTCCTGGTTCAGGACCATCTTGGCCGCAGCCTGCTAGGCCGGTCACTGCGAGCACAGCAATTGCTATGGTTTTGCGAAACATGGCTATGAACTTCGATTGTCTGGCACTGATGCACAACCGATAATGCGCTGCCGAACGTCGTTTCTCAACACTTCAATGGATGGGGCGTTTGCCGAGCCATGCGATCGATTGCGAGTCTGTTGCCTGCGCGTTGGGACACAAACTCTGGGATCATCGTTAACTGGCGGGAAGCGCAACGATTCGTGTGAAAGGCATTGACGGATGCAGGCGCCGGAGCCGAGAGCTTCTCAGGGTGCCGTTCAGGGTTAAGAGGCCAGCGTGTCGCGACAAACCTGCTTTGTCGGATCACCCCCGGCGAACTGTCCTCACGGCAGCCAGCCTTTGTCGAGGTTCATGGCCTGCTTGGAGAGGCTGTTGCCGGCGGTGTCGAAGTGCACGGCGGTCCAGGCGAGGTGTGTGCCGGCGTCTTCGGAGGATTTTGAGCGCAGCGAGACCATGATGCTTTCGCCGGCCTTTGCTTCGATCGGAGTCATCAGCGGGAAATAGAGTTGCTCCCAGTGCGTGCGCGGTGCGTCAGGCGCGGTGGAGAGGGAGATGCCGGGGACGAGGTCGGCCGTCCACCAATAGGCAAAGCCGTAGATGGTGTTGGGGGCCGTGAGTGACCAGCTGGCTTCGCCCTTGCGCGCGCTCTTGGCTTTGTTGCGCAGATCCACTTCATCCCATTCGTGGGCCGAGCGGCCATCATCGAGCAAGTCTTCGAGGGCAAACGTGCGCACGTATACGTTGTTGAGGCTCATGGTTTTGGGCACCGAGAGATCGATGTCACTGGGGGCGCCGTCCCAGACACTGAGCTCGTTGTGGATGCGGTCTGTTATGACGGGGGCCACGAACTGTCCGATACGAAACGGAATGACACGTCCACCGATGGCCAGATGGCGGATGCGGGCGTCGTTCATGGTGTCGACGATGTTTTCTTCGAGTGCGTAATTGCCGAGCGTTTCGGAGACGATGATGTCGGCGCGCGGCGGGTTCTGCATCTCGGTGGAGTGGCAGGGCATCAGCTGGCAGCCTTTGGCGCGGTTGGCTTTTAGCACCTCTGCCGCGACGCCGGCCACTTCGGCCGTCTCGTACAGGTAGACTTCGCGTGCCCCCAGTTTCGCTGCCATGAGGCCGAGGAGTCCCGTGCCGGCGCCGATGTCGGCAACCGTGGTGCGGCCTTTTTTGATGACGCTGGCCAACGCGCGCTGGAACGCGATGTTCCTCTCTTTGTCGGCAATCAGTGTGCGATGATATTCGATGCGCATGGGGGCGTACAGATAGCGGGCAGCGGGTAGCTGGCAACGTGACGTTGGGCAAAGCACGTAGCATTATCTGCTGCCTGCTGTCTGCTCCCCGTTGCCGAGTTTCAGGTGTTCTCCCCGGATCTGATAGAGCGTCAGTGCGGTGGCGACGGCGAGGTTGAGGCTGTCGAGCGTGCCGGCCATGGGGATGGTGACGAGGCGCGTTGCCGTGCGCGTGAGGCTCTCTGACAATCCCGGGCCTTCACTGCCCATGATCAACAGCACGGGGTCCTTGTAAGCGGCGTGGCGGAAATCTTCGCGGCCGTCGAGATGGGTGCCGACGACGTCGCCCGGCCAATCGGCGCGCCAGGTGAGAAAGTCTTCCCGGGTCGTGCGCACGAGGGGGACGGCGAAGATCGAGCCCATGGTCGCACGTACGCATTCGTGCTGATAGGGATCGCAACAGTTTCCGATCAGAATAATGCCGGCTGCGCCGACGGCATGGACGGTGCGCATAATGGTGCCGAGGTTGCCGGGATCGCGCACCTCTTCGAGGCCGAGCCAGGTGGTGTTTTTTTCCATTGTTGCGATCGGGGGCGGGTCGGCGAAACGCTGCCGGAACACGGCCAGCACGGATTGTGGGTTGTCCTTCGAGGCGAGCTTTTCGAGGACGGCCTGGGAGACTTCGAGGCATTCTCTGTCTGCGCTGAGCACCCAGTTGACCAAATCCTTTGTGACACCTGTGGTTGCTGCGTCTTTGTGCACGACAAGGGTTTCGGGCACGAAACCATTGTCGCGCGCGGTTAAGATGAGGGCCGCGCCTTCGGCAACGAACAGGCCCGTGTCTTTGCGCGCTTTCCGCATCTCCAAGGCGCGGATGGCTTTGACACGATCGTTGGCGAGGCTGGTGATGTGTTTGGCTTGCCGCGTCATGCCGCCCACCGGGTGAAGAGTGAGGTTGGCACGGCATTGCCGCCTTTGGCTCGGATGGCTAGTTCGCCGGAGTCAAAGCTGCCGCCTTTGCCGTCGAGTTCTTGGCGCAGCAGCTGCTCGAAGGCGAGGGCGGAGGCGCGGATGGCATAGACGGTCAGGATCAGGTTGGCATCATTGGGGGACAGCAGCTTGGTGCAGTCCTTTATGAGTGGCGCAAGGTGGGTGAAGAGATCCCATTTTTCGCCGTCGGGCCCGCGGCCGAACTTCGGCGGGTCGATCAGGATCATGTGATAGCTGCGCTTGCGGCGCACCTCGCGGGCGGCAAACTTTCGCGCGTCATCAAGAATCCAGCGAATGGGGGCGTCGGTCAGTTTAGTGGCGGTCTGATTTTCTTTGGCCCATTGGATCGCCTTTTTGGAGGCATCGACGTGGGTGACTTCGGCACCGGCTTTGGCCGCGATGAGGGAGGCGGCACCAGTGTAGGCAAAAAGATTGAGCACGCGGGGGCGTTCGCCTTTGACGCGGGCCAGGCGCTCGGCCATCCACTGCCAATGCGGCAGCTGCTCGGGGAAGAGCCCCAGATGGCGGAAGCTCATCAGCCGGCACAGGATTGTGACGTCCATCACATTGACGGGCCAGGTCTTGGGCAAAGACCGTGTGGTGTGCCAACGCCCGCCTTCGGCATCCTCGTCGCCCTTTTCGGATTTGAAGGCCGCGTCGGCGCGTTTCCAAGTTTCGGCGGCAAGCGATGGCGCCCACAGGGCCTGCGGCTCGGGGCGGTCGAAGGTGAATTTGCCGTAGCGCTCCAATTTGCGCCTGTTGCCGCTGTCTAAGAGCGCGTAATCGGCAAAGCCTGTCGTTTCGATGAGCTTAAGGCGGGACATGTGTCGGTGCTTGGGGCGGCGCGCGTGATTTCGTGATCCGCCGCTCTAGCACGTTTGGCGCCAGCTGCAAGGTGGGGGTGGGGGGAGGTGGCTCCTGTTGGGCGGCTCATTTTATTCTTGAGAGTGTGCACTTGTGGCCGAGCTGGAAGGTGATCTCATCCTCACTCGTTGTCACCGTTCGGTATGTTTTGGTATGGACCAGCTTAGTCAGCGTGGTGGTTGATGGTCACCCCCAAAATTTTGATTCATAAAGGTGCGAAATGTCTTTGACGCATTTGAATAGCAGCGAAGTCTCAGGAGTAGACATTGCGTTGAGTTCTGACCGCACCGTGTCAGTGACCGATGTTGGCATTAGCGGACATCGTCTCTCGGCTATCGCACATAAGCTATGGGACGATCACGTCGATTACCGCCAGCCTAGGTTACGCTGTGCTCAGCCACTTCAGAGATTGGAAATTAAGTGCCAGGTTCCAACATTGGAACTGGCATCATAACGAGGGACAAGCCAAGCCCTTCGACGGCCTCGCGGCCCAAAGCAGACAATGCAAGGTCGTCGAAGTGCCTAAATGCCGACAACTTCCGTCCAGCTTTGAGTGGCACGACACACCAGTTTCTTGATTATCAGTGATCCTGGCGCAACACACTTGTCAACGGTCAGACATTGCAGCGTTTTTGTGCACTCAGTATGACACCTGCGTGAATGTCGACTTGTTATGTTTTGGGTTTTTGAGGAGTGCATAGGAGAGAATGGTCTTGTAGTACCCTCGCCCTGTTGATAACGTTAAAGGATCTCTTATTGAATTGGTGCGAATGGACTAGAGTTACTATTCATATTTTGGTATTGTAGAATGCGTTTCTTTTCGATATATGAATGCCATAATGTTTGTCGACGTTTTCTATGCATTCCAATTCTCTTTCTCACCTCATGTACTAAGCTAGAAGTCGCTGATCAAGCGTTTCAATTCAATGAAGCAGTAGGCTCAACAGCTAGCAGACTTCTCCTTCTGAATGCGGTACGGGCAAGTAAAGGCTATCCGCTACAATTCACAAAGTTGAGCGGGTACGATGGTGGCAACCGATGGCAAGGAGAGGTTGATCCATCTCTACCCATTCCGTTTGCGGCATCCAGGCAATATACAATAGGACCAAAGCTAACTTTTAGCCCTGGCGTCACAAAGCTGACTCTCGCCGATCTTAATACCGCCGAGGCACAAGAAGGATTTCGTAGACACTTCAATTTCAACGACTGGCGTTACTATCAAAGTTTGGGTTGGGAGCCCAATTTGGTTCAAACTCTAGCTATCGAGCAAATTCGGGTTCGGGAGGAGATATATCGGGCGATCAACTTACGTGCGAGCAATCAGTGCACAAATTCGGGACGTAGCCAGTCATTAAAGTGCAGAAGGGCTTTTGAAGTTCCGGTTTCTTGCGAGCCAACCGTGGCAAGATTCTTGGGTCACGACGTATACGTTTTTCTTAACGATCCCAAATCACCATGTCAGTATAAGCTCTTTCAGTCGTTTAGAGCTAAGTTGGGTTTAGTTGGACATATTATACGTCCCCATAAGTTTCCCTCTACAAAGCGCGCCTCTAAAGCGAAATCCTATCACTCTGCGGGCACTACGATTACCATCAACAATGTGAATCAACAATCATCGAAAGATAAAGGTACTAAGAAGTCAGATACCATTATTTTTAGTTTCCATGACACGAGACTGACGCGCATGGTGATGGACTACCGAGAGACCGAAAAAACAACTGGTGTAATAGGCTTCGAGTACGTCTTTAGGTCTCCGGAACGAATGGTGCGCTTTTTGGGCGATGTGATTTTTGCCCAAAATCATAACACTCCCCCTTTCTATCCTGATATCGTTGTAGGCGAGGAGGCAGTCGAACTGTTTCGCGTCGAAGCCGGAATGCTCGTCGGAGGGCACGGCGCAGTAAGTATTAAAGGTCCAGAAGGTATGCGTTTTTCAATCCCCATTCCAGATCGGAAAAACCCTCATCATCACCGGTCTTTGAGAGCGCTTACCTTTGTAGCTGATCAAATTAATCGTGCAGTCTCTAAAGACGCATTGCCGCAATTCACTACTTTTACACTTACCGGTGCGTCTCAGTAGCTGTTCCACTAAGATCTGGAGATGTGGGAATTTGGCCTCCTTAAAAGCAGGCTACATGCTTCTGGCACTCCAAACTGGCCTAGATTGCTGCAAGAATTACCCTGCAATCCCGGCGCAGGGTTTCTGCTCCGGGACGATACTGTAGATTGCAGGTGTTGAGAGGCACGCCAATTGTACAAGAACCGTAACCACCTGACAGCGGCGGCTTTGGGCTGAGGTTCGGCAGGGTGTTGTGCGGCGAATGTTTGCACGCAGCCTTTGGCTCAGACCATGGTCGCGCTTGAAGTAAAGGGACCAGCCCTTGTTGGACCGGCCCCGGTTTGCGTCAGGGCGTGGCAGACTTCGCGAGACGCACGAGGTTGATGAACTCGGCGCGGTAGCCGAAGGGGTCGTTGCCTTTGGCCGACTGGGCGAGCGCGATCACGTCGTCGTAGCTGTAGCTCTTGGTGTACGGCGAGCCTTTGATGAGTTGACCGAAGGCGGCGACGGCGACTGAGAAGCGCGTTTCCGCGGGTGCCTGTTCAATCGACGTCGGTTGCCCGAGTGCCGCGATCGTCAGCGAGATGAGGGTCGATGTGTTTTCCTTCGGCAGCTTGTAGCGCAGTTTCAGGAAGCCAAGTTCGCCTTCTTTGCCATCCGCAATGGCCGGGGCGGGCTGGACGTCTGCCGCTACTGCCTTGGGTTTGCCGTAACGCAGATCATCGACCAGCGTCGGTGCACCCTTTGGTGTGATCTCGTAGATCGCGGTCACGGTGTGCCCGGAGCCGATGTCACCCGCATCGACCTTGTCGTTGTTGAAGTCCTCGCGGTTGAGTGCGCGCGTCTCGTAACCAATGAGCCGATACTCGGAGACGCGGGTCGGGTTCCACTCGATCTGGATCTTAACGTCCTTGGCAATGGTGAAGAGCGTGGAGGAGGCTTCATCGACGAGCACCTTGCGGGCTTCGTTGAGGGTGTCGACATACGCCGCCGTGCCGTTGCCGTTTTGGGCCAACGTCTGCATCAGCGCGTCGTTGTAATTGCCCTGACCGACACCGAGGATGGACAGGAAGACGCCCTTCTTGCGCTTCCTTTCGATCAAGCCCTTTAACTCATCGCGGTTGGTGACGCCGACATTGAAGTCGCCGTCGGTGGCGAGGATGATGCGGTTGACGGCGTTTGTGTCGAAGTTTGACTCGGCCAGCCGGTAGGCATCCTGAATGCCTTGTGCGCCGGCGGTGGAGCCGCCCGCGCCAAGACGATCAATAGCAGCGAGGATCTTCGACTTGTCGGCGATCTTGGTCGGCTCTAGCAACACGCCCGAGCCCGATGCGTAGGTGACGATGCCGATGGTGTCGTCGGGCTTCAGCTCGTTGACCAGCATTTTGAAGGCGTTTTTGACGAGCGGCAGCTTGTCTTGAGATCGCATGGACCCCGACACGTCCATTAGGAAGACGAGGTTGGCGCGCGGGCGCTGGGTGGCGGTGATGTCGTAGCCTTTGATGCCGACGTGTACGAGCTGGTTGGCGCTGTTCCAGGGGCTCGGGAGCACGGTGACCGTGGGCTGGAACGGTTGCTCTGCCGTTTCTGGCTTGGGATAGGCGTAGGGGAAGTAATTGATCATCTCCTCGACGCGCACGGCATCTTTTGGCGGGAGGCGGCCGGAATTTAGTGCGCGGCGCACGAATGAGTAGGAGGCGGTATCGACGTCAATGGAGAATGTGGAGACGGGCTCTGTGGCGACCTGCTTCACCGTGTTCTGCTTTACGGCTTCGAACTGGTCGCGGTGTTGCTGCTCGAGGAGGATGCGCTTCTGCTCCTCGGCACTCTTTACAACATGCGGACGGTAGCCTGGTGCCGCCCGGTTCATTTCCTGTTTCTGTGCGCGCAGTGCCAATTGGGCGCGTTTCTTCTTAAGACGGCCGGCTCGTTGCGCTATGCGCATGTTGGCACCGCCCATCGTGCCTACTGATGAAGAGGGCGCCGTTGCGACCGTGCCTTGACCACTGTCTGCGTAACCACCGATTGCGCCAAGGCCATCGACTTCGGCCGGCGCCGGTGACGGCGGTGGAGGGGCAGAGGCAACTTGCGCCGTACCGGGCACCGCACGCCCACCGGACGCGCCACCGTTCATGGAAACGATGGGTGAAGGTGCTTTTGTTGCCTTGGGTTTTGCCGGTTTCTGAATGGCCGCGATCCGTTTGTCGTCGTTCGAAGCATCTGGTTTTTGGTCAGCACCTGTCTTTGTCCCCGCATGGCGCACTTCGTTTGCGTCGCGATCCTTGGGCAGCGTGAACATCCCTAGCGGACCATTCTGCCTGTCGTCGAGGCGGGCGATTTCCGTCGTCTCTCCTTCGGATTTCAAAGGCTCGCGATCCGCCGTACGGAATGTGTCCAGACCATTTAGGCCGGACGTGCTGAAGTGGAAGGCCACGGGGGCCGCGACGATCAAAGCTGCGATGGAGGCGGCAAGCGCCAATTGATTGCGGGTCAATGACATGAAGGTTCTCCTCATCGCGCCATGCGATGCGGAGATGGGACGGACCGTGGGATCGTTTTCTTGGGTTGGTTTTTCGAATTCTTCGCCGGCGTCGAAGGCGTCGCGCGCGGTCTTGAGCGCAGCCTCTTTCGCCTCCGCGCGCGGTGCGGGAACGGGCAGGTCTTTCAGGCTCCTCAGTTCGTTCTCGGTCATCGTTAACCCGCAGCCTCCAATTTCGATTTGAGGCGCTTTTTTGCCTCATGGAGATGCCACGAGACGGTTTTTTCACTGCAGCCCATGACGGCGGCGGCCTCTTTGTGCGAGAGGTCCTCGCCGTACACGAGGAGCACGGCATCGCGCTGCTGATCGGGGAGCGCACGCACCGCGGTCCATAATTCCTGACCCAGTACAGCCGTCTCCGGCGTTTCGGTTTCAGCCTCCTCAACAAGCATCATCACATTGGACGGTTTCAGCGGAACAATTCTTTGGGCCAGGCGCAGATGGTCAATGGTGACGGTGTAGGCCAGCCGGTACAGCCACGTGGTGAATGCGGCGTCGCCCCGAAAGCTGCGAATTGCGGTTGCGAGCTTTACCATCACGTCCTGTGCGACATCTTCAGCTCGGTCGCGTGTGCCCGACCAGCGCCAGGCAAGCTTGTAGACGCGGTCGTAATGGCGTTCGGCCAGTGCCGCGAATGCCGGGCGGTCGCCCGCCGCGGCTTCCGATGCCAGCTCATTATCCGTTCGGTCGTTCACACACACGTTCCGCCGGTTGGCGCCCCTTTAAGACTTGGACGGGTGCGCCCGGCCGTTCCTTGGGGTTGTCTGAGAAATTTTTTTTCGACGCCCTTATCCGACGTTCTGCGGACCGGCTTATGGCGTCGGCCGGGCAAATTCGTGAAAAAGGAGCGGGTTTTGCAGGGTGGTTCTTGCAACTCGGCGGCAGAGGCGGCGCGTCTTGACGAAGCTGACGTCTTCGGGCGCTGTTCCGAGGTCTGCCGCCAGTCGAATGCGGGCGATTGTCCGGGACAACAACGTGCCTCTGGGCGGGCCGCCTGTTACGCCTCTAGGTTTTCGTTATCGGTTTCGTGAAGATCAGTCTCTGATAGACCAATCCAATGCCAATCAGGACCGCGCCGAGACAGATGAACGAGAACGCACGCCAGAATCCTGTAAGACCCGATAAATCGAGCAGGCCGATTTTCAGAACGGTCGCTGTCAGCAGGCATGCGGACGCAATGCGGGCGGGTAGCGATTGGCGAATAAGACCATAACCAAGGAACACAATTGCCAACGCCAGCCAGGCAATATTGTACGCCCACATCTCAACATCGGTCGTGCGCACTGACATACCGATATTGCGTCCATGAAACAGATGGCGCACTTCGAGGGTGACATAGGCAAAGACCAGCGCCAAGCCGAGGCTGGCGGCAAACAAGGCGTAATCTTGGTTTTGTACTTCGTCACGAACGACTCTTGCAACATAGAGCGCAAACAGGCCGGGCAGTAGGTATGCTGGAAGCAGCGAACTCAAAAGAAGGGGTCCCGCAACAGCCTCACCACTGAAATACGGGTTTTGCGTCGTTGCCAGCCCGAACACCGCAATCAGTCCTGTTGTGGCGGCAAAGGCGACACGTGCCGATTGAAATACATGATTGTCTGTGCCACGGAAGAGCCGCGAGATGGCAAACGAAAACCCGAGAGTTGTAATCGCGAAGAGACCCATTTCAACATGGCCGGTCGTTTTCGCGAGAATGTCTCCGTCATGGAGAAAGTGGCGGATCTCAAAAAAGACGAGCATGGTTGCGAACAACAACGCAATCGCCTCGGAGAACTGAACAGTAACGTCGTTAACTCCACGCTTGCGCAATAGCCATGCGGCGCCAGCAAAACTTGCGGCCGGAACGCCATAGCCGACCAACAGCCAATTGAAGATCGGCCACCCTCCGATGTGACGGCCGACAATCGTTGGGTCCCAGATCAAACGGCCAAGAACGACAAGCCCCAGCGGCACAAGGACATAGCGCATTATGGGGAGATCGCGACGGATGGCGACAACGGCGGCGCCGAACGCCGTGATCGCAAACGCTACGGTTAAATAGCCGCGGTCGAGGTAGGTGATGAACGCAATTGAGAGTGCCGCAATGGCCGCTAGTGCTGCAACGCTCGCAACCAAATGAGCAGCACGATTGTCCTCGTCACGCCCTTGCCGGTCGAAAAAATCTGCAAGCCAAACGAATCCGCCGGCAAGCACGGCACCTGCGCATCCAAATGGGAGTGAATAGCCAAAGTGTGTCACCCGCACGTACGCGAGAGACAGAGCTAGCAAGACCGGCACAGACATCGCGATGGAATAGAAGAGCGTAGGTTGGAACGCCAATGCTGATCCGCGATTGAGTTTGTAAGCTGTCACTGCCGTCAAACCAAGCGTTGAGGCCGCGGTAAAGTACAAGAATGCGAATACGTTATCGGGGAGCCCACCGAACAGCGATTCGGGAAATCGCGGTTCAATCCCACCGGTGGCATTTGACCAGATAAACAGTGTTGTCGTGATCAGTGCACCAGCCAGGATTGTGCTGGCTGCTACGGGTGCATTGGCGAGGCCCGTGGCAGCGAGCAACACGATCATCGCGAGTGCGACTGTAATCCAGTGGCCATATTGAAACGGAACCACGTGATGGGCGAATACAAAGAGCCCGGCAAGACCCGCTAAGGCAGCAACCGCGACCCCGTCTGTTTCCGTGTCATCATCGGTTTCGCGGAAGTAAGGAAGAAACGCCAACGCGACGGCAACAAGTGCGGTTTGAACAATAATGTGGGCGAACGTTGGGTTTGCCCAAAACACATTGAGGCCAGAAAAATTCTTTGTGGTCAGTCCGATGCCCCAGGCTGCAATGCAGGCGATGTTTGCCCAGACCACCCACGACCATCGCCGGAGCCGGCCTAACATCAACGCTGCTGCCGACACGACGGCCAAAAATATTACGAGAGCCCATGGGTTTGGTGTTTGCGATGAGACCAAAATCGGTGTGACGTTTGCTCCGACAAGGCCGAGTGCGGCCAGCGCCGGCCCATGGAATGCCGCGCCGAGGATTGTGACAACACCGATCAGTCCCAACGCAACGAACGCAGGGCCGTTGGAAATGAAATGGTAAAGCGCGTAAGAGGCGTAGACAGTTGCAAATGCTGCGACGGTCCCGGCGGCAGTCAGGACACTTGGGATGTGGGCGGCAAAGTTTTCGTTGACGCCAAGTTCGATGTCCCGGCGCCGAAACCATTCACCAGCCGCCAAAAGGAACCCGGAAAATAATAGACCAAGCACGATGCGCGCACCCGGTCCGATGAGACCAGCCTCAATCGTATAGCGAACAAGCAGAATGCCTCCGATTGCAAGTGCGAGTCCGCCGACATAGACAGCCCATTTTGTGCCGAGCCGCTCCTCAAAACTCGGTTCGATGGCGGCAGTGGATGGTAGAGGCTCGCTTGGCGGCTCTTTTGAACTCGTGTCGTCTTCGGGTTCCTCGACCTGCGCGTCAGATGCGGCCTCGGGCGCGGCGGGTTTTGTTGGCCGTGGTGGTTCGGGCTGCGGCCCCATAGCCGCCTCAAGCCGGCTAATGTGGTCTTCAGCACGTCTCAAACGTTCCGCATTGCGCTTTGCCTGTCCGGACGCACGCAGGGCAAGGACAAGTGCCGCGATCGGCATAAGACTGATCGCGACAAGCAGAAGACTAAAAAGAGCAGACATGCGTGAGAAACCATTTACTTAATGTGGAGAAGCGCGTGCGTCCGCTATCGGACCTTAGCTACCTGATTACAGCTCAGGGCCATGATAACAAGATTCCGTTAGCCGTTAGTTGCATCCCACCGCAAAGGTCGTATGGCCTCCACAGTCTTATCCCCACTTCTTCCGCCTGCATCACACGCATCGCGTACCAGCTGACGGTCGTAGTGCAGAGTTAGATAGGACGCAGGATTAGAGAAAAAGTTCGCCGTTAGGTGTCAAACGCATCGCATGCGCGTGAGAATTTGGCGCGTGCACGTCGTCAGAATTGGGTGATCCAGTTCACGGTGACGTAGGGATCGTATTCAATGTCGCCGCCGGTTGTGAACACCTGGCCGAGCGCGCCAGTGGACACGGAGACTTCTCCGCCTTCCCACTCGTAGCGCGCGAACACACCCACCTTTCCATAGTCAAGAAGATCTGTTGGCTCGGCATTGCGTCCATCGCGGATTCGGCAGTCATCGCGGTTGCCCGCTGCCATTTTACATTCGCCTTGTGCATCGATGTTAAGGCCGGCTTCGGCG
Organism: Hyphomicrobium sp.; assembly: GCA_965222835.1. GTDB lineage: Bacteria > Pseudomonadota > Alphaproteobacteria > Rhizobiales > Hyphomicrobiaceae > CBDCUQ01. Next base: position 446,065 of record CBDCUQ010000004.1, read on the forward strand.
CCCAGTGAGAGTTGCGGCCAAACGCGATAGCCGCTTCGCATCCGCACCGAACGCGTGTCAAAAGCGGTCGACCAAGCGAGGTCCAGGGAACTCCACGCATTCGGGCCCATGTTGAGCCACAGCTCGACAACACCTTTGACGCCAACCTCTTCACCGGAGACGATGGTTTCGTTGTCGAAGGGCGAGACGTCGTGGCCGATCGCCGAAATCCCGACAAAGGCTTTCGCCGTCAACGGATCGAAGCGCCAAAGATATCCGACGAGGGCTTCGGCAAACATGGTGTCGACGGAGAACGTCGGTGGCCGGCTGGGCCTGTCGCCGGGCCCAAGGTCGTCCTCGTACTCGTATTGGCCATAGCCGGTCACGGCCCGTAACTTCAGGCCTTGCTCATGAATGCCGACGTAGGGGGAGAGGGTTCCTCCGGCGTAGGCGAGCCAGACGCTGGAGGAGATTTCCGCTCCGCTCCACACCTCGCGCCATCGCTCGGGGCGCGTGTCATCGGCGAAAGCTGAGCCGGAGAGAACGGTCAACAGGCAAGCGGGTGTCAGGACCGCTGCGAGACCGCTTGGTACCAATACACAACGAAGGTTGCGATGTGCGCGACGCAGCACCCTCGGACCCCGCACGCAAAAAATAAAAAATGGAACGCATCAGTAGTGAGCGTGCGATGAAGTCGTATTAACTATGATCTGTCAAGAAATGATCGGTAGTGACCTGTACGAAGACTTGGGTGTATACAGAGTTATCTACCCAAGATAGCAGGATTACTTGTCACAATTTTAAATAGCGTAATCTTGTTCTTCAACTCGAGCTGGGCATCTATGAAACCGCTCCCGACGCTGAGATGTACTTTCAGTGGACACATTTTGTCGCGGCACAAAGATCAATTGTTTAGCGTGTTGAGAGACAATAGATTGAGCACTGAAGAGCTGTGTGCGTGAGACTCGGCGCTTGCGCGTGCTGGTCATTCGAGTTGTAGCCGTGACGTGTTGCGTATCCGGGAGGATGTCAAATGTTTGGTCAGAGCGGCATGGGGTCAATGCAAACCCCGTTTCACATGTATTTCAGTGGCCTTGATTCAATAACTAAGGGTATGGGGCCGATGAAGGGCATCGCGCGGGCGCAACTCGAGATGATGGGGCTGATGAGCCGGCGGGCTCAGGCCTACATGGAATTTCCGTCCCGTCTCAGCCGCTGCCGTTCGCCTCAGGATGTGCTGCAAGAACAAATGCAGTTCTGGCAGACTGCTGTTCAGCAGTATCAAGAGAGTTCGCAGAAGATCATGATGGCGTGGAGCGAGAGTATGACGCTCGCGGCGTCGCCTGCATCCTTTGCGCCGTCGTTTGCGTCACCACCGGCACGGTGCGAGCGTGATTACATCGCGTTTCCAGAGGCTGCCCGCTGCACAAACGGTTCGGCAGAGCCTCAGGCAGCGAATGCGCGTGAGGTTGCTTGAGCTTGGTTGTTTGAGCTGCTGTTTTTTTTGGTGCGGTTCACGGTGATCGTGGGGCGGGTTTGTTTGATTGGACCGCGGAGACTGCGGTTCTTGCCGTCAATTGAGGGCGGCGTAGGCGTCAGCAAAGCCTGACAGGTCTATGGGGACTCCAACGCCACCGCCTTTTTCCGGCGTTCGAAAGAAAATCAAAATTCCGGTCTTGCCCGACAGCAGTTTCTTCGTCTCAGCCTCACTCAAAACGTGCTGGGTCATGCATCCAACAGGCAGACACCGGATAAAGGCGATCGTCCAGAGGCTTTCGTCGTCAACACGTAGTTCAATTCCTCTCGGCAGATAGACGCCCAGAGACGTGAACACGCGAAAGACGAACTCTCCAGTGGCGAACTTCTGAAAATAAATCTGGACTCCGAGGTTTTCGTCTCTGATATCCGTGGCGCCTTGCGACATCGCGCAGACTTCGGTTTTGCTGCCGGGCGGCGGGGGACGGCACACAATTTGCCATTCTCCATGCTGTCCGCGTACGGCGCCCTGAGGTGGGCCGGTGTTGGCGGCTGCTGCTGCTGCCGGTTCCGTCTGTGCCAGAGCCTGCTCGGGGGGTGCTGACGCCAATCCGAGTGCCAAGATAAGAATTCCTGCCAGGACGGCGGCGGTGTGGGCGTAGGTCGTTGGGATCATTCTGGAGAGGTCTCAATGCTGCGGTTCGGCACGCACGAACGGCACCAAGCTGTACAAGCTTTAGAATTGGACAACGCACTCATTTTAGCTCTCTCCCGCGAAAGTGGCCGAACTTCGACTGGTGACGGGGTGCGACGTGAGGTTGCTGCACCGCCGAAGAGACGGCGTCAAGGGGAAGCATACCCTCCGGCTGACCGACGTATCGCGTCGACAATTCAACGCGAAGTTATGCCGCATAATTCTTGACTTGAGCCAAGAATGACGGTTGTGGTGTCGTGTCGACTGGGGAGGACTTGGCAGAATAGGGATTGATCCGCGCGATTCTTCGGCACGGGCACTTATGCTGTCGTACTTCCTTACATAGGATTGACGTGATTTTGGCGGCCCCATTCCTGGCGAGTGGACGCGAAGTCACTGGAATTAGAGAAGAACCCGGCGAGATAAAGGGCTGGGGAGAATCGGGGAGCGAACGGATGTTGAAACGCATGCAGTGGCGGGTGCCTTTAACGGCCCTTGCGGGGTGGCTGGCGCTTACGGCGAGTTCTGTGACGGCCTTTGCCGCGAACGGGCTCGGGCAGTCCGTTCCCGGTCAGATGGGTCTGCAGGAAGCTGCGACGGAAGTCGCGCGCGAGATTCATAGCTTCTACGATTTCACGAACATCATCATCATTGCGATTGCCGTTTTCGTGCTGATCCTGATGGCCTACGTGATGTTTCGTTTCAACGAAAAGGCTAATCCAACTCCCTCCAAGACGACCCACAACACGCTCCTCGAAGTCGCTTGGACCGTCATTCCGATTTTCATTCTTGTGGCGATTGCCATTCCTTCATTCAAGCTTCTGATGCTGCAGTACACGTATCCGAAGCCGGATCTCACCATCAAAGCTGTCGCCTACGAGTGGAACTGGGAACATCAATATCCGGATCACGGCGGATTTACGGTCACGTCCAATATGCTGACCGACGAGGCCGTGTTGCGAAAAAAGCTCGGCAAGGATGAGTACAAGACCCGTTACAAGGATCTTGAAGGGGTCGAACTTGAGCAGAAGCTTTATGACGACGCGCAACCCATCTGGAAAGAGCGTAACCAGCCGCGGCAGCTTGCTGTGGATAGCGAGATCGTTGTTCCTGTGAACAAGGTCGTGCACGTGCTTGTGACGTCTGGTGGGTTCGTGATCCACAACTGGACCGTTCCCTCGTTCGGCTCGAAGCTTGACGCCGTTCCCGGCCGTGTGGCTGCGACGTGGTTCCGCGCCGAAAAGGAGGGGATGTTCTACGGCCAGTGCTCCGAACTCTGCGGTCTCGGTCATTCGGCTATGCCGATCGCGGTGCGCGTCGTGAGCGAACAGGTCTTCAATGATTGGGCCGCTGCGATGGAGGCCAAGGACAAGAAGAAGGCGAGGGAAATCCTCGACGGCATTGCAGCCAAGCAGGATGGCACAAAGGCCGTTGCCAGCGCGGCGCACTAGTCAAGAGCGGGACGGGCGGTCAGAGAGCTGCCCGTCCCGTTCCGCAATTCGGGAAACGCAGAAAGATTGAAGGCAAAGCAACAATGGGCACGACCACAGCGGATACCGGTCATCATGATGACCACAAGCCGGGCTTCGTAAAGCGCTGGCTGTTCTCTACGAACCATAAGGACATCGGCACGCTCTACCTCATCTTCGCGATGGTGGCCGGCGTGATCGGCGGCCTCCTTTCGCTCGGCATGCGGCTCGAGCTGGCCAGCCCGGGCATGCAGTACTTCTCCAACGAGCACATGTTCAACGTGTTCGTCACAGGTCACGGCCTCATCATGGTGTTCTTCATGATCATGCCGTCGACGATGGGCGGGTTCGGAAACTGGATGATGCCGTTGATGATCGGTGCGCCGGATATGGCGTTCCCGCGTATGAACAACATCTCGTTCTGGCTTCTTCCGGTGTCCTTGACGCTGCTCGTCATCTCGATGTTCGTCGAAGGCGTTCCGGGTATGAATGGTGTCGGCACGGGTTGGACGGTCTATGCACCGCTGTCGACTACTGGACATCCCGGGCCTGCCGTTGACTTCGCGATTCTCGCACTTCACGTGGCGGGTGCTTCGTCGATCCTCGGTGCGATCAACTTCATCACCACCATCTTCAATATGCGCGCTCCCGGCATGACGCTGCACAAGATGCCGTTGTTTGTCTGGTCCGTTCTCATCACCGCCTTCCTGCTTCTGTTGTCGCTGCCGGTTCTGGCCGGTGCCATCACGATGCTTCTGACGGACCGCAACTTCGGTACGACGTTCTTTAGCCCGGCCGGCGGCGGCGATCCGCTTCTCTACCAGCATCTCTTCTGGTTCTTCGGTCACCCCGAGGTGTACATCCTGATCGTGCCAGGCTTCGGTATGATCAGCCATATCGTGTCGACCTTCTCGAAGAAGCCGATCTTTGGTTATCTCGGCATGGTCTACGCCATGGTTGCGATTGCGGTCGTTGGGTTCGTCGTCTGGGCGCACCACATGTATGCGGCCGGCATCAACGTCAACACGCAAGCCTACTTCGTGTTCGCCACCATGGTGATAGCCGTGCCAACGGGCGTGAAGATATTCTCATGGATCGCGACGATGTGGGGCGGCTCGATTACGTTCCGGCTGCCGATGCAGTGGGCGCTGGGCTTTATCTTCCTGTTCACGGTCGGCGGTGTCACAGGCGTCATGCTGGCAAACGCCGGCGTCGATCGCGCGCTGCATGACACGTACTACGTGGTGGCACACTTCCATTACACGATGTCGATCGGCGCACTGTTCACTATCTTCGCGGGCTTCTACTATTGGTTCCCGAAGATGAGCGGCTACATGTACGACGAATTCTGGGGCAAGGTGCACTTCTGGCTGACGTTTATTGGCGTCAATGTGCTGTTCTTCCCGCAGCACTTCCTGGGCCTAGCCGGTATGCCGCGCCGTTATGCGGACTATCCGGATGCGTTCGCCTTCTGGAACCAGGTCTCGTCCTGGGGCTCGTATATCACGTTCATCGGCACGCTCGCCTTCTTCGTCGGCTTGGCCCTTGCATTCGCTCGCAAGGAAAAGGCTGCGGCCAATCCTTGGGGTCCGGCTGCCGACACTCTGGAGTGGACGCTGCCTTCGCCGCCGCCGTTCCATCAGTATGAGACGCTGCCGCGTATCACCGGCTCGTCGCAACACTGAGAGGCTGCTGTTTGAGGATTTCGAAAGCCGGGCGAACGGTTGTTTGCCCGGCCTTCAAACAAGGAAGACCGGTGCTGCTGGTCTCTCCGCAAGAAAACTGAGTGGCGCGGAGCCGCTCGTGTGTTGAAGAGGCCTTACTTTCGGCCTCTTGGGAGGAAGACGTTAGATGCAGACCGCAGGGGTCGAGGACGACGTTAGGACCGGGGCTGTCTTGGAGCCTTCGGTCGGCGATTTCGTCGAGTTGATGAAGCCGCGCGTGATGTCGCTTGTGCTGTTTACCGCGCTCGTCGGCATGATCACGGCGCCCGGCACGCTGCATCCGGTTATCGCCATTATTTCTCTGCTGGCCATTGCGATCGGAGCCGGTGCGTCGGGTGCCCTCAATATGTGGTACGACGCCGATATCGATGCGCATATGGCGCGCACGGCCGGCCGCCCCATTCCGCGCGGGCGTGTGACGCCGGACGAGGCGTTGTCCTTTGGTGTCGTTCTCTCGATTGGCTCAGTGCTGACGCTCGGCGTTCTCGTCAACTGGGTCGCGGGTGCGATCTTGGCGGGGACGATCGCGTACTACATCTTCGTCTATACGATGTGGCTCAAGCGACGTACGCCGCAGAACATCGTGATCGGCGGTGCGGCGGGTGCGTTTCCACCGATGATCGGATGGGCGGCAGTGACGGGCACGGTCTCGATCGAGAGCATCGTGATGTTCCTGATCATCTTCCTGTGGACTCCGCCGCATTTCTGGGCTCTCGCGCTGTATCGCTGCCGCGATTACGAGCGCGTCAATGTGCCGATGCTGCCCGTCGTTGCGGGTGCGCGCGAGACACGCAAGCAAATCGTCATCTACTCGTTGCTGCTGGCCGCGTCTGCGGCGACTCCCGTTTTCATTGGTTTTGGCGGTGTTGTTTACGCTGTTATCTCGACGCTGATGAGTGTGGTGCTTCTTTGGCTGGTCTGGCGCGTGTGGCGCGTCACGGAGGGCCGTGAGAGCGATGCCGTGGCTAAGCAGCTCTTTCTCTATTCAATCCTCTATCTCTTTGTCCTGTTCGCCGTGCTTCTTGCGGAGCACGTCGTTGCGCGGGTTGTTGGGTGAGGACACGTTGGCATGAATGGTCGGATCGCGGTGACGGAAGAGCAGAGAAAACTGAGTGAGGACGAAGCAAACGATCGCCGGCGGCGCATGCGCTCGATCGCGATTGCGGTTTCGCTCTTTATTCTTGTGGTCCTGTTCTACCTGGCCACGATCGTGCATTTGGGGCCGAATGCGCTCAATCGTCCGATCTGAGGGTGGCTTGACGCGGATGGCATGGAAGGGAACGGAGAACCAGGTTTGAGCACCAAGAGCAATCGTACGGTCGTGCTCTCCTGCGTTGCTGCTGTCGCAGCAATGGGGGCGCTGACGTATGCGGCTGTTCCGCTCTACCAGATGTTCTGTCAAGTGACTGGTTTTGGTGGGACCACGCAAAGGGCCGATGCAGCGCCGGGCGTTGTGCTCGACCGCACGGTTACCGTTCGTTTCGATTCCAATGTTGCAAAGGGATTGACTTGGACGTTCGAGCCTGTGCAGCGCACGATCGATGTGAAGATCGGTCAAGAGATGCTTGCTTTCTATAGGGCGACGAATACCTCGGATAAGCCGGTGACGGGAACGGCGAGCTTTAATGTGTCGCCGGAATCGGCAGGTCTGCACTTCAAGAAGGTTGAGTGCTTCTGTTTCACTGAGCAGACGCTGCAGCCGGGACAAAGCGTTGAGATGCCGGTATCGTTTTTCGTTGATCCGGAGATCGTGGCGGACAATTCGGCAGCTTGGATTCGCGAAATTACGCTGTCGTACACCTTTTATCCGACCGACAAGCCCACGGCTGCCGCTGTAGGGACGGGCTTGGGCAAGAAGACGGGTGGGTGAAACGGAATTTGTTTTGACCGCATCTCTTGGGATGCGGGTGGAGTGAAACTGGAGCGGGCCGCATTTAGAGAAAAGGCGCTCGTTTCCGAAGGGAGCGAAGAAGGGGACGGAGAAGACGATGGCTCACACAACAAATAACCACGATTACCATCTCGTGGATCCTAGCCCATGGCCGTTGGTGGGTGCGCTTTCGGCTCTAGTGACGGCGATTGGAGCCATCATCTACATGAAGTCGATTGGTGAAGGCGCGACGGGACTGTTCGGCGTGGAAGGCCCCGCCGTGTTTCTGGTCGGTTTTACGGCGCTCTGTGTCACGGCCGCACTCTGGTGGCGCGACGTTATTCACGAGGCGCATTCCGGTTATCACACGCCCGTTGTTCAGCTTCATCTGCGCTATGGCATGATCCTGTTCATCGCTTCGGAGGTGATGTTCTTCGTTGCCTGGTTCTGGGCCTATTTTGATAGCGCGCTGTTTCCTGCCGATATCGATCAGGTCGAGAACGTCAAGGAAGCGCTCGGCATGGTGACGCGCAACGAGATCTACGGTGGCGTGTGGCCACCGCAGCATGTTGAAGGGACGGCGGCTGCTCTTCCGTCCGGTATACCAGTTTCCGGTCAATTCCAGGGGGCGTTTGATCCCTGGGGTCTGCCGCTGGTCAATACGCTTGTTCTTTTGACCTCGGGCGCGACGGTCACTTGGGCCCATCATGCGCTCCTGCAGAACAACCGCAGCCAGCTGATCATCGGCCTCGTTCTGACTGTTTTGCTCGGCGCGGCGTTCACCGGTTTGCAGGCGTACGAGTATGGCCACGCTGCTTTCAGCTTTGGCGGCCACACCTACGGGTCGACGTTCTTCATGGCGACCGGATTCCACGGCGCGCACGTGATTATCGGGACGATCTTCCTGTTGGTGTGCCTGTTCCGGGCTATGGCCGGCCACTTCTCACCGAAGCAGCATTTCGGTTTTGAAGCGGCGGCCTGGTACTGGCACTTCGTCGACGTTGTCTGGCTGTTCCTGTTCGCCTGCATCTATGTCTGGGGTTCGGATTTCGGCGCGAACATTGCCGCGGCAGGTGCCCACTGACGGCTGAAAATTCAAACGCGGCGTTTTAACTGCTGCAAAGAACATGCTAGAGGGGCCGGCATTGTCGGCCTCTTTCGCCATTCGGCTGGGGACGTCTCTGCCCCACTTGCTCTAACAACTTCATTCCGGGTGTTTGGTGACGAAGGAACAACAGCAGGCGTCGTTTGTACGTGCGAGTCTGCTCGGCCGGTGCCCGCGGTGCTCGAAGGGGCGTCTGTTTCAAAACATGCTCGAGCTTCGATCCCGCTGCGACGCGTGTAGTCTTGATTACAAGTTCATTGACACCGGAGACGGCCCGGCGGTGTTTGCGATCTTCATCCTGGGCGTTCTTGTGCTGGGTGCGGCGCTGATTGCCGAGTTCAAGTTCGGCGTAACGGTTTGGGGGCACGTGCTGCTCTGGGGTATCCTCACGCCGCTATTGGCCCTAGGCATTCTGAGGGTTTTGAAGGCCACGTTGATCGCTCTGCAATATAAGCACAAGGCGGAGCAGGGGCGGCTCGCGGAGCCTCGAGTGGAGTAAGGCCGTAATGATCAAACGCATCCGCGATGCGCATCTCGTTGCGCCATTGTTGGCAGCGGTCGCTGGTATGGCGTTGCTGATCGGGCTTGGCAGTTGGCAGTTGGCGCGAAAGACGTGGAAGGAAGGCCTGATCCATGGTCTTGAGACGCGTACCAAGGCACCGCCCGTTTCGCTAGATGAGGCCGTGCGTCGCTTTACGGCTGGTGAGGATGTCGAGTACTTGCGGGTGAGGGCGGAAGGGCGTTTCGATCACAGCCGAGAACGTTATCTCTATGCGCCAAGTGCGAACGAGGGTCCGGGTTATCATGTCTATACGCCGCTCGTCGTGATTGGATTGAAAGATGGCGGTGTGAGTAATCGGCCGGTTCTGGTGGCGCAGACGCTGCTCGTGAACCGCGGGTATGTACCGGAGGCGAAAAAAACGCCTGAGTCACGCCGCAGTGGGCAGATTAACGATGATCCGATCGAAATTCCGGCTGAGAGCTACCATCGTGGCGCCATCAAAGGCGCTGTTGTTGTCGGGCTGCTGCGCAAAACTGAGGTCAAGGGGCCGTTCACACCCGACAATGATGTGAATGCGAACCTTTGGTATTGGCGCGATCTTAAGGGGATGGCCAAGACGTTGATCTCTCAGAATTGCGATGCGGACGCTTCCGGCGGGGCGGGCTGTGAGACACTCTATTACCCATTCTTCCTCGATCAGGAGGCCTCGGACGTGCCGGGGGGGTGGCCGCGCGGGGGGACAACCATCATCAATCTGCCCAACCGTCATCTCGAATACGCCCTCACCTGGTTTGGGCTTGCTGCGGCGCTGGCTGGCGTGTTCGCGGCTTTTGCCATGCAACGGTTAAGGCGCGGCGGTAAGGCCGGTTCATAACCTGCTCGCTTGCTTGTTTGCCACGTAGCAGGGCTCTAGACTCTTTCCGGGTTAGCCGGACTCGCCTGGCCTGCCCACGCCCCCACCCGGCCACCCACAGTGATGATGGATTGGGTGGCCGGTGGGGGCGTGGGTGGATCGACTCAAGCTAGAAATGCACTAGGGTGCAGCCGCAGCCAATTGGCTGCTCTGCGGAACGGCACCCCATACAACTCGAACTCAGTCAACGCGGAATACGACGACGTGCACTACATCTCGACCAGGGGAGAGGCTGCAAAGTTCGGCTTCGAGGACGTGCTTTTGGCCGGGCTTGCACGTGACGGTGGGCTTTACGTACCGGAGCGCTGGCCGCGGATTTCGGGTGAGTCCATTCAGTCGTTTGCCGGCAAGCCGTTCGCCGACGTTGCCGTCGAGGTGATCTTCCCGTTCGCGGGCGGCGCGCTTTCTAAGAGCGACTTGAAAGCTATGGCCCAGGAGGCCTACGCGACGTTCAACCACCCTGCGGTTACGCCGCTCCAACAGATCGATCGCAACACGTGGGTGCTTGAGCTGTTTCATGGGCCAACGCTCGCGTTCAAGGACGTTGCGATGCAGCTTCTTTCCCGCCTTATGGATCATGTTCTTGCGAAGCGCGGCGAACGTGCGACGATTGTGGGGGCCACGTCGGGTGACACGGGTGGTGCGGCCATTGAAGCCTTCGCCGGCCGGTCGCAGGTCGACATGGTCATTCTATTGCCCGAGGGGCGCGTCTCGGATGTCCAACGGCGGATGATGACGACGACCAGGGCCGCGAATGTGCATGCGGTATCGATTGACGGGACCTTCGACGATTGCCAGGCGCTGGTGAAGGGCATGTTCAATGATCATGCGTTTCGCGATCGGATGCGGTTATCGGGTGTCAACTCTATCAATTGGGCGCGGATCGTTGCGCAAGTGACGTATTATTTTGCAGCGGCGGCTGCGCTCGGGGGGCCGCTCCGGCCGATCTCGTTTTCAGTGCCGACGGGAAATTTTGGTGACATCTTTGCTGGCTTTGTCGCCAAGCGGATGGGATTACCCATTGAGTCTCTCACGATCGCGTCGAATGAAAACGATATTCTGCCGCGCGCCTACGAAACCGGCGTCTACGAGATGAAGGGCGTTGTTGCGACCAGCTCGCCGTCCATGGATATTCAAATCTCCTCCAACTTCGAGCGTTATTTGTTTGAGGCGTCGGAGCGGGATTCTTCGCTGGTTCGCTCGCAAATGGCGGCACTCGCGCAAGACGGCCGCTTCGCGCTCAAAGACGCCCACGCGCAGCTGCGCCGGGACTTCACAGCTGCGGCAGCTGATGAAGCTGAGGTGGGGGCCGCGATCCGCAAGGTTTCAGCCGAGAGCGGCTATCTCATGGATCCGCACACGGCGTGCGGTTACGTTGCGGCCGAAAAGGTCTTGGCATCTCGTGGCGCGCCGCGGGTCATCTTGTCGACCGCGCATCCTGCCAAATTTCCGGATGCGATGGAGGCGATCACAGGAGACCGTCCGGCGCTACCCAAACGGCTTGCTTCGCTCATGTCAGACGACGAGCGGATCACGCCGCTCACCAACGATCTTGCCAAGGTCGAAGCGCACGTATCGGCCGTTTCTCGCGCAGGTGAGAGGGCGGGCCTGGCATGACCGTGGACCTAACGACCCTTTCGAACGGCTTGCGCGTGGTTACCCATCACATGCCGCATCTGGCGACCTCGTCACTCGGTGTCTGGGTAGGGGCCGGCTCGCGGCACGAAGGTGAATCCGAACACGGGGTGTGTCATCTTCTTGAGCATATGGCGTTCAAGGGTACGGCAACCCGGTCGGCGCAGGCCATTGTCGAGGAGATCGAGGCCGTCGGCGGGGAGCTCAATGCCACGACCGACTTTGAGATGACGGCCTATTTTGCTCGCGTGCTGGGCGGCGACGAGGGTGTGGCGCTCGCCATTCTTGCGGATATTCTTCAGAACTCGGTGTTTGGAGCCGACGAGCTGGCGCGCGAGAAAGAGGTGATTCTGCAGGAGATCGCGGGCTATGCAGACAGCCCGGACGACATTGCGGACGATCTCATTATTGACGCGGCATTTCCCAAGCAGGCTCTCGGACGACCGATTATCGGCACTCCGGCGAGCGTTCAGCGTCTGACGGCGTCCAATTTGAGCGGGGTACTAGAGGCCCACTATCACCCTGGAAACATGGTTATTTCCGGTGCGGGGGCTTTGCGCCACGATGACCTGCTCCGCCACGCTGAGGCCCTATTCGGCGGGCTCATTGGGACCAGGTCCGCCACCGGACCGAAAGCCGTCTATTCCGGGGGGGCACGCGCGTCGAAGAAGTCGTTTGAACAATGCCATGTCGCGCTGGGATTTGAGGGACCTTCCCGCCGTGACGACGACTACTTCACAGCGCTGGTGCTTTCGGGTCTGTTCGGAGGTGGGATGTCGTCGCGTTTGTTCCAAGAGGTTCGCGAACGCCGCGGGCTTTGCTACGCGATCTACTCTTCAGTCTGGGGGCTCGAAGACACGGGTATGTTCACTGTGCAGGCGGCAACAGGAGCCGGAATGATGGATGAACTCGTCGAGGTCGTCGCGGCTGAGTTCCGGAACATGGCAGAGAAGGGACCAATGTCTGCCGAGGTGGCACGCTCCAAGGCACAACTGAAGGCCGGGCTCTTGATGAGCTTCGAGTCGTCCGCTGCGCGCGCTGAGCAAATGGCGCGACAGACTTTGACGCGCGGACGTGTTCTTCCGGCTGAGGAGCTTGTTCAGAAGGTCGATGCGGTGACACCGGAAGATGTTCGCGCCCTTGCGGGACGGGTCGTTCGTGGCTCACCCTCGGCGGCGGTGGTTGGAGCGGGGCGTGGTTCTATGAAATTTGCAGAATGCGCTACGCGCATGCTGGCATCTTGAAGCTCGGGGGTGGCCAATGGCATTTCTCCGATCGAATTTGGGAGCGGATGCGACGCCGGTGATCGCAGGACGAGGGCTGTTGTTGCGGCCTTTGCTCCCCGGCGACTATGCCGAATGGGCGGAGCTTCGAGCCAGGAGCCGGTTTCATCTGACGCCCTGGGAGCCAGAATGGCCGAGTGACGATCTGACCAAGATTGGATTCCGCCGCCGGCTTCGCCATTACCAGCGGGAGGCGCGTGACGATCTCGGATATGCTTTTGCTGTGTGCGAGGAACCGTCTGGCCGGATCTTTGGCGGTATCACTCTGTCAAACGTGCGTCGCGGCGCGACCCAGGCGGCCTTGCTTGGGTATTGGGTTGGGATTCCTTTCAACAATCACGGATATACGAGCGAAGCCGTTCGGACGATGTTGCGATACGCGTTCGGCCCACTGCATCTGCACAGGATTGAAGCCGTGTCGCGTCCAGAGAACATTGCCTCGATCAGGGTGCTACAAAAAAACGGTTTTACGCGCGAGGGTTATGCGCGCCGCCTGCTTAAGATCAATGGCGCATGGGCGGATCACCTGGTGTTTGCCAAGCTTGCAAATGACGAACCTCTCGATGGGGGGGCTGGATGAGGGGACGGCGCGTGCTTCTGACGCTTTCATATGGCCAGGGCCGGGGGGCGGCCCTGGCTTCGGCTGTGGCCGGTCTTCTCTCTGCCGGTCTGCTGATGCTTGCACCCGTCGCGGCCGAGGCCAAGGCGGGGCAGCCTATAACGCTTTCGCCCAACGATTCGAGAATCGAGATCACGGCTCTTGGTGAACTTTACGAAGCGCGCGGAGATACGCTGCAGGTGGACACGGCAGGTGCCGCCGACGGTGGTATTGGGCGCATGGTCGTGCCGGCGAAGACGCCCGGAACAAATCCAAATTGGCTTGTCTTCTCACTGACCAATCCCACCGACCGGCAGGTTGAGCGGTGGTTGACGGCTGATCGATACAATCTCATCGGATCGGGCGCGGTTTGGCCCGACCTCGACGCCAAGCGCATCGAGTCTGTGACGCCGTCGATCGGATTTGTGCCCGAGCGGGTCAAGAGCGAGCGGGCGGACGTGTTTCGCGTCACGCTGGAGCCTGGTCAAACCATCACGTACGTCGCGGAGCTTTCTTCGCAACGTTTCCCACGCGTGTACCTTTGGAAGCCTCTCGATTATGAAATCAAGGTGCGCGAGCGCCTGTTGTTCAACGGCGCGCTGCTGGGGCTTACGGGCCTCTTGGCCATCTTCCTCACGGCCATATTTGCGGCGAACCATAAGCTTGTGTTTCCTTCAGCAGCGCTTGTTGCCTGGTGCGCTCTCGCTTACCTCTGCGTCGAGTTCGGCTTCTTTCACAAGCTCTTTCATCTGAAACCGGAGGGCAACGCCGTTTATCGTGCGGCCGCGGAGGCGGCTCTTGCCACCAGCCTTGTGATCTTTCTGCATGTTTTCTTGCGGCTGGCGCTGTGGGGCGGGCTTGTTCGCATGCTGGTCAGCGTCTGGCTGCTGGTGCAATTCAGCTTGATTGCGGTTGCTGTGATCGATCCGCGGCTTGCGGCGACGTTTGCCCGGCTTTCGTTCCTGGTTGTTGGCACAGTTGGTGCGGGACTTACCTTCTATCTCGCCGTCAGGGGACAGGATCGGGCTCTTTCGCTTATCCCCACGTGGCTGTTGTTCCTTGTTTGGATATTTGCGGCCGCCGTTGTGCTGACCGGGCGCCTTTCGGGCGAAATGGTTGTGTCAAGCCTGATCGGTGGTCTGGTCCTTATCCTCTTGATTATCGGATTCACGGTGACGCAATACGCCTTCCGGTCGCTTGAGCCAGTTTACGGGGCGGCGCCTTCAGAATTGCAGCTGCGTGCTATCGCCGTGGACGGCGCGCGTGCCTCGGTTTGGGAGTGGAGTAATCGGCGCGATGAAGTTTACGTGGGGCCGGAGGTGGAGGCGGCCCTCGGCCTTTCATTGGGTGAGCTCTCGCTGAAGTCCGACGAGTTTTCGCATTATCTGCATCCGGCCGACCGCGAGAAATTCAAGGCCATTCTCTGGTCGGCGCAGGAGCGTGCCGACGGGCGGTTGCATTCCGATTTTCGCATTCGCCACGCGGATAACAGCTATCGCTGGTTCGAGATCGAGGCATCGCGCATTCCGGGCAACGACCCGCGGTCTGTTCGCTGCGTCGGGCTTATTCGCGATGTGACGGAGCAGCGCCGCGCGCACGAGCGCCTCGTCCATGACGCCGTTCACTGCAACATCACCAAGCTTCCCAACAAAGAAATCCTGCTTGACCGGCTTAGCGTGCTTTCGCACCGCGCCCAGTCGGAAACGAGCATTCGACCGCACCTCATTTGCGTTGGCATCGATAAGCTTAGAAACGCAAACGCTGCTTATGGTCACAATATGGGTGACAGCCTCATTCTGACCTTTGCGCGACGTCTGCAACGGCATCTCGGTCCTGACGATACGCTTGCGCGCCTGGGGGGTGCCAAGTTCCTGATGCTGCTGCCGGCCGAGCAGCGTCCGCAGGACTTGGCGGCTCTAGCTGAGCGCATCCGGCGCAGTCTGAGGTCCAAGATCGAGATTGCCGGCCAGGAATTTGTGCTGACTGCTTCGATCGGTATCGCTGTTGACAACAATGATGTGGCTGATCATGCGGAGCTTGTGAAGAATGCCGAAATCGCCATGTATCGCGCCCGGCGCGGCGGCGGCGACAAAGTGGAGATTTTTACGCCTGATATGCGCGTGGATCGGGACGAGCGGGCGCAGGTCGAGGCTGAACTCGTGAAGGCGCTCGAGCGCAACCAGATCCGGGTCGAGTACGTCCCGATCGTTTCTCTTTCCACGAAGGAGCTGGCAGGATTCGAAGCCGTTGCGCGCTGGGAGCATCCGAAGTTCGGCAGTATCAATCCCCTTGCCTTTGAGGCGCAATCGGACGAGAGCGACTTGCCCGTTCGTATTGGCTCTTACGTGCTGTTGAAGGCGCTGCGTAGCGCCGCGCATTGGCAGCAGTTGTTGCCGCGGACGGACGATCCCTTGTTTGTTAGCATCAAAGTGTCCGAGAAGGAGCTGTTCCGCGCGGACCTCGTCCAGGAAATTCGAACGATTCTTGGGCGTGGCATTGTGCCGAAGGGCGGGTTGCGCCTTGAGGTTCCCGAACGCTTGATTATGGAGAATCCTGAACAGGCCAGCGAGATACTCGAATGGTTCAGCGGTGGTGGCGCCGAGATTACGCTCGATGAATTTGGAACCGGACATACGTCGCTTGCCCATCTGCAACGGCTGGCATTCGAGACTATCAAAGTGGACCGTGTTCTATTGAGCGATTGCGGCGCCAAGGATCAGGCTGAATCGACGGGTCTGCGCTCGATCATCGCCTTTGCGCATGAGCTCGGAAAGAAAGTCATTGCCACGGGTGTCGAAAGTGACGAGGAAGTAGCGTACCTTCGCGCGATGGGCTGCGCGCAGGCGGAGGGTCCATGTTTGGGCGGGACCCATACCGAGCAACAGGTCGCGCAACTTCTCAAGTCGATACGCAAGACTGAACGCAAGCTGCAACCGCGCGGCCTGTTTACAGCCAATACCAAGAAGAAGATTGCGAGAGCCAGGGCGAACGGAGACGATACGAAAAAGAAACGGCGCGCGGCTGCGCAAGGGGCAGGGGGACATGGCGCTGGTGCGACGCCGCCCGCTCCACCGCAACCTGCAGAGCGTTCGAATGTGCCTGTAAGCGCTGTGCCGGGCTCAGAGGACCCCAAGAAGGGGCAGGAGGGCAAGGTCGTCGCGCTGCCGAAGAAGAGGCCTGCCCGTCGCGGATCTCCGCCGCCGTGGCCCGGCCGACGAGGGGACGCAAACGGCGCCGACGAACCACCGCGACCCGTGGCCGTTTCACCTCCGCCGCCACCATCTGCGATCGCGCCTCTGGCTCCTAATCCTTTGACGGCACCGTCGCCCCCCGTGATTCCGATCCGGCCAGAAGCCGCTGGTGGACCGAATGAGGGCGTGCCTGTAACGGCGCCACCTACGGTGCCGCCGCCTGTCCCGCCTCAAGCGTCGCAGATGCCGGAGTCGATGGCGGGCGCACCACTTCCTGTTGGAGACGGTCCGTCTGGCGGGGGCTTTGAGCCCCCGCTGCCGCCGGTTTCGGTGGTGGTGCAGGACGGGCCCACGCCGCCGCCGATCCCTCCGACCATGAGCTCAGGTGAGGTTGAGGATGTGTTCGCCGAGTCGCAAGCGTTCGAAGCGGAGGGTTTGCCGCGTTTCTTGGGTTCCGCACCCGCACACAGCCGCACACCGCCAGAGTCGGGTGGAGAGGCGGAGGAGCCGTCCAAATACGCTCATCTGCCGCCGGCGGTTGCCGCTAGCCTGGCGCGGCTGGCCGGCAAACCCGCGGGCGCGGCGTCTGGCGGGTCTCGATTGAAGAGCAAGCGGAGTTAAGTCTTCGGCTGGCGCGCTGACAGTATTTCCTCCTTCGGCGCGCATGCCGTGGCGTTGTCGCACCGTCTTTATCGGTTGGGGTGTCAGGCGTGGCCGGCGTCGCTGACGAGGTGCGACGGGTCTATGCCCATCGTGGCGAGGGCACGCACATACTTCGTTTCCAAATCTGGATCGAAAAGCAGATCAGGATCTGCCGGACAGGTGAGCCAGCCGTTGGACTGAATCTCTCCCTCGAGCTGCCCGGATGACCATCCTGCATAACCAAGTGCGAGAATGGCGCGATCGGGTCCTTCACCTGCGGCAATCGCTTTCAGGATGTCGATCGAGGCGGTGAGGCTGACGTCGGGGTCGATGCATAGCGTGGAATCGGTGGCAAAATAATCCGAAGTATGCAGCACGAATCCGCGTCCCGTTTCGACGGGTCCGCCAACCTGCACTTGCCGCTCAAGGATATCGCTTGATACGCCATCCTCCGATTCCTGCGGAAAGATGTCGAGGCGTTCCAGAAGATCAGGGAAGTTGATGTGACTTGCGGGAAAGTTGACGATCAGCCCCATGGCGCCTTCACCGGAGTGCGCGCAAATGTAGACCACTGAGCGGGCGAAGCGGCGATCGGACATTGCGGGCATGGCAATGAGAAACTGCCCCTTCAGGTGGTCTTCTTCTCGCGACCGGTGTCTCATCTTGGAACCAATCATGTCCGGTAGATTACCGCCATTTTACCAAGACTGTGAAGCGCTGAAATGGGGCCACTTTCCGGCGCTCAATGGGTAAGCTGTGATGACATTTTTTCGGTCATGGCTTGCTCACGCGGCGCATCGGGGCCATATCACGGGTTGTCCATGAGCAGGGAGCAGCGCACACCAATGAACACCGGAAATTTGTTTGGCCCTATAAGGCCCTTCGGTGCGCTCATTGTGCTCGTCTCGGTCAGTGCTTTTTCTCTTGGGTCCACTGTTTACGCCGCCGAAATTGCTTCGGACTGGCAGGACGGCTTCAATTTTCGAACACGTTTGTCGGCTGGGTCTGTGGCAGACGCGGGCGGAGAGCAGAAGCTCTATGCCTTCTTTGAAATCGAAATGCCCGAGGGTTGGAAGACGTATTGGAAGAACCCTGGCGAGTCTGGCGTGCCGCCGGCATTCGATTGGAGTACGTCAGCGAATGTGAAGGGGGCACGCGTCCTCTACCCCGCGCCCTATTTCCTGGTTGATAAGGGTGGTCCGGTCAACGGCTATACGGAGCACGCCGTCTTTCCTGTTGAGATTGATCGGACGGACGCGTCGGCGCCCACTCAGCTTAATGTCACGGTGCAGTTTGGTGTTTGCAAGGATATCTGTATTCCTGCCGAGGCGACGGCAACCTTGGCCGTTGAACCTGGCGCGGCGGGAGAGCCGGCGTACGCGTTGTTGTTGGCGTTGGAGCGCGTGCCGAGACGGGGGGAGGCCATTCGGCCGACGGATCCCGTTCTGTCATCGAGCCAAGCGATGCTTGCGGGCGAGAAGCCGCGGCTTGTCTTTGTCGGGAGGTTTCCCGGCGGGGCCGAGGGGGCAGAGCTCTTTCTGGCCCCGCCCGATGGTGTCTATCTTCCACCTGCACGGCGGACGTCGGACTCCGGCGAGGAGGCGACGTTTGAAGTCGATCTTTCCTCCGATGTCGATCTGGATGCTCTTCGCGGCGCTGTGGTTTCGGCGACGCTTGTTTCGGATAACGGCCAATCCGAATTCGAGGTCAAACTCGTCGAGAGCTCTAATCCCTGAGCGCTTGGTTTCGCGGGCGCAGGCGGTTAGGGTGCGGGCGTCCAATGCCGATATAGCCCAAAGGAGCCTCTCCCGACATGACCATCAAAATCGGTGACCGTCTGCCAGACGCGAAGTTCATGACCATGGGAAAAGATGGCCCCGGAGCGATGACGACCGCCGAGATCTTCGGGGGAAAGAAAGTCGCGTTATTTGCTGTGCCGGGGGCCTATACGCCCACCTGTCACAAAGATCACTTGCCGGGTTTTGTGGCGCGCATTGACGAGCTGAAGGGCAAGGGCATTGCCACAATTGCCTGCGTTGCCGTCAACGATGTCTTTGTCATGGATAGCTGGGGCAAGGATACGGGTGCTGCCGGCAAGATCCTGATGCTCACGGATGACGGGGCGGCATTCAGCAAGGCCGTCGGGCTCGACATCGATCTCACGGGTGCTGGCATTGGTCTCGGTGTGCGCTCGAAGCGCTATGCCATGCTGGTTGATGATGGGGTAGTGAAAGCGCTCAATGTGGATGAGTCGCCGCCTGATCACGATTTGTCGAGTGCGGCCAATCTTTGCTCGATGGTTGACACGGCTTTTTGAGGGTGCCGGAACGGGGGCGTTGCCCCAAAATGTGGCCGCTTCATCTTCATTATAACCTCGGAACACGGCTGATCGCATGGATGCATTGCCTTTGCCCGCGGACGAGAACGTTGCGGCGGGAGCGGCGCGCTGCCGGCCGTGCCGTCAGACGCCAAACGTGATATTTACGGAGATACTGCGCGGGTTTATCTCTAGGCATGATACATACGACCCTAAATATCCAGACGCCCGCGCACCGCGGCTCGACGAATGGCGCACGGCGGATCCTGTCAGAGCTGAGAGGCGGAACGAAAGAATACCGGGTGCACATGGGACATCGAAGGCCCATGTGAAGTGAGGAGGAGGTCGCGATCGTGGTGTTGTCGCGTCAGGATATTGAAGAACGCGGAGACCGTCCGGCGCTGTCCAAAGGGTCGGCCGCTGAGACGGGTACGCTCCAGGACGGCCGCGGATGGCTCTTGAAACCCGTTACGCCTTGGCGCCGGTATGGCGCGCGGATGATCGACACGACCGTGCATGGCTTCTTGTGTTTTCTGTCCGTTGCCGTTGCCTGGTATATCATTGCGCCGGAATCTGCCGATTGGTTTTTTGCTCGCATGGACACGCCGGCGGGTGCGCTCCTTGATTTGATCCTAACAACGTTTTTTGCCGCCGTGGTCGGGAGTTTTGTGGTCGGCGCGACTGGTTCGTCATTGGGGAAAGTGATTTTCGGTGTTCGGGTCGTCGATTACAACTTTCGCCCGATCGGAGTCGGAAAAGGTCTTGCGAGGGAATTTAGGGTGTGGGGCCTTGGCCTAGGATTCGGGATACCTCTTGTGTCGCTCATCACGTTGATCTTGGCCTATCAATCTCTGAAAAAGGATGGGGCAACGCCATGGGACAGCGGTCGGTATCTGGTGCTGCACCGGCCCAATGGGTCGCTTCAGTATGTTTTGAATGTTGTGGGTATCGTCCTCATCATCGCGCTCATTATTGGCGTTCGCGCTCTTAATTCTCTGTAGCCGGTTGTTGGGGGGCGGAGATGTTGGGGTGCGATGAGGGCTGCGATGGGCTGGACGTCACGCGCCGGCATTCGCCTCAGCTAAACCTTCCCGGGCTAATTCGTCGGCGCGTTCGTTTTCGGGGTGGCCGGCGTGGCCTTTGACCCAATGCCAGTCGATGTTGTGGCGCTCCTGCGCCTCGTCGAGGCGTTGCCACAGCTCGGCGTTCTTCACCGGTTTCTTGTCGGCGGTGCGCCAGCCGTTGCGCTTCCAGCCGTGGATCCATGTGGTGATGCCGTTGTTGACCTACTGGCGGTCGGTGTGCAGGACGCCTTAGTCGGCCGGGAAAATTTGTCCGAGATCTGCTTCGGGCGTTTCCATTTTCGCGCTGAAAAGCCGTCTATCCGCTTCGCGAAGCCGCCGGCAGACTTCCCGTCCCATGTTCATCTGTATGAGCGCAAATTGCTTAAGATCCTGTGCGTAGATTTTGTAGAGGTTGGCGGCTGAGATACGGATTGCGGTGCAATCTTCCAATGCGCGAACGGATGCGCTGCGTGCACCCAGGTCCATGACTGCCATCTCCCCGAAGCAGTCGCCTTCTTTCATAGTATGGAGGAGGTAGTGCTGTCCCTGCCAGGATTTCAGTACGGCGGCTTTGCCCTTCTCAAGGACGAACATCGAATCGCCTTTCTCGTCTTCCCGGAAAAAGAACGCGTTCGCGGGAACCTGCTCGATCGGGCAGAAGCCGAGTAGGAATTGGAGGGTGTCTGCGCGGATTCCTCCAAAGATGGGCATGCGCTGTAGAAGTTCGATCCGCTTTTCCTGCATGACGCACTCCAGCGTCTTCGTGAAAGTGATCAGCCGTCCGTGAGTTTAGCATGTTGGCGTCGGTTTCCCCAACCGGGTCGCCGGCTTCACATCTGCTCCGGGTCGTTAGCACGCTTCGCGGTTGTGTCTGTTGCACTGATGCTTTTGCCCTGAAAGCAGATGATTTGTGCTGGGCGGCCGGAAATCGGATTACGGATGTGCTTGAGTTCACTCGTGGGTGTTCGCCTCGGCTAAACCTTCCCGGGCCAATTCGTCGGCGCGTTCGTTTTCGGGGTGGCCGGCATGGCCTTTGACCCAATGCCAGTCGATGTCGTGGCGGTTCTGCGCCTCATCGAGGCGTTGCCACAGCTCGGCATTTTTCACCGGTTTCTTGTCGGCGGTGCGCCAGCCGTTGCGCTTCCAGCCGTGGATCCATGTGGTGATTCCGTTCTTGACGTATTGGCTGTCGGTGTGCAGCTCGACGCGGCTCGGCCGTTTTAAGGCCTCGAGCGCGGTTATGGCTGCCAACAGCTCCATGCGGTTGTTGGTGGTTTCGGCTTCCCCGCCCTTCAATTCCTTGCGGTGCGGACCTGACATGAGGATTGCGCCCCAACCGCCTGGACCCGGATTTCCCGAGCAAGCGCCGTCCGTATAGATGATGACGGTTGTGGCCTTGGTCATGGCTATCCATTGAGCCCATAGTCGATGATGGCGCGGACACCCTGATGGAATCGCAATCGCCTCAGATAATCGATGGGATTGTGCGGCGTTACCAGCGCGTCGCGTGATGTGTTGAGCCAGTCGTAAGAACGTGTGAGCAGAAAGCGCATCGCGGCCCCGCGGGCCAGCATTGGCATCACCGCGCGTTCCTTCTCAGTCAGGGCGCGCACCTCGTTGTAGCCTTTGAGAAGTGCGCGGCCTTTGGTGACATTGAAGGCATGATCGGCTTCGAAGCACCAGGCGTTTAGGCAGATGGCCAGATCGTAGGCAAAGCTGTCGTTGCAGGCGAAATAGAAATCAATCAGCCCCGACAGCTTTTGGCCGACAAAGAACACGTTGTCGGGAAAGAGATCGGCGTGGACTACGCCTGACGGCAAATTCGTCGGCCAGTCGCGTTCGAGGATGTCGAGCTCGTCCGCGATGGTCTTGCCGAGCCCCGGCGAAATCTCTTCGGTGCGGCCTGCAAATTGCTCGTAAAGCGGGCGCCAGCCGGGAAGGCCAAGTGCATTCGGGCGTTTCAACTGGAAGCCTTCGCCGGCAAGGTGCAATCCGGCGAGTGCGCGGCCGACCTCGGCGCAGTGCAATGGTTTGGGCCGTCGCACCCAGAAGCCTTCGAGAAACGTAATGAGCGCGGCGGTGCGGCCCGCGAGCTTCGCGCATGTCTCTCCCTCGAGATTGCGGATCGGCAGGGGGCAGTTCACGCCCCGGCTGGCCAAATGCTCCATGAGGCCTAAGAAGAAAGGCAGGTCGGCTTCGGCAACACGCTTCTCGTAAAGCGTCAGGATGAATGTGCCTTTGGAGGTGTGAACGAGATAGTTGGTGTTTTCGACGCCTTCTGCAATGCCCTTATAGGAGAGAAGGTCGCCAAGCCCGTAGCTGGCGATGAAACTCTGTAGCTCCTCGTCGGTCACTTCGGTGTAGACGGCCATGCTTTTGATCTCTTGGCGCGTTGAGCTTGAGACGGGTTGGACTTGGGACTTGATGATCTCTTCTGGCTACCGGCATGGCGTACAGTGCCGTTTATTCGCCGGCGAGATCTCGTAACTCGCGGGGTATGTTGAAGGCAATGCGCTCTTCGGCTGTTGTGACCGTTTCGATGGAGACGTTGAAGCGCGCCTTAAGCGCATCGATGACCTCATTAACGAGCAGTTCGGGGGCAGATGCGCCGGCCGTGATGCCTACCGTGCGGGCCGACGAGAGCGTGGTCCAGTCAATGTCTGCCGCGCGCTGAATAAGATTGGCCTTTGGGCAGCCGGCTCGTTCGGCCACCTCGACCAGGCGAAGTGAGTTGGACGAGTTCGGCGCGCCGACGACGAGAAGCTGGTCGAGCCGGGGTGCGATGGCTTTGACGGCGGCCTGGCGATTGGTGGTGGCGTAGCAAATGTCTTCTTTGTGCGGTCCAACGATGGCGGGGAAGCGGGTCTTTAAGACGTCAACGATCCCGGCGGTGTCATCGACCGACAGGGTGGTTTGCGTGACATAAGCGAGCTTTTCGGGGTCGCGTGGTGCGAAGGCCCGTGCGTCGCCTGCTGTTTCAATTAGGGTTACTGCACCGGGCGGCAATTGCCCCATGGTCCCCTCAACCTCGGGATGTCCGGCATGGCCAATAAGCACGATTTCGAAGCCTTGCCCATGCAAGCGCTCGGCCTCGATATGCACCTTGAAGACCAGCGGACAGGTGGCGTCGATGGCGAACAAATTGCGCGATTTGGCGACGGCCGGCACGGATTTTGGCACCCCATGTGCCGAAAAGATCACGGGTTGATCAGTTTCTGGTATCTCATTGAGTTCATCCACAAAAACGGCGCCTTTAGCCTTTAAGCCGTCAACCACGAATCTGTTGTGAACGATCTCGTGGCGAACGTAGACTGGGGCACCAAATTTGGCCAAGGCGAGCTCGACAATCTGGATGGCCCGGTCGACGCCGGCGCAGAAACCGCGCGGGGCCGCCAGCAGCACTTCGAGCGGGGGGCGCCCGGAGGGGGATGCGTCTGGGCTGGGTTGGGCTGCCGTCGATTTCGGCATGTGACGAATTGGTCCTGTAACGGTTTGGTGGCGCCCGGTTGCTTGGCCCCGTCCGTAGTGAGGTGATAAACTTTGAGTCGCGAGAACAAGAAGCCGGCCGTCGCAAAGGACGGCAGACGTGCTCGCTGGAACCCCGAGGGGTGGGGTGATTATGCGGATGGGAGCCTGATGACGCAATCCTTGATGGCTACACGGCGTATGTTCGCCTTGTCTTTGGTGGTGCTGCTGGGGTTGGGAGTCGGTGGTTGCGGCATGTCGCTCTCCTCAGGGCTGGGTTCGAGCCTGTTCGGCGGCGGTTCGTCGTCGTCGGCGGATGCCAACAGCAAGGTCAGTGAGGAACAGCTCCTGGCTGCGGCCAAGACCGGGGACGGCGCGACGCCGACAACGGGCGCCATCGAAGCCGCACCCGGGTGTCCCAAGGTGAGCGTCTGGCCGCGGGATAACACGCTCACGGTTTATGAGCCGGGACGGGTTGGCGATGGCCTGGCCATTATGCATCGCGGCGAGATCACCAAGACGCAGCGCGAATGTTCGCTTCAGGCTGGTCAAGTGACGGTGAAATTCGGGTTTGCCGGGCGTGTGCTACTTGGACCGCGCGGGCAGACGGGTCCGGTTTCGCTTCCGGTCACAATCTACGTGACAGACGCAAAGCGTGAGCAGATTGGTACGGATAAGGCCAAGGTGGAGACGACGGTCGCCGTCGAAAATCCAATCGGGTATTTTTCGTCTGTGCGTACGGTGACGATACCGGTGCCGGAGGGTGCTCGCCCCGGCGAATTCCGCGTGTTCGTCGGTTTTGATCGCAATACGCCGAACGCGGGCTGAACCTCTTCTCCAGAGTGGATCAAAAGAACCGGGGCGGCAGGCCCCGGCTTTTTCGTTTAATTGGCAAACGCGGGTTTCTCCTGTGTTGAGCAGGGTTAGTTGAGCCGGCCCTTGAGATCGCGAATGCTCTCATCAATGATCTGACTGGCCGCTTCGCCCGACACCTTGTCTTTGACGATCTTTTCTGCGGCTGCGATCGCGGCGTCAACGGCGGCGGCACGGACTTCGCCCATTGCCTGGGCTTCGGCGCGCGCGATTTTTTCTTCCGCGGCTTTGGTGCGCCGTTCCAGGCTCTCGGCAAGGTTCTTGCGGCTTTCCTTTGCGAGTGCCTCGGCTTCGCGTTGGGCCTGCTCGATGATGATCTTCGCCTCGTCCTCAGCTTCGCGGCTTTTACGCTGATAGTCTGCAAGAAGCTGCTGGGCTTCCTCACGAAGCTTGCGGGCCTCGTCGAGCTCCTTGCGGATCTTTTCGGCCCGGTCATCGAGGGCGCGTGCGATTAGGCCAGGCACACCCTGCCAAATGAGGATGCCCATGAAGATCAAGAAAGAGGCAAGTACCCAGAACTCTGCGCCGGCTGGATTTAGCATTGGTTCCTCACTCACCCGCTGCGGGTTGCAGCGCGCGTTTTACTTCATCGGCGGTGACGTCCTTTCCGGTCAGCTGGCGTACGACGTCGCCGGCCGTCTCGGCCGCGATTTGGGTGACGCTGGCGAGCGCCTTAGCCTTGGTTTGCGCGATCGCTTTTTCGGCGTCGCCCAGTTTGGCGGCAAGGGTGGCTTCTACTTTGGTGCGTTCGGCTTCGGTTTCGGCCGAAAGCTTTTCGCGTGTCTCGCGGGCGATCGAAGAGGCGTTGCCTCGGGCGTCCGCTAAAGATTTTTCGTAAGCTTCGAGCGCCTTCTGGGTTTCCCCTTGAAGGCGTTCTGCGGCTTCGAGATCGCGTTTGACGCGGTCAGCGCGTTCCTCGATGACTTCGCCGATGCGCGGCAGTGTGAAGCGAGAGAGCACGACGTAGAGTGCTACAAACGTCACGGCCAGCCAGAAGAGCTGAGGCGCGACGAACTGAGGATCGAGCGGAGGGAACACTTTGGCGTGTCCGGCATCATGGGGAACTTCCGTTCCTGCGTGAAGCTCGGGTCCGCCTGGCGCGTCTTTGCCCATTTGAACGTCGGCCGCTGTGGGGGCGTCCGTTCCCTCGATATGCTTGTCTTCACCAGCCATGGCTTGGTCCGATTTCCATTGCCTTACACGTATCGCGGGGCTGCGGCCGGGCCTCTGGCCCGTGCCGCATGCACCCGTGAGGTCTCACCTAGTAGGTTTAGGTGAAGAGCAAGAGGAACGCGATCAAGAGCGCGAAGATGCCGAGCGCTTCCGTCACGGCGAAGCCGAAGATCAGGCGGCCGAACTGGCCGTCCGCTGCCGACGGATTGCGTAGTGCGCCCTGCAGGAACTGGCCGAACAGGTTGCCGACGCCGATGGCGGCCGCGCCCGTGCCGATCGCGGCAAGACCGGCACCGATGAGCTTGGCGGAAGCTGGATCCATTGAAGTTCTCCCTTCGATTGAACGTTGGATAAGTCGGTTTCGTTAGTGCCTTGCGTCCGGAACTAATGCCCCGGATGCAGGGCGTCGTTGAGATACATGCAGGTCAACATCGTGAAGACGTAGGCCTGCAGAAATGCGACGAGGAATTCGAGGGCGGTCAGAGCCGTCGCCATGGCGAGCGGCAAAATCGAAAGCGTCGAGTAGGCGCCGCCAGCGGCCAGCAGCATCACTACGAAGCCTCCAAACACCTTGAGCGTGATGTGTCCCGCCAGCATGTTGGCGAAGAGACGCACAGAGTGGCTTACGGGGCGCGAAAAGAACGAGATGATCTCAATCAACACCACCAGAGGCAGGATCAGGATGGGAACGCCCTGAGGCACGAACAGCTTCAGGAAGTGAAAACCGTTCTTTGCAAAGCCGAGCAAGAGGACGGTGATGAAGACCATCGCGGCCAAGGCGGCTGTTACGGTGATGTGGCTGGTGACCGTGAACCATCCCGGAATCATGCCGAACATATTGAGCGTGAAGATCAGGATAAAAATGGTGAAGACAAACGGGAAATACACCATGCCTTGTTTGCCCATGGAATCTTGCACCATGTTGGCAATGAATTCGTAGCCGGTTTCGGCGATTGATTGGAGGCGCGAGGGGACGAGCGCGCGGTGGCGCATGGCGAACATCAGAAAGAGCGGAATGAGAACGAGCGCCATGACCAGGAATAGCGCCGAATTGGTGAAGGATATGTCGTAGCCGTTGAACTCGAGCGGAATAATGCGCTTGATCTCGAACTGGTGGATCGGATCGGGCATTCCCCCGCCGCTTGAATGATCTGCTGCCACGTCAGCCCCCGTCCTCAATCGTCGTCGTCATCATCGGGAACAGCGTGGCCGATGTTGCCACCCGTCTCCCGCTTAATCTCCTCCTGCATCCGGTTGAACGTGCGCAGCACGCTCTTTATTCCGGCTGCAAATCCGAGGACGAAGAACAGGAAGAACAGCCACGGCGTCGTTCCCATGAGCTGATCGAGCACATACCCGATAAAACCACCGACCAGAATGGCGGCGACGAGCTCGGACGACATCCGGAGGCCATAAGCCATACCGCGTCCACGGATTGCCTTATCCTCTTCGGCCGAAATTTCGGCCTGTCTTTTGGCCTGCACCCGGTCGATTTTGGACCCCAATTCGGACGCTCGCTGCTCAAATGCAGCGATCTCCTCAGGGCTCATTTCTCCGGTTGGAGAATTGGACCCTTTGGCCTTATCCGGCATGGGTTTTCCTCGACAGGAAGCGGTCTTATGACCCAGGGGACGGCAAACGCGGCCGACCTTATGAGGCACCCCCCAGGGTGTCAAGCAATCGCCTTATTTTGCGGGGCTTGCGAGGGTACGGCGAAACCGCGCAGGCCTGTTCTGCAGAGGTTGCTTGCAGGGGTGGCCCGGCGGCCCACGACAAGCGCGCCGAAGGTCCTTGGCGGTGCCCGTCTGGCACCTTTTGGATCGCGCCAGCATAACCGGCATTTTAAGGGTCGCTGGCTGCGCTTGGCGCCGATGCCGGTCGTTAAAAACACTTAAGCCTTGTGAACCTGGTTTTTACGTTCGGCCGCCACACTCTCGCCGACGTAAAGGCTTTTTTAGAGGGCCAGGGATTTGCACGACTGGTTGGTTTCGATGCTGAGGACGGTCCTCGGACTTCTTTGTTGTCTCGCGATTCTTGCTGAGACGGCTGCTGCTGCCCCCAAGCGTCTTTCCGGGAAAACGCTGAAAGACGTCGTTGCGGGTGCTGTGATCGAGCTGGATACGCCGATCCGCACAAAAATTCCCATGCGCTTTGGTGCCGACGGCATTGTTTCGGGCCGGGCAGGTATCCTGGCGGGTTATCTCGGTGCGGCCAAGGACCGGGGCCGCTGGTCGGTGGAACGGGACCGGCTGTGCATCAAGTGGTTCCGGTGGTTCGATGCCGAACCGCGCTGTATGACGATTAGCATCGAAGGGACCCACATCGTCTGGAAACAAGACGATGGTGATCGCGGCACGGGGCGGGTCACTGCGCACTCCAAGCCAGCGGTTGCACGGCGCCTGGGCCTCGCTGGGCCTGCTCCGAAGAAGGTTGCCGTGTCGAAAAAGGCGGCGGCACCGAAAAAGGTGGCCGCTCCAAAGACGCCCGATGCCGCGCCAAAGCCTGCTACTGCAGGACAGAAGACGGGCTCCTTGGCACCTAAGACCGCTGAGCCCGTAACGACCGCGAAGCCGACCCCTGTATCTGGGGCCGGCGCCCCGTCTCAGGCTGCAACTGCAACTCCATCTGAGGCAGAGACCGCGCCGCGTCGGGTTCCGACGACAGCTGCAACAGTGACAGGCGCTCAGAGCTTCTTGCCGTCGCGGTTCGCGGCCAACTCCGGTTCCAATGAGATTCGTAAGGTCCAGACCGCATCGCTGGGCGACGCTGTTCCGGCGCCGGTTCCCGCCAAACGGCCTTCAACCACGTCCCGGGCAGACGGCGCCAGGTTGGGCGGTCCTGTTCCCGTGGCCGATCGAACTGGCCAGTCCGCGAAGACAAAGAGTAAGTCCGATACGCGTGCCGCCAAACGCAAGGCAAAGCGCAAGGCCAAGCGCAAGGCCAAGCGGTCCAAGGCGCGGCAGACGTTCCGCGTGGTCCGGGTCGATGCCGACGATCTCCTCAACATTCGCTCCGGTCCCTCGGAATCGCACGATGCGGTGGGCATCATCCCGTCGCAAGGACGCGGCGTGAAGCTGACGGGTTCGTGTGTGGGTGCGTGGTGCCCCATTCGTCACCATGGTGTGCGCGGTTGGGTGCACCGGCATTATCTGGCTAAGGAATAGCGCCGGATTTCTCTTCGGATTTGCATGAGAGCGTTGCGACCGCCGGTTACCCCGCGTCACGGAAGCTTTGCGCGGTTTCCAGGTCGACTGACACCAACTGAGGCACACCCTTTTCGGCCATGGTTGGGGCGGCAGGTCAAAATTTCTAGTGAAGTGGTTGGATGGAGTTGCTCTCAGTCAGCTCCTATGACAAATTTTCAGCATTCGCCGCATTTGGAGGAAGCGGACAATGCTTCGAAGTATGGTCGCGTTGTTTTTATTTTTTTCGAGCTTCTTAGTGTTCAGTGATTTCGCATTGGCAGAGAAGCGCGTTGCTCTCGTCATTGGCAACGCTGCGTATAAACATGCTCCCGAACTCGCAAACCCTCGCAACGACGCCAAGGACATGGCGGCTGCGCTGACCGCGCTGGGGATCGAGGTCATCGAGGGTGTTGATCTGGACAAGCAGGGCCTCGACAGGAAGATCCGCGACTTTGCGAGCGCGTTGTCTGGTGCGCATGCGGGGATCTTTTTCTACGCGGGGCACGGACTGCAGGTTAATGGCAAGAACTATATTGTGCCGGTTGACGCGGAGCTATTGACCGTTTCTGCGCTTGATTTTGAGATGGTGCCGATTGAATTGGTGCAGCGCGCGATGGAAAGAGAGACGCGCACCAACATTCTTTTTCTCGATGCCTGTCGCAACAACCCTCTGTCTCGCAATCTTGCGCGGGCCTTAGGAACACGATCCACGGCAATCGGAAGAGGATTGGCCGTGCCTGAATCGGGCATCGGTACGCTGATCAGCTTTTCGACAGCACCAGGCAAGGTTGCGCTGGATGGGACCGGCCGGAATTCGCCGTATGCAGCCTCCTTGGTCAAGGCCATTGCGACACCGGGTGTGGACTTGCTTTCTGTTCTGACGAATGTGCGGAATGACGTGTTTACGAGCACTGCAGAACGGCAGCTGCCGTGGGACAATAATGCATTGCTCTCGA
The DNA here is from genome assembly GCA_965222835.1 of Hyphomicrobium sp. Classification (GTDB taxonomy): domain Bacteria; phylum Pseudomonadota; class Alphaproteobacteria; order Rhizobiales; family Hyphomicrobiaceae; genus CBDCUQ01. The sequence goes on from CBDCUQ010000004.1 coordinate 476,179, forward strand.
AATTTTACTTCAATCCAGTCGCGTCTGATGCTGCAAAGACGGCAACAAGACCTGTGAAGAAGGACTCTTCAGATCAAACGGGCAACGCAGCTGATGAGTGGAAGTTTGTTGATAAGGCCAGTGCTCTTGAGCTTGAGACGTTTCTGGCGCGACATGGGTCGAGCCCGTATGCACCTTATGCAAAGGCGCGTCTTGCCGCGCTGTCTGGCAAGAAAGCGTCATTGCCAGGGAAATCCGAGGCCGCGGATGGCGAAGACCTGAAAGTACCGAAGGTTGCCAAGTCAGAGACTGATGCGGGCAAAAAGCGACAGTTGGAACTTGAGCGAAAAGAAAAGGAAGAGGCCGATCTAAAGCGATTGGCGGAGCTGCAGAAGGAATGGGCGAAAGAGCGTGAAATCCGTGAGCGTGAAGAGGCTAAGCAGAAATCGATTGTAGAAGGTGCGTTTGAGATCAAAAAAGGTGTCGTGTTCTTAACACCGGGATACAACGGGGATCGCTATGACTATTCCAGGGGTGAGGAAATGGGCACCCTAGACCAATGTAGATTGGGTTGCCTCAAAAGTAGTGGTTGCAGGGCATTTTCTTGGGAAAGCAATTGGATGCGGTGCCATTTCTATTCGGATCCGTTCGGGGACACAATTTCTTCTGAGTACGGGTCGATAGGAAGAAGACGCTAAATGGTTGAATCTGAACGCGCTGCCGGTTATCCCGCGTCGCGGAAGCTTTGCGCGGTTTCCAAGTCGACCGACACCAACTGAGACACACCCTTTTCGGCCATGGTGACGCCGAACAGGCGGTTGACGCGTGCCATGGTCATGGGGTGATGGGTGATGACGAGGAAGCGCGTGTCGGTCTCCTCGGCCATTTTTTCCATCAGCGTGCAGAAGCGGTCGACGTTGCTGTCGTCGAGGGGCGCGTCCACCTCGTCGAGCACGCAGATGGGCGAGGGGTTGGTCAGGAACACGGCGAAGATAAGCGACAGGGCGGTGAGGGTCTGTTCACCGCCCGAGAGCAGCGACAGGGTTGCGGGCTTTTTGCCGGGCGGCTTGGCGATGATCTCAAGGCCGCCTTCCAGCGGGTCTTCGCCTTCGAGCATTTCAAGGCGCGCTTCACCACCGCCGAACAAGGTGGTGAAGAGGCGCTGGAAGTGCGCGTTGACGGAGTGGAAGGCTTCATCGAGGCGCTTCTTGCCTTCCCGATTGAGCTGTCCGATGGCGTTGCGCAATTTTGCGATGGCCTGCTCGACGTCGTTGGTCTCTGTTTGCATGCTTGAGAACTGCTCAAGCAGGACGGTTAGATCGTCGTCGGCCTGCAGGTTCACGCCCCCGAGCCGGTCGCGGTCGGCTTTGATCTTCTGCAGCCTGCGATCGATATCGGTGAGGGCCGGCAAATCGGTTCCCTCAGGGTGACCTGCTAGCGCCAGGCAATCTTCGGGGGCGGCGTTGAAGGTCTCGCGAATGCGGCGCGCTTCATCCTGACGCCGCGTGCGTGCGTGCTCGAGATTGGCCTCGACGCGCGCTTTCGCTTCGCGCTCTTGCCCTGACTGGGATTGGGCCTCGCGCAGGGTCTTTGCGGCTTCTCTTAGTGCGGTGTCGGCGGTTGCAAGCTTGTCCGCGGCGTCCTTGCGCGCGCTTTCTGCTTTGTCGAGCTCGGTGAGGAGCGTGTCGCGCTTCTTTTGTACCTCTTCGGGTAAGCCTTCGAGTGCGGTTAGCTCCTTACGCGTATCATTGAGCCGGGCTTTCAAGGTCTCGATTTGCGTTTCGGCACCAGCGCTGCGTGTTGTCCAGCGGGTGACCTCCGACTTGGCGGTTTCAAGGCGTTCGGCGCGCATTTCGCGTTCGCGCTGCAGTGAGGCGAGCCGGGCCCGGGCCTCGGCAAGTGCGTTGCGTTTGGCCGTCGCCTCCGTTTGCGCCTCGGCGAGCCGGGCTTCGATGTCCTGGCCTTCGTTGAGGTGGGCGAGGGCCGCAACCACTTCGGTTTTGCGTGCGGTTGCTTCCTGCATGTCCTCGTCGGTGCGGGTCTTGGCGTCCGCGAGTGCCTGCAGGCGGTCTTCTGTTTCGCGGGCGAGCTGTTCGATCTTGGTCAGCACTTCACGCGTTTCGGCGAGTCGCGCCTGGCTGTCCCGCCAAAGCTGACGCAGGGTGCGTTCCTCGACTTCTGCCGCGGCCAGGGCCTCGTCGGCTTCCTTTTCGGCGTCGACGAAGAGATCGGCGGAGTCGTCCTGTTCCGAGAGCCGGCGATCGATTTCGCGCAGACGGTTGAGACCGGCGAGGCGCTGGGCTGCGGGTGTCACGCCGTCGGCGGCGGCAACGAAGCCGTCCCACCGCCAGAGATCGCCTTCTTTGGAGACGAGTCGCTGTCCGGGCTTCAAGAGCGGCTGCAGGCGCGGGCCATCATCGCGGGCGATGACACCGATCTGACGCAAGCGGCGCTGGAGTTCCGGTGGGGCTTCGACATGCCGGCTCAACGGCTCGATGTCGCCGGGTAACGGTGCGTCGCCCGGGCCGACCTCGACAAGACGCCATCGGACCGGACTTTCCGTTCCGGCCGGGGCTTCGAGATCATCACCGAGGGCTGCGCCGAGGGCGGCTTCATAACCTGGTGCCACTGTCAGGCTGTCGACGATGGGCGGAAGCCCGTCTTCGCGGACGTGGACCAGCAACTTTGCGAGTGTTTCACGTTCTGCCTCGACGGTGCTGGCATCAAGTTTGGCACGCTGGGCAGCTTCGCGTTTTTCCTTGGCCGCGACGGCCAGCTCTTCGACCGTCTTTTCCGCCTCCAACATCCTGGCTTCCAGGTCGGCCGTCTCTTGGACGAGGCGCTGGCCGGCTTCGTTCGTCTCAGCGAGCTTGATGGCGCAGGGGGCCCGGCCGGAGACGTCTTGTGTTTGGGTGGCAATGGCCAAAATCTGGGTTTCGATTTTGCCGATGACGGAATCGCGCTCGGCAAGCGTTTCTTCGAGGCTTTGGCGCTTGGCGCGGACTTCTGCGGCTTCGGTTGTGAGGCGCGCGAGGTCGGCTTCCGCGTCTTGCAGCTGGGCGTCGGCTTGGTCGAGGGTGGCTCGCGCTTCTGCTTCGGTCTCGACGGCGGTGTCCTCGGTCGCCGTCAGCTCAGCGATTTCCCGCTCGAGGCCGGTGAGGATTTCTTTTGCTTCGGCGATGAAATTTTCTTCGCGGCCGATGTCCTTGCCAAGCTGCTCGGCGCGGGCGGTCAGCTCGCGTTCACGATCGGCGAGGCGCTGAGCTTCGCGTTCGAAAGTTTCCTGCTCGATCTTGAGGCGGCCGAGGGCGGCGCCTTTTCCTGCCTCCTCCTCGCGCAGTGGTGGTAGGGCTTCGGCCTGTTCGGCCTCCGCACGCGTCGCTTGGGATTCCACTTCGGCGGCGGCCGCGACCTTGGCGAGTGCGTCGCTGAGGCCTGCTTCGGTGGATGCCACAAGGGCTTGGGCTTCCTGCCAGGAGAGATACGACACAAGGGCTTCGGTCTTGTGGATTTCGCCGGACAGCTCCTTGTAGCGGCGTGCCGAGCGGGCCTGACGCTTGAGGCTCTCGATCTGTGAATTGAGTCCGCCCAGGATGTCGTTCAAACGGGCGAGATTGTTTTCCGCCGCTCTCAAGCGCAGCTCGGCTTCGTGACGGCGCGAATGAAGCCCAGCGATACCGGCTGCATCCTCAAGAATGCGGCGGCGCTGTTCGGGCTTGGCGTTGACGACCTCGGCAATCTGACCCTGGCGGACCAGGGCAGGAGAGCGTGCACCGGTAGCAGCATCCTCGAACAGGATCTTGACGTCGCGGGCGCGGACTTCCTTGCCGTTGATGCGATAGGCGGAGCCGGCTTCACGTTCGATGCGGCGCGTGATTTCGATTAGGTCTTCGTTGTTCCACTCGGCGGGCGCTTGGCGCTCGGTGTTGTCGATGAAGATGGTGACTTCCGAGCTGTTGCGCGCGGGGCGCGTCGCGGTGCCTGAAAAGATGACGTCGTCCATGGCGGCGGCGCGCATGGACTTGTGCGAGGTCTCGCCCATCACCCAGCGAAGGGCTTCTAAGAGATTGGATTTTCCGCATCCGTTGGGGCCGACAACACCCGTCAGCCCGCGCTCGATCACGAGATCGGTCGGCTCGACAAAGGACTTGAACCCCAGAAGACGAAGGCGGTTGATTTTCATATCAGTTTTCTACGCTTCCCCCACCCACAGATGGCGAAGAGACCGAGTCCTTTCAAGTGGTATCTCGGCCGTGTGCACACCCTTGTTTCTTGGGGATTCGGGGCGAATCCGGTGCGAATCGGGGGGTGTTGGTGAACTCGGTCTAAGGTGGCGGAGCAAGATCAGCGCGAAACGCAGCTGCCCTCAGTCGTTATCCGGGCCGCCGGGCATCAATTCTGAGCGAGAAGAGCCTTTATCGTTTCCTGCGATGTTTTGAGCAACCGGGTAAGCGTTGAGGGTCCGGTCAATTGGCTGTTGAGGTAGAAATAGAGAAGCTTTTGTTTTACGACGGTCATCGCCAAAAGGGTAAAGCCGGTTTCGACTTGTTCGTCCACCTGCACCTTTTGCACAAGTGCAGCGTAACAGCCCGTCTCATCTTCGTGGAGCACGCCGTATAGTTGCTGACTGTTAAACTGTATTCTTCCGGAAAACTCCTCGATGGCCTCAAAATTATTGGCGATCTCCCGTTCGGAGGTCCCGGTAAGGGCGGCGCCCTGTTTGCGGAATATATCGCATAAGTCAGCGATTATCTTCTTCGTCTTGAAATTCACCGCCTTCGTTTTCAAGTTTGCCTGGTAGTCAGCAATATTGCCAATATCGTTTGTCTTGCCCTCATGCCAGGCGTTCAGGCGATCGCAGGGTGCGAACGCTCCAAGCTCCTGATTGCGGGACTGAACGGCCTTCTGCATGATTTGCAGGACCTTGCTGTCCATGGGGTGGTTCTTGTCGAGAGGGCAATAGCCTTTTGGGGCCGCGAGTTTGATCGATGTTGTCTCGACGACGACGTCCAGCGCAGATGCTTGCAGGCTGCCTGTGCATGACATGAGTAAGGTCGAGATGAGTAACTTTAAGTGCTTCATTTCCCCCTCCATACGGATTTTGTTGTGCGCAAGATGCTCAGAAGAACATGGCGCTAAGCTGACAAGAAGCTTGCCATTAAATCGACGGCTATCGTTCTTGCCGCCGGCTTTTCGCACATATACGCGGCAATGCTGCGGCTTATCGCGCGGCGATGGCTGCAGGCGGCTGGCCGGCTGCGATGGCGCGGATGTCGGCGAGCGTCAGCGCCTTCTTGATCAGCGTATTGCCGACGAAATAGTTCGGCGTACCGATAATGCCAAGAGTGCGGCCGCGATCTTTGATTGCCTTCAAGGCATTGATCAGTTTTTCGTCCTTGAGGCAGGCCTGCCACTGCTGTTGGGTGAGCCCTGCCTGCTTGGCCACGGCGTAAATCGGTTCGAGGCGCACCTCCTGGCTGACCCAGCTTTTCTGCTGTTTCATGAAGCGGCCGTAGAGATCGAAATATTTGTCCGGTTTTGCGCAACGAAGGGCGATGGTGGCGTTGCCGCTCTGCATGCCGATCGGAAACTCACGCAAGATGTAGCGCACCTTCCCGGTATCGATGAATTCGCGTTTGAACTGCGGGTAGATCGTTTCGTGGAAGCGGCGGCAGTGCGGGCAGGTGAGCGACGCGTACTGCACGATTATTACCGGCGCATTGGGTTTACCTTGCGCCATCTCAGGTAGCGGACCGGGCTGCATGACATCCGCCAGTGTCGGATTCTTGATGACCTGGCGTCCTCCTGGCGCGGCGGCGGTTGGATCATTGAATGGGTTAAAACCCGTTGTTGATGGTTTGTCGGCATTGGTGGCGGGCCCGCCAAACGCGGCGCCGTTCGCGCCATCATTTTGGCTGCCCGCAACGCCATTCCCGATCTGGGGGCTATTGCCGGAGCAACCGGCCGCAAGGGCCGCCACAAGAACGAAGGGCAGAAAGCGGGTTCGCCTCATTTTGCGTGCTCCCGCGTTGCGCTGTCACTCCGACCCGAGGATCGGATTCAGCGCTTCCTCAATTGCTTCGAGGGTCGGGTTCTTTGCCTTCTTGTTGTTGACGAAGACGGTTGGTGTCGATCTTACTTTGAACACTTCCGCGGCGCGCTTTTGCACGGCGCTCAACTTGTCGAGCAGCTTTTGATCGGTCAGGCACTTATCAAAACTCTCCTCGGTGAAGCCGGCCTGCTTGACGACATTGAAGAGCGCCTGCTTCGGGTTCTCCCGGACGAAGGCCCATTCCTTCTGCTGAACGAGCAGCGTATCGATGAGGGCAAGGGCTTTGTCGTCGTCGAGACAGCGGGCCAGCATGGAGGCACCGAAGGCGCGCGGATCAAGCGGATACTCGCGGAAGATGTAGCGCACCTTGCCGGTGTCGATGTATTTCTTCTTGAGGTCGGGAAACACATGCTCTTGGAAGCGGGCACAGTGCGAGCAGGTCATGGATGCGTACTCGATGATCGTGACCTTGGCGTCTTCGGAGCCAAGGGTGAGATCGGGGAGATCGCTGCCGGATTTCAGCAGCTCCTCCATGGTAATCTCAACGGGCTCTGCGCCGGCTTTTGAGGTGTCGTCACTACAGGCGGTCAGGGAAAGGCCAGCAGCCAGAGCCGCGAGGGTGGAAACGAGGGTGCGGCGCGGCATAGCCGTGCGGCCGGTACGGTGCAGACTGAGCAAGGATCGGACTCCTCAGGTTGGTCTCGAGGGGGGCGTCCCCTGGGGTCAATTGGTGTGGCCTGCGGTTAGCATGGGACCGCTGCTCGAATAAGGCAAATTTGCCGGTTTTGCCAGGGCGTTGCCGGGGTGCACTGTGCGGATAGATGCCTCTCTAACGCCTGTTTGCCGCGCGGACTCCGGCTTCGAGGCGTTTCAGGGCGGCTTCGAGTGGGCCTTCCGCACCGGCTGGTTCCGGGGGCCGCGTTTCTGGCATGGTTTTGACCGGCTTTGCGGGTTTGCCGGGGGGCTCTGCCAGGGCCGCCTGGACGATCCGGATCGTGGCGACGGCCGGGTAGCCGAAAAAGGTGTTGATGCGCTCCAGGATCTGGCGGGTCTTGTACTCGATCTCGAGCGCTGCGGCAGGGTCGACGCGGAGGACTAGCGTCGCGCCAGGGCGTTCGGTATCGCCCTCCAGATTGGCACAGCGCGGCCATTTGAGCCGTTCAGGGGCGGCCAGCCTTGCCAGCTCGTCCCCGACGATCCGGTGCCACTCCATAATCAGGGCCGCCGTGGAGAAGCCATGCTCTTCGAAGGTCTTGCGGGTGATGGCCGGGACGAAGCTGCCGACCGCCTTGGCCGGATTAAATTTTGGCGTGCGCCGTGGCGTAGCGGCGGGTGGTGTGCCGTCCGCCATGGCAATGCGTTGCGTTGCCAAGCGGCATCGCTGCGGCTTGCCGGCCGGTTCGGCGGTGCGGAACTCTGTGCGCAATGTCATGACGCCACTTGCCCGAATCGTGCTCATTCCCATGGTCTAGATTCTCGTTCCGGCTACGCCGGAATGACCTAGCCATCCCACTCCCCCTCCCGGCCCCCCAATAGGATGATGGATTGGGCGGCCGGGAGGGGGAGTGGGTGGTTAGATTTGAATAGGACAGACTCTGTCCAGGTCTATATGGAACGTGATTCGCGGTAGAAGCGAAGAGGGGACTGACGTGGCTTCGGTGGCGAGACGGCAACTTCCACTGCGTCCAGCGGGTCCGGACACGGTCGCAGCGCTGCTGGCGTGGTATGACCGCGAGCAGCGCGATCTGCCGTGGCGCGCCAAGGGCCGGGCACCTGACGCCTATGCGGTGTGGCTTTCCGAAATCATGCTGCAGCAAACGACGGTGAAGGCCGTTATGCCCTACTTTCGGCGGTTCCTCACGCGATGGCCGACGGTGGCGGCGCTGGCTGCGGCCGACCTCGACGACGTGCTGGCGATGTGGGCGGGGCTCGGCTACTACTCGCGCGCCCGCAACCTCCATAAATGCGCGAAAGCCGTGGCGGCGCGTCCCGGGGCCAAGTTTCCCGAGACCGAGGCGGAGCTTTCTGAGCTGCCCGGCATTGGGCCTTACACGGCGGCGGCGATTGCCGCGATCGCGTTTGGGGAACCGGCGACGCCCGTTGATGGGAATGTGGAACGCGTGGTGGCGCGCTTGTTCGCGGTGCCGACGCCGCTTCCTGCGGCCAAGCCTGAGTTGCGCCGGCTTGCTGCGACGCTGACGCCGGACGAACGGGCCGGTGACTTTGCGCAAGCGATGATGGATCTTGGTGCGACGGTGTGCACGCCGAAGCGGCCGTCTTGTCTGATGTGCCCGTTGCAAAGCGACTGTCACGCGCACGCTAAGGGCTTCGAAGCCAAATTGCCCGCCCGGCTGGCGCGGGCTGAACGGCCGGTGCGCTACGGCATCGCGTTTTTGGCATTGCGCGAGGACGGGCGTGTTCTTTTGCGCAAGCGGGCGGAAGCCGGGCTCCTGGGCGGCATGTTGGAAGTGCCGTCGACGGAGTGGCAGGACGAATGGCTTTCGGCGGATCTTGCGCTGGGCGCGGCGCCGGTGCGTGGCGAATGGTGGGCGGTGCCGGGCACGGTCTCGCACACGTTTACGCATTTCCGGCTGGAGCTGATGGTCTACCGGGCCATTGTGCCCTTAGACGCCAACCTGACCTTCTGGGGGGAGCCGGAGCGATGCCGCTGGGTTGCGCGCCGGGATCTTCAGGCGGCGGCGCTGCCATCGGTGATGCGCAAGGTGATCGCGCACGCCCTCAAAGAGCAGTGAGAGCGGCCGTCCGACGGCCTGAAACGGTCATTTCTTAAGCCCTTTACGTGTTTTAGCTATTGGTCGCGGCCGCCAACACTTCGCAAATCGCTTTCGGGCTATATATTAGAGGGCGACACCGTCCCTCGGCCTTGAACCAGGATCTCTTGCGACCATGACCACGACGACGACACCATCGGCACCGCGGCGCTCACGCCCCAAGGTGCTGACGCTCACTCCGGCGGCGGTTGATCGCGTGAAGGCTCTGATGGAGTCCAAGGGCCCCGACGTTCAGGGGCTGAAGATCGGTCTCAAGACGGGCGGCTGTGCCGGCATGGAATACACGATGAGTTTCGTCGACAGCGTCGGCAAGCTCGACGAAGTTGTCGAGCAGGATGGTGCGCGTGTGATTGTCGATCCGCAGGCGGTGCTTTACCTGCTTGGCACCGAGATGGATTTCAAGACAGACAAGCTGTCAGCTCAGTTCGTGTTCAACAACCCGAACCAGACGAGCGCGTGTGGCTGCGGCGAGAGCGTCAACCTTGCTCTGGCGCCTCAGGCGAAGGTAGAAGATTCCGGCAATTGAGAGACTATCGTCTGGCTATAGACGATATCGTCACGGCGTGTTTGTCACGCAGTGATGGGCTGGGCGGTTTGACCCATCGCTTCCGTCCTCGCGCTGCAACAATTTCGTCCGTTATCGGGGGCAAAGCGTCCGTGCCGCGGACGTGCCTACGAGGCCGGCTCATGACCCTGAGCGGATATCAGCTAACGGCTCAATTTCGATGACCGATTGAGTTCAGTGATCATCGTCTTCGGAATAATATTCGACCGCGTCGCTGAGGCCGTAATCATCTCCACGTGTCGCGCTCTCTGCTTCATCTTCGGATGACTGGGACTTGCGCTTGCTCGATCTGCGAAGTTTGTCGAGAGCTTTGTACGTGTCATCGAGGTTGGAGCGCGGACCAGATCTGGAGAAGATCTTAGACGCGCCTTGCTTGACAGCGCGAGCACCACCGGCACTTGCCTCTTTTAATGGGCAAATTAAGAGCAGTGGCACCAACCAGAGGAGGCTAATCCGTAACATGCTGAAATCCTCCCTGTTCGTAGGTTCAATCCCAGTCGAACATAGCTTAAGATCGAAAACGCCCGCGTCTCAGCCGGCGAAACCCTGGTACGTCAGCCACGCGCCAAGCAACAGGATCACCGCGGCGCTTGCTTTGAGGGTGGTCTCTGACCCGATCAGGTTTGCGGCAATCTGCGACCCTGCGCTGGGATACACAATGCGGACGGTTCCTTTGAGGAGTGACATCCAGCCGAGGATGGTAATGATCACGCGCCAGTCGGCGACCCAAATGTTGTGGTAGAGGACCATCGCCATGCCGATGACGAAGACCATGGCACCTGAAACATAGTAGAGCCCGGCGTCTTTGAGGAAGTTCTCAGCCATTGTCGTGTAGTGGGCCGGATTAAGCAGGACGCCTATGCCGACGGCAACGAACAGGGGCCCTATGAGGCATGCCAACAGGATCGAGGTATCCATCTCGCTAACTCCTTATGTGGGCGGGTTGCTTGTGTATGCTGCCGAAATATTACACTGATCAGGACTGTGAATGGGCAATTTTTTGTTCGCGTAGGTTGGGGCAACGTGCTGGTGTGCATTCGACGCGCATAAAGCGAGTTGTTTCTCAATGACACCCGATCAAAAGGCACTCAAGGCGCAGTACAAGAAACTGTTTGCGTCGATATCGGAGATCCTATTGAAGGCGGATCCCATCGGTATCGGATACGTGCCGGATGAATACGATCTGGAAGCTGGAACAATTCTCCCGCGACTGCCGTCGGCGCAGTCGGCGGACGATGTTCAAACGATCTTGTATGAGGAATTCTGCGATTGGTTTGGCCCCGCAACTGCCGGGTCACGGGAGGTGTATGCAGTTCCGGCTGCCGCGATTTGGGAACTGTGGTCCCGCACGAGGCCGTGACTGGGGCACCGTTGAGTTTCAAGCCAATCCGGGCAGGACCGCTTTGAGGCCGACGACAACCATTTCAACGGCAATGGCCATCAGGATCATGCCCATCAGCCGGGTCATGATCACGCGCATCGTATCCGAAAGTATCTTGCCGAAGAACGATGCGAAGTAGAGTACGACAAATAGCATGGCCAAGACGGCGGCGATGATCGCGCCGACCAGAGATAGCGTCGCGGCGCTGTCCGAATGTCCGGCGTAAATGATAATGGTTGCGATGGTTCCGGGGCCGACGATCATCGGAAATGTAATCGGGTAGAAGGCGAGACTGTTCAGTTCCGCCATGTGGTTCTGCTCTCTTTCCGTTCCGTGATGCGACGTGATGCTGGAGCCGTTGAGCATCGACCATGCAATGTGTGCGAGCACAATGCCGCCGGCAATGCGGAACTCGTCGATGGAAATACCGAAGAAGCCGATGATCGCCTTGCCGGCGATGAGAATGACGGCGCACATGATCGCCGAAAAGATTGCGATCCGGACCGCAAGACCGCGTTGGTCGGAGACGGTGAATTCGGAGGTCATGGCCAAGAATATCGGCAGGTTCACGAACGGGTTCATGATCGCAAAGAATGCGCCGAATGCCTTGGTCAGGAGGGCAAAGTCCATGGGTGTCTCGGCAGATGATCCAAGTTCGCAAGTCTTCGCACGATTCCACGGGCATTGTGCTGAAACATTCGATTAGACAGCCTTATTGCAAGTATCAGATATGAAAATTTTACCTGATGACTGAGATTGGGTAGACGGATGGTCGATGGCATTGCTTTCCGCGAAAGGACTTTGAGATGAATGAGATTAGTAAGTGCCCGGTGCATGGTGTGCGGGCACGCGTGACGTTTTCGGGCCAGTCCAACCAGGATTGGTGGCCAAACCAGCTGAATTTGAGAATCCTGCATCAGAATGCGCCGGCCGGAAATCCAATGGGCGGCGCTTTTGATTATGCGGAAGCGTTCAAGACGCTCGATCTTCAAGCGCTGAAGCGGGACCTCACGGTGCTGATGACGGATAGTCAGGATTGGTGGCCGGCCGACTATGGTCATTACGGCGGCCTTTTCATTCGCATGGCTTGGCACAGCGCAGGCACGTATCGCACAGCGGACGGGCGCGGCGGGGCCGGGTCTGGCAACCAACGTTTCGCGCCTGTGAATAGCTGGCCTGACAACGGCAATCTCGATAAAGCGCGCCGTCTGTTGTGGCCGATCAAACAGAAGTACGGCAACGCCATCTCGTGGGCGGATCTGATGATTCTTGCTGGCAACGTTGCCATCGAGTCGATGGGTGGCAAGACCTTTGGATTTGCCGGCGGCCGCGACGACATTTGGGAGCCGGAGGAAGATATCTACTGGGGCGCGGAAGACACCTGGCTCGGCGACAAACGTTATTCGGGTGACCGTGAGCTCGAACGCCCGCTCGCTGCTGCGCAGATGGGTCTCATCTACGTCAATCCCGAAGGTCCCAATGGCGAGCCGGATCCGATCAAGTCGGGTCGTGATATTCGTGAAACCTTCGCGCGCATGGCGATGAACGACTACGAGACCGTGGCGCTAACCGCCGGTGGGCACACCTTTGGCAAAACGCACGGTGCTGGTGAGGGGACTGTTGGTCCCGAGCCGGAAGCTGCGCCTATCGAGGCGATGGGTTTCGGCTGGCTTAGTGACTACAAGAGCGGCAAGGGGCGTGACACGATCACCAGCGGACTCGAAGGTTCTTGGACGCCTAACCCGATCAAGTGGGACATGACCTATTTCGATGTGCTGTTCGGTTACGAGTGGGAGTTGACCAAGAGCCCTGCCGGTGCCTGGCAGTGGACGTCGAAGGATCTCAAGGAGACGGATATGGCGCCGGATCCGGAAGATCCCAGCAAGAAAGTGCCGATCATTATGTCCACCGCTGATATGGCGATGCGGATGGATCCGGCCTACGAGAAAATTTCGCGCCACTTCCACAAGAATCCCGAAGAGTTTGCGGATGCCTTTGCGCGCGCGTGGTTCAAGCTCACGCATCGCGATATGGGCCCCAGACCGCGTTATCTTGGCCCAGAGGTGCCGGCCGAGGATCTTATCTGGCAGGATCCTATTCCTGCGGTGGATCATACGTTGATTGACGGCATGGATATCGCCGACCTCACGGCCAAGATCCTCGCCTCAGGTTTATCGATCGCCGAGCTCGTCTCCGCGGCCTGGGCGTCGGCCTCGACCTTCCGCGGCTCCGACAAGCGGGGTGGTGCGAATGGTGCTCGCATCCGACTCGCACCACAGAAGGATTGGGAGGCCAACGAGCCTGACAAGCTGGCAAAGGTTCTGGGCGTTCTCGAGGGGATCCAGTCAGCGTTCAACGGTGCCCAGTCCGGCGGCAAGAAGGTGTCTCTTGCTGACCTTATTGTACTTGGCGGTGGTGCCGCGGTTGAGCAGGCGGCAAAGGCTGCGGGGCATGATGTGGAGGTGCCCTTCTCGCCGGGGCGGATGGACGCTACGGCCGCGCAGACCGATGCAGAGTCGTTCGATGTCTTGGAACCCGAGGCGGATGGCTTCCGCAACTACGCGAAGACGACCTATGCGGTGTCAGCCGAGGAAATGCTGGTCGACAAGGCCCAACTTCTAACACTCACGGCGCCTGAAATGACGGTTCTTGTTGGCGGCTTGCGCGTTCTTGGGGCGAACCATGGGCAGTCCAAGCACGGTGTGCTGACCAAGCAGCCTGGAAAGCTTACGAACGACTTCTTCGTGAACCTTCTCGACATGGCCACGGCGTGGTCGCCGGCCGATAAAGATGCGGAGGTGTTCGAGGGTCGCCACCGCGCCACGGGTAAGGTAGTCTGGACCGGTACGCGTGTGGACCTCATCTTCGGTTCCAACTCGCAACTGCGTGCGCTTGCCGAAGTCTACGCGCAGGACGACGCGAAGGATAAGTTTGTGCGCGATTTCGTGGCGGCCTGGAACAAGGTGATGAATGCGGACCGCTTCGATTTGGCCTGATCTGGCCAAGCGGTTGGCGAATGGGATGTGCGATCGGCAAAAAACACGGCCGCCGGGTTTCCCCGGCGGCCGGACGCATAGAATGCATCATCGACGTTAGATGACGTCGATCTCAGCCGGCAGGTACGAGGTCACCTCGAGGCCGACTTCCTGCTCGCGCACGGCGGGCTTGGTCCAGGTCTTCATGGTCTTTCTCCTTTTTGTCTCCGGCATTGTGCCGGGTAACTGCGCCGATATAGATGGCCAATCGATTAGCGGCCAATCATATTTTGAAAACAAACGATCACCTTTTCTTATGAAAGAATTGGCGCCAGACCTACTCAGGCTTCTGCCAATTCCGAAACCGGTAGCCGTGGCCGGTGACGGTTTCGATAGAGCGGGACCAGGGCCCCAGCTTCCGCCGGAGTGCGCTGATTGCAACGTCTACTCGGTTCGAGCCTTCGTACGGCTGCTGCCAGACGGCGCTCAGGAGATCGTCGCGCGACACAACATTCGGGGAATGTGCGGTCAGCATTTTCATAATGCCAAACTCTATCGGCGTAAGTGTAACTTCCCCATCCTCGATGACCAAACATTTGCCGGCGATGTCGAAGCGGATTGGGGACTGTTCGCCTGGTTGGGTCTCTGCGATTTTTGGTTTGGCCGTGCTGGTCGTTGTTTCGCCCAGAAGGAACGTGTTGGCCAAGCGGGCAATCTTGTCACCGCCAAACCAAGGTGGATGGGTGCGGCCATCCAATGTCACAAGGTGGGCATTGGGAAGCTTTGCCACCAAGGCGCGGCCATTTTCGAAGGGAATGGCCCGGTCGCCCGCGCGATGAATAACAAGGCAATCGGCTGAGACCTTACTGACCACTTCGGTAGCCGACATGGTGTACGTCAGTCCAAGAAGATCATCGGCTGCGTCTGCGGAACACGCCGCCCGCGTTTGCTTCGCGAATGCATCGAGTTGTTCTGCATCGGCATCGGGGAGAAAGATATCGGCAAGCGCGCGCGATCCCATGCCCCAATGCGCGCGCACGACGCTTCGTACCGCGTCTTGGACGTCGCGAGAGCAAATGTCGGGACCATTGAGGAAGGATCCGCAGAAGACAATCCTTTCGACGTTTTTTGGATGGCGGATGGTGTGGCGGATGGCGATCGGTCCCGCGCAAGATACTGCGAATAGGGCGTAGGTTTCTTCGCCGAGTTCGGTTGCCACATCATCAAGTAGATCGACTTCATATTCCAACGTACGTGGTTTGACATTTCGATCGCTCAACCCAACGCTGGGACGGTCGTAACGCACGATTGTCAGGCCTTGGCCTAGCTGTTCGAAAAACGTGCGAAAGGGTTCATAGTCCCAATCCTTCTGCACGTGGCTGATCCACCACGCTGGGCAGATGACCAAGGGCCCCGTTCCGTTTTTGGCATAGGCAACACTTTGACCCAACCGATCGCGGAAAAACCTGACGTGCGGGGTTGTTGTCATCGTCCTTAGGCCGACTTCACAATATTCTCACGGACTTCTCATGCGCTGCTCAGGACCGTAGTGCGCGCTCCACGGTATCCAAGAGGCAGGCCCACTTGCAACAGAAAGGTCGCTTCGATGTATTCAGCTCTGAAAGCCCTTGCCGCGCGCAGGACGGACAAGGACAACCGCCATGACGTCCGCGAGCATGCTTATCCACTTCCAAAGAGTTTTGGTGGCCTGCTGGAAGGTGTCGGTCCCACGATGGCCGACTTATCGGCACTCGGACTCTTGCGCGGCGTTATGAGCCGCTGAGGCCGGTAATCGTCCGTATTGTTGTATCACGTGATGCGCTGGCACATTCGGAGCCGGCGCTCGCGTCGTGCAGATGGCAAAATCTCTTGGACGTTGACGAAACCGGATGCCGATACCTGTCGTATCAACCAGGTAGGCGTATGGCGCGCAGCGGCATGCTAAATTTTTTGCGTACCATTAGCTGGGCAAACTGATGCTCGGGGTTGCGTATGAGGTGCATCGCGACGTTCGCATCGTGCTCAGAAAACGTCTGTTGAGCCTGAGGCTCGGAGGCGTGTAACGTTCGGTCTGGGTTTTCGAAATTACATCATTGGGGCCGGGCATGAAGAAAGTTTCGGTAGGGAAATATGACGACTTCAATGACAGGGAGCCTACGTACGCGCTGATCGGCGAGGTTGATCTCGTCGTTATTCGATATGACGATACCGTTTCGGTTCTTTACGGCCGTTGTCTGCACCGCGGCGCGCTGATGGCTGATGGTTATGTTGAAGGCAACAATTTGTTCTGCGGCGTCCATTATTGGGATTACCGCCTGGACAGCGGCGTCTCCGAATACAGCAACGACGAAGCTCTCAAGAAGTTCTCGGCATGGATCGAGAATGGGGAGGTTCTTGTTGACGAGGACGAAATCACGGATTGGGCGACGGCGCATCCGCAGCCTTTCGATCGGTCAGCATATCTTGGCCAATATGCGGATACGAGCCATGGTACGGACGAAGAGCCTCACAATGCGCTCATACAGAACTATGCCCGTGACGGACTTTCCAAGACCGGGCACCATGGCAAAGTGGATGCGATGGGCGTCCCCCGCGCTCAGCTCCCAAGCTGGGATGACATTCAAATCCTGACGGCACAGCTCCACCGTGCGCCGCTTTTAGACGAGACTGCTGTTGGGACAGATGTGGTGATCGGGCCGAATGCACAAAAGCCGTTGCATCTTGCCATTCCACTGTTTGTTTCTGACATGAGCTTCGGAGCGTTATCGGCGCCCGCGAAGGTCGCGCTTGCGCGTGGTGCTGAATTGGCCGGCACCGGGATCTGTTCAGGCGAAGGTGGCATGCTGCCTGATGAGCAAGCAGAAAACTCTCGCTATTTCTATGAGCTTGCTTCGGCCAGGTTTGGATTTGATTGGGAGAAGCTTTCGCGGGTTCAGGCCTTTCACTTCAAGGGCGGGCAAGGTGCGAAGACGGGCACCGGCGGGCATCTTCCAGGCGACAAAGTCAAGGGCAAGATCGCGGAAGTGCGTGGCCTCGAAGAGGGACAGCCTGCCATTTCACCGTCACGCTTTCCGGATTGGGTAGAGGTGCGCCAAATCCGGGCCTTTGCCGATGAAGTGCGGGACCGGACAGGCGGTATTCCGATCGGTTACAAGCTTTCCGCCCAGCACATAGAATTGGATATCGATGCTGCGCTGGAAGTGGGTGTCGATTACATCATTCTCGATGGCCGTGGAGGTGGAACGGGCGCCGCTCCCATCATTTTCCGCGATAACATCTCTGTGCCCACGATCCCCGCCTTGGCGCGCGCCCGGCGTCATCTTGATGGCTTGGGGCGAAAAGACGTCACGCTTGTCATCACAGGTGGCTTAAGAAAGCCTGCCGATTTCATTAAGGCGATGGCGTTGGGAGCTGACGCAATCGCCATTTCCAATGCGGCAATGCAGGCGATCGGCTGTATCGCCATGCGGGCCTGCCATACTAACAATTGCCCCGTCGGGATCGCGACCCAAAAGCCGCACTTAGTAAGTCGATTGATTGTCGAGAAGTCGGCTCAACAACTCAACAACTTTTTTGATGCCTCGGTGGAGCTGATGCAGGTGATGGCGCGCGCTTGCGGTCATGATCATCTTTCGAAGTTTTCTGCCGATGATCTCACCACATGGAAGAAGCACATGGCCGATCTTTCGGGCGTTCGGTATGCCGGTGTTGGTTGATACGCGAAATCGTGCCCGGCGGCTGAAACGAATTCAGGAAGGGCGAGTCGATGAACAGCAGCGATTTGCAATGGATCCGCGTCGGACATGTGAGCGACTTACCTGAAGGCCGCGTCAAAACCGTCACCGCTCGCAACGTGTCGATTTGCCTTTCGCATTTTGATGGCCGATGGGCGGCGATGGACAACCGCTGCCCGCATCAGGGCGGCCCGCTTGGCGAGGGATCCATTGAGACTGGCGTCGACGGGAAATGCTGGATTCGCTGTCCGTGGCATGGTTGGGACTTTGATCCGTTGACCGGCAAGCCGCCTGGCGGACACGAGGATGCGGGGCAAACACTCTATCCGGTGGAGATTCGCGATGATGAGATTTTTGTCGGCCTTGAGCGCGAGCCTGATCGCCAGCGCACCGTCACCGACGTGATGACGGAGACAATGGTCAAATGGGGTGTGAAACGCGTTTTCGGGATGGTTGGTCATTCCAATCTGGGACTTGCTGACGCCATAAGGCTGCGGGTAGCCGACGGTGCATTGCGCTATATTGGAATTCGCCATGAAGGGGCCGCGGCGTTCGCGGCATCGGCCTACGGAAAGCTCACGGGCAAACCGGCCGCCTGTTTGACGATCGCAGGACGGGGCGCAACCAATCTCTTGACCGGTATGTGGGACGCAAAAGTCGATCGCGCGCCGACATTGGCGCTGACCGGACAGGTGCAAACCCAAGTGTTCGGACCTGGCGCATTTCAGGACATCGACCTCAAGTCCGCGTTCGAGGCTGTGTCGCGGTTTTCGCAGCCAGTGTTGAGTACGTCGAATCACGCCGAGCTCATGTCGCTTGCCTGCAAGACGGCGGTCGTCGAGCGTGATGTTGCGCACCTCATCTTCCCCGATGACGTCCAGACGCTGCCGAGCGAAGCGAAAGCGCGGGGACCGCAAGGCCGGACGGGAGGCTCTGTCGTCGTGCCGTCCGAGGACGATCTCTCTGCGGCCGTCCAACTGATCAATGCGGCGAAGCGGCCGATCATTGTTATGGGCCATGGCGCAATTGATGCCCGTGCGGTGGTGATCGACTTTGCCGAAAAGATTGGTGCGCCCGTGGCGACGACGTTCAAGGGAAAGGGGCTTATCCCGGATAACCATCCCAATGCCGCGGGTGTTCTCGGCCGGTCCGGCACGCCGATCGCGAGTTGGTTCATGAACGAAGCCGATCTCATCATCGCGCTCGGTTCGTCGTTCGCCAACCACACGGGCATTGAGCCATCAAAGCCCATCATTCAAGTCGATTATGAGCGCATGCAACTTGGAAAGTTTCACCCTGTGCGGCTTCCCGTTTGGGGCGAGATCGGCGCGTTCTGCCGTGCGGTGGCGCTGCAACTGTCGAAACCGGCAGGCGCACCGGACCAGCTCTTAGAGTTGCGCGAGCGTTGGGTCATGTGGCGGGAGGAAAAGGAGGCGCGCCTGTCGGAAGATCGCGGGAAAGGCGTTCATTCGGCCGCTGTTTTCGCGACCCTTTCCGAACTCTGCCCGGCTGATGCGATAATCGCTGTTGACGTCGGCAACAACACCTACTCATTCGGCCGCCACTTTGAAACCAAGGGTCAGCGCGTTTTGATGAGCGGGTATCTCGGGTCCATCGGCTTCGGATTTCCCGCGGCGGTGGGTGCGTGGTCGGCCGTGCAGGATTTCGAGGACTATGCCGGGCGCAAGGTGATCTCGATTTCCGGTGATGGTGGTTTTGGGCAGTACGCGATGGAATTCACGACGGCTGTCAAATACGGCATGAACATCACGCACATCCTGCTTAATAACTCTGAGCTTGGGAAGATTTCGAAGGAGCAGCGTGCCGGGGAGTGGCCGGTCTGGGAGACCAATTTGCACAATCCATCGTTTGCGTCATTTGCTCGGTTGTGTGGTGGTCATGGCGTGAAGGTCACGTCGGCAGGGGACCTTCCGGGTGCAATTTCGGATGCTCTTGGTCATGCTGGTCCTTCGCTGGTGGAAATCATTACGGATGCAGAACTCGTCTAAGGTTGGAAAACGGAGTTTGAGCGAAGCGGTGGGCGCACAAAGCAGTTTCGGCGCCTTTCTCAAGGCGCCGAAACACTAGTTTGGGAGATATTCTGGATCGTTAGACGACCACATATCCATGGTCATCAAACTCAAAGTTCTTCTCTTTGAGGTGCTTGAGTTTGACGCCGTGGAGGGTGACGGTGTCGTAGCCTTCGTAGTCCAGCTCGATGACGACGCCCTTGCGCGTGTTATAGGCGGATTCGTAGACATCCCACATGGACGTGAAGCCATAGTCCGAGATGTCCAGGACATCCCACTTGGTTTTGAAACCTTTGATCTTGTCGTGGTCTGATCCCTCTTTGAAGACAAAGGTATCGCGGCCTTTGCCGCCATTCATCCAGTCGTTGCCACCCTCGCCGTAGATGACATCGTGGCCTTTGCCGGCCCAGATCTTGTCGTTGCCGTCGCCTGCATAGATGTCGTCGTCGCCGCGCTTGGCCCAGATCTTGTCGTTGCCGTCGTAGCCCATCATCAACTCATGGCCCTTGGTGCCGTACATCTTATCGTTTTCGTACGTGCCGGCCATGCGGTAGTGCGCGATAAAGACATCATCTTGCAGGTATTTGATGTCCGTATTGCGCTGGATGATCTCCGAGAACGTCGTCTTTTTGATCTGTTCGAGAGTGTAGGGATAGTCCTTGAGACGCTCCTCGTAATAGAACCGGTCGCCGTCGCGCAGGCGCGTGAACTGGTCAACGACGATGTGGTGGAAGGTTTCGCCGAGTTGTGAGCCATGAACCTTCTGCTCGAGCAGTCCGCCGATCCACAGGTCGACGTCATCGACGCTGTCGTAGTGCTTCTTGAGAGCCTTTGCGAGCCCGCGATCGCCCGTCAAGTCGTAGAAGGACTTGTAGGCCTTGTGGCCCAGGGCTTCGCGCACCTCGTTCAAGGTTCCGAGACCGTGGTCCAGATTGCGCAGATTGTTGAGGACCGACAGGTCGCGGACCTGGATGCCGTCGGCGCCGGGGAACAAGAGACTGCGTACGTCCTCGACCAACTTGTGGTCGATTTCCTGGGCTTTGTAGGCGGCAAGGCCACGAACGAGTGTGTCAACGGAGCCGGCATCTTTGAGGATCGCGGCATTGAAGAACATCTGGGCGAGCTGCAGGTGGCCTGCCGAGTCGCCGTGTTCATCGACACGTTTGATGTTGGACGACAGCAGGCTGTGACCGAAGCGGAATGCGGCCGTCGCGAACTCGTGGGAAATGGACGGATCGACATGGGCGTTATAGCCGTAGTACTCCGGCATGGCGTGCTCGCCGACAAGGAGCGGCAGCCACTCGTGGAAGACGACGTGCTGCATCAGGGCTTCGACTGTGATCTTTGCCGTATGGAAGATCTTGTCGTGCGACCAGTCGGGGTTTTTCTCATGAAGCTCGATGGCGATGCGATTGTGCTCTTTCGCCCAGATGGTGTGGACTGAAGTTAGCGCACTGTTTTCTCCGGCACGGATGTCACCGGCGAGAAACTGCGGATGTGGTCCACCACTCAACGGCAACAAGTTGCCGTTGTCGTGCATCTTCATCAGCCACGGCTTGTTGGTGTCGCGCAGGCTTTGCATGACGGATTCGTCAGAACCGTAGACATTGCTCGCATCGACGTAGCTTGTGATGGCGTTGTCGTGCTGGCGCGGATTGTAGGCATCGTAGCCGGTGCCGTCGCTTGGCTTGGATCGGTCGATTCCGAGCTTTTTCCCTTGGAATGGGGGGAGATCGTAGTGGGGTGCGATGACATATGGGCCCTCTTCGTGGCCCTCGAGCGCGAGATCGATGTCGTGGTCGATGAACTGCCCGAAGAAGGTGAAGAGATCGCTCACGCCGTGAGAGTTCTTGATCTCGCCGTTCTGTTTGATGATGTGATTTGATAGTTCGCGGTAGTTCGTACGAGGTTCATACGTTTCGCTGACGCCGTCTTTGTAGCTTGCGGGCGTTAGACGTATGAATTGATGGCCGGCTGAGCCCCATTCGATGTGCTTGGGGTTGTTGTAGGTGCCATCGAGGTAGCGGAGGTCGAGGCCCTTATGGTCGCCACCGTTATCCTTCGGATCTTGGACCCACTCCGACCAGTCGTCGCACTCGAACCAATCTTCCCATTTCTCAGTCGACATTTTGCGAACCCTCACGTGGCTTGATGCGGACCTAACTCCGAATTTCGAAATTATTTACAGTTGTGCCGATCTGGAACTGAACCCAATTTGCTCGTTAGGACTAACAGGGGGACTCTGGGTCCTGATTTGAGTCAGTAAGGGCGTGCGCCGAATGTGATCGGCCGTCGCTGGCGCATCGGACGTGCAGATTGCAAATGCGTACTGTTGGCCAGTTTTTGTTTGGGATTTGTCGAGCTCACCTCATGAGCTCTTTGTGCCAATCTGCAGAATTAAGGATGTCGTCAAAAAGTTGGCGCCACAGTTTTCGTTCGGGTGGTCAGAGCGCCGTTTTCGTTACTTGCAACCGAATGTCTTGGCCTCACACTCGACGATGGCGCCTCGCGTCGTCGCAATGAGGGCCAATACTTCATCCTGTAATTCGGCAGGCACCGAAAACTCCGCGAGCGTCTTGCGCAAAAAGCCTACGGTTCGATTCCAGTCGGCGGCGGATAGTGCCATGCCTTTGTGTGCTGCAGACATGGACCGTCCAACGTATAGGCGACCACAATCGGTAGCGCTTTGGACGAAATCCACAATGAGCTGCTCTTCCCGCGCGACACCGTCGTGACCACGGTGGAGCCAAAATCGTCCGAGTTTGTCCGCATCGTCCTTGCGCATCTTGGCGAGAAAAGATTTTACGACCGCAGAGACGGCATCGGAGCCTCCGAGCCGCTTGCACAAGGGCTCCTCAGCAGATGCAATGGATGGCAGGAGCAGTGCAAGACAAAGTGCAATCACCGGACGTTTCATCATGACTGTCAGTCTCCTATCTGCGGCTGTTCCTGGCCGCCCGCGAGAGGTGGCGCACCGACAGAATTGTCTATCGCGAACGCACTGTTCGCCAAGTGACCATGGTCAAGACAGTGCTGGCTTGTCCGGCCATTTCACGAGGCTTTGACGCCGAACATGGGGGCAGGTGCCAGGTGGGGGCTGAGTTGGCGTATTACACTTCCTTCGACCGTTTTTGTCTTATTCCCTGGGGGAATTTGCGCAGCAACTGTCGCGAGAACACAGGGTTTTGTGCTCCAATTCTGCGGATTGATTCTTTTGAACCGCGGGGGGTATGGCGATGGCGCGTTCGGGCGCACTCAGGGCATCGCAGGTGGACACGGTGGATGGTGTGGCTGACAGGTCGTTTCTCGGTGTGGAACTTTCTGCACGCGGCCAGCGCTGGACTGATCGCCTTGCGCCTCAGGACCACAATCTCGCTCTTGCCATCAGTCAACAGCACGGGCTTCCCGAACTTTTGGGGCGGATGCTGGCGGCACGTGGCGTTTCTCTTGAAGGGGTCCCGCTTTTTCTTGAGCCGACGATCAAGGCGCTGATGCCGGATCCGGCGTCGCTCCAGGATATGGATCGGGCGGCCGCACGTCTCGCCGATGCCATCGAGAAGCGCGCTCTGGTTGCCATTTTCGGCGACTATGATGTGGACGGGGCGTGCTCGTCGGCGCTCCTTGCGCGCTTTCTTGCGCATCACGGCACGCCGGCGCGCATCTACATTCCTGATCGCTTGCTTGAAGGGTATGGGCCGAACACGGCGGCGATGGAAACGCTCATTGACGAGGGGGCTAAGCTCATCGTGACGGTCGACTGCGGCACGACAAGTTCTGATGCGCTTGCGGTGGTGGAGAAGCGCAATACCGACGTGATCGTTATTGACCACCACCAGGCCGATGAAACGCTTCCGCCCGTTCTCGCGCTTGTCAATCCGAACCGGCAGGACGATCTCTCCAATCAGGGTCATCTTTGCGCGGCAGGGGTCGTGTTCCTGGTTCTGGTTGCGGTTACGCGTGAGTTGCGCGCGCGTGGCCTATATGCCGGTGAGCTGGCGGAGCCGCCGCTTCTCGCGAGCCTCGATCTTGCGGCCCTGGCGACGGTTGCGGATGTTGTGCCGCTTGTCGGTCTCAATCGCGCTTATGTGACCAAAGGACTGCAGGTTATGCGCGGGCGCGAGAATGCCGGGCTGCGCGCGTTGATCGACGCGGCGGGTCTTGCTCAGGCGCCGGGGGTTTATCATCTCGGGTTTATCCTAGGACCGCGGATTAACGCCGGCGGGCGCATTGGTGACGCGGGACTGGGCGCGAAACTCCTCACGACGGATGATGACGTCGAGGCCGAACGTATTGCCGGTGTGTTGGATCGCCTTAATAAAGAGCGCAAGGCGGTCGAGCAGGAGATGCTGGAGGCTGCGATTGCCGACGCGGACCGGCAGATTGACGCGCATTCGGACTTGCCGTTGATCGTGACCGGCTCGGAGACATGGCACAAGGGTGTGGTCGGGCTTGTGGCCAGCCGTCTGGTCGAACGTTTTGGGCGTCCTGCTTGCGTCATCGCCTGGGAAAAAAGCGGCGGCGGCGGACAAACCGCCGGCACAGGTTCGTTGCGTTCGGTTGCGGGTGTCGATATCGGATCGGCGGTGCGCGCCGCGGTTGCTGCTGGACATCTTTTGAAAGGCGGCGGGCATGCGATGGCGGCCGGACTTACGGTTGCCCAAGACAAGCTTGCTGCGGCGACAGCGTTCCTTTCAGATGAAATCCGCGACGGGTTCGCGGGAGAGGGCGCGCGCGCCGCGCTGGAGATCGATGGCGCGTTGACGGCGTCGGGGGCAACCCGCGATCTTGTCGACCTTATCGAGCGTGCCGGGCCTTACGGACAGGGCAATCCGCAACCGCGCTTTGTCTTTCCGGCGCATCGCGTGAAGTTTGCAAAAGTGGTTGGCGAGAAGCATGTGCGCTGCGTTCTCGAAGCCGGTGATGGGACGCGGCTCGAGGCGATAGCATTCCGGGCTGCCGGTGAACCGTTGGGTGATCTTTTGATGTCTTCGGGTGGGATGCCTGTGCATGTGGCGGGTCATCTCAAACGCGACACGTGGGGCGGGCGGGAAAAAATCGAGCTGACCATCGAGGACGCGGCCGATCCGAAGAAACAAGGTTGAGGCCTTGCCGAGGGGGCAGAAGATGCCCCCATCTTGGCATGTTATCTGTGAGGCTTATGGGTGATCGGATGCATGCCCATGACGCTGCGGCGGCGCGTATCTCGCTGTGCGGCGGCTTGTACCGGGAGGACAGGGCCGGTGGCGGTTGCGTGTGGCCTCGAACCCTCCTATACCGACGCCTCAGCGCTCCCTTCGTCTATCGGTTAGGACGCCAGATTTTCAATCTGGAAAGAGGGGTTCGACTCCCCTAGGGAGCGCCATTTTTCTTTGCGCGCAGCCGCCACGCCAACCCTGCGCGCGGTTTTTCTTTGTGCGCAGCCGCCACACCAACCCCGCGCGGTCTTTCTTTGCGGGTTGCCGCCCGCCGACTCAACCCCGCGTGGCGCTTTCGACGTTCCACTTTTCAGGCGCGCCACACTTTCACTTATGCTTCGTTCACTTCAACACGGGCTTCGCCCAGGGTGTTGCAACGCACCACTGTGCTGTCGGGCGCTGGAAAGCGACGCGTTTGAAGTTTCTTCTGCGCGGTGAGCATGATGGGGACACATGCGAATTGCTTCAATTCGGTCCCTTGGACTTCGGTCGCCAAGGTTCTGACTCAGTCTTTCCCAATTTCGACCACAGCTCAAAACTAAAACTGTTCGCGGATCATATTGGGCGGAACATTTGTTCCCCGGGGGATGGGGGAGGACGCCGGGTTATGCACCGGCTGAGCCTAAGGATGGCGCCGGTATTGCGCCGGTGTCCGAGCGCGGGGGCGCGACGGGGGGTCATTTGGATGGCCGCCTTCGCAGGCGCGATGCTCGCCGGTCCACCTCGGTTCCATGATCAAGCTGAAAATCTCGACGAATGGGCGGCTTCCTGGGCGCCTGTTTTTGTCGTTTCCGCACGCGCGGAGGGCGGTGAGCAGGGGAGCGATACCGAGGCGATTGCCGGAGAGCGGGGCTCGAGCGATGCATCATCGGATAAGAAGGGGACCGCGCGCCCGAGCGAACAGGTCGAGCGTGCTCAGGCGCCGTCTCGGGCAAGGCGGCTTCCGTTTGATGTCAAGGCCAGCGGTCTGGCCGGACCGACCGAGGCGGATCTCAGTTCTGACAGTGAAGCGTCTGTCTCCGGTGCCGGAATTGCGCGTGATGCTGAGACTGAAGATGGTACGGGCGGTGGCCGCGATCTCGCGCGGCAGCCATCAGAGCGAAACGAACCCGACGGAAGCAGTGTGACGGAGCCTAAAGGAGCTTCGGCTGCAGTTGAGACGAGAATAAACGGGTCCGTCAAACCAAGTTCGCGAATTACCAAGAAGAAGTACAAGAGGAAGGCACTCCGGAAAAGAAAACGTGTTCGACGGCTTCGATCGGTCAATCCTGTTAATGTGCTGAAGCCGGGCGTGATTGTGAAAAACGCCAGCAGGAAAACGCTTAGGAAAGCCAGGGCGAAGGGTTTCAAGGTCAAAGAAAAGATCAGACTGCGCGGGCTTGGGATTACGCTTACGCGGTTCTCGCCGCCGAAAGGACTGAGTCTATCCGAGGCTGAAAACGTCCTAAGCCAACAGGTTCCAGGCGTTCAACTGGGGCTTAATCGCAAGTACCGGATCTATCGTGCAGCTATGAGGTCGCCGGCTGTCAAGGATGCTCCCAACCCTGGCATGACGGATGGGCGGGCCTGCGAAAAGGATCACTGCTTGGGACGGGAAATTATTGGGTGGCGTACCGGGCTTACGAAGTGTGCGGCCCGCTTGCGGATCGGTATTGTCGATACCGCTGTCGACATGGCTCATCCAGCGTTTGCAGGAAAGAACATCACGCCACGGCGCCGTTCTTCAAAAAAACGCAGAAAACACCGAAAAGACGGAACGTGGCACGGCACAGGTGTTCTTGCTTTGCTTGCAGGAGATCAAAATAGCGGAACGCCCGGTCTTATTCCGGATTCGCGTTTTTACGTCGCCGACGCCTTTTATGCGGATGAGGACGGCCTGCCGACGACCGATACGGTCAGCTTGTTAAAGGCTTTCAGCTGGCTCAAGAAAAAGAAAGTCAGACTGATCAATATGAGCTTGGCCGGCCCGCCTGATGACCTGCTCGAAGACGAGATCAAAAGAATGAGCGCGTCGGGCATCATATTTATTGCCGCCGTTGGCAATGAAGGACCCAGAGGGGGCAAGAGCTATCCTGCGGGATATGAGGACGTCATTGCCGTAACGGCCGTTGATAAAGATCTGCGCGCGTATCGATATGCCAATCACGGAGACTATATTGACGTCGCTGCGCCGGGTGTGTCGGTGTGGACGGCCCTGCCGGGTGCCAAGACGGGGTATCACTCGGGTACGTCATTTGCCGCTCCGTTCGTGACGGCGGCAACGGCGGCAATCTATAGGAGTTTACCTAAGAAATCGAAGTCGAGCGTGCTTGAGCACCTTTCGGTGTTCGATCTTGGCGAAGCGGGGGTTGATGCCGTGTACGGCCGCGGGCTTCTCCTTGCGCCCGACTCCTGTGGTGGGCATTCGATCGCGCAGAGGAAAAAACGGAAATTGCGCCGCGCTCCTACCGCGCAATCCGACGCGGGCGGTGGCGGCATACTCCCGTCCTGGTTGGCACAATAGAATCGGCAGACTGTGTGGCGACTTTCGCTTAGCGCATTCTTCGAAGCGTAAGGCCTGCGACACCGGCAGCAATATTCAGGCCTGTTTGACCTTTCACGCTCAACGGCTGAAGTACGACGCCTTTCTCGTTGCCACCAACTAAGACTTGAGCGCCTGCTCCGAGCCCAAGTGAGGCATCTGCCGCTACGCCGCCGAAGCTTCCATCGAGCCGGTCTCCAGGTAATTCGCTTGTTGATGCGAGGACCGCCCAGATCATCGTGCTCTGGCCCTTGATGCCGATGTCAAGGCCGACACGCGTAATTGTGCCTGCGTAGTGGAGGCCTGGTCCGCCGCTGGCGGGAGCGAAGACGCAATTAAGAGCCTCTTGTGAACCGAGAATAAGTCCGACCCCACCCTTACCGGTGCAGGTCAGCGTACCGGCTCGTATCTGGGGCGTGTCGGTCTGTGCCCAAGTCACGGTGGCTGTACACAGAATGACCGCGGAGAGCGCACCTGCGACTTGTCTCAAAACTCCAGTTCGAACTGACATCATGTCACTGTACTCCAACGGTTGAAGCAATTTCACGAACTTCGTTTCGCAAAGTGGTCCGCCACGTCTTGGAATATTGGTGCCGCGGACGCTGTTTCCAAGGCCGGTTTTTTGGCTTTATTTGCCGGGCTTTTGCGCCGGGCGAGATTGGTGCGTGCGGCTATTGCCTGACGGTGCTTTTGAGCGTGCTCATCCCATTTCGCCGCCATCGGCTCGCGGGTGGACCAACTGTGGTGATGTCTTCGGTCGCTTCCGGGTTGCTCCCGATTCTCGGTCCGCCAGAGCCTCACGGAATTTGTTGGTGATCGGGTAGCGGCGGTCGCGGCCAAAGCTCCTTTCGGAGATCTTGACGCCGGGTGCGGCCTGTCGGCGTTTGTATTCGGCGAGGTAGAGCATGCGCTCGATCTTTTTGACGACGTCTGGCGCATGGCCGCGGGCGACGATGTCGGTGAGCGGCATTTCGTTTTCGACAAGGCACTCCAAAATGTCATCAAGAACAGGATAGGGCGGAAGGCTATCTTGATCGGTCTGGTTCGCCTTTAGCTCGGCGGTCGGGGCTTTGGTGATGATGCGCTCTGGAATGACGATGCCTTCCGGTCCTTTGCCGCCCTTGGGCCGACTGGAATTGCGCCAGCGGGCGAGCGCATACACCTGCATCTTGTAAAGGTCTTTGATGGGATTAAAGCCACCGTTCATATCGCCATAGAGCGTGGCGTATCCAACAGACATCTCGCTCTTATTGCCGGTGGTGAGCACCATGGCGCCGGTCTTGTTGGAGATTGCCATGAGAATTGCGCCGCGGGTGCGCGCTTGAATATTCTCTTCGGTGGTGTCTGCATCTGTGCCCTCGAGGATGGGTGCGAGGGCACGGCCGAAGCCTTCGACAGCCTCAGCAATGGGGAGTGTATCAAGGCGGACGCCGAGTGCTTTGGCACAGCCGCTGGCATCGTCCAGACTTTCTTGTGAGGTGTAGCGGTAGGGCAGCATCACACACTGGACGCGATCCGCGCCGAGGGCGTCGACGGCAATGGCGGCGACAAGTGCGCTGTCAATTCCGCCGGAAAGACCAAGTACGACGCCCGGGAATCCGTTCTTATTGACGTAATCCCGCAGTCCGAGCACGCAGGCATGGTATGCGGCGGACTCATTCTCTTCGATTTTGGCGAGTTGGCCTTTTGCACAGTGCCATGCTCCGTTGCTTCTCGACCAATTGGTGACGACGACAGCCTCTTCCCACGCCGGCATTTGAGCGGCGAGGCTGCAATCCTTATTGAGTACGAAGGAGGCGCCATCAAAGACGAGCTCGTCCTGTCCGCCGACCAGGTTGAGATAGGCGAGGGGCAAGCCCGTTTCGGTGACGCGTGCAACGGCAATGTTGGTGCGGATGTCCGGCTTCGGCCAGTCGAAAGGCGAGCCATTCGTAGAGATGAGCAGTTCTGTGCCGCATTCGGACAGGCACTCGGCCACTTCCTCCTTCCAGATGTCTTCGCAGACGGGAAATCCGATGCGTACGCCTCTTACGTTGACCGGGCCGGGCAGGGGACCGGCATCAAAGATGCGCTTTTCGTCGAAAACACCGTAGTTCGGCAAATCCACCTTGAAACGGACCGCCACGATGGCGCCGTCGTCGAGTACGGCAACGGCGTTGTAGAGCTTGCCGTCTTCCGGCCAAATGGTTCCCACGGATATGGCCGGACCGGGCCCCATAGAGGCCGCCACGTCCTCTACGGCTTTACGTGCGGCTTGCTGGAACGCCGGTTTCTTGACGAGGTCTTCGGGAGGATAACCGGTGATGTAGAGTTCGGGGAAGACGATTAAATCAGAGTTCGTTTTGGCGGCTTCCGCGCGTGCCGAAAGAAGCCGTGCGACATTTCCCTGAATGTCGCCGACGACGGCGTTGAGCTGGGCGAGTGCGATCTTGAGAGATGGCCGATCTTTGGTCATGTGACGACTGTAGGGTGTGCTGTGATCAAGGTCGAGTGTTTCAGCGCCGGGGGTGCGGGTGTCCGGGCCGTGGCGACTCACCTGGGCCACTGGTTAACATGCCGGGGTGCGTGGGAGAGGTGTGGAACTGGCATTCATCCAGTGCTTGGAGACACGCAGGGACAATCGGCGGGGTTTGGGTTGGGTGTGGATGATCGTGCTGGCCATTCGAAAATGCTAAGTATAAGACTAGACCGGAGGGTCTCCTAGCTCAATGGATAGAGCATCGCGCTTCGAACGCGAAGGTTGCAGGTTCGAGTCCTGCGGAGACCGCCATTTTTCGTTTGCGCGCAGCCGCCACGCCAACCCTGCGCGCGGGCTCCGGTTCGAGATGATACCTCTCACCTCCGCCAGACCCACCGTAGCGATCACGGCTTTCACTTCGCGGCACCAAGGGCACGCCAGTAATGGGTCTTTAGGTCGCCTCACCGGCATGCCTGAAGCGCGGATGCTTTACCTATGAAAGCGGACGTAACTGCTGCGGCGCGAGGACGGGAGCGAAGGGCCAGTGACGGAACTTCCCACCTTGTCCGGCACTCGTACTCAACTCTAACAAACGCTGGGCACATGCTGTGATGACTCGAACGGAATTCCTAGGGCAATCGCATAGCGCACAAGTAGGGTTATTTCTGAAACCTCAAATTTCTTTAGAACGGCAATGCGATGCTTTTCCGCTGTGCGCGGGCTGATCTGAAGCAACTTGGCGGTTGATTTATTGGAGTGGCCGTTGACCATTAATCCGAACACTTGACGCTCCCGACCGGTCAGCTGTTCGAAGCCCTTCGCGGCAAGGCCCAGAACCTCACCGACCCGACGATCCGCAACTTGGTTCTGGCACCCGACGAAATGAGTAACAACTCCGTCGCCATTGCGAATCGGATCGATCAGTAGCTCGTTATGGAACAGGCTTCCGTTCTTGCGATAGTTCCGCAATATAGCGCGAACGGGGCGCCCACATGCTATTGCCTCGCGAATCACCGGGCGCGCGGGCTGTTCTGTATCCGTACCCTGCAAGAAACGGCAGTTTCTGCCGAGCACTTCGTCCTCGTCGTAGCCCGTGAGCGCCGCGAAGGCTGGGTTCATGTAGACAACTGCATTCTCAGGATTGGTGGCGTCGGTCACCACGATGGCACTGCGCACGGCCTCCAATGCTTCTACATTCAAGATCTGAAGCAAGCCCAGATGCATAGTCTTATTCCACCGGGTAGACGCGAACTCTCAAACTCCACGCCTCCAATTGTCGATGCTGGTGCATTATGGGTGATAGTACCCATAGACGCCATAACTTTTCCAAGGCATTACCGATTTCATGTCGCAGAACCGCGGATGGGCATGCATGGAACGGGAAAGCAAACGGACTGCCAAGCCGGGGGATATGAGGGATCGTCAGGAAGCCCAATTTGTTGATCTTATGGTCAAGTTCGAGGGAGCGCGAACTGCACTCGTTGCCATCAATGAATTGCGCAGAAAATTGTCGAAGTCTCAGGGTTGGACAGCCGATATGGATGCGGTCGTTGAAGAACACAGCGATCAGCTCGGCGGGAAGCTTTCCGAGGTGGCTTGGAAGATCTCGGGTCAGCAAGCCGAGACGTCCTTCCAATTGATGGTGAAGGCTACAGCGCTGCAATTCTATTGCGATGAGAGCCCTGATGATCTGATGATCGCACTCGTTACCTCGCTTTGCAGGGACGTAATGTAGCCCGATCTGTATTGGGGGGCCGACCTTAGGAAATCTTGAATCAAATTGCAGGCGAACAGTGTCTAAGATGTATTTGAGGCTTCGCATCCCATCGAATGTTCAGAGAGACGTTTCAAACGCTCCAAAATATGGCAAGTCGCTGAACAATGCTACCACGCCAAGTTCCGAATTGGGCCGGGTCGGGTCATGAGTAGGCCCGGCTGGCTCAAAACTGCGCTCTCATTAATAGTCCATCCACTCTATAACTTAACGGAGAATTAGACTGGTGCAGACAATCTAAAATTGTATGCAGCCGGGAGTGAAAGTGGGGCTCTTGTCGGCTGCCGCTTATTCCGGATCGCGTGCCGACAAAACACCAGGCGGTCAGCCAGATCGCACTTCTGCATGAGGCTGCCGCTTGGCGTTCCGAGGTTTGCTTGAGGTAACAAGGTAATGTTTAGAGTAGCTCACCAATTCGCTTCGATCCCCGGTCGCATCTCGCGTCTGATGCAGTCCTTCTCAGCGTTGACGAATGAGACGATAACACTCGTTCTCAAAATCTGCCTCGTAGTCTTCACGGCCGAAGTGGGCATGGTGACCGTATTCTTTGGCTTGGAATTCACGGTCAATTCGGTACTCTTGGCCGTATTCGATGCGACAATACTCGCGGCACTGAGTGCGCCAATAATCTACAGTTGGATCGTCAAACCATATCAGGTGGCAACCGGAGATTCGATGAAGGCCTTGCAACGAACGGCGCAAGAGCTTCGTGAGATTGCTGAGGAAAAAAACGAACACGCCAAATCCCTTACTGCTGCGTTATCGCGCCTTGAACTCCAGACTTCGATGATTAGTGAGTTGGCAATCATCTCTGAGACCGACGTTCGTGGTGTCATCACTGATGTCAACGAACAATTCTGTCGTATCAGCGGTTATTCGCGCGAAGAGCTCGTGGGGCAGCGGCACTCAATGCTGAACTCTGGTTTCCATTCGAGGGACTTCTGGAAGGAAATGTATGCGACTCTATCCAAGGGAGGCATTTGGCGGGCAGAGGTGCGGAATAAGCGCAAGGACGGATCATATTACTGGGTGCATTGTATCAACGCTTCGAAAAGGGACGAGAAAGGAAAGTTCGCGGGCTACATTAGCTTGCGCATTGACGTCACAGACAGGAAAGAGCACGAGGCTGAGCTCGAGCGCGAGAGATGGAAACTCAATGTCGCCCTCGAAAACATGGGATGCGGCTTGTCCATGTTCGATTCCGAACAACACCTCATAATGAGCAACGCAACCTACAGGGAAATCTACGGACTTTCCGAGGAGGCAACACAACCCGGCACGCCGCTCTCCACGATCCTCGACTGTTATTCAAGGAGTATGGCAGGCGACACTTCGCCGGAGACCAGAAAGGGCATAGCCGCATGGTTGGAGGGCCTGAGGCACAAGACAGCGCGAGGCGTGCCCTTCGAGGAGTTGCAAAACACGCCGGAAGGAAAGGTTTTCAATGTCTCGTTCCGACCACTGCCCGACGGAGGATGGGTTGACATCCAAAAAGACATTACCGAGCGCCACCGAATGGAAGCCGAGATGGCTTACTTGGCCCGTCACGATGCGTTGACCGACCTTCCTAATCGCGTGTCTTTGCACGAGCATCTGAAATACCTTCTCAGGGGGTCACGAAGCGGTCGGAGCTTTGCAGTTCTGTTTCTCGATCTTGATCAATTCAAGACTGTGAACGACACCTTGGGGCATGCTGCAGGCGATACATTGCTGGTGGAGGTTGCCAAACGTTTGTGCTCCTGCGTCCGCGAAGGCGATCTCATTGCTCGTCTTGGCGGCGATGAGTTCGCCATCGTGCAAGCGGATGTTTCTGACGGGAAGGAAGCGCAATCATTGGCCGACCGGATTCTCAATACAATCAGCGCGCCTTATATGCTAAACGGCCGGCAGGTTGTCATCGGCGTATCGATCGGCATTGCCCTGTCTCCACAAGATGGCAATACGGCAGAGCCTCTTTTGAGCCATGCCGATTTGGCTCTTTATCAATCGAAAAATGAGGGCCGCGGCCAATATAGCTTCTTTGATCCCGGCATGTCAGCCGTGGCGCATAAGCGCCGCCGGCTCGAGACAGATATGCGCTCTGCTCTCGCTGCTGGTCAGTTTGAGCTCTACTATCAACCGCTGGTTGGTGCCGATAAGACCGACCTCAAAGGCTTCGAAGCGCTTCTGCGATGGAACCATCCAGAGAACGGTTTTGTTTCTCCACTCGAATTTATTCCTCTCGCTGAGGAGACCGGGCTTATCATTCCGATTGGAGCCTGGGTCTTGCAGCAGGCCTGTAAGCAAGCGCAGGCGTGGCCCAAGCATCTGTGGATTGCTGTCAATGTCTCTCCCATTCAACTAAGGCAGAAGGATTTTGCAGATACAGTCATTGAGGCACTATCGAAATCGGGGCTTTCGCCGCACCGGCTGGAGATCGAGATCACAGAATCAGTGCTGACTGAAAAGACGGATGCTCTAATGGAGACCATGCAAAAGTTGCGGGAGCTTGGCGTGCGTTTTGCTTTGGATGACTTCGGTACGGGTTACTCGTCGTTCGGCTCTTTGGGCATATATCCGATTGATAAGATCAAGATCGATCGCTCGTTTATCAAGGACCTAGTCCCAGGTGGGACCGCCTTTGGGACTGTGCGTGCTATCGCGGAACTTGGCCGCACCAGAGGCCTATCCACCTGTGCCGAGGGGGTCGAGACTGAAGAACAGTTGACGCAATTGCGCCGCGAAGGCATCGGAGAAATCCAAGGCTTCTTGATCGGTCGACCACAGCCAGCCGGCAAGA
Organism: Hyphomicrobium sp.; assembly: GCA_965222835.1. Classification (GTDB taxonomy): domain Bacteria; phylum Pseudomonadota; class Alphaproteobacteria; order Rhizobiales; family Hyphomicrobiaceae; genus CBDCUQ01. The sequence continues at coordinate 510,414 of CBDCUQ010000004.1, forward strand.
TCGAACGCGACCATTTTTCGGTGCCCAGCAAAAAGAAAAAGGCCGCAGCCCGAAGAGTTAGTTAGGGTCACGAGCCGGCCTCGTCGGCATGTCCGCATCACGTCCGCTTTGCCTCTGAACGCAGACGATTTGTGCTTGGCGGCCGGGATCGGATTGCGGACCCGATCAATAGAAGAGGCTTGAGACGCTTTCTTCGCGGGCGGTGCGCAGGATCGCTTCTCCGATGAGGGGTGCGATCGATAGAACCCGGACGTTTTTTGCGGCCTTCACGGCTTCTGTCGGCAGGATCGAATCGGTGATGACCAGTGACTTTAGCTGCGAATTTTGAATGCGTGAGACCGCACCACCCGAAAGCACGCCGTGTGTGATGTAGGCCGTGACCTCGGTTGCCCCATTCTTGAGGAGCGCTTCGGCGGCGTTGACGAGTGTGCCGCCGGAATCGACGATGTCGTCGATCATGATGCAGCGCTTGCCGGCGACGTCGCCGATCACGTTCATGACCACGCTTTCACCCGGACGTTCGCGCCGCTTGTCGCAAATTGCGATTGGCGCTTCGATGCGTTTGGCGAGTGCACGCGCACGAACAACGCCGCCGACGTCGGGTGACACAACGACGACATCGCCATTAGGGCAAGTCTCCTGAATATCGCGCGCGATGATCGGGGCGGCAAACAGGTTGTCGGTCGGGATATCGAAGAATCCCTGGATTTGGCCGGCATGCAGATCGACGGTGAGAACGCGGTCGGCGCCCGCGCGCTCAATGAGATTGGAGACGAGCTTGGCAGAGATCGGTGTTCGGGGCCCAGGCTTGCGATCCTGACGGGCATAGCCGTAATAGGGGATCACCGCCGTAATGCGCTGGGCGGATGCGCGCATCAAGGCATCGATCAGGATCAGCAGCTCCATGAGATTGTCATTTGCCGGGAAGGACGTCGACTGCAGCACGAAGACGTCCTGACCGCGGACGTTCTCCTGGACTTCGACGAAAATCTCCATGTCGGCAAAACGTCTGACCTGGCACTTGGTGAGGGGCACCTTGCAGTATTTTGCAATGGCCTTGGCGAGAGGACCGTTTGAATTGCCGGCAACGAGCTTCATGCGCGGTCCGCCCCCGCCACCGTCTTCCGAGCATCCAATGGCATCAGGGCGCCTCTTGCGACAATCAGATGACGGGCTCATAGCAATTGGGCCCGGACGTGTAAACGGCCCGGGCCCAGCGATTGTGTCAGCGTTACCGTCGAACACCGGGATCGGTGCCCGCATGGCCTCAGTTTGGCTTTGTGTTTGGTGTGGCCTGGGCCTGCGTCTGTTTGGGTAAAAGCCCCGCGATCGTGTCGGCTGCCGCTGCGGCTGCCGCGTCTGCCGTTTGGCCCCATGCGCCGTCGAGCATGCCCTGCGGCACATCGTTCTTCTGCGTCACGCGCTTGAAGAACTTGCCTTTGGGGTCGAGCACTTCCCAGTCGATCTGCACGGATTGTTTGCCGTTCTTGGCCTGTCCGACGGCAACCTTACCCTGTACCTTGTAGGTCTGGCCCGATGGCTTGCTGGAAAGGGGAACGCCTTTCTTGGTCAGTGCCTTTTGCATGGCACTGGTGAGCGAGACACTGCCGTCGCCGGGTGCACCCGTTACACTTGCGACCATGACGTTTAGGCCGGCATTGCGATCGATGCTGCCGGTTGTCTGGGCTGGTGGCGTTGCGGTCTTTGGTGCCGTTGTTGGCCGGGCCGTGGCAATCTGCGGTTTCTTTGCAGCCGGCTGGGCCGTTGTGGCAGGCGGTGGTGCGGCAGCCACTGGTACTGCGGCAGGCGCCTGAGACTGCATCCATCCGCCGATCGATGCGCTTGTCTTGTTGACAATAGTACTTACCGCCTGCGGCGTGAGCGCCGGCCAGGGGTTCTTGCCTTGCGGCGCAGGTAGCATTTCCTCTCCGGTGAAGCTGTGCACCTGCTTACCTGCGGCGTCGGTCACGTGCCAAACGTAGGATGCCTTGGTCTTAGTTTTCTCGTTGGTCGCAACGACGTAGCCGCGAAGCGTGTATTCAGAGCGCGTGCTCGGTGTTTTGGCGACTGTGATCTTTTGGCTTTCGAGGGCCGTCGTGAGCTGGTTCTTGAACATCGCGTTGACGTTGTCCGGAGGTCCGAGCAACTTGGCGATGGACACCTTTGCCACTTGCGTCGCCGCAGGTTGCGCCGCCGGATTGGCGACGGCCGGGTTGGTTTGGTCCGAAGACGCAAAAATATTGGAGCTGGACTCGCAACCGCCGAGCGCAAAGCTCGCGGAGGCAATCAATACTGCAAGCGTAATTGGCTTTCCGAAGCGCTTCGCCGCAGCAGAATCAATGGTCGTCACGATGACGTCCCCCTTTGAATGACCCGCTGTTCTCCGGCGGCCGGCGTACTGACTTTGCGGCCCTAACCTCCTCACCTACCGGTACCCACTCATTTTTGTCTAACCAGTAGGGGGGGAAGCGTCCAGACCGAAACCCGTGGATTCCTAGGTTGTGCCTAATATCCACGGGCCGCACTTCACCATAGATGTGGATTATGCAGTTAGGTCACAACAATGGCGGAGATTTGGCGTCCGTAGTCGGGCTCTGAACGATGTGTAGCCCTCCGAAAACTAAAGAAAAGCGATTCGTTCTCGTAGGTGCAGTGGGCCGCGCTCTCGGCGACGCGGATGCCCGACTTTAGGAGCTTATCCTGCACGTAGCCGGGGAGATCGAAGTGCGGGCGCCCGTCCCTTTTTGTTTGTTTGAAGAATCGGGCGCAGCTTTCATCGTTAACTAAGAACTGGGTCTCGAAGTCGGGTCCCACCTCGTAGGCATTTTGGCTGATGGCAGGACCGAAGGCGGCGCAGATGCACGGGCGCCGGGCGCCCACTGCCTCCATCGCGGCGACAGTGGCCTCGATGACGCCGGCGAGTGCTCCCTTCCACCCGGCGTGGGCGGCCGCCACAATTCCTGCTTCTGGGTCGGCAAAGAGCACCGGTGTGCAATCGGCCGTGAGCACGCCTATGGCGAGTCCGCGTGTCTTGGTTACGAGGGCGTCGGCCTGCGGCAGGGCCTCGCGGGGTGCGAGCCCGTCCACGGTCACGACGTTGGCGCTGTGTATTTGATAGATGGTCTGCACGTCTGCGAGCGGACTTCCAAGATGGCGGGCGACGCGCGCACGGTTTTCCGTGATGGCGACGGGGTCATCGCTTGAGCCGCTACCACAATTTAGTGAGGCATAGAGGCCCCCAGATACGCCGCCCTGGCGCGTGAAGAAGCCATGGCGGATTCCCGGGAGGATTGACAGACAGTCGGCTTCAAAGGGTGTGAGCATGGGCCTGATGTGTGTGCTGAGTCGATGTTAGCGCGTAGCGGAGTTGGGCGCCTGCGTAAAGGCTAGGGCCCCTGTGTGCTGGATCCTATGCAAGCCCGGGAAGCGGGGCCAGGTCCGCACTCCTCACGCCGAGAACCTTGAAACGTGTTCCCATGCCGCCCGGTGCCATGAGGCGGGCCACGCTGGCTTCGATGTCGGCGGCCTTCTCGGGGTTGGAATGCATGAGCTTCGATGCGCGTTCGATGATGCCGAGGCGGCCGAGGAATTCGGCTTGTGTGATGGGGCCGTCGACGGCTAGGCCAAGATCCCGGCAGGTTCGCGCCAATTGTTCGAAGTCGACTTCGATGGTGAGGTCGGTCTCGCCGGGGGTCTCGAAGGGTGAGACGTGGCGATGCTGTTTCACGCCCTGCATCGTATCACCCATTCGCGCCTCGGTATGTCCATAGTCGACGAACAGGCAGGCCCACGGGTTACCATCTCGCGATCTTGCAAGGGCCTGAAGCAATGCGCGGGCCCCCGTCTGATGTTCGAAGACGTCACCGTCCTTGGGCGGGGGGGTTGGTTGAGTCAAGGACTGCGGGTGCGAAGCGTCCGATGCTGTCTCGCCGGTCACAAAGACAAAGCCTCCGTCGGTGTTCAAGCCAATGGTACGCGCCAGCCACTCTCCCTTTTGGAAGACACATTGATTCACTGGTAAGGCGTCGAGAAATTCGTTGGCGAGGATGATGGCGGGACCTTTTGGGACCGTTTCGATGTTGTTGTGCCAGGTCATGGCGCTGGCACGTGTTTGCAGCGCGCGCCTTTGGGCCTCTGCAAGCGGTTTGCTCGTTTCGACAAGGTGCACAGAAAGGGCTTTGGAGAGCGTGGGGACGTGCGAGGTGGCGCGCAGGGCATCGCTCATGAGTGTGCCGCGTCCCGGGCCGAGCTCGATTAGGTTGACTTTGTCCGGTGAGCCCATTTGCTGCCAGACGACGGCACTCCATAGTCCAAGCAATTCTCCGAAGACCTGACTGATCTCAGGCGATGTAATGAAATCACCCTCTGCGCCGATGGCATTGCGGGTTACGTAGTAGCCGTGTTCGGGGTCTTGCAGGCAGGCGCGAAAAAACGCCGCGACAGAGATTGGGCCGTTGCGGCGGATCTGTTCTTTGAGCTTGGAGGCAAGTGGCGTTTCGCGCGTCGTGGGATCGGATATCACGGCAGACCTCTGCAATCCCTGTCATAAGCGCATGGCGCGCAGGGGGAGTTCCGGCACTTCACTGTGTGTTTCTCTGCCGGACCTGCTTCAGGAAATAGATTCCAAGCAGGATCATCGGGATCGAGTAGGCGATGCCGGGGGTTAATGGCAGCACGGTCAGGGCATGCGCGGGATCGGGCTGGCGGAAGACTTCGCCAATGGAGCGCAGAATGCCATAGCCTATGAGGAACGCCGCGACGACGGTGCCGGGTTGTTTCAACGCGTGTCGGTTGTGAGTGAGAATGCGCAGCACGATGAAGAGAATGAGGCCTTCGAGTGCGGCTTCGTAGAGCTGGCTGGGGTGGCGCGGTGTCGGCTCAAGGTGCGCGATCTCGGGGTAGAAAAGCCCGGCGTTTGGAAACACCATGCCCCATGGCACATCTGTTGGACGGCCGAAGAGCTCTGCATTGATAAAGTTTGCGACGCGGCCGAAAAACAATCCGATGGGAACGGCTGCCGCGCAGAGGTCCATGGTGCTCCAGAGGTTCACACCTTTTTTTCGTGCAAAGACCCACGCGCCAAGTCCGCAGCCGATGAGGGCGCCGTGAAAGGCCATTCCGCCTTGCCAGATTTTGAAGATGTCAAGTGGTGCGCTTAAGTATCGCGACGGCTCGTAAAGGAGAACGGAGCCGAGACGTCCGCCTATGATGACGCCAGCGGTGATGAGGATGAGAAGGTCGTCGACGTGATAGACGCTGAAGGGCGCCTGACCGTTCGGCCATAGCTTGTGGTTACGCAACAAAGCGCGAATGTAGAGCCAGCCTAGGATTAGACCAGCCATGTAGGCGACCCCGTACCACTTAATCGAGATGGGTCCGAGTGAGATCGCGACCGGGTCGATTTGCGGATAGCTAAGAACGAGCGGGATCATCGTGTGGCGGCTTTGTCCTGTGAGGCGTGCCTGTTGTTAGCGGTGGCAATGAGGTAGATGCCGAACGCAATCATGGGCAGCGAGTAGAGCTGGCCTGCCGTGAACGGGCCGAGATTGAGGGCGTGTCCTTCTTCCGGGACCCGGAAGACTTCGCACACAATGCGGGCGATCGCATATCCAATGAGCCAAGTGCCGGCTGTTAGTCCGGGTCTTTTCAGTCCACCCAACCGATGGGTCACCACGCGCAAAACGAGAAACAGAAGTGCGCCTTCGAGGGCGGCCTCGTAAAGTTGGCTGGGATGGCGTGGCTCGGGTCCGCCGTTGGGAAAAACCATGGCCCAGGGGACGTGCGATGTGTGCCCCCAATGCTCGCTGTTGATGAAGTTTGCGATCCGCCCCAGGAAAAGTCCAAGCGGAATGGCGGCGGCAGAGAGATCCATCACGTGGCGGACGGGGATGCCTGTTTTTGCTGCAAAAAGGAAGAGCGTGGCGATGGTGCCGGCCAATGCGCCGTGAAACGACATGCCGCCTTTCCAGACCTGAATAATCTCAAGCGGATTTGCGAGATAGTGCTGAGGTTCATAGAGGAACACGTGGCCCAGGCGTCCGCCGAGCACGGCTCCGATCATGATCCAGAACACCAGATCGTCCGCACGCTGTGCGTTGAGAGGTGCGCGGCCGTTCTCCCACAGTTGCTGATTGCTGACGAGGGAGCGGATATACAGCCAGCCAAGAATGATCCCAGCGGCGAATGCTAATCCGTACCAGCGGATATCGATGGGTCCCAAGGAAAAGGCGACGGGATCGATGCCGGGATAGGGTATGACGAGTGAACTCATGGCAAGGCAGTAGCGTGCTGGCGGGTGGACGTGTCAAGGAACCGTACCAAATCGCCAAGTCTGTGCCAGACCTGCGATAACCAATTGGGCTGCCTTGTGAGGCAGATTTTCGTATACCATAGTCGCTTGAGGCCTGCATGGCGATGCGGCACCGGCTAAGGCCTGGAGGAGACAGTGCGATGACACAGACCACGGGACGTGTTTTTGATGAGATCGCGAAGCTGATGACGGACGCCGCCGGTGCTGCCGATGGGGTGCGCCGCGAAGTCGAAACCCTGATGCGGTCGCAAGGCGAGCGGATCCTCAAAGATATGGATGTGGTTCATCGCGAAGAGTTTGAGGCCGTGAGGGCTATGGCCGAAAAAGCGCGCGGAGAAAACGAGCGTTTGGAGAAGTTGGTCGCGCAACTCACGGCCCGAATCGCTGCGCTTGAGTCGCGCTGATTGGCCGTCCAACTCAAGATTGAATCGGTATCGGTTGAGGCGCTTCGCCGCGTCGAGTGCCGAAAAGCCATCTCCACAAGAAACGGCAGCGTTTTCAACACACGCATCGGAAATCGGCTCGAAAAGCCGCTTTGGGGCTCACTTCCGGTTCGTTGCAGCACATTGGCCGTGGACAATCCCTGCGTGAGGTTGCGACTCGAGCGGTCCCGGTGTTTTCGTCCGCCGCAGCACAGTGGGCGTTTCGGCCGCGCGACGCGGCAAGACCCAAACTCAGGAGCAGGCATGGCATCGGCAGAAACAGGGTATGAGCGGGCAATCAATCCCGTCGACCTCGTCGAGCAGCTGGCACTTACGCACGATTGGTCGACCGACCGAACCGCCGATGATGAGCTGACGCTTATCGTTAGCGGGAGCTGGACCGACTATCATGTATCGCTCAATTGGCGGAACGATCTCGAGGCTTTGCATCTGGCCTGCGCGTTCGACTTCCGCGTGCCGGAGAATCGTCTCAACGAAATGTACCGGCTGGTTGCGCAGATCAACGAGCAGATGTGGCTCGGCCACTTCGATCTTTGGACGCAAGAAGGACTGGTTATGTTCCGGCACGCCTTGATGCTTAACGGTTCGGTGGCCTCGGTGGCGCAATGCGAGGCCATGCTGAAAGCGGCCCTGGAAGCCTGCGAGCGGTACTATCAGGCCTTCCAGTTCGTCGTGTGGGCGGGTAAGGAAAGCCGCGAGGCTCTCGTGTCCACTATGTTCCAGACCGAGGGCCAGGCGTAGACTTAATTCGGCTTGGCCGGACTCACCTGGCCAGCCCGCTCCCCCTCCCGGCCACCCAGTCCATCATCGCTTTGGGTGGCCGGGAGGGGGAGCGGGTAGTTCGACCTAAACCGAACGGGCTCCGAGCCATACCTTCCTCGGGATCAACCGGATGGCATTCAAACTCAATGGACCGCTCGTGCTGGCGGGTGCGGGCAAAATGGGCGGGGCGATGCTTGAGGGCTGGCTTGCCCGTGGCCTCAACCCTCGCGATGTCATCGTACAGGATCCTGCGCCGTCTCCCGAGATCTCAGCATTGCTCGTCAAGCATGGTGTTGCCCTCAAAGCCGCCGTAACGTCATTGCCGCGGGCGCCCAGCGTCATTGTCATTGCGGTTAAGCCGCAGATGCTGGAACAGGCATTTCCTCAGCTTGCGAAGATTGCTGCGCCGTCGACCCTTGTTCTCTCCATTGCTGCCGGAAGGACTATCGAGAGTTTTGAAAAGCATCTTGCGATCGGAACGGCTGTGGTGCGTGCGATGCCGAATACGCCGGCGTCGATTGGGCAGGGGATCACGGCGTGTGTCGGCAATGCGCATACGGGCGTGGACCAGCGCGGCCTTGCCGACGCGCTTTTGTCGGCGATTGGAGAGGTTGTCTGGCTTGATGCGGAAGCGCAGATGGACGCTGTCACCGCGGTTTCGGGTTCGGGGCCGGCGTATGTGTTTCTGCTGGCCGAATGTCTCGCCGAAGCCGGCCGCGCCGAGGGGCTGGATGGCCCGCTCGCAGAGCAATTGGCGCGTGCGACCATTGCGGGCTCCGGGGCGCTGCTTGCACATTCGGAGCTTACGGCAACGGCTTTGCGCGAGAACGTAACGTCCCCGGGGGGCACGACGGCCGCTGCCCTCGGTGTGCTCATGGATGAGCCGGGGCTCAAGGCCTTGCTCAAGAAGGCGGTGGCGATGGCCGCGGCGCGCAGCCGCGAGCTTGGCAAATCCTAGATCGCCCCCTGGACGCCTGGCGCTTTCGATTTCCAGTCAGCAAGAGCGGCGTGAGGTGCGCGCGGTTCTGCTCGTCGACTGTGTTGTGCGCTTCACAGAGAAAGCGCCCGGGCTGTGGGTGGGCTTAGGAGGAACCTCACCGGACAGCGCCGAGCGCCTGAAGTAGCGGGCGATGTAAAAGCAGACCTGGAGAGCTTTTCGATCGCCGCGATAGGCCTCAATCGGCCCGTCGTGATGCAGTTATGATATATTATAACATAGTTGGCAAGTCCTTTTTTCAAGATGGGTCGGTAATGCCGGCCAGTAGGCCGCCCAGAGGGGTCGCCGGGCCCCCAAAAACGGGGCCGTTAGCCGGACTGCGGGCCAAAATAGGGACGTACATCGCCGACGATGCCCGTCGCCGCGTCGCAGTCCGCATGATAATCGTGTCCGCCGGTTCGGAGCTGGAAGGTGTAGGTGATACGCCCTTCAGCATCTTTCTTGTGGGTGTGTCCCATGGTTGCGCCGAGCCCTTTCATGGATTTCAGGCAGGCGTCGGGATTGGGGCTGGGGGCCCCTGTATTGGCAACAACCGGCGTTGCGAGCGCAAACAGGGTGGCGAATGCGAGGCCTGACGCTCGGCTCATCGAATGCTTCATGGCTCTGAACTCCTTCAGGAAAAGGGGTCGCTTGTGTACTGTTACTTTGTATCATTTGGCGTTCTGAAATGATGTAACATTGCGCTCAAATCGGCGTGAGGCGCGGCTTTGGGGGGCTGCATGTCAGTCCGCCAATTCATTTGATTAGTTCATGAACTAATGAAATATAGGCCCATGCAGACTACCGACGCCGTTAAAGCGCTCTCCGCGCTTGCCCAGGGCCATCGCCTGGAGATTTTCCGGATGCTCGTGCGTGCCGGGTCAAACGGCATGTCGGCCGGAGAGATTGCGCGCGCACTCGGCATTAGCCCGGCAAGCCTCACCTTTCACATGAAGGAGCTGGAGCACGCGGGGCTCATCCGTTCCTGGCGTGAAGGGCGCTTCGTCTTGTCGGCCGTCTCTGTCGATGGGATGCGGGCGCTCATCGCCTTTCTCACGGAAGACTGCTGCAACGGGCGCCCTGAGCTTTGTGGTGCGGGAATTGCCGCTGCGCGTTCAGCGTGTTGCGAATCCGAAGCTGTCGAGGAGTAGCCGGATTATGACGAATCGGACATTCAATGTGCTTTTTCTTTGCACGCACAATTCTGCGCGTTCGGTTATTGCAGAGTGCATTTTGAACTCGGTCGGACGGGGGAAGTTCAACGGTTTGAGTGCGGGCAGCCATCCCAGCGGACAGGTCAATCCGTTGGCTTTGGATATGTTGAAGCAGCTCAACTACGATATCTCCGCCTTGCGTTCCAAATCTTGGGATGAGTTTGCAAGGCCCAATGCGGTTCCAATCGATTTCGTGTTCACCGTTTGCGATGATGCTGCGGGTGAAGCTTGCCCCCACTGGCCAGGGCAACCGATGACCGCGCACTGGGGTCTCCCGGATCCATCTGGTGTTGAGGGCAACGAAGCCGTCAAACGGCAAGCCTTCGCCGACACACACCGCATGCTTCATCAGCGGATCAGCATTTTCGTGAACTTGCCCTTTGCTGAGCTTGACCGGCTCACACTGCAGAACCGGCTGGACGACATCGGCAAGATGGATGCGGAAGCAGCCCCCGAGTCGCAATCATGAGTACGCCCCAGGAATTGAACCTCAGCCAAAAGTGTCTGGCCGAGGCACTTGGTACGGCCTTCCTGCTTGCGGCCATTGTGGGCTCGGGGATTATGGCGGAGCGGCTTGCGGGTGGCAGTGACGCCTTGGCGCTCCTTTGTAATGCGCTGGTAACGGGGGCCGCGCTTACGGTTCTCATCGTCATTTTTGCCCCGCTTTCCGGCGCACATTTCAATCCGGCGGTGTCGCTTGCGCTGCGGATTGAGGGGGCGATTTCGGACAAGACCTTTGTTGCCTTCGTGGCTGTTCAGATTGTCGCCGGGCTTTTGGGCGTGCTGGCCGCTCATGCCATGTTTGATCAGGATCTGCTGCAGTTTTCCACGCACGCGCGCACCGGTGCGTCGCAATGGTTTGCCGAAGGGATTGCGACGTTTGGACTGGTCTTGACCATACTTCTTCTGAGGCGGTCTCAACCGAGCGCGATTCCGGTTGCGGTCGGTCTCTACATCATGTCTGCCATTTGGTTCACGTCTTCGACGTCGTTTGCCAACCCGGCTGTTACGATTGGGCGCGCTTTTTCAGACACGTTTACCGGTATTCGTTTGTTGGACGTGCCGGCCTTTGTGTCCGTGCAGTTCGCCGGCGCGGTTGTCGCCTTTTTGATTGCGAAGCGCCTGAGGCTTGCGGTGCCTTAACGCGGGGAATTGCCCAAGATCCCATTATGCGACATCCAGGACGCGCATTAGGTCTTTCAAGACGTCTTGTTCAGAGAACTTGCGCTCGGCCTTAGAGCGGCTGGCGCGTGCCGCCGCCGGTATGAGATCGGGTCGCTTCAAATAGCATTCCATGGCATCCGCCAGGGCGCGGGAGTCACCGGATGGCACCAGCCATCCGTTGACGTGCTCGTCTACAGTCTCGCGGCAGCCCGGCGCATTGGTGGTGATCACGGGGCGTCCTGCTGCCAGGGCCTCCAGCACGGCGCGTGGCATGCCCTCGGCGTGTGACGGATAAACGAAGACATGACATTGCGTCAGCAGCGGGCGTGCATCGTCGGCGTTGCCGAGGTATTCGATGTCGCCGTTCTCCCTTATCTTTTCAATGGAAACGGCATCGTGGCTGCGTCCTTCGGGACCTGCCAGAAGGAAGCGGGCGCCGGGCGCGCGCGGCTTCAGTTCTGAGGCCGCCATCACATAGTCGGAGACGCCACGTGCGTGTTCCAGCGGTGCGATCATGAGATAGACAAGGCCTGGCCCGACATCGGGCAGTGGTACTGGCTCGTTTCGATCGAGGTTGACGCCTGCCCCGGATACGACGATGGAGGATGCCGCATTCGCGATCAGTCCAAGTGATGCGAGCCGTTGTGGATCGTCGTGATTGTGAAAGACGAGTGCGTCGCTGGCGGCGAACGCCGCTTTGAGCCGGCGGGGGGATAGGCGCACGTCGGATGCATCAAAGTCTCCAGCGGGGAGGCCGGTAATGAGGCTGATGATCCGGGCTGCACCGGCTTTGCGAGCTGCCGGTGCGGCGATTGATACGGTCGTGAGGCCGTAAGCCAGTACGATCTGCGCACGCCAATCTTTAAGCACAGCCGCTAGTCCTGATACCGAACGCCTTGCCGCAAGGAACGGCACACCCGTAACGTCGGGATTATAGGTCTGCCATTCAGCGCCGAGTGCTTCGATGGCTGCGGCTTCCTCTTTGGAGACGGCCGGGATAAGACAGAGGACCTTGTGGCGCTGGCTTGTCAGAGCGCGCACGAGTGGCGCCCGCAGGCGCAACAGCGATTCCACCGACGGGCCAACGATCGCAAATCTGCGCACGGCCGTTTGCGTCGTCATGTCAGTGCAACGTCCGGTTTGCCGGGACCCAGGATGTAGACGAGGTCTCCTCATTGCGCTGCGCGGTATCTCCGCCGGGCTGATATCCTTCGACCGTGCGTAGGAGGACGGCTTCCAGTTCTTTGGCGTCGGCAGAGGCCATCGCCGCTTTCAACACGTTGAGTTCGCGCTCAAGTTCTGCCGGCGGCAAAAATGGCTCGTCCGATTTCCAGATGCGGGGATGTTCGGTACTTGTCGTGTCGGCTCCGATCAAAAGCTCCTCGTACAGCTTTTCGCCGGGCCTCAGCCCCGTGTAGACGATTTCGATGTCGCCATCTGGTGTGGTCTCGTCGCGGACCTCTAGACCGGAGAGGTGGATCATCAGGCGTGCAAGATCGTTGATCTTCAACGGTTCACCCATGTGCAGCACAAACACCTCGCCGCCATTGGCCATGGCTCCGGCTTGCACGACCAATTCAGCAGCCTCCGGAATCGACATGAAATACCGCTCGATCTCGGGATGGGTGACGGTGACGGGCCCGCCGGACTGGATCTGCTTGCGGAAGCGGCGCACAACAGAACCGGAGCTGTCAAGTACGTTGCCAAAACGCACCATGGTGAAAACGGTATCTGGTGCATTTGTGGCTTCGGCCTGTAACACGAGTTCGGCAAGCCGTTTGCTCGCGCCCATGACATTGGTGGGGCGCACAGCCTTGTCCGTGGAAACGAAGACGACGCGCTCAACACCTGCTTCGCGTGCGGCGATCGCGACGACTTGTGCCCCAAAGACGTTGTTGTTGAGGCCCGCTACGGGGTTCTGCTCGACGATGGGGACATGTTTGTAGGCGGCCGCGTGATAGATGGTTTCAATCTTGTGGGCGCGGATGGTGTTTTCGATAAGGGCTTTGTCGAGCACTGAGCCTAGAACGGCCACGACGTCGGGTTTCCTGTTCTCGGCCGGCAAATTGTTGACGAGGTCTGCGACCTCCATTTCGATTTCATAGAGGGCAATTTCGGAAATATCGAACAACACGATGCGCTGTGGTGTCTGCTTCAAAATCTGGCGAACCAGTTCGGAACCGATGGATCCGCCCGCCCCCGTAACCAGGATCGACTTTTCTTTGGTGTTGCGCGCGAGAAGATCGGCGCTGGGCTGGACGGGGTCGCGGCCCAAGAGATCGCCAACATCTACGGGGCGCAAATCGTTGATGCCGACGCGGCCTGAGGCGAAGTCCTCGTAGGCCGGTAGGATCTTGACCTCGACGGGATAGCGTTCGAGCTCTTGCAGGATCTGGCGGCGCTCGCGCTGCAGGCTGCCGGGAAGGGCGATCAGCACTTCGCGTACGCCCGCACGGCGGAGGAGGTGCTCGAGCTTCTCAGGGCGATAGACTTTCAATCCGCCGACGTATTGGCCCCACATGCTTGGGCTTGTCTCGATGAAGCCCACGGCCTCCCGGTCGCGCGCTTGGCGCAAGGACTGAAGAAGCTGAACGCCCATTTGCCCTGTACCGTAGATCAACACGGGTTTTTTGATGTGCTCGGGCGGCAGGACGGGAATTGCCACGCCGGCGCTCTTCAAAATCGCGCCAGCGAGTTGGCGGCTTCCGGCGATGGCGAGCGATCCAAGAAGCCAATAGGGCAGAATGCTCGAACGAGGGATGCCCTGCTGGCCGGCCATAAAGACAATGAGCGTCCAAATCAGTACGGCAAGGCCGGCACAGAAGAAGATCTGCGATATGCCGCGGTAGCCAAAGTAGCGGGTTACGATGCGATAAAGGCCCAGATAAGCGAACACGCCGACGGTGATGATGGGCGCAGCCATAAAGAGCGCGGCTGTTCCCCAATGTGCGGGAACGAAGGGGGCGCCCAGCCTTACGGAGATCACGGCATAGAGCGTGAGGCTCAGAAGCAAGAGATCCGACAGAACAAGGAAGGCGCGCTTGTTGAATCGTGGCAGCTCGAGCAGCCTCGTGCACCAGCGCGCCCAAAGTCCTTGGCCTTCCGTTGGCGTAATCAAGGCAAGCCCTGCAAAACGTTGTCTGGGTTCCGAAATCAGCCGGTCCATAAGGGCCGGCGATCGGGGCATTTTATAGCCCAAGAGAGGTCGAGAACCAAACTTAAGCGATGGGTGGGGTTTGGGGGGCGGGACGGAGGCCTTGGCTGAGATGCGCAATCAACTTGTAGCCGAGCCAGACCGCGGCCAGGCCGAACGGGATTCCGCCGATCAAGAACCCCCACAGGACGCCTGGCGCGCCTGCCAGGTAGGCGCCGGCTTCGACCAGCGGAATGGTGCCGATGGTGGCCCGCGCCCAATTGAGAATCGTTGAGAAGTGTGGGCGGCCCAGCGTGTTGAAGGCGGCGTTGGCGACGAACAACGCGCCCATGAAGACGAAGAACGGTGCGATCCAGCGGCAGAACAGCACGATTATGTCGCGGGCCTGGCCTTCGGCGCTAAAGAGGTCGGCGAGTGGATGGGCGAGCAGGATGAGCGCCAGCCAGGCGATTGCGGTGAACGCCGCGTTGACACCCAGCGAGAGCGTGAAGGCGTTGCGCAGACGTTCGCCGTTTCCGGCACCGTAGTTCTGACCGAGAATAGGGCCGATGGTGCCAGAGAGCGCGTAGATGGCACCAAAAGCGACGGGCAGAATCCGTCCGACGACCGCCCAGCCTGCCACCGCACTGTCGCCGAAGGGGGCAATTGCGGCGGTGACGTAGGCGTTCGAGACCGGACTTGCGATGTTGGTAAGGATGGCGGGCGCGGCAATAGCCATCAACGCGGGGAGATCGCGCCGGAACTGATGGGCGCGAAACTTTCCCATCAAGTTATGTACGCGGATGACGCCATTGAGGCCAACGGCCAGGGCGACGATACGGGCGACCACCGAGGCGAAGGCAGCACCTTGGATGCCCCAGCCAAAGCCAAAGATAAAAAGTGGATCGAGGATCGTGTTGACGATGGCAATGGACAACGTGATGTTCATGGCGCGGCGGGCATCGCCGGCGCTTCTTAGGACAGCCGCCGATGTCATGGCGATGGCGAGCAGCGGGAGCGCGGGCACCAGAATGTCAAGGTAGACCGATGCAAGATCGTGGGTGCGCCCGGTTGCACCAAGTAAAGTCAAGATCCAGGGTATGAGTAGCCATACGATTGCGGCGATTGCTGCCGATACGACAAGGGTCGCGATGTGGGCATTGACGGAGAGCCTTCGCGCTTTGGTCTGTTTGCCTGCGCCGAGCGCGGGCGAGACAAGCGATGTGGCGGCGATCGAAAGTCCTATGCCGACGGAGACCGTGAAGAAGAGGATTGAGCTGGCGTAACCGACGGCGGCGACGATGGCTTCGTCATCGAGCCAGGACAGAAACAGGATGTTGGCAAGGTCGCCGAGAAAGATCGCAATGAGACCTGCAGCCCCCGTACCGGTCATGACGAGAATATGTTTGAGGAGCGAGCCGGTCACAAACCTTGGCGTTTGTGCCAAAGGCCGGTCTTGAGCGGGGGTCCGTGCGGTCGTCTCTGATTTTCTATCCCGCACGTATGCCTCTACGCCGTGATGAGTCTCTAGATTGAGTCTGAAGGAATGACTCTAGGAGACTATATCTTGCGCCGTGACCGGATGGCCGCGGCCAATGTGCCTTCGTCGAGATAGTCGAGTTCGCCGCCGATCGGCACACCCTGGGCAAGGCGGGACACGGTGACAGCCGTGGGGGCCAGCTGCTCCATGACGTAGTGGGCTGTCGATTGTCCCTCGACGGTGGCGTTGAGCGCCAGAAGTACTTCTTGAACGGTTTCACTGGTGGCGCGGTCCACCAGCCCTGAGATGTTAAGCCGGTCGGGGCCGACGCCGTCAAGCGGAGACAGGTGGCCGCCGAGGACGTGATACTGGCCCTTGATGACGCCGGCACGTTCAAGCGCCCACAGGTCGCCGACTTCCTCTACGACGACGATGAGAGACCTGTCGCGCTTCGGGTCTGAACAGATCGTGCATGGCGACTGCGTATCGACGTTGCCGCACTTCGGGCATTCGACAATCTTCTCGATGGCGACTTTCATGGCTTCGGCCAGCGGTTCGAGAAGGTCATCGCGCCTCTTGAGGAGCGCAAGGGCGGCCTTACGCGCCGAGCGCGGTCCGAGTCCCGGTAGGCGCGAGAGGAGCTGTACGAGGCGCTCGATTTCAGGTCCGGCGATCTTTTGAGACATCGATCCTCTGTCGGCCAGTTCGTGGTCTGAGTCGACGGGTGGTGTGGCGTTGTGTGCTTGCGCCGTCAGGACATCTGTTCGAGACGGCGGTTTGCCTCGGCTATTACCGTTCTCATTCTGGAAATGCCAGCCTCTGGCGTCCAAAGTCTGCGGAACATCCGAGGGTCGTCGGGTTTTTCGAGCCTTTCCAGTTCGGCAATAATGTCCGATGCGCTGCTTACAGCCTCTTTTAAGCGGCGGATATCGTTATAATAGGCGCCCAGTAGAAATAGGGCTTCTGTGCGGCTGGCTGCCGTCTGTGCCCAGAGTTCACTATTCTGATCTCTCGGGCGTGCGGTGTGCGCCGCGTCAAAAACCTTCAATGCCAGTTCGATCTCCCCGGGTCCGGACTGCTGCATGCCCAATTCGGCGAGGGCCTCTCCAAGGCCGGTCATCACCCGGCTCCAGTCGGCGGGTTGCGTTGTGCGGTCGAAGTCATCGATTGCTGTTTTGAAGGTGGCCACGGCGCGGGGCAACCAATCGCTGTCAGGGTTTGCCTTGCCGAGGAACAGCATGGCCTTGGCGAGATTGTGCTGAACCTTTGCATGGTCCGGGCCGGTCTCGGCAATCTTTCCCTCGCTGATTGCCGTGCAGCAGGCCTTGACGAGCGCGGTCAGGTGTTCGGCGCCTTCGGCATTGTCGCCAAAAGCCAGTAGACCGTTCGAGAGATCGGAAATCCAATTGTGCTCTACGGCTGGTTTGTTCTGTTCTTTGAAGCGCTGCATGAGCGTTGTGTGCGATTGCGCGTTGCCGCTGCTGCCAAGCGCCTGTTGCGTCTCGGCGTAATCGCTCAAGAATTCCATTGGCCGGCCGGTGTGCCAGGGCCAAGCACCGATGGGTAGTGCGGCGCAGCCTTTATAGCGAAGCCGGCACCAGTCCAGATAGAGGTCGATCCACGGCTCGAGCTCCACGTCCACCGGGGGATCATCGTGTTTGCGTTCGTGGTGCAGCCTCCCAGCTATGAGCTGGATTGATCGCTTATAATGGGCTTCGTTGCCGGGGCGCATATCCATAATGCCGGGGCGCTTGATGAGATAGGGAAGCGGAGCGAAGTCCTCTTCGCGTCCGCTGCGTACGACGGCTTGGACGTCCATGTGCCGTTCGCTGACCAACTTGATGGCGCCGAGCCACTCCTCCATGACCCCGCCGAACGCCATAACATTCTTTTGTTCGCCGTCGAATATGCCAATGCGTTCCAGATAACGCGGCGTCAACACCGGAACGAAGGCGTGGCAGATCATGGGACAGATGCGTGATATCTCGGCTGAGAACGGGAGCTTTTCGGGATCCACTTCGGCGCGCTCGCGAAGCGCATCCTGCATGAGTTTGTCCCAGATGACATCGATCTCATAGGCGCCGAGATCGATAGCAAATTTCTCGACCCAGGCTTTATGTTCAGCGTTGATGCGTGCGGCGTCATCTCCGCCTTCGGCTTCGGCATGCCTGTAGGAGAGGAAGACTCTTGGCCTCCTCCTCCGGCGATTGATCCACCCTTCTTTGTCGGCTGTCATGTGCGAGACCGGTTAAGCACCTGCCTGCCACGTCTTTATCCATTCGATCGGAAAGAGTAGCATGATGACGTTGAGGGTGAGGTTGTCGCGGATAAGCCAACCCGTGAATAACTCGAACGCTACTGCAAGGAATAAAATTAGAGCGACCGGCAAACGGTACGCCAGAAGGAATCCGATTATCATCGCGATGGCGTCCGAAATCGAGTTTACGATCGAGTCGCCGTAGTAATCGAGTGAGATAGTTCCGGTGCGATATCGGTTTATGATGAAATCGGAGTTCTCGAGCAATTCCCAACCCGCCTCGAGGGATAGCGCGATCAAAAACCTGGTCGCGATGGACATTTCGGGGAAGAGGAGGTGGAGAAAGAAATAGAAGAGGAAGCCGTGGATGATGTGGCTTGGCGTGTACCAGTCGAAGACGTGCTGCGAATTCTCAGAGCTTGAGGCCACGGCGTGCCAAAGCTTTACGTAACCGCACGAGCATATGGGGACGCGTCCCATAAGCCAGAGCGCGGACGCAAGTGCTATGAGTATGAGAATTGAAGGAACGGCCACGCTTCGCATGAGTGCGGCGGTACCGTCCGGGCGCGTCCAGCTAAAATGCGCAGTCATGTCCACCCCTTTGCGATCCGGGGCACTGTTTCACACCTAACCGCCGCCGGAAAGGTAGCAGGCCTGCATCAGCGGCCGCTGTTGGCGCGGGTTTTCCACGGAATCCTGCCGGGGGATTGGTCCGTTCTGTGATGAAGCATGAGCGGCGCCCGCCGCGCATTTCAGAACAGTTTCATGCCTGGAGGTAGAGGTAGGCCTCCCGTGGCTTCCGCCATCTTTTCCTGCATCATGGCTTCCACCTTGCTTTTCGCGTCTTGGGCCGCGGCAACGATGAGGTCTTCGAGAATTTCGGCTTCCTCAGGCTTTAGAAGAGTCGGGTCGATCGAGACCCGGCGCACGTCGCCTTTGCCGTTCAGCGTGATTTTGACGAGCCCGCCGCCCGAGTGCCCTTCGACTTCGGTCTCCTGCAGCTCGGCTTGCATTTTTTGCATGCGTTCCTGCATGTCTTTGACCTGCTTCATCATGCCCATGAGGTCTTTCATGTGGGTCTCCTGCGTTTCAAAGCGTGTGTTTCTGGGTTCGACGTCCGCCTGCGGGCAGGATGTTTGGGTTGTGTTGGGTGTGGGTGCCGCTTCCTCGTCGAAACAAGGTGCGGCCCCGGTCATCCTGTTCCTGTGTCGTCTTTACGTGTGCCCGGAATAGGGCGGATGTCCGCAATTTCTGCGTCCGGAAACTCTTCAAGGATCGCCGCCACGGCCGGATGCTTCTTGATCTCGGCGCGCTCAGCCTCTTCGCGTTCGCGGCGAACTTCGCCGATTGATTTTTCGCCGCGGGTCTTTGAGAGCACGACCATCCAGCGCCGTCCCGTCCAGCGGTTGAGTTTTTCGCGTAACTCGTTGGCGATTTCGGCTGGTGCACGGGGTAGGAGGAAGAGGTCGATGGAGCCCGCCGCCGCATCAAACTTTACGAGGCTCACGTGCTCCTCGAGATGCACCTTAAGGCGTGCGTCGCGACGCGTACCGGCCAATGCGACCACCTCACCAAACGTCCGCGGATCGGCAAGACCGATGGCGGGAGGGGCTGGCGGAGCGGTCTCGGCGTCGGCGTCGGACATTTCCGCTTCGGCGTCACTTGCATCGAATAGTTCAAGCTCGGGCTCGGAGGCGTTGCCGGTGTCTCTTGCGGGCTTCTCACTGGATTGAGCCGCCTGCGGCGCCGCTGGGATGCGCTCGTTCAGAGGAGCGCGTTCGTTGTGCGGTGGCGGTGCACTGGTTTCAGGGTGTTCTCCACGCGTCGAAAGCGTTTCTCCTCCGAGTGCTTTGATGAGATCGTCCGGCGAGGGGAGATCAGCCGTGTAGGCCAATCGGATCAACACCATCTCGGCGGCGCTCAAGGGATTGGGTGCGCGGGCGGCATCCTCAATGCCCTTAATCAGCATTTGCCAGGCGCGCGACAGAAGCGGGATAGAGAGTTCGTCCGCCAGTGTTTCGGCGCGCCGCTTTTCCTCCGCGGAGAGTCCTTCTCCACCTGCGTCGGATCCGACGACCTTGACGCGTGAGGTGATATGGACGGCGTCGGCCAGATCATTGAGCAGCTGCCTTGGATCCGCGCCATCGTGGTGCAGGGCCTCGAGTGCTTGTAATGCTGCAGCGGCCTCGCCGTGGAACAGGTGCTCCAGGAGATCGAAAATGCGTCCGCGGTCGGCAAGGCCCAGCATCGCGCGGACTGTTTCCGCCGTAACGTGTCCTGATCCGGTGGCAATGGCCTGATCGAGTATGGATAGTCCGTCGCGCACGGAACCTTCGGCTGCGCGCGCGATCATGGCAAGTGCGTCGTCGTCGGCCTTGGCGTTTTCGGCCGTCGTGATCGCTTTGAGGTGCTTGGCAAGCTCGGGCACATCAACGCGTCTCAGGTCGAAGCGCTGGCAGCGCGAGAGGATGGTGACGGGGACCTTGCGGATTTCGGTTGTGGCGAAGATAAACTTCACATGTTCGGGCGGCTCTTCGAGTGTCTTTAGGAGCGCGTTGAAGGCGCTCTTGGACAGCATGTGGACTTCATCGATGATGAAGACCTTGGTTCGGGCTAGGATCGGTCGATAGCGGGCGTTTTCGATGATCTCACGAACGTTGTCGACGCCGGTGTTGGACGCGGCGTCCATCTCGATGACATCGGCGTGCCGGCCCTCCATAATCTCCAGGCAATGGCGGCCGGGCTTGTCCTTTGGAATGTCGATCGTCGGCGCTGAGACCTTGTCGGTCTCGTAATTGAAGGCGCGGGCAAGGATCCGTGCGGTTGTCGTTTTGCCGACACCGCGGACGCCAGTTAGCATGTAGGCCTGCGCGATGCGTCCTGAGGCGAAGGCGTTGCGCAGCGTGGTGACCATGGCGGTCTGGCCGATCAGGTCGTCGAAGGTTTGTGGCCGATACTTGCGGGCGAGCACGACATAGGGTTTGTCGCGGGTATTCGTGCCCGTTCCGCCCGCTGCTGTCGCTTTTTTCTTGCTCGCCATGCGCCGCTTCCCCTGCCTCGCGCCAGCGCCCCGCTCGGGCTCACGTGCAATTCCGTGAGCGCCGGTGCGCACGTGTCGAGTGGCTGGCGAACGACCCGCATCCTGATCGTTAGGGCTGCTTCGTTCCCGACCTGACCCGGTTGGCGAGGGAAGCGTCCGCCGCCAGCCAAGGCGGTTATGGGGCATCGGCACGGCTCATGCAACCGGCCGGGACATTCCGTCCCCGCGGAGGCTTCATTTCGCCCGTTCCGTGCACCATATGGTCGGACAGCAATGTGTATCACGTGGTGTGTGACTATATGAAAGGTGGTCTGGATATCGTAGGTTTCGGCGCGTTGACGCCTGAGATGGGGTGGATGGGCGTGGCGAGTGATTAAGGCCCGGACGGGATGCGCGGACGCGGTGGACGGCACGGGATTTGCTGCGACATGATTAGACGAGTTTGAGATTATGGTGGAAAAACTCGAGCTGTTGCTGGCCCTGTCGCGCGAGAAGCATTTCGGGCGTGCGGCGGACAGCTGCGGCATTAGTCAGCCCACACTCTCCGCGGCTTTGAAAAGTATTGAAGACCAGCTCGGTGTGCGCATCGTCGAGCGGGGGTCGCGCTTTCAAGGCTTTACGCCGGAAGGCGAGCGGGTTCTGGATTGGGCACGGCGCATCGTCGGTGATGTGCGCACGATGCGCCAGGAGCTCGATGCGCTGAAGCAAGGTTTGACGGGGCACCTGCGGATCGGTGCGGTTCCCACGGCGTTGCCTTATGTGCCGAAGCTGACTTTGGCCTTCAACGAGGTTCATGAGGCTGTGTCGGTCTCGGTTTTTTCGGCGTCGTCCGATGCGATCATGGCAGGTCTTGATGATCTCGAAATGGATGTCGGTATTTCGTATATCGATATCGAGCCTTTGCAGCGCTTCAGTACGGTACCTCTTTATGAGGAGCGCTACGTTATGCTGGTCGCCCCCGACAGTCCATTGGCATTGCGCGAGCGCATCACTTGGGCGGAAGCGGTACGGTTGCCGCTCTGCCTTCTGACGCCGGATATGCAAAACCGTCGCATCATCGACCGTCACCTTGCTGAAGCCGGTCGCAAAACTGCACCGACGTTCGAGTCGAATTCTATGATGATGCTGCACGTGCATGTGCGGTCAGGGAAATGGGCGACAATTGCAGCGCTGGGCGCAGACGCGCGGTTCGAGCCGCCCAGGGAGCTCAAGGCAATCCCGCTGACAGAGCCTGCGGTCACCCACACCATCGGGCTCATTATCCAGAGCCGCGAGCCACATCCGCCGGTGTTGTCGGCCTTCCTGAAGTGCGTGAAGAAAGTGGCAAAGGTGTCGAAAGGGCAGCCCGTTCCGGCTTCTTGAGGCTGGCGTCTCGCGGGATCGGCGATTGCGTCACACGCCGAGGGGATTGTGGTGCACGTGCTCGGGCGCTAACTGGGGGCGCGGGTCTGCTCTGTTGAGCGGGCGACGAGAAGGGTCCATCGCCACCGATGACTGCTGATACTATCCCAAAAACCAAGACCGCTTCGCCGTCCAGCGCCGCCGCCGCGCGGCGTGACCGGTCCGGCGCGCCCAAGGTTGGCTTTGTTTCTCTTGGCTGCCCGAAAGCTCTTGTCGATAGCGAGCGCATTATCACCAAGCTGAGGAGTGAGGGGTATCAGGTTGCGGGCGATTATGCCGGTGCCGACGTCGTCGTGGTGAACACCTGCGGGTTTCTCGATAGTGCCAAAGCGGAAAGCCTGGACGCCATTGGCGAGGCGCTCACTGAGAATGGTCGCGTGATTGTGACAGGCTGTATGGGTGTTGAGGAGGCGCGCATTCGCGACGTGCATCCCGATGTCCTGGCGGTGACTGGGCCGCATCAATACGAAGAGGTGGTGTCTGCGGTGCATGATGCGGTGCCGCCCTTGCACGATCCCTACGTCGATTTGGTGCCGCCGGAGGGTTTGCACCTGACGCCGCGCCATTACGCCTATCTCAAGATTTCAGAGGGCTGTAACAATCGTTGCAGTTTTTGCATCATCCCCTCCTTGCGCGGCGATCTTGTCTCGCGTCCGGCCAATCAGGTGATGGCCGAGGCCGAGCGTCTCGTGAAAGCGGGTGTCAAAGAGCTTCTTGTCATCAGCCAGGATACAAGCGCGTACGGACTTGACATCAAATATGCGGACAGTGCGTGGAAGGGTGCGCCGTTGAAGGCGCGCTTTCTCGATCTCGCCACGGCGTTGGGGGATCTCGGCGCCTGGGTGCGGTTGCATTATGTTTATCCCTATCCGCACGTCGATGAGGTTATACCGCTGATGGCCGAGGGCAAAATCCTTCCCTATCTCGACATTCCCTTCCAACATGCGTCGCCTGAGGTGTTGAAGGCGATGCGCCGGCCGGCGCATCAGGAGAAGACGGCGGCGCGGATTGCCGCGTGGCGTAAGGTGTGTCCGGATCTTGCCCTTCGCTCGACCTTTATTGTCGGTTTTCCCGGCGAGACGGACGAGGACTTCGATTTGCTATTGCAGTGGTTGGCGGAGGCGCGGATCAATCGCGCGGGGTGCTTCAAGTATGAGCCGGTCGGGGGTGCGGCTGCTAACGCGCTCCCTGGAATCGTGCCCGACGCGGTCAAGGAGGAGCGCTGGCACCGGTTTATGCAGGCTCAGCAGGCGGTCTCACGTGCGCTGCTGGCCGAGAAGGTGGGCCGCACGACGCCTGTGCTCATCGACGAGGTGGATGCCGATGGTGCCATCGGCCGTTCACCATGGGATGCGCCGGAGATCGACGGTAGTGTGTTCCTGAACGGTGAGACCGGGGTCAAGCCGGGCGATATCGTTGAGGTGCGTATTACCGAAAGCGACGAGACGGATTTGTGGGGTGAGCGGGTTTAGTCGTCGTTGGACTGCCCGGCTTATCTGCACAAACTGTTGCACGGAATGCCATCGCCATTGCCATCGAGGCTGCGTACGCGACAGGTCCTGAGATAAAATCTTGCTTCCGCGCAGGTAAGCATTTGTTTGCAGGTGCGTTTGCCGCGACACGAGAAATCCTCGGCCTCACCGAGCTCAACTGGTTCGTCAGCTTGGGCCGGCGAGATGAGTGCCGGTGCGACGTCTCGTGTGCGTCTGGCAACGAAAGCGATATCCTTCGGCCACTGTGCGCGGGCGCGGGCCAGGTACGTCTTGATCGATGTTCCGCAGAGATTCTCGCACGGGACGCCGTTGCCATTGCGGTCGCGTTTCACGTGCCCGCAGACCTCAAACTTGTAATAGGCTTCGGCGCAGGTCGACATTTTCGAGCAATAAGTGGGGCTGCAGTCAAAGGCCCCTACGGGCGTGACCCAAACAAGCAACACGCCCAAAGCGACAAAAAAGGACTTGAACGAACGCAAACGCATGACCACACGCAATCAATGGCGGCGAGCCTAGCACAGTCTGCGGACAATTTCACGGTATCTAGGTGGGCCCCGCGTGGCCTTCGAGTGCTTGGCCGATGTCGTGTAGCGCCTGGTATTCGCTCAGAAGACGCACGCCGTCCGCTTCCAAGACGTGATGGCAGGCGGAAACGAAAAGATGGGCTTCGGACTCGTGCATGTGCAGTGCCTCAATTGAGTCGAGCGCCTTTTTGCGCGCCGTACGGGGTTCGATGGCGAAGGCGCGCTCTTGCCGGGCGAATGCGGCAGCCACATCTTCCACGGAGAATTCGCCGAACGCGGGAAAGGCACGCATGAGATTCAAGACCCGCTGGCGTTCTTTGTCGTCGAGTTTGCCGTCTGCATGGGCGACGTAGGCGCAGGCCGCGATCATCGCCTCCATCAAGCCATCCCGGCTCTTGTCTGATTCAAATTTGGTCTGGTCTTTCTTGCGCTTAGGCGAGCTTGCCTTCCCGTCTGCCATTGTCACCTCCCTAGTGCCTCAAGCCCTCTTGATCTGCGGGGGCGGTGTTTTTTGTTTTGAACATTGAACAGAAACCAACACGGCAAAGAGCGCCGCAAATTTGCCGTGGCCAAGAACGTAGTGTGGGCATTCTATCGTTCAAGATGATCGATGCGTACTTTTTCTTTGCTGCAGGTGCGCGCTTGCCCACAAAAAAGCTGTACTTTCGGCGCATCTGGGCTAGGGGAAGCCTCCCAGCTCAATGATCACATCAAGGAGATCCGAATGCGTTTTGTCATTTGGCCGCGCACCTTTGCAGGGCTCGGCCTTGCCTTTATGCTCGCCGGCGCACCTGCGTTGCCGTTCCTTTCCACGTCAACTGCTTTCGCCGGAGAAATTATGACCACTCAATCGGGTTTGAAAATTCAAGATACCACGCCGGGTACAGGCGCTTCGCCCAAGGCCGGACAGATGTGCGTGATGCACTACACGGGCTGGCTTTACGAGAACGGTGAGCGCGGGAAGAAGTTCGACAGCTCAGTGGATCGCGGTCAGCCGTTCCAATTTCAGATTGGTGTTGGGCAGGTCATCAAAGGCTGGGATGAGGGTGTTGCAACGATGAAAATCGGCGGCAAGCGCACGCTTATCATTCCGCCCGAGCTTGGTTATGGGTCACGTGGCGCCGGTGGTGTCATTCCGCCGAATGCAACGCTGATTTTCGACGTTGAGCTTCTGGACGTAAAATAGGCCCAGCGAAGCCGCACCGCCTTCTCTCTGGGAAGGCGGTGCGCTCTTGGGACTTCCGTCATGATGTACAACGGAAGCTGTCACTGCGGTGCGGTGCGATTTGAGGTCGAAGCGCCGGAAAGAATTACGGCGCATGACTGCAATTGCTCCATGTGCTCGAAGGCTGGGTTTCTGCACCTTATCGTGCCGCGCTCACGCTTTCGGCTCATTCAGGGCGCCGATAGCCTCACGACCTACACGTTCAACACCGGTGTTGCGAAGCATACATTTTGCAAGGTTTGCGGCGTGAAACCGTTCTACACGCCTCGTTCCAATCCAGATGGTGTCGACGTCAATGTGCGCTGTCTCGATCCGATGCCGACCAATTTCGTCATCGAATCTTTTGATGGGCAGAACTGGGAAGAGCATGCGGCATCACTCTCGCACTTGAGCCGAGAGCCATAGTTTGCACATGCCGGGTTAGATTTCTTACTCATCATCTTCTGCGATCTCGCCTTCGGCTGACGACGGCAGTCCGTAATCCACGCGAACGAGATAGAGACCGGATGCGGGCGCGACCGGGCCGCAGGCCGTCCGGTCGCGGGCGGCGAGGGCGTGTGACAAGTCTTCCGGTGACCACTTGCCTTCACCGACAAGTTTGAGGCTGCCGACCATCGAACGGACCTGATTGTGCAGGAAGGAGCGCGCGGAAGCTTCGATGCGGATCTCGGCGCCGTCCCGCGTCACATCGAGGAGGTCGAGAGTGCGCAGCGGGGATTTTGCCTGGCACTGGGCTGCGCGGAAGGTGGTGAAGTCGTGCCGGCCGACGAGCCGTTGGGCGGCCTCATGCATCAGGTCGGCATTGAGGGCGTAGGATAGCCACCAGGTGCGATTGCGATCGAGGGCCGGCGGTGCCCGGCGTGTTAGGATGCGATAGAGGTAGTGCCGCTGGGTGGCACTAAAGCGGGCGTCGAAATCGTCGGAAATGGCCTCACATTCTAGAACGACGATGGGTGCCGGTTTGAGGTGGAAGTTGATCGCCTCGCGCACCCGGAACGGTTCCCAATCTTTGGTGAGATCAAAATGTGCGGTTTGGCCCAGGGCGTGAACGCCCGCGTCGGTGCGGCCGGCGCCGCGCACGATGATGTTCTCTCCGCAGAACGCGGCGACTGCCTTTTGCAGGTGATCCTGGACGCCATTCTCTGACGGTTGGCTTTGCCAGCCTGAGAACGGCGTTCCGTCATATTCGATGGTGATGCGGTAGCGAGGCATTACGCTTGGGCTCGAAAACGAGAATGACGCGCACCTTCTGATTGGTGCGCGTCATCCCTAGCTGCCCATCAACGGCGTCTCAAGCTGGAATTATCTCGGATGGTGAGGTCCGACACGAGGGCCCTTCTTGAAGCCTCCGTGGCGCCGGCCGCCGTAGTAGTAGGGAAGACCATAGCTGCGGCCCCCGTATGCATAGGGTGCGGCACCGTGAAAGTAGTTGTCGCTCCGGCTGTACTCGGTGACGCGCGTGTCGTTAAAGCCGAGATGCAACGGCGTTTGTCCGCCCGGATTGATGATGACTTGACGTTGGGTGGGCAGCGGGCGGAAGACGCGTACGCCTTCCTCGATGGTAACCGAGGCACCGTAGAACGCCCGCGGTTCGATGCGGGTTGTGAACGAGTCCCCAGCGGATGCGGGGAGGGCATATGTCGTTACGGCCGCTGCCACGGCAAGGCCCGTAAGAGTGGTACGCAGCATAAGAGGCTCCTTGGGCAAGTACGGAGTGAACCTGGCCAAGAGACTAGCGCTGTCCGCGCTTCTCTGCGAACCCTTCACGTATCATTCTTAACGGACGTGCCTTTTGGGAGACGGAACCCCCGTAAAAGCTGGTCTGCGGCCATGGGCTTTTTGCCGGCGCGTTGGGCTTCGACAATGCGGATGGCGCCCTTGCCACAGGCAATGGCCAGCTTTTCGTCGATGACCTCGCCGGCGGTTCCGTGACCCGTCGCGGGCGCGGCGCGCAGAATTTTGATGCGTTCGACACGTCCTTGGTCCGTGACGATTTCAAACCAGGCACCGGGGAATGGCGATAGGCCGTGGATCTGATGGAGAACCTTGTCTGCAGAGCGCGAGAAATCGATACGGGCTTCGGATTTTTCAATCTTGGCCGCGTATGTCACGCCGTCCTCCAGCTGCGGTGTGCATTGGAGCGCGCCAGCTTCGAGCGCGCGCAAGGCATTAATCATGACTGCTGCGCCTTTCTGGGCCAACGTGTCATGGAGGTCACCTGCCGTGGTCTCAGGCGTGATGGGCACCACGTCCGCGAGGCAGACCGGTCCCGTATCAAGGCCTTCCTCCATGCGCATCACCATTGCGGCTGTCTCTTTGTCGCCGGCCATGATGGCGCGCTGAATGGGTGCGGCGCCGCGCCAGCGTGGCAATGCGGAGGCATGCAGGTTGAAGCAGCCGTGTTTTGGCGCATCGAGGACGGCGCGCGGCAGGATCAGCCCGTAGGCTACGACGATGGCCGCATCCGCGTTATGGGCGGCGAAGGCTTGTTGTTCGGATTTACCTTTCAAGCTCTTTGGGGTGTGCACGGGAATTCCGTGCGCTTCGGCTGCCTTGTGAACCGGTGACTTTTGCTCGCTCATGCCGCGGCCGGCCGGGCGTGGTGGCTGGGTGTAGACCGCGGCGAGGTCATGGCCGTTCGCCACAAGAGCTTCAAGAACCGGCACCGAAAACGCAGGTGTGCCCATGAAGACAAGTTTCAGCGCCATGGTGCACCCCCGCAGTGAAACTCATGCGCTTGGCTTTAGCGCATGTCCGGCTTAACCGGACTCGCCTGGCCAGCCCACTCCCCCTCTCGGCCACCCATTGCGATGATGAATTGGGTGGCCGAGAGGGGGAGTGGGTGGTTCGGTCTAATTCAGACAGACTCTAGAGGTTTGCTTCGGCCTTGGCGAGTTTCTTGAACTTCTTGATTACCATGTCGCGCTTGAGGCGTGACAGGAAATCGATGATGAGCTTGCCCTCAAGATGGTCGATTTCGTGCTGGACGGCGGTGGCAAGCAGGCCTTCGGCGTCTAAAATCTGCTCTTTGCCTTCACGATCGATATAGCGGATTTTGACCGTTCCTGGACGCTCGATGTCGACGAGCACATCGGGAATGGATAGGCAGCCTTCCTCGTGTGGCCGCAATTCGTCGCCGCGCGCGACGATCTCTGGGTTGATCATGACAATCGGACTTCGCTCTTCGTCTTCTTCCGAGACGTCGAGCACAATGAGCCGCTTGGGCACGGCAACCTGAATGGCGGCAAGCCCGATGCCGGGTGCTGCGTACATGGTCTCAAGCATGTCGTCGGCGAGCTTCAACAGCTCGGCGTCGACACGCTCGATCGGTTCTGAGATCTTGCGCAAGATGGGGTCGGGCAAGGTGATGATGGGGAGTTCTGCCATATCCGTGACATAGGAAAGAGACCTCTCCGGGTCAATCGGTACGGCACATCGGCCTGTGAACCGGTGTTTTTCGCAGCGTTAGCCCGGCCGTCCGAGGGCATGGCGTGCGATGACTGTTAAGATTTTGCTGCCTGCTCGCAGAGTGCCCGACACGGTGCCCGAGATTTTGGATGTTCCGATCCGCTGGCGATAGCGTACGGGCACCTCATGGCAGGCGAGGCCCGTTCTGGCGGCCTTGATCTGCATTTCGACAGTCCAACCATAATCACGATCCGCCATGTTAAGACGGTTCAATGCATTCCGCCCGATGGCGCGAAAGGGTCCGAGGTCGGTAAAGCGGACGCTCCAAAAAAGGCGAATCAGAGCAACGGCTAGTCCGTTGCCATAGCGTTGTTGTGGTGTCAGCTCAGCCGCTGCCGACGGATCGAGCATGCGTGAGCCAATTACCAGGTCGGCCTCGCCGCGCAATACCGGATCGACGAGAGCGTGCATGTCTTCCGGATAATCGGAATAATCGCCGTCGATGAAGACGACGACATTTACGGGCGGCAAGGCGGCGATTCCGGCGAGGCAGGCGCCTCCATATCCAGGTTGAGGTTCGGAGACGACCGTGGCGCCGGCGTGGCGCGCTTCTTCTGCCGTTGTATCGCGCGAGGCGTTGTCGGCGACGATGATGGCATCGACCCATTCTGGAATCTCTGCCACGACCTTGCCGATGGCACCCGCTTCGTCGCGTGCCGGAATGACGACACCGATACGCTTGCCGTCACGCATGATCGGGATCCACTTGATCGGGGATCAAGGGGCCGGCGCCGCGATAGATACGTACGCCTTCCCAAACGACAAGTGTCCAGACGGGCAACCAGATTAGCCACACGATTTTGCTTCGATAAACGTCGTAGGCATCGTGGGCTGCGAAGTGGAACGAGATGTAATAGATCGGAATGAGGGCGGTCACGGCAAGAAGACCCACCCAGGGGCGGTAGACGACAAACGGCAGCATCCAAACGGCGTACCACGGAAATTGTGACGGCGAGAGTAGAAAGAGCGCCGCAGTGACGAGGCCGGCGCGGTATAACAGGTCGCGCGGGGATTCGATTGGTGCGCGCGCTGCAAAAAGAGCAATGAGACCGGCGCATCCTGCAAGGAGCCCCTTCACGATGAGCCCTGGTGTTTCGGGTGCAAAATCTCTGAACGATAAGAATGCGCGCGTGGCGGCTTCCATCAGGCCGTAATGGGCACTGCTGTTGCGCCAATATTGGGCATAAACAACGAAGCCAGATGTTTTGTCGACGCCCGCCGCGAGAATGGGAATTGCCCAGAGTGTGCATAAGGCGGCGAAGATGGCGACCGCGGCTATGAGGCGGCGGGGTTCACTAAAAAGAGGGCGCAAAAGGAGAGGGGCAAGCAACACCGGCCAGACCTTGACGCCTATTGCAACGCCGAGGCTTGTCGCTGCGCCAAGCGCGTACCCGCGTAACGATAGCAGCAAGGCTCCAAGTACAAACGGAATGAGGATGGCATCCATGTGTGCCGAATTCATCAGCTCCTTCACGACGATAGGGTTCCACCAGTAGAGTGCGACCCAGAGCGCCGGGCGCGCGGCGTGTTTCAGGAGGGCCAGGAGCAAGACAAGGGTTGCGATCTCGGCCGTAAGGCAAACGAGCCGCCAAGCGTCGAGGCTCCATGGCTCGATCATGTGTGCCAGGGCGAAGGCCATCTGCGCCACCGGTGGATAGATCGTGCGCACTTCGGAGTGATTGATGCCCTCAATGACGACGCCCGATTGATGGGCAAGGGGCTGTAAGGAGTAATGATAGGCTTCGCCCTGTGCTTCGTCCGGGGACACGGCATAGGGGTTCCATCCGTTCGCTGTGACACCGCCATCCCACAGATAGCGGTACCAGTCGTCTTCGAAGGCGGGCGTTGCGCCAAAGAAGGCCAAGCGGAATGCGAGGCCGAAGGCGACGATCAGCCAGAAGAGTTTGTTGCTCGAATGAATGTTCAAACGCAGGCTCGTGAGGATCAATGGAATGAGACATAGGTAGAGACAACCAACAGCAATAAGGCCAACTGTGAGCGGGATGGCCGGCATGTCTTCGAATCTGACGCCAGTTCCAAAGGCGCCGGAAGACAAATTGAGTGTCATTGCGGCTGCGAGAAAAAGCGTGCCCATGGCGATCCATGCGGACCAGGCGTGCCAAGCCCTTGGCACGCCGGACACGCGTGTGCTTTCGACGTTCT
Source organism: Hyphomicrobium sp. (assembly GCA_965222835.1). GTDB lineage: Bacteria > Pseudomonadota > Alphaproteobacteria > Rhizobiales > Hyphomicrobiaceae > CBDCUQ01. The sequence goes on from CBDCUQ010000004.1 coordinate 541,467, forward strand.
GGTTCGTCACGTTATTTGGGCCCACTCACTAACATTCCATTGGTTCCTGAATTGTACGGACGGGCCAGGCGCCGGTTTTGGTGTCCTTCCATCGGCCGCGTACAATTGGCTTTGGGCCTTTGACTGACGTAGCATCGCGGGCGCGGCCGGTCACCTGTTTTCCGGGGGTTTTCTCGGTCAGTTTCAAGGGTCTATCGGCGTAGCCTGACCGCGATCAATGCTGTGTCTCAGTCTCACCTTTACCACGCACGACAAAGCAACGATCACGCGAACATCGAGGAGACCGATATGCGCGATGGACCGGCGTCACACTTCGTGGCTTCGCGGGGCACTGCAGTGCGTTATGGTTTGGCTGTGTTGGGCGCTGGTATCCTGGGGCTCTTTTTAGCGACTGTTGCGATCGGGCAGAGCACCGAGAAGAAGGCGCCGCCACCCGGTTTCGACTACTGGCAACCGGAATGGATGGTGCGCGAGCTGTGGGGACCAGGAAATATGCCAAAGAGTATGATGGCGCGGCTCTTGCGACACACCACCTATGTCAACCTTGGAGTTCCGAAAGAGTATGAAGACGCGACGTCGCCACTGACACCCAGTCCTGATGTTATTCAACGGGGCGGGCAGGTCTATGCCGAGCAGTGTGTTCGGTGTCACGGATCAAAAGGAATGGGAGATGGCGACGCTGGAATGGCGGTGTCGCCGTCTCCGGCTTTGCTGGCCTATATGATCCGTAAGCCCGTGTCGGTCGACGAGTATCTTTTGTGGACCATTTCAGACGGCGGCAAGCAATTCAATACGGACATGCCTGCCTTCCGAGAGATCCTGTCACGCGCGGACATATGGCATGTCATTGCCTACATGCGCGCTGGTTTTCCTCGCATTCCCGCTGCTGCGAAGGCAGGGGATGGTGAGGGTGGCCAGACCGCGGATTGAAGCCGCCACTTAATTGTTGGGGGGCTCGTTCGAACGTTCTGCCGGATCGGTGCAGGACTTGAAGTTGCCTGGTGCTCTGTCCACAGCGCCGCCGTCGCTCTTTGGTGGCGCCGTGGGGCTCAATCGCGCTACCATCCTGGGCACCGCAGCGGGGTGCGGTTCTCGAGGAGGATATGCGGAAACTTCCGGTCCATCTTTTGTTGGCTGGTGCCGTCCTTCTGGCTGCGGTGGTATTGCGCGTGGCCGATCCTGAGCCGATCGCCAAGCTGCGGCTTTCGATTTTCGACTCCTACCAGCGGGCTTTGCCACATACGTCGCACTCCGACGAGCCCGTGCGCGTGGTCGACGTTGATGAGGCCTCGCTGCAGAAGATCGGGCAATGGCCGTGGCCTCGGACCCGACTTGCCGAGATCATCGACAATTTGCGCCGGGCTGGGGCGGCAACGGTCGCGCTCGACATCATACTGGCCGAGCCTGACCGGCTGTCACCGGAAGAGCTGGCCCGGCATATCGATGCGACGACGGACCTTCAGCCGCTCGTTGAGCGGGTGGCGCAAATGCCGTCCAATGATGCCAAGCTTGGCGCTGCTGTCGGGCGGATGCCGGTGGTGCTTGGCGTGTCCGGTGAGGTGAGGGGGACAATACAGCCGCCGAAACCTCGAGCTGGCTTTGCTTTTGCCGGGGACGATCCGACCCAATTTGCGCCATCATTTCCGGCGGGAACCGGTCCGCTCGGTGTTCTTGCAGATCGGGCTGCGGGACTGGGCGCGGTGAACTGGCTTCCGTCGAAGGACCAAATCGTGCGCCGGGTACCGCTAGTCATTACCGTGGGGGGCCAGCTTTACCCTTCGCTGCCGCTTGAGCAATTGCGATTGGCGCAAGACGAGACGACGCATTTCGTCCGCTCGTCGGGCGGCCACGGTATTCTTTCGTTCGGTCAAAAGACCGGCATCGATGCTGTTCGAACCGGTTCATTCGAGATGCCGACCGATGGCGATGGTCAGATGTGGCTTGCATTCAGGCCCTTTGATATTTCGACGTACATTCCTGCCTGGACCGTTCTCGACGGCAGCTTCGACAAAAAAGAGGTCGATGGCCGGCACATTATTGTCGGTGCGAGCGCCACGGGGCTTCTCGACCTTCGGGCAACGCCTCTCGATGCGTCGGTCCCGGGTGTCGAAATTCATGCGCAGGCTCTCAACCAGATGCTGTCACGGGTTCATCTGGAAAGACCGATCTGGGCAATCGGTGCAGAACTGAGTTTTCTTGTGCTCACAGGCGCGTTGGTTGCCTGGCTCATTGGACGGGTGGGACCGGCGTTGGCTGCTGCACTCGGAAGTGGTGCAATTGCGCTGGTACTGGTCTTCTCGTGGCTCGCCTACGGGGCCGGGTTCTTGTTCGACCCCATTTACCCGTCGATTGCGCTCGTCTTCCTCTACCTTGCAAGTTCTCTAACGAAGTATGTGGCGACGGAAGCCGAGCGCATGCGCGTTCGCAGCGCGTTTAGCCACTATGTGGCGGCGCCGCTGGTCGAGGAGCTTGCGCGCGATCCGTCCAAGCTCGCGCTGGGCGGTGAGATGCGAGACTTGACCGTTCTCTTTTCGGATATCCGCGGCTTTACGAAGATATCCGAAGGGATGAATGCGGAGGAGTTGATCGGGTTTATCAATGGCCTGTTCACACCGCTTTCCGAGATCATTCTCGAACACGAGGGCACAATCGACAAATTTATGGGCGATGCGGTGATGGCATTCTGGAATGCGCCGCTGCCGGATGCCGATCATGCCGAGCACGCGTGCCGGGCGTCCCTTGCCATGATGGCGCGTCTTGACCAGTTGAATAGAGAATGGCTGACGGAGTCCTCTGCCAGCGGTGCTCAGCGGTCGCCGGTGCGTATCGGGATCGGCCTCAATACGGGATCGTGCTGCGCGGGGAACGTGGGTTCGCCGCAGCAGCTCAACTATTCGATTGTCGGCGACACGGTGAATGTTGCTGCCCGTCTCGAGGAAGCGACCAAGACCTATGGCTGGCCCATTCTTGCTGGTGAAAGCACAGCGAAGGGTGCGCCCGGTTTTGCTTTTCTGGAAGTGGATTCCACCGACCTTAGAGGGAAGACCCGAACGGAACGTATTTTTGCTCTGATGGGTGATGAGACAGTTGCCAAAAGTGAAGGTTTTCGCGTTCTCAAACTCACGCATGCCGCGTTCGTCTCAGCGTTGGCGTCGGGGAATAAGGATGTCGCCCGCGACCGGATCGCGGATCTTGAGGGCATCGCGTGGCCGGGACTGGAGCCGCTTCTGGCGCATTATCGAACCCGGATTGGCCAAAGCAGCTGACTTCGAAAGCCCAATCCGGGTTCGGAGTTCCTAGGGGAAGCTGAATCCACCCGAATGACTTCCTTTCTTGCGACCACCACCATGTCCGGGCGGTTTTTTCGGGGGTTTCTTGTGTCCGCCACCCTTCTTCTTGCCGATTAGGGCTGAGCCGATGCCAATGGCAATACCGACGCCCGTCTTGATCGCTTCCTTTTCCTCTTCCGTCAGCGTCTTCTTGGTCGTCTTGGTGGGCTTCTTCTTCCTCTTTGGGGTCGTGGCTTTTTTGGTGGGCTTGGTCGACTTTTTCTGTCCACCGGATTTCTTGGTCGGTTTAGTTTCTCTGGCCGGCGATTTGTCCGTTTCCTCCTCTTTGAGGATGGCTTCCTTTGTCAGTACGGGATTTGGGTCCACCTGCGGCGGGGAGGACACGAACGGAAATGCCGTGTCGAAGGGAATGCCGCTCGCACCCGGCAAACCGGCCCAACGCACAGGGATGCCAACGTCGCCGTTTTCCGTCACGCGCATAAGGTAGCCCGGCTTGTCCAGATCCTTGCACTTCTTGCCCTTGCTGTTGCAGACATTCAGGCCGCCTTCATGAAGAAGGAGCCAGGTCATGCCGCTTGCTTGGATGAAGAGATCAAAGATCGTGCCGCGAACTGAAATGGATGCCGTAGGTGTTTTGATCTCGTAAGAGGGCTTGTGCGCGACACCGGTGATGAAACGAAATGCGCCTTTCACCAAATCAATGGTGATATTTCCGCCGGACTTGTCGGGATCATAAACATACTTGTCGAGCCTGAGCTGGGCACCGCTGCCGAGCGCAAGTTTGGTTTTGTCGAGGAATTCGAACTCGCCAATCCCATTGTCTGAAACAAGGATCAGTTCGTCCTGGTTAACACCATCGCCCGTTGCCAAAGCGCGTTCGTCTTTGTCGAATTCTGCCGTCACTCTGTCGACGATCTTGACGGTCTCGCCGATGGAGTCGCCCGGAGCGGCTGCGACTGGAAGTGGGGCGACGCATGCGATCGCAGCTGTAAGGATCAATTTGCGCATCATGGAAGCTCCATTATGCGAGATTGAAGTTTATGACGGACGGGCATGGAACCCGACCTGTCGCTTTTTTTCAGTTTATCAGAAACTCACTTTCAACACCATTAATTAAACACTGCAAGTTTTCGGGGATTAGGGGCCGCTCAGCACAACCGTCCCACGTTCGCGGCCTTTGGCTTTGCTGTCCGGCTCCAAATGAATGGAGACGTCCGAACCCTCGATTTCGGCTTCAAGTTTGTGCTCGATTCGGTCGCAGATGTCATGAGCGTCCGAGACCGTCATTGTTCCGGGCACGACCAAATGGAACTCGATGAATGTTGCGCGGCCGGCGCGCCGGGTGCGGATGTCATGAGCTTCTAAGGCGCCGCCGCCGCTGGATTTTATGGCGACGCGGATCTGAGCCTCGATGCCTGCGCTCACCGATTCATCCATGAGACCACCCATCGAATCGATGGTGATCTTGTAACCGGCCCAAAGGATATTGGCGGCTACGGCGGTGGCGAGAAGCGGGTCGAGGATGGCCCAGCCCGTTAGTGTCGCGAGAACAAGGCCGGCGAGCACGCCGACTGAGGTCCAGACGTCCGTTGCGAGATGCCAGCCGTCGGCGACGAGTGCCGGTGATCGCCATGTGCGGCCGCGGTTGATGAGAAACCAGGCCCAGGTTGCATTCAAGACTGAGGCGAGCGCGTTCATCGCCAGGCCTGCTGCCGGCTCGTCTATCATGCGCGGTTCAAATAGTGCGCCGTATGCTTCGCGCAGGATGAGAAGCGCGGCGACGATGATGAGCGAACCTCCGAGCACAGCGGAGAAGTACTCGGCCTTATGATGACCGAACGGATGCGATCTATCGGCGGGGCGGGCTCCCACCCTGACGGCGGCGAGAGCGGCAATGGCCGTGATAACATTGACGATGCTTTCGAGCGCGTCCGAATAGAGCGCAACACTGTCCGTCCAGAGATACGCAATATACTTGAGGCCCATCACGCCTATGGCGACGGCAATGCTGGCGGTTGCAACGCTGCTTGCGCGGTCGAAGCTCGTGTCTGTGACGCGTGTCATCGCATCGTCCTTGCGACGTCTATTGAGCCGATCGAGGGTTCTCGACAGGGATTGTTTTGCCGGAATTTACCTCCGAAGGCCACGCGGAATCCGCTGCCGCCGCGAATCGGCGAGACGGTACTCTTTTCCACATGGATTGCGGGGCAGCCGCCTCGCGGCAGGGCTGCGAATCAGATGCTTAGGTCGAGAGGGATGCGGGTGCGGTGCTGATCGTGCCCTGTTCGGTCTTTGCCGCAGGAGGTGGACGCCCATGGCTAACTTCACGACACACATTGCCGTCGGAACCGTCGCCGCAGGTTCGCTTGCCACACTGACGCTCGCAGCCGATGTTGTTGCTCCGGAAAACCTCATAGCGGTTACCATGGCCGGTGTGCTTGGATCGGTCTTGCCTGACATCGACCTCAAGGACTCCAGGCCCGGGCGGGCGATGTTTGCGGGGCTCGCGATATTCTTCTCGTTTGCGCTTCTGTTTGCATTCGCGATGAAGTTTTCGATTGCCGAGCTTTGGATCATCTGGCTGGGAAGCCTTGTTTTTGTCCGCTACGGTTTGCATGCCGTCTTTCACCGGTTAGCCGTGCATCGCGGGATTTGGCATTCGATTATTGCAGCGGTGTTCTGTGCTGCGATGACAGCGATCTTCTTCTTCCAGGTGCTTGGAAAACCAGAAGGCGTGGCTTGGCTTGCAGCGGGCTTTCTACTTATCGGCTATCTCGTGCATCTGGCGCTCGACGAGCTCTATTCGGTCGACATCATGGATACCCGCATTAAGGCCTCGTTCGGTACAGCGCTGAAGTTTATCGACTCCCGCCATCCGCGCGCGTCATTGGCGATGGGCTTGGCTGCCGCGCTTGCCCTTTGGTTCTCGCCATCGACCACGACGTTTGTCGAAGGGATCTCGTCGCGCGATCTTTGGGCCGGGCTCAATCAGCGCCTGCTGCCGGAAGACCGGTGGTTTGGGGTCTTTGATTTAAGTGGACAGATCGCTCAGTCGCCTCCGGATGTGCCGGATGGCCAATCTCCGATTACGACGGGTACCATTCCGTCGGCGCCGGAGGTGCCGGCCGAAGCACCCTGAGGGCTGGCGGACCAGCGGTCGGCGCGTGATGCCTTTGGGGGGCTGGTTACGTCAGCTGGTCTAATCCGGCGAGATAGGTCCTCACCAAGTCCTCGACCAGAGGCGCTGCGGCTTCAGTGGTGATGTTCGAAAGCTTGTCGGTGGTCGAGAGCGACGTCACGCCGTGTACGCCTGCCCACAAGACGCGCGCGGCGCGCTTTGCCGCTTGCGGATCTTGTCCGGCCATTAACGGCGCAACGGCGTCCTCGACCTTCGACAGGAGTCCTTCGAGTTTTTGCAGGTACCAGTCGGGAACGTCGTGTCCCGGTGGCAAATGGTGTTCGAACAACAGATTCCAAAGCTTCGGATTCGCGTGGGTGAAGGCCAAATAGGTCTTTGCCATCTGCACGATGTTTTCTTTTGCGTCGTCTGATTCCGGCACGGCGGCGAGCGCATCGGCCAACCGGTCGAGAAGGCGGCCCTCAATGGTCAGAACGAGGTCGTCGAGGTTCTCGAAGATGTTGTAGAGGGTGCCCGGCGAATATTCGATGCGCCGCGCGATTTCGCGTGCGGAAAGTCCTGCCAGACCATTGGCTTCAATGAGCTCAGTCGATGCGTCCAGAATGAGCTCGCGCAGTTGGTCGGCCGTATGTATGGAGCGCCGCCCCATGGTTCTCAACTCTTCGGCAATGCCGTTCGCAATCGATAGAATGTGCAGGCCCGCATCGTGCCTCCGGGCCGATGCCGGCTGCAATACTCAGGAAATAAACACTGTTATAGCAAAACGCGGGGTAACGCCACCCGGAACCGCAACGGTCTGCCGCTGGTCGCCAGGTACGTCTCTAAACGTGTGGATCGCAGAAAATGGGTGGCCCGGCTGGTCCTGATCTCAATCAGAAACAGGTTGAGACGCAGTTGTCGCCGTCAAAATCCACGCAGGAATTGCGCGGACTGAGTGTCGCTTTGTCGGTCCATGTGGACGACCCGACGATGTCGCCTGTCAGCAGCGGACTGAAACTGTAGCTCGCCTCGACAACAATCACGCTTGAGCCGGCCGAAATGAGCCCTGACGTGAGCGTATAGTCGGAGCATTGTCCGGGCTGGGACGCGCCGTGATAGCTCGGCCGGTTTGTGGTCGCCGCGTAGACCTTTGTCTGCGTCTCGTCAGCGGGATCGGCCTTGACCGGAATGACGGCGATCTCAAGAGAGGACGAGTCGTACGGCGACATGATGTGCGCCACGATATTGTAGATCGCGTTGAGGTCGTCGGCTGTCATTTCCTTCTCGCGCGCTACCAGGTCTGCCACCATGGAAGTGACCAGCCCAAAGCGGCGGTCCATGGACACGGCGCGGCTAACCTCAACTGTGCCCAACAGCATGATCATCATCACTGGCGCAATGTACGCGAATTCGACGGCAGCTACGCCGCGGGCGTCGCCTGCCATGCGCTTTATAAAACTTAAGAAGCCTTTGGATCGTTTCTTCTTCTTCATGACAAGTCAGTCCGTTGTATTTCGCGTGTCACTGGTTTGAGGAGCCCATCAAAAGAATCGATGGCGTTATTCGAAGGGTTCTGTGCGGAACGTGCTCGCCGCTTGAATGAGGGCCGAGCCATTTCCGAGGTCTCCGAGCATCAGGTAGGGGAGGCTCTGTGCGAGTTTCCATTCGTAGCAGGCCGTTATGAGAACGACCTGACTGGAGCCGCCAGAATAGTCGGCGACCAGGTCGGTTCCGCCGCCGGCGGATGCTGTGAGACTGCCGCCAGAGAGGCACGGCGTCGGCGTGATGTCCGACCAGGTTGTTCCGGATTGGATGTGGACGTTGAGATCGTCGCAGTTGATGTACCCGGCTGTTTCGTCACACACGGCGTCCTTGAAGGAAGCGAGGTCCATGTCACCGTTTTGGGCCTGACCGGTACGAATCTGACGTGAAACGGTTTCGACGCCGTGCTCGAGCGCGTTGCTGGTGAAGAAGTGCAAGCCTAATCCCATGATGCCGAAAGCAAACATGAAAAACGGAACGGCGACGATGGCGAACTCGACGGCGGTTGCGCCGCTCGTATCCTTGTGGAGGCTGCAAAGGCGCTTTCGCCAGGCGAAGGCTGCTCCGCCATTCTGTTTTTTCTCGCAGGTTGGCATACGCGGTCTACCCAATACTCTCGGTCCCGAAAACTTGCCCAAACTAGTGCCAACGCAATTAACGACATGTTTAGGGTGGGCACGACCTTGAAAGAAGGTGAATGAACTCTGAATAAGGCCGGCGCATTTTGTGAGTTCTTGTTAGGCTTGCATTCACCGCCATGAACGTTTTGTTGTGACAGTTCCAAGAAATCGAAGCATGTAATTTACGGTCGCGCATTCCAACGAAGTTTGCTCGGCTAGGCGCATGAGGGTGCCTGTCGCGTCATCAGGTGGCTCCGAACCCGCAGCGGTATGCGCACACGTCGCGGCACGGAAGCGGAAAGCCCCTAAACCGCTCCGTGCCGCGATTACTCTGAACGATGGTTCTGGATTGTTGCGTCATCAATTCTAGTTTTGATTATTACTTTTCGAGCAAAACTATTCTTTGCTTCGCGCCATAATTTTAACACGCAATCGCATCTCTCTCCAACTGGGATCACAAGCCTAGGGAGATGAGTATGGTGTTCAACCGAAAGCAAGAACCGATGCGGCACAGCTTCAATGCTCCGGATGCGCGCGCCGTGGACCGACCCCAGTTTTCAGGCAATCAACAGATGCAGCAGACAGCCGATGCTGCGACAGCGATGGTGGAATCGGTTATCGGCAACGATCTTTCCATCGAGGGGCAAACCATCACGATTCGGTGCAAGGGTTCATTGACGGTCAATGGCAATATTCAGGCGGATCTGCATTCGCGTCGGCTGCAGGTCGGCAAGGAGGCCGTGGTGAACGGCGCGATCGCGGCGGATGCGGTCGATGTGTACGGCAAGGTGCAAGGCGCAATTCATGGGGCCAAGGTAATGCTGCGGTCGGGTGCGGATGTCGAAGGCGACATCATGACCTCGCTCTTGTCGGTGGAGGAAGGTGCCAATTTTGACGGCCGCTCGCGTCGGGTCACTGATCCGGCCGATATCCAGCCGCAACTGGAGAGTGGCCATGGCAGTTCCCATCAAGTGTCACGGTCCGGCATCGACGCGACCCCATCTGGGCCGCAGGCGACCCTAAATTGAGGCGTGGCGGCGCGAGGCCAACTCTCGGTCTCGCGCATTTCTGAACTGTATATTTCTGCGGATGAAACCCTTATGCGCATTGCGGTCTCGACATGTGACCGTTTCGCGCCCTAGAACCACCCCAAAAGGGCTAGAAGGATAGAGAGCCACTGCGCGGCCGGCGGGCCGGGTTTGGGGTATCTATGCGTCTTGGGGAGGGTTCGCGTTATGTCCGGGCCAGACACGACAGCAGAATTTTCGCCGGGGGCTGCTGAGGTCTCTCAGTCACCGGCCGCCGCATTCCAGCCCGCCCTGTCAGGCGTTCAGGAGGAAGCTGCGGTCGATATTCGAAAGCCGTCGGACAATGCAAGACGGGAAAAATTTATTCCGCTGACGGTAACGGCGCTGGTTGATAGGCTCACCTTGACGTCTGCCTGGCCCAAGGGGGAGGCTCGGGCAACGCGCCGTTTTTTCCGGTATCTCGATTATTGGCGCCGCCAGCAATACAGTGCAAGCCTGGTTGACCTCTTACAAACATACGAACCCTTTAGCCCCGACAGCGACCTGCTGGTCACGCGAGATTACTCCTCCGAAGAACGCATTGTCATGCAGAAGCGCGTGGTGAGCCAGGTAGAGGAACTGCTCATCCAGGCGAACTACGAGCGTATCGATCCTTCCGCTGTCGAGCTGATTCTGACAAAGGATTCCACCTACGGGCTTGATCTGCACGTTGATTTCACGGCGTTCGAGGAGTGTCTTATTTATTACCGCGGGGCGACCACCCGGAGGGATTACCGACGCCGTCTGAGGAAGTTTTATCTTAAAGAGGAATTCGACAATCCGATCTTCCAGCGGCTGTTTCTACTCTTCAAGCTGAAACCGTACGAGATCCGCGTGCGGGAGATGATGGCCGAGCAGAAGTTCAGCCGAAGAGAGGCCGAGAAGGCGGTTGACCGCTTGCGTTCGCTGTTTCCGGATGTGGTCAAGGAGGACCAGATCTACATAAAGCTTTTCAAAAATATCCCGCGTAACGATCTTGAAATGGTGTTTCCGAATACGCGTGTGAAGTTTCGTTTGTTCGACAAGATCAAGCTCGGCGTGACGGGTGGCGGGGCGGTCGGTGCAGGTGTGTTCGGAACCGCGAGCAAAGTTGCGGCGGGCGGGCTGGCCATAACCAATCCTGTGGCCCTTGCCGGCGCGATTATTACGCTCGGGGGCGTGGCCTTCCGCCAGGTCATGGGCTTCATCAATCAGAAGAACCGCTACATGGTGGTGATGGCGCAGAACCTCTATTTCCACGCTATGGCCGACAACAGCGGCGTCGTCATTCAGCTTGCTGACCGGGCAGCCGAGGAGGATGTGAAGGAAGAGATCCTACTTTACTGCGTTCTGGCAAAGGAATCGGCGAAGCGTTCGGATTTGCCGGCCATTGATGCGGCCATCGAGAAGTATCTGGAGACGACATTCGATATCGTTGTCGACTTTGATCTCGAAGATGCGCTGCGTCGGCTTATCGCTGACGGTGTCGTTCGTGAAGAGGCGGACGGCACGCTGGTGGCACTTCCACCGGAAAAAGCCGGGCTTCACATCGACGAGCAATGGGACAGGCTGCTTGACGATCTGCCGGATTTTCCAAACCAGCACGAAGGTCACGAAGTTGAGGAAGAGGCGTGAGGCGCTCTTCTTCTTCGACTGTGCCGGTAAGGGCCCAATTGCAAAACTGTTAAGGGCGCGTGGGCTCCGATGAATCAACAGAAAGTTGTTTTCGAGTTCACCGACAGGGACTTTGCACGGTCGGTCGCCGGGGCTTTACAGGATCTGTTGGAGCCGTCGCCTGCCGCCTTGACGCTCTTCGAGGCCCCGCAGACTCGTGACGACGTTCATTGGTGCATCGAGGCTTACTTCACTGATCCGCCGGAGCCCAAGGAGCTCGCGGGGCGCCTGGCGGAGGTCCTCGGACGTGCGGTTCCTGTTCCGGATATCGAGGCAGTGCCAAACCTTGACTGGGTTGCGATATCGCAGGCCGCGTTGCCGCCGGTGCATGCCGGACGGTTCACGATCTATGGATCGCACGATCTCGATCGCGTTGCGCGCGGACCCAATGCCATACTGATTGACGCCGGTGAGGCCTTCGGTACGGCACATCATGCGACGACATTCGGGTGTCTTGAGGCGATTACGCAGCTGACACGCCGGCATAGGTTCCGCAACGTGTTGGATCTTGGCTGTGGCTCTGGCGTGCTTGCCGTGGCCCTCGCCCGCGTTCTGCCACGGGCGCAAATTCTCGCCACCGATCTTGATCTGCAATCGGTTCGTGTTGCGCGCGAGAATATTAACCTCAACGGTGCCGGCTCGCGCGTAAGCGTGCGGCAGGCGGATGGTCTTGGATCTGAAATGATCCGGCGGGTGGCCCCGTTCGATCTTCTTGTTGCCAACATCCGGGCCGGGCCGCTGATCGCCCTTTCCGGAGAGGTGGCGCGCGTTGTTGAACGCGGGGGTCACCTCGTCCTCTCGGGGCTCTTGGTGTCTCAGGCTCCGGCCGTGGTCGGGACCTATCGAGCAAAGGGCTTTGCTCTCGAATCCCATACGCAGATCGCGGGCTGGTCGACGCTCGTTTTGTTGCGGTGCTGACCATTTGGGGGATTGGGCGGGAGGGATGCCGGTTTCCCATTGCTCTTGATTGGGGTGACGCCTAAACACGTGCTCCATGTTCCAGACGTTTGAGGCCGAGACCAATCCAGGAGATGCCGCGGACCGTGTTCGCAGGCTGCGCGCGCTGATGTCCAAGGCGAAGCTCGATGCTTTTCTGGTGCCGCGTGCGGACGAATTTCAGGGCGAATATGTGCCGCCATCGGCCGAGCGGCTCAAATGGCTGACGGGCTTTTCCGGTTCGGCCGGTTGCGCTGCCATTGCAAAGCGAACGGCTGCTCTATTCGTGGACGGACGCTATACCGTTCAAGTCAAGGCAGAGACCGATACGGATCTCTTTGACTACCCAGGGTTTGCTCAGAAGCATCTTGCCGGCTGGTTGATGGAGACGCTTTCTAAGGGCGCTGTCATCGGCTTCGACCCCTGGCTGCATACCTGTGGTGAGATCGAACGTCTCCAAGTTGCCGTGAAGCCCAAGGGCATGCGCTTGAAGCCCGTTCCAAGAAACCTGGTGGACCGCGTTTGGGGCAAAGAGCGGCCGAAGCTGCCCTCAGGGCCCGTGCGTTTGCATCCGGTGAAGTTTGCGGGGAAGTCCGCGGGTGACAAGATCGCCGGGCTGCAGAAACACCTCAAAGACGAGAAGCAGGACGCGGTTGTTCTGACGTTGTCGGATTCCGTCGCCTGGGCGTTCAATATTCGCGGCGCGGATGTTGCGCATAACCCCGTGGCGCTTGCCTTCGCCATCGTGCCGGTTCAGGGGAAGCCCGAAATCTTTATAGCGCCCGCGCGTTTTTCTAAGGAGGACCGCAGCGACATTGGCGCGATTGCGCGTCTGTCCGATCCGGAGCGTCTGAAGGGCCGCATCCATGCGCTGAAAAAGGCCGGCAAGCGCGTGCGGCTCGATCCTGAGAAGGCGGCCTATTGGTTTCTGCGGGCGCTGGGAACAAAGAACGTCGTGCGTGCGCCTGATCCCTGTGTGGCAGCGAAGGCGCTCAAGACGGCCGCGGAAATTCGCGGGGCGCGTGCGGCTCATGAACGGGATGGTGCGGCCGTCGTGCGCTTTCTCGCCTGGCTTGATCGCACAGTGTCGCGCGGCGGCCTTGATGAGATCACTGCTGTGAAAGAACTGGAGCGCTGCCGGCGGGAGACGAACGCGCTACAGGAAATTTCATTCGACACGATTGCCGGGAGCGGTCCCAACGGCGCCATCGTGCATTATCGCGTCAATGAGAAGACAAATAGAGAGTTGCGGCCAGGCGAGTTGTTTCTGATCGATTCAGGCGGACAATACCGCGACGGCACCACCGACATCACACGCACCGTCGCCATCGGAAAGCCATCGGAGGAAATGCGCACGCGTTTTACGCTAGTGCTCAAGGGGCATATCGTCATCGCCACGGTCCGTTTTCCCAAAGGAACGCGTGGCATTGATCTCGACCCCTTTGCACGCCGGGCTTTGTGGGATCGCGGCCTCGATTATGACCACGGCACCGGTCATGGTGTCGGCAGCTATTTATCGGTGCACGAAGGCCCGCAGTCGATCAGCCGGGCTGGGATGGTGCCATTGGAGCCGGGCATGATCCTGTCCAACGAGCCCGGTTATTACAAAGAGGGTCATTACGGTATTCGCATCGAGAATCTTGTTCTCGTCGCGCCCAAGCGCAAGGTGGGTGATGATGCCCGCGAGACGATGGGCTTTGAAACGCTGACTTTGGTTCCTATCGACCGGCGGCTGATCGACAAGTCGTTGTTGTCGTGTGAGGAGATCGCCTGGCTCGATGGCTATCATGCGCGTGTGCGGGAGGTGATTTCTCCGCTCGTGGGCGATGATGTGCGGGATTGGCTCATTGCGGCGACCGCCCCAATTTAGGGACATTTGTGCGAAAGCGGGCCTAAGATTCAGGGTCGTGCCGGCCAGACAGAGGCTTTGCTTAATCTTGCGATGTGACGTGTACTGGCCTCCTGCTGCGATTTTTGCTTAAAGTCCATACTCTAGGCTGGATTCTGTGCCCGAATTCAGGGCCAGGATCCGTCCTGCACGCCGCATTTCAAGAGGACCTGCTTATGGTTCCAAATCCGATCTTGAGGCGTCTCGGAGCAATTTCGGCGGCGTCTTTCGCAGTTGGTCTGTTTCTTATCGCGGCTGCGGATCCGGCGGATGCGCGTAAGAAGAAGCGCGTTCGCGCTCCAGAGCCTCAGCCGACTCTCAACGGCAAGGCAGCCGTGGCGGTGGTTTCGATCAAGGATCAGCGGATTTCGCTTTATGATGCGGACGGCCAAGCCGTGCGCTCGCGCATATCGAGCGGGCAGACAAAATATGAGACGCCGGTCGGCGTGTTCAGCATTCTGGAGAAGCGGAAGGAACACTACTCCAACCTCTACGACAATGCGCCCATGCCTTTCATGCAGCGCATCACATGGTCTGGTATCGCGTTCCACGGGGGCGTGCTTCCGGGTTATCCGGCTTCGCACGGGTGCGTGCGCTTGCGCAAATCATTTGCGCGGCAAATTTTTTCTCTGACCAAGGTGGGGATGCGTGTTGTCATCTCACGCGATGACATCGCGCCTGTCAGTATTGCGCACCCCTTACTGTTCAATCCGGAGCCTTTGGGCGCGACGCCTGTCGCCATTCCGGCGGCTTATGAGCCGCCGAAGGTCAGTGATGCGCGCGCGACCATCATGAAGCCGGACGTGCGTAGGTGGCCGGCGCGTCAGGCGTTGCTGGAGCAGCTCAAGGCGGAGGCAGAAACCAAAGCTGAAGAGTCCAAAACCGCTGCAGCGCATTGGAAGAAACTCAAGGCGGGGCTTAACAAGCACAAGCGGAAACTGTCACTGATCGCCAAACGCGAACGGGCGAAGGCGACAAAGGTCGGGGCAGAGAAGAAACTGGGGGCTGCCGAAAAGAAACTCGCCGACGCAAAATCAAAACGCGCCATAAAGCGCGCCAAATCACATAAGGACTGGGCGGCCAAATCGCTTGCAAAGGCTGAAAAGTATCTCGTCAAGGCGACGTCGGCTGCCGAAGAAGCGGATAAGTTCATTGCTCCGCTCAGGGAAGAGGTTGCCGCTGCAGAAGCTGCGAAGACGGCCGCCGCCGTGGCAGCGTCCGAGGCGAAGCGGAACACCCTGCCGATCTCCGTGTTTGTCAGCGCGAAGTCGCAGAAGCTTTACGTGCGCCAAGGTAACAAGCCGGTCTTCGATACGGAGATCAAGATTGCCGATCCGGATTTGTCGATCGGGACGCACGTGTTTACGGCGCTTGATTTCGCTGGCGAGGGCGATGACGTTCGCTGGAATGTGGTGACGATTTCGCGGCGGTCTGCGGGATTGCCGTCGAAGACCTATAGGAAGAAGCGTAAGAGCCGCCGCGGTGTCGATAAGACCTATGCGCCGCCGGTGACGGATGCCAAAGTTGCGGCTGGCGCGCTTGAGCGCATTTCCATTCCGGACGACGTGCGTGCGCGGATTTCCAAATATGTGTGGCCGGGCTCATCACTCATCATCTCCGACGAGGAGCTGAGCAAAGAGACGGGCAAGAATACCGACTTTGTCGTCGTTGCCAGCAACGAGCCGAAGGGTGCGTTGAAGACGCGCAAGCGCCGCAAGCCACGGTACTACGACGACTACTATTACGACGATTATTACTATTCTTATCGCCGGCCCAGCCGGCGCGGCTATCGCCTCCGCCGGCGCCGCCCGCAGAACAACAGCGTGTTTAGCTGGTGGTGAGGAGACATTACCAGAGGCCGTTCGCTTTGCTTAAGACCGCTTGCCCGCCCGGACAGCAGAACTTGCTGGCGTGTGCGGGGATGGCCGCCTTGGGCTACAAGCAGACTTATCCACGAGCAAAGGGCTCCCAAACTTACGCACGCCGCCTAACTTGTTGCCGCGCTTAGAAAGACTAAATCGCTCTTATCGTTTGTGCGCCGGGGCTGTATGTTACCCTATGCTCGATGAGAACCTTGGTTGCGGAAATGGGCTAAACGGAAATGCCGCGGCACCCCTGGACGATTGAAAATGAGCTTTGCAAGCTGTCAAGTCAGGCAGTGGAGTCGAATGCCCTCTATGTACTTGGCCTGACAGACGACGACAGCGGACGGTGCCGCATCGAGGAAATTATGCCTTGGGAAAGGAGCGGGGCAGAGACGTATTCTTATGTTTTTGATGTTTGCAAATCCAAGATCAAACAAAGATACATTCTCAAAGCGCTTGTCGCGCCGACTCTTGGCACACCCCCTGCAATGCAGGTCAAAAACTGGGTGACGCGGCGTCAGCGCCTCGAATCATTTGGCATCAGTACGCCCCGATTATTTGCCGCAAAGCACGGTGTCCTTCTTGAGGAGTTCATCGAGCGCGATGCTATCGAGTATCTCCGGACGCTCGCCAAGACGGATTCAATCTCTCCGGCCATTCAGAAGTCCCTCAAAAGTATCTGCAAGCAAGTTTATGCAGCGGGGTTCAACCCTATCGGGATTCTCCGCAATCTTCGCACCACAGGCGTGAGCTTCGTGTGGGTAGACTTCGGAAGTGATTTGGGTGATCATCATCCCGGGGCATCAATAAAGCTGTCGCCTGCCAGGATACTTGAGAGGGAGTTGGAGAGCTATGTCTGGTCCGCGGTCCGTAAGCAGGAGCAGCACTGAGTTCTGGCGCAAGATTCAAGAACAGATTGAGCATCTACGTGAAAGAGCTTCTGACGTTGCCGAGATCAAGCCTTATGAGATCCCTCCCGATACGCGTAATGAAGCCGTCATCTTTCTGAAGCCAGAGCTGGTCTCGGATAAGAATGTCAAGCTAGAGTCTGTTTTGAAGTTGGTGCAAAAGACTCTCAGCCAACATGCGGTAGAGGTGGTTGCGGCGGCTGTACAGAGCGGTACATATCTCGCATCTCACAACATTATTCCTCGCCACTATGGGGCCATCAACAAGGTTTCTCGCGAGGGGCGCAATGCGCTCACGCCAACGGCGGACCGCAAGTTAAAGAGCGCATTTTCAGAACAACTTAAAGCTGGAGCAGAAGTGCTTGGTGGGCATCAGTTCATCAATAAGCACCCATACTTTACAGCGACGGCACTCTCCGTATTGTGGGACGTGAAGGGCGCTCAAAGCGTCAAGTTGGCGCCCGGCGTTTACGCCGTCGACTTCCAGGTTCTTGAGCACAGGGTGATCATACTCAATGGGTTTCATCCGTTTCAGATCGAATACTACACCGCACCTCGCAAGGCGATTCTGGCGATGATCGTTCGATCGCGCACGCCGTGGAGTATTCTACGCAACAATCTTATTGGATCTACAGACCCGTCTGCTGCGGACGCAGGGTCGATACGTAACGAGCTCTTGAAGAACAAGCGTAAATGGAAGATCCGAGATATCAACAAGAGCCTCAATGGCGTGCATATGTCGGCCGGACCGGTTGAAGGCTTTTTCGAAATTCGGCGCTTCTTTCAAAGCATCGCAGACGTGGAGGAGTGTTCAAATTTCTTCTGCGCGTACCGTCAGGCGGGCTTGGACGAGACCAAGTTGGATACTCTATCTGCAAACCCCACACTTGGCGTCGGCAAGAAGCAGATTCCGCTCTTTGATGCGACGGAAGAGATGGAAATGTCGGAAGCCATCAGCCTTCTCAAGCGTAAGCTTAAGCAACTTAGCTGATGAAACTGGGGTGCGGTCGCTGAAGGGGCTTGCGTCCGGGTTGTCGTAGGCGCTTGTTGTGTCATGCCGTCTGAACCGACACATCGTGTGCGTTCCTACATCTTTGCCAAGGATCGTACTTACCGTATCAGCTCTGAGGCTCTTTGGTGGGAAGAAGGCGGAGTCGAGGGGCAAGTTCAATTTTCGGATATAGATCAGGTGCGCCTGATTTCTTACGCCGCTCTTGGCCCAGATCAGCACCGGTGCATCGTGCGCGACAAAACCGGGAAGATGGTACGGATTAGTTTGCACCACTTTAAACGTTTCGGCTGGTTTGAAGACCGCTCTCAAAGCTACGCTGCTCTTGTTCGCGAACTCACGCAGCGTGTCGCATCCGCTAATCCGCAGGCAAGATTTGTCGCAGGCAGCACTCGGCTATGGCTGCTTTCGATTGCGACGCTCGTTGTCGCGGGACTTACTGTCCTCGCGATTGCATTTGTGTTCACAATGGTTGGGCTCGGCAGGGTCCCATTGATAGAGGGACTCAAGCTCGTTGTTGTCTTTGTTGTTATGGCCGTCATTCTACCCGGAGCGTGGCGAGGTGTCCGAAGCGGACGTGCGCGCCAATTCGATCCTTCGGAACTCTCGTTCAGCGTTCTAGGTGTCGCAGAAAAGACGGCCTCTTCGTGAGTCCGCCAATCTCATCCGTCGAATTGGTGAGCGGCTGTCTGGAGGGCGAACTGTGCGTGAGCCTTCGTCCGACATTTTACGAAAATTCGGCCTTGAGTAGAGATGGCGCCGCGCCGTTAAGGCGTGGGTCTCGGTTCAGGTCGATTAGCGCTCGGATGACGGCGCTGGGCGGGAGGCGATAAAACACATTGCCACGGTCATGGCCAAGGCTTGGATGATGAGAACGGTCAGACCCACACGTAGTGCTAAGCTGATTGCGAACACGACGGCCATGGCAACCGCCGATGCGATCTTGGATTTGCGGCTGATGGCGCCTTCGCGGTTCCAATCTTTGATTGGGGGGCCGAAGTTTGGGTGATTGATGAGCCAATGGTGCCATCTTTCCGAGGAGCGGGCAAAGGCGTAGGCCGCTACCAAGAGGAATGGTACTGTCGGCAGAAGAGGCAGGGCTGCGCCGGCGATCGCGAGGCCAACCGCCGTGAAGCCAACCGCCAACCAGAACATTTGCGTCATGCGCTCTTCCCTGGCTTTATGAGCTCGGAGTGTGCGCTTACTTCTTCAGGTGTTCAATGGAGAAGACGTGATCCTTGTCTTTCAGCGGCGCATGGCACTGCCTGCATTTATTCAAATCCTTGCCGAGTCGCTCGCCAGAGGGTTTGAAGATGGCAAAATCCCAATCGCCGTTTCTTAAGTCCTCGGAGAAGGTGTCGCCCCAACCGCTCCGCTTTTCCATGACGGCAATGGCGGCCAATTTGCCCCGAATGCGGCGCCCGAGAGAACTTTTGACGACGTTGCCCTCCTTATCTTTTTTGGCCTTGTAAACTTCGCCAACCAGGATTGAACCGTCTGGTAGCGCATTGCCTTTAGCTGCTGCCTCTGTGGCTGTCGCGTTGGCGAACAGGCGGATAATCTGGTCGTCGTTCTGCACGCGATCCAAGCTGATATAATTCGTGAAGTCCGTCGCGTATGTCGCCGGGAACTTGATCCTCTCTTCGGCGCCGATGGCCACGCTCGCGGCTGCGGCGAAAGCGACGATACCTGCGCCTGTCCTTTTCAGCATTTCCGTTCTCCCTAGCAGCTGGTCAATTTCTGTTGGCTCCGTTGCTCTTTTGTGAGTGGTATGGCTCCGGACTTCATGCGGCGCAAGCCGGTTTGGAGGGAGCTTGCGATCCGTTCGGCGCGATCGATGAATAGTGCTGCGGCGGGCGGCGGGCAGCACTCTCGTGCGGTTGTGCGGAAAAGCTCGAGCCAGCGATCGAAGTGTGGCTGTGTTATGTCCGGTATGCCAGCATGTACGGGCATTGGCCGGCCTTTGTAGCGGCCGCTCATCAGGGTGACCGACGACCAGAAATCGGTGAGTTTTGCCAAATGGTCCGGCCAGTTCGTGACGTGGCGTTCGAATATCGGCCCCAGAAGGTCATCTGTGCGAATCCGGGCGTAGAACGCGTCGACCAAGTCGCGGATTATGGGCTCTGATACGCCGCACGCAAGGCCTGGCGCTTTCAATCGGTTGGAAGGTTCCGCCATAGGGAAAGTTTGCACTCCGTTAAAAGATATATTATCTGTACATCTTATCAGGACTGGGCTGAAAAGCAATATGTTTTATACATCTTATAGGAGGCGGGGATGCGACTGACGGTATTGTCCGATTACTCCTTGCGGGTGCTTATGTATCTCGCTGCCGATCCTGATCGGCTGGCGACTATCGAGAGGATTGCTGAGGCGTACGGGATCTCTGAAAATCATCTGATGAAGGTGGTGCATCGCCTCGGGCAGCACGGATTTATCGAGACGGTGCGGGGACGTGGCGGCGGGCTGCGGCTTGCTCAGGACCCCGCGGAGATTTGCGTCGGCGATGTGTTGCGTGCGGTCGAGGAGGACTTCGCGTTGGTCGAGTGTTTTGGTGCGCACGACACCTGTAGGATCACGAAGGTTTGCGGATTGCAGCGCGTTCTAGAGAAGGCGCTGGACGCCTATTTCCGTGTGCTTGACGACTGCACACTTGCCGATCTCGTCGGCAAGCCAAAGCCGCTCATTCAAGCGCTTTCGATTGGCGAAGCGAGATAGATCCCGAGTCCGTCTGTTTTAGAGCGTGCCTGCTTGTGTATTCGCCGGAGCGATTGGCGCGCGGATGCGAACGAAAAGTCAAGGGATGCTCGGCAGCAGCTCAAACATCCTTGTTGGCCGTGCTTTCGAAAGTCGTGACATCGACAACTTCGTCCCAATTCAAATGCCAAAACGTGGCTTGAACAGACCGATCCGCCGGTTTTCCGCGCCAGGCGGGATCACCCCCTTCAATGTCGAAAATCCGGTCCCAGCTTTTAATGATTTCGGTGTGATATGAGGCTTTAGAAGGCGTCTGGTGACGCTTGTGAAACGCGTCGTCTTCGGCTTCGCTCCACGACAAATACCAGTTGTTGAGCACAGCGTGCCACGCTTCAAAGTCGGACAGCAGAATACGAGACACGGGAACCTCTAGCTCGAGTCTGACGTACTTGCCTGGTCCTTCCATATGACGGACGCTTCTGAGATCGGGTTTGGGGCGGTCAGTACGCTTCCAGCGTGCCCAGGCCCATAGAGGATAGATCACGCCCGGCGGCGGGGGCCCCAGGCGCCGGCGCATTTGTTCAGCCATCCAGGAATAGGCGTCTCGCATTTGAACTGACCGATCAATCCTCCGGCCGTCGGCGGTCAGCCGGCCACGACTCTCCAAGACCTCATAGACTTTGATCGGACATATCATCCAGAGACGCATTTTGTGCCTCTAGATGGTTTGGCCTTTGCCGGCAAGCATCGAGTGCGATGTTCGATTTGGCGCCCGTGATTTTTTCGACAGCGATATAGAAAGGAGCGTCTGAGTACTGGGCACAGTTCTCGTCGCTGTTATCGTGCTATCTGCACGCTCTATTGCCTTTTGGATGATCAAAGGTCCTGTCGATCTGAATGTGATGCGGGAGGGGGACTCAGAGCTGCGGTGACTCTTGAATGGGTCGTGACCGGGGATGAGGGTGTTTGTTTTGGGTCCACCTGCCCACATCACGGCTGGGTGACACTGCTTTCATCCCGGACTGTGACGCCCGTCGTGATTCGCGCTGGGCAACGAGCCACGCCAACTGAACCATTGGTGGATCCGTCAAAAGTTGGTATCATCACATGAATGCAGACGGAGACGATGCGGAACAGAGCCAGGATACTTGCCCTAGGTTGCGTTAGACAATCGAATGCGGAGGGACAATCATGCTGCTCAAAGCTCTCGGTGCAGCCTTTCTAAGCCTTCTCACGGTCTCGGTGGCGCTTGCCCCCGGCGCCGCCGATGCCGGTGAGCTTGGCGGCACGTGGAGGGGCGGCGGTTGGGTGTACCCGAAGTCGAGCCCCAAAGAGCGCGTCAAGTGCCGTGTGACTTATCGCCAGCAGTCGGCCAAAGTCTTCTCGGTCAAGGCGGTTTGCGCCACGCCGTCTGCCAAGATCATCCAGACCGGGGAGCTCCTAAAGGTACGGAAGGGGCGCTATGTCGGCGACTTCTACAACGCGCAATTCGACATCTCGGGCCGAATCCGCATGTCCCTGTCCGGACGGCGGCAGCACGTTACATTCTCCGGTGCCCAGGGCCGTGGAAGTATGACGCTCTCGCGGCGTTAATTGGTCCGGGCCGGCGCGGTATTCTGGGAGCGATACGGCAAGGCTCTGCGCGGATCGTTTAGGCGGTGCTATGGCCTCAGCTCCATGGCGGACATCAGCAAACCGGAGGCAAGAATGTCAGATCACATTTATAAGCACATGCAGCTTACTGGCTCGTCGACAACCTCGAGTGACGATGCCGTCCGCGCCGCCATCGAGCGGGCATCGAAAACGATTAGGGAAATGCGCTGGTTCAAGGTCCTCGAGACACGCGGTCACATCGAAAAAGGTCAGGTTGCTCACTGGCAGGTCACGGTCGAAGTCGGCTTCACACTCGATCGGTGAGATTTTCTCTATGAACATTGCTGTCCGTGCGCTGCCAAAATGTGCTCGCAGCTCGGGTCTTCGCTGGTTTCCTATTTGAAAACCTGCATGAAGGCGCGGGTCCGAATGCGGCTGATATTTCCGACCTGGGTCAACAACAGGCCCGGCCGCAATGTCCACGCGACGTCCGGCATCCCATTGACAGCCAACAGAATTGTTGCGGGGTCGGTACTCTCGCCATTTCTCAGAACTAAACGGCGAGTTTGGGCACACATCGCGGGACAGCAGAAAAGAAATTGCGTCCTTTGCTCCACTGCTGCGTCGAACAAGACGTGACGAACAGTACAGGAGCAAATCATGACACAAGACTCTGCAGAGGAGGGTGTGAACCGTAGGCGATCTACCGGTGTTCACGACCTGGATATTGGCCGGGACACACCGATCGCGTGCGTCAAGAGGACGCTTGGGCCTGTTCCCTACGAAACAGTTTCCGTCGCTGGGCGGTAGCAGAGATACGGCCGCCAGATTTCGCGGATTCCAGCGTTTTGGCCAGCATCGATGCCGCAATAGTCGGTAGGTTTCAGCCGGACTAACTCGATAACGGCTTCGGACTGCGATGTGGATCTGGCAACAGCCACTAACAAACGGAGATACGATATGAAGGTTCGAGTGGATCACGCCCTGCTTACCGCTGCGATCGGACTTTTCTGTGCTTCCATTTCCAGCGCTGCGTTTGCCGAGGACAACATGGCCCTAAAGGAAATTGCACTGCGTCAGGCCTGCACGGAATACGACGGGCGGTTTGAGCTTTCCTGGAGGTACAACGACCAGGGTGTTAGGTGGGGGCGGATCATGTCCTGCACCACAAAAACGAGTATCATCACCTGTCAGGGCAATGTCTGCAGGTCCGAAGGCGAAGCGATTAGCAGCAACTTGGCTGGATCATTTCCGGCAGAGCCAGTGGCATTTTCCAATGCGCTCGCTGCGCTAGATGAGCAGTAAACGCGGGTTACGACGAAGAAGCGGTGGGCCCGCAAAGCCCGGTCTGGCCAACCTTTGGTGAGTAGCCCACGCGGGCCCAAGTCGCTTTAACACGTAATGGCGTTGGCGCCTTTTACGGAGAGGAAGACAGCTGCCCAGAAGAGCGTGGTGAGGTGGAACGCGTCGCGGCTGTCCTAAGGTGTGACATCGCATCGCCCGCGAATGGCAGCCATGAGGATTTCGCTTATCATCACTGGGGCGCGACGTGGCTTCCACGCCGGGCGTTAATGGTCTGGCGGGCGGTGAAGGCGATGATGAAGAGAAGCGTGAGCACGAGGATGATGGTGGGTGCCGGTGCGCTGTCCAGGTAGAAGCTGGCGTAGACACCACCAGACATGGCAACGGCATTGATTATGATTGCGACCAACAGCATCTGCGAAAACGTCCGCGTTATGAGGAACGCGATGGCGCCCGGTGAGATGAGCAGTCCGATGGCTAGGATGAGGCCGACCGCCTTCAATGTTGCGACGATGGTGAACGAGAGGATGGCGAGCAAGCCATAGTGGAGAAGCCCGACCGGCAGACCGAGGGCTTGGGCCTGTGCGGGGTCGAAGGCATGCAGGAGGAGGTCTTTCCATTTGAGGATCAACACGCCCGTGACGGCGACCGCGACGACGCCCGCGGTGACGAGATCTTCCGCACCGACGCCAAGCATGTTTCCGAACAGGATGTGATCGAGGTGCACATTGGTGTGGATCTTGGTGTAGAGCACCATGCCGAGGCCGAACATGCCCGAGAACACAACGCCCATGACCGTGTCCTGTTTGATGCGACTATTGTCCTTGAGGTAGCCGGTCGCCAACGCGCAGACCATGCCTGCGGCGAAGGCACCGATCAGGAGCGGGATGTTGAAGATGTAGGCGAGCACGATGCCCGGCAGCACGGCATGGCTTACCGCATCACCCATCAGCGACCAGCCCTTGAGCACCAGGAAGCACGACAAGATGGCGGTCGGGGGGGCCAACAGTAGCGCCACCAAGAATGCGTTCTGCATAAATCCGAACTGGAACGGCTGAAGGATCGTTTCGATCATGGCGTTCCTTCTACGGCAAGGGCTGCGCGGCGACGTGCGGCCAATAATCCGTGTTTGGGGGCAAGAAAGAAGACGGCCAGGAAGATCAGCGTTTGAAGCGTAATGATGATGCCGCCTGTAGCGCCGTCGAGGAAATAGGACAGATAAGCGCCGACAAAGCTTGTCGTGGCGCCGATGATTACTGACAGGACGAGCAGGCGTGGAAAGCGGTCGGTCAAGAGATAGGCGGTGGCACCTGGGGTCACCACCATGGCGATGACCAGGAATGCGCCGACGGTTTGGAGGGCGGCAACGCACGACGCCGATAAGAGGACGAAGAAGACGAAGCGCAGCCATTCCGGGTTGAGGCCGATCGAGCGGGCGTGGTTCTCATCAAAAAATACAACCATCAGGTCCTTCCACTTCACGAGGAGGATGGCGAGGGACACGAATCCGATGATGGCGAGTTGCATCGTGTCGTAGGGCGTGATGGCCAGAATATTTCCGAGGATGATCGTGTTGACGTCGATGGGAACCGGGGACACGGAGACCATGAACAGCCCAAGGCCGAAGAAGCTGGTGAAGATGATGCCGATAATGGCATCCTCTTTCAGCCCGGTACGTTGGTTGAGGAACAGCATGGCGGCGGCGGCCAGACCACCTGACAAGAACGCACCAAGTGCAAATGGAAGTCCGAGCATGTACGCGCCGGCAACGCCTGGGACAATGGAGTGACTGAGCGCGTCGCCGATCAGCGACCAGCCTTTGAGCATCAGGTAAGCGGAGAGAAATGCGCAGACACCGCCGACCAGCGCGCTGACCCACATGGCGTTGGTCATGTAGCTGTAGTTGAACGGCTGGAGAAGGATGTCCATCACGGCTCCTTTCCACCTTGGGTTTGCGTCTTCTCGTCGTAGATGACCACGGGGCGTTCATCGTCTGTGAGGATGGTGACTTGGCGCTGATCGTCGTCGGCGTGGAGCGAGCGACCACCGAGAACGAAGTGGCGAAGAACACCACCAAAGGCGTGCTCGAGGTTTGCGCGGGTGAATGTCGTTTCCGTCGGCCCGTAGTGCAAAACGGTCCCCTTGACGAGGATGGTTTGATCGCAGAACTCGGGTACGGAGCCGAGGTTGTGCGTCGACACCAGCATGACTCGGCCTTCGTCACGCAGCTCCTTCAGAAGTGTGATGATGGCTTCTTCAGTTTGCACGTCGACGCCAGTGAAGGGTTCGTCGAGCAAAATGACCTGACCGTCCTGGGCCAACGCGCGTGCAAGAAAGACGCGCTTGCGCTGCCCCCCCGACAGTTCGCCGATTTGCCGCTGTCGAAAGTCCAGCATGCCGACGCGCCGGAGTGCCTCTGTTACCGCGGCTTCATCCTCGGCCGAGGGCATGCGCAGGAAGCCCATGCGGCCATAGCGGCCCATCATGACGACATCCTCCACCAGCACCGGGAAAGTCCAGTCGACCTCTTCGGCTTGCGGCACATAGGCGACGATACCCTTGCGGAGGGCCGACTTCACTGAGTGACCGATGATGCCGATGTCGCCACGGGCAAGCGGCAGAAAACCCATGATGGCTTTGAAGAGCGTCGACTTGCCGGCGCCATTGACGCCGACGAGGGCCGCAATCGTTCCGGTGGGTACAGAGAACGTCGTTTCGCGCAACGCGGTGACACCGTTGCGATAAGTGACGGTGACGTCGCGGGCCCACAGGCCGGCCTCGGCGGAGTCGGTACTGTCGAGAGGCATCTGAATGGCAGTCTCCTCCGGGTGGCGCCGGTGCACCCCCGGGAGGTTCTGCTTGGTCCCGGATCCGGCGCTCAATTGGTAGCCTTGGTCAGTCCCCTTACCACGGTTTGGGTCGTCACCCGCAATAGATCGAGGTAGGTCGGCACCGGACCGTCGGCCTTTGAGAGGCTATCGACGTAGAGAACACCGCCGTAGTCGGCTCCCGTCTCGCGTGCGACCTGTTCGGCCGGGTCGGTGTTAACCGTGCTTTCGCAGAACACGACGGGGATGTCATTGTCCCTTACCGTATCGATGACCTTGCGGACCTGTTGGGGTGTGCCGACCTGGTCCGCATTCATCGGCCAGAGATAGACTTCGCGCAGGCCAAAGTCGCGGGCGAGATAACTGAACGCGCCCTCGCAGGTGACCAACCAGCGCTGGCTTTCCGGAACGGTCTCGATGAGTTTCTTGAGCGGTCCGATCGTGTTCGTGATTCTCTGCTTATAAGCTTTGGCATTGGCCCTGTAGGTGGGCGCATTGTCCGGGTCATACTCGGCGAACGCCTTGGCGATGTTGTCGATATAGATCAACGCACTTTCGAGCGACATCCAAGCGTGTGGGTTGGGTTTGCCCTGGTAGCTGCCTTCGCGGATGGCAATTGGTTTTATGCCTTCGGTCAGCGTGGCAGACGGCACGTCTTCGAGGTTGCCGAGAAACTGCTCGAACCACAATTCGAGGTTCATGCCGTTCCACAAGACCAAGTCGGCGTCCTGCGCCCGGATGAGGTCGCGCGGGGTGGGCTCATAGCCATGAATTTCCGCGCCCGGTTTGGTCACGGATCGCACGATTGCCGCGTCACCGGCCACGTTGCGTGCCATGTCGGCAATAACGGTGAATGTCGTTACTACCTTGAACTTGTCGTTGGCCAGCACGCCGGTCGCGCCGAGGCAGATCGTCATGACAGCGATACCAAGGCGGCCAGCCAGGCTTTGAAGCCGCATCTGAAACCTCTCCGTTACTTTCCATTCACTCGATGGATATGCGAACGATTTGCAACTGTCAATGCTAATGAGAATGATTTGCAAAAATTGCTGTGCGCCGCCGAATGTGCTATGACTTGGGTCAATTGCTGCGGGGAATACGTGGAGACGGTATAGTCGTCGATATGAAGAAGCAGGCGAGCAAAGACACATCTGTCCTGGAAGAGGAACTGCGCGCGGGCGGAATGCGGGTCACGCGTCAGCGCCTGGCTATTCTGCTGGCGCTTGCCGATGCCGAAGACCATCCGAGCGCCGAGGACCTTTTGGTACGGTCCCGCCGGTACGACGCCTCTGTTTCTCTGGCGACCGTTTACCGGACGCTGGCCGTTCTGGAGCAACGCGGTACGGTGTTACGCAACGAATTCGAGGGAAGTGGTGCGCGGTTCGAGCTCGCCAATGCGCCGCATCACGATCACTTAATCGATCTCGACACCGGTGACGTCGTGGAGTTTCGCTCGGACAAGATTGAACGCCTGCAGGCGGAGATTGCAACTGAGTTGGGTTATGAGCTGGTCCATCATCGGCTTCAGCTTTATGGCCGCAAGCGGGGCGGCAAGGCACGCACTGCCCGCCGGCGTGCCAGCGGCGCCCGAATGTGATCGTACCAATGGCCAGTTTGCCGTGCGCTAAGATTATGGCTGGCGTGATGGGGACAGGCGGGGTACACGTCGTGCCTCAATTACATGTGGACTTTGGACAAAGACGTGCACGCTCAAGCACATAAGTTCTGTGTGGCACCGATGATGGATTGGACAGACCGGCATTGCCGGGTGTTCCACCGTCAGCTCACGCGGCATGCGCTGCTTTATACCGAGATGGTGACGGCGGATGCTGTCCTTCACGGCAAGCGTGCGGACCTCATCGGCTTTTCCGACGAGGAACACCCGGTTGCGCTGCAGCTTGGCGGTTCAGACCCGCAAAAGCTCGCGGACGCCGCGGCTATTGGCGAGGGCTTCGGCTATGACGAGATAAATCTCAATATCGGGTGCCCGTCTGACCGCGTGCAGGAGGGCCGGTTTGGAGCCTGCCTGATGGCGGAGCCAGCGCTTGTTGGGCGTTGCGTTGCGGCGATGTCCGCGCGTGCTTCTGTTCCCGTGACGGTGAAGTGCCGGATTGGTATTGACGACCAGGACGCGGAGGCGGACTTTCAGCGGTTTATTGATACGGTCGCCGATGCGGGCTGCCGGACGTTTATCGTGCACGCGCGAAAGGCTTGGCTCAGCGGGCTTTCACCCAAGGAAAACCGCGAAGTCCCACCGCTTGATTATGATCGAGTCTATCGCTTGAGGGCGGCGCGGCCTGACCTTGAAATCATTGTCAACGGCGGCATCGCGAGCCTGGAGGCTTGCGAAGCGCACCTTAGGTATGTCGATGGCGTGATGCTCGGGCGGGCTGCCTATCAAACACCGTATCTCTTGGCGGACGTGGATCGCCGCTTTTTCGGCTCGACGCATCCGGTGCCCGCGCGCCGTTCAGTTGTTGAAGCGCTCATTCCTTATGTTGAGCAGCACATGGCATCGGGTGGACGGCTCAACAATGTGACGCGTCACATACTGGGTCTCTATCACGGCGAACCACGGGCCCGGATGTTCCGGCGCCATCTGTCGGAACATGGGGTCGGGGCGGGTGCGTCGTCTGCTGTTCTTAAAGACGCGCTTGGGCTGGTGGAGCACGGGGCCGATATGGTGCCCTTTGCGGGCGCGGCGTGAGGCGCGCCGCATGCCTTTTGCTGCCACCCCGGATGGTCTCTATTTTCTGATTTCGGCGTTGATTGTGGCTGGCCTCTTTGTCGGCTTCCTCTCCGGCCTGCTCGGTATCGGCGGGGGCGGCGTGCTGGTTCCCGTGCTTTATGAAGCGTTCGGCTTTGCCGGTGTCAGCGAGGATGTGCGCATGCATTTGGCGGTTGGCACGACGCTCGCCGTGGTCGCGCCTACGGTCTTGCGTTCGTTTGCGGCACATCGTGCGCGTGGTGCCGTCGACATGACAGTGGTGCGACGTATGGGGCCCTGGGTCGTGGTGGGCGTGGTTGCGGGCGCGCTCATTGCCAAGAGCGCGTCGGGCGAAGCGTTGCGCTGGGTGTGGGTGGTGTTTGGTTCATTGCTCGCGCTCAAAATGGCGCTGGGCCGCGATGACTGGAAGCTGGCGGACAGTTTACCGGTGCGCCCCGTTCTCGAATCGGTCGCCGTCGCGATCGGGTGTCTTTCGACACTGATGGGGATTGGCGGGGCGACGTTCACGGTGCCGTTCTTGACTTTGCACGGGACGGCGCTCCTGCGATCGGTCGCTACCGCAACCGGCATCGGCCTGATCATCTCGGTCCCAGGTCTTATCGGGTACATGCTTGCCGGTTGGGGCGCACCGGATCTGCCGCCCTATTCCTTGGGATTCGTCAGTCTCGGGGCGTTGCTGATCGCGCCCATCAGCGTTTTCGCGGCCCCCTTCGGCGTCCGACTTGCGCACGGCATTTCGAAGCGCAAGCTTGAGATGGCCTTTTCAGCCTTTCTGTTTTGTGTGGTGGGGCGATTTCTGGCTAGCCTTTTGGCGACGTGAGGTGCGGGTCCTGGCGCTCGCAAGACAAGATCCCCGGTGGAAAACGTTTGCCGAGGATTCCATGGAATGCATATAGCTTTTGTCTACATGACAGACGCGAGTGGGTCTTCTCGATTGGATAGCGCGCACTCCCATAGTGGCGAGTGACCGGCGCGCAGGGAAAGAGCAGGAAAGGCATTGTGACATGGCCGGTTATGCTCAATCCGTCGGTGGAACCCGCTACACTTTCGATGGGCTCAAGGACCTTCTAGCCAAGGCCAGCCCACAGCGGTCGGGTGATGACTTGGCCGGCATCTCGGCCGCTGATGAGGAGGAGCGGGTTGCGGCCCAAATGGCGCTTGCCGACGTGCCGCTTGCGACGTTTCTCGAAGATCACGTGATCCCCTACGCCGATGACGAGGTGACACGCCTGATCGTCGATGGTCATGTCGCTTCGGCATTCGCGCCGGTTTCGCATCTGACGGTCGGTGGTTTTCGGGATTGGCTGCTGTCTGATTTGGCGACCACGGAAGTGCTGTCTGCATTGAAGACAGGTCTGACGCCGGAGATGGTGGCGGCCGTTTCGAAGATCTGCCGCAATCAGGATCTGGTTCTGATCGCGAAGAAGTGTCAGGTGACCACCAAGTTCCGGAATACAATTGGCTTGCCTGGACGGTTTTCGACTCGGCTTCAACCGAACCATCCGACGGATGACCCGAGCGGCATTGCGGCGAGCATTGTCGACGGGCTCATGTACGGCAACGGGGATGCCGTTATTGGGGTCAATCCGGCTTCCGATAGCATTCCGACCGTCATGAGTTTGTTGCGGATGCTCGACGACATCATCGTGCGTTACGACATTCCAACGCAATCGTGTGTGCTTACGCATGTGACGACGACGATTGAAGCGATTAATCGCGGTGCGCCGGTCGATCTCGTATTCCAGTCGATTGCAGGAACAGAGGCTGCCAACAAGAGCTTCGGCATCAATCTTGAGACGCTGCGCGAGGGCCGGGAGGCGGCCTCGCAGCTCAAGCGTGGTGCGGTTGGGACTAATGTCATGTATTTCGAAACGGGACAGGGAAGCGCGTTGTCAGCGAACGCGCATCACGGTGCTGACCAACAAACAGTCGAAGCGCGCGCCTATGCGGTTGCCAGGGCCTTCGATCCGCTTTTGGTCAACACGGTCGTCGGCTTTATTGGTCCCGAATACCTTTACGACGGAAAACAGATAATTCGTGCAGGTTTGGAGGATCATTTCTGCGGCAAGCTCTTGGGTCTGCCGATGGGATGTGACATTTGCTACACGAATCATGCCGAAGCCGATCAGAATGACATGGATGGTCTTCTGACCATGCTCGGCGTCGCAGGGGTGACATTTATTATGGGTATCCCCG
Organism: Hyphomicrobium sp.; assembly: GCA_965222835.1. Classification (GTDB taxonomy): domain Bacteria; phylum Pseudomonadota; class Alphaproteobacteria; order Rhizobiales; family Hyphomicrobiaceae; genus CBDCUQ01. The sequence continues at coordinate 572,707 of CBDCUQ010000004.1, forward strand.
GATCGGACGACATTATGCTCAACTACCAAGCCACGTCGTTTCACGATGCGCTTTATGTCCGTCGTGCGCTGGGTTTGAAACCTGCACCTGAATTCGAGCGCTGGCTCGAAACGGCCGGAATCTTCGAAGCAGGGGGCGACCTGCAACTCGCGACGGATGTTCCGCGTCCCTTCCGCAAAGCGCTTGGAGCCAATTGACGTCATAGTGTGAGGGTGAAATGCCGGATCGCGCAAAGACACCGGTTATCGGCAATCCATGGGAGAGCTTGCGGCGTTACACGTCTGCGCGGATTGCGCTTGGGCGCAGCGGCACCAGTCTTCCGACCCGACCGCATCTGGACTTTCAGCTGGCCCACGCCCGTGCGCGCAAAGCGGTGCATCTTGAGCTTGATACGCGCACATTGGTGGACTGGCTTCGCGCTCAGGGGCAAACGGTTATGGAGATCCGGAGCCGGGGGACGTCGCGTGCCATCTATCTCCAGCGGCCTGATCTCGGTCGCGCGCTCGATGACGATTCGCGTGAGGCGTTGCGGGCGTTGGGCAAGCCGAAACGTCCCTATCATGTCGCCTTGATTATAGGTGACGGTCTTTCGGCGACGGCCATCGACGCGAACGCAATAAGGCTGTTGGACGTGCTACTTCCGGCGTTGAAAACGCGGGGTTTGAATCTGGCACCGATCACGGTTGCGAAGAATGCCCGCGTTGCGCTGGGAGACGAGGTTGGAGAGCTGCTCGGTGCTGAGGTGGCCGTCATGATCATCGGGGAGCGGCCTGGACTGAGTTCGCCGGACAGTATCGGACTTTATATGACGTACCGGCCGCGGGTGGGTACAACGGACGAGGCGCGAAACTGCATTTCCAATGTGCGTCCCGAGGGTCTTTCGTTTGTGCGCGCGGCCCAGAAGCTGGACTATCTCCTGGAGCAGGCCCTGAGCCGTCGGGTGTCCGGAATCGACCTTAAGGATGAAGCAGAAACGGATGGGCAGATCGAAATCCAAAGCGGATCGAATTTTTTGACCGCGAAGTAGATCTTCAGCCGGCCGATGGAGCTGGCAGGTGGACGTGGTGTGTACCGTTTGAACGGTGTGACGTCTGTCAATTCGAGGGGACTGTTCGGACTGGATTGGCAGGAGGTCCGGATGGTTCTTCTGCCGGCGCTTCCGTGGCAGCGGGTGTCGGTCCATAGTTCGGGATGTCGATCGAAAGCGTCGCGATCTTGAAGTAGGCGAGCGCACCGAAGATCACGCCGAACACGACGGCTGTCATCAAGGCATTGAGGAACTTGTTACCAAACAGGATCCCGTTGCCGATCCACGAAACTAAGAAGACGATGATGGCGGCGATTATGACCGGTTCGGCCCAGGCGTATTCAGGTGGCATGAACATGGTGAAGCCCTACATTCGATACTGACTTGCCTCAGATTAGTGGGTGGCCGTTTGCGGCCCCCACCGCATGGTCCAATGCAATATTAGTTCATGGCCCCCGCCTAGGCTAGTGATCGATGTCGAACTGGAATCGTCAGCGCACGTCAGAATCGCTGTCATCGTAGTCTCTTATAGAGTCTCTGATTTCTGTCATGCGCGCTTCGGATTGAGCAACTTTCTGTCGGATTGCGTAATCTCCAATCAGTAGAAACACGAGAGAAAGGGCCGCGGCGATGAGGGTGATCCACCAGAGCCAATGCAGCTGCGGCCAATACGAGGTGATTAGCCAAGTGAGGGCCAATCCGATTGTCCACCTGATCGCGTACATCAAGTACGCCCGTTGGGCCGAGGCGTGGAATTCGCCCTTTATGGCTTCCAGTTCGTCGGAGGGAAATTGATACGGCTCTTCGGTTTTTCGAGCGCCCCGATCATCGTCCATGACGTTTCCTTCTTTGACTCCTGCTGCGTGCATTGCAGGCGGCGTTACGTCTCTTTCGTTTCTCATTATGCAGAGCAAGGAACCATAGAATTTGGGAATTTATCTTTCGTGATGCAGATCAAGTAGCCATAGAAGTTGGAAGGAAATATGCGTGTCTTGCGCACGTTTGGACGAGCCAGGTTTGGCTGTCCACGTGAGAATGGCGGAGATGTGGCTGAAACAATACAAAGTTAAGAGCGGAATAAGGCGGCCGTTTGTCTGTAAGGTTCTGCCGACCGAGCGACCTCCGCTTTAGGGCTTGAGCAGGCCTCACCATCATGTCCGCGCGATGTCCGCTTTACCCCCTGATAGCGGACGGAAATGCCACGTTGCGCAAGCAAGGACCAGCTGAGGGTCGGAAGCGGCCATTGGGGCAAACGTCAGGCGTGTGCGCAAAATTCCAAAGGTGCGCATTGAATACTGGAGAGGGCTTTGGGCGCGATGGCAACATAAAAACTGGCATCATTTGGTAGGGCATGGCGAATCCTGCCACGCCCCACCCCAAATGATCAGGTTGTCCGCTGATCCTGGATCTCAGGTCACGCCACCGTGGGACATGGCCACCATGAAAAACAGCATGGGGACAGAAAGAAGCGTATTTGTCCGCGAGAACAGCATTGCCGTTTTTGCTGACGCCGCTTTCTCATCGGCGCTGGCGTCTATGAGTCCGAGTGCCTTCTGTTGATTTGGCCAGATGACAAACCACACATTGAACCACATGATGATGCCAAGCCACATGCCAATGCCAATCGGCGTGCTGCTCCCATTATCTGCCAGTCCAAAGGTCAGAGCACCCCACAGATAACCGTTCATCCAGGCTACGATCAGGCCCGTCACGATTGTCGCCATTGCAGCCCAGCGAAACCACCATAAGGCAGCCGGCGCAATGACCTTGCCAATAGCTGGTTTTTGCTCGTCGGGAATGTTGCCCATGTTGGGAATCTGCACAAAGTTAAAGTACCACAGCAACCCTATCCACATGACGCCACTGATGACGTGCAACCAGCGAAATAGGAATGCCCACCAGTCGGCACTATCTAGACCGATGCCCGAGCCCAAAAAGAGCCGTACGAGAACGTAGAGAATGAGTGTTAGTACAAAACCGGCAGCAACAGTATTGCGCAGATTTGTGAGCAGTGCGTCCATGTCGATCTCCTTCGTCGCAATCGGTTTCCTAGAGCCCCATCAAGCTCATCAAATGATGTCGCGGAATGTTTGTCTCACTCTGCCAATCCTATGGCAATACTTGCCGGCATTGCTTCACGAAGATTGATGTCGGTGCGTTTGAGTTCGCCACATCTCACCTGCCAAATGCCAATCCCGTTTTCTGTCCACCTTTTTGCACGCGCTGAGGTAGGGCTCTGCAAGCGTCGGTGGGCTTTCGTGCACATGAAACATCGGTACGAACCAACTGTGAGCGCTTACCTTTTGAGGTGTCGGGAGGCGTCCAGAGATTCTATGAGGTAAGTACGGTTGGCGGAGAGAGTGGGATTCGAACCCACGGTAGAGTTTCCCCTACACACGCGTTCCAGGCGTGCGCCTTAAACCACTCGGCCATCTCTCCGTACCACCTGGGAAGCGGCGCACTATAGCCAGATCGCCTGTCTGCGCAACCGCCCCATCGGCTGGCCGTCCGATTGCCGGGATTGTTGTGTCAATGCCTTGCGCACGCCCTTCCTTGGCGCTAGGCGGGGAGGGCAAAGCTCGTTTATGAGGACCGTGATGAGACTGAATTGGTTGCTTGTGACCATTGCCATTTCCGGCATAGCTGTGATCGGAACCTGGGTTCTGATCTCGCCGGCCGCGGCGATTGTTCTTGTGGCTCTTTTCGCGGTGCCTCTTATTCCTCGCGCAGCATTCCGGTTCTTGTCGAGTCTGTTCTTGTTGATCGCAGTTATCGCGCTTGTTGCCGACCTGACCCCAATGATCTCAGCGGGTGGTGCACTTCAGGCTACGTCGGTGACGGAGCACTGGGAGGGCTTGTCGCCGGCTTCTCTCAAAGGTGCGAAAGCGGCAATCTCGAAATCGGCTGCTGGTTCGTGGTTGTGGGACAACGTGATTGGTGTTGCGATCGCATGGCCTACGTTTGTGCTGTTCGGCCTTCTGGCGCTGGTCGCCGGTGTTGCTGGGCGTCGCCGCAAGACCATTGACATCTACGCGAATTGAAGTGTGCCGCGGTGCTGCCGCAAACAGGGTCCGGAGCGTCATGAGGATGATGCTCGTCGTGCGATCAGTTGTTGACAATTGCAGACGCTGTTTGGCCGATCGGCAGGTCGGATGACAGATCTTGGACCACACCCAACGCGAGCAGGACCAACAGTCCGCAAATAAGCGCACCCACAAAATTCTTATGACCGCGATTGAGTGAGGCGATCTGCGTGTCGTCGACGATGTCAGACTCGTCGGAGCTCTTTACTCCAAAACCCAGAAACTTGCGACGGAACGAGCGCCATACGTTGCCACGGTTAATGAGGGGGAGACGGGCCCGCTCAGCGATTTGGCGCGCAATTTCCGGATAGGGGAATGTGGGATCGACATTTGCCTCGCTCACGTATCCGATAGGAATCTTGTCGCCGTTTTTGGTGACGATCCGCGCACCCTGGAGCAAGACCGGTGCGACCGTGCGACCATAGATTTCGCGACGGGTCTCAACGGTCTGGATGTCTTCGTAAGGTATGTCGTACGATTTATAACGCATCTTTGGCGTTGGGCCGCGTGCCGCCGGCAAGGTCATGTGGACCTTCTTCTCTCCAAGCTCGATACGGGCTCGCAAGGAGAAGATGAGTTCGTAGAGGATCAGAATCATCAAAAGCGTGAAGGCCACTGCCATGATTGCGTGACCGATCGCATCGCTGATGAGTCCGTTCTGCAGCCGCATGATCAGCATGGCCGGCAGGCTGATAAAGAAGGGGAGAAGGATCAGGAAAAGGAACGAGAAGATGGTTTTACGCGCGCCGCTTGCTCTGTAAATTATGTTCTTATGTTTGCCTTCTGGGCTGGCTTCGGATGTCTGAGTGTCATCGGCCATCGCGCGTCTCCTCTCTACATGCTCGCCAACCGGCACCAGGCATGTTCCGGCTGCCCCCGTTCCCGAAAACGTGAAGGTCGCGTTCGACACGCGGGGCAGGTTTCTGCGTACTATAACAGGGTGGGGCCATGTCCCGTCCAGCCATTCGGCTTCCCATAAACCCAACTGTGGTGACATCATGCTTTTTCGCAACAAGACGCTGGGAATCCCGGTACGGGAAGCGGCGCTTCCGGGCCGAAATGTGCCCATTTTGGGCCCATCCGAGCACTTCCTGTTCGGCCGGCCGTTGCAGGGCCCTTATCCGGCAAACACCGAGACGGCGATATTCGGGATGGGGTGCTTCTGGGGTGCTGAACGAAAGTTCTGGGAGCTTGGCAACGGCATTTGGCTGACCGCCGTCGGCTATGCAGGCGGTCACACGCCAAACCCGACTTATGAGGAGGTTTGTTCTGGCCGCACCGGGCACAATGAGGTTGTGCTGGTGGTCTTCGAGCCGGAGACGGTGAGCTATGCGACGCTTCTTAAGACCTTCTGGGAGAGCCACGATCCGACCCAGGGCATGCGTCAGGGGAATGACGTCGGCACGCAGTATCGGTCGGGCCTCTATTGGACGACGGATGCGCAACGACTGTTGGCGGAGGCCTCAAAGAAAGATTACGAGACGCGTCTCAAGGCGGCCGGCTATGGTGCGGTGACTACTGAGATCCGCGAGGCTCCCGCGTTCTATTTTGCTGAAGACTACCACCAGCAATATCTGGCGAAGGTTCCGAACGGTTATTGCGGGCTTGGTGGCACAGGTGTTTCTTGCGCTTCCTCAACGGGCGTTCGCGCTGGCTCGTAAGCGTACGTCCTGCAGGATCAAAAAAGGGGCCCCGAGGGGCCCCTTTTCCGTTCCCAGCAAGGATGTTGATGTTGTCTCATGATGCTGGGCTCATGAGGCGGACTAATTGCTCTCGATTGTGTAGTTGACCCAAATATTGGGCTCCTCGTAGCGGCCTAAGCGCCGTTCGACGTCAATGTCGATGGGAACCAGTGCGCCTTTGACCTCGTAGGACCCCGTCTTTTCGAACTTTTGATCGGACCAGGTCTCCCAGAAACCGATATGTTCTTCGATCACCATTGAGCGGTCGCAGGGTCCGATCAGCTTTGCACCGCAACTAAAGTGGGTTCTTAACCAAGGATCGTATGGGCGCCCGAAGGCATCGGTCCAGTTTATGTATTCGCGAATGGGTATGCGGGGGTGCCGTGCCTTGGCGGACGGGCGAATGGCTACGACCGCCCGGGGTATTCCGCGGGCCGCGGCCATATCCAGGGAGGCGCGGATCATGAGGCTCGCATATCCCATGGAGCGGTAAGCCGGCAGCACGGACACGGCGAGCAATCCAAGTGTGTTTAAGTTGCCTCGTCTCGTTCCTTCTGCGGCCCGCTCTACGATCCAGTCCCATCCCTCCGGCGGTAATTCCTCGTCGTCTGCGACATGTATGGGAACACAATTGGCCGAGACCATTGGGTAGCCGACATCAACGTCTATGAGACACAGCTGATAGTCGGCGTAGGTTTCGAGTATTCCGAAGTAATGTTCGTAATGAGCCTGCGTGTAGTTGAGGAAGCTCAGTGAATTCCAGGTTGCGTGCTCGATGACGCCTGCAGCCTTGCTTATTTCGGGGCTGTCGGCCCGGGTCCTGATGACGAGATTTGGGAGCTTTGCTTCAGAGGCCGACCGCGTTGCCTGGCTCGCGGGCAATCTTGGAACAATCTGTAAGGAGGAGCGCGAAGCTGGGGCAAGCGGAATGACGTCGTGCATTATTCGAAACTCGCTACAGAATATACGCAGGTCTCGGGTTGCACACCGCCTTCTGGCTGCTGAATCTGGTCGTGAGGCCCCCGAGCCAAATACATTTTAAGGTTGATATAGGAGTTCTTACGATTTGGCAACCTTAATGCGCGCATCACCCTCATGTTAAGGTTAAAATTTAAAGTAAATTAGATAACAAACTGTTTTTTCTCTGATCAGTTCAGGATCATTGAGACGTGTGTGCCGTACGGATGTAGAAGCCACCCGCGGACGGTGAGAAAATTTTCAACCTATGCGTGTATTACGGCGTTGCTGGGTAGGGATTTCAGACATGCATAGCAACGACGACTCTTCGCATCGTAGGCAATTTCAGGCCGAGTTCCACAGGCTCGCCACCATGACCGCCGTGAGCCTGGTGGTGTTCGGCCTGTCGCTACTTGCGATCATTATCTACGCCGGGTCTTCTTCCAACGCGAGCGCCGTTGAGCGCGAGCGGAAACTTCTTCAGAATTCGCTCGAACGGAGCATCGGGCGCATGCTGAGCGAGCAAAAGAGTGTCGCTTGGTGGGATGATTCCGTCACTAAGATTACTGACGAGCGCGTCGATATCGAATTCACGAATGCTAACTTCGGCGTGTTTCTGACCGAAACATACGGGCACGACGAAGTCTACATTCTGAATGCTAAGAAGCGGCCGCTTTATGCGTTTGCTGGCGCCGAAATGGTTGAGCCGTCTTTTTTTGAGAGCCGCCGGGAAGAAGTAGAGGCGGTTGTCGACGAAGTGCAGAAGAAGGGCTCGTCCAAGCTAAAAGCACGTCTCGATACATTCGGCACGGATCAGAATACGTACAGTATCTGGGCCGGAACCGTAGAGTTGGCGCGATGGAGCGGCCATATTGTTATGGTCAACGAAAAGATGTCGCTCGTGACAGCTATCACCATCTTGCCAAACACGGATATGCACCTGCTCACGGAAAATCCGAACATTCTGGTCAGCGTTCGGCACATTAACGAGGATTTCGTCTCGACCATCGCGAAAACGCTCTTGATGAACGACCTTTCCATCCATGCCGAGCCAGGTTCGTCTATTCATTCGGCATCCGAGGCGTTGCAAGGAGATGACGGTACAAGTGCGGGTTACTTTGTCTGGACGCCGCAACGACCCGGAGGCGTGCTTCTCGGCGTCATTCTCCCCCTTGTTGCGACCGGTCTTCTGGGTGTGGGGGGGCTTGCCAGCGGCATCCTTGGCCGGCTCCACAAGACATCATCAACGCTCGCGCGCAGCCAGGCACAGGCGCTGTACGCAGCGCGCCATGACTCGCTCTCCGGGCTTCCAAATAGGGTCCACTTTGTCGAAAAACTGCGCGAGACGCTCGAAGTTGTTGACGTAACATCACGAGACAATAAGGCCATTGTTGCTTTCATCGACCTCGATAACTTCAAAGATGTCAACGATACGCTTGGACACCATGCCGGCGACAGTTTGATCAGAGCTGTGGCGGCGCGTCTACAAAGCCATCTGCGCGCCAGCGATTTCCTGGCCCGGTATGGTGGGGATGAATTTGCCGTGCTTTGGACAGCGGGCAAGCATCAATCGGGCGCGGCGTTGGGGGAACGTGTGGCAAAGGCGTTTGAGGCGCCTTTAGAGTTTGCAGGTCAGGTCTACAATGTTTCAGCTTCTGTCGGCATTGCCGTTGCGCCGGAGCATGGCTCGACGGAGAGTGAACTCTTGCGGCATGCGGATATTGCACTCTACGAAGCCAAGAAGCGTGGAAGAAAGCGGGCTATTCTCTTTTCATGGGAAATGGAGCACGAAGTCTTCGAGCGCCGTGAGATGGAACTCGATTTACAGCGCGCCATCGTGCAAAACGAATTTCATCTCGTTTACCAGCCAATTATAGCGGCCTCCTCGGGCAGTGTTTCGGGGGTCGAGGCTTTGCTTCGATGGGCGCATCCGGAAAAGGGTGAAATTTCCCCCGGGGCATTTATTCCTGTGGCTGAGCGGTCCGGTTTGATGCCGCAGCTGGGTGAGTGGGTACTCGCCCGGGTCATGCAGGATTCGGCAAGATGGCCGGACTTGGAGGTTTCGGTAAACCTCTCACCCGTCCAGTTCAAGCAAGTTGATTTCTTGGACAAACTGCGGGGTCTTGTCGCGGCACATGGTGTAGATCCGCGGCGTTTCGTTCTCGAGATCACAGAGGGCGTACTGCTTGAATCTTCTGAACGGACGACCAATGCACTCAGTGTGATCTACGACATGGGTTTCAGGACCGCGCTCGACGATTTTGGTACCGGATATTCAAGCCTGGCGTATCTCACCAACTTCCGCTTCGATAAGATCAAGATCGATCGATCATTTGTGAGCGGGATGTCGAAATCGATAGGGTATCAGAAGATCGTCCGCGCAGTGGTGGCGCTGGGAAGGGGTCTCGGGATGGATCTCGTCGCCGAAGGCGTTGAAACGGAATCCGAAGCACGAAAGATGACAGCGCTCGGCTGCAGTGAGCTGCAGGGTTATTATTTTGCAAAGCCGCTCAGTGTCGAAGATTTGGACTGTTATCTGGAGAGCCATAAATTGGCTCGCGTCGATACGTGGAGGGGCGATCAAGAGCGTAAGGCTGTCGAGACAGGTCTCTAGTCTGTCGCTGTCTGTCTTTGCTTTCCTCTCGTGTTGTGAGACTGTAGTGAAGGGAGCACAACGGCGCAGGACGCAATGTCAGACTCCACACGTAGCGGTAAGGATGAAGCCGGCGCCAAAACGCGCAACGCCGACTATCAATGGGCGCTGTTCGACTCGGAAGCCTATTTTCAGCACTACTATGGCGAACCGCATCCCGATGATGAGCTTGTTATCAAGTGCGCCGTTGACGCGTTAAAGACGGCGCCGCCTCCGTCTGGCAAACTTGACATCATTGATGTCGGCACTGGTCCGAATCTCATACCCTTCTTTTGCGCGCTTCCACGTGCGCGCAGTCTAACGGCGTGGGAGTTCGCGGAAAGCAACGTCCGCTGGCTTAAGGAGGACATTGCGCGCGAAGATTTGCGCCCGCAATGGCAGCATTTCTGGCGTGTGACGCGGGAGGCCTATGGAAGCCCATGGCAACTTCCCGACAGTCCCATGGCCGACCTCAGGGCCAAGGCCGTGGTCAAGCAGGGTTCCGTGTTTGATCTGCCCTTGCAGCAATGGGACGCCGCCACCATGTTCTTCTGCGCTGAATCAATCACCGGAGAAATGAGCGAGTTCGAGGCGGCCTGTGAATCCTTTGCACGCTGCGTGCGATCCGGCGGAATGCTGTGTGCCGCCTTTCTGGTGCACTCGGGGGGCTATGAGGTGAGCGGCCGTCCATTCCCCGTTTTGCATCTGACCCCCGAAGCGATCGAGACTGTGTTCTCGCGCTATGCGACCAACATTAAGGCCGAGCTCATTGGCATCGTGGAACGCGAGATCCGGAGCGGCTATTCCGGCTTTATCTTTCTCACAGGGCTGGCGCGCTAACCGGATTGGGGTTGTGCGGGTGAGGCGCCGCAAGGAACCTATTACTGAGGCGTTGCTGTTTTGACGGCTTTGCTTTTGTCTTTTGCCGGCGTTTCCGCTGTCTGTGTGTCTGGTTTGGCGTCGTCGGCCGCCAGGACGGTTTTGCACGCGCCAGGAAGCTGTTCGATCCAAATCTCGCGTTTGCGCACCGGTTTGGCTGGGGTCTTGCGCTTGGGCGCTGGTTTGGATGGCCTTGAGACAAGCTTGAGCCAATGTTCGAGTTCTTTGCCACAACCGTGGTCACCTGACGGTGGTGTTTGCTTCTTACATCCGGGGGAATCTTTCGGGCAGCGCATGCGCACATGGAAATGATAATTGTGCAGCCAAATGGGGCGTACCTTTCCAAGCCAAGCGCGGTCGTCACCAGACAACTCGCAAAACTTTTTCTTGATGGCGGGGTGCACAAAGATGCGTTCGACTTCCCGGTAGGATGCCGCACGTCTGACGACGCGCATAAAGCCGTCGTTCCAGTTGGCTTTGATCACTTCCGTTCCGTTGGCCTTGGTCAATAGAAGCGGCTCGAATTTGTCGCGATCGGGAATCGGGATTGTGAACTTGGGCATCGGTTTGAACCAGATGTCGGCATCGAGACCGACCTGATGGCTCTTATGACCGGAGAGCATGGGCCCGCCGCGCGGCTGGGCAAGGTCGCCGACAAGCAGTCCGGGCCAGTTGTCCTTGGCCTGAGATTCCGTGGCGAGGCGTTCGACGAGGGCAACGAGCTTGGGATGACCCCAGTTGCGGTTGCGGGAGAGGCGCATGGCCTGCCACGCGGGTCCTGTGGGGGCAAGTCGCTTGCCGCCTGCGAGGCAGCCTTTCGCATAGCCGCCATGCACGCGCGGTTTGAGTGCTGCTGCCAGCTTCTTACCGCCGAAGAGCTTCCTCGCAGGTATGCGCTCTTTCTTCTTGGTCTCTGCCTTCTTCTTGGATGCGTCTTGTCTTGCTGCTGCTTTGGCGGCTTCAGCTTTGGGTTTTTGGACGGGGAGGGGCGGCCATTCGACTGCACCGCTCGGCAGCCAAGGCAGAATTTCTTTAGGCTGTTCTGGCGATTGCGCCAGACCCGCGGCGCACGGGACAGCGATCAGAAGTGCGAGCACACTTGTTCGCGCGTGTGGCATGCGAATCCCGCTCGTGATCTCAAATCACAACGACATGTACACCTTAATGCGCCCGAGGGCAAAATTACGGCTGCTCTCACTGCGGTGGAAGCCGTTGAAAAGGCAACAGAAGGCTCCAGCTCAAGCGGGTCGGCGCCTCGGACTGGTAGGGCGGAAGGCCAATTGTCATGCCCTGATGGCCCGCCTCGGGCTGGTCCCGATAGGTCCCGAAGAGGCGATCCCAGATTGACAGATTGAACCCGTAGTTCGAGTCGTGCTCGCGCCTAAGGACGGAGTGATGAACGCGATGCATGTCCGGCGTGACGATCAGTTTACGCACGATGCGATCCAACCTCGCGGGCAAGTCTAGATTGGCATGGCTGAACATTGCGCAAGCGTTGAGGATGACTTCAAACAGGAGGACGCCGGCCGCAGACGCGCCGAGCGTCAGCACGCAAACGATTTTCCAGATCATGGATGCGGCGATTTCGATCGGATGGAAACGAAGCGCCGTCGATACGTCAATGTCCGGGTCCGCGTGGTGCACTTGATGCAAGCGCCAAAGAAGCGGAATTTTGTGAAAAATGACGTGCTGCAACCAAATGGCAAAGTCGAGAAGGATGACGGTGAGGAAAACGTTGAGCCAAAGCGGTGCATCCAGCACGTTGAGGAGGCCGATACCTTGACGCTCGGCATAATACGCGGCTGCGAGCGCGGCGAGGGGAACCGACAACATTGCCATCCCCCTCACGATCAGGCTGTCGAGGGCGACGATTGTGAGATTTGTCAGCCACCGCCGGTCTTTGCGCGCACGCAGGTGGCGTTTTGGCCTTAGCAGCTCTAGACATGCCACCAGCACAAACACAATGGCGAATGCGGCGAACCTGATCCAAGTCTCGTCAAGCTGTTCGAAGGACAGCACGGTCGTCTCCCGATTCACATTCTTGCTAAAAGGTTGCACGGGATCCGCCGGCTGCGCAAATGACGAGTTCGCCATGTTGGCGTGATAATTTTTCTAGTCCCGTGCTTGGCATGTTAAGGGGCAGGGTGATGGATTTGTTGAATTTGGGGCCCGGCGCAGCGGCGGCGCGACTGCTTCTGGGCCATGGCGCGGGCGCGCCCATGACCAGCCCGTTTCTTGAGGAGCTTTGCCAGCTCTTGGCACAACGCGGCGTGGCAACAAGCCGTTTTGAATTTGCATACATGGCTGCGCGTCGTACGGGCGGGCCGCGGCGGCCACCGCCCAGGATTGCGGCGCTTATTCCCGAATTTGTTGCGGCCATTGAGAGGCTCCGCGCCTCGATGCGCCAGGATCAGCGACTATGGATCGGTGGCAAGTCGATGGGCGGCCGCGCTGCCAGCCTCGCTGCAGATGCGGAATTCCATTCGGGCCATATCTCCGGGCTTGTGTGTCTCGGCTATCCGTTCCATCCGCCGAAGAAACCTCAAGCGTTGCGTACGGCTCATCTTGAGACGCTCGCCTGTCCGGCACTCATCGTTCAGGGCGAACGTGATCCTTTCGGAGGGCGTGCGGAGGTTGAATCGCTGTCGCTTGCGGACACAATCGAATTCGCTTGGTTGAGAGATGGCGATCATGACTTCAAGCCACGCGCGCGTTCGGGTGAGACGTTTAGCGATAATCTTTTTGAGGCGGCAAATGCCGTTGCCGCATTTGTCGGCGTGGCCGGCGTTTCCGCGGGCCGACCGTAGTTAAAAGTCGGATTACGCGTTCGCTGCGGGTCGGTGCTACCAAGCGCTAAAGGGCCAGCGGTCCTCATTCCAGGGATTTGAGGGTTCGCTTGCGCCGCCAGGGACTGAGGAGGTCCTGCGACGCTTGGTCCTATTTTTTGTTGTTTGCGTCTTCTTCTTTGGAACCGCGGCATACGACGCCTTCTTGTCGGTCGTACTCTTGGGCGCCTGTTTGGGGCTGGCGGCCTTTCTGGAGGGCTTCGTTTCCTCTGGTTTGCCGATGGAGGCCGTTGTCTGCGTTTTGGCAGGCGTTGTTACGGGTTTGGCCGCGGCTCTCTTAGGGCCGTCTTTCCTCGCGTCTTTTGTTTTGGTCGAAGCCGGCTTCGACGTTTTCTTGCTCCGATCCGGTGTGGTCGTGATGCCGTGTTTGTCCAGCAATTTCTGCCCGTTGTCGGCGGCGGTCTTTTGGTGCGCGCGAAGCTTATCGGCGAGTGCGGTGCGGCGCTGTTCGGCTTTCTTGCGCGCCTGTCGCTCGGCAGCAAGCTGGGTTTTCTGTTCGTGGATCCGTTGCTGTGCAGCGCCCAGTTGTTGGCGGAGGCGTTTGAGCGCCATCTGGGCCTCTGCGGCGGCGTTCTCGGATCCGGCGCGGCCAGCGCGTTCGGTCGCGAGCTGGCGTTGCAGCATGGTCAGGTCTTCTAATCGGGTGTCGTGTTGATCCGCTTCGTCGGTTTCGGCAATCTTTGCTTCGGCGCGATCCGCTATGGGGCCGTCGCTAGAGCCGTTATTCATGAGCGCAAGCGCCCCACCCATTATGAGAAGGCAGGCGGCGACCGTTGCGCCGCGCTTGAGCCACGTGGTGCGTGCGGATGGATTGCTGGCAAATATGTCGGTCGACCAAGCGTCCATGTGTGTTGCCGGTGCGCCCGTTGTGATGCCTGGCGAAATCCTCCCGGCCTGGTCCGCGTCTGCCAGAGTGGCGGAGTCCGTCGGATCGTAGGCGCCGAAGCTCCAGACGTGGCCTTCAAGATCGCGGCAGGAATAGCCCCAGCTTCCTGCGTCGTCCTCCGTCAGGTCTAGGACGATCGTGGCACCCGCTGCCATCGCAGTTGCGTGATGGGCCACGACGTCAGGGACGACAACGTAGCAGGCCTGGGTCTCGAGCCCGCCGGCCTCGTCCGGCTGGCACATCACGCCGTCGAGGTCGGACTGACCGACGGGGACCAGGATCACCAGGCTTTGGCCACAGCGCAACTGGACATAGATTGGGTCGCCGTCTTCATCTTCCACTTGGCGATGAAACTCGAAACCGAGGGTTCGGCACAGCCAATCTGTGGCTGTTGCGACATCGCGGTAGCGCAGGACCGGCACGAGCCCGGTGGCTGTTGATGTTCCGCTTTGCAGCATCCGTAACCCCGGTTCTCGGCGGTGGGAAACACGTGCAACGAATCAAGAATCCGGGAGCAAACCAGAAAGCGGCCTCCCGGTACCCGTTCAAAACGTCAGCTGAATTTGGATCCGCACACAACGAATCGCAGTTGCCGAATCATAGCAGGTTTTTGCTCCAACGTCCTGATTCATATGAACCAAATCGCTGATAAGGATCTCGAGCTGTGTTGGTTGCAGAGCCTTTCTGAGTGGAAGGTGGGTTAGCGAATCTGCAACGGCCGCTTGGGGCCGTCTCCGGGGACCGGTGTGGTGCGCGCGGCAAACTGCTGCGAATTGACGGCCTTAGCACCGCAACTTAGGGTGCGCGCCCGTTCAACTCGCCTGTTAGAAGTGATGCCCACACGCCGCAAAACGAAGTCGTCGAAGCTTGATCCCGCCCTCTTTGCAGCGGCTAAGGACGCACGTTCCTGGCCGTTTGAAGAGGCGCGCCGGTTGCAGAAGCGGATTGAGGTTTTGAAGGGCGGCAAGGACAAGGTTGTTCTTTTCGAGACCGGTTACGGGCCGTCGGGCCTACCGCATATCGGAACCTTCGGAGAGGTTGCGCGGACGAGTATGGTCCGTCATGCCTTCGAGACGCTGACGGAAGGTAAGGTCAAGACCAGGCTTATCTGTTTTTCCGACGACATGGATGGCATGCGCAAGATTCCGGATAGCGTACCGGATAAGGACGCGCTTGCGCCTTACCTGCATATGCCATTGACGTCGGTTCCCAATCCGTTCGGTGGAGATTACGAGAGCTTCGGTCATCACAACAACGCAATGCTGCGCCGCTTCCTGGATACGTTCGGCTTCTCATATGAGTTTGCTAGCGCGACCGACTATTACAAATCGGGCAAGTTTGATGCGATGCTTTTGCGTGCTGCTGAGCGCTACGACAAGATTATGTCTGTGATGCTGCCGACGCTTGGACCGGAGCGGCAGGCGACCTACAGCCCATTCCTGCCGATTTCTCCGACGTCGGGCCGAGTCCTCTATGTGCCGATGAAGGCCGTCGACGCCAAGGCCGGCACGATAACGTTTGCGGATGAAGACGGAACTGATGTGACGCTTCCGGTGACCGGTGGGCACGTAAAGCTACAATGGAAGCCCGATTTCGGCATGCGCTGGGCGGCGCTCGGCATCGATTTCGAGATGTTCGGCAAGGACCATCAGACAAACTCGGTCATCTACGACAAGATTTGCAACATACTCGGTGGGAAAGCGCCTCAGCACTTCGTCTACGAGCTGTTCCTCGACGATCAGGGCGAGAAGATCTCAAAGTCGAAGGGCAATGGTCTCACGATCGACGAGTGGCTCACGTATGCGCCGGCCGAAAGTCTGTCGCTCTTTATGTTCCAAAAACCGAAGAGTGCGAAACGGCTCTACTTTGATGTCATTCCGCGGGCCGTCGACGAGTATCTGCAGTTTATTGCGGCGTATTCCAAGCAGGAAGCGAAGGCGAAGATCGACAATCCCGTGTGGCACATTCATGCGGGACAACCGCCCTCTCAGGAGCTTCCCATTTCGTTTGCTCTTCTGCTGAACTTGGTGGCGGCCTCGAACGCTGAGGATAAAGAAGTTCTGTGGGGCTTTATTCGCCGTCATGCTGGTGATGCCAGTGCGGATCGGTATCCACTGCTTGACCATCTGGCGGAATACGCGGTTCGCTACTATCAGGATTTCGTGCGCCCGAAGAAAGTCTTCCGCAAACCCGACGACGTGGAAGTGGCGGCTCTCACGGCGTTGTCGGATGCTCTTGCTGAAGCCGGTCCGAATGCGACGGCGGAGGAGCTGCAGACGCTGTTGTACGACGTTGGCCGGTCCGTAGAGCGTTATCAGGACCACTCAGCCAAAGGGGCGACGCCGGAGCGGCCCGGTGTTTCAAATGCGTGGTTCAACGCAATTTACGAGGTGCTTCTGGGCGAGAAGAAGGGACCGCGCTTCGGCTCCTTCATTGCGCTCTATGGCGTTGAGGAGACGCGCGCGTTGATTGCCAGGGCTCTTAAAGGCGAGCTCGTCAAGGCGGCGTAAGACACGGGTCGTGGATGTGCTCGCGCGTCCCTCTTGTTTACGAAAACTCCGGCTCAACGACGTGCTGTCGGCGCTGGTCTGCTTAAGCTGGCAAGTCCCAGGATTTTAGCAGCACACCGATGAGCCGCTCCGTGCGCTCGTCGATGGCCTTTTCATTCCAATCTTGGATGTTCGCCAACTCTTTGGTCAAGATGAAGTCCGATTGGGCATAGACAGCGCGCTTTTCGTCCCAGTCTTTGCTCGCCGCGGCCCTGTTATGCTTTTCGGAGAGAAATGTCAGGTTGCCGAGCTTGTGGGCATTCGCTTTGACCATTTTGGGTGTCTTGAAGTCTTTGCGCCATCCGCTTTTTGCTAGCCAACCCGAGGGCAGAATGTGCTCTACGGTACAGGTTTTGGGATTTCTCGGCCCCGGATCTTGTCCCATGGCTGCGCTCGCCCGCCGTAATGTCCGTGTGGCGTAACGGCGGGCGTCGAATGTATGCGCGCGAAGGCTTGCAAGCGCGTCCTTCTTTACCTGCTTGCTGATTTCGAGATCGGCCATCTCTGCGACCAGCAATCCTTTGTCGATGTCTGATAGAATGCGGAAAACGAACCGTTGTTGTTTTGTCGCGTCGTGGCCCGCGAGGCGGAGCATCCAAATAAGCCGCTCGACTTGCGAACAGAATAGCGCCGTTTCCTTGTCCTCGCCGCGTACTTCCAGCCAGCGGAGTGCCAACGGGAGCCATACCTGTGGTGCGATCCATGTTGCGTATTCGAGCGTCGTGTTGATTTCTTTCCGCTGGTCTGCCCTACCAGCGGTTCTGCGCCGAATGTCGGCAAGGAGATTTGCAGCCGGCTCCAATTCGCGCTCGAAGAAGTAGAGGCCGTCACGGTTGAGGCGAGCGATGAGTGCGAGCTCGGTCTCGGCAGGCTTTTCGGATCTTTTGCGCGTCTTAAGAGCGCGGATGTGTCCGAGGAGCGCGTACATGTCGTCGCTGCCGACGGCGTGCTCTGCACGCTCCCAGGATTCCCGGCAGCGTTCGCGTTCGTCTTTGGGCACGATGGCGAGCAGGCTTGCTTTGGCGCGATTCGTTGGATTGAAGCTGTGGCGCGTGCGCTCCTCGATCTGAAGGAAGCGCCAGGCCTCGTCCTCATCAGGTACGATCGAAGCCGTTATGAAGCAGCGTTCCGTGAGGAATTCAGCAAGTTGCCTGAGGGTGTCGCCCGTAATGCCGTCGCTGGTCAGCTCCTTCTTGAGCCGCTCCCGGTTCTCAATGATGTTTCGTTCTGTTTCGGATAGGAGCACAAGATCTTCATCCGGGTCGCGCTCTGTCGCGTTGGGTAGCTGAACGTGGCGCTCTAAGAAGTCGCGGAGGCTCTCTTGGGGGACGAGCCGGTAGGTGGGGCCTGATATCATTTTTTCGAGACGCGCGCGGTGTTCGGGATCGGCCTCGAGGTCACGCAACACAGCGAACAGGATTGTGAGTGTCATCACACGCTGGTGTCCGTCGACCAGTGCGGTTTGCGGATGATCCGGTTCTTTGGCGAGCATGATGTTGCCGAGAAAGTAATGGCGCTTCTCGGGCGGTTGTTGCATGGCCTCTAGAATATCGTTCAGGAGGCGTTCGACGGCACTTGGTAACCAAGCGTAGGCTCGCTGAAACCACGGGAGGCTAAACTGAAACTCGCCTGAAAACAGTTCCTTGACCGAGACAACACGTACGCGAATAAATTCCTGCACACCAAAACCCGTCTTAGCTCGGCATCTGTTCTCGGCTGATCAAATAAACATCGCTACTCCACCGGCCGTGCACCGGCAGAACTTGTTCACTTGGGCCATCATATCAAGAAGGCGCGTCGGGACGTGCCCGAATGTGCACCGGTCTGGTCATCCCCTAGAAAAGCACTTCGTCGTTCTCCCCGATCCTAGACGTTTCGAGCGTCACACGGTAGGGGCTTTTGTCGGAGCAACGCTCGCTGGGATCCGGCGTAGTTGCTTCGGCATCACGTTTCCGTAGAATTTGTAGTGCCGGGGTGTCGGGAGGGTTGAAATGTCAACCGCTGGTGCGGAGGTGATGACCGGCGCTCGGAATCTAACCCAATGACAAGACATGCAGATCGTATGGCGCTGGTCTTCAAGATCGCCGAGGCGCGTTGCTGGGACGTGGCACGCCAGTCTGGCGCCTACACGGGCTCGGCGGATGACAAGCGTGACGGCTTCATCCACCTTTCGACGAAAGACCAACTTCGGGGCACCTTGGAAAAGCATTTTCTTGGGCAGACCGGTCTGATCCTCATTGCGTTTCGGACCGAGGACTTAGGATCGGCGTTGCGTTGGGAGTTATCACGTGGGGGCCAACTTTTCCCGCATCTATACGCTGCATTGCCAACACAATGCGCCCGTTGGGCCGTTCCGCTTGAGCTTGCGTCCGACGGTCGCCCGATCCTGCCCGAGGAGCTGCCATCATGCTGACGTGGCTCTTTGACCTTTCCCGGTCGGCGCTGTTCGCCCTCGACCCGGAAGAAGCGCACGATTTGACGCTCAAGGCGCTGGAGCAGGGGGTTTATCCGCGCGCTGGGGGGGCAGACGATCCGATCCTTGCGACCAGGGCACTTGGGCTTCAATTCTCGAATCCTATCGCCATTGCTGCGGGATTTGACAAGGACGCGCGGGTCTTTTCCGCCGTGCTTGGCATGGGCTGCGGATTTTGTGAGGTGGGAACGACGACGCCTTTGCCACAATCCGGAAATCCGCGGCCGCGTATATTCCGGCTCATTCGCGACCGGGGCGTGATCAACCGTCTGGGTTTCAACAGCGAGGGGCATGTTGTGACATTGGGCCGGCTTAAGGGCCGGATGAGGGGGCAGATCATCGCCGTCAACATTGGGGCCAACAAGACGAGCAGCGATCGGACCAGCGATTACCTCAAGGGCCTGGAAGCATTCTATGACGAGGCATCCTTTTTCGTCGTCAACATTTCTTCGCCAAACACGCCCGGATTGCGCGACTTGCAGGCGCCGGCGGCGCTCGACGAGCTTCTCGGCCGGTTGATGGCGCGGCGAGACGCCCTTGTTGCGGCCGGCAAGCCCGAGCGGCCAATCGTCGTCAAGCTTGCACCAGACATTGTCGAAGACGATATCGCGCCTATCACGGGGAAGCTTGTCGAATATGGTGTTGATGGCATTGCTGTTTCCAACACGACGCTGTCGCGGACCGGCCTTACAGATGAGCATGCGGCAGAGGCCGGCGGGCTTTCGGGGCGTCCGCTGTTCCACCGGGCGACGGTGATGCTGGCGCGGGTTTATTGTGAGACCGGCGGGCGGGTTCCCTTGATCGGGATTGGCGGGATCGACAGTGAGGACACCGCACTTGCCAAAATCGAAGCGGGCGCCACGCTCATACAACTCTACACGGGTCTCATTTATGAAGGTCCGGGGCTTATCGGCCGCATAAAGACGCACCTGGCTCGCGAAGGCCGCGCGCGGGGAATTACATCGTTGTCTGAACTGACTGGATCCAGGGCCAAGGACTGGGCCGCGAAGCCATTTGACGGAGCAACATCATGACGCTGACGCTCTATCACAATCCACGGTGCTCGAAATCGCGCGAAGCCTTGTCGCTGCTTGAGGAGCAGGGGCTTGAGCCCACCATTGTACGGTATTTGGATACGCCCCCGGACGCGGCAGCATTGAAGCGTCTGGCGAAGCTCCTGGGTGTCAAGCCGCGCGCGATGATGCGCAGCGGGGAGAAGATCTATAAGGAGCTTGGTCTCGATGATCCCAAGACGAGCGACGCGGATCTCTTTGCCGCGATGGCCGCACATCCTGTTCTGATCGAACGGCCGATTCTGGTCTCAGGTGGACGTGCTGTGATCGGCCGGCCGCCGGAAAAAGTGCTCGATCTTATTTGAGCGTTCGGGTGGTGCGGTCTGTTGGACGAGCCTCAATCGGACTTATTGCGCGCGGCGCCGGCGATGCGCGCGATGATCCAAACCGGGACCACGACGAGCGCGCCGAGCAGAATATACTGCAGCATCCAATCAACGGCACGGAAGCCGAGATCCCAAAGATCGCGCAGGATCCGGTTGATCTGATAGAAGAAATTCGAAAGGTCGACGCCGAGGGCGGAAAGCACGATACCGACCACGAGCGAAATCAGCACAAGCCGGATGATGACCGATAGCGGGTTACCGCCGAAGATCGTTTTCATGTCCATGATGGCCGTGCTCCCAAGATTTAGGCGATAGGCAGCAAACTGCCTATCGCCCTGAGTAGCATGCCCGCGAGGGCTACCCAAGCCGCCTGTCGCGACTGGGTCACACGCGAGACGGTTGTTTACCTGAAGGCCTTTTCGAAGTTTCTTGTTTTGTCGAGGTTCTTGGCTTTGTCCTTATTCTTCATGTCGCCGATCCTTGCGGAATCAAGATCGGCGTCGGTGAAATCGACGCCAGTCACATCGGCACCTGCAAAATTTGCACCAGCGGCATCGCTGCCCTTTAGGATCGCATTGGTCAAGTTGGCGTTCTTAAAGGAAGCGAATTCGATCAATGCGCGCGACATGTTTGCACCGCGAAGATTGGCTCCTTCGAAATCCGCGCTCTTGAAGGATGCCCGGATGAGACCCATCGACTGGTTCTCTTCTTCAGCTGCCAGATTTGCCCCCTCGAAGTTTACGCCCTTCATGCTGGTGCGTGAGTAATCACCAATGAGGCGCGTGCGGGAAAGATCGGCGCCATCCAGCTTTGAGCCGACGAGCTGCGTGCCGAAGAGATTTGCTGTGCGCATTTTTGCATTGGTGAAGTCGGCGTTGAGTGCCCAGGCTTGGTCGAGGATCACACCTTGCAGGTTGGCACCCGACAGATTTGTTTTCATGAGCCGCGCGAGCTTTAGATTGGTGCGGCGCAGGTCCATGTTCGAAAGATCGAGACCATTGAGCGACTTGTCTGTCAGGTCGAGCGTTTCGCCCTCTTTGAGGTTGGCGAGGGCGGCTTCAATATCAGCGCGGCTCATATCAGCCTTGGTGTACTGGTCGGACGAGAGGTCGACCATATCCAGCATGTCCTGGGCCACGGCTGTTATTGCTGCGGCGCCAGACAGCACGCCCGAAAGCGCAATCATCAACGCGAATGGTCGTCGTAGAGGCGTCGAGGTCATCAGTTCCTTCCCTATCGTTGTCCGGCTTCGTCCAAATGGTCAGTTGGACGTGCCCACATTTCTCTCATTTGGTTGGTTCTTCGAGTCCAGACAAGGGGAGCATGGCGTGTGGCGTCCCCTCAACTTTTTTGGCTGAACCGGCGACAGAAAGGAATATTCTGGCTATCTCCTAGGGTCTGTGACCGGGGTCACGAAGAACGATGGACCGACGAACCCGTTTGGGACATTTAAGACCCTGATGTAGCGCAATCTTTGGCGAATTCAGCCGTTCCGTGTCGCCGCCAGCTAAGGAGTCCCATGCCGCGCCAACAGAACATCGATCATTGGCTTCATGTCTTTCCGCCACTTCAGGGCCTCGAGGCCACGCATCTTGCGCGCGCGCAATCGAGCGTGAGCTTCCCGGAATTGGGTGGCGGCGACGTGGCCTACCACCAGGGCTGGGAATGCCCAAATTACGTAATGTGCCTGGAAGGCGGGACGCGGACCTTCAAGACATCCAGTAACGGACGGGAGATGGTGATCTATCGGGTAGGGCCTGGCAGCACGTGCGTGTTCACCACGCAGTGCCTCTTGGCGGGCGGGACCTTTCCGGCGGAAAGTGTGGCTGAGGCGCCGACCCGGCTTGCGGCTCTGCCGGCCGCCACATTCCACGGCCTGATGTCGGATTCGCCCGCGTTTCGCCAGTTTGTGCTCGACGACTATGCCAATTTGCTGGGCAGCATGATCACGCTTGTCGATGAAATCGCGTTCTCAGGCCTTGATGAGCGGCTTGCGCGCCGGCTTGTTTCGGAAGCGGGCTCCGGGGATGTTGTCTCCAAAACGCACCAACAGCTGGCTGCGGATTTGGGCAGCGTGCGCGAGGTCATTAGCCGGTATCTCGGTGAGTGGGAGCGTCAGGGTTGGATCAGAACGGCGCGCGGCAGCATTCAGATCCTGGATCGGGGGGCATTGGCGGGCTATCGCGGGGGGAGGTGAGACTGCCTCAGGCTGTCGGTCCCTCTGAGGCTGATTTCGTGGTGTCGCCAAAATACGGTGTTGCGCACGAGCCGCCCGCTGAGTCAATCTCTCTCAACACCTTCCGAGGGGGGCCGGCAGGAGCCGGCTGAGATGACGCTTATCTGCGTCACCACCCTTTGAACCTGATCCGGGTCATGCCGGCGAAGGGACGGGCAGAGGGCAGCGCACGGCCATATTTGCAAACTGTGCGGTTGCTGATTTCTTTGCGGTCTTCCTCGATGTCATGGCCGGGCGCCAATCACGTCAGCCGCTGAGGAGGCGCGCGCCATGCAGAAGAGCTCCAAACTCGCAGACGCCTCTGCGTTTCGCGTCACAACGGGCCCGATCACGGGATCGGCAAAGACGTACAGCGCGCCCGCCGGACATCCGGACCTGCATGTTCCGTTCCGTGAGATTGTGCTGTCGCCCGTGGCGAATGAACCGGACGTGCGCGTTTACGATGCGTCGGGCCCCTATACAGATCCCGGTTCGCAGATCGATATTGCCGCCGGACTTCCGCGGCACCGTGCGTCCTGGATCGCCGCGCGTGGCGGGGTCGAGGCCTACGACGGCCGCGCCGTTCGCCCGGAAGACAACGGTCATGCCTCTGGTGGGTCTGCTGCCGGACCGTTCGCAAACACACCACCACCTCTTAGGGGCGTGAAAGAGAAGCCCGTCACGCAGCTCGAATTTGCGCGCGCCGGGATTGTTACGAAGGAGATGGTTTACGTGGCGCACCGGGAGAACCTGGGGCGCGCGGCTGCGCTGGGGCAGGCCCGTGAAGCGCTCGACGGCGGCGAAAATTTCGGCGCGAACATCCCAGAGCACATCACACCGGAATTCGTGCGCGATGAGATTGCGCGGGGGCGGGCAATAATTCCTGCCAACATCAACCACGCCGAGTTGGAGCCGATGATCATCGGGCGCAACTTCCTCGTCAAAATCAACGCCAATATCGGCAATTCCGCCATCACGTCATCGGTCGCGGACGAGGTCGACAAGATGGTTTGGGCGATCCGATGGGGTGCGGATACGGTGATGGATCTGTCGACAGGGCGCAATATTCATACGACGCGTGAGTGGATCCTTCGAAACAGCCCGGTTCCGATCGGAACCGTTCCTATCTACCAGGCGCTGGAGAAATGCGGCGGTGATCCGGTGAAGCTCACGTGGGAGATTTACCGGGATACGCTGATCGAGCAATGTGAGCAGGGGGTCGACTACTTCACCATCCATGCTGGCGTGCGGCTTGCCTATGTTCCGCTTACCGTTGATCGCGTCACGGGGATTGTTTCGCGCGGCGGCTCGATCATGGCCAAGTGGTGTCTTGCGCATCATAAGGAGAGCTTCCTCTACGAGCGTTTCGACGAGATTTGCGACATTATGCGCCGCTATGACGTGTCGTTCTCGCTCGGCGACGGCTTGCGGCCCGGTTCGATAGCCGACGCCAACGACCGCGCACAATTTGCAGAACTGGAAACGCTGGGAGAGCTGACGCAGCTTGCATGGCAAAAGGGCTGTCAGGTGATGATAGAAGGTCCTGGTCACGTTCCTATGAACAAAATCAAGGTCAATATGGAGAAGCAGCTGGCGGAATGTGATGAGGCGCCCTTCTACACGCTTGGTCCGCTGACGACGGATATTGCCCCGGGCTACGATCACATCACGTCCGGAATCGGCGCGGCCATGATCGGTTGGTATGGCTGCGCCATGCTTTGTTACGTGACACCCAAGGAGCATTTGGGGCTGCCCGATCGGGACGACGTGAAGACCGGCGTGATTACCTACCGGATTGCGGCGCATGCGGCCGACCTTGCTAAGGGGCATCCGGCGGCGCAGGTGCGTGACGATGCGCTCTCACGCGCACGCTTTGATTTCCGCTGGGAGGATCAGTTTAACCTCGGACTTGATCCCGATACGGCGCGGTCGATGCATGACGAGACGCTGCCAAAAGAGGCGCACAAGGTGGCGCACTTCTGCTCGATGTGTGGTCCCAAGTTCTGCTCGATGAAGATCACACAGGACATCCGGGACTATGCGGCCAAGGAGACGGAAAAGGCGGCCGGTATGGCTGAGATGAGCCGCCGGTTTCGGGATGCGGGGAGCGAGGTTTATGTGACGCCGCCGTTTTCCGCCGACCCCAAGGCTGGTCCCTGAGAGCGTTGGAGTCTGGAGACCCGCTTGGAGACGATGACTTGACCGGGTGCGGCGCGGCCAAGCCGAGAGCTTCCTCCAGTGGTTCGTCTTTGGTTCCTGGGTTTTGTTCCTGGCACGCGCTTCCTGGCTTGGCTGATGTTCCCTTGGGAACAGCTGCCACGTGTGCTAACAGGCCACACTGCAACGATTATCGTGCGGTCCGCTGAGGAAACTGATCGTTGGCCAGTGCCGTATTCGGAGACGGGCGCTATAGTCTGCCCTGCGAAATCCTGGAGCCATGGGTCCGGTGTCGAAGAGCGCTGGGGCCTGTGCGACGTGTTTGGAGGTTTGCTGTCGTGGCAAAGGTCTCAAATTCGTTTCCGCCGATGTCCGCGGCTCGCATCCTGCTCGTCTGGGTCGTTATTGCCGCGGCTGGCGTTGCCTCCGTCCCGGCGCCGGCGTTCGCTGGCACGCTCTCTGGCTTGGTTGGCAGTTGGCGGGGAGCGGGAACCGCAACATTCGATGGCGGCAATCGCGAGAAACTTCGTTGCAACGGGTATTACAAGGGCGGTGATGCCAACTTCAGTATGGTCATTCGTTGCGCGAGCCGCAGTGGTGCCAAGATCGAGCTGCGTGGCCGCCTTAAGGAGAGCGGCGGGCGCGTGTCCGGGTCATGGGAAGAGCGCACCTATAACGCTACCGGGTCTGTTTCGGGAACCGCGAGCCCCGGCAAATTGAGAGTTGGCATCAGCGGTGCAATCAATGGCTCAATGTCGGTGTCATACTCGTCGGCTAGCCAGAGCGTTAGGATTTCGACCACCGGTACGACGCTCCGGACCGTTCGAATCAGCCTGAGACGGCGCTAGACCCACATCTGTAAGGCCGTGTTCTGGTGCTCCGCGCCCTAGGCGTTGGCAGATTTCTGTGCCCTAGATGCTGTTTGTTATACTCCTGCCGAGTTTTGCCCGAGGAACGCCACAACCGCTAGTATGGTGTGCTGGCAGATGTACCGGAGGGCCGGTACGCGTAGCGAGGCATATTCCTATGACCATACCGATGTGCGGCCGGCGAATGGATCGATCCGACCATGTAGCCAGGAGTTTGTTGTGTTCCATTTTGTACGCGATGGCTTTAGCTCTGGCGTCACCTGCTTGGGCGGCCGGGCCTTTTGCGTCATTCGATGGGGTCTGGCGGGGGAGCGGGACGGTTACCCTGCCGGAAGGGCAAACCGAGGAGCTCACCTGTAAGGCCTACTACAACGCCAAGGATGCGGGCGCGGGGCTTTCGATCGCGCTTACATGCGCGAGCCCGTCCAATAAGATCGAGCTACGCGCCGCACTCGTCGCCGCAGGATCCAAAGTCACCGGGACGTGGGAGGAGCGCGCGTTCAACTCAGAGGGAAGCGTGACGGGAACTGTCGGTGACCAGGCAATGGATCTTTCCGTTTCGGGTACGCTCCAGGCCAATATGAAGATCAAGCTCGGTGGCGCGTCGCAGAGCGTTGCTATCTCTACCGATGGGAAGGGGTTCAAATCGGTCGCACTGAAGTTGGGCCGGAATTGAACCGCCGCTTGGCGCCGGTTTGCGATGGCTGTCCGAGGGGCGCGTGACGTGCTAGTTTTGGGAGAGTCGGGCGCTGCCGAATGACATTGCAGGTGGAGGCCCTAAACCGGAAGAGCGGACGACATTACTGCGGAGGACGACGATGCAGGGCCACAAGATAAAGGCGATGGGTGTTGCGGTTGCGGCATCCAGCCTGCTGGCAGCGGTGCACCCGGCTTCCGCAAACTGGCGCTCGCGTGCCCCCGAGGGTGACTACGCCGTTGCCGAAAGCCGTTATGGCAATGGATCGGTGCAGGGCGCGGTGCGCCGGACTGCAAAAGGATATGAGGTGCAGCTTCCCAGTGGAACCTGGATCGGCTGCCGCACGAGCTGTTCGGAGACGCTGCGCGTGCAAACCGTGGATTTCTACGAGCAGAAGAATACCCTCTCTCCCTACGGCGATCTCAGCAATGAGTGCGGCATTTTCGGCTGTTTGGACATCGGCGTGCGCCGCTAGAGATTCTTCAGTCTAGGGCTGAACCACCCGCTCCCCCGCCCGGCCACACCAATCTATCGTTGCTGTGGGCGTTCGCCGAGCATGTTCGGGCTTGGATTTGGGTGGCTCGTGCACATCTAGATTGGGGGCGCTCACGCAACCATCTCGCCACCCGGCTCTTGTCATGCTATCGGCCTCGGCAACGACGCACTGACTTAGCCGAGGCATTTCATGGCCGCTAACAAGACGAAAACCACCCGCACGGAAACCGATACGTTCGGCCCCATCGAGGTACCTCGCGATCGCTATTGGGGCGCCCAGGCGCAACGGAGCCTCGGCAATTTCAAGATCGGCTGGGAGACACAGCCCAAGCCCATTATCCGCGCGCTCGGTATTGTGAAGCGTGCCTGCGCGGAGACCAACATGGCCCTCGGCAAGCTCGATGCGAAGCTGGGTGAGGCCATGGTGAAGGCGTCGCAGGAGGTGATCGAAGGCAAACTCGACGATCATTTTCCTCTGGTCGTCTGGCAGACCGGGTCGGGCACCCAATCCAACATGAACGCCAACGAGGTGATTTCCAACCGGGCGATTGAACTGCTTGGCGGGGAGATGGGGTCGAAGACGCCGGTGCATCCCAACGATCACGTCAATATGGCGCAGTCGTCGAATGATACCTACCCGACCGCTATGCATGTTGCGTGTGCCGAGGAGATCCATCACCGGCTGGTTCCGGCGCTGCAGTATCTGCGTAATGCGCTCAACGATAAGGCGAAGGCCTGGGCCAAGATTATCAAGATTGGGCGCACGCATACGCAAGACGCGACGCCGCTGACGCTGGGTCAGGAGTTCTCCGGGTACACTCAGCAAGTCGAAAACGGCATCGCCCGCATCGAGCAGACGATGCCGAAGCTGATGGAGCTTGCTCAGGGTGGAACGGCTGTCGGCACCGGACTCAACGCGCCCAAGGGTTTTGATAAAATGGTAGCGGAGCGGATTGCGGCCATCACGGCCATGAAGTTTACGACGGCGCCCAACAAATTCGAGGCGCTGGCGGCGCACGACGCGATGGTGATGAGCCACGGCGCGATCAACACAGTGGCGGCGTCGCTGTTCAAGATTGCCAACGATATCCGGTTACTCGGTTCAGGGCCGCGGTCAGGGCTCGGCGAGCTGGCGCTTCCTGAAAACGAGCCGGGCTCGTCGATCATGCCGGGGAAGGTCAACCCGACGCAGTGCGAGGCCTTGACCCAAGTGTGCGTGCAGATTTTCGGCAATCATGCGGCGCTCACGTTTGCCGGATCGCAAGGGCATTTCGAGCTCAACGTCTACAATCCGGTGATGGCGTATAACTTCCTGCAATCGGTGCGGCTGATGAGCGATGCGGCGATTTCCTTCACCGACAACTGCGTTGCCGGGATCGAACCGCGCGAGGACAACATCACAGCGGGCCTCAACCGGTCTCTGATGCTGGTCACCGCGCTTGCGCCCAAGATCGGCTACGACAACGCCGCCAAGATCGCGAAGACGGCACACAAGAACGGCACGACGCTGCGCGAGGAAGCGGTGCGCGGTGGTTATGTTACCGAAAAAGAGTTCGACGAGATTGTGCGCCCGGAGAAGATGATCGGGACGTGGTAGTTCTTGATTGAAATACTGTTATCATAGGCGTGTTTCGAGTTTCGCGCGCAAACTACTCAATGGTAATATGATTGCATAACTTTCTTGGAGGAATTGAGCATGTCATTAGGCAGCCGTGTCGTGATTGTTTTGCTCGCTTGGTTTTATTTGGTGGATGCGGTCCCTGCTCAGGCACAAACTTCGTTCGAAAGTGCGCCTGTAACGTCAACGACACAGGGTGCAAAGCAGGTACTGGAAGTGGCGCGTCAGTCGGTCATCCAGGTCAAGGTTTTCTTTGGACCTAACACGGCACCGGCATCTCACGGTAGCGGTTTTGCGGTGACGGCCAGCGGGGATTTCATCACGAACTATCACGTCGTCGCTGACTACCTGCAGTTGTCAGAGAAATATCGGCTCGAATACCGGTCAACAGACGGCAGGACGGGACGCCTTTCGGTAAAGGCCTTCGATCTCCTCAACGATCTGGCGCTTGTTCACGCCGACGACTTCTCCCCGCCTCCACTTTCGTTCGCCGAAACTGCCGCCGCAAGGGGCGAGAAGGCCTATTCGGTTGGTTTTCCTCTCGACATTGGTCTTACAATTACGGAAGGCGTTGCGAACGGTCAGATCGAGGACTCGTTTCAGCCTCGCGTTCATTACTCGGGAGCCATAAACGCGGGCATGTCCGGTGGGCCGGCTTTCAATTCGGCGGCTCAAGTGATTGGCGTCAACGTATCCGGCTATCCGTTCCTGCAGCTCATCAGCTTTCTGGTTCCGGCAGAAAAAGCACTCGAACTTGGCCGTGGCAAGCTGGAAACGGTTCCTACCGGATCCGACATTGGCCGAACCATCATTCGGCAAATGCACCGGCATTCCGATGACTTGATGAGTGCTCTTGAAGGCCCGCTCGCAACTCAGATGACAGAGGGCTACGTTCTGCCCGGAAAGATTGCACCGTTCGTTGATTGCGGTGCCAATGGCAACCCATTGCGGAACGATCCCGTCGACCGTGTTAATATTCTTTGTTATGCGAAGGCCGGCGTTTTCATCAAGAAGCAGCTTTCAAGCGGCGATATCCAATATCGCCATATCGTCGAGACAACAGACAAACTCGATGCGTGGCGTTTCGCTTACCGCCTCTCGGCTTTGACGGGGGCAATGGGAAAGCACCGTACCAATAAGGAGGTCGGGCCATTCGCTTGCGAAGACAGGATCGTTGCTCTGAAGGGGTTTGATGCTGCTGTGGCTGTATGCGTTCGTTCATACCGCAAATTTGAGGGCCTCTACGATTTCACAGTCCGCGTAAGCAGTATGAGCGGGGTTACGCATGGCTTCGCAAGTCACCTTGATATCCTGGGCGTTGGTTTTGATGACGGGATGGATTTTGTCCGTCGTTACGTTGCGGCGATGGAGTGGAAGTCATGATGGCGGGTGTTGTGCTGGTTGAATGCTGCGATGGTCGGGGGCGGATGCAATTCCGGGAGCGCTTTACGACCCCGAATGGATCATGCCGTTTCACTATTGGCCGGTCACTCAATGCGGACGTTACTGTTGACGACGAACACGTTGCTCCTGTGCATGCAATTTGTGTTATTGCGCCGGATGGCGCCATTGCCGTCTCGGACAACGGAAGCCTGAATGGTTTTTGGGTGGGCGGAAAACGGTACCACAATGCGCATGAAGTAGGGTTGCCAGACGGGCGGTTTCAGGTCGGCCGCACCAAGATTCGCATTCGTACGCACCAAGAGGTGTTGGCGCCGGAGAGGGCGGATCATTTTCATACGGCGGAGATATTGAGAGATCCGCGTTGGCTTGCGTCGTTCGCAGCCTTGGTTTTCTCTGCTCAGTATTTCTATTCGAACTGGATCGGGGCGCCTGAGGATTATGTTGGGACGGCGGCGGCGGGCTACATTGGCATAATGGCATTTGCCGGAATTTGGATTGCCGTCTGGGGGCTGTTATCGCGGGTGATGCAGGGCGAGTGGCGTTGGCTCAAGCATAGCGCGATTGCATTGGGTATTGTTTCAGCCGCGATTCTTGCGAATGGCGCGCTAAATTTGTTTGCTTATATGTTTTTCTGGCCTGATTTGGTTCTCCTGGGCTGGGTTAGCGGATTAGTGGCGCTCGGTGCAATTCTTTATTTGCACGTTATCCATGCCTCTGCACTGAACAGGGCGCGGGCCGGACTGTTGGCCGGTGCTTGTTCAATACTCTTGGTTTGCGGCTTCGCTTGGTTTGCCGATCGCACGAACAGTCGCGATGTAAATTACATTGATGTCGGGATGCGACTTTACCCTCCGTGGCTGCGACTAAGTTCTGCGGCTTCCGTTGATGAGTATTTCGAGAGTCTTCGGACGTTGCGGGAAAAGTCGGATAAGCGGAGGCTTGAGTGGCCTCCCGATGATCCTGACGAGGAAATTCACAAGTCTTCGTTTAATTCAGGACGCCACTTTGTTCGCCCGGGGCGACTTGGACCGGGATTCGCCATTTGGCCGGTGCGGAAGCCAAATTTGCGCGGCGATTTTGTCAACGCCAACCGCTTCGGAGTTCCATGGGGCCGTTGTGCGTGGCAAGTACTACGCTCAACACGTAGGTGAGGGACTTCGAAGGGGGCGACTGACGGAAGATGAGCGGTTTACTTGCCTTGCTTGATGACGTTGCAGCCATCGCAAAGCTGGCTGCCAGTCAACTGGACGATATCGCCCTTAAGGCTGCCAAGGCCGGAAGCAAGTCCGCGGGCGTTGTGATTGACGACGCCGCTGTCACACCGAAATACGTCACGGGCCTGCCGGCCGCCCGCGAGCTGCCCATTGTTTACAAGATCGCGCGCGGCTCGCTGTTCAACAAGCTTGTCATTCTGCTGCCGGCGCTCTTGCTGTTGCACACCTTTGCGCCACAATTGGTTTTCCCTCTGCTTGTTTTGGGCGGTGCCTATCTGTGCTTCGAAGGGGCTGAAAAAATATGGCACTCGTTCAGCAAACGCAAAGAACCGGGTCCGCAACAGGCGCTCTCTCTTGATGCGGCGCATCTCGAAGAGCAGCGGGTCAAAGGTGCGATCAAAACCGATTTTGTTCTGTCCGCTGAAATTATGACGATTGCGCTTGCGACAATTGAAGATGGTACACTTGGACATACTGCCGTTGTGTTGGTTATTGTTGCTTTGGCGATCACGGCGCTCGTCTATGGCGCGGTCGCGATGCTGGTCAAAATTGATGACATTGGCTTGCGTCTTAGCGCTCCGGGCCGGTGGGCGGTGACCCGCGCGATCGGGCAATGGCTTGTTGCTGCGATGCCGTCAGTCCTCAAAGTCGTTTCGACCGTTGGTACGGCGGCCATGCTGTGGGTGGGGGGGAGTATTGTGATCCACAGCCTGCATGAAATGGGGTGGTCGTGGCTCTACGACACGATCAAGGCGGTTGCCTACGCGGGCTCGGGCGACGGCGCGTCTGGGTTGCTTCAGTGGATCGTCACCGCCGGGTGCGATGCAGCTGTTGGGCTGTTGCTTGGACTTTTTTTGATCCCCGTGGTCAATGCGCTCCTGGTGCCGCTTGGCGGGCTTTTTCCGGAGAAGCAATAAAGACGGTATTGTTCGGGGCAAACACTGCAGGATTCCGATTGGTGAGCAAAGACGCGCAAACCGCCCAACGCAATACGCCCGAATTTTCGGTGTCGGAACTCGCGCATGCCATCAAGCGTGCGCTTGAGGAGGGGTTCGGATATGTGCGTTTGCGCGGCGAGGTTTCGGGTTTTCGCGGTCCGCATTCCTCGGGTCATTGTTATTTCTCGCTCAAAGACGAAAAAGCGCGGATTGATGCCGTCGTCTGGCGCGGTGTATATGGCAAGCTCAAGGTGAAGCCTGAAGAGGGCATGGAGGTTATCGCCACCGGCAAGATCTCCGCTTATCCAGGATCTTCCAAATACCAGATTGTGATCGACGCGTTGGAGCCTGCGGGGGCCGGTGCGTTGATGGCGCTTATCGAGGAACGCAAGAAGAAGCTTGCGGCCGAGGGGCTTTTCGACACCGCGCGCAAGCGGGCGCTGCCGTTCCTGCCACAGGTGGTTGGTATCATCACGTCGCCAACGGGCGCGGTAATTCGTGACATGCTGCATGGGTTTGAAGAACGCTTTCCCACGCGTGTTATGGTTTGGCCGGTGCGGGTTCAGGGTGAGACGTGTGCGGCGGAGGTTGCTGCCGCGATCCGGGGCTTTAATGCTCTCGCGCCGGACGGGCCAATTCCGCGTCCGGATGTGCTTATTGTTGCGCGCGGTGGCGGCAGTCTTGAGGACTTATGGGGGTTCAACGAGGAGGCCGTGGTGCGCGCGGCGGCCGCGAGCAAGATTCCCCTGATCTCTGCGGTGGGTCATGAAACGGATTGGACGCTGATTGATTTAGCGGCGGACGCGCGGGCGCCGACGCCGACGAAAGCCGCAGAATGGGCCGTTCCCAAGTATTCCGAGCTGTTGCAGCAGACGGGCGATCTCAAACAGCGGCTGGGTGTTGCGCTCAGTCGGACGCTTGAGGCCGCGCGCGCGCACTTAAAGGCGGCGGTTCGTGGTTTGCCACGGGCGGAGGATCTTGTTGCGCTGCCACGCCAGCGATTTGACGCGACGGAAAAGCGGCTTGGTCGGGCACTGCTTTCAAACACGCGGGCGCATCAAATGCGGCACACGCGCTTGGTGGCCCGTCTGGCGCCGCGTCTTATCGGGGCCCGCGTCGAACGCGGTGAGCGCCAGCTTGGAGACATTTGGCAGCAAGCGCGTGAGGGCTTGACGCGGATCGCGTCACTGCGGCGGACGCGCTTTGAGCGGAGTGCGGCCCGGTTGCGGTCGGATGTCGTTTTGAACCGCGTTGAAGCGAAGCGGCGATTGCTTGATAGTCAAGCTAATCTTCTTGCCTCGCTCAGCTATCAGAATGTTCTGGCGCGGGGCTACGCCGTTGTCCGTGACGAGACAGGTGCCATGGTACGGCTTGCTGCGGGCGTGGCGATGGGGCAGGCGCTGGAGGTCGAGTTTGCGGATGGGCGTGTCCCTGTCGTTGCCAAATCGGAGGAGAGCGTTCCTCCAACAGGTGGCGGGCGTGTAAAGCGCACAGAGCCTTCCCAAACGCCGAAGCCGCGCGGAAAAAAGCGTGGGTCTCAGGGCAATTTGTTCGAATAGGCAACTTTATTAGGCTGTTTCTCTTGACGGGCCTTCGTCAATTGGTGATCTCTCTGGGTCAGCAGAGTTGACGGGCGGACTGTCATTAAGGTCACGCCGCAGGATGGGACGCATGAACCGAATAGAACGTTTTTTTGCTGGTCGCAGCGAAGCTGAAGTCGAATTCGGCCCGGGTGAGTTTCATGTTGTGACGCCCGGCGACTATGTGCGGTGTGCGGTGAGCGGGCGCCCCATCGAACTGACCGAACTCAGGTACTGGAGTGTTGAGCTTCAGGAGGCGTACGCCAGCGCCGAAATTTCGATGCGGCGGTACCTTGAGACGCGCGAACGGGATCAGGCGTGAGGCCCGGCTGCGATCCGCTCGCGTGCAAGTTTTAGGGCTCCGACGATCAAGGATCTGAGCCGATCGAGATTTCTTTCGTCGAGGATCATGCGCACGGGGAGCGTGCGCGACTTTTCTTTCAACTCGGCGAGTGGGCCTTCTGCTGCCGAAAGGCGGACGGCGTCTTTTTCGGTCGTCACCAGCGTGGCACCGGACCCGCGCGCGGCACGAAGAAGTGTCTCTGCATCGTGCGCCGTAAACGGATGATGATCGGGAAATTGGCGCGTTTCGATGACATTGGCGCCAAGTGATTTCAGAAGTCCGAAGAAGCGCTTGGGATTGACGATGCCGGCGTACGCATAAACGTCCGTTCCCTTGAGCCACGCTACGTCGCCTGCGGGCACCATTGCGGCTGACAAAACCGGGCCGGTGAAAAAGCGCTTGAGGTGCTTTTCGATTTCTGTCTCGCTCTGCCAATTCTCGGCGCCGCGATTGACGAGGATACAATCGGCGTGGCTGAGCTGTGTTTCAAGCGGTGCGCGCAGCGGACCCGCTGGAATGACCTCTCCATTACCGACGCCCCGACGACCGTCGACGAGGGCGATTCTGAGATCCTTGAACACCAAGGGGTTTTGTAACCCATCATCCATAATGATGGCGGTGGCTGGCGGTTTGGTCCGCTCGATCGCTTTGCAGCCTTGGGTTCTGTCGCGCGCGACCAACACGCGATTGGTTTGCGCGAGAAGTAGGGGTTCATCGCCGACATCGATTGCGGTATCGGTCTCGGTTGTTACCCAATGGGGTCCGTGATTTCGCCCTCTATAGCCCCGCGTAAGGACAGCGGGTGCTTCGCCAAGGTGCATAAGCTCTGCGGCAAGCAGTTGGGCGAGCGGTGTCTTGCCGGTTCCGCCGGCCGTGAAGTTACCCGCGCAAATGATGGGGAGATTGCTGTGGTGCTCGGGCTTGCGAACGAGGCGCCTCTCAGAGACAAAGCCATAGATCCGGGCCACGGGCGCAAGCATGCGGCGCATGCGTTCGTCGCCATAGCCTTGCCCGTACCACCAACGAGGTTCCTTATGAGGCACGCTTCAAGCCCTCTGGCTTCGGAAGTAGTGGCTCCAGCGCCTCGGCCGTCTTTTCCAAAGCGCCTCCGAGTGTCAAGAGGGCAACCCTGGCGCCTTCGCCGAGGCGCTTTTGCTCGTTCGCGTCTTTCAATAGGCGCGTGACCGTTTCAGGCAGGTCGCCAGCATGCTGGATTTCGATGGCACCCTTGTGACGGAGGAGTGTGCGGTAGGTGTCGCGAAAGTTTCTTGTATGCGGTCCGGTTATGACGGCAACGCCGTGCGCGATCGGTTCAATGGGATTTTGTCCGCCGCGATCGACCAACGATCCGCCAATGAAGGCCACGCGGGTCAGCGCGTACAGTGTTCCCAATTCACCGATGGTGTCGGACAGATAGATTTCGGTGTTATCCGCGGGAAGCTCGCCAAGTGATCGCTGATCGACAACCAGGCCTTTGGCCTTGAGGTTCTCGGCGATCGCGGGGCCCCGTTCGGGATGGCGCGGTGCGATAATCGTGCAAAGCCCTGGGACGTTGCGCGCGACCGTTCGGTGCACATCCGCGATCAGGTCCTCCTCGCCGTCATGTGTGCTGGTCGCAAGGAAGACCGGCCGATTCTTGAGGGCCGCTTTGAGACCGTCGAGCGCGGTTGCGTCGACGGGTGGGGGTGGTGCGTCGATCTTGAGATTGCCTGAGACGATGACGTTGGGTGCCCCCAATATCCTGAAGTTGCGGGCGAGCCTGTCATTCTGTGCCAGCACAACGTTGAAGCGCCCGAACAGGGGTGCGGATAGGCCGGGGTTTTTGGCCCAGCGACGCAGACTGCGCGGCGACATGCGCGCATTGATGATGGCAAGGGGAATGGTGCGCGCGTGCGTTTCCAGGATCAAGTTCGGCCAGATCTCCGATTCGGTGAAGATGGCGAGATCCGGCTGCCAATGATCGAGGAATCTCCTCGCGTATTCCGGTGCGTCGAGCGGCAGATATTGGTGGATGCTGCCCTTTGGCAGACGCTGCTCGGCGAGGTGGGCGGATGTCGTGGTGCCTGTCGTCAGCAGGAAATTGATGTGTGGCGCGGATTTCAGCAAGCGGTCCATGAGCGGTAGCACGGCGTTGGTTTCACCGACGCTTGCTGCATGGACCCACACGAGTGCACCTTCGGGCCGCGCGATGTTTGTTTCGCCAAAGCGTTCGCTGCGACGGTTTCGGTCTTCTTTTCCCTGGCGTTCGCGTACGGCGAGGATGGCAGGGGCAAGGGGCCGCCCGAGACTTGCCAAGCGTCGGTAAAGACGGAGCTTTAGGCCCGGCTTCGCAATCTTTGCTGTGGTTTGCGAGGGCGGTGTTGCGCGTTTCGGATCGGATTCCGCAAGCTCGAAGGCCCGTTCTGTTGTGGCGTTCATCCCTTCTTCCACCATGACACGGTACTTTTCGAGTTCTTCTTCGCTGGCGTCGCGCGGGACCCAAATGGGGCGCCCTATCGCGAATGCAAGCTTGCCGTAGGGTAGGGCGATGGTCATGCGGCTCCAGGTATTGAGTGCGAGATACCGCGTGGTCGCCGCCGCATAAGGGATGATCGGGCGACCGGACATGCGTGCCAGTGTTACGATTCCTAAACCGGCCCGTCTGGCCGGGCCCGGGGGGACGTCGGCGGTCATGCAGAGCGTGGATCCGCCTTTGAGGAGCTTTAGGGCTGTTCGCAAAGCCTGGGCGCCGCCCCGGTCTTTGGCCCGGTCGCCGGCGCCGGCACCGCGGACGAGCGAGATGTTGAACCGGGTGAGGACTTCGCCGATCACCTCGGCATCGCCGTGGCGGGCGACCATGGCTGCAACCTTGTCGTCGGTCGTATGCCGGGCCGGCAGCATCAAGAACTGGCCGTGCCACATGGCCATTATGAAAGGGTGATGCTTTTCGAATGGATCGAAGCCTTCGGCTGGTTCGGCAACAATGGTCGACGTATCCCGGACATGAGCAACAAGGCGCGCGGCGGACCGGCCGGCAAGGCTCAGTAGCCGCGACTTCATATCCGTCGATTTCGCCATAAACGGTCAGGCCTCGGCGCATCACATCCGGTCGCCGGCAAAGGCCGTGCGTAACCCCTTGAAGCTGGTTCCTATAGCGAATATCAAGCGAAAGCAAACGCCAGCCCGGCGGCGTCGCAAAAGCTGCAAGATCTGCTGCTTTTTCCAAGTACTGGCCGCGTGCGCTCAGGGCGACACTTAGGACTTATGATCAAACTTCCCAAACCGATCCGGCGAACTTGGAAACGCACAAGCAAGTCCGTGCGTCAGGGGATTGTTGACAAGTCACCCCCCTGGCTGCGGCGGACGGCTGGGCCGGCGGGGGCGTTCTTTGATATGGCCGTCGTCGATCACGGCCTCTTCCGTTACGTCTATTTGAACAAGCACCGGCTGGGGAAGGATGCCTGGCGTTCGGCACAACCGGCTCCAATTCAAATTCGACGCTTTGCCGGGAACGGTGTGCGCACGATTGTCAATTTGCGCGGTGCGCGATTGTGCGGAAGCTACATTCTGGAAAAGAAGGCGTGCGAGGATGCTGGGATAAAGCTTGTTGATTTCCAGATTCGCTCGCGAGCGGCGCCTTCGCGTGAAGAGCTTCATGGTATTCGCGATCTTTTGTCCCGCATCGAGTATCCGGTTCTCTTTCACTGCAAGTCTGGCGCGGATCGCGCGGGATTGATGGGCGTTCTGTTCCGGCATTTGCATTACGGCGAGCCGATCGAAGACGCCATGAAAGAGCTGTCGTTTCGATTTGGACACATTCGCCAGGCCGATACGGGCGTTCTCGATTACTTTTTCGAGCGCTATCTCTCCGATACTGCAGAATGCCCGATGCCGTTCTTCGATTGGGTCGACACGGTTTACGATCCGGATGAGGTCAAACGCTCGTTTCATGCCGAAGGCTGGGCCAATCGTCTTGTCAATGGCATTTTGGCGCGGGAATAGTGTACGACATCTCAACGCCGGTCGGTAAAGAACTCTCTTAAGAGCTGAGAGGCATCGGTTTCCGATAATCCTGGATAGATCTCCGGGGCGTGGTGGCAGGTGGGGTGAGAGAAGACGCGTGCGCCGTGCTCGACGCCGCCGCCTTTGGGATCGGTTGCGCCGTAATAGAGCCGCCTTATGCGGGCGAACGAAATGACGGCGGCGCACATGGGGCAGGGCTCGAGCGTTACATAAAGATCGCAGCCGGTGAGCCGCTCGGAGTTAAGGGCTTCGCAGGCCTTGCGAATCGCGAGCATCTCCGCGTGCGCCGAGGGATCGTTGCGTTCGCGTGTGCGATTTCCGTCGCGCGCGAGGACCTCGCCATCAGGTGATACAACCGCGGCGCCGACGGGGACCTCGCCACGCTCTGCGGCAAGGCGCGCTTCTTCAAGTGCCAGATCCATATGGCTCTGCCGCGCCTGCGATGTCATAAGGAGCCTCCTAATCAGCCCCCGCCGCCCGATGAAGCGGTCACAGGGGAGAAACGCCGGCATCTCATGCACAAAGCCTCATCCGGTCAACCTCGGAAACCGAAACGCGGCCCACGGGCGTCTCAGAAACCTACGCCGGCTGCGGCTGGTACCGCCGCAGGGCCTATGCGTATTGCCAAGGCCATGGCGCGTGCCGGCCTGTGCTCACGGCGCGAAGCCGAGCGCTGGATCGCCGACGGCCGGGTCAGCGTCAATGGACGCGTTTTGAAAACGCCGGCTTGCGAGGTCGGTCCTTCTGACAAGGTCCTTGTTGACGGAAAGCCGCTGCCGGTGGCCGATACAACGCAGCTCTGGCGCTATCACAAACCCAAAGGGCTGGTGACCACGCACGCCGATCCGCAAGGCCGTCCCACGGTTTTCGATAAGTTGCCGCCGGAAATGCCCCGCGTCATTTCCGTCGGCCGGTTGGACGTCAACACCGAAGGCCTGCTGCTCTTGACCAACGATGGGGCGCTGGCGCGGCATATGGAGTTGCCGTCCACAGGTTGGCTCAGACGGTATCGCGTACGGGCCAAGGGGCGGGTCACACAAGCCGAGCTTGATGGATTGAAGGACGGTGTCGAGATCGACGGCATTAGCTATGGACCGATTGAAGCGACGCTCGATTCAGTGCAAGGGGCGAACTGCTGGCTCACGATCGGCATTCGCGAAGGCAAAAACCGCGAGGTGCGCAACGTCCTCACCTACCTTGGGCTTGCGGTCAACCGGCTTATTCGCGTGTCCTTCGGACCGTTTCAGCTTTTGGATCTGGCACCCGGCGCGGTTGAACCGGTCCGGCGTAAGGCGCTAGGCGAGCAGATCGGACGCAAGATGGCGGAAGCGCTGGGTCTTTCTGAAAGCGCGGCGGCGCGGCGTGTTCGTCAGAAGCGCCGACCTGAGAAGACCGCGGCGCGTGGTGACGCGTCATGAGGATTGTCGGGGGCACGTTGCGCGGTCGGGCGATTGCCAGTCCGGATCATAGCGGCTTGAGGCCGACCGCAGACCGGGTACGTGAAAGCGTATTCAACATTCTGGCGCATGGCATGTCTGAGTTTCAGCTTGCGGGTGTGCGAGTGATCGATCTTTTTGCGGGCACGGGCGCGCTGGGCTTGGAGGCCATTTCGCGAGGCGCGAGTTACTGCCTGTTCGTTGAGGAGAGGCCCGAAGCGCGGGCGCTCATTCGTACCAACGTCGAAGCGTTTGGGCTCACCGGTGTGACGCGGGTTTTTCGCCGCAACGCCACAGACCTCG
The DNA here is from genome assembly GCA_965222835.1 of Hyphomicrobium sp. Lineage (GTDB taxonomy): Bacteria > Pseudomonadota > Alphaproteobacteria > Rhizobiales > Hyphomicrobiaceae > CBDCUQ01. The sequence goes on from CBDCUQ010000004.1 coordinate 612,391, forward strand.
GCCCCGCCGGTACCATGGGTGCGTTCTCGCTTGCCTTTCTCGATCCGCCCTATGGGCAAGGGCTTGCGGAAAAAGCGCTTGTGTCTCTGCGTGAGGGTGGCTGGCTTACGGATGACGCCGTCATTGTTGTCGAGGAACGTGCGTCGAATGAGCTGACGCTGCCCGAGGGCTTTCGCGAATTGGACCGCCGCGTTTATGGCGATACGCACGTGGTGTTTGCGAGAGTGGGGTGAGGGTCTTTCCCACGTTTGACAATGAGCCGGTTGAAAGCGTGAGATTGCGGCATCGTTTGACAGGTGTATGCTTTCTTTGGGAATTCCAGTTTGGTGGTTACGCAGGGAGGCGGTGATGTTGCGAACGCTCTTAGCGATGCTGGTTCTGGTCCTGGCCGTCCCGGTTTTGGCTGACGGGCGGGGTGGGCTTCTTGCGCCTGCGTTGAATGATCTGCCGACGCCCCGGCCTGCGCTCGTGTCCCCGCAAGTTGGGCAATGGCCCTTTGTTTCATGGTCATATGCAAAGGCTTATACGTACAACTTCTTTGGGGCGCGGTTTGACGTCCTGCATCGCGTGTATCGGGACGGCAGGTGGAACACGCATATTCGCTCAGAGCAGGTGATCGGTCGCCAGGGGGCAGAAAAGGTGGCGTCCTTGGTGAGTGCGACCAAGGGGTCCTTTGAAACCTCCAAGTGCCCCTTTCCCAGACACGCTGTGGTCTATTTCGATCGCGAGGATAAGCCGGTCGCCGGGGTGGACATCTGTTTCGAGTGCGAGGACCTGTTCGCCTGGCCGGACTTCGACGTCGGCAACGAAGAAAAGTATGGCTATAACGAGAATTACGACAAGGTCGGGCCGGGTTTATGGAAAGCATTCGAACGGAGCCTCGAAGACTACAAGAGCTTCTTTCTCAGCCTGGGTCAGCCGATCGACTACAAATAGCGGCATGTTTGCGTAGCGCCCCAGGTGGTGTTTGCGAGTGTGGGGTGACGGGGATGCTGACGGCCTATCAAGACAGAACGGAACTGCCCTTTCCATAAGTGCATTTCTTATGCTAGTTGATTGATCCGACGGGTACTGACATTTGCGCCGTTACCTGGGGCGATTGTTGATCGCGCTGCGGTTTCTTGGACAGTGTCATCCAAGTACAGAGGTGGCGTCGGGGCAAGAAAGGCCCAATTTTCTGGGTTTTTGGGGAAGTCTTTGTGTGCGTGAAGGACCGGTTCGTGGACTTTCAAGACGTGGTGGCCTGCGCGTTTGATGTTTTCTCGCGCGCGGATCGCGCGTTCCGTGCGTCGACTGGAGCGGGCCTGGCTCGGCGCAATTCAACCGCTGACAAGTCAGTTTTGCGAACGTCGCAGGCCATCGTGGCGTTGCGTGCTGCCGTCTTGCTCGTTGCGTTCTTGTGCACTGGAATAGGGGCGGCCTACGGCCAAGACATCCGGTTTGCTAGCGCAGCCGCTGCCAACTGCAAGCTTAAGGGGATTATCGACTCTCGTTTCGATGCACCTGATCAAGATATGTTTGCTGTGTTGAACAAAGGAGCCGATGCTTCAATCGGTATTATTCAGACATCGGCGCTCGCGGAACTCAAAAACAAGGCGGCAGCTCTCGGCGCAAATCGGATTATCGTGCGCGACCTCAACAGCGAAGGCACAATCACTTATCACCAAAGAACGGGTCGGGGGGCTTCATGGCACGGCTCAAAGATCGTTGCAGAGGCTTACCAATGCTAGCGTGGCTGTGGTATCGGCCGAATGCCCGGCCGGTAATCCTTGTGTGTGCCCTGGCTACCTTGACTGGATCCCTCTCGGGTTGCGCGTCGTCATCGCTCGATGCGACGACGGCTGCAAGTCTCGCTAACATCCAAATGTCGAATGTTGCACCGAAGGATTGCCGTTACCTCAGCGAAACCGTTTCGTTTCACATTTCTCACAAGGGTTATGCGCTTGATGTGTTTGATACTGAAAGCCAGATCATTAAGATGCACGGTCAGAAACTTCGCCTGCATGCAAAGAAAATAAATGCGAACTACGTGCACACCGTGTTCGAGCGCAACACCGGCTTGGCAAATGTCGTCTACATCAGCGCATATTACCAATGTGGTGGCGCAACATGAGGACCGTCGTACTTGTTGTGACCATTGCATTGAGTCATTCTGTGACCGGATGCGGCTCGACTGCGGCCTTGGATGCGGCAGGCCAGGCTGTAAAGGTGGTTGAGCAGCCGGGCGAAAACTGCAAGCATGTTGGAACGTTTTACGGTCGGTCTCATGCGCCGAAATACGCCATCAACAATCTTCGCAATATTGTTGGCGAGAATGGCGGTACCCATGTCGCAATCACGAATGCCGAACAGCTAACGCAAGGACTTCCGCTGCTCGAATTTCCGGTCGGCGGTAACTCATTGACCATCAGCGGCGTTGGCTACCAGTGTCCGTTAGGGGGCTGATGTCGGGTTCTGCCCCGGACGGGGATGCCGATTAGCACCGATGTCGGAGCGTTCGTGGCCTGGCTGCGGGGCTTGACTGTCAGGGTCCGTGATCACACATCTCCACCGACGCGTGCGACATTCAATCCAGGGATTTGAAAGAAGGGACTGATCGATGGGTATCTCGGTAGCTGACAAGGTTGCTTTGGTCACAGGCGCAAACCGTGGGATTGGCAAAGCCATTGTCGAATCTTTCCTGAAGCACGGGGCCAAGAAGGTCTATCTGGCCGTGCGCAGTCCGGCGTCGGCCAAGGCGCTGGAAGATCAGTTTGGTGACAAGGTTGCGACCTTGCAGGCCGACATGTCGGATGCAGCTTCGATTAAGCGGTTGGCCGATGAGGCCCCGGATGTGGACATTGTTGTCAATAACGCCGGTATCCTTTCGACGACGTCGAGTTTGGACGAAAACGTCGAGGCCGCGATGCAGAGAGAAATCGATGTCAATGTTTACGGATTGCTGCGCATTGCCAAGGCGTTTGCCGATATCCTCGAAAAGAACAGGGGCGCTCTGGTTCAGTTGAACTCCGTCGCTTCGGTCAAGAACTTTGCACCTTTCGCCACGTACTGTGCGTCAAAGGCCGCCGCCTACTCTTTGACGCAAGGCTTGCGGGATGATCTGGGTTCGCGGGGCGTGGCTGTGCTGAGTGTTCATCCCGGCCCGATCGCAACGGATATGGCGTCGAGCGCTGGCTTTGATGAGGGCGCGCCGGTGTCAGAGGTATCGGACGGCATTGTGCGGGCGCTGGCGGCTGGCGACTTCCACCTGTTCCCCGATGAGATGGCCCAGGGCGTCGGCTCGGCGTATGAGAGCTTTTCCGAGGCTGTGGTGATGCAGAATATGATGGGGTAGGGCTCCTCGCAGAGTTCGCAGGGCACCCTCTGCTGTTGGTGCGAACCGTGCCGCCGGCCGGTCAGTACGGCATCGGATAAGCCCTATGCACCGCCGCGATTTCCGTCCTAACCTCGTCGCTCAATTCGATGGCGTCGGCGGCAATGGCGGTTGCAAGCTGATCGATTTGGCTGGCGCCGATGATGCTTGCGGTGGTGAATGGCCGCGCCAATGTAAAGGCAATGGCCATTTGGCTCGGATCGAGGCCGTGCCGCCGTGCGATGTCGACGTAGGCGCGGGTCGCGGCGATAGCGGCTTCGGTTTCCCGCATCATGGTGCCACCCATCATCGCCTTGCGGGAGCCTTTGGGCACGGACCCATCGAGGTACTTGCCACTCAAGATTCCCGTGGCGAGCGGCGACCAGGCCAGAAGCCCGACATCCTCGTGATGCGCCACTTCGGCAAGGTCGGTATCGAACAGCCGGCACAGCAGGCTGTATTCATTCTGCACCGACTGGACGCGCGCCAGCCCGTGCTCGCCGGACAGCCGCAGGAGCTGCATTACGCCCCATGCGGAATCGTCTGAAACACCGAACGCCCTGATCTTGCCGGCCTTGATGAGGTCGTCCACCGCGCGCAGGCTCTCAAGCAGATTGTCGCGGACGGCCGCCGGTTCCCGCCTTTCGGGTGCAAAGGACCACTGCTGCTGAAAATGGTAGCTGCCGCGCTGCGGCCAATGAAACTGGTAGAGATCGATGTAGTCCGTCTGCAGCCGCTTGAGGCTGCCGTCGACGGCGCGCGGTATTTCGCGGGCATCAATCCCGCGCCCGGCGCGCACGCTCCGATTGCCGGCACCGGTGATCTTGGTCGCAAGGATAATATCCGCGCGGCGTCCGGCATTCTTGGCAAGCCATGTGCCGATAATCTCTTCGGTTCGGCCGGCGCGCTCTGCGCCGCCCATGATCGGATACATCTCGGCGGTGTCCCAGAAGGTCACGCCATGGACCAAGGCGTAGTCCATTTGCGCGTGGCCCTCGGCTTCCGAGTTCTGCGTGCCCCAGGTCATGGTGCCAAGACAGATGCGGCTCACTTCGATGTCTGTGCGCCCGAGCGTTGTGGTCTTCATGCTCCCCTCTTCTGTCGTGTAACACAGCGCATGCAGGCTTCCCGTGGCGTGGTCCCGCCGCCTAGTCACTCTCATTGATACGATGAAACGGCGATCCTCGCCTAGGTACAGCCGTCACGCGGTTCCGCCCGTCCTAAACCGGGGTCCCGGTGTCGTATGCCATGGAGGTAAGCTATCAAATGAGGAGCGGGGAGAGAGCACCGCGCTGGCGGTGGGCGGTGCGAGTTCATCCGGCATGGAAAGGCGCGAGAGGTTGGGTCGGCGTGTGAGAGTTTTTCGGAAGTGGTGGTGAAGCAGAATTTGATGGGGTAGGGGGCGGAGCGATGGGGAAAGTGACTAGAGTTTAGAGCTGACAAAGTCCTCACTCGTGCATTAGGATGCACTTGAGTGATTTCATAGTGTTTATTGTAGTACCGCAATGAGTGGGGGCGGGCAGTGGCGTACAAGGTATTCATTTGTCATGCATATAGGCATCAGGACATCTACTTCGAGCTCGTGCAAAAACTAAATGCCGAAACGTCGAGATGGCGCAATCTGTCGGTCCAGTACGATATGCGGCTGGGGTTCGGTCGTGATGATGTCGATGACGAGCGACTCAGAGAGGTAATTGGTGGGCGCATTCACGATTGTGAGGTCTTTTTGGTGCTAACCAAGCCGGTCGCTAGCAGGAGGCGATGGTTGCAGTGGGAAATCATGCTGGCCAAGGAGCTTGGGAAGCCAATCATAGGAATTGCGCGACGGCGAAATGACAGGGTGTCTAGGTTTGTCAAGACGCATGCGACAGACATCGTGGACACCTGGAGGATTGCGCACATTGTGAATGCAATCCGGGAGTATGCTCAAGACTACAGGCCACAACAACATCATCGGCGGGTTGCTCTGAAACCGCTTCCCGTTTCCGCTCCTGACGACGAAGAAGCGCCGAATCCCTCACCATTGGCACCTGACGAGACTTCTGGGCCTGTGGGGCCCGCTCAAGCTGAACTTCCTCGTGATGTGTTGTTTAGAGACATTCGTGACGTCGCTAGTGGAAATGATATGCCAATTCCAAGTCAGGAAATTAGGGTCCCCAGGTGGTGGCCGAAGGCACGAAGTTAGGTGCCATCGAAGATCTGTCGTTACGCTAGTGACCTTCGTTAGCTGACTAGTTTGTCAATCCGATTAGCAATCGTAGCCAATCGTATAGCGAGGATCTCGGCATTGGAAATTAACATATCGAATGCGGACATTACTCGGGTCACGGCAGACCTAATAGTAATGAAGCATGCCGATGGATTCTATGGTGCTGATCAGGTTGTTGCCGACGCGATTGGTTTCGATGGGCATGTGAAGTCTGGCGAAGCACTGTTTGTGCCAACGGGACGAATTTCTACGCCTGAAGTACTCTTTATTGGCGTTGGACCTCTTAGTGACTTTAGGTACGAACGAATACAAGCATTTGGCGCCGCAGCTGTAGCAATGGCGCGAGAGCACAGTCGACCCATCTCACACTTGGCGTTGACCATACATGGACCTGGCTATGGGTTGGATGCGGAACAAGCATTCTTGTCGATGATCGCGGGTGTTGTCGGTGAGTGGAATCGGTGCGCAACCCCGCTGAGTTTTGTTACAGTTGTCGAAAGATCTCCCAGGAGGTGCGAGCTCTTAAGTGAGCTTCTAAAAGATCAGGCAAACAGATTCGGACTACAACAGGGGCCGCGACCGCGTTCAGTCACGATGCCCGAGCCTCATCAGGCTCCGACGAATTCTCAGACCGCCATAGATAACAAGCTCATTCAGTTTGGTGCGACGGCGGAACGAAAACCACGCTTGTTCGTGGCAATGCCATTCACGGACGCGTTCTTTGACGAATTCGAAATCGGCTTTTGCGAGGCGGCAAGGACCTGCAGTTTCATTTGCGAGCGACTTGATCTCGAACACTTCACGGGTGACGTCGTTTCAGAAATCAAGAAACGAATAGTTGGTAGTGAGGGAGTAATAGCGCTCCTAAATGATCACAACCCCAATGTTTTTTTGGAAATTGGGTTTGCTCTCGCTCATAATAAGCCAACGATTCTAGTCGCAAGGGAGGGCGTAAAACTGCCCTTTGATGTGAGTGGGCAGCGCTGCATACAGTACAGAAATATCACTCATCTTAGAGATCAACTCTCGGAATCGATAGCATCTCTGGCTCGGCAGGGCATCCTAAGCGGCTCTAGGGTCTCATGAGGAGATCGAGTGACATAACGCTGTCAACGTGTACCAACCTACGGACTGCCTCACATCTCCTTTTATCCCATCTCGGAAGGTGGCCAACTTTTCGCTCAGGGGAGCGCAGCGGACCTCGTTTCTGGCAGACAGATCCCGAATACCTGCGATCCAGTCGATGTCCGGCATCTCAACTTTGCAGAACATTGAGCGATAGCTCTCCACCTCAAATCTCCCCCTTCAAACTCTTCTCGAAATACTTATGAATGATCTTGTCCTGGTTTTCGAGGAGCCAGTCGATGGTGGGTTCATTGCTCATGGCTTTATGAATGGCCTGGGTCGTCGCCTTGCGGTGAATGTCGAACAGGATCTTGTGATCGAGGTCTTTGACGGTGGCGACCATCGGGTTCAGCCACACCGAGACGATGATGCCGACCTCATCGACTTTGGCTTTGGGAATGTCGCCGGCGCGCACAGCATCGAGCACACCCATGGCGGTGGCGTATTGCACGGTGCCCATGAGGACGTTGGTGTACTTTTCGTCGGTCACCGTGACCTTGCTGACGCAGATGGTGGGCGGGCGGACCATGACGTCGGTGTTGAGGAGGGCGAGGACGCGGCTGTGGCCGGCCACCTGGTCGCCCAGCAGCGTCGCGAACGCCGTGCCGAAGGGGCCGTCCATCTCGCCGATGGCGACTTCCGGTTCCGCCGCGGTTCCCGGCGGGCCACCGGCGACCAAAGATTCTCCAACGCGAATGCCAATGCGTCCTGTCATGTTTTTTTCTTTCCATGGTTCGTGTTCGGCGTTTCCGGCCCCTTGCGAGACGTGGTGGCTCTGGCGCGCACGCCTGGCGGATGAGGTGCGCCGTCGCTGCTATACGCGACGGCTCCCGCGAATTCAATCCGTGTGCAGGTGGATTGGCCCGACAATTTTCCGGTTGTCAAAAGGGGGCGTGCCGGTCTCTTATGGACCTCAAAGTCTGATGCCGTTTGGGGGCAGGTATGCACGACGTATTCATTTCTTACGCGCGCGAAGACCAAGCATTGGCGCAAGACCTTGCACAAGATCTGGGCGCGCGTGGCTACCAGGTTTGGTGGGACAGCGAGCTTGTCGGCTCGGATGACTATTACGAGGTCATTCTCACGGCCTTAGCCAATGCGCGGGCCGCCATTGTCATCTGGACAAAGCATTCGGTGAAATCGCGTTTTTTGCGGGATGAGGCGCGGTTTGCCTTGCATCATGAAAAGCTGGTCGCCGTCAAAACGCCTGACCTGGATATTTTCGACATCCCCTTCGGATTTCAAGGCCAGCACACCGATGAGGTTTCCGAACGCGATCAGATCGTGCGGGCGATTGAGAAACTTGGCGCGCGTCCGAAGGACGTTGGGCAGGCCGCGCCCAGTATTCCAGACAGTGAGGACGCCGCCTGGGCTCACATCAAGGATACGGGAACCGTAAACGACCTGGCCGGGTTCATAGCGGCTTACCCCAACAGCTTGCACCGGCAGCAGGCTCTGACGCGTCTACAACAGCTGTTGGCTGGTGGCGCATCTGCAGGTGCCAAAGTCGTTGAAAATCCGCAGCGTGAAAGCAAGCTCTCTGCCTTTATATCCGGTCTTACGCTCCGCGTTCCGTCGTTTCAGACCGTCGGTGGCGCGTTCGTTTCCGCCATCGGCATGATCCTCGGCTATTTTATTGCGGCAATGATTCTGGTTATGTTTGGCATGTCCATAGAAGACTATGCGCGAGGAGAATTGGGGTTAGAGCGCGAGCGATCGACGGACATTGCGGTCACTTTCATATTTGGTGGTCTCGCAATACCTTTGTGGAGACAGTTTAACCGGTGGATCCATCAGAGGTCCTTTATTGCGGCATCTGTCATCTCGCTCTTATGTATCTTTTTCACGATGTTTTTTGCGTATGGGTTTACGAAAAGCATCTTTTTTGACGCTGGTGACGACTTGCCCACTTTGGCATTGGTCGTCGTGCTTGTGAGTTCAATCGTCTACGTCGTTTGGAGGTTCCGCAAAGCGCGCTGACGTGGGTCCGGTGGCGGGCTTCGGTAATCGGACCATACAGGGGGCAAATGTTCGGTTCCGCCTCCCCTTACGCCATCAATCCTGCACATGAGTGACAATGCAGTGTGAACTCGGGCAGAGCACACAGAAGGCGAAACCGAAGTGGCTGAAGCTAGCTATTGCGAAGAAGACCAGGCTTTAGGTGTGTATGTGGCGGCTTCCTTTCCGAATGGCTTGTACGCTTCTATGTCCTTGAGCGAGGGGTTCTGGGTGTCAACATATTGGTGCACTTTGTCCTCTGGGTTCACGTCACCGCCAAGAATGCGTTCAACTCCGATCTTTCGTACATTCTTTCCGTCCCACTCCCAACGCGGTCCGAAATGAAAGACGGCTGCAAACATCAGCTTTGCTGATTTTTCACTGACGCCGCGCGCGCGCATTGCGTAGTAAAATGCTCTGTGCACCTCTTTCCAGTCTCGCTTGTATTCCTCTGGCCAAAATGTGCGGAATTTCCTGCAATAGTAATCATGCACGATGGCTGCCTCTCGATGTGGACCGGTGAGCGGGCCGCCCAGAGATGGCCAGAACAGTTTTGGAATTGATGCGCCGTCACTATCGTGTGGAGCCTCGACTTCCCATTCGCGTCCCTTTGGATCGGTATAGACGAAATCGTGCAACAAACGAACATTATGGCCCGGCGGCGGCAATAACTTTACGACCGGATCATCATCGAAGACGCCAAACTCAGTCACTCTCTGCAACTCGCTGTTGCTGATGGCGATGAGAATGCCAAGCACAACTGCGACTGCTATCAGAGAGGCGATAAAGTATCTATTCTTAAGAAAATTGAACATTGGATGCCTCTTATCGATCGTTTTAAACAACTCTTATACTATAGATGTATTGGGGTGACACGCATAGAGGCGTTTTACTCTTGATTTCACTCACCCGGTACGTGCGCGACGATGCGGAGTGGGCCGCCGGAACCGCCTTCTATCTTCATTGGTAGTGCAATGATGGTGCTGCCCGTGGGCGGGAGTGCGCTCATGTCGGCGACATTCTCAAAGGCGGGAATGTTGTTGGTCATCAGTTCGACGTGTGTGGCGAAGTCTTTCGACTGGCCGTAATCGATGGAGGGGGTGTCGATGCCCACTGCACTGATGCTGCGCGCAATCAAGAGTTCGGCGCCGTCAATGCCAAGGCCGGGAAAGTGCAGTTTGGCAACGGCTGCCTGACCGCGCTCGGTCGTGCCACAGCTCAGAACCAGTTACAGTTAACGATCCGGCGGGACCGTCGTCGAAGCGGTACGCACGCATTGCATTGAGATTGTATCGGTCTGGAACAACAGTCTTGCCCGTGGATTAGCTATAGACCCGATCCGCTCCTCCGTTAGAATTTCCCGGTCGCTGCAATGGGTCATGAACCAACAACATGATCCACGACGAGGAGGAAGACATATGTCATTAGAAACACTGATTATTTGGCTTATAGTTGGCGGTGTTGCCGGTTGGCTCGCGAGCCTCATCATGAAAAGAGGCGGTCTCAATTTAACCGGCAATCACATCGTCGATACGATCATTACCGGTATCATCGGTGCATTTGTCGGTGGATGGCTGCTGGGCGTGCTTGGTGTCTCGATCGGAGGCGGGCTTGTCGGCGCCATCATCAGCGCGCTCATCGGTGCCATCGTGTTTATCTTTGGACTGGGCTTGCTTCGTCGCTGATCATAATTCTGATGCCCGCAATAAACGCGGCTGACGTGGAGAATCTAGCGTTCACCTTGTGGGGGCCGTTGGTTTTCTTTCGGCCCGCTCTTCGTCCCGTGCCCAAGGGGTATGTGATGCTCAAAGCCTGAGATCAAGATGGAAGAATCTGATTGTGAGACCACCTGTCTTTGCGTTGGCACTCTAAAGACAAGAGGCGCGCCGGTGCGCATCGGCATTGTACAGCGTACTTGGTCTCAGTTGCTTTGCATTCTCGTCGCGAGTGCGCCGATATTCCTTTTGTCACCCTTCGCCGCCGATGCGCAAACCACCGAGACGACGACCGGCGCGAGTGAGGCGGTTGCCAAGAGGGAGGAGGCGCGGGAGGCATTGGGCACGCTGTCAAGCCTTCTCGATACAAAGGCAGAGCAGGAGAAGCTTGTCGAAAGCTTGAAGAATGAGCTTCAAATTGCTCGTGAGGCTGCGACCAAGGAGGAGTTGGAAGCCAAAATCAAATCTGCACAAGACAAGCTCTCACAGCTTGAAGCGCAGTTGACGTCACTTTCGGCAGGCGTCGCTGATGATGCTTTTTCCGACAAAACAGCCAAGAAATTTGACCTGTGGGTGGAATTGGAGTCGCTTGCGGAGCCAATTGTGAAGATGCTGAAGTCGGCCACGGCTGATGCGCGCCAGATCGAGAAGCTGCGAACGACTTTGGAGGACTCAAAGCGTCAGCAAGAAACGGCGCAAAAGGCCATAGAGCGATTGTCGGCCCTGCTGAGCCAAAACGAGGATGATGGGGCGAAGGGCGATCAGACAAAGCTCAATATGCATCTGACGGGTCTCCTCGAGGAATGGAAGAAACGCGAGAAAGAGCAAGGTGACCTCGCGGAAACAGCGGAGCAGCAACTGGAGTTGCGCTTAAGGGAGCAAGCCAACGCGCCGAGTAGCGTCGGCACCTACGCCACGAGTTTTTTTCGCAGTCGCGGTCTTAATCTGATGCTTTCGCTGGTGGCTTTCTTTAGCGTATTTGCAATCTTCCGGTTGGTTGGGCGGGGGCTACATTCGTTTCGGAGGAGCCAAAATATTTCGTCGAACTTTGCGACCCGCCTTGGGGGTCTTCTCTTGAATATCTTTACGGTCGTCGCCTCGTTGTTCGCCATGCTTTTCGTTTTGAATATGTTGAACGACTGGATCTTGCTCGGACTGACGGCCGTGTTCGCGGTCGCGCTTTCTTGGGTCGGATTGAAAATGCTACCGGCGATCGTGGAGCAGGTGACCCTATTGCTCAACCTGGGCGCGGTTCAGGAGGGTGAACGTGTAATGCTGGCGGGTGTGCCGTGGCGTGTAGAACGGCTCGATTTCCATACGGATCTCGTCAACCCAGATTTGGAAGGCGGGACCTTTACGCTGCCCGTGCGCGAGCTTGTTGGGCTTCATTCCCGGCCTGCCGCTCAGGAGGAAGCTTGGTTCCCGACACGAAAGGGCGATTGGGTACAGCTCAAGGACGGACGCGTCGGGCGCGTTATGATCCAGACGCCGGAACTGGTGCAAATCGAGGAATTGGGAGGCGCCCGCATTACCTATGCCACACCCGATTTCGTGGGTGAGGCGCCACGCAACCTTTCGACCGGGTATCGTGTCGAAGTGATCTTTGGCATCGACTATCGACACCAGGCGCAGGCGACGGAAGAAATTCCCCGCCGACTACAAGATCATGTCTGGCATGGGCTGCTGCGCCTTCTGGATGGAGAAGGCCTTCGAAGCGTGCAGGTTGAATTGCTCAAAGCAGGTGATTCTTCCATCGACTATGAAGTGGAAGCCGACGTGGAAGGTGTATGCGCTCATCGTTTCGAGGATGTCGAGCGGGAGATGGCGCGCCTACTGGTTGAAGCGTGCAATCTCTACGGCTGGACGATTCCCTTCCCGCAGGTTGTGCTGCACCGGGGCTGAGTGATTTTTCCTGTAGGGTGTGGCCCGCGTTTGTCCGAACCTGATCAGTGGCTGAAGTGTACAGTGGTCGCCTGTGGTGAGTAGGATGACACGCATTACAATTGCAGATGAGGTCTGTCTGAGGATTCTGATGCCGAGTTTCCTCGCTCACCTACCCGGTACGTGCGCGACGATGCGGAGTGGGCCGCCGGAACCGCCTTCTATCTTCATTGGTAGTGCAATGATGGTGCTGCCCGTGGGCGGGAGTGCGCTCATGTCGGCGACATTCTCAAAGGCGGGAATGTTGTTGGTCATCAGTTCGACGTGTGTGGCGAAGTCTTTCGACTGGCCGTAATCGATGGAGGGGGTGTCGATGCCCACTGCACTGATGCTGCGCGCAATCAAGAGTTCGGCGCCGTCAAGGCCAAGGCCGGGAAAGTGTAGCTTGGCGACGGCAGCCTGGCCGCGCTCGGTCGTGCCCATGTAGGCTTTTTGGTCGGCGTAGAGCTTGGCGCGGCCGGTGTTGAGGAGGACGATGGCGCCTTTTGGAATGCGCCCGTGTTTGGCCTCGAAGGCCTCGATGTCGGCTGCGGTCACCTGGTAGTCGACGTTTGCGGCGGCTTGCTTTGACACGTCGATGACGATTCCGAGACCGATGAGCTGGCTTAATGGTACCTGGTCTGTTGTGTGCGCGCCTTCGCCAAAGTGGATGGGGGAGTCCATGTGGGTGCCGCCGTGCTCGGCGGCGGTGAAATTGTAGGCCGCGTAAAACCAGCCGCCCGGGGTGCGCCCATACGAGACGACGGTCTTTCTAAACGTCTCCGCTGTTGGCCAGTAGATGGACTTTTCGTTGAAGGCGTGGGTGAGGTCGATCCAGCGGCCGCCGGATATGTCCTGGGCCGCCGCCACGGTAGTGAAGCTGATGGAGAGGGCGAGCAATAGGGAGCGTGTCAACATGATGGGCTCATTCGGTTTGAGGCGCGCGGTGTTTGGTTCTTGCTGCACTGCGCGTGCTGCTGAAAGACTAGAGTCTTTAACGATTCCTGTCGATGCGTGCCGGCGGTTCACCGTGTTGACAGCCACGGCATCTCACCGGTTATGATTGAGCGCGCGGGGATTGGCCGACATCGTGGAGACGGACAGTGTCCCAAATTCTGCTGCTCGTGCTGCTCATTGCTGTGGGTGCGGCGGCCGTCGCCTGGGGCTTTCGCTTTCGTGCCCGGCGCGAAGAAAAAGATACCTTCGATCTTCTTGACTGGATGTTCGTCGGTTTGGTTGTCTTCGGAATTCTGGCTGCGCTTTTCATTCCCATGCTGGCGCGTTAGGCGCGGAAACTCGAGACCAGTAACAACTCGCTGAGATCCTGGAATGACCGCGGCTTGAGCCCCGTGATGTCAGAAATGCGATCGAAGCGGGCGTAGATTGTGTTGGGATGCACCTTGAGGGCCTCGGCGGTGCGGATCACGTTCATATCGGCGTCGGCATAGGCTTTTAGTGTGGTGGCGAGTGCCCCACGTGCCTTGCTGTCAGCGGTGAAGTAGGCCTCAGTCCAGGAAGGCAGCATGCGCTGTAGCTCGTCACCGGCCAGATGCAGAAGCAGGTGTTGAAATCCAATGCTTGAATAGGCCACGACGCGGCGGCTGACAGTCGCGAATTCGAGCGCAAGCTGGGCTTGACGGTAGGCGGCCGGGATCTGTGATGTGGCGCGGACATCATTGCTGACACCGATCAGGGCGGCGGGGCCGACGACGGCTAGCTCCGACGTAAGGCGATTGGCAAGCTCGATCTGGTGCGGTGTCCAACCGGATTTGCGGGATATGGCCGAACAGACGATGGCCACCCGATTTTCGCGGACGTCCGCGAGGCGCTGGAAGCCCGCCTCCTGCGCAACATGATCGATGGTATCGAGCATGCGGCGTGCGCGCGCCGAGTTTAACATTTCGGATGGATCAACCGCCCGGGCCAAGACCACGCAATAGCAATGTCGCGTGCTGACATAACCGGCGCTGCGGAGAAACTCGGTCAGGCGCGTGTCAGACTCATCGTAGCCTTCGAGCAGCATGGTGAGCAGTTTTGCGCGCTGGTCTCCTGCGACTTCGATCAGGATTCGGGTCTCAGCGACATAGGCGGAGGCCGCAACAGTGCTGGCTTCGTTGATGAAGGCCAACGTCACTTTCGCCGCTGTGGTTTCCGCAGCGCGTGCATTTTTCAATGCGTGATCCATCCAACCTTCGAGCACTTTGTGCGCGGTGTGATAGACCTGCAGGGTGGCATCTAATGGAAAACGCTGATCCGCGCGTTTTTTTGCGAACGCACGTACGAACTCAAACGTGTTGGGCTTGCCGCTTTTTATGAGTTGCAGGACTTCGCTGGTGAGGTCGCTGGTGTGCTGTTCGAGATCGCTTTGGAGTTCCGGATTTCGCGATGTCGAGAATGCGGGGATTGTGGTGACGATGGCGTCGTGGAGTTGGGCTGAGATGGCGTCCTTCTGTTGCGTCATGCGCGTGATGGCAGACTTTGGCAGCGTGCTGGGGCGGATCTCGCGAAGGGCCTTGGCCAGGGTGCTCATTCGGGCGCTCATCTTGGCAAACATTGTGCAATATTCACAATTCTGACCGCCAATTTTAGCTGTTTTGCCCGATGAATCCAGGTCTCATCGGTAATAGTCTCTAATTTCAGACACGGCCCCGTTTTGAGCGACATTCGCCGTAACCTGCGGCGGCACGGGGCTGGGCTCACAGGGAGATCAGGACATGGCGAAATTTCTGTTCGTGTATCATGGCGGCAAAAAGCCCGACTCCAAGGCGGAGATCGCAAGGGTGATGGATGCGTGGGGGCAATGGTTGGGGTCGATGGGCAATGCTGTGCTTGATGGCGGCAATCCCGTCGGCCAGTCCTACACGGTCCAGAGCAACGGGTCCGTGGTGGACAATGGCGGCGCCAATCCGGTTAGCGGCTACAGTCTGATCGAGGCGGCCGACCGCGACGATGCCATTGCCAAAGCGAAAGGCTGTCCCATTCTTGCGTCTGGCGGCTCCATCGAGCTTGCAGAAGCTTTCGATATGTAAGCGGCCGTTTTCTGACCGCCTAAAGGAGAACGACAATGTTGAAGATTTATGGTTTTGATCCGTCCACGTGGACCAATGCGGCGCGTTTCACGGCCAACGCGCTGGGGCTCGATTACTCGTTTGAGCGGGTGAATTTGATCGCAGGTGAGGGGCAGCAGCCCGAGTATCTTGCGCTGCATCCGGCTGGGAAAGTGCCGGCCATGGATGACGATGGCTTCCGGCTATTCGAGAGCGGAGCTATTCAGCGCTATCTCGCTCGTAAGGCGGGTTCCGACCTTTATCCTCAAGGTCTGCAGGAGCAGGCGATTGTCGATCAGTGGTCGCTGTTTGTCTCACAGCATGTTGGGAACGCCATGGCCAAGGTGTTTTTCAATAACGTCCTGTATGAATTCGTCGGGGTTGAGAAGAATACGGTAGAGCTCGAGGAAGGCGAGCGGTTCTTAAAGCGGTTTCTACCCATCATCGATACACGCCTTGGTCAGTCCCGGTTTCTTGCCGGTGAGCCCACGTCGATTGCCGACCACATGCTTCTCGCTTGGCTCGATCCGGCAGAGCTCGCAGAGGTCGACTTGGGCCAATACCCGAACATCACGAAATGGCGTGCCGGACTCAAAGCCGAGACGTTCTACACGCGCTGTCACGCGGACTATGCGAAGATGTTTCAGGCGCTGACGGCGAACGCCGGGCCGCCTGAAATCGATGCGCGGGCGGCGACGGGCTGAGCCTTCTCCAATTCGTGCGGAAAACTGGTTTTGTGCGATGACGCGTGCGTGCCGCGTCGTGGCGCGGTGTGGGGTTCAGCCCGCGATCGCAACGGTGCCGGCCGCGATAAGGAGGGTTGCGCCAAGACCCTTCTGTAACATGTGTCCGCCGGGCAAAAACTTTTCGGCCAGCACGATGAGTGTCAGTCCGGCGATCCACACAAGGTTCATGACACCGCCGGCAAACAGAAGGAGCATCAATACCCAGCAACATCCCGTACAGTAGAGGCCATGTTCCACTCCCATGCGCAGGGCGCCAAAGTGACCGGGCTGCCAGTGTCGCGCCAGATATTCCACGGGCGATCGGCAGTGCTCAAGACAGACGGATTTCAGGGGTGTGAGCTGATAGAGACCTGCCGCGGCGAGTAGGGCGACGGTCAGTGTCTGTGACGTCGGCCACATCTTCATGCTGTTGAGGGCGCCGGTGTGTTCGAGCAGCCACTGCAATCCAGTCGCGACAATGCTGAAGGCGAGCCAGTTCACGAGATAGCCGGCCGCAAAAGCTACGCTGCTGCCGAAGGCTGCTGTCTTCTGACCTCGCAGTTCTGCCCGATTGCGGGTACGGGCGTGGAGCAGGATGATCGGGGCGGCACTCGGCAGCATCATGGCGACCATCATCACCCACCACATCATGAGCATGGTCAGTGCATGGCTTGCGGTCCATTCAATTGGGCTGGATGCGGCTGCCGGTGGCGGAAAACGCCACGTCGACATGCCGAGGACACTCATGCCTGTCCCCGCACCGTTTATAACGTGCCACCAGGCGAGCGCGATCAGAATGACGAGGGCGCTTGCAACGATACGACGTTCGTTGCGTAAGGCCTGCTCGACGGCGTGATCGAGCGTCATGCGCGTACCTGTATTGCTTGTCGGGCCGTTGAGGTCAGGCTGATCGTTTACCATTCGTCATGTGGTTGATCGCTCCTCGATAATTCCGTGGGGGCCGTAGGCGGCCTGCCACATGACACCGTAGACCTTGTCGTGGGTCATGCCAAAGTCATCGCCTTGGCTCTGAAAGGCCGCGCTGGCCATTTCTGCCTTCCTAAACTCGAAGCCGGTAGGAAGAACGATTTGCGCGAAGTGGTCGGCTCCGGTGACCGGGTTCTTGATCGGTTCGAGCTTCAGCTCGAGCACGCCCGGGACTTCGAAACGTCCGGTTCGCGTGGTCAAATCGCAGGCGAAACCGATTTTCGCAAAGATGGGGTCGAGCTCACGTTCAATGGTTGAGGCATAGATGTTGAACACCGTCGTTGGCTCTTGCTCCTCGCCACCGAGAATGGCGAAGAGGGCTTCGCGCTGGCGATCATCTGCGTGCTCATCGATGAAACCCTGTACGGTGCCGCCACCCTCATGGACGGGGCCGGGCCAGCGAAACCGGGTGCCAATCACAAGACCGTCAAGGCGTACGTCTCCGAAATGCCCGTTCTCGATAAGATGGGCTTCAAGCCCGCGGCACCATCCATTGGTTGGTTTGCCGTTGAACTCACAAGGGCAGCCGTAATCGCAGCTGCAGGCTCCGATTTTCGGGCCCTCTATCATCCAGTCGACGTAGGCCATGGCGGACCTCTCTTGAAAAACGGCCGTGTGCTTTGCGTTTCATCGCTCACTTATCCGTGAGACGAGGGGAAACGGTGGTGTGCATTGTCAGCACACCATGGGCGCGATCTCAATTCAATCCTTTCTGTTGATGCGTAGAGTACTGAGCCGGGTAAGCCTTCATTGGGTACGTTACAAGGGGAAGCCTTGTTTCCCGGTTCGGTGGTCAGACGTTACATGTCCTTCTCAGCATTGCGCGCCTTAATTTCGCGCTGGCAGATCTCGCGCCATCTGCTCTTGCTGATGTGCGTCTCGCGATCCCATGTCTCCATGCACGCTTCGAGTGTCTCCGTTTGCGAGTAGAACAAACCCTCAGAATCTGCTTCGGCGCCCTCTTTATCGACGCCGGCATCGTCCGGACGGTAAAGGCGCGTGCCCTTTCGTCCTGCGGTCCGAAGGACTGGTACCTGAGATTTGCTGACATCCATAGCTTTGGCACCCAGCTTATGGCTGGAGACGGCCCGGGCGGGCGTAATCATCACGCTTGCCGTCACCAGCCAAGCGAGCGCGAATAATTTCTGAAGATGAGAAGAGTGCATGGCAAGCTCGTTTATCTAAGCCAATTGCCCTCACCCGAAAAAAATAGCTCCAAAAAAGCAGCATGACAAGGCAGTCCGTAATCCGGCCCAAAACAGATGTCCGACTTGGCAGTACGTTAACGGGCAGGGCAGCGAAATCATTGGCCGGCCGTCGTAGTAACACTCAGATCTAGCGCGGCGGCGACGACTCAAGCTGTCATCTTATGGGCCTCCCCATTTGAAATTTCCTATTTCTGGATTGGCAGTCGAAACGTCACCTGCAAGCCGCCCTTGTCTCTGTTCGCGATGGTGATGTCGCCGCCGTGGCTGCGGGCGATGGATCGGGCGACGGTGAGGCCGAGACCGTAACCGCCCGTCGAACGGTCGCGCGAATTATCGAGCCGAAAGAATGGGTCAAAGACCATATCGAGCTTTTCGGCGGGAATGCCGGGGCCGCGGTCGACAATCGTCACAACCACCTCGGTTGGGGTCGTTTGCGTGGTGATGCCCGCGCGGCCGCCATGCTTCAGCGCGTTGCCGACAACATTAGACAGTGCGCGCTTTAGGGCGAGATGCCGTCCCTTTACAACAACATTGCGGGGCGTGTCGAAAGAAATTTCCTCTCCCGCATCTGTCGCGTCGTCGGCGATTGTCTGCAGGATTGCCGTCAGATCAACCTGCTCCAAGGGTTCCTGCTCGGCATTTTCCCGCAGAAATCCGAGCGTGGCGTCGATCATGGCCTCCATTTCGTTAATGTCGCGCTCGAAAGCCTCTTTGGTTTCGCTATCGGTGACCGCGTTTGCACGTAGGCGAAGACGTGTGAGCGGGGTGCGCAGGTCGTGGCTGACGGCTGCCAGCATCTGCGTTCGATCGGTGATGAGGCGACCAATTCGCCGGTGCATCTCGTTGATGGCCGCGGCTAGGGTGCGAACCTCTTGCGTGCCGGCTTCGGCCACGCCTTGACCACCTTCGCCACCCACGAAGAGTGCGCCCGCGTCTTCGGACAGGCGCTCAAGAGGCCGTGTCAACCAGCGGCTCAGTAAGACAGCAAGCGTTATGATTCCCAATGTGCCGACCAGCGTCGAAATGAGAAAGCTTGGTGCTGTAATTTGTGTGGGGCGCACCTTGGCAAGCGTGACGTTGAGCCAGCTTTTGTCTTCCAGGCTGAGAGAGATCAGCGTTGTGTGCTCGGCGAGTTCGGGTTGAGTGTCCAAGGCATTGCTGGTGCCGACTATGAGGCCGCCTTCGGTAAGGTGCGGTGCGCGTTCGAGCAGCAAATCGCGGAGGAGTGCCGCGGAGGCATCCAGATTTCCGCCTCTGATGGACATTGGCTGCTCGCTCCAATGCAACTCCAGGGGGCCACCTGAGAGCCGATGGGCTGTGTCATCCCGCTCCGGTGCCGCGATGGATGTAATGGTTTTTGCCAGCACCAGGATGCGTTCGGCTATGCGGCTGGCGTTTGATTGCATCAGTTCGCGTTCGCCGGCAGCTTGGTACAGGTATTGTGCCAGGAAGAGCGTGGATCCAAGACCAAGCACCAACACAAGGATCGCACGGCCGGCGATGGTGTCGGTGAGGTAGGTCATGCGCGTGTCACCTCGGCAGCAAGCATGTAGCCGGCACCGCGGACCGTTTTGATGAGGCTTTCACCGTTTTCGTTTGCATCGATCTTGCGGCGCAGGCGGCTTACCTGAACGTCAATGCTTCGATCGAAGCCTGCCGGTGTCTTTTTTCGCGTAACCTCAATGAGGTAGTCGCGGTCGAGGACGCGTTGCGGGGCTTCGAGGAAGGTCAGCAGGAGATCGTATTCGCCGACTGACAGGTCGATGATTACGTCGTCTGGATTGCGGAGCTCGCGGCGCAGTGTGTCGAGCTTCCATCCCGCGAACACGATGACTCGTCCGGTCTTCACGGATCCATCTGGGCTATCCATGCGTGACCGGCGGATCAGGGCTTTGACCCGGGCCATGAGCTCGGGCGGACTGAATGGTTTTGCAACGTAGTCGTCGGCGCCCATCTCCAGGCCGACGATATGATCCGTCTCCGATCCCTTTGCTGTCAGCATTAGGATGGGAACGGTGGAATGCGTGCGCAGATTGCGGCAAATTTCGAGGCCGTTTGTGCCAGGTAACATGACATCGAGAATTAGCAGGTCGACTGAAGCATCCGCAATATGGTGTGCCACGTCACGGCCGTCGCCGATGGGGGTCACGCGATAGCCGTTTTCGCGCAGGTAGGCCGCAAGCAGCCGGCGCAGTTCCGGGTCGTCGTCGCACAGGAGAATGTGTGCGTCAGGCGGTGGCGAGGGCGCGCGATGGGTCGGCTCGCCGTCTTGGTTCTTTTCCTCGCTCAACCTTGGCGTCATGCCTCATATGGCCTATTTCATTGGCGTCAAACGTGCTTGGAAGCTTTCCCCGCCGACGTTTTTGGTTTTGACGATGACCTTCATGCCCTTTGCCGCAACAAAGTTACCGGATGCTTTCATGGTATTTCCGCCGGCTGGTGCGAAGTCTACCTTATACTTCTTACCACGGACCAAAACTTTGCCCTCGGCGCTGCCGCCTGCCGTGTCAATGGGTGCTTCGTCGCTGTCTGAAACATAGAGTGTGAGTTCGCCACCGTTGGCGACAAGCTCCCAATGTTGCGCACCGCCGCCGGCATCGATGATGTGGCCGCCGTTGGGCCCCCTGCTGAACTTGCTGTCAGTATGGGCCAGAACGGGCGTTGCAAAAGCCAGCGCAACAATGAGGACAATTTTGTTCAGCATCTGAGATGTCTCCCTTTGAGAAGTTCAATGTTCATTCAGTAGGCCTGTTCAACTGAGGGCGTGAGGCCGGTCTCACCGCGTCCTGCTATCAACCGGCGAAGAGGCACTTCGCCGTATCGCAGGAACAGGATCGGAGTAAGGATCGTATCCAAAAGTGTGGAGCTGATGAGGCCACCGAAAATCGTGATCGCTACGGGGTGAAGAATCTCTTTTCCCGGTGCATCTGCGCCGATCATCAGCGGGACAAGCGCAAGGCCTGCGGACAGTGCGGTCATCAAGACGGGGACAAGTCGCTCTAAGCTCCCGCGCACGATCATTTTGCTGCCAAATATTTCTCCCTCCATCAGCACCAAATTTATGTAGTGGCTGATCTTGAGAATGCCATTGCGTGCGGATATGCCGGCGAGCGTAATGAAGCCGATCATCGTGGCGACCGATAGCGTTTCGCCTGCAATCCAAATTGCAATGGCGCTGCCAATCAAGGCCAAGGGGATGTTGCCCATGATGATAAAAGCAAGCACGGCCGACTTATAGCGGCTGTAGAGCACGGTAAAGATACCCGCCAGGGAAATGAGGGAGAGAAGCGCGATGACGCGCGAGGCCTCTTCCTGCGACTGGAACGTGCCTTCGAGCGATGTGAAATAACCAGAGGGCAACTGCACCTCGTCGAGCATGGCCCGGATATCTTCGATAATCCGAGACATGTCGGAGCCATCGGAGTTGGCGAGGATGTAGGTGCGCCGCTTGGCGTTCTCACGCGAGATCTGGTTTGGACCATCGGTTTCGACGATGGAGGCAAAAATGGAGAGCGGAATGGGGCCGGATGGCGTTCCTATCTTTAGGTTTTTCAGCCCTTCTGTCGTCCGGTCCTTGTCGAGGACGCGCAAGACGACGTTATAGCGCCTGTTGCCTTCGACAATCTGCGAGACCACGCGGCCGTTGATGAGGGTTGATAAGGCGTCCGTTACAGCCGCGGGGGTAATGCCATGGGCGTAAGCTTTCTCATAGTCGACAGCCACCTGGACCTGAGGGATGCGCACCTGCCGTTCGACGGAGATGTCGACAAGACCCGGAATTTTTTCCATCCGTGTCTTGAGCTGATCTGCAACATTGCGAAGCGTGTCGAGATCTTCGCCGAAGACTTTGAGCGCGATCTGCGCGCGCACCCCCGAAAGCATGTGGTCAAGCCGATGCGATATCGGTTTTCCGACGTTGATGCTGGCGGGCAGGACCGCAAGACGGGCACGGATATCAGCAATGATTTCTTCACCCTCGCGCTTCGAGGGCTCCAAATCCACATCAATTTCCGCCGAATGCACACCCTCAGCGTGCTCATCGAGCTCGGCCCGACCGGTCCGGCGACCGACCGTTTTCACCTCAGGTACTTGCAGGATTAGCCGCTCGGCGATGAGCCCGACACGATGGGATTCGGCAAGCGAGATGCCGGGACGAAACAGCATTGAAATCGTGAGGGTGCCTTCATTGAAAGCCGGAAGAAAGGATCGCGGCAGGTTTAGTGCCGATGCGGCGGCGGCGATAACGGCGGCTATGACGCTTACGATTACGAAGGCCTGGTTGTGAAAAGCCCAACTCAGGAGACGCCGGTTGCCGGTCTTGAGTGTGCGGACCAGGCCCGTGTCGCCGCGGGCCATGGCGCGGGACTTCGGCAAGAGATAGTAACAAAGCACAGGTGTCAGGGTAATTGCCGTTATCAGGCTCGCTAAGATCGAGACAATGTAGGCAACGCCGAGTGGCGCGAACAGCCGGCCTTCAATTCCCGACAGGGCGAACAAGGGAACGAAGACGAGAATGATGATGGCCGTGGCGTAGATAATGCCGGAACGCACCTCTTGTGACGCGTTTGCAATGACCCGCGGGGCCGGTTGCGGTGCTGCGCTTGCCGCATTCTCGCGCAGCCGGCGAAACACGTTCTCGACGCCGACCACGGCGTCGTCGACAAGCTCACCGATTGCGATGGCCAATCCGCCGAGCGTCATGGTGTTGATGGTCAGCCCAAACCATTGAAACACAATCACGGTGATCAGGATTGAGATGGGGATGGCGGTTAGGGAGATGGCGGTGGTGCGCCAGTTGAGGAGAAAGGCGAACAAGACGACCGCAACGACGATCATCGCTTCGACGAGCACTTGCTGCACGTTATCGACCGAGGCCTTGATGAAGTCGGCCTGTCGGAAAAGGACGTTGATTGCGACGTCCTCGGGCAAATCCGCGGACTTGAGGTTTTGAAGGGCTTCCTCGATTTCCCGTGTCAGCCGTAGGCTGTCAGCGGCGGGTTGTTTTTGCACCGAGAGGATGACGGCGGGGTTGCCCATGTAACCCGCGTCGCCGCGTTTTACCCGGGCGGCGTAGTCGACCTGCGCAACCTGGGAGAGCCGTATTGGTACGTCGTCGCGGAATGCAACGGGCAGATTGCGCAAGTCTTCGAGCTTGGTCGTGCGTCCGAGATTTCGGATCAGGTATTCGCGGGCGTGCTGGTCGACAAATCCTCCCGCCGTATTGGTGCCGAATTTCGAAATGGCCGCTTCGACTTGCTCGCGGCTGACGTGAAGGAGGCTCAACTGTTCAGAATCGAGGAAGATCCGATATTGACGGACCTCCCCGCCGATGGGGATGACCTGCGCCACGCCGGGAATGGTGAGCAGGCGCGGTCTTAAGACCCAGTCTGCCAACTCGCGTATTTCCATGGGCGACCGCGTCTCGCTGGCGACCGCAATCAGCATGATCTCGCCCATGATGGAAGTGACCGGCGCAAGCTGCGGCACCACCCCTTGGGGCAATTGCTCGCGTACGATATCGAGCCCCTCAGTGACCAGCTGGCGATTGCGATAGATGTCCGTTCCCCAGTCAAATTCGACGTAGATGATGGACAAGCCAACGCCGGATACGGACCTGACCCGGGTCACACCTGAGATGCCGTTCATGGCCGTTTCGATGGGGAATGTGACGAGGGCCTCCACCTCTTCCGGCGCCAGGCCTTCGGCTTCGGTCATGAGGGTGACGGTGGGACGGTTGAGGTCGGGAAAGACGTCGACCGGCAAAGTCCTTAGCGAAAACGCACCGTAAACAATGAGCAGGCCGGACAGCACCAGCACGAACAAGCGGTTGTTCAGACTTGTCGTGACGAGCCAATTAAACATGGTTGCTGGCCTCTATCGCACTTGGTTGAGTAGCGTGACGCCTTCGGTCACGACACGCTGATCGGGCTCCAAGCCGGCCCTTATGACGACGGAGTCGCCGTCGAATGGCTCGGCGTCGACCACCTGTGGTTCGAAGCGTTCCGGCGCCGTTTTGATCCAAACGATTGGCAGTCCGGTTGCGCCACGTACTACGGCGGACGCCGGCAGAACGATGCCTTCGGTCTTGTCCTTCAATTGGAGGACAACGCGCGCGGTCATGCCGACGGCAATGTCGGAGACAGGGTCTACGACTCTGAAATTCAGGATGGTGGCGTGGTTGCGCAGTGCCAAGCCACGGCCAAGGTACTCGAGGTCGAGCGCGTAAATGTCATGCACGGTTGCCATGGCGGAGGCGAGATCGTTGACGACTTCGGGATGCGCGGTCGTTGCTTCGATCCAGAACTCGTTCGGATCGATGATCTCGAAGAGAATGTCGCGGGGATCGACGACTTGGCCGACCACGACGCGGGCTGCGGAAATGACGCCCGAGATGGGGGCCACTAGCGGTTCTCTTGCGTTGGTGCTTGGCAACAATTGCTCGCGCCGTTTGGTCAGCGCCTGAAGCTCGCCTTTGACTTCTTCGAGCTTCACCTGGGGTACGGCGCCGCCGGACCTTTGGTATCGCGCAAGGATGGCGCGGTTTTTGGCGATGCGGGCTTCCGTTTCGGCGATTTGACTGACGATGTTGGCGCGATCGGCGGCTTCAATGTACGTCTCGACGTAGCCGAGCACCTGGCCGGCTTCGACTTTCATCCCCGTAAACCCGACACGACCTTCAACGGCTTGGAAGCGGCCCGGCCTGTCGGGTTGCACGCGTCCGAGGTTTTGCGGTCCAACCGTGACACGTCCACTCAAGGTCACCGTTTTGGCGGCTTTGGTGCGCTCGACAACTTGCGTGCGGATCGACAGCAAATGTTGGGTGGCTTTGGGCACGAACAACGTGGCATCGGGCATGCGTTGCGGCTGGTCGGTGGCCATTGTGGACGGGACGCTGGGCAAGGCATCGGCGTGTTTTTCGGCCGCGCGCGCGATGTCGCTTCCATTGATCACAAAAAACGCGCCGATGATGAAGGCGCTTGCGGTGCGACGCGCGCCTTTCTCGTCGCTGCTGCCCGATTGACCATGTGGATTGCGGCGGCCGCGCAGAAGCAGGGTGAGTAGGACGCCGGCAATGAAGCTTGCGCCAATAATCCAAAGCATGCGTGGATCTTCGTGCAGATGCCCATGATGGGCGTCGTCTGCGTGCCCGGCACTCATCGCGCTTTCGAGACTTTGTGGGACTTCGAGCCGGCCGGTCAGAAGATCTTCGTCACCGTTGGCGAGGGTGAGCGCGAAGATGAGGTCGACGCTTTCGCCTTTCACGATCCACGGTGCTTTCACGGTAAAGACGCCGTCGCCTTCGGGTTTGGCGTCAACCGTATCGTCATCGGCGGATACGGAGAGGCGTGCCCCCGCGATTGGGCGGTTGGTGGCAAACGCGTGTAGGAAAACCGTGAGCCGGTCCTTGCCGGACAGGACGCCGACCAGCTCCAGCTCGGGGGTTACGGCGATGACGCGCGGGGCGACGGGCAAGTTCAGCGGCGGCGGCTTGTCGTGATCATGGCCTTCGTGCGCCTGGGCTGTCAGGGCGGACAGGGCCAGCAGGACGGCTGTCAGCCACGCCCTCTTCGAAAGATCAGAAATCATCGCGCTCTTCGTGTTCGGCCTACCCCCGACTCTGGCCACTCTGCCTGAGCCGCGTTGCGGCATGATTTCGCGATTGTTTCACTGTGTAACAGGGGTGGGGTGGCGTGTGTTGGGGAGTCTACGGTCTTCCACGCGATTACGCGACAGGCCTAAAACCCTATCCAACTCGTGACAGCGCTGACGGAAGCTAGAGCTAACACGACTGCTTGATAAAGACCCAAAAGCAACAGCAAGGCGAAGGCTATTAAGCCGCAACGGGCCACCAGGTTGCCCTTCGAGACGGTGCTTTCGGCCTCATATTTTTTCTTTGCTGCCCGTTTTTCTTCGATCCCTTTGAATACGGCATTCATCTCGGGTCGGTTGAAACCGAATTCCGTCAATTCCTCAAGCACTGCCTCTGGAATCTCATCCATCGGCAGTTTGTGTACCGCCTTGGGCATGCTCTTCCAGAGGTTGGAGAACGATCCATTGCAGTCCCGGTCTCTAAATATGCTGATGCACTGTTTATGCTCTGGAGCCCTGCTTCCAGAGAGAAAAAAATACTTACCTGCCACACGCAGATCGCCCATCTGTTGCAACACGATGGCATATTCGCGGAATAGCTCAGTGTCATAGCCTGCATTTGCAAGCCTTCCCTGAAGAATTTCCTTGGCTCGCCATAGGTGGCCTGACGAGATAGCTTCATCAACTCTATTTTTGTAATCGGTCATGTCGGCCTCATTGCAGAGTAACAAGTTAGCTGATCGAAAAAACTTTGTCGTTACGCTACTTGTTACTGCGATGTCGCCAATTGGCCTGAACCGGAACTCGCCCTTTGTCTGCTTAGGGGCGGACAGGGGGCTGCGCCCGGACCTGCATCACTTAATGATAGGTGTGGGTCGCGGCTACGGACCGGCCTCATTCCGCAGCCTTTACATACGTCTCCATGGGTGGGCAGGCGCAGATGAGGTTGCGGTCGCCGTGGACGTTGTCGACTCGGAATGCGCCGGTTTGGAAAGCAGGCCGCCCACCGGATTTAAAGGACGGTAAGTTCTAGCGGGTCGCTGCGCTGCCCCAAGTCAATGCTCGACATGTTACACATCAACCGTCGATTTTTCGGAAACGGCAACATGTGCCGCCGCGAACAACGCACTCGATGTGATCAATCGGCGCGCCGACGAGACGCGAAATTAGCGCGAGATCCAAAGTGCAAACTTCCTGATGCTCTGCCGCCAGATCGTGGAATACGCAGTTGTGCGCCCGTATCTCAAGCTCTCCTGAATCGGTACGGGGCGTCGCTTCCGCTTCGTAACCGAGCTCCAGCATGATTTTCGCAATTTCGGCGATGAGCGCGTCGCCTTTCAAGCCCGCGACACGTGCAGCGTACTCGTCGGCAAGCGAATGCCCGAGCTCCTCGAGGCATGCGGTGAGCTCATCTGCCCCCATGCGTGATTTTACGAGACCGACGAGCAATCGAGCGAACAAACTGTAGCGCTTTGGAAACTTCGCGCGCCCGCTTTCGGTTAAACGAAAAGTCTGAGTGGGCCGCCCCTTGGTCTGCGCGACGTCAGCTTTTTCAATAAACGCGTCACGCTCCAGCGCAATCATATGCTGGTACGTTGCGTTTCTGGAAATCGCCAAGTGCCGGCTCAACTGCTCGACCGACATGGGCGCGTCGGACTGCAACAACGCTTGCAAGATCCTCGACTGGGTTTGCCCAAGGGCTCTGTCAGGTGGGGGTGTCGATGACATCTTCAATCGGTCTCCAACGAACCACTCATGAATGGCGCGATTCCAACCCGCGCGCCGCACAAACTCGGCAATAGCTGCGCAATTCTATATTTGTAATCTTATGACTTGACAAAGTTATATATCCATTTCTAAGCTAAGGCCAGTTGACAACGGAGACCGACACCATGCTCGAATATGCCGTTATTGCATTTGCTGCTGCCGCGCTTGCGGGATTGCTCCTCGCCTCATCGGTACTCCGCGGTAAGCTCGCGCCGTGGCCCCTGTCCCTCCTTCATGCCGCTCTCGGCGCAACGGGCCTCGTCCTGCTCGTTATAGCCGCGATGGATGGTGCAGGAAGCCGGATCACCACAGCACTCGTGATCCTCGTTGTTGCAGCCCTTGGTGGATTTTATCTCGCTTCCCTGCATCTCAAAGAGCAGTTGGCGCCGAACGGCGTGGTTCTTGTTCACGCCGGCGTCGCGGTTCTCGGGTTCGTGCTGCTCTGCGTTACGGTCTACGGTTTGTTCTAAATCATGCGGGTCCTCAAACATCCTGTGCACCCGATGATCGTACACTTTCCCGTCGCATTTTTAGTCGCCGGGAGTGTGTGTGACGCTTTCGCCATCCTCGGCGTAACATGCGTCACTGGTTTGGCGGGCGTTTTCCTCGGTGTCGGCATCATCGCCGGCGCGCCCGCCATTCTCACAGGCATCATGGATTACTTGCGGATCCCTGATGCCGCACTCGCTGATGCGAACCGTCACGCTCTTCTGATGAGTTCGGCCTGGACGGTCTACCTTATCGCACTGCTCTGGCGACAAGACGCAACAGCGCTCACAACCACTCTGTCGCCTTGGTCCGCAACCGCGAGCCTCACAGGCCTCGCACTTTTGCTCACGGGAGCCTGGTACGGTGGGCAGCTTGTCTACGAACACGGTGTGGGAACGCAACGAGAGCAAGGTGTGACAGAGGGTACAGAGCAATAAAGATCCAGTGACATAGAAACAAAGATCATGTCTCTCGATAGATTGGTTGGCGTATTCGGTTTGCTACTTTTCGCGGCAATAGGCTTGCGCGTCGCCATCGTCTACCGCAAGACCGGGACCTTGCCTGTCGCCTTGCATCACCCAAATGAAGTCTACGACTATGTCCACCGTCTGATATACCTTATCATCGTCGTCGAAGGCATTAACATCATCGCCTTCCGGCTGCATGCGCTACATACGCTATTTCCCGGCAACCAGCTCCTTGCCCTCTACCGCCACTTTGGCCCCTTCGAGTCTCTGGACACGACGCCCGTGCAAATTTTTGGCTTGGTCTTGAGCTACGGTGGCCTGCTGTGGAGCGTCGTTGCACAGACGCAAATGGGGAAAGATTGGCGCGTCGGAATGGACAAGAGTAATCAGAATTCGTTGGTTCTGGAGGGCGTGTTCCGGGCTTCACGTCACCCCATCTATCTTGGTTTCATGCTGATTTCCGTTGGTCTGTTCTTCGCTGTCCCGAATGTCGTGACACTCATCTGCGCTGTGTTGACCATCGTCACGCTCTCCATCGAGGCTCGCCTCGAAGAGCAATTCCTGATTGAGTGCAACGGCGACGTCTACCGCCATTACCTGACCAGAACCCGCCGTTGGATATAACCCCAAGCGATGCGGCGTGCCGGAACTGGCTTACCGTTTAGATCGCGGCTTTTCAGCATTGCGGCTTAACCTTGCTCGGGCAGCTTTACACTGCCGTCAGCCAAAGTTCGGCAGGTGCATTGCATCAACCGTCGATTTTTCGAAACCGGCAACATGTGCCGCTACGAATAGCTCATTCGATGTGATCGATCGGCGCGCCGACGAGACGCGAAGTTAGCGCGAGCTTCAAGTTGTGGCGTCAGGCTCAAGCTGGCGAGGAAACGCGACCCGGAGTCGGTTGGGCGGCGCCGGAAAGCTCTTTGACGCGTCGCAGCCCGGACTTGGCGCCCTTCCAGAGCCGGCGGGCGTTCACTGCGGCCAATGAGCGGTGGACGTGCAGCTGATAGACTGTCCTCGTCTCGTGCGACCAGTGATGCTGCCAGGCGCCGCCGCCCATGAACTCGAAGCGCTCGACCTCGCCCGTATCGAACAGCGCATGCATCATCTCTAGGCGCATGAGATGTCCCGGCGAGGTGTCGCTGTAGCGCTCGTCGTAGGCCGACTTCAACCCCAGTACGGTGCCGAACCCGCGAATGCCGAGATCGGTCGCCACGACGTCTTCGTCATAGAGGTAGCGCCAGCCTATGGCATCTCCTGTACGAACCATCTCGGTCATCACCCTTAAGAAAAAGCGGCCTGACGGTGCGGCCGGGTCGATAGCCGTGCCTTCAGCACCCTTCCAGCCGGAGAGCTCCAATCGCGCGTGGTCGTGAACAAGCTGGCGCATCTCCTCCGGCGAGGTTACGCATTCGATCCGAGGCCGAAGTCCCTTTCTGGTCACTAGATTTCTGCATCGTCTCAAATTGGATCGAAATTTGGCAGGTCTTTCCGCAAAATACTGGTCGAAACTTCTGTCGATCGTCACCCGGTGTGTGACGAAGTCGTCTTTGACGTCGACGAGCATCGCGTTCGGCGGGCGAGGCGCGGTATCGGGGTCAAGATCAGTCGCGATAAGCATCTGCGGCATGCCCGGCAACCGAGCGAGAAGGTTTGGCCACTCAGTGGCCAGATCAACCTCGGGCAGAGCGACAGTCGGCGCGATCGGTGCGAAATCCGCTGTGAAAATTCTCCACGCGATTTGGGACTCCCGCTGCAGTAGCAGCATTGCGGAAGGCGCGGCGGGGTTGCCGAGAATCGCTAGATGAGTGTGAGGGCCGGCGAATTCCTCGATCAGTGTTTTTATTAACCGCTTGTCCAGCGCCGGTGTTCGCGCGCCTTTGCTATTCAGGTTTTGCCATTGGTCGGCCCAGTTTGCAAAGCGATGTGCTGGCACAATGCGCCAGCCGAATCGTTGATCGGAGGCAGAATATTTCATCGTCACGCAGTCTCTTGCAGTGGTGCACATTATCGAGTTGTGCTGTAGCAATTGCAGCGAGCTGCGCTATGTATGCCCCTGCGTCGCGAGATGCGAAAACCGGAAATTGAATATATCGTGAATTGCACCCGTTAATTGGTCTGGCTTGAATGTTGGTTTATCGTCGCTCCCTTTGGCAAAGGCGCGATAGTTTCGGGTGCCGGAGGCGTATAGCTGAGCGTATCCGCAACGTCTCCTCCTGGCCCAACACGGAAATTGCCCTTTGTCCGCTAACGGGCGGACAGCGGATTACGCCCTGACGTGAATCAGTTAATTGGGCCTGGGTGATGACTACTGACCAGCCCTACTCCGCCGCTTTCACATACGTCTCCATGGGTGGGCAGGCGCAGACGAGGTTGCGGTCGCCGTAGACGTTGTCGACGCGGTTGACGGGTGGCCAGTATTTGTCGACGCGGAAGGCGCCGGTTGGGAAGCAGGCCGCCTCGCGCGTGTAAGGACGATCCCAGCTTCCGATCAAGTCCTCGACGGTGTGTGGTGCGTTTTTGAGCGCGTTGTTCTCTTTGTCCGCGCGACCGTCTTCGATGGCGCGCGCCTCTTCGTAGATGGCGAGCATGGCGTCACAGAAGCGGTCCAGCTCTGCCTTGGTCTCTGATTCCGTTGGCTCGATCATCAGCGTTCCGGGAACCGGCCAGCTCATGGTTGGGGGATGAAAGCCGCAGTCGATGAGTCGTTTGACGATATCGTCGACGGTGACGCCGGCGCGCTCATGCAGGGGTCGCGTATCAATAATGCACTCGTGGGCGACACGTCCTTTGTTTCCGGTGTAAAGCACCGTGTACGTGTCCTCGAGCCTCTTGGCGATGTAGTTGGCGTTGAGAATGGCGATGCGGGTTGCCTGTGTGAGGCCTTCACCTCCCATCATCAGGCAGTAGCTCCAGGAGATCGGCAGAATGGACGTGGAGCCGTAGGGCGCTGCCGACACCGTCATGTCATTGGCGCCGGTTTCCGGATGACCCGGCAGGAAAGGTGCAAGGTGCGCCTTCACGCCGATGGGTCCCATGCCGGGGCCACCACCGCCATGGGGGATGCAGAAGGTCTTGTGCAGGTTGATGTGGCCGACGTCGGAGCCGAAGTCGCCGGGGCGTGAAAGTCCGACGAGGGCATTGAGGTTGGCACCATCGAGATAGACCTGTCCGCCGCTGGCGTGGGTAATGTCACAGATTTCCCGAACCGTCGCCTCAAACACACCGTGCGTCGACGGGTATGTGATCATGGCGGCTGCGAGATTATCGGCATTGGCTTCGGCCTTGTCGCGGAAATCTTTAAGGTCGATGTTGCCCTTTTCATCTGTTTTGACGACGACGACTTTTAATCCGCACATGGTTGCGGATGCCGGATTTGTGCCGTGGGCTGAGGCCGGGATTAGGCAGATGGTGCGGTGCGTGTCGCCGCGGCTTTTGTGATAGGCGCGGATGGTGAGCAGACCCGCGTATTCGCCCTGGGCGCCGGCGTTGGGCTGTAATGAAAAGGCGTCGTAGCCGGTGATTTGACAGAGCTTGGCCGAGAGATCCTCGATCAGCTCGGCATAACCCTGCACCTGATCGTCCGGCACGAAGGGATGTATTTCCGCGAACTCCGGCCAGGTGATGGGTAGCATTTCTGCCGTCGCATTGAGCTTCATGGTGCAGGAGCCCAAAGGGATCATGGCGCGGTCGAGTGCAAGGTCGCGATCGGCGAGGCGGCGCATGTAGCGTGTCATCTCGCTTTCCGCCCGGTTCATGTGGAATACCGGGTGCGCCAGGTAGCCGGAAGTGCGGATGAGCGTCGTCGGCAGGCGGTACTTTGGATAGTCATCACTATAGGTGAGATCGTAGCCACCAAAGGCGCGCCAGACGGATTCGAGTGTTTCGGGCCGTGTTCGCTCGTCGACGGTAATGCCGACGTGATGGGTGCCGACTTTGCGCAGGTTGATGCCGTTATCGACGGCGTTCTTCATGATCAGGCCCTGGTAGGGGCCAACCTCGACGGTGATGGTGTCGAAGAATGCCTTCGGTGCGGTTTTGAATCCGAGTGACGCGAGTCCGTCGGCCAGGCGCGCGGCCTTGCGATGCACGCGCTCGGCGATGGCTTTCAATCCTTTGGGGCCATGGAATACGGCGTACATGGACGCGATGACAGCGGGGAGGACTTGCGCGGTGCAGATGTTGGATGTTGCGCTTTCACGCCGAATGTGCTGCTCGCGGGTCTGCAACGCGAGACGATAAGCGCGATTGCCGCGTGCATCGACCGAGACACCGACGAGCCGTCCAGGCAATGCACGCTTATAAGCGTCCTTGACGGCGATATAGGCGGCATGCGGGCCGCCATATCCCATGGGCATGCCAAAGCGTTGCATGGATCCAACGGCGATGTCGGCGCCCATTTCGCCCGGTGGCTTTAACAGCGTGAGCGCCAACGGGTCTGCTGCCACCACGGCAAGCGCCTTCGCCGCGTGTAACTTTGCAATGACGTCGGAAAAGTCGTGAAAGGCGCCGCGCACGCCGGGATATTGGAAGAGGGCCCCAAACACTTTGTCCGGTTCGAAATCTTTGAAGGGGTCTCCAACGACGATCTGCCATCCCATCGGCTCGGCTCGTGTTCTTAAGACGGCGATGGTTTGCGGAAGGCAGTCCTTGTCGACAAAAAACGCCGTTGCCTTCGACTTTGTCACCCGATGGGCCAGCGCCATCGCTTCGCCCGCGGCCGTTGCTTCATCGAGCAGTGAGGCATTGGCAACGTCTAAGCCGGTCAAATCTGAGACGAGCGTCTGAAAGTTCAGAAGCGCTTCGAGGCGGCCCTGACTGATCTCCGGCTGATAGGGCGTGTAAGCGGTGTACCAAGCTGGATTTTCCAGAATGTTGCGCTGGATCGCGGGTGGCATGATGGTGCCGTGATAGCCCTGGCCAATAAGCGAGGTCAGGACGCGATTCTTGTCGGCGGTCTCGCGCATGCGATCCAGTCCACCGCGTTCCGACAACGGCTGGCCAAAGTCGAGTGGCTTGGTTTGCTGGATGTCCTTGGGCACGGTTTCGCCGATCAGAGCGTCGAGGCTCTTTGCGCCAACGGCTTTCAGCATGTCCGCGATTTCCTCGGGCGACGGCCCGATGTGGCGGCGGTTGGCGAAGTCGTAAGCCTGATATGTTTCAGATTTGGCCATCACGTCACCTTCTAGCCGATCAGTGCCTGGTATGCGGCCTCATCCATCAGTGCGTCGAGCGCTTTAGCGTCGGCGACCTTCAGTTTGAATAACCAGCCGGCGTTCTTGGGATCCGCGTTTACGATCGCGGGATCGTTGATGATCTCTTCGTTGATGGCGATGACCTCGCCGGCGAGAGGGGCTAAGACGTCGGAGGCGGCCTTGACGGATTCGACGACGGCTGCGCCATCACCCTTGTCGAGCTTGGCACCGACATCGGGCAACTGCACGAAGACCAGGTCACCCAGTTGTTCGGTTGCGTACTCGGTGACGCCGACAGTGACGACGTCGCCTTCGAGTTTCAGCCACTCGTGATCTTCTGTGTATTTCAGCACGTCAACCTCCTCACGCAAAGCGGTTTAGCCGCGTTTGTAGTTTCGTTTAACGAATGGGATGCGGGTCACGCGTACGGGCAGTTTCTGTCCCCGTACCGCGGCAAAGATCTGTGTCCCGGGTTCGGCGAGCGGGGTGGGGACATAGCCCATGGCGATTGGCGCGTTGATGCTCGGCCCAAAGCCGCCGGACGTGACAGTCCCAATCGGTGTGTCATCGTCATCTTTTTCATACAACGGTGTGTCGGCGCGAACGGGGGCTCTTCCCTCGGGGCGCAAGCCGACACGCCGTTTTTCTGTGCCCGTTTTCAATTGTTCGAGGATGATGGACGCGCCGGGAAAGCCGCCGCCTCGGGTGCCGTCGGCACGACGGGATCGCTGGATCGCCCACTCGAGACCGGCTTCTACAGGTGTGGTGGTCGGATCGATGTCGGACCCATAAAGGGGTAGGCCCGCTTCGAGCCTCAACGAGTCGCGTGCGCCGAGGCCAATTGGTTTTACGCTTGGGTTTTCCAGCAGGGCTTCGGCGATTTCGCGAACCACATCGGCAGGTGTCGCTATTTCGAAGCCGTCCTCGCCGGTGTAGCCAGCGCGTGCGACGAGGCACGATGTACCCAGGATCTTGAGCGCGCGTACATCCATGAATCGCATTTTAGCGCAGTCGGGGGCGAAGCGCATGAGCGCCGCTTCCGCCGCCGGGCCCTGCAGTGCAATCAGTGCATGATCGCGTTTCTCAATCTCGCAATCGTCCGCCAGATGTTTGCGCAGATGCGCTTCGTCGGCGTCTTTGCAGGTTGCATTCACGACCAATAGGTGGTGATCGCCGAGATTGGCCACCATTACATCATCGCGCAGACCGCCATCATCGTTGGTGAAAAACGCGTAGCGTTGGCGACCTGCGGCGAGATCGGCGATATCGACGGGCACCAGACGTTCAAGCGCGCGCGCCGAGTCTGCAAGTCTGCCCGACTTTGGCCGCAGCGTGATCTGCCCCATGTGCGAGACGTCGAACAGGCCGGCCGCGGCCCGCGTGTGCAGATGTTCCTTGAGGACCCCGGGCTGATATTGCACTGGCATGTCGTAGCCGGCGAAGGGCACCATGCGGGCCCCAAGCTCGAGGTGAAGCGCATGGAGCGGAGTTCGCTTGAGCGTATCGGTCGATGTCTTGGGCGTGCCGGCACTCATGCAGACCTCCTGAAGCTCACGTTAAGCGCATTTGGTGCGCCACTTGCGAGCCCCCTCTGTCGCGAGACCTGAAAGATTGGGTGCCGTCCAGGAAATCTGGATTGCAGCGCCTTTTCCTCGTCGGTGGGCCGGACGAAACCCGGCCACTTTCCAGAGTGTCCTTTCTCTTGCGGTCCTTGATGCCTGAGAGTTTCCGGGGCGGTTGCTCCTTCGGCGCCGGGGGGACCCGGTCTCTTCCGCAAGATGCCGATGACTCTCAAAGGATGGGGATTCCCCTGACCCCGGTCAACCCCCACCAGGGTCGACCAATTGGGGATAGCGGGGTAGGTTTTGCGCGATTGTTTTACCGGCGAACAGGACGGATGGGTGGTGCTGGGCTTGAGGCTGATACACCAGCGCAATGGAGTCTGAACCGACCGTTGTGGTGTGGATGTTCGCAATTCGATTACAGGCGTTCTGATTTCCTGTGCCATGGCAGAATGCCGGACGGCTTGGTATAGAAGGTGTTCGAATGCGTGGACTTGGGAGCATTGGAAATTGTCACGGCGATTGGTCTTCGTTGTCTTGTGCTGCCTTAGCTACAGCGTAGTGGACTTGGCCATTGCGCAAAACTTGTCCACGCCAAACGCCGAAGAACGAAAGCAGATAACCGATTGCCTCGACACGGCGCGCAAGAAGGAGACTCCTGCCGAAGCCTGCCTTAACTTGGTATCACAAGCCTGTCAGACCATGCCCGGCGGCGAGACCACCGTTGGCATGCGCATGTGCATGGAGCGTGAGACGGTTATCTGGGATGAGATCCTCAACCGCAATTACCGCGCGCTTCGCAAAGCTGTATCCTCTGATGGTGCAAAGAAACTCGGCGGCATTCAGCGCCAATGGATCAAGTGGCGGGATGCCAAGTGTGAGATGCCTTACATTCTTTACGAGGGTGGGTCGCTCGCACGTCCGCTTGCTGCGGAATGCGTGCTGCGTGCGACCGCACTTCGTGCGATCGAGTTCGGCGCCGCGCTGGATGCTATCGAGCCTTAGGGGTGGCTCGGCGGCTGGAGAGTGAAGAGCGGACCTGCACCTACATCTGAGCCTCACTCATACAACTCCGGGCGGCGGTCGCGGAAGAAGCCCCAGGTGGCGCGGTAGTTTTCGATTGCGTCGAGATCAAGCGTGTGTACGAGCACACCCTCGTCGCTCGCGCCGAAGGCTTGCACCAGCTCGCCGGTCTGATCGGCGATGAACGAGTGGCCGTAAAACGACTGTTTTAACCCGTCGTTGTCCTCTTCGCCAATGCGGTTGGCAGCGACAATGGGGATGGCGTTTGAGACGGCGTGGCCCTGCATGGCGCGCTGCCACATGCGTGACGTATCGAGGTTGTCGTCATACGGCTCGGAACCGATGGCGGTTGGGTAGAACAGCACGTCGGCGCCCCTGAGGGCCAT
Organism: Hyphomicrobium sp.; assembly: GCA_965222835.1. Taxonomy (GTDB): domain Bacteria; phylum Pseudomonadota; class Alphaproteobacteria; order Rhizobiales; family Hyphomicrobiaceae; genus CBDCUQ01. Next base: position 649,156 of record CBDCUQ010000004.1, read on the forward strand.
GGCGCGGGCGCACTCGGGGAACCATTGGTCCCAGCAAATGCCGACGCCGATGCGCGCGTGTGCTGTCTCCCACACCTTGAAGCCGGTGTCGCCGGGGCGGAAGTAAAACTTTTCCATGTAGCCGGGCCCGTCGGGTATGTGGCTCTTGCGGTAGACGCCGAGGATTTTGCCGTCCGCGTCGGCGATGGCGACGGAATTGTAATAGCGCGGTCCGTCCTTTTCGAAGAGCGAGATGGGAATGACAACGCCGAGTTCTTTCGCGAGCGGGGCGATCTCGCGCACGCAGGGGTGCTCTTTGACGGGATGTGCGGTTTCGAACCACTTCGGGTCTTGCCGCGAGCAGAAGTAGATGCCTTGGAACAGCTCAGACGGGAGGATGACTTCGGCGCCGCGACCCGTTGCGTCGTAGATCAATGTTTGCGTCTTTGTGATATTTGCCGCCAGATCGTGCCCATAGGATGTCTGGATGGCGGCGACGGTCACGGTGCGGGAGCTTTTCTTGTTCGTCATGCGTGCGGTTCCTGCTGGGTGACGCAGTGGAATGAGCCGCCACCGGCTTCGCCTGCGCCCATCAGCCCGATTGAGGGGACGCCGACGACGGCGCGCCCTGGAAAGGCGTCGCGGAGCGCCGCGAGGGCTGCGTCCTGTGTTTCGGTGCCATAGACCGGGACCACCACGACGCCATTGGCGATGACGAAATTCATGTGCGAGGCCGGTGCGATCTCACCTGCGGCATTGATGTAGCGGCCGACACCGGGAATGCGCAAGACCTTGAGCTGGCGTCCATCGGCGTCGGTGGCGTCATCGAGGGTGCGGGCGATAGCGTTTAGGATCTTGGCATTCGGGTCATCATCGCCAGCGGGCGATTGGCAGACGACGGTTGCCTTGCCGACGAAACGGGCAACGTTGTCGATGTGGCCGTCGGTGTGGTCGTTGATCAAACCCTCGTCGATCCAGATGACCTTGCGGGCACCGAAAGCATTGGCCAGAGCTGCTTCAGCCTCGTCTTTCGACCAGCCGTTGCGGTTGGGGTTGAGGAGCGTTTGCGCGGTGGTCAGCATGGTGCCGCAGCCGTCGTGATCGACGGCACCACCTTCGAGGACGAAGTCGAAGCGGCGCATGCGGGCTCCAGCAAGGCGGGCGATGTCATCACCGACGGTCAAGTCATCGGGCAGCTCGTACTTGTTTCCCCAGTTGTTGGTTTTGAAGCGTAGGGCAAAGGGACCATTAGCATCGTGCGCGAATACGGGGCCGGTGTCGCGTATCCAGATGTCGCCATACCGGACTTGGAGAAATTCGGCGGCGTCGCCAAGGGCCGTGCGCGCTGTTCTTTCGGCGTCCTCCCCGTTGACGAGGAGGCGGACGCGGTTCCCGTGTGCGGCGAGCGTGCGTACCAGGGCGACGACATCGCGGCGGGGGGCTTCAAGATTGCCGCACCACTCGCTTTCGTTGGCCGGCCAGGCGGTCCACACCGCTTTCTGCGGCGCCCATTCGGGCGGGACCGTCACGGTCGCTGTTTCAGGGTTGGCCAGCTTGCTCATGGTTTCGGTTCATGTTGAGGCGGCGTTTGTCTTCGTCGTTGCGAGGAGCGGCGCTAAGGCTTTGACGATGACGCTATTGCCAGCGAGGATGTCTCCGGATTCGAGCATGCGATCAGATCCGTCGATATCGCTGGCTATGCCACCCGATTCGCGCAGGATGACAATGCCTGCGGCGAGATCCCATGGGTTGAGATTGCGTTCCCAGTAGCCGTCCAAGCGTCCGGCGGCCGTCCATGCGAGATCGAGTGCGGCAGAGCCGGTGCGCCGGATTCCCGCCACCTCTCGCATCACCGTGCTCATCTCGTCGAGAAAGCCGGGATGACCGGGACGACCGCGATGCGGGATTCCGGTGGCTACGACAGCATCGCTCAGGACCTTGCGGGCCGCGACACGCAGGCGACGCTTATCGTTGAGAAATGCACCTTTGCCTTTTTCGGCCGTGAACATTTCGTCGGCGATGGGATTGTAAATCACGCCAGCAACCAGCTGGCCGTCGCGCTCAAGGCCGATCGAGATTGAAAAGAGCGGGATCGAATGCAGAAAGTTTGTCGTGCCGTCGAGTGGATCGACGATCCAGCGATGGCTCTTGTCGGCGCCTTCTACGGAGCCCCGCTCTTCCATCAGAAAGCCATATTGCGGCCGCGCCTTGTTGAGTTCGCGGAAGATGGTTTCCTCGGCGCGATGATCGGCGGCCGAGACGAAATTGGCGGGGCCCTTTACGGACACCTGGAGATTTTCGACCTCGCCGAAATCGCGCGCGAGCCCGCGTCCGGCCTTGCGGGCGGCAGTGACCATGACGTTCATCAGAGCGGAGGCGGGCATCAGGGGGTGATCTTTGTCTTGTCGCGTTGAACGTAAACCGCCGAAGCGGGGCGGTCCGCCGTGAGGAAGAAGAATTCTCACGGAAATGCAAGCGCGAACTTAAGAGTGTCGTGAATAAAAGGATTAAGACTCACGGCAGCCGGTTGCCGTTAGCGAAAGACCCGCTTTTTGTCGCGCCATTCGGCCGCGGCCTTTTCGGCTTTTTCGCGATCGGTATCGGGCATGGCCTTAACGAACAGATCGAATTTATCGTCGGTCACCCCGCCGGCCTTGGCGATGATGCGCCATTTGGCGGCTTCGAGCAGGTTCGGTTCTCCGCCGACACCTTCCTTATAGACGTGGCCGAGCCGGTTTTGTGCAGGCGCCAGCCCTTTCTCAGCTGCGGACTTCAGGTGCTCGATGGCGTGGGGCTCGTCGTGTTTTAGTCCCTTTCCGGCGAGCAGCATGACGGCGTAATCGTACTGGGCGGCGGCGTGTCCCTGGGCGGCGGCTTTGGACATCCACCGTGCGGCTTTAAGCGCGTCGAAGGGCACGCCTGCGCCGTTCTGGTATAGCGCCGCCATGTCGTACTGGGCGGCGGCGATGCCTTTTTCAGCGGCGTAGCGAATGTGGTTGGCGGCCCGATGGGGGTTTTCGGGTTTGCCGTCGCCTTTAAGGAAGAGGATTCCGAGATTGTAGTTGGCGACTGGGTCTCCGGTCATCGCGGCCTTTTCATACATTTCGGCAGCCAGCTTGCGATCCTTTTTGACACCGCGTCCGTCGGCCAACATGTTGCCGATGGCAAGCATGGCAGGGACGTCGCCGAGTTCAGCCGCGCGGGCGTACCAGCGTGCCGCCGTGCCTTCGTCCTTGGGGATGCCGCTCCCTTCCTCGTAAATGCGCGCAATCAGCGTGTGGGCCTGCGGGTCGCCCTGCTTCGCGGCTTCCTCGGCCAGTTTCAATGCGGTGAGGTACTTGCCGGCATCGTAGGCGTTGTACGCCGCATTGTCCTCCTGGGTTTGGGGCGTGCTCTTCTTATGGTGACTGGTGGCCGTGCTGGTCGCGGGGTCACCTGCTGCAAGCCGAGGAGACGGTAGCTTGCCCAATCCCGCAAGGCCTGCGAGGACCCCCACAATGAGGGCTCCAAATGCTATGGCAATGATGGTTCGGACGGACACGCGTTTGCTCCTCAGGCGACCGGCTGGGCGCCGGACAGCATGGCTGCAATTTGCGCGACGTTGTCTTTGATGTCTGCTGGCGGTGTGGCCGTGTTCACCGTTACCGAGATGAAGTCGATTCCGGCTTCAGCGAGTTTCGCGGCATCTTCAGGATGTTCGACACCCATCGCCATTCCGGGGACCTCGAACAGATCGCTCCACCAAGAACACAGATCGAGACGCGTCGTGGTTGCGTTTTCGTTGCCGGCTGATCCTGCTTCGGGTCCAAAGGCCACATAGTCGGCGCCCCACTCGCCCAGGCACATGGCGTCGTGGCGCGAGCCTCCGGCCTCTGCACCAACGATGAATTTGGGGCCGAGCGCGTTACGGGCCGATTTGAAGACGTCTTCGATGTCTTCAGACCATGGAAGGTGCACGCCGTCCGCTTCGAGCATGCGGGCAAGGTCAACGTCGTTTGTCATGAGCGCGGCGGTGTTGTGAGATTGAATGAGATCGACCAACGGCCTGGCTGTCTCAGCGTCGAGGTTGTGGCCCGGCGTAGGTGCGAGGACGACGGACGCTATATCGGTGCCGGAAAGGGCTGCTTGGAGCAACGGCATGGCGTTTCCGCCGCGACCGACCGCAATCTCCAGACAGAGGCGTGGGCCCGCAGCACCTTTCTTTTCTTTCGTACTCATGCTTCCTAATTCGCACGTTTCGGCGGCCGCGCTGGCCCATCCGGCCCCCATGATCGCCCGATTGGGGCCAAAAGAAGACAAGTTGGGTGGCCTTTGGTGAATGTCATACGTTGACCGGCCTATCTCTCACAGGTCCGCCCGTGGTGCCACTTCAGATTTGGAAGTTTCCGTTTTTGTGGTGATCGAGAAAGGTCTGGTGGTGTGTGCTTGAGCTGAGCCGGCGGTCGGACCATATTCCCCCCATGCCGCGTTCCCGAAAATCCGATACCCCCATGCCGCGCGCGTCGCGCGGGAAGTCCGGAAAGCCTGCCGCGCCGCCCGTTGAGACGATGGCGGCGACGCCCGGTCTGGGTGAGGCGGTCCAGGCCAGTTATACCGCTGGGCCTTCGACGCTGCCGGCCTTGCGATCTCAGGGGCCGCTGCCGCCGCGGGCGTCTGATGGTGGCAGTCTCTCGGATTCACTCAATGCGATTCTTGCCAAGCCCGCTGATCGGTCGGCGCGCGCGAAGGAGCTGCTGTCGCGACAACCGATGATCGCGTCGCACCCGCTGGTGTCGGGTGGTATGCCGATGTTCATGCCGCACCGGCCCGAGCGGCCTGAGAAGAGCGAAGGCGGCCGGCGGTTCCAACTTGTTTCGGAGTACGAGCCGAAGGGGGACCAACCGCAGGCCATAGACGAGCTTGTGAAAGGCGTTGATGCAGAGGACCGCACGCAGGTTCTTCTCGGGGTCACCGGCTCGGGTAAGACCTTCACTATGGCCAAGGTGATCGAGGCGACGCAGCGGCCTGCGCTCATCCTTGCGCCAAACAAGACTCTTGCCGCGCAGCTCTATGGCGAATTCAAGAACTTCTTTCCTGACAATGCGGTCGAGTATTTCGTGTCGTACTATGATTACTATCAGCCCGAGGCGTATGTCCCGCGCACGGACACCTACATCGAGAAAGAAGCGGACATCAACGAGCAGATCGACCGGATGCGTCATGCGGCGACGCGTGCGCTGCTTGAACGCGACGACGTCATTATCGTTGCCTCGGTGTCCTGCATCTACGGTATCGGCTCGGTCGAGACCTACACAGCAATGACGTTTGCCATTAAGGCAGGCGAGCAGCTTTCGCGGGATCAACTCCTCGCGGACCTTGTGGCGCTGCACTACCGCCGCAACGATGCCGTTTTTGCGCGTGGGTCTTTCCGGGTGCGCGGCGATACAGTCGAGGTTTTTCCGGCGCACTATGAAGACCGGGCGTGGCGCATTTCCTTTTTCGGCGACGAGGTTGAAACAATCACCGAGTTCGATCCGCTAACGGGTCAGAAGACGGACGAGTTGGCGCTGGTGAAGGTCTATGCCAACTCGCATTACGTGACTCCCAAGCCAACGCTCCAGCAGGCGATCAAGAATATCAAGGTGGAGCTGAAGCAACGGCTCGATGAACTCTATTCGGTTGGCAAGCTTCTGGAGGCGCAGCGGCTTGAGCAGCGCACCACGTTTGATATGGAGATGATGGAGGCCGCAGGATCCTGTGCCGGTATCGAGAATTACTCGCGGTATTTGACTGGCCGCAATCCCGGGGATCCGCCGCCGACGCTATTCGAGTATTTGCCGGACAATACCATCGTTTTTGTCGATGAAAGTCATGTGACTGTGCCGCAGATCGGCGGCATGTTCCGCGGTGACTACCGGCGCAAGGCGACACTGGCGGAGTTCGGCTTCCGGCTGCCGTCGTGCATGGATAACCGGCCCTTACGTTTTGAGGAATGGGACGCTATGCGGCCGCAGACGGTTTGTGTGTCGGCAACCCCTGGCGGTTGGGAATTGAATGAGACGGGTGGCGCGTTCGTCGAACAGGTGATCCGGCCTACAGGCCTGATCGATCCCGTCGTCGAGATCCGAGTTGCGAAGCATCAGGTGGATGACCTCTTGGATGAAGTACGGCATGTGGCGAAGAAGGGGTATCGCGCGCTCGTCACCACACTCACCAAGCGCATGGCCGAGGATCTTACCGAGTACATGCACGAGGCGGGTGTGCGGGTGCGTTATATGCACTCCGACGTGGAAACCTTGGAGCGCATCGAGATCATTCGCGATCTTCGACTTGGTGCCTTCGACGTGCTGGTGGGTATCAACCTGTTGCGTGAGGGTCTCGACATTCCCGAGTGCGCTTTGGTCGCCATTTTGGATGCGGATAAGGAAGGGTTCCTGCGTTCGGAGACGTCGCTTGTCCAGACGATCGGACGTGCGGCGCGCAACGTGGACGGCAAAGTTATCCTTTATGCCGACAGCATGACGGGCAGTATGGAGCGGGCGATTGCCGAAACCAACCGCCGCCGGGAAAAGCAGGAGGCCTACAACGCGGAGAACGGCATAACCCCAGCCAGCATTCGGAAGAACATCTCCGATATCCTGCAGTCGGTTTACGAACAGGATCACGTCACCGTCGATGCGGGGCACGCGGACGCGCCGGCCGTCGGGCACAATCTCGCGAAGGTTATTGAGGATATGGAAGCGCGTATGCGAGAGGCCGCGGCCGATCTTGAATTTGAGACCGCGGCGCGACTGCGCGATGAGATTAAGCGGCTGCGTGAGACGGAGCTGGCGGTTGCCGACGATCCGCTGTCCCGGCAAAGCGACGTCGAGGCGCGCGCGGGCGGTTTTGAGGGTGCGCGGAAGTATGGTGCGAACGCCAACACGCCAAGCGCCAGGTCTTCGCGCGGCTCCAAGAAAGCAGGCGGGTCTCTGGTCAAGAACACGTACGAGCCTGTTCAGCCGACGTATGCGCAGTCGACGACGCGTGTCAAGAAACCGTCGCTTGATGATATGGGGCCGGGCACGGATCGACCGGTTCCATCGCGGCGGGATATTGATCCCCGCACGAAAGCCGGCGCGTTTGGAGAAAAGATTCGCGGTCCGCACAAGCCGACGCTGGATGAGATGGGCCCGCACGCCACTTTGCCGGTCAAGAACGCCGAAGGAGAACGTCCGCGGAAGCCCAAGCTTTTGGAGAAAACGCTGGATGCTGCGGAGCCCGGTGCCAAGAAGGGCCGCAAAGGCCGGCGGCGCAAAACGGGCCGGCCGGGACGCTAGGTGCCTAGTGGTGTGGTTCGATCAGAACCCGCTGAAGATATCTATGAAGCCGCCGTTTGGTGGAGACTTATACTTCTTCTTCTTGTTCTTTTTGTAGGTGTTGGCGGGCTGATTGCTGCCGTAGCCGCCGACAAAGAAGTCGCCGAAAGGATTGCCAAAGTTGAACGGGTTTGTGGGCAAGCGCTTAAACTTTACCGGCGCTAGATGATCCTGCCCGACGGCGATCTGGTTCCACTTGCCGGCAAGCGCAAGCTTGATGCGCTTTTCGTGACCGTAAAAGTCCTTGAGAAGATGCTCTTTGCCGTCGTCATCGATGACGTTGGTGAAATACGTGACATGGACGGGAATTTTTCTCTGGAGTACGACAGGGAGCTCGACGAGGGGGCCATCGATAATGCTGTCAATTCTTGCACGGTCCCAGCCCTGATCTTCCTGCATAATCAGCTCGGCAAAGCGCACGGGATTGCGCACGCGCATGCAGCCGTGGCTGAAGGTTCGTCTTTGCTGCTTGAAGAGATGTTTGGACGAGGTGTCGTGCATGTAGACGCCGTGCTTGTTCGGGAACAAAAACTTCACGACGCCCAGCACGTTGCGGGGTCCGGGGGGCTGATAAACATGGTAGTTGCGGATATCCGCTGTGCTCCAATTGACGCTGGCTGGGTTCACGACGCGGCCGTTGTACATCATTCTGAGGCCTTGGCGCTGAATGGCTGCCCCGCCGCGCGCCATGGAGGGATATAGCTCACGCACCTTGATGCTTTGAGGCACGTTCCAGCGCGGGTGGAAGTTGATCGACTCCAGCTCGTCGGAGAAGATTGGGGTTTGTTTGGAGACCTCGCCGGCGACAATCAGCTCTTCGTGGATGATGGTGCCGCTTCTAACAACGCGGAACTTGAATTCCGGCACGTTCACCCAAACGTGGAAGTGGCCCATGTCCTCCGGCATCCAGCGCCATTGTTCCATGTTGGCGAGAAGCTTTGCCGGATCGGGGCGTTCGATGTCGTTGAGAAGCGCGCGTGTTCCACTGCCGACGATGCCGTCTTCGCGCGCGCCCTTTTCCTTTTGGAAGGCTTTCACGACCTGCTCAAGGGTCGCATCGTAATACTGCTCATTCTCGCCGACATTGGCCGGTACCGAAAGCCGTTCGCGCAACAGGGCGACATGCGCGTGCTGGGTGCCGTTTTTGAGCAGGGGCCCGCGCGGAATAATCACGATCTTTTCTGCTTCGGATGTGTCCGCCAGCATTTCAAGGTATCTCTTGCGCAGACGCTCGAATTGCGGGTGCTTGGGGTGCAACCCGCGCAGGCTTTTTGCTGGGTCGCTGGCGGCTACAATGTCTTCGAGGACGGCTCTTGGATTTCGGTACTGCGGTTTGCGGTCGAGATACGAAGACAGTTGCGTGGCGGGATCGGGTATGCGTCCGCCACGCGCATGGCGGGCATACTTGAGAACCGTCAGGGACAGCTGCTTTTCAGCATTGACGAGATCGGGGATCGGTAGCTCGCTACCATTCGACTCCAGTTTCGGGATTCTAAAATCGCGGGCTTCGAGCCCCCAGTCGTTGGCTTTCTTGATTTCGGCGATCGTATCTTTGGCACGCGTGGTCCAACCGGACTTGTCGACCCACAGGGGCTCGTCGTTGCGTGCTTCGTTGAAGGCGGCCAGGGCGGCCTTGTCGCTGAGCTCTTCGGGGGTGCCGGAATTGTCCGCCAGAAGCTGCTGGCGGACGGCATCGCCCAGGGGTCCCTTTGGAGGCGTCGGCTCTGGCGTGGGTGTAACTGCTGCCTGCGCCGGCATATTGGTTGTTGGTGTGGTGTCGGGCGTCGCCGCGGTGCCCGGCGCTTGATCTGTCGGCGTATCTGCTGACGTCGCTCCTGCGCCGGCGGCCGCCGGACCCTCGGTCGTGGTCTGTGCCTGTACCGGGAGACCGACTACCAGAAACAGGCCAAGGGTCGCAGTGAGCTTCAGGCGCATCGCAGAGGTCTCCAATTGGTCCGGCAGCGAAGCTACCTGACCGGGGGATTACTGAAAAGCGGGTGGCGTGCAACGAGAATTTCTTTGCATGAGCAAAACGGCAAAAGTGTTGCCGATTTGCACTGATTTCTGAGCAGAACCGCGATCTTTTGATGGTTTACATGCCGCCGAATGCGGATGACATAATATCCAAGACCGATTGATCTTTCTTTCTTCGGGACTTGGAGCGTTTGGTCGCCACGGGCAGCCGGGTCTGATCCAGTGGCGCGAGGTGGTCCCGGGGGATGCGGATTTTTTTCCACCGTCCGGCCAAGGCGTGCCGGACGCGTCTCTCGTGACCGTAGATATCGCCCCAGGTCTGGATCTTGCCGCCGTCCAAGACACGTGCCGTGAAATACGTCATGTGTACGGGGACCGCCTTGTTGAGCTCGACGATGTTGTGTTCGGGGCCGTTCTTGACGGTATCATCCACTTTGACGCGATCCCATCCCTGATCGTGATTGAGGATGATGGTGGCCATCTCAAGCGGATTGCGGATGCGCATGCAGCCGTGGCTGTTGGCCCGCCGTTTCCATTTGAACATGTACTTGTCGGGTGTGTCGTGCATGAACACGCTATGACGATTCGGGAACGAGAACTTGACAAGGCCAAGCTGGTTCTTGCGGCCAGGCGGCTGCCAGAGCGTGTAGTCCTTCATGTTGGCCTTGGTCCAGTTCATCTTCCTCCAGTCGACGACTTGATCGTTCTTGTCGCGGAAGACCAGCCCGTGCTGGCGCATCATTCCACCGCCCTTAAGCAGGCTCGGCCAGACCTCTTGCACTTTGATGCTGTCGGGGACGCGCCATCGCGACTTGAAGGTGACGAGTTCGATCTCGTCCGAGAAGATGGGGGTCTGTTTGTCGGTGCGGCCGGCCGTAATGCGTTCGGTCCAAATCACCTGGCCGTCTTTTACGACGCGGATGAGGAATTCGGGAACGTTGACCCATACATGGAGGTCGCCCATGTCGTCCGGCAGATAGCGCCAGGCGTGCATATTGGCGAAGATCTGTTCGATATTGACCTTAACGGGCTTGGCGAGGGCTGCGCGCGTTTCGGCGTTGAGCGTACCATCAGCAGGTGAAACGCCGCGTAACTCCTGAAAACCGATGACGGCTTTGGCGAGGACTTCATCATAGAAATCCGCGCTGACGCCTGTTTGAAGGCTGGTCTGCATGCGCGCGCGCAGGAGCATGACTTGGGGGTCCTTGCTGCCAGGCTTAATGTCGGGTCCTGAGGGAATGGCGCGCTGCTTTCCGGCCTTGCGGCGCTTGGCTTCGAGCCATGTCTGATGCAGTTTTTTGAATTGCGGATGTGTCGGATGGATCGTCGCGAGATAGGCGCCGGGGTCCTTCGATCTTGCGACCTCCTGCAAAACGGATTTGCGATCCCGGACGGAGGGGCGTCGGGAATAGTAAGAGGACAGTTGGCGGTCGGGTTGGGCGATGGCGCCGCCGCGGGCAAAGCGCATGTAGCGCAAGACCGTGAGTGAGAGCGTTCTCTCTGCCTCTCTCAATGTCTGTTCGGGGATTTTGGGGTTGCCGTGACTGGCGGCCGGAAGATCCGGTACCGTGAACTCTTTCGGCTCGAGTCCCCAATAGGCGGATCGCTTGAACTCGGCGATGACGGACAAGGCGCGCGGCAGGTAGCCTGTTTCCGTGACCCACAACGGTACATCTTCTCGGGCCAGATAGAACGCGTGGACAGCGCGGAGGTCACGATTAAGCGATAAGAGTTCTGCGTCCGCCTGAGAGGCAGGGTATTTGGTGAACCTCGGGCCGCGGGGCTTGCCGGGCGTGTGTGGTGGCGGCGGGTTCAGGCCCTCGCGCACGGCGCGACCGATGGAAACGAGGGTCGCCGTATCCGGATTTTCGGGCGGCTCGATGCTGCCGGTCGTGGGCGGCTGCGATGGGGACGGCAAAGTATGCTGGATTGTCTGATCGCCCGGCTGTATCTCGAGTGTGTTGCCGTGCGCGGCCGGGGCAAGGAGCGGACCGGCGGTCAGCAAAGCGGCAATGGCAGCACTCAGTGGGACGCGCATCGCGTATCTCCAGTGGGTCAAGCCGGTCATGGATCTGGACATGGATCTGGTCATGGAGCCGGTTGTAGGCTTGGTGCGGGATCGTATCCCCCAGGGGATCCAACACTGCAAGGAAATGCCGGAGAAATTACGCCGATTCGATGCGTGGGGTTGTCGATCTTCAACAGGCCCGGCAAACGCGCCGTGAGTCAATGCATGGCGAATTTGACATCGCTTCGAGCATTTGGGGCTTAACCGGCGACCCTAATAGTTTTTTAGCACGGGGCTTGCAGCCTGCCGTTCCCGCCAGGCGTGGCGCGTGATGTGCCAGACCTGCTCGGTCCAGCCATGGGCCGTCATCCATGCCGTTCCGGGCTGTTCACCGGTCAGTTCGGCGCCAAACCACAGGGCGAGGCGGCGTACGGGCATGTTTGCGCTCGAGGTGATGCCGGTGATCTCTTCAAGGCCAAGGTCGTCAAAGGCGAACGACAGCATCGCGCTCGCGATTTCAATGGCGTAGGTGTAGCGGCCCCAGTGAATGGCGGCGAGCTCAAGGCCGAATTCAGCCATACCAGCGGGCTGGCCCGCCGTTCTTATGCCGCAGCAACCGACCAGGACGTTAGGTGTCGTACGCGAGATGATGGCGAGCTGGAAATTTTGCCGGGGTTCCGCGGCCGCCCATTGGGCAAAATCCCGCAAGAGATTTTCGCAATGTTCGGGATCGCGGTTCTCGGGGCCGTAGAAGGCGAGATAACGCGGGTCTTTGTGATAGGTGCGAAAGGCCGCTTTGTCGGCGTCCTCAAAATCGCGCAGTACGAAACGCCGGGTCTCGATGCGCATGCCCTGCCTCTAAACCGGAAACAATGTTCTCACAAGCGCCGCTTGCCGCCCGCCGCCGGTCATGTGATCGACGGCACCCGATCATATTGCGCCTTGCTTCAGACAAGAGCAACGTGGAAATTGGTGCGAGGCAGTTTTGAGATGTTGGTCCATGGCGCGGGTCGAGTTTGCAGCGGTTCTTCAGAGACACGTTCCCTGTCCGCCAGCCGTTGCCCGGGGGGAGACGGTGCGTGACGTCCTTGACGTGGTCTTTTCCGAGAATGTCCAGGCGCGCGGGTATGTTCTCGATGATCAGGGCTGCCTGAGAAAGCACATGCTCATATTCATTGACGGCGCGCCAATCCGCGATCGCCGGGGTCTGACCGATCCCGTTGGCGCGGATTCGCGGCTCTACATACTGCAATCGTTGTCGGGGGGCTGAACGCCATCGGCTTCTGGACTTGCCATCGCGAGGGTACCTTCCATGAGTGATCATTTTCTGGCTGCGACGCGCAAGGGGCTTTTTACCTTCGAGCGGAAATCAAAGGAGACGTGGGAGATCGTGCGCGACGACTTCCTCGGAGACAACGTATCGATGCTGCTGCACGACCATCGCAGCGGGCGTCTCTATGCGGCTCTTGAGCACGGACACTTCGGCGTGAAATTGCACCGGTGCGAAGAGGCGAAGCGGGATTGGGAGGAATGTGAGACACCGGCGTACCCGCCGAAGCCCGAAGATGAGGTCGACAACGATATGTGGGGGAAGCCGCTGGACTGGTCGACGGCTAAGATCTGGGCGCTCGAACCGGGTGGGCCCGATGAAGCTGGGGTACTGTGGTGTGGCACACTTCCGGGTGGTTTGTTCAAATCGCAGGACGACGGGGGGACGTGGAGCATCGTCGACTCGCTGTGGTTTCATCCGCAGCGCAAGAGCTGGATGGGGGGCGGTTTTGATCTTCCCGGCATACATTCCATTTGCGTGGATCCGTGCGATGCGAAGACTTTGCGGATCGGGATTTCCACGGGCGGCGTGTGGTTGACGGAAGATGGCGGCCGTTCATGGCGCTGCGAGGGGACGGGCCTCTACGCGGCCTATATGCCGCCCGAGCGCCGGCACGATCCGGTCATGCAGGATGTGCACCGGCTGGTTCAGTGCCCGAGCGCGCCGGCCGTTCTATGGATTCAGCACCACAACGGCATCTTCAGATCGCAAGATGGTGGCATTACCTGGAGCGAACTTGAGAACAACCCGGTCTCGACGTTTGGATTTGGCGCCGTCGTGCATCCGAACGATCCCGATACGGCGTGGTTTGCTCCCGGGCTCAGTGACGAAAAGCGCATACCGGTCGACGGACGCTTTGTCGTGACGCGAACGCGTGATGGGGGCAAATCGTTCGACGTCTTGACGGCGGGGCTTCCCCCCGGGCGGGCCTACGATGTCGTCTTCCGGCACGGGCTCGATATTGACTCGACTGGAGACCGGCTGGTTCTCGGTAGCACGACGGGCAATGTCTGGATTTCGGAAGACCAGGGTGACACGTGGCACAACGTGGCGCGTCACCTGCCGCCCGTTTATGCTCTGAGGTTTTCGGCCGTGTAAGGCCGCCGGCGTTCGTATGCGGCTGCGTGCTCGACTTCTCGTAATTGTCTTATTGGGGCGCCCAGGGGAGCCGTTCCTTTGTCTGAGGTGTTTGGCCATCAGGTGCGGCGGCGGTCGAAACCGGTGGCCCTCCACCGGGGCCGGCTTCGCCGGACTGGTTTGGGACACTCCCCTCCGGCAGGAATTCGGCCTGCTTGCACGAGCAGCCCTCCACATATTCCTTGCGATAGCGGAAGGCTGACTGCAGCTCGGTGTAGGGGGTTCGGTTGCTATAACCGACCATCTGGTCAGAGGATCCGCCGGGGTTTTGATAGTAGTAGAGCTCGGCGGGCGCGGCGCACTTCGATTGGCAGGCCTGCGCATCGCGCTCGAAATGGTTTGGAAGCGTCGAGAAGCTGATCGGGAAGTAGTAGCCATCGCAGAGGCGGACGCACACAGTGCGATATGTGGCATAGGGCAGGGCCCTGTAGGTGCCGAGACCGCCATACCCACCGCTGTCTTCCTCTGACGAAAAGAAGGAGAACGGGTTGAATGTCTGCCGCCGTGCCTCTTGCTCGTAATTGGCGCCACATTTATTGCGGGCCAGTTCGCGGACGATTTCGTCGCGGTGAGAGCGGCCGGCTGAGGCCATCAATTGGCTGCGCTGCGTTTCGAGGTCGGCGAGGCGCTGACGTGCGCCTTCCGCCTCATTCCAAAGCTTGACGCACTTCTTAGTGCGGCGAAGCGTCTTCGAGAACAAGAACGTCTCATAACAATTCGACCGGTCCAGCTTTCTTCGCGCGGTCCGGTGCTGCTTCTTGAGCTGACGGATCTCACTTTTGATCATGGGAATGAGATTGCGTGCGGGATCGGTGCCTTGGATTTCCTGCACCAAGCGCTTTTCAAGCTGCAGGCAGATGGGTGTGCTGCGCGGCGCCCATCCCGTTGGTCCGGGTGGATTGACAGGTTGCGGTCCCTGCTGGGCCGGTGGCCGATAGACCGGTTCAGGTGGGACGGGTCTCTGCTGCGGTGACGTTTCCCATGGCCACCATCCCTGGGCGAGGGGCGGCGCGGACGGACTGAGTACGAGAAGGGCGCACCCGAGCAGCGTCGCGGCGCCAAGCGGTGCCCGACGCCATCGTCGCGAAGCCTTCAGGGCAGAATCCAAAATGTTCTTCGGCAAACGCATGCCTCCACGGCAATGGCCGCGACCCAAGTCCTTGATACTTCGTGAACTCTGCCATAGGCGGGTAATGAAGCGCAAATGCGGCATGGGGCCGGGGGCCGCGCCCTGTGGGTAGGCGCCGAGCGGTCGCCCTTTGTGATCTCTGTACAGTTGTCTGCTTGACGCCGAAATGCGGGCCCTCCATAAGACTCCCATGCGGAAAAGCACGCGCCAAGGCGCCGTCAACTCTTGTTGCGGCATTATTATTTCGGGCTAGTCAAACACGGCTGGCGCGCGGCCCGCTTCTTTGCTTCATGACCGGACAGAGAACCCGCACCGCCAGCAGGCTGAGGGTCTTATTGTGACATTGCGCCTCTACAACACGCTGACGCGATCCAAGGACACGTTCAAACCGCTCGATCCTCAAAACGTGCGGATGTACGTGTGCGGGCCGACGGTCTACGACTACGCGCACATTGGTAACGCGCGGCCCGTCATCGTTTTCGACGTGCTGTTCCGGCTTTTGCGCCACCTCTATGGCGAGAAACATGTGACGTACGTGCGCAACATCACGGACGTTGACGACAAGATCAACGCGCGTGCCGCGGAACAATACCCGGACATGGATCCCTTGAAAGCGATCCGCAAGCTGACCGAGGAGACGGCCCAGCAGTTCCATAAGGACATCGCGACGCTTGGCGTGCTGGCGCCCACCGTCGAGCCGCGCGCGACTGAGCATATCAAAGAGATGACCGATCTCTGCGAAAAGCTCGTCAAAAACGGGAATGCGTACGTGGCGGAGGACCACGTCCTGTTCCACGTGCCAAGCATGACGGATTACGGGCGTCTTTCCGGCCGCTCTCTGGAGGAGATGGAGGCGGGGGCGCGTGTCGAGGTGGCGCCCTACAAGAAAGACGCGATGGATTTCGTCTTGTGGAAACCATCAAAGGAGAGTGAGCCGGCGTGGCCGAGCCCTTGCGGCATCAAGACGGCCGGGCGTCCAGGTTGGCACATTGAGTGCTCTGCGATGGCGGGAAAGCACCTCGGCCAGGTGTTCGATATTCACGGTGGGGGCATCGATCTGGCGTTTCCTCATCATGAGAACGAGGTGGCGCAATCCCGCTGTGCGCACAAGACGTCGGTGATGGCGCAGGTGTGGATGCACAATGGCTTTCTGCAGGTGGAAGGCGAGAAGATGTCGAAGTCGCTCGGCAATTTCATCACCATCCATGAGCTCTTGGACACAAAGAATTTCGGATCCAATCAATGGCACGGCCGTGTCGTGCGCCTTGCAATGCTTGGTACGCACTATCGCCAGCCGATCGACTGGACCGTGGAGCGGCTGCTGCAGGCGCGGA
Source organism: Hyphomicrobium sp. (assembly GCA_965222835.1). Lineage (GTDB taxonomy): Bacteria > Pseudomonadota > Alphaproteobacteria > Rhizobiales > Hyphomicrobiaceae > CBDCUQ01. Next base: position 665,384 of record CBDCUQ010000004.1, read on the forward strand.
CGACATTGTTCGAAATTGCGGATCTCTTGCATGGCGTTGCGCCGCAAGGCGGTCCGCATGACGAGGTCGTGGCGGCATTGTCCGACGATCTCAATACGCCGAGTGCACTTTCCATCATTTACGGCCTCTTGAAGTCGGCGCGGCGTAACGACAAGGCCCGCAGCGAACTCAAGGCGACTTTAGCGTTCATGGGTCTCTACGGCGATGAAACGCGCGAGGCGCTCGATGTCGGATATGTGGCCCGTGAGGTTGACGCGGAAAAAATCGAGAATCTCGTCGCGGCCCGCCTTGCCGCTCGCAAGGCCAAGGACTTCAAAGAGAGCGACCGTATTCGCGATGAGCTGGCGGGGATGGGTGTGAGCCTCAAGGACGCTAAAGACCCCAAGACCGGTGAGATCATCACGACCTGGGAGGTTGCGCGATGAGCCGCGGGCCCTATCCGCTGCGTCCTTTTCTGCCTGCGGACACGATGTCCTTGCGGGAACTTTTTGCGCAATCGATTGAGGAGCTGACGCAAGAGGATTATTCCGAGGACCAGCGTGTGGCGTGGGCCTCTACGGCGGAGGATGCGGTTGCATTCGGGGCGCGTCTCGGGGCCATGGTGACGTTGGTGGCGACGGAAGAGGGTGAGCATCTGGGTTTTGGGGCGCTTAAGGACAACACGGTGCTCGACATGCTTTATGTTCATCCTTTCCGTGCCGGCGAAGGTGTCGGGACGACCTTGGCGGATGCGTTGGAAAAGATCGCCGCGAACCGTGGGGCAAAAACGATAACCGCGGATGTCAGTGATACGGCCGCGATCTTCTTCGAACGGCGGGGGTATCTGCCGGTGCGACGGAACACGCTCGAGATCGATGGTGAATGGCTTGCGAATACGACGATGCGTAAAGAGTTGAAGCCAGCCGGTGTGGTTAAGGCCGCTCGGGCATGACGGGAGGAGAGGAGTTCATGAAAGACTGGCGCCCGGAGACTCCATTTCCTAAGCACTGGATTGTCTACATCGTTCTGAAGTTTGCCGTTCTGGGACTGGCCGTTTGGTTTGCGCTCAGAAGCCAGGGCTTGGTTTGACGGTGTTGAATTTGGATTGACGACCATGAGGCGGCGCTGACCGGCCGCCGATCGGAAAGAGTGAGAATGACCAAGGAACGCCTTTATCTATACGATACCACGCTGCGCGACGGCGCGCAGACGACTGGCGTCGACTTCTCGCTCGAGGACAAGCGGCGCGTTGCGATGGTTTTGGACGAGCTTGGTGTCGACTACGTCGAGGGCGGATATCCCGGCGCTAATGCAACCGATACCGAGTTCTTTTCGGCAAAACCCAATCTCAAGACCGCGCGTCTCACGGCCTTCGGTATGACCAAGCGTTCCGGGCGTTCCGTCTCAAACGATCCTGGACTGCAGGCACTGTTACAGTCGTCTGCGGATAGCATCTGCCTGGTTGCGAAGTCGTGGGACTATCATGTGCGAGTCGCGCTCGGCATCACCAATAGCGAGAACCTTCAAAGCATTTCCGAGAGTATCAAGGCCGTCATTGCGTCGGGGCGCGAGGCGATGCTTGACTGCGAGCACTTCTTTGACGGCTACAAAGGCAATCGTGAATATGCGCTTGCCGTGGCGCGGACGGCGCACGATGCCGGTGCGCGCTGGGTCGTTCTTTGCGACACCAATGGGGGGACGCTGCCGCATGAGGTCGAGGAGATCGTTTCGGACGTGGCGCGTGTGGTGCCCGGCGCGCACCTTGGTATTCACACGCATAACGATACGGACAATTCGGTTGCCAATTCGCTGATGGCGGTGCGTGCAGGGTGCCGGCAGATTCAGGGGACGCTGAACGGCCTTGGAGAGCGGTGTGGCAACGCTAATATGACGTCGATCATTCCGACCTTACTGCTCAAAGCCGAGTTTGCAGACACGTTCGAGACAGGTATCAAACCGGAGGGGTTGCGGAGTCTGACGCATGCCAGCCGGGTTCTTGACGACATTCTGAATGAAGCACCCAATCGGCATGCACCGTACGTGGGGGAAAGTGCGTTTGCGACAAAGGCCGGGATTCACGCGTCTGCGATCCTCAAAGAACCGGAAACGTATGAGCATATCCGTCCCGAGGCCGTCGGAAATGAGCGGCGCCTTCTTGTTTCGAAGCAGGCGGGCCGCTCGAATATCGGCGCGGCGCTGGAACGGATTGGGCTTTCGGCGGAAAAGGACGACTCGCGTCTTGGCGTTCTTCTGGAGGAAGTGAAGAACCGTGAAGCGGCCGGCTATTCTTACGAGGCGGCGGAGGCCTCGTTCGAACTCTTGGCGCGGCGGCATCTTTCAAATGTGCCGCAATACTTCACGGTGGACAGCTTTCGGGTGATCGTGGAGCGTCGGCACAATGCGCTGGGTGAGCAGGTCACCGTCTCAGAGGCGACCGTCAAAGTCTTTATCAACGGCGACACGGAGGCGTTGTGGTCGGTGGGATCGGGGAACGGTCCGGTCAATGCGCTCGATACCGCGCTTCGCAGGGATCTCGGGCGGTACCAAAAGCACATTGAGACCGTCGAGCTCGTTGATTACAAGGTGCGGATTCTGACGGGCGGCACCGAGGCGGTGACACGTGTGCTTGTTGAGAGCCACGATACGGCGACGGGGGATCGCTGGTTTACGGTCGGTGTATCGCCGAACATCATCGATGCCAGCTTCGAGGCACTTTTGGACAGCATCAACTACAAGCTGTTGAAAGATGGAGCGGTGGCTGTTTAGGCCGTCCTTTTGTTTCCATTCAATCTCCGCGCGTGACATTCATTTGTTTCCACGCGTTCACTTGCGGCCGGACGATTGTTGGGTCATGTTGGGCGTAATTTGATTGCGAATAGGAGAGCCAATCGATGAAGCGAGGCACCATGGCTGTGCGTTTGCTGGCTGGCGGAGTTATCGCGGTAGTGGCCTTAAGTGGTGCGTTGGCGGCGGACTATACGGCGCGCGAGATCACGCAGGCGCTGTTTCATGCTGAAAGCGGAATTCGGATCGATCTTTCCGGCAAAAGTCTGCGCGAGCTGGATCTCTCGGGCGTGAATTTCAAAGCTGCCAAGATGACGGGCGCGGACCTTTACGGGACGAATTTGGCCGATGCCGATCTCGAGAACACCGATCTCACCGGTGCGCTCCTCGACCGCGCCGTTGTCACGCGGACCAATTTCAATGGGGCCAAGCTCGAGGGTGTCACGCTCTTTCGCCCCACCATTTATTCCAGGCTCGAACGTGACCAGGCCGAAGCGCCTACTTTCGTGGGGGCGAAGCTCAAGGGTGCTCGGTTCAGCGGCTGGCTCGATGGGACGGATTTTTCGAAGGCCGATCTGACTGGTGTCGTTTTTGGCAACGAAGATGCGCATCGCGAAGGTCTGCTGGCCTCGCGGGTGCGTATGGTTGGGTGTAAGTTTGTTGGTGCCAATCTTGAGGGGGCCGACCTGCACGGCAGCTCGCTTGTCTTCGGTAAGTTCATGGGGGCGAACCTGAAGAACGCCAATCTGTCGGGGACCGACCTTTCAAGTTCTGATTTTTCGGGCGCTGACGTGACCGGAATGAACGTGACGGGTGCCAATCTCAGCAACGCCAATTTTTCGGATGCGATCGGTCTCGATACAGTGATCGGATTGAACAAATCTGGGGTTCGCGGTGTGAATGTGAACTAGCCGGGCAATTGAAGGGGCTGGTAGGTGCAGCATAGAGATTTGCTGAAAAGAAGCTTGCGGCGAACGCTGCGGTTCTATGGACTCGGAGGAATGATACTTGCCCTGGGTCCGGCGTCTCACGCAACCGCAGAGGATGTCACCCAAGAGCTGTCGTCGCGTGATGTTGTTCAGCTCATTTTTCATACCACGCACTTTGCTCCGCTTGACCTTTCAGAACAGAACTTGTCGCGGCTTGATTTGGCGGGTCTGGATTTCAAGGGCGCCGTGCTACGAGGTGCCAATCTGTTCGGGGCGGAACTGGCCGGCAGCAATCTGGCAGGTTGTGATTTGAGAGGCGCCCGGCTCGACCGCGCCACACTCACCAGGGCGGAGTTTTCGTCAGCGAACCTTGAAGGGGCGACTATTCTAACGCCGACGGTTTTTACCAGTCTTGAAGGGGACCGGCGTGATGCGCCACGGTTTGCCGGTGCTCGTATGGCAGGGGTTGAGTTTGCCGGTTCATTCGATGCGGTGGATTTTCGCTGGTCGGACCTTTCAGGTGTGGTGTTCGGGTCGCGCTCGGACGGGGAGGCGCGGCAGAGTGGCCGGCGGGCCAGTCTTGTGGGCGCGAATTTCTCGGAGGCGACGCTGAAAAATGCGCGGCTTGCCGGGATCTCGCTGAAATATGCCAAGTTTCGAGACGCGGATTTGCGGGGTGCGGATTTCCGCGGGGCTAATCTTGTGCTGGCTGATTTTTCGAGTGCTGATGTTACTGGTGCTGATTTTACGGACGCCAACCTGGATCTTGCGCGCTTCGACGGTGCGCTCGGTTTGGACTCGGCGAAGGGCCTTGATCGCCTGGCCGCTGGTGCAGACGCCAATCACTGATCCTTCTTAGGTTCTTTCCGGCTTGGCCAGCCCACTCCCCCATCCGGTGCTGTTGTCATCCCGGGGCTTGACCCCGGGATCCAGGGTTCAACGGATCTCGGTGCGTGCGGCATTATCTCTTTGCGCCACGCCTGCCTCATCACCCCACCCCTCGCCCCTCCCCATCAAGGGGAGGGGAATGACAGGAGTCGGCAGCAGTGCGTAGGCAGCTGGGAGCGGGCAGCTGGCAACGGGGCGTATGCGCGAAGCGCTGCGTCTTCAAAGAACAGCCCCTCCCCCTGGTGGGGAGGGGGTGGGGGGCGGCGGCACGCGTTGTGTCCGAATTCTTATTGCCGCGTTGGAGGCACCATGGATCCCGGCATTAAATACCGGGATGACGGTTGCGACGGTGGCCGGGCCATCCCGGTCGGCCGCAAACCTAAAAGGTTCTAGAAATCGACCTCGAGGCTCACCTTTAATGTGCCATCCGGCGTGTGTTCGGTGAGGCCCGCGAAAAAGCCGACACCAAGCGTTGCGGTCGGGCCTTCTTCGTCATCGTCATCACTGTCGGCCGTCTCGAGGCCGCTCCTGATGGTGGCACCGGGAAGGGCATACGTATAGTAGAGCACGGGGCCCAAACGGTGCTGATCGGAATCGCCAAAGGCTTCGTTCTCTTCGGTGGGATGGCCGGTGGAGCCGATGCGGTCGACGGTTCCGTAGGCCTCGACGGCCAAGGCCCAAGCCGGTGAGAACGTGTAGGTGATCTGCGCGGCGTAGGCGAAATCCCACTTGTTGTCGCGCGGTTCGTTGTCTTCGCGGTCGCCGCCGAAGAAGGTCACGCCCATGGGAATGGCAGAGGCGGACCAGGGGCCGGCCGCAAACTCGAATATGGGTCCCATGATGAGGGCGTTTGCTTCGCCTGCTTCGAGGGGATGCTCGGCTTCGGTCACAATGCCGAGGCCGAAGCCGTCGCCTTCGCGCGGGATGAGTATGGCGATTACCTCGCCGCCGATCTCGGACAGTTTCCAGGAGCTGAAACCGTTGGCCTGCCCGATGGAGGGCGGGTCGTCAAAGCGTTCCTCTTCCAATTCGATGCCGATGCGGAATTTGAGATAGTTGGAGAGGCCGACTTCCATTTCCAGCGCATTGCGCAGGCGCGTCACAGAGTTCTCGTCGAACAGCGTTTCGCCGCCGTCGGTTGCCGTCCTGCGGCGCGGATGGCCCCAGGCGTAGGCGTTCTGGCTTTGGAACTGGAGATAACCATGACCGGCTTCCAAATCCTTGAGTTCGAACTGGCCGATAAACGGCCCTTCCGCGCGGGCGTTGCTGATCAGAACGCTCGCCAACAGCAAGATCGAGAGAGAGCCCGATCGACGGTCGATTGAGAGAAAACGCACGTTGTTGGTCCAGGTCTTATTCTTGCTCGCCGTTTCCGTCCCAGGTGCTCTGGAGCCTGTTCTTGGGGCGAGAGGTTGCTCGTAATTAGAAGTGCAGCACGGTGCGGGCTTGGAGCCAAGACCTTGGCCCGGGCGGGTCCCCAGAATCTGGTAGCCTGTGGCTAAATCACCAGAGTGAGCATTTACAAGAAAGGCGCCAGACTCTGTCCGGCGCCTTTCTTCGAATCTGCCTCGAACCCGCTCGGTGCTCAGAACTTCATTCTGACGCCACCATAAGCGGACACAGGTGGTGCTGGTGTGATCGAACGTCCGTTCTCGGGTTCGTCGTAACCAGCGGCTTCAAACGCCTCGTCCGCCTCTTCCGCCTCAAAGAACGTGCCGTAGAGGCCATAACGCCGATCGAAGACGTTTTTCACGAAGCCGTAGACCTGAACGTTGTCGTTGACGTCGTACGATGTGTGCAGGTCGACACGGGTGTGTCCGCCGATTTTGTCGTGGTTGTTGGCTTCGTCGCCAAAGAACCGCATGCCGCTGGCTGCAACCATGTCGGCGCCAAACTGCCACTTGGGTGTGAGGTAGTAGTTGAACCCAGCCTTGAATCGGTGGTCCGGGATGCCTGGCAGCTCGTCGCCGGACTGGACGAAATTACACTGTGGCGGCTCTGCGGGATCGAAGCCGCCTGGTTCCAGATCGGGACAGTCGGCCGTGCCTGATGGTGTCGCAGGTGCCGGCAGTACGATGTTGTCCTCGAATGTCGCCTCGACATATGTGTAGGCGGCGTAGGCCGACAGTCGTGCATTGTTGTAGCCAATGGCTGCCTCGATACCCTGGCGCAGCGTGTCGCCACCATTGAGGAAGAAGCCGCGTCCCGTTTCCTCTGCGGCGACATTCAAGATGTCATCCGTGTTGAGGGTACGGAAGTAGCCGAGGCTCCAAGAGAGGCGCTGTCCATCATACGACTTGTGCTCGCCGCGGATGCCCGCTTCCCAGGTGTGGGAGACAACCTGTTCGAGCGGCGGGTCGTCGGTGAGGAAGCTTTCGATGAGGCACGGGTTATCGGGCTCGGCACAGCCAAGCTCGGCTGCCGTCGGTGCCCGGTTGGCCTCCGAGTAGCCGCCATAGACCGAGACGCCCGGCAACACCTTATAGGTTGCGCCGACCATGGGGTTGAAGCGCTCGTATTCGTTGGTTGCGTTGAGACCGGGGAAGTCGCCGGTCAGGTCTGTGAGTTTGATGGTGGCGTGGTTATAGCGGCCGCCCACGGTCACCGCGAGTTCGTCGGTGACGTCAAGCGTGTCGGAAAAGTAAACGCCCCAGTAGGTGTTTTCGGTATCGAGAAGGCGCGGCGCGACGTCCTCGGGTTCGACGGCGATGAGTCCGAGTCCATCAACAACGAACCGAGGCCCGATTACACCAACCTCACTCGAGGTTGAGTAGGACACTTCGCCGTGATCATAACTGCCGCCTATGAGAAGCTGGTTCGGGCGGCCAAACAGCCTGGCCTTCTCGACGGCCTCAAGCGTGACGCCATAGCTTTCGGCTTCCTGATTGATGCGTTCGATAGAGCCGGGAACGTCATTGGCAAAGTCAAAGGCGATGGGGTTGCCGTTGGCGTCTTCGAGGGGTTCCTCCTGCGGGCCGCCTTCGAACTCAGTGATACATAGGAAGCCGGGAGGCTGAAAGCCGGGAGCCGCACCAGTGCACTCCTCGGCTTCCGAGAGGTTGCCGTCGAGGACATTCTGTTTGAAGTGGCGGTAGTAGCCAACGGCCGAAAGGGTCAGCGTTTCGGTTGCCTGCACACTCGCATTGATGGAGGGCATCCACACTTCGAACTCGGTGTCCTGCGGCGAGGTGAATGTCCGGTTCCAATCGACAGCAAGAATCTCGACCGGAGCCGCGGTGACGACGCCGGCGATGCTTCTGGCCGCCGTAAAGTTGAAGTGCAGTTCGACAGCGCTGCCTTTGAACCCGAGGTCGGCATACATGCGGCGCACCTCGGCATCGGAGAAGTCGCGGAAGCCGTCTTCCTTAAGGCCTTCAACCGCGAGATAGGCGCCCACAGACCCGACCTGTCCGCCGGTTTGCGCGGCGATTTGTTTGCGGCCGTACGATCCGGCCATGACGTCGATTTCCGACCCCTGATAGAGGAAGCCGTTCTTCATGGTGATGGCAATCGCACCACCGACGGCGTTGAGACCGAACGCCGGGTTGTTGCTGGTGACCGTAATGTTGTGAATGGCGTTGACGGGAATTGCGTCAAAGTTCACGATGTCGCCGAAGGCTTCGTTGATGCGGACGCCGTTCTGATAGACAGCCAAGGCCTGCGAGCGCCCACCGACCGGCGAAGCATCAAATCCACGGTACTGCACGTCGGTGCGGAAGCCGCTGCCTGCCGTATCGGTGATGAAGACACCCGGGACGTTCTGTTGCAGCGCATTTTGGAGCTGGCGAGTCCCATCGCGCTCAATATCTGCCGGTGAGACGACGCTGACGCCGCTCGGGACCTTCGCGAGCGGAATTTCGCTGCCGCTGACGGGCGACATCTGGACGGGCGTGTTGCCCGGTGCAGGGCCCGCCGTATCGGTCGGGGCTTCGACAACAGGCTCTGCTTCGGGCGCCGCGACGGGTTCAGGCGACACATCTGGGACCTGCGTGACCTGGGGCTGAGGCTGAGGCGGCGGCTGTGGGGGCGGCGTGTCCTGCTGGATCACTTCCACCTCCGGAAGGTCCTCTTTGGCTTCCGGAGTCGTGGCCGCGTCAGTGTCGGGCTGAGCGTCTGTGGCGGGTTGGTCTGTTGCCGCTGCTGCATCGTCAGCCGGTGGCTCCTGAGCAAAAGCTGAGACTGCGGTAAACGCGGTCATGGCCATGATTGCGAGCCATGCTGCCGTCCCGTGTGGACCCTTCATTTCCCCCCTCCCCCGGGTTGGTTGACGCGTATCACCATCTATCTGGCCGTTTGGGGCCAAGTGTGAGAGCGCGTCTAAACGCTATATTTCAACGATTCCTGAGTAAAACGCAGCCCCTTTGTGGTCAATGCAACATTATAACAATCACGTTACCGACTGTTACAATGTATCGTTTGTGTTGCCGGTTGGCATCAACCGGGGTTGTCTGTTCCTGCGTTTGTTTCGGAATGGGCGCCTATCGGACGGATCAGGGTGCTTCACCACAACGCGAAAAGGATTGTCGAAACTGAGTGTTGATCCCATGCCGCGGGTCGCGATATCACTGCGACCGCGCAGGCCGAGCCCTTGGGGCAACCTGTGCAAGCACTCGTGATCGCCGCGGGGAAGACGGCCCAAAATCGTCATGTTATAATGCACCAATTCTAGGCGTCACTGCGGCTCCTGGCGGGCGTGGGTGGCGGCGCCGATTGGTGCGAAACAGGCCCGTCGGACGGCAAAACGAAGAAGGAAAGTGGCTTGAGTTTCTCAGTGCGCAACGACCGACGGCCGTCGTTTTCTCCCAAGAAAGATCAGCCTCGCTCCAAAGCGCCAGCGGCGCTGGGCTGGGTCGCGGTTTGCCTGATGGCGCCGGTCTTTGCGGTCTCGACGCCGGCTCTCGCAGAGGACAGCAAGCTTGAAGTCCAACTCAACAAGCTCGAGGCGAAAGATGCAGCGTGCCGCGCGTTTTTCGTCGTGAACAACAAAACGGCGACGGCCTACGACACATTGAAGCTTGATCTGGTGCTGTTTCAGACGGACGGCGTGATTGGGAAGCGGCTGCTGGTCAATCTGGCGCCGCTGAAGCCAGAGAAGCGTGTGATCAAGCAGTTCGACATCTCCGATATGGCTTGTGATCAGGTCGGAAGCATTCTGGTCAATGACGTTCCTGAGTGTGCGGTCGCTTCGGCGCCCGTCACAGACTGCATCTCGGGCATGACTTTGACGTCTCTCAGTCAGGTTCCACTGACCAAGTAAAAGGATCGTTTCGTGATAGCTCTTGTTGCAGGCTCCGGTCAGGACTTCTCCATTTACGGACTGATCATGCAGGCCGATCCGGTCGTGAAGGCCGTGATCGCCAGCCTCGTGCTCGCCTCCATCGCCTGCTGGGCGATCATCTTCGAAAAGGTCGTCCGGCTTTCGATATTGAAGCGGGATGTGCGCCATCTCGAGGCTGTCGGGGCGGGCCGGCAGGACGGGGCGAATGGACGGCGTCTGGTGCAGGCGCTTCTGACGTCGGCAGAGAAGGAAGCAGAAGATGGCGGCTCGCGCGGGGAAGAACGCGCCGATGTGCGGGCTCGCCTCGAACGAGCCATGCGCGGGTCCCTCAAGGGCGAGCTGCAGCGACAGGAGACCGGCTTGCCCTTTCTGGCCACGATCGGCTCGGCGGCGCCCTTCATTGGTCTGTTCGGTACGGTCTGGGGGATCATGAATAGCTTTACCGCCATCGGACAGCAGCAGGATACGAGCCTTGCAACCGTGGCGCCGGGCATTGCGGAAGCTCTGTTTGCGACGGCGCTGGGCCTTGCTGCCGCTATTCCGGCCGTCATGGCCTATAACGCCATTGCTGTTGCCCTTGGCCGACATGCGGCGCGGGCGGGCACGGCTATTTCTCAGATTGCGAAGGCTTTGTCGAAGCCGTCGGCCGACGCTGTGGTTCACGCGGTTGAGCCGATGCGTGCCGGAAAGGGTCATTGATGGGTGCTTCGGTCAACAATCTGCCGGTGGGCGATGACGATGAGGCCGGCTATCAGCCGATGGCCGAGATCAACATCACGCCTATGGTCGATGTGATGCTGGTGCTGCTTATCATCTTCATGGTGGCCGCTCCGCTGATGGTTGCCGGCGTCCCCGTTGAGCTGCCGAAAACGTCAGCGGCTCGGGTTGGTCAGTCGAAGAAGCCGATGGTTGTCACGCTTGCGGCAGATGGCCGATTGCAGATCCGGGATGAGTTTGTGACCCGTGAGACCCTCATTCCGCGTCTGAGGCAGATTAAGGCTGCAGAAGGCGACGCGGTGGTTTATGTTCGCGGCGATAGAAATACTGCCTACGGAAAAGTGATGGAGGTTCTCGGCCTCGTCGGTCAGGGTGGGTACGGGCGTGTTTCGCTTCTGTCGCAGCATTCGCCCAAGAACGGTACCAGTAGCGCAGGACAGTAAGAGTAGACCGGCAAATGACGTTCAAATTCACGACATGGATGGCCTCGCTGGCGGTGCACCTCGCGCTGGGCTGGTTCTTTGTGCGTGATTATGACGTCTCCGCGTATGCGGCGGGTACAGGCACCGACGACTTCGTGGTTGACCAGGGGGTCGCGATCGAAGGCGTGGCGATGTTCGGGCAAGACATGGAAACGGTCGAGGCCGTTGAGGCCGAGCCCGTGGAAACCAGCGAAGCGCGGCCCGAAATCGAAGAGGTTAAGGCCGAGGAGCCCATTCCGGAATCGAAGGTCATCACGTCTGAGCTCGGCCCGGAACAGGAGAGCCTGCCGGAAGAGGTCGAGGAAGTCGTCGAGCAGCAGGAAGAGCAGATTGCGACGCTTGAGCAGCTGGCCGTATTGCCTGAGGAACAGAAGATTGCGGCGAGTGCAGAAAAGTCCGGCGGCGATGCGTCCGCGCTGAAAGCTTATGACGGCAAACTGTTCTCACATCTTCAAAAGAAGGTCGTTCGTCCGCGATCCGGTAAGCGGACGGGGCGCGTGATTGTGCGCTTTACGCTCGATCCGTCCGGCCAGGTTCTGTCGCGTGAGGTAGCAAAGAGTTCGGGCTTCAAGAGCGTGGATGAAGCGGCACTTGCCAGCATCGACAAGGCGTCGCCGTTTCCGCCCATCCCTGTCGAGCTTGCAAAAGGGCCGCTGGTACGCACGGTGCCGTTCCGCTATCGCATCCAATAATCGCGTTGTCGCCTTCCGGCTTCGCCGGATTTTCGTGGCCAGCTTGCTCCCCCTCCCAGTGCTGTTGTCATCCCGGGGCTTGACCCCGGGATCCACGGTACAACGGGTATCGGTTTGCGCGACTTTGTCTCTTTAGCCCACCCCTGCCTTGTCACCCCACCCCTCGCCCCTCCCCACCAAGGGGAGGGGAATGACGGGAGCGGGCAGGCAACGGGCAGCAGGGTTCGTGCGCCCGGTTCTGTATCCCCAAAAGAAAGCCCCTCCCCTTGGTGGGGAGGGGTTGGGGTGGGGGGCTGCGGCATGCGTTGTGTTTTCGGGCTGACAGACGCAATGGATGCACGTTGGATCCCGGCATTTAATGCCGGGATGACGGTTGCGATGGTGGCCGGTAGGGGGAGCGGTTGGTTCAATCCGACTCTGAATAGCATTAGGAGCCGATCAGCTTCTTTGCGGCTTCGGCCGGCGTCTGCAGGCCTGCCAAGACATCGTCCGACAGTTCTTCCAATCCTGCCGTCTCGCCATGGCGAATGCGCTCCGCGACGAGGTCAGCTGCCGCCCTCGCAATCAAATACCGGGCCCGACGTCTGCGCCGAGCTTGAATACCCTCGGCCATGACGCGATCGCCGACCCGGGTGATCGCCTGCAAAAGTTCCGGGACGCCCTGGCCCGAGGTCGCGGTGGTCTTTAAGACGGGCACCTCGCTGCGTCCATGCGCGCGAATGGAGAGTGCGCCTTTGAGCTGATGCAGTGTTTGCTCCGCACCTTCACGGTCGCCTTTGTTGACGACCATGATGTCGGCAATTTCGAGCAGGCCCGACTTCATGGCCTGAATGTCGTCACCAAGACCGGGTGCTGCGAGTACGACGCGGACGTCGGCAACTTCGGCGACGTCGATTTCGTTTTGTCCCGTTCCGACTGTTTCAAGAATGATGAGATCGAAGCCGGCGGCATCGAAGGCGTCGATGACGCGGACGGCGGCCGGGGACAAGCCCCCAAGGTAACCGCGCGAGGCGAGTGAACGGACAAAGACACCATCATCGTCAAGGGCGGCCGTCATGCGGATGCGGTCGCCTAGGATTGCGCCGCCGGACACGGGGCTCGAGGGATCGACGGCGATGACGCCGACGCGCTGGCCGGTTTGGCGAATGTGCTGGATCAAAGCGTTGACAAGTGTCGATTTGCCGGCGCCTGGCGGGCCAGTAAATCCGATCACGAGTGCGTGTCCGAGATGCGGTTGCAGCACTTTGAGAAGTGCCGGGGCTTCGGATGAAAACCGCTCGAGCTCTGTGACGGCCATGGAAATGGCGCGCCGCTCGCCCTTCCTCATGCGCTGCACGAGGTCGTTGCGCTGGTTCTCTTTTGTTTGGGCCGTGCTGTCTGAGGTGGCCGGCGTGTTGTTGGTCTTGGACATGGTTCGGCAGTTAGGCCGAAACGAGCCGGTCCCGCAACCGCGGCCGAACGTCCTTCCCCAACCGCGCGGACAAAGATTGGGTGATTGCCGACCTGCATCGCGCACGATCAGTCGGTGTTTTCGTTCTTCTTCTTGTTCTTGTTCTTCTTCTTTTTCTTCTTCTTTTTCTTGACGACGGCCTCGTCGTCTTGCGGGTCCTCGCCTTGCGCTAACGGAGCATTGTTTCGAGCCTTTTTGCCCTTCTTTTTCTTCTTGAAGATGGGATCGTCCGTGGATCTGCGCGCCTTCTTCTTTTTCTTCTTCTTGTTCGGCTTGATGTCCTGGCCGTTGCCAATGGTCCGGCTTGCGGCTCCTGGGACCTTTCGCGGCGGGTCGGGCCTCATTAGCGGATTGTTGGGTAACTTAGGTGTCTTGGTTGATTTGCGGCTTGCCTTTGTTTTGCGGACCTTAACCTTGCGCTTGTCGACGTCCTTCCAGAGCGTGCGGTTGATGGCGGGGCGTCCCTTTTTGCGATCGCGGGATGCCTTGTAGCGCGTGAGTTTCGGACGGAAGACCGTGATTTCGTTCTTCTTCACAATGCGCGTGCGCCGGACCGTCCGGTTATCTGTCGCCCTGACGCGCACAATCTTGACCCGCTTCCTGGTCACGCGTTCGATCGTGGTGACCGAAACACCCCGATTAACAATCCGGCGGTTGACGAACCGGTACGTGGTGCGGGGACGGGTGCGGTAAATAATCCGCGTTACGTCGCGGCGCGGAACGTAATAGCGGACCAGTGTCGGTGAGGTGATGTAGGCGGGTCTTGCGAAACTCCAGTAGATGGAGAAGGCCGGGCTTTCATAAATGGCTCTGCTATAGACGAGGCCGCGGCTTGGCTGCCAATAGGCATCAGGTGGCAGCGGCGCCCAGCCGATGTAATCGTCATTCGAGCGCCACGCGACCCAGGCAGGCCCCCAACGTGTTCCCGGCACCCAAACCCATCCGTGCCGGCTGTCACGGTACCATCGGCCGTAATGATAGGTGGCCCAGCCAAACGGCTCGTCCGAAACCCAATACCAACCGTGCTCGGCCGTGTTGGCCCAGCGGCCGCGTGTGTAGGGCCGCCAGTCTCTGCTCACGCCGTACGGCGTCCAAACACGGCCGTAGGTCGGATGGGTCAGCCAGCGGCCATCGTCTCCAAGCTCGTCGTAGAAGTAGGTGACGTCGGGGACCTCTCGACCGTCTTCGTAGTCGTCCTCGCCGTCAGCGATGGGATCATAGGGTTCGTAGTCGTCGTAGGATTCGTAGCCGCCATAGTCTTGTGCGCGGGCATCGAACGCACCGGGAACTGCGATGATCGCAAGGGCCGGTGCCCAAAGGACCGGTGTGAGAAGGCGGCGAATGAGTTTTGAGAACATCTTATGATCCTGCGTCAGATATGGGCCCTGGCTTAGCGCGCGGGTCTTGCAATTGGAACGACAGGAATCCCTGAATTGCGACTCTGCTGTGGCAGGAGTGGCCAAGGCCCTGGGCAAATTTGGCGAAAGAGCATCAACGACGGCGATTATTAATACCAAACGCCCGGCCACCGATACCGCGGGCGCATGGCGATCGGGCCATAGCCGACCATCGACACCATAGGCTGCTCAACAATCACAAGCGGTTCCATGACGGGCTGGTCTTTGAGCTCCAGCAGGCGCGCAATCCGGTCTTTGGTGTGGGGATGGCTGCGCAGCAGAGATGGTTGAGGAATGCGCCTCTGCGGCACGGGATACATCAGGTCCTCCCATACATGACCGGTATAGGATTCGACTCGGCGGAGGGCTGAGGCAAGACCCAGCGGATCGCCGGTCACAGCTGCGGCTTCCAGATCGGCGTCGAATTCGCGGACGCGCGATAGGCCGAGCTGCATAAGATTAGACAGAGCCGGGGCCAGATAGAGAAGAAGGATGGCCCACCATGATACGGCGTCGGGACTGGTTGGACCAACGATGAGATTGAAGACGGCCAACCCGAGGGCGACATAAGATATGATTTGCAAGAAGCGTGTGACGAGGTCGGCGAGTCCCATGACTTCCAGGTCGTTGTTGCGAATGTGGCTCATCTCATGAGCGATAACGCCTGCCACCTCGCGCAACGTCAGCCGTCGCAACAGTCCTTCGGTTACGGCGATGGCCGGCCGCTCGGAGGTGCCGGCCGTAAAGGCATTCAGCGTCGTGCTGGGGATGGCGTAGAGTTCCGGTCGCACGGCCAGACCAGCCCGATAGGCGAGAACATCGACGAGGCTCGAAAGCTGGCTCTCGTCGCGCGGCACGTGCCGGGCACCGTACAGCCGCATCACCGTTTCGGCGGGAATACGTGGTGACAGCATCGCCAGCACGCCGAGCACGCCGACCGAGAGTAGGGCGCCAAGTGGCCCCCATAGGATCCATGTCGCCGTTGTCAGAATGGCACCGATGCCGCCGATCAGCAGCAGAGAGTGCATCATATTCCGTGATTTGTGCTCGCGCTCGGCCGCCTGATCGAGAAATGGGCCGCTTTCCGGGCTTTGAGTTGCTGTCGCTGCCGGCATGGTCTTTCTCCCCGCGGAACACGACTCGACGAGCACCATCGAAGGACCGCTGTCACTGCGAAATCAGGCCATTGTTGGGCGGCGCGTGCCGGGGCTCAGTTCGACGTTTAGAACTTCGCCATGCCTTCGGCGTCGACCTTGACGCTCGCTTCGGCCTCCCATGCCGACAGCAAGGCCGGCAGTATATCTTCGGCGCGGTTGACGACTGTGAAGCTGACATCGAGCCCGGTACGAATGAATGCCTCTTCTCGCATGTGTGCGAGCAGATCCAAGAACGGCTTCCAGAAATTCTCGATGTTTGCGATCACGATTGGTTTTTCGTGGCGTCCGAGTTGGAACCAGGTCAGCTGCTCGACAAGCTCCTCCAATGTTCCAATACCACCCGGCAAGGCGACGAAGGCATCGGACTGCTCGAACATCGTCTTCTTGCGCTCGTGCATGTCCTCGGTGACAATCAGCCGGTTGACGTCTTCCAGCATGTGTTCGCGGGCCGTGAGGAATTCCGGGATGATGCCGGTAACGTGGCCACCTGCATCGAGTGTGGCGCGGGCAATTGTGCCCATGAGGCCCAGGCCTCCGCCGCCGTAGACCAGGCCGACGCCGTTCTTGGCGAGATCGGTGCCAAGTGTGTTCGCAGCTTTTGCATAGGTGGGATCGTTTCCGCTGCCTGATCCGCAATAGACGCACACCTGCCGTTGGCTCACAGGAACTGTGCGCGGGGGTGGGGCCGGCTTGCGCGCCCTTCTTTTTTGTCCTTGGGGTGGGGTGCTCCGCGTGGCGCCATCAAATGTTCGCTTACTGTAGTCAGACACAGTTTTTCCTGATCCATTGTTTCAATGCTGTCTTTCCAAGAGATAATAGCGGGCTTTTGGGTTCACAATTGCGACCGAGCAAAGACAGAGTAACCAGTAGCTTAGGTGGCTATGCAACCTTCCGGTCATGGGTATGGGTCCTGGCACACGCACCGGCTGCAGTTGGCCTTTGATATGCCTTGGAATTGCCGGATCGCGCTCGGCGGCCTAATGTGGTCACGTGACTTGAGTAATGGTCTTATTCGCGCGCCTTAAGGTGCGATCAAATATGACGAATTAGGCTGCGTGGGGTGGGTTTCGAGTACCGGGTTATGGCGCAGAAGACAATGTTTCCAGGCGCGCTGCTGGGCGCCATAGCTATCGTTAGCGTTGCGGCCGTGGCGGCGGGTAGCCAGTTGCGGCGCGAAGCACCGTCTCTCCGAGATCATCCACGGCTGATGCGGCTCGCTGGGCCCGGATTTGGCGGTACCACGACTACATGGGCTGAGCGGCTGTTCGAACGTTTGGCCGCCGGTTCGGTACGGAACCGGTCTGGCGGGGGTTCTGCTGCGGCGCCCTCCTTTTCGCGGATCGTTATTGAGGCGGTAGGCGTCTCCCGACTTGAAGGCCGGGGTGTGCCGGGGAGCCAGGTTCTTCTCAAATCTGACGGCCGGACGATCGGTGTTGCCAAAGTTGCGGCGGACGGCCGCTGGACGGTGACTCTTAAGAAGGCACTGGCTGCCGGCGAGCACCGAATTTCATCCGTTACGGCGGGGTCTTCGCGTGTTGTCTACGGCGAGGATGTGCGCGTCTTCGTGCCGGTCAATTTCAAAGGGACTGCCGTCGTTGCCCAGAATGCTGCTTCCGGCTCGACACGAAGCCGGGCGGAGCGCCTTGCGCACGAGGCGACGGAGGAATTCGACCGGATTCTCGATGGGCCGGCAACAGAGCGACGGCCAGGCTGGGACTTCATTGGGGATCGGGAACGTTCGGTCTCAACGGAACGGGGAGCGGCCCGCTTGCCCGAGCCGGTCGTTGAGTGGCTCAAGTGGTCTTCGCAGACTTATCAAGAGACGGTTGTCGACACGTTTCGATCACCGGATGGGACCCTTGCGCAGGGACCAGACCCCGTGCGTGACAGCACAGCGCAGCCTGACACCGTGACAGAGCAGGCGGGGCGTTATGGGCCAGCAACTGCGGTCGTGGATTCGGTTCTGGAGTTTCTAAATTCGTGGTTCGACGAAGCGGATGAGATTTATCACCGGGAAGTGGCGCGCCCCTTGTCGGTTCCGGCACCGGATGGCGGTGCTGTTACGGTCGCCGAAAAAGATGCCGTCAACGACAGGGCGAAAGAGGATGCGCGCGCTTTCACCGAGGCACGGCGTAAGGCCGATGAGACCTGGAAGTGGCTGCAGGAAAAGGCCGCGGCGGAAGCTGATACCGAGGAAGCGCGGCGTCTTGCGAAAGAAATTGCAGAGCGCGAAGCCGAGGAGCGCGCGTTTCTCAAGCGAGAGGCCGAGCGCGCCCGTGACGCGGCCCGGCGCCGAACGGAGGAGACGGAACGGCAGTTTGAGGAACGTCTAGAACGCCTTCGAGAGGCGCAGCAGGCGCAAAAAGAGCGCGAGGCACAGCGCAGGCTCGATGAAGCCCGCAAGGAGTACGAAGCCCGGCGTGCTGCAGCGGAAGCGAAAGCACGCGCCGCTGCGGTTGCGGCCAAGCGCGCCGAAGACGAAGAGGCCCGCCGAATTGCAGCCGCCAAAGCAGCGGCTGAGGAGGCCGCTGCCAAGAAACGGGCTGCTGCGAAGGCGGCTGCCGAGAAGGCGAAAGCTGAGAAGGCAGAAGCGCGCCGGATTGCGGCTGCGAAGGCTGCGGCGAAGGCCGCAGCCGCCAAGAAGAAGGCAACTGAGATAGCGGCTGCAGAAAAAGCCGCCGCCGAAAGGGCGAAGGCCGAGGAAGCCAAGCGTCGTGCGGCTGAAGCGCGCCGCAGGAAGCAGCAGGAAGAACTGGCCGCCGCTGAAGCCGCCAAAGCGCGGGCCAAAGCCGCGGCTGCTGAAGCAGCGCGGAAGACGGCCGAGGCGAAGGCCGCAGAACGGGCGCGCCGGGAGGAAGAGCACCGCCGGGCAAGCAAGTTGGCACGTGCGGATAAAGAGGATGGCGTGCCGCTTGAAGATTCGTCCTTTGATGAGGATGTCGAGAGCGAGGATGCAGCAGAGGCCTCTACAGTGGATTTGCCGAAGCGCCGGCCTGCGCGTGTTGCGGCGTCGGTGCGCAAGGCCAAGGCCAGCCGCAAGGCAACCTCGAGGAAAGTCAAGAAGAAGAAAGCCGCCAAGCGAAGAGTTAGTAAACGTAGAAGCGTAAAGAAGAAGAAGAAGCGGACGCGCGTTGCCAGTTGGCGTAAGAAACGCGCAAAGAAGTCGGCGCGCGGATGCCGGAAGTGCAAACGTGTTCGCCGCGTGCGAAGGGCGCGTTACAATATTGTAAGGGACATCGACGCGTTCTTCGGGGTCAGGCCTCGGCATCGCCACCGCAGCGCCCGGTATAGGGTAAGGCATCGCGCCAATCGAAACAGGGCCGTCTACCGCCGTGTTTGGCGCCCGTGCGATTGGTTCCGCGCTCCGTCGCGTCGTCGCCGCCGATAACTCACCGTCTTGCGCATTCTCTGAAGAGGCGCCAGTTGAAAGCGGCGTGACGTGCGTTGACATCTGCGCGTCCCTATATGACAGCAGGTGGGCCTCGCGCCCTGATCTCCAACCTAGGCTTTGCTCATGTCTCCACACGGCAGAAGGACGGCCCACCGCGGCGAGCGGCCAAGTGTCCTCGGCCTGTCCCAGGATGCCGATCACTGGACCGTCTTTAAGGGTCTGGTTCCCTTCGTTTGGCCCCAAGGGCGTCCGGACTTGAGGCTTCAAGTGGTTTTGGCCTTTGCGGTTCTGGTGCTGGCCAAGCTTGTCACGATTTCCGTGCCGATCCTGTTCAAGACCGTGACGGATTGGCTGGCGTCCGGGAACGGTGCGCCGGGCAAAGTGGGCGCGCGTGAGGTTGCGCTGGGTGTGGGCTTTTTGATTATCGCCTATGGCGTGGCGCGCGTCCTGATGATGGCGTTCAATCAGATTCGCGACGTTCTCTTCACAAAAGTCGGCCAGCATGCGGTTCGCGAGCTCAACAACCGTACATTTCAGCATTTGCACAAGCTTTCTTTGCGCTTCCATCTCGAGCGGCGCACGGGCGGGCTGTCGCGTGTGATTGAGCGCGGCACGCGCGGGATCGAGCTCATTCTTCGTATGGGGATTCTGCAGATTGCGCCGACGTGCCTCGAGCTTTTGTTCGTGTGTGGCCTTCTTCTCTATTATTTCAACTGGATCTACGTTGCCGTGTTGCTGGCGACAATTGCCGTCTACATGTGGTTCACGTTCGCAGCTTCCGAGCGGCGTATCGCCATTCGCCGTGAGATGAATGAAAGCGATACCGAGGCGAGTACCAAGGCCATCGATAGTCTCCTGAACTTCGAAACGGTGAAGTACTTCGGCAACGAGGACATGGAGCAGCGCCGTTTCGATTCCGCCATGGCGCGTTACGAGAAGGCGGCGATCAAAACGTATTACTCGCTTGGTGTGTTGAACACCGGCCAGGCGCTCATCTTTACCGTCGGCATGACCACCGTCATGTGGCTAACCGCCAAAGGTGTAATGGCGGGTACGCACACGATCGGTGATTTTGTCATGATCAATGCCATGATGATTCAGCTTTATATGCCGTTGAATTTCATGGGCACGGTTTACCGCGAGATCAGGCAGGGGCTTGTCGATTTGGAGACGATGTTCGGGGTGATGGCGGAGGCGCCGGAAGTGACCGATAGGCCTGGTGCCAAGCCGCTCAACGTCACGTCGGGTACCATTCGTTTCGATAATGTGTCGTTCGCTTATGAGGCTGCGCGTCCCATTCTCGAGAACGTATCGTTCGAGGTGCCGGCCGGCAAGATGGTTGCGATTGTGGGTCCGTCGGGTGCCGGCAAATCGACGATTAGCCGCATTCTGTTCCGCTTCTACGACATTCAAGGCGGAGCCGTGACGATCGATGGGCAGAACATTCGCGATGTGACACAGAAGTCGTTGCGCGCCGCGATCGGGGTGGTGCCGCAGGACACGGTGCTCTTCAACGACACGGTTCTCTACAACATTCGTTATGGCCGGCCGGGTGCGCTGGATGAGGAGATCATCGAGGCGGCGCAGCTCGCACAGATCGACGACTTCATTCGTGCCTTACCGGATGGCTATAAGACAATGGTCGGCGAACGTGGTCTCAAACTCTCGGGCGGTGAAAAGCAGCGTGTTGCCATTGCACGTACGATCCTCAAGGCGCCGCCTGTTCTCATGCTTGATGAGGCCACGAGTGCGCTCGACAGCCATACGGAAAAGGAAATCCAGGATGCGCTTGACCGGGTGGCGAAGGACCGAACAACACTTGTCATTGCGCACCGGCTGTCGACCATTGTGCATGCCGACAATATCATTGTGTTGGAGAAAGGCCGGCTGGTGGAGCAGGGCACGCACGCCGAGTTGATCGCGAAGAATGGGCTTTACGCGAGCCTGTGGGACCGGCAGCGTCAGGCGGAGAAGGCGCGCGAGGAGCTTGCGCACGCGTTGGAAGAGGCGGAGCGGACCGGCGCGCTTCGCCCGAGTGATACCAAGCTGCCAGAGCCGATCTGACTTTAGCTGCGGCTGTGGCGGGCTGATTGAGACTTCTCTCGCCCCAAATTCCCCTCCCCTTGATGGGGAGGGGCAAGGGGTGGGGTGAAGAAACAAGTGGATTGTTTCTGAAGGATACGCAGAGCGCGCGTTGAGCCAATGCATCTGCGTCGAGGCCCGTTGAACCCTGGATCCCGGGGTCAAGCCCCGGGATGACAAGTGCTAATGTCATCCCGGCATTCGATGCCGGGATCCAAGGTGCCTTTGCCGCGATAGTCAGAATGTGGGCACAGCGCTCACCGCAGTGCTGATTTGAGCACGGACCCAAGACGGCAATGCACTGTCTGCTTCCCCCCACCGCTCATTTCCTCCCCCCCACCCCAACCCCTCCCCACCAGGGGGAGGGGCTCAATGGAGATGGGCCGCGTGATGCCACGTTGCCCGAGTCGATCTGAGGCTTGTGGAACCCGGAGGGATCAATCGAGATCGAGTTCGATCCAGACCGGCGCGTGGTCTGAGGGTTTCTCCCAGCCACGCGTTTCCTTGTCGACGCCGGCTGCAACGAGCCGGTCGGCAGCTTGCGGCGACGCCAGCAAATGATCAATGCGGATGCCGTGATCCTTCTGGAAGGCGCCCGCCTGATAGTCCCAGAAGGTGTAGACACCGGGCTCGGGATGGCAGGCGCGTACCGCATCCGTGAAGCCGAGGTTGAGGAGCCCGCGATAGGCGCCGCGGCTTTCAGGCTGATAAAGGGCGTCCTTGACCCACGCATCTGGCCGTTTGGCATCGATGGGAAGCGGAATGACGTTGTAATCGCCTGCGAGCACCAGCGGCATTTCCGTTTCGAGCAATGTCTTTGCATGCCGAGTGAGCCGCTGCATCCAAGCGAGCTTGTAATCAAACTTCTCCGTTCCGATTGGATTTCCGTTCGGCAGGTACAGCGAGGCAACGCGGACGGCGCCTGTGCTCCCCACAACTGTTGCTTCGATCCAGCGCGCCTGCACGTCCTCGTCATTGCCTGGCAGGCCGCGGGACACATCTTCGAGGGGAGTCTTCGATAGGATGGCGACGCCGTTGAAGCCCTTCTGGCCGTGTGTTTCGACGTGATAACCCGCGTCCTCGAAAGGGCCTTTGGAAAGGCTTCGTCCAGGCTCTTGATTTCCTGCAGGCAGATCACGTCGGGTGCGGCCTCGCGCAGATAGGTCACGGCGCCCTCAAGGCGTGCTTTGACGCCGTTGATATTCCAAGTGGTGATTTTCATGGTTTTGGTGTGCCCGCCCGCTGCCGCTTTGGCGGCAGACTAGGGGTGCAGCACGGTGTAGGCAATGGGGGTGTAGAGGCTTATGATTGCGTGCGCTCTACAGTCGGGCTTGCTCTTCTCGCCAATCAGAGGTGATCCCATGCGTGTTCGCTCAACCATCCGGCCGAGCTTTCTGGCTTCTCTTATCCTTCTCCTGAGCGCGTCCCTTTCCATCTCTCAGGACTCTTACATGGAGACAGCGGCTGAGGTTCCGGCTGGCGTACATCACGTCAGTTCGGGCGGCTATTGGTCGGACAAAGACGTGGAAGGATTCTACCGGGTGATGGTGATCGCGCGCGGTGTCGAGCATGTTTCGCACCGTCTCTTTGTGCAGTGGTTGCGCAGTGATGCATCAACGCAGGCCTACACTGTGGTGCGAACGGTTGATGTCAAAGAGCTCGATCTTGGACAGGGTTACGTTTTCGGGGTCACAACCGCGTTCGGGGATCTCAATGCGTTCAAGATCGCGGTGACGGCGCGCCGCCCGAACGCCAAAGAGAAGAGCTTTATGATCACCGCCAAGGATGTTGGGCAGTATGACATTCGCGGGCTCTAGGCTTCGGGGCGTCGCCATCGTCGCGCTGGTCCTCATGTGCGCTGCTGCTGAGGCCGCGGGTTCCGGCAAGCTTCCGGCCGACTTCGTCTATCTGCGTGCCGTGGATGCCACGATCCAGCAGGACATGCGCTATGCGGGCGCCAACAACTTCACGGGGCGTCCGGTCAAAGGGTACAACGCGCCGGAGTGCATTTTGAAGCGTGGAGCCGCGGAAGCTCTCGCCAAAGTGCAGGCGCGACTTGAGCCACAGGGGCTGTCGTTGAAGGTTTATGATTGCTATCGCCCGGTGCGTGCGGTTCGCGACTTTTACCAATGGTCGAAGAAACCGGCCGACGACACAATGAAGGAGGAGTTCTATCCGGATCTTCCCAAGCGCAAGCTGTTTGCGCTGGGCTATATCGCGTCCCGTTCCCGGCATTCCAAGGGCAACACGGTCGACCTGACGATCGTGCCGAAGGGCTCGACCGTGCCGGATTATTTGCGCGATGCGCCGCTCAAGGCGTGCACGCTGCCTCAGCCCGAGCGCCGCGCCGATAACAGCCTGGATTTTGGTACGGGGTATGATTGCTTTCATGTGTTGAGCCATACGGCGAATGCGAATGTCTCTGATGCGGCGAAGAAAAATCGCGCGCTTCTGGTGCGCGAAATGAAAGCAGCAGGGTTTCGCAACTACGCGAAGGAGTGGTGGCACTTTGATTTGAAAGGCGGCGGGACCAGTAAGGCGTATGATTTTGTGATTGAGGGGTATGAGGGGGGAGGGGAAGACCGATAGATGACGATCCGAGCAGGTTTTCGTGATTAGTGCTGCTCGGCTGAACCCCAAGGTATAACGAATTAAGCAACTACTGGCTAAGCGTCCGTCCGAGACGGATGCCAACATTGTTGCTGCGTGACTTGTCGACTGTACTTACGCGGACCACGGAGCGGGTTGTAATCGGGAGCGAGTTCCATCCGCCACCTCGCAAGACTTTGCGAACGCATTTACTGGTTGTCCATGCAGCACCCGTCATCTTTAATTCATCAGGCTTGCCGTGATAGCTCTCTTTTCCGCAATCCTCTACCCATTCCCACACATTGCCATGCATGTCATAAAGCCCAAAACGGTTGGGTCTGAAAGAACGCACCGGCATTGTTTTTTCATTGTTTCCCCGTTTGTCGCCGCATTGGTTGCAGTTGGCATTGCCTATGCCAATATTATTGCCCCAGGAATATTTTGTCGTGCTCCTCGCGCGGGCGGCATACTCCCATTCAGCTTCCGAAAGTAGCCGGTAATGTTGACCCGTTAACATCGATAGCCACCTTGCATAATCTTGAGCATCATGCCAACTCACGTTGATTACCGGTCTTTGCAGCTTACCCCAGCCCTCGTCGCTTCCTTCGCTCAGCGGCCCCAAGGGATTGCATCTTCCGAACCGTACACACATTTCCCATTGGGCCCACGTTACTTCTGTCTGCGAGACAGCGAACGGCCGTGGAATGGTCACCTCATGCTGTGGGTCGGGACTTAAACGAGATACGTGATGTTTTTCGCCACCCGCTCCCCCCATCATGAAACTGCCCGCAGGAATGACGACCATGGTTGGGCAGCCGTTTTTGCATTCGGCGAATGTGGTGTCTGGGCCGGGATTGGCGGCAATCTCTTTCTCTTGCTCAGGAGTAAGCACGGTCGGCCTCATGACTACGCGCCACGTGTACTGCTCTCTTAGAAAGTCCTGATTGATGAACGCGACAAGGCCGGCAATGATTCCGACGAGCAGCATGTAGACTGCCACTCGCCCGCGTTTCCGTGCACTTTGCGCTGCCTGTTCCCGTTTGAGTGCCTCTTCGGCCGCCGTCACGAGCTGTTCGCGCTCTTCCAGTCTGCGGCGTTCTTGGCTTTGCCTATCCGTTTCCCGTTCCTCGCTCGCTTTGATGAAGTCGAGATGCAGCGAAGTCGGCAATGGTGCATCTTTCGGCCGGGTCGCGTTCCAATTCTTGGCAGCGGCAATGTCGGCGCCGGACAACAGTCTGTTCTCGGGGCGTCCACCTGTGTCCCACTCGGTGGCTCGCTGCAGAAGCCGCGTGTGCTCCCGCAGCCAATCGAGATCGGTGTTGAGGGCTGTCATGAGGCGCGCGAGACCCGAACCCCACCCAGAGCCCGGTGATTTGGGTTCTTCGCAAAAGAAAATGTAGTTGAGTTCGGCGAGCTGCGGTGGTGCTGAAGCACCGTCCAGTGGTTGGCAGACAACCGGAATAATGCGCTTGCCAAGGCGCGCGGCTTCCGAGACTTCCCACGCGCAGATCTCAGATTTCGCCGACGAGGAAGACAACACAAAGACGATGGTGTCGGCATCACGTATGAGATTTCCGAGACGGTGCTTCCAGTCCTCGCCGCCCGAAATGCCATGACGGTCGATCATTGTGGCGAAGCCGCAGGCCCTCAACCCCTCGTCAAGCTGATCGGCGAAGGTCAGATCATCGCGGCTGTAGGAGATGAAGACCTGAAGTTTGCCGGTCTCTGATCCGGGCTGGACCATAGGGCCGCTCCGCGATGGAATTGTTGCGCACTAACCATTGAAGATTAGGGCATACAGGGAACGCGGGGGCAAGACAGTGCTACCAACCTGAGATTTGGGACAGGTTTGATTCATCCCGGAGCCATCGGGCGTCTGATGTTGTGCTTTCGCTGCAACGTGCTGTGCAGAAGCGCAGACGTTCGCCGGTTCTCGCTTTTGCTCGCCGCGTAGACATGCTCTCTATTGGTCCGTTATGTCTCTGTTGCGTTTCGTAATTGCTTTAGTGTTTTCCGTCGGCTGTCTGAGCGCGGTTGTGGGGCATGCTGCGCGCGCGCAAGAGCGGGCCATCGTTTTCGGTGACAGCCTGACCGACGATGGCAATTGGGCCGCAGATAACCCCGGTCTTGTCGGTTTTTTCGATCTTAATGCCGATGGTGGTGCTTCGAATGGGCCGCTTTGGGCTGAGCAGCTGTTCGGGCCCATGAACAGTCCGGTTCAGACACCTGGTGTTGTCGACGGCAACATCAATATGGCTTACATCGGAGCTCGCTCTGATGGGCTCATCACGCCCTCGCTGCCGCATGTTTTTGGGGCCATCGGGCTTCCCGACCAAATCACAGCTTACCTGGGGGCCGGTGGGACGATCGGGCCGAATGATTTGATTGCTGTTTGGGCGGGTGCGAACAACATACGCGAGTGCATTGACGATCCGACCGTGTGCCTGCCTGCCGCTGGCGATACGCTCGGCAACGCGGCCGCGGCTGCGAACTCGCAGATTGCGAGTGTGCAAACGCTTATCGGACTTAGTGGGCGGACCATTCTCGTTCCGAACCACACGACGATCAGCGCGACGCCGTATTATCCTGACGGGTCGCCACAACAGGCGGATGCGTTGGCGTCGGCCAACGTTTTCAATTCCGTCCTTTTCAGTGGCTTGCAGAATTTGGCAGCGTCGGCCCCGCCTGGGACCAATATCATTCACGCCGATATCAATGCGGTTCAACGGCTCATTCGCTCCAATCCTGGCGCGTTTGGGTTGAGCAATGTCGATGACGCCTGCAAACCGTCTACAATAGCCCCGGCATGTGCCGATCCGGATAATTATTATTACTGGGACTTTATCCATCCGACCAGTGTCGTTCACGGATACTACGCGCTCTACTTTTCGCTTCTCCTCGACACCGCGCCGGCGATCTTGGATACGGCACCTTTGGGCGACAGCTTGCACGCGTCCAGCGGCCTCGTCACAGATGCCGTCTTCGACCGGTTGATGAATTGGTTTTCCGGCCCCTACGCCTTCAAGAATGGTCCTTATGTGGAGCTTCTCGGGCAATTGGGACGCTATGATGGGGGCGGGCAAACTGCTGGCTTTGACCTTGATCTCGGAGGCTTGCGTCTTGGCTGGGATCACAGGAGCCAGTCGAGCCTGATTGGCGCTTCGATTGCGGTGCTTTCGGGTGAGCAAGATGCGCAACGCTTGTCGTCTGATGTATCGGTCGTGCGTGGCGACATTTACGGTTCGTACGTGATGGGGCCCGTTTACGGTAGCTTTGACGCCGGCGTCGGCGGTGTCTGGTTTGATGACGTCGAGCGCGACACGGGATTTGGCCCCGTTGTCGCGGATTCTGAGACGGAGGGCTATACCGTATCGGTCGCTGCGGAGGTTGGTGTCGCGCAAAACCTTGGGGGCGTTACCCTGATCCCATCGGCGCGGCTCACATACGTCCATGCCGAAGTCGACGACTTTCGGGAGAGTGCACCGATCTTGGCGCTTGAATTTGATGAGCGCGAGAGTGACGCGGTTTTGGGCCGTGTTAGTCTTCGTGCGGTTACGCAAGCCAACCTCGGTGCTTGGCCGACGTCATTGTTCGCTGAGATTGGCTACGAAGACTACTTCTCATTCTCCGGGAATGAGATGACGGCAAGCCTTGTCAACAACACGGCACTTCCTACCGTGGTCGATCCAGGCGATTTGAATGGCCCGGGGCTTCTTGGAAAGTTGGGGCTATCCAGCAGCCAGCTTTCGGAGACGATGTATCTGGATGTGAACTACGGTATTTCCAGCCACAACGGCGATGGCGAGACGCATAGTGGGCGTGCGCGATTGAAAGCGCATTTCTAAGATTGACCTGCGCAATGGTTCGGTAGCTGAACTCCATCCTCGTTTGCTTCACATCGAGAAGCGTGTCTCACAACTGCAGAACGCAGTGGCTAAATGTGATTTCTTACTTTGCGGGTTAGTGCCGATACTTGTCGACGAAGTTTCGCAGTATTGCTTCGGGGATGTGAACGTCTTGCTTGTGGCACATGTCTATCAGCTGTTCGGCTTCCTCGGGTTGAAGGTAGCCGTAGTCCTTGTAGATCATGATGCGCAGTTCAAAGCCATGGCTGTCGGCTTCGGGATGAAACTGCGTGGCGTAAACGTTGTCCTTGTACCGGATCATTTGGTAGGGGCAGGGTGTGGAGGCGAGAAGGTGTGTGCAGCCTTCCGGTAGCTCTTGCACCGCTTCTTTATGGCCGACGAAGGCCTGAAAATTCTCGGGCAGACCCTTGACCAAGGCATCTCGTTTTCCATCGCGGGTCAGGGTGCATTCCACTGCCCCCACGTCTTCTCCATAGCGCTCTTTGCTGACTTTGGCGCCGAGGTGGTGCGCCAGAATCCCAATGCCATAACAGCATCCAAGAAAGGGGAAATCCGTCGCGGTGATGGCCGGCATGAGATCCAGGATCGTGTCCTCAATCCGCCGTTCAACGTCTGTTTTTTTGTCGGGAGGATCGCTGACGCAGCCGGGGCCGCCGCCGACAATGACGCCGGCGTAGTCCTGCAATCGAAGTCCCGTGGGAATCGGCTCGTGATCGAGCCGGATGCGCACGGTCTCCGACGGAGCAAGTCCGGACTTCTCGAGGATGGCGTCGAATTCATTGTCCGAAGCCGCCGTTTCAGGTCGCAATTGCAGGACAAGGAAAGGTTTCATCGGCTTCGGGCTTCCGCGTGCAATCGCGTGTGTTCGGGCGTGTTATGCTGGGACGTTGCTCAAGAGCGCAACCAGATTGACTTGACCCGCAATGCCCCGGTTGCGGGTCAAGCGCAGACTAAGATACTAGATTGAGATCTCTATTCCCCCGTTGCCGCCGTGCCTCTCACATCGAAAAACTGGTCCCACATCCGCAGGATGCGGTGGCGTTGGGGTTTTGGATCTTGAAGGCGGCGCCGATGAGGTCGTCGACGAAGTCGATTTCCGATCCTTCCAAATATTGCAGCGAGATCGGGTCAATGAGGACTTTGGCACCCGCTCTTTCGAGGATGAGGTCATCGTCTTCGGCGCCCGGCACCAGCTCAAATTTGTACTGGAAGCCCGAGCAGCCGCCGCCTTCGACGGCGACGCGCAGCATGCGGTTGGTCTCTTCCTCGGCCACGATCTCGGCGATGCGGCGGGCGGCGCGCTCGGTGAGGGTGACGGAGATGGTCTCTGCGGTCATATCTACAGCTCGATAACCCAAGACATTGGGTGGTATGGTTCCGTACCAGGGGCGGGGTTGCGCCGCCTCGCGATTCAACACTACGAAGATAGGGTTGATAAGCGACAAGTCAATTTCAGGACGCGTTTAGGGTGTCCAGCGAGGCGGGCGGCAGCGCATGTCCCATGTATCTTCACCCCCCGGCCCGGGCGCCAAGGCGCGTCAGTACGGGGAGAAGCTTGCGCCTGGTGCGCGGTCGCCGGCGGTCTACGCGGCGAGCGGTGTGCCCTCGCTGGGGAGGTTTCATGCCGAGCCGGAGTGCCCGACGCGCAGCCCCTTTCAGCGGGACCGTGATCGCATTCTGCATTCGACGGCCTTTCGGCGGCTGACGCATAAGACGCAAGTCTTTCTCTTTCACGAGGGCGACCACTACCGGACGCGGCTCACGCATAGCCTGGAAGTTGCGCAAATCGCACGCACGATTGCGCGCCAGTTGCGGCTCGATGAGGATTTGGCTGAGGCGTTGGCGTTGGCGCACGATCTCGGTCATTCGCCGTTTGGGCATGCCGGTGAGCGTGCGCTCGATGGCGTTATGCAGGCCTATGGCGGATTTGATCACAATGCGCAGAGCCTGCGCGCGGTTATGGAGCTCGAGCGTAAGTATCTCGGGTTCGAGGGGTTGAACCTCACATGGGAGTCGCTCGAAGGTCTGGCGAAGCACAACGGACCGGTGAGTGCGGAGACGGGTGCGGCGGTTCTCAAGGTCATTGCCCCGCTTGAGTCCTGGTGCAGCTTGCAGCCGGATCGCTGGGCTTCAGGGGAAGCTCAGGCCGCGGCACTTTCCGACGATATTGCCTATGTCAATCATGACATCGACGACGGGCTGCGCGCCGGTGTCATTACGCTCGGTGATCTTGATGGGGTGCCGATTGCTGGTCCTGCTGCACGCGAAGCTGGTGTGCTCGCCGAAGGCCGCATCAGCGGGCGGGCCGTGTTCGAAGTCACGCGGCGCATGATCACGGCGCTCATTGGCGACGTGGTGACGACGAGCCGCGCCGCGCTGGCCGCACTGGCGCCTGACAATCCCGACGACATTCGCAATGCGGGCCATGCGGTTGTTTTATTTTCGCCCGAGGTCGCGCGCGACCTTGCTGGCCTCAAAGCGTTCCTTTTTGAGCGCGTCTACCGGCACGACCGTGTGATGCGTGTCATGGCTCAGGCCGAGACGATCGTCACCCGCCTGTTCGAACGATACATGTCGGATGCGGCGGTGCTGCCGGAGAGTTGGCGTTTGGCGGTCTCGGGCAAGGATACGGCGTCGCGGGCTCGGACCATCGCAGACTACGTGGCCGGTATGACCGACAAGTATGCCATCGAGGATTATGAGCGGCTGTTTGACGATCCGCTCGATTTGCGATAGCGCCCCGCTCAGCTACTGGCGCTTTCTTTCCCCGGGACGGCGCTTTCTCAAGGGACACTTCATGGATCTGTTTGACGACATTGCCAGCCGCATTCGCCATGCGCTCGACGTCCTCAAGACAGAGGGCGCGCTGCCTGCCGACCTTGATGTCTCCGGTGTGGAGGTTGAGACACCGCGCGATGCCAGCCACGGCGATTTCGCGTCGAATGCAGCCATGGTGCTGGCGAAGAAAGCCGGTCAAAAGCCGCGTGACCTTGCAGAGGCGCTCAAGGCTAAGCTCGAGCAGGAAGACGCTTTTGCTAAGGTCGACGTTGCGGGGCCGGGATTTCTCAACATCGGTGTGACGCCAGGTTTTTGGCACGGCCTCGTGCACGCCATCTTGAATGAGAAAGAGAGCTACGGCCGCAGTGATATTGGCAAAGGCGCGAAGGTCAATGTCGAGTATGTATCGGCCAATCCGACGGGGCCGATGCACGTCGGTCATTGCCGCGGCGCTGTGTTCGGTGACGCGCTTGCAAATTTACTGGCGTTCGTCGGGTATGATGTCACGCGCGAGTATTACATCAACGATGCCGGCGGGCAGGTGGACGTGCTCGCGCGGTCCGCGTTCCTGCGCTATCGCGAGGCGCTTGGTCAGGACATCGGTCCGATTCCCGAAGGGCTCTATCCCGGTGAGTACCTTAAGCCGGTCGGCGAAGCGCTGGCGAAGACATACAAGAAGGACCTGTTAGATCTGCCCGAGGAAGAGTGGCTGCCCAAGGTGCGGGACGAGGCCATCGCTGCGATGCTGGGCATGATCAAGGACGACCTTGCGGCCTTGAATATTAGCCATGACGTCTTCTTTTCCGAAGCCTCCCTCACGTACGGCAATTATGACATGGTGGCTGATGCCATTTCCGTGCTTCGTGAAAAGGGCCTTATCTATGAAGGCCGGCTTGAGCGGCCTAAAGGGCACGACGACGAGGAGTGGGAGGATCGGGAGCAGACGCTGTTCAAGTCAACGGCGTTTGGCGACGAAGCAGATCGTGCGTTGCAGAAGTCGGACGGCAGCTACACCTACTTCGCGGGCGACGTTGCGTACCACCACGACAAGCTCACGCGTGGCTACCGGCATTTGATCAATGTGTTTGGTGCCGACCACATCGGCTATATCCCACGCATGCTGGCAACTGTTGCTGCGTTCGCGGATGGGACCGTGGAACGTGACGCGAAGGGCAAGTTGAAACACTGGCATACGGTTGGCGGCTCGGCCGATCTCGATATCAAAGTCGTCAGCCTTGTGAAGCTCTTCAAGAACGGCGAACCCTATAAGATGTCGAAGCGTGCCGGCACGTTTGTCACGTTGCGCGATGTCGTTGACGAGGTGGGCCGGGATCCGGTGCGTTTCATGATGCTCTACCGGAAAGAACTTGAAGAGCTTGACTTCGACTTCGCCAAAGTGACGGAGCAGTCCAAGGACAATCCGGTTTTCTATGTTCAGTACGCGCACGCGCGCGCCGCGAGCGTGTTCCGCAATGCGAAAGAGGTTTTCCCCGATCTCGAGCCCGGCGGTGAGGCGATATGCACAGCCGATCTCACGGCTTTGACCGATCCGGCGGAGCTCGATGTGGTGCGTCGGCTGGCTGCGTTTCCAAGGGTGATGGCGGGTGCGGCCGAGGCACATGAGCCACACAGAGTGGCTTTTTATCTATATGATTTGGCTTCGAATTTTCATGGATTGTGGACGCGAGGCAATGATTCGCCACATTTGCGATTTATCCAGCCGAGTGACCGGAGTCTGACCGTTTCACGGCTTGCGTTGGTGGGGGCAACGCAGCAGGTCATATCCTCAGGTCTTGCGGTGCTCGGAGTCGAGGCACCGGACGCCATGCGGTAGACTGGCGATTCGAAAGTGCGTGTCGCAGCGACTTTGCGGGCCAATCACTGTGCGGGCCTATTGGGTGTGAGGTAATTCCGAAATGTCACGTTCGTCCGGTTCCCAGACGCAACAGAACATTCATCCGTTTCCTAATGCTAAAGCAGGGGAACAGGATCCGCGGGAGTGGACGACGGGAGGTGGCGCGCCGCGTCAGGGTGGTCACCCGCAAGGTGCTCAGCAAGGGTATCCGCAGCCCTCTTATCCTGCTCCTGGCGAAGGTCCGGCAGGCGATCCCTTTGCAGGTGGGCAGAACAGCTCATTCACGCCGGCCCAACAGGCGCCGTCGAATGCGCCGGGCGCGCATCAGGTGCATCAAAACCCGGCCTATGGACAGGCGCCGCAACAGGGCGTGGCCCAACAACAGCAGGGTCAATATCCTTCACACTACGATCCATATGCGCAGGCCCAGCTGGGTCAGTATTTTGCGCAGGCTGGTCAGGGGCAATCCGGTCATGGACATCGTGGTCAGGGCGGATATCAGCTGCCTGCCGGGCAGTCTTCGCAGGCTCTGCCCGGTCAAGGGCTTCGTGGCGGCTCGTACGATCAGTGGCAGAACCCGGGGCAAAGCCCGGATCCCCGCTCTTACGATCTTTCAAGCTACCAGCATCCGACAGGTGCGCCGGCTCAGCAGGCTGGGCTTACGCCTGCGGACTACCAGCAGCAAACCGCACATGGCGGGGCGTGGGGCGCGCACGACCCGTACGGTCAGCAGCCGGTCGATCCCGCGCTCGATCCGCACGGATACGGTCCTCAGGACGCAGGCGACTATGAGCAAGGCTATGACGAGGACGACTACGAGGACGACGACGCGCCAAGCGGCCGTCGCTGGATCAAGATCGGTGCGGTACTGGGCATGGCGATCGCGGTCGGTGGTTTCGGGATGTATGCCTCGGAGGTGATTTTTGGGCCTGGTAGTGATGGCGCCACGCCGGTGGTCAAGAACTCTGCAGGTCCGTCCAAGGTCAAGCCCGAGGATCCGGGCGGGCGCAAGTTTGATCATGCCGACAGCAAGATCATGGGACGGCTCGGCGATGCTGGAAAGAGCACCGGCGGGTCCTCGGTGACCGGTGGCTCGAAAAAGGTTTCTACGCTCGTCGTTAATCCGGATGGTTCGATCCAGGCTCCGACGGCGGCGCCTGAAGCATCGGCGGGTCCGGCTCCGACTGGCGTTCCTGGGTTGTCGATTGTCGACATCAGCGCGCCTCCGCAGCCTGCGGCCGATGCGGCACCGGCGAAGCCTGCGCCAACCACAACCGCGGCTACTCCTGAGAAGACGCCTGCGCCTGCTCCTACGAAGCCCGTGATCATTTCCAAGGCTCAGACGACACCGGCCAAACCGGCTCCCAAGCCGGCACCGAAAAAGCCTGCGCCTAAGGCGACCGCGGCCACAACGCCTGCGCCCGCTGCGCCGCGGCCAACGGGGGCCGGGTACGTTGCCGTGCTGGCGTCTGTTCCGGCGACGGGTTCGAGCCAGCTCGATGCGCTCAAGCAGTTTGCAAATCTGCAAAGCAAGTACGCCAACCTGCTTGGCAACAAGACGCCGGAAGTCCAGCTGGCCAATCTTGGTGAGAAAGGGACGTATCATCGTCTCCTTGCCGGACCGCCAGGATCACGCGAGTCCGTCAGTGAGCTGTGCCGGAATTTGAAGGCGGCTGGTCACAGCGGGTGCTGGCCACTGGCGTACTGATGCTGGCTCCGCATTTGGCGGGACCAGCCCGGCGGATGACATGCGCTCTGCACTAATTACCGGCCTCGCCGGCACGAGCCTTACCGACGGTGAGCGTGCGTTCCTTAAGGACGTGCGGCCCGCCGGGATCATTCTCTTTTCGCGGAATTGTGAAAGCCACGCGCAGATCCGTTGCCTCACCGCCAGCATGCGGGAAGCTGTGGGGACGGACGAGCTTCTGCTTCTCATCGATCAGGAGGGCGGGCGCGTACAGCGGCTGCGTCCGCCGTTGGGGCGCCTGTTGCCGGCGGGTGTGGCTTATGCTGAGGCTTACGTGCGGGAGTCGCAGCGTGCTTGCCGGTCCGCGTTCCTTGCGGCGCGACTTCTCTCCGATGATCTCAAGGCGCTCGGCATCAACACGAATTGTGCCCCCGTTCTCGACGTGCCGGTTCCAGGCGCACACGATGTGATCGGCGACCGGGCGTATGGTACCGACCCGGTCCAGGTGGCTACGTTGGGCCGCGCGGTAGCGGAAGGCCATCTGGCGGGCGGCGTGCTTCCCGTAATTAAGCACATTCCGGGGCATGGGCGTGCCACGGCTGATAGCCACCTGGAGCTACCGGTGGTGGACACAGACCGGCGCACGCTGTCGGCCAGTGATTTCGTCCCGTTTCGGCTGTTGGCCGATATGCCCGCCGCGATGACGGCGCACGTTGTCTTTTCGGACATCGATGCCGTCGCGCCGGCGAGCACGTCGTTAACCGTGACGCGTGAGGTGATCCGGGGGGAAATTGGGTTTCAGGGGCTCCTGATGAGCGATGACCTCAGCATGAAAGCTCTGCGGGCTCCGATTCGCGATTCGGCCGCGGCGGTGATTAGGGCAGGATCCGATATTGCCCTACATTGCAATGGAGACCTGGCTGAAATGGAGGCTGCTGCCGGTGGTGTTCCCGCCTTATCCGGACTGGCGCTGGAGCGATTCTCGGCTGCTTTGAAAGGGCTTGCGAATCTGCGGTCTTACGATGCCGCCGAGGCCGAGGCGGCGCTTGCCGCCGTGCTTCAGGGCCACACCTCCGCTCCTGAATCAGTGTAATGTTTGTGTCGAAACTGCCGCGTCAGATCGCGGTACCGCGCGGGCCCCGCGCCTGCTATTGGATGATGCGATGATTGATGATGTGCCCGGACAGCAGGAAGGGACGGACGCCTGGGAGGCGCCCGATCCCGAGCTTGCGCCAACGGCCGGAGAAGCCTTTGTCATCGAGGTTGGCGGCTTCGAAGGCCCCCTCGATTTGCTGTTGGCACTGGCGCGGACGCACAAAGTCGATATCGCCAAGATTTCGGTGTTGGAGCTCGTCGAGCAGTATCTTGCTTACATCGCGGAGATGCAGCGCCTGAAGCTCGAGATCGCGGCGGACTATCTTGTTATGGCGGCGTGGCTTGCCTTTTTGAAGTCACGCCTTCTGTTGCCGTCCGACAAGGAAACCGAAGACGAGCCTACTGCCGAAGAAATGGCGCAGAAGCTTGCCTTCCGCCTGATGCGCCTGGATGCGATGCGTACGGCCATTGCCCAGCTCATGAATCGCAAACGGCTTGGCCGGGACGTGTTTGCCCGCGGCGCGCCGGAAACGGCTCATACGGTTCGCGAGACGACGTGGACGGCGGAGATTTATGATCTTTTGAAGGCGTATTCCGATCAGCGCAAGCGCACGATAAAGATGTCTCACGTGATCAAGGCGCGCAAAGTGTGGTCGGTGAAAGAGGCGCGCGACCGGCTCGAAAAGCTCGTCGGGCAAAGCATCGGAGACTGGTTGCAGCTCGATCTTTTCTTGCAGCAGTATCTTCCGTGCGGCGAGGAGGAGCGGACCGTGCTGGCGAGTTCATTTGGGGCGAGTTTGGAGATGGCCCGAGAGGGTCTGGTCGAGTTGCGTCAGGATGCTCCGTTTGCGCCGATTTATGTCCGCAAGTGCGAGCAAGGCGCCCAGTGGCAGCCTCTTTCGTAACGCATTGAATGAGCGAATTGAGTTTCGGAAAGGTGCGCGTCTGTGCCAGACAATAAGGGTAAGAAGACCATGGACCCGCCACGGCTGAAGCTGGTTGCCAACAATACAAGCGGCGAGCCTGAGGAAAGCTACGAGGACAACCCCTCGGCTCTGGAGGCGCGCGAGCTTGCGGCCGCGCTCGCCGATGCCGAGACCGAGCTTCCTCCGGAAGTCAGCGAGCTTGCAAGCCAGGACCGGCGCGAAAAGCTACGCATCCTGGAGGCTTTATTGTTTGCGTCGTCCGAGCCGCTGGACGAGCGATCCTTGACGCAACATTTGGCCGACGAGGCTGATGTAAGCGGATTGTTGTCGGAGCTTAAGTCATTTTATGCGAGCCGTGGCGTCAATCTTGTGCGCACGTCCGGCAAGTGGATGTTCCGCACGGCCGAGGATCTGTCCTACCTTCTGGAGCGCTATGCGAAGGAAGAGCGGCGGCTGTCGAAGGCGGCTCTCGAAACGCTTGCAATTATTGCTTATCATCAACCGGTGACGCGGGCGGAGATCGAGGAAGTCCGCGGTGTTTCGATTTCGCCGGGCACGCTCGATATTCTGCTTGAGACGGGATGGGTGCGTCCACGCGGGCGGCGCCGCGCACCAGGCAAGCCCATCACCTATGGTACGACCGATAGTTTCCTGTCGCACTTCGACCTTGATGCCATCAAGGATCTGCCTGGCCTTGCGGACCTTAAGGCCGCGGGTCTTCTCGATAGTAATCTGCCGCCGGGCTTTGCCGTTCCTGAGCCGACGGATGTTGCGGATTTGATGCCTGATGAGCTGCCTTTGGAGCTCGAAGAGGAAGACGAGGCGCAATCGGAGCTCGGTCTGGAGGAGGATGAGAGCGACGCTGATGCCATTGATGCGGATGAGGCCGATGATGCGCCGCCCGGTGCGGCGGGCGCATAGAGCGTTGCAAGGCGCCGGTTACGTGTGAGTACAGTGGTTTCGTGAAGACATGGCCGTACAAAAGTAGCGACAATGGCTCAGCGCCGCCGGCCAAACCCGTGGTGCCGCGCGCAAGAGCTGCTGCAACTTTTGCGGCCAGCCTTTCCATCGAGCATGTCGATCGCCGGTACGGTCAGACCTTCGCGCTTCGTGATCTCTCGCTTTATGTCGCGCCGGGTGAGGTTGTGTGTCTGCTGGGGCCATCGGGCTGTGGGAAGACCACGCTTCTGCGCGTTGCGGCCGGTATTGAAAAGCCGTCGGGTGGGCGCATTCTGATCAATGATCGTGAAGTGGCAGGCCCCTCATGCTTTGTGCCGCCGGAGCAGCGCAGCGTCGGGCTCATGTTTCAGGACTTTGCGCTCTTTCCGCATTTGTCAATCTTGGACAATGTGGCGTTCGGGCTGAAATCGTTGCCGCGACAGGAGGCCGAGCGGGAAGCGCTTGCTGTTTTGTCCCGCTTCGGGCTCGAGGGAGCTGCATACGATTATCCGCATACCTTGTCGGGCGGACAGCAGCAGCGGGTGGCATTGGCGCGCGCTCTCGTGCCGAGGCCTGCGGTGATGATGATGGATGAGCCGTTCTCAGGACTCGATGTTCAGCTGCGCGAGAGTATCCAGGAGGAGACGCGAGCGTTGCTTGCGGAGACGCGTGCGACGTCGATCATCGTGACCCATCATCCCGAAGAAGCCATGCGCATAGGTGATCGTATTGCAGTGATGCGGAAGGGGTCCATCGTTCAGGAGGGGAAGGCGGAGGATCTCTACCGTCGGCCGGCGGATCTGTTTGTTGCGCGGCTCTTTTCAGAAATTAGCGAATTCACGTTCCCGGTATCCGGCGGCGCCATGGATACGCCGTTTGGACGATTGCCGGCGGACGGTGTTGCAGATGGTGAGATGGCCGTTCTTTGCATTCGTGAGCGCGGGCTCAGGATCAACAAGAACGGGGAGGGGCTCTTGGGGCGTGTTCGCAGTGTGCGTTTTCTTGGCGATGTTGCGCGCGTGGAAATCGATGTGGAGGGGTTTGATCTGCCGTTGCGGGCCCGGCTCGAAGAGGGGCATGGGCTTCAAAAGGGGGCCGAGGTTCGGGTTGCCATCAGGCCGTCGGAACTTCTCGTTTTTCCCGCAGAAGCTGGATAGTTGACGCCGATCAAGACCAAGCCCCGCACCCATGGGCTAGGACCCGCGCTTGCCGCATCGGGGGGCTTCTGCAATACTTCT
The DNA here is from genome assembly GCA_965222835.1 of Hyphomicrobium sp. GTDB lineage: Bacteria > Pseudomonadota > Alphaproteobacteria > Rhizobiales > Hyphomicrobiaceae > CBDCUQ01. Next base: position 703,583 of record CBDCUQ010000004.1, read on the forward strand.
TCAAAATCAACACGCGGCTGGCGCCGCATTGGAGAATGAGACCTATGGGTTTGAGCACTACCCACCTTCTGCTTCTGCTGTTGGTCGTTGTCTTGTTGTTCGGCCGCGGAAAGGTGTCTGAGTTGATGGGCGACGTGGCCAAGGGCATTAAGAGCTTCAAGAAGGGGATGTCCGAGGAGGACGAAGAGACCCGCGCGGCCAAGGCGAAGCCCATCGGCGATACCAGCACCAGCACAACGGCCGAAGGCGAAAAAAGCAAGCAATCGTAGAATCGTAATCTGCCGTAAACGCCTTCTGCGCAAGCTCTGCACGTCGCCCATAGACATGGGGGCCCTCTGCCGGTCTCAGGGTGGGCGATCTTAAGAAGTCAACGTCTAGAAAGCGCTGAGCCCAACATGTTTGAGATCAGTTGGAGCGAGCTTCTCATCCTGGCCGTGGTGACCCTTGTCTTCGTGGGTCCCAAGGACATGCCGGCGCTGTTTCGGGCGCTGGGACGCTATGCAGGTATAATCCGCCGGCAGGCTTCGGAGTTCCGTCAGCACTTCGACGATGCAATGCGGGAAGCGGATTTCGACAGCATCAATAAAGAAGTGATGGAGATGAAGGAGCAGGTCACGACGACTGTTGCCGATGCGGAACAGGCTGCCCGGACCGGCGTGGATTCGGTCAAAGATGCGGCTGCCGACGCTACGCAAGCAGCGGAAGCGGAGACCACTCCGGACCGGTCCAAAGGCGAGGCCTGACACGCATGCAGGACCAAATCGAGCCCGAGACGAGCCGCGAGGATATCGACGCCTCGAAGGCGCCGCTGATGGATCATCTTATTGAGTTGAGACAACGGCTCATCTGGTCGTTGGTTGCCTTCTTCGTGATGTTCATTTTGTGCTTCACGATTGCGCGGCAAATCTACGATGTTCTGGTCTGGCCCTATGTGTGGATTTCGGGAAGCGATCAGGTCCGGCTTATTGCCACGCATTTCCTTGAGCAGATTTTCACGCACTTGAAACTCGCCATGTTTGGCGCTGCGTTCCTGTCGTTTCCGATTGCCGCGACGCAGATCTATAAGTTTGTGGCGCCTGGGCTTTACAAGAACGAGCGTCAGGCGTTCTTACCTTACCTTATCGCGACCCCCATCTTTTTCGTGCTTGGCGCGCTGGTCGTTTACTTCATCGCAATGCCGATCCTCATCAAGTTCTCGATGGGGCTGGCGGCAACGACGAGTGCGGGTGGTCTGGCCACGATTGAGCTGATGCCCAAGGTGTCCGAATATCTCTCGCTCATCATGACTCTGATCTTCGGTTTCGGGATTTGCTTCCAGCTGCCCGTCGTGCTCACACTTCTGGCGCGCGCAGGTCTGGTGACGGCGGACGTGCTGCGTTCGGGGCGGCGCTATGCCATTGTCGGGATTACGGCGGTGGCGGCTGTGCTGACTCCGCCCGACGCCATTTCGATGATCATTATGACGCTGCCGACGGTTCTCCTTTATGAGGCCGCGATTTTTGCGGTGGAGCGCGTGGAGAAGCGCTCGGCGGCTCCGCCGCCGGGGTCATCGGGGACATAGTGCAGCTGCGTCAGTGATTGACTGGACCGGGGCTGGCGCCCGGCTTATAGGTCGGCGCACATGTCTGTCGGCTCAGTCGGCGCGCATGCAAGTCGGCGTACATGGCCCACCGCGACTCTTGAGGATTTGCCCCCGTGTTTGACATCAAATGGATTCGTAATAATGCCGCCGAGTTCGATGCCGGTCTGAAGCGGCGTGGCTTGGAACCCATAGCGGACAAGTTGATTGGCATTGACGAGAGCCGCCGCGCCAATAGCACGGAACTCCAGGCGGCTCGGAACCTTCGTAAGGGAAGGTCAAATGTGTTTGCGAAAGCCAAGGCAACAAATGACGTCAGTGCGCTTGAAACACTGACCAAAGAATTGGCGGAATCGAAGGAGGTGATAGCTCGACTTGAGGAAGACGAGCGGCGCGTCAATGCCGAACTTGAAAAGGCGCTCGCTGTTATTCCGAATCTTCCGCGTGCGGATGTGCCTGATGGTGCTGACGAAAAGGACAATGTGGAGGTGCGCAAGCACGGCACGCCGCCGACGTTCGATTTCAAACCCAAGCAGCATTTCGAGATCGGGGAAGCGCTGGGGCTCATGGATTTCGAAACGGCGGCCAAGGTCTCGGGCGCGCGGTTCGTTTTTCTTAAGGGTGCGTTGTCGAAACTGGAGCGGGCCATTGCGAGCTTCATGCTCGATCTGCACACGACCGAGTTTGGGTATACGGAATATCTGCCGCCGCTTTTGGTTCGGGATCAAGCGGCCTACGGCACCGGCAATTTGCCAAAGTTTGCCGAGGATCTTTTTCAGACCACCAACGGCTTTTGGCTTATTCCCACGGCGGAGGTTTCGCTCACCAATATTGTGCGCGAGCACATCTGGGATGAGGGCCAACTGCCAATGCGGATGACCGCCTGGACTCCGTGTTTCCGCTCCGAGGCGGGGGCCGCCGGCAAGGACACACGCGGGATGATCCGTCAGCATCAGTTTTCGAAGGTTGAGCTTGTCTCGGTGACGACACCTGAAGCGTCGCTTGAGGAGCACGAGCGTATGACGGCCTGTGCCGAAGAGGTCTTAAAGCGCCTTGGTCTGGCCTACCGTACAATGCTGTTATGTACGGGCGATATGGGTTTTGCCTCGCAGAAAACCTACGACATCGAGGCGTGGCTTCCGGGTCAGGAGGCCTATCGCGAGATTTCTTCCTGTTCCGTGTGCGGTGATTTCCAGGCGCGGCGTATGGGCGCGCGTTACCGGCCGAAGGGCTCGAAAGAGGTGCGCTTCGTGCACACACTCAATGGATCCGGGCTTGCGGTCGGCCGCACATTGGTCGCCATTCTGGAGAATTATCAACAGAGGGATGGATCTGTCGCAATTCCGGATGCGTTACAGAGCTATATGGGCGGCCTCACGACGATTGAGAAGGCTCAATAGGACCGCGGTGCCTCAGTGCTGCGATAGAGTGTGGAGACAGGAGTAGATGAATTCGACATGCGTATCCTGATCACCAATGATGACGGCGCAGGCGCACACGGCCTTACCGTGCTGCACCAGATTGCCAAGGCGCTCACCGATGATGTGTGGATCGTTGCGCCCGAGATGAACCAATCGGGGGCTTCGCATGCGCTGACGCTGCAAGTTCCGTTGCGCTATCGCGAAATTGGCGAGCGCGCCTATGCGGTACGCGGCACGCCTGCCGATTGCATCATTATGGGTGTGCGACACATGCTGAAGGATCGGGCGCCCGATCTTGTTCTTTCGGGTGTGAACCACGGTTCCAATCTGGCAGAGGATGTCACCTACTCAGGCACTGTCGCGGGCGCCATGGAGGGGACGCTGCTTGGCGTTCGCTCAATCGCTATGAGCCTTACCATCGGCTTTGATGCCGACGGTCTGCAACATTGGAAGACGCCGCTCGAGCACGGACCGGCGCTGGTGGAGAAGCTTTTGGGTCAGAGCTGGCCGCCGGGTGTCTTTTTGAACGTGAACTTCCCGGATGTGCCGCCGGAGAAGGTGGCCGGCATTGCCGTGACAACGCAGGGGCGACGAGATCAGGGTGGCCTGCATGTCGAGGAGCGTCAGGATACCTGGGGCGATCCCTATTTCTGGGTCGGTTTTGAGCGCCGCCGGATGGATCCGCCGGACGGTACGGATCTTAGGGCCATCATGCAGGGTCAGATCTCGGTCACGCCATTGGCGATGAACATGACGCATGAGGCGACGCGCACCGCACTCTCCGCCGTTTCAGGTTTTGGTCTGGAGGGACGCCTCAAGGGGACCGGTTAGTTCCCTATTGGGTGGTGTAGTTACGCCCCGTGCTGAGCGAAGGGGCGTATTGGCTTCGTCTCGCCGCAATTCCTCCGCGATACCTGCACATTCCAGTCGTAGGCAGTGACAAGCGCGGCGTGGTCTCATGAGCCACGTCCGGGTGCAGCGACTTTCGTTTCGCAGACTTGGTTTCGCAGGCTAGGGGAGGGGCGCTGCCGGACAGCACACGTCGGGGAGCGCACTTCGACTCATCAGCAAGGAGTGGGACTCACCGCCTGTTAAGGTCGTGTTAACCGGTTAAAGGTTAATGGGTCGAGGGTTGTGAGGTGCGTAACATGTTGAGTTTAGTGCAAAGCGTACAGTCTGTTTGGTTTTCTTCGCGCAAGAGCCTGCCGATGATCGGTATTGGCCTTGCCGTCCTATCCGGGGGTTGCAGCGCGGACATCGCGCGCTTCGATTTTGCGGGCCTCAACGATAAGGGCACGACCACCGCGGCCATTCCTCCGGTTCCGTCCGAGCCTGTCGGACAGCGCTCGAACCTGATCGGGCAAGAGACGGCGGATGCCAATGCAGGCTACCCCGGCTATCAATCGCCTGGTGGAACCTACTATCCGCCGCCGTCTAATTACGCTCCGTCCGCGAACACCGCCCCTCCGGTGGTGTCTCAGCCGCTCGATTCGCAGCCGGCACCCGCTCAACCGGCAACTGTCGCGCCGATTGCGCCTCAGCGCCCGGCCGTCGCGGCGCTTCCTCCTCAAGGAAGCCGTGCTGCTGCTCCGGCACCTGTTACAGCCGCGCCTGTGCTTGAGGAGCGTGCTGAAGTCACACGCGGCGAGCAGATTGAAGTACAGGCCGGGGACACGCTTTATGGTCTTTCCCGGCGGCACAAAGTGGCGATTGCTGATCTGATTGCGGTCAACAATCTGACGGGGCCAATGATCAAGCCTGGTCAGAGTCTTTACATCCCGGCGACTAAGACAACGCATAGGCCGGCCGAGCCCGTCACGGTTGTCTCGGCTGATATCCCAGCGAATTGGACCGGCACCTACACGATCAAAACGGGTGACAGCCTTTACGCGATTGCGTCGCGCTATGGACTCCGGTCGGCAGACATCCGCCGTTACAACGGCATTCGCGATGTGCGCCGGATCAGGCCCGGTACGGTGCTTCGCCTTCCTGCGGGCACCGGTGATGGCACCGTTGTCGCGTCGGGGCGGCCAGCGACGATCCCTTCGGGCACGCCTCAACCAACTTATTCTGTCGGTCCGGACAGCGCGCCTGCACCGGTCGCAAGTGGCCCCGCGCCGGCCATTCTCAACGGCAGGTCGCCGACCACGACGAACCGTACGCAGTTGCGGACGGCGGTTGCGAGACCGCTTAATACGGCAAATGATGCGCAGCCCTCCAGCATTGGGTCTCCGTCGCGGCCAGGTTCCGGATCGGTCGCGAGTACGGACAAGTTACGCTGGCCCGTCGAGGGCAAGATTATTTCCGCATTCGGCCAGCGTCCGGATGGCACACACAACGACGGTGTCAACCTTGCTGTGCCGCTTGGCACCGACGTCCACGCTGCTGAAGCGGGAACGGTCGCGTATGCCGGCAACGAGCTCAAGGGGTATGGCAATCTCATTCTCGTACGCCATGACAACGGTTGGGTGACCGCGTATGCGCACGCTAATGAGATGCTTGTTTCGCGGGGTGATGTGGTGCGACGTGGTCAAGTGATCGCCAAGGCCGGAAAGACGGGACAGGTGGATCAGCCGCAATTGCACTTCGAGCTCCGCCAGGGGCAGAAGCCCGTCGATCCCACGCCATTTATGGAAAGGCTGTAAGGGCAGAACCACATTCAATCTGGGTGCAATAAATCAGGGATGCACCCAGCGGGGGAGCAAGCCGGAAAGGGGCAGCATCGCTGCCCCTTTCATTGTTTGGCGCCTTACCAAGGCGGATTTCTGATCAGACCGTTTCTTTAGCTGCTTCTGCCGGCGCCGTTGCTGGCCACGGGCGTACAAGATCATCGATGATCGTTGCTGCAACGCCCGGTCCAAGATGTTGAAGGGCAATCTCCTTGCCGTTGGCAAAGCGGACGCCGTCGTGATGGGGACCTGGCTCGATACGCACGAATGTTGCGTCTGCGCATTCCGATAGGTCCAACGTGTGCTGGAGCTGGGGTGGAAGCTGCGACAGGGTAAGGCGCGTGTCGCACGTGAGGCAGACGGCGGTCTCTTTGTCTTGCGGATCGACGAATCCGACGGTGCCACTGGCAAAGCGATGTGTCTCGTAACGCTCACCGGCGCGCGCAGGCCGGCTACGATACATTTCCAAGGAATAGTCGCACATGGCGTCCCTCCTTTGTTGCTGTCCGGTTTGTGAACGGCCCAGCCCGGCTCTCTGGCCTGACCCTCAATTCACGGGGTGCGCCGTAACGCTGCTGTGGGCGCTAATTTACGTCGTGGCAGTCAAGGGGAATTACAAGGCGGCGCTAGGCGGATGAAACACAATGTGAAGTGCGGGGACGGGAGCAGCCGGCGCTACGGTGTGCTGTGGTATCAGGTGTTCAGAGTCTGTCCGAGCCGGCCAGCTAGGTCCTGGATATATTGCCAGGCGACGCGGCCCGAGCGGGCCCCACGCGTCACACTCCACTCCAAGGCCTCGCGGACAAGTTTGTCGTCCTGGATCTTGAGGTGAAAGTGGTCTGTGTATGCGCGCACCATGTCCAAATAGTCTTCCTGGCTGCACTGATGAAAGCCGAGCCAGAGACCGAAGCGGTCCGACAGAGAGACCTTTTCCTCTACGGCTTCCGCCGGATTGATGGCGGTCGAACCCTCGTTTTCCATCATATCGCGCGGCATCAGATGTCGGCGGTTTGATGTTGCGTAAAAAAGGACGTTTTCGGGGCGGCCTTCGACGCCGCCCTCAAGCACTGCCTTCAACGACTTGTATGCTGTATCGTCCTTGTCGAAAGAAAGGTCGTCGCAGAAGACAATGAATCGCTCGTTGCTCGCGCGGAGATAGGCAAGGCACTTGGGCAGCGTTGCGATGTCCTCGCGATGGATTTCGATGAGCTTTAGGGCGCTTGCTTCTGTGTGCACGGCCTTGACCAGGCTCGATTTGCCCATGCCGCGGGCGCCCCAAAGGAGTGCATTGTTGGCGGGAAGCCCTTTGGCGAAGCGTTGCGTGTTGGCAAGGAGCTGGGCCGCGGCCGGGCCGATTGCCTTGAGGAGGTTCAGGGGCACTCGGTTGATGTGCGCCACGGGCTGGAAGCGTTCGCGCTCAGGCTGCCAGATGAAGGCTTCGGCGGCCTCGAATGCCGGGCGTTCGTTTGCCGGCGGGGCCAGCCGTTCGATCGCGCCGGCGAGGCGGTCGAGGCGTGATGTGAGGGCGTCGTCGTCGATCATTGGGTGTGGGGCAAATTCGGGCTGGTGCGGTCGTCTGGTGGACCCGCTTCAGGCTCTATAGCCTGGAGACGGTATCCAACCAAGCCGCTGGCGAAGGAAAATCAAGGATTTAGGCCGGCACGCCCGGGTTGCAATGTGCCGCCGCAACACTATAGTCGCGCCACGTTCAGGCCCGGCGGGCTGGCGGGGTATCCTGCGAGCACGCTTTTTTGTGCCCGCACTTGATCAGGGGATCTGCCACGCATGTTTATCTCTCCCGCTTATGCCCAGTCGGGCAGCACAGGAGCCGATACCAGTTTCCTTCTGATGATGCTCGTGATCATGGGCATCTTCTATTTCCTGCTTTTGCGCCCCCAGCAGCAGCGGCAGAAGGAGCACCGGGAAATGATCGCGCGAGTGCGGCGCGGCGATACGGTTGTCACCTCGGGTGGGATGATTGGCCGGGTTTCGCGCGTTACCGACAACTCCGATGAGATCGAAGTCGAGTTGGCGGAAAACCTCAAGGTGCGTATCGCGCGCTCGACGCTCATCGATGTGCGCTCGAAGAGTGAGCCAGTAAAGGATTCAGGGGGCGGATCGGGCAAGAGCTGATAGCCCCAGTCGTTGCCGATCGCGCCTCTTGGCACCACGAGGACCTTTTACCCCATGATGCATTTTGACCGCTGGAAGATCATAGCGATCCTTGGCACGTGTTTGCTGGGGTTGCTTTTCGCTCTTCCAAACTTCTTTACGAAGGAGCAACTCGCCGGCTGGCCATCCTTTATGCCGCAACGGCAGATGCCGCTGGGTCTCGATTTGAGAGGTGGTGCGCATCTCTTGCTGGCAATGGATACTGATCAGCTGACGAAGGATTGGCTCACTCATCTCAAGGGTGATGCGCGTAAGGTGTTGCGCGAGGCGAAGATCGGCTTCTCGGCAATCGGTGTTCAGAAAGATGATGTCGTGGTCCGGCTGGTCAAACCGGAGCAAGCGGACGCGGCTTTGAAGGAACTGAAAACGCTGGTTCAGCCAATTGGCAACGTCATCCTGGGGACGAGCGGAAATAACATTTCTGTCGAGGAAGGCGATGCTCCGGGCGTGTTCCTGCTCAAGCCGACGACACAGGGGCTGCAATCGCGCGTCACCAACGCCATCGGAACCGCTATTGAAACCATCAACCGCCGCATCAACGCGCTGGGTACAACCGAGTCGACGGTCGTTAGGCAAGGCACGGACCGGATCGTTGTGCAGTATCCCGGGATCAGCAGCGAAGGATCTGCAACGACCGGAGGTGACGGTAAAGACCCGTGCGCGGCCGCGGAGAAGCCAAAGGATCAAACCGACGACGCGTCCGGACCCGGGATCAAGACGATCGCCGACTTGAAGCGGCTTATCGGATGTACGGCCAAGCTGACCTTCCACAAAGTGCATCCATCGGTCACGGCCGAGGAGGCCAAAGTGACGCGTGTTCCGCTCGGCTACAAGATCTTTGAGTCGATCGAGGAAGAGGGTGTTCGAGAGCCCAGTCTGGTTCTCGAGGAGGCGCCGGTTGTCGAGGGCGATGATCTCGTGGACGCGCAGCCTGGCTTCGATCAGCAGACCAATGAGCCGGTCATTTCGTTCCGGTTCAATCAATCGGGGGCCCGGAAGTTCGGCAATTACACGAAGAGGCATGTCGGCCAGCCGTTCGCTATTGTGCTCGACAACAAAGTGATCTCTGCACCTGTTATTCGTGAGGCGATCCTTGGCGGAACGGGCCAGATTTCCGGAAGCTTTACTGTTGAGAGCGCCAACAATTTGGCCATTCAGCTGCGTTCGGGCGCGTTGCCAGCCAAGCTTACGATTGTCGAAGAGCGAACGGTTGGTGCTTCGCTTGGTGCAGACAGTATCGAGTCTGGGAAGATCGCCGCCATCATCGGTACGATTGCCGTTGCCGCCTTTATGATCTTTGCGTACGGCCTGTTTGGTGTGTTTGCGGTTATTGCGGTGGTGGGCAATCTTTTTCTCATCGTTGCTGCGATGTCGCTGATGGGCTCGACGCTGACGTTGCCGGGCATCGCCGGCCTGGTGCTAACAGTGGGCATGGCGGTCGACGCCAACGTGCTGATCTACGAACGTATCAGGGAAGAGCAGCGCGTCGGAAAACAACCGATCTCGGCGATCGATGCCGGGTTCTCGCGGGCGCTCGCGACCATTCTCGACTCGAACCTCACCACACTTATTGCGGGCCTCGTCATGTTCTGGCTGGGCTCAGGCCCCGTGCGTGGATTTGCCGTGACGCTGTCGCTCGGTATTCTCGCCACCATATTCACGGCCTTTACGGTCACGCGTCTTATGGTCTGGTCGTGGATCAACGTGCAGAAGACCCGCAAAATTCCAGCCCCACTCTGAGGGAAGACTACGGCAATGCTGTTTAAAGGTGTCGATTTCTGGCCGCATCACGTGATGCTTCCCGTCATGGAGCTGAGGCGCTATTGCGTTGGTGTTTCTATCGTCATTGCGGCGCTTGCCATCGTGCTCATTGTGACCAAGGGACTCAACTTCGGGATCGACTTCAAGGGGGGATCTCTATTCGAGGTTCAAAGCAAGTCGGGGGACATCGATATTCCTGCTCTTCGGGGACGTATTGGTGCGCTTGGCTTGGGTGATGTTCAAATTCAGGCACTTGGTGAGGCGGGCGAAGCGCTCATCCGCGTCGAACAACAGCCCGGCGGAGAAAAAGAGCAGCAGATTGCGGCCGACAAGGTGAAAGACGCGCTCGGTAGCGACATGGATATCCGTAGAGCGGAGGTTGTCGGGAGTGCGGTGTCAAATGAACTGAAGTTCTGGGGTACGGTTGCCGTTCTGTCGGCAATTGTGGGTATCCTGCTCTATGTTTGGTTTCGGTTTGAATGGCAGTTCGGCCTGGCAGCCATTCTGGCGCTCGTGCACGATACGGTCATTACAATCGGCACGTTGAGCCTGCTCGGCTATGACTTCGGCCTGACAGAAGTTGCGGCTCTGCTGACGCTTGCCGGTTACTCGATCAACGACACTGTGGTGGTTTTCGACAGGATCCGAGAGAACTTGCGCAAGTATAAGAAAAAGCCGCTGCTGGATCTTATGAATTTGTCGATCAATGAGACGCTGTCGCGTACTGTTCTCACGGCGACGACCATGTTCCTTGCCGTTTTTGCGCTGTTTGTCTTTGGCACCGAAGTCATCAAGGGTTTCTGCTTTATCATGCTGTTCGGCGTTCTGATCGGTACGTGGTCTTCGGTCTTCGTTGCGTCGCCATTTCTGCTTTGGATAGGGCTCAGCCGCGAGGGTATTCAAAGCGAGCCCAAGGCTGCCGTTGGCAGGGCTTGATCGCTCAGCCAGTTTCTTGAGCGGAACTTGTAAGGGGCACTCCGGCTCTGCGACCGGAGTTGTGCGTCATGGCCCATTATCCGAGTCCGGCGCCTATCGACGCTTACGGCAACCGTGGCTTCCGCTTTGCGGGCATGAGCCATCAGGGCTCGATTCTGTGTTTGCCCACTGGAATTCATGGCTGGTCGGCAACCGATGCCGGGCTCTTGGTGCCGGAGGATTTTTCGCTGGTGTTCGAAGCGGGCGGCGATCTCAACTTTCTTCTTCTCGGGTGCGGGCAGGATCCGGTCTTGCCGTCAGAGGCCCTACATATGGCATTTGCGGAAGCCGGTGTTGGGCTTGAGCCGATGGATACGGGAGCGGCTTGCCGGACGTACAACGTACTTCTGGCGGAAGGCCGGCCCGTTGGTGCGGCGCTCATCGCGGTCGATTAGGGATGCCGGTCGCCCCTCCTCTTGACGATACGGTGCGTGCCACAGCGCGTCTCCATCATCCAGACCTCTACCTGTCCGCGCTTCTCGCGCCACGTGCGGTGCGCGGCGACCTGATTGTGCTGGCCGCGTATTTTGGTGAGGTGCGCCGCATTCCGCTAACGGTTCGCGAGCCCGGGCTCGGTCTCATTCGATTGCAGTGGTGGCGCGACCTCATCGAAGCCGAGAATGCGGGGGGCGAGACCGGCGCTCCCGTTGCGGATGCGCTCCTTAGCGTGATGCGAGATCGCCGGCTTCCGCTTGAGGCTGTCTTGGCGCCGCTCGATGCTGCGGAGGTGATGTTCTCTGAGGGGCCGATCAGCGATGAACGGTTTAGCACGCTTGTCGATGGGAGCGGTGCGACGCCGTTTCGTCTCGCGGCCTTTCTTTCTAATCCGGAGCAAACGGCTGTTGACGATGACTTTCTGAATGCGGCCGGGCAAGCGTATGCGTCAGCTCTTTTGGCGCACGATCTTCCTCATCATGCGCTTGTGGGCCGCTGGCCGGTGCCATCACGATTTGTCGCCGGTGCTGACGTCCCGCCCATGTCGGAGGCGGTGGCCCGGGAGGCGGCACGCGCTGCGACAGCCGCGCTCTTGGACTGGGGAGGGGATCGCATCCAAGAGGCGCGGCGGCATCTTTCCGAGATTTCATTGACTGCCCGGCGTTCTGCACTTCCTGCCGCCCTCTTCGAGCCCTATTCGCAGGCTTTGCAAAGACCTGGACGGGATCCGTTGCGCGACATCTCGGGTCTCTCTCCCCTTCGTCGCGTGCTGGCTCTGTGGCTGGCTCACATGCGGGCGCGGCTTTAATCTCGAGGATGACGATTGGTCTGATGAGGTGGACCGAGTCTTTGCGAGGACCTATGCGTGCGACCGCCGTTGCAGCGAAGATTGCGATGAGCCTGCTTGCGGCCTGGTGTCTCTTAATCACGCCTGGCCATGCCGGGGATGTGCCAGGTGCTGTGGACGAGGTCCCGGCTGCCGGCCAAACGTCATCGCCCGCCGATGGTTCGCTTGACAGCCGCTCGGAGGACGGGAGCGAGGATAAAGATGCGTTCTCGGATCTATCGCCGTTGCCGATAATACCGCCGCGAGCAGAGATCAGGTGGCGGGTTGAGAATCCATTCCGGTTTTTTACGGACCCAGCTGATAGCGATGTTCACCGCGCAACTTATCTCGCGCTTACGCCCGAGGAGCGTGCGACGCCCATTCTCTCGGCTGAACGTCAGCTGTCTCGACGCCATCCGCTTGGTTGGGCTGAGACGATGGTCAAGAACACGTGCTGGGATGCACGAAGAAATCGATACGTGTGCCCCGATACCGATGATCCATTCGCCCGGCCTCGCAGCCATAAGGTTCTTGCTACGATTAACGGTGTTACGGACGTCAACGTCAGTTGCACGTGGCTGACACAGCCACGTGGCGGTTCAAACCGCAAAGGTGCCGCATTGACCCGGCCGTGCGCGGACCCTGTGCGGCTCGATGTGCCTTACCCTGATGGGCTCAAGGTGTCGGTTGAGATCGGCGGCAGCATTGTGACCTTTGCTGATATCAGGGTTCGGGACATTTTGATCGGCGGCCTGGGCGATAGCTTCGGATCGGGCGAAGGCAATCCCGATGTGCCCGTGCGGTTCTCGCGTGACCGGTCGATCGATTACGGTACGGCGGAAAAGTATCCGGAGATGGCGGGGTATCCTGCACGGGTTGGCGCCTGGAAGCACGTCGGCGATGCCGGCTTTTTGAAAGGTAATGCGCGCTGGCTCGATACGGCGTGCCGCCGTTCGCTCTATGGCCATCAGTTGAGGGCCGCGCTTCAGCTCGCTGTTGAAGATCCGCATCGGGCGGTTACCTTCGTTGGTCTTGCCTGTTCTGGAGCAGAGACGACGTTCGGCCTATTCTTACGCTACAAGGGGAACGAGTGGGTGCCGAACCCGCCGCAACTTTCTCAGATCTCGGCGCTGGCGGAAGCACAGTGCGGCGATAACCGGGCGCCGGATAAGGACTATCCGGAAGCCTATCACATCAAAGGCGTGGTGAAGGAGCTCGAAGGCGGACTCGTTTTGCGCCGTTGTGAACGCAAAGATTCCCGGCCCATCGATCTCCTGTTTGTTTCCATCGGTGGCAACGACATCGGCTTCGCGCGTCTCGTGGCGAATGCCGTTTTGACCGACGATTCCACTTTGAAGTGGCTGGGTGGGTGGTTCGGACAGGTTCACGGCGACGCGGAATCGCGTCATCTGCTCAAGGCTCTGGATGAGCGCTATAAGGCGCTTAACCGTGCATTCCACGGCATTCTGCACATGCCTTGGCACGAGAGTGACCGGATCGTTATGACGGCCTATCCGCCGCTTGCGCTTCTCGACACGACCGGGCGGATCTGTCCTGACGGCAACGCGGGCATGGATGTGATTTCGTCCTTTAATCTTAGCCAAAAGATCGCGCGTAAAGGTTCGAAGCTGGCCGACCGACTCTATGAGGTTATGGCCAACAGCGCGCAGACTCACGGCTGGAGTTTTGCAGATGCGCATCGCCGGGCTTTCGCTGGGCGCGGCATTTGTGCCGGCTCGACGGTAAATGCGCTGACGCTTTCCGACGATCTGCGGCTCGCTAGAAAGCGCGATGGCCGGTGGGACCCCTACAACCCGGCAGATTACAAGCCGTATGCGTCGCGCCAACGCTGGTTCCGTACACCGAACGACGCGTTCATGACCGGGAACTTTCATGCCACGGGTTCGGTGCTGCGCAAGGCGCTCGACTTTGAGAGCCTGTCGTGGTTCCAGGTGTTGCTAGCGTCGACGTACTCCGGGGCGTTTCATCCGAATGCCGAGGGTCAGGCTGCTCTTGCCGATGCGGTTGCTGATAAGGCACGTGCGGTGCTCGAAAAGTATAATCAGAAGAGCCGCGCCGCGATTGTGCCGTAGCTCATTCGGCTGCGGTGCGTTCAGCACCGGTTTTGAGCCAGGTTTCCAAGTCGGCCAAAGCGCGGCGTGATTGTGCGCGCTTCTTGGCGATGCTGCGTTCGGGGCCTTTGAGCCGCTTTCCCGTTTTGTCTTGCGTGGGTGGGTGTTCGAGCGGCGGCAGTAGTCCGTAGTTGATGTTCATGGGCTGAAACGAGCGCGGCTTCTGTTTTTTGCCGGCTGAATCGATTTCCTGCGGCTCGGCTGCGTCTTCCACCGTGATATGTCCGCCGGTGATGTGGTTCACCAGCGCACCAAGAGCCGTTGTTGGTGGTGGTTGTGCGATGGCGCGGCCGAGTCGTTCGGCGGCGGCAAACCGGCCGGCAAGCAGACCGATCGCGGCGCTTTCGACGTAGCCTTCGACGCCGGTGATCTGGCCGGCAAAGCGCAGGCGTGGTTCTGCTTTGAGACAAAGCGTGCCGTCTAAGAGTTTGGGCGCGTTCAAGTATGTATTGCGATGCAGGCCACCCAGGCGTGCAAATTCGGCTTTCTGCAGTCCGGGGATCATGTGGAACACGCGCACTTGTTCGGCGTGTTTCATCTTGGTCTGGAAGCCGACCATGTTCCAAAGCGTGGCGAGCGTGTTGTCCTGGCGGAGCTGCACGACGGCGTAAGGCCAGCGTCCGGTTCTGGGGTCGTCGAGTCCCACCGGCTTCATCGGCCCGTAGCGCAGCGTTTCGCGTCCGCGCTCGGCCATGACCTCAATTGGCAAGCAGCCATCGAAGTATGGTGTATTGGCTTCCCAATCCTTGAAAGCGGTTTTTTCGGCGGTGAGCAGAGCGTCGATGAATGCTTCATACTCGTCGCGGTTCATTGGGCAGTTCAGGTAGTCGGCGCCCGTACCCGCGGGACCGGTTTTGCCATAGCGTGAGGCGCGCCAGACGATGTTGTGGTCGATGCTGTCGTAATGAATGACGGGCGCGATGGCATCGAAAAACGCCAGCTCGGTTTCGCCGGTCAATCCGGCAACGGCTTCGCTCAACGAAGGTGAGGTCAGGGGGCCCGTGGCAACGATGACGTTGTCCCAGTCGACCGGCGGTAATCCAGCAACTTCTGTGCGTGCGATCGAGATCAGCGGATGAGCTTCGAGGTGGCGTGTGACCTCGGCAGAGAAGGCGTCGCGGTCCACGGCGAGGGCGCCGCCGGCCGGGAGCTTGGTCTTGTCACCGGCTTGCATAATGATCGAATTTGCGCGGCGCATCTCTTCATGCAGGAGCCCGACCGCATTCGTTTCCCACTCGTCGGAGCGGAAGGAGTTCGAGCAGACAAGTTCGGCCAGGCCACCGGTCTTATGGGCGTTGGTCATGCGTTGCGGACGCATTTCATGGAGTACGACGGGGACGCCGGTATGCGCGATCTGCCAGGCCGCTTCGCTGCCGGCCAATCCGCCGCCAATCACATGAATGGGAGGCAATCTGTCCGTGCTCTCTGTCATAACGTGAGCTTATGGCATGCTCGGTATGGGCGTGTCACCCCGGGCTCGGCCGCCACTTTGTCTCAAGTCGATGATGCGAGGTCACGGCCCGTCAGGCCTGGGCTTCCAGTGTTTCGCAGACGGCGGCGGCGCTGGATTTCTGGTGATCGGACAGCATCTCCTCGACGGCCAACGACGCCACTTTGCCGTCATACACAATCATGGCGTAGCGATTAGAGCGAACACCTAACCCGAATTCCGAAAGATCAACGGCCAATCCCGTTCGCATGGCAAAGTCGGCATTGCCGTCCGCGAGCATTGTTATTTTTCTCTGTGCGCCGAGATCGCGGGCCCAACGGTGGAGGACGAAAATGTCATTGACGGCCGTGCAGGCGACAATCTCGATGCCGAACTGGCGGAGGTTATCGTAGAGCGCAACGATTCCCGGCAGATGCTCCTTATGACAAACAGGAGTAAAGGCACCAGGCAGTCCGAAAAGCGCAACACGCCGTCCAGAGAATACTTGCTCCGCCGGCGTCATTTCGGGTCCCGCCGGTGTCATCACAACGAATGTTGCTGCTGGTACCGTTTCACCTTCGCCAATCATGGTCCGTTCCGTGAAATCCTCTAAAGAATATAACGTCTATTGAAGAGGTGCCAGTGATGCGCGCAATCATGATTTTTTTTGGGCTTGTGTGGACTGCCTCGGCTGCGAATGTAAGAGAAGCGTTGAGCCAGCCATTTGTACATCTTGTGATTACAGCGAAACTTGTTGTGATGAATGCTTGGGCACTCTGGCAAATGCTCCACTCTTAGAGATGTCTTTCTCCTCGTGCGATTTTAGAGCAGGACGAATCCTCTCGATCGAAGACTGTTTGCGATCGTAAGATGAGAAGTGCTACGCCATACGCTCGCCTTCATCCGTTGTATGTTGCCGACACTGCCAGAAGAGATTGTTTGCCGGTGAGGGGGTACCGCCGGTCTTCGTGCCGCACGATCGAGGATTGGGTTCGTGCGCCGATGAAGTCGTTTTCAAAGGCTGCCTTTTTTCTGCGTGAGGCATTTCATGGCCAGTGGGGAACGGGATCAAGAGCCAAGTATTGAAGAAATATTGGCGGCAGTTCGCAGAAACCTCCTTAACGAAACACACGACCCTGACGATGTAAGCGCGGCGCCAACAACCGATCAGGCGCCACCCGCATCCACCGATGCATCAGAGGCGCACGACGATTTCGAGCTTCCGCAGATGTTCAGAACGCCTGTCGCTGGCCCACAACAGCCAGCGCGTCTGTCGGAGAAGTTGGAGCTGTCGGCACCCGGCGATCTCAGGAAAACAAGGGCAAGCTATGCTGAGCCCGGCGTTACGCCGACAGTCACACCGAAGCCTACGCCGCCCGAGCCGCCTCGCGTCATGGCCTCCTGTACGGATACAAAGATCGCGCGTATGGGCGGGCCTCCGGGTGCCAAGGCACAACCGGCCCAGAGTGGTTCCGCGTTTCCTCGATTTCCGGCTCCGCCAACACGCCGGCCTCGTGCGGTCGCTCCGGCGCGGGCAAAAGCAGTGTCGAAGGGTGCGTTGGGCGCGCATTATCTTCTCGGTGAAGCGGCAAAGCCAGAGTCATCTGAGTTGGGCCAGGGATCTCCGTCGGCGGATGCGGAAAGCGCACATTCAGACACGCGAGACTCTGCGCTGCCGTCGCTTAGCGAGGAGCAGGCGGTGGCGCTGTTGCGGCCGTTGCTCAGAAATTGGCTCGACGACAACATGCAGCGGATGTTTACCCGGGCGCTGCAATCTGAGTTTGCCCAGCAAGGGAAGCGGTCAACACCTGACGATTCCGAGGATGAGTCTCAGTAGCCGCTGGGCCTTGGTCGCCGGCGGGGTATGAGCGTGGCTGACCTTTTGTCCGGGAGCCGGACGGCGTCGTGTTTTTTCGTTCTTATGGGAGCCTGCGGCAACAACCTACGGTGTGGTCTTCAAGACCTGGGTCAGGGTGTCGAAGAGTTGGTCGATCTCATTTTTGCTGATGATCAACGGAGGTGAGAGCGCGATGATGTCGCCGGTTGCGCGGACCAAGAGATCGTTCTCAAAGGCGGCGACGAAGCGGGCGTAGGCGCGTGCCGTGGGGGCGTCCGGCTTGGCTTCGAACTCAATGGCGCCGATGAGGCCGATGTTTCGAATGTCAATCACGTACGGCAGGCCTTTCAGCGCATGTAGGCGCTCTTCCCAGTAGGACGCCAACTCGGCCGCGCGGGTTAGGAGCCCCTCCTCGGTATAAACTTCAAGCGTTGCGATGGCTGCCGCTGCGGCCAGGGGATGACCGGAATATGTGTAGCCGTGGAAGAATTCGATCATCCACTCGGGGCCGTCCATGAAGGCGTCATGGATGTGACTTTTGACGAATACGGCGCCCATCGGTACGGCGCCGTTGGTGATGCCCTTAGCCGTGGTGATGATGTCGGGAGAAATACCGAAATAGTCGGATCCGAGCGCTGACCCAAGCCGTCCGAAGGCTGTGATGACCTCGTCGCAGATCAATAGAATGTCGTGCTTGCGGCAGAGCGCTTCCAGCCGCTTCATGTAGCCTTTGGGCGGGATGAGGACTCCGGTGGAGCAGGCGACGGGTTCGACCATAACGGCGGCGATGGTGTCGGCACCGTGCAGGGCCACGAGCTTCTCAAGCTCGTCCGCAAGCTCAGCGCCGTGCTCGGGCTCGCCGCGGCTGAAGGCGTTCTTTTCCAGAAGATGTGTATGTGGCAGGTGGTCAATCCCGGATATGTGGGTGCCGAACATGCGCCGGTTGTTGACGATGCCGCCAACTGCAGTGCCGCCAAAATTTACGCCGTGGTAGCCGCGCTCGCGGCCGATGAGGCGGACTTTTGCGCCGTTGCCTTTCGCTCGATGGTAGGCGATGGCGATTTTGAGGGCGGTGTCAACCGACTCTGAACCCGAGTTTGTGAAGAAGACGTGTTCGAAACCGTCGGGTGCAATCTGTCTGAGCTTTGATGCGGCGTCGAAGGCTTTGACATGCCCCATCTGAAAAGTCGGTGCGAAGTCGAGGGTGGCGGCCTGATCCGCAATGGCTTTTGCGATCTTCGGATGGCAATGGCCGGCATTCGAGCACCACAGGCCCGCTGTGCCGTCGAGAACGCGGCGTCCATCGGGCGTGATGAAGTGCATGCCTTCGGCGGCCGCAAACAGGCGGGGGGCTTTTTTGAATTGTCGGTTGGCGGTAAACGGCATCCAGAACGCGTCAAGGTCGTTCGTCTTAAGGGGTTCATTCATGTGACGCGGTCCTTGCGAGGGAGTCAGGCGATCGTCATCGAAACAGATTTGAGGTCGGCGTACTTGTAAAGGGCATGCATCGACCTGTCGCGCCCGAATCCGGATTGTTTGAAGCCGCCGAACGGCATCGTGATATCGCAGGCATCCCAACCGTTAATCCAGATGAGTCCGGCTTTGATCTCGCGCGCGGCGCGATGGGCGAGGTTGATGTCGCGTGTCCAAACGCCAGCGGCCAGTCCGTAGATGGTCTTATTGGCGATTTTCAGCGCGTCGTTTGCGTCCTGGAATGGCGTGACCGCCAGTACAGGACCGAAGACTTCCTCTTGCGCCAGGGTCGAGTCGGGTGTGACGGAGTCGAATATCGTCGGTTCAATGAAATAGCCGCCGCTCTCTGCGCGCACGCGGTTGCCACCGAGAACAAGGTCCGTGCCGTCATTTTTTGCAGTGTCGATGTAGCCCAGCACCGTGTTCATTTGTTCTTCTGAGACCATCGCACCAAAATTGGTTGCCGGTTCCAGAGGGTCTCCTGGCACGAATGTTTTGGCCTGGGTGATGAGCTTCTCCAAGAAGGCATCGTGGATCTTGGTGTCAACGAGGAGGCGGGAGCCGGCGGTGCAGACTTCGCCTTGATTGTAGAAGGTCCCGAAGGCTGCCTGCGTGGCTGCGGCGTCGAGGTTGGGACAGTCGGCGAAGATGATATGCGGAGACTTTCCGCCAAGCTCCAGGCTAACGCGTTTGAGGTTGCTTTCGGCGGCGTACGTCATAAGGAGGCGTCCCACGGGGCCTGAGCCCGTGAAGGTCAGCATATCGACGTCCATGTGGCGCGCGATGGCTTTGCCGGCGACCCCGCCTTTGCCGGTCACAACATTCAACACGCCGGGTGGAAGTCCGGCTTCGAGCGCCAGCTCGGCAAGCTTCAACGCCGTCATGCTGGTCAGCTCGGCGGGCTTCACCACGACGGAATTACCCATCGCCACGGCCGGGGCTATCTTCCACATCGTAAGGTGGAGAGGAAAATTCCACGGCACGATGGCGCCGATGACGCCCAAGGGCTCGTGCACGGCATACGAGAACCGGTCCGCTGTTTCTGGTCCGACTTCGCCGTGCACTTTGTCGAGGGCCTCTGCGTAGTAGCGCAGCGAGCGGACGGCGGAGGGCACGTCGAAGCCGATGGTGTCGCGGATGGGTTTGCCGGTGTCGAGACTTTCCAGTAGGGCCAGCGTTTCGAGGTCGCGTTGCATCAGGTCCGCGAGCTTGAACAAGATGCGCTTCTTGTCGCGATAGTGCAGGTCGCGCCAGCGCTTGTCCTCGAACGCGCGGCGGGCAGCGGCGACGGCATCATCGACGTCTTTGTCATCGCAGAGTGCGATCTGGTTGAGGCGCCGACCGTTGCGTGGTGACAGGTTATCGAAGGTGGCGCCGGAGTGCGCGGGGACGTCGCGACCATCGATCACGGCCAAATGCGGAAGCGTGATGGCGCCGGCCAGCTGCTCAAAGTGTGCCAGTGAGGACATGTGCGCCTCCTTACGCCACGCGGGCGTACCAATCGTAATCGAGCGCGGTCACGACACGTTCGAAGTTTGCGCGTTCGGTTTGCTTGAGGCGTCCGTAAATGGTTTGGAAGTGCGCGCCAAGTGCATCCTTGACGATGGGGGATGTTTCGAAACGGGCAAGGGCGTTGACCCAGGCTGTTGGGAGCTCACGAGCCGGACCGGCGGCGGCATCGCCCACACACTCGGGGCCGGGGTCGAGCTTCTTGTCGATGCCATGGCGCATGCCAGCGAGAATTCCTGCGAGGACCAGATAGGGGTTGGCGTCGGCGCCGGCGATGCGATGCTCGACGCGCGTTGCCGCGGGGGATTCCGTCAAGACGCGGAGCGAGACCGTACGGTTATTGTACCCCCAGTGGGCGGCCATCGGCACGTATGACTTCGGTTGATAACGGCGGTAGGCATTTGCGGATTGCGCCCACAGGGCCATGAAATCCCCCATGGTGTCGCGCAATCCGCCAAGCGCATGCTGGAAGAGCGGCGGCATGGGGTTGCCCGCAAAGAGGTGTTTTCCGTCATTGTCGACAAGGCTCACGTGGACATGCATGCCCGAGCCTGGCCAGTCCATATGCGGTTTGGCCATAAACGTGGCTTCCATGCCGTGTGCCTGGGCCGCGGCTTTTACGGTGCGCTTGAGAAGAAGGGCGTCGAGAGCGGCACGGGTTGGGTCTTGTTTGTGTTTGAGATTGATCTCGAATTGGCCGGGACCGGTTTCCTGCAATACGCTATCGACAGGTAGTCCCTGCGCTTCGGCAACGCGATATATGTCGTCAATGAAGGGACTGGCGCTGTTTAGCTCCTCGAATTGGTAGAGTTGTTCCTTGCCGGGGTCAGCGACCATTGCGTTTGGCGTTTCGAGAGAAAACGGTCCATTGGGCCGGGCAATGGAAACATAGAACTCAAGCTCGACCGCTGCGATGGCGTTTTGTCCCGTTTGGCTAAGCGCGGTGACGTGGCGCTCGAGAATGCGGCGCGGATCGAGGCCGCCGCCGTCTTCGGCGGGGACCATCACGACTTGGGCATGCGTCGTGCCGCCAACGGCGATGGGTGCGAGCGTGTCGGCAAGCATGCGGAATTTGAGATCCGGATCGCCGGTTTCCCAAAGGAGTCCGGTTTCCTCAATGCATGTTCCGCGCATGTCCATGATGTAGACGGTAGACGGAAACATGATGTCCTTGGCAGCGAAGCCGGCGAGGTCGTCGGGCCGAATACGCTTGCCGCGGGCAATACCGTTCAAGTCGAACATCAGGATGTCGACCCATTCAAGGCTCGGATGGCGGGACACGAAATCGCGGGCCTCGTCGGGTGTGAGATAACGCTCCGAGGTCATGCCTGGTTGCTCCGTGCGGCCGCTCCGAAGCGTCGGAAAAGCTCGATCGATGCTTCGTTCTTGTGTGTCTCCCACTCGGGGTGCCACTGCACGCCGAGACAGAAGGTGAGCTCGCGCGGCCCCATGGCGGCTTCTATGAGCCCGTCTTCGGCATAGGCTTGTGGGCGGAGCTGATCGGAAAGTTTTCGGATGCCTTGCCCGTGGAGTGAGTTGACCTGGATGACTTCGCAGCCGAGCCAATCGCGCAGCTCCTCCTCGAGCCGCACTGAATGGACATCCTGCCATTGTTCGGGTAGCGGCAGGTCATCGTTGGCCCGGTGGTCGTTGCGTCCGTCTTCTTTGTGCACTTCCTGATGCAGGCTGCCGCCTAACGCCACATTCAACTCCTGAAACCCGCGGCAAATAGCAAAGAGTGGGATGTTGTTTGCCACTGCCTCCCGTGCCAGAGGCAGTGTCAGGGCATCGCGTGCGGTATCGAGTTTGTCTGCTTCCGCTGGCTTTTCGTTGCCATAGTGGGCCGGTGCGAGGTTGGACGGGCTTCCCGACAGAAGGATGCCGTCGGCCACGTCAAGCACTGCGCCAAGATCGGTGAGGGCTGTGTCCAGCGGTATGAGGAGGGGCTGGCACGCGGCCACTTCGGCCACTGGCGCGGCATACCCCCGGCGCACGGTGTCGTAGACGTAGCCGTCGATCTCCTTCGTGCAGCACGGTATGACGATGATTGGGCGGCTCATGTGGTGAGCTCTCCGCGGACGTCGTTGAGTGTCAAATCCAGAACCTTTCCTATGATCGCCTCGGCTTCTTGGAAGTGCGCCTCCGTGAAGATGAGCGGCGGAGCAGTGACCATGGTGTCGCCAATAGCGCGCATGATGAAGCCTTCGCGTGCGAAATGATCGCGACAGATGGTGCCGACGCGGCCGAGATCGGCAAAGCGCTCGCGCCGTTCTTTGTTGGCAACGAGCTCGAGGGCGCCGAGCAGGCCGGCAGAGCGTGTCTCGCCGACGAGCGGATGATCCTTAAACTTGGCGAGCATTTGGGCCAAGCGCGGCCCGGTGAACGCGTTAACGCGTTCGACGAGGCCTTCGCGCTGCATGATCTCGATGTTCTTCAGTGCGACGGCGCAGGCCACCGGATGTCCGGCAAAGGTGTAGCCGTGGTAGAACTCGTCGTCGTGCTCTGCGAGGGCCTCTGCTACGCGGTCACCGACCATCAATCCGGAAAGCGGGATGTAGCCCGAGGTCGCGGCTTTGGCGAATGTTACGAGGTCGGGGCGGATCTTGTAATGTTCGGAGGCGAACCAAGTTCCTAGCCGGCCGAAACCGGTGATGACCTCGTCAGCCAGCAACAGAATGCCGTACTTGTCGACAATGCGTTGCACTTCCGGCCAGTAGGTTGACGGCGCGATCTTGAGGCCGCCTGCGCCCTGTACGGGTTCTCCGGCAAAGGCTGCAACGTTCTCCGGTCCGACCGCCAGAATCTCATCCTCGATGGCTTTTGCTGCGCGCAGTCCGAATTCATCCGGCGTTTCGCCATCCTCGGCGTTGCCGTACCAATAGGGCGCCATCACGTGGCGGAAACCCTCGTAGAGCGGATACATTTGGCCGTGCATCAGCTCCATGCCGCCCAGCGACGTGGCCGCGATGGTTGAGCCGTGATAGGCGTGTTGCCGGCTCATGATAATGCGCCGCTTGGGTTCGTTTTTGATGGCTGCCCAATAGTAGCGAATGAGACGGACGGCGGTGTCGTTCGATTCCGAGCCGGATGTTCCGAAGAACACCTGGTTGATGTTGGCGGGTGCAATGTCCGCGAGCTTGGCCGACAGCTCGACGGCGCGGGGATGCGTCGTCTGAAAGAACGTATTGTAGTACGGCAATTCCAGAAGCTGCTGGTAGGCTGCGTCGGCAAGTTCCTTGCGACCGGCTCCGATGCCGGTGGTCCAGAGGCCCGACATACCGTCCAGCACGCGCCGGCCGTCGCTGTCCCAGATGTAGGGACCCTCGGCCCGAACGATGACGCGTGCGCCATCTCTTCTCAACGTCTTGTGGTTCGTGAAGGGGTGAAGGTGGTGCTTGGCGTCGAGCGCTTGCAGCTCTCTGGTGCTGGAGCGGTTGAACACGTGGTACGGTCTCCAGATGCCTCGTATTCGAGTAAGGGCTTGAGTTTCCAGCCACCCAAGTGTATGGCTACACTGAAGACTTTATGGGCTACGATGTAGAATTGTCAAGGACGGCTACCAGGACGGCCTCACCAAAGGCCAACCCGCGCCCCCGAGGCCGCAGGGGGCTCGATCGGAACGCTATTCTCGATGCGGCGGTCTCGCTGTTGGCGGCGGAGGGTGAGCAAGGCTTTTCGGTGCGCAAGCTCGGTGCGCGCATCGGCGTTGATCCAATGACGGTCCTGCATCACTTTCGCTCCAAAGAGGCGCTTTTGCGGGAGATTGCCGACAGGGCGCTGGCCACCGTCGAGCTTCCGCTGCCGTCCGGTGACTGGAAATCGGATCTCAAGCGGGTGGGTGCGGCCTATCGGGACTTGGCGCATCGGTATCCAAAGTTCTTCCATCTGCACTTTCGGTACCACGCGACCGGGCCGCTTGATCACGCGTCGAGCGAGGTGGTTTACCGGGCCTTGCGCGCTACGGGGCTTACGGACACGGAAGTGGCGCAACTGGGGCTCGCCTTCTATGCCTTTGTCCTGGGATTTGCACTGGCGGAGACAGAAGGGCTTCTGCGTCCTCCGGGCGTGGAGGAGGAGGCCGAGCTGACGGCGCTTGACCCACTGGGCTATCCGGCCACGCGGGCGCTCATCCCGGCCTTCAAGGCGCTTGATTCTGATGCAGCATTTGAGGCGGCTGTTGGTGCGTTCATCGATGGCGTGGCCGTACGTGTGGCGGCCAAATCCAAGGGTTCGTAGCTTACGCCAGGTTGCCTTGTGCGGTGACCTTTGGGGTCCTGCCTGATGGTGCCCGTCGATTAGCGGGAAAGTAGGCTGTTTCTACAACGCAGCTGGCGCCGTTACGGCCCACCCCCGTCACGCGTTGTCGATCACGCATTCGGGATCCAGCTCTGTTACGGGCGTCGGAACTGAGTTTCCCAGGGCTTCATTCGCGTTGATTGAATTCTGCAATCGGCCGATAGCTTGAGCCCAATTGATTGGCCTGCCACCGACGGGCATTATGGGTCCTTAGGAAGACGTTGCCGAATGCGATCCTGCCTGCGCTTGGATTTTTTGCGGCGGCAGGCTTTGTTTGAACGTGAATTGCCCTTTGAAACCTCTGGGCGTTTCCGGCGGCGTCGAAAGCGGCATTTCGAGGATCATATGGCCAAAAAAGGCAACGGCGCGCTTACCCTGGACCGTCGCGCCAATCATCCCGGTGCGGGCCGGCGAAAAGCAGCATCATTTCGCAAGGGCCGGCAATTGCGGCCGGAGGAGACGGAAGCCGTCAAAGAACTTATTGGTGAGGGGCCCTTTGAGCGTGCGCTCCTGATCGAGTACCTACATAAGATTCAGGACGCGGAGAAATGTCTGCCGGCCGGGCAACTGCATGCCTTAGGGGAACTCCTGCGGATTCCCATGGCCGAAGTCTATGAGGTTGCGACCTTCTACGCGCATTTCGATGTTGTGCTGGATGAGGAGCCGCGTCCAGAGCCGGTCACCGTTCGGGTCTGCGATAGCCTGTCGTGCATGATGGCGGGTGCGGAAAAACTCATAACCTCACTGGAGAAGGGGAAGATGAAGGGTGTTCGCGTGGTACGCGCGCCCTGTATCGGTGCGTGCGATGTGGCACCTGCGGCTGAGGTCGGACACCGGCACGTTCCTAATGCGACAGCCGCCGGCTTGAAGAAGCTTGCAAAGGCTAAGGAGACGCATCCTGAAATTCCCGCTTATCAGTCGTTGGCGGCGTATCAGAAAGACGGCGGCTACACGGTCTTGACCGAGTGTCTTTCCGGCGAACGCACTGTCGACGACGTGATTGCTACTCTTTCAGACGGTGGACTCAGGGGGCTTGGCGGCGCGGGCTTTCCCACCGGGCGCAAGTGGACGTTTGTGCGGGCGGAGAAGGGCCCGCGTCTGATGGCTGTGAACGGTGACGAAGGCGAGCCTGGCACGTTCAAGGACCGGTACTATTTGGAGCGGCGCCCGCACCAATTTCTTGAGGGCACGCTGATTGCGGCTTGGGCGGTGGAGGCCGAGGAAGTCTTTATCTATATGCGCGACGAATATCCGGCCGTTCTTAAGATTCTGCGCGATGAGATTGCCGCGCTGGAAAAATCCGGGCTTTGTAAGCATACGAAAGTTTCGCTTCGCCGGGGTGCCGGTGCCTACATCTGTGGTGAAGAAAGTGCGATGATCGAGAGCATCGAGGGCAAGCGCGGTTTGCCCCGACATCGACCGCCTTATGTCGCGCAAGTCGGCATCTTCGATCGGCCGACGCTGGTCAACAATGTCGAGACGCTCTACTGGGTTCCGGAAATTCTGGAAAAGGGTGCGGAGTGGTTTGCCGGACAAGGTAAGAGCGGCGCAAAGGGCAATCGCTCCTACTCCGTGTCGGGGCGCGTCAAGAAGCCGGGTGTGGTTCTGACGGCAGCGGGCACGACGGCCAATGAGCTGATTGAGATGTGCGGGGGCATGCTCGACGGGCACGCATTCAAGGGCTATCTGCCGGGCGGTCCGTCCGGGGGAATTCTGCCCGCAGCGATGGGCGATATCCCGCTCGATTTCGGTACACTCGAGAAGCACGGTTGTTTTGTCGGCAGCCACGCCGTTGTCATTCTGTCGGATCAAGATGACATGAAGGACGTGGCGTTGAACCTTCTCAAGTTCTTTGAGGATGAGAGTTGCGGCCAGTGTACGCCCTGCCGCAATGGCACGGAGAAAGCCGTCAAGCTCATGTCGGAAGGGAATTGGGACAAGGATCTCTTGGGTGACTTGGCCCAGGTGATGCGGGATGCTTCGATTTGCGGCCTCGGACAGGCCGCATCAAATCCGGTTGTGTCGGTGTTGAAGTTCTTCCCCGACGACCTGACATAGCATGCAGAGTGTAAAGTCGACGACCAGAGCTGGAGCGAGATAGCACATGGCCAAGATCACTTTCGAGCTCGATGGTAAGACGGTGGAAGCCGAAGATGGCGAGACCATCTGGCAGGTTGCCGAGCGTCACAAGAAGAAGATCCCGCATTTGTGCTGGCTGCCGGAACCTGGCTACCGCGCCGACGGCAACTGCCGGGCCTGTATGGTGGAGGTCGAGGGCGAGCGGGTATTGACCGCCTCATGCCAGCGCAAGGTGGCTGAAGGCATGAAAGTCAAGACGGCCTCGGAGCGTGCCAAGAAATCGCGCGAGTTGGTGTTTGAGTTGTTGCTTGCCGACCAACCTGCTCAGGCCGACAGTCACGATCCCAATTCCAAGTTCTGGGATTGGGTCGGCGCGATGAAGATCCAGCCGATGAGCCGTTTCCCGAAAGGGGAGAGGCCGGAAGCAGACTACTCGCACTCTGCGATCGCGGTCAATCTCGACGCCTGCATCAACTGTGGGCTGTGTGTGCGTGCCTGCCGTGAGGTGCAGCATAACGACGTCATCGGGATGGCTCATCGCGGACATGGATCCACGGTGGTGTTCGACTTTGAGCAAGATATGGGCGAGTCGACGTGTGTGGCCTGCGGCGAGTGTGTACAGGCCTGCCCGACGGGTGCGCTCATGGAAGGGAACCTTCTCGACAAGAAGACCGGTAAGCGAACGGAATTCGAGGAGAGCGCCGTTGACACGCTTTGTCCATTCTGTGGCGTCGGCTGCCAAACCAAGGCTTATGTCAAAGACAACAAGATCCTCTACGTCGATGGTCGCGATGGACCGGCCAACGAAAATCGCCTCTGCGTGAAAGGGCGATTTGGCTTCGATTACATCCATCACCCGGACCGTTTGACAATGCCGCTCATTCGCCGGGAAGACGCGCCAAAGCGTGGCGACATGGACGTTGATCCGCGCAATCCGTGGGATGTGTTCCGTAAGGCTACGTGGGAAGAGGCACTCGAGAAGGCGGCCGGTGGTCTTAAGGCGATTCTCGATCGCGATGGCGGCAAGGCGCTTGCCGGCTTCGGCTCGGCCAAGTGTTCGAACGAAGAAGCCTATCTCTTTCAAAAGCTGGTGCGACAGGGCTTTGGCACCAATAACGTCGATCATTGTACGCGGCTTTGCCATGCGTCCTCGGTTGCGGCTCTTATGGAAGGGCTCAATTCAGGTGCCGTCACGGCGCCTTTCATGGCGGCGGAGGATGCCGAGTGCATCATCGTGATCGGCGCGCGTCCGGCCGAGAACCATCCTGTGGCGGCGACCTATCTGCGAGATGCTGCGCACAAGGGTGCCAAACTGATCATCATGGATCCGCGTGGGCGTACGACCGGTGTGCAGCGCTATGCCACGCATGCCCTGCAATTCAAGGCCGGTACCGACGTCGCGCTCTTGAACGGTATGCTGCATACGATCATCGAGGAGAAGCTTTATGATCGCCAGTACATCCAAGCGCGTACCGAAGGCTTCGAGGCCCTGAAGGAGAAGGTCAAGGACTACAGTCCTGAGAAGATGGAGCCTGTCTGCGGTGTTGCGGCCGAGACGGTGCGTGAGGTGGCGCGCATCTATGCCAGATCCCGCGCGTCAATCATCTTCTGGGGGATGGGTATTTCCCAGCACGTGCACGGAACGGACAATTCGCGCTGTTTGATTGCGCTTTCGCTCATTACCGGCCAGATCGGACGTCCGGGGACCGGGCTGCATCCGTTGCGCGGCCAGAACAACGTGCAAGGTGCTTCCGACGCTGGTCTCATTCCAATGGTCTATCCGGATTATGTTCCGGTCTCGGATCCAGAAGCGAATAGATTCTTTGAAGAGCTTTATGGGCGCGACCTGTCCGAAATGCCGGGTCTCACGGTCGTTGAAATCATCAAGGCCATCCACAAGGGCGAGATCAAGGGCATGTACATTCAGGGTGAGAACCCGGCCATGTCCGATCCGGATGCCGAGCACGCGCGTGCGGCCCTGGCGAAGCTCGAGCACCTCGTCGTGCAAGATATCTTCCTCACAGAGACTGCCTTCCATGCCGATGTCATTCTGCCGTCCTCGGCGCATGCGGAAAAGTGGGGTACGTTTACGAACACCAACCGCCAAGTGCAGATGGCACGTCCCGTCGTCGATCCGCCGGGTGAAGCGCGTCAGGACTGGGAGCTCATTCAGACCATCGCGCGTGGCATTGGTCTCGATTGGGACTACAAGCACCCGAGCGATGTTTTTGATGAGATGGCGAAATGCATGCCGTCGTTGGAGAACATCACATGGGAGCGAGTGGAGCGCGAGGACAGCGTCACCTATCCATGTGATGCGCCCGACAAGCCCGGCAATGAGATCATCTTTGCCGAGACGTTCCCGACAACATCCGGCCGGGCCCGTATGGTTGCCGCCGATGTTTCTCCGCCCGACGAGCTGCCTGACGAGCAGTATCCGTTCGTTTTGACGACGGGACGCATGCTTGAGCACTGGCATACGGGTTCCATGACCCGGCGCTCGGCTAGTCTTGATGCGCTAGAGCCGGAGGCGGTTGCCGGCCTCAATGCCTACGACATGAGAAAGCTCGGAATTGCGCCCGGGGATTTCATTCGGGTGGTGACGCGGCGCGGTGAGGTTTTGCTGCGCGCCCGTCAGGACCGGGAGGTTGCCGAGGGCATGGTGTTCATTCCGTTCTGCTTTGCCGAGGCCGCTGCTAACCTATTGACCAATCCGCAGCTTGACCCGTTCGGAAAGATACCTGAATTCAAGTTCTGCGCGGCTAAGGTGGAGCCTGTGAAGATGGCTGCTGAGGCAGCCGAGTAGAGCCCCGCTCTCCATGGTGACAGCCGGAGAGTGTGGGTAGGAAGAGGTGGTGATGTCCAAACTCAAAGAGTTTCAGGTTCATCCCGATCCCGAGGACCCGCGCTTATCGGTTGACGTTGAGGGGATTGATCACGAGGGCAACCCAGTTGAGACAGCTGTCGTTGCCGAGCGTCCGCTGACGCTCTATCTCAACGCGCGTGAAATCGTGACGCTGATGACGATCGGTGATCGTCCAGACCTGTTGGCCGTGGGCTATCTTCTCAATCAGAACATGCTGCGTGCCGATGATGAGATCACCGGCATCGACTACGACGAGGATATTGAGACCATCGTCGTGCGCACCAAGCGGCAAACGAACTACGAGGAAAAACTTAAGAAGAAGGTGCAGACGTCGGGTTGCGCGCAGGGCACGATTTTCGGCGACATTATGGAGGCGTTCGATAAGGTTAGCTTGCCGGCCGACGCGCGGCTTAAGACCTCTTGGCTTTACGCTTTGACACGCAAGATTAACACGGCGCCGAGCCTCTATCTTAAAGCCGGCGCCATACATGGCTGTGTGCTCTGCCAGGAGGACCGTCCCGTCGTCTACATGGAGGACGTGGGCCGGCACAACGCGGTCGACAAGATTGCCGGGTACATGTTTCTCAACGGGATCAAGCCGGACGATAAGATCTTCTACACGACCGGGCGGCTCACTTCGGAGATGATCATCAAGACGGTCAAGATGGGTATTCCGATCCTGGTCTCGCGGTCGGGTTTCACGGCCTGGGGCGTGGAGCTCGCCAAGAAGGCCAACCTTACGCTGGTCGGGCGTGCGCGCGGTAAGCGCTTCGTCTGTCTGTCGGGTACGGATCGCCTTGTCTTCGACGCGGAACCGTCGCACATCGAGGAGGAAGACGGGAAGCACATGCGCAAGAGTGCCAGTGCTGATGCGTGATGGGACGCGTGTGCCATGACCGGAATTAAGCCCGAGAGCATTGCGGGCGTGCTCCTCGCCGGCGGACAATCACGCCGGATGAGCGAGGTGTTTGACGGCGGGCAGGGTGATAAAGGATTCCTTGAAATTGCCGGCAAGCCGATGCTTCAACACGCAATCGACCGGCTTCGGCCCCAGGTGGGGTCTATGGTTATCAATGCCAACGGCGATCCGGGGCGCTTCGCGTCCTTTGGGCTACCTGTTGTAGGCGACACGATTGCAGGCTTTGCGGGACCGCTGGCGGGCGTTCTGACCGGTCTCAAATGGGCAGCGGCGAATGCACCTCAGACGACCCACATTGTCAGTGTTCCGGCGGATGCACCATTCCTTCCGCAGGATCTCGTCGCGCGTCTTGCCGCGGGACTTCTCGCCGCGCGAGGGGCTATCGCCATTGCCCGGTCCAATGGTGTACTTCATCCGGTCGTGGGGCTTTGGCCCGTGGCGTTGGCCGACGATCTCGAGCAAGCCCTCCATGCCGGCACGCGAAAGGTTCTCGCGTGGACAGACCGGCACGGCACTGTTGCCGTGGATTTTCCTATGGAGACATTGAATGGGCGCGCTGTAGACCCGTTCTTCAATGCTAATACTCCGGAGGATCTGGCGGAGGCCCGCGCTCTTCTCGACGCCTGAGCGGGTGGTTCGACCTAAACCTGAAAAATTCTGGCATGAACAAAATATACCACGACGCGACAACCCCGGTGATCGGTATTGCTGGCTGGAAAAAGTCCGGCAAGACAACGCTTGCCGTGCGTCTGATCGAGGAGTTTACGCGACGGGGTTTCAAGGTGGCGAGCGTTAAGCACGCGCACCACGAATTTCAACTCGACAATGGGGAAACGGACAGCGCCCGGCATCGTTCAGCCGGCTCGCGTGAGGTTGCCATCATTGGT
Organism: Hyphomicrobium sp.; assembly: GCA_965222835.1. Classification (GTDB taxonomy): domain Bacteria; phylum Pseudomonadota; class Alphaproteobacteria; order Rhizobiales; family Hyphomicrobiaceae; genus CBDCUQ01. Next base: position 734,848 of record CBDCUQ010000004.1, read on the forward strand.
GGAAAGCGCTGGGCTGTCGTTCACGAGATCAAGGACGAGGGAGAGCCGGACTTGGAGGACGTGCTGTCCTGGCTGTCGCCGTCCGATCTCATCATTGTCGAAGGGTATAAGTCAGCGACCGATATCCCGAAGATCGAGGCGCGCCGCACTGCGAGCGTGGACCGGCGGCCGCTTTCTCCGGATGATCCGAGCTTCATTGCGATTGCGGCGGATCACGCCGTATCAGACGCCAATGTGCCGGTGTTTGAACTCGATGATATCTCAGGGATTGCCGACTTCATCGATAAGGTCATCGGTCCGTTGGAGCCGGGGGCGCGTGCCGGCGGCGGTGCTGTTGATCCATCGGCATCGCCGGTTTCGCATTTCCGGAAGACGTAGCTCTAAAGAGATGCGGCTGTCCGGAAACCTTGCCGTCGATCCAAGTCTTCAAACCCTAAAGGTCCCGGATCACCGCACAGGCGCGGTGTCCGGGAATGCGAATAAGCGTTGTTTGATATGCGTACATTCCCCACCCGGTGCGCGGAGCGCTATGCCTCTTAATTCCCCTCGCCTTGACGGGGCGGGGCGGGGTGATGAGACAAGGCGTGAAAAGACAAGCGGCGAATCCAAGATGCAAAATGGTGTGTGCCGAGACCAGTTGAATCCTGGACCCGTTGAATACTGGATCCCGGGGTCAAGCCCCGGGATGACAAGTGCTGATATCAACCCGGCATACCTCTCCAATGTCATCCCGGCATTGAATGCCGGGATCCAAGGTGCCTGCATCTCGACAATCAGAATGCGGGCGCAACGGTTACCGCAGCGCTGACTTGAGCACGTGCCCAGGATGGCAACGCGTGGCGCACTTCCCCCCACCCCAACCCCTCCCCACCCGGGGGAGGGGCTTCTTTTTGAGACAGCGACGCCGGCGTGCCGTTGTCCGTTACCGGCACCCTTGCCCTTTATCTTATTCCCCTCGCCTTGACGGGGCGGGGCGGGGTGATGAGACAAGGCGTGAAAAGACAAGCGGCGAATCCAAGATGCAAAATGGTGTGTGCCGAGACCAGTTGAATCCTGGACCCGTTGAATACTGGATCCCGGGGTCAAGCCCCGGGATGACAAGTGCTGATATCAACCCGGCATACCTCTCCAATGTCATCCCGGCATTGAATGCCGGGATCCAAGGTGCCTGCATCTCGACAATCAGAATGCGGGCGCAACGGTTACCGCAGCGCTGACTTGAGCACGTGCCCAGGACGGCAACGCGTGGCGCACTTCCCCCCACCCCAACCCCTCCCCACCCGGGGGAGGGGTTTTGGTGTGAAGGCGCGAGTGGATGAGGTTGTCACGATGGATAGTGCAGATGTTTGCACCTGCATCATACCCTTCCCACTCCGGGAGGGGCTGTTGAGGGCTGGTGTTCGGTGCTGCCGTGGTCTCCGCCACACAAGGAGAGGGCTTTCTCAAGACAGTGAGGAAACGCGCGACGTGCGTTTACCATAAAAAGGGGCCTTTTTCGTTTTGTGACGGGAGCAAGCATCCCACCATCACGCCAACGAAAGGCCCTGAAGTCGGCTACGTGTTTATTAATCGAGCGGTACGTTGATCCACAGCGATCCGCCATAGGATTCGAAGTCGTCACCGCCGATTCCGTCATAGTTACCTGCGGCCCGGATTCCCAATCCGTTCTGCATTCTGACCATGACACCGCCTTCGATTCTGGCCCGCGATTCGTCGGATTCGAATTGCGTGCCATTGATGGTGAGGTCATCTGAATCGAAGTTCCAAATGCCCGTCAGCGCCAAGTGCGGTTCGACGATGGTGCCATCTGGCCGTTCGATGCGATAGCCGACTTCCGCTGTCCCTGTGAGACGTCCGATGTCGGCTTCTTGGCCGTTGACGATATCGCCAAGGCTGGTCCGGTACCGGTCGGAAGATTCATGGCCGTAGGCGAGGCCGAGCTGCGGTGAGAACCGCCACGGACCGTAGTAGTAATTGCCCGTGAGGGACGCCGTCGCAAGCCAGCGTTCCGTGTCGAAGCTGCCGCTCCTTCTTCCGAAGACGGGGTCGTCGAGGACGATGTCGTTATCAGACTCGCCCCAGGCGGCGCGTGCATCGAAGAACAACGTGTTGGTGAGGCGGACACCCACATACGGGCCGACCATCCAACCAGTGCCGTCGATCTCGCCGCGCCGATCCGGATCGTCGATATCTTCTTCGGTGTCATCAACTTGAGCCAAGACACCGAGCAGCACACCTGGTGCGACGACGTAGTCCGCACCGACGTACAGGATCCGGAAATCGCCTTCGCGATCGATGCCGCCAATGTCGTCGTTGTAGCGGCTGATGTGACCCTCAACCCAAACGTCAAGTCCGGTGCGCAGGGTGACATAGGGGTTCGTATAAGGCCGACCTCCCGCAAAATCGACACCGGCCGTCTTGAGCTGGTTCTTGTATTTACTCTCCTCTGCTTTGGCCACGGCCGCCCGGATTTCGCTTAAGCTTGTTCCGAACTTGTATTGCGTTCCTCCGTTTGCGAGCGGCAGGAGCTTGCCCGCAATGCCTGAGAGAATCGAGGTTGTCGTAGACTTGGGCTGCAGAGGATCGTAACCGTCGTTGTTGGCTTCGTTCCCGAAGAGATCGCTTTGCCGTCCTGGGACATCATCGTTCGCGTTGTGAGCGATGGAGACACCCGGAACCAGTGACGAGGATGTCCGCGGTCCGGAGAATGGTGTACCGGCAGCGGTGCGTGCCATGCCTAGTCCCATCGCTGGAGCTGCGCCCTGACGATCGTTGCTGTTGCCGGCCAGTTTGAGCGGGCCATCCTTGAGGCTTGGCTGGTGTTCCTGCAGGCGGCGCAACATTCGCGCGCGATCCGGGCCGTGCGTCAGCAAGTTGTCGACGCGGCGATTGATGAAGCGTTTGGTCTCTTCTTCCATCGGCGGATCGCGGTCTGGATCGTCCCTTCTCCGATTGGTGAACGTACAGGTAATGTCTTCTCCGCTCTCGAGCGTGACGTGGATGCCTACATTGGTATTGGCGACATCACCGCCCGCGCCTTGACCAAAGTCTCCCGTACAACTGACGTCGGATAGATTAAATCCGGCCACCGGCGTTTCGTTGATCGCGTAAACACCGACAGGTGCGAATACTTCGCCGGCCTGGTTGTCCTGCTTGTCGAAGTTGATTGCGCCTGCCGGGCCGTTTCCGGTGAAGCTAAACACTGTGGGATCGCCATCCGGATTCGTCTCTTTGATGATCGTCAGCGATCCGGTCTGACCCGTATTGACGAACGTACAGACGATGTTTTCGCCGTCCGACGGATCGAAGCTGACGGAATTGGTTCCCGGTGTTGCGGGATTGGCAAGATCGCCGCCGGCAGCAAGTTCGCAATCGGCGCTGGTTGCGTCGTAGGCGCCGCTGTCGATCACTTCTGAAATCGTGATCGTCGGGTTTTGGCTGACGTCGATTGTTGCGGTGGAGATAAAGACGTCGGTTTGGCCCCCTCCGACTGCGACCATCGACGCATCCAAGGTATCGGCGCCGGTAGCGTTCGCCATGGCGTCGTCTGCATCGAAGGAGAACTGGCCACCGAGCCCGCCGATCGTGGTCTTGCGGATGGTAACGCTCGCTTCGTCCTGCTGCGGAACGAAATCGTTCTGGAACGTACAGACGATGTCCTCGCCTGCTGCGGGTGTGAACGTCAACGTATCGGTATTGAGAGTCCCAGGTCCGTTCGCTGGCGCGCCGCCACCGCCTGAAAGTTCGCAACTTGCGCTTGTCAGGTTGTAAAGACCGCCAGTGTTGTCGATCTCTTGAACATCGATGGCGTTAAACGGTGCTGAGATCGTCGTCGAAGAAACCGTCGTGGTGCCTGGATTATAATTGGTGTTCGCGGCGTCCAGCGCGTTGACAGTTGAATCGAACTCGAAATTGCCGCCTGGTCCGCCGACAACGGTCTTGCGGATTTCAACTGTGGCGTCCTTTGTGTTGGTGACGACGCATTCGGTTGTCTCGCCCTCTACAACAGTGGCTGTCGTGCCGGTGTTAGCCTGAGTTACTGGGTGTGTGCATACGATGCTGTCGAGGGTCCAGCCACCGGGTGGTGTTTCGGAAATATCGTAATCGCCGATGGGAACGCTCTGCGTGTCCATCCCCATGCCATTGGTTGTGCTGATAGGATAATTAACATTGTTGCCTGCGGCGACCGGATCGGCGACAATGGTGAATGAGCCGTCGCCACCATTGGTGTTCTTGATGATCTTCAAGTCGCCCCTGGGCGTGCACTTCACCTGATAAGCCAACGCACCAAAGTCATCCGGGCTTCCGCCAGTGTGATCCACCCCAATGCTGTGGGGCGGATTCGTCATCGTCGCCTCGAAGTTGTGTGTGATTATGCCCTGATTTTCGTTGAGCGTTAGATTGTTCCCAATACCGTCAAGATCATATTGAACGGGTTCGTCATTGTTGCCCCCACCGGTCGAAGAGAGGTTGGGATTGCAGACCCTGATCATCACATCTGAAGGCACACTTTGAAAAAAGAGATTGTCCTGAGGCGAATCGGCGGCCGAAAGTGGGGCTGTAGTAACCAGAGAGCCGCAGTCGTTTCCATCTCTGCAGAGCAACTGCACCTCTGACCAGTTGCCGTTACATGTGACGTCAAGATTGTTGTTCTGTTGTTGATCGAGCACATTGGGATCTCCGGGAAGCGTCCATCCCTGGCAATTCAGTCCGCCATTACCGTTGGCCTGGGCCTGTGCGGTGCTTTGCCCGGCAATCACGAAAATCGTGGCCATAAACGCAATAAGGACGCTATTAGAACGCAACCAACGCATAAACATTTGACGACACCTACGCAAAACTTACCCGTTCTGGCTGCGCGGCCGCACAGCCAGTTTCACGACCCAAGACGCAGGCCGTGACGCGAATTCTTGAGAAACGGCTTCCCTCGCCGTCCCCGTTGAAAGTTTTGCCGGTTCGTTCAGTGAGGGAGAAGAATGGGCCTCCCCACTTCCTATCTTGGTGCGCCCGTCAGCCGAACCGTGCTCCGTGCGCTTTTGATCGAATCGCCCCGAAAAATGGGCGGACTCCGTCAATAGCCTTTGCCAGAATATCAACAGAGAAGAGGAGTTATGCACACGCGTTTGAAATGTTCAACGCAATGAGGTCTCTAGGAACGCTGGTTAGGACGGAAATGGCAAAAGGTGGTGCATTGCGGCAACATTGGGGCGCCGCAACCTCAGCGGGATTCGCTTGTCATTCAAACAGATGCAAACAGATGCGTGGGCGCTGACTCGATGTGGCGTTGGCTACAAGGGCCTGTATTGCCAATCTCCGCACGGTCGAACTTATGTCTTGTGACTACAGTGTTCGGCGCATCAAGATGGTCGGAAGTTTCAGGTCCGGCGCCATCGGCATCCGGATACAAAATAGCGGATGCCTAGGCCGATTGGACGCTGGATCCCGGGGTCAAGCCCCGGGATGACAGTTATGTTTTTCGCGACTGTCGCGACGGATAGGGCGTTCTCTCGCGCCTCTGTTCTCGCACTCCTTTAATGTCATCCCGGCATTCAATGCCGGGATCCATGGTGCCTCAATCTCGACAATCAATATTCGGGTGCAACTTGTGCCGCACTTGGGCTTCATGGCACACGCCCGACTATGGGCATCAGCACGACGGTCGGGACTGAAACTCTGGTGAGAGCGGCGCACGTCGATTGGTGCGTCGCTGCTCGGGCCTTACTGCAACTCAGATGGTTTCTTGTCTACAATCTTCGGCCAATTTGTATCGGCCTTGACGATGTGGCCGGGAATATCCTTGTTCCAGGCCCTTTGGGCGTCGCGTGACAGATTCAAATAGAGCTTGCCGTCGACGATTTTCCAGTAGTCGGGCTTGCCGTCGAACTTGGCACCCAATGATACGCCGTAGGCACAGTAGCCACCATACGCTGGTTTGTACTTGGCTGGGCTTGCATTGAAGGCGTCAAGGTTGGCTTTGTTGGCGAAACGATAGGTCGCCTCTTGGTGAATGACGGTGAAACGCTGATCCCCTTTGGTGGGTTTGCTGTCTGTGAAATAGGCGACGACGTCATATCCGTGCGCGGCGAGGCCGGGGGCTGGTTCGCCGTCGAAGATCACATCGCCGGGCGCGGTGTTGACTTCCGGCCCGGCGGCGGCGGGGCCAGCGAAAACGGACAATGCCACGAGGGCGACGACGGCAAACGGTGTCTTGCTCATGATCGAATTCCTATGTTGCGGGATTGAACACAACACGGCTCGGGGTCTCTTCCGGTACCTTTGCTCTTGATGGTGCCGTGACCAGGACCAATGCCAGCATTGTCGCGGCCGAAAGGGCAGCGCCGACGGTGAGAAAGGCTGAGGACTTCAACGCAGTGATCTTATTGGCTGAGATTGGAGACGTGTGCGGCTTTGGTTGGGTTCGCTTTCGCATCCGCTGGGGCACTTGCGGTCGAACCGCAAGGCCCCAGGGACAGGAACGCGCGGGCTTACTTTGTGCCGTAAGCGGTACCCTGGTAGCCGTGCACCATGATGGTGTTGGCGTTGGCGGTTGCCGCGCCGCTTGCGAGGGCGAGGGCGACAATTGCGGTCGAGATGAGCTTGGACATGGGGGGTCTCCTAAGCGTTGGGGTTTGGTTTCAATGTCAGGGATTGGTCAGGGGTGGCTTACTTTGTGCCGTAAGCCGTGCCCTGGTAACCGTGCACCATGATGGTGTCGGCGTTGGCCGTGGCGACAGTTGCCGTGGCGATGGCGATGCCCGAGAGGGCGATGACGAACAGGGGCTTCATTTCTGTATCTCCTGAATGTTTGCGTTTGACTGCCCGGGGGCCTCATCGCCGCCGGTGATTTGGAAACTAGACGATCCGTAACGTAATAGCAATAGAAAACGGACCGTTTCGTATTCACAAAAACGTGGGTGGTTCGTGATGGCGCGTGATCGGATAAAAATGTATTAATTACAGCATATTATGCGCGGGCGTTGGTGGTTGCTGTGATGGGGCGTACCGCACGTCCGATCCGCCCTTTCGTTGACATACGAGACGTTCCGTATCATAAGAAGATCTGATTTGGGTAAGGAGGTGCTCTTGGCGACGACCGACGCTCTACATAAGCCGCAGAGGCGGCGGCCCCCCGGCCGGCCGCGCAGTGCGGAGACACGCCAGGCGATCCTTGACGCGGCTGTCGCGCTGATCGGGGCGCGTGCCTATCGCGACGTGTCCATCGATGCAATTGCAAGCGCGGCCAAGGTCGGCAAGCAATCGATCTACCGCTGGTGGCCGTCGAAGGCGGATCTGGTGTTGGAGGCCTTCACCGAGCATTCGCTGAAGCGCATGCCGCCTCTGATTGCTTCCGAAGACGCGTTTTCTGACCTCGAGGCGGATCTCGTGCGCTTCTTCGCGTTCATGCGTGATGATCTCGTTGCCAAAGGTGTGCGCAGTTTGATCGCCGAGGCACAGCTCGATGCCGAATTCAAGCGGAAGCTCTATGCCAATGTTCACAAAGTTCGCTGCACGGCGCTACGGCGTATCCTCCGGCATGGCTACACTTTGGGTCAATTCCGCCAGGATCTCGACGAGGACGCGCTGGCGCATATCATTCATGGCGCGTTCTGGTATCGCTTTTTGTCAGGGACAAAGTATCCCTATGACGAGGCGTACGCGAAAAACATTGTCGCTATGCTGCGCCCGGGCCTGGAGGTGCCGCGCGACTGAAGCCTGCTCACCAAGCGTACCGATCCGTCTTTGCGGGGCGGGTCTGTGCCCCGGTTAGTACCGGCTTGCGTTCCAGTACCCCGAGCAGAGGCCTGACGGGCCGCGGCCCTTCCATGTTCCCTTTCCCTGGAACTTGCCGAAGCGTCCCGTGCCATGGGCTATGCGGGGGCCTGCCACGGCCTTCAAGCGCACTTGTCCCCGCGGGGCCACGCGTCCACTCACTTTAATCGGGTAAAATGCAAACCAGCCACTGGTGGCCTGAAGCCGGCCGCGTTTGATGCGCAGGCCAATCGGAACCACGCCGCAATGTCCCTTGGTTGTCACGGCGACCATGCTCCAAGTTCCGTCGACCTTGGCCGCGCTCGCGGGCGGGGTGAAACAGAGGCTTGCAAAGGCTGCCGATAACGCGACGACGACCAAGCGATGGCGATGGGGCATATCGGGACTCCTCTTTTGTGCTGTGTTTTCGTGGCCAATGTGGATGCGGGCCCATTTCGTGGTCTCGCAATTTGAAATGCCTGCTGCGGTGCTATGGCAAGAGCCAAGCTGACGTTGTCCGTTGGCATCCGTCAATTGGAATCTGCAGGGTTGTCGAGGCGGTATGCTTCATCGAACGCGACGCGAGGTGAAGGGTGGGGCTAGATAGCGCTTGAAATATTATCGGCGCGCCACAACAATTCTGGCTGCTGTGAAGAGCGAAGCGGTCGCACTACGAACACGCTAGTGGGCTCGCTTGTGACCCGATTGAGACATCTGCCATCTGTAGTCTGCCGCATTCCGTAAGAGTTTCTCTTCTGAACACCAACTCGGCACTGTTGGCGAGGGCGCTTTGAAACTGGAGTTCTACTCAAATAGAAATTGTGAAGTAGCCGGGAACTCTCTTGATGGCACGTTGCCACTGAACCTCATGGGCGCTATCATCAGTACAGTGACTGACGTTGTGCGGAATAAGATTCTGCGCAGGCCCGACATGACCCAAAGGCTAGGACGCTGATCAATGAAACTTAGTGAGATGAGGCCTATTGGCCTACGCGATGCTTACTTCAAATCAATCGCTTGGGGCGTGGCCGCAGCGTTCGTGTCCGGCGCATCCATGTGTGCCTCTTCTGGTGCGCACGCTATCGACTGGAATCAAGTCGAGAGACTCCAAGAAAAAGGATGCAGCGCCCATACCGGCGTACAAAAAGTCTATTGCAAGCGCTTTGTTGCAGCGAGTGTTGCCGGATGTCAAAGCGATCCCGTCACGTGCTGCGAACGAGATAATTATTTCCACTTGGCGCCTGCGTTGGGGCCAGAGGATGTGCTTGGACTTGGTGCGTGCACAGGTTCGCATTCGTCTCGGCAAGATCCATTCTCGGGTACGACGCCTGGATACGCACCGGCCCCTACGCCATCTGTAGGAGGAAACGGCGGTTACGACGAATATGCACCTTCTCCGACACCACAACCGTTGCCAGGAAATGGAGATTTATTTGGTCGCTCACGAGACTTTGACCATGGACCGAGTGCAGATTTCTACGCACCTGCGCCTACGACGCCTCCAACGACAGCACCTCCGACAGGCTACGGTTACGACCAATATACGCCTCCTCCAACACCACAACCGTTGCCAGGATATGGAGATCTATTTGGTGGTCCGCCAGCAACAGACTTTGGAGGGAGCGGAGAGAGTGACGGCCTGCCGCCCCCGGCAACTCCTCCACCGATATTCGGCAACCAATAGAATTTGGCTTTGAGAATCCTTAAGACCGCGGAACCTCCATTGATCGGAGCAATTCTCGGGATTTTCTCGCTGGTCATATTCCCAGTTCAATCGTTCGTAGTTGGGCGCCTGTAGTAGGCGACCCCAGAGGTGCAACAAGCATCCGTGCGCTTGCCTTTTGGCACTTGGTTTTTCAACCAGCAGACGGCTGTTTCTTCCTGATATCCTGGCGCCACATAGGTCCAGGCTAGACACCGTTGATCTTCCGAGCACATTTGTTGGCATTGTGTCGGGCTACTGCCTTGGAGGCGATGGCTTGCGTAGTCACCGCCTGGCATGTCGGTGTTTTCTTCAAATGACGTGAACGCTCTCTTGGTCGTGGCTTTACCGCTTTGGTCAGTAGCGGGTTCTACAGAGCTACGTTGAGACAGAGTCCAGTAGGTCGCAAAACCTACGAGCAGCAGCAAAGCAATGCTGGCTCCTACTAACGTTTTTGTGCGACTTGGACGAACGATTCCAGACAGACTCTTCGCGATAGATGAGAGGTCATTCGCGAAGGTTTCATGGTCTACTCGTGCAGATTGCCGAAAGGCCAGTTGATTTAGATCATCGGGCAGATCTGAGGACAAAGGCATTTTTGCGCCGTCAAGCAGAATTGGAATGACCGGGATCGATTTGCTAAGAGCTGACGCAATTTCAAGTCGGACATAGTCGTTCGGCTCGTCTAGACGCCGCCTTCCATTTTCGGTTCGTGCGTCCAGCCAGTTGTTGCCGATGAGAACCAACATGACAGCGCAGTCTTCAAGGTCGCTTGCAATTGCGCTCCGAAAATCTTTCCCTTTGTCGATGCTATCGACATCAATGAATAAGCGATCTTCTCCGAATGCCTTCTGAAGAAATTGATAAATGCTTCGGGCGTCAGCTCGAGAGTCATCGCGCCTATAGCTAATGAAAATTTTTCCAGACACGGCCAACACTCTATCTATCGTTTTCCAAGGGTGATTACTCCCCGTCTAGTATCATCTTTCCGACGTCAGACAATATTCATTTGGAATCCTCTGCCGGCCGTGAAGTCTCCTGCTGGTCCATCGCTGACATTTCCCTCTATCGTGCAACGCGTCGACTTTAAGAATTTGAGCCGACACCCCAAAATTTAATCCCCGCCTCCAAAACCTCCCGCATACTTCCACGCATCCCGCCGCACACGACCAGGGCCCAGGCTCGAGCTGGGAGTTTGGGAGCGGAGGGGAGCGTGCTAGGTACGCCATGCCCCTTCAGTGGTCATGGGGGCCGCTGCCGGTCATGAGAAATGATGATCCAACTGCCGTAACGATGCGCGGCAGGGATGGTATGCCAACGGTCTGAAAAGGGGGCCCACCCCCGTCGCACGCGGTAGAGCGGTGAAGGCCGCATCTATCTTTTCTTATACGAGGCGTCACCGCTCTATCCCCTGTTAGGGGATGCTCTTTGACAAAAACTGAAGTTACCCCGGCGTTGAAAACGCTTCGGGGCTCGGGGTGTTTCACTTATGCGCCCGAATTCTGATTGCGGAGATTGAGGCACCCTGGATCCCGGCATTGAATGCCGGGATGACATGAGAGGGGTGCGAGAACGCCATACCTACCGCTGCAGTCGCAAAAAAACACAACTGTCATCCCGGGGCTTGACCCCGGGATCCAACGTCCAACCGGCCTCGGCATCCACGACATTGCATCCGCGCGCGATTGCCTGTTGCTGCTGCCGTGTTGTGTATGTGTGGCCCAACTTTGCTGCGAAGTAAGATGTGGACTTGGTTTGGCTCACCTCACCAACTCAGGGAACCACCGCTGCATGCCGCGGTCGCGGTAGGCGACGAGATTGGGATGCTTTTCGGCTTCGTCGCGGATCGGCGTTTCAAATTGTTTGCACAAGGCACCGGCGACCATAGACCAGACCGCTGCGTCGGCGCCGCATAGGCGGTCGCCCATCAACCAGGGTTTGGTGCCGAGAAAGACAGAGATGGCGTCGAGATCGCGCGCGCTCAAGGCTTCGATCTCTGCTTTGCTATGGCGTCCGAACCCCTGGCCCTTGAGGCTTGCACGCACGCTTCGTCTGACCATCATGATTATGAAGGGGCGCAACGGGGCGGGGACGTCGTCAAAAAAGCTGCGTGGGCCTTTGTCGAAGTTCTCTTCAACCGTCCAGCGGGAATGCACGATGCCCCAATAGAGGTGATCTTCGCTCATCTTCTCATAAGCCCAGGCCGTGGCGCGGTCTTGCGGTGTTAGACCGGCATCGAAATCGAAGCCGAACTTTCGTTCGAGATGGAAGCGAATGAAGGTCGAATCGCCTAGTAGCTGCCCGTCTTCGCCTATGAATGGGATCTTGCCTTTCGGGGCCATGCCGAAATCGGCGATGGCGCGCTGGTAAGGCGCGTCGCACAGCTTGAGCAGGATTTCGGCCTTGGAGACGAACGGGCTCGCATCGGGAAGACCGAAGCGGCGGCCAGAGCCATAGAGCGTGATCATGGGCGTCTCCCTCTGGCGCGGGAGGCTACCACCGCTGCAGCCTATTGGCGAGGCGGCGATAAGCCGGACCCTCAGTCGCCGTTGTCGGTCAGGGCGACCCAATCAGGATCGTTCTGGGCCTGGCGTTCGAACGAGAGGAAATCGTAATACCCGCAACGGCCCTTGCCGGGAAACTCACGGCAGGTAGAGGGGCGGGCTTTGTAGATGGTGCAGCGGCGCTTTGTGGTGTCGAAGAACCGACAGATGCGGCCGTAGTGCTCGTCCTTTTTTCTGCGCATTATATGATTGTGGCCGTGTCCCTTTTTGGTGAATTTGGCCTGCGCCTCATCGAAGGAGAGGTCATGGTATTTTGCGAGTCGTTCGACATCTCGCTTGTTCAAGGGGATGACGGGATACGAGCAGCAGTAGCCCGGGCACTTCATGCAGTTGTACACGTGGTGCGGTTCCTTATGTTCGGTCTGGCGATAATGTGGGCGACGACGCAGTGACCATGGCCGCGGATTAGCTCTATGGGTGCCCTGGAGGCAAGACCCGAACGGGCGGTAATCCGCAGTCCTGTATCGGGGTGGTTAGCGACTGTCGTCCGGTATGTTGCATTTTCGCGACAACTTTGATGGCGGGTTGCACGGGGATCGGGAATTATTCGCCATCAGATGGCGCTAGGTGCGCTTTAACCACGGGCTCCTGGGCGGTTCCCGTGTCACACTTTCTCCGCTATGGTTTGCCCCATCTTGTGTACGTGTGGTGGTTGGGACCGGGGAGTTACAACTGATGACGGATCTGTCGCCTGTCGCGCCGGATGTCGAAACGCCGGTCAATCCGTACAGTCTTCTGGAAGCCGTCAATAGATCATCAGATATGGCGCATCGGGCCTGGCTGATCTTCCTGTTCGTCATGACGTATCTCACAGTCGCCGTTGCCGGCGTGACGCATGCCGACCTTCTGCTAGAGACGCCGGTGAACCTGCCCATACTGCAGGTTAGCATTCAGCTCACCCAGTTCTTCCACTTTGCCCCGATTATCCTTGTGCTTTTCCATCTCGGGCTGGTGTCGCAGGTGGTGCTGCTGGCAAAGGAGACGCTCGAATTTGACAATGCCGTTCGGCTCTTGGAGCCGACAGCGGAGCGCACGCACCCGCTCCGGCTTGAGCTTAATAATTTCTTTTTCGTGCAAGCCATCGCAGGGCCGCAACGCAGCGCCATTATGAGTATGTTCTTGCACGGTATGACCTGGCTCACGCTGGTGATTCTGCCGGTGGTTCTGCTGCTCTATATACAGGTCGTGTTTCTGCCGTACCACGATGTCGGTATCACGTGGACGCATCGCCTTGCGCTTATGCTCGACATTTTGATGCTGATTCTGATCGGTGTCTTTCTTATGCGGGCGGAGACGTCGTTCATCAGGGCCTTCCTGCGGACAACGGCGGCGCATCCCATCAGTTTTCTGGCGACTACGATCATTTTGTCGTTGGTTGGTATGTTTTCGTTGTTTATTGCGACGATACCTAATGAAGCGATGGATCGGATTGCGACGGCAACGTTCGCGTCTGAAGAAGAAGATGCCGCTTCCCGCAGCAGTCAAGCGGCAGGAGGATTCACACTTCCCTTCTTCGGCGCAAGTTCCGATGGAACTTTGTTTGGACTGTTCCGGCGCAACATCGTCGTCACCGACACCGACTTGGTCGTCGACAAAGATCAGACTCCCGGAGAGCCTAGTGTCTCATTGCGGGGCCGTGATCTCAGATATGCGCGATTGGATCGGGCCGACCTGCATCAGGCCGATCTCACCGGTTCCAATCTGCAGGGTGCGAGCTTGATCGGAACGGATCTGCGCGGGGCTTGGCTTCATTGCGCCGACGTGACGGGCCTGCTCCTAACTGAGGACCGGAAGGCGGCGCAGTGTACGAGCGCCAGGCGTGCCGACTTTTCGCGGGCCAGGCTTGATGGCGCGCACATGACAGGTATCGACCTTAGAAGCTCGAAGCTTGAGGAAGCTTCGCTTATTGGCGTATCACTTGCCTATTCGCATCTGACGGGCACCGATTTTTCCAGCGCCAATCTCGATAAGGCTGATCTCACCGGCGGCGTGACGGCACAGGGCGCGCAGTTTCTAATCGCGTCCATGCAAGGCGCGGATCTGACGGGCGCCCAGCTGCACTTTGCTGATTTTTCCTCGGCCAGTTTGCAGGGTGCCATTTTCAATTATGCTAGCATGCAAGCCGCGGTATTCAGTGATGCCGACCTTGATGCTGCCTCGCTCTATCAGGCTTATATCGAAGGCACCGATTTGGCAGGGGCCAAGGTAGAGGGTGCAGATTTTCGCGGTGTCGGGGTGTGGATGACGAAGCCGCCGCAAAAGGATACGTCCGGTACGGCGGACTTCTCGGAAATGGCGGTGCGGGTGCCGGGCGAGAATGTCCATACTGCGCTTACACGCACAATTGAGAGCATCGTCAATGAGACGACCAAGAAACAGGTCGCCGAAGCGTTGGCGCCGCTTCTTGATACCGCGTCTCTTTCCAAGTGGGCTAGTGCGCGTGAGCATGCTCGCTGGAAGGCGATGGGCGCGCCTGAAGTGGCCGCGGCCCCCGTGGCAAACCCGGCGCCTGATACGACAGGTGCGGTTCCAGATCCCGTGCCTGCGGTTCCGACGTTGGATTATCGCTCCAAGATTACCCAGTTCCTGGGCCGCCTTAGTTGCCGGGCGCGGTGGAGCAATGGTGCGATCGCAACAGGGGTGGCGCGCCGAGCCCAGGCTCAGCACTTCCGCGGTGACGTGGTTGGACTTTACGACCACATGAGCTCTGACAGCTGTCCTGCCGCGAATACCGTGCTGCCAAAGGTGATGTCTGGGTTTGCTTCGGCGGCCGATGTTGCTCGCTCGAACTGATTAGCCAGAGTACCGGTGCAAGAGCCTTTGCGACAGCGACGGTTGCGTCGGGTCCTGCCTTAAGCAGGCTGAAGGACCGGGTTGTCATCTAAGTCTTGAGCCGATAGCCGGTATTGAAGATCCACCACACTGTCACAAGGCAGACGGTTAGGAATCCGGATATGGCCAAAAGGCTGATGCCAATATTGACATCGGCCACTTCATAAAAGCTCCAGCGGAAACCGCTGATCAGATAGACGATCGGGTTGAACAGCGACACGTTTTGCCAGAACGGAGGCAGCATATTTATGGAGTAGAACGTTCCGCCCAGGAATGTGAGCGGCGTAATTAGCAGCATCGGGATGACCTGCAGCTTTTCGAAACCATCGGCCCAGAGACCGATGATGAAACCGAAGAGGCTGAAGGTGACTGATGTGAGGATTAGAAACGCCATCATCCATATGGGATGCGCAACGCGTAGCTCAATGAAAAGTGTGGCCGTTGCGAGGATGATAAGGCCGAGGATAATCGATTTGGTGGCTGCCGCTCCGACGTAGCCAAGTACAATCTCCATTGGAGAGATCGGCGCGGAAAGGACTTCGTAGATCGTGCCTGTGAACTTCGGAAAGTATATGCCGAAGGAGCCGTTTGACATGCTCTCGTTTAACACGGAGAGCATGATGAGGCCGGGTACGATGAAAGCGCCATAGGGAACGCCATCGATCTCGGCAATGCGCGAGCCGATTGCTGCTCCGAATACGATGAAATAAAGTGACGTCGAGAGCACGGGAGAGAGCAGGCTTTGCATGAGTGTGCGGCCCCATCGGGCCATTTCGAACATGTAAATGGCTTTTACGGCCCGGACATTCATGCTGCGCTCCTCACCAGATCGACAAAGATGTCCTCAAGCGAACTTTGCTCGGTCCTGAGGTCGGAGAATTTCACACCGGCTTCGCTCATATCTTTCAGGAGCGAGGTGATACCGGTGCGTTCGGCGCGCGTGTCGTAGTGATAGATGAGCTCTGTCCCATCTGCAGAAAGCTCGAGCGTGTGCCGAGACAGGGCGTCTGGAACGGCTTTGAGGGGCTCTGCAAGCTGTAGGATGAGCTCTTTTCTGCCGAGCTTCTTCATGAGGGATGCTTTTTCATCGACCAGGATGAGCTCACCTTTGGCAATCACGCCCACGCGGTCGGCCATCTCCTCGGCTTCCTCTATGTAATGCGTAGTGAGAATGATGGTAACGCCAGACTCGCGAAGATTGCGTACGAGGGTCCACATGTCTTGGCGCAGTTCGACGTCCACGCCTGCTGTCGGCTCGTCGAGAAACAGGATTTCCGGTTCGTGGGCCAAGGCTTTGGCAATGAGAACACGGCGCTTCATGCCACCCGAAAGTGTCACAATGCGGCTGTCGCGCTTGTCCCACAGCGAGAGATCCCGCAAGACCTTTTCGACGAAGGCCGGATTGGACGGCTTTCCAAATAGACCGCGGCTCAGAGTGACCGTGGCCAAAGGCGTCTCGAACATGTCGGTTGAAAGTTCTTGCGGGACAAGGCCGATGATGGCGCGTGTCTTCCGGTAGTCGGCACCAATATCGTGGCCTGCCACTGTCACCTTGCCGGCGCTTGGCATGACAATGCCGCAGATCGCGCTGATCAGCGTGGTCTTGCCGGCGCCGTTGGGGCCGAGGAGGGCAAAGATTTCGCCCTTATCAATCTCGAGATTGATGTCCTTAAGTGCGTGCAAACCCGAGGTATAGGTTTTCTCGAGACCCGTTATTGAGATGATGGGGAACATGCTGGTGTGGTCCGTTTGGTGTGGAGCCGGTATCGTTACAGGTGCCAACTCTATCACGACATGGAAATTTCCAGCGGCGATTTGGGCACCATTCGCGCGGTTACGCAGATGTTTTGCCAGGTCCGCTATCTCTTGCGAAGCCCTGTAAGTAGAGGAGCGCTGTGAGGTCGCTGTGGGTGACGACGGCGCCGTTGGGCATGGCAAGGGCCGCATCTTGGACGCGCGGTTTGGCGCGAAAAGCGACGCCTAGGCCGGCGGCGCTCAGCATGTCGAGATCATTGGCGCCGTCTCCGACCGCAACGGTTGCCGCGAGGTCCACGCCCTGTGACTTCGCGAGGCGTTCGAGGGCTTCACGTTTCGCTTCGCGGCCGAGAATGGGTTCGGTAACGCGTCCGGTGAGCCGTCCGTCGGCGATTTCAAGAGTGTTGGCCTGGTGGCAGTCGAAGCCAAGGCGATCGGCGATGCGTTGGGAGAAGTAAGTGAAGCCGCCGGAGACGAGCACACATGTGGCGCCTGCCGCTTTCATTCTTGTAATGAGAGCTTCGGCGCCGGGCATAACGGTCACGTGATTTTCGTAAACGTCGTCGAGCAGGTGTGTTGGCAGTCCTTCTAGGGCTCGGACCCGTTCCCTCAGGGAGTCTTCGAACGGAATTTCGCCCTGCATGGCGCGTTCCGTAATCGCTGAAATCTTTTCTCTCAGGCCGGCATACTCGGCGAGCTCGTCGATCATCTCTTGTTCGATGATTGTGCTCTCCATGTCGCAAACGAGCAGTGCTTTCGAGCCTCGACCGTGCGTTCCGGCAACGAGGTTGACGTCGACGGGTGCTCGTCCGATCGCATCACGCATGCGTTGACGAAGAGTGTTGCGGGTGGCGTCGCCCTGCGGGATCAGCTCGGTTTGCCATGCCTCGTGTGGCGCGAGCCATCTTCCGTCGAGCCTTGCGTTGTCCTCAAGGCGTTGGCGGACGCGATCAATAAGATTTTCGCTTATCCCTTGCGAGGCGGGCGCTGCCGTCAGCGTTAGCGTGTAGGGAGACCGCATTCGTAGAAAGCCTTTGCAATGCGCTTGGCCGGACGCGTCCGAGTACAGTATGGAAACAGCATGACAGTGCAGCGCGCCATCCTCATTGCAGGTCCCACGGCCTCGGGCAAGTCGGCTTTGGCCCTACGTTGGGCTGAGGCGCGCGGTGGCACCATCATCAATGCGGACAGCATGCAGGTCTATCGCGAGCTGCGGGTGCTGACGGCCCGGCCCTCAGCGGCTGACGAGTCGCGGGTTCCGCATCTGCTTTACGGGCACGTGGCGGGCGCTGATCCCTATTCGGCGGGTCGATTTGTCAGCGAGGCTGCCGAAGCCATTACGCGAGCGCGTGCAGCGGGGCGTGTCCCCATTGTTGTTGGGGGAACCGGCCTCTACTTCAAGGCGCTGATGGAAGGCCTGTCGCCCGTGCCGTCGATACCGGTAGATGTGCGATCGAAATGGCGCAACATGGCGGAGCAGGTGAGCTCAACGGAATTGCATGCCGAACTTGCATCGCGTGACCCGGAGATGGCGCGGCGGCTCAGCCCAACCGATCCTCAGCGTGTGACACGCGCGCTTGAGGTTTTTGATGCGACGGGCCGGTCTCTTGCGGACTGGCAAGCGATGCCCGGAACGCCTGTGCTCACGTCCGATCAGGCAGACTGTTATGTCGTGGCGACCGACCGAGGTGACCTCTATCAGAGGTGCGGTGCGCGCTTCGAACGCATGATGGACGCGGGGGCCTTAGAGGAAGTGCGGGCTTTGGCGGCGCTGGGTCTGCCATTCGGGCTGCCGGTCATGCGCGCGTTGGGTGTTCGGCCGCTTCTACAACTCCTGGCCGGGGATGTGGGTCGGGATGCTGCGGTCGAACGGGCCAAAACCGAAACGCGCCAGTTCGTGAAGCGGCAGCTGACTTGGATTTCGAGTAATATGCGTTCATGGAAACCTATTTCTTCGCAATAAATGAAAAGTATTTAAGCACTTCTTTTCGCATTTATTTGTTGTTAGTCTTGACGTCGCAAGGTTGAGTCCATAGGGTCCGGCGCCAAACCGGCTTGCCTACCATGGCGGCCGAATGCCGAAGACGTCAGGAGAGAAGGTAGATGGCACGCACAATGACCGGTGCTGAGATTGTTTTGAAGGCGCTCGCGGACCAGGGCGTCGAGGTCATCTTTGGTTATCCCGGCGGCGCTGTGCTTCCGATCTATGACGAGATGTTTCAGCAGGAAAAGGTGCGTCACATCCTGGTTCGGCAGGAAGGCGGGGCGGTGCATGCGGCAGAAGGCTATGCGCGTTCGACCGGCAAGGCCGGTGTTGTGCTCGTCACGTCGGGGCCGGGTGCTACGAACGCGGTCACCGGTTTGACGGATGCCTTGATGGATAGCGTCCCGGTTGTTTGTCTTACCGGTCAGGTGCCGACACATCTGATCGGCAATGACGCGTTTCAGGAGTGCGATACGGTTGGGATTACGCGGCCGTGTACCAAGCACAACTGGCTTGTAAAGGATGTGAACGATCTGGCGCGTGTCATTCACGAGGCGTTCTACATCGCGAAGTCGGGGCGTCCGGGGCCGGTGGTTGTGGATATTCCCAAGGACGTACAGTTTGCGACCGGCAATTATGTTGGCCCGTCGAATATCGCCCACAAGACGTACCGGCCCAAGGTGAAGCCAGAGCAGGCCGCCGTGCGCACCGCAGTCGACCTGATGGCCAAGGCCAAAAAACCTGTCTTCTATACGGGTGGGGGCGTCATCAACTCGGGTCCGAAAGCCAGCCAGCTGTTGCGTGAGCTAGTGCGGCTTACCGGTTTTCCGATCACGTCGACGCTGATGGGGCTTGGTGCCTATCCGGCGTCGGATAAGCAATGGCTTGGGATGCTCGGCATGCACGGCACCTATGAAGCCAATTTGGCGATGCACGATTGCGACGTGATGATCAATATCGGCGCGCGTTTCGATGACCGTATCACCGGTCGCCTTGATGCTTTCTCGCCAGATTCAAAGAAAATCCACGTCGACATCGATCCCTCTTCCATCAACAAGAACGTGCACGTGGATTTGCCGATAATCGGCGATGTGGCTTACGTGCTCGAGGACATGTTGCGGACGTGGAAGGCCAAAGCGCACCAGCTTGACAAGGCTGCGCAGAAGGCATGGTGGAAGAGTATCGACGGATGGCGCGCCAAGCGCTCTCTTTCGTACAAGAGCTCCAAAGATGTCATCATGCCTCAGTATGCGATTGAGCGGCTTTATGAGCTGACGAAGGATCGTGATGCCTACATCTCCACCGAGGTTGGTCAGCACCAAATGTGGGCCGCGCAATTCTATCACTTCGATGAGCCGAACCGCTGGTTGACGTCGGGCGGTCTCGGGACCATGGGGTACGGCCTTCCGGCGGCGATCGGTGCGCAGCTTGCGCATCCGAAATCTCTGGTCATCGATATTGCGGGAGATGCTTCGATCCTGATGAATATTCAGGAGTGCTCGACTGCCGTTCAATTCGATCTTCCGGTCAAGGTGTTCATCTTGAACAACCAATACATGGGTATGGTGCGCCAATGGCAGCAGCTGTTGCACGGCAACCGGCTCTCTCACAGCTACACCGACAGCCTGCCGGACTTCGTGAAGCTCGCCGAAGCCTACGGCTGGCACGGCATTCGCTGTGAGAAACCCTCGGAGCTGGATTCCGCGATCAAGGAGATGGTGGACGTGAAAAAGCCAGTGATCTTTGACTGCCGCGTCGCAGCTTTGGCCAATTGTTTCCCCATGATCCCGTCCGGTAAGGCCCACAACGAGATGCTGCTTGGTGAAGAAATATCCGATGAAGAAGTGGACAAAGCCATCGGCAAGGAAGGCAAGGTGCTCGTGTGAGCAATGATGGGTGGCGAGGTCTGCGAAGCCCTGTGATTGCCCTAGGTCTGATCCTGGGCACACATATTTGTGCTGCCGAGGAGGTCAAGGAGCAGGGTGCGGCGCCAGAGTGGAATCAGATTGAAAATATCAAGGAAGCGGCGGTCCATATTGGAAAGCTGCACCGGTCCCGCGGCGCTCAAAAGGCGATCAAATTCATTGATGCGTGTTACCGAACGCACCGTCTTGCCTCCAAGTACTCGCGTGCCTATGAAGCGTGCATTGCGCAAGACTTCATCCTCGCACATTCCCTGGCCGCACTTTACGAGACCATGTCGGCCGATGCGCGCGTGAGACGGCGTGTGCCTGACGCTGCGAGGATCAAGAAGGTCATGGGCGAGCGGGTTGCCGCAGCCTTCCGGCATTACGAGATTGCGCCGGCATCCGCGGTTTCGTTTCGAGAGTTGGTCGAAGTTCACGGTGTGCCGGTCTATCTCGCCATCGTTTATCCCAATGCCACCTTTGAGGCCGCACCCAAGGGCAAGAGAAAACCGAAAACAAAAAAGAGCGAATAGAGGTCATCTTTCATGTCGAACCCCAATCCGCAAAGTCACTACTCGGGACCTGCGGTTCTGCAAGAGACTGTTGGGCGAACGTTGTCAGTGCTGGTTGACAACGAGCCGGGCGTACTGGCGCGCGTCATCGGCCTTTTTACGGCGCGGGGCTACAATATCGATAGCTTGACGGTAACCGAGACGGAGCACGAGAAGCACGTATCACGCATTACGATCGTGACGCGGGGTACTCCGGCGGTCATCGAGCAGATCAAGCATCAGTTGGAACGGATGGTGCCCGTGCATCGCGTGCACGACCTTACGCAGGAAGGACAGTCGATTGAGCGGGAGCTTGCACTCGTCAAGGTGGCCGGGAAGGGGGAAAAGCGCATCGAGGCGCTGCGCCTTGCCGAAATCTTTCGGGCGCAGGTGGTCGATACGTCGATCGAGCACTTTGTGTTTGCGGTGACGGGCAAACCAACGAAGATCGAGACGTTCATCAACATCATGACCGAGCTCGGGCTGGTCGAAGTCTCGCGGACTGGCATTGCGGCCATCGGGCGTGGTCCCGAAGGCATGTAATGTGCGTTGCGATTGGCGGTATCTGTGCCCGATCAAAGCCCGCGTCGTGCGGTCTGGCCGGATTAGAACATCTTCTTCTTCTTCTTCTTCTCGCCATACTGGCTGTAGGCTGCGATTGCTTGTGATGAGAAGTTGATGTCTTCGTTGTGGCCGGAGACGACGGACTTATCCAGCTTACGGAAGCCGCTCGTGCCGTCTTTTGTGGCGTAGAGCGGAGCGGCAATGGTGCGTTTGGCGCCGAATGTCACGAGGAAAGCACGCAGCTTGGGCCGGTAGGAATCGCCTGCGTCGCGCTCACAGCGGTCTGCACCTTCCGCCTTCTCGCACCGCTTCAGCGACTTGTAGACCGGGGATTTTTTGATGTGTGCGCTAATTGCAGGCTCAATTGCGTCGATGCATTCGTCGATCGTGATCTTCCCAGCGTCGGCACAGTCTGCGGTGGAGGTGTAAACGCTCTGCTCGGCTTTCTTGGCGGGCTTGGCCTTGCTCGACCCTCCGCTGCAACCCGCGAGCAGTGTCGAACAGGCTGCTGCCAAGGCGACGAAGGGGAACAGGGGGCGGGACTGAACAAACATTGCATATCTCCGTTGTTGACGAGAGGTTAGCAATGATCCGTTGCCTATCCGTTAACCCGTCGCTAACGAATAACCGGCCGGGCGTTTGGGAGTGCGGAAATGCCGCTCATTCGGCGGGCAAAACTGGCCTCGGCCAGTGAGGAAACCGTTGATCTGGCCGCTGGCCAGGTAGTAACGTCCGCCCACTTTCGACCTGCTCGGGGTGTCCCGTAGCGTTTCCCCGACAACTCAAAGCGAGCTTCGCCGCAAACATCAGAGACAAGAGAAGACCTATGCGCGTCTATTACGATCGTGATGCTGACATCAATCTCATAAAGTCTAAAAAGGTCGCTATTGTCGGCTACGGCAGCCAGGGCCACGCGCATGCTCTCAACCTGCGCGACAGCGGCGTCAAAGATGTTGCGATTGCGCTTCGCAAGGGGTCGGCATCGGCGGAAAAGGCGGAGAAGGAAAAGCTCAAGGTGATGGAGGTGGCGGAGGCGGCGAAATGGGCCGACGTCATCATGATGCTGACGCCGGACGAGCTGCAGGCCGATATCTATAAGAATCATCTCGCCGGCAACATGAAGAACGGAGCGGCGTTGATGTTCGCCCACGGCCTGAATGTGCATTTCAACCTGATAGAACCTCGGGACGATCTTGATGTTGGCATGGTGGCGCCGAAGGGACCCGGTCATACGGTGCGCGGCGAGTATCTCAAAGGCGGCGGCGTCCCCTGTCTCATTGCCGTCCACCAGAATAAGAGCGGCAACGCTCACGAGGTGTTTCTTTCCTACGCATCGGCTGTCGGCGGCGGACGTTCCGGTGTGATTGAGACGACGTTCCGGGAAGAGTGCGAGACGGATCTCTTCGGTGAGCAGGTCGTCCTGTGCGGTGGTCTTGTCGAGCTTATTCGCGCAGGCTTTGAGACCCTGGTTGAAGCGGGTTATGCGCCGGAAATGGCCTACTTCGAGTGCCTGCACGAAGTTAAGCTCATCGTCGATCTCATCTACGAGGGCGGCATAGCCAATATGAACTACTCGATCTCCAACACGGCCGAGTATGGCGAGTATCGCTCGGGGCCGCGGGTCATTACTCCCGAGACAAAGGCGGAGATGAAACGCGTTCTTGACGACATTCAAACGGGCCGTTTCACACGCGACTGGATGCTTGAATGCAAAGTGGGGCAGCCGAACTTCAAGGCCACCCGGCGCCTCAATGATGCACACCAGATCGAGGAAGTGGGGGCCAAGCTGCGGGGCATGATGCCGTGGATCGCCAAAAACAAGCTGGTCGATAAGGGCAAGAACTAACGAAATTCGTCTATTCGCGGGTCTCTTGAAAGCTTTTCGCCTGTTGTGGTGCCCGTCTGCCATTGCGCGGAGGCTACAGGCGGCGCCATAGTCTTGCTTGTGGGAATGTCCATTCCGTGAGGAGACTCGTCATGATCCGCGTGTTTGCGTTGCTGTCGTTTCTTGTGCTCGCTGCTGCACTTGCTTTTGGACCTTCGCTGATGGCTCCGGCCGTTGCCCAAGGCTCCGGCTCAGGTTCCGGCGTGAAGGTGTGCAAGGCCAAGACCCCGCAAGGGAAGATCAAAAAATGGCGTTGCGGCAAGGACCAGGCCTGCTGCGTCAATCCATTTTTGAATACCTACGTCTGCGGCATTCCCGGTCTGGGGTGTCTGTAAGGCGTTTGTCAGATTGAATTCTGGCTAAGACTGCCGAGAGACCCGCCAAACCACTTTGGGGAGGGGGTGTGGCGGTGCGGCTCAACGAGCCTCCCGGCAGCAAGGCACATCGATCGGGGCTGTTGCCCCGGTGGATGGCCTATGGTGAAGGGGCAGACGGCGGAGAAGCGGGGGTCTCCGCCGCCCGTTCCGTACGAAGCCTGAGGCTCCGTCCGGAATGGCCAGGAGCGAACCGGTAGCGGCGTGCGGGACCGCTGCCGGCAGCTGTTGACCCCTGGCGTAACTCGTTAAATGACAAGCCCTCGTCTTGCGGCGCTGGCCGCAGCCCGAAAGGGTCTATTCGAACCTGTTGTGAAATGGCGGATGGTCATTGCCAGCCGCGCCGCCCCTCGAATTCATCTCCGCTACATTGCTTTCCAAAGGCATGTCCACGAGTGTTGCGGTTTCGGTTTCTACCGATTGCTTCCGCATAAACAATTGGGCCGTGAAACTGCGACAAAAATAGGTCGCTGACGCAAATGGAATAACTTTTTGTTTGTTTTGCGGAGAATGAGCAAAAGGGACGGCGTTTCTCAAAAACAAAAAGTCGCCGCTTGCTGGCTTAATCGAAGCGATAAGTTATGCCTGCGCGCACCGTCAAAACGTCCGGCTCTACGGTGACGCTTGAACCGGAAGATGAGAACCGGCTTTCCTCGAAGTCATAATAAAGTGCTTCGCCTTTAAGGCTCATGTTGTTGGTCAGGGCATACTCGGCACCGGCACCAGCGGCGTAGCCTGTCAACGTTTCTGATGAGCTAATGCGGGTGCCGGATCCTAAGGCTTCCAAATCGAAACTCGTGAGTGCCAGACCGGCCGTACCGTAGATCATCCAGTTGTCCATGGCATAGCCGAGCCGGAAACGGAAACTCGACATCCAGTCGTGGTCGGCCGAAAAGGCGGTGCCGCGGCTGATCTCGTTGCCGTCTATCGCCGTCCAGCTGATATCCGTTTCAAAGCCGGCGACGACCTTTCCCATCTGGAAATTGTAGCCGCCGAGAAGGCCGCCTTCGAATCCGCTTGTGCTAAGATCGGAGCTGCCGAGGCCTGAGAGTTCCGAGTCCCCGTATCCCGCGCCGATGTGTGCGCCGAGATAAAGGCCGCTCCAGCGCGCGACTTCTGCGGGGGGCGTATAGCGGTAGGAGCCGTCGAGTGGGCGACGGTAGGGGTC
This sequence comes from Hyphomicrobium sp., assembly GCA_965222835.1. GTDB lineage: Bacteria > Pseudomonadota > Alphaproteobacteria > Rhizobiales > Hyphomicrobiaceae > CBDCUQ01. The sequence goes on from CBDCUQ010000004.1 coordinate 759,883, forward strand.
GTCGTAAAGTCCTGCATAGGCGGGCGGCTGGAAGGGCTCCTGGCCGTATCCCGGGCTCTGTCCATGTGCCAGATGGGAGTTTGTTGGAAGGAACAACAGTAGGATGGCTGTTGAGGTGCTGAGGCGGGAACGTGCCGACATATTCGGGGTCCTTACGCATTACAAACCGAGGACGTGCGAACGGGCTCGAGGCGCTGAACCCTATTCGTTCCTCTTCCATCAGGCTCCAATTTGGTAAACGTCCCGTTAACCTTGTGGGTTTGAAGGTGCGTTCCATGGCGCGGCAGGCGTCGATCGATCGGATGGACCTTGGTTCTCTACCCTTCGGGTGCAAACCCGGAGCAAGCATTGCCGGTCATGTTTCAGTGTGGATCGTTGTGACAGGAATCGACGACTTGACATGGGGGTAACGTGCCACCCGCAAAAAAGAGCCTACCTACACCGCAATTGATCACCGGCTGCGAGCTCAAGGTGACCGGTACGGCGTGGCCGTTCGCTGGTGAGAAGGCCCGTGAGATCGACACCCATTGGGGGCGGCGTTCACGCGAAAACGCCGCATTCTTCAATGGGCGTATTCATCTCTTACATGCTTCCGCGCTTGAGGCCGGCGTCTTTAAAGGTCAGCTCTTACGCACAGATTTCAAAAGCTATCTCTATTGGCGCGAAACCGGGTTTGCAGATGTGAGTGTGCAGGATGCGTTCGGTTCGGCCTTGCTTCGCTCATCAGAAGGTTATGTGCTTCTCGGCCGGCAGCGGGAGGGCCACATCAACTCGGGTCTCGCTTATCTGCCGGGCGGGTTCATCGACGATCGCGATGTCGGGCCCGATGGCCGGGTCGATATTGATGGCAGCATCAGGCGCGAGGTGGCGGAGGAGACCGGTCTTGATGTGGGGACGGCTCAGCGTCGACCGGGGTATTGGCTCACGCGTGCGGGGGTACTGGTGTCGTTCGCTGCCGAATTTCGATTTCAGGATCCGGCGGAGGCGCTGCTTGCTCATATCGAGGCGCATCTTGCCGAAGATGCCGAATCGGAACTTACAGAGGTGGTGCTGGTGCGATCAGCGGCTGACCTCGATGGGCTGGCTGTTCCGGATTATGCCCGTGCGCTTGTCTGCCATGTTCTTCAAGACCCATGAATAACGCGGACGTGTTGCCCGGTTCATCTAGGAGCGGGCCGGGGTTTGGTGCAGATTGCGCGCGCTTTTACCAACGAAGGACGGCATGCGGCTTACCTACTACACTTTGGATGTCTTCACCGATGTGCCGTTTGGCGGCAATCAGCTCGCGGTTGTTGTCGACGCGGATGACGTTCCTGACAAAACCATGCAGGACATAGCGCGTGAGCTCAATCTGTCCGAGACGGTCTTTGTTCAGGGTGCGACCAAGCCGGCTCATACGGCGCGTCTCAGGATTTTTACGCCGGCCAAGGAGCTGCCGTTTGCCGGGCATCCGAGCGTGGGTGCTGCCACGCTGATTGCGGAACTTCGGGCGCCACCTGGAAATGGCGAGCACGATGCGCTCGTCGTGCTTGAGCAGGCTATCGGGACTGTGCGTGTTGGCGTGCGCGTGCGGCCTGAGATGGCGCCGTTTGCCGAATTCGATGCGCCGAAGCTTCCGGCCGAGGCGGGAGAGCTGCCGCCGGTTGAAACTTTGGCCGCGGGGCTTGGGCTCATTCCGTCGGAAATCGGTTTCGAAAATCATCGGCCGACGTGTTTTGCCGCCGGCAATGCCTTTGCCTTTGTCCCGGTGGGCTCGCTTGAAGCCATTGAACGCGCGCGGGTCGCGGCGGCGCATTGGGGTGCGGCGTTCCAGGATCAGGGTATTGTCGGGGCCTATCTCTATACCCGCCATTGCCAGCATTCGACGTCATCGTTCCATGTGCGCATGTTCGCGCCTGATGTTGGTATTCCTGAGGACCCGGCGACGGGCTCGGCGGCGGTCTGCTTTGCGGGGGTTGTCGGCATGTTCGACGGGCTCACGGATGGAGTGCACACGCTGCTTTTGGAACAAGGGTTCGAAATGGGCCGGCCGAGCGCGATCGCCTTGACGCTATCCGTCGGTGGGGGCGCGCTGACAAACGTTCGTATTGGGGGGTATGCCGTGCGTGTCGGGGAAGGTGTGTTGGTCTTTTGAGAGATTTGCGGCCGCCTTTTCGGGCTGGCTTGAGGGCTTTTGGGGGTCGCCTTATCCGCGTCTCCTGGGGCCTTGCAATTTGTCAACTGCTTTGGCTTAGTTTAAGAGAACCGAATTCGTAGCGACGAGCGGAAACCGCGAAAAATGACCCTTTGGGCCACCAGATGCGGATCGTTTGAGACCCTGGCGCACCGGCCGGGGGCGCGTCGGCGTGGGCCGGCCCCGCTCAGCACGCTTCTTTCCCTGCTCCTTACCGGCCCCTGAGCCCAAGGGGTCATGAGGCTGTACCTCAGGACCTTCGCTCAGGGGATGACGTGACAAAGGGAACGAAATCGGCCCTTTCGCGACCTATTGCAGGGGCTGCCAAGCTAAGGAACACATCAGATGAGCAGTGCGCCAGATAAGGCCTCACCGGGCGGTCCGTCCGTCAGCTCCGACAAGGTTGTCATTTTTGATACAACACTGCGGGACGGCGAGCAGTGCCCCGGCGCCACCATGACCTTCGAGGAAAAACTCGAAGTATCCGACATGCTCGACGCCATGGGTGTCGATATCATCGAAGCCGGGTTTCCGATTGCCTCCGACGGTGACTTTGAATCGGTTGCTGCGATTGCCAAGCGCGCCAAGAACGCTACCGTCGCCGGACTTGCGCGGGCGATCAATGCGGATATCGACCGGGCCGGGGAAGCGGTGCGCGGTGCGCGCCGCGGCCGGATCCATACGTTTGTCTCGACCTCGCCTATTCATTTGGCTCATCAAATGAAGAAAACAGAGGCGGAGGTGCTGGAGATCATCCAGGCGACTGTTTCGCGGGCGCGCAATTTGGTCGAGGACGTTGAGTGGTCGGCGATGGATGCGACGCGCACACCGATCGACTACTTGTGCCAGTGTGTTGATATGGCGATCCGTGGTGGGGCGACGACAATCAATCTGCCGGACACGGTGGGTTATGCGACGCCAGACGAATACGCGGCGATGTTCCGTGCGGTGCGTGAGCGCGTGGCAAATGCCGACAAGGCACGTTTCTCAACGCATTGCCACAACGATCTCGGCTTGGCGGTAGCCAATTCGCTGGCGGCTCTCGATGGCGGTGCGCGTCAGATCGAATGCACGATCAATGGTATCGGTGAACGCGCTGGAAACGCGGCGCTCGAAGAGATCGTCATGGCGCTCAAGACACGGCATGATGTTATGCCGTACGAGACGCAAATCGATACGAGGATGCTGTCGCGCGCGTCTAGGCTCGTGTCCGCCGTTACTAACTTCCCCGTGCAGTACAATAAAGCCATCGTCGGGCGGAATGCGTTTGCGCATGAGAGTGGCATTCACCAGGACGGTTTGCTGAAGCATCAGCAGACCTACGAGATCATGACGCCGGAGTCGGTCGGGGTCGCCAAGACCTCTCTGGTCATGGGCAAGCATTCGGGCCGAAATGCTTTCCGGCAGAAGCTCAAGGAGCTCGGTTACGATCTTGGCGAGAATGCCTTCGAGGATGCCTTTGTGCGGTTCAAGGCGCTCGCGGATCGCAAAAAGCACGTTTACGACGAGGATATCGAAGCGCTGGTCGACGAGGAGATCGCGCACATGCACGATCGTATGAAGGTCGCAGAGCTTCAGGTGATCTCAGGTACGCTGGGGCCACAATCGGCGACGCTGACGCTCGAGATCGATGGGGCTTCGCAGACTGTTCAGGCGTCCGGAAATGGACCTGTCGATGCAACCTTTAACGCGATCAAGATCCTCGTGCCCCATTCGGCGAAGCTCGACCTATACCAGGTGCACGCCGTCACCGAAGGCACGGATGCCCAAGCCGAGGTTTCGGTGCGACTTGAGGAAGACGGACGGCTGGTGACCGGCCGGGGTGCAGATACCGATACCATGGTGGCCTCCGCGCGGGCCTATGTCTCGGCGCTCAATAAGCTGTTGGTCAAGCGGCAGAAGACGGCGCAAGCCCAACAGGTTGGCTGATGCTGGCCGGTACGGGGCGGAGGGGCTCTCCCTCCGCTCTGTGTTCTTTCCTTCGGCTCCAAGATCCGAATGCCTCGGGCGCAAGTCCGGGTGGATTTTCTGTTAACCTCAAGGTGTGGTGGAGCACGGGGGCTGGCGGTTCCCGCCGACGCAGAGCACGTTAACGGCGCAATTTTCTTAATTCGTTGCGGCGGCACGCAAGTTGCTCTTTTGTTGGAGCACGTGGTCGCAGCAGATGAGACATGCGCCGCGTCAAGGAAGCGGACACGAGATGCGCTTGGAGGTAGGGAAGGCGTTTTCAGACGATATCGCGATCGATCTCGGTACCACGAATACGCTGGTGCATGTTCTCGGCCGCGGCATCGTCATCGACGAGCCGTCGGTCGTGGCTGTCCGCAACGGCGGGTTGACGCGCGAGGTGGTGGCGGTCGGTCAAAAGGCCCAGCAGATGGCTGGACGTACGCCGGATCGTATCGAAGCTCTGCGTCCGATGCGCGATGGTGTTATCGCTGATTTTGTGGCGACCGAAGAGATGTTGCGGCAGTTCATCAAGCGCACGAAGAAGATGCTCGGTTTCAGGCGGCCGCGCATCCTCATTTCCGTGCCGGCAGGTGCGACCCCCGTGGAACGGCGCGCGGTATACGAGACGGCCGTCTCTGTTGGTGCGCGTCAGGTTTACATTATCGAGGAGCCGGTCGCTGCTGCGATCGGCGCGGGGCTTGCGATTGAAGAGCAGTCAGCGTCCATGGTGGTCGATATCGGCGGGGGAACTGCGGACATCGCTGTCCTTGCGACCGGCCAGGTAGTGGATGCCCGGTCCGAGCGCTGTGCTGGACATGCCATGGACGAAGCGATCATTCGCTACGTGCGCCGTAAACATCGTTTACTTATTGGCGAGAACAATGCCGAGCGCATCAAGATCGAAGCCGGCTCGGCTCTTGCGCATCGGCGTGGCGAGCAGGTTGAGATTCACATTCGTGGCGCGGATCTCCGATCGGGCCGGCCGAAGAGCATTGTGTTGGATTCAGAGAATATCGCCGAAGCGCTCAAGAAACCGCTCGATGAGTTGGCCGAATTTATTCAAGAGACGCTTGAGGAACTGGCGCCCGACATCGCCAGCGAAATTTGCAATCGCGGAATTTGGTTAACGGGGGGCGGCGCGTTGCTGGACGGCATAGAAGTCGAGCTACAACGCCGGCTTGGTGTGCCGTTTCACTTGCCAGAAGACCCGATGCATTGTGTTGTACTGGGGTCGGCCGCCGTGCTTGAGGACTTGTCGGGCCGTCAACATCTGCTTATTCGACCCTAGCGGCCGGGTGGACGGAGGCAAGCAAAAGGGGGCAATCGGAGCAGTCAGCGGGGCTTGGTTGACGGGGGATCTATGATTAAACGCGTGCGCCGTAGTGAACGCCATATCTATATGACCAGCGGCGAGGAGCGATCGCAGCGCGGGTCGCGTCAACGGGCCGCGGTGCCAATCTTTCTGGTTCTGGCGGCCGGGCTGATGGTCTTGAGCCGGCTTGGTCATCCTGCCGTTCAAGATGCACGACTGCGCTTACTCGAGTACGCGGCACCTGTTCTCGGTACGGTTCAAGTCTATATGGAGCCGTTGCGATGGGCGGGCAATCGCGTCGAGGCGTTTTTCCTACACTCCGGTGAGCTTTCCGAATTGCGCAACGAAAACCGAAAGCTCAAGAGCTGGCAATGGCGTGCGCGAGAGCTCGAGCGCAAATTGGAGGAGCTTTCGGCGATCTCGCGGGTCGTTCGGGACCAGCGGGCGGACTTTGTGACGGTTCGTGTCATCGCGCAGTCCCCCGGCGCCCTCGTGCAAAGCGCGCTGATCAATGCCGGTGCGAAAGCACGATTGAAATCCGGCTATCCGGTTCTATCGGGGGAAGGCCTGGTTGGGCGGGTTGTCGAAGTCAGTGCGACGGCGGCGCGCGTGTTGCTTTTAACTGATCCAAGCAGCCGGGTCGCCGTGTTTGTCGGCAAGAGAAGCGTGCGGGCCGTTTTGTCGGGTGATAATCGGGTCTTGCCGCAGCTTTCCTATATCCCCGACAAGGCCTCGATTTCGAATGGTGACGTTGTTTCAACATCCGGTCTCGGCGGTTTCTTTCCGCGCGGTCTGCCAATCGGAATGGTCGTTGCGACCCCCGAGGGCCTGCGCGTACACCTCAACGCGAATGTCGACAAACTTGAATATCTAAGCGTTCTTTTTCACGACATGCCGACACTTGATTTGGTGACGGGAGCGGTTCCTGCGCCATTGGATTACACGGGGCGTGGTGGCAACTGGCAAACGCGCAAAGGTGAGTGATGAGCATCTATCGTGCGATGGTTCCGGCCCTTTCTGTTGGCCTGCTGACGTTCTTTGCGGCGTTGCCGTGGGGGTTGCCATCGGATGTACGCTTGCTTGCGCCGCTTGTTCCTCTCGCTGGCATACATTACTGGGCCGTGCGTGGTGATGCGCGGCTGGCGCTTTGGGTGGCGTTTCTATCCGGGCTTATTCTGGACGTCTTGATGGTCGCGCCGCTCGGATTTTGGGCGTTCATCTATGTCACGGGCTTTGCCCTTTCGCGGCAACTCTCACTGCGGTGTCCGGATTGGAAGCTGGCGCGCTGGGTTGCTTTTGCGCTTACGACCGGGCTGGCGGTTGGCGTGGCGTGGGGGATCTCGTCTCTCTATACTTTCCAATATGCGGACTGGCAGCATTTGGTGTTTGCTGCCGGGGCGGTCGTGCTTCTTTACCCACTGCTTGCGGCCCTTTTGGCGCTTGTCGATGTCATCGGCGGCGGGCGTGGTGCGAATGATCCAAGCCTTGAAGTCCGTTATCCCTGAGGTTTGGCTCTGCTCTGCGGGCGGGTGTCGATCGGCGCCGGTGAACATAAGTACCGGGTGCTGCCGCGGCGGCCGCAGGCGGTTGTGCACAAGACCGGTGCGTCGTCAGAATTCGCGGCGTGCCCGATGGTGGGCGGGTGGACAGGGGTCAGATGCGGTGGTAGAGGGACCGGCTTGGGGCCCTGTGGCCCCTTTGCTGTCATGATGCGGGCAAGCCCCTTTTCCGGCGGCGCGGGTGTATAGCTCAGTTGGTAGAGCAGCTGACTCTTAATCAGCGGGTCCAAGGTTCGAGTCCTTGTACACCCACCAATTGTAACATTCTGATATTTATTGAGTATCTGCCATCTCTAAACGTCGTATTTTTATTAGGGGTTCACACTTTTTATCAGCGGGGGTTCACACTTTTTATTTTAGATGCCAATTTGTTCCTTTGGCTGCTGTTTAGGCGCGTTCTGGTTTTAAGATCGCGGTAAGCACCACTCGTTCCCCGTTGGCGCTCCTCTCGAATGGTTGGTTAGCTAAGAAGTTGGAATACTCGGGCTATCTACACTTTCAGGAAAGTGTAGATAACATACTTGCGCTCGGACCTCTGACGCTGTTATCTACACTTTCTAAAAAGTGTAGATAACAGAGGTATCGAGTGAGACCGATTCCGCTTAATCTGATGACTCTATATGCCGATCTTCTCCAAGAGGCGGGCAGTAAGCCCCTGTTGGCTGGGTCGATCGCTACGAAGACAATCAAGAAGAAGAAGTACTTATATCATACGCACAAGGACGGCAGTAGCCGGGTGGAGCGCTACTTAGGGCCTGCTGATGATCCCAAAATTCAGGAAAAAGCAGACGCAATACGTCAGGCAAACGAGCGGGCCAAAGATAGGCGCAGCACTGTTACAGCGTTGAAGAATGCGCGCATTGCCGCTCCGACTCTCGTGCAGGGTCGAATTCTTGAAGTGCTCGCAAATGCTGGGCTATTTGAGCGCGGCATGACTCTAGTCGGCACGGTGGCTTATCAAACATACCCTTGTCTAATAGGTGCGCATCTCCCTGCTTCAGCATTCGCTACCAATGACATTGACGTATCTGTTGCCGAGTTTGTTGCTGCAGATAAAGAAGAGGATATAGAGAACATCCTGAAACGTGCTGATCCCAGCTTTAGACCGGTCTGGTATGCCGAGGATAAGTTGCCGAGAGTTTTTCAGTCTAAGAATTTCAAAGTCGATGTTCTCACAAGACATCGGAGGGGGCGAAAGTCGCCTGTAATCGTTGAAGGATTGCACTGTGCCGCTGCTGCGCTCTCATTTCAGGAATACCCAGCCGAAGAAACAATTGACGCTGTCGCTCTTTATGGAAGCGGCATTCTTGTAAGAGTGCCCACTCCAGTGTGCTTTGCCATTCACAAGTTACTCGTTGCGCAGCGCAGGGAGGAGAACGAGCTTGCAAAAAAGCAAAAAGATCTTCGGCAGGCCAAAGAACTGATAGATATCTTTCTAGAAACCGATGAAGCTACACTGCAAGATGCCCTTGATGAAGCGCGTGAACGGGGAAGAAGCTGGAAATCGACAATCAATGCGTCGCTAAAGGAGATTGGGCGCGAGGCTCGACAGGGGCGCCTCCCGCTACCAGTCAGCAAACTTGATGCCGGCTCCTACAAGGTGAAAGGACAACGCGCCTCTCTCGCTGTTCGGCGAAGGAAGAAGTAATCAAGTGACAGAACTGAGAGCTTTACAGAGGGGATGTTTGCGCCATTCTCAGGCTGATTACGTATCTGTTCTAGTATGAGGATTGGACGCCTCTGGATAGAAGTGCCGTCCGACGTTGCCTGCGCCGTGTTCACACTCGACGTGTAACCTGTTGATGTTTAATGAGCGTTATTGAGCTGAAAAATGTGAACCCCTATTGAAATCATTGAGTATTTGGTTGACTCTTAATCAGCGGGTCCAAGGTTCGAGTCCTTGTACACCCACCATGATTTCAAGGTATTTGAATCAGAATCCGGTGGGGGTCCCGCCGTTCCTCCGAAGGTGTTGGCGGGCACGTCACCCTTGGAAAACCTTCGGTGTTTCGCATTCCCAGATGCGTCCGACGCGTCTGACGCTGGCGCGCCAGCCCGCTTCACGAGCCGAGACCCGTGATCGACTGATCGCCACGGCGGCGGTACTCGCGGTGCCTACAACAGGATCGGCCGTGAATCGATCTTTGCCAGCTCGTCTGCGCGGAGCTGTGTGTTGTGTCGCGGGATATTGTGTCGCTTAACATTGACCAAGACCTGTGCTCGCTCCGAACATGGTCCACACTTTGTTTGAGAAGAGAAGGCCTTAGCAATTTCCCCCAGCGGCCCAGATACTTCCGTCGCCAGAGCGATGGAATACGGTTGCGGCGCAGAATGCTCACCACGATGCTTTTCGCATGATGCAGGTCAATTGGCTGCATTGATGAAAAACAGTATGATAATCGCCCAAATATCTGTTCGCGCGCTGTCATGCTGTCATACTGTGATGATGCGTGTTCTACTTGCAGCGGTTGGTCTCATAGTGCAATCTCAAGTCTAGCGACGTTTGTGTTCAACCTCTGATAGGGTAATCTGCGAGAGGGGAAGGCGATGGACGACGATAAAGTGGGGGAAAACTGCTCCAGCGATGCTGGAATCGACCCGTCCGAAGCAGGCCTGCCTGATGCAAACCTTGAACCTTGCCGACTGGAAATAGACGGCAAATCGATTGTCGCGATGCCTGGCGACACGATCCTTTCAGCAGCTCGCCGGGCCGGTATCGATATCCCAGCAATGTGTGCCGACCCGCGCATGAAGCCAACGGGTGACTGTGAATTATGTAACGTCGAGGTGTCCGGTCAGACGGGCCTTGTGAAGGCTTGTATGACGCTTGCTCAAGAGGGCATGTCGGTCAAAACCGAAAGTTCAGAACTCAAGACGTTGCGCAGGGACCGTCTGAATACTTATCTTTCCGATCATAATGCTTATTGCCAACCGCCGTGCACGGCGGCTTGTCCGGCTGGCATAGACATTGCCGGCTACATCGACCTCATCCTCCAGAGAGATTATGCAGGCTCGACAGCTCTTATTAAAGAGATGTTGCCGTTGCCCGGCGTTCTTGGGCGTGTCTGCCCACGCCCTTGTGAGGCCCCGTGCAGGCGGATTCAGATTGATGGCAAGCCCGTTGCGATTTGTGCATTGAAACGTTTCGCAGCCGACATGGCTGCTCAGTCCGGATTGCCGACGCAGCCGGAGCCAAGACCTGATACGGGTAGGCGGGTCGCCGTTGTTGGCGCCGGTCCGGCAGGCCTTTCTGCCGCCTACTACTTGGCGCTCGAAGGTCACAGGGTGACATTGTTCGAAGCGCAAAAGAAGGCCGGAGGCATGTTGCGTTTCGGTATTCCGCCCTATCGTCTGCCCAATGACGTGCTTGATCAGGAAATCAACGATATCTTGTCGCTTGGTGTTGAGTTGAAAACCAACCAGGTGATGGGCCGCGACTATCAGATTGATACGCTTAGAGAGCAGGGATTTGACGCGGTTTATCTATCCATCGGAGCGATGGCGGCCAAGCCAGCGAATATACCGGGAGACGATGCCAAGGGTGTCATGTCAGCGATCAAGTTTCTGGCGGATGTCAACTGGAATGAAACCGTCGATATAGGCGATCGGGTCATTGTTATTGGAGGTGGCTTTACGGCTGCTGATGCCGTGCGAACGGCGCGACGTGTCGGAGCATCCGACGTCACGATGATGTACCGGCGCACGCGCAAAGAGATGTCTGCAGCCGCACATGAAATCCATGAGTGTGATGTTGAGGGTATCAAGCTCGATCTTCTCACCGCTCCTGTTTCTGTCGAAGTTGAGAACGGACGTGTCAAGGGGCTGATCTCACGGCGCATGCAGCTCGGCGAGCCGGACGAAAGCGGCCGCCGCCGCCCCGTACCCATTGAAGGTTCGGATTACTTTACACCAGCGGATACGATTCTACTCGCGATCGGGCAGGATGTTGATGTCGGTGCCCTTAATCAGGGAGACCTTGGTCTCGACAAGAGATGGGGAACGATCGCGGTTGATGAAGCCACGATGATGACCAACCTGCCCGGCGTTTTCTCCGGAGGTGACTGCGTCACCGGTGCTGCCACGGTCGTGGAAGGTGTTGGCGCCGGTCGTCTCGGCGCCTTTGCGATCAACGCCTATCTTAATGGTGCCGACGAGGCTGGAATCGCCGCCGCGATCTTTCAATACAAGCCTAAGTTCTTTGACATTGGGGCGAAGGCGAAGTCGGACGCGCCATTGACGGAAATGCCCGTCCTTGATGGCGACGGACGACTTCGGGCTTTTGAAAATGCCGGCCATGGAGGCGACGTTGACAACGACGAGGCGTTTGCTGAAGTCGAGATCGGTTTTTCGGAGGAGGAGGCTCTGAGGGAGGCCGGCCGCTGTTTGCTGTGCCGCTGCCAGGCGGCCGGTGTTTGTGAACTACAAAGATTATCCATCGAATACGGTGCTGGAACCAAGGTCTATCTTGGCGAGGAGGCATGGAAATGAATGTCGAAACCAAAATCAGGGGCGGTGAGAAGGTCACCTCGGAAAGCGTAGACGCCGGTCTAGCGCCGCCGCTTGTGTCCTGGCCGTTTTTCCAGCTTGAATTTGAAAAATGCATTAAGTGTATGCAGTGTGTCCGTATTTGCGATGAGGTGCAGCACCGTAAGGTCTACACGACTGATCAATCCGGCTATCCGATGCTGGTTAGCGGAACAAATGATTTCCGCGACACCGAATGTAACAATTGCGGACAATGTGTCGGCGTGTGCCCGACCGGCGCACTGAAGGATTTGTCGGACACCGGCGTCTTGCCAAAGAATTTGCGTCAGAAGACCACGACGACTTGCGGTTATTGCGGTGTTGGATGCGCCATCGAGCTAGAGACGGAAATGGGGCGCGTTGTTGCCGTTAATCCGTCCAATGTTTCCGATGCCAATATTGGCAATCTGTGTGTCAAGGGCCGGTTTGGTATGGACTTCATCCATCATCCTGAACGCCTGACGCAGCCTCTAATGCGACGTGGTGGCAAAGATAGTCCGCTTGAGCCCGCAACCTGGAACGAAGCAATTGCCTTTACCGCGAAGCGCCTCAATGAGGTCAAGGCGAAGCACGGTGCCCACGCCCTTGCTGGTCTCACATCGGCGCGTGCAACCAACGAAGATAATTTCGTTTTCCAGAAGATGATCCGGTGCGCGTTTGGCACCAACAATATCGACCACTGCGCGCGGCTCTGTCATATGGCGTCAGCCGTTGCCTTGAAAAAAGCAGTTGGTTCTAGCGCGCCGTCGGCATCAAGTCCTGATGTTCGCATGGCGACCGCTTTTATCGTGTGTGGCTCGAACACGACCGTGACCCACCCCGTTATTTCGAGCCAGGTGTTCAAGGCCAAATACGAGAGTGGCGCAAAGGTTGTTGTCATTGATCCGCGCCGCATCGAGATGGTTGATCATGCCGACGTGTGGCTGAGGCCCAGGAACGGCACCAATGTCGCCGTTTTGAATGGTCTTGCCCACATTATCTTGAAGGCCGGATTAGCTAATAAAGACTTCATCGAAGAACGGACGGAAAATTGGTCGACGTACATTAAGAACCTTGAGAAATACACACCTGAGTACGTCGAAGAGGTGTCGGGCGTACCTAAAGAACGGCTTCACGAAGCGGCTATGATTTATGGCAAAGCATCGCGCGGCATGCTGCTTTGGGGCATGGGCATTACGCAGCACTTGACTGGTGTTGATGGTGCGCTCGCGATGGCCAATCTGTCGTTGATCACCGGTCACGTTGGGCGCCCTGGTACCGGTTTCATCCCGTTGCGCGGTCAATCCAACGTGCAGGGCTGTTCAGATATGCAGGGTCAGCACAATAATCTGCCCGGTTACCACGATATCAAAGATCCAAAGGATCGTGCCAAGTTCCAAGAGGCTTGGGGCGTGCCAATGCCCGAGGATGAGTTTCTGACCGTGGTCGAAATGGAAGAAGGTGCTGGTTCAGGCAGCATTAAGGCTATGTACATCATGGGCGAGAACCCGGTTGGATCTAGCCCCGACATCTCTGAAGTTGAGGAAGGTCTGAGAAGGCTGGAATTCTTTGTCGTGCAGGACTTGTTCCTGTCTGAGACTGCCGAACTGGCCGATGTTGTATTCCCGGCAGCAAGCTTTGCAGAAAAGGACGGTACGTTTACCAACACGGAGCGTCGCGTGCAGCTTGTACGCAAGGCTGTCGAACCTCCTGGTGAAGCGCGGGCTGATTGGGAGATCATCTGCGATGTATCGACGGCGATGGGGTACCCCATGAGCTATTCCAATGCCGCTGCGATCATGGAAGAGATTGCCTCGTTGGTGCCCTCCTATGCTGGAATTCGTCACGAACGGCTCGGCGGGAGTGGTCTTCAGTGGCCTTGCTTTGACACTGAGCATCCCGGTACCCGCTTCCTTTATGCGGAGAGCTTCCCGACGCCGAGCGGTAAGGGCATCTTCCATGTTGTCAATCAGGAGGACGCGGGAGAGGATGTTGCTGACGACCTCTATCCACTGAATCTCAATTCAGGGCGCCTGCTAGAGCATTATCACACCGGTACGATGTCGCGCCGCTCGAAAGGGCTTCATCATATGAGGCCTGAAGGTGAGGTTGAGGTGCATCCGGAAGATGCGCGGCGATATGATTTGCAGGATGGCTGCATGGGGCGCATCGTCACCAAGCGTGGTTCAGTAGAGGTGAAGATCCACGTCACCGATCGTACACCGGAAGGTGCTATCTTCTACTCGTTCCACTTTATGGAAGCTCCTGCGAACCGACTCATCGCCAGCACCTTCGACAAGGCATCGCAAACGCCGGCCTACAAGCGAACAGCGGCACGGATCGAGCGTGTTGACGCATAGTTGGATGCATATCGTGCAGGGGGTTGTCTCGCTAGACGCGGGTCCAACTCGGAGCACCTGATTGGACGTTGCTCTAGATTGTGCCGCGTCGAATCAGAACAGTTTGGCGTGGCCGCTTCTATCTAGTGGCCCGCAAATACGCGTCCTTCCGAATCAGGGATCGTGTGTACGATGACGTCTTCAAATGTCTTCGCGTGCTCCGCGACGACGTCATCATTCTGTGAGCCTCTGGTCGCGAAAATGGCGCGGACCTTCTTGCGGGCAAGTGCATCGATCCCGTCGGCGAACGCGAAAAATGAATCGCATACAACCGCCGCTCCCTCGAGTTCGGATGCCCTTCCACGACCCGGCCTGCTCGCTTGGAACATTGCCAATTCACATGCATCCATTGTGCAGGGCTGACCGATGGCGTTTGTAACGAGTTTGCCGTCTTTGGCTGCCGTAATGCAGTTACTGTCACTGGTTGCACAAATGCCCCATGCAAGGCACATATCCTCAATCAGGCTCTGATCCCATTCCTCCGGGAAGCGTGGCACAAAGACGTTGGCGGTTTGGTTCAGCGTTGCCCCGCGTATGCTGCGTGTTTGCTGTAGGGGCCTAAGCGATTTTAGGCCAACATCGGCTAGTGCCGGGTTTACGGCTGCACGGCAGGTTCCATTCTTCCGCTTGAAGAATGCGGCTCCGATTTCGCCAATCAACGGGGTAACAATACCTGAGAAAGGCCTGTGCGCCGGCATCCACTGGCGCAGGCGGATTGCGACCTCATTTGGCAAGGCAACATTTGTTACAAGAAGCGATCCGAAAGACGCACGATAGTTTGTATTGATGGCATGACTGAGAACACTGTTGGTGGATCCGTACGAGGCGCCACAGGCATTTCCGTGTTGCACGAGAATGCAAATTTTTGGCACGGAACCGAGGTTTGTCTCAAAGGCGGCCGCAACGCTGGCCAGGGCGTCAAGACCACGAGAGAGATTTGTGAGGTAGATCCAGCTGATCGAGTCTGCATGATCTGCCAGGCGCTCACCTTTCGCGTTCGTAAAGTTGCTTAGCGAAAGCGGATCAGATGAATTCTCATCAATGACCACGAACCCTTGTTGGTGTGGGTTTTCACCATGTTTCAGCGAGCTTTTCATCGATGGCCCCAATCTTGATTCAGACGGTAGCGCAACGGCCGGAGTCCTGCCTAACATTTGATCTATGTCAAAGGTCGCGGTGAAGGGCCCAGGTCATCCTCAAGAAACAACAACGTTAAGAACGTCGTCGCAATAGTAGTATGATCTAACCTAAGATACCAGCCCTTGTGCGTGGTTGATTGCCCGCAACCAAGCGGTCCGTGCCGGTGGAAAGTGCGCGTTTCTCTGACGCAGATGCTAGCGAACTGATCAAGGTCAGGCCTCAGCTTGATCCATCTGCAAAGCGGCCGAGGCCCGGCTGCGTGATGCGCGGTTTGGGTCTCCGGTGTAGATTTTGGCCTGCGTCTGCTGTCGCTGTTTCCAACTCAGAAGCGACACGGTTGGGTGGGGCGTCCTGCGCTTCGGTCCTCCGCTTGTTCCGGCGGTTTGTTCATTTTGTGCTTAATGGGGCGATGGGCGCAGGTTATGCGCCTGTTTGGTATACGATTTTAGGCGGTGATTTGCAGGTGTCTGACCGGCGCACTACATAAACCGCAAGATTACGCCGCTTGTTCTCGCAATACGGAGACCGTCCCATGTCCGCGACCTTCAAGCCCTCTCACTTAATTTGCATCGTGTTCTTATCCGCATTTGTTGCACTGCCGGTTTCGGCAGGCGAGGGCGCATCGCCTGCGCCAGAGGACGCAGAGACTTCCAGCCCCGAAAAGGCGGAAGGCAAGGCGGGTGAAGCGATCGATACCGCTAAGGACGCAACTGATTCCGCGCTTGACACGGCCAAGGACGCTGTCAACAAGGCTCTCGATATAGCACGTGAGGCTGTCGAAAACGCACTGGGGATAGCCAAAGAGCATGCAGGTCCATCCATCGACGAGGCCAAAAAGATCACAAACGAAGCGCTTGATAAGGCCAAAGCGGCCACAGAGGAAGCACTCGATAAGGCTAAGGATGCGACGGATAAGGCTTTGGGTGCGGCCGAGGACAGCGTGGGTGGAAAGTCGGAGGCCCCGCCGTCTGATGCACCCGCTAAGGAAGAGCCGAAGACGGAACCCTGACGCATAGTGTGCGTTTGATTACTGACGTGTGAAGCGCGTTGCGGGCTTTGTGTATGTCGCTGCTACTCGGGCCGCGTGACTTGGCAGTCGATGGACTGGTTGCGTAGGGCATTGCAGGCGGCAGCGGCGCGCGTTTGCTCAAAGCCGGCGAAGCGGGCCCGATACAGCAGCTGTTTGCCCTTCTGCAATGGCAATGCGAGGGCGGCGTGATTTGCGAGAGCCGGAATGCGGTGCTGGGCGGCGGCGAGGCGTTGCTCGGCTTGCTCCGCCGTTGCGAAAACACCGATTTGAATCTCAAACGATTTGCCGATGATCGCCGGTTCCTGGATAGGCCCGCGTAGTTTCCAGGCCGGTTGACTGCGTTGCAGTGGATTTCTGCGTTGCCCGTTTTGGGGTGTCACACTGGTTCCTCGGGCTTTGGCTTTGCGGGCTAGCGCTGCAGCCTGTTCCTGCAATGTGGATGGCGCTCGTGTGGGGGCGAGGGCTGTCTGTGGCGGAGCAGCAGGGTGGCGCAGAGACGCCGTGGTGGACCGCTTGCCCAGGATAAGGGCCATCTGCTCATTGAGGGTTGAGGGTGGGCGCGCCAGGCCGGACGTTGCACGTGGAGGCGTCGCGATTTCTCTTGTCTGGTTCGCAGCAGGCGAGGTCTGCGCTTCCGTGCGCTGTGGCGGGCGCGACTGGGTGGCACGTGCTGCGGACGGCTTTGCTACGGGCATTCTGACCCGCTTGACCGAGATGATCTTGACTTGCGCAGGCGCTCCCGACTTGCTGGCGGGACCTGCCCTCTGTGGTGTGGGTTTGCGTTGGCGTGCCGCCTTTTGCGCCATGGCCGGTTTTTTTGCCCGTCGCGGAACCGGTGCAGGTTTGGCGATTAGGACAGGTTTTGCTCGCCGCGTCTTCTTGGTGGAGGCCTTGGTGAGCCCACGTTTCAGGAGGCCGCGCATGTGCGCGTTGCGTGAAGCGGCCGTCTTGCCTCCAAACACGACGGCCATTACATGGCGGCCGCGTTGACGGACGGACGACACCAGGTTGAACCCCGAAGCACGTGTATAGCCTGTCTTGATACCGTTCATGCCCTTGAACGATTTCATGAGCGTGTTGTGGGAACGGTAGGTCTTGCCGCGATAGGTGAAGCTGCGCAGCGAGAAGTGCCGAAACTGTTTGGGAAAATCATCATAGAGGTGCAGCGCGAGTGTGAGCATGTCGCGTGCGGTGGTTACCTGTGCCGTGTCGGGCAAACCCGACGCGTTGCGGAAGGTGGTGTCGTGCATACCCAACTGGCGTGCTCGCTTGGTCATGAGCTTGGCAAAATTGGCTTCGCTGCCTGCAATGTGCTCGGCGATGGCGACCGAGATATCGTTTGCGGACTTCGTGACAAGCGCTTTGATAACGTTGATGAGGGCAATGTCCTGACCGGGCTTGAGGCCGAGTTTGGATGGCGGCGCGGCAGCGGCTGTCTTGCTGATCTTAATGCGCGTGCTGTAGGTTATCTTTCCGCGCTGCAACTCTTCGAAGACGAGGTAAAGCGTCATCATCTTTGTCAGGGAGGCCGGGTAGCGCGGCTCGGAGACGTGCGCTGCATGCAGCACTTTGCCGGTGTTCGCGTCGATAACCATGGCGGCGTACTTCGGTTTTGCGGCGAATGCCGGAGCAGCCGCAAAAACGGTCATAATGGCGAGAAGCGCGAGCCTGCGCGCCGCTGTGCCAAGTCCTCTCAATTTAGACGTCCCTCGTTTCTAGAGGCCGGCACATGGCCGGCATACGAAAAATCTTTAATTGGCCCGCACGATGCTGCCCCCCTCATGCACCGAGGCTTCCCCTGACCCACCAAGCAATCAGCCAGTCCTTGTGGGCGGCATTGCGGCGACGCTCGACGCTTGAAATCCGTTCTGGCTCAAGGTCTTCCTACGACGGTAGGTGCGCCGTCCTGCGATCTCGTTAAAGGGTCTTGTTTTTTGACTTTTGTGCGACGCAATAAATTCTTGATTTGTGCTGCAGTGCAATTACATTGGTTGACAGCCGTCCCGTAGGGCGGACACCCGTCAAGACACTATGGACTTACTCCAGCAGCGAGGACTCGTTGGACATGATCAACAACTTTCAGGACTTTCAGAAGCTTAGCCAGACAAATGTCGACACGGCCGTGCGCGTGATGGGCGATTGGAACAAGGGCTGGCAGGCGATCGCCGCCGAGATGAGCGACTATTCAAAGCGTGCATTTGAGGATGGAACTGCAACCTTTGAGAAACTCATTAGCGCCAAGTCGTTCGAACAGGCGTTGGAGATCCAGACCAACTACGCCAAGCGCGCCTACGATGACTATATGCAGCAGATGACAAAGATTGGCAGCATGTACACCAATCTCGCCAAAGAGGCCTACAAGCCGGTTGAGAGGGTGCTGCAGAACGGCGGATAGAGCCGGACTGCCACCGCCCTATCGGGTCGCAGGGGCCTTTGGTGTTGTGTGTAATGTTCCGCACAAGCCGAAGGCCTTTTTTGTGTCCGCTTCGCTTCACAGTATTGTATTTTAGTGCGTATGCGCGCGGGCCGGCGGCCTTGCGCAATGCGCCTTGGGACCAAACATACGGGATCATGACGGCTGTGAACGGCGGAGCTTTGGGTGCCCATCGGAAAACTGCGAGCCTGGGGCCGATGCTGGGCCCGGGCGCGGTGATGTCGGGTGGTCAGGGCGGAGGAAAGGACCGCGAGGGCGACCGCGATGATGAGGGCAAGACCGGAATAGTCACAAAGACGCGTCCGAAGACAAAGAAACCGAACCTCTATAAGGTTTTGCTACTGAATGACGACTACACTCCGATGGAGTTCGTGGTCCACGTGCTGGAGAAATACTTCGCCAAAGGGCGGGAAGAAGCGAACAAGATTATGCTGCACGTTCATCATAAAGGCGTCGGAATTTGCGGCGTTTATACGTACGAAGTGGCGGAGACGAAAGTGACGCTGGTCATGGACTTCTCTCGCGAACATGGTCATCCTCTTCAGTGCACTATGGAGAAGGAGTAGGTCGCAGTGCCGTCGTTCTCGAAAAGCCTTGAAACATCCCTCCACCGCGCGCTCGAATTCGCAAATGAGCGCAGCCATGAGTTTGCGACGCTCGAGCATCTCCTTCTCGCGCTTATTGACGACAGGGATGCGGCCGGCGTTATGCGCGCGTGC
This sequence comes from Hyphomicrobium sp., assembly GCA_965222835.1. Lineage (GTDB taxonomy): Bacteria > Pseudomonadota > Alphaproteobacteria > Rhizobiales > Hyphomicrobiaceae > CBDCUQ01. The sequence continues at coordinate 779,102 of CBDCUQ010000004.1, forward strand.
AGTGTGGATCTTGAAAAGCTGCGCCGGCGGGTGACCGAATACCTCGACAGCGAGCTCGATAGTTTGACTAGTCCGACAGCGATTGAGGCGCAGCCGACAACTGGATTCCAGCGGGTTATCCATCGTGCCGTCGTTCACGTTCAGTCGTCGGGTCGCGAGGAGGTGAGTGGGGCAAATGTGCTTGTTGCGATCTTTGCCGAGCGCGAGAGTCATGCCGCTTTTTTCCTGCAAGAGCAGGAGATGAGCCGTTTCGATGCCGTGCAGTATATCAGCCACGGCATTGCTAAGCGGGCAGATATGAGCGAGCCGCGCCTCGCTCGCGGCGTCGACGACGGCGATCAGACCGAGACATCAGAAGAGGGCGGCAAGAAGTCCGGCCAGGATGCGCTCAACACATACTGCGTCAATCTCAACAAGAAGGCGCGGGACGGGCGGATTGATCCGTTGATCGGACGCGAGCAGGAGGTGCTGCGCACGATCCAAGTGCTGTGCCGCCGGCAAAAGAATAATCCGCTGTTCGTCGGCGATCCGGGCGTTGGCAAAACGGCGATCGCGGAAGGCTTGGCGCGCAAGATTATCAAGGGTGAAGTGCCGGAGGTCTTGCAAGAAGCGACGATCTTCGCTCTCGACATGGGCTCGCTTCTCGCGGGCACGCGCTATCGTGGTGATTTCGAAGAGCGCCTCAAGGCCGTTATGAAGGAGATCGAGAACTATCCGGGCGCGATTCTCTTTATCGATGAAATCCATACCGTGATCGGGGCCGGTGCGACCTCGGGTGGGGCGATGGACGCATCGAACCTGTTGAAGCCGTCACTGCAGGCGGGCACGGTGCGGTGCATCGGTTCTACGACTTATAAGGAATACCGACAGCACTTCGAGAAGGATCGCGCGTTGGTGCGCCGCTTTCAGAAGATCGATTTGAAGGAGCCGACGGTTGAGGATTCCATCGAGATCTTGAAAGGGCTGAAGCCGTACTTCGAGGAATTCCATAAGATCAAGTACACGAACGACGCTATCTCCGCGGCCGTCGAGCTTTCAGCGAAGTACATCCATGATCGTAAGCTGCCGGATAAGGCAATTGACGTCATCGACGAGACGGGTGCCTCGCAAATGCTCTTGCCGGAAGGGAAGCGGCGGAAAAAGATCACCGTTAAGGAAGTTGAGGCTACGGTCGCCACGATGGCGCGCATTCCGCCTAAGACGGTCACCAAGTCCGATGCGGAGGTCCTGACCAACCTTGAGAAGGATATGAAGCGTCTTGTTTTCGGACAGAACAAGGCGATTGAGCAGCTGACAGCGTCGATCAAGTTGGCGCGCGCGGGTTTGCGGGAACCGGAGAAGCCGATTGGCTGCTATCTGTTCTCGGGCCCCACGGGTGTCGGCAAGACGGAAGTTGCAAAGCAGCTCGCCAATTTGATGGGCATCGAGCTTTTGCGTTTCGATATGTCCGAGTACATGGAGAAACACACGGTCTCGCGCCTCATCGGCGCGCCTCCGGGCTATGTCGGTTTCGATCAAGGCGGGTTGTTGACAGATGGAGTCGACCAGCATCCGCATTCCGTGCTGCTGCTGGACGAGATCGAAAAGGCGCATCCCGATCTGTTCAATATTCTTTTGCAGGTTATGGATCACGGCAAGCTCACCGATCACAACGGCAAGTCCATCGACTTCCGCAATGTCATTCTGATTATGACGACGAATGCTGGTGCCTCTGACCTTGCGCGTCCGCCCATGGGCTTTAATCGCGCGAAGCGCGAAGGTGACGATACGGATGCCGTGAATAAACTGTTTACGCCTGAGTTCCGCAATCGACTCGATGCGGTTATCGCGTTTTCCGGATTGCCGGCGGACATAATTGCGAAGGTGGTCGAGAAGTTCATCTTCCAGCTCGAGGCCCAGCTTGCCGATCGCAACGTGACGATCGAGATGAGTAACGAGGCTCTTAGTTGGATCGGTGAAATTGGCTACGACGAGAAGTTTGGTGCCCGGCCTCTGGCGCGGGTTATTCAAGAGCACATCAAGAAGCCGCTTGCCGACGAGCTTTTGTTCGGGAAGCTGGAACAGGGTGGGACCGTCAAGGTAACGCTCGAAGGTGAAGGTCTTGATCGGAAGCTGGCGTTTGAACTCATCTCGGCCGATCCCAAGAAGTCGAAAGCCAGCCGCGATGACGAGGAAGACAGTGGCGAAACGGCTCTTGTTTCGGCGACGCCGCGCAAGGCCTTGCCCGGTCCCAAGGAAAAGAAAGAGCGTTCGTCGAAATCTGGCGGGGCGGTGCCGAGTGTGCCGCGCAAGAAGGGCCGCTAGTTGCGTGCCGCCATGGGGCGCTGCCTTCTTGGGCTGGTGCCGGTGCTGCTCTTGTAAGCGCCGGGGTCTTCACCGAACCCTTTGGAGCGGCTCGATTTCAACGACAATCCCCTTGGCTTTGTCAGGTTTAAGGACATAGACGTGGCCGTCCGCGGCTTTGTAGCGCCCGCCGACGGGCTTAGCCTTGCCGCCGGCGCCTGCTTTGTCGAAGGTAAGAGTCGAGGGTATGCAGGCTTGATGTTGTACGCCCGCGCCGGATTTTAGCTCATGTGTTTCTCCGCCGAACGTATAGGTGATCGGAAGTTTTGCCGCGTTCGAGATTTGAAACGTGTAGGAAAGCGACTTTGGACGGGCGAAAAGTTGGACGATGATGTACTTCGGGTGTTGGTCCGGTGCTCGTGCGATACCCACGCCGATGTCGGTTACGTGAGGCGCCAGGAGATTGTCCCGGTGGCCGGGCGAATTTAGCCAACCTTCGATTGCGAGGCGGGCCAGCTCGCGTGATTGAAACCCTTCACTATTGAGATGTGCGGCAAGGTTCTCACCAACCGTGCACCAATGATATCCGGCTTCGGATATGCGATCGCCAGCCTGACGTCCGTCGGCGGTGTGCGAAAACGTTTTGCTCTTTGCGAGATAATCCGCATAAGCCGTTGCGGCCGCTCTTAATTGCGCGTTGCTGTGTACTTCGCCAAGTTTCTTTTCCTCGCGTAGTGTGTTGGTCATCTCAACGACGAAGCGTTCAACAACAGGAATTTGGGGGAGATCTATTGTCATGGGCGATGCGCGCGTGTGGTTGCTGAGCGACTCGTAGGTTTGTGTCCGTAGAATGCAATTCCCTAATCCGATGACAGCTCCGTGGCGGCTGCATCACGTTCAGTTGGAAAGATCCGTTTGGCGATCAGATTCTACCATCGAGACAAGATTGGGTCCGCTTTGCGACGTAGGCTTCGTTCGTGGGTAACATGGTTTCGGGTCGGGGGGTCACCATGCTCATTGAAGTTCGGTGCGATTGTTGCGGTAAGCGCGCATGTGACGTCGAGAATATTGTGGTTTTGGAGAAGGCGGCAATATGCAATCACTGTGTAGGATTTGCCGCGCGGAAGATTGGTATTCTGCCGCCTCAGTTCGTTCCGGAGTGCTGCCAGGATATTGAGATCCGTGATCCTTTGCACGTGACGTTCAAGTATGCCTTTGAGTTTGAAGGACACCTTGACCAGAAATGTGACGTGCTGGTGCTGCAATCGCTTCTCGACCAGCTGCGATCCAAATATTGGGACATCGCATTTGAACTCGCCCGCATTACGCGATTGGACGGTTTTGAGCGCGCGGCGGTTGCAGAGGGCGCGGCACGGTACGAAGTGACGCTTGTCGTTCGTGCGGCGCCAGGTTTTACGCGTGGCAAGCTGCAGTTTCTCTTGGAGGAAGAACTCTCAAGCCTTGCCTGTTCCAACAGTGTGCTGTTGCACGACAAGGGCACGCGCGATCTCTTGGAGCCGCGTTTGGCAAGCCTGTCGGCCTATGTGGTCGATCGCGCGGCCCGGCTTGATTTGCACCCGCCGGAAGACCTGTAGTCCGGAGGTTGCAACGATTGGAATGGTTCGCCTTGCCCGGATCGGGATATCTCACAGAGGTGTAGCCCTACTTCGCTGTGCATCGGCAACACAGCCTGTTGCAGCCGGGATTTGAGCACGCTAACCCAAGTCTATGAGCAAGCAATCGATTCCCCCTACTGGCTCCGGCCCCATTGAGCCCGTCAATCTCAAGGAGGCTTTGGAAGAGCGCTATCTCGCCTACGCGCTTTCGACCATTATGCATCGGGCCTTGCCTGATGTGCGCGATGGCCTGAAGCCGGTTCACCGGCGCATCCTTTATGCGATGCATGAATTGCGGCTCAATCCCGACGGCGGGTTCTTGAAGTGCGCGAAGATCGTTGGTGAGACGATGGGTGACTATCACCCGCATGGTAACCAGGCGATCTATGATGCGCTGGCTCGTCTCGCCCAGGATTTTGCGGTGCGCTATCCTCTGGTCGATGGTCAGGGCAACTTCGGCAACATTGATGGCGACAACCCGGCGGCCGAACGCTACACCGAGGCGCGGCTGACGCGCGTTGCCTCCGAACTACTCGAAGGGATCGAGGAAGATACCGTTGCGTTCCGTCCCAACTACGATGGCCGTGAGCTTGAGCCATCTGTTCTTCCGGCCGCGTTTCCGAATTTGCTGGCCAACGGTGCGGCCGGTATTGCGGTCGGCATGGCGACGAACATTCCGCCGCATAACGTCGACGAGCTGTGCGCGGCACTCTTGCATCTCATCAAGCATCCCAACGCAACTGTCGAGAAACTGGTGGAGATGGTTCCGGGGCCGGATTTCCCCACGGGTGGCATTATCGTGGAGCCACGGGCCGATATCATCGAAGCTTACAAGACAGGGCGTGGCGGCTTTCGGGTTCGGGCGAAATGGAGCAAGGAGGTGGCTGGCCGTGGCGGCTACCAAATCGTGATCACGGAGATTCCGTATCAGGTCCAGAAGGCGAAATTGGTTGAGAAGATCGCCGAATTGATCACGGAGAAGAAGCTTCCGCTCCTGGGCGACGTGCGTGATGAAAGTGCGGAGGAGATCCGCCTTGTGCTCGAACCAAAAAGCCGCGCGGTGGATCCGATCGTGTTGATGGAGAGTCTGTTCCGCCTAACGGAGCTTGAGACCCGGTTTGGGCTTAATATGAACGTCTTATCTGCGGGGCAGGTGCCGAACGTTCTTTCGCTCAAGGATGTGCTGAAACAGTGGCTGGCCCATCGCATTGAGGTTCTCGTTCGACGGTCCGCGCATCGTCTCAACAAGATCGAGCACCGGCTCGAGGTTCTCGACGGTTACCTCATCGCCTATCTCAACATTGATGAGGTAATCCGCATCGTTCGATTTGAAGACGATCCTAAGGCGACGTTGATGACGACGTTTAGCCTCACCGAGGTGCAGGCCGACGCCATTCTGAACCTGCGCTTGAAGAGCTTGTCGAAGCTCGAAGAGGTCGAAATCCGGGCCGAGCACGACCGGCTGTCGAAGGAGCGCCGCACACTGAAGCGCTTGATCAAGTCCTCGGACATGCAGTGGGAGCGCATTGCAGAGGAAGTGAAGAACACGCGTGAGCGGTATTCGAAGAATACAGAGCTCGGCCGCCGGCGTTCCGACTTTGCTGATGCGCCCGAGGTGGCGGTCGATCTTGACGCGGTGCTTGTCGAACGGGAGCCGATTACCGTGATCCTCTCCGAGAAAGGCTGGATCCGGGCGATGAAAGGGCATCTGGCGGATCTTTCGCGGTTGGATTTCAAGCAGGGTGATGGACTGATGCGTGCTGTGCACGCGCAGACGACCGACAAAATCTTGTTGCTGGCGACAAATGGTAAGTTCTTCACGCTTGAGGCCAGCGAGCTTCCAGGCGGACGCGGGCATGGCGAGCCGGTCCGATTGATGGTTGATTTGGAGCAGAACCACGACGTCGTGGAATGCTTCGTTCACGATGCGGGGCGCAAACTGCTGATCGCGTCGTCGGGCGGGTATGGCTTTGTGGTTCCCGAAGAGGAGATTGTTGCGTCTACGCGCAAGGGCAAGCAAGTGCTCAACGTTTCCGAGCCGGACGAAGCTGCCGTGTGTGTTCCTGTCGATGGAAATTATGTTGCGGCCATTGGCGAGAACCGGAAGCTTCTTGTTTTTCCGCTTGACGAGGTGAATGAGATGGCGCGTGGCAAGGGGACTATTTTGCAGCGCTATAAAGACGGCGGGCTTTCGGATCTGCAGGTGTTTGCCAAAGCAGATGGGCTCACGTGGCTCGATAGTGCCGGGCGGACGTTCACGTTGCCGTGGAGCGACCTCAAAGGCTGGGCCGGCAGCCGGGCTCAGGCCGGTCATATGGCGCCGAAAGGCTTTCCGCGCTCGAATAAATTCGGCCCTGCATTCGACTGAGGGGACGGCACTTAATCGCGGAGCAATTTGGTCGCGTTTCCTGAATGAGTGTTGCCTGCCGCTCACTTGCCAGTCTCTTCGGGCGCCGCTACGACTCACATCATGTTACACGCGTCGAACTTGGTTAAACGCATTGCGTTTGGTGCGGTCGGGGTCTGTGCGGGTACGCTGTTGTGGCCTGCCACAGCTTCGGCGCAGGCATGGGAGGCGACACAGGCTCCCCCGGCAACCTGCGAAAAGGCCGACTTCGAGGCCGTTGTTGACGAGGCTGGTGCATCGTTGCGGGTTCTCAATGCGCGTAACAAGCCCCTTTTTCAGGACAAGTTACGTGCGCTCAAAGACAAGCGCGGCTGGAGCACAGATCAATTCCTCGAGGAAGCCGCGCCGTTTGTGAAAGACGAAAAGATCGAGGTCTGGGACAACGCGTCGAGTGATCTTCTGATGAAGATCGCAAGCCTGGGTCAGGAAGGCTCCGAAGCCAAGACACCCGATTGCGCTCTTCTTGGAGAACTGCGGGGCTATCTCAAGACGCTGGTTGAGAAGCAGAATGAGAAGTGGGCGTATATGTTCCAGAAGATTGACGCCGAGCTGGCGAAATAGCTCGCGCTCCCGGGAGGCCTTTGGCCGTTCCAGCAGGTTTGATCTGTACCTTTCTGGAACGGCCCTACGTATGATACCAGCTTAGTTCAGCCTCACCGTTCCGAAGACGCGCACGCTAGCGCCTGGCAGAAGTACCTCGTCCTTTTTGAAGGAGGCGTGGTTTCTGACTTCGTCATCGAGAAGGTTTTCGCCCTTTATACCGAGTGTGAAATCTGGAGCCACAGGGTTCGGTCCAGTGGACTTGAACGTGTAGGCAGCTTCGGCAGAAAGCAGCGTGTAGTCATCGGTTCGTGTTTCGGCGACACCGATGTCATCCTGCTCGAAGGCGTGTAGAAAACCGACGCGGGCAAAGAGCTGCGGGTCACGGTAATAAAGCCCGCCGCCAAGACGTTGCGGTGGAATGCGTTGAACGTTTTCGCCATCCGAGAAGGTCGCGCGCACATAGTCATACTGCCCATCGATGCCCCAAACGCCGCGCCACAGGCGTGCCACGTCGTACTGTGCTGCAATCTCCAATCCATAGAAGGTTGCGTCAGGCTGAATAAACACGACTTGATCTAATTCATCCTCGAAGCCGCAGGTGGTGATGACATCACCACAGCCCACGCCTGTCAGTTCCTTGAAGATGAACCCGTCAAATTTTGTGTAATAGACAGTGCCGTCGAACCGTAAGGGACCCGAAGACTTCTTCAATCCGAATTCGGCAGTGACAGCTTTTTCCTTTTCAAGATTCGGGTTGCCGATCTCGAAGGTGCCCGTGGCTTCGTGCACGCCTTTGGAGAAAAGTTCGGCTGCATGGGGGGCACGTTCGGCGTATTGGCCTGTGAGACGCGCGGTTACGTTCATTGGAAGATCGTAAAGTGCGCCCAGGCTTGCTGAGACCGGATGAAATGTCCGATCAAGTTGGCGAACGGCCGGTGCTGTTGGATCAAGGAGACCGAATCCATCAACCTCGTTCTGTTCGATACGTGCTGCCGCTTGAAAGCGCAGGACGGGTGAGGCCTCGAGCTCCTCAAACCAGTAGCCCGCAATTACGTTGGTTTGGTTGGGTGAGAGCAGACCGTCACCTTCGAAGCTTACTGCACGCAGGTTCTGGTAGCTCCAATGCACGCCAACGGCGCCGCGCAATTCGCCAAGACTCGACTGGACGGGGCTGTGCTGTGCCTCTGCCCGTAGCTCCTGCTCCCGATTGGTGAAGCGCGAGCCGATTTCTCCGTCTTCGACAACCTCATTGTGAGCGTAATCCGAGGCGCCAAACCAGAAGCGGAGTGCTTCTACACCCATCGCATCTGGGCGCCATTCCCCTTTGGCAAGGATCTTGTCCTGCTCGAGATCGATGCGCGGCCGTTCCTCAGCGGCTTCTTCGCCTGGGATACCGTACAGGCTGTTGATGTGTACCAAAGCAACGCCCACAAAGCCGTCATTGCCGATGCGGGAGAGCCCAACCGAACCGCCTTCGCTTTCCACGAACGAATTTATCTGGGTTCCTTGCGGTGTGTCGTAGTCGTCAGCTTCGCGTTTGAAGCCGTCGGCGTGGACGGCGAAACCACCCATTCCGGCGAGAGCCTCAAAAGATCCATTGCGGCTGTTGTCAATGGATGTTGCGCCACCTGAGATCTTGCCTTTGAAACCGCCCTTGGGAATGTAGGTGGGGACGCGCTGGTTTTCGATCGATACCAATCCACCGATGGCCTGACTACCGTAACGCAATGTGGCTGGACCGCGAATGACTTCAATGCGATCAGCGGATGACGGATCGACGGGCACGGCATGGTCTTCCGACAGAGCGGCGACATCGTGGGTGCCAATGCCACCTTCCTGAACGCGAACGCGGTAGGCATCGAAGCCGCGCAAGATCGGGCGGTTGGCTCCTGGCGCGAAGGTCGTCCCGGCAATGCCTGGCTTTCGAGCGAGCGTTTCTGTGATTGTTGCGCCCTGATTGCTCTCAAGTTCTGTTTTAGTGGTGACGGTGATCGAAGCGAACGTGTCTTGCGTCACGAGCAATGTGCCCGGGACGGTATTGAGCGGAGAGGCCGCGTCTGTTTCGGCTACTACTGACTGCCCCTCTGGGACGGACTCGTCATCAACGGCGGATTGTGAGGCCGGACTGTCGGGTGGCGGCGCGGCCGCGGCCTTTTTTGGTTTGGCCGGTTTTTTGACCGGGCTTGGGCTTGTGACCTCAATTTCGGGAAGTTCTGCATTAGCCGTGGTTGGCTCAGGAGAACCGTTCGTCTCCTGGGCGGCCACTGGTCCGCATACGATGACGCAAGCGGAAGCAAGTAACAGTTTGCGCGGTACCATGTTCGTGATTTCCGGAATTGGAATTGGAATTGTCTTGACGGCCCGAGCGCGCTGGCGCGCTGGGCGTGCGAAAATTGTGCAAGATCACGGCGCGGCCGCTCTGCAGCAGGCGTGCGCCGATCTTGCTGGTCAGATGATGGAGAAATGTGGTGGACCGCGCGCCTCGAAAGGAGACGCCTTGTTCGCCCAATGACGGGGCAATTGCTTCAGAATTTTCAGCTGCGTTGGCGCTGAAAACGGGACTATGACAGCGATTTTTGCCGCAGGGCTGCCGGCCGATGCCGTAAGCCACGCGAGCCAATGTTGACAATTCCAATCGCTGTGCGGTGCCTCGTGTTCAGAATGGTCCGCGTGATTGTGGTCTTGAAGGTCTTCGCCGGTGGCATGGTGGGGTTCGCCATCAGCGTGGACGTGACCGGTGATGGCGGCATGACCAATGGTATGTTCGTGTGCGTACGCGGCGTTGTGTGCGGCCACGCTGATGGTTTGGCCGATATAGACGGCGACGGCGATCCAGGCGAATGCGCGCCAATATCTGCGCAGGTTCTTCATCGCAATTTGCGGCGACCCCGGTGTTCTCAGCCAATCGGTTTTGTGCCAAACGTGTACTGACACTAGAAGTGGGCCTATGCCCTATCTATCCAGATTGGCGGAAATTCTTGGCATTGGCCAGAGTGTGTGTCGGGCCTAACACACTGTATTGGTCGTCATCGCAGCGAAAAATGACGGGCCGCGCACACCGCAGCCCGTCTTGGAGGCCGTTCGATCTGTCTGGGCTAGCGGTTGAAGACGCCTGCCGGATCGATGCGTGTCACCTTGAAGATGGCTGAGATCGCCGCCACGATACACATGCCGATGGTGAGTGCGAAGAGCCATGCCGCCAGCGTCGGCGTCATCACGACGTTGAGCGTTGATCCCTTGGCGGCAAAGACGACTGTAAGTGCGAGCGCGATGCCGGCGAGGTAGCCGAGGAGGGCTGACAGGATAGCTTGGATCAGAATGACGGCGTGGATGTAGCCGGCAGAGGCGCCGAGCGCGCGCAGGGTTGCGAATTCGTTCAAATGATCCTTGGTGCTTGCGTACAGAGTCTGGGCAACTACGACCACGCCGACGATGATGCCGAGGGCTGCGCCCGAAATAAGCGCCATGCCGGCGCCAGTCTTAAACAGCCAGTAGTTGAGGCTGCGATTGCGGAACTCTGCCTGCGTCAGCACTTCCGTGTCAGGTAGCCGTTCGGCTAGAGCTGCCTGCACTTCTTCAGTATCCGCGCCCTTAGCGAGCTTGACAAGCTGGTAGGTCGATTGGTTTTTGCTCGCGCCGACGAATTTGCGGGCGCGGTCGATGGTGGTGAAGGCGTAAGGGAGGGTCGTGAAGGAACGGATGCCTTTGGTAACAGCTGAAACGCGCACGCGCTGGCCATTGATTTCTGCCATGTTGCCGATTTCATTGATTCCGAGATCCTCGAAATATGACTTGTCGATGGCGACTGAATTGGGAATGTCGAGTTCTTCGACGCTGCCCTCTTCAATGTTCCAGGGTTCGAGGCCGCCGTTTTTGTAGTCGAGGCCGACGAGGATGAAGGCCTTCTTGCCGCCTCCCGGTTTGCGCCAGGCCGAGAACCCAACAACGATCTCTTCCGATTTTGCAACGCCTGGTGTTGAGAGGACGGCGTATTTTTCGTAACCCGTCAATAATGACGGATCGTCGAAGCTCTTGGTTCCGATTGGGACCACCCAGAGGTCGGCCTCCATTCTGTCGATCACAGTTGCGATGGTGCGCCCTGAGCCGATGTAGAGACCGCACTGGATTGCAACCAGCACGACCGAGAAGACGATGCCGACGAGCGTTACGAGCAGGCTCAATCTGTCGTGAAAAAGATTCCGGTAGGCGAGTTTCGGCGCCATCTTGATCGCTTTGCGCGTTCCGTCTGGGCTTACGCTGCCTGCCAGAGAGTTTGCTCCTTCGCCTATCGAAGCCATGTGTCCTCGTCCTGATCCGCTTGCGCTGCCGGTTGAGCGGCGCTGTTCCCTCATTTACTCCTGCGGGCTATTCGCAGGACACCGAAAGTTGTCCGTTCCGTCTTCTAGGGTCGCTGTTCACCAGAGATCCGGATGATCGACAGGTATGATGGCATGTTTGGCTATTCGTTGCAGCCCACAGAAACCGTTACGCCTACCGCCGGGATGAACTTTTTGCAGTCACCTTCGCCAGTGTCGCCGGTGTTCGAGGCCGTATCCTCGTTGTCTTCTGTCTCGGCCGACTTGGGGTCGTCGGTCGCTGCAACTGTGGTCGCCTCGTCGGCGTCCGTCGTTTCTGATGTCGTTTCTGTGGTTTCGTCTGTTGTTGTCTGGGCGGCATCCTGGTTGGCCAGCGCTTTGGCGCCTGTCAGGGCCGGTGTGGTTTCGGCAGCCGTTTCCTCGGTCTTTGTCTCGGTCTCAGATTTGGCTGTGTCTACCTTCTTTTCCTTGCTGCTTGACGACTTCGCGACGCTTGAGCGTGATGATGTGGACTTTGATTTCTTCTTCTTGGTGGTCTTGGTGTGTTTCGTTTTCTTCTTCGAATAGGACTTGCTGTAGCTCTTCTTGCTCTTCTTGCTCTTCTTTTTGCCAATCTGTTTGGACGCTGACCCTCCCTTCGAGGGTTTGGCTGTAAACGTCCCCAAGGGGCCGCCGAATTCGATCTTTGTACCGCCTCCGGCGTGGGCACCGCCGGTAAATGCCAGCGCGGCGATGAGTGCGGCGGCGAGGGAGAGGATCGTCTTGCGGGTCATCGTGGCCTCCTGGGGCGGACGAGTGTACGTCTTAGCGGCGCTTCACGGCGGTCGTGGTCCGTCTCACCGCTCATCGCTTTCGAAATTATAGTTCCGATTTGCAGCTTTGCGTGCTGTTCCTATTGGAACATGGTCTACTTTTTTCCGTTGTGTCCATAACGCATTGAATTATTGGACAAAGAAATTGCGCCGGACCTTGCGGCCCGGCGCTTTTTTGTGGTCTTTGGTGTTCCGCTTAGCAGCCGACCGAGACGGTCACGCCGATGGCGGGGATGTAGCGCTTGCAACCAACGTCGCCTGCCTCATCGGAACCGGTATCCTGGGCCTCGACAATCTCGGCCTCTGCGGGCTCGGAGCTCAGCTCGGCGGTCTCGACGACCTCAGCCTCTTCCGTTTCGGCGGTTTCCGTGGTCTGGGCCGTGTCCGTCTTGGTCAGGACCGCAGCCGTCGAAGGTGCTGCAACGTAGGTGCTTTCCGTGGTTTCCTCTGCAACCGTGGTCTCTTCAGCCGTGGTCTCTGCAACCTTGGCCTCTTCAGCCTTAGTTTCCTCAGCCTTGGCAGCCTCGGCAGCGGCAATTGCCTGCTCTTCCTTAGCCTTGCGAGCGGCGATGGCCTTCTGAGCCTCGAGCTCCTTCTTGCGGCGGGCGGCGATGCGGGCCTTCTCTGCAGCTCTCTTCTTTGCGGCGCGGGCCTTGGCAGCCTTGCGGGCCCGGGCCTTCTTAGCGGCGGCGGCGCGTGCTCTCTTTGCCTGCTTTGCTTTCTGAGCTTTCTGAGCTTTCTGAGCCTGGTGGGCCATGACGCCGAGGGCCAGGGCGGCACCTACACCGAGGGCAACACCTTTGCCACCGGCCTGGGCTTCTGTGTGGGACGTCGTCAGTGTCGCGGCTGCGAAAACTGCGACGAGAGCGTAAATGAATGTCTTGGCCATTTTAGTCTCCATCCTAAGAGCGTTTGTTGGGTCGTTCTGAGCGTTGTGAGCGGTTCGTTGCCGTCCTTTGATGCTCAGAGAATGCCCGAGAGACCGCTAGGCCGCTGTTCCGGCCGGAACAGGGGGCAAAAAACTTTGTGAGGGCGTGAGATAGGGTTAATCAGGGGTTAATCTCCGACGGGCTCCGAGCTAAGCACTGGCCTTCAAAAGTCCCGCTGGACGCAGCCTACTAAGCCTTTGAGCTGCCTCGCGAATCTCTGTGCAGACCCGATCGGCAAAGGCCTGCGTGCGCTCGACCACGAGGTGGCGTTGGCGGTCGACAGTGACGATGTGATAGCTGTCCTCGAGGACCACGAGATCGACGAGGCCGGTCAGCTTTTTCTGAAGAAATGCGGCGTTATCGAGTGCGGCGTAGTCGTCCTCGCGGGGGTGCATGATAAGCACCGGCTGGGTGATTCTGCCGAGGGCTTTGATGGCCGTATCGACCAGCCAGCGCCGTTCGAGGACTGTGCCACCGGGGGTGACGACTGGCACCGGCGGACCGTCGCCCGAGGCCAGGGCCTTATGCAGGAAATCACGGATTCTCGGGCACTTGATCCCAAACTTGTGGGGGGCCGGGAAGTCGAACAGGTTGGCGAACGATTTGAATGTGACAAGCCGGAAGAGCCGGGCATACCAGGGGATCTGGAAGCCGTTGAGCCAAAGTGTGGGCGAGTAGAGGGAGAGTGCCTTAACCGTGTTTGGGTGGTTGGCGGCGAGGAGGAGGCCGATCACGGCGCCTGTCGATAATCCGGCGACGATGACGGTGTCACATTCCTTGCTGATTTCGTCGAGTGCCGCTTCCGCACTGGCGTACCATTCCCGCCAGGTCGAAGCGCGCAATTTCTCTTCGCAGCCACCGTGGCCCGCGAGCATGGGGACATGAACTGTGTAGCCGGCGCGTGCGAGACCGTTGGCGACAAACCGCATTTCGGTGGGGCTGCCGCACAGTCCGTGAACCAGGAGCACGCCCTCTTTCCCGCCGGGTATGCGATATCCCAAGTCCTTAACCGTCGATGTTGCGTCGAGGCTCAAAGTTCCGTCTCCTCCGATTACATTCGCAGGAGACGTTACGCGTGCAGATGTGCACGCGCTGTTCCGGGTGAGACAGGTTCTAGGTTAAGAATGGATTGCTTTTGCGCTCTGCTCCGATCGTGCTCGTTGGTCCATGTCCACAGATGAACGCGAAGTCGTCACCCAGTGGAAAGAGTTTGGATTTGATGGCGGAGATAAGCGCGTCGTGATCGCCATAGGGAAAGTCAGTACGGCCGATCGAGCCGGCGAAAATGACGTCACCGGCAAGCATGAATTTTTGCGCCCGATTGACAAAGACGACTGAGCCAGGGGAATGCCCGGGGCAGTGCAGGACCTCGAAGGTGTGACCCGCCACGGTGACCGTGTCGCCTTCATCAAGCCAGCGGTCGGGTGAGACGGGGCGTGCCTCAATTCCGTAGGCATCGCCTTGCCTGTCGAGATTGTCGAGGAGGAAGCGGTCGGCGGGATGTGGTCCTTCAATCTTGACACCCAAAATATCGCGCAATTCGTCGGCGCCGCCTGCGTGGTCAATATGACCGTGCGTGAGGAGGATCTTCTCCACCTTCATACCGACTTCGGTGATGGCGGCCTGGATGGTTTCGATGTCACCACCGGGATCGACCACAGCGCCCACGTTGGACTTTGCGTCCCAGATCAGCGTGCAGTTTTGCTGAAAGGGCGTGACGGGAAGGATGGCGGCTTTGAAGCCGGCTGCAGCGGGTTCGGACATGGTGCTCATAAGATAAGGGTCACTCGGACTGACGAGCCATAACCGACTTGCCGGGTGGAAGCCACCCGGGTCCTCTATTTGCGACATTGATCTTCATTGAGGCGGCCTGTGCTGCCCACGCCTCTGAGGTCCGTGGCGTTGCTATTTGATGATGGGCACCAGATGCGTGATGCGTGGAGACGCGTGCGGTTGACAGTGGTGGTCGCCGCGATACGTGGCGTCCATACCCGCGATCGGACGAGCCCGGACATCCTTATCCACAAGATCGGCGCCTCAGCTGGAACGCGTGCAGACCGGCTGTCGAGGGGGGCTGCGGGTGTGACGAAGCCCCGCGAATTGCAGTTTAGCCCTTAAAAAAGCCCCGATTCCTGTGCCCGGTGTGTCTTCGATGTAACGAGCGGCCGCTGAGGGGGCGGACCGTCGAATAATCCGCGGAGGGGCCACGTTGTGGGTTCGATCGCGGAGTGGGGGCCGTGATGGATGATGTCCGGACGGGCATAATCGCGCTTCTGCCGCGTTTGAGGCGATTTGCGTTTGCTCTGACCCGTGACCTGGATTTGGCGGATGATCTCGTACAGGAGACGTGTACGCGAGCGCTCACCCACCAGGACCAGTGGAAGCCAGGCACAAGGCTCGATAGTTGGATGTTCAAGATCGCCCAGAATCTCTGGCTCGACCAGCGCCGATCTCCGCGATCCCGTCGCGAAACGGCCTTTACCGCGGACATTGAGCTGGTCCCGGGTGAGGATGGCCGGCGCACGACGGAGGGTCGGCTCACGCTGGATGATATCGCGCGCGGTATGGCGCAGCTGCCTCGCGAACAACAGATCTTGGTTGCTTTGGTCTGCGTCGAAGGGATGTCTTACAAAGAGGCGGCACAGCATCTTGGGATTCCGATTGGGACTGTGATGAGCCGCCTTTCTGCGGCCCGTAAAGCCCTCGTCAGGATGATCGACGAGGTGCCATCTGAGCGCCACTCCGTACGTGAAAGGGTCCGATAACATGAAGGCCGATACGGACGAGCCAATTTCTGATGAAACGTTGATGGCCTACGCGGATGGCGCGTTGTGCGAGCTGGAAGCGCGCGCGATCGAGATGCGGCTGGCGAGTGATTCCGGTCTCATGGCGCGTCTGGAACCTTTCTTGGTCACGCGCGACGTTTTGCCAAAGGCTTTTCATCAACCCATGCAGGAACCGATACCTGAACGCCTGATCGCAACGGTCATGGCGGGCGGCGCTGGCGCACACGGGCCGTTAAAGGCGAGTATGGGGCGGGACGTTTTCGTTGAAGCCTTCCGTGTTTGGTTCGGTACGGGCCGCGCTGTGGTTCCTGTGGCTACTGCTGCCGTCCTGTTGCTCATGCTTGTCGCGTTCGGCATACCTTCTTCGCTCGATTGGGCAGGCCCGCGAGAAGGCGCGGCAAATCCACAAGCGTCAAATGAAACTCAGAAGGGCGGTGCGTTGATCAGCGAGGCGAATGGCACGCTCTTTGCCGCCGGTGCTCTTGATGCGGCGCTCGAGCGGGGCCCGAGCCGGCCCCCGCATATTCCCGAAGCTCTTGCTGGGCAGGCGGTTGCTGTTCCTGTGGGATCGTTTCTAGCCAAAGATGGGCGGTATTGTCGCGAATACCGCGCGGTGGATCACGCTCAGAAAGCGTTTGCCGGTGTTGCATGCCGCGCCACAGACCTCGCCCAGAACGGGACGTGGCAGGTTCTCTTTCATGAACCTCTGAGCGCTGCGAGTTCTATGGCGAATCCGGCGAAGTACTATGCGGCTGGTCGCAGCGTATCGGCGACGCTCGATGCCGCGGTGGAAGGCATGCGGGCGTCAGATATTCTCGGTGAAGACGAGGAAGAGCGTCTGATCGCCCGCGGCTGGGCGAAGGGCTGAGTCATAGAGGCTGCCGGTCTCGCGATCGGGAGCCGATGCGGGGACCTTGGTGTTCCTTCACATCATGCGATCGTCGTGGCGATCCAGCTGGTCCAACGTTGGCCTCTGGCGGGGCGGCGTCGCGCTCTTGGGCGTCAGAAGAAGGGCGATCAATAGGGGTGGAATCAGAAAACACCACGCAGCCCAGACATTCCAATCGCGGTTCTTCCTCGGAGCGATAAACGCGGCAATGATGCCGGCTGCAAACGCCGTGAGGCCCCAATAGACGATGAGCTGCATCGCGGCAGTCTCCTTATGCACCAATCCAAAGTCTCTCAACTGCCATAGGCAGCAATCAAGTGCGATGGGACTATGGCAGAATCAAGCGAGGAAAGCCTTAATGGTGACAACTGAACGTTGTGATGGCATGGCTCGAGTCTTGCGGTCCGCCCGGGTCAGCTGCGGCCTATGCTTCTAATTCTTTTAACTTTTGGGTTTTTTCCTCAGCTCGAAATCCAGCCCGAAGTCGAGAACCGGTGCCGAATGTGTGAGTGCACCGACCGAGATGAGATCGATACCTGTCTCAGCGATCTCTCTTACGGAGCCGAGTGTGACGCCGCCTGAGGCTTCGGTGATAACTTTGCCTGCTGCTCGTTTGACGGCTGCGCGCAGCGTGGTGGGTGTCATGTTGTCCAGCAGCACGGCATCGATCTCGTGTTCGAGCGCTTCGTCAAGCTGATCGAGGGTGTCGACTTCTACCTCGATCCTGATCATGTGACCGGTGTTCGCGCGTGCGCGTTCGATGGCGCGGCCGAGTGTGCCGGCTGAAACGATGTGGTTGTCCTTGATCAAGACCGCGTCAAACAAGCCGGCTCGGTGGTTCACGCCACCGCCGCAACGGACGGCATATTTTTCGAAGGCGCGGAGACCGGGGGTCGTCTTTCGTGTATCTGCGATCTTGGCATGTGTTCCGGAGATCGCGTCTACGTATTTGCGCGTTAGGGTCGCGATGCCGCTCATGCGGCCGAGGAAATTCAGGGCGACGCGTTCAGCGGTTAGAATGGCGCGGGCGTTTCCCGCGACGCGGGCTGCGACCGCATTGTTCCGTACGGCGTGGCCGTCGCTGATCTTGGCGTCGAATGAAACATTTGGATCGAGGAACTGGAATGCGGCTTGCGCAACAGCAAGACCTGATATGACGCCTGGCTGGCGCACTGAAATGGTGCCTTCAGCTTTTGTGTCCTCGGCAATGGTTGCGTTGGTTGTGATATCGCCGGACGTTCCGAGATCTTCTGCAAATGCCTCGGTTAGAGCGTGCGCGATTACCTCCTTAGGGAGCACGGGAAGGCTCGGCTTCATAAGGTCAGCTCGGCGGCCGGCCGGCGTCCCTGCGGCTTGGAAAGTACGCGCCTTTCGAATGCCTCAAGGTCGGTAAGGGTCATGTAACTGCGGCTGCGCGTCTTTGCAGGCCGGGGGTAATCGCTGCGGAAATGGGCGCCTCGGGTTTCTTTGCGCCTTAATGCGCCTGCAGCAATAAAGCGTGCGGCGAGCACCAGATTGCCAACGACGCTGTCGCCTTTCGCGCGTGCTTCAATCGATTTCAGTCGGCGTATTGCGTACTGGAGGCCATTGCCATCGCGTTCGACTCCGACTTTAGCTGTCATGACGAGGCGGATTTGGTGGATCAGGGCCGCACGCTCTTTCGGTTCCAGGATCTTAGTGATCTCGAGGGGCCTGAGTGCGGCGACGGGCGTTGCTCGATCCGGCGCCACAACTGTTGTGATATCGGCGGCGACGCGAGCGGCAAGGACAGCTGCTTCCAAGAGGGAGTTCGATGCGAGCCGATTGGCACCGTGGAGGCCGGTGCTTGCGACTTCGCCAGCAGCCCATAAGCCTTCGACGCTGGTACGCCCTTGAGGGTCCGTTGCGACGCCACCCATGTGGTAGTGCGCTGCAGGTGCTACGGGAATGCGTTGGCGTGTTGGATCAATGCCATGTGCTTTGCAGTATGACGTCACGGTCGGGAATTCGTTTTCTATTCTTGCGCCAGGGCTCTGGCGGCAATCAAGATATGCGCCGCGACCGGCAGCGATTTCCTTGAAGACACTACGCGCTACGACGTCGCGCGGTGCGAGTTCGGCGTCGGGATGTTGCGATGTCATAAATCGCTCGCCTTCAGCATTGACGAGAAGTGCGCCTTCACCACGCAGGGCTTCGGTCGCAAGCGGCGCAGGGTCTTTTCCGACGTCCATCGCGGTGGGGTGGAACTGGACGAATTCGGCATCGGCGATGACGGCGCCGGCGCGGGCCGCAAAGGCAATGGCTTCTCCGCGGGCGTATACGGGATTGGTGGTTACGGCATAAAGCGCCGAGGCACCGCCCGTTGCCATGACGACGGCACTTGCCGGCATGAATTCGTACTTGCCGTTGCCGCGTTCGCTTCCCTCGATGAGACGTACGCCCGTGACACGGCCATTTTCGATCAAGAGATCGTCTGCTTCGTAACCCTCCAGGACGCGGATCTGCGCGGCTGCCCGCACCGCTGCAATGAGTGCTTTCATGATCGAGCGTCCAGCTTTGTCGCCGGATACGCGCACGATGCGGTTTGCTGTGTGTGCGGCTTCTTTTGAAAGAATGTAGTGGCCTTCGAGATCGCGATCGAACGGAACGCCATAGGCCAGAAGATCGCGAATTGCTTGTGGTGCTTCCCTGGCGACGGCGTGGGCGACGTCTTCATCGACGAGGCCGCCGCCAGCCGCGATGGTGTCGCGCGCGTGGTCTTCCGCTGTGTCGCCTTCGCCGACTGCGGCGGCAATGCCAGCCTGTGCCCAAGAGCTTGAGGCGCCTTCACCGAGGGGGGCGGCTGCAATTACGGTTACGGGCAGAGGGGCTAGTCTCAGGGCAGTAAAGAGTCCCGCAAGGCCGGCCCCAATGATAACCACGTCACCCGGGCCGAGCGGTTTGTCGGGATCGGCAAATCCCCTGAAGGTGGATCGCTTCGCGTTCGAGCCCATTTGCCGCCTCGCTCGTTGCTCGGTCCCGTTGGGTGTCCGAAACACGCACCCGTCAGTTCGTGAGATTCACCATCCGCTCGACGGCCCGGCGGGCGCGATCGGCCACGTCCGGGTCGATTGTCACTTCGAACTGCATGTGGAGAAGCGAGTCGTAGATCTTCTCCAGGCTGATGCGTTTCATGTGCGGGCAGAGATTACAGGGCCGAACAAATTCGACGTCAGGTGTTTCCGCCGCAACGTTCGACGCCATCGAGCATTCGGTGACGAGCAAGACCTTTTTTGGCCGCTTGTCTTTGACCCAGTTGATCATGCCGGAGGTGGAGCCGGTGAAATCCGCCATATCGATGACATCTGGCGGACATTCGGGATGCGCGATGATTTTCACGCCGGGATCAGACTTACGGAATTCCGAAAGCTCTTCCGCAGTGAAGCGCTCGTGAACTTCGCAATGGCCTTTCCAGGCGATGATCTCCACCTTGGTCTGGGTCTGAACGTATTTGGAGAGGTACTCGTCGGGAATGAGAAGTACGCGAGGCGCATTGAAGCTTTCGACGACTTTGATCGCGTTTGAGGACGTGCAGGTGATATCACACTCGGCCTTTACTGCGGCCGACGTGTTGACGTAGGTGACGATCGGTACACCGGGATAGGCATCGCGGAGCCGGCGGACATCTTCGGGAGTAATCGAGGCGGCCAGCGAGCACCCGGCTTCGAGATCGGGAATGAGAACGGTCTTGTCGGGCGACAGCAGCTTCGAGGTTTCGGCCATGAAGTGGACGCCGGCTTGTACGATGACCTTCTCTTTCGTTTTCGCGGCTTCCTTGGCGAGCTGGAGGCTGTCGCCGCGGAAGTCGGCGACGCAATGGAAGATCTCGGGCGTCATATAGTTATGCGCCAGAATGACGGCGCCGCGCTTTTTCTTGAGATCGTTGATTGCCTTAATAAGCGGAGCGTAGTGCGTCCACTCCATCGGCGTTACGACGGTCCTCACCCGTTCGTAGAGCGGCTCCATTTCCTTTTTGAGAGCGGGCGTGAAGGCGGGCAAATCTCGCGCGGGCTTTGAGCGTCCTTCGCGTGCCGTCGTGGTGGTCTGTTCGGCGGGCGATGTGCAGGGCTCGGTCAAAGCTCAACTCCTTGCTCTGTCAATTATACTCGTCTTGAGCATTACTGGGCTCTGAAAAGAACCGGCCAAGGCCGGGGCTCGTCTTATTTATGCTCTAGTGGAGCATTGTTGGGTTGTTATTAAGGTAGTGTATTCGCCTGCCAACTTCCAGGCTTGTAACGGAAATTTTCAAGACATGAGGCGCGGCAAATCGTGCTGCTTGTCGCGGCCCATGCAGATCTGTCCGTCGTCGCCTTGTATCGCTTGGGTGGGCTTTGAGGGACAGTGCACCGATTGCGCTTGTCCTTTGGCAGCCTATTTCTTTCTGAATTGGTCGAGGCTCAGAATCTGGGCGCCTGCTGTTTCGGTCTCTGTTTCCGCAGCGCTGTCGTTCGATGCGGTGGTGGCGTCGGCCTCGGCCTCTCGGCGCTTCTGTTTCTTTTCTCCATCTGCATTTGAGATGGAATGCACAGATGTACTGGTGTTGGCCGCGGTGGTTGCGGTCTGCGCTGTCGTGTCGCCGGCGCCTTGGCCATTGCGGCCGGCACGCGACCGGCGCGGTGAGCGAGGTTTCTTCACGGCGCCTGCGCGAGACCGGCGTGTCGCATCCTGTTCGTCGAGTGCGCCAGCAACGCCTGCGTCGGCACCGAAAGACGGTTCCTCGAACTGGAGGCCGTACGGAACCGACGGATCGAAGAAGACCTTTATGGCCGCAAATGGAACGACGAGGCGCTCCGGAATTCCATCGAACGCGAGCTTGACTTCAAAGCGATCTTCCGTGACCGCGAGATCCCAAAAACGATGCTGAAGAACGATTGTCATCTCTCGCGGATATTTTTCCTTTAGCCGCTTAGAAAGCGAGACGCCGGCGACGTCCGTCTCAAAGGAAATGTAGAAATGGTGTGCACCCGGCAATCCCGTCTTTGTGATCTGGGTCAGAACCGTGCGCACCAGTCCGCGCATCGCGTCCTGTGCCAAGGCGTCATAATCGATGGTTTGCCCCACGCTCATGCCGTGCTCTGAATGTGTCCCTGGCCCCTATTTGGATTCCGCATCAGTACCGGAACCGGAATTCAAGTGGAGGGCTTCTGTTGCCCGGTGCCCTCCGAACCGCGCCTCAACCGGCTAGGGTCGAGGGCTTCAAGTTTAGGCTTTTCGCACTGCGTTACGCAGCGAGAGCGGCCTCAGCATAGTTGTCATTGGCAACTATTCTGAATGACCCGATAACGGTGGTATCATGCCGAGCGAAAGCTAAACCCTTTACACCCTCGTCGATCCTAGTTCGCCCCCCCGCATTCCATCGTACAGATGGGATCTGGTGGAGGCGCCGGGTACTGCCCCCGGGTCCGAATGGCTTATTACGGCCGCGTTTATCGCCATAGCCGGACGAATCCAGCCCTGAGAATATATGACGGGGGCGATCGAATTAAAAGTAGCAGGTGGCCCTAGATCGCAGGTGCGGGTGAATGTGGAAAATGAGGTTGCAGAAGGGTTAGGAAGCGTCTCCGATGCAGGTTTCTAAACACTCTGCGGTCTCTGCTGAAATCACCCGTCGTACATGGCGGGCCGTTGTTGGTGCCGCTACCGCCATCATTGCGGCACATTTGGCCGCCGCCACGGCACCGAACGCCTTGTCTCCTTGAGCGATATGGGCACCATGGGGGTTCTTTCGCAGGGTGTGCTCGAAAGACATCAGGTCCTTCAGACGGTCATCTGGTTTGCAGTACCTTTTGGCCTCGGATTCCTGCTGACGCTCGGCGCGGCTCGCCTTCTCGGCGCCCTTGACGGTGAGGTGCTGGCTCTCTGGCTGGCGTTCTGGTTGTTTTGCGTGCGTGTGCCGCTAGGGTTCTCGGGTCCATAACGAAACGTTCAAAGGGAGAGCGCCGAATGGAGACTGCGGTTGGGGCGGCGTATGACCGTGCAACGCTTTTTGGCGGTCAACCCCGCTATGCTGCGCAGTCACCGTGGGGGCCATTTGCTGCTGCTGCGGCGACGGTTGTCGTTTTTCTCGGGCAGCTTGCTGGCGTGCTGGTCGCCTTGCTTTTCGTCTACGCCACATCGCCGGACGGCTTCGGCATGGGAAGCTACCATGCTCAAAAGCTGCTTTCGCTCGATAACCCAATTGGGGTTAGCATTGTCGTGGGCTCGCAGCTCGCATCGATCGGACTTGTCTGGCTCTTTGCTTCCCGTGGGGGCATGCGGGCGCAGGTGCTGCAAATGTCGCGTGTCAAGCCAAGCTGGGGCACGTGTCTTGCCGGAGGTCTCATCGTCATAGCGGTGACGGCTGTTGTCGAGCTGATCCTCTATGTCGGGATCGGCTTTGATTTTCGTGCGGACGCCAAGTGGCTGGCCGATGGACTGCGATCGGTTTGGTGGCCTGTTGTTGTGTTCATGGCGGTTGTTCTTGCGCCTTTATGGGAAGAGTTGACGTTCCGCGGTTTCTTGTTGTCGGCACTGGCGCAGACGCGGCTGGGATTTTGGGGTGCGGCCCTTATTTCGAATACGGCGTGGGCGGCGCTGCATGGAAACTATTCGGTTGCGGGGATGATCAGCGTTTTCACTGCGGGTTTGGTTCTCTCCTGGCTTCTGTGGCGCACTGGCTCTATTCGAGCGCCTATCGTTGGGCACGCCGTCGCCAACCTTGCTGCGACGGGTTTCGCAATGTGGGTGATGGTTGACTAAACAGCGTTTCGGAGTGCCGGTTCGCGCCGTGGTTCGGGAATCACTTTAATACTTGTGTGATGCAACAGTATCTAGACCTCCTTCGCCACGTGCGCACCGATGGTGTGCGCAAGACGGACCGGACGGGTACGGGTACGCTTTCTGTGTTCGGCCACCAAATGCGGTTTGACTTATCGGCCGGCTTTCCGTTGCTGACGACGAAGAAGCTGCATGTGAAATCGATCGTGCATGAGCTGATCTGGTTTCTCGCCGGTGATACGAACATCGGGTATCTCAAGGCGAACGGCGTGCGGATCTGGGATGAGTGGGCCGACAAGAACGGTGATCTCGGCCCGGTCTACGGTAAGCAGTGGCGGAGCTGGGCCGCGCCCGGTGGGCGTACCATTGATCAGATCTCAGAGGTCGTCGAAACGATCCGGACAGACCCCGACAGCCGCCGCATGATCGTCTCGGCGTGGAACCCTGGCGATATTCCTCAGATGGCGCTGGCGCCGTGTCACTGCCTTTTTCAGTTCTATGTCGCGGATGGGAAGCTCTCGTGTCAGCTCTATCAGCGTTCCGCAGACATATTTCTTGGTGTACCGTTTAACATCGCCAGCTATGCATTGCTGACAATGATGATGGCGCAAGTCTCGGGCCTGAAGCTGGGTGACTTCGTGCACACCTTCGGCGATGCGCATCTGTATATGAACCACATCGATCAGGCGGATCAGCAGCTGTCGCGACGGCCGCGTCCGTTGCCGGTGATGTGTCTCAACCCTGATGTGCGGTCAATCTTCGATTTCAAATTCGAGGATTTCTCGCTCACCGGATATGACCCGCATCCGCATATTGCTGCGCCGGTGTCGGTGTAGGGAATTCTCTGTGGATCGTTCAGGAAAAATGCGGTTGTTGGACCAATAGCCGCTCTGGTGGCGTTGCGACTCGCTCAGCTTGCCTCTTAAGAAATCGGCCGTGTTCTGATTGGTCGATTGCATTTGATTCTTTGGGGGACGTGCTATGGCGGTTTTGAGAGATTTCGTACTGTTGCTGGCATTAGTTGTCTTGGGGGGGTGTGCGACAATCGTGAAGGGCACAACGCAGCAGATTGCTGTCACTACGCCTGGTGCGCCCGGCGCTCAATGTACACTCACCTCTGAGGCGATCGGGTCGAAGGTTGTTACGACACCTGCGACGATCGTACTCGACAAGAGTCAGAATAGCGTTGCTGTCACCTGCCGCAAACGATGCTATCAAGATGGCGTTGGCATCATTGCCTCCAATACAGAAGGCATGACGGCCGGGAACATTCTTGTTGGGGGCGTAATTGGCCTTGGTGTGGATGCGGCTTCGGGTGCCATGAACAAGTATAACGCGGACAATCAGATCACTATGGTTCCCATCCCTGGATGTACACCGACGGTATAAGCTCAACTCATTCGGCCAGACACGCATGATTGTTTCTCTCATTGTTGCTGTCGCCGAAAATGACGTCATTGGTGCGGGCGGAAAAATGCCGTGGCATCTTTCGTCGGATCTGAAGAACTTTCGCCGTCTGACGATGGGTAAGCCCATCATTATGGGCCGCAAGACGTTTGCTTCGCTCGGAAAGGCTCTCGACGGGCGAGATAATATTGTGGTGACGCGCGACAGTCTGCTTGAGGCGGACGGGGTCAGCGTGGTCAATTCGTTCGACGATGCGCTGGTTCTCGCGCGCGTTCTTGCGCGCACATCGGGGGCTGATGAGGTGATCGTTATGGGCGGCGGCGAGATTTACAAGCTGGCCATGCCGCACGCGATGCGCATCTATCTCACACGTGTGCACGCGTGCCCGGATGGTAATGTTTTATTCCCTGCGCCGAGCGACGACATATGGGAGCGGGTTTCGAGCGAAGCGCTGCCAAAGGGGGAGCGGGATGACCATGCTGCGACCCTTGAGGTGTATGAGCGGCGCGATGGAAGTCCGTGAATCTGCTCATTTAAGTGCGTTCCGGCCTTGAATTGGGCGGCGACTTGACCAAGTTTTGGGCAGTGTTTGCGTCCGCCCTGCCGTCTGGCCTATAAGCGGGGCGGAACGGTCGAATCTTTATCCTCGGCGCCGCTTGAAAGCCGGTAACCGCTTGGCGGGAGCGAGCTGATCAGCCGAGATATCAGCTGCAATTTGAGAAGGTTGAGCTTATGCCCTGGAGCAATCAGAGTGGTGGTGGCGGCGGCTGGAAAGGCGGCGGCGGAGGGCCCTGGGGCCAAGGACAGGGCGGCGGCGGACAGCCTCCCGATCTCGAAGAAATGCTCAAGCGGAGCCAGGACCGCATGAAGAAGGTCATGCGCGGGGGCGGCGGCATGCCGGGCCCGCTAGCCTTTCTCTTCGGAGCGGTCGCGGTGGCCGTGGTGGCTTGGTACGGTTTCTTCTTCCGAGTGAACCCCGATGAGCTCGGCGTGGTGATGCGTTTCGGCGAATTCGTTCGCCAAGAGCCGCCAGGTTTGCATTTCCGGCTTCCCTATCCGGTTGAGGAAGTCGTGCTCCCGAAAGTGACGCGCCAGAACATCATTCAAATCGGCATGCGTTCTACGTCCGGCAGTCCCGAACGCGGGGGGGCGCTTCGCGACGTGCGCGAGGAGAGCCTGATGCTGACGGGCGACGAGAACATTGTCGATATCGATTTTGTTGTCTTCTGGAGGATCAAGGACGCTGCGCAATATCTATTTAACATCCAATACCCGGATGCGACGGTGAAAGCGGTTGCCGAAAGCGCCATGCGCGAGGTTGTGGGGAAATCGCGCATTCAGCCCATTCTTACGGAAGAGCGGCAAAAAACGGAGGAGGAAGTACTGAAGCTTATTCAGGCCACCCTCGATTCCTATAAGGCCGGCATTCAAGTCGATCAGGTTCAGCTGCAGAAGGTTGATCCGCCAGCGGAAGTGATAGACGCGTTTCGAGATGTGCAGGCTGCGCGTGCCGACAAGGTGCGGTTGCAAAACGACGCCGACCGTTACGCAAACGAGGTTGTGCCGCGCGCGCGCGGTGATGCGGAGCGTATTCTCCAGGCGGCAGAAGCCTACAAACAGCAGACGGTTGCGGAGGCCAATGGCCAAACGGCCCGCTTCCTTCAAGTCTATGAAGAATACAAGAAGGCGCCTGACGTGACACGCAGACGTATGTTCCTTGAGACGATGGAGCGGGTCCTCGGCGGTGCCGACAAGATCATTCTCGACAGCAAGGGCGGTTCGGGTGTCGTTCCCTATCTACCGCTCGACCAGCTGCAACGGAATAAGACCGAGGGAGGAAACTGAGCCATGCGTACATTCCTCGCCTTTATCATTGTCCTTCTCGGTATCGCAGCTGCCGGTGTTTACGCATCAGCCTTCATCGTTCATCAGAACGAGCAGGCACTGGTTTTGGAATTCGGCAAACCCAAGCGGGTCGTGAAGGATCCGGGTCTCAATTGGAAATGGCCGCTCGTGGAAACGGTCGATATCTACGACAAGCGTATTCTTGATCTTGACATGTCACCGCAAGAGGTGACCGCATCGGATCAGAAGCGCATCGTCGTGGATGCTTTTGCGCGATATAAGATCATTGATCCGCTGGAGTTTTATAAGAAGTTGCGATTCCGGGGCGCGGTTGATTCCCGTCTTGGACCGATCGTCGAATCCTCGCTGCGACGGGTTCTCGGTGCCTCCACGTTTTTGGAGTTGGTGCGCGATAAGCGCGAGGAGTTGATGAAGAAGATTGCCGGACAAGTGAACGAGGAAGGTGCGAATTTCGGCATCGAGGTCGTGGACGTTCGCATCAAGCGCGCAGATCTGCCGGAGCAGAACTCGAAGAGCGTGTTTGAACGAATGCGTGCTGAGCGACAGCGGGAGGCGGCGGAGTTTCGTGCCCAGGGTGAAGCAGAAGCCAATCGCATTCGGGCGACGGCTGATCGTGAGGTGACAATTATCAAGGCTGAAGCCACCCGGAAAGGTGAGCAGATGCGGGGCGAAGGGGACGCCGAACGCAATCGCATTTTTGCCGATGCCTTCGGGCGCGATCCGGACTTCTTTGGTTTCTACAGGTCGATGCAGGCCTATGAACAAGCCATCAAGGCCGGGGACACGCGGCTGGTGCTGTCTCCAGATTCGCCGTTCTTCAGATATTTTAATGATCCGAGTGGAGTCATGCCCGGATCGTCATCGGGACCATGATGGGGCCATGACGGATCTGGCGGTCGCCTTTGGGCTGGTCCTGGTTCTTGAGGGCCTCTTGTGGGCGCTGGCGCCGCACTTGGGCCGGAGCTTGCTTGAAACGGCGGCCTCGACGCCGGAATCGACGCTCCGACAGGCGGGTTGGGCCTCTGTCGGTGTTGGCGCCTTAATTGTGTGGCTCATCCGGGGTTGAATGCAGCGTGACACGTTGACAGCGCGTGCCCTGTATCCAACCCTTAGCCATTCCATCAGGTCCAAGTGGCCATTTCTGGATTGGAGTACGACATGAGGTCAGCGAGGCCACTGCTGTGCGCCGGACGCTTCCGAGTCATCACGCAAGTGTGGGTTGTGGTCGCTGCCGCTTCCGTTGCGTCTGCGGCACCCGAAGTGGTGCGCGCGCAAAATGCCGGGCCTCAGTCGGTGGCGCCACTTGCGGAAAAACTTACGGATGCCGTGGTCAATATATCGTCAACGCAGATTGCACGCGGACCGGAGGGTGTGCCGCTGCCAAGCGTGCCGAAAGGGTCGCCGTTCGACGAATTCTTTGAGGATTTTTTCAACCGCAAGGGCCGCCGCGTGCCACCGGCAGAACGCAAAGTGTCCTCCCTTGGCTCGGGGTTTGTTGTCGATGGGAAGGAGGGACTTGTCGTCACCAACAATCACGTCATCGAGGGCGCGGACGAAATCGTGATTAATTTTCACGATGGATCGAAACTCAAAGTCGACAAGATCATTGGACGGGATAGTAAGGCCGATCTCGCGCTGTTGAAGGTTACACCCGTCAAGCCGCTCACTGATGTCAAGTTCGGCGTATCTGGGGCTATGAAGGTCGGTGATTGGGTGATGGCGATTGGGAATCCGTTTGGGCTTGGCGGTACTGTGACGGTTGGCATTATTTCGGCCAAGCAGCGCGATATCAACGCGGGGCCCTACGACGATTTCATTCAGACCGATGCTTCGATCAATAAAGGCAATTCGGGCGGACCTCTGTTCAATATGCAGGGTGAAGTGATTGGTGTGAACACGGCCATCATTTCTCCAACGGGCGGTTCCATCGGGATCGGGTTCGCGGTTCCATCCGACACGGTGACCGGCATCATTGATCAGCTTCGGCGCTACGGAGAAGTGCGTCGGGGTTGGCTTGGCGTGAAGATTCAGACCATTAGCGAGGATATTGCTGATAGTTTCGGCGTGGCTCCGAATACTGGTGCGCTCGTCGCGGCGGTCACACCCAACAGTCCCGCAGCTCGGGCGGGTTTCGAAAAGGGTGACGTTATTCTCAAGTTCGACGGCAAGGAGGTGTCGACGATGCGCGGGCTGCCAAAGATCGTTGCGCAAACGCCGATCGGGAAGGCTGTCGAAGTTGAGGTCATGCGCCACAAGGAAAAGAAGGTGCTGAAGGTCAAGGTTGGCCAGCTGGAAGAAATTGACGACAAGACTTCGCTCAGCGGCAAGAAGAAGGAGCAGGGAAAGGCTCCCGAGGCCGTAACTTTGCTTGGTCTTCGCGTGGTTCCGTTCACTCATCAGTTGAGGAAGCAATTCGGCTTTGATGACAAGATCACCGGTCTGCTGATTACCGAGATCGAACCCGGGGCGGCAGCTGCTTCCAAAAACATTCGCGTGGGAGATGTGATTGTCGAGGCGCAACAAGAACAGGTTCAGTCCATTGCCGACCTTGAGGCCGCGATCGAGAAATTGAGGCGTACGGGCGCAAAGAACATCATTCTTCTGGTCGAGGATGCCAAGGGCGATACGCGCTTCATTGGTGTGCCGCTCACTTAACGTATGGCTCGCATTGCGCCGAGGTCTATCTTCAGGCTACACGCAGTGGCGAGTCCTCATAGTGCAAGCCGCGTTAAATCCCGGGAGCAGTCTTCGTGTCCGACCGTCATAACCTCCTCGATACAATTCTCGAGACGTTTGTTCCCGTGCATACCGACGGGCATAAGTTTATCGCAGTGGGTGCGGCAGTTACACTGCTCTTCTTCCTGATCTGGCCCCCGTTGGGGTGGTTGTTTGCGTTGGGTACGGGCTGGGTGGCCTACTTTTTTCGTGATCCGGACCGCGTTACGCCGTTGCGCGAGGGACTGGTGATCGCGCCGGGTGATGGCCGTATCTCGGCAATCGAGACGGTGCGCCCGCCGGCGGAGCTTGGTCTTGGTGAGGACCTTCGGGTGCGCATTTCCATTTTTCTTTCAATCTTTGACGTCCATATACAACGTGTGCCGGTGCCGGGGCGTGTGCTGCGCTCGTCTTACGTCCCGGGTGCTTTTTTGAACGCGGCGCTTGACAAGGCCAGTGAAGATAATGAGCGCCGGTCAATCGTGATTGAGACCAGATCGGGTGTGCAGGTGGCGGTTGTTCAAATTGCCGGTCTTGTTGCGCGGCGGATATTGACCTTCGTCGAGGAAGGGGAAAGTCTGGGCGCAGGCCAGCGCTTCGGCCTGATCCGTTTCGGATCGCGGGTCGATACTTATCTTCCGCCGGGAGTGGGGCCCCTGGTTGCCGTGGGGCAACGCGCCGTGGGGGGGGAGACGGTGCTTGCTGATATGAGGTCTGAAGAGCGTGAACGTGAAGCGCGGCGGAGCTAAAGGGCAAGGCTAGCCGTAGGTTTGGGTCCACTATAACCGCGGTTGGTGATCGGCGTAATGAACTGCTGACAAACCGATTGCTAAGGGGCAAAATTACAAGGGTTGGGGGCGAGTCTCGTTTGGAAGGAGGCCACGGTTATGGACCCCGTCATTCCTCAGCTGGAAGCTGAGACGGCGCGCCGGCGCAGAAGGCGCATGTTTAGCCATGCGCGCGTGCCCGTTCGCATGATGGTGCCGAACTTCGTTACCTTGATCGGTCTGTGTGCGGGGCTGACGTCGATTAGAATGTCGATTGAGGGGCGCTGGGATTTTGCATTGGCTGCGATTGTTTTTGCCGCATTGCTGGATGGTCTCGATGGGCGTATTGCGCGCCTGTTGAAGGCGTCGTCGCGCTTCGGTGCTGAGCTCGATAGCCTTGCGGACTTCGTCAACTTCGGTGTCGCTCCTGCGGTCCTTCTGTTCACTTGGGGCTTTGCAGACCTAAAGAGCGTGGGCTGGATCGCGGTTCTCATCTTTGCTCTGGCCTCAGCGCTTCGGCTTGCGAGATTCAATGTTGCGCTCGACGACGACAAGCCGAAATGGCAGTCGAATTTCTTTAGGGGAATGCCAACGCCGGCCGCCGCCATTGTGGTCTTGCTTCCCGTTTATCTCGCGCAAACGGGTTTTGATCTAAGAGAGTATCCGTGGTTGATCAATATCGTGCTGGTGTACACGGTGGCAATCGGGTTGCTCATGGTCTCGAACGTTCCAACGTATTCGGGAAAGCTCTTGGGTGAGCGCATCGAGCGGGAATGGGTTCTGCCGCTTTTCGTGCTCGGCATGGCCTTATTCGCTTATCTTCTGACCTATCCTTACCAGGTGCTGTTGATTGCTTCTCTCGGTTACCTTGCTTTCATCCCTGTGAGTTGGCGGCGGTTCATGAGCAAGGAGGCGCAAGACGCGGCAGCCGCTGCGCCGGCATCGCCGGATGCTGCTGGAAAGGTGGAGGCGCATGAGCCGGACGCGTCCAGTGGTGGTGTGGGGCAAATCGTCGAGATGCGTGCCGGCGACAAGCGTCCATGATGGGCGCCGGCACACATGCCGGGCGGATGCGAGGATGGCGGGACATTGCATGAAGATCGAAAGCCTTTCCATTCCTGACGTCAAACTTCTGACACCCAAGATCTTTCGCGATGCGCGGGGCTTCTTTTCGGAAACGTGGAACGAACGCGGTCTTGCAGAAGCAGGAATATCGGCACATTTCGTCCAGGATAATCACGCACTTTCGGCAAATAAGGGAACGGTGCGCGGGTTGCATTTTCAACTACCGCCAAAGGCGCAGGACAAACTTGTGCGCGTGACGAAGGGTGCCATTTTGGATGTGGCCGTCGATCTCCGGAAGGCGTCATCGACGTTCGGGAAATCTGTCTCGGCGGTTATTTCCGCGGAGAATTGGGCCCAGATCTGGGTGCCAAAGGGGTTCGGCCACGGTTACGTGACTTTGGAACCGGACACCGAGGTCATTTACAAAGTGACCGACTATTACTCGCCGGAAAACGAAGGCGGTATCGCCTGGAATGATCCGTCGCTTGGAATCGATTGGGGCGTGACGCGCGAAACTGCGATTGTTTCTGAGAAAGACGCCGATCTTCCCAGACTCGAAGAGAGTGGTGTCGGGTTTTAGTCGAGAGCACGGCCAGCTTGCCGGGCCAGCGGCGGGCTACTTCAACAGCGCGACGCCCTGGTCCGACCCTTGAACACCTGCCGGTACTGGAACAGGGGTCAGGTCATAGTTGGTGTTGAGCACCAGATGAGGGCCCCCCGATAGGCTCATCGCGCGCGTTACGATCGCGGTATAGGCGGACTGATCGGCAATGGGGCGATTGGCATCGATGACTAATTTTCCGCGGGGCAGATAGATTGTCCCTAAAAGGACTCGTGCATCGTTGCTTCGGATCATGTGCCGCGAATCTTCAGGTTGACTTCGTCCTTCGAAGAGCAGGACTCCGGCCATTTCTCCATCTATTGGCGCTGCCAAATCGATTGAGCTGTTGGTTGTAAAGTTGAGGGTTGCGTCGATTCCCGTCAGAAAGATTCCGACATTTTCTCCTTGGATCATGGCGCCGCCGCTGACCGTTAGGGGACCGTCCTTGATGACGTAGATTCCGGGATTGAGCCGCACTGCAGCGTCTTCCTCGATTGTAAGGCCTCCGCAGTATGTGCCAGGGCTTAGCGTGCGCGTGACGTTGTTGATGACTAGATCGGTTTCAAGGCAGCTGCCAATTTCAGGCTCAGGGCGTCCGGCTAAGGGGTCGTCCACGCTTGGGCAGTCGAGAATGGGCTCGGGTGCGAAGTTGGCAGAGCTGCCCTCTACGCCGCCGCGCGAGCAAATGAGGTCGGCATCGAGGCGCGCGCTGTCTCGGGCCTTCAGTCCCCTCTCGTCTGCCGAATTTGAGAAGACCGCACAGTTGTTGCCGGTCACTCTTGCGTCCTTTTCAAGAGATATTGTGCCCATATCGTCCGGATCGAGCCCTAGGACACAGATGTTTGGCCGACCGGCAACTTTTGCAACGGCTTCAACCTTCAAGCTTTTGGCTGATAAGCCAAATATATCTCCAAAACGTGCTTGTACGGTTTCGGTTGCGATGACGTGGACAGCCAGAGGGTCGTCGGTAACGGCCGTTGAGATGGCAACACCGCTGGCGTTGGCTTTCTGGCCATAGTTTTCGGCCAAATAGGCTCTCGCAACGGCGTCGACGATTGAGCTTGTGTTAGCAGTCCTAGCGTCAGAGAGCCCAAGCTCTTTCGCTGCCGCAACGGCTGCTGCGTCGACAGCAGATTGGAGCGTTGTGAGCCTGCCGCGAATAGTACTGTAGTCGACGGCTGTGCCGACGATCATAAGGATGACGGGAACCGCGAGTGCAAATTTGATGGCGATCATGCCCCTCTGTGAGGCGATGAATGCGCGATGCATCGGGTAGAAAACGTAGCTGGGGCTCCGCTTCACGGCCCGCTCCCGGTTCAATTAACACCAATCGGATAATGTGTTTCTGGTTATGATGAGGAATGATCATGAAATTAGTGTCAGGCAGAACGGCGCGTTCTGCTGGAACATCGTAAATTGGATAACAGGTGGTAAACGCGGCTATGCTTTTGGGTCAGGCTCTTAGGGTCGTGTTCTCGCGCCGGGATTCTTGCTTTTGTGTTTGGTGGAGTCCCAGGTGAAGCTGGATATGGTTGTCAAACATAGTCCAGTTGACCGGTTTGCTGACAAATGAGGTTGCGCCGGCTTCAAGTGCATTCTGGATGGGGCCAGCGCTGTTTTGGGCGCTGATCACAATAATAGGAAGGTGGCGTGTTCGAGGATGGCCCCGGATGCAGCGTATTAGCTCTTCGCCGGTCATGCCGGGCATCTCAAGATCTGCGATGACGAGCTGATAGGGTTGTTGGGATAGCTT
The DNA here is from genome assembly GCA_965222835.1 of Hyphomicrobium sp. GTDB lineage: Bacteria > Pseudomonadota > Alphaproteobacteria > Rhizobiales > Hyphomicrobiaceae > CBDCUQ01. The sequence goes on from CBDCUQ010000004.1 coordinate 812,631, forward strand.
TCGCCACGCCAGGGCACTGTTCTCGACCGTCTCTACCTCGGCTGAAAGTTTCGAGAGTCTTTCCGATACAAGTAGGCAGAACGTCGGATCGTCATCGACGACAAGAACACGAGGCTGCATTTTCTTTGGTCCACCGGGTGCGGATTGCATCGAGTTTCAATGCGCGAGATAGAGATGCGAACAAATTGTTACCGGCTTTACCTTGAGGCTGAGTGAAAGGCGTTGGTTGACGCTTCGTTACCCGGGCCAAAGAGGCATTTCTTTACCGCGCTATGCATAATGGAAATCCAAGCTGGAGTTTCCAATAACCATGCGCATTGGGCTGAGGGACAAGCTCAGGACGACAATTGCTGCGCGGCTTTCCGCGATCGTCGTGGTGGCCGTTATGTTTGCGGTCTTGACCGGGGCGTTGGCGTCTGCCTGGCGTGAGGCCAACAGACGACTTGAGGCGGTTCATGCTGAGCTTGTAGGAGTCTCGGCGGCGATCGCGACGACGGTGGCCCGGCCGTTGTCTGGAGCGCGACGAGGTGAAGTTGCGCAAGCTCTGGTCGCTATCAGAAGCGTACCCAGCTTGAGTTTTGCGCAAGTTCTGGATCGCAATAACAAAATCGTCACCCAACTTGGTAACGGCGTCATCCTTGAGTCGGGCCGAAATCGGATTCAACCTAATCGCAGGCTCTCCGTTTTTGAGTCGGCGATGCTAAGGAACTACGTTCTCGACACACCGATCGTGAGGGGTGGGAGCAGAATTGGAACACTGCGTATTATTGCGGATCTTTCCGACCTCCAGGGAGCGCTTGTCACGAGTTTGTTGCAGGCGGTGGTCGCAGGTATCTTCGGCGCCTCCGTTGCACTTCTACTAGCGGTGCGTCTCCAGTTGTCCATAACCCGTCCAATCCATGAGCTCACTTCAACAATGCACGAGGTGACAGTATCGGAAGACTACTCCAAGGAAGCGAAAAAGACGGCTGATGATGAGACCGGCATCATGGTCGACGCCTTTAATACCATGCTTGCGGAGATTCGTGCGCGTGGCAGACGCCTCGAAGCGCATCGTGACCGTTTGGAAGCGGAGGTCGAGGAACGGACTTCGGAACTTAGATCCGCAAAGCTGGCGGCCGAGGCGGCGAACGCGGCAAAGTCGGAGTTCGTGGCAACTATGAGCCACGAAATTCGTACGCCGCTCAACGGCATGCTGGTGATGGCTGAGCTTTTGGCATCGGGCGATCTTCCGGGTCGTCTTCAGCGGCACGCGGATGTCATTGTTAGCTCCGGCCAGAGCCTCCTTGCGATCATCAATGACATTCTCGATCTTTCGAAGATCGAGGCGGGACGGCTTGAGCTTGAGAGCATTCCAGTTTCTCCGCGCGCTGTTATCGAACAGATCGCGAATCTCTTTTCTGCGCGCGCGGCCGATAAGGGTATTGAGCTCGTTTGCTATGTGGCACCCAATGTCCCAACCAGCGTTCTTGCCGATCCTGTTCGGCTTAACCAGGTGCTTTCGAACCTTGTCAATAACGCGTTGAAATTTACGGAACGGGGCCATGTGCGGCTGAGTGTTGATATGTGCCCCTCCGAAGCGGCCGGTGATGGTATGTGCACGCTCAAATACTGTGTCTCCGACACAGGAATCGGCATTCCGGAGAGAAAGCGAAAGGCGATATTTGATCCATTTGCGCAAGCGGACAAGTCAACGACACGTAAGTTTGGTGGATCCGGTATCGGTCTTTCGATTTCGCGGCGTCTTGTCGATGCGATGGGCGGAGAAATTCACGTCGAAAGTGAGGTTGGAAAGGGGTCGGAATTCAGCTTCGAGGTTGACTGTAATGTTGTTGAGTCTGCTCCGGTGCTCGCTGAAACGGCCGATCCCCAGAAGCTCATTCGCATTTCGCTTCCGAGATCGGCTGGCCGCGACATGCTGATTGAGACTGTACGTGATCTTGGCTATGCCGTCGATGCCGGTGAAGGTCCTGCGCCAGCTGGAGAAGTGTTGGCCTGGATTGGGGCTGCTGGTACGCTGGACGAAAGTGGCGGTAGATCTTGTGCAAACAAGATTCTTGTTTCTGCGATGGGCGATACTGTCGCGCGTGCGCTCTTGGAAAAGGGTGGCGCGGACTTTGTGCTTCAGAAGCCGCTTCTGCCGACTGAGATCAAAGCGGCTCTCGAAGATGCAGGGGCAGGGGTTCTTGGACGCCGCAGAGAATCGCAAGCCAAGTCCAATGAGATTTCGTCGAACGCTATGTTCGACGGGCTGGAGGTTCTTGGTGCAGACGACAATGCTGTCAACCGGGAGGTGTTGTGGGAGGCGCTTTCGCGGCTGGGTGTCAAGGCTACAATGGTTGATGACGGCCGGTCGGCAGTCGCCGCGGCGGCAGAACACCAATTCGACTTGATCTTTATGGATTGCAGCATGCCCAATATGGATGGCTATGAGGCTACGCGGGCCATTCGATCTGCCGAGGCAGAAGCTGGGCGTCCATCTGTTCCAATTGTTGCGCTCACGGGGCATGTATCTGGGACCGATGCCGGGACTTGGAAAGCGGCCGGCATGAACGATTACATAACGAAACCCTTTACGCTCAAGGTTCTGGCACAATGCCTTCAAAAGTTGGTGCCAGAACGCGAGCGGCCTCAGACGTCAGGCGAGACATGTTCGGTCCATTGCGATGAACCGGTGGCTGGCTCGCCGGATGGGCAAGCGCCAATAATAGATTTTGAAGTGCTTGATGATATCCGCGCGATGCAAGCCTCCAATGGTGACCTCGTCAGCCGGATCATGGGGCTGTTTCGTCATCATGCTCCCGGGGCCGTGGAAAAGATTGCGACAACAACGAACGATATTGAGGCTCATGCAGCCGCTGCACATGCCATGAAATCTCTGTGCCGAAATGTCGGTGCCGCGCGCCTTGGACAGATCCTTGAAGATGTCGAGACGGCGGCTGGCGTCGAGAAGACGGTTTGTTCCGAAGACAAGATCATCGAGATCCGTGATGAACTTGCACTGGTGCTTCGGGAATTTGACGCCTATGAGGTGCGCGCTGTCGGTACAGGTTCAAGAAATTCGGGCCCGGCTACTGCCAGCTAGAGGGCCGCCGGAGCGGGTTCAGCGGGTTTCGTCAGCCGAGCGCCGGTAGATGTCGTCTGTGCGGATGATATCATCCTCGCCAAGGTAGGTTCCGATCTGTACTTCGATCAGTTCGAGGGGAACCTTGCCAGGGTTTTCCAGGCGATGCCATTGCGTGGCAACGATATATACGGACTCGTTCTCTCTTACGAGTTTTTCGGTGTCACCAATCACGACCTTTGCAGTGCCTTGCACGACAATCCAGTGCTCCGACCGGTGATGGTGCATTTGCATCGAGAGCTTTCCGCCGGGCTTCACATGCAAGAGCTTGACTTGGAAGCGGGGGCCAATGTTGAGGGTCTCGAAATAGCCCCATGGCCGAAGATTGCGTAGGTGCTGTTCCTGCTCTTTGCGGTTCGAAGTCTTGAGCTGCGCGACGATCTTAGAGACGTCCTGAGACCGTGATCTGTCGGCGACGAGCAATGCATCGGGCGTATCGACAATCACTAGGTCGTTTACCCCTATAGTGGCGACAAGGGATCGCTCTGAATGGACGTACGTTCCGCTCGTGTCTTCAAGCACGGCGTCGGTATTGGAATAATTGCCGCGGGCGTCGTGGGGGGCAATCTCCCAGAGCGAAGACCAGGACCCGATATCATTCCAACCCACATCGATAGGAAGCATGGTGGCCGTGTTGGTTTTTTCCATGACGGCGTAGTCGACTGAGACACCGGGGGAGGCTGCGAAAGACGCGGCATCCAGCCGGAGAAAGCCGAGGTCTTTTTCAGCCTTGAGCAACGCGTTACGCGCTGCATCTAATATGCGTGGCTCGAGGCGGGCTAGTTCTTCCAGGAATGTCTTCGCGTGGAGCACAAAAATGCCGCTGTTCCAGAAATGCCCTCCGTCCGCCACGAGCCGTTCGGCGGTGGCTTTGTTCGGCTTTTCGAAGAAGGCATCAACATTAAATGCGGCTCCATTGAAGCCCTCGACGCTTGTGCCCTTTCGGATGTACCCGTATCCCGTGTGCGGCTTTGTCGGGACGATACCAAAGAGGACCAGCCTGCCGGTTGCGGCGACTTTGCCGGCTCGTTTCACAGCTTCGACAAAGCGGCAGTCGTCCTTGATAATGTGGTCAGATGGCATGACCGCGAGGATGGCGTCTGAGGTTTCTCGTAGGGCTGCCAGCGCGGCGACAGCTATGGCTGGCGCGGTATTGCGGGCCAATGGTTCTAGTATGACTGCCTTGGCGGAAACTCCGGTGCGCTCTAGTTCTTCCTGAACGAGAAACCGGTGATCGTTGTTGCAGAGGAGTATTGGATCGGAAAAGCCTGCGTGAGCGGGCAAACGTTTCAAGGCCGCGCTGAGGAAGCTGGTACCCTGGCCGTTGAAGAAGCGGATGAACTGCTTCGGGTACATCGCGCGCGACAGGGGCCACAAACGTGTCCCGGATCCGCCAGATAGAATTATCGGAAATATGCTGCTCATCTATCTACGTCTCTCAGCCTGCCGCAGATATGTCGCGCTGGCCAATGTTCGGTCTAGCAGTCACGGTATCTGACCACAACATCCCGGCCTTCTCGTGTCCTTGAATGCCGCCGTCTGACGGGTGCGAGGACGCGAAGTACCATAAGCAACACATCGATGAACGGCAGATCGCAAGGCCGTCTAGCGCTGGGTTTGTGGTTTTAGAAGCCGTTCGCGCAGTGCGGCGCGCTGTGCCTCCGACACCAGCGGTGGTGTTGCTGGATTGCCTGTGGCCGACGCTACGTCACGCTTCAAGATTGAGGGGCGTGGTGCATTGGTTGGTGCATCTGGGTCGCGCTTCAGAAGCGAGGACGACGAGCGCAAACCTTGAGCGGATGGCGCGCGCCGGGTGTTGGCGGGGGCCGGAGCCGCGCGGAGCGCCGCGGGGGCTGTCGGCCGAGGCGGTTCGGGGTCTCGCTGCTCCCCGTGAATAGAATCTGCGTCAACCTGGATGGCTTCAGCAAGCATGCTGGTTTGTTGTGACTCCTCTGGATCCGCTCCCATGCCCGAAGCGCGCCAACGATCGACAACTTGGTCGAGGAAGCCGTCCTCTACGACGGACTTCTGCCATTGCACGGTGAAGCGGGCCGTGGACGAGTGGGGAAGATATTGCGCGGGCAGCTCATCAAAACGTATGCGGACGGGCAGCGAGACGCCGTCTCCAAAGGCAATTGCTTCGCGCTGGCCGAGGGTTGGTAGAAACTCGAGCATGCCGGAGCCGTTGTCCGAGATAGCTGAAGCGACGATTGCCTGGTCATGATCGTTGGACATGCGGAGTGCGAAAACGGTGTTGCACTGGGACAGGATCGTCGGGTCGATCTCGGCCGGTCGCTGGGTCACGATGCAAAGTGACGCACCGTACTTGCGCCCTTCCTTTGCGATCTTCGCGATGGCGCGCCGGCAGGGCTCGAATCCAAGGCTTGCGTTTTGCGGGACATAGCGATGCGCTTCCTCGCAGACGAGCGTGACAGGTACTTGTCCTTCGCTCCACAAGGCGAAATCGAAGGTCATGCGGCACAATAGCGAGACGACGACTTTGACGACTTCGGTGGGAATACCGGTCAACTCGAGAATTGTGATCGGTTTGCCTTTGACGGGAACCCGGAAGATTCGAGACAGGATCTGCGCCATGCCGTCGTGAACGGTGAGTGAGCCAAACATGAACGCGTAGCGGCCGTCTTGAGACAGTGCCTCGATGCGCGTCTTGATGTGCCGGTACGGCGCGAGATCCCTCTTGTTTTCGAGCTTGCCCATCTGATCATCGATGAGACCCAAAAGGTCGGAAACGCGGTAGGGAACGGGCGTGTCTACGGTGAAGCGCGCAATATCGATCACGCCGCGCCTGAGCTTGGAATTGTCGGCACCCCGCCCCATGCTGTAGCGGCTCTTGGCTATAGGAATGAGCTCCTGGAGGATCTCAATCTCGGCCTTTTTCTTCGAGTCGCCGACCAACACTTCGATCGCTTCCTCGAAGTTGAGGAGCCATAGCGGAAGCTGAAGGTTTCGCGGGGAGATGACCTCTGCCCAGTCTCCGAATGCCTTTGCGTACTCATTATGAGGATCGAGCAGCACCAAGTGAGCATTCGGATTCTTGCTCAGTATGGCGCGCAGAATGAGCGCAGTTGTGCAGGACTTGCCGGTACCCGTCGTGCCGAGGATAGCAAAGTGCTTGCCGAGAAGGTCGTCAACGCGGACCATGGCGGCAATTGAGCTGTCCTGATGGATTGACCCAACTCGAACAGTCGAAGGATCGTTTCCGCAGAACGCAAGGTCGAGCTCGTAATTCGAGGCGACGCGCACACGATCTCCCAGGGCTGGATAGAATGTGGTGCCGCGCTTAAAGGATGTTGCTTTACCTTCGGAATTCTTCCAGAGCTCGCCGACGAGTCCAAGCTCGGCAATCCAGACTTCCTTGTCTTCGTCACGTTGGGCGGGCACCGGCACACTCAACGCAGAGACGATCGCCAGAACGATGGTTTCGGGCGAATCAATCGCCATAAGCGTGCCCATTTCCGGGCGCGCGGCTTGCGAGTTTCCGGGCTGAGAGGTGTCGCAATCAAGTAGGACGATGGCTTTTGAACCGGTCACGGAAACGATGCGTCCGACCGATTGATCCGCGGTTTGATCAAGCATTGGGGTGTGGGAATCTTCGGCTTGTGGTAGGCTCATGGCCGTCTCTATTTGTTTCGATGATAATTGGATCTAGCTCAAATGCCCTTGCCGAGTATTGCGTCGCGTCCTTCTGCAACGCTGATACGGCTGGCTGGCGGCAAGGTTATGGATACGGTTGTTCCTGTGCCCCGTTCGCTGGCGATGTTGAATTCGCCACCGTGAAGCGCTGTGAGTTCTTTGGCAATTGTAAGCCCGAGGCCTGTTCCCTCGCGCCATCTGCTGCGGTTTCCATCAACTTGCCCGAATGGACTCATGGCGATGTCTACTTCTTCGCTGGACATGCCGATGCCAGTGTCGCGAATATATGTAGCGATGCCGCCGTCTCTGGCTTGTTTGCATTCAACGGTGACCTGACCACCAGCCGGCGTGAACTTGATGGCATTTGACAGTAGGTTTGAGAAGATCTGCCGAAGCTTGGCCTCGTCTCCGCTCACGCGCGGTAGGTTCTTGGGGATTATCGTCTCGAGTTTCACATTCGCGTCTTGGATGGCGGCGTGTGCCGATTTGACAACTCCGGCGAGCACCTCATCAAGCGCGACCTCGTGGGCATCAAGGGTGTACTTTCCGCATTGAATCTTCGACACATCGAGGATGTTGTTGATGACGGAAAGAAGATGACCAGCTGCATCGTGAATGAGGCGGGCATATTCTGCCACCTCTTCGTCGGGGATCTTTCTCGTATCGTGCTCTGTCAAGAGCTTGGAGAAGCCAAGCATTGTATTGAGAGGTGTGCGGAGCTCGTGGCTCATGTTCGAGATGAACTCGGACTTCACCTTATTGGCAAGCTCGGCTTCAATGCGGGCTGCTTGCTCGGCCGTTCGCGTGCGCCGACGCAAGAATGCATCACCGATTATTGAAGAATACTCGCCCATCAGCGAGTTTTGTCTTCCCTTGGCATAGACGGAAGAGAGCATGACAGTTCTGTTGCAGCCAGATTGGAGTATTGAATGAAATGTAGCTGCGAATGGATAACGACCGGTTAGCGGTTATGGCAGGGTCGAGACAATTGGGCCCTTTTGTCCGGCATTGCGGCACTTAAGGTTACGTAAAGCTCTCATAGGGCGGCTTGGTTGGCGCCGAGGTTGTTAAGGGGACGCAAAAGGATCAACCTCAGATCATCGCCGCGGCAGGAAGCGGCTGACGAATGGCTTCATCGGCACTCCAAGCGGTGCCTTCGCTTCGGCATCCTCGATTGCGGTAATGGCCCTGTTCAATGCATCAGCGACAGATTCCAGCTCAGGCACGCGGCGCATGTCGTCCTCGATGTAGGCAATGGTTTCGCGGGCCGTCGCGAGGTCGAGGTGAGGGGGCCAAGGACGGCTTCTGTCGATTCTAAACACGGGGGTACGCCTCCAACTCTGAAATTCTTAACGGAACGTTAAAGCAGCTGGATGGCTTCTTCGCAAGAATTGGGCCGCTCGGCAAGCCGGGCCGTGTTCCCGAATGCCGTCCTATTCTGGGACGTAGAATGGGCATATCTGAAAGCCCGGACAAAGCGCTTCCTTTACGCCTTTAGGACAGTATCGATCCCAAGAATAGGGGTGGTCGCTTGGCGGTCCACCTGTCGGGGTATTGGGAGGAATTGGTGCCAAAAAAGCCAGGCGTTCTTATCATCGTCGAGAATCTGACTATGCCTGTCGATCGCCGGGTATGGACAGAGGCGCGGAGCCTTCGGGACGCAGGCTATACAGTTTCCGTTATATGCCCCAAGGGCGGGCGTCATACCCAGAGCTACGAGCTTCTCGACGGCATCCACGTTTTCCGTCATCCATTGCCGATCGAGGCTGATGGGGCGCTCGGCTACCTTTTCGAATACACTTGGAGTCTCATCTGGGAATTTGCGCTGTCGATTAAGGTCTACTTCAAGGTTGGCTTTGATGTCGTGCAGGCCTGCAACCCGCCCGATCTCATCTTCATCGTGGGGGCGTTCTGGAAGTACTTGTTCCGTATGCCGTTCATTTTTGACCATCACGACATCAATCCAGAGCTCTACGAAGCAAAGTACAAAAAACGGGGGCCGTTTTATAAACTGCTCCTTTTTCTTGAGCGCCTGACGTTCCATGCGTCCGATGTTGTTATTGCAACAAATGAGGCTTTTCGCGACGTGGCGCTTGAGCGGGGCGGCATGGACCCGGAAAGGGTGTTCATTGTTCGCTCGATTCCGGACCTTTCTCGCTTCAAGCGCGTTCAACCCAATGAGCGGCTGTGCAACGGCCGCAAGTTCGTTGCAGGCTATGTGGGCATTATGGGAGCGCAGGACGGTGTCGACCATCTAATCCGGGCGATGGGCGAGCTGGTGCATGTGAATGGGCGGCGGGACGTACAATGCGTCATTGTCGGGACTGGTACGGAGGTGCCGAACCTCGAACGGCTCATTAGCGCTTTGGACCTCGATCAATACGTGACTATGACAGGCTTCCAGTCGAGCGAGTCGCACATCGCATCGTTGTCGACGTTTGATATCGGGGTGATTCCGGATCCTAAGAATCCCTTCAACGACAAGATCTCAATGAACAAGGTCTTCGAGTACATGACCCTTGGCATTCCTTTTGCCGGTTACGATCTTGATGCGGTTCGCCGGACGGCTGAAGGCGCAGCACTCTATGCCGGTGGAAACGATCCGAAGTCTCTTGCTGCAGCGATGGAAGCGCTGCTCGATGACGACGAGCTGCGCCGAAACGTTGCGCGTGAAGGGAGGAAGCGGGCCAAGGCTCTACTCAAGTGGGAGAATGAGAGGGCACGTTTGCTGGCCGCTTACGATCGCGCGTTGTCGGGGCAGAGAAAGCCGCTGCGCGGTTCGACTCAAGGCGCGATTACCAAGTCGTGCCGCTGACGGGCTTGCTGACCTTGACGGGTAGGCTTTGGCCTAATTGTGTGCGGAGCGGCCCGTCTGCCAGCCGCGCGCCGCTGGTAGCCGGCGGGATATTTTGGCGAAAGGTTTGGCTGCGAACTGGCCAGCGATCTTTCCAATCGAGTCGCCTGAAATCCGGACTAGTGCGCAGGTGGTTTGAAGCCATCGTGGTTTGAGCGCGTTGCTCCATTTTTCCAGGAACTTGCGCTCCGTCTCGTAGAATATGTCGTCCTTTATCCCGCCCGATAGATGGGCCAAGTGGAAGTCGATGACGTAGGCTGTATACCCGGCTTGGGCGGCATGAAGGCAGATGTCGGCTCCATAAAAATGGAAGCCTGAAAGATCGTTGGAGAATCCGATGCGTGCGGCGCGGCGCACGATGATCAGGTTCTCGTCTAGGCTTTGAACTCGGCATGGGAAATTGCCGACGTGGCGGTCGGTGCCGTGAGGGTCGCTGATGCGGATGGATAGCTGTCCCGGGCCAATTCCGCCGGCGTTTCCAGCCAGTGCCCAGTTGGCGTCCTTCTTGTCGAGGTCCTTGAGGCGCTTCTCGAGCTCAGTGCGTCCATCGGTCAGGAGGCGCAGGTCCTGATGGCATAGCAATACGTAGGTGCCGCGTGCTTCGGCCAGGGCCCGATTAAGACCACGATAGGCACACGCTTGAATCCTGGCCGTGTTGTCGATGTAAATGTATTCACAGTCTGACGCCGTAAATCCGCGGGACTGGAACGATTTGCGAAAGGCATCGTAATGCGCCATGTCGCTCACGAGGGTCACAATTGAGAAACGTATCTCATTACCAGCGGGCGGGGTGCCGTCGGGGTAGACAAGTTCAACCTGCTGCCCTGGCGTATCAGCGTAAGACCGGTTCATCGTGCGGCTCTTAGGGTGTGGAATTGAGGTGTTTCTTTTGGCATTGGGTCCGGTTCGCTCGGTCGCGACGTGTAGCCGCCAATCCAATCTCTGCGGATGGACCACGTTTGCCGCCAGACTTCGGCTGTTTCATTCAGGTGTTGCGACCCGGTGACGGCTGCAGCGAGCGAATAGACGATGGCCCGCGTCAATGGCCGTGCGGCCAGGAGGGTGAGGCCAATGGGGCGCAAGAGCGGATGCCAATGGCGCCGGATCAGGGTTGCCTTCGCCAAGAGCAGTTTCAACGCCTTGCTTGTGCGGTGCAGTTCAGATGCTCCGCCGTGGTGAATGATAGTCGCCTCCGGATAGATCATGGGGCGCGCACCAAGGCGTTTCGCTCTCAAGCAAAGATCGGCTTCCTCGCCGTACATGAAGTACAGGGGATCAAACCCGCCAAGGGCGTGCCAGATATGGCGGGGGATGAGTAGGAAGCAGCCGGAGACGATATCGACCTCGCGGATGCTGTCACGCTTCCAGCCGCCATACGGCTCGCCGTTGAGCCATTCGGAGTTTGAGAAGATGCTGTTGAGCCCGGTTGCGCCGCAAAGCATGTTCCATGCCGTCATGTGCTGCCAGCAGGAAGATGGGTTGAGCGATCGATCGGGAAACAGCGTGCGTCCGCCCCAGATCAAAGCGCGCCACTGCTCGCGGGCGAATTTGACAAGCCGGTCAATGGCGGCGTCCGTCACTTCCGTATCTGGGTTGATAAGCAGGATGAAATCGCCACTTGCATATTCCGCGGCCATGTTGTTGCCGCGGGCAAAGCCGATGTTGTCGTTGAGCGCAATGAGCCGGGGTTTGGCGTGGTGGCGGGCGATGGCCTCGGCGGAACCATCATGAGAGGCGTTGTCGACGACGATAATTTCGTAGGAGACGTCTTTTGTTTCTGCGACGATGGAATCGAGCGCGGCGAGGGTTAGCTCGCGCGTGTTGTAGCTGACAATGAGTATCGAAACGTCTATGCGCGGCCGCGTACTCATCCTACTGTTCCCGGGTATGAAATTCGGAATGACTGGCGCAGCGGGCCAAGCGCACCATTCATCGTTGAAGTCTACCCTTTCGGGACTAACCCCTCGTTAAGAATGGCAATCGAAATTGCCTTCAATGGGCAATCACGACACACAGTTGTCGAAAGTTTAACGTGGTTCCGGGACAATAGAGATTGCAGGAGTCCGGCATCCGGTTTGTGTCTCCGGACGAGGTTGGGAATCATACCAAGGCGTTAAGTGAGCATGAACAGCGGGAATGAGCCTCGCCCTTTCGACGGCGTAATCTGCATTGGCGGGTCGGATTGGTGGTACCACAACCGGGGTCACTTCGACTTCCAAATCATGCGGCGCATCGCGAAGCATTGGCCGGTGCTGTATGTGAATTCGCTTGGCGTTAGAGTGCCGAGCCTTCAGCAAAAGGGGCTCTTTGCCGAGCGGATGTGGCGCAAGGCGAAGAGTCTGTCGCGCGGCCTATCCAATCCTGAGAACCAGTTCTGGGTGTTTTCGCCCGCCTCGGTTCCCGGGGAGAAGGGGCAGAAGCTTTCCGGCTGGGCTTTGGCGCCGCAAATCCGGCTGGTGGCCTTACGGGCCGGAATTCGGAAGCCTCTGTTGTGGATGCATTGCCCTGCTGGGGCGCCGCTTATGACGTCGTTGCCGTCGGCCGGTATTGTCATGCAGCGTACCGACCGGTTTGAGGCCTTTCCGGAGGCAGATCCGGATCTTCTTTCGCGGCAGATTGCGGAGATCAAAGACAGGGCTGAGCTGGTTTTCTATGCGGCTCCGCACCTCGAGGATGAGGAGAAGAATGAGGTCCGGCGTACGGCGCTTGTCACGCACGGTGTCGATCTCAAGACATTTGCCGCTGCCGGGTCGGCTGGGGATGACGATCCAGAGGACCTGGCGGATCTGGGCCGGCCACGTATTGGGTTTATCGGCGGCATCGATGCACATACGTTCGATCCGGATCTTTTTCGGGCGGTTGTTGCGCGCTGTCCAGATCTGCAGTTTGTGATGATTGGCAGCTGCTCGTTGCCCGAAGGCTGGTGCCCTTACGAGAATGTTACCTTCCTTGGGCGAAAGCCCTACGACAGCGTGGCACGGTACATGGCGGCGATGGATGTTCTCATCATGCCCTGGAACAAGAGCGACTGGATCAAGGCCTGCAACCCGATCAAGCTCAAGGAATACCTGGCCGTCGGCCGTCCGGTTGTCACAACGGACTTTCCGGCGCTCAAGGGTTGGCGCGATCTTCTGCGTGTGGCCGATGATCCGGAGGCCTTTGCAGCTGCCATACGCGAGTCGCTTTGGATGGGGATCGATGCAGCGTATGCCCGGTCCCGGCTTGCCTCGGAAACATGGGAAGCGAAGGCTCGCACGGTGATGCGCGAGATCGAAAATCTGGGTCTCGTGTTCCGTCCGCGCGGAAAGTTTTTCCGCCGTCCTGAGCCTGCGGACGGCGTGGGTCCGGCGAGCGCTGTTGCACGTACGGGATGAGGCGCGTTTGTTCCGTCCCTAGTCAGGATGGGATCAGCCGTAGACGGGTTCCGGGAGTCCGGGGAATGCTGGTCTCTGCCCCGAGTAGCCCGGGCTGATGGGTTGCAGTCCCATCAGTGCCTTCTTCTTCTTCACCGTTACCGATTTCTTCTGCTTGGAATCAGCAAACCAGCCACCTAATCCGACGAAGAAGAAGAAGAATGAGAGCACGACGTTCCATAAGTGGACGGTCGAGGCTGCAAGGCAGAATGCAATCAGCGAAATCATCCAACCGCGTGCGAGAATGCGCCGTCCGATGTCGCGTCCGCAAATGGCGCGCTTGAAGACGTCCCGGCCCAGAAGGACGATGGGAAGTATCAACAGCAGGACTCCGGGGATGCCGGTGCGGATGGCGATCGCCAGCCAGAACGTATCGATGGTGGAGGAGACCATCCACACTGGGCGATTCCAGTCGCCGAGCCCGAGCCCCATCCAGGGGTGTTGCCAGACGCTTTCAAGGCCAAAGTGCCAGATCATAGTGCGGTAGAAGCCGGTCCAAGGATCGAGTGTGAAAGAGGTGGCGATGATCTGGACGGGCGTTCGGTTTGACATCAGAGATACGCCGATGAACAGGCCGAATATCGCGGCTAACGTCATCGAGGTTCTCAAGTTGATGCCGCGCGTTATGCGCTCCCAAAGGAGCATGGTGCTTTGTAGTATGAGGCAAAGCAAAGGGGCCGAGGACATGGAGAGCAAGGTGGCAAGGCAGACGGTGAGGGCCCTCCAGAAACGTCTGGCCACGCGTGTTTCGATCGCCCAGAACACGGCCAGGAGTGCCGCGCAGAACGTGCCATAGTGGATCGGGTGATCGAACACGCTCGCTGCGCGGGCCATACCAAGGCGGTAGCTGATTGGCGGCATTGGTTCGCCACTGGTGAACTTGCGCAGTATGGAGTGGACGAAGTACTTGCCCGCGGCCGTGTCCAATAGGGCAAGTGCTGCGGCGCCCAGGATTGCGAAGAAGAGGAAGTGCGTGGTTCCGATGAAGGCTTCCTCGTCGCGGATGAAGACGCGGGCAACGAAATATGCGCCCGCACTTTCGAGCGCAGTCGCAGCGCCAAATACGAATCCGCTCCAACCTGTGTGGTAGGTGTAGGCCCACGCGGTCCAGGCCCCAAAGGCTAGGACTAGGAAATCGTAGTTGCGCGCACGGATGCCGGGGTCAGACAGAAGCCGATGCAGTGCAATCGGCATTAGGACGAGCAACGCTAACCGGTGCGGGGGCAGGCGCAGGCCTGCAAGATAGAGCGAAAGCTCTCCCGGACACAGGAACCCCAAGATGAGGAGGATGATCGGAATTGGCGCGCGGATGCGTTTCTTTTGGCTGACGCTCATAGTCTCGTTCCGCAAGGGGCTCCCATCTTGCACGGCGTCAGAGTGCGTTCTCACCTTTGATGACAGCGCGGACCGTCTTGATCAGAATCTTCAGATCGAGCGAGAGCGACCAATTGCGGATGTAGTCCATGTCGGCGGAGACGCGCGCTTCCACTTTGCACGGTGTTGGCGTTTCGCCGCGATAGCCTTGGACCTGAGCAAGTCCGGTGATCCCGGGTTTGACCTGGTGGCGGTTTGCATACGATTCCAGCATCTCGCTGAATTTCTCGTCGTGAACCAATGCGTGCGGCCGGGGACCAACCAGCGACATCTCGCCCTTTAGGACATTGATGAGCTGGGGAAGCTCGTCGAGGCTGGTACGGCGAAGAACGCGGCCTACACGGGTGACACGGCTGTCGCCGGCCGTTGCCTGGCGAAGTTCCGGGCCGTCTTCGAGCACCGTCATGGTCCGGAATTTGATGACTTCAAATTGGCGCTGCTTCAGTCCACGGCGCCTTTGCCGGAAGAATACAGGACCGGGCGTATCCAGTTTGATTGCCAGAGCGATCAGGGGGAACAGCGGCAAAGAGATGAGGAGGAAGGCTGTTCCCAGGAGCCTATCTTCCAATTTCTTGACGAGCGGTGCCCAGTCAGAGAGCGGCTTTTGTTTGACCCCGAGAAGTCCGACGGGACCGAGGTTTGAGACCGTGTGCTGGACATTGTTTGGCAAAAGATCAGACGCGATATGCGTTACGACATGCACATCGACCGGAAGATAGGCCAGCTGCCGTGTGATATCTGTAATGCGGCTTTCGGCGTTTTGTGGGAGTGCGACAACAATCTGGTCGATCTCCTCGTTGCGTGCCGCGGCGACAAGATCCTTCAGTTTGCCCGTTACATTCTGACCGCTCGTGTCGGCGCGATCGTCATCGATGCGATCGTCAAAGATTCCAGCGAGTGTGATTGAAAGTTCGGGATCTGACAGGTGCGCGCGCACGCGGCGGGCAATTTCGCCTGCGCCAAATACGGCCACGCGTTGATGGAAGCGACCCGCTGCGGTCAGGCGGGCAAGTACCAAACTGGCCGCCGCGCGGCTCAAGACAATCAGGAAGAAGCTTGCGGAGAGCCAGGTGACGGACCACACGAGGATATGTGCGTTCTGGATTGCATGCGGCAGGCCGAACCCCATCACGGCGCAGATTCCAATGACGAGACCTGTGAGCAGTCTCATGGGCTGTTGGGGAAAGTCATGCATCTTTGTCGTGTCGAACATGTTCCATGCGCGCAGGCACAAGTGCGTGATAATCGCCGCAGCAATGGCCGACTGGAGGAATAGAGGCCAGTTTGTAACAGCGATGTTGTAGGCGCCGTAGATCGTCGCCGGCAAGAAGGCGCCAGCCGCGACCGCAAGGCTGTCAAATAGGGCGACAATGTCGGCCGCCACACGGCGGGACCAACGCTTGGCGTGTGCCGTTTGCTGCTTGGCCGACGATTTTGGCGCCGGGTTGAGCGGGACCATTGTGTTGATGGTTGTCGACGAGGTCATGATTAGTTCCTTAACTGCAGGGGCGTGCAGCGGCCGGTTTCATTTGGGGGCTCGATGTGTTGGTTGATGCTTGTCTGATGTCAGCCATGTGCTCTGCCGTTGTGTGGTGCGCCCTAGGCAACGCGCTTCCGCTGTGATTTGGGAAGCGAAAGCGTTAGGTTGAAGCGGCGGGTATCATCGAGGAACGAGGGGTCCACTTTGTTGACGACGGCGCCAGCGATTTTCTTCTGATTGTGTCCCAGCGACTTCAGTGCGCGGCGGGCAAGTTTTTTCGGTGTCTTGCGCCAAGTCATGACGAAGACGACTTGGTCGGCATGGTCTGCAAGGATGCGCCCGTCGATTACCGGGAGCAGGGGTGGTGCCTGAAGGATGATGGTTTCGTATTGTCGACGGAGGCCGGATAGGAACGCGGTCATGGGACTTGAGGTCAGGAGTTCGGGCGCTGAAACGGACAGACGGCGGGCGCTTGCGGCTGGCAGAAAGTGAAGGCCGGTCGTGACGTCTTGAAGGATGGCATTCTCGACAGACTGTCCGCAGGAGAGCATGTCAGCGATACCTTGCGGACGGTGCGGGGTGAGGCGCCGCGAAAGCGGCGACATGCGCAAGTCGCCGTCGACGAGTAGGACGCGATTGCGCGTCAGTGCAAAGTGATGCGCAAGATTGGATGCAACATCCTCGGCATTCTCACCTGGTAGGCTTGACGCAACGAGAATGATTTGCGGTGCGCTGTTCGGGCGGCGAACGTCGATCTCTCGCCTAAGACCACGGATCGATTCGGCAAAAAAGCCGTTGGGTTGCGACAGGACCAGGCGGGCCTTACGCGCCGGATCAGGGCGTTCGCCGGCAGGGGGCGCGATCAAGGGAACCGAGGACAGGTGCGGTATGTTCAGAACTTGCTCGACGTCTTCGGGGACGGTAATTCCCGGGATTGCCAGCTCGATGAGCAAGACCAGGGCGATGCCAAGAGCAAGTCCGAGGGCGGTCGCGATCAGGACAATCTGCGTGCGTTTGGGCGAGGCCCGGTGAAGGGGTACGCCGGCTGTTTCCACGATGCGTGCGTCGGGCAGTTGAAGTTCGCGCGTTTCTGAGGTGGCCCTATAGCGGGCGAGCAGCGCTTCATAGAGTTGCTTCTCGGTCGCGGCCTCGCGTTGCAACTCATTGAGCTTCAGACTTACAGAACGGATCGAAATGTCTTGATCCTTGATTCTGGCAAGTGCCAGATCGATTGCAGCTTGCTGCCGCTTTGCGACGTCGTACTCATTTTTCAGATTGGCGACGAGCTTTTGAATCTCGCCCCGAAGTTGAGCGCGGGACTCTGAAACCTCAGCGTTGATTCTGACGATCTCTGGATGGCGGGGACCGTATTTGGTCTTCAGCTCGGCCTGCCTGCGCTGGACCGTCGATAGCTGTTCCTTGAGAACGCCAATCGTGCTGTTGTTGAGGACTGCAGAGTTATTATCGTTTGTGGCGCCGATCCTCGCCATGAGCTGGGCTTGCTCGTATTTGGCGCGGGCTGCCGCCGTGGCATTGCGCGCCAAGACGGACTGCTCCATGAGGCGCGCCAGTTCTTTCTCCTCGAGGAGATGTCCCTCGGAATCGAAGATCTTGTTACGGGCCTTGAAATCCGAGATTTTTCTCTCGGCAATCGCGACCTTCTCTTTCATTTCGCGGATTTTTATTTCAAGGGCTTCAGACGCATGTCCGGCAGCCTTCGTCTTCATCTCGCGCTGATCTTCGAGGTAGACCTCGGCAATTGTATTTGCGATTAACGCGGCCTTGGCTGGATCCGAAGACGTGAACCGGATTTCAATCAGAAGCGTATTGCGCACGCGGCCGACCCTGAGGTGGCCGAAGACAGCTGCTGCGACACCGTCATATGCTGGTCGAGCTCCCTTCACTTGGTCGGGAGATGCAAGGGCAGGATCTTGGACGGGCCTTGCCGGAATAGACGGGGCTTGCTCAGCCGGTGGGTCCGCGTGGTTGAATATGCTGCGGATCCTTTGGATGATACTTGGGGCTGGTGCGCCGCCGGCAAATTCGGGATCGTTGCGCAGGCCAAGCTTGTCGATGGTTTTGAGGATGATCGCGCGCGAACGTACGACTTCAACCTCGCTCTCCACCGTGGCCGAATCGGCTTTGAGTTCGGAGAGCACGCTTTCAATTGCCGAAATCGACTTTGTGCGTGGGTCGATTTGGACGATGGCGGCGGCTTCGAAACGGATCGGAAGGGAGAGTGAGACGGCGGTGCCAATTCCGGCTGCAACGCCTGTTACCGCCGCGATCAGCAGGAAGCGCCGGCGGACAGCCGTGAACATGCGCTCGAAGCTGAATGCTCCGCCGCTGCTCTCTGTCTCTTCTGCTTCGTTGCCTAGCATTGCTACCCGTGTTTTAGAATTTTAGCCTTGCGCCGAGACGGAAGTGGTTCCGCGACATTTCAAAGAGTTCTTCGTTCGATTGACGGTCTTGGTAGGTGTAGTCCGCCGACAACCGCCAATTTCGGTTAAGCGTGTACTCGAGACCGAGGCGGGCCTGATAAGTGGTGTCTGCACGATCCGCACCGATGAAATCGGATTCACCGACGGCGAGGCTGGCTGTGCCTGAGAGGTTGTGATAGATTTCGTACTTGGCGCCGACGTGTGCGACGGTATCGATGCGTCCCGAGTCCAACGCTCCAATCGAGTCGTCGATCCTTCTGACAATGCCTGCGATAAGCTCCAGCCTCGGCGTGACGTGCCAGTTCACGTCGCCCTTGACGAGCATGGATCTGACATCGTCTCTCGTTTCGTCATCAAATTGGCGAATGCCGTAACCGACCACGAAACTCCACTGGACGAGCGGATTTGATTCCATGTTGAGACCTAGGAGGGCTTCATAGCCGTTCGAGTCTTGGCTTTGGCGGCCGATGCCGTCGTCGGTTCTCCGGTAGAGTGCAACCTTGCCAATGGCCTCGAACCCCGGTGAAAAGCGGTATCCGGCGCGAAGCTGGCTGCGGTAGAGCAATGTGTCGCGGAAATCCTGGTCAATGATGCTCCCGTTCGCTGCCTCGGCCTCGCTGTAATCGAGCTCGGTTACTGATGCGCTGAGCGTGCCGTAAATTCGTCCGGCATCTCTAGAGATTCCGAGGGCGAGATGATCTCTGCGGAATTCGGTGGGCTTGGCGATGTTAGTGGGCGCTGTGATGGCACCGGGTTCTTCGTGGAGAACAGCAGAACCTACGGATGCGGAGATAGCGTGGGCATGATTGATATCGATGCGGCCGCGGAGCAGGCCGTGAAGATCGACATAGTCTTGATCCTCAACATCCGCGTACGAGATGGAGTTTACACCGGCGATAAAGTTTATGGCATGGCGCGGCAAGTCCGATTGGATGCGCAATAGTGGTGCCAACTCAAAACGCGTGTCTGACACAGGGTCAATATGACTTGCAAAGATGTTGTCATCATAGATGGTGGCGGCGTCAAATGTTGGGTAAGCGTAGAAGTTTCCGAACCGAAAACCTTCCTCCCGGTTGGGCTCGTATTTCTCAAAAGTATAACGGTCATAAGCTCCTTCGAATGGGCCTTCTGACAGGGACGTGGTGCCGATCAAGAGTGTCGGATCGTTGGTTAGATCCAGGGCTGCGGCACTTCCCGTGGTGCCAAGAATTAGAAAGACGCTTCCCGCAAGCGCACGTGCGCCGAGGCGTCCCAGGAATGGGGCGACCGTCGCACATTCGTGCAGGTTGCGTCTCAGGTTCATCAGAAGAAGCGCTCCGGAACTCGAATGTTGTCGCCGGGCAGAACATCGAGGTTGCTGGGCGTCGGCAGGCGGACGGGCGCTACGCCCTCGCGCACGATGATCACGTAGTTCTCATTGGCGCGGTATGTGTAGCCGCCGGCCATGGCGACGGCGTCACGCAACTTGAGCCCCATTTTGTAGGGGAACTCGCCTCCGGCCTTTACTTCGCCATGGACGTAGATCGGCCGATAATTGGTGATGTCGACGGTGACGCGCGGATTCTTTAGATAGCCGTCGGCGTAGCGCCAGGCGACGGCGTTGCGGAACTCCTCGAGAGACTGGCCGCGGGCTGGAACGTCGCCGATCAATGGCAGCGAGACATTGCCGAAGGCGTTGACCTCAACGGGGCCCGATAGGTTCTCCTCGCCGAAGACAGCGACGTTGAGCTTGTCTCCAATACCAAGGCGATAGACGCGGCCGAGCCTGTTGGGGCCTTCGGCAAAACCTGGTGGAGGCGCACCGACACCATCCGCGCATGCGGACAGCAGGGATGCAGCCAGGGCGACAGCGGCGCACAAGCGCTTAGAAACGTCGAGCAACATACGCACTACCAATTCGAGCTCGAGACCGATGTTTGTGGGGGCCAATCGGACATGGAGGCCCATGGCAGACTTTCCCCGCACCCCTTAGAAGGGGGCTCGCACGCTTAATTTGGGGTGAAAAAAAATCGTCTGACTGAAAATAAGTCTCTGAACAAACGCCTTAAATCCGTGTCAATCGGTTCGTGCCGAAACGGTTTCGAAGACGCTGGCAATAAGTCTTACCGTATGGAAAACGACGTGCGTCAGAGGCGTGCCAAGTTGGTTTCGCCGGTAAGAATATCGAAGGTGCAGACCAGGCCGGAGTGGATGTCGCCCGATGCGAGCACCAGGTGCGGGTTCTTGAACCTGGCATTCCATTGCGGATCGTCGACATTCCAAAGGTAGACGGGCAGGTTTCTGTTGCCTGCGGACAGAGTCACGGAGGAGGGATGGGCCCAATCGACGAGGAAGGCCGCCAGCGTTCGGCCCTGGGCGTCGCGCTGGGGCTGGCGTTTGCAGGCCTTAATCGCTTCGTGGCGGTAGGCGGATACCAGGGCCTGTTCAGCCCCGGAACGAAAGAGCGTGTCCTGAAACCAGACTTTGGCTCCGGCCATCAGCGCCAGAGTGATCACCAGCCATCGCATGGGGCACCGCCGTCGTAAGTGCGTTGCCGCACCCGGATGCGTGGGGCATCTGGCGCGGCAAATTGACCGAAAAATGCTGGCCTTCGAGTGTGCGCGTCAGTGGTGAACAATCGGTAAGCGCCTTCGCCATCGCGAAACGCTTGAAAGGTTCGCCCACCTCAGGCATGGATCGGCCATAAGCCCGTACCAAAGTCGAATTCCGGGGGAGGATACGCAACTCATGAAGAAGAAGATCCTGATCACGTGGCCTTTGCCGGAGGCCGTTATGGCCCGCGCCCGGGCGTCTTACGATGTGATTGCCCACGGCGATGATCCCAAGATTACCGTCGATGAGATGCTGGAAACGGCCAAGTCGGTCGACGCCATCCTGCTCACCCTCAATGAGAAATGCCCGAAAGAGGTGATCGAGCGTGTGCCTGAGAACATCAAGTGTATCTCCACCTTTTCGATTGGCTTTGACCACATCGATCTTGAGGCCTGTAAGGCGCGGGGGATCAAGGTTGGCAATGCACCACACGGCGTCACGGTGGCGACCGCCGAGATTGCCATGCTGCTCATTCTGGGCTCGGCCCGGCGGGCCGCAGAGGGCGAGCGCATGATCCGCACCCGGTCGTGGCCGGGCTGGCAGCCGCTACAACTCGTCGGGCAGCGTCTCGATGGGAAGAAGCTCGGGATCTACGGGTTCGGAAAGATCGGACAGGTGCTGGCGCAGCGCGCGCGCGGCTTTGACATGGAGATCCACTATTACGATATCTTCCGTCAGCCGCCGGAAAAGGAGAAGGCGCTTGGGGCAACGTATCATGAGAGCCTCGATAGCCTTCTTGCCGTGTCGCAGTTCTTCTCGATTAATGCGCCGTCGACACCTGAGACGCGCTACTTCTTCAATAAGAGTGTGATCGAGAAACTGCCGCAGGGTGCAATTGTCGTGAACTCGGCACGCGGTGATCTTGTCAACGACGAAGACATGATCGCGGCCTTGAAGTCGGGTCGTCTCGGTTATGCCGGCCTCGATGTGTTCGCAGGCGAGCCGAAGATCCACGAGGGCTATTACGACCTGCCCAACACGTTCCTGTTCCCGCACTTGGGTTCTGCGGCGATTGAGGCGCGCAACCAAATGGGCTTCGAAGCGCTCGACAACATCGACGCGTTTTTCGCGGGCAAGGAGATGCCGTTCAAGCTCGCGTGACGCTCGGTGCACCCGGGGTCACCTCATCTACTCGGACTGTCTTTCGATCCATCGCATGATGGCGTCGACCACGTGGTCGCGTTCGTCTTCCGTTAGGGCGCGGCCATTGGGGATGCCATGCCATTTTTGCAGGCAGCCGCGGCAGCAGGTGGCGGTGGCGTGTTGGGCTAAGAAGACGGGATGGCCGCGCATCGGCGTTTGCTTGCCGTCGTTTTTTGGCGCGGCTGGGGCCAGCCGTTTATCGACAAAGTCGCGCGCGTGGCTACGCATTGTGGCGCGGCCGTTGGCTTGGAGGTAGGCGCGCTCCTTCGCGCCTAAGCGAAAGCGCTGCCGGAAGGGCGAGCGTGCCAAAGCCGCAAAAACCTGATCGAGGGGTTTCATAGGCTTGTTCTAACGTCTCGTGATGCCCGCGGACATCGTCGGCGTTACACACGGCCTGGATTCCCACAGCGTCATTGCCTGTTTGCTTGACCTTGCCCCCGAAGTCGTAGCACGTCAGGCCCCATGAAGGTTCTTCTTATCGGGTCAGGTGGGCGCGAGCATGCGCTGGCCTGGGCGCTCGCTGCGAGCCCGCTTCTCACGAAACTTTATTGCGCGCCTGGCAATGCGGGCATCGCGGACGTGGCCAGCTGCGTGGCGCTCGATGGTGACGACCACCAAGCCATCGTCTCCTTTTGTAAGGAGACCAACATCTGCTTTGTCGTTGTCGGTCCGGAGGCGCCGCTGGTGGCGGGCCTTGCCGACGATCTGGCGGCGGCGGGCCTCAAGTGCTTTGGGGCGTCAAAGGCGGCGGCGCAGCTCGAAGGCTCCAAGGGTTTCACAAAGGATCTTTGCCGCGACTTTAATATTCCCACCGGCGCCTATGGGCGCTTTAAGGATGCAGCGTCGGCAAAGGCGTATTTGGCAACCCAGAAAATCCCCATCGTGGTCAAGGCGGACGGGCTTGCGGCCGGCAAAGGCGTGGTGATTGCCGAGAGCATGGCCGATGCGGAGGCCGCGGTCGATGCCTGCTTCACCGGCGCGTTTGGCGATGCGGGCGCCGAAGTGGTGATCGAAGAATTCCTGACCGGCGAAGAGGCGAGCTTTTTTGCGCTGTGTGATGGCATGCATGTTCTGCCTCTCATTTCGGCGCAAGATCATAAGCGGGTGGGCGAGGGCGACATGGGTCTGAACACGGGCGGCATGGGCGCCTACTCACCAGCCCCTGTGATGACGCCGGAGATGATCGAACGCACGATGGCGGAGATCATCCGTCCCACGGTTGCGGCGATGGCCGAACGCGGCATGCCGTACAAGGGTGTCCTCTTTGCCGGGCTGATGATCACGGACGAAGGCCCGAAGCTCATTGAGTACAACGTGCGGTTCGGCGATCCCGAAACGCAGGTGCTGATGCTGCGCCTCAAATCGGATTTGCTTGCTGCGCTTTTGGCGACGGCTGATGGAGTGCTCGATACCTTCGACCTGCGCTGGCGCGATGAGGCGGCGTTGACTGTGGTGATGGCGGCCAAGGGCTATCCCGGCACGCCGCTCAAAGGCACGGAGATCCGCGGGCTTGAGGCTGCTGCAGGTGTTGAGGGGGTTGAGATCTTTCACGCCGGGACCAAGCGCGATGGCGATCGCATCCTGGCCAACGGCGGACGCGTCTTAAACGTCACCGCGCGCGGCAAGACAGTGGGCGAAGCGCAGGCGCGGGCTTACGCAGCGATCGCCAAGATTGATTGGCCCGAAGGCTTCTTCCGCCGCGACATCGGCTGGCGCGCGGTAATGCGGGAGAAGGCTGCGGGGAAGGGGTGAGGTGGGGGGCCTAGAAATAATGGATCTGCCGGCAAGAATGCCAAGTCCGTAACTCTCCTCTAATCTAAGCGGATGGAGTGTGACCCTCCGAGATGGGCCAAGTGATGACCAGCTTTCAGGAGCTTGTTGCGCAGCGGCGCATACGTCAAAGTTGCGGGCCGATCCACGGCGCCCTTTGATCCCAAACAAACCGACTTTGCGCGCTCCGTGTCAGTGTCGTTGGTGGGGATGCTGAGAAGGAGAGAAGACATGGAGACAAACGCCCTTCCCCGCTATGACGCGACAGACAATCCAACGGGGTGCTGCCCGCGCTTCAATCCGGAGGGCTGGGACGCCCAGGAGCTGCATTTTGAGGACAAGCTCTTTGTTCGGGCGACCACCCAAAGCGAAAACTATGTACCGACAGACATGGCTGAGGTTTTCGAAAGCACCAGCGAGGCGATCGACAAGGCAGGCGCGCTCAGTTTGGACGATTGCATCATACTGAGCCGCGATCTATCGCCGTCGCAGGCGGAGCACCTTTTCTCGGTTACGAAGCCGGTGCCGGGTCAGGAAATGGTACATCTCACTGGCGACTATCTCACCCAAACCTTTGAAGGGCCGTATGAAATGGCTCCTACGTGGGCTGGTCAGATCGGAGCGGAGGTTGCGAGACGTGGGCTGAAGACGGACCGACTCTATTTCTTCTACACGACCTGCCCCAAGTGCGCCGAGGTCTACGGCAAGAATTACGTTGTGGGCGTTGCCAAAACGAGTCATTGAGCGGTCCATACCTTGCAGTGGGTGTAGGTCAAGATTTGTGTGATGGCGGCTTTGGATGAGAAGCGGATTGATGATCCCCGTTATTTGCTGCCGGCATTTGTGGTGCTGCGCACAAAGCCCCTCAACACCTTCGCAGATTGAGATCGAGTTTTTTCAAATCCAGAGGTGAATCGACCGTTTGTGTGAGCGCCACGCGGCAGGTGCCGTTGAGCTTTGCCTTGAGGGTTGCGCCATACCCTGCGTTGGCTTCACCGGCGGGCTGCAAGTGTGCGCTCAGACTGTCCGGTGAGACTTGTCCCGTCAACGACCCTTGCACATCGAAACTCGGAATGGTCCACGCGCCGGTGGCGGAGGCGCCGTTCAACACAATGTCGAAGGCCTTGGCATCGATGTGCATTGCGCCTGCGACGCAGTTCAAGACGAGATTGCCTTTGTCCGGCCCGCCTTCCTGGCGGATGGTGGCGGTGCAGCGCGCGCGGCTTCTGTTGCCATAGGTGAAATAGAACCAGCCAAAGCCTTTCCATGTGCCTTCGATGTCGGCGAAGGTCAGCAGCTTCTCCTCGGCGCGGGCGGGTGGTAATGTGAGCGGGGCGAGCACAACAAGGGCCAACGCCAACGCGCTCAAACTCCAATTGGCTTTGCAAATTTCCAACATGACGGATCCCTCGGCGTTTTCCCCTCCGCGTCCGTCGAGCCTAATGTCGATCCGTGGCGGGAATGAGAGCGTTCCGAGGGCGTGAACCGTCAGCCTGCGCGGGTGACGACTTCGTCACCATGCGTGCGTTGGCACTGGGCGTGGTGCAACTGGCTTGTGCTCGCCTGATGGACTAGGCCGTGTCGCGCGCCGCGCACAGATTGTAAAGCCAGGCCAAGATCGCGCCGCCGATGATGCCATCCACCAGCCCATAGAATGCCCCGATGATGACGGAGCCGATGCCGGTCCCCGGGCTGTAGCCTGGGTAGATGGACGCGCACAGGTCAAGAAACGCCTGGCCATAGCCCGTCCAGATCATATTGGCCAACCCGACAAGGAGCACGGCCGCGCCCCAGAGCAGGCCGAAAGCCAACGCCATTGCCTTCACATTGAGCTGCATGATCCCTCCTCTTAGTCGTTCGCGGTTGAAGACAGGGGTTCACGGTTGAAGTGTAGCACAGTCTGGCATCGTGCGGTCGCGCCGATCTTGTCTTTCTGTTCAGTCGTTCAATTGTGGCCGCCTTCTCGCAAGCTTGTCTGCTGTCCTTACCCGGTTCATCGCCATAACCTGCCCGCATTTTGGACTCTCAATGTGGTCGCGACGATAGATGCCGTGCATTCGAACTTCAAAGTTTGGAATGGAGGAAATCGTGATGTCTGCAACAAGAATTGTGTCTTGCACTTCATGTGCCATGGTGTTGGTTTGCTCTTTTCCTGCTGCAGTGCAGGCTGATGGAGCCCAAGTCAGGAAACCGGCGCATGTCGCCCCCTTAACGATCAAGAAGAAGCCTAAGGTCCATACCAATTTGCGCACACTGCACGGTTCGGCCAAATCTCAGCAGGAGCGAGAAGCGAGCGAAGATCGGCTCAAGAAGACTGGCAGTCCAATGAGTGAAGATGAGATTGATGAGGCCGTAAAGAACGCAAAAGAACAGCACGAGCAAGCAAGGAAGACTCTCAAGGATAAGCTTAGAAAATTGCAGGACAGCGCTGAGAAAAAGAGTCAAAGCGGGTCGCGATTGACAATTGACTAACTGCCACTGCAATGGATGTAGAAATGTGGGGCTAACACCAAATTCGAATTCATTGCCCCCTAATTGGGCCTGTGCGTCCGACGGGCGCGCCGCTTAATCCGCCGAGGAACCAATGAAGTTCATGTTTACGAACCCGGTCGCGGCGGCGGCGGTGCTCATTGTTCTTTTGACGGGTCCGGCATGGGCAGGCGCGGGCACAACCCCGTCCTTGCCGCTCCCTATTACGTCGATCGTGTACAAGGCTTGGAATGAAGAAATCCGTGTCGACGCTGTGGCGATGACCATTCGCCATACCGAGACGCAATACGAGTACGCAACTGAGTTTTCCGCTAATGTGAAGAGTTCGAAAGCCGTTACGATTCTCGACGGCAAGATCACCAGCGGGATGGTTCAAGATCTCACGGTCTTTGTTCGCAGCTCGGGCTATATGGAGCTTGGCGCCGTCTACGGTGCGCCTGAGAACCGGCGGTACTACCCTTATCGCTTGGAGGTGACGTTCAAAGGTCAGCCAACAAAGACTGTCAAATACAGGAGCAATCCCAGCTTTGAAGACGAGCCCGAGGCTTTCAAGACAGTGGTCGGGTATTTGAGGTCGTTGTCAGAGCAGGTGCGCCGCGATCGCGGGCCGCAAGCGCCCTGATCGATTGGATCGAGGACCAGGTCATCGCAAAACTTTTCGCAGTCGCATTCAGAAAGCCGCAGTTGGTCAAGGGGTGCACGCATCAAGCCGTCGGGTCTCTCCCTGGCCCCCTCCCGCGCGCCTCATTCGCCCATTCAAGCCAGAGTTTGACGCGGGCTTCCGGGTGCGGGGCGGTCATGACATTGTTGCTGACGTCTTGCTTGCTCGTTTTTCAGTACGAACGTGCATCCGTCGGCGGATCATTCAGACAGTCCAAAAACCAGAACTGAATCGCCAGACTTGAACCCCCAAAGGGCGTTTCCTCCAGCTGCAATTGCGATGTACTGCTTTCCATCAAGTTCGAAACTGATCGGTGGGGCGTTGGCTCCGGCATCACAATTGACCCTCCACAACTGCTCACCCGTTGCACTGTCGAACGCGGAGATGTCTCCGTTGCCCTCCCCGGAAAACACGAGACCGCCTTTGGTGGCCAGCGCCCCGCCAACCATCGGCTCAGTGCTTGTGAATTGCCACGCAAGGCGGCCATTATTTATTAGGTCAATGGCAGATAACGTCCCCTTCCGATGTTTCTTCAACGGCTTTAGTGTGGTGTAGGCTATGGGCTCACTCTTCGGTGTTGCAACCGTCTCATGCTTCTTATATTCGAAGGGCATGTGCACGCTGGAAACGTACACAAACTGCAAATCTGGATCGTATGCCGTTGGTGACCAATTGGCGCCGCCACCCGCCCCGGGATAGATAACAATCCCGTCCTTGCGGGGCGGCAAGAAGAGATTCTTTTGCGGAACAAAGGCCTCCGACCTGAATAGCAATTTTCCACTCTCACGTTCATGGACGAAATACCATCCCATCTTGCTTGCCTGCCCGACGGCCGCAACCCGTCTTCCCTCGACTTCGACGTCGAACAGTGTCGGCGGGCTTGCAAGGTCATAGCCCCACAGATCATGTGGGACTTGCTGAAAATACCAGACGAGCTTGCCGGTTGTGGCGTTCAAGGCCACGAGTGAGGACGTGTAGAGATTATCGCCGGGGCGTCCATCGCCAACACCCTGAGGCGATGGATTGCCGGTGCCGAAAAACAGCAAACCCCTTTCTATGTCGAGCGCGGGTGTATGAAAGATGGAGCCGCCACCGAATTTCCACGCCTGTGTAAACCTCGGAGCAGCTTCTTTTTCCTCCTGGATGTCGCGGTGCAACTTCTCGCCATAGGCGGTTGTTTCAGCGAAATGGCCCTCCCAGCCTCTCTTTGTCGTTTCGAACTTCCAACTCTGGGTACCTGTTTCAGCATCGAATGCAGCGATAAAGCCGGGCTGGCCGTATTTGCCGGCAATCCCGACGACGGCTGACTCAAGGCCCGAGCCGGCAACCTTCTCGAGGTGTAGGCCATAGCCAACACCCGTAATCCCGACGATGACTTTGCCGTCGTAGACGAGCGGGGCAGCCGACGCCCCAACGCCTGTCGATCCCCGGACGCGGTCTTTCAGTATTGGATTGTCCATGGGAAGGATTGAATTGGTTTCCGTATCCGTCTCGCGCCTGACCAGAGGCACATCCCAAATCTTCCGGCCTGTGGCGCGGTCGAGAGCAATAAGGCGGGCATCTACGGTTGCGACAAAGACCTTGCCATAACCAAGACCCACGCCGCGGTTGGACGGTCCCCCGAACAGTCTCTTGGTACTGCGTTGATGTTGATAGCGCCACACCTCGGAACCGGTCCGCGCATTGATGGCAATGACATGGGAGAAGGCCGTCGTGACGTACATCATCCCGTCAACAACGATGGGCGTCGTCTGAAACGTCCCAGGCACCTCCGTTCGGAACCTCCATTCCAGTTCTAGCTTCTTGACGTTGTCGCGAGTGATCTGGGCAAGAGGCGAGAAGCGTTGGTTCTTGTAGTCTCGACCGTTGATCAGCCAGTTCGCGGCCTCTTTGCCGGCGGTATGAAGGCGCGTATCGGTGACCGGTTGCGCTAACCCAGCAGCGGCGAGCTGGAGCCCGGCGAGGGCTATCGCTGCAATGACAATCGATTTGGTGAAACGGTTCTGCATCGGGAGCCTCTCGGCTAAAGCATGTTCAACTTACGTTGACGCGCCTGTCCGGCCCGCTCCCCCACCTGGCCAACCAAAACGATGATGGATTGGGCGGCCGGGTGGGGGAGCGGGTGGTTCTGCCTGAATATAAGAGACTCTAGGCGATAACGAGAATTTGGTCACATTGAGATGCAGTAACTTGCGGCCAAGAAGCACTAGCTACACGTCCGTCCAACCTGCCGGAGAGATTCAAACCATCAGACAACCGTCCCCACCTTCAAAAAAATGTGAACCTCAAAACAAAAGAAGACTCTTTGGCCCCATGAGGGCGAGTGATGGTTGCCTTTGAGGATGAACGGACGATCACCTGCCCGTACCATGTCTCCGCCTCACCCCCTTCCGCGCACCTCATCTGCCCAGTCGAGCCAGAGTTTGATGCGGGCTTCCGGGTGCGGGGCTGTCATGAAGTCTGTGATGACGGCGACGCTGTCGGCGCCGGCAGCGATGACGCCTGTGGCGCGCTCGGGCGTAATTCCGCCTATGGCGACGAGGGGCAGAGCGCCGATCTTCTTCTTCCATTCTGTGATACGCGCGAGGCCCTGGGGTGGCCACTTCATTCTTTTGAGCTTCGTCTCGTAGATGGGGCCGAGGGCGACGTAGTCCGGTTCGGCGAAAAGGGCCGTGGCAAGCTCGGCTTCGGAGTGGGTGGAGATGCCAAGGCGGATCTCGGCATGCTTGATTGCGGCGATATCGGCATCTTGCAAGTCCTCTTGTCCGAGATGGACGAAATCGGCGCCGGCGGTGATTGCTTCGCGCCAGTAGTCGTTGACGATGAGTTGGCAGCGGTGCTGGCGGCAGACATCGAGCGACGTAGCAATTGCCGCGGCAACGGTCTCCGCGCTCTCGTTTTTTATGCGGAGTTGGATTGTCTTTATGCCCAAGGGGGCGAGACGCTTCAGCCACTCCGCGTCCGGGACGATGGGATAAAAGACGTCGGGTGTCATGTCTTTCTTGAGACGCCGAAGAAAGGCGTGCCGGCGACGGGTGTCGACGGTTCGGCCATGTCGCGTTCCTCCATCAATCCGGCTTCGAAACTCATGCGGCCGGCGTCGATGGCTTGAGCAAACGCGCAGGCCATGGCGACAGGATCTCCCGCCTTGGCAACCGCTGTGTTGATGAGGACGGCGTCGTAGCCCATCTCCATGGCGGCGGCGGCGTGTGAGGGCGCGCCGATCCCGGCATCGATGACGAGGGGCACATCCGGGAAATAGGCGCGCATGGTCTTGAGGCCGTAACGATTGACGAGCCCGCGCCCGGTTCCGATGGGCGCGCCCCATGGCATCAGCACCTCACAGCCTGCCGCCAGCAAACGCTCTCCGGCGCCAAGGTCTTCGGTGGTGTAGGGGAAGACGTTGAAGCCTTCGCGGGCCAGCGCGCCGGCGGCTTCGACGAGCCCGAACAGATCGGGCTGCAGCGTGTCGTCGTTGGCAATCACTTCGAGCTTGATCCAATCGGTGTCCAAAAGCTCGCGGGCCATTTGCGCCGTGGTAATGGCTTCTTTGGCGGTCCGGCATCCGGCGGTGTTGGGCAGCACACACACGTCGAGCGCGCGGATGAGTTCCAGGAAGCGTTCGCCCGTGCGCCCGCGTGCCTGTTCACGGCGCAACGACACGGTGACGATACCGGCGCTGGAGGCTTTGACGGCGTCGGACATGATCTGCGGTGAGGGATACTGCGCGGTGCCAAGCAGCAGGCGCGAGGCCATTTCGCGCTCATAGAATGCGAGGGGGCGCGCGTCCGGCCGGGTTCCGGTGAGATGAGGTGTGCGTTCGTTCATCCGTGTCTCTTAGCTGGTCTGCGGTCGTGCGTCGTCACTCGCCTTGGTCCGCGGGCCGCCTCGTTCCTACATCTGTTGCTCGCAGTGCCGCGCTATTTGCGGAAGGATCGGGCGAGGAGCACCGCGACGATCAAGGCAACAACGACATATGCCCCAATTGCTATCCAGGCCGTATCTATTGCCATGTGCGTGACCTTCCTTTGCCGCCTTCGGGCGGGGACCAAACGTGGGCATGTTATCGCCCAGCAGGGGCTTTGCCCAGTGGGATTTAGGGTTCGTGGGCATGGGTGCGCCGGCGGGGTTGTGTGCGGCGGCTGAGGTCTATGCGGACAGGGTCTGGGAGAGCGCTAGGCGGAACGGCACCATGGTAGAGCGTTCGAAGCCGAAGCTCTTATAGAAGCGATGTGCGTCGGCGTTGCTGGCATCGGACAAGACGGTGATGCGTTCGCAGCCGTCGGCGCGCGCCGTTTCAATGGCGGCGGCCAGGAGCTTCTTGCCGTAGCCTTTGCCGCGGCAGGATTGGTCGACAACGACGTCTTCTAATAGTGCGGCACGGGCGCCGAGGACCGTGGAGACAATATAAAGCAGGTTCACCATGCCGATGGCGACGCCGTCTTTTTCCGCGACAAGGATACGCCCATTGCGTTCGTCGGCGAGGAGCGCTGCGATGCCGCGCGCCTGCTTCTCAGGATCAGGAACGAATTCGGGTTCCAATGTAAAGAGCTGATCCAGAAGACGGACCAGAGCGGCTATGTCGTCTGACGTGGCGTGTCGGATTGTCGGCATTACGATTAGTAGCGTGGCGCGCCTTGGGAGTATTGGCGCGCATAGGCGCCATTGAGGACGGTTTGTGCGCGCCGGTTCTGCGACCAGCAGCTGATGTCGTCGCACGCGGCAACTGGGCGTTCCTTGCCGTAGGAAATTGTGCGCACGCGTGAGGCATTGATTCCCATGCGCGCGAGGTAGTTGCGCACGGACGTGGCGCGGCGCGCGCCCAATGCGATGTTGTATTCGCGTGTGCCGCGCTCATCCGCGTGGCCTTCGATGGTCACGGTTAGATTCTGGTTCTGCTGTAAGAAGCGGGCCTGGCTGGCGAGTGTTTGCTGGGCTTCCGGTGTCAGGTCTGAGCTGTCGGACGCGAAGTAGACGAGGTCGCCGACTTCGTTCTTGAGCATGGCGGTTGCGCCGGCTCGTCCCTTACCCCAGCGGCCGTATTGGCCGCTGCCATAGCCGGGAGAGCCAAGACGGCTGGAATTGGTATCGGCCGTATTCTGGCTGGCGCAGCCTGCGGCTGCGAGCGTTCCCAGTGCAATGAGAAGCGCGAAAGACGGTCGGGTGAGAGAACGCATGACAGGGATACCCGTTGAGTTGCGACGGCGGCGCAGCGATCCGATCGTACGGTTAGTCTCGATGCAGGGCATTCTTGTGACCCCACTGAGACGATCCCGTGTCGGGCCTGGTGCAATTGTGGCCGGGGCTCGATCGCTACTGTTTACTTTGCGGTCACCATGACGCTCAGGTGGTAAACGAGGCGTAAATGGGCGCCCGGCCCGCGCGCGTAACACTTGTTCTTGCGGGCATGTGATTCAAGAAAACCTGACGTATCGAAATGCGGCTTCAGCCACCCTGACGGATGGAGACCACTTCAACGCTGTCGCCAGTTTTGATGGGCGTGGCCGCACGCTGGTTCAGCGGGACGAAGGCACCGTTCAAGGCTGTGGCGACTTTTTCGATATCGTAGCCTTGCTCTGATAGAAGCTGGTCCAGTGTTGTTGCACCGGTAGCGGCCCCTTTTCCGTTGAGCGTGATGTGATGGCTTGCGGACATGATTGGTGTGGGTGTCTCGACTTCGGTTGGGCCTGAACTTTGTCTTTCATACTATCTCAACCCTAAGACGCACGCTCGGTCGCCTTATATTGAACAATATTCAGTTTCATGTATATTGGCGTATGAACGATGTTCATTCCAGGTGGAGTTCAAGCACTATGTCCATACAACGCATCGTCGACTACGTCCTCGGATCGGCCGCAAACGTCGGAAAAAGCCCAATAGATGGCGTTGAAGCCCGTGTTTATGGGCGCGGGCGCCGCCCGATCTGGCCTGTGGATCAGGCGCGGCCCTGGCAAAAGTGGGGACCCCAACGCCGTTCTTTAACCCTGGTCCGGCATCAATAGATCCGGGTCTCCGGGCGCCTTTCGGCGGTGTGCCGAGCCAACGACCCTCTTTGCTGCAACTCGATAACCGGTCTCGATATGTCCAATTCGCTTCTTGCTACCCGCCGTTTCGCGCCGCTTTTTTGGTGCCAGTTTCTGTCTGCGCTGAATGACAACTTCGTCAAGAACGCGCTCGTTATTCTGATTCTGTTTCAGATCGGCTCTGATAACGGGGCGACGTTGGTGACGCTTGCAGGCGCGACGCTGGTGGCGCCGTTCTTCTTATTCTCCGCGCTCGGCGGCGAGATGGCCGACAAGTACGACAAGGCGGTGATGGCCGAATGGCTGAAACGCTGGGAGATTCCAATTGCCTTCATATCGGCAGCCGGCTTCGTTCTCCATTCCGTTCCGCTTCTCTTTTTGGCGCTTGCCGGTTTTGGCTCCATTGCAGCGCTTTTCGGTCCGATCAAATACGGCATTCTGCCCGAGCAGCTCGAGGTCAAAGAACTGCCCGAGGGGAATGCGCTCGTCGAGGGTGCGACGTTCCTTGCGATCTTGCTTGGTACGATTGCCGGTGGGGTCGCGGCCGGTCTTGACGGCATGTCTTGGGTGGTCGCCGTAATTGTCATCGCGATGGCCGCCGTGGGCTGGCTGATGGCAAAATTGATGCCCAAGCGCCACGCGGCTGATCCCGACCTCGTCATTGAAAAGAATCCGCTGCGTTCAACCGTGAAATTGTTTGCTCATTTGAGGGGCGATCAACGGCTTTGGACCGGCGCACTCATTACGAGCTGGTTTTGGCTGGTGGGTGCCGTTGTGCTTTCGCTCCTGCCGGTCTTGATGAAGGACACATTCGGCGGCGGGAAAAGCACGGTGACTGCGGCGTTGGTTGCTTTCACTGTCGGCATTGCCATCGGTTCGGCGCTTGCCGCCAAGGCCAGCAAGAACCGACCGAACCTTGCTTTGGTTCCGATCGGCGCCTTCTTGATGGGTCTTTTCTGCCTCGATCTTTCCTGGGTTGCGGGCACCATCATTAAATCAGAGGTTCCGCTCGACGTGACAGGATTGCTTGCGACGTTCGCAGGATGGCGCTCGCTGGTCGATCTTATGGGGCTTGCGGTTGCCGGCGGTCTTTACATTGTGCCCGCGTTTGCTGCCGTCCAAATGTGGGCGCCTGAAGATGAGAAGGCGCGCACAATTGCCGGGTGCAACGTTTTGCAAGCCGCTTTCATGACGACCGCAACGCTTGTGACGGCCGGCCTGCAGGCTTCGGGATTCTCGCTGTCGACGCTCCTCCTTGGACTCGGTGTGCTCAATATCGCGGTGGTAGCACTCATTCTTCGTGCCTGGGGGAAGGAGGGCGTCAAAGATGTTGCCCTGTTTCTCTTCAAGACGTTCCTGAGACTTGAGGTCAAGGGTGTCGAGAACCTGCCCAAAGACGGCGAGCGGGCCATTATCGCGCCGAACCACCTCAGTTTGATCGATGCTGGCCTGCTGCATGCGATTATGCCGTCACACGCCGCATTTGCGGTTGATACCGCCATATCGCAGCGTTGGTGGGCGCGTCCGTTCCTCAAGCTTGTGAATTTCCATGCCATCGACCCCACGCGGCCGCTCGGGATGCGCCATCTCATTCATAAGGTCAAGGTCGGCGAACCGCTCGTCATTTTCCCGGAAGGGCGCCTTACTGTTACCGGTGGGTTGATGAAGGTCTATGACGGCACAGCCATGATCGCGGACAAGGCTGATGCCGTGGTGGTGCCGGTGCGTATCGAGGGGCCGGAACGTTCGTACTTCGGGTATCTCAACCGCTATCAGACGAAGAAGGTCTGGTTCCCGAAGACGACGGTAACAATTCTGCCACCGGTTGAACTCAGCGTTGATCCCGAGCTCAAGGGAAAGAGACGGCGCCAAGCCGCAGGCGCTGCCATGCAGGACATCATGGTCAACACGGCGGTGATGACGGCTAATCTCGACCAGACGCTGTTCGAGGCGCTCGTCGACGCGAAACGCACGCGCGATACCGGCAAGGCGGCGATCGAAGACGCTTTGGGGACAAAATTATCGTACCGCAAGCTCATTCTCGGCGCGCAGGTGCTTGGTCGGAGACTTGAGCCGCTGGCGTCAGAAGGTGAGGCGGTTGGTGTGCTTCTTCCCAACACGGCCGGCGTTGCGGTGACGTTCTTTGCCCTGCAGTCCACGGGCCGGGTTCCGGCGATGCTGAACTTTACGGCCGGTGCTCAGAATATGGCGGCGGCCTGCAAGGCCGCGAACGTCAGCCCGATTTTGACGTCACGTGCATTCGTCGAGAAGGCCAAGCTTACCAAGGTGGTTGCCAGGCTCGAAGACGGTGCCAAGGTTGTTTATCTCGAAGACGTCAAAGAGACGATTGGCGTTGCTGATAAGCTTTCCGGCTTACTTGCCGGCTCGGAAGCGAGGGTGGCCCGCAAGCCCGATGACCCGGCAGTTGTTCTATTTACATCCGGTTCGGAAGGCACGCCCAAGGGTGTTGTGCTTTCGCACAAGAACCTGCTGGCCAACGCTTATCAGTGCCTGCATCGCATTGCAGTCGATGGCCAGGACAAAGTCTTCAACGTGATGCCGGTGTTTCATTCGTTCGGCCTCACGGGCGGGCTGGTGATGCCGTTGATGGGTGGCGTTCCTGTGTTCCTCTATCCGTCGCCATTGCACTATCGCATCGTGCCCGAGCTCGTTTACGCATCGAATGCGACGATCATGTTCGGCACCGATACGTTCCTCAACGGATATGCACGGGCTGCTCACCCTTATGACTTCCACCGGGTGCGTCTCATTGTGGCGGGTGCAGAGGCTGTCAAGGATCGCACGCGGCAGACGTATATGGAGAAGTTCGGTGTGCGCATTCTTGAGGGCTATGGCGTCACAGAAACCGCGCCGGTGCTCGCAATTAATACACCGCTTGCTAACAAAAACGGGACAGTGGGCCGCCTTGCGCCGCTTATGGAAGCGCGCCTCGAGCCTGTTCCCGGCATTGAGGAAGGCGGGCGACTTTTTGTCCGCGGGCCAAACGTGATGCTGGGCTACATGCGTGCCGAAAATCCGGGTGTGTTGGAGCCACCGCATGAGGGCTGGCATGACACTGGGGATATTGTGGCTTTCGATGAGCAAGGGTTCATTACCATCAAGGGCCGGGCGAAGCGATTTGCCAAGATCGGCGGCGAGATGGTGTCGCTTTCGGCCGTCGAGGCGATGAGCGCCGAATTGTGGCCGAACCTTATTACGGTGGTTGTGGCCGTGCCTGATGCCAGAAAGGGTGAGAAGCTCATCTTGATGACGACGGACGCCAATTGTACCCGTGCAGACTTCCTCAGCCATGCGCGGAAGACGGGTGCCAGCGAGCTTCAGGTTCCGTCGGAGATTCTCGTTGTCGAGAAGATTCCACTGCTGGGCTCGGGCAAGCCGGATTATGTGTCGGCTCTTGCGCTCGCCAAGGATCGTCTTGCGGCGCGCTCTGCGAAGCCTCAAGCGTTGGTGCTGGAACCTGAGTTGGAACCTTCACGCGCCAAGCCAGCCGCTTAGGATCATGGTGGTGTGATCTTACAGCAGGCAGGCTGGTCCAAAGGTCACTCGCAATATTTTCGTCGTTTGCGCGGGGCCATGTCGACGTGGAAATGGTTGCGGTGGGCGTTGTTTGCTTCTGGTCCGAGTGTGGTACCGAAGATCTTGCAGGCTGCGGCATGTGCGCCATGTAGAAAGCGTGACACCGGGGTGGGTTTGTAATTGAGGACGGCCTCGGGCGAAATTGCCGCCGTCTTTCGTTGCGCTTTCTTCTTGTTTCGGTTTTTTGTGGCCTTCTTCCGCGTCTTCGATGTCTTCTTTTTGCGCGCTTTTTCTCCGGGGCCGCCGAGTTGTCTCGGCGGGTTGAGGTCGGCGCCAGCGTCGTCCCCGTTAACGCCGGATGCCGTTCGCCCCGTCTTTGGAATTCCGTCGGCGATGGTGTCTGTACGCAGGCGCCGTTGAGCCGCCGATGTTTCAATGGGCACGCGTTTATCTTCTGATTTTGAGCCTTTGCCTTCCCTACCGTCGCCAGGAGGTGCGGCTTTCTCGGCAGCGGCGCGTTCGGCCGCGGCCTTTTCCGCCGCGGCTTTTATGGCTTCGGCTTTCTTGCGGGCTGTCTCTTCGATGGCCTTCTTCGCTGCCGTGATGTCGCGTTTTGCCGGCCCCCAGCCCTGCAACAAATAGGCTTTCTTGGCGTCCGCGGTCACGAAGCCGCGAATGTCGAGGGCGTTCGCCCGCCCGTGTTCGGAGAGCTTGGTGGTCGTGCGTCCGTAGGCATTGCGGCAGGCGTAGTCGCTCATAACTTTGATCTTGGCGATCTTGGTGCCGAGATGCTTTTTGGCGAGGCGCTGTAGGTCTTTCTGCACCCATTCTTCCATCCCCGCGACCATGTCACAGGTGACGATCGCCGGTGGATCGAGCACGACTTGGGGCTTTGCTCCGACACTCATGAGACGCACAGGTGCTGCGGCCCCACATTCGTTTTTCCTGAAAGGGGCTTCGGGTACGGCCACTGCGTTGAGACCTTTGAGACGGATCTCGCAGTTGGCCTTGGCCCGTGCAATTTCGTCTTCCGGCCATTCCGTCAGAACCTTCGGTGTCTTCTTAACTTCTTCGGTCTTGGGGTCGTCTGGCTCTTTCTTTGTCTCGGCCTTTGCCGGTTTGTCCTGGTATGACTTGCGTCTCTTTTCAATCGTTTTGCCGGGGGACGTACGCGGGGGTTGCTTGTCTATTGCCCCTTTGGCGGCATCTTTTGTTGCCGGTTTTTTGACGGCGCTTGGGACTGTGGCGCCTTCGATGCTCTTCCGATTTGATGTGTCACTGGCGGAGGTCTTGGCGCGTGTCGAAACACCGGGACGGAATGGTGTGCGG
The DNA here is from genome assembly GCA_965222835.1 of Hyphomicrobium sp. Lineage (GTDB taxonomy): Bacteria > Pseudomonadota > Alphaproteobacteria > Rhizobiales > Hyphomicrobiaceae > CBDCUQ01. The sequence goes on from CBDCUQ010000004.1 coordinate 850,516, forward strand.
CCGGGGACGGCGGCGGCGCCGGTTGCATCTCTTGGTTTTTTGATGGGAAGCGGAACCTCGTCTGCGGAGGCAATACCCCCTAAGGCCAATCCGGCAGCAATGATGACGGGAAGCCCGAACCGCGGCATAAGAGTCCATGTCCTGGTTGCGGAATAGAGACCGGCGCCGATTCTTTGGTCGGGCGCCGTTCTGTCGGCGAATCGACTGGGTGAGTTTTCTCCCTAAGCCCGACGTTGTATAGCGGCAAAATGTGGCCTCGCAACATTCGGCGGACATGCCTTCAACTTTTGCGGTAATAGCCCGAGACGAAAACTCTTTCTGGCAAGAGGAAGCAATGGCTGACGCTGACGGCGAAGACCTTCACATTGAGATCAACGGCGCGATGGCCCTGGTCACGCTCGACAGGCCGCGCGCTTTGAACTCGCTGACAGACGCTATGCGGCAGCGCTTCAGAGAGGCGCTGAAGAGTTTTGCGCGTGATCCGCAGGTTTATTGTGTGGTGGTGCGCTCGACCCATCCTAAAGCCTTTTGTGCGGGGTCAGACGTTCGCGAGGTGGCCCAATGGGCACGCGAGGACATGGCGCGCGCACGCCAGGTGTTTTCCGATGAATATGCGCTCAACTGGCATTGCGAATGCTTTTCAAAGCCGACCATTTCGCTGATCGACGGCATGGTGATGGGGGGCGGAGTCGGGATTTCGCATTACGGGACGCACCGTGTGGCGGGCGAGGGGTATCGCTTTGCCATGCCGGAAACAAAGATCGGTCTCTTTCCGGATGTCGGCGTCTGTCACGTTCTGGCGCGTCTGCCGGACAGTATTGGCATGTATCTTGGGCTGACCGGCGATGCGATCGGGCGCGCCGATGCCTATGCTCTGGGTCTTGTCACGCATTGCATTCAGGCTGGCGCGTTTGGCGGCATCATGGACGAGCTGGCCGACGTACAGCCGGTTGATCCCGTGCTTGATACACGCCACGAGGATCCCGGGGCCGGAGACCTCCTTGAGCATGCGGAGACGATTGCCCGGTGCTTTTCGGCCTCCTCGGTTCCAGAGATCTTTGCACGCCTGCAAGAGACCGAGGGTGCGGAAAAGGAATGGGCCCAGGGGGTCGCAGAGGCACTGGCGGCCCGCTCACCGCTGTCGCTCGCCATTACCCATCGGCATTTGCGGGAGGCCGCCCGGTACGATCTGAGGCAGACCTTGCAGGTCGATTATCGCCTTGTCGCGCGTATACTCGAGGGGCATGACTTCTACGAAGGCATCCGGGCCCTTTTGGTTGATAAGGACAACGAGCCGGTCTGGCGGCCACAACAGTTGTGCGACGTGACGCCTGGAATGATCGATGCGGTCTTTGCGACGTTGGGTGGCGAAGAGCTGGTGTTGCCGACGCGGCAGGAGATGCAGGCCGCGCGATCTTGACCTTTGCCATTGCGCGCAGATCAGCTCTTATTTTCATAGTTCCGTTGGGCGTGGTTAACAGAGACTGTCTTCTGGACCCCCTTGCAATGCCGGTATTGCCTTCGAATAACTCCAAATTTAACCTTGTTTGCTTGGACCTGAAGTCATGCGCGGGTGTTTGTGGCTTCCTCTATAACGCTCTGAAATATATGTGAAAACGCGCATTTTGGATGCTGCGGGTGTGTGCAAGTCATACGCAATAGCCCGAATGAGATATTAAGAAGTTCTTCCGCGATACCCCCATTACTATTCTTTTACTATGCCTATTCAGGTAACTTTTATCTGTCGGCCTTACCTTGGCTGGTAATCCGGAAAACCGGAACACCAACAAGAATGCGTCAAACAGGTAAGAGGCAGGCAATGAGTGTTGCGTACGGCGTGGCGCGCCAAGAGGAACCTACTCCGGAAGAGGCCTTTCGGTCTGAGTATCTGCAAGCGTTGCGGCTCGTTGAACGGCTGCACCGGCTTCTCCTCGACGTCATCAAGGACGAGTTTGATCGTCTTGGTGGTTCTGAGCTCAACAGCGTTCAAGCTCTTCTGCTTTACAATATCGGCGACAGCGAGCTGACGGCCGGTGAGTTGAAGAGCCGGGGCTACTATCTGGGGTCCAACGTTTCCTACAATCTCAAGAAGCTCGTCGACATGGGCTACATCCACTACAAGCGCAGCGAGACCGACCGGCGCAGCGTGCGGGTGTCGCTCACGGAAAAAGGTCTCGAAGCCTGCCAGGTTGTGCAGAATCTCTATCACCGCCAACTCGGTTCGATCGAGGCGGTGGGCGAGGTGACCGGCGACGATTTCCGCAGTCTCAACAAGACGCTGGTTCGGTTGGAGCGCTTCTGGACGGATCAGATCCGTTATCGGCTCTAGCGGCCGGACGAAGTGACGGATATCGGGGGGTATCCGGACACAAGGGGGGAGCCTGAATGGGGCCGTGGCATTTGCCACGGCCCTTTTCGGTGGTTCAAGGCGCGGTTGTTGTGGCTCCCGGGCATCACCCTGTTTCGAGGGGCTTGCCAAAGCAATTCTTGATGTTTTTCAATGGCGCCGTGATTTGGCCAACTGTGTCGTCAAAGACTGTGATTCTGAACTATGACGTGGTTGGAGACGTGAGCGGCCCTTCCCCGGGTGCTCGACAAGATTGGTGCTGGTGGCGTGTTCGGACCTGAAACTGGCGGTTCCTTCGGGCAAGGAATACGCTTTCGACGCGGCAGGACAATCATGAGCATGAGCGACAGACTTTGGAGAGCAAGGCCTTGGCGTGTCAGTTTGCGGCTGCTGATTGCCGTTCTGGCAGTACCAGCTCTTTCTGGACCTGCAGGTGCCGTAGACGATTGGGGCATCAGTTTTGGGCCGACCGGCGGGGGCGGGCCAGCGGGTTCCGTCGACCGGCAGTACGTGCGCGAATGGGAAGGCAATCCGCCTCCGGGATATCCCACTCTTTCGGTGGCCAACATTCCGGCCACGCGTGCGGCAGTTAAGCGTTACAGCAAAATCGTTTCGGGGGGCGGCTGGCCTCTCGTGCCCGAAGTCAAGATGCGTGCTGGAACGTCCCATTACGCCGTGAGCGTTTTGCGTCAGAGACTGCTGGCGTCGGGAGACTTGAAGGATCAGGCTTCGAACGAGGAGTACTTCGACAGTTATGTCGAGAAGGCCGTCATGCGCTTCCAGGCGTCGAACGGGCTTACCCCAACGGGTGTCGTCGATCACCGGACGATCGGGGCCTTGAACGTTCCGGCTGCGGCACGCCTTAAGCAACTCAAGCGCAATGTTGAACGGCTCAAGGGCTACACGGGGCTACAGAAGAAAAAATACGTGGTGGTCAATATTCCGGCGGCGCATGTCGAGGCCGTCGAACGCAACAAGGTCGTGGAGCGATACGCCGGCGTTGTCGGCAAGCCCGACCGTCCCACGCCTCTCTTACGGTCGTCGATTGCAGAAATGAATTTCAACCCGATTTGGCGTTTGCCACCGACGGTGATCAACAAGGACCTCATTCCACGCGGCCGCGAGATGCAGAGCATGGGCAAGGACGTGCTCGTGAAATTCAATATCGATGCCTATGACGGCCGAGGCAAGAAACTTGACCCCAGCTCGATTGATTGGTCCTCGCGACAGCCCTACCAGTTGTCCTACCGGCAACAGCCGGGCAAAGACAATCCGATGGGGTTCTTGAAGATCAACTTCAACTCGGCCGAGTCGGTCTACATGCACGATACGCCGTCCGAGACAATTTTCGGGCGCAATTTCCGGGCTGCGAGTTCCGGCTGTATCCGGGTCCACAATATCGAGACGCTGGCCCTGTGGTTACTCAGGGGCAATGGGCGTTGGGACCGGCATCGTATTGAGGAGATCAAGCGGACGACCCGGCGCATGGACGTTCGGTTGAAGAAGCCGGTTCCTCTCTACTTCGTCTATATTACCGCTTGGGCGACCGAGGATGGCGTGGTCCAATTCCGCCGCGATCTTTATAATAAAGACGGTGTCGGCGAGATGGCGGCGACGTACTAAGCTGCGGCAACTCCGCTTGATGAATCTCAAGCCTTCTGGTGCGGGCGCATGGTCTTCTGTCTCGGTGCCTCGGCCAGGCTGGCGGCCGACAATTCGACATTGTTTGGGACCATTGTCGGAGGCTGGCTGATCAGGCACAATCCGCCCGGATTGCACCCGGGCGTCTGGGGTGCCGCGACAACGACGCTGTTGATCCTGCGGCTCAACCGGTCAATCTAAGCTGTCAACGGGCGCGCAATAGGCCTGAAGGTCTGGGTTAGGGAACGATTGATGGATTACGCAGAACACTTGAGGGCCGCTCTTGACGCCGTCCGCCGTGAGGGCCGGTATCGTGTGTTTGCGGATGTGAAACGCCGCCGGGGCCAATTTCCATCGGCGGAGCGGTTTTCCGAGGGCAAGAGTTCTCCAATCACCGTCTGGTGCTCCAACGACTATCTGGGGATGGCACAGAATCCCGGTGTCATCGCCGCCATGCATGAGGCGCTCGATGCCGTGGGCGCTGGTTCGGGCGGGACGCGCAACATTTCCGGCACCACGCACTACCATGTCGAGCTCGAGGCCGAGATTGCCGATTTGCACGACAAGGAAGCGGCTCTTCTCTTCACGTCAGCCTATGTGGCGAACGACGCGACACTGTCGACGCTCGTCAAACTTATTCCGGGTTGTGTGATCCTTTCCGATGAAAAGAACCACGCGTCGATGATTGCGGGTATCCGTCATGGCGGCGGCCCGAAACGAATCTTCAGGCACAACGATCTGGCGGACCTCGAAGAGAAGCTCAAAGAGTTTCCGCTTTCCGCTCCAAAGATCATTGCGTTTGAGAGTGTTTACTCGATGGACGGGCACATTGCGCCCATCGAGGCGATCTGTGATCTGGCGAAGAAATACAACGCACTTACGTATCTCGATGAAGTGCACGCGGTCGGCCTGTACGGCCCGCGCGGTGGTGGTATTGCCGAACGTGACGGCGTGATGGATCGTATCGACATCATCAATGGAACGCTGGCCAAGGGTTTCGGCGTGATGGGTGGTTACATCGCGGCCAGCCGGGACCTTGTGGATGCCGTTCGTTCCTATGCATCCGGGTTCATTTTTACGACATCAATTGCTCCGGTGCTGGCCGCGGGCGCGCTCGCGTCAATCCGGCATCTCAAATCGTCGAACGCCGAGCGGGAGCGGCATCAGGAACGCGCGGCCATGGTGAAGCGCCGCCTCACTGAAGCGAGGCTGCCGCTGATTACGGGGCCGAGCCATATCGTGCCCATTCTGGTCGGGGATCCGGTGCACTGCAAAGCGGTTACCGATGCGCTGCTCGATCGTTATGGGATCTATGCGCAGCCGATCAATTATCCGACGGTGCCGCGCGGCACGGAGCGGATCCGGCTCACGCCGTCGCCCCAGCATACGGATGAGCAGATCGATAAACTGGTCGCCGCTCTTACCGAGCTGTGGGACGCCTGTCCCGTGTCTCACGGGGTTACGGTACGGCTTGCTGCCGAGTAGGGTTGCCGCCTTTTCACCCAAAAGGGTAGCTTTTGTTGCGATTGCTGCGTAGCAGCGTCGCGGCGGTTTTGGACTTCCTTGTTCCTCGATATTCGACCATGGTATGGGCCTGCGATCCAACGGGGCGCGTGGATGCCGCTTGCCCCCAAGACAATCGAAGCTGGCGCTAGCGAGGAAACACGATGTTTAAGAGGAAGAGCCCGACCCACCGCTTTTTCAATGCACACGTTGCGGAGACGGACCCGGAAATTGCGAGCGCCATCGATAAGGAGCTTGGCCGTCAGCAATACGAGATCGAGCTGATCGCTTCGGAAAACATTGTGTCTCGTGCCGTCCTTGACGCCGCCGGCTCGGTGCTGACCAACAAGTACGCGGAGGGGTATCCCGGACGGCGCTATTACGGCGGGTGTCAGTATGTGGACATCGTCGAGGAGTTGGCGATTGAACGGGCCAAGAAGATCTTTGGCTGTGGTTTTGCGAATGTGCAGCCGAACTCGGGTTCGCAGGCCAACCAGGGTGTGTTCAACGCATTGATTCAGCCTGGCGACACGATCATGGGCCTCAATCTTGCTCATGGCGGGCACTTGACGCATGGCGCGACCGTCAACCAGTCCGGAAAGTGGTTTAAGGCGGTGCACTATCAGGTGCAGTCCGATACGCATCTCGTCGATATGGATGACGTGCGTAAGTCCGCGATGGAAAATAAGCCGAAGATCATTATTGCCGGCGGTTCTGCTTACCCGCGCCAGTTCGATTTCGCGGCCTTCCGCAAGGTGGCGGACGAGGTTGGTGCATACCTTATGGTGGACATGGCGCACTTTGCGGGTCTGGTGGCTGCGGGTGAGCATCCTTCACCCTTCCCGCATGCACATGTCGTCACATCAACCACGCATAAGACGCTGCGCGGCCCGCGCGGTGGGATCATCCTGACTAACGACGAGGCCCTCGCGAAGAAGATCAACTCGGCGATCTTTCCTGGGATCCAGGGTGGGCCGCTGATGCATGTTATTGCCGGCAAGGCCGTCGCATTCGGCGAAATTTTGCAGCCGAGCTTCAAGGACTACGCCAAGCAAGTCATTGCCAACGCCAAAGCCATGGGTGAGGTGTTGGTCAAGGACGGGTTCGCGCTCGTCTCCGGCGGCACGGACACTCACCTTATTCTCGTTGATCTGCGGCCCAAGAAGCTGACGGGCAACATCTCCGAGAAGGCGCTGGGGCGGGCCAACATCACCTGCAACAAGAACGGCGTGCCTTTCGATCCCGAGAAGCCGATGGTGACCTCGGGCATTCGTCTCGGCGCCCCGGCCGGGACGACCCGCGGGTTCGGCGAGACCGAGTTCCGTGATATCGGCCGCATGATCGCCGAGGTGCTCGACGGTCTGGCTGCGAACGGTGTTGATGGCAATGGAAAGGTTGAGGCCAAAGTCAAGGCCGAGGCAACGGCGCTCTGTAAGCGCTTCCCGATCTACTAGCCGCGGCGCTGAGAACGGGGCATTCCCGCGCTTTGGCATAACGGGTAACATCCGGCGCGCATCGGCATCTTGCCGGTGCGCGTTCGCCGTTTCGGGTGGCTCGTGGATCTCGTAGAGATAACCTTGCGCCTTGTGGGTGCATTTTATGTCTGGGCTGGGTTTATCGCGACGAGAGTCGCCCTTACATCCCATTGGATCGATATTGCGATTGCAGCGATTTCGTTTGAAAAGCCTACCCTTGTCGCGCGTTTACAGGCAGCATGGATGTTGTTCGGCTCCACGCTCGTACTGGCGGGCGGGTTGGCACTCTTGCTACTACTCGATTTCTCGCGCTGGTTGTTTGTTGCGTCTTCTATTCAACAATTTGCGTACCTCGGATACGTCGCGCCGAATTTCTTCGATCAAGAGGATCCGCCTGATCCAGAGGGACGCCGGCAGACAATCAGCGCCTACGTTATTTATCTGATTGCGACGCTCCTTGTCCTCTGGGCGTACGATGCGGGGCGACTGGTTAAATGGCAGGAGGTGCACAGTGTGGCTCTGGGGGCTGCTGCCGCTGTGCTACTCGCTAACATACTTTACATTTTCTGGATCCTCTTTAAGCAAACTCGTTCTGACGACAGCGTTTGAGCGTTGGGCCCCGTGTGACACAATTCGGGAGTGCCGTTGCTTCGATAATTATTACGGTCGAAAACGTACGTGTGTACTGTCCGTTGCCGATCATTGCCGTTAGAAAGTCCACCTGGACAAGTGTGTTGCTTGGCCGTTCAATCGCTAAACGGGTTTGAAACGAATATGCGCTGCCCCTATTGCTCAAGTGAGGATACCCAGGTCAAGGATAGCCGTCCGACCGAAGAAAACGCGGCCATTCGCAGGCGGCGCGTTTGTCCGGATTGCGGTGGGCGCTTTACAACTTTTGAACGGGTGCACCTCAGAGACCTCACGGTCGTCAAGCGATCCGGCCGAAAAGTACCGTTCAACCGCGACAAGCTTCTGACGTCGGTGGAGGTGGCGCTCAGAAAGCGGCCCATCGATGGAGATCGGATCGAACGCATGGTGTCGGGCATTGTGCGTCAGCTGGAAAGCACGGGCGAACCGGAGATTCCATCGTCTCTGATCGGCGAGTGTGTCATGGAAGCGTTGCGGGGACTCGACCCCGTGGCGTATGTGCGGTTTGCGTCCGTTTACCGTGATTTTCGCGAAGCAGCCGATTTCCGCGAAGTGTTGGGCGAGATCGCGGGCGATTCACCGCCCGTAGAACCGATACCTTCGATAAAGAAGCATTGAGTGGAGCTTCTGTTGCGTTACGCTTCACCGAATCGTTTCCGTCCTCTGTGGCGCGGCAGACGGTCCACATAGGTTCAGACACAATCGATCGCAACGTGACTCAATTCGACACTCACATGATGGATATCGCGCTCAGACTAGCGATGCGCGGGCTCGGGCAGACGTCGCCCAACCCGAGTGTCGGGGCTGTTATCGCGGATGAAGCGGCGAGCGAGGTGATAGCGCGGGGTTGGACACAGCCGGGCGGGCGGCCGCATGCCGAGACGGAAGCTCTTCAGCGGGCCGGCGAAAAAGCCCGGGGCCGGACGCTCTATGTGACGCTCGAACCGTGCGCGCATCATGGTAAGACGCCGCCGTGTGTGGACGCCATTCTTGCTGCTGGCCTGAAACGGGTTGTGGTCGGCCTCCGTGACCCGGATCCGCGTACCGCTGGCGAGGGTCTTGAGCGGTTACGCTCCGCGGGTGTCGACGTCACAGAGGGGGTGTGTGAAGCGGAGGCGTGCCGGGTCACGCTCGGTCATAGTCTGCGCGTTACGGAAAAGCGGCCTTTTGTTCAGCTCAAATTGGCCCTCGACGACAAGGGTCGGGTCCCGCGCGGCTCGGGCGGGCGGCCGACGTTTGTAACAGGTGCTGAGGCGCGAGCTGCCGGGCAAATGTTGCGTGCGAGGGCCGATGCCATTCTTGTCGGCACTGGGACCGTACGGGATGACGATCCGGATCTCACCTGCCGTTTGCCGGGCCTGGCACATCGTTCACCCATTCGGGTCGTCCTGAGTGGGCGCGGCGGCCTATCCCCTCAATCGCGGCTGGTCAATGGCGCGGCGCGCGTTCCGGTGTGGCTGTTTGCCTCCGATGACGGCGCGGTGACAGAGATGGAGCGTCTTGCTGCCGCGGGTGTGCGAGCGTTTACCAAGACGGGGCCTGGCGAGTGCTATGCTGCCCGAGAGATCCTAGGGATGCTGGCCGATCAGGGTATCACGCGGCTTCTTGTCGAAGGTGGCCCCGGTATGTGGCAGCTGTTTGCACCGGTGGCGGATGAGGTCGTGGTCATAAAGGCGGGGCTTGCGGCTCTACCCATACTGCCGCTGTCCGTGTTGGGACCCGGCGGCACGGACAGCGGCCTCGCGCTCGCTTCGGTCCGCCGGATCGGCGATGATCGGATGTTCGTTTACCGGCGAAGTTGAGACGAGAGACCGCGTGTTCACAGGCATCATCACGGACGTTGGCGAACTTGCAGGACGCGAAGGCGGGCGATTTGCCATTCGCTGTGCTTCGCGCGCCGAGGACTTGACGCTTGGGGCGTCGATTGCCTGCGATGGTTGTTGTTTGACGGTCACGGCTGCTCGGCCTGACGGAGCGGGTAGTGTGTTCACGGTTGACGTTTCAAACGAAACGCTTGCCAAGACGACGCTTGATGCCTGGCAGCCGGGACAGCACATCAATCTCGAACATGCCGTCAAGGCTGGAGACGAACTTGGTGGGCACCTTGTGTCCGGCCATGTCGATGGCACGGCGCGGATTTTCTCGATTGAACCAGATGGCGACAGCCAGCGCTTTACATTCGAAGCGCCGCGTGCGCTTGCTCGCTTTATCGCGCCACAGGGATCCATTGCGCTTGACGGGATCTCTCTTACTGTCAATGACGTGGCGGACGCGCAGTTCGGAGTTAATCTCATCCCGCACACCTTGACCGTGACGACCTGGGGGCGCAAAAAACCCGGTGATACCGTTAATCTGGAAGTCGATCTTATTGCGCGCTATGTCGCGCGCTTTACGGAGTTCAAGCCGTGACCAAGGGCCAAACGTCGGCCGCCGTGCAACCCTCTCGACCGCCCTGGCTGTCTCCGATCGCCGAGATCTTGGAGGATATGCGCAACGGGCGCATGGTTGTGCTCGTCGACGCGGAAGATCGCGAGAATGAAGGCGATCTCATTGTGCCGGCTCAAATGGCCACGCCTGATACTATCAATTTCATGGCCAAGCACGGGCGCGGTCTTATTTGTCTGGCAATAACACAGGACCGTGCGGAGGAACTGCAGCTCGACTTCATGGTGCGTACGAACGCTTCGCGTAATCGCACCGCGTTTACCCAATCGATTGAAGCGCGCGATGGAATTACCACAGGAATTTCGGCGCACGACCGGGCGCGCACGGTCGCCACGGCTATCGACCCGACGAAGGGCGCAAACGATATCGTTTCTCCCGGACACATTTTTCCATTGATCGCGCGCGATGGCGGGGTGTTGATCCGGGCCGGCCATACTGAGGCTTCCGTCGATCTGGCGCGGCTTGCGGGTCTGCTGCCGGCTGCTGTGATCTGCGAAGTCATGAACGATGACGGCACCATGGCGCGCATGCCTGACTTGGTGCCATTCGCGCAACATCATGGCCTGAAGATCGGGACCATTGAAGATCTCATTTCCTACCGGCTGCAAAACGATCAATTGGTGATGCCGGTTGCCAAGACGTCGATCGAAAGCGCATTTGGCGGCTCGTTCGGGCTTCAGGTGTTTACGACGGCGGTTGATTCTGCCGAGCATCTCGCTTTGGTCAAAGGGGACCTGGCGAAGCCTTGCCCCGTACTCGTGCGTGTGCACGCCGTTAATGTGCCCGGAGATCTCTTGGGGATCGGTGCAGAACATGCTTCGGGGACTCCTGTTGCTCGCTCGATGCGGGCCATTGAGCGGGAAGGGCGCGGCGTGATTGTGCTTATTCGCGATCCGGGGCCACGTAGTGTTTCCGATTGGATCAGCGGCCAGAACGCAGAAAAGATGTCGTCTGGAGATTCTGAAAAGGCGCGACGGGGGCGGCGGCAGGTGGAGATCGGGGTGGGCTCTCAGATCCTGCGCCATTTAGGCGTTAGCGATATGGTTCTGTTGACGAATGCGCCGGAGGACGTCTACGTGGGCCTCGAAGCGTTCGGGCTCAGAATCGTCGGGACCCGGCGTATCGAATAGGCAGTCCTATGATCCAATCGAAGCCTCATGCGCCGGCGACGGACCGCATGCCGCTCTACTCGGGCGGCGGGCGTGTGCTCATTCTCGAGGCTCCGTTTTATGCTGAGATTACGCGGGCGCTGGTTGAGGGGGCGACGGGTGTGTTCGCGGATCATGGCGTCGGTTACGATCGCATTGCCGTCCCGGGTGCGCTCGAGTTGCCGCAAGCTTTGATACAGGCCGTGCTTGCGGGGCACTTTTCGGATGCGGAACAGAGTGGAAGATATGGTGGTGCGATTGCGCTTGGCTGCATTATTCGCGGTGAGACGTCGCATTACGATATTGTGTGCAACAATACCCATCATTGGCTGATGGAGATTGCCATTACACGCGGTATTCCGCTGGGAAATGGTGTGCTGACTGTTGATACGGAGGCACAGGCCGTGACACGGTCTGCCGGTGGACGGTCTGGCAAAGGTGGAGATGCGGCGCGCGCCTGTCTGCGACTTATGGCGCTTGCAGCAGAGCCTGGCAAGGCGTCGAAATGAGCGCGCCTAATCCCATACGATCCGCGCCGGCGGGGAAGAAGCCGCGTAGCCTTGCACGTGTTGCTGCCGTGCAGGCGCTTTATCAAATGGACCTCGCCGGAACCGACCTTAACGATGTCATCAATGAGTTTGTGACGCATCGCTTTACGGCTGCGCCCGTCGATACAGAAGTGGAGAATGGTGGCGGCCTGGAGGGGGCAGACGGCTCGTTCTTCTCTGAAATCTTAAAAGGTGTGCTGCGCCGTCAACGCGACATTGATCCTTTGATTGATGAGCAGTTGGCCATTGGATGGCGGTTGGTGCGCATCGATTCCATCTTGCGGGCGATATTGCGCGGTGGCGTGTTTGAACTGATGGAGCGCCTTGATGTTCCCGCTCGGGTCGTGATCAACGAGTATGTCAACGTTGCGCACGCCTTTTTCGATGTTGACGAGCCGAAGGTTGTTAATGGCATCTTGGACCGGATTGCGCGGACTACGCGGGCCAGCGAATTCGATTAGCGGCTCCGTTAGAGTTGCGGAGGCGGGAAGAAAGTCACGATGAGCGATCGTGTCGAAAGCGAAGCCGAACTGATTCAAACGTTTCTTGCGCCGTTGGCCGGCGGTTTTGCGGGCGCCTTCGGTCTTACGGACGATTGTGCGTTGCTGCCTGTGCCGGCCGAAGAAGAGCTTGTGCTGACGACCGACGCGGTGGCAGCAGGTGTACACTTTCTTGATGACGATACGCCTGAGGACATCGCGTGGAAGGCGCTCGCAATCAATATCTCCGATCTCTCGGCCAAGGGCGCGCGGCCAATCTGTTATCTGATGTCGCTGTCTTTTCCTGAGCCGCCGGAACGGGAGTGGCTTGCGCATTTTGCGCGTGGACTCCGGGAAGCGCAAAATGCCTTTTCGATCTCGCTCGCTGGCGGGGACACCGACCGTCGGCCAGGCCCTCTTAGTATTTCTATTGTGGCTCTAGGGTCCGTCCCGAAGGGGCGCATGGTTCGGCGTGGCACGGCCAAGCCGGGGGACAAGCTCTTTGTCTCGGGTACGCTTGGAGACGCGGCTCTCGGACTACGGCTGCGGCGTCAGTCCGGGCTTGCAGGCGCATGGGGGCTTGGCGACGATCAAGTAAGTGATCTGGAGCTGCGCTACAGGCGACCGCAACCGCGGTTTCAATTGCGTGATGCCGTGTTGGGGTCTGCGTCGGCGGCGATGGACCTTTCCGATGGTCTTGCCAAGGATCTTGGACGACTTTGCCAGGCCAGTGGGACGGGTGCGTTGGTGTCGACGTCCTTACTGCCGTTTTCCGCCGCCGTGGCGGCGGCGGTCCGAGCGGTCCCATCTCTGATGACGGACGTGTTGACGGGTGGTGACGATTTCGAAGTTCTTGCGGCCGTCGCCAGCGGGCGTTCACAATCTTATGCAGCTGCTGCCAACGCTGCGGGAATTCCTGTCTCCGAAATCGGTGAGATCACGGCGGGACCAGAGGTTTGCTTTGAAGATGCGTTCGGAAATCCGATCGTCCTGGACCGGTCGGGCTGGGATCACTTTGAGGCTGCCCCCTAGAGCCTGGCAGTTGGTCGGCTCGGGTCGATGCCGAATCTCGGCCGTTCTGCGGCCTTAAGGCGCTCCTTTCAAAACTGTAATACGCGGGGGCGTGTGGATGTGCGACCAATCCGTTGATATTGGGTCTTTGTTTGGCCATATCGTCTGGCCAATTGGATTGATCAAAGTGGCGTAGCGTGCCGGGGTAGGCTCGCGTCGTATCGATGCAGCTGGAGCTGCGAGCGGTTGCTGTGAAAGAAGGATACGAATGCCGATGACGCCAGCGGGAGGCGCTCCTGAACTGAATCGCACTGCGCCGCGGTCGAGGTCGTGGGCGCACCTTGCCGTGGCCCTGCTCGTGTGCTTGTGGCTGTTTCCCGGTTCTGTGCATGCCCAAGGCGGTAACTGGTGGGACGGCATCCGGGGGTTCGGTTCACCGGACTACTCAGGCAAGAAGCGAAATCAAAGGCGGCAGCCTCTCAAGCCGGACAAGGTTGACGATCTTAGACCGAACGAAATTCCTTGGCGCAGCGATGAAATGATCTCCTACATCGACCGTGCCATTGGCAAGTATCAACGTATTCTTGCTAAGGGTGGCTGGCCGCTCATTCCGGGCAATCGCATGATGCGGCCGGGAGATGACGACCAACGGGTTCCCGCACTGCGCCGCCGTCTGCGGGTTACGGGAGAGCTCAAATCCAAGTCAGGATACTTCAACGACTTCAATTTCGATTCCAACCTTGAGGCTGCGGTTGTCCGCTTCCAGAAGCGCAACGGACTTCGACCAACGGGGCGTGTAGACCGTCCAACGCTGGCCGCGCTCAATTACACGACAGAACAACGGCTAGATCAGCTGCGGTTGAACCGCACGCGTATCCTCGAGTTACTGCAGCAACCGATTGAGGAACGCTACGTCCTCGTCAATTCGGCTGCGTTCCAGCTGGAAGCCGTCGAGCGGTACCAGGTCGTCCAGCGTCATCGCGTCATCGTGGGGCGGCCGGAACGGCAGACGCCATCGTTGAAAGCGATGATCAAGGGGGTCAACTTCTTCCCCTATTGGAAGGTTCCCGACAGTGTCGCACAGCTCGACCTTATTCCGCGGCTGATGAAGGAGCCGGATTACCTCTATAAGGAACAGATCCGGGTGGTTCTCGACAATTTCAATGGGCCCGAGATCGATCCAAGTGCGGTCGACTGGTCTCAGGCCGATACCACCAAAATTAAATTCCGGCAGGATCCCGGTCCGCAAAATGCCTTGGGTCTCGTACGTATCGATATGCAGAACCCCGAGGGCGTCTACATGCATGACACGCCGATGAAGCCGCTTTTCAAGCAGCGTGTCCGTCCCTTCAGTGCCGGCTGCGTGCGGGTTCAGGATGTGTTTCAACTGGTCGAATGGCTGACCCGCTATGAGCCGGGCTGGGAGGTTCCTGGACAGGTGGAAGCGGTGCTCCGGCAGGGGCAGGCCGTGGATTTGGAATTCTCGCGTCCGGTTCCGGTCTATTTCACCTACATCACTGCGTGGGCGGAGCCCAACGGTGAAATACAGTTCCGGTCGGATATCTACGGTCGGGACGGGAAGCCGGTGACCGATGTTTATGATCCAGATGCGCCCCCGCCGCCGCCCCAGGCGCTCGCACCCTAGGCGATGACAAACGTCCAGCCTTGGACCGAATGGCTCCGCGGGCTGGGCTCGAACCAGCGACCGTCCGATTAACAGTCGGATGCTCTACCACTGAGCTACCGCGGAAAAACCGCCTTGGGCATGGCGCCGCCATACCAGACGGACACGGCCTTGGCGAGCGGTTTGTTTAGTGCAAGACGCCCCCCAAATCCACCTCGAGGCGGCTTCGGCCAACATGCCGCAGGGTGTGTCTACGCGACGGATTGCGTCGAGGAGACACAGGCCGGATCAGAGTATCGGCAGACAGGAATGGAGGCCACGTCCGGAATTGAACCGGAGTAAACGGTTTTGCAGACCGCTGCGTAACCACTCCGCCACGTGGCCATCCAACTGGCGCCGCCTCATCGCGCGCCGGACCCTCGCCTGAGCACCTGTGGCCGCGCGGCCCTTGATACCCATGGCGAACGTGCCATCTATCATGGAGGCGGTGCGCCGCACAAGATGAACTACAGTTGTCTTGCGTGGATCTCGGTATTCAAGGTTTTTTTCCCTACAAGTCTTGTTTAAATCCAGTAAGTTTCTGCGTCCGAGCGACGGTTGGAGGATGTTATGGCCGATGCGGCATTGCAGCGCAAAAATATGGTGGAGTCTCAGGTTCGGCCGAGCGATGTGACGGACCGGCGGATTATGCGGGCTATGCTTGATGTGCCACGCGATGTTTTCGTTCCGGAGAACAAACGCGTGTTGGCGTACTCAGATGCTGACATTGCTCTCGATGGTGCCGGCAGTCGCGCGCTTCTCGCACCTCGGACTCTGGCGAAGCTTGTGCAACTCGCCGGGCCCGATGCGAATGATCATGTGTTGGTTGTTGGGGCAGGTTGCGGATATTCCGCTGCCGTTTTGTCGAAACTTGCTGCATCTGTCGTTGCTCTTGAGTGCGATGCCGACCTTGCCACCCAGGCGCGGGCGTCTCTTGACGCCACGGGGTGCACCAACGTAGAGGTGGCGACTGGCCCGCTGACGGACGGGCTGCCTGATCAAGGCGCCTACGATGCCATCGTCTTTGATGGTGCCGTGGGTGTTGCGCCTGAAAGTTTTTTTGCGCAGTTGAAGGACGGGGGGCGGATCGTTGCCATCGTTGCTGATGGGGCAATGGGCGAAGCCATGGTCTGGCTCAAGCAGGGCGGTGTGGTCTCTGAGAGTCCGGGGTTTGATGCTGCAGCGCGGCTATTGCCGGGCTTTGAGGCTGGTCAGGCTTTCGTCTTTTGAAGTACTTGGGCTCTCTATCGACGCTTTTCCAGGACCCCGTTAAAATTCCATTATGGTTTGTCTCGGTTCGAGTTTTTTTGGATGAGGGCCGCCAAATTGTTCGCGCGGACCGCTGCATCGCTCATGAAAAATCGATCAAATTTATCGTTTTTTCCTCGATGGTTGGAGCGTATTCTTCATTTCTTACTTGAGCGGATGCGCGCGAACGTGGGCTTTCAGGTGTGGGAAAGCCGCCACGTTCATCTTTAGACCCATGCTCATAGGGCTTCCCAAGCATCGTCGAATCGTCGATCTCACCTTATAAGTGAATAGATTGGGGGGAAGGGCCTTTGAGCCGGTACGTCTGATGGCTGACCGTTTTATGATGGCTCTGAGTTCACCTCGCGTTTGTTGCATTATGCAGAACGAATGTTCGGGCGCGAGCGCCCGCCGTTGAAACGAGGGGTATACGTCTTGAAGCGCCGCTTTCTTGCTGGAGCTTTGGCGCCGGTGGCAGCCGCAGTCTGTGTGATTGGCTATATGCCGCTCGCGCATGGCGAGACGTTGAACGAGGCCCTGGCTTCTGCTTACCGATACAATCCGCAGCTGGATGCGGAGCGCGCGCGTCAGCGCGCCACCGACGAGGAGGTCCCGCGCGCGAAGTCGGGGTACCGTCCCCGAATTGATGCCAATGGCGATGTGAACTTCGTCAACACCAATACGCGGCCGGATTCGGTGACCGAGGGGCGGACGTATCCGAAGGGCTATTCCATCGATGCGGTGCAGCCCGTGTTTACAGGATTGCAGACGCTTTACGGCGTGAAGGGTGCCGAGGCGAGCGTGCGTTCGGGGCGCGAGCAGTTGCGCACCATCGAGCAGCAGGTTCTTCTGGATGCGGTTACCGCCTATATGGATGTTGTACGCGATCAGTCCATCGTTCAGGAGCGCGAAAACAATGTCCGGGTGCTCTCAAAAGAACTCAGGGCCACCAAGGACCGGTTTGCCGTTGGCGAGGTCACCAAGACCGACGTGGCTCAGGCTCAGGCCCGCAGGGCCGGTGCGGTTTCCGATCTTGATCAATCTCGTGCAAATCTAAAATCCCGGCGCGCTGTTTACGAGCAGGTTATCGGACATCCGCCGACGCGATTATCATATCCGTCTGGCTACGAACGCCTGCTGCCGAAATCGCTGGGAGAGGCCAAATCGATCGGGATGCAGGAAAACCCAAACGTTGTTGGGGCGCTCTACGACGAGGAGGCGGCCCGGCATGATGTCGATCGCATTCGTGGTGAGCTGCTACCGACAGTCCAACTCGAAGCCAGCTACAGCGATCGCTACGACAGCGGTGGTGGCTTGTCTCAAAGCGAAACGGCGACGGTAACGGGACGCCTTCGCGTGCCGATCTACCAGGGCGGTGAGGTCTATGCGCGGGTTCGGCAGGCCAAACACACGCACATTCAGCGCTTGCAGCAAATCGAGCAGGCCAGGACCGAGGTCGAAGCACAGATCACGGCCGCCTGGTCGCAGCTGCTTGGTGTTCGCGCGCAGCTAAGTTCGGATGGGGTCCAGGTCGAGTCGAACCGGACGGCGCTTAATGGCGTTCGCGAAGAGGAACGGGTGGGCCAACGTACGGTTCTCGATGTGTTGGATGCCGAGCTCGAACTCCTGGACGCGCAGGTCCAACTTTCGACGACCCGGCGCAACTTGGTGGTGGCAGCTTATGCGCTGTTGGCGTCCGTCGGTCGGCTCGAGGTGGCGCAGCTCGGGGTTTCCGATCCGGTCTATGATCCGGAGGTGCACTACCACGAGGTACGGCGCAAGTGGTGGGGTGTCTCCATCACGGATTCCGAGGGTCACGTTGAGATCGTGGCACCGCCGGCGGAAGATGTAGCGCCTGTAAAGTGATAGGCCGTCTTTCCTACATTGGAATCTAAGTGCAAGGCGCATTACGCCTTTGAATGTCATGCGAATTTTGGGGGCGTGGCACCAATTCTTGTCGCAAGACGCCGATTGCTGCCGGATTGGCGTTTTAAGGCATGTTCTGTCTTGAAGTGAGTGAGATGGCGGGTTCCGGTGTCATTTGCTGGAAAAATTTATTAGTCGCTCGCGCCGATTTGCCACATGAATGCCCAGGATGATATCCAACGTTGTGTTGGGCGTGGA
Organism: Hyphomicrobium sp.; assembly: GCA_965222835.1. Classification (GTDB taxonomy): domain Bacteria; phylum Pseudomonadota; class Alphaproteobacteria; order Rhizobiales; family Hyphomicrobiaceae; genus CBDCUQ01. The sequence goes on from CBDCUQ010000004.1 coordinate 868,796, forward strand.
GCATCTTAGCAACAGGCCCGAAAGCGGGTTCTGAGCATCCAGCCGTCCGATAAGAGATTGGCAGTTTCTCAGAATATTCCCGTTGTGGACCCGTTGAATACATTGGGCCGGCCGGTTCATTGTCATACGAGTGTGATGGGATTGGGCGTGCGGTAGTTGCGTACATGTACGAGGTGGCGTCATGGATATGAATGAGAAGAACGGCCAACCTAGCATGGAGGAGATCTTGGCGTCGATACGCCGGATCATTGCTGAGGATCCGTCGGAGGCCGCAGCCGGTGCTGAACAGGGCGCGAGAATCGGGGCGCAGGTGGCCGGACCAGTTGACGAGTCCGTAGAATTCGAACTGCCTTCGATTTTCCGATCGCAGTCCGGCGAGCCACAACAAAAGCAAGCACCGCGGTTTAATCGTTTGACCGATGCCATTCGCGGAAATCAATCCGAGACCGCACCCGAAGGCCAATCCGGCCCGCAATCTCCGTCCGGACTGAGTTCTTTGCATTCCAATCGATCGGATGGCGCACCTGAGGCCTTGCGTCCGGGCGACGTGCAGTCGACAGCGTCGTCTGCTGGCTACGTTTCACCGGCCGCGCCAACGCCTGCTGGGACATCGAACGAAAATGTCAAACGGGTTATGGCGCCGTTCAAGGATACACGTTTTGCGCAGATGGCGGATTCGCCTGCGCCGGTTCTCTCTCCGGTGCCCGAGCCATCAGCCGCACCGATGCCCGTACAAGAGACTCCTCATGCCACGACCGGCATTGGTCAGCCGCCGACCGTGCCGCCCCCGCTTGCGCCGCAGTATGGGAGTTCGGGTCCGGCCGTTGGCGGGCCTGATTACGGAGGCGCGGCAAACCCTGGTGGGGGTGCCGATGTCATGGCTGGCAATGGCTCTATTGAGGATGCTACGGCCGAACTGCTGCGTCCGATGCTCCGCCAATGGCTGACCGATAACATGCCCCGTATGGTCGAGAAGGCGCTGCACATCGAGGTGGCCGCCAGCGTCAACGTTCCGAAGAAGCCGTCCGGTCTATAGCGCCCCTGTTCCAAGGTCCCGGGGCCGACCGGATGCTCCGGGGCTTTTCATACTGCCTTGGGTCTATGGTGCTTCCATATTTGGCAGGGTATCGACGTTGGAACGCCGCATTTCTGTGGCGTTTGGTGTGTAGCAATTCCGTTGCTGCGTTGCCGGACTGTCCCTGGCGGTGTAGGACCGGAACGCGGACCCCAAGCGCATCCGCGCCGAGGGGTTGGATGAAAGGTGTCGTATTCCCTTGAGGTTTCGTTGATGGACAAGCCGGACAGAGTTGGTGAGCCGAGCATGGACGAAATTCTGGCGTCAATCCGCAAGATCATTGCGGACGAGCCGGGGTCCGAGCGCAAGGGTGTGGATGCGCTTGGTGTCAATCCCTTGATCGAGCCGGCAGAACCGGATGCGGGCACAAAGCAGAAGGTGGCTGGCGCAGACGAGCCATTGCTGCCGGCTGTTGATCGGTTGACGGAGGCGTTGCAGTCGATGCCCACGGATCCCGCGGCGACGAACGGTTTCGATGACGATTTGAAGGATTTGCTTGAGGACAGCCCAGGCGGTCACGCCGTCTCTTCGGAAGGCACGGCGAATGGTGCGGGAAAGAAGGTCTCTTCCATTTCCGCGTCCGGACTTGAGGATGCGAACGCTGGTTTGACGCCAGGACCGGATGCGCCTGTGGCAGGTTCCGAAAGCGGTGAGGCGGAAACCAAGTCACAGGCTGGCAGATTTTCGGACGGCGGTGCCGCGTCGTCTCGGTCCGAACCGGCCAAGCCGTCCAAGGTCGTGCCTAACTTTGCAACAGCGTTTCCGCAGGTTCACGACGCAGCGCTGGCCGACCCGGGCGAAACGGCTGCGGATGCCGGTTCGTCTGAACCGCCATTGTCTGCAATGATCCCGATCACTCCTCAGGAGGCAGCGCATCAAGAATCAGCGCTTGCCGCTCCCTCTGGGCCTGACGCTGGCACCGCACCGGCGGTTCGGCGGGCCGGGCCGCCAGAGCCGTTTCCGTTTGATGTTCCAGCCGGCGCTACGGAGCTGCCGGCATCTTCGGCGGTGGCGACTTCGGTTGTCGCTGGTGCTACGGATACCGAAACTGCGGCCAGCTCTGCGCTGGGTGCTCTTGCCGCCGGGCTTGCGGCTTCCTCGGTTGTCGATCAGGCGTCGTCCTCGGCATTGGGCGGCCTTTCAGGAGGAGATCAGACATTGGCACCCGGCACGCTTCAGGCGAAGCAACGTACGCTCGAGGATGTTGTCGCGGATATGCTCCGGCCCATGATCGAGAAGTGGGTCGCTGAAAACATGCCGCGCATCATGGAAAAGGCCTTGCGTGGCGAGGTGGCGGTGATGAAAGGCTCGAACAGCACTTCTGGCTTTCGACGCTGATTGTTGGTGTTTCGGGGGCTGGGAGGGCCCAGGGCAACTCCTTTGTTGAGCGGGTAATGCCCTGTCCCGGCTTGTTCTTTTCCTTGCTCTCTTTCTCCGGACTGCTTAGGGCTGCGATTGGCGCTGTTGACAGCTGGGCGAGCCCGATCGTACGACCGCCGGACCTGAACGACTTAGGCACCCATGCTCGAGAAGATATACCAGCCGGCCGAGATCGAGCCGCGCATCCACACTGATTGGGAAAAGGCAGAGGCATTTAAATGCGGTAAACCGGATCGTGCCGGCGCGCCCGCTTTCGCCATCGTCATTCCGCCCCCGAATGTGACCGGCTCGCTGCACATGGGGCATGCGCTCAATAATACGCTGCAGGATGTGCTCGTGCGTTTCGAACGCATGCGCGGAAAGGATGTGCTTTGGCAACCTGGTACGGATCATGCCGGGATTGCCACGCAGATGGTGGTGGAGCGGAAGCTTGCTGCGGAGAACCGTACCGACCGGCGCAGCATGGGCCGCGAGGCGTTTCTCAAAGAAGTGTGGTCGTGGAAAGAGGAGAGCGGGGGAACGATCCTCAATCAGCTCAAACGGCTCGGCGCGTCTTGCGATTGGAGTCGAGAGCGCTTCACGATGGACGAGGGTCTGTCGAAGGCCGTGCTCAAGGTCTTTGTCGAACTTTACAACCAGAACTTCATTTACAAGGACAAGCGCCTGGTCAACTGGGACCCGAATTTCCAGACGGCGATTTCCGATCTCGAAGTCGTACAAGCTGACAAGAAGGGGTCGTTCAGCTGGACAGACGGCGTTCCTGAGAAACCCTTTGATGCAAGAGCGCTTGCCAAGGTTCTCGACCGGGATCCGTCTGGTCACATGTATCATTTCCGCTATCCCTTGGTGCGCAACGTGCCGGGATATGCGCAAGACTACGTTGTGGTTGCGACCACCCGTCCGGAGACGATGCTCGGAGATACGGGCGTTGCCGTGCATCCCGAGGACGAACGCTACGAGGCGCTCATCAAGGCGGGCGCCAAAGTGAAGCTGCCGCTTGTCGGCCGGGAGATCGTTATCGTCGCGGATGAATATTCCGATCCGACAAAGGGCACCGGCGCTGTTAAGATCACGCCAGCGCACGACTTCAACGACTTTGAGGTGGGTAAGCGCCACGACCTCGAAAAGATCAACGTGCTCGATGCCTTCGGAAAGATGAACGAAGCTGCGCCTGAGGCGTACCGTGGCCTTGATCGCTTCGAGGCGCGCAAGAAGGTTGTGTCCGACCTTCACGATCTGGGTCTTCTCGAAAAAATCGAGCCGACGACGCATACGGTGCCGCACGGTGATCGATCAGGCGTCGTGATTGAGCCGTGGCTGACGGACCAATGGTACGTCAACGCGGCCGCGCTTGCGAAGCCGGCGTTGGCGGCGGTCAAAGCCGGTAAGACGCGGTTTGTGCCGGAGCGATTTGCCAACGATTATTTCCGCTGGCTGGACAACATCCAGCCCTGGTGCATTTCGCGGCAGTTGTGGTGGGGGCATCAGATTCCGGCGTGGTATGGGCCGGAGGGGACGGTTTTTGTCGCTCACGATGAGGCTGAAGCGGGGGCTGCAGCTAAGAAGCACTACAAGAAAGATGTCGTGCTCACGCGCGACGAGGATGTGCTCGACACTTGGTTTTCCTCCGCGCTGTGGCCGTTCTCGACGCTGGGTTGGCCGGAGAAGACGCCGGAAGTTGCGCGGTATTATCCGACGAATGTTCTCGTTACCGGTTTCGATATCATCTTCTTCTGGGTGGCTCGCATGATGATGATGGGCTGTCACTTCCTGAAGGAGGTGCCATTCCACGATGTCTACATCCATGGCTTGGTTCGCGACGGTCAGGGCCACAAGATGTCAAAGACGCGTGGCAACGTCATCGACCCATTAGACATAATCGATGGCGTCGGCCTTGATGATCTCATTGCTAAGCGCACTGCGGGCCTCAACAAGGAGCTCGCCAATCGCGTTGAGAAAGAGGTGCGCAAGGAGTTTCCGAAGGGCATCAAGGCCTATGGGACGGATGCGCTTCGATTCACGATGGCGGCGATGGCGGCCCAGGGTTCGGACGTGAAGCTTTCGATCGACCGCGTCGAGGGATACCGGAACTTTGCCACCAAGGTTTGGAATGCCGCACGTTTTGCTGAACAGAACGAATGCGTGCGTCAGCGGGATTTTGATCCGCGCTCGGCCAAAGAGACGGTTAATCGCTGGATTTCAGGTGAGACGGAGCGGGCGGCTGCGGCGGTGACGGCCGGAATTGAGGCGTACAGGTTTAACGACGCGGCCGGTGTGGTTTACGACTTCGTATGGGGCACGTTCTGCGACTGGTATCTCGAGCTTGTGAAGCCTGTTCTTATGGGAGATGAGGAAGAGGAAAAGGCCGAGACGCGGGCGATGGTTGCCTGGGTCCTGGATCAGATCTTGAAAATCCTTCATCCCTTCATGCCGTTCATCACCGAAGAGCTGTGGGCACATATGGTCGAGCATGGTGTTGCGCGGCGTTCTCTTCTCGCGCTCAGCGCTTGGCCGGATATCAAAGGACTGTCGGATCAGAAAGCGGATGAAGAGATGGGCTGGGTTATTCGCCTTATTTCGGAGATCCGGTCGGTGCGCAGCGAAATGAACGTTCCTGCCGGAGCCAAGGTGCCGCTTGTGATTACAGGCGCCGATGACAGCATCAGGGGCTGGGCGCGCGAGCATGACGAAACGATCAAGCGGCTGGCGCGTCTTGATGGCATTTCTTTCGCGAAGGCTGCGCCGAAGGGGTCTGCCCTTATTGTGGCCGGGGAGACGACGGCGGCTATTCCGCTTGAAGGTGTCATCGATATGGGCGAGGAGCGCAAACGCCTTTCGAAGGAGATTGGTGCGGCCGAGGCGGACATTGCCAAAATGCATGCGAAGCTCGACAATCCGAACTTTTTAGAGCGCGCCAAGCCCGAAGCTATTGCAGAGGCGCGCGAACGCAAGGCTGAGCTTGAGAACGCAATAACGCGATGGAAGGCGGCGCTGACCCGTCTTGAGGCTTAGGCCGACCGGTCCAGAGCGCCCGACCAGTCGGTCATTGCGGGTGTTATCAGCGGGCAGGCGGCAGTTTGGCCGCGGTAACCGCGGGCAGAGGTGCGCTCGTCTTGATGCGAAGCTCGGTGAGCCGCCATTCGAATCTTTCGAACTCTAGCAGTCCGATGTGCCGCCGGGCCGGATCGTACCGATCGAGAAGTTCGACCTCGAATGCGGTCATTGATTTGAATTCAGCACGGACGAGGCGTTTCCAGAAGCGCGTGATGCGCTGACGACGTGGGAGCGTGCGCTCGTCGACCTCTCCAGAAATATTTGTTCGGTAGGCCTGCCGGTATTCGTAGAGGCGCGGCAGGCCTTCGGGTGTGATGTGGGTATTTACAAAGCGGTTGACGGCTGCGCGACCTAAGTACGATTTGACACGCGTCCAGACTCCAGGGGTTGGTGAGGGTGCGCCGGCTGCAGCCTCCGGATTGGGCATGTCGAGGGCCACGCGGTGCATAGAGCCGCGCAGTGTTTCGCGTACACTTGCAAAATCGATTTTCTGGGCGAGGTAGGCGCTGTCGCCGTTGCGCACGGCCTCCCGGATCGACCAGGCCGTCACCAACGGATAGGCGATGTAACTGGCTGGTGCCACGACAAGTGTGCCGAGTGCCAGGACAGTGACAAGAGTTTTGCGCATATTTCCGGGGCTTCAGTTCTAGAACGTAACACCGGAAAGGAAGCCAGCGGATTGGGGCCAAGTTCTGGCCGGGATGCGGCTGGCGTGCGACGAAATGGGCATTGGAGCGGCAATTCTGCCTTACGCCGGACGGGGGTCTGGTGCCCGCCACCTGGTTCGAGGCCGTGTGGGCCTCAGGACGCCTCATTAGATATCGCGTCCCGGATCCACCTTCTTGAATCTTCTGTTGGGCCGGTTGTGCTTTCGGGATCTAGGTTCGCCGTCGTCGGCGTCTTTGCAGATATTCTTTAGCGCCTTCCAATCGGTGGCGGACATGGCAACTGTTGCTTCATAGGTGGGCGCGTTCTCGATGGCGGCGATGCGTTCTCTTGTATTGGGGTGCGTCCGCAAGAACTCAAACTTGGACAGGGCCTCACCCAAGTCTTGGTTCTTTTCCAGCTTGATCACGCGCCGGAAGAAATCGGCAAGCCCCCTGGCCGGAATTCCTGCGGCCTTGAGGATCTGCAGCGCGTGGGCGTCGGCTTCGCGCTCGGCCTCTCGAGAATAGGAGAGGTGTGCTAGCAATAGTCCGGCGTTTGCCAGCGTGCCGCCTGAGCCTCCCATCAACAACTCCAGTCCGGCGGAAAATCCGATGGCGCGGACGACCGCTGTTTCCGGATGTCGCTCGAGCCCATGCCCCATTTCGTGCGCCAGGATGCCGGCGATTTCATTGCTCGATTCGGCTTTCTTAATGAGCTGTCGCGTCAGGACAATCTGCTCGCCCGGTGCAGCAAACGCGTTGAGCAGGTCCCAATCGCTGACAACAACTTTGAACTTGGTTGTGCCGCCTGCGGCATCTGTGAGCCGGGCTGTCAAGCGGTCGAGGGCCGCGCGTCCCGCTGGGGCTTCACAGATACGCCGGCCGCTGGTCATTGACTGAATGACCTCTTTGCCGAGTGTTGTCCGGGCCTTATCGGGCATCAGGTTGGCAATTGCGCGTGCAGGGGAGAAACCGAAGAAGGGTATTGCAAGCGCGACGAGCACCGCGGCTGCTGCTGCGAATACCCAAGGCCGGGCGTGCCGCCAGCGCAGGGCGCGGGCCGAGAGCTGCGGGGCCCTTTTTGCGAGGGCGCGCGCAAACGTGCCTTCACCGACAAATAGCCAAGCCCCCGGTGCCTCATCGCTTGCGAGCAGTGCGTCGATGGCGTGGTCGGTCAGTGGTTCGGCTGCAGACAGAGAGTCGTATGGCCAAACGGCGCGCGGCGTATTCTGGCCAACAAACTCCACGCCTTCGGCGCCAAGACGCACATCGACGTCCTCTGAGCGGGCGCTCTTGCCGTCGCTCAATCGGCCGTAGAAGACTGGTTCGGTTTCATTAGATCGCATCTATGTCGAATGCCTCGGCCAATCCTTCTCCCCGGCGGATGTTCTGTTCGGCGCCCTGCTGGATCGCAGCGACGTCAATTCTGCCGTTTATTGCCAGATTGCGCGCAAAATATCCGTTGGTGCGCGCTTGGATGATCGGTTGGAAGAGGCTGGCAGATGCCGCGAGCAGAACGATGCCGACGATCAAAAAGATACGGGCCATCGGGTCCTCGAGCGGGAGGCCCATTCCGTAGTGTCCTATGGATCCGACGAAGCCAAAGAAGGCAACCCCCACAACAAGCCCACCGAGCCAGATGAAGAAATTGCCAATGGCCACCCACACGAGTCCCCGTCCTGTTGCGGTTCCGTGGAACGTCGCGCCTTCGTAATGCGTGTGGGCGGCGAAGTGATTGAACTGAAATGCGCGATAGAAGGCTGAGAGGAGATAATAGATCAGAAAGCCAACACCCATCAGAAGATAGATGATGCCAAGTGTTTTCAAGGTTTCCGTCGACATTTGAGGGTCACGTGCTTCGCCTTCAGCCGGCAAGTTTGGGAAATCTATGAGGCTCCCGCCGATTGCCAACAGCGCGAAAACCAAGACGACGCAGCCGAACCAGAAGCCGGCAAATCTCTTGTAAAGAGGGCCAACGGGTGCGGTGAAGCTGAACGGCCGGTCGCCGAAACGCATGTCACCCACAAGCCGGCTTTGCAGCTTTGTTGCTCGCCAAGGTACGATCCAGGTAACGGCGAGAAGGGCAACGATGCCGACGATGCCAAAGATAGGGGCGAGTGTTTGGAGACGTTCGGGATCGTTTGCGTTTGCTCCGAGAAGAAGGCCCAGGACTATAAGGAGCAGGATGGCCAGAACGGCGGGGAGGACGAGTGTCCAGAAATACGTCCAGCCGAAGCTCCAGGACCCCCCTTCAAGACTGCCTCGGATGCCGCGCCAAAGGGTGCGCGATAGGCGGTAGCGGAGGGCGCGATAGATTGCGACGCCGCTCAGATAGAGTACGGCGATGATGAGGGTCCATTGGAAGATCACGAGACCGACTTCACCGAAAATGAGCATTACGGCAAAGGCGCCGAGGGAGATGGGCAGCAGGAAGAGGAAAAAGACAATCAAGAAGCCCAGGAACAGCTCACGCCCTGTTCCCGTGTAGACAAGGGGTTCACCGTCAAATCGTAACCCCGACCAGATCCGCTTTCTGACCTCTGTCTTGCCCCAGAAGTGGTAGATGCCAAGGGTTAGGATGCGCAGGACATAGTTTGCAAACGACAGCCTCCCCATGCCGGCTGGATGAACCCATGAGACCTGTGGCGATGACGCTGCAGCTTGCCCTGGATTTGTTTCAGCGGGGTGATGGTTTGGCATGAGAACTCCAATCCTGTGGGAATAGCTTTTCGCAAAAATTTGGAGGCCGTTCGTCTTTCCGAGACGGGCTAAGACTTCACAATTGCATGCTGGTGGGCAATAGCGAATTCGCCCCGCGGCCTTCTTAAGGCCAGGGAATTGCCGCGACAGCGATCCGAAAGTGTCACCTAGCTGCCTCTGTTGAGCCCTTGGGGCGCCCGGTTGGTTGCTTAGATTGCTTCAGATCGTGCCGTCGAATCGGGTGGTTGCGTACTTATTCAGGGCGCGCCTGCGTGAGCCGGAGGCGGGCAGAAGTTATGTGTCGTGAGGGCCACGTTATCCATGATCGATGTTTTCCGGGGCACAGGGCTGTTAGCTGTGTCTCAGGCGCAACGATTTGAGGCGGGAGATGCCTCTATTGGGCCACAAACCCGGGACACGATGAATCCTCCAAGGCTTTGCGCGCAAGGTGTTGGTCCTTCAGGAGGAAATTGCTTCGGGCGGGCTGAGTTCCGCTCGGGAATTGGCGCGTGGAGACGGGCGAGATCTTGCGGCACCCCCGTAACGAACCGGTTGTCGTCGGCCGGACGGGGCAAGAAACGAGATAACAAAAGCATGGACGCCAAAACGTTCGATAAGTCGAAGTTGCCGAGCCGGCATGTGACGGTAGGTGCGTCGCGGGCACCGCATCGCTCCTACTATTATGCCATGGGGTTGAGCGAGGATCAGATCAACCGTCCGTTCGTTGGCGTCGTCTCATGCTGGAACGAAGCTGCTCCATGTAACATCGCGCTTATGCGTCAGGCGCAGTCGGCCAAGAGCGGCGTTGACGAGGCCGGCGGCACGCCCCGCGAATTCTGCACGATCACCGTAACCGATGGCATTGCAATGGGCCATCAGGGTATGAAGTCGTCCCTCGTTTCGCGCGAAATCATCGCCGACTCCATCGAAGTCACAATGCGCGGGCATTGCTACGACGCGCTTGTCGGCATTGCAGGGTGTGACAAATCTCTGCCGGGAACGATGATGGCGATGCTGCGGCTCAATGTGCCGTCCGTGTTTATGTATGGCGGGTCAATCTTGCCCGGCAAATACAAGGGACGCGATGTGACCGTGGTCGACGTCTTTGAAGGTGTGGGCATGCACTCGGCCGGCAAAATGAGCGACCGCGAGCTTCATGATCTCGAATGTGTGGCCTGCCCGTCTGCGGGTGCCTGCGGTGGGCAATTTACGGCCAATACCATGGCGTGCGTTTCAGAGGCGATCGGGCTTGCTCTTCCTGGCTCTGCCGGTGCGCCTGCGCCTTACGAAAGCCGCGATGAATATGCGCTCGCCAGCGGCCGTGCGGTTATGCGGCTGGTGGCGGATGGTATTCGCCCGCGTGATATCTGCACGCGCGAAGCGTTTGCGAATGCCGCCGTGGTGGTTGCCGCGACTGGCGGTTCGACCAACGCGGCGCTGCATCTTCCGGCCATGGCCAATGAAGTCGGCATCGATTTCGATCTGTTCGACGTGGCGGAGATCTTCAAACGCACACCGTACATCGCGGACCTCAAGCCCGGCGGCAAGTATGTTGCCAAGGATGTGTTCGATATCGGCGGTATTCCGCAAATCCTGAAGGCCCTTTTGGAAGGCGGACAGCTCAACGGTGACTGTCTGACGGTCACGGGCCGTTCGATGGCTGAGAATCTCGAGAAGGTTGTCTTCAACGCCGATCAGAAGGTTGTTTATCCGGTTTCCAATCCGATTTCGCCGACGGGTGGTGTGGTTGGACTGCAAGGTTCGCTGGCGCCCGACGGGGCCATCGTCAAAGTTGCGGGTATGAAGACTCTTCAGTTTCGCGGACTGGCACGTGTGTTCGACTGCGAGGAAGATGCGTTCGCGGCGGTCTCCCGGCGCGACTACAAGGACGGCGACGTTATCGTCGTTCGCTATGAGGGACCGAAGGGTGGTCCCGGTATGCGGGAAATGCTGTCGACGACGGCGGCGCTCTACGGACAGGGCGCGGGTGACAAGGTTGCGCTCATTACAGATGGGCGATTTTCGGGTGGCACGCGCGGGTTCTGTATCGGCCATGTCGGTCCTGAAGCCGCGGTCGGTGGGCCGATCGCGCTCATCGAAGACGGCGACGTCATCTCAATCGATGCCGACAAGGGCACGCTCGACCTGGAGGTCGATGGGACCGAGCTCGAAGCACGGCGTAGAGCTTGGACGGCCCCGTCCAATCCCTATCAGAGCGGGGCTTTGAGGAAATTCGCGGAACAGGTCGGTCCGGCACGCAAAGGTGCCGTGACGCACCCCGGAGGAAAGGCGGAAGTGATTTGCTATGCAGACATTTAAGCTGATTTTGACCGGCGCCTGCTCGCTGATGATGATGGCTGGCGGCGCTGCGGCGGAGGCGCCGACGTTCACCTCGCCGGGTGAAGCCCTGAAGCAGGGTCTTGGCGCCTTCCAAGGTGGCTATTTCGAGCAGGCCATTCCCGCGCTTGAGCATGCGAAGGATGATGAGGAGAGCGAGTTTGTTGCGCTCTATCACCTGGCGCTGATCTATTCCGACAATTCGGGTCCCTACACCAATCACGGGAAGGCGTACGAAGTCTGCCAGCGCATCGTCGATAGGTATGCGGATGTCGATCCAGATGATGAGGACAGGGCTTCGCGTGTGGGCAATTCGCTGACGATGCTCGCGGGATATGTGCGCCGCGGGCTTCCGAAGATTGGATTGAAGCCAAATCTCAATCGTGCCATCGACTATCTCCACTATGCCTCGGTCATGTTCGACAACGAGGATGCGCAGTTTGAGCTCGCCAAGCTGCAGTTGACGGGCGAGGGTCTTGAAGAGAACGTTCCGAACGCCAAGCACTGGCTTTCGAGCCTGACACAGCGCGGCCATGCCGGCGCACAAGCCTTCCTGGCCGATCTTCTCTGGCGCGGGAAGTTCATGACGCAGGATAAGGACCGGGCTTTGGCTCTGATCTCGATTGCGGTTGCCAACGCGCCTTACGATGAACGTCTGTGGATCGGTGATATCTATCAGAACATCTACTGCGGTGCCGGTGTTGGGATTCGTGAGAGGGCCGGAAATATTGTGGCGGGATGGGGCGACCGGTACGGGCGAACGCCGGCGGAACGCGAGCGTTCGGAACTCGGTAGGCTGAATGCGGATCCGGTGCGGATGTGTGCGAACGGCGAGTTGGTCGGTCCGCTCAATGCGCTAGATGAGGAGCCTGATTCCGCCGTTGCCGACATACAGAACGGGCGTGCGAAACCTGGGAGTCCTGTTCTATACGGTTCGTCGGGTGCGGGGCTGAGGGATGTGGCTGCACCGGATGCCGGTGCCAACGATCGCTAGCGACTGAGTTGGCCGGGCTGGCGCCTTTAGTATCCGAAAGCGGCAAGCTTTGACTTGTGACGCTCTGCGAGTGCGGTTGCATCCGGTTTTTCACGATATTTGTAAGCCTTGTCGCGCAAGAGGCGCGCGACGGCGCACTCGATGTCGCCGGTGCGTGCTTCTAATCCTGCGAAATCGAGAACGCGGCGGGTCACGTTGACCGGGTCCGCGAGGAAGTCCTCGTAGCGGATGGCGAGGGCCTGCGAGCCAAGGTTTGTGACGTGTTGATCGGCTGCTTTGCTATATGCCTCCCAGAGCCGCAGGCTTTCGTCGAGGTCGAGACAGCGGCTGAAGGAATTGGGCGAGACGGGTAGGCGCCAGCCCCAGCGGCTCATGGCGACCGGGTTTTGCGCAAGATCGGCGGCGACACGCAGGGCGCGTGCCTGCAGGCTTGCGGCGACATCGGCGCCATGCCGATGAATGACGAGCAGTTTTGCGTTCGGGAACAGGTGCTGCCACACGGGCAGCGTGAACGTGTTGCGCGGGTCCTTCCATCCCCAGGGGCGGTCAAGTTTGGCGACGTCACCAAGACGGAAGTAATCCGCCATACCCAGATACTCGACGGCGCGGGGCATTTTGAGCATGTGGGCCAGCTGGCGGGCGCGGGCATCGACAAGCTCGGGATGGGCGAGGAAGTCCTGGAAGGGCTCTGGATAGTCCCAGGCGGCGCCGGCTTGGCGCAGAAGCCAGTTGTTGAGTTCGAGAAAGAACGTGGCCTCGTGGTTTTCCTCGACCTGGTGCCCGACGAAGAGGCCAAGATCGGCGAGGATGGTGGTCAGCACGCTCGTTCCGGAGCGGTGCATGCCGGCGATGATCAGAGGCTGCATTGCGTGCTCGCGAGCGCTCGGGTACGAGACAATGGGGAGCGGGAATGACGCTCCGGCGGTTTTCACCTGCAACCTTACGAACGAATGATTTCCGTGCGCTTAACGATTGAGCGGGCCGTACCCAGGGCCGCGGCGCCTGCCGCTTCTACAACACGGGGTCGGCCGCTCTGTCATGATGCCGCCGGTCGCGGATATGGTCCCTGCCATGCACTGGTCTGATGAAGGCGTGATCCTTTCCGTTCGTCCGCACGGCGAGACGGCGTCGGTCGTGGAGCTTTTGACGCGTGCGCATGGCCGGCACTTGGCGCTGGTGCATGGCGGACGATCGCGGCGGTTGCGGCCCGTTTTACAGATCGGCAATCAAGTCGATGTGACTTGGAAGGCGCGGCTTGCCGAGCACCTGGGGCACGCGACGGTGGGGTTGCGCCGTGGCTTTGCGGCCGAAGCGATGGAGACCCCGGTCGCGCTCGCTGGGCTTACCTCGCTCGCGGCACTGGCCCGGCTTTTGCCGGAGCGCGATCCGCATCCCAATCTTTATGAGGTGACACTCTTCGTGCTCGGTTTTCTTGATGACGATAGTGTTTGGCCGGCGCTTTATGTGCGCTGGGAGCTGGCGCTTCTCGACGAGCTGGGATTTGGTTTGGATCTTTCGGAATGCGCGGCGACTGGGTCCAACGATCAGCTCATTTATGTGTCGCCGAAGTCCGGGCGTGCCGTATCGGCGTCTGCGGGTGAGCCCTATCGCGACAAGCTTCTGGCGCTTCCCCAATTCCTCACCCAATCGCGACAGGGCGGGGTGACGGGTGAGGACGTGCGCATCGGCCTTGCATTGACGGGATACTTTCTCGAAAGCCGGGTGCTGACACCCCACGACACGCCGATGCCGGAGGCGCGACAGCGGCTGATGGCGCTGTTGAGCAAGTAAGCGCGCGCGTTCGGCTCCGATATACGCCGTGCGTCGGAGCGATTGCAGGCCGTCTTGTCAAAGAGCATCCCCTAACAGGGGATAGAGCGGCGAAGCCTCGTAACAGATGAATAGATGCGGCACTCACCGCTCTAGTTCTTATCACTCACGGCTGTTCCTCGCTTGCGCTCGGGCCTGCGTGGGCGCGGCGCACTGGCGCCGGGCCGCGCTTGCGGCCTCAGTCATGCGTCCGTCCCTAACCCCGCGCTTCCGGCCGGCTCCGCGCTCGCGCCGAAGGCGCACGAGCCGGCTTCGCCGGCTTTGGCCCATTCGGGCCGGGGCCGGAGTCGGAAGCGCAATCAAGAAAGCGGGTGGCCCCCCTTTTCAGACCGTTGGCATACCATCCCTGCCGCGCATCGTTACGGCAGTTGGATCATGATTGCCCATGACCGGCAGCGGCCCCCATGACCACTGAAGGGGCATGGCGTACCTGTCGCTAAGAACTAAGCTATGAGCCAGCGTCCGGGCTGGCCGGAGCGTAACATCGGGCAGAACAGCTGCTGGCGGCACAGTCGTTTCATGGGAGCAGACCAGTACATAAAACGGGCGAGGTCGGCCAATTCAAAGGAGAATCTCGTCTTGTGGTAGAACCGCAACAGGTCGGCCACAAATCCGCAGCCGTCTGATGGTTCGCGTTGACAACCGTCCGCTTATCAAAGCTGATTGTCAACACTGCGCTGGCGTTGTCATTGCCGTAAGGCGACACACGCGTGTGTTTGAAATTGTATACGATACGAATGCTGGCGCATTTGAGCTATTGCTACCGCTTTAATTGGCGTTGTGGCGAGTTTGTTAGTTATAGTTGGTGTGCGTATGACCCGTTTCCGGTTGTATTCAAGCTTGGCCGTATTCGTGTGTGGGCTCTTATTAGGACCGCCTGGGGCTCTGGGCCAAGTGGCTGGTAAATGGACGCCGTGGATTGAACTGGGCGGCAAGCTTTCCAATGAGCTGGATAATGGTGAGGCGGAACTATTTGTGCCCCTAATTGGGGACACTCAGTCGTTGCTGTTTGTAGATCTTGAAGGCCGGATTTTTGAAGACAGCATATATGATGGCAATTTCGCGCTCGGCTATCGCGAAATGACTGCCACAGGCTTCAACGCCGGAATTTGGCTTGGATATGCCCCCTTTGAATCCGCAAGTGGCAAGTCCTTTGATGGTATTGCCGGTGGCCTGGAGCTACTTTCGCACGCCTTCGACTTGCGCTTAAACGGATACCTGCCGTTTGATGATAAAGAGCTGTTGAGCCAAACAACAGTTGCGGAGAACGTCACGACGTCAATGGCTTCACTTGAGTTGGGCTCTGACCAATTCCCGACGACGGGCTTTACGTTGACCGACTTGTTCTTTGTCACGAGAACAACGGGTACGCGCACCAGAACATCGGTTCACGAGTACGCAATGAAAGGCATCGACGGCGAGGCCGGCGCATTGGTTCCGTTTACGCCTGAGAACTTTGAATTGAGAGCCTATGTCGGCGGTTATTATTTTGATTTCGATGCCGTGGAAGAGGTGGCAGGCTTCAAGAGCCGTCTTGAGCTGCGGGTTCTGGACATAATCCCGGACGCGCCCGGCTCGCGGTTAACATTTGATGCCGAGTATGGTTATGACGATGTGCGCGAGTCGCGATGGTCCGGCGGTGCACGGTTGCGTATTCCGTTGGGCGGGCCGAGCACCACCCAAACCCAAATGGCCCGGCTCAACAATCAAGAACGCCGCATGCTTGACTCCATTCAGCGCGAAGCCCCGATAACGCAGACGAACACGACGATTTCAACAACTGACCTGTCGGGAGAAACCCGCGAGCAAGTCGAAGATGCGCTGACGGACGTATCCTTTGACAGGGTGGCCCTCGTCGCCAACACCACCGACTCTGGCGACGTGCAATCCGCGATCGATGCGACTGGCGCCAACACACTGCTCATTGTCAATGGCGGCTCGACCATTGATGGCCAGCTAACTCTTCAAGATAATCAGACGCTGATGGGCGGTGGTGGCACTATTCAGGTGCGCGGTCAGACGTCAGGTGTTGAGACTGGGTTTAATGCGCCTGGCATCAGGCCCACGCTGAGCTTCACGGGTGAGGATACTGTTGTCACCGTGAATAACAACGGTCACGTTGCTGATCTTGACATCGTTGGCGGTGGCGGTAATGGCACGCCTGTTGTCTTTAATACCGGTATTGGCACTGGGGCCTCCCTCTTTATTCCGGTTTCAAATGTTGTGGTAGAAGACGTCAACATTTCAAATATGGGCTTCTTCGGCATGGGATTGGGCGGACTGACATCGGATGTGCTGGTCTTCGGGTCCACGATAGAGGACGTTAATAGCGCGGGTATCGATTTAAGCGGGGGAATCCAGCGTGACATCACCATTAGAGATAACGAAATTCGTAATATTGGTGGCAGCGGAATTGTTCTCAGAGATGGTACGCGGAACGTTACAATTCAAGAGAATGAGATTTCGAACGCAGGTTTTGACGGAATCGTGGCGTTCTCGGACAATGTAAATCTCACCATTGACCAGAACACGATTTCCGATGTGGGCAATGGCGTCAGACTAGCTGCAGGCTTTGCACCAAACACCGGTTTGACGCTGACGAATAACATCTTCAGTGGAACGATCGGAACTGCGGCGTTCGAATTCGGCGGCGTATTCGGCGTCAACAGCAACGAAATCGTCGACGGTTCGAACAATACGACTGTTGGCGGTGGTGTGGCAGATGCCTGTATTGGCGACGGCTCCTTTACTGGTGACCTCACAGTTGACGGCGTCACATTCAACGACGCAGCCAATAATTGCTAGGGACTCTGATCTGCCCTGTATCAATTTGACTGGTCTGAAAGTTGGTTCATTGTTGCCTGCCTAACAATGGGGCGATGACCGGCGGTGGTGGAGGTGACTTGCCCCGACGCAAACGTTGTCACGCGGCCAAGACCCAATCTTGAATTTAACTTGATGATGCCCGGTTCGGGTTACCAGCGGACGTCACCGGCATGTCCGCATTGTAATCGCTTTGGCGCCGGTTGTGCCTCTCAGCGTTAGTCTAATAACCGCTCTCTAAGAACCACGACAAACCGTTCGCTCTTGCGCAATCTGTAGCCCACGGCAGACTTTTGTGCGCTGATTTGTTTGCGGAGCGCGGGGCTCTACGCTACAGGCAACGGCGCGACCCGAGCTGAATGCGGGGTAGTCTCCATCGGATACCTCATTTGATCCCTTCCACCTCGATTGCACGTCATATTGGCGTTTAACCACCGCCAGGCGATAAAGTCGGCCTTGGGGTCACAAGCGGGCCTCGCTGGCATGTCTGCATTGTATCCCTATTTCTGTAACAGCAGACAGAGTGGTACGGAGCGCGTGCAGCGGCTCGGAGTCTACGCACGAAAGGCGTACGGTCACCGGCTCAGCCTTTGACGTTGACGACCTGGCGCAGCTGGTGGACGACTTCGATGAGATCGGTCTGGGCGGCGATGACCGATGAGATATCCTTGTAGGCTGCTGGGCTTTCGTCGATGACATCCTTGTCCTTGCGGCACTCAATGCCTTCGGTCGCGGCGCGGTGATCTTTGAGTGTGATGGTGCGCTTGGCTTCTGTGCGTGACATGGCACGCCCGGCTCCATGCGAGCAGGAACAGAAACTGTCGGCATTGCCGCGACCACGTACGATGAAGGATCCTGTGCCCATCGAGCCCGGAATAATGCCGAGATCGCGTTTGCGTGCGCGTACGGCGCCCTTGCGGGTCACCCAGACGTCGGCGTCGAAGTGGTTTTCAACGGCGGCGTAGTTGTGATGACAGTTGACCGCCATATCGCCAATCCGGAATTTGGGCAGGTGCTTTCTGAGGACGCGCAGCACAGCGTCCATCATCGCCTGGCGGTTTTCCCACGCGTAATCCTGGGCCCAGTTCAGGGCTTCGACGTAATCATCGAAGTACTGCGTGCCTTCTGAAAGATAAGCGAGGTTCTTATCAGGCAATTGCAGCTGGTGGCGCTCCATATCCTTTTTGGCCAGCTGGATGAAGTATTGGCCAATGACGTTGCCGGGCCCGCGTGAGCCGGAGTGCAACATCACCCATACGGCATCGGCCTCATCGAGACAGACCTCGATAAAGTGGTTGCCTGTTCCCAGCGATCCCAGATGATGCGCGGGGGCCTTGTGGGATATCCGCGGGTGTTTTTCGATGATGGTGCGGTAGCGGTCTTCCAGCTCGCGCCAGCGGCTGCCGATGGCGTTCGGCACAGTCTCCCAACCGCCCTTGATGGAGCGTCCGCGCGTCGACACAAAACCGTGTGGCACCGCGCGCTCGATGTCCGAGCGGATGGCTGCCAGGTTATCGGGGAGTTGGTTGGCGGAGAGGGTCAGTTTCCACGCCATCATGCCACAGCCGATATCGACACCGACGGCCGCCGGGATGATGGCGCCTTTGGTTGGGATGACAGAGCCGACGGTGGCGCCGACCCCCCAATGACAGTCCGGCATGGCGGCGACGTGCTTATGAATGATGGGCAGCATGGCGACGTTGCGCATCTGGCCGATGGCGGCGTCGTCGATCAGGACATTCTTGGTCCACATCTTGAGCGGCACGCCGTTCTCAACGGCATATTCGTTATAACCACTCATGGTCTTGCTCCAGGCTTTGCGTCTGCCTTTCGGCGGCAATTCGTGCTCGCCCGCTTTTGAATTATGTTCGTGACATCTGCGAGCTTACTCTAATTCGGGGCGCACGTATTGTGGGGCAAGTTGGGCCGCACTATGTTGTTTCTGGATTGAAATCGTGGGGTGTGGGCGGTGATCGCGATCTTTTGAAGTGTGGAGGCTTCTGAGGTGTTGGGCAATCGAAAGCGACTTGCTGTCTTGCTGGGGGCTGGTGCGGCTGTCCTCGCCGTTGCGGGCTTGAATTTTGCGCAGACGGATGCGCCTTCGGATACTGAGGCGGCGCTCGCGGCGACCAAGGCGCGTGTGGCGGCGCGGTGGCCGGGGCTTCCGCATATCAGCGTTTCGGAGGCTTCAGCGAAAATCGAGTCCGGAAATGTGGTGCTGTTCGATGTACGCACGCCCGAAGAATTTGCCGTCAGCCGGTTGCCGGGCGCGCGGCGTATCGAACCGGGGATGTCGGCTAGAAATTTTCTCGATCGTTATGGCAATGAGGCTGCGGGCAAGGCGGTACTGTTTTACTGCGCGGTCGGGGCGCGCTCGTCGACGATGGCGACAAAGGTCGCCGACCAATTGAAGGCGCAGGGGGCAACCGGGGTTTATGATCTCGCAGGCGGCATCTTTGCTTGGCATAGCGAACGCGGACGTCTCGTCAACGATGGCGGTGCGACGGACTACGTGCATCCCTATGACGAAAAATGGGGGCGGCTTCTTGTGCGGTCCGGTTTGATGCGTATGACGCCAGATTGAGCGGGACGGTTTTTCGGAATCCGTTGCCCCGAATTGCAGCTGGTCTCATGACCAGGCGTGCGATAGTCTTCCGGTTGCACGGTTCTTATGAGAGCGTTTTCGAATTGACCTAACATTCTGTGGAGGCCCTCAATGACTATATCTCGAACTCCGCTTCGTCTGTGTGTCGTCTTCGCGCTTCTGGGTGTGATGGCTGGTTCCGTGCAAAGCGAGCCTGTGACGTCCGCCGTGGAGGGGTTGACTGTGCCGGTAGGACTGTTGGGTCAGCCGGATGGGTATGACGATGGTTTCATTCTGCCGGACGAGCCAGATAGTTTCTCTGCACCGGCTACACCACCCACAACGCAAACGCCGGGGGCCGGCGCCCCGATGGCGGCTGCGCGTGAGTTCGCGTACACCCTCTGTCTTTTGTCTGAGGAAACACCTGAGAATTGCAATGCCAAAGCCGACGCGGCCGGAGCTGAGATTGTTCAAAAGTGCCAAGTGGATCCCGGCAGGTGCTGTGCCGAACTGAATCCGTCATTTGCTGAACAGCTTTTGGGGGCGCCGGGTGCGTGCGGGCATTAGGCCCCTTCCGTTGGCTGCTAGAGTTTTTTGCGTCCTTTTCCAACGTCGCGCGTCGTACGGGGCATAACGCGAAGGAAAGGACCTAAACCCATGAGAGTTCAACTTGCCCTGAATGTCCCCGATATCGACGCGGCCGTAGACTTTTATGCAAAGCTGTTCGGTGTCGCGCCGCACAAGCGCCGGGACGGTTACGCCAATTTTGCCGTCAACGAGCCTCCACTGAAGCTCGTCTTGTTTGAGAACCCGGACACGGATGCGCACCTTCACCACATTGGTGTTGAAGCGTTGGCTGAAGGCGAGGTGGAGGCCACCCAAACGCGGCTGGAAGAGGCCGGCATACTTGATGAAGCGAAGCGCGAGACCAAATGCTGTCATGCGAAGCAGGACAAGCTCTGGTCGCGTCCTCACAACGGCCTGCGCTGGGAGTGGTACCGGATCACGGATGACATGACGGCATCCGGAGAGGATTCGTATGGCAAGACCTGTTGCACCGGCAAGAAAAAGGCGGACAATATTGGTGCGGTCTGATTGGTACCACCGATGAAGAAAGCAACGTCCATCAGCCAGACCAGCTGGCAGGGCTTCGAAAAGCAGCTGCGCACGTATGTGCGCAGCCGCGTCGATCCCCTTTGGGTTGACGACGTCGTCGGCAACATCCTGCTGCGGCTTGTGCAAAACAGCGATGCGTTTCAAGAGGCCGATAATCCGGCCGCCTACATCCAACGCGTGGCCCGAAATGCTGTCACCGACCACTATCGGCGCAAAGCCGTGGAGCGCAAGGCTCTGGCAGATGTTGAAGCTGACGCAAAGATTGGCGGGGAAAGCGAGGCAGCAGAAGGCAGAGATGCCGAGATCGCACTCGCGCGATGCTTGGTTCCCTTTATTAACGACTTGCCCAGGGCGTATCGTGAGGCGCTCACGCTCACCGAAATCGAACAGCTGACCCAGAGGCAAGCGGCCGATCGGTTGGGGCTCTCTCTCTCCGGACTGAAATCCAGAGTGCAGCGCGGCCGGGGGCTCCTCAAACGCGCTATCACAAACTGCTGCACCATTCAGCTCGATGGCCGGGGCGGCGTTGTGGACTATAAGCGGCGTGCAAAGGACTGCGGGAAGGGGTGTTGAGCGGCGGGGCAGGCGTCTGGGCCTGGGTCCTGGATGCATCAGTCCCCAGGCCGGCGGAAAACTTTTTGCGGATTTCTGTTGGCAGGACAGGTGACTAGGGGCAATCTGCGACCAGCGACTGCACGCTCACCGGGCTCGCTTGCGCCCGGCCCCGAGTCTTGGCATGAGCAACGATATATTGGAGTGGATGGGTCCGCACCGCATGATCCGGATAGCTAAAGGACGCGTTGGCAGAGGGGCTTTAGGGTCCGCGCTCGTCGTGTGCCTCGCTTTAGTTTCCGGCTGTGCCAGCGTCGACGATTTCGGCGGCAGCCAGAGCACCGATCTTGGTGAGAGCAAGCAGGAGTTCGAGGTGTCTGCGCGGGGCGGGCGCTACCGGTTTGAGTATGTCACCCAAGGCACCAACGGGTATCGCACGGTGTTCTGGCGGCAGGGAACGTCGCTTTCGGATGACGGCAAGGATGCGAAGCTTGCCACCAATGCGGTGCGCCATGCGTTCAAGACCAAATTCTGCAAGGACTTGAAACTGCCGGTGACGTTCGCCGACGGAAGTCCGGCGCCGGTGGGCAACGCGGGTCTGTGGACCGCGACGTTGAAATGTGCCAAGCCGCCGCCGAAGCCGAAGAAACCCAAGCCGGTGAAAAAGAAGAAGCAGAAGAAGAAGAAGCCGTCGAGCGACGTGGTGGCGTCCAAGAAGAAGAAGTCGAGTTCGAGTTCTTCGTCGTCGAGTTCGACCGTGAAAAAGAAGGCGTCGAGTTACGACGGCCCCATGGTGTGCAAGAGCACGGGCTCTGGATACTCGTGCAAGCCGAAGCGGTGAATTCAGTCTGAAGGATATGCTGCAATCGCTCTGCGGATGACGGCTTGGCCATCAGAATACCTTTACGAGATTATCTTCGATCCGGCGTTTGAAATTGCGGAAAGCGCCGCCGTCATCCCGGGGCTTGACCCCGGGATCCAAGGTTCAACGAACCTCGACCCTTCGTCCAAACGTCGCTGGCCGTAAATGGGGCCGGGGTGTGGCACGTGTTGCTGACGAATTCCGACAGCCGAGGTGATGGCACCCTGGATCCCGGCATTGAATGCCGGGATGGCAGTGGAGACGTGTGTGAATGCCGGGATGACATTTGGGAGGGACGTGAGCCTACTCCGCCGCCTGTTTCGCATACCCCAACTGCTCATTGAGCTTGGCGATGAGGCCGGCGGCGGCTTCGGGGATGTTGGTGCCGGGGCCGAAGACGGCCTTTGCGCCGGCCGCAAACAGCGCCTCGTGATCGCCCGGCGGGATGACGCCGCCCACCACAATCATCACATCTTCGCGGCCTTCTTTGGCGAGCGCTGCCTTGAGCTCCGGCACGAGGGTCAGGTGGCCGGCGGCCAATGATGACACGCCGATGATGTGCACGTCGTTTTCAACCGCCTGGCGTGCGGCTTCGTCGGCTGTGGCGAACAGGGGGCCGATGTCGACGTCGAAGCCGAGGTCGGCGAATGCGGTTGCGATGACCTTTTGCCCGCGGTCGTGCCCGTCCTGGCCGAGCTTGGCGATCAAGATGCGCGGGCGGCGTCCGTCGTTTTTCTCGAACGACTCGACCAGCTTTATGACTTTTCCGACATCGTTGCTCATGGAAGCCTCTGACCTGTAGACGCCGGAGATGGCGCGGATTTCTGCGCGATGGCGGGTGAAGACCTTTTCCATCGCTTCCGACATTTCGCCGACGGTTGCTTTGGCGCGTGCGGCCTTGACGCAAAGATCGAGAAGGTTGGTGTCGCCCTTGGCGCCTTCGGTTAGGGCGGCGAGGGCGGCCTGGCACGCCGCTTCGTCGCGCTCGCTCCGGAGCCGTTCGAGCTTTGCGATCTGGGCTTCGCGCACGGCGGCGTTGTCGACTTTCAGAAGATTGATCTTGGCGTCATCGGTGATCTGGAACTTGTTGACGCCAGTAATCGTCTGCTTGCCAGTGTCGATGCGGGCTTGCGTACGGGCCGCCGCCTCCTCGATGCGCATTTTGGGAATGCCGGCTGCGATTGCTTTGGCCATGCCGCCCAGTTCCTCGACCTCCTTGATGTGCTCCATGGCCTTCAAGGCGAGATCGTAGGTGAGGCGCTCGACGTAATGGCTGCCGCCCCAGGGATCGACGACGCGGCAGGTGCCGGATTCCTGTTGCAAGAGCAGCTGGGTATTGCGGGCAATGCGTGCGGAGAAGTCGGTTGGAAGCGCGATGGCTTCGTCGAGGCCGTTGGTGTGCAGCGACTGTGTGTGCCCCTGGGTGGCAGCCATGGCTTCGAGGCAGGTCCGCGTCGCGTTGTTAAAGACGTCCTGCGCGGTCAAACTCCAACCCGATGTTTGCGAATGCGTTCTGAGCGACAGCGAGCGCGGGTCTTTGGGCTTGAATTCTTCTTTGATGAGCTTGGCCCACAACAGGCGGGCGGCGCGCATCTTGGCGATTTCCATGAAGAAGTTCATGCCGATGGCCCAGAAGAAGGAGAGGCGCGGCGCAAAGGCATCGATGTCGAGACCGGCATTGACGCCGGCGCGGACGTATTCGACGCCGTCAGCCAACGTGTAGGCAAGTTCCAGATCGGCGGTCGCTCCCGCTTCCTGCATGTGGTAGCCGGAGATCGAAATCGAATTGAACCTCGGCATGTTCGCGCTGGTATAGGCGAAGATGTCGGAGACGATGCGCATCGAGGGTGCGGGCGGGTAGATGTAGGTGTTGCGCACCATGAACTCTTTCAGAATGTCGTTCTGAATGGTGCCGGCGAGTTTTTCGGGTGGCACGCCTTGTTCTTCACCCGCGATGATGAAGAGAGCGAGCACGGGGAGGACAGCGCCGTTCATGGTCATCGAGACCGTCATTTGCTCGAGCGGAATGCCGTCGAACAGGGTGCGCATGTCGTAGATGGAATCGATCGCAACGCCGGCCATGCCGACGTCGCCTTTGACGCGCGGATGGTCGGAATCGTAGCCGCGGTGGGTAGCGAGGTCGAAGGCGATGGAGAGGCCCTTTTGGCCGGCGGCAATGTTGCGCCGGTAAAAGGCGTTGCTGTCTTCGGCCGTCGAGAAGCCGGCGTATTGGCGAATGGTCCACGGCTGGGTGACGTACATCGCCGGGTACGGACCGCGCAGGTATGGGGCAATGCCGGGGTACGTTTCAAGAAAATCGAGCCCGCTGGTGTCGGCGCCCGTGTAGACGGGTTTTACCGGGATACCTTCGGGCGTGATCCACGCTTCGCCATCCGTGCTTGTGCCGGTGGCCTTCGTTTTGGGTGCTTCGTCGAGCGTGATTTTTGTGAAGTCGGGGATACGTGTCATGGTGTTACGTGTCTCGGGCTGGGAAATCCGCTCAGCTGTTCTTGACGAGTGTAGCCTGTAATTCGCCGAGCGTCGCTACGGCATCGGCGCCGGCATAGAGGAACCGGTCGACGCCGGCGGCTGTTAACGCTTTTTGGTTGTCGCCCGGCCGGCCGGCCATCAGGACGAGTTTGGCACCCGCGGCTTTGAGGGCCTTTGCGGTTGCCTCTGCGTGCTCGGTGTAGAGCGCATCCGACGAGCAAATGCAGGCAGCATTCGCGCCCGACTCTTTGAAAGCGGCAGCGGCAGCTGCCGCGTCGGGATAGCCGTCGGTCATGGCGGCTGCAATGCCGCCCGCCGCGAGATAGTTCTTGATCCAGGTCGAGCGTATGTTGTGGTCGATCACCTGCCCGATGGAGGCGAGAAATATGGTGAGCGGCTTTCCGGTTTTGGCGGCGTGCGCGTCGGCCGCGTCGCGCAGCGCTTCGAACGGTTCGGCGAGGCGCGCCATTTTGAGCGGCCTGACCGAGGTGGCTGCCGTTGCGGGTGCAGGTGCGGCCGGGGGCCAGGGCTCAGCGTTGATGCCGTCGTCGCCAAGAAGCGGGAAGGCGGAAACGCCCGTCAGTTGCGTGCGAATGGTGGCGATATCCTTGGCGCGTGCCGCGGCTGCCTTGGCAATTTCCTCTTGGACGAAGCCTGTTTCAAGCGCGGCGGCCATGCCGCCCTTGGCTTCGATTTCTTGGAACAGCGCCCAGGCTTTTTGTGCGAGGCCGGCGGTGAGTTTTTCGACGTACCAGGAGCCACCGGCGGGATCGACGACGCGGCCGAGATTGCTTTCTTCCTGACAGACCATCTGCACATTGCGGGCGACGCGGCGTGCGAAGGCGTCGGGTTTGCCGAGGGCGTAAGTGAAGGGCAGAACCACGATAGCGTCGGCGCCGCCGAGGGCGGCACCCGCACATGCGATCGTGGTGCGCAGGATGTTGGTCCAGGCATCGCGCTTGGCCATCATGCGCCACGAGGTAACGGCGCTGAAATGCACCTGGCCCGCGGCGTCGCCTGCCCCGCACGCCTCCGCAACGCGCCAGACGAGCTGGCGAGCGGCACGCAGCTTGGCGATGGTGAGAAACTGGTCGTCGTCGGCGGCAAGGGCAACGGCGATTTTTGGGATGGCGTCTTTCGGTTCGAGGCCCTGGCTTTCGGCTGCCCGCAGGTAGGCGACGAAGGTCGCCAACATCGCGGCGAGTTCCTGGGCCTCCGTCGCGCCGGCACAATGATAGGGGTTACCGTCGGCGAGAAGCGCCGTGATGCCGGGGGCGTTCTGAACATTTTTGGCGAGGGTTGCTGCGTCGGCCAATGCTGCGTCGCGCGGCTTCGTGAGGGAGCCGGTGGTGGCCAGCGTGCCGAGCGGATCGGCGTTGTAGTGCCCGTGCCGTTTGTCGGGCGCGATACCGGCATTTTCCCACACCGCAGCGAGGGCTGTTGCCGCGTTCGGCGCATTCTCGCCGGCAACGAGGGCGACGCTGCAAATGTCGAGCATCACACCGTCGAGGGCTTTGGCCAGCGCGCCGTCTTTAAGTGCGAGACCCGATGTGCCCGGCGCGGCGATGTGGAGGGCGACGGAGGTGGTGCCACCTGCGAGGTCCTCGAAAACGGCGGTGTTGATGTCCTTTGGATCGTCGCTTGAATGGAACTGGC
Source organism: Hyphomicrobium sp. (assembly GCA_965222835.1). Classification (GTDB taxonomy): domain Bacteria; phylum Pseudomonadota; class Alphaproteobacteria; order Rhizobiales; family Hyphomicrobiaceae; genus CBDCUQ01. Next base: position 894,896 of record CBDCUQ010000004.1, read on the forward strand.
GGATGTCCCAGCCGCGGGCGACTTTGTCGGTTCCAGTGCCGCGCAAGAATGGGGCGGCGCCCGGTATGGCGTCGGCTGCGACGGGCAGGGCATCGGCGGGTGTGTAGAGCGGCTCGATCCTGAGGCCGTCGGCGGTCTTGGATACCAGACGCTTCTCGAAGTCCGCGCCTTTGAGAACCTTCTCGACGAGCTTGGTCCATTGATCGCGGGAGGGTGGTTCAAACACCTCTGCCAGCTTCAGGTTTGGCGTTGTCGTGGCGCCCGGCATGGTCGTCCTCGTCGGCAGCTTGGTGGTCGGATGCCTCCCGATGGCGGCGTCCACTCGTTGCCTGATGTCTATAGGGGGAACAGAGGCAATTTTGCACCTAGAAATGTGGCCGGCGGCAGCGTCACGGCGACACGCAAGGCCCTCATTCTCCGAGGATTCTCTAGGGGCTGATCTGTAACAAGAGTTTCGCATGTGGATGTCGAGTGCGCCATGCAACCGGGGTTTGCAAAGGCCCCTCGAGCATGCAAAGAGGGCTCGATGCCGCGTGCGGACGAGTCGGGGTCATATCTTTAGGTCTCGTCGCGGCGAAAATGTCCCCAGAGGAGGCCGGATCCCATGAGCCAGTCGGTGCTGCAGGAAGGCAAGATTTACGTTGGCAAGAGCAGCGGAAACAGTGGCAAATCCGAGTATCTCGAGCTGCGTTTTGGAAACCGGCACGGATTGATCACAGGCGCCACGGGTACCGGTAAGACGGTCTCGCTGCAGTGCCTCGCGGAAGGCTTCTCCAAGGCGGGCGTGCCCGTCTTTGCCGCCGACATCAAGGGCGATCTCTCCGGCATTGCGGCTGTCGGCGAACCCAAAGATTTTCTGGTGAAGCGCGCTTCCGACGTCGGCCTCAACGGCGATTACACGCAGCAGGCCTATCCGTCGATCTTTTGGGATGTGTTTGGCAAGCAGGGACACCCCGTCCGTGCATCTGTGCAAGACATGGGGCCGCTTTTGCTCTCGCGTATGCTGGAGCTCAATGACGTGCAGGAGGGCGTTTTGAATATTGCCTTCCGTGTCGCGGCGGACGAGAAGATCCCCATTCTCGATCTCAAAGATTTGCGCGCAATCATCCAGAATGTCTCCGAGCGTTCGAAGGAGCTGTCGAGCCGTTATGGCAACGTTGCTTCGGCGTCCGTTGGTGCCATTCAGCGCCGCCTTTTGGTGCTCGAGGATCAAGGGGCCGACCAGTTCTTCGGCGAGCCGGCGCTGAATATCAAAGACTTTATGCGCATCGCTCCTGATGGACGGGGCGTCGTCAGCCTCTTGGCGGCGGACAAGCTGATGGAAAGCCCGCGGCTTTATTCGTCGTTCTTGTTATGGATGCTGACGCGGCTTTGGCAGACCCTTCCCGAAGTCGGTGATCAGCCCAAGCCCAAGCTGGTGTTCTTCTTTGATGAGGCACATCTTCTGTTCGATGATGCACCGAAAGCGTTGATGGATCGCATTGAGCAGATCGCACGCCTGATCCGTTCCAAAGGTGTGGGTGTCTATTTCATTACGCAGAACCCGGCAGACGTGCCTCAGGCTGTGGCGTCTCAACTTGGCAATCGCATTCAACATGCGCTTCGTGCTTTCACACCCAAGGATCAAAAAGGTGTGCGCGCTGCGGCCGAAACGTTCCGCGCCAATCCCGAGCTCGATACGGAGAAGGTTATTCTCGAGTTGAAGGTGGGTGAGGCTCTGGTGTCGATGCTGGAAAACAAGGGTGAGCCGTCGATCGTCCAGCGTACGCTGATCCGGCCGCCGGAGGGCCGGCTTGGCCCTGTCACCCAGCAGGAGCGGCGCGGTGTGATTGAATACAGCCCGGTTTATGGTACGTACGAAGAGGCCGTGGATCGGAAGAGCGCGCACGAAATTCTGGCCAAACGGACAGAACAGGCCGCGCAGGAAGCTGGCGGCGGGGGTAGTTGGAGCGACGTTCTATTTGGGGACAACGGGTCCGGGAAAAAGGGGCGGAAGTCTCAGGGCATGGGCGACATGATCGGGAAGGAATTGAAGCGCTCGCTTTCTCGCACCATTGCCACGACTATCAAGAACATCATTATCGGTGCGCTCAGGGGTGGGCGTTAGCGGCCCGCTTTGCCTTATTCGCTGGCCGATCGTTACGGTTCGGGCGTCTTGGCATCGGCCATGAGCTGCGAGCGGGCGAGGGCGGCGTAGGTGCTGTCGCGGGCCATGAGTTCGGGGTGGTTGCCTGTTTCGACAACGGTACCCTCATCCATGACACAGATGAGATCGGCGTCTTGTACGGTCGAAAGCCGATGCGCGATGACAAGTGTCGTGCGGTTCTTTGTAAAGCGGGTGAGCGCGTCCTGGACGAGGCGTTCGGATTCGGTGTCGAGGGCGCTGGTTGCTTCGTCGAGGAGGAGGATGGGCGCGTCCTTGAGAATAGCGCGTGCGAGGGCGAGCCTTTGGCGCTGGCCGCCCGACAGCCGCAATCCCCGGTCTCCGATAATGGTGTCGTAGCCCTGAGGCTGGGCGATGATGAAGTCGTGTGCGGCAGCGGCCTTTGCTGCGTCCTGGATATCGTCATCTGTCGCATCGAGCCGGCCAAGGCGGATGTTTGCGCGGATTGTATCGTCAAAGAGGGTCACGTCCTGGCTGACGATGGAAATAGCGTTGCGAAGGGAGGTAAGGGTTACGTGGCGCAGATCCTGGCCGTCAATGGTGATGTGCCCGCTACTGACATCGAACAGGCGTGGGACAAGGTTTATGACGGTGGATTTGCCGGCACCGGAACGTCCCACAAATGCAACCGTGGATCCGCCCTGCACGTCGAGGGTGAAGTCGCGCACGGCAGCCTGATCGTTGGCGCCTTCGTAGACCAGTGAAACGTTTTCGAACTTGATGGTGCCGTGTTTGATGTCGAGGGCCTTGGCGCCGGCCCGGTCGACGATCCTCGGCTCCTCGTCGAGCAAGCCATAAAGGCTTTCGGCGGCTGCGAGCCCCTCCTGGACGCGGGCTGTCAGGCTGCCGAGGGAGCGCAGGGGCTGAGCAGCCATCAACAGCGCTGTTGTCAGGCCCATAAAGTCTCCGACGGTAGAATGCCCGCCATCGACGCGCCAGTAGGCGATCCAGACGACGCCGGCGACGGCGACCCCGCCAACGGCTTCAAGGAGCGAGTCGAGCCGCGCCTTGTTCGATGCCGCCTTGAGCCGTAGCCGGAAGACTTCCTCGAAACTCTGGTTGAGACGTTCGGTCGCGTAACGCTCGAGACGGAAGGTTTTGACGAGGCGCGCGCCCGAAAACTTTTCAGCAAGCAGCGAGGTCATACCGCCAAGTTCTTTTTGTGTGCGTTTGGCAACTTTGCGGATGCGCTGGGCAATGGTCATGATGGGCACGGCGGCAAGCGGGTAACCTCCGAGCACGACCAGAGTAATGAACCAATCCAGATAGAACATCGAGCCGACCAGCGCGATGCTCGAAAGGAGGTCCTTTCCAACAGTGTTGAGAGAGACAAGCACGGCCTGCTGAATAAACGTGATGTCATTTGTGAGCTTCGACATCAGCCGGCCCGGCGTATCGCGGGTGAGGCGGGCAAAATCGGCTTCCACGAGGTGGCCGAAGGCGCGGCGCTGCAGGTCGGCCGTCAGGCGCAGAATGATGCGCTGTGTCGCCACGGTCTGCAAATACAGGAAGAGGCTTCGGGCCGCCGTGATGACAATGATCGCGGCGAGGACCCATGGGATATATGAGACATCGCCCTTCATCAGCTGATCGAACGAGAGCTTGATGACGAGCGGATAAGCACCGGTTGCGGCGGCGAGACAAGCGGTGAAGAGGCCTGCCACAAGAAGTTCGCGCCAGCGTGGCACGATCCAATCGGAGATAAAGCGCCGGAGAAGGCTGCGGGCTTTCTCATCAAGGGCCATGCGCGCCGGTGCGGGTTCCGGCAGCGTCGTGTCTCGCGAAGCCGTGGCCTCTTGGTCTGAGGGGCGGTCCTGCAAGGTTGGCGTTCCTTCCCACTTGGCGCACCGGCCGGCGCATTTCATAGCGACCAGATCTGATTGCTACCAACTTTTGGCGAGAGCCGCCATGCGCCGATCCTTCTGGTGCTTTGCGGGTCGCGCTGCTCGATCGTCTCAGTCGCCTTCGGCCTGCTCGCCCGGCTCGGCGGCGAGGGGATCGAGAAGGCGATGCATATGGACAATAAAGTAGCGCATCATGGCATTGTCGACGGTGCGCTGCGCCGCTGCCTTCCATGCCTGATAGGCGGTCGCATAGTTAGGGTAAATGCCGACAATGTCGAGATTCGAGGGATCACTAAATTCAAGGCTCTCGAGTGAGGTCAGTTGGCCTCCGAAAACGAGGTGCAGCATCTGCTTGTTCGGTGTGGCGGCGGGCGTGCTCATCGGACCTCCTGAGAGTCACTTTTGTTGTTCGTTCGGTTCGCTTGGTGCCTGAGGGGCGCGTGCGTGACAAGGGGTTGGGATCCGAGGGGCAGCATACGCCCCTTGGTCTTTCTTTTTGGCGTGTACCAATAAGCAGAGTGCGGTCCGGATGCCAGTCGGATCGGTGGCATTGTGCTCTCGCCCACACGAGGAACGGTTGGTGGCACTCAGATACAAAAGGCGCGACCTCTCTTTAGGGTCGCGCCAAATTTGCGGTCCGCTATTCGCTCGTCACCTTTGGCGCTAATCGAACGCAAACAGGGGCACGATGAGGAGAAGCATTAGCAAAATCCACAGTGCCACGCTTTCTAGACGGGGTCCCGTCATGATGGCCTCCATAGAAATGAACCACGTTCCCCGCGGTGCCATAAAGGGTACACATTCCTAAGGGGCTTTTGAAGCCCAAAGTCGCGGTTGCCGGGGGCGAGTTGCTGTTTAGGGCGTTGATTCTCTGGGTTTATCGCATTGAACATATGTTGCGTTGCCGGTAAGGCCGGGCTTGGTTAGCGTACCGGCAAGATTCTCCAATCCCTTCTCAGATTGCCAAGTGGTGTCCGACAGAGCGATGACCGCCAATCCTTACGAAGAGGGCCTCGGCCGCAACCCGGCCAATTTCCAGCCCTTGACCCCATTGACGCTGCTTGAGCGCGCCGCTGCGGTTTATCCGGATCAGCTTGCCGTGGTTCACGGCAATGCGCGGTATAGCTATCGCCAGCTCTATGATCGCAGCCGGCGTCTTGCTTCGGCGCTTGCTCGCAGATTTATCGGGCCGGGGGATACGGTGTCGGTGATGTTGTCCAACACACCGCCCATGCTCGAAGCGCATTATGGTGTGCCGATGACGGGGGCCGTGCTGCACTCCATCAACACGCGGCTTGACCCGGCGATTGTTGCGTTTCAGATCGATCATGCCAACAGCCGCGTCTTGATCACGGACCGTGAGTTTTCGGACACGATCAAGCAGGCACTCGACATTGCCAAGGTGAAGCCGCTGGTGATCGAATACGACGATCCCGAGTTTCCGCAAACCGGAGAGCGACTCTCTTACAATGAGTATGAATCTGTTCTTGCCAAGGGCGATCCGGATTTCGAATGGCGGCGTCCGCTCGACGAGTGGGAAGCCATTTCACTCAACTATACGTCGGGTACGACCGGCAACCCCAAGGGCGTCGTCTATCACCACCGCGGTGCCTACATCATGTGTTTTGCGAATACCCTGGCAACGGCGATGGGCCGGCACCCGGTCTACTTGTGGACGCTGCCGATGTTCCATTGCAACGGCTGGTGTTTTCCGTGGTCGCTTTCGGCGGTAGCGGGTACGCACGTGTGTCTGCGCTGGGTGCGCGCCAAGGCCATGTACGATGCCATCGTCGATCATAAGGTGACGCATCTTTCGGGCGCGCCGATCGTGATGGCGACGCTTCTCAATGCGCCGGAGCATGAGAAACGGCCGATTACACACAAGGTGGCGTTCAACCATGCGGCGGCCCCGCCACCGCAAAGCGTGCTTGATGCGATGGTCGCGGCGGGATTCGAGCTTACTCACCTGTACGGGCTGACCGAAACCTATGGTCCGGCGAGCATCAACGAATGGAAGCCGGAGTGGAACGGGCTGCCGGACGCGGAGCGGGCTGCGAAACGCATCCGTCAGGGCGTACGCTATGTGGCGCTTGACGGACTGACGGTTATGGATCCTGAAACAATGGCCCAGGTCCCGGCAGATGGTGCGACGATGGGAGAGGTCATGTTCCGCGGTAATATCGTGATGAAGGGCTACCTCAACAATGCGACCGCGACCGAGGAGGCATTTGCAGGCGGTTGGTTCCATTCGGGTGACTTGGGCGTGCTGCACCCCGATGGGTATATCCAGCTCAAGGATCGGTCCAAGGACGTGATTATTTCGGGCGGTGAGAATATTTCCTCCATCGAGGTGGAAGATGTCATCTACAAGCATCCTTCCGTCTCAAGTTGTGCGGTGGTTGCCAAGCCGGACGACAAGTGGGGTGAGACGCCGTGTGCGTTCGTCGAGCTGAAACCCGGTTCGGACGCCAGTTCCGACGAAATCCTATCGTGGTGCCGTGATCGCTTGGCCAAGTACAAGTGCCCGCGTTACGTCGTGTTCTCCGACCTTCCGAAAACGCCGACGGGCAAGATACAAAAGTTCAAGCTGCGCGAAATGGCTAAGGAGGCGTAAGAATCCGGTGCTTGCCGGACGCCTCGGGGGGAGGGAAAGGAGAGGCGCTCGTGGATCTCTATTCGCCCACGTATTCCCTGATGGAACTCATTGCGGCCGGTGTTGCCGGCTTTGTCGCAGGCCGTGCCACCGCCGCGCTCGGTGATCCACGGCGGCGGGAGGAGCGCCAAAGGCGCGCCCGAGAAGCGTCCTTTACGGCGCGGGAGAACCTAGAGCGGCTCACGTCGTCTCAGCGGGCGGACATCGAAAAGTTGGTGGCGGCCCGGCGGAAAATCGACGCCATTCGCGAAATCCGGGCGGCGCTCGGGATTGGTCTCAAGGAGGCCAAGGATGTGACCGATATCATTGGCGCGCGGTCGACGTCACGCAGCGTTCGTGACGATTAGGCCGCGTGGCACCATGAGGTGGCATTATGAGCAAGGCCTTTACTAAGGAAGATTCCGACGAGGGTGGCCTGGCGCTTCCCGATCGTGAAATTTCTCCCCATCGCAATCTCGTCACAGCCGAGGGTCTGGCCTTGATTGAGGGTACGGTTGAGGCCCTGGAGCAGACGCTTGCCGAGGCGCGTTCTGCGGAGGATCTGGACCGGGTTGCGAGCGTTGCGCGCGACTTGCGGTACTGGAGTTCCCGGCGCGCCACTGCCGAGGTTACGGAAGCCCCTGAGAATTCAGGGGAAGTGCAATTCGGCTCGCTGGTGACGATCAAACGGGCTGATGGCCGGGAGCAGGTGTGGCGCATTGTCGGCGAGGACGAGGCTGATCCCAAAAAAGGCACGCTCTCTTACGTGTCTCCGCTGGCGCAGGCTCTGATGGGCAAAGCCGCGGGTGATGAGATCGAGGTGGCCGGGGGCGCTGCCGAGATCACGCGAATTTGTTGACGGCGCTCGCTCCGGTGGGTTTCTCCCAATGGATGCCTTGCATTTGACGCCATTCGACGTCATATACCGCAGTGCCGGTGCTATCCAAGGTGGATCGCGCCCTCAGGATTTTTTGGAATTGAATAGCGCGCTCCGGCCCGTTTGCCCTTTCCCAAATTTTCGAGATCGTATGGCGGAGCGCGTTCCGCCTGCGGGTTGGCTTAGAGCAACGCGCATCCTTTAGGAAAGGACACACTCATGTCTCGCATCACGGGTACCGTGAAATTCTTCAACGCCACGAAAGGCTTCGGCTTCGTGCAACCCGAAGATGGCAGCAAGGACGTGTTCATTCACGTCACGGCTCTTGAGCAGGCCGGTATCCGCGGCCTCAACGAGGGCGACAAAATCTCGTTCGTGCTCGAAGACGACAAACGCGGCCGCGGCAAGCAGGCCGCACAGGTCGAGCTTGTCTAATTTGGTTCGTGCACGTGCACGAAGCAGATAGGTTACAGAGCGCCGCCGGTGGAAACGCCGGCGGTGTTTTTTGTTGGGAGATGTCGCGGTCGGTTCGGGGCCGACTCGTCGATGGTCGGCTCCAACACGCCGGTGAGGCGCCCAAGAGCTGACTATTTCATGCTGCTTGGGAAATATCGTCGACGGAGCAGGAGCAAACAGTTGGCGCGTCGGCGTACAACACGGCTCAAATATCGCTTGGAAGCTTTCGTTCGATGCGACTGGTTTGCTCCGAGCAGTTGCTTCCGGCGTCGAGCTTTGCTGTTCCACCCCGGTAAAGCGTAAACCAATCAGCGGTTTCGTGATCAGGAATCACACCCACTTGGGCATCGACATAGAGTCTGCGTGTCCAGGAAAAAATAAACTTTTGCATGCGATTGAAGGTAACGTGAATCTCGACCGCTTGGCCAGGTTCGAGATCGTGGGGGATGGGTAGGTTGTCGGCTTCATAGAGTGTTTGTTCAATGTCCTGCTCTTTGACGTCTGTGTACAGTACTCTCGTGCCCGTTCCATATTGGATTGATTTTTTGCCTTTGGGGATGTGATTTAAGATTTTCATGCCAGCAGTGACGACACACTCTGGATGATCCGCTCTTGTTGGGTACGGCACATCCGATCGCCGTGTCACGCGCACTGTAAGATATGGAGGAACTGACAAAGCGCCCTTGGCGGCTTTGGTGATCAGAAATGACGGCGGACAATAAGGTCGTTTGCCATGTCTGTTGGCCTTTTTCTTGCCGACACAACCCGGCTTTTTCGCTTGACGTTTGAGTTCGTCGGTGAATTTTTTGACGCCCGCGCGCAAGGCGTCTTCGCAAGGCCCTATACACGGAATGGGAGAGGCCTCTTCGATCTGCTTGCGGGCGAGCTCAACGGCGTAATCTGCCCCTTTGTCAACAAGTTCATTGTAGCTGGGGATGGTGGGCGGCACACCAACAGCGACCAGCCCAGCGTTTAGGGCGGTGCTCGCTGCGGTCTTGCATTCGCTTTTTGTCCCGATGGCATCGCAGACGGCGGAAAATCCGGAATATTTCATGACCACATTCACGGCGGCAGCCTTGATGTCGTCGAAGGCGTTGCCGACCCAATCCCAAGCGCTGATGGCCTTGTCGACGGACCATTCAATAAAATCGCCGACCGATGTGATCCGTCTGCCTCCTCCGCTGTAGGGTTCGGGGCACAGCTCACTTTCGAGCGGGTAGAGCTTTTTTTCCGTCCATGTTAGCTCTCCCTTATAACCGGTGATTTTGACACATCCCCACTTATTCGGGTCCTCAAATACGGCTGGCTCAAAGCCGACAATCTGGATATCAAACAGCGGATCGGGGTAGGTAGATTTGTCAGGCTTTGGGATGTGGACCGTATATGGGGTCTGTCCTGGCTCCCTGATGCCATAGTAGACCCCTAGCGTGTTTGTCGGCTGACCGACAACCTTGAGGGGCCGCCTGCTACCAACAGGCAGGGCGCGGACATACATATTGGGCCGGTTCGGGAGCTTGAGGCGGCCCGAGGAGCGCTTGGCCCAGAGTGTTTTGAAGTCGGGATAAAATGTGCCTGATTTGGCGCCGGATTTTCCGTAGAGCAGCGCTGATCCAAGCAGTCCATTCGGCTTCAGATCGCGATTGCTGCCGCCTTGGAAGGGTGGAAATGGCCGTTCACTCGCCTGCCACAGAACACCCGCAGCGCCGGGGACTTTTTCTACGATCCACTTTTGTGTTTTGGAATCCCCTTGAGCCAGCTCAAGGTTGCCCGTTTTGAGCAGGTTTTGATCAAAACAATCGCCCAAGCACCACAAGAGCTCTGCCCCACCCGGCATGAACGTTGCCGGATGGGGTGGAAGGTGTGCCGTGCTCGTATCCTTTGAACCCTTTCCAGTCTCTTCCGTTATGGGACCGGGCCTGACCGTGGGTCCTTCTTTTGCACCCGGTGCTTTCGTGTCGCCTGGCCGTGCAATGGTCTCTGGCCGCTCTCCTTTGCCAACGCACGTAATTTTTTTGAAGCCTTTGCAGTTTCCACTCTTGCAAAGACTGCCATCGCCGAAATGAAGCGTCCGCACGCCACGCATGCCAATACTTTGGTCAACCTTATACGCCGATGCTCGTTTGAAGCCCATTTCCTTGCAGAAAAGGGTTGCGGCCGGCTTCCCGCATTTCCGACCTTTGTGCTTACACCAATCGAGACGGACCCGTTTAATGTGGGGATAGCGATATGTTTTTGACCCCCGCGCGCCCGGCACAACAACCATACTTGGTGCGGGAACCAAATGTTTGCTCCCGTGACCTTCCTTTTTGCCAGCAGGCTTGGTCTCGACGTTTCTTTTCTTGTCTTGTGTCCGCGGTTCCTTCTTGGGTTTGGCTTCCCGCGGGGCCGGTTTTTTTGGTGCTCCCTTTGTACAGGTAATGGAACGGAAGCTGGAACAATTGGGCGCACGGCAGATGCGACCGTCGCCAAAAACAACTGTGGCTTGATCGCGGGCCCCGACATTGGGGTCTATTTGCCAACTCTTGGCCCGGTCATACCCTTTCTCTTTGCAATAAAGAGTCGCGGCCGGGCCACCGCATTGCCGGCCCCAGTGCTTGCACCAATCCAGCCGTACATTGTTGATTTTTGGCGTCTGAAAAGTGCGTACAGACTGGGCCGCCACCGAACTTGGCAAGAAACTGAGAAGCCCTAAGAGGAAAGCCAGGAAGAGAATACGCAAAACCAAAGTTCAAGCCCTCCCACTTCGATGCGAGGATCAAGACGTACTGTCTATATCTTTGTAATTGGGAGAATTTGAGACAGGTCAAGTTCAGACGGATAAGACTCGAGAACCTGCGTGAAGGACAAGCGTCCCCATCTCGGGTCGTGTTGGACAGCTCCGGTTCCCCGAACACTGATGATCGTGCCGCCGGAAATGCTGCCGTGCTTCAGCAGCTGCGCTTGCGGAACTTGGATTTCATTGATGTTGCGATGGCATTCTTTGGCCTCACGCTCATTGTCAGCGCACAGCCGGAAACCGTGGAACTCCACTGCGCTGCAATGCCCTCGCCTTTCAGAGTGCCGCTAATTCTGTAGGTCTTTGTGCCCTTAGATGAAAAAGATCCTTTGTGGCTGCCTGACGCCGCGTAGTTGCTTTCGGACCAGGTTCCCGACAAGGACCCCTTGGCCGACACATTGAAGTGCGCGGTGAGGTTTATTTTGTAGCCTTGCTGCGGATGGGTGCTGCAAATAATCGTGCTCTTGATCTTTGAGGACTTGCCACTGCGTGTCCAAACCATCTTCGGACAATGCAGGCCCCAGCGTTCGCCATTCGTGAAGTCAACGTGGCCGCTACCGGACCAGGTCCCGGTCAGCTGTTTTAGGAGCGCATCGACGCCTGGATCCGCAGCTGCGCCGACCGCTGACGCCAAGAGCACGGCAATCGCGGCGCTCAGGCGGAGCGCCTGACGTGAAAAGGCATTCAAAACTCTATCCCCCTAAGATCCTTCTATCTCTTCACGTCTGAAATCAAGACGACGCGTGCTTTTTCTGCAACGATTTGAGCCACTGCCACCGTGTAGACCCCACCGTCACAGAATAGTCCCAACGCTCTTTAGACCTGAATTTGCTGACCGGTCCAGTTTGAATGTCAATCCTTGATGGTCCCCGACGCAAATTGATGGTGTTTCGGAAGGTGCGACAAGCGCGCGGCAGTCCCTCCACTAAGCTGACTTGACCGTGCGGCCTCGCCTACGCGGCGTTCTCCCGCGATACGTGTTTTGGGGATCTTCGAAGAGCGTTGGTTGGCCGATCCAAGGTCAATTGGATCGCGTATACTGTCGTTGATACAGGTCGTTGGGAGCGCAGCAAGGATGATTTCGGTGAAACGGTGTGCCGTTTTTTCTTCGATCGGTCTTGTTGGACTTGCGGCTGCGCGTGCTGAGGAGGCGCCGCCGGGTACGGGCACAATCAAAGAAGCGGAGGCTCGGGCGGCCGGTGCGCGTTATGGTCAGGCGGCCGGTGTTGCGCTGATCTGTCATGGCATCAAGACGACCGGTGCGGTGGTTGTGCTCAAGGCGCGTTTTGAGGGTGAGACTGCGTCCGCCTTCGATGAAGAAGCGACCAAAGTGCTGGCGGCCTGGCGCGATTTATACACCTGCAAAGACGCCACCGGCCCCAACGAATGCCGGCTTTCGCACGATTTCAGCTGCGGGGCTGCGATGCGCGAAATTGGACCTGCCGGGTCGGCCATGCCGGGGCTTATCGCGCCAAAGTAGAGGCGCCGTCTGTCTGGCCGGGGGGCGCGTTTCGGGCCCGGGCTCTGACTTGGGTCGGTTAGCGTTGGTTTTTCCGGCCGAGTCGGGCCTCGCGCCCCCATTTTGCCCTGCTCTGGCCGTTCTCGTCCCCTATTCGGAAGTTACTGGATTTTAGGGTTGGGAGCCTAACCTTATCAAAAGGTTGATGGTGGCTGAGGCGGCAGACATTGCCGCTTGGGTGCCGTTTGATACCCAGGTCGAGGGGGATCGGCATTTGGTTCGCGGTTTTCAAATCGTGATTGCAGGTATTGCGGCTGCTTCTGTCGTCACTGGGGCGTGGGCGGGCGACAAGGCGCGCACGATCTCGTTTTATCACATTCATACCAAAGAAACGCTCACCGTGACTTACAAGCGGAGCGGCAAATTCGTTCCCGAGGCCATGAAGAAGATCGACTGGTTCATGCGCGATTGGCGCAAGGACGTTTCGACAAAGATCGATCCCAACACCATCGACATCATTTGGGAGATGCACAAGGAACTCGGCTCCAAGATGCCGGTTCATGTGATCAGCGGTCACCGTTCGAAAGGCACGAACGATATGCTCCGGCGCACGCGTGGCGGACAGGCGCGCAGAAGCCAGCACATCACAGGTAAGGCGATCGACGTTGCGTTTCCCGATATTCCGGTCCGCCAATTGCGGTATTCGGCAATGATCCGCGAGCGTGGTGGTGTCGGTTACTATCCGACCTCTGCCATTCCCTTTGTTCATGTCGATACGGCGCGTGTGCGCCATTGGCCACGCATGGGACGCCATGAACTTGCGTTGCTGTTTCCGTCTGGACGGACCAAGCATCGCCCACCAGATGGACGGCCGATTACAAGGACTGACGCGCAACAGGCGCGCAAACGGGCCCCGAATACCGCAAAGCATGTTGCTCAATTCTTCGATGTGAGGAATGGCACAAAGCCGCCCGTGCTGATTGCCGATGCCAAAGGCTGGACGGCTTCGCCGTCAGACGTGATCAAAGCGCCGGCCCCGAAGCCCGCAAAGCGTCCGGCTAAGGCTATCGAAAAGAAGGTGGCGCTTGCGGCCGCGGCACCGGTCAAGTCCGCGCCCAAAAAGGAGGCTGCGCCGCGGCTTATTTCGGCTCCGCAACTGGCTGCAAGGCCAACGCGGCTCGCGCGTGCAATTCAGCCGGCAAAGGATGAGCGCGAGCGGCTCAACGAGCTTGTCCGGCTCGCCTCACTTGAACCGCGAGCTGTCAGGGTGCCTGCACCCGCAGTGCTACCGCCCGCCCGCGCGGCCGCGACGCCGGATCTCTTGGGTTCGCTTATCGGTGCTTTGGCGACCCGGACTCACTCTGAGCCGCAAGGCGCGCCATCGGCGGGTCAGCCCGTACCGCGGGCGCCGAACGGTTCCGTTGGTTCACAGACTTCGTCTGACCGAGATACGTCGTTGGGTTTGGCAGAGTCGTGGGATCAGGCTCCGGAGTTTGATGAGGATCACCCCGAAGAGCTCTTCTACCGGCCGTTTCCGTTGGCGCCTTTGTTGACGAACGGGCCTTCGGCGAACGCGCCTGAGCTTCAGCGCCTCACGCATCCGGTGGTTGCCGAGACGATCGCTGTGCTCGATGATGTGGGCGAAGTGCATCCCGTAAGGTTCCGCCCCGGACTGCAGGTTGCCGAGTTGATGTGGTCCAGCGAATTTCGTGGAGAAGGGGGAAATCCGGCGGACGCTTTCGAGTCATCGAAGCCGTCACAGCCGGTGCTGGCGGAACGCCGCATCAAGACTTCCGGGAATTGACGTCCGGCTGAACTTTCTGGGCATGGGTGAGTGGCCCGGCATGTGCCGCCTTAATCACGACGTCTCCTAGCGTGTCGAAATCGACCTTGCGTGGCGAGGTGGAGCGCCATACAAGTCCGATTGTGCGATACGGCTGGGGCTTGGCAAACCGGAGCACGGTGAGGTCGCGGCCGCGCTGCTCGAGCCCGAGGCTCAATTCCGGCAAGAGCGTTATACCGATACCGGCTGCGACCATCTCGACGATGGTCGAGAGGCTGGTGGTGCCAAACGTGTTGACCGAATCCACCTGCCTGAGACTGCAGTAGGCGAGCGCCTGGTCTCTGAGGCAGTGGCCCTCTTCGAGCAGAAGCAAGCGCTCGTTTTCGACCATTTCTTTGGTTGCTTTGACTTTGCCGGACAGTTTCCTGTCCTTCGGCATGGCGAGCAGGAAGTGGTCTTCGAACAGCGGCTTGCTTTCGATATCCGCGTGCTTGATCGGTAACGCAAGAAGGAGGACGTCGAGATCGCCGTCAAGGAGTTCATCAACCAACGTGACGGTTTGTGTTTCGCGGACATGCAATTCGAGATCGGGATACGTCTCGCGCAAGAGTGGAAGAAGTGGTGGCAGGATGTAAGGTGCGATGGTCGGGATCACACCGAGCCGAAGCGGACCGGTCAGAACATTGCTGGCATGTTTTGCATACGACACGAGGTCGCGAACCTCGCCCAGAATGCGGCTTGCCCGTTGGGCGAGTTCCGAGCCTTTGGTGGTCAGCTGGACGCCAGCCCGCGTACGCTCGACGAGCGTAATTCCGAGCAACTGCTCGAGCTCCTGGATCTGCATTGAAAGAGCGGGCTGGGTTACCGCACAAGCTTCAGCGGCGCGACCAAAATGTAGCTCGCGGGCGAGTGCCTCGAAGTATCGCAGCTGTTTGAGAGTCACATTTGACATTAGCAGCAATTATCACATAGCAGAAAATTTACACTAGAACTTATTGGCCGTGAATGCCAGTTCCCAAACAATTTCGTGATCGCCGAGGGCGGTGTGCCCGGAGTACGGCCAAATACGATGTGCACAGAGCTCTGCCGCGTGAATACAGGATTTCTGGGTTTAGGAGAACAAGTCTTTGTAGGGGTTTATGCCGTAAAGTATCGTTTTTTGAGCCTGCGGGGATGCCGGGAGGTCTGTGCGCTGACTGAAACACTCAATTTCGGCAGTCAAACAGACGTTCCGGCGCGGTAGGCAGCGGGCTTCGGTCGATCGCGGATTCGGATTAGCGGGCCGCTGATACTGATGAGCGCGCGGCCTCGCGCAGATTATTCAGCGGCCACCATGTTCTCGACGGTTGCGGCGTCGTGGGCGGCCGTATCCAGCATGCCGAGGGCGTGGAGATACACCTCAAGCACGGTCGCTTCTTCCTGGCGCTCGACGTTGCTCTTCTTCCTAAGACGTACGACCTGACGCAGGATCTTTACATCAAATCCTAAGCCTTTGGCCTCGAGGAATTTTTCGCGGATGTCTCCCGTCAGCGCCTTCTTTTCCTCTTCCAGGCGCTCGATGCTTTCCACGATCTGGCGCAGTTGTTTCTGGGCTGAGCTTTGCAGAGTTGCCATACGCACTCGTCCTTTCGATTGACCGTTATGTTGCCGCGCGCCTGTTCGGGGGCTGAGCGGCCGCCGCCTTTTGGCGGATCTGATCGATATGGAGGCTAGTTGGCGGCTCGGCCTGGTCGCAAGACATCGTGGCTCGTGATCCAAAGGTATTTCGGCAACTCTTGCACGCGCCGAGCCCTATGAAGTCAGCGATTCGGTCCTCAACCCTTCAGTGATCTTTGGGGCGCGCCTGCTCGAAGGCCTGGAGCTTTTCTGCGGAGGCCTCCTTTTGATACTTGGCCTGCCAGTCCGCATAGGGCATGTCATAGACGATCTCGCGGGCCTCATCCTTGGTCAGGTTTATGCCCTTGGTCCCAGCGGCGTCTTTGTACCAGTTCGCCAGGCAGTTGCGGCAAAAGCCGGCCAAGTTCATGAGGTCGATGTTCTGGACATCTGTGCGTTCCCGGAGATGGGCAAGGAGGCGTCTGAAGGCTGCGGCTTCCAGCTCAGTGCGGGTCTTTTCGTCGATGGCGCTCATGGTGTTTTCCCGTCCTCTCGTGGTGGGGATTATCGTGCGGGGTTGTTAGCAGACCCGGGGAGAAGGGCCTCTCTATCCAAATACTGCCGCTTTCGTAGAAATAAAGGGTCGGTGCGGCGGAATCGGCCAGAATGTGGCTGGTAAGGCGGCGCGGAGGGGCAAGTACGCCCACTACGATGGGTCTGGACGGCATTGGCAACATGCTGCGATTGCCCGGCTTTCGGTGCCGGTTCACGATCTAATGGATGGACGACGTGAGCTTCTTGATACGACAGTGGTTGGACCTGCGGAGGCCAGTGGTCTTTACCGCCTGCGTTGCCACGGTGATTGGCTTCTCGGCTGAGGCCGCGAAAGCGGATCTGAAGCTGTGCAACGCCACGTCGAGCCGGGTGGGGGTCTCTATCGGCTATCAGGATCCCACGGGATGGGCGACGGAGGGCTGGTGGAATATCGCGGCCCAGACCTGCGAGACGCTGCTCAAGGGTGCGGTTCCAAGCCGCTTCGTCTATGTGCACGCCATCGACTATGACCGGGGCGGTGAATGGGCCGGGACGAACTTCATGTGTACCGGGGATCAGTTGTTTACGATCCGAGGGGTGGAGGATTGTCCGAAACGTGGCTACAAGCGCACCGGATTTTTTGAAGTCGACACAGGCGAAGCTCAGGAGTGGACGGTTCGGCTGACCGATCCTGAGGGCGGGGGTGAAAAGGATCAATGAGGCGCAATAGACGGGTCAAGGTGGTCGCCACTCTGGGACCCGCATCCGCCGCCCCCGAAATGGTGGAACGACTGTTCCTCGCAGGGGTTGACGTATATCGCATCAACATGAGCCATTCGGACCACGAGACGGCGCGCTCGCTGGCTCAGAGTGTGCGTGCGGTGGCTCAGAAGCATGCGCATCCGCTCGGCGTGTTGTGTGACCTGCAGGGGCCGAAATTCCGGCTCGGTGAATTCCATGGTGGTCGCGTTTTCATCAACGAGGGCGAGCGTTTCCGCTTCGACCGTGATGTGACGCCAGGTACCGCCGAACGTGTTTACCTGCCGCATTCGCAAATCTTTGCTGCGATCAAGCCTGGGCACACACTGCTTCTCGATGATGGCAAGATCCGCATGAGGGTTGTTGAGGCAGAGGCCAATACGATCGAGGCGGAAGTCGTTTCAGGCGGTGCACTGGCAAGCCGCAAGGGCATTAGCCTTCCCGATACGATATTGCCGATCGGACCCTTGACCCACAAGGATACCGAAGACTTGGCCTGTGCGCTCGATTTGGGGGCGGACTGGGTCGCCTTGTCGTTCGTTCAGCGTGCGCAGGACGTGCTTGAAGTCAAAAAGCTCGTCGACGGCCGCGCGGCGGTGCTGGCAAAGATCGAGAAACCTTCTGCTATCGACGACATCGAAGCCATCGTCGCGGCTGGTGACGGTTTTATGGTGGCGCGCGGCGATCTCGGGGTCGAGATGCCGGTTGAGCGCGTGCCCGGTTTGCAAAAGAGCCTGACCCGTATGGCGCGCGCCGCCGGCAAACCGATTGTTGTGGCGACGCAGATGCTGGAAAGTATGATTTCCTCACCGGTGCCCACACGCGCCGAGGTTTCTGACGTGGCTGCTGCCGTGTTTGACGGCGCGGATGCGGTGATGCTGTCGGCCGAGTCGGCGATTGGGCAGTATCCGGTCGAGGCGATCCAGATGATGGATCGCATCGCTATCGAGGTGGAGCAGGATCCGGTCTACGACATCCACTTGCATACTGCCGAATTCCAACCGCAGCCGACGGGCGCTGACGCCATTTCGGCGGCCGCCTACGCGATTGCCAATACGGTCAAGGTGGCCGCGATCCTCTGTTATACGGCGACCGGATCGACGGCGCTCAGGGTTGCGCGCGAACGTCCCAATCTGCCGGTGATCGGCTTAACGCCGGTGGCGAAAACGGCGCAGCGCATTGCGCTGGTGTGGGGCATTCAGTCGGTGCTCACGAACGACCCCGAGGATCTCTCGGACATGGTGCGCAAGGCCTGCCATATTGCGTTCGAGGAAGGCTACGTCAAAGCCGGCGACGGTGTGGTGATCACCTGCGGTGTGCCGCTCGGCTCGCCTGGTGCGACCAACATGATCCGCCTTGCCTTCGTTGATGAACGCGGTCTGCCGGACGGGCACGATCCGGACGAGTTGCCTGTGGGTGGGATCAAGCCAAGCGCTAAGCCGGCTGCAAAGGCGGGTGGGTGAGGTTCCCTGCGAAGGCGAGATTTGTGCAACACCTCGAACGGGTAGAGATCCCGGATAGCAGCATGCTCTTGGGTGCGCGGCTTCCGGGAGTGCGGTCCGCTTTGCGCCTGAATTCCGATTGTCGAGGTGGAGGCCGCTTGGATCCCGGCATTGAATGCCGGGATGACATTGGAGGGGTGCGGGATGACATGAGCACGTGTCATCCCGGGGCTTGACCCCGGGATCCAGGGTTCAACGGGCCTCTGCACTTGCGATATTGCATCTCTCATGGAGTTGCGTCTTCCGGGAAAGCGATGGCGGTAATGCTGCGTTGGTTTGCAGGCGCAGCTTTCGAAATTGCATTCGTTTGGGCTTGCTAACCGCTTACGTCTTCTGCTCCGGATAGAGAGACAACAAGCCGTCGCGGGATGCGGGGGCGACGCCGCGTTCGGTGATGAGGGCGGTGACGAGGTGCCGGGGTGTCACGTCGAATGCGGGATTGGCTGCGTTTGAACCGGGGGCAGCGATTTCGGTGTTGACCACGCTGCCATCGGGCAAGCGGCCGGTTATTTTCAAGACCTCGTCGGCGCCACGTTCTTCGATCGGGATATCGGCGCCGTCGTCGATGGACCAATCGATGGTGGAGTGGGGGAGGGCGACGTAAAAGGGCACATCGTTGTCCCTGGCCGCGAGGGCCTTCAAATAGGTGCCGATCTTGTTGGCGACATCCCCGCCGGCCGTGACGCGGTCGGTTCCCGTAATGCAGAGATCGACCTCACCCTTCTGCATGAGATGGCCGCCGGCGTTGTCGGCGATGATGGTGTGGGGAACGCCGTGGGCGCCAAGCTCGAAGGCGGTGAGGGATGCTCCTTGATTGCGCGGGCGTGTTTCATCCACCCACACGTGGACGGGAAGACCCGCGTCGTGGGCCTGATAGATGGGAGACGTGGCCGTGCCCCAATCGACGCAGGCGAGCCAGCCGGCGTTGCAGTGGGTGAGCACATTGACGCGCGCGCCAGGAGCCTTCTTTGCGGCGATCGATTTGATGATGTCGAGCCCGTTGACGCCAATCTGCCGGCAGTTGTCGGCGTCCTCGTCACAAATCTCGGCTGCCCGCTTGTAAGCGGCTGTGACGCGATCGGATTCGGGGAGAGGGGCGAGGTGGGTTCGCATTTCCTCGAGCGCCCAATTGAGATTGATAGCGGTGGGGCGTTGTTTTGTGAGATGGTCGATGGCGTTTGCGAGCACGGCATCGGATGCATCGTCTTTGAGCGCAAGACAGACACCATAGGCCGCCGTTGCGCCGATGAGCGGGGCGCCACGCACCTGCATGGTGAGAATGGCACGGGCTGCGTCCTCAAGGGTCCGAAGGGTTGCCGTCTCGAAACAGTGTGGAAGTTTCGTCTGGTCGATGATCTCGACTGAGCGACCGTCTTCGCCGACCCAGATGGTGCGATACGGCTTTCCGTCGATGTTCATGGTTTCGTGTCCGCGTGTGACATGGCGTTTTTCGGCGCTAGCCGTCCGAGCTACCTGGAACGGCGGCGCCCAGTGGAATGTTGATGGCGGCGTCGAGCCCGCAGCTCGTGCAGCTCAACACATACCACTCGGCATGCGGTCTGGCCGACCGATCGATCACGGTGAGACCGTCCTTAGCGCAACGTGGGCAGGAGAGACGTGTTTCGGGATCTGCGCGCCACGTTGCAATGCATCGCAATGCGCTGGGCATTTCCTCGGACGTGAGGTTGGTGTGCGATGACATTATGATGGCCTGTCGGGTCGGAGATTAATGTCCATCGAAGGTGATGAGGACATGGCTTTTGATGCCGTGGCTTTCAAGGATCTTTGTCCCACCCAGATCCGGCAAGTCGATGACGAAGGTTGCTCCCACGATTTCTCCGCCCGTCTGTTTGATCAGCTTCGCCGCAGCTTCCGCCGTTCCGCCCGTTGCGATGAGGTCATCGACGATGAGGACTCTCTGCCCGGGCCGGATGGCGTCCTCGTGGATCTCGATAATGTCGACGCCGTATTCCAAGGTGTACTCCTGGCCGATGGTGCGCCAGGGCAACTTCCCTTTCTTGCGCGTCGGGATGAAGCCGCATCCCAGCCTGTCGGCGACGGCGCCTCCTAAGATAAAGCCGCGTGCCTCGATGCCCGCCACGACGTCCACGGGTTTTGTTCGGAAGGGTTCGGCCATCTGGGCGATGGCCGCCTTAAAGCCCTGGGCGTCGCCAAGGAGCGTGGTGATGTCCCGGAACATGATTCCCGGCTTCGGATAATCAGGGATCGTGCGGACAAGGGCTTTCAAATCGCTCACGGACACCTCCTGGTCAAAATTCACATCCAGGTTAGCAAGTGCCGCCGGAAGAGGGTAGAACGGAACAGCCTCGCGCACATGATTCGATGCGCGAATATTCTTGGCCGTGTTTTCTTGGTGTGCCGCCAGTCCGAGGACCTTGAGCGCTATGACGGATATGAACTTCCCCCTTTCAGCCGACGGCGATATGGATATGGACGATCTGCCGCGGACGCTACGGCGCGAGAAGGAGGCTCGCGCACGTGCGGCGCGTGAGCAGGCCGACTCGGGATTGTCGGCAACTGATGGGTATCCCGCCGACGACTCGTATGCTTATGACACCGTAGCGGAGCTGGCACCGGCTGCGGTGCACCGCTTCGATGTTCCGTTCCTGCATCTGATGATGTTCTTTCTGAAGGCGGTGCTTGCGGCTGTTCCGGCGCTTATTCTGCTGGGCATCATCCTCTGGTTCATGGGACAGGCGCTTGAAGTCCTCTACCCTGAACTCGTCAAAATGAAGATCCTGATCAGCTTCCCGAACTAGACGGACGCGCCTTCGGGCACCCTCTTTTACGTGCCGCAAGCTTCAATCGAGCGTGGGTTTCGATTGACGTAGCTTCTTCACCTTGCCGCGTTTCACTTTGGCGTCGACGCGGCGCTTTTTTGCCGCGCGGGTTGGTTTGGTTGCAATGCGTTTCTTTGGGGCTTTGGCTGCGCGTTTAATGAGATCGGCGAGGCGTGTGCGCGCATCTTCGCGATTGCGCTCCTGTGTGCGGTATCGCTCGGCACGAATGACGAGAACGCCGGCATCGGTGATGCGCCGGCCGGCGAGCCGCACGAGACGATCGCGTACCGGGGGCGGCAGGGCGGCGCTGTGGCGGACATCGAAGCGCAATTCGACCGCGGTCGAGACCTTGTTGACGTTTTGTCCGCCGGGTCCCGAAGCGCGGATGAACCGCTCTTCGATTTCGCGCTCGTCGATGACTATGGAATCGGTGATGCGCATGAATCTAAATTGCGCGTCTTTTGACGTCGCGCAAGATTTCGCGAGCGGCATTGTGACCGGGCAGGCCTGTGACGCCGCCACCCGGATGGGCGCCCGAGCCGCACAGGTACAGTCCCTTTACGGGTAAGCGATAGTTGGCGTGGCCGAGCACCGGGCGCATGGAAAAGAGCTGATCGAGGGACAGTTGCCCGTGGAATATGTCGCCGCCGACGAGGCCGAACCGCTGTTCCAGATCGTGGGGCGAGAGGACCTGACGTGCAATGACGGCACTTCCGAAATTCGGCGCGTAGTGGCTGACCGTCTCGATGACGACGTCGGCAAAAGCGTCGCGTTCTTTTGGGTCGGTCCAACTGCGCGGGTGCGGCAGCTCCGGCGCGGCATGTTGGACGAAGAGGCTCGCGACGTGCTGGCCGTCGGGTGCGAGTGTGGTGTCGAGGGTGGAGGGGATCACCATCTCGACGACGGGCGCGCGCGACCAACCCTGTTGGCGCGCATCGAGGTAGGCGGTTTCGAGATAGTGGAGGGTGGGGCCGATGATGATGCCTGATCCGTGGTGATCGGCTGCGGCTTTTCCGGGCCGGCAGGTGAAGTCGGGTAATTCGGACAGGGCAACGTTCATGCGGAACGAGCCTGAGCCGGTTTTGATGCCCAGAAAACGGCGGCGGGTTTCCGGTTCAACGGCGTCTTCGGGGAGCATGTCGCGGAAGAGAAGTTTGGGCCCTACGTTGACTGCCACGAGGCGTGCTCTGATCTCCTCGCCCGTCGTCAAGACGACGCCTTGGGCCTTTCCGTTGCTGATCAGGAGACGGTCGACGGGCGCATCGGTGCGAATGACGGCGCCGTGGGCCTCGGCAGATTTTCGGATGGCCTCAGAAATGGCGCCCATGCCGCCGATGGCATGTCCCCAGACGCCGGTCTTGCCGTTCACCTCACCGAAATAATGATGCATCAGAACGTAGGCCGTGCCCGGTGTGTAGGGCGATACGTATGAGCCGACGATGCCGTCGAAGGCGAGTGCGCCTTTCACGATGTCGCTTTCGAACCAAGCCCCCAGGAAATCAGCGGCGCTCTTGGTGAAGAGATCGGCGAGGATGCGCTTGTCTTCCAGTGTGAGCCGCACGGTGCGGCGGGCGAACGCAGTGCTTTTCAGAACTTCGAGAATACCGCCGCCGGCATTAGGGGGCGTCATCAAGATAAGGTCTTGAATGACGCGCGTGGCGCGCTCAAGGGTGGTTTCGAAAGCGGGGAGGCGCTCCGCATCGTGTTTTGAGAAGCGGGCGACGGATTTTTGCCGTTCCGCTTGCGAATAGCGCATGAGCAGATAGCGACTGTCGTCGATGGGGTGGAAGGTTGCGGCGGGGCGTTCGACAATCTGCAAACCGTGGCGCTCAAGCTCCAGCTCGCGAATGACTTTCGGATTGAGCAGACTTACCGTGTATGAGGCGACCGAATTGCGAAACCCGGGATGGAACTCCTCGGTGATCGCAGCGCCGCCGACAATGGGCTGGCGTTCGAGAACAAGAACAGAGAGCCCGGCGCGCGCAAGATAGGCGGCCGTTGTCAAACCGTTGTGACCTGCTCCGATGATGAGCGCATCGATGGTCTGAGTTGAGGGTGCGGGCACGATTCTTGCTCAGGTGTTCACTAGGTTGCCGGGCAGAGGGATAATTCGGTCGCTGTGGTTTGATATCTTTGCTTGTCTGAACACTCTACGGCGATTGCGCAACTTCTAACGCAATTTCATTCTGAAACGTTACGCAATTGATTTTGCACCGTGCGTTGCGAAACACCGGGGCACCGCCCGATTCATGGGCAATCTTAACCCCGGCGTTGATGCAAGAAGATGCAAATTGTTGTAGGCTTCTTAGTGAACTTGAAAGCATGCTTGCCGGCGTTCTTCGAGATTTTCTTCACTGCCGGCTTTCCGATCGCGATCAAGACATGGATGGGGT
Source organism: Hyphomicrobium sp. (assembly GCA_965222835.1). Lineage (GTDB taxonomy): Bacteria > Pseudomonadota > Alphaproteobacteria > Rhizobiales > Hyphomicrobiaceae > CBDCUQ01. The sequence continues at coordinate 918,472 of CBDCUQ010000004.1, forward strand.
CTTTGTGAACATGAGTGCTGCTGCCAGGTCCGGACGTAACGCAAGAGTTGGTGGTTGGTTGTCTCACGTCCGTCTCATGGGACTCCTGATTTGTGCCATCGCCCCTTCGTTGTTCTGGACGGGGTTAATTGCGTTTGTGGGAGTCCTCACGGGCCACCCCTTTGATGTTACGACACTGGTTGGCGTTGCGCTCGCGATTGGTTTTTTTCTGGCTGGCGTCACGTGGGTGTTGATGGCGTCTAAAGCTCTCTCCGATGAGGGCTAAGAGGGCCGGCGCACGACGGCGACAACGGCTTATTTGACATTCTTTTCCCGGTCTTTCGCGCCACCCGGCCGCCCGGAGGTCGACTGTCGGCCCAGATGGTGCGGCGAACTTTTTGGCTTGTTCCCGACGCCGCGTCGGGCTATAGAACATAATAAGAACATTTTATTCTGGACTATGTGGCGGCTGGCCTATGTGACCCCGGTGCAGCGGCGCGAAAGCCGTGGACAAGGGCCTGGCTGGCACAGCGTTGCGCCTCCCAAATCTATAGGGTGATGCAACACGACTCGGCGGTGCAAAGGTCGAACGGCTGGCGCTGCGGAGACAGGATTGAAGAGACGGGTTAGGCAGAGGCTCTGCCGCTGGCGCGGTTGGGCATGAGCCCCTTGAGCGTGCGCCCAAGTTAAACCCTAAGAGGATGAAGGAGTTTTGCCATGGCCGGTTCCGTCAACAAGGTCATTCTGGTCGGTAACGTCGGGCGGGACCCGGAGATCCGCCGGACCCAGGATGGACGTCCGATTGCTAATCTGACGCTGGCGACCAGTGATACGTGGCGTGACAAGACCTCCGGTGAGCGCAAGGAACGCACCGAGTGGCACCGTGTGGTTGTGTTCAACGAGGGTCTGTGCCGGGTGGTCGAGCAGTATGTGAAAAAGGGCACAAAGCTTTACATCGAAGGTCAGCTGCAGACGCGCAAATGGACCGATCAGGCCGGCGTCGACAAGTATTCGACCGAAGTGGTTTTGCAGAACTTCAGTCATACGCTTCAAATGCTGGATGGCCGCAATAGCGCGTCAGCCGGTATGGCCGAGAATGGACAGGCGGGTTACGGCGACGATTTCGGCGGCGGTTACAGTGAGCCGAAAAAGAGCGGCAAGGCGAGCAGCAAGAGCTTCGACAAGCAACTCGACGACGAAATTCCGTTCTGATGAATGACGCGCCAACGCATTCGGGCGATCCCTGTCCGAAACCGAAGTGCCGGCGTCCGGTTAAGTGGTGGCCTGTCGGAGGAACGTATCCACAGCGCTTTATGCTCTATTGCGAGGTGTGCCAGACGATGTGGCCTGGTGTTGATCCGCCACGCTTGCCACAAACGAAACAACAATTGTTGGACTGAGGCACTGCCGGTTCTTCTACTTCTTCTTGTGCCGCTTCTTTTTGCGCTGCTTGCGGCTTAACGGTGTGCCGCTTGCGGCCGCATCTTGTTTTGCAGCAGATTTTTTTGCAGCAGATTTGGCTTTGGATGCGGGTGAGGCGCCAGGTTTCTTGTCGCGCTTCGCGGTGGCGCCGGCCTTGGTTTGGTCAGGCTCATCTTTGTGTTCCCCGCCAGCATCGATTGACGGCGTGAGCGCGGCGTACTGACTTTCCGACAAGACTTCGAGATAAAGGCGGCGGACCTCGGGAAAGCGCTTTTGTATGGCTTGTTCGAGGCGCGCCGTTGTTGCTTCGACGCCATTTGCGGTTTCGCCATCTTGAAAGTCGACGCTTGCGGCGACGAGTACGTCTTCCGGTCCAAGGTGCATGGTCCGGATCTCATTGATGGTTCGGATCGGCTTTCCGGTGCCGGTTTCCATGCGAATGATGGCATTGAGCCCGTCACGAACGTCCGCGGCTGCGGCCTCGCCGACGATCAGGCTTCGGATTTCAATGCTCATGAAGGTGGCGACGGTACCGAGAACGAGACCGATGACGATGGAGGCTATGCCGTCTGCAGCGGCGATGCCGTAATAGTCGGCAACGAACACGCCGATCAATGCAACGAGGAGGCCCGTGATTGCGGCGATATCTTCGAGGAGGATTGCGAACAGGGCGGGATCTTTCGACCGGCGCAAGGCCCGAAAGAACTCCGTGTCTCCGCGCCGTCTGTTGAATTCGACCATGGCTTTGTGCAAGGCCACGCTTTCAACGGCGATGGCGACAGCGAGCACGATGTAGTTGACGTGGGCATCGGTTATAGGGTGGGGATGCTGGACTTTGACGGCCCCTTCATAGAGCGCAACGCCGGCCCCCAAAGAGAACAAGAGGATGGCTACGATGAAGCTCCAGAAATAGAGCTCCTTCGAATAGCCAAACGGATGACTTCTATCGGGCGGGCGCTGGGCCTGCTTGATGCCAAAGAGCATCAAGGCCTGGTTCGAGGTGTCGACCAGAGAGTGAATGGCCTCGGACAGCATGGCCGAGGAGCCGGTCCAAATAAATGCGATGAACTTTGCGACGGCAATCGCAAGATTGGCGCCCAAGGCCACCATGACCACGCCGGTCGATCCGCCTGCTGCCATGCCAAATCTCCAATCGCTTGCCGTCTGGTGTCGCGAGGTATGGCATGCGCCATGACTTTGCAACCGGACCAGGTCTCAGAAGCGGCCTGATTCGGGTTAAGCGCGCCTAAACAAGAGAGGGGGCTATCGTGCCGCAAATGCCAGGACGAGCAGGGTGATCAGGGCGAGCACGGCGATGCACATGTTCCTTTGGCGCTTGTCGAGCCGTGCGTGGCCTGCCCCAAAATCGAAGCGTTCATAGTGAATGTGGTTCGCCGTGACTCCGGCATCGAGCAGGACGTCGGTTGCAAATTCCATCATGGGAGGCGGGCCGCAGACGTAGGCCTGGGAATGAGCCAAGGTCAGACCATCAAGTAGATCGGCAATGAACGCCTTATTGATTGGGCCTTGGGGTGCGTCGGGTTGGTCTGTGGGATCATCAAAAGCATAGGTCACCCGGAGGTCGAGTCGTTCGGAAAGCTCGGCCAAGCGCTGTTGCATGACACAGCGTGCGGAGGACTTCGCAGCGTAAAGCAAACGGAATTTGCGGTGGTCGTGCGCGCTTGCGGCTTCTTCGAGCATGCCCAGAATCGGTGCAATGCCCACGCCGCCGGCAATGAGGAGAACGTTGTCGCCACCTTCGCGCAAGACGAAGCTGCCGTGGGGGCCATCGAGTGTGGCCTCAGAACCCAAACTGATACGATTGATGGTCCGGGTGAAATCTCCGGATTTGACGACCAGTAATCTTAGATGAGGCAGTTCTCTTGGACCCGAGGCGATCGAGAACGGATGATCTGTGAACCACAAGCGTGGTTTGCCGAGGATGAGCCATACGAATTGACCTCCTCGAAAGACAAAATCGGTGGGGCCGGTTGTGACCAGGTCCAGCATCCAAATCCCTGGGCCCGCAGACTCGACGGAATGGAGGCGCCACGCCCTGTTTTTCGGAAGTTGGGACCTCAGTACGGCGATTGCAAAGGCAACAGATGCTGCCACTGCGAGTGCGATCCAGACGGTCCGCAGCTCAGGTGATTGGCTGTAGGTTCCCGCACGATAAGCATGTGCAAGCACGAGGGCCGCTACGATTATCGCCAGTGCACCGTGTGAGACCCGCCATGCTTCGTATCGAAGCCTGGTGCGCGCCGTGGCGATCGCAATGAGCAACACGAGGCCTATCAACGCCAGTACTCCGGTTCTGAGACTGGGCGCGAGCAACATTGCTCTTAAGTGACGCAGATGAGCGGTTGGATTGTCGGTAAATCCCGGAGCTATGTAGGCAAGGGGATGCAGGATCGCGAATCCGGCCAGCATCAAGGCGGCCATCCGGTGAAAGCCCATTGTGCGGTCAAGGCCAATGCCCCCTGAAATCCTTTCAAACCGTCCCGAGCTTAAGAACTGCATGAAAAGAAGAGCTGTGGCGCAAAGTGCCAATCCGCCGCCAAGCTCGATCCAGAAGCCTCTCTGCTTTGCTGCGATGCTTGCCGATACGATGAGCGGAAGTGTGGCGATTGCAATATAGGAGACGGCCAATGCGGAACCTGGCAGACCGGGTATGGCACTTGGCTTCTGGCTTTTGGGTTTCGGCATGCCTCGTTCTCCCCGCTGTTTCAGCGGCCGACCTGCAGTCGACGTTATCAAGACCTGGCGCGCGGTCTCCATGATCTGGGGCATTCGGGGACTGTGCGAAATGCGCGCAGTTGTTTTTTTTCATATGCGAGAGCCCATAAGCATTGGGGCTCCACCGTCTTACGATGGAGCCCCAAAAAGAATACTTTCAAGAAGCCATATTATGGTTGTGCCGGTGTCGCTCCATCTGACGGGGGCGTTTCAACGGGCGCGCTTTCGCCTGCTTTGGGAGCGGCCGAATCCTTGGCTTTGTCGATGGCAGTAGACGCGGCTTCGCCGGCGCCTTCGATCGCTTCTTTTGCTGTGTCGAGACCTTTTTGAACGGCTTCCTTGGCGGCATCGAGAGCTGGGCCTGCTGCTTCCTTGGCCTTTTCGAAAGCGTCCTTGGCTTTTTCAAGGGCCGGCTTGGTGTCGTCGATGGCCTTCTCGGATGTTGTCGTCGTCTTGTCTCTTAGTTCTTGGGCTTTTTCCTTTGCCCGCTCGAGCAGCGATTTGCGGGGCTGTGTGGTCTCATAGGGTTCGGCCGCGGCGATGATCTCCGCCGTGGCTTGCGGGAGTGTGATCGTGGTTTTTCCGTTTTCGTCTACGAACTTCAGGGCGGACAGATTTACGCCGACCTTCTTTTCACCCATACCGAGAAAACCACCGGTGCCCATGATGACGCCGACGATTTGGTTGTAGTCATTGATGATGAGATCCTCGATATCGCCAACGATGACGCCATCGGCGCCATGGATTTTTGCACCGATCAGATTGTTTTGCGCGAGGTATTGATCCGGGGTTTGCGTGTTCGTGAACATGCCGGCGGGGATGCGGGTTTCTTGCGCGCTTGCGGTCGATGCAACCACACAGAACAGGGCCGCGGTTACGGCAAAAATCTTCTTCATAGGTATCTTTCCTCGAGTGTTCGGCGCCATTCTTGCCTGCGACGGGCGCTGCCGATCGGGCGGCGGCGCGGCCATTCGTCGGGGGTGCGCTTTGGGGCGGCATAGCGGGAACTGGCCTCAGGGGCAAGCAAGTCCTTATAGGGCGCGACAAATATGGACCGTCGTGTCGGTGTGCCGCGGGTCTGGACTGGGGAGAATATCGTCAGTGGCAGGGTGAGCCGTTGCCCGGCAACGGGCCGATAGGGTAGAATCTCTACTTCATTCCGACCAATTTGGCGTGGTCAGGCTTTTCGGCTGCGCCTCCTCTCGAGAGCAGTCCAGCCTTGGCAGACCAGAGCGACCAGCCCGGCGGCAAAGAGCCGAGCGAGATCCGTCCCGTCAACATCTCCGATGAGATGAAGCGCTCATACCTTGAGTATGCGATGAGCGTGATCGTCTCGCGTGCGCTACCCGATGTGCGCGACGGCTTGAAGCCTGTGCACCGGCGCATTCTCTATGCGATGAGCCGGTTGGGGCTTAACTGGAACAAGAAGCACATGAAGTCGTCCAAAGTGGTGGGCGACACGATGGGCGATTTCCACCCGCACGGCAATCTTGCGATCTATGACGCGCTTGTGCGTCTGGCGCAGGACTTCTCAATGCGCGTGCCGCTGATTGACGGTCAAGGCAATTTCGGATCGGTTGACGGTGATCCTCCAGCCGCCGAGCGCTACACCGAAGCGCGGATGGCAAAGATCACCGAGAGCATGATTGACGATCTCGACAAGGATACCGTCGACTTCGTGCCCAACTACGATGATCGCCTTGAGGAGCCGTCGGTATTGCCGACGAAGTTTCCCAACCTTCTTGTCAATGGTGCGGGCGGAATTGCCGTCGGCATGGCGACCAATATTCCACCGCACAACCTCGGCGAAGTCATCGATGGTGCGATCGCTCAGCTCGATAACCCTGAGATCACGATTGATGAGCTTAATCAAATTATTCCCGGACCCGACTTCCCCACGGGTGGTTTGATTCTGGGGCGCGCCGGAATTCTTTCGGCCTATCACAAGGGCCGCGGCTCGATCGTCATGCGGGCCAGTGTCGAGGTCGAGGAGATTCGCAAGGATCGCGAAGCCCTGGTTGTTACCGCGATCCCCTATCAGATCAACAAGAAGGTGTTGATCGAGAAGATTGCCGATCTGGTGCGGGACAAGAAGGTCGAAAGCATTGCGGACATCTGGGACGAAAGCAACCGCGAGGGCATGCGGGTTGTGATTGAGCTGAAGCGCGATGCCGTGGCCGACATCGTGCTTAATCAGCTGTGGCGCTACTCCGATCTGCAAACCACGTTCGGCTGCAACATGATTGCGCTTAATGGCGGCCGGCCGGAGCAGCTCAATCTCAAGGATATGATCGAGGCGTTCACCAGCTTCCGGCAAGAGGTGGTGACCAGGCGGACGAAGTATCTGCTCGGTAAGGCGCGCGATCGGGCGCATGTGCTCGTCGGTCTTGCTATTGCCGTGGCGAATATCGACGAGGTGATCAAGCTTATTCGCCATGCGCCGTCGCCGGCGGTTGCCAAAGATCAATTGATGGCGCGTGACTGGCCGGCGAAGGATATGGCGCCGCTGATCGAGCTTATTGCGGATCCGCGCCACCGCATGGCGGAGAACGGCACCTATAAGCTGTCGGAAGAGCAGGCCAAAGCCATCCTCGAATTGCGGCTTGCTAGGCTTACAGCGCTCGGTCGCGATGAAATCAGCGACGAGCTCAAGACGATTGCTGAGGAAATCAAGGAGTTTCTGGCGATCCTGTCGTCGCGGCTACGTGTGGTCGAGATCGTGAAGAGCGAACTCACTGCCATCAAGGAGGAGTTCGCCACGCCGCGAAAGACGGAAATTGTCGATATCGAGGGCGAGGTCGAGGACGAGGACCTTATCCAGCGCGAAGACATGGTCGTGACTGTCACGCACAAGGGCTACATCAAGCGCGTGCCGCTTTCGACCTACAGGGCTCAGCGCCGTGGGGGCAAGGGACGATCGGGGCTGTCGACGCGAGATGAAGATTTTGTCACGCAGATTTTCGTGACGTCCACGCATTCGCCGGTCCTGTTCTTTTCGTCGCGCGGCATGAGTTATCGTATGAAAGTCTGGCGCCTGCCGCAGGCAACACCGCAGTCGCCAGGAAAGGCGCTCGTCAATCTGCTTCCGCTTTCCGAAGGCGAAACCATTACATCGATTTTGCCGTTGCCGGAGGATTCTGAAACGTGGAGCCAGCTTGAGCTTATGTTCGCAACCAAGTCGGGGAATGTGCGGCGCAATGCGCTCACCGATTTTGAGAACATAAACCGGAACGGCAAGATTGCCATGAAGCTCGACGAGGGCGATCGGATCGTTGCCGTCGCCATCGCTTCGCCCGAAGACGACGTGCTTTTGACCACGGCTCATGGTCAGTGCATCCGTTTCTTGATCAAAGACGGCGTGCGCCTGTTCAAGGGCCGCGACTCGGACGGTGTACGCGGTATCAAGCTCGACGCCGGCGACGAACTGATCTCAATGGCCATTTTGGGTCACGTGGAGGTAACAGCCGAGGAACGCCGCGGGTATTTGAAGCAGGCCGCCGCCGTGCGCCGGGCGGAAAATGCTGAGACTGCTGAGGAAGTTGAGGCAAATGGCGACGATGAGGAGGGTGAGGGCTCAGCAGAGCTTACGCCGGAGCGCTTCGAAGAGCTTTTTGCGCGCGAGCAGTTTGTCCTGACCGTCTCAGACAAAGGGTTCGGCAAGCGCTCGTCGTCCTACGAGTATCGGACATCCGGCCGTGGCGGGAAGGGCATTGTGGCGATGGTGGTGAACGAGCGAAACGGCAATCTTGTCGCGTCGTATCCTGTCGAACATTCCGATCAGATCATGCTGGTCACGGATGGTGGTCAGCTTATTCGCTGTCCGGTCGACGACGTACGTATTGCAGGACGCAATACGCAGGGTGTGCGCGTTTTCAAGACCGATGGATCGGAAAAGGTCGTTTCCGTAGAATGCATCTCTGATGCGACAGATGATGAGGACGACGACGGCGAGGACGAGGAAGCTGAAACCTAACTCAGGGGCCCTCACTCTGCAGAATGCTCGTGCGGCGGCACCGTCGATGGTGTGTGGCTGCTTGCGTGTCCGCCTCTTTCACGGGACGGCATGCTACCGGTCGTGGTTTCGTCTCTTTGACTTTTGGCTAGATTTGCGGAAGATCCGCCTCAATGCTGCGGAAAATATTAACTTTTTGCTTGGCAACGCCCTTGATCAGTGTACTGATATTTAGAAGCTTAATCGTATTCGAAAGTTGACGGCAAGCCTGCTCTGGCAACTTCGCATGATTCGCTGCGGAAGCTGTGCCTTCGGGTAAGTCTCTTTTTTGGCGACATTTGTTGGATGAACAACGGCCGACTCATATTCTTGAAGCCTGCTAGGCTTGCAGGGGTCTCATTGATGGGCCCCTACGTGGAAACTGTGCCTCGCGCGTGGGAGATCGTCTTTAAGTGGCTCGACCAGCGATCGCATCATCAAAAAATGGGAACTGGCTACGGGCTAGCCCATGACGATCCGCACCAGGTGCACGATGACGAATGCCGTTATTTTGCGGGCGTTCCCGTTCCTGCCGAATGGGAAGATGACGACGAGAAGTTCGTACAGAGGATTCCGTTTTCGGGTGGTGCGTTTGTCGTTAGGGAGTTTGGCGGCGTCTATCCCGAGATGGGCCAGATCATCCGGGATATGTACGGGTTATGGGTCCCGGAAAGAGGAATCACTAAGGATGCGGGCCGTCCGATTGTGACGCTCTATTATGACGATCCGCGCAACAAGCCGGCAAAAGACCTCGTCGCGGATGTTTGTGTGCCGGTTCACTTCGAAAGCAATATCAAGTAGGTCACATCGCAGTTGGCTCGGTCTTCGGCGTCTGCCTCACGCTATTTTTGCGGTGTATGCAATGCGGTTATTGCAGCCGCGTACGGCGCCTTGCTGCGAAGCAGTTCCAGATCGGGTGTGAGCAGCCTGTCGCGGCCGGCACGGGCGATGATCCCTTCCGTGCGGAATCGAGACATGATGCGGGAGAGCGTGTCGGCATTGAGGGCCAAGTAATCTGCCATGTCGGCGCGGGTCAATGGCAACTCGAATGTTACCCCAGAACCTGCCTTCTTTCCTGCACGCGACGCAAATTCGAGCAAGCATGACGCGACGCGTTCGGGACCCGCAAGCGATCCGATCAGACAGAGATGCGCGTTGAGCCGGGCGGCTTGCCGGATGAGCGCATCATCTGAATAAGGATGTTCGGTAAAACGCGCGCAAGGCGGCGGCGTGTCATTCGGCCGGTATCTCAGGACCTCGGCCGGGTTGGCCGCGACAAGGCTGATACCCATCGAGGGTGGGGCTTGTGAGGCAACGAAGAGATCTCCGGCATGCAGGATCGAGGTCACAACCCGCCGGCCTTGCCGTGGGTTTGCCGTGACAAGCACGACGCCGCTTCGTACCTGGAACATCGTGCCCGGTGGGAGACTACGCATGGGGACGGTTTGCCGCCGGCGCAGTTTCAGGACGGTCCCCGGGGTCTTAGGCTGTTTTCTGCCGGACTCCGGGTCCTGAGGGGGTTGGGAGGGGGCGCGGTTCGGGGTCAATCTGGCCGAACGCTTGCGCCGAGATCTTGTCTCGCTGGTCATCGATTATGCGCTCGAAGAACGGGCTGAACGCAAGACAGCCGTGCCGGAGATTGTGCCTTGCAGCACGCGTACCGTGTTTTGATGCGTGTCAAGGTTCTGTGGTGCCGATGGTCGCATCTGCCACACGCCGGAATGCGACCGGTGATTTCTTCGGTTTGGGTGTTTGTGAATGGCGCGACCAGACGTGACCAAACGGTTGATTTCACTCAAAACAGGCGTGACTTCAGCGCAACACCTGAGGCGCACCGCACGAGCACTGACGATAATCAGGTTTGGAGGGTAATCGTGACTGGAGCCTTGGGGCGGGGCGTACAATGATCTCAATGGATTGCGAGTCGGGCTGGCTCGACTGCCGCGCATGTACGCACCTAATTTGGGGGACGACTAGGATGAGACTGAAGTTTGGATTGATAGCAGCCTGCTTTGCCGCTGCAATTGCGACCGGTGTGGCTCCGGCGGCTGCTGGCGACAACAATGGGAACTTTATGGCGCGCGTCTTGGTGACAGGAGTTATTCCCGACACGGAGGCAGGTCCGATTGCTACGACGGGATTGGGTCCTGTGCCGGCAGATTCCTATGAGGTGTCCGATGAGGTCGTTCCGGCGCTCACGCTCACCTACTTCCTCAACAATAACCTCGCGATCGAGCTTTTCTGCTGCTTTGCCCAACACGATATCGATGGTGAAGGGGCTCTTGCCGGTCTTGGTGTAACCGATGTTGGCGACACCTGGATCTTTCCGCCGGCTCTGACGCTGCAGTACCATTTCACAGGTATGGGCTCGCTGAAGCCATATGTCGGCGCCGGTGTGCAATACATCAACTTCTTCGACAGCAACTCGAACGATCTGGGTGGCTCCATGGATATCGATGACGCCTTCGGCTTTACGCTTCAGGCCGGTGTCGATGTGGCGCTTGGTGGCGGATGGTATCTCAACGCCGACGTCAAGAAGACATGGCTCGATACGGATTGGGATATTCGGAACTCGGCTGTGGGTAATGCCAGCGGTTCGTTCGACCTCGACCCGTGGATCGTGAGTGCTGGTCTTGGCTATCGCTTCAATCTCTCGGACATCTTCGGCCGTCGTGCGGAAACTGTACCGCTGAAGTAGAGTCCAACACTCGTAGCCTCATTCTTAGCAGGAAGGGCCCGGTTAATGCCGGGCCCTTTTTCTTTCGGGTGAAGCTAGTCGCGACACACCTCGGCCACGGCCCGGCATGTCCATAGAGCGCCATTGTCGGAGCACGTGTATTCGGGTTTGCCGATGCGGTCGGTCTCAAACGGCCAGTTGCCGGTGACCTGGCGGATGATGAGAAGGGCTTCGTATTCCGCGAACGAACGCGTGATGCCGGTCGCGGAGCCGGCTTTGGTGACACAGCCAGCGGCTTGCGCTGCCCCTGAGCTGAGGCATAGCGTCAGTGCAAGTCCTAGAAAGACAAGAGATTTCGGAATCGATTTCTGCATTGGACCACTCCATTTACGCAACACATTGGGGGCCAGTCGTGCAGTATGGCCGGTTGGTAGAACTTCGCCAAGAGCCGTGTGGGCCTTGCGTTGGGGCGCATTGGTCGGGCTAGATGGCGCATGACCCGAATCGGCTTTTACTCCGGCTCCTTCGACCCCGTGACCCTGGGGCACACCGACGTCATCCGGCGTGCCTGCGGTCTTGTCGACCGCCTGGTCATTGGGATTGGCGTGCACCCCTCGAAATCGCCGATGTTCTCGGCGGACGAGCGGGTTGATATGCTTGAGGAGGAGGTGGCTCCGATCGTCAAAGCAACGGGTACGAAGATTGAGATCATCACGTTCGACAACCTCGTCGTTGCGGCTGCCCTTTCTCACAAGGCCAGCGTCATCTTTCGGGGGCTTCGGGATGGGACGGACTTCGACTACGAAATGCAGATGGCGGGCATGAACGGAGAAATGGCGCCGGATGTACAGACGGTGTTTGTTGCCGCGAGCCCGAGTGTGCGTCACATCGCGGCCAACCTGGTACGCCAGATCGCCAAACTCGGCGGAGATGTGACGCCGTTCGTGTCGGCGGGTGTCGCCTCCCGTCTCAATGTAGAGACCGGGACATAGACACAACCGGTCGATCATACGATGGAACTTTGGAGGGTCGTGCTGTCATGCGCATGTTTGCTGCTCTTTTCCTTGGTCTGTTCGTAGCAGGCCTTTCGGGGTGCGGTCCGTCTGGTACCGTCGATCAGAGTGCCACGGGCGATCAGAAGGGGTCTGTTGCGCCGGGTGGCACGGGCGAGGTCGTCGTTATGGAGCTCAAAACGGGAAAAGTGAAAATCAAATTGCGCCCTGATCTGGCCCCCAAACACGTTGAACGCGTGAAGCTTCTCATTAATGAGGGCTTCTACAACGGCATGACATTCCACCGGGTCATTCCGGGGTTCATGGCGCAGACCGGAGATCCTAAGGGGGATGGCTCCGGCGGCTCGAAGTATCCAGACTTGCCTCAGGAGTTCTCACTGACGGCGTTCGAGCGCGGTACGATTGGCGCCGCGCGTACCGGTGATCCCAATTCCGCGAACAGCCAATTTTTTATCTGCTTTACGCACGCGCCGCACTTGAACGGCAAATATACGGTTTGGGGCCGTGTCGTGGAGGGTATGCAGCACGTCGACCAGATCGCCAGGGGTGAGCCGCCGCCCAACCCGGACAAGATTGTAAAAATGTATCTCGAGTAGGGCTAGGCAAATGTGGTTCGGCGCGCTTATGGTTCTCGCTGTAGGTCATTGTGTCTCTTGACCCTCCTTCGACTTTGCGCCACGAAGCCTCCCCGCCCAAACACCCGGTTGCTGTTGCGGGCTGCCGGCCGCCGAACAGGAGACGTCTATGACTGCTGCAGCTGATCCCGAGAACACGCTCATCATCGAAACGACCAAAGGAAAGATCGTGATCGCGCTGCGGCCCGACCTTGCGCCGAAACACGTCGAGCGCATCAAGCAACTTGCGCGTGACAAGTTTTATGATGGGGTCAAGTTTCATCGGGTGATCGAGGGCTTTATGGCCCAGACCGGGTGCCCACAGGGCCGGGGCACGGGCGGATCGTCCTATCCGAACCTTCCCGCCGAGTTCAATGAGGAGCCGCATGTGCGTGGCGTGTGCTCAATGGCGCGTGCGGCAAATCCAAACTCGGCCAACAGCCAGTTCTTTATCTGCTTCGATGATGCGACGTTTCTCGATAAGCAGTACACCGCCTGGGGGAACGTGATCGAGGGCATGGAGAACGTCGATAAGATCAATCGTGGCGAGCCGCCGCTTGATCCCGACAAGATGATTACGGTGCGGGTGGCGGCCGACGCCACATAGAGCTTTCCGTAGCTTCGATTTGATCACGGAGTTCCTGAGGAGGCGAGGGCCCCGTGCCCCCGCCTTTCTTTGTGCATGGTCCGGATCTCTCGGGACATCGTGCTTGTCCGCGGTTCTGCGGCGACGGAGCGTCCGCCGGTTGCGAAACGCCTTGGGCCGGTGTTACGGGACCACACGATCTCCTCGCCCGGACAACCAGGTGAATTGACCCGTTGCGCACTGACCTTTTCGACTTTGATCTTCCTGAGGATCGTATTGCGTTGCGTCCCGCCGCGCCTCGCGACATGGCCCGGTTGTTGGTGGTGCGTCCCGGCGTAGGCACGGAGGATCGCGGCGTTCGCGACCTTCCTGCACTTTTGGAACCGGGAGATGCTCTGGTCTTCAACGATACCCGGGTGATTGCCGCCGCGCTTGAAGGCCAGCGCCTACGTGGCGACGTGCGTGCAAAGGTTTCGTTGAATCTCATCCGCCGGTTGGATGCCAACACTTGGGTGGCGTTGGCGAGGCCTGCGCGGAAGCTAGAAGCAGGTGACCGGGTGCGGGTGGGGCATGACGCCTCGGCGTGTCTTCGAAGTACGCTCGATGCCGTCGTTCAAGCCAAGGGCGAGTCGGGCGAGGTCACGCTTGCGTTCGATTTGTCCGGCCCGGATCTCGATGCGGCGATTGCTGCGGTCGGACACATGCCGCTGCCTCAATACATTGCGGGCCGGCGCGCGGCCGATGCGGCAGATCGGGATGCTTATCAGACCATCTATGCGCGTCGTGATGGGGCTGTGGCAGCGCCGACGGCCGGCTTGCATTTTACGCCGGATTTGTTTGCGGCTCTTGAGGCGCGGGGTATCTCCCGGCATTTTGTGACGTTGCACGTGGGTGCCGGTACCTTCTTGCCGGTCAAGACTGAGGACACGGCAGACCACAAGATGCATGCGGAATGGGGGGAGGTCTCGGCTGAAACAGCCTCTGCCGTTAACGCGGTGCGTGACAGGGGTGGGCGCATCGTGCCGGTTGGAACGACGTCGTTGCGGCTTCTTGAGAGCGCTGCGGGAGCCGATGGGCAGATTGGGGCGTGGTCGGGTGAGACGGCGATCTTCATTACACCTGGGTACAGGTTCAAGGCGACTGATCTTCTGATGACCAATTTCCATCTGCCGCGTTCGACATTGTTTATGCTGGTCGCGGCGTACTCAGGCATTGCGACCATGAAAGCAGCCTATGCGCATGCCGTCGCGTCCGATTACCGCTTTTATTCCTACGGCGACGCGTGTCTGTTGTTCCCTGACGAGTCCACTTGGTCGGATTAAAGCCTCATGCCGGTACCTCACGACACTTTCAGCTATCGGCTTTTGCACCAAGATGGTCTGGCCCGGTGCGGCGAAATCCTGACACCGAGGGGCATCATTCGCACGCCGGCCTTCATGCCGGTTGGGACGGTGGCGACGGTGAAGGCGCTTTACCCGGAGCAGGTGCGTGCGTCGGGCGCCGACGTTCTACTCGGTAATACCTACCACTTGATGCTGCGCCCTGGCGCTGAGCGGGTGGCGAAGCTCGGTGGGCTTCACGCCTTTATGCGCTGGAGCGGACCGATCCTCACCGACTCCGGCGGCTTTCAGGTCATGAGCCTGGCAAAGATCCGAAAGATTACGGAGGAGGGTGCCGCCTTCCAGAGCCACATTGGTGGTTCGCGCCATATGCTGACGCCCGAACGTTCGGTCGAGATCCAGTGTTTGCTCGGTGCCGACATTCAGATGCAATTTGATGAGTGTCTTGAGCTCCCTGCTGAACCTGCTGAAGTCGAGCGGGCGATGGAGTTGTCGTTGCGCTGGGCGGAGCGGTCGAAGCGGGCGTTCGCCGAGCAGCTTGAGCGTGGAGGTGCTAAGCCGGGTCAGGCGTTGTTCGCCATCGTGCAGGGTGGCACCGATATCGGGTTGCGGATTAGGTCTGCACGCGCCCTCGTTGAAATGGACTTTCCGGGTTACGCGGTCGGCGGTCTTGCGGTTGGCGAGGGACACGATGTGATGGTCGCGACGCTCGACGAGACGGTGCCGGTGTTACCTGCTGATAGGCCGCGCTACCTGATGGGTGTTGGTACGCCTGAGGACCTGATTGAAAGTGTCCGGCGCGGCATCGACATGTTCGATTGTGTGATGCCGACGCGGAACGGCCGGCATGGGACAGCCTTCACGTGGTGTGGACGGCTCAATATGCACAATGCCAAATTTGCGGAGGACTTGGCGCCATTGGACGCAGACAGTGGATGTCCGGCGGCGCGGGACTATTCGCGCGCCTATGTGCATCATCTGGTGCGGTCAGGTGAATATCTTGGCGCCATGATCCTGTCGTGGGTCAATACGTGGTTTTATCAAGAGTTGATGGGCGAGATGCGAAAGGCCATCGCCGAGGGCCGGTTTGCTGCCTGGGCGGATGAGACAAAGCGGCGGATGTCGGGCGGCGAACGGGCTTCCTGAGGCTGGCTCACGTCTTTGGCTGAATGGCCGCGCGGTTGCACTTCGCTTAACCGCTGGGCTGCGCCGCGGCTCGCCTTTGGCGGATTGTCGTCTGCTCGCGATGGAAGAGGTAGATACCCGAAGCGACGATGATGATGGCGCCAGCCAGTGTCCAGGCACCGGGCGTATCGCCGAACACGATGTAGCCGAAGGCCACCATCGTGAGCAGCTGGGTATAGAGAAACGGCGCGACGGATGACGCCGGTGCGAGGCGATACGCGTGCAGGAAGAGCCAGTGTCCTGTTCCGCCAAACAGGCCTAGAGAAAAAAGTAGGATCCAGCCGACCGGATCTCCCGGCATCTGCCAATCCGCGAGTGCGAACGGGGCACCAAGGAACGCGCCAACGAACATCGAGTAGAAGAGCGTGACCAGTGGCGGGTCGAACGGGGCCATGTATCGCGTTAAGAGAATGAAGAGGGCGTAGGCGAACATGGCGCCGAAGGCGTAGGCCATGCCCTGATGGAGCCCTGCGGCGCCGGGGTTCATCGCAACGACGACGCCGCCAAATCCGGCAAGGATTGCCAGCATGCGCCGCCAGCCGACCCACTCGCCGAGGATGGGGCCGGCGAGCAACGCGACCACAAGAGGCGCCAGGAAGACAATCGTGATCGTCTGATCAAGCTGCAGGTATTGAAGAGCAAGGAAATTGAATGCCGTCGTTACCACCATAAGGATCGAGCGGATAAGCTGCCATCCGGGGACATTGGTGGTGAAGAGGGCCCGCAGGCTCATGACGCCCAAGGCGGGTACCAGAATCGCGAGACCGGCGAACTGGCCGATGAAGCGAAACCAGACCACTTGGGTTACCGGAAGCTGTTCCCGGGTGACGAGCCACTTGGCCGTCGAGTCGAGGGCCGAGAATGCCATCACCGCAAGCACCATGAGCCCGATCGCTTTCAGGCGGTCGCTTGCAGCGCCGGGGTGGTCAGGAGATCGTGTGGTCGACGTCGGGGACATGAGCGCTGTGTCAGAGGGGTGTCTTAGGTGTGACGGGGGGGTGTCGTAGGCATGTCTGGGGCCGGGGAAATGAAATTGAAAGAGACAATCCGTCTCATAAACCTATCGGGGCCTGGTGCGGAGACGGCTTTTTCGCACAGGAGACAGCTCGGCGCGGCATAATGGCTGAATTCAAGGCTTTTGGCCTGTTGCCGATGCCTTGACCTTGGAGGGGCCTCACCCTTACAAGCAGCGCACCCCGGAGGGCCGGTAGCTCAGCGGTAGAGCACGTGACTTTTAATCATGGGGTCGAGGGTTCGATCCCCTCCCGGCTCACCATCACAAGGACTAGAAAAACAACGGACGCCGACACCGCAGTACCGTGCGGCGCTCCATATGCACAATATCCCGACGGAGATCGAGCGTGCTGGATACTGCCAAGAACTGGATCGTGGACACCGATTGGCTTGCGACCCATCTGGAGGCGCCGGATCTCATTATCTTTGACGCTTCCTGGCATCTGCCGACGTCTGGGAGAGACGCGAAGGCCGAATATCTCACGGAGCACATTCCCGGTGCGCTCTTTTTCGATATCGACGATCTGAGCGATGAGAAATCGCCGCTGCCTCATATGTTGCCGTCAACCGTGAAGTTTGCGTCGCGCATGAAGAAGATCGGGGTGGGCGACGGTATGCGCATCGTCGTCTACGACACGCATGGCCTGTTTTCGGCCGCGCGCGTTTGGTGGACGTTGCGGGCCATGGGGCATCAGGATGTCGCTGTCTTAAACGGCGGACTTCCGAAGTGGAAGGCCGAGGGGCGGCCACTGGAAGACGGGCCACCGCCGCCGCGTACTCCTCGGCATTGGACGGCGCTTCAAAACAATGAGCTGGTGCGCGATCTCTACGACATGAAGAGTTATGTCGATAAGAAGAACATGCAAATCGTGGATGCTCGGCCTGCCGGACGTTTTAAGGGTGCGGAGCCGGAGCCGCGGCCCGGACTTCGCCAGGGACATATTCCGGGCTCGAAGAACATTCCGTCTTCAAGCATTCTCAATGCCGACGGAACCTTGAAGTCGAAGGACGAGCTGGCAAAGATTTTTGCCGATGCCGGGATTAATCCGAGCGACCCCGTTGTTACAACGTGCGGATCCGGCGTCACGGCAGCAATGCTGGCGCTTGCGCTCGCTGTTCTTGGTCAGACCAATGCGGCTGTTTTCGACGGGGCCTGGGCCGAGTGGGGGCAGGAAAACGGTCTACCGGTCGAGACTGGGCCGGCAGAGTAGTGCGGCGGACGGCATCCGGCCGACGGGACGGCGGTTGAGGGTCTGAAAGGGCTGGCCTGATGTTGTTGAGCCTTGAAACATCTATTGCAGCGCCACGTGAGCATGTTTTCTCCGTTCTTTCCGATATCGCTGGCTGGCCGGATCAGATTTCGGGCATCGATCGCGTCGAACTGCTGACCGAGGGCCCTGTTCGGGTCGGAACGCGCTTTCGCGAGACGCGGCGGATGCATGGGCGCGAGGCCACGGAGGAGATGACGGTGGCGGAGCTTGTTGCGCCCGAGCGCTTGGTGCTGACCGCCGAGAACCACGGAACGCACTACCGGGCTTCGCATTATCTTGAGGCGGATGGTTCCTCCAGGACACGGCTTCGACTCGAATTTGAAGGGCGACCGGTTTCCTTCTTGGCCTGGCTCTGCGTGCCCCTCGCGACCCTCTTCAAGGGGGCCGTGAAACGGGCCATGCTCGCTGATTTGGCCGATCTCAAGCGCGCTGCCGAGCAAAACCCCAGTGCGTAAGGGCACCTTCGTTTCATCCTGAAACGCCACTTAACTCTGTCTTAACCGGATGTGCGCACTGTGAGCCTGCGAGAATGATGGCGCGGGGCGGGGCCTGAGCGCCTTGTCGAGAGGGTTCTTGATCATGAGGACGTGGACTGCAGTGCTTTGGGCGGCAGCGGGTCTTGCCGGAACGGGGCTTGTCGCTGCGGACGCCGGTGCTGCCGATTTTGGGTCTTACAGGGGCTCGATCAAGGACGAATACCGACCGATGGCGGCCGTACCTGCTACCGGAAACTGTTACGTCCGGGCGGACGTCGGTTACTCCGGCTCGGCTGATCCTGATGTCACCTGGCCTGTCACCGATGCGGTGACCGGCGATTTCATTGCTGACCACGTACGGAATATCAACTTTGAGGACACGTGGTTCGCTGAGGGAGGTATCGGTTGCGGAACGGGTCATGGTTTCCGCGGTGAGATCGTCGTCGGCTATCATGGCGATCACAAATACGACGGCGAACCGCCGTTGTGGCAGCCGGTTCCCGGTCCCTTCTTCCAAGACCCGCTGCATACCAGCATCACCAGCTACACGCTGATGCTCAACGGCTATAAGGACCTCGGCACCTATCGCGGTTTCACGCCTTATGTCGGTGCAGGAATCGGCGTCGCCTACAACATCGTCGACGATGTGTACTTCACGGAAAATCCCGCACTCACCAATCAGATCCGCGGCGGCCGGGACATCGCGTTTGCCTGGTCGCTGATGGCGGGTGTCGGTTATCAGCTGACGTCGCGTGCGACGGTTGATGTTGGCTATCGGTACATCGATTTCGGGAAAGCCGCGTCCGAGCGCTCGGATACGGCATTCTTTGTCAATCCGCGTGTCAACTTTGACGATCTCGCTGCGCATGAGGTCAAGGTCGGACTGCGGTACAATTTCGGGGCGGGTGACTGCTGCGCGCACGCGGCCTTCAAATAGGGGGCAGGCCGGGGGAAAGCAGCGAGCCGCGATGCGGCTCCAGGAGGCCGGGCTCACCTAAGCCCGGCCTTCACTGTTTTTGGGCAATCGAGGCCTGTCGGGAGCAGGGGCCGGGTGCTGCAATCTTGAGAGTTGATCTCGGCGGCACCGGCCCGTATATGTCGCGCTCCTGTCCCGCGATCATAGACGGAATTCGAGGCGCGCCGGGTATGCGCGACCCCGCCGCAGCGCGCTCATTTATCGTGGGCTTTACCGTAGATGGGGGCCGATGGGACAGGTGGCCGCGGGCGTGGTGGAACTGGTAGACATGCCAGATTTAGGTTCTGGTGGCGAAAGCCGTGGGGGTTCAAGTCCCTCCGTCCGCACCAGAGAATTCGCTGATCTGCGGTGGGACGTGAGATGCGCCAAAGGTGCCCCTCGCGTTCGGCCGCGCATCACGGGGAATGGAAACGAGAGCTGGCATGCAGGTTACACAGACGAGTTCTGAAGGTTTGAAGCGCAAGCTGAAGGTTGTCGTCGGTGCCGCGGAACTCGGCGAGCGCCTTTCTTCGCGGCTCGACGAAGTGAAGGGCAATGTTCAGCTCAAGGGCTTCCGCAAGGGAAAGGTTCCGATCGATCACATCCGCAAGGTCTATGGCCGCTCATTAATGACCGAAGTTGTTGAGCAGGTGATCCGGGATACGAGTACCAAGGCGATTTCGGAGCGCAAGGAGCGCGCGGCTGCGATGCCCGAAATTGCGCTTGCAGAACCCGATTCCATCGATCAGGTGATCGAAGGTAAGGCTGATCTTGCGTATGAAATGAGTTTCGAGGTGCTGCCGGACTTCAAGGTCGCGGATTTTGCGAGCTTGAAGCTGGAGAAGCTGGTTGCGGACGTCGATGACGAGGATTTGGACAAGGCCCTTTCCGATTTGGCGGAACGCAATACGACGTTTCTGCCGGAGGAAGGGCGCAAGGCCGAGGAGGGCGATCGCGTCACTATCGATTACGCCGGCACCGTGGATGGCGAGCCGTTTGATCGGGGCAAGGGCGAAGGCCTTAGCTTGGTTTTGGGTAACGCCAATTTCATTCCAGGATTTGAGGAGGGTCTCAAGGGTGTCGGTAAGGGTGACCAGCGCAATGTGACGGGCACGTTTCCAGACGATTATCCCGTGAAAGAGCTGGCCGGAAAAGAGGCCGTCTTTGACGTGACAGTCAAAGAGGTCGAAAAGCCGGTCAAGCCCGGGATCGATGAAGACCTTGCGAAGGGGCTCGGGGTCGAGAACCTTGATGAGCTCAAAGAGATGGTTTCGCAGCAGATCGGTGGTGAGCTGGAGTCGGTTTCGCGCAGCAAGCTCAAGCGCGAGCTTTTGGACATGCTCGATAAAGTACACACCTTCGAACTGCCGCCTTCACTGGTCGATCGCGAATTTGAGGGCATCTGGAAACAACTCACCGAGAATCTTGAAAGCCAGGGCAAATCTATTGGCGATGAAGAGAAGTCTGAGGAGGAGCTGCGCCAGGAGTACCGGCGGATTGCGGAGCGGCGCGTGCGTTTGGGCCTCGTCATTGGGGAAATTGGCGACAAAAACAAAATCTCGGTCAGCCAGGACGAGTTGCGCCGGGCGCTGATGGAACAAGCCCGCCGTTATCCGGGCCAGGAGAAGATGGTCTACGAGTACTTTGAGAAGACACCGGGGGCGATCGCAGAGCTGCGGGCGCCGATTTTCGAAGACAAGGTGATTGATTTCATCCTGGGAGAGGCCAAGCCGGTTGAGAAGAAGGTCTCGCGGGAGGAGCTGATCAAGGCGGCCGAAGAGGTGAGCCAATCATAGCTGGTGGGGGCGGCCGGGTCCTGCTGGCGGACGATAGCGCGTCCCGAGAGTGGGCAATCCAGGCCCGGTGGCCCGTGACGGCTGAGGGCCGGCTGGGGCGCAGCTACAAGGCGTTTCCCGGGGTGGAAGCTCCTGGAAAAAGCCGGAAAAGTGCGGGGGCGCTGCCGCTTTGCCGCCACCCTTACGGGAGAGTTTTGCGTGCATAGGTGGAGTGGTCTATTGAATGCGCGCGGGGAGTCACGCGATGGTGGCTCCGGGTCTTGAAGTGTGCGCCCATTGGCGCCTGTCGAATATTCTTGAGGAGATGCGATTCCCATGCACGATCCTGTGGCCACCCTTACGAATACCTTTTGGCCGATGGTCGTGGAGCAGACGGCGCGCGGCGAACGCGGCTACGATCTGCCTTCGAGGCTATTGAAAGAGCGCATCATTTTCGTCACCGGTCCGATCGAGGACCACATGGCTTCCTCGATATGCATGCAGCTCTTGTTCCTTGAATCGGAAAATCCGAAAAAAGAGATCTCGATGTATATCAACTCGCCGGGGGGTGTGGTGACAGCCGGGATGGCGATCTATGACACCATGCAGTTCGTCCGGCCGCCGATTGCCACCCTGTGCATCGGCCAGGCGGCCTCGATGGGGTCGCTCCTGTTGTGTGCGGGCAAAAAGGACATGCGGTTCGCTTTGACCAATTCCCGCATTATGGTTCACCAGCCCTCGGGCGGATTTTCAGGACAGGCCTCGGACATTGAGCGGCACGCAGAAGACATCATTAAGATGAAGCGCCGCCTTAATGAGGTTTATGTCAAGCATACCTCCCAGTCCTATGAGGTGATCGATAAAACGTTGGATCGCGACTACTTTATGAGTGCTGATCAAGCCCAGGAATTCGGTATCGTGGATAAGGTCTTGAGCAGCCGGGAAGAAGTCGATGCTCAGCCGAGTCCGGAAAAATCCGAGTGATTCTGTCTCACTGGGCTGCAGAACGGGCCTTCGGGCGTCTGAAACGGCCTGGATTTTGCCTGGTGCCTCGCTTAAGTATGCGGTGGCGAAATTACCGGAAACTAAGGACGAATCCTGGCTCTGGTATGGTTGCCAAGTAACTGTGTGGTAATCCGGTCCCGGGATGGGCCTTGGCCTTAATGTGGGCGTTAATGCAATCTTGATCTGAGTGGGCGTAGCGTGTTCAGATTGCGGTACTCGGTTCGCGTTCCACGTGGCGGGCTTTGCCCATCGGTCCGGGTGATCAGGTAGGCGGCATACCGGGATCGACCGGCCCTCCCCCGAGGGAAGAAATGGATATGGCTCAAGAAAAGAACACCCTCTACTGCTCGTTCTGCGGAAAGAGCCAACATGAAGTCCGGAAGTTGATTGCCGGTCCGACGGTATTCATCTGCGATGAATGCGTTGAACTCTGCATGGACATCATCCGCGAGGAAAACAAGAACACCCTCGTGAAGTCTCGCGACGGCGTGCCGACCCCGCAGGAGATTTCGTCCGTTCTCGACAGTTATGTCATCGGACAGGATTATGCCAAGCGCGTCCTTTCGGTGGCCGTTCACAATCATTACAAGCGTCTCAATCACGCCGGCAAGAACAATGACGTTGAGCTCGCCAAGTCGAACATTCTGCTGGTCGGCCCAACGGGCTGCGGCAAGACGCTGTTGGCACAGACACTCGCCCGCATCCTCGACGTGCCGTTTACGATGGCGGATGCAACGACGCTTACGGAAGCCGGTTACGTTGGCGAGGACGTCGAGAATATCATTCTGAAGCTTCTGCAAAATGCCGACTACAACGTCGAGCGTGCGCAGCGGGGTATCGTCTACATCGACGAGATCGACAAGATCAGCCGCAAATCGGATAACCCGTCGATCACACGCGATGTGTCGGGCGAGGGCGTCCAGCAGGCGCTTCTGAAGATTATGGAAGGAACTGTTGCATCGGTTCCGCCGCAAGGTGGACGTAAGCATCCGCAGCAGGAGTTCCTGCAGGTCGATACGTCAAATATCCTTTTCATCTGCGGCGGCGCGTTCGCAGGTCTTGAGAAGATCATCTCTCGCCGGGGCAAGGGTACGTCCATCGGTTTCGGTGCACGTGTCATGGCGCCCGATGAGCGGCGCACAGGCGATATTTTGCGTGAGGTCGAGCCCGAAGACCTTCTGAAGTTTGGGCTCATTCCCGAGTTCATTGGCCGCTTGCCGGTGATCGCGACGCTGGAGGATCTGGACGAAGATGCTCTCGTGCAGATCCTGAGCGAGCCGAAGAACGCGTTGGTCAAGCAGTATCAGCGGTTGTTCGAGATGGAGGACGTCAAGCTCACCATGACGCTGGATGCGCTTAAGGGAATTTCCCGCAAGGCAATCGAGCGTAAGACGGGCGCGCGTGGTTTGCGCTCGATCCTGGAGGCTATTCTTCTCGACTCGATGTTTGATCTGCCCTCGCTTAAGGGCGTCGAGGAGATCGTGGTCGGTCCCGAGGTGGTTGAAGGCGGGGCCAAGCCGTTGCGGATCTATTCGGATCGCGCCGAGGAGAAGGGTTCGACGGCATCCTAATGAGGTCAATATGGGCGCGCGCCATGTGCAGCCTGTGGTGCCAGAACAAGGCATGACCTCTTTGCTATGCGTGGCCGGGGCAGGTTTGAAGGCGCTTCGGCAGCTCTTGATTGGCGGGACGGGAACGCCCAACTTAGTCTAAGTTTCCGGTCTAGCGTGTGTGCCGGTCAATACCCGGGACGCTTTCAGGTCGGCAGTCAAACAGTCGGAGATGTCGATTTTGCGGAGGTGAGACGAGTTCGAATATGAGACGTCAAGAGAGCGTCCGAAGCGCCGAGAGTAAAGCGTTTCAGGGTGCCCGTGCGGAGACAAGAGGACTATGAGCGAAGACAAGCCTGCAAAAGACAAGGGCGGCAGCAAAGAGATCTATCCGGTCCTTCCGCTACGCGACATCGTCGTCTTCCCCTATATGATTGTGCCGTTGTTCGTCGGGCGCGAGAAGTCGATCGCTGCGCTTGAAGAAGTTATGCGGGCCGACAAGCTGATCCTCCTGGCGGCACAGAAGAACGCTGGCGACGACGATCCTGCGACCGATGCAATTTACAAGGTCGGCACGCTTGCGTCTGTCCTGCAGCTGCTGAAGCTTCCCGACGGTACGGTGAAGGTGCTGGTCGAAGGAACGGCGCGTGCGAAGATTTCCCGTTACACAAGCAACGCGGAGTATTTTGAAGCCGAGGTCGAACGCGTTTCCGAGGAGATGGGCTCGCGCGACGAGATTGAGGCGATGGCCCGCTCGGCGGTGTCGCAATTCGAAAGCTACGTCAAGCTCAACAAGAAAATCTCTCCGGAGGTTTTGGGAACGATTGCGCAGATCGAGGACTACTCGAAGCTGGCGGATACGATCGCATCGCATCTTGCCATCAAGATCTCGGACAAGCAGGACGTTCTCGAGACGACGGTTATCTCAGGCCGTCTCGAAAAGGTCTTCACGCTCATGGAGAGCGAGATCTCTGTTCTGCAGGTCGAGCGCAAGATCCGTTCGCGCGTCAAGCGTCAGATGGAGAAGACGCAGCGCGAGTACTACTTGAACGAACAGATGAAGGCGATCCAGAAGGAGCTGGGCGACAGCGAGGAACGCGACGATATCTCCGAGTTTGAGGAGAAGATCGAAAACACCAAGCTCTCGAAGGAAGCCAAGGACAAGGCGATCGCCGAGCTTAAGAAGCTCAAGCAGATGAGCCCGATGTCGGCCGAAGCGACGGTTGTCAGGAACTATCTCGACTGGCTGTTGTCGATCCCCTGGGGGATCAAGGGCAAGGTCAAGAAGGACCTGGACGAAGCACAGCGCATTCTCGACGCCGAGCACTATGGCTTGGAAAGGGTCAAGGAGCGCATTGTCGAGTATCTTGCTGTCCAGGCGCGCACCAACAAGCTCAAAGGGCCAATCTTGTGCCTTGTCGGTCCTCCCGGCGTCGGCAAGACCTCACTTGGCAAATCGATGGCCAACGCCACGGGGCGTGAGTTCGTACGCATGAGCCTCGGCGGTGTGCGCGACGAAGCTGAGATCCGCGGGCACCGGCGCACCTATATCGGTTCGATGCCAGGCAAAGTCATTCAGTCGATGAAGAAGGCGAAGCGGGTCAATCCGCTGTTCCTGCTCGATGAGATCGACAAGATGGGGCAGGACTTCCGGGGCGACCCGGCAGCCGCGCTTCTCGAGGTGCTGGACCCCGAACAGAACGCGACGTTCAACGATCATTATCTTGAGGTCGACTACGACCTTTCGAACGTGATGTTCGTGACAACGGCCAATACGCTCAACATTCCGCCGGCGCTGATGGACCGGATGGAGATCATTCGTCTTGAGGGCTACACCGAGGACGAGAAGGTTGAGATCGCCAAACGTCATCTTCTCCCCGATCAGCGGAGTGCCCACGGCCTCCAGGACGATGAATGGGTGGTTGAAGACAGCGCAATCCTGGAGATCATCCGCCGCTACACGCGTGAAGCCGGTGTGCGATCGCTTGAACGCGAAATTGCCAAGCTGGCGCGGAAGGCCGTCAAGGAAATCCTTACCGGTAAAGACACGCCGGTGACGGTGACGGGCGAGAACGTGAAGGATTATCTCGGAGTTACAAAGTTCCGCTACGGCGAAGCGGAGCTCGAGGACCAGATCGGAATCGTCACTGGGCTCGCGTGGACGGAAGTCGGCGGTGAGCTGCTGACCATCGAAGGTGTCATGATGCCCGGAAAGGGCAAGATGACGGTGACGGGCAACTTGCGCGACGTGATGAAAGAAAGCATTCAGGCTGCGAATGCGTATGTGCGATCGCGCTCGGTCGATTTCGGCATTCCGCCGCCGATGTTCGAGAAGAAGGACATCCACGTACACGTGCCCGAAGGCGCGACTCCCAAGGACGGACCGTCGGCGGGTGTGGCGATGGCGACGGCGATCATATCTGTGCTGACGGGAATTCCCGTCCGCAAGGATGTGGCCATGACGGGCGAGATCACGTTGCGTGGCCGGGTGCTTCCCATCGGCGGCCTTAAGGAAAAGCTGCTGGCTGCTTTGCGCGGCGGTATCAAGACCGTGCTCATTCCTGAGGAGAACGTGAAGGATCTCGCCGAGATTTCCGATGAAGTGAAGGAGAAGCTCGAGCTGGTTCCCGTGTCTCGGATGGAAGAGGTAGTCAAGTCTGCCCTGGTCCGGCCGCTTGAGCCAATCTCGTGGGAAGAGTCCGCAGAGGAGGCGCCTGTTTCCGCCGAAGACGGCAAGGGTGGCTCGCGCCTCACGGCGCACTGATCGCGCATTAACCATGTCGCCTTGCGTTTCAGGTTTGAACGGCGTTTGACGCCAAAATTGCCCCGGCTGCTCGCGGCCGGGGTTTTCTCTTGCCGATGTTCATACTGAACGGCGATTTCCCCAGCATTTTCGGGCGAAAACTGACGATTTGCCTCTTGACGGCCCCGTCTTTTGGGCGCTTGTTTCCGGCAACTGTTGCGGATGCAGCAGCGTCATTGCTGTGAGCGGCGGAGA
Source organism: Hyphomicrobium sp. (assembly GCA_965222835.1). Lineage (GTDB taxonomy): Bacteria > Pseudomonadota > Alphaproteobacteria > Rhizobiales > Hyphomicrobiaceae > CBDCUQ01. The sequence continues at coordinate 945,059 of CBDCUQ010000004.1, forward strand.
CCTGAGCTCCCGATAACCGGCTCACGCTCCCAACATCCGTGCAATCCCTGAAACAAGGACCCATGATATGAGCAAGAAAGATTTGATCGACGCGGTCGCTGATAAGTGTGAACTCACCAAGGACAAGGCAGCCGTTGCGGTCGATACCATTCTTCACCACATCCGGGGAGCCATGCAGCGGGGCGACGAGGTTCGCATTCCCGATTTCGGGACCTTTAAGGTCACCGATCGCAAGGCGCGCGAGGGGCGCAACCCGGCAACGGGCGCGACGATCCAGATTCCGGCGTCTCGCGTTCCGAAGTTCACCCCGTCCAAGGGGCTCAAGGACGCTCTCAACTAAAGCGCTCTGGGCCGTGAGAGGCTGAAGCGGTCGGCAGGTTCGCCGGTCTTGGCTTTCGGGCTCACGGTCCTTTGTTCTGTGTGCTCAGTTTTCCCGGGCGGTTAGCTCAGCGGTAGAGCGCCTCGTTTACACCGAGGATGTCGGAGGTTCGATCCCTTCACCGCCCACCAATTTATGTTGCGCGCAGCCGCCACACCAACACACTTGACATTTGCGCGGCGCCGCCGGCCAACCCGCCGCGCGTTGGTTTTCGGTGCGCCGCCACGCCAGCCCTGCGCGTGTTGTGATGTTTGTTGCGCGTCGCAGCCACGCCCAATCTGCCCGTGGTTATTTTGGTCGCGTTGCTTCCTTACGAAGCCTGCGTACCGTCGCTGCGGTTGGCGGGTGCTTCAAGCCTCTCCACTTCTCCTGTCCGGCGATGATCGGTGTTCTCTTGTGAGAGGACGCCGGTTCATGTCCGTGCGGGGATAAGAGGACTTGTCTGAGGCGCGATTTGAGCGACCGGATTTGCCGTCGCTGCCGGCTCTGGCACTCGTGAATCCGGGCCTTTTGAGCTCGCTTGACTTGGGTCGCCTGAACCCGTATCTCACCTGCTCCTGAACGCCGCAGGGCCTTGTCGTGCCAAGCGGACGCTCCTGGTGCGCGGGAGTAGCTCAGTTGGTTAGAGCGCCGGCCTGTCACGCCGGAGGCCGCGGGTTCAAGTCCCGTCTCTCGCGCCAGTTTCCCCCGATTGACCGTCATGCGTGCGCTCATATTGCGCCGATATGCCGTTTGCCGGCTGTTCGGCCGTCGTGGCTGTTCTGGCAGCGTGCGCGGGATATCCTTGCGCAAAGCGGCGTTTCGGTCGCGGCGGGATAGCCTTGCCAAGATTTAATCTTTGAGGGAGAGGGCGCGCCCGCCAAGTCGATCCCTGCGTCTACAGGTGGTGGCGTTACGGACCGCAACCGGCTCATGTTCCAAGAAGAAGGGGGCCGCGCGACCCTGAGCGCTCGGCCCCCGTGGATCACGCCGGGGAAGATGGATTTCAGGGTCCGTAGACCATACGGGCCTTGCCGTGAACTCCCTCTGAATATGCCGTTCATGTGCCGTTCATCGACGGTGGGGCGGGCCCTGCGGGCTGATGGTGGGCTTGAACCGGCGCATTGGGGCCCCAATGCTAAGGAGGATGTGAGATTTGGGGCTGTGATCCGGGTCCGGCGTGCCAGAGGTATACCGGTTTGCCGCGTGTCAGTGACATGTCGTTCAGTCGGAGGTCATATTGCTCCCTTTAAGGCTCAGAGCTGGCGGTCCGCCATGAAAGGCGGTTCTCCATTTGAGGCACCATGACGAAGCGTTTCGGATATCTGTTCACACTCGGGTTTCCGCTCGCCGCGGCAAGCCTTGCCTTGGCGTGGATGCTCGGGATCGGAAGCGCGGTGGAGGGATCTTACGTTTACGAAACGGTGCCGGTTTCTACGGGTACAATTCGGAAGATTGTTGCCACATCCGGACCCGTACGGGCTCGGGTCACCGTGAGTGTTGGTTCGCAGCTCTCGGGGCAGATCGAGACGGTCAATGTCGATTTCAATAGCGGCGTGAAGCCCGGGGACCTGCTTGCTACGATTGACGCTCAGACATTCGAGGCCCGTGTGGAACAAGGCAAGGCCGATCTTGCTGTGGCTGAGGCGGCGCTTGTAAACCAGGAGGCGGCTCTCACAAAGGCGACGTCGGTGCGGCGGCTGGCAGAACGCACTCTCAAAAGGCAAAGATCACTCGAGGCAAAAGGCTTCGCTTCGACGGCGGCGCTTGATCAGGCGATGCGCGACGTGGAGGTTTCTAAAGCGGATATCGCGGTTGCCAGAGCGCAGATTGCGAGCGCGAAGGCCACGATCGCGCAGCGCAACGCTCAGCTTAATCAAGCGAAGATCGATTTGGAGCGGACGGATATCCGTGCGCCCATCGAAGGCACCGTCATTTCGCGGACGGTCGACCCCGGTCAAACAGTGGCGGCGAGCCTGCAGGCGCCTGAACTCTTTAAGATCGCGCAGGACCTGTCGCTTATTCAAATCGAGGCGCAGGTAAACGAGGCCGATGTTGGCCTTGTCTCCGAAGGTAACCCTGCCGTCTTTACCGTCGATGCCTATCCGGACAGGCGGTTTACCGGTCATGTGACGCAGGTTCGTTTGGCAGCCACCGAGATCAATAATGTGGTGACGTATGCGGTGATCATTGAGGCGCAAAACGGCGACCGGCGGCTTTTCCCCGGTATGACGGCCAACGTGGAAATTGAGACGTCGCGCAAAGATGATGCTCTGCGCGTGTCGAACGATGCCTTGCGTTTTAAGCCTAAGGCGGCTGTGCGTGCGCCGGCGCGTACAGGTCAGCAGGCCGGGCAGGACCGGTCTGCGCGCACGATTGAGCACCTGAAATCGGAGTTGCAGCTGAGTGCGGCGCAGGAGGGTGCATTGAAGCGCGGGTTTGCGGACTTGCGGCGGGATATGCGTTCGGGTTTTCCCAACCGGATCGGAAACGTACGCCCGAATCCGACATACGTCCGTCAGCGTATCACCAGCATGATCGATCGGGTTTTGGGACCGTTGCTAACGGATGAGCAGCGCTCGGGATTTGATAAATGGAAAAAGGGGCGCAACACTGTTCGCTACGCTTCGTTGTGGGTGTTGGCAAAGTCCGGTTTGCCCGTGCAGCGCGGTGTACGTCTTGGGCTTAGTGACGATCAATTCACCGAGATCCTGGGCGGTGACCTCAAGGAGGGGGATGCCGTTATTGTCCGTGCACGCGAGGTGACCGAGTGACGGCGCGTGGGTCCCAGCCAAGAGAGACGAGGTGTCCTGCGGCATCTGCGGCACCACTCATTTCGGCGCGGGATGTGACCAAGGTTTACGCCATGGGCGAGCAGCAGGTGCCGGCGCTCGACGGCGTCTCTCTCGATATTGCGGCCGGTGACTTTGTTGCCATCATGGGCGCATCGGGTTCTGGCAAATCGACGTTTATGAATCTCGCCGGTGCGCTCGATACGCCGACGTCGGGGACCATTAGCGTGGGCGGCAAGCGGCTCGATAGACTCGCCGCCGACGAACTTGCGGATTTCCGCAATCGATCGGTCGGCTTTGTCTTTCAGCAGTTTAACTTGCTTGCGCGGACGACGGCCTTGAAGCAGGTGATGCTTCCGCTTCTTTATGCCGATCCCAGGCCGTCCGATGTTGCGGCGATGGCAATGGCGCGGCTGAAGCAGGTTGGACTGGAGGATCGTGCAGGGTACTTGCCGAACCAGCTTTCGGGCGGGCAGCAACAGCGCGTCGCTATTGCGCGCGCGATTGTTAATAATCCGCAGATTTTGCTTGCCGACGAACCGACCGGTGCGCTCGACAGCAAGACCTCGGAAGAGATCATGCGGCTCTTTGCAGTGCTAAATAACGAGGGCATTACGGTCCTTGTGGTGACGCACGAAGCCGATGTGGCGGCTTGGGCCAAGAGACGCGTTCTGTTCCGGGACGGCCGTGTCGCAGACGACGTGCGGTCCAATCCCAAAGTGCGGGTGGCTGCGGAATGAACCTCTGGGAAAGCTTTCTGATCGCTCTGACGGCTCTCCGGGCCAATCTTCTTCGGTCGATTCTGACGACGCTCGGTATCGTTATTGGTGTGGCCTCGGTCATTATTCTCGTGGCCTTGGGGAGCGGTGCCTCCGACCAGGTCGACAAGCGGATCAAGGCTTTCGGGACCAATATGCTGGTTATCTTCCCGGGATCGAGCCACTTTAGAGGCCGGTCCGGCGGGGCGGGCACGGAGATTCCCCTTTCCGACGGTGACGTGGCAGCCATTCGGAAAAGCGTGACAGACGTTGTCGCGATCTCTGGTCAGCTCAACGAAAAAGGTCCCGTGGTGCGCGGCGCCGCGAACTGGTCGACAACCCTTTCGGGTGTGGGTGCGGATTACACAACGGTGCGGGATTGGCCGGTCGCAACTGGGCAAGGACTCTCGCCCAACCATGTTCGCTCGGCTCAGCGTGTTGCCGTCATCGGGGCAACGGTCGCGAAGCAACTGTTTCCCGGCGAAGATCCGGTCGGTGCACGCATCCGTGTGAAGAACGTTCCGTTTGTGATCATTGGCGTGCTGAGGCCGAGAGGCCAATCTGGTTTTGGACGGGATCAGGACGACATCCTTCTCATGCCTATTACAACGGCCCGCAATCGCGTATTGGGAAAGAGTGAGGTGCAAAACAATCAGGTCGGAACAATTTATGTTAAGTTTGACGGTGATTCTGATCTTGTGACGGCTCAGGAGGAGCTTGAAACGCTGCTGCGGGAACGCCGCCGAACGAGGCTGGGCGCGAAGGATAATTTCAGGGTACGCAATTTATCGGAATTCATACGCGCGCGTACCGAGGTTCTGTCCACGTTAAGTTGGCTGCTCGCCGGTACGTCTGTCATTTCGCTGGTTGTGGGTGGTATTGGCATAATGAATATTATGCTCGTTTCTGTGACTGAACGGACGCGTGAGATCGGGCTTCGATTGGCCGTGGGAGCGAAGCGCCAGGATATTCTTCGTCAGTTTCTCGTCGAGGCTATCGCACTTTGCCTTTTGGGCGGTGTGATTGGCGCTGCTTTGGGAATTGGAATTTCGGGGCTTATTGCCTTCTTTGCCGGATGGCCTGTGACCGTTGGCCCAGGTATTATTGCGTTGGCGCTTGGTGCTGCGGGGGCGACGGGCATTGTCTTTGGCTTTTTTCCTGCCCGGCGCGCGGCTTTTCTCAATCCCATCGATGCATTGCGGTCAGAATGATAGCGGAGAGCCTGATTTGACACGACAAAATGCGTATTTCCCCGGGTGGAATTGGTTCAATTCGGCAACGGATAAGCTGCGGTCGCCTTTTGTTCCTAATTTAAAGATATTTCTTTGAATGGGCTATCTCCTAATTGATTTATTTTCGTGACTGCGACAGAAAATTGCGTGTCAATACGGTTGGGATTGGATATTCCAGTCACGATTGTATGGAAACTCGAATTTCCTGCATATCAAAGTACAAAAACGACGGGAAAAAATACGTATGGCTATCAATGTCGATAAGCTGTCGCTCAAGGAACTTCGTGATCTTGAAGCGAAGCTGACCAAGGCTAAGTCGCAGGCGCGGGAAAAAGCAAAAGCCGAAGTGAAAAAAAAGATTGATCGCATTCTGGCGTCGTCCGGATTCACAATTGGCGATATTTACAGTGTTGGCCGCGGTCGTGGTCGCGGGCGGGGCCGGTCGGCGGCAAAGTATGTCAATCCGGATAATCGGTCACAGACATGGACGGGCCGTGGGCGTAAACCGAACTGGCTTGTCGCGAAGTTGAAGCGGGGGGCGAAGCAGGAAGACTTCGCGGTCTGATCGCGATGTGCGTGTCTTCGGCGCCTCCAAATCTCACGACAAAATTGCGCCACCTGTGCATCAGATAACGTGCAGGTGGCGTTTGCATTTATGCGTTTCCTACTCATGGGCGCGTTGATGTTGGTGATTGAGTTGTGCTGGAGATTATGAGGCAGGGCTGTTCTGGTTGTCGGGGATTCCTGTATTCGGGTGTCGCAGTTGTTCTTTCGGTATTTTTAGCGGCGGCGGACACGAGGGCGGGTCTTTGTCAGAACGTTAGCTTTGAAGCCAAGGCCTTCATCGTTTGCGAACTGGATCTTGCACGGGATCGTGTTGAGTTACGATGGCGTACGGCTGAGGGTGCGCCCCTTGGATCCTTAGGGTCGTTGGTTGCCGCCGAACGTAAGACCGGTGCGGTGCCGGATTTTGCTATGAATGCCGGGATGTACGAACCGGATCTTACGCCTGTTGGTTTGTACATCGAGCGCGGCCGAGAACTTGCGCCGTTGAACACCCGATCAGGGCGCGGGAATTTCTATTTGAAGCCTAACGGCGTTTTCTACTGGGGGCCCGGAGCATTCGGTGTTTCTGAAACGACGGCGTTTGCCCGGACACGTCCCAATGTCCGCTTTGCAACCCAATCCGGGCCAATGCTGGTGATCGACGGCAAGCTGCATCCCGCTTTCTTGCCGCATTCGCAGTCCCTTCACATTCGGAATGGTGTCGGCATTCGCGACGGGACGCGTGCGTCCTTCGTCTTGTCGGTCAGCAGGGTCACCTTTCACAGGTTCGCGCGTTTCTTTCGGGACAAGCTCAAGTGCCGTGATGCGCTCTATCTCGATGGCTCCGTTTCCAGCCTTTATGCCCCGTCCGTCGGGCGTGCTGACCTCAGCCAGCGGCTGGGGCCGATGCTGATGGGGATCCGGAAGCCATGACTTTGGCACTCACCTCTTGACAGTGCTAACAGGTGTCACCCATATACGCGTGCGCGCGGGATAAGGCGGCCAGTGGGTGCTGCAACTCGTGCTCGTGTGGCGCAGGCCGCCCGGCCGTTCTGGCCGGCCGCAACGGCCGCGCTCTGGATAGCAATCTTTGAAAATCAAGAGGTTAGCTCATGTCCTTCCGTCCCCTCCATGACCGCGTCGTCGTCAAGCGGATTGAGGAAGATACGAAGACCGCTGGCGGAATCATCATTCCGGATACCGCTAAAGAAAAGCCTCAGCAGGGTGAGGTGGTGGCCGTCGGGCCCGGCGCTCGCGATGAAAGCGGCAAAATCGTTCCCTTGGATGTCAGCCCCGGCGACCGGGTGCTGTTCGGTAAGTGGAGCGGCACCGAGGTCAAGATCGATGGTGAGGACCTGCTCATCATGAAGGAGAGCGACATTCTGGGCGTTCTCGAGGGGCAGTCCTCGGTCAAAGCCGCCGCCTGAACCTAGTGCGCACCAGGCTCCGATTTCAAATCGGGGTGCTGCTTTGCATGTCTTCAATTTCCATTCGGGAGTTCAAAAGGAATGTCAGCCAAAGACGTCAAGTTTTCGCAGGAAGCCCGCGAGCGTATGATGCGCGGTGTCGATATTCTTGCCAATGCCGTCAAGGTCACGCTTGGACCCAAGGGCCGCAACGTTGTCCTTGAGAAAAGCTTCGGTGCGCCGCGTGTCACCAAAGACGGCGTGACCGTCGCCAAAGAAATCGAGCTCGAGGACAAGTTCGAGAATATGGGTGCGCAGATGTTGCGCGAGGTGGCCGCGAAAACAGCCGATCTTGCGGGAGACGGCACGACAACGGCGACGGTCTTGGCGCATGCGATTGTGCGCGAGGGTGCTAAGTCGGTTGCTGCCGGTGCCAATCCGATGGACCTTAAACGCGGCGTCGAACAAGCCGTCGCAGTCGTCGTTGACGAACTTCAGGCCAAAGCCAAGAAGGTGACTTCGAACGATGAGATTGCGCAGGTTGGCACGATTTCGGCCAACGGTGACGCCGAGGTCGGCTCGATCATCGCTGAGGCCATGAAGAAGGTCGGCAATGAGGGTGTCATCACCGTCGAGGAAGCCAAGAGCCTTGAGACTGAGCTGGATGTCGTCGAAGGCATGCAGTTCGATCGCGGGTATCTCTCGCCCTACTTCGTCACCAACGCCGAAAAGATGATTGCTGAGCTTGAGAATCCGTACATCCTGATTCACGAGAAGAAGCTCTCGGGCCTCCAGGCGATGCTGCCGGTTCTGGAATCGGTGGTGCAGTCCGGAAAGCCGCTTCTTATTATCGCAGAAGACGTTGAGGGTGAGGCGCTGGCAACACTGGTGGTCAACAAGCTGCGTGGCGGCTTGAAGGTGGCTGCTGTCAAGGCTCCGGGCTTCGGTGACCGGCGCAAGGCTATGCTCGAAGATATTGCAGTGCTGACGGGTGGCACGGTGATTTCCGAGGATGTTGGCATCAAACTCGAAAACGTGACCTTGCAGATGCTGGGTAGCGCAAAGACTGTAACGATCGACAAGGACAACACCACGATCGTGGACGGTGCGGGTAAGAAGGACGATATTGCGGCCCGCGTGGCGCAGATCAAGGCGCAGATCGAGGAGACGACCTCGGATTACGACCGCGAAAAGCTTCAGGAGCGTCTGGCAAAGCTTGCTGGTGGCGTGGCCGTGATCAGGGTCGGCGGTGCAACGGAGGTCGAGGTGAGGGAGCGCAAGGATCGCGTTGACGATGCGTTGCATGCGACGCGTGCCGCTGTCGAAGAAGGTATTGTCCCCGGCGGTGGCGTGGCTTTGCTGCGGGCGATCACTGCGCTCGATGCGCTCAAAGCTGAGAACGATGACCAGAAAGTCGGCATTCAGATTGTGCGCCGTGCGCTGTCCTCTCCGGCCCGACAGATCTTCCAGAATTCTGGAGAAGACGGGTCTGTTGTGGTCGGCAAGATCCTCGAAAACAGCAAGTATGCGTTCGGGTTTAATGCTCAGACGGGCCAATACGGAGACTTGGTGTCGGAGGGTGTGATTGATCCGGCAAAGGTCGTGCGCTGCGCCTTGCAGGATGCCGCTTCGGTTGCCGGTCTTTTGATCACCACTGAAGCGATGGTTGCCGAGAAGCCCAAGAAAGAGGCCGCTGCTGCCCCGCCGATGGGTGGCGGTATGGGCGGCATGGGCGGTATGGGCGGCATGGATTTCTAAGCGCTCCTATCACACTCTTCTCCCTATGGGGCTGGACCGGCGGGTCTGGCCCCATTTGTCTTGCCTGCCAGAGATTGAGTTTTGTCATTGCGTGACCCCATCCCAGATGGCTGTGTGTTGATGTTAGCAGCGGGAGGTTCGTGATGGATGCCGTTGAAATTCAAGATCACGCTCGCAGATTAAAGGCTGCTCACGGCGACGGGGCGGTCGCAGAGGCGGCGCAAAAGGCGGCTGCTCTGGAAAAGGCCGGTGATGCGCAGCAGGCGAAGGACTGGCGCCGGATCGAAGCGGCGCTGCGTCAAATGCAGGGACCCCATTCGAGCTGAGGAATTTGGTCCGAAGCAGCTTTAGCTTTGCGGCTCAGGCGCGTGCCGCGAGCTCATGAATGCTGTTGCGTGTTCGTGCATTCGCCTGTTTGCTGGAGCGGGTGCCGTCGCGTCTGAGTTCTGGGGTTAGCGTGCGAGAGAGCTCAAACTGCGCGTGGAGCTGGCATTCGCCGGCTTTTGTTCCGCGTCGACGAACGGGCGCATGGGATCAATCGGTCCGGGCGGCACGGGAGTTGGTAGACGCTTCTGACCCGATTATGTCCGCTCCCAGAACATCCGATCCCAGGCAAACATAATGAGCACGTAGGCGGCCCCGGTGAAGAGCATTCCATTGGCAACGGCGTCGCCGTCATGCAATTGGAGTCCAAGGGCCGCTGGATCGTGATGGGCAACAAGTGCCATGGCGAGCGCAATGAACGTCACCATCCCGAATGCGGCATGGACGTCACGCCGGGCTTTGGCTCTCACCGCCCGCAGAACCTCGTCATCTTCCTCCATGCGACGCACAACTCTCTCTTTTCACGCAGGAGAGATTGTTGTAGCGCACCTGGCCCAGCATCGGAAACACTTGTTTACGGGTTGGTAACCACTGCCAGGCCGCGTGATCAGGGCGTATTGCAAGATCAGTCTTGTTCGGGCTCCGTGCCGACGAGGGTTGTTAATTTTTTGGCGATGAGGGCGGGTTGCATGGGGAAGCCTGCCGAGATCCACCAGTCTTCAAAGGCCGACACGATCCGGCCGACGTCCGGCCCAGGCTTGACGCCAAGGTCGAGGACGTCTGCACCGCGGATGGGTAGTTCGGGTGGGGTCCAGCGTTCGGCAAGCGTTGCGCGGTTGCGGCGAGCCTCGTTGTCTGCGGGATCGTTCGATCGGGCCCAGGCGAGAAGAACGCCATCTCGAAAGGCCTCCGCTCCATGGCGATAGAGAAATGCCTGTGCGGTGGTTTCAGGTGATTGGGGATCGAAGGCCTGATCGCTCAGGGCCAAGCGCGCAAGCCGTTCGTATTCGCTGTTCGAAAGACGTAACCGGTCTCTGAGGCCCAAGGCACCACCGGGTCTTAAAAGTGTGAGCACCCCGAGACGCAGCAGCGGATCCGGGGATAGGTCAAGTGCGTCTTCGATAGCGGCCATGCGGTGGAGAAGGCTGGGATCTGCGGCGTCTCCAAGGACACAGGTGAGGATGTTTGCTTTGGCCATCGCATCGAGCGCCCGCACTGCGCCCGGTGCCTGTAGGAGCCGAAGCAGCTCTACCCGGACGCGTTCGCCGGAAAGCTGATCCAGGCCGTCCTTAAGCTCCGATGAGGCGGCAATGCCGGCCGGATCAGGGTCGCCGTCTGAATACTCTGCGGTGAAACGAAAAAACCGGAGGATGCGGAGATAGTCTTCGCGAATGCGGTCGTGCGCGTCGCCGATGAAGCGAACGCGGCGTTGTTCCAGGTCAGAATAGACGCCCAAAGGATCGTGAACTGTTCCCGCAGCGTCACAATAGAGTGCGTTCATGGTGAAGTCGCGCCGGCGGGCGTCCTCGGCCCAGTCGGTGGTGTAGGCGACGCGGGCGTGCCGGCCGAATGTTTCGATATCACGGCGCAGAGTTGTTACTTCGTATGGGATGTGCTCGACAACAATGGTCACCGTGCCATGTTCGAGTCCGGTGGGGACGGCTTTGAGGCCCGCCGCAGTTGCAAGGCGGGCCACGTCTTCGGGTCGTGCCGTCGTCGCTATGTCGATGTCTTTGACCGGTTCATCCAAGAGCGCGTTTCGGACGGCGCCGCCGACCACGCGCGCAGCTATGCCGTCTTTTTCCAGGGCTTTGAGCAGCCGCTGTGTCTCCGGCCGAGTCAGCCACTCGGCGCCAGCGAGACTGGGCGGGCGGTCCGTTGGGGGGTGAGACATCGGATGAGCCTAGTTGATCTTGCCAGGTTCGATCTGTCCGTCTTTTAGGACGGGCGGCTCGTAGTGCTGTCCGGGTTTTCCGCCGGAGGTCGACCCAAACAAAATCAAGGTAATGATCACGAGCACGGCGCCGGACCCGAACAACCAGAGAAGGGGTGCGTCGTCGAGTACGGCGACCGCCTTTTCGGCCCCGCGCGCGCCGGCTGTCTTTTCCGGCCGGGTCAGCATGATGTAGGCCACATAGCAAAGGCTCGGCAGAAGGAAGAGCAGGATATTCTCGAGGACAATTCTAATCATGTCGCGAAGAGCCTTTGGTGCATGTTCCTGAGTATACCCGCAGTGGCTCCCCAAATATAGCGTTCGCCATAGGGCATCGCATAGTAGTATCGCTCATTGCCCGCATAGCTTCGGGAATGCTTGGCGTGGTTTTGCGGATCCATGAGAAAGGACAAGGGGACTTCGAATGTCTCTGCAACTTCGTCGTGATTGAGGTCGAGCGCAAATTCGGGGTCAATCAAAGCCACAACGGGCACAACGGCAAAGTTGGTGACGGTTCGGTAGGTATCGAGATAGCCAAGCGGTTCGGCGAGGTGCCGGTCGAGACCGATTTCTTCTTCCGCTTCGCGCAAGGCGGCCTCGCGCGCGCCCCCATCCTTATGGTCGATTTTGCCGCCGGGAAACGCAATCTGCCCGGCGTGTGCGGGCAGGTGGTCTGTGCGCTGGGTCAGCAACAGGGTCAACGGCGTGCGGGCGACAACGGGAACCAGCACGGCCGCAGGCGTCCCCAATCCGCCTTTCCAGAGTTCGGGCCGCGCGCCCGGATTGAGATCGAAGTCGCTGGGCGAGAAGACACTCGTCTTCGTCACGGGCTGGAGCTGGGGCGCGCGATGCAGATTCTTCAGCGCAACTCTTTGGAAATCCGAGGCTGAGCGAAACGCTGGGTGCATCTGGGTCGAGGTCAGTGTCATGGAAGAGAGGTATATAGCGCGCGCTGTCCCGGAAATCACCAGATGGCCGCAGGATGTGTCCCCAAATTGCGTCCACCTGCCCTTTTTTGGGCCAGGGCTGCATGGTACCAGGGCTGAGATTCGGGAGGAATCAGGTGGTGGCAGCTGCGAACATAGAAAAGCATTCCAGCCGCGTCTTGAGGTCCGGCTTTGTCGCTTTGATGCTACTTCTGTTGTGCGCAGCTTCCGTTAGTCCCGCACTGGCGGCACGTGGTGCCAAGGAATTCGCGGCAACCCTATCGGCAAGCGAAAGAAAGCTGTTTAATGACTGGCTGGCCGCCGATGTGACACACGGGTTCAAGGTCGATGCGTACTGGCGCAGGGTTGTCGATAAACGCAATAAGCGACGACGCAAGCGCGCGTCGGGAAATGCGGTCTACTCCGTCAAAGATTATGTCACCGACTATCCGCCCGTCTACAAGGGCCCGAAGTTGACGCGGAAGCTCGCCAAGCGCTGGGCCGCGTTCACGGCTAAAAAGAAGAAGGACCGGCCGCCACCGAAGCGGAGACCTGGCCTTGCCGATTTTCTGAAGCATGCGAAGGCACAATTCGGATTCGTGCCCGAGCGCATTCCTGAACGGGAATTCAAAGTCCGCTATGCGCGTGAGGCGCTGGCGCTTGGGCTCACCAAGGATCAGGTGGTGCGCATTTATGCGCTGGAAACAAGCGGGCTCGGTACGGCTGATATGGTGGCTGGTATTCATCCAATTAAGAAGACGGGCAAGCCGATTTCGACGGCCATTGGTTATGCACAGCTTCTTGCGGCGAACTCGGTGAGCGAATTGGTGACCAGCGGACCGGTGTTCATCGCGCGGTTGAAACGTATGGCGCGCGGGGCAAGCCCGGAACGTGCGGCCAAGCTCAATGCCAAGATCTCGGCTTTGAGGAAGATGACGGCGGCCGCGAAAAGCGTTCCCAACAAATGGTCGCGGCATATGTCTTACGCGCGCACGTCCAAGGGTAAGGGAATCCACGCCATCAATCTGGATGGCGATATCGGACCGTGGTTGCAGGTTATCAAGATCAAAGGGCTGAAGGAGTATGCGAAAAAGCAAGGCATATTCCGGCTCGCCGGCAACGAAATCGAGTTGATGAATTTGGCAGGGCCTGCAACGGCGTTGGAAATGATGCGTCCGGCTGGCCTTAAGGTGCCGACAACGAACTTTTTCTCGCGGAATGGGTATTACCGAAACACGGTTGTTCGTGGGAAGACGTCGGCTGAACTGCTGGTTGCGCTCGACAAGCGTATGGACACCAATATTCGAAATTCAGGCGCCGTTGAATTCGCGAAGGTGTTTGATCAGGTCGCCGCTGAAAGACGGGCGTCCCGGTGATCGCATGACACGATCCGATTACGACGCATCGGGAGACGGAGCGGCATCTGCGTCGCAAGTCATCGAAAAAACAATGAGCCTTTCCGCGACGGAATTCGAGAAGAGCCTCGCGGTTTTTCTTGGCCGGAGCATTGCGGCGGGCACGACGAGCGCGGATGTCGATCTGGAGGTTGGTAGGGCGGGGATTACGTATCAGCCAGTCGGTGGCGTTACGCTCGGCGGCTTGCTTGCGCTTCCTCGTGCGACTGTGCGTCTAACGTTTGAAGGCGTGCCAGAATCAGTGCGCGAGGATTTTGTTCGCCGTTTTGACATCGCGTTTCAAAGAGGCGGCGGGTAACATTTCTCACGAAGACTACGATGTTGGCGTGCCGGTTTTTCCGGCGATCCTCAATGCGAAAGCGTATTGCATCGCCAGCTCTTTCAGTGAGTCGAACCGGCCCGACGCGCCGCCGTGTCCCGCACTCATGTTTGTTTTGAGATAGATGGGGTTCCTGCTCGTATTGAAGACACGGAGTTTGGCGATCCACTTTGCCGGTTCCCAATAGGTGACGCGCGGGTCGGCGATACCCGCCAAGGCAAGGATGGCGGGATATGCCTGCGCGGCAACGTTGTCGTACGGGCTGTAGCTCCGGATCGTCTCGAAGTCGTCCTTGCTTTTGATTGGATTTCCCCATTCCGGCCATTCGGGCGGGGTGAGCGGCAGGTCTTTGTCGAGCATCGTATTTAAGACATCGACAAAGGGAACGTCGGCGATGATGCCGAGAAAGAGATCGGGCGCCATGTTGGCAACCGCGCCCATAAGCATGCCGCCGGCCGAACCGCCGTTGGCCACAATTCGTCCACGCTCTGTCAACCCTTCCGCAATGAGATGCTCGGCGGCGGCGATGAAATCTGTAAATGTGTTTGTCTTCTTGTCGTGTTTGCCGGTGGTGTACCAGCGGTAGCCTTTGTCTTTGCCGCCGCGCACATGGGCGAGCGCAAAGATGAAGCCGCGATCGACGAGCGACAGGCGCGAACTGGAGAACGCTGCGGGCATAGAAATGCCATAGGCGCCGTACCCGTAGAGGAAGAGGGGTGCTGATCCATCGAGGGGTGTGGCTTTGTGATAGAGAAGCGTCACAGGGACAAGCTCTCCGTCGCTTGCCGGCGCAAAGAGGCGCCGCGTGACATAGTCTTCGGGGTTGTGGCCGCTCGGAATCTCCTGGCGTTTGCGAAGCGTCCGTTCGCGGGTTTCCATGTCGTAGTCGAAGGTTTCCGCGGGCGTGGTCATGGAGGAGTAACGGAAGCGGATGGTCGAGGTGTCGAATTCGTAGCCGGCATGGAGGCCGAGGGCGTAGGCCTCCTCGTCAAAGGCAATGGCGTGCTCTTTGCCATCGGTCATGCGCCGGATGACAATGCGCGGCAGTCCGTCTTCGCGCTCCAGGCGGACCATGTGGTTGCGGTAGCAAACGTTTTCGAGAATAAGACGGCCGGGCCGATGCGGTTCGAGATCGGTCCAATTCGCGGGATCCGTGGCGTTGATCGGTGTGCCGACAATACGAAAATCTTCCGCGCCGCCGAGGTTTGTTGTGATGATAAGTTGGTCGCCGTGGTGCTCGACGTTGTACTCGTGCCCGGTTTGGCGTGCGGCGACCAGCCTTGGGGGCTCTGCCGGCGCGTCGGCATTGATCAGGCGAACTTCGCTCGTTTGATGGTCATGGGCGTTGATGACGACGAACTTCGAGGATTGCGTTTCTTCTAACGCTACAAAAAAGCTCGTGTCGGTTTCCTCATAGACGAGAACGTCGCTCTCCACCGGTGTGCCAATGACATGCCGATAGACGAATCGGGGGCGGTGATTCTTGTCTAGCCGGATGTAGAACACCGTGCGTGCGTCATTGGCCCAGACGAAATCTCCGCGGGTATCAGGAATAACGTCGGCGAGGGTCTCGCCGGTGGTCATATCGCGAAAATGAAGCGTGTAGAGTTCCGATCCTTTGTCGTCGATGGCGAACGCGAGCAGTTTATGATCGGGGCTGTGGCCATGGCCGCCGAGATCCCAATAGGGTTTGCCATCGGCTTCGATGTTTCCGTCGAGGAGTATGGCCTCATCGGTCGTGCCGCGGGGTTGGCGCAGAATGCGCAGGTACTGTTTACCGCTCACGAAGGTTGAGAAGTATTCGAACGGGCCGTCCGGAGCGGGAACTGTGCGGTCGTCGGGCTTCAGACGTGCCTTCATCTCCTCGAAGAGGTCACGCTGCAGGACTGCAGTATCCGCAAAAGCCGTTTCAGTATAAGCGTTTTCGTCCTCCAGATAGGCGCGGATGTTGGCGTCGAGGAGGGTCGGGTCGCGCATTACCTCCTGCCAATTCTTGGCGCGCAACCAGGCGTAATCATCCTCGACAGTGGTGCCATGGATGGTATGCGTCTGGCGCCGGCGGCCGGCGACAGGCGGCCGGACGACAGAGTCTTCATTTGGGGCAGGATCGCTCAAGGCGTGCTCCTCTTTGATATTGTGTGTCCGGCCTCTTTTGGGTTCGGGTTAATGACCCCAATTGGCATGTATGGCATTAGTCGGTGACAGTTGGTATATGGGATTGACTTTGGTTTTCAAATACTGTCCAAGGCTTTAGAGTGTTGTGCCAAGTGCAGCATTCGAGTTCGTCTTTGTGATACTGAAGTATCTATATGCTAACCGGACTATTGGAGTATGTGTTCTCACTCTTGACTGTGCGTGCTTGCTGGGAGCTTGCCAGTTAACACGGGAAGCATTTTGCTGGGATCATTGCAAATGGAAGAAGACGGTAGTGAATTAAAGCCTGATCTGGTCGAATTAACCGCCCAGATTGTTTCCGCTTATGTGAGCAAGAATGCGATTTCGGCGAGCGATCTCCCGCAACTCATTAATGATACGCATGAAGCCCTGAGCCGTACAACCGGGAACTCGGCAGGCGCACCGAAAGATGAGCCGAAGCCGCGTGTTTCCGTCAAAAAGTCAATTATGCCCGACTACATCATCTGCCTCGAGGATGGGAAGAAGTTCAAATCGCTCAAGCGCCATTTGAGGACGCATTACAACTTGTCGCCTGAGGAGTACCGGGAAAAGTGGGGTCTCCCGCCGGACTATCCGATGGTGGCGCCGAACTATGCGCGTGCGCGATCGGATCTTGCGAAAAAGATGGGCCTCGGGACGCGACGTTGATTTTTACCTGTATTCCGTTGAGCCGGCACTGAACCTGCAAGAGCTTTCTCTAATTTGACGGCTTCACGAAGCTGGCAATGCCGGGCGAGGTCATACGTCCAGTGACCGGAGATTCCGCGTCGACGTTCGGCCCGTAACGCGCGTTCAAGCTTTGCAATGATTTGGGCGCGTCCGGCGCGCGAGTGGTCATCGATTTCGTGAGGCCAGACTGAGATGAGTTTTGGCAAGTCACGACGTCTGTCATAACGTCTTGAGCTTTTCGTTTGTGGAAGCCTATGTTGGTAGTCCGCGCTCACGGTGTACTTTCGTGCAAGGGTATTTTGAGTCGATTTTTATGCGATGTTTTGTGCTTTGTTTCGAACAGGTTCTCACGCAATGCATAGGGCAAGTTCAATTCATTGATTATTTCCTGTCGTGTCCGACGGTGATTGAGAATATTCTCACGGTTGTGACGCACGCGGATAAATGAAGAGACGATGTTCGGTAAGAAAACTTATCCCCGCCGTTCACTCATTGCCTAGAATTCGGTGGCGAGAAAGTTGTGCACATGTACTCTTTGCTCTGCCCATTTTAGCGGGACAATGCGGACGATTGTGAACGCAGGGGACTACCTGATGCAAGGACTGATGACCGTATCCGGGCACGTTGAAGGAGTTGCCAATATTGGAAGGGCATCGTGCGCGGATGATGTTGATGACCGGCGTGTCCTAATTGAGCATGCGGTCATGGCGGTGTTTCGCGTTCCCCGCGTCGATCTCAGTAGTCCTACACGTGGACGCAAGCGTGTAGCGCTTGCGCGTCAAGTGGCGATGTATCTCGCGCATGTTACATATGGATTGAATTACAAGGATACTGGCAATCTCTTTGGCCGCGACCGTACGACGGCGGCACATGCCTGTGAGGTTATTGAGGACCGGCGAGAGGATCCCGTGTTCGAGCGGGTCATGCAGCTCCTGGAGTCGATTACGCGGGCCTTGCTAGCGCGGCGCGAAGCGTGCGAGGCGACCGGACAATAGGACAATGCTGATCCATGAACTGGAAATGGCCGATCCCATAGATGAGGTTGTGAACCGGTCGATGAAGCGGACTTTGCGATTTTTGAGCCGCTCGGGGGCGCTCGCTGTACCTTTCTCAGACAGACAAGGTGCACGTGTCGTTGCTCGTCGTGCTTCACAGCGCGACGAAACATTCGATATTCCGGGACCTGTCTGGGCCGAGGCCGTCAGAAATTCGTGGGTGCAACCGAGAGGATCCGGTGAGGGCTGGGCACTATCGCGTATGGGCCGGGCGCAGCTTAGGCGCCTTGTGAGTGAGGGAGACTCGTCAGCGTCGCAATCGCAAATGCAGGACAATATGCCGTCACAGCCCAAAAAATCCCGAGGCGCGGCTCTGCCGCACCGTCCCGGTCTTGATGCGCGTGAGAGCCCAATCGCCTGGCTAAGCCGGCGACGGGACAAAGACGGCAACCCTCTTCTTTCGCAAGCACAAATCGATGCTGCCGAGCGGCTTCGGGCGGATTTCTGGTTTGCGCGTATGACGCCCCGTGTGACGACGAGTTGGTCGGCGTGCTTGAACGGAGAGGGAAGGGGTAAGGGGGCGCCCGGGGCCGACATCGAGTTGCGGGATGCCGTTGTTGCTGCGCGGGAACGCGTGCGTCGTGCAATGGCGGCCGTGGGGCCGGAATTTTCAGGACTTCTGATTGATGTCTGCTGTCATTTAAAGGGGCTGGAAGTGATTGAGCGTGAACTTAGCTGGCCGCGCCGCTCCGGTAAGCTTCTTCTGGGTTATGCACTCAATATGCTCGCTCGACATTATGGACTTGGAAATCCGGTTGGGGAAATCCGGGCATCTCGCGCAGCGATCCGGCATTGGGGTGTCGATGGATACCGGCCGGCCGCTGACGCGGCGGAGGACCCGTCAGCCGGTTGCAGCGCCGGCGAGTGAGCTTCTGGCATCTGCGCGGATGCGCTCGACCATCGAGGCCAATCCGTTCGAGCGCTGAGGTGTCAGGTGCTCCTTGAGATCGAGGTCTGAAAAGTCGGCTTCCGCGTCGTGGCCGACGATCTCTGCCGGGCTCATGCCGTCATATATGGTAAATAGGATGGCGATGAGGCCGCGGACGATGTGGGCATCGCTGTCACCCTCGAACGAGAGAACCTGGCCGCCACCACCTGGTGCCTGTTTGGTATGGCTGACAAGCCAGACCTGGCTTGCGCAGCCTCGCACTTTCGATGCTTCCGTCTTGAGCTCCTCCGGCATTGGAGGAAGCTTGCGCCCAAGCTCGATTATGTAGCGATAGCGGTCTTCCCAGTTGTCGAGAAGCTCAAAATCGGCGCGGATATCCGCAAGGGTCATGTCAGGTCAGTCTTTTCCGATCGCTTGCTAACGGCATAGCACGTGACTGACACTTAGGCTTTGTGCACCTGGGCTTGCAAGGGGTAACGGCCGTGGCAGGTGACCGCTGGGGGCACCGTGGGTTCAGATTCCCTGCCGGCGCACGGGACCACGCCAAGATGGCCTCAAGTCTTCCCGGGTGAGCGTACCAAACCGGTGCGCGGCGTTATTGCTGTATGTGGCGTTGGCGTAGGGCGCGCCGTCTGTTTCGCTGGCCGTGTAGTTTTCGTAGGTTTGATAAGCGAGTTCTCTGGTAAACTGGGCCTTTGTCAGAAACGCGTCCCAGTACTCGCCTGCATTGGTGCATGTGGCGGGATTGCGATCACAGAAGGTCACCGTCCAATGGACGGCGGCGGCCGTGCGCTCATAGAGCCGTTTTTGGCTTTCCGGATCGGACGGCATTGCCGCAACGGCGACGGACACGATGATCGCGGTTCGAATGAAAGACATGGTCTCCCCCAATGGTCTGGCGGCCCCCCAATCCGGAGCCACCAATTCCGTGAAATCTATCGGGTAGAGTTCAATTATTTGCGCCTGGGCATGGTCTAGTTTTCAGCGATTTTGCTGCGAATTTGAACGATTGCCTGCGCATCTCTTGTTTCAAGTTGCCCGTGCAATTAACGGGGTGTTTACGGTCCGATTTTCATAATCGGGAGGAGGTCGGCTGGGTTCCGTCCTCGGCGGCACCGGGAACATGCCAATGGCGCACCACAATCGGCTCAAGGCGGGCTTCGTGCTTTTTGGCCTTATGAGCCTGGTCTTTACAATCAACCTGTTTCATCTGCAGCCGATCGATGCATCGCGGTCGAGCAAAAGGATTATTTTTCCTGGCTCGGCACCGGTTGAGACGTCTGGGATTCGTCATGCGCCCGAAAAGCTGCAAAGGGCGACATCTGCTGATCGTGCCCCTGCGGCGGCGGAGATCTCTAATGTTAACGGCATGGGCAATTTGGCCGGCCGGGTGAAGCGAGAGCTTGCGGCGAAAGGTTATGCCGTTGGGGACAAGGGCGCTCAAGACGATATGGTGACGCGCGCCGCGATCATGGCTTACGAATGGGATAACGGCCAGGCGTTGACTGGCCGGCCTACAGAGGCTCTGTTGCAGCGGTTGATTTTGGGAAGGGGTGCGACTGGCGGCGTTCCCGGAGCCTCTATCGCGATCCGGCCCACACCGGAAGCCGAGGATGTTATTCGCACTGTTCAACAGTCATTGACGCTATTGAAAGCCGGACATCTGGAGACGGACGGGCGTATCGGAAACAAGACGATCCGTGCCATTCGCAAGTTCGAGGCACGACAAGGTTTGCCGCAAACGGGGCGCATTTCGGGGGCCTTGGTCGCATCGCTATTGAAGCTGGCCGAAGAGGGCCGCCTCAAAGATTTCCGCTAGAGTCTTTCTGAGTTAGGTGGAACCACCCCGCTCGCCCTCCCGGCCACCCAAAAACATCGTCGCAAGGGATGGCTGGGCGATTCTGGCTAAGTGGAATCGCCGTTGGCGTTATAAGGCGCTCTAGTTTATCTCAATCATGGCTGTTTCTCGGTTGCGCTCGGGTTTGCGCGGGCGTGGCGCGACTTAAGCCGGGCCGCGCGAGCGGTCTGCATAGTGCTTCCATCTCAGTTCGGCGGGCTCTCAGGGGACGGCTTGACGGGCCTATCTCGGTAAAGCGGACATGCGGATCAAGACCGGAATTTGGGTCAAGGGATATATTCGGCGTTGCGCGACAGCCGGTGTGGCCGCCGTTGTCGTTCGTCACGGCGACGACGATGCGGGCGCGGTCTTCATCCGGATCAATCGATTGGACGGGACGTCGTTGCTGTTTGGCCCTGCGCCCGCTGGATTGGATGATGCTGTGGCGGGCCGGCAGTGGGTACCGTGTCTCTCGACTGACGGTGTCGGTGACGGCGAAGCGGACGCATATTTGGCGCGTGAAGCAGAATTCGATTCGGATCTTTGGGTCGTTGAGGTTGAAGACCGCGCGGGGCGTCATTTCCTGGACGGTTGGCTTGCGCTCTAGCTGTGAGGGTGCGTCTGCATCACGTAAAGCGCGGCATCAGGGCAACGCATTATCACTTCGTTAGGAAGCAGACGTGATCAGACTTGCGCAATGGACCAAATTAACCATCTCTTAACTATTGCAGCTGTGAAATCGAGAAATGATTCGGATGTGCACTTGAGTCGGCCATTCGGACAGAAAAAAGACTCCGAGGAAACGCGCGAAGCATTCTTCACGAGGGAAGCGCTGATGGCTACCATCCTCAACTTTCGATCCGCCGCTGCGAGGGACCAGTCTTCGGAGCCGTCTTTGGATCCCCAGTGTTCCGCTGAGATCGTGATCTTTCCCGGTGTACGCTACGAGCATTGGGACGAGAGTGAGGCGCCGAAGCCCACCAAGGCCAAGCGTCGCAAAGGGCGGGCGCGCGATACGCTCATACTCGAAGACTGACGCGCGCGACTTCCGTTGGATTATGACGACGCGCGGTGCTTGCAGGTGGCGCGCTTTAGCATGGCGGTGTTGCGTCTGGCGTAAGGTGTGCCTTGGTCGGGTGCCCGAATGAGTACTAACCCTTCTGCCGCAGCAATTGTGAGCGCCCGTCTGGTTCCGACGGTCTTCTTTTCTCCATCTAATGACAGCCCCACAAAGCGGTCCTCCGATGGGACCACCTTTACCGAGACGTCCAGGGTTCGCCCGGGTGGCGCCACGGCGGAGTAAATGTTGTCGCCTTCTGGCGTGAAGATCGAAAGGGCCCAGCCGGGGGCGGGCAGCTTGGCCGTGACAAACACATGGCCGTTCTTGGTTTCGAACCTGCAAGCCGCGTAACGCCACTCCGGCCCCATGTAGGGAAGGGCCTGGCGCCTCGGTGTTTGCTGCGGCAGCACGACAAGCCTATGCAGGTCGAGTTTGCCGGTGAGTTCTGCATATGCGGGTGAAACTGTCAGCACGGGGCTTGCTAGCGTCACGCACACGTGGAGGATGCCGGCGGCGCAAATCGCGGCCGCGACGTGCTTCCATTCCGGCCTCAAGAGGGTCAGCAGGGATCTCATCGGCAGCTGCTCCTCGTAATTCTCGGCAAGAGTTTCTTGACGGGATCTTCGATGCGCGACACGGCGGTGACGCCGAGATCGACGGCATTAAACGCAACGGCAAGATGACCGGCGCCGCCGGTTGGCAGCCAGTTTTCCGGCCTGGCGTCGCGGCCCAGTGTAATCGTAAATGTTGAATCCGCCCGAAGTGCTGCCGTATCACTTGTAAATGCGAAGCGGTCGGCAGAGTTTGGGATGAGACGGCCGTCGGTATCAAACACCGTCAGGCTCCACCAGTGGGTGGCGATATCGCGACCTTCGATCTGATACTCACATGAGGAATGCAGGTCCTTGCCATCGCTATCGGTGGTGGCGATGTAAAGTTGGGCGACGTCCGAACTGATCGGCAACGCGCCGAGACGGGCAAAATGGGTTCGTGTATAGGGATCTGCGTCCACGCGGCCAGCGGCGACCCAAGTGACCCAGGGTCCAACACTCTCCGTCGTGAGTTTGGTGCCGGCATCGACCATATAGCAGCTGGAGCCGAGGCCTCCGACGAGCACAGCCAATACAAACGCCGTAACCCGAACGATAGAGCTGGTCGCGGCATAGACGCGTTTCTTCAGCTGATGAAAGGCAAAGCTCATGCGTTGCTCAATGCTTAGGGCGTGCCGCCGGGTGATCCTGGTGGGACCGCACCTGGCCGTGCGGATGCCGACTTACGGGCCCGCGCTGAGCGCGGAGGTCCAGGCTTGCGGCCATCGGTGTTGAGTGAGGCTCCCTGTTTCTTTGGTTTGGCGTCTTCGATGTTTGGTTCGGTTGGCTCTGGCTCGGGTAGGCCAGCTGCCTTGCGCATGGCACGGGCAATTTTGCCGAGCGCGGATCGTGTTGCGTCCGGCATCAGACTCAGTGACTTCTTTCCCTCTTCTCCCGTTGCTGCACCGTCCGGGTTTGCAAGTCCCAAAGCCGCGAGGCGCTGCTGTTCGGCCACTTGGACGGGATGCGGGACCAGGCCCGGCACGGTGGGTATGTTCATATCGGTGTGTGCGACGGTCATGAAGGCATGCCAGATTGGCGCAGCCATGCCACCGCCGGTGTTGCCCGAGGACATGCTGCGGTTGTCATCATTGCCAAGCCAGACGCTGGTCACATATTTTCCGGTGAAGCCAACAAACCACACGTCCTTTGGACCCGAGCTTGTGCCCGTCTTGCCGACCGTGTTGGTGAATTCAAGGTTGGCCCGGCGGCCAGTACCTCCGTTCACGACCTTATAGAGCATCTGGTTCATCATTTCCGCGACTTTGCGCTCTACAATCTGCTCGGCCGGCGGTTCATCGCGGTCGCGGCTATAGATAAGTTCGCCTTTGGAGTTGACGATATCGAGAATGCCGTATGGCGTCGCGCTCTTGCCGCCGTTGGCGAAAGTTGCGATCCCGCCGGTATGTTCGAGAGGCGTGATGCCGTAGTCACCGAGCGCCATCGAACAAGATTTGCGGATTCCCTTGACGCCTACGCGCCTCGTCAACTCGATAACCTTTTCGCGTCCAACTTTGAACGACAACTCTGCAGCTACCGTGTTCAAGGAGCGGGCTAAGGCGCGCCACAACGGCATGCGCGCGCCACTACCGTGGCTGCCGCCGTAGTTCTGCGGGTGCCACCTGCCGCAGGATCGTGAGGCGTCTCTTATTGTGGTGTTCGGTGTGAACCCGTTTTCGAGCGCTGTCGCGTAGACGTAGATCTTGAAGGATGAGCCGGGCTGGCGCTTGGCATGGCTGGCACGGTTGAATTGGCTTTCGCCGTAGTCTGGGCCACCAACGAGCACGCGGACCGCACCATCGGTTTCCAGTGAGACGAGTGCGCCCGAGTCGTATCTGCGAGAGCGGCCTCGCTTACGGATGTTCGATGTGAGGATTTGATCGGCCTTCTTTTGAAGTTCGAGATCGACCGTCGTACGTGCGGTGAGAACGTACTCGCCTTTGCCGGCCGCAATACGCTGCACCTCTTCGAAGGCCCAATCGAGGAACCAATCAGGGCTATCGGTTGTCTTGGGCTCAAGTGTTTTTGCGGGGCGGAGTCGTGCCTGGTGGACTTGTGCGGCTGTGTAGTAGCCGGCCTCTACAAGGTTATCCAGCACTTCGTTGGTGCGGGCCCGGCATGCCGGCAGGTTGATGTGCGGGGCAAACCTTGTCGGGGCTTTGTAAAGTCCTGCGAGAAGGGCGGCTTCCGACAGATTTACGTCGCGCACGGATTTGCCGAAGTAAAACTGGGCCGCGGCCTCTACCCCAAATGCGCCACCTCCCATGTAGGCGCGGTCGAGATACATCTTGAGGATTTCGCGTTTGGTAAAGCGGGCCTCAAGCAGAAACGAAAGGAAGAGTTCCTTGATCTTGCGTTGAAGGGAGCGTTCCGACGAGAGGAACAGGTTCTTGGCAAGCTGTTGGGTGATGGAAGAGCCACCTTGGACGACCTCATTCGCACGTAGGTTCTCAATGAGCGCGCGCAGCGTGCCTATCGCGTCGATGCCAAAGTGTTCGAAGAAGCGGCGGTCTTCCGTCGCCATTGTGGCTTTGATTACGGAATCGGGGATTTCGCTCAATGGTACGGCGTCGTTATGCAGGATGCCACGTTGACCGATCTCGTTGCCGTCTCGATCGAGAAAGGTGACAGCAAACTGGCCCGTGAGAAATTTGCCTTCATCGAATTCCAGGAAGGCCGGCAAAGCGATGGCGTAGAGGATAACGGACCCCGCCGCACACAGGGTAAAACCTTCGGATGCCGCCTCGTTGAGTAGCCTTTTCCAGCCAGTGAGCTTGAACCGGGCGAAAAAGCTCGAGGCTCCGTTCCACCATGCCTGGACCGCCGCCCAGGTCTCCGAGACCATCGCTGCCAATTTGGCGTCGAGGGCAAAGAGGTCGATGATTCGGTCGCGTTGACCTCGCCTGAAAAACCAGTCGCTCAAGGCGCTCACTCTCGCTATGCGTACAGCCTGTGGTGCGGAGGCAGTCCCTTCTTTGGACTGCGGATTTCCGGCGGCATTCCAGACTCACGCCACCGTACCATGGGGTTATTTATCATTGGCGGCAAGGATTGGGCGAGACGCGAAATTGGGCAAGGACGAAAAACCGTTTTGGGAGCGTAAGCGCCTCTCTCAGATGACAAAATCGGAATGGGAACGGCTTTGCGACGGCTGTGGGCGCTGCTGCCTGGTTAAGCTGGAGGACGAAGATACGGGCGAGGTGCACCTGACATGTCTTGCCTGCAAGCTTCTGGATATCGGCACATGCCGTTGCAAAAACTATGAAAATCGTCAGGAGCAGGTCTCGGACTGTCTGACCATTGATCTCAAAGCGGTGCGGCGCCTTACCTGGCTGCCGCCAACCTGTGCTTACCGGCGCCTCGATGAGGGCCGGGGCCTCGCCTGGTGGCATCCCCTGGTGTCGGGAACACAAGAGACGGTGCACCAGGCTGGAATTTCGGTGCGTGGTGTTGCCCGTAGCGAGAAAGGCGTTCGAGACACCGCCATTGAGCGTTACATCATTCCGCCTTTTGGTGCGGATGAGGACTAAACCCGGAATTAGCGCGGCAGGTTCGTCGATCCCATCAGATATGCGTCAATCGCAGCTGCCGCCTGACGGCCTTCGCGAATGGCCCAGACGACGAGTGATTGTCCGCGGCGGACGTCGCCGGCGGCGAAGAGCTTTGCAGAACCAGGGAGCTTGTAGTCTTGGTCCGTGGCGTCGAGCCCTTTGAAACGGCCGCGGGGGACGACGGACAGTGCGAGTTCCTCAAGCGCGCCGCTTTCCACGGGGCCGGAAAAGCCCATGGCAAGAAGAACAAGGTCAGCGTCGAGCGTAGCCTCCGTCCCGGGAACCGGCTGCAATTTGGCGTCTACCTGGACGTAATGCAGCTTTTTTACCTTGCCGCCGTCTCCAGAGAAGCCTGTTGTCTGAACGGAGAATTCGGTTTTGGCGCCTTCGGCCTGAGACGTTGAGACCCTGAGTTTCAGCGGCCAGTTTGGCCAGGTGAGCGCTTTGTTTTCCTTTTCCGGCGGCTTGGGCATGATTTCGAGCTGGGTGACGCTCTTGGCGCCTTGGCGGAATGAGGTTCCAATGCAGTCTGAGCCGGTGTCACCACCGCCGATGACAATAACGTGTTTGTCCTTGGCGGAGATCTCTTTTGTTTCCGGCAGCTGGGGTTCGCCGGCAACGCGCCGGTTCTGTTGAGGCAGGAAGTCCATAGCGAAGTGGATGCCGTCGAGGTCGCGCCCGTCCGACTTGGCGAAGAAATCGAATGGCGTCTCCGAACCCACGGCGAAGAGCATGGCGTCATGCTTGGATTCGATATCCTTGGCGGTGACGGTTTTGCCAACGTGGACGTTGCAATGGAAGGTGACGCCTTCGGCCTGCATCTGCGTCACGCGGCGCGCCACGATGCTCTTTTCCATTTTGAAGTCGGGAATACCGTAAGTGAGGAGGCCCCCGGGGCGTGCGTGCTTTTCATAGACATGCACGTCGTGGCCGGCGCGCGCCAGTTGCTGAGCGGCGGCCATGCCGGCCGGTCCCGAACCGATAATCGCAACTTTCTTGCCGGTTTTCTTCTCAGGCGGACGCGGTACGATCCAGCCTTCTTTGAAGGCGTGATCGGCGATGGCGCACTCGATGGTCTTGATGGTGACTGGGTTGTCGTCGATGTTGAGGGTGCAAGCTGCTTCGCAGGGTGCCGGGCAAATGCGTCCCGTGACTTCGGGGAAGTTGTTGGTGGAGTGCAGGTTCTGGGCAGCCGTCTTCCAGTCACCGTTGTAGACGAGGTCGTTCCAATCGGGGATCTGGTTGTTGACCGGACAACCGGTGTGACAGTAGGGGATGCCGCAATCCATGCAGCGGCTGGCCTGTTCCGTCAGTTTCGGGCCGTCGAGCGGCTTGACGAACTCGCGCCAATGCTTGATGCGGCTCTCGACCGGTTCATACGATCGTTCGGCGCGGTCCAGCTCCAAGAATCCTGTCGGCTTGCCCATTGTCTCTTCAGCTCATCTCTTGTCTTCAGGGGCTGGTTCCGTGCCTTCCTCATAGGACCGAGCGTTCCTCAATTGGAACGCGGCGTCATACTGCGAATGAGGCCAATCGGCAATTCTATTTGTCATGGGATCAGATCGTGGCCCCGGGTTTGTCCGCGGTTTCGCGCGATTTCGCAAGTTCGTTCAATGCGCGCCGGTACTCGTTCGGCATCACCTTCTTGAACTTCGGCAGCCATGCTGCGAAATCCCTTAAGATGGTTTGGGCGCGCGCCGAGTTGGTGTAATGCGCGTGCCGTACAATGAGGGCGTGCAGGCGTTCTGCATCCTGCTCGCGCATATCTTGCATCACCTCTGCGAGTGGACGGCTTGCGCTTTCGCCATTGTCTTTGGCGAGCTTTGCCATCAATCCGGCGTCGGCTGTGATCTCCTCGAGTGCGACCATCTCTTTGTTGAGCTGGCCTTCGAATGTCCCCGCGTCGTCGAGCACATAGGCAATGCCGCCGGACATGCCAGCCGCGAAGTTCCGGCCAGTCGAGCCGAGCACAACGACGCAGCCACCGGTCATATACTCGCAGCCGTGATCTCCGGTGCCCTCGATGACCGCGTAGGCTCCAGAGTTTCTGACAGCGAAGCGTTCGCCGGCAATGCCACGGAAATAGCACTCGCCTTGGATGGCACCGTAGAGGACGGTGTTGCCCACGATCATGCTTTCCTCGGGTACGATTCCCGAGGCTGGGTCCGGGCGCACAATGACCTTGGCACCGGACAATCCCTTGCCGACGTAGTCGTTGGCTTCGCCGACAAGATCAAGCGTTAAGCCGTGCGCACCCCAGGCGCCATAGGCCTGGCCGGCGGTTCCTTTGAAGGTGAGCCAGATGCTGTCCTCGGGCAGTCCGCCATGTCCGAAGCGCTTGGCAATTTCGCCGGACAGCATGGTGCCCGTTGAGCGGTCGGTGTTGCGGATTTCGAGCTCGTGCTTCACGGGCTTTTTGGAGTCGAGCGCCGGTGTCGCCAGTTCGATGAGCTTATTATCGAGGACTTTTTCGAGACCGTGGTTCTGTGTCTCGCAATGATAGATGGCGACTTCGGCCGGTGCCTCGGGTTTGTAGAAGAGCTTGGTGAAGTCGAGCCCCTTGGCTTTCCAATGCTCAATGGCGCGGTCCTTATCGAGCACATCGGTCTGGCCGATCATTTCGTCGAAGGTTCGGAAACCAAGGGTGGCCATGGTCTCGCGGACCTCTTCAGCCAGGAAGAAGAAGTAATTGATGACGTGCTCGGGCTTGCCGGTGAACCGGGCCCGCAGAACGGGGTCCTGCGTGGCGATACCCACGGGGCAGGTATTGAGATGGCACTTGCGCATCATGATGCAGCCGGCCGCGATCAGTGGTGCGGTTGAGAATCCGAATTCGTCGGCGCCGAGGAGCGCGCCGACGACGACGTCGCGGCCAGTGCGCAGGCCGCCATCCACTTGTACGGCAATGCGTCCGCGCAGACGGTTGATGACAAGCGTCTGATGCGTTTCTGCGAGGCCGATTTCCCACGGGCTGCCGGCGTGTTTGATGGAGGTGAGGGGTGAGGCGCCGGTGCCGCCTTCGAAGCCAGAAATCGTGACGTGGTCGGCACGGGCCTTGGCGACGCCGGCTGCAACCGTGCCCACGCCAACCTCTGACACCAACTTTACCGAAACGTCACCCCTTGGATTGACATTCTTCAAATCGAAGATGAGCTGCGCGAGATCCTCAATCGAATAGATGTCGTGATGCGGTGGCGGCGAGATCAGCCCGACGCCCGGCGTCGAATGCCGGACCTTGGCAATTGTCGCATCCACCTTGTGGCCGGGGAGCTGTCCACCCTCGCCGGGCTTGGCGCCTTGCGCCATCTTGATCTGCATCATGTCGGAGTTGGCGAGGTACTCGGTGGTGACGCCGAAACGTCCAGAGGCAACCTGCTTGATTGCAGAACGCATGGAGTCGCCATTGGGCAGCGGTTTGAAGCGGTCGACTTCCTCGCCGCCTTCGCCGGTGTTCGACTTGCCGCCGATACGGTTCATAGCAATGGCGAGCGTGGTGTGGGCTTCACGGCTGATGGAGCCGAAGCTCATGGCACCCGTGGAGAAGCGCTTGACGATTTCTTTGGCCGGTTCGACCTCGTCGAGGGGTATAGGTTTGCGTCCCATCTCTTCGGCGCTGCGAATGCGGAAGAGGCCGCGCATGGTTTGGAGTTGCTCGGATTGCGCGTCGATCTCACGGGCAAAGTCACGATACTTTTGCGGGACCTTTCCTTCGGCGGCATCTGTGTTGTCGGCCCCGCGTACGGCGTGCTGTAGATCGGCAACAACGTTGGGGCGCCAGACATGCGTTTCGCCGCGAACGCGGTAGGCATACTCGCCACCGACATCGAGCGCGTTTGCAAGAACCGGTATGTTTCCGAATGCTGCGCTATGCCGCTCGGCCGTCTCGCGTGCGATCTCACGCAGTCCAACGCCTTCAATCTGGGTGTGGGTGCCGGTGAAGTAGCGATCGATGAAGCTTTGGCGCAGGCCGACAGCATCGAAGATCTGCGCGCCGCAATAGGATTGGTAGGTGGAGATCCCCATCTTGGCCATGACTTTGCGGATCGCCTTGCCGACGGCCTTGATGTACTTCTGCTTCACGTCGTCCGGGTTCATGGCATAGACGGGATTGGCCGCCATTAGGTCCAGCGTGTCAAATGCAATGTAGGGGTTGATCGCTTCGGCGCCGTAGCCGGCAAGTGTGCAGAACTGGTGCACCTCGTGGGCCTCGCCAGTTTCCACGACAAGCCCGACGCTGGTGCGCAGACCACGTTTGATGAGGTAATGGTGCACGGCCGACGTTGCTAAGAGCGACGGTATCGGAATGCGATTGGGACCGACGGCGCGATCCGACAGGATGATAATGTTGTAATCTTTGGCGCGGACGGCTTCTTCTGCTTCCGCGCAGACGACATCGATGGCTGTGCCCATGGCGTTGGGCCCGGCGGCGACGTCAAAGGTGATGTCGAGGGTGATGGACGAGAAGTGGTTGTCCTCCACTTCGCCGATCTGGCGGATGCGCTCCAGGTCCTCGTTGGTGAGGATTGGTTGGGCAACCTCAAGCCGCTTCACATTGGACATGCCTTCGAGGTCGAGGATGTTCGGGCGCGGTCCGATGAACGACACGAGGCTCATCACGAGTTCTTCGCGGATGCTGTCGATCGGCGGGTTCGTGACTTGGGCGAAGTTCTGCTTGAAGTATGTGTGGAGCAGCTTCGACTTCGACGAGAGCGCAGATAACGGCGTATCGTTGCCCATGGAGCCGACGCCTTCTTCGCCCTTCTGACCCATGGGGGACATCAAGAACTTCAAGCTTTCCTGTGTGTAGCCGAAGGCTTGCTGGAGATCGAGCAAGCTGACATTCGACTTTGTTGTGAACTTGCCAGCTGCCAGCGGCAGATCCGAAACCAGGATCTGTGTGCGTTTCACCCAAGTTTCATAGGGGTGATTGGCGGCAAGTTCTGCCTTTAGCTCTTCGTCGGCAATGATGCGGCCTTGCTCAAGATCGATGAGCAACATTTTGCCGGGTTGGAGGCGCCACTTTTTGACAATGTTTTCTTCGGGGACCGTTAGAACACCGGATTCCGAGGCCATGATCACCAAGTCGTCTTTGGTGACGAGGTAGCGCGCCGGGCGCAGGCCGTTGCGGTCAAGTGTTGCGCCGATCTGGCGGCCGTCCGTGAAGGCCATTGCGGCCGGTCCGTCCCACGGCTCCATGAGACAGGCGTGGTATTCGTAGAATGCCCGGCGTTTGGCATCCATGGTGGGATTTCCGGCCCAGGCTTCGGGGATCAGCATCATGGCCGCGTGGGCCAGGCTGTAACCGCCCATGGTCAGGAATTCGAGCGCGTTGTCGAAGCAGGCCGTATCTGACTGGCCTTCGTAGGATATGGGCCACAGCTTAGAGATGTCGTCTTCAAAGAGCGGAGAGGCGACGGACGCTTGACGGGCCGCCATCCAGTTGACGTTGCCTCTTAGCGTGTTGATCTCGCCGTTGTGCGCGACCATGCGATAGGGGTGGGCGAGTTTCCACGACGGGAACGTATTGGTTGAGAAGCGCTGGTGAATAAGCGCCATCGCCGAGGTCATGCGCGGATCGACGAGATCCTTGAAATAGGCTTTGACCTGATAGGAGAGGAACATGCCCTTGTAGACAAGCGTTCGCGAGGACAGCGACACTGTATAATGTCCGATGTCACGTCCTTTGGCGGCGTTGTAAATCGCGGCTGAAACGACCTTTCGGGTGATGTAGAGCTTGCGTTCGAACGCATCCTGGTCGCAATCGGCCGGCCGGGCGACGAACACCTGACGGTGCACGGGCTCGGTGCTTCTCACCATGTCGGACAGGCACGTGTTGTCGACAGGGACCGTGCGCCATCCGAGAAGCTTCATGCCCTCTTCTTTGAGGCAGCGGGCCCAGACCTTTTCGCAATACGCACGCAGCCGTTTATCGCGCGGCATGAAGATGTGGCCGACGGCATAGTTGCCGGCTTCGGGCAACGCGAATCCCGCGACCTGACATTCCTGAGCAAGGAACGCATGGGGAATCTGAAGGAGTATCCCGGCGCCGTCGCCTGAGAGCGGATCGGCTCCGACCGCGCCTCGGTGTTCGAGATTGCACAGCATACCGAGCGCGTCGTCGATGATCTTGTGCGATTTGCGCCCCTTCATGTCGGCAATGAAGCCGACGCCACAGGCATCGCGCTCGTAATCGGGATTGAAGAGGCCTTGAGCCTCTGGGCGCTTCATTGGGTGTTCCCCTGACGCGATCCTGTTCATGTCAATCCCCGGTGCCGTTCCGAACGTTCTTCTTAGCTTGTTGCTCAATTGTCGTAAGTATCTCTCTCTGCGGGTGGCGGAGAAAGCCATTTTCTCCGGTCTCCCGCAGTTTGGCCGCGATCGGGCGGATGAGCCCTAGCGGCGTCGTGCGTCCTGTTTTCGTTTAGGATCGAATGTAAGCCGATCCTGGGTCTTTCCCGCGGCAGCACCGCATCGGCCGTTGCGGTCCAAGTGGACCACGGCGCGACCTGCCAAGGTGTGCACAAAACCCGTCACGGATCTGCTCCCGTCACCATGCACCGGGACAACTTGGTCCGGTGCGGTACTTTCATCAATACGCGATCCCCTGCCACCCCAAGGCGACAAAGGACAGGATTGCTGACCTTTCTAAGCGCAATTTGCCGGACTTTGCAAGATGGGGCAAGACCGACCACAGGGAAGCTTCCACCCCATTCTGGGGCTGCGGATACAGATACGGCGGCAATGCCGGAGCCTTGCCGCCGCTTAAGTCCAGGGAGATCCGTTTCCTTTAGGCCGAGGCCTCAATCCGCTTGGGTGAGGACCCATCCGAAATGGGGACGGACCGGGGTTTCATGCGCTCGGGAAGATTGCGCTTGAGGTCGACAGACAGCATGCCGTCTTTGAGCTCAGCCGATTCGACCTCGACATAGTCAGCAAGCTGGAACCGGCGCTCGAAGCTGCGGGCGGCGATGCCGCGGTGCAAGTACGTCCGCTCCGCCTCTTCAGGCTTCTTCTCGCCACGGATGGTGAGCAGGCTCTCTTTGGCCTCGACGTTGATTTCGTCCTGCCCGAAGCCCGCGACGGCGACCGTAATCCGGTACTGGTTCTCGCCGGTGCTTTCGATGTTGTAGGGCGGGTAGCCGCTCTCATTGTCGAAGCCGGTGGTGGCATCGAGGAGCTGCACCAGACGGTCAAAGCCGACGGTCGAGCGGAAAAGGGGGGAAAAATCGGGGTGTCGCATGGCATATCCTCCTTGAGTGAAGCGACATGGAATGGCCCGCCTCTAAAAGGCCGGACCGGTTGCGAAAGGCGCACCCGCGGGTTGCGGCATGCGCACCCTGGATTTAGGGCGCAACGCCAGCGTTTCAAGTGGGGTTGGGCTCGAAATGAGGCGTATCCGAAGGTTCGCGGAGTCGGCCAAGTTGCCATTTTGCAAGGCAAAATTGATGCCCTTCATCTCCCGTTCATGTTCCGGGGCAGAAGCTGGCGAGAGCTCGCGTTGCATGGGGTGGACTGAGGGCGCCAAATCCCGTGCAGGTGAGGCAACCGCACGCTCGGGAGGCAAAACCCATGTTTTTAAAGGCTGCAACTGCGGCGTCGTTTGCTGTTCTCGCCATGTTTGGCGCGACGGGCCCGGCAACGGCGGCCGATCTCGGTTATCAGGAGGGTTCGCCCTATGACGATCCCCGTTATGCCGACATCTATCGTCATCCGCCGCCACGCTATTCGCGGGATCGCGATTATGATGACGACGATCACCGGTATGGCCGGCGCTACGCCGACGACGATGACGATTATGACGACGATGATGATGATCGGTATGATGACTACGACGACGATGACGACGATCGCTTCGACCGGTCTCGGTCATGGCGCGGACACCGTCATGCGTGCCTGCCACCTTGGCGGATAAAGTCTCGCCTTAAATCGGATGGCTGGGAGAAATTCCGGGATGTATCGCACAACGGCAAGACCGTGGTGGTCCGGGCCTCACGTTGCGATACCGGGAGGAGGTTTCTCCTGCGCGTCGATCGCTGCTCAGGGGCAATTGTGTCGGCCCATTCCGAGCACAATCGCCGTTACGGATCCTATCGCCCGCGGTTCTGAGAGTTGGCGCGCGTTGTACGACCGGCGCCACACTGTATCCGTATGCGGATGAGTTTTTTGCTTCGGCAATACAACTCATTGAGGGTGGCCTGAGCCGTAGCGGAGGGCTGTGACGTGTTTGCCTCGCCCGGAAACTTTTGAGGTTTGGGGGTCGCGCCTCTATCGAGTGCCGGGCGTGAATCGGGCACTCTCTTTCCAACGTGTTTTTTGGCGCGGAAGGAAGGGGATTGGGTCATGGCGCCACGAGTTGTCGCCGCATTGGCGGCAGTTGCTACTACATTCGTGGGAGTGTCTGCACGCGCCGACGACACAGGGTTTGCTTACGCACACGATTTGCGTCGGGAACGGGGCAAGCTGTGCTTTAGGGATCACTGGCATTACGGAAGCGGGACTGGCCGGTCCAAAAAGGCCGCCCGGATCAATGCCATCAGATCTTGGGCCGAATTCACGGCCCTGGAATACGGGACTGACTGGGCGCGTTTCTCGCGCGCTGCGGGTAAGTCCATAAAGTGTTTGCCTGCTGGCGGGGGCGCCTGGGATTGTCAGATCGATGCCCGCCCCTGCAAGTAGTCTTCGGCGTAATGCGTCTGTTGCGTTTTTTCGTATAGCTTCTCTCACTCTCTCAACTCTCTAGAGCAATCCGAGCCGGAGCGTCGCCCACGCTCCGGCTCGGGCATATTTGGAGACTGCTTGTGCGGAGGGGGCCGCCTAAAGCGCCGCACGGCGCACCTTTAGAACATTGACTGGGCACAATGTGCGCGAGCCCGTCTGCTGTTAGGACGTTCGAGGATGGTCCGTTTGCTTGGTTGAGCGGGCCGGAGCACTAGGTATCACGTGTCGCGAGGGTACTATGACCAATCGCATGCTCTCGTATATCATTAAGGATCAGCAGCCGCTTGTTCTCTCAGCGGAGGACACGGTGCAGGACGCCTGCCGTCAGATGTGTGATCGGCGCGCCGGTTCCGTTTTGGTTACCGATTTGCAGGGGGCGTTGTGTGGGATCTTTACCGGGCGCGATGCTGTGCGTTTCTTGTCCTGTGGAATCGATCCGACGTCGGTTCCGCTTGAAAAGGCCATGACGCGCAATCCTGTTACGATCTCTTCTGAAGGCCGGGCGATCGACGCGTTGCGGGTTATGTGCGATGGCGGGTTCCGGCATGTTCCCGTTGTCGATGACGGCAGAATTTGGGGCGTTGTGTCCCGGGGGGACTTCAAGGGGATGGAGATCGATCGGTTAGATGAGGAAGAGCACCTCTGGGAGTGCATCAGATAGTGCTGCGGCTGATCTCGTCAATTGCTGCGACGATTGCGGCTTCAACGCCGGCTTCCGTCATGCTGTGACCCGCCGTCTCCACAAATTGGAGCCGGACCTGCGGCCAGGCTTTTGCTAGGGCGTTGGCATTCTGTGGGGGACAGAGGAGGTCGTGGCGGCCTTGAACGATGGCACCCGGGATGTCCGACAGGCGGTGCGCGTTGGCGAGAATCTGCCCTGGTTTCAGGAAGAAGTGATTGCGGATGTAATGCGCTTCCATGATCGGCGTCGGCGGAAGACGTCTGGTGCTGCGGGCTATTTCCTTGAGGGATACGGCATGGGGTGCGAGTTCGGACAGCGTCCGCTCGTAGGCGTTCCAAACGTGGGCTGCCGGATCGCGGATTGAAGGATCCTTCGAGGTGAGCCGGTGGATGTACGCAGCCAATGGGTCAGCGCGCTCGTCTTCCGGCAGAAAGGCAACGAAATCTGAAAAAAGGTCTGGCCTGAAAATGCGGGGGCCATCGATGAAGGCCCATTGAATTTCGGCAGCGGTTCCCAAGAATATCGCGCGCAAAACCAAGCCGGAGACTCGCGTCGGGTGCGCCTCGGCGTAAGCGAGCGCGAGCGTCGAACCCCACGATCCGCCGACGATCATCATTTTTTCAAAGCCGAAATACTGACGGATCGCTTCGATGTCGGCAACGAGATGTTGCGTGGTGTTATCCCTTGTTCCGAGATAGGGATGGCTTCGTCCAGCGCCGCGCTGATCAAAGAGAATGGCGTGGAAGCGTTCGGGGGCGAACAAACGCCGATGCATGTGTTGTGCGCCGCTGCCAGGTCCGCCGTGCAGAAAGAGAGCCGGCATGGCTCCAGGAGTGCCGACTTGTTCGACGTAGATCCAATGTCCGTCGCCAACCGAGAGCATGATGGCGTCGAACGGTCGGATCGTCGTCTGAGCGTTGTCTTCAAGGGGCATCGGCAGCCTTGGGTCGCTTGTTGAGTCTGCTGTCAGGGTCTCACGCTTCGGTCGTGGGCTCAAATCCATCGACTTGCCTCAGCGCTTCACCCAGGACCATGGCGGCTGCAACAGCAACATTTAGGGAGCGCAGGTTGGCGCGGATCGGGATTTGGATGCGCGCCGCGGCGGCGCGATGGACGGATTCCGGCACGCCCGCGCTTTCCCTGCCGAGGAGAAGAATGTCGGTTGGCTCAAATACAAAGTCGACGTGTCGGGTTTCGGCTTTTGACGTTAGGAGGACCAGGCGCGGCGCGGTCGCGGCAGCGTGTTGTGCTTCCATGAACGTGATCCAGCTTCTGTGTCGTGCCAATGAAACGTGTGCCAGGTAGTCCAATCCCGCACGCCGCAAGGCCTTGTCACTGATGTCAAAACCGGCCGGCTCAATGATATCTACGGGCACAGAAAGGCATGCCGCGAGCCGGAGGATTGATCCCGTGTTTTGAGGTATGTCAGGTTGATAGAGCGCAAGGCGCATGTCGTAATTCCACGTTTTTGGCGTTTCCGGACGGGCGTGATGCGCCAAATTGCCCACCTATGATACGCCTTTCGCAGCCTTGAGGGGGGGCACAAAGGGTGCCAAAAGAGCTTGTAACAAATCGCATTTGTGCGGCGGGGGCAATGCGGCCGTCCCTCAGTGAACACAGACGGATACTTCGTAATTCTTCGTACGGACGCGGCCACAGGAAGCGTGGCAGCACGCGGGTCCGGATTGTAGGACAGCGGGCCCGGTGAGGGTCCGGGTACATGTCTCAAAAAGGGAGGCAGACGTGTCGTCACAGATCGATGAAGCCAATCGCCGGGATTTCCTGGTTGTTGCGGGTAACACGTTCGCAGCCATAGGCGGTGCAGTTACGCTGTGGCCGTTCGTTCAGCAGATGAATCCAGACGCTAGTGCGCTCGCGCTTGCATCGATCGAAGTCGATCTCACACCGATCAAGGAAGGGCAGGCGATCACGGTCATGTGGCGCGGCAAGCCCGTCTTCATTCGCAATCGGACGAAAGAGGAGATCGAGGCGGCCGTCAAAGTACCTCTCGAAAAGCTTGCCGACAACAAGGCGCGGAACGATGCTTTGCCCGAGTCCGATCCCGCGACAGACGCCAATCGCGTGAAGGCAGGACACGAGAACTGGCTCGTGCTGGTCGGCATTTGTACGCACTTCGGCTGTATTCCGAAGGGGCAAAAAATGGGGGATAGGCGCGGCGATTACGGAGGTTGGTTCTGTCCCTGCCACGGCTCGCACTACGATACCTCGGGGCGGATCCGCCTGGGTCCCGCGCCCCGCAATCTCGAAGTACCACCGTATGTTTTTGTTTCGGACAAGAAGATTGTGATCGGCTCGCTTGAGGAAAAGACTGCAGCTGCCAAGGGGGATGTGAGCCATGGCTGATCATGCATCCAGCTACGAACCCAAATCCCGCTTTGGCAAATGGTGGGATGAACGCTTGCCCGTGATGCGACTGATGCATGGGCAATTTGTCGACTTCCCGACACCGCGGAACCTCAACTATCTATGGACGTTCGGCGGCATTTTGACGTTCGTTCTGGTTGCTCAGCTTGTGACCGGAATCGTACTCGCCATGCACTACCAGCCCAGTGCGGAAGAGGCGTTTAATTCAATCGAGCATATTCGCCGCAACGTGAATTACGGCTGGATGATCCGGAATTGGCATGCTGTCGGCTCCTCATTGTTCTTTTTCGCGGTATACATTCATATCTTCCGCGGACTTTACTACGGGTCATACAAGGCCCCGCGCGAGGTGCTTTGGATTCTCGGCGTGTTCATCTTTCTCGTCATGATGGCCACGGCCTTTATGGGATATGCGCTTCCCTGGGGGCAGATGAGTTTCTGGGGCGTCACGGTCATCACCAATCTGTTTTCTGCTTTGGATGCGATCATCCCGGGTTTTGGAACGGCGATTGTGGAATGGCTGTGGGGCGGATACTCGGTGACGGGGACGACCCTCAACCGGTTCTTCTCGCTGCATTACCTGTTGCCGTTTGTGATTGTGGGGCTGGTGGCTCTGCACATCTGGGCGCTGCACGTCACCGGTCAGAACAATCCGACGGGGCTCGACATCAAGACCAAGTCGGACAGCGTGCCGATGTATCCCTTTGCGGTTGCTAAGGACACCGTCGGGCTCTTCTTGTTCCTGATCTTGTTTGCCTGGTTCGCATTTTTCCTTCCCGATTATTTGGGTCATGCGGACAACTACAATGAGGCCAACCCTCTGGTGACGCCGCCACACATTGTTCCCGAATGGTACTTCCTGCCCTTCTACGCCATCCTGCGGGCCATCCCTTCAAAGCTCGGTGGCGTCATTGCGATGTTTGCTGCGGTTTTCATTCTCCTGTTCGTGCCATGGCTCGATACATCGCGCGTGCGTAGCGCCAAGTACCGGCCGATCTACAAGTGGTTCTTCTGGCTTTTGGTAGTGTCGTGCCTTGCGCTGGGTTATCTCGGGGCCAAGCCGCCGACCGAACAGTATGTGTTCTGGGCGCAAATTTTCACGGCCTATTACTTCGTGCACTTCCTGGTGGTTCTGCCGATCCTCGGAATTGTTGAGACGCCGAAGGTTCTGCCGAATTCCATCTCCGAGTCGGTGCTCGGAAAAGGGGGAGGCGGCGCGGCGCTTGAAGGTGCTGTGTCTACCCCTGAGACGCGCTGAGGAGGAGATCGAGCGATGACAAAGAAGCTTGTGTATCTTGTCCTGACCGTCGGTGCGGCTGGATTGCTGTCTTCTTCGGTGAATGCTGCAGGGGATGGGCACGAGGCCATTCATATCGAGCGGCAGAGCTGGAGTTTCTCCGGCTTTAAGGGGCAATTCGACAGCGCCCAATTGCAGCGCGGCTTTCAGGTCTACCAGCAGGTGTGTGCCGTGTGCCATGGACTGGAGCGGGTCGCCTTCCGCAATCTCGTGGAGCCCGGTGGTCCGGAATTTCCCGAAGAGGCCGTGAAGGCGCTTGCCAAGGAATGGCCCAACAAGATCACGGACGGGCCTGATGACGAGGGCAATATGTTCGAGCGCGCACCATTGCTTTCGGACCCGATCCTCGGCCCGTTCAAGAACGAAAATGCGGCCCGCGCCGCTTTTGGCGGTGCCCTGCCACTCGACCTTTCGGTTATCGTCAAAGCCCGTGCCGTTGAAAACCACTCTGGCTGGGCGAAGCATGTGTTTTGGGACATGCCCAAGGATGTGGTGACGGCCTATCAAGAAGGTGGCGCGGATTATCTTTACGCGCTTTTGACCGGCTACACCGACAAAGTGCCCGAGAAGGTCAAGCTGTCGGAAGGCATGCAGTACAACGTGGCCTTTCCCGGCAATCAGATCGCCATGCCGGCGCCGATCTCGAAGGACAACTTCGTGACCTATCAGAACGGCTCGGGTTCGCTTGATCAGAATGCGCGCGATGTGACCGCGTTCCTCGCCTGGGCGGCTGACCCGTCGCTCAACAGCCGGAAATACATCGGCTGGCAGGTCATGCTCTACTTGCTCGTGACGACGTTTTTGCTCTATCTCGGTAAGAAGCGCATCTGGTCGCGCGTCGAACACTGAGGGAGCGGCGACTGGCATCGAGCGCGGAGCATCTGAGGGCTCGGCCTTTTCTTGCTTCGGCTTGCGAAGATGGCCGGCTGCCGGGCGTTCATGAGCAAAACTGTACTCGGGATCATTGGTGGCAGCGGCTTCTATAATCTGCCCGGCATGACCAACGCCCGTTGGGAGAAGGTGATGACTCCCTGGGGGGCGCCGTCGGACGAGGTGTTGTTCGCCGAGGTCGAGGGACTACCGGTGCGGTTTCTTCCGCGCCATGGCCGCGGGCATCCGGTGCCGCCGTCTGCCATCAACTTCCGTGCGAATATTGACGCAATGAAGCGCGCAGGTGTGACGGACCTTGTGTCGATTTCCGCCTGCGGGTCGCTTAAGGAGGCTTATCCACCAGGCCACTTCGTACTTGCCGATCAATTCATCGACCGGACATTTGCGCGCGAGAAGTCGTTCTTCGGCCCCGGTTGTGTGGCGCATGTGGCGCTTGCCGATCCGGTGAGTCCGCTGCTTGTTGATGCGGTGGCCGCTGCTGCAGCGGCCGAGGGCATCGTTCACACGCGGGGCGGAACCTATCTGGTCATGGAGGGCCCGCAATTTTCCACGCGCGCAGAGAGCAACCTTTATCGCTCGTGGGGCTGCGATGTGATTGGCATGACCAACATGCCAGAAGCCAAGCTCGCACGCGAGGCGGAGCTTTGTTACGCGACCGTGGCTATGGTCACGGATTACGATTGTTGGCATGACGATCATCAAGATGTCGACGTGGCGGCGATTATTCGTGTCATGACCGAGAATACGGAGAAGGCGCAGCGCCTGGTGCAGCGTTTGGCCCGAGACCTGCCGCGTGAGCATCCGATATGTCCGATCGGATCGGATACGGCGCTCGACGTGGCCATCATTACCGCGCCAGAGGCCCGCGATCCGTCACTTTTGACAAAGCTTGATGCCGTTGCCGGCCGCGTCCTTGGCGGCTCGCCGCAGGGCTGAGTTCCGGTCTGCCGGGGCCTCACCAGTGCAGGCAGGTTGGCTGTTGTCGGGTCTCTTCGTTGATCGTGCTAGGTGCGCAGTTTGATTTCCTCACACAGGGTCCCCCTGACGGATGGGATGAGGATGACGTTTGTTATGCTTGATCAACTCAAAGCGAAACTCAAACATCTGTGGCGCGCGGTGCGTCCGTTGGTGCTTCGTGCGTTGGTGGCGACCAGAAACGGGATGGGGGCTCTTTGGTCTGCACTGCGACCCCCACTCGTTTTCGTGTTGCAGGTTATTGCGGCCCTCATAGTCCTTTTTGAAGAGTGGGGATGGCGGCCCCTTTCCGACGCCTTGGGCCGCCTGGCGCGGTATCGGCCATGGGCCATGCTGGAGCTGTGGATTGCGGGGCTGCCACCCTATGGGGCGCTCGTTGCATTTGCGATCCCGACGACAGTGTTGCTGCCATTGAAGTTTGTCGCTCTTTGGCTGCTGGCGGGCGGATACGTCTGGTCATCGGGTGCGCTCTTTGTTGGAGCAAAGTTGGCGAGCACCGCTCTCGTTGCCCGGATTTTCACGCTGACCAAACCTGCGCTTATGCGCATCGGCTGGTTTGCGCGCGCCTACGACGTGTTCCTTCCTTGGAAAGAGACCTTCTTTTCATGGATTCGCGAAAGCTATGTTTGGCGTTATGGGCGTTTGGTGAAGGCAAGGGTCAAATCGAGGGCACGGCAGGCTTGGGCACGCTGGAAACCTGCAGTTCTAAGAGCGTGGCTCCGGTGGTGGCCTCGATTTACCGAGGTGCTGACTAGGTTCCGCGGGCGTTTCAGACGGGGCCTCACGCGCATTCTATCCCGGCTGCGGCTCGAAGGTGCGCGCTTATCCTCTTGGTTGCGGCTGCGGCGGGACCGCAGGCTATAGATGGGCGGCGGTCCGCTTCTCTTGCCTCCGTGCCCCGGGCGGCTGCTGCGGCAACTCGGGAGTAGCCCTTGACGAATGGCTGATTTTCGCCGACCCCCACTGTGAGGAGCTGCCCTCACAACCAACTGGACGTAGGAATGGCGCAACAAGCCTTACATTCGGTCAAACTGGATCCTGCAAGCACGGCGCGCACGATGCTTCCTTTGGAGCTCAATGGCATGGAAGTGTCGTTTGAGGCGCTGGCCTACATGGGGAACGACGAGGCAACGCAGGCCGTGGCGCTGATCAATCGCGGCCGTGGTGCAGAGGCCGGTGCGTTACCCTTGGTGCGGGTGCACTCGGGCTGTGTGACGGGTGATATTTTTCACTCGCTTCGTTGTGATTGTTACGCGCAGTTGCAGGCAGCACTTGAGCGCGTAGCCAAAACACCCAATGGCGTTCTTATCTACCTGCCTTATCACGAAGGCCGCGGCATTGGTCTCTTTCGCAAGATCCGGGCATACGCGTTGCAGGACCAGGGTCTCGATACGGTGGATGCAAATTTGGAGCAGGGCGCGCCGGTCGATGCGCGGGATTATGCGCTTGCCGGAGAAATCCTTCGCGATCTCGGCTTTTCACGGATTCGTTTGATGACGAACAATCCGGGCAAGGTGGACGCGCTCTCAGATGCCGGTGTCGACGTGGTCGAGCGTGTGCCGCTGGTCGTAGAGGCGAGTGCGCACAACAGGCGGTATCTCGAAACAAAGAAAAAGCGTCTGTCGCACGAGCTTTGACGGCGTCTCGCGTCTACTTTCGAGATAGGCCTGCACATCTGTTATGGACTACCATTTCAGTGCGGGGATGGCGGCGAGCGCGTATGGTTCTCCGGGCTTGAACAGTTCGGCGAGGCGTTCTGGATCGATTTTGGTGTCTTGCATGACGTCGTTGCGGTGGATGCCTGACGCAACGAAGAGTGCGTCAATGCCAGCGTCAGTTGCACCGCGAATGTCGGTGCGGAGTGCATCTCCAATGGCAAGGATGTCCTCGGGTCGGATGGGCGCATCGCGTGTTTGCTCTGCTTCGGCGTGCGCGGTTTTGTAGGCGGAGGCGTGTGGTTTTCCCGCCCAAAAGACATTGCCGCCCATACGTTCGTAAATGTCGGCGACAGCACCTGCGCAAACATAGTGCTTGCCTCCGACATCGACGACGAGATCGGGATTGGCGCAGACAAAGGGCAGGTCACGTTCTAGTGCGGTTTCGAGGAGGGGGCGGTAGGTCTCGCCTGTTTCGGTTTCGTCGTCCTCGAGGCCCGTGCAGACTATGGCTTCTGCAGCATGAAGCGGGACGGGACGCGCGGGTGATTTTTCGAAGAAGGCGGCATCGCGGTCGCGTGGGCCGATGTAGTGCACGGCCTCGTAGCCCTTCTCCGTCACATGTTTGAGGGCGATTGCACCAGAGGAGACAATGGCATCCCACGCGTCGCGTGAGAGCCGGCGTTGGTCGAGCATTGCGGCAACCCGATGTTCGGGTACCGGTGCGTTTGAAACGAGAATGACAGTGCCTCCATTCTTGCGAAAGCGCAGAAGCGCATCATTCGCGGCGGCAAAGGCTCTGTATCCATCGTGAAGCACGCCCCAAACATCACAATAGATTACGCTGTACCGGGACAGCAGGTCGCGCGCCTCATAAATGATGCGCGGTGGGGGTCTGGCAGATGTGCGTGGTCCAGAGGACCGTTTGGTTTTGGTCATGGTTGAACGTTTAGAAGAAGCGGGCAAGTCGGCAAGTGGGCTCGAATCATGTGAGGCGTGATGGTGTCCCCACATGACGTCAGGGCGGATCGATGGCGGCGCACGTTGTCCGCCGCGTTTGGCTGATAACTCATCCTGCTTCGAGAGCAGATGCGGCGTGCGTCCTTCAGAGCGTTAATCGTTAGACGGCTGCGGCTTGCGGCGGCCACGCTCAAGCTTCGCGGCACGCATACGGTCCACGGTTTCGTCCAGCTGTCGTTGTGCTGTCGCGAAGGCATCGCGCAATGCGATCTGCAAGTCTTCGGCGGCTTGTCCGACACTTGAGCCGTGCGTGACAATGATGGGCGCGTGTTCTGGGATTCCGATGTCAATTTTGACTTCGTAGGTTTTGCCTTTGTGAGCGTGCTTGTTCGGCGCGGCGACCACCACCCTGCAATGAGTCATTCGATCGAAGTGCCGTTCAAGTTTTGCGGCCTTCTCGGCAATCTTGGCTTCGATGGTCGGGCTCTTGTCCAATCCTTTGAATGTGATTTCGAGAGGGGTGTTCATTCGAGGGCCTCCGTCGTGACTTGGCTGGGCGCGGTGCTCTGCCAACTCTTGGATATGTGTGCGACCCTAC
Organism: Hyphomicrobium sp.; assembly: GCA_965222835.1. Classification (GTDB taxonomy): domain Bacteria; phylum Pseudomonadota; class Alphaproteobacteria; order Rhizobiales; family Hyphomicrobiaceae; genus CBDCUQ01. The sequence continues at coordinate 988,813 of CBDCUQ010000004.1, forward strand.
ACTTCGCAAGGGCGGGTTGGCATCCTTCGTATCTAGCCATGGCGGCGTAAATGAATTGGGCTGCATGATCCTTCAGCGGACATAGGCGGAAGATATCCTCGGAGCAATGCGGTATGTTATATTTGGATGTTTTAAGTAAAAGCATGTGAAAATTTGATTATACCCGCGCATATCGAAATAAATCTTCTGTACTCGCAAATAAAGAATTGACAGCGCGCCGCTAAATCGGTACAAATTGAGTATGGTGCAAGTCTTGCGCGGTGAGGACCGTCGCTCGAAGCTTCACCCCCTACTTCAAAACTCCTTCGATTTCTAGCTTGGGTCGTCTGTCACATGGCTCTCAGTCAAGAGGCGTGGGCGGAGGTTCGTCGTCGTTGGGAGCGCGGTGAAGAGGCGGTTTCGGAGCTTTCGCGGCGGTTTGGCACTGCTCAGTCGACGATCCGGTCTCGTGCAAGACGCGAAGGCTGGAGGCCGAGATCGGCGGCGAAACGTGTGATGCCGCAACCTGAGCCGCCATCCGTTCCTGCCGAGCGAGATGACGAAGCCTTGAGCCCGCCCACTACACTCGGTGCGCGGCTCAAACGTCTCGTCGAGGTGCAACTCTCACGTATGGAGAGATTCATGATTACGTCCAGTCCCGGTTCCGGTCAGGAGGCAGAGCGTGAAGTGCGGGCCCTGAAGGGTCTCGTCGAGAATTTGAACAAAGTCAGCGAGGCGGCACATGCCATCGACGGGACCGGCGGAGCGGACAAATGCGGCTCGCGCGACGCTTGGCTCGAGGCGGAGCGACTCCGCCGAGAAATTACGGAACGTCTTGAGCGGCTTGATCGCGAATGGTTCGCTCGCGAGAAGCCTGAGTAAGCTCAATCTTGAGGATCTGATCCGCCTGGACCACGATTGGCCGGTTTGGGCGCGTGAGGATCAGCTTGCTCCGCCTTTTAATGCCGACGGATCCGCATGGCGGGCCTGGCTCATTCTCGGCGGACGTGGTGCTGGGAAAACACGTGCCGGCGCGGAATGGGTTCGTGCCAAGGCGCTGGGGCGGACGCGGCAACAGGAACGCCCGGCGCAGCGAATTGCGCTCATCGGTGAAACGATGGCGGAGGCCCGGCGGGTGATGGTGGAAGGCGTTTCCGGCATTCTCGCTGTCCACGCCGAGCATGAGCGCCCCGAGTTCAAGGCGTCGAGGATGCAACTCGTTTGGCCGGAGACAGGAACGGTCGCTCAGATCTTTCCGGCAGACGATCCGGACAGTCTGAGAGGCCCGCAGTTTGACTGTGCATGGTGCGATGAGCTCGCAAAGTGGCGATCGGCGGAAGCGACCTGGGACATGCTGCAGTTTGCATTGCGTCTTGGAGAGCATCCGCAAGTGTGTGTCACGACGACACCGCGTCTGCTGCCGCTTCTCAAGGCTTTGATCAAGGATGCGGCAACGGTGGTTGACCATGCAGCGACCGAACGTAACGCCGCAAATCTCGCGCCATCGTTTATCGGCGAAATGCAACGGCGCTATGCGGGGACGGCGCTCGGCCGCCAGGAGCTCATGGGTGAAATCGTGGACGAGCGATCCGGTGCCTTGTGGCGGCGCGATTGGATCGAAGCGCAGCGCATTAGCACGGCTCCTGAGCTGCGCCGAATTGTTGTCGCGGTGGATCCGCCGGTGACGGCGACCGCGGCGTCCGATGCCTGTGGCATCGTTGTTGCGGGTGTCGGACCCGACCGGCGCGCATACGTGATTGCTGATCGGACGTTGCAGGGCCGGGAGCCGAATGTTTGGGCCCGCGCCGCCCTCGCGGCGTACGGGGATTTTGCCGCCGATCGCATTGTCGCCGAAGTCAATCAGGGCGGTGACATGGTCATTGCCATTCTTCAACAGTTCGATGCGAATGTGCCGGTTTCCAAAGTTCGCGCAACGCGCGGGAAGTGGTTGCGGGCCGAGCCGATTGCGGCGCTCTACGCGGAAGGCCGTGTTGCGCATGTTGGATGTTTCGAAAAGCTTGAGGATCAGATGTGTGCCTTCGGTGCAGACGGCCTGGCCAAGGGACGCAGCCCGGACCGGCTCGATGCGCTTGTATGGGCGCTCACTGAATTGATGCTGGAACCGACGGCTCATCCGGCGATTCGCGCTGTCTGAGCCGGCGCTGTTCGGGATTTGCGCCCTCTGCCGCCGATCCTTCTTGCTGTGGTGCGCGAGGGGATGCGCCCAGTCAAGGAACAAAGAGACAGGAAGGTCTGATGCCGCGCATCCTGACTGCATTGGCGAGGCTTTTGCCCCGCGCCGTGACACGTGCCAACGAGGTGAAGGCAAGCCGTACGGCCCGGCTCGTGGCTTTCGAGACACTGGGCCGACCGGTCTGGACGCCGCGCGACTACGCTGCGTTCGCGCGGGAAGGCTTTATGCAAAATGCCGTCGTCTATCGTGCGGTGCGCATGATATCGGAGGCGGCATCCTCGATTCCACTCCTTCTTTATGAGGGAGAGACCGAACACGACGCGCATCCTCTGCTCGACTTGATCAAGCGTCCCAATGGGGAGCAGACCGGGACCGATCTTTTGGAATCTTGGTACGGCTATCTGCTGGTTGCGGGAAATGTCTATGCCGAGGCCGTGGCACTCGGGGACACTGTGCGCGAGCTTCATGTACTGCGTCCGGACCGGATGAAGGTGATCCCGGGGGCGGCAGGTTGGCCGGAGGGGTACGAGTATTGTGCAACGGGTTCGTCTGTACGCCTGGCCGGTGATGTGGTGCCGGGCGTGCGCAGCGTCCTTCATATGCGGCTTTTCCATCCCGCCAACGATCACTATGGCATGAGCCCGATTGAGGCCGCGGCAACTGCGATCGATATTCACAACGCGGCTTCGCAGTGGAACAAGGCGCTCTTGGACAATTCAGCGCGGCCGTCGGGTGCGATGGTTTATGCGGCTTCCGAGGGACGCATGTCGGCCGAGCAATTCGAGCGGCTTAAGGCGGAGCTTGAAGAGAGCTACACGGGTGCGAAGCAGGCGGGCCGGCCGCTGCTTCTGGAAGGCGGGCTTGATTGGAAACCGCTCGGTCTTTCGCCGAAGGACATGGATTTCATCGAAGCAAAGAATGCGGCCGCGCGGGAGATTGCGCTGGCGCTTGGCGTGCCACCGATGCTGTTGGGCATACCCGGAGATAATACGTACTCAAATTACCAAGAAGCACAGCGTGCATTTTGGCGACAGACGGTGCTTCCGCTGGTGCACAGGACCGCGAAAGCGCTTTCCAACTGGCTGGCGCCGGCTTTTGTGTCGGGCATGGGTCAGGATGGGAGCGTCGCTCAGGCGGGCCTTGAACTTCGTCCGGACCTTGATGCGGTTGAGGCGCTGGCGCCTGAGCGCGAAGCCCTTTGGTCACGTATGGAACGGACGACGTTTCTTACGGTTGACGAAAAGCGAGAGGCTGTGGGGTACACGCCGATGTCAGATGATCAATTGAGACTTCCGGAGTGATGCCTGTCACGCCCGGGCTTTTGGCGCGGGATGCACGTTCTCGTGGTCTCGCTGTTGCGTTGAAGCGCTTTTTTGTTCCGCGGTGTTCGCGGAGTCGGTTTCGTTTGCCGAAGGTTGAGTTCGACATATGACGGCACCCCGTTCCATGGCTCCTGCGCCGGAGTTGAAATTCACGTCGCTCGACCTGTCGCAGACGGGTCAGGACGGCGCGTTTGAAGGCTATGCGTCGCTTTACAATACTGAGGATTTGTCCCGGGACGTGGTGGCGCCTGGTGCGTTCAAGACGAGTCTTGCGCGTCGCGGCACCCAAGGTGTGCGGATGTTGTTTCAACACGACGCGCATCAGCCGATCGGCGTTTGGAAAGAGCTAAGAGAAGATGCCCGCGGGCTCTATGCCAAAGGTCAGCTTACTCTTGAGGTCGGCAAAGCGCGCGAGGTGCTCTCTCTCATGCGGGCCGGCGCGCTCAACGGATTGTCGATCGGCTTTAAAGCGAAAACATTCAGACGCGATCCGAAGACACGCGTACGCCGTCTCTTCGAGGTCGATCTGTGGGAGATTTCCGTCGTCACGTTTCCGATGTTGCCGGGTGCGCGTGTGTCCCATGTCAAGGCCACGCCGTTCCGTGCGTATGTGCCGACGGAAAGAGAGTTTGAGCGCTGGCTCACGCGGGATGCTGGGTTTACGCGCTCCGAGGCCAGAGCGGTGCTCCGTTCCGGTCTCAAAGGCCTTGAGGCTCTGCGGGATGCGGGCCGGGGTTCGCCCGAAGTGGCTCGGCTCGCGCACTCTATCAGAGCGGCGGCCGGGCTTATTCGCGCCAGTACGTAAGGAGATCCGCTCGGGAACTTAGTGTTTTCGGCGTCCCGTATTTCTGCACGCGCCGCGAGGCAGGCAATGGACCGGGACGCGGGGAACAGTTGGCGTGTGGGTCGTCGCAAACTTGAAAAACGGATACCAGACATGACTGATCAAAACGGCTTCGAAGCCAAGGCCGAGCGCAGTGCGCTCGCTCATGAATTCGAGGATTTCATGCGTGCCTTCGAGGCATTCAAGGAGACTAACGACGAGCGTCTCGCGGAGATTGAGCTGCGTGCGGCGGCTGATCCGGTAACAACGGAGAAGCTCGCACGCATCGACCGTGCACTCGACGAGACCAAACGCACGATCGACCAAGTCGCGCTCAAGGCTCAGCGTCCACAGCTTGGTGGCAGTGGACAACAGACGGCTGACGGGCTTGCGCACAAGGCGGCGTTTGATGGCTATGTGCGCAAAGGCGAATGCGCCAATCTCCGGGAGTTGGAAGCCAAGTCGCTGTCTGTCGGTTCCGACCCTGACGGCGGTTATCTCGTGCCCGACGAGACGGAGCGCGCGGTCAATACCGCTTTGCGGAACATTTCGCCCTTACGTTCTATCGCCGGTGTGCGTCAGGTCTCCGGCTCCGTCTACAAAGTGCCGTTTGCGACGAGTGGTGCGGCAACGGGTTGGATCGGGGAGACGGCAGCACGCCCCGAAACCAATACGCCGGTGCTGACAGAGCTTTCCTATCCGACGATGGAGCTCTATGCGATGCCGGCGGCCACGCAGAGCCTGCTTGATGACAGCGCCGTCAATATTGACGAGTGGCTGGCTGAAGAAGTGCGCGCGGCCTTTGCCGAGCAGGAAGGCACCGCCTTCGTAACAGGTGACGGTGTCAACAAGCCGACTGGGTTCCTCTCTTACCCGACGGTCGCCAACGCTTCCTGGACGTGGGGCAATATCGGCTTTGTCGCGACCGGTACGGCTGGCGCCTTCCCCGCGAGCGATCCGGGCGACGTGCTCATTGATCTCGTCTATGCGGTGAAATCTGCCTACCGGGCGAACGGGCACTTCGTCATGAACCGGGCAACGCAATCTGAGATTCGAAAGATGAAGGACGTCGATGGCACCTACCTGTGGCAGCCGTCGCTCGAAGCCGGCGCGCCGGCCACGCTCCTTGGGTACCCGATTGCGGAAAGCGAGGACATGCCCGACATCGCGACCGACAGCCTGTCGATTGCGTTCGGTGATTTCTCGCGCGGCTATCTGATCGTGGACCGGGTCGGTATTCGCGTGCTGCGCGATCCGTATAGCTCGAAGCCCTACGTGCTGTTCTACACGACCAAGCGTGTGGGCGGCGGCGTTCGCGACTTCGATGCGATCAAGCTGATGAAGTTCGGCGTGTAAGGGTTGCTCCCGGCCGTTTCTCACGGCCGGGAGCAACGTGTTTCTACCGCGCAGGTGTTCCCTCCCGCCTGCGCGGTTGGCGGGGCCGCAATCGCGCCCTGGCGGTCCCGCCTTCCTTTCTTGGTTGGTGCCAGGCTTATGCGGCCGGTGCTGCTCGGCGATTCTGTCGTATCGAACCTTTAGGACTTTCATGGCCCTTGTTTTGACAAGTGCACCTGCCGTCGAGCCCATCTCGGTGGCGGAGGCAAAAACCCATATGCGAGTCGATGACGCGACTGAGGATGTGCTGATCTCCAGCCTGATCCTCACCTCGCGTCTGCATATCGAGGCCGGGCTGGGCCTAGCGCTCATTACGCAGACTTGGAAACTGGTTCTCGATCGATGGCCGAAGACGGCTGCCGTGCCGTTGCCGTTGCGCCCGGTTCAATCCGTATCCTCGGCGACGGTGCTGGCGGCGGATGGCACACTAAGCGTGCTTTCGCCCGACGACTATGTGCTCGAAGGGCAGGGGCTTCCGCCGCGCTTGGTGCGTACGGGCAACCCGTGGCCGGTGCCGGGCCGCCCGGCAGCCGGAATCGAGATTGTGTTTACCGCGGGGTTTGGACCTGCTGCGAGCGACGTTCCTGAGCCAATACGGCAGGCACTGCTGCTGCTCGTTACGCATTGGTATGACCATCGTGCGCCGATTGAGATCGGTGGCGCGGATACGGCCATTCCACGCGCGGTTTCCGAGCTTCTCGTCTCTTATCGGGTGCCGCGGCTATGACGGTCATTCCTATCGGTTCGCTAAATCAACGGCTGCGGCTCGAGGCGCCGGTCCGGACGGACGACGGTGCTGGCGGCTCGACGGTGACCTGGTCGCTTGTTTCCGAGGTGTGGGGCGCTGTTCGCCAGACCGGCGGCAGCGAACGGCTCGACGCTGGCGGGCTCAAACAGCGGAATACGCATGAGATCTGGATTCGATGGCGTTCCGGCGTGACCGCAGACATGCGGTTTCTTCTCGATACGCGCGCGTTCAACATTCGCGCCGTTGTCGCGACGTCCGGGCGCGCTCGATTCTTAAAGTGCCTGGTCGAGGAGCGGGTCCCGTGAAGATACGCACGCGCGTCGACGGTGTCGGGCGCCGCTCACATCTGGATCTCCTGGCGCGGATCGAGGCGCGCATTGCTGACGCGTATGCAAGACCCGGCAACAGGTTGCGGCGCGTGTCTCGGTTAAACCGCTCGAATTCAGATCGCGGTTCGCACCGGGCTCGCACACGCCGGACGCCGGATGATTCTTGATCGTTCAACGGACAATCTCGTGAGGTGAATCATGCCAAGTGCAGGTTTGGAAGTTCAGAAGTCTGTTTACACGGCGTTGGCGGGCGATGCTGCGCTGCTCTCACTTCTTGGTGGGGCGCATGTCTTTGACGATGTGCCTCACGATGCGCCGTTTCCGTACCTCACATTCGGGCAAACGACGGTGCGCGACTGGAGCACGGGTGACGATGAGGGTCATGAGCATCTTTTGACATTGCATGTTTGGTCACACGGCAATGGGCGGCGCGAGACCCACGAGATCATGAGTACGATCGAGGATGTACTGCATGATGCGCCGTTGAGCGTCGCGGGCCACAAGCTGGTCAATCTGCGTCACGAGTTTTCAGACGCTCTGCGAGATGCCGACGGCGAAACGTATCACGGCATTCTTCGTTATCGTGCGGTGACGGAGCCGATGTGACGGAGCTTGTCCGATGACCTTGCGGGGCCGGGGCGCATCAACGTCCTTTCTTCTAGATAGCGAGACAACATGGCAGCACAAAAAGGCAAGGACCTGCTCCTCAAAGCCGACAGTGACGGAGCCGGAACGTTTATCACGGTGGCCGGGCTTCGAACGCGATCGATTGCGTTTAACGCCGAGACGGTTGACATCACGCATCAGGAGTCCGCTGGGGCTTGGCGTGAGCTTTTGACCGGCGGCGGAGTCAAAAGTGCGCGGATTACGGGTGCCGGCATCTTCAAAGATGCGGCCTCGGACGAGCTGGTTCGCAGTTTCGTGTTCAATGGCACCATTCGGGACTGGCAAGTGATCGTGCCCGACCTTGGAACTATCCAGGGTCCATTTCAGGTGAGCACGTTTGAGTTCAATGGCCGGCACGACGGTGAAGTGGCTTTTGATCTCGGTATCGAAAGTGCCGGCGAGCTGGTTTTCACCGCCGTCTAGGCGACTCCGCATTCCTAATTCCAACGGTGCGTCCGGCGCGGCGCCAATAGGATATGACTATGCCCAACACCCATCGGGGCGAGATTGAAGCTCTGTTCGATGGCGTCCCCTATCGCTTGTGCTTGACGCTCGGGGCGTTGGCGGAGCTGGAGCAGGCATTCGGCGCCGAAGACATGCTGGCGCTTGCCACGCGCTTTGAGACCGGGCGGATCACATCTACCGATTGCATTCGCGTGATCGGGTGTGGTTTGCGCGGGGCGGGGTACGAGGTTACCGACAAGGACGTGTCCTTGATGCAGACCGAAGGCGGTGCGGCAGGCTTTGTCGACATTGTTGCGCGGCTCTTGGGTGCGACATTCTCAGCCAACGGTACGAACGCCGGAGGCGATGGAGAGAAAGCCGGCCCTTTCCATGGGACGACATAATGGCGCTTGGCCTTGGTGTTCTCGGAATCGCACCTTCCGTCTTTTGGTTGATGACCCCAAAGGAGCTTGACGCGGCTATGCGGGGTCGGCTCGGCACCTCTGGATCAGCGATGCCGCCCACGCGATCCGATCTTGCGGGACTTATGGAACGCTTTCCCGATGAATCAGAAGCGGTGGTGCAGTCCCGTGCTCAGGGCGCAAGACTGCCAACGGCGTTCCTCCGGCAATAGGAGAGCTTATGCATGCCTTTTGATGATCAAACCGTTGAGACGTGGACCGTGGTTGTCGACGCGGACACGAGAGGTCTACAGAACAGCCTGAATCAGGCTTCGCGCCTGGGTCGGCAGTTCTCGAGCGCGCTGATCGGTGCGTTCGAAGGTATCGCGATCAAGGGTAAGAGCCTCGGCGAAGTGCTGAGTGGACTTGCACTCAAGCTTTCCAACCTGGTTCTGAGGGCGGCGCTGAAGCCGTTGGAGCAGGGTCTTGGCACCGCGTTGGCCGGTCTCTTTTCCGGGGCGGGTTTTGCCAAGGGCGGTGTCATTCAAAATGCGATGCCGGTGCCGTTTGCCTCGGGCGGTGTCATTCAAAGTCCGATTGCGTTTCCGTTGCACGGTGGCCGTGTTGGCATCGCAGGAGAGCGGGGTGCGGAAGCCATACTGCCGCTTGCACGTGGGCCGGACGGCCGTCTTGGCGTTCAAGCGCAGGGCGCTGCGAACGGCTTTAACATCACGTTCAATGTGTCGACGCCCGATGCGGACAGTTTCCGGCGGTCGGAAACGCAGCTGGGCGCGATGCTGGCCCGCGCTGTGTCGTTGGGACAGCGCAACCTCTAACCTGATCTTGTAGCGCTCACGCAGCGCTGATCGCACCGACCGAGTTCGCTCATGGCCTTTCACGACGTTCGATTTCCCACCGCGATTTCGCGCGGCAGTCAAGGTGGGCCTGAGCGGCGAACCGATGTTGTCGTGCTCGGATCCGGGTTCGAGGAGCGCAACAGCCGTTGGGCGGATTCGCGGCGCAGCTATAACGCCGGCTATGGGATTGCCTCGGCCGATGACCTTTATGCCGTCATCGCCTTCTTCGAGGAGCGGCGTGGCCGGTTTCACGGGTTCCGCTGGCGGGATCATGCCGATTGGACATCGGCCTCGCCGCAGGCAGCACCGACCGCTCTCGATCAAGACATCGGCACCGGTGACGGTACGACGGATACGTTTCAGCTGAGAAAGACTTACGGTGGTGCCCATGCGCCGTGGCAGCGTGACATTAAGAAGCCTGTCGCCGGAACGGTTTTGGTTGCCGTTGCGGGTATCGTGAAAACATCCGGTACCGACTACACCGTCGATGCCACGACGGGTCTTGTCACGTTTCTTCCAGGGCAGATTCCTGCAGTGGGTGAAGTCGTCACAGCCGGGTTTGAATTCGATGTGCCCGTGCGCTTCGACACGGACCGGCTCGACGTCAACCTGTCGGGCTTCGAGCACGGGGCCATTCCGAACATACCCATTGTCGAGATCCGGATATGAAAGAGCTTCCTGCTGCGCTTTCTGCACATCTTGCCACGGGTGCGACAACGCTCTGCTGGTGCTGGCGGGTGACGCGCCGGGATGGCGTCACGCAGGGTTTTACTGATCATGACAAGGATGTTTCGTTCGACGGCACGGTGTTCGAGGCGGCGTCCGGATTTACCGCGGGCGAAATCAAGGATCAGGTTGGCTTGAGTGTCGACAACCTGGATGTTACGGGGGCGCTTTCGACAGATAGCCTGGCCGAAGCGGACTTGGCAGCAGGGCTTTATGATGATGCCAAGGTCGAAATCTTTCGCGTCAACTGGGAGGAAGCGGCGCAACGAGTTCTTATGCGTTCGGGAAGTTTGGGCGAGGTCAAACGGGCGGGTACGGCATTCGCCGCCGAGGTGCGCGGTCTTGCGCATTATCTGCAACAACCAAAGGGCCGGGTCTTTCAATACACATGTGATGCAGATCTCGGCGATGCGCGCTGTGGGATCGATCTCAACGATCCCGCGTACAATGGAACGGGTACCATTGCTTCGGTGACTGACGAGCGGCGGTTTACAGCCAGCAACCTCGACAGTTTTGCCAGCGAATGGTTTACGCAGGGACTTCTGACATTCACATCGGGTGCTGCACTCGGGCAGAAGATCGAGGTGAAGCGACACACGAATACGGGCGGGGTGGTGACGTTCGAGCTCTGGCAGCCGGCGCTTGGTCCCTTGCTTACCGGTCAAACATTTACGGTGACCGCCGGGTGCGACAAGACCTTAGAGACCTGCAAGGCGAAGTTTGCCAATGTCGTAAGTTTTCGCGGCTTTCCTCATATGCCGGGACCGGATGTTCTGACCCGCATTTCCCGGCCTGGTTCGCGTGAGGACTGAGCGCGGCGCCTTGCATCCTTCAGCCGGTGTTTGTCTTCTTTGTCGCTTGTCGAGCGCAACAGTGAAGCTCAGGTTCGATGACGTCCCGAAATTCAGTGGTTGGCGCGCACGGCGAGATGGTTGTGCGTGTCGCGCGGGCCTGGATCGGGACGCCCTATCACCATCAGGCGAGTGTGAAGGGTGTTGGGACCGATTGCCTTGGGCTCATTCGCGGGGTGTTCCGTGAGGTCATGGGGTACGAAGCGGAGACGCCGCGGCCCTACACGCGGGATTGGGCCGAAGCCAGTGGTGAGGAGACGATGTTGGCGGCGGCTGGCCGCCATCTGTGCCCGGTCGCGGTGGCTGACGTAGCGCCCGGCGACGTTCTCATCTTCAGATTGCGGTCCAACACGGTGGCCAAGCACGCGGCGATCCTGGCGACGCCCGATACAATGGTCCACGCCATGGAAGGCGGCCCAGTTTCCGAGGTTGCTCTTTCGTCCTGGTGGCGCCGGCGCCTTGCGGGCGCTTTCGCATTTCCTGAGGTTTAAGACGAATGGCGACGCTTGCTCTTGCCGTTGCAGGCTCGGCGGTCGGTGGTGCGTTGCTCCCGGCCGGCGTGTCCGTGTTGGGCGCTACGCTTTCCGGTGCCGCGATCGGTGCGCAGGTTGGGGCGTTTGCGGGTTCTTATGTCGATCAGGCGTTGTTCGGATCGTCGGGGCAGACGAAGCCGGTTGAAGGTCCTCGGCTTCGCGAACTGCATGTAATGGGTTCGAGTGAGGGCGACGCCATTCCCCGGCTTTATGGTCGCGCGCGCCTCGGCGGTCAGGTGATTTGGGCCGGCGATGTTGAAGAGCGTGTGATCAAGAGGACGTCGGGCGGGGGCGGGAGCGGTAAGGGGGGCGGCTCGTCCTCGGGGCAAGCTTCGACGTCGACGATTGAGTACCGCTACTTCGCGAACTTTGCGGTTGCGCTTTGCGAGGGCCCGATTTCGGGGATCGGGCGGGTGTGGGCGGATGGACAACGGATCAATATTTCGCGTCTCACGTATCGCCTCTACAAAGGTACGGAGACGCAGACCGCCGATAGCCTGATTTCTGCGAATCTGGGCGCAAGTGATGCACCCGCGTTTCGCGGTACGGCTTATGTCGTCTTTGAAGATTTGCCGCTTCGACGGTTCGGCAACCGTCTGCCGCAGCTTTCGTTCGAGGTCTATCGCACCGTCGAGCCGTTCGGAGAAGAGATCAAGGGCATCGTTGTCATCCCGGGTTCGGGCGAATTCGTCTATGCGACTGAGCCGGTGTCCAGTGATCTTGGTCTTGGACGATTTGAGACCATCAACGTACACACGCGCCAGGCCGATACGGACTGGGCCGCGTCGATCGATCAATTGGAGGCCACGCTTCCGAACGCGAAATCCGCGTCGTTGATCGTCAGCTGGTTCGGGGACGACTTGCGTGCCGGCTCGTGCCAACTAAAACCCGGTGTCGAACTGGCAAGCAAGGTTACAACGCCGCTCACGTGGAGCGTGGCCGGTCTGGGCCGCTCCGGGGCGCACGTCGTCAGTCTCAAAGATGGCCGGCCCGCGTTCGGGGGGACACCCTCCGACGATGTCGTCGTTCAGGCGATCCAGGACCTTACGGTGCGCGGTTTCGAGGTGGTTTATACGCCCTTCATTTTGATGGACATTCCTGACGGGAATACGCTGACCAATCCCTATGACGGCAGTGGTTCGCAGCCGGTTTACCCCTGGCGCGGGCGCACTACGATCGACCCGGCTCCGGGACAGCCGGGTTCTCCGGATCAAACGCCTGCTGCTGCGACGCAGCTCGCGTCGTTTATCGGTACTGCCCAACCAAGTGATTTCTCGATTTCCGGAACATCCGTCATCTACAGCGGGCCGAATGAGTGGTCGTACCGGCGCATGGTTTTGCATCAGGCCTACTTGGCCAAGGCGGCGGGTGGTGTAACGGCGTTTCTGATCGGCACGGAGATGCGAGGGCTGACCTGGGTGCGCGATGGTGCAGCGAGCTATCCTTTTGTTGCGGCCCTTGAAACGCTTGCGAGCGATGTGAAGACGGTGCTCGGGGCGTCCACCAAGGTGACGTACGCCGCCGATTGGTCGGAGTACTTCGGACATCAACCCACCGACGGTAGCGGCGACGCCTACTTTCATCTCGATCCCCTGTGGGCGTCGTCTTCGATCGATGCGATCGGCATTGATCTTTATTGGCCGCTTGCGGATTGGCGCGATGGCACGTCGCATCTCGACTACTTGGCCGGCGCGCGCTCTACTTACGACCTCGACTACCTCCGCGCGAATGTCACGGGTGGCGAAGGCTTCGACTGGTACTACGCGTCGAGTGCTGACCGGGATGCTCAGATCCGCACGCCGATCACGGACGGGTCCGGCAAGCCGTGGGTGTTTCGCTTCAAAGACATCAAGTCGTGGTGGGAGAACCAACATTTCGACAGACCGGGCGGAGTCGAAAGCGCGACGCCGACGTCCTGGGTTCCGGAATCGAAACCGTTTTGGTTTATGGAGGTGGGCTGTCCAGCTGCGGATCGCGGGGCAAACCAACCCAATGTCTTCGTTGATCCGAAGAGCTCGGAGACGGCGCTGCCCTATTATTCGCGGGGGACACGCGACGACCTTGTTCAACGCCGGTATTTGCGTGCGCTCATTCAGGCCTTTGATCCTGCCAGCACTGGATATATTGCGGGCGCCAATCCGATCTCATCGGTGACCAGCGAGCGGATGGTCGATCTTTCGCGTATTCATGTCTACTGCTGGGATGCGCGGCCGTTCCCGGAGTTTCCGTACAACGCCGATGTGTGGGGGGATGCCGACAATTGGCGGCTGGGTCATTGGTTGAACGGCCGGTTCGCCAGTGGGCCCTTGGCGGAGACCGTGTCGCGTATTCTCGAAGACTATGGCTTTTCGGATTTCGAGGCGGGTGCGCTCAATGGCAGCGTGCCGGGCTACGTGATCGATCGCGTGATGCCGGTGCGGGATGCGCTGCAGCCGCTTGAGCTTGCCTATTTCTTCGACAGCATCGAAAGCGGGGGACTGATCGTCTTCCGCCCGCGGGGCGGGGAGCCGCCGGTTTCGACGTATGACGAGGATGCACTTGTTGAGGAAAAGCCCGCTTCGGCGCTGCTCACCCTCGCGCGTGGGCAGGAAACGGAACTTCCTGCATCGGCGAAGATTGCGCACATTTCCGGTGACGGCGACTATCAGCAGGCCGTTGCTGAAGCGCGTCGGCTAACAGGCGCCAGTGGGCGGACGTCGCTCGCAGATCTGCCGATCGTGCTTGAGGCTGAGCGGGCCCGCGAAGTGGCTGAATCTTGGTTGTACGAGACCTGGTCCGCGCGTGAGCGCGCACATTTTGCTTTGCCGCCGAGCGCGCTGGCACTCGAGCCGGGTGATAGCCTGGTGCTCGATACAGATGGGGGTGATCGCCAGATCCGGATTACGGAGATCAGCGATTTTGGGGCGCGTGGGATCGAGGCCCGCGCGCTTGATCCTGACGTTTATACGGCTATCCCGGCCGCCGCCCGACGCCCGCCTTCGTCGGAGCCGCCGGTTGCTGGCAAGCCGCTCGTCGAGTTTCTCGATCTTCCGCTGTTGCGTGGCGACGAACCTGTCGAGGCCGGCTATGTAGCGGCGCTGCAGACACCGTGGCCGGGGAGCGTTGCCGTTTATGGTTCGCCTGAAACGACTGGCTATGTTTTGAAAGCCCTTGTGGCTGCGCCCGCCATTATGGGTGTGACGCTCGATGCTCTGGATCTGGGACCAACCGCTGTGATCGACCGGGCTGCGCGTGTGCGGGTTCTTGTCGATGGCGGCGATCTGGTTTCGGTTTCACGGTTGCAGCTTCTTTCCGGCCAGAACATCGCCGCGCTACAGAACGCAGACGGCGAATGGGAGATCATCCAGTTCGAAACGGCGACACTCACCGGTACGTCGACCTACGAGCTTTCGGGATTGATCCGCGGTCAGGCCGGGAGCGAGCTTCAAATGCGCTCGCCCTTGGCTGCCGGGGCGCGGTTTGTTTTGCTGACGGAGGACATTGCCCGCGTCGATCTGACATCGAGTGAAGTTGGCTTGGCGCTCAACTGGCGGGTCGGTCCGGCGAGCCGGGACATAGGTGATGCGTCTTATGAAGACCGCCAGCACACGTTTGATGGCGTTGGTATGAAGCCATTTGCACCAGTGCATGTGCGGGGCGTGCGCGATGCCGGGGATCTTACGATCACCTGGGTGCGCCGGACGCGGGCGGGTGGCGACAACTGGGATTCTGTCGAGGTTCCACTGGGCGAGGCAAGCGAAGCCTACGAGGTGGATATTCTCGACGGGAGCGTCGTGAAGCGGACAATTTCGGTCACGGCGCCCACGGCGACATACACGGCGGCGGATCAGGTTGCCGATTTCGGCTCGGCGCAGGCCTCATACGCGATCAACGTCTACCAGCTTAGTGACGTGTATGGGCGGGGCAGTGCGGCTGCCGCCGCCGTATAGCGGATCGTTGCTGTCGCCGTGCATTCTTTGGCTTCTTCGGAACGAGTTGCGATTATGGACCAGCCAAAGTGGATGGTTGAGGCGTGGCGTCTTCTGGGTGAGCGTGAGGTCGCGGGGCGACGCGATAACCCTGACATCGTCGCGCTCTATCGTGATGCCGGCCACCCAAAGATCGATAACGACGAAGTGGCATGGTGTGCGGCTTTTGCCGGCGCTTGTCTTGTGCGTGCCGGGGTTTCGGGAACCCGGTCGCTGATGGCGCGGTCCTACCTCAAGTGGGGCGTGGCCTTGAGCGAGGGCAGGCTGGGCGCCGTTACAGTGCTGACCCGCGGCGCCAATCCCGCATACGGTCATGTCGGCTTTTGGATCGGGGAGACGCGTTCGCGCGTCATCCTTTTGGGTGGAAACCAAGGGGATGCCGTTTCGGTTTCGGCGTTTGATCGCGGACGGCTCTTGGGTTTCAGGTGGCCGACGGAGAACGCGTCACAAACCAGCGATGCCGCGGCGAAAGCGGTTTTTGAGAGGGCGCTCGCGCATGTTCTGGAAATGGAAGGCGGCTTTAGCGATGACCGTTATGATCCCGGGGGGGCCACCAACTTCGGTATCACGATCGGCGACTATGCGCGCTGGCGGCAGATTTCGCTCAACTCCAACAACTACGCGCACATTCGTGAAGAGCTGCGCCACATCGCGCCGGAAACTGTGCGCAGCATTTATGAGAAGCGTTACTGGGAACCGGCCGGTTGCGCGGAGATGCCTGCAGGGCTGGCGTTGATGCATTTCGATGCCGGCGTCAATCACGGCATCGGGACGGCGATCCGCATCCTACAAGCGGCTCTGGGGGTGGACGCCGATGGTGAGATTGGTCCGATTACGCGCCGCGCTATTCGAGAGAAAAATATGAAACGTACGCTTGAGCGTTACGCCGACGGCCGCCGCCGGCGCTACCGGTCGCTATCTCACTTCTGGCGGTTTGGCCGTGGCTGGCTGCGCCGTGTCGACAAGACGCTGGAACGTGCTTTGGACGAAACCGCTCAGTCCAGGCGCACGACGCCCTCTTCCGGAGCAACTCAGAAAGGACAATCCATGGCTACGGACACGTCTAAAAAGTCTGGGCAGGCCCCAGCAAAATGGTGGGGCTCGTCCTTGACCATCTGGGGGGCGATCGTAACGGCACTTGCGGCGGTGCTGCCCGCCATCGGTCCGGCTTTCGGGTTGGACATTACGGCGGAAATTGTCCGAGATCTCGGTCAGCAGCTCTTGGCGATCTTCCAAGGTATTGCAGCGCTGATCGGTACGATTATGACGCTTTACGGTCGCGTTCGTGCGACCCAGCCCCTCGAACGCAGGTTTGTGAGCGTCAAGCTCTAGAACACGTCCGGCCAAGCCGGACTCGCCTGGCCCACCCGCTCCCCTCCCGGCCACCCATAGCGATGATGAATTGGGTGGCCGGGAGGGGAGCGCGGTTTGTTCGGATCACATCAGACAGGCTCTAACCGTTAACCGTTCATGGCGGGTTCAGGCGCCGAACCATAGTTTTTCCCATTGACTTATGGAGACCTTGGTGCGGCGCATTCTGTATACAACTTTGGTCGCTTCGGCCGTATTTGCGGGGAGCTATGGCTTCGGCGCGGCCAAAAAGCTGAAGTGCATTTCGGACTGGTCGGTGGCCGCACCGATCGTGAAGAAAGAAGGGCTTGTTGCCGTTGAAACTTTGTCAAAGGCGGCTCCGTCAAAGTTCGATGGGGATATTGTCAAGGCCACGCTGTGCCGTGAAAACGACGCCTATGTCTTCCAGCTTGTGTTGAAGGGCGCTGGTGGCCAGTTAAGGAGTCTCACGGTTGATGCCCGCCGTCCCTTCGGGCGCTAGGCGAGCGCGTGCCGTGGGGCTATACTCGGGGCGCGTGCCCATTGGCGCGAGCAGAAACGGACCTTAAGGATCAGCGGTGCGCATACTCGTCGTAGAGGACGACAAGGACCTCAACCGCCAACTCGTTGCGGCGCTTACGGATTCAGGATATGCCGTCGATACGGCGTTCGACGGTGAGGAAGGCTACTTCCTGGGCGATACTGAACCCTATGACATGATCGTTCTCGACCTCGGTCTGCCGAAAATGGACGGTATTTCGGTGCTGGAGCAATGGCGCCGGGCCTCTCGCAATATGCCGGTCATTATTCTGACCGCGCGCGACCGGTGGAGCGACAAAGTCGCGGGGATGGACGCGGGTGCGGACGATTATGTCGCCAAGCCTTTCCATATGGAGGAGCTTTTGGCGCGTGTTCGTGCCCAGGTGCGCCGTGCGACCGGGCACGCCAAGAGCGAGATCGAGTGCGGCCCGTTGCGGCTCGATACCAAGACGGCGCGCGTCACCTGCGACGGTCAGCAGATTAAACTCACCTCGCATGAGTACAGGCTTCTCGCCTATCTGATGCATCACGGCAGCAGAGTGGTGTCGCGGACCGAGCTCGTCGAGCACATGTACGAGCAAGACTTTGATCGCGACAGTAATACAATCGAGGTTTTTATCGGCCGGTTGCGTAAGAAGATCCCGTCCGATCTCATTGAGACAGTGCGCGGTCTCGGCTACCGGATGAATCCGGGTAGCGATGCAGCTTAACTCACTTTCCACCCGTCTTATTGCCGCGCTTGTTGCGTGGACATTGATTGCGCTGCCGGCTGCCGGCTTCCTCATCTACCGTCTTTATCGCAGCGATGTGCAAGGTGCGTTCGACGGTGAGATCGAAAAGCTCGCCAACGCGATTGCGTTGGATGCGATGGAGGGTGCCGGATCGGATCCCGTTACGCCCAGCAATTCCTACCAGCCGTTCTTCGAGACGACCAACTCGGGTTGGTATTGGCAGGTGAAGCCACTCGATGATCCTGAGGGGAAGCGACTCGTGTCGGCGTCTCTTGCGACGGCGACGATCCAATCTCCTATCGAGCTTGGTGTGGAAGCAGAAGACAACGGCACGAGGTGGATGGTGGGGGAAGGGCCACTCGGCGAGCCGCTGCGGATTGTCGAGATCGTCGACACCGTCGGACACGTGGAGAACGGTCCGCGCTACTCCATCATTGTCGCCGGACCGTGGGAATGGTTGACAAGCAAGCTGCAAAGTTTCTTGGCGCGGTTGACGCAGGCGCTGGCGCTCACGGGTGCCGGACTTCTCGCCGTTACGCTGTTTCAGGTCCGCTTTGGTCTTCTGCCATTGAAGCGTATCGAGCAGGGCTTATCCGCCATCCGCTCGGGTGAGGCTTCGAAGCTTGAGGGCGACATTCCCGCAGAGATCGAACCGCTGCAACAGGAGCTCAATGCGCTCATTGACTCCAATCAGACCATTATTGATCGGGCGCGGACCCAGGTTGGCAATCTCGCGCATGCGCTCAAGACGCCGCTTGCGGTCATCACAAACGAGGCGCGGGAGGCAAAGTCGGAACTCGGCGGCAAGGTGGCCGAGCAAGCCGAGATCATGCGCCATCAGGTCAACTACTATCTTGACCGTGCGCGGGTCGCCGCGCGGGCTGGCGTCATCGGCCGGTCTACAGAGATTGCGCCGGTGGTCGAACCCCTTGTGCGGGCTCTAGAGCGGATCCACCGGGAGAAGGACATCGCGATCGATGTGACCTGTCCGGAGGATGTCCGATTTCAGGGCGAGAAGCACGACCTGGAGGAGATGCTCGGTAATCTCTTGGACAATGCGTGCAAGTGGGCCAAACGCTCGGTCAGCCTTGCGGTCTCGGTGGAGGCGAGCGAAGGGCGGGCTGACGGCAAGCAGGTCAAGATCACGGTTGAGGATGATGGTCCGGGGGTAACTGATGAGCAGCTCAAGACGATCGGCAAGCGCGGGCAGCGTCTTGACGAGACCAAGCCGGGGTCCGGTCTTGGCCTTTCGATCGTCTCCGACCTTGTTCAATCCTATCGGGGTACGCTGACTTTGGGACGGGCCAAGAGGGGCGGTCTTTCGGCAACACTGGCGCTTCCGGCCGCCTGAACGTGAATTACACAGGTTATCCGCCAATTTGTCGGGCAAAACCGCCGAATTTTCGCCTGAATCGAGGTGGAAACGAGGTTGGGATTGTGCTTCAACACGGGGAGTGTCGCGTTCATCAGCCAAGATAATTTGGCTCCCCGCGCACGATCGCGGAACAACACATGAGGTCATCCATGCGCACAACGCGCATTATCACACTCATATCGGCACTGTCGTTGCTCGTCGCCGGTTGCGGACCCAACGGTCCGAACAAGGCAGATACCGGACTTGCCGTTGGTGCGGTCGCCGGCGGTATTCTGGGAAATCAGTTCGGCAAGGGAAAAGGCAAAGTCGCGACGACGGCCATCGGTGCCGTGATCGGTGGCATTGTTGGTAGCGAGATCGGACGGTCTATGGATCAGCAGGATCGCATGCTGGCCCAGCAGGCTGAGTACGATGCGCTTGAGCGTGGTCAATCGGGTGTTGCCCGCCAGTGGCGCAATCCGGACAACGGCCGCTACGGTGAGGTCGTGCCGACTCGGCCTTACAAGCGTGGCAATCTCGACTGCCGCGACTATGCCCACAAGATTTACATCGATGGGCGGCCACAGACTCTCAAAGGAACGGCGTGCCGCAATCCGGATGGCACCTGGACCAACGTGACCTAGAGACACATCCGCTTGTCTTCGATTTCTTGAGCGCCCCCGGGGATCATCCCGGGGGCGCTTTATTTGTTTTGGCAGTCGAATTGCCTTAACCATCGGTCTTGTGATGCGCGGGTTGGGAGGCACTGGCCGCGACAGATGGGCCAGTGATGCGCTCAGGCCTTGTAACCGCCGTTTGCCGCTTCTATTCAACAGGGGACGTCGAGCATTGGACTGAGGCATGCTGCTTTGGATCGGAATTGCGATTTTGGCGGCGGCCGTTGCCGGTGCGCTGGCCGCTCCGTTTCGCGCGGCCTCAGCCGCCCGGCTGACGGCGCGTGAGGCAGACAGTGCTGTCTACCGCGATCAGCTGGCCGAGATTGAAGCCGATCGCGAGCGGGGGCTATTAGGTGAACAGGATGCCGAGAGTGCGCGCGCCGAAGTGGCGCGCCGTCTCTTGCAATCGGCGGATCGGCAGGGTGCGGGTCTGCCGTCTTCTGAAACAACGTCAAGAGTGTCACAGGGCGTGCTCACCGGTGTTGTTGCAGTAGTGCCGGTGCTGAGTGCCGCACTCTATCTGGTATTCGGATCACCTTCGCTTCCCGGTCAACCGCAGGCCGCACGCGGGGCCGGATCGCTCAAGAGTGCACCGATCGGTGAGCTCATCACGAAGGTCGAGCAACAGCTGCGCCGGCGACCAGAAGACGGACGCGGCTGGGATGTGATTGCGCCCGTTTATCTGCGCATGGGGCGGAATGCAGACGCGGCACATGCCTATCGGCAAGCGATCCGATTGCAGGGCGAGAGCGCTCACCGTCTTATGGGATTTGCCCAAGCCACGCTTGCGGCCGCGGATGGTATCGTTAGTGACGAGGTGGAGCGCGCCGCGAAACGCATTCTGGAACTTCAACCGGGGTTGGCTGAGCCGCGTGCCTGGCTTGCCCTTCGCAAGGAACAGGATGGGGATGTTCAAGGCGCGATCACCGGCTACACGGCATTGCTTGAAGATGCGACTCAAGACGCCCCGTGGCGCAAGGCTGTCGAAGAGCGGCTTGCACGTCTTGAAGGGCGGTCACCTTCGGCGAACTTGGGCAGCAAGTCAGGTGCGGCGCAACCTGAAGCGTCAGGCCCTACGCCGGAGGGCGCAGCGGCGGTCAAGGCCCTGCCGCCGGAACAACAGGCCCAGTTTATCGAAGACATGGTGGGCCGGCTCGCGGCGCGCCTCAAGTCCAACGGCAAGGATTTGGAGGGCTGGCAGAAGCTCATTCGCGCGTATCAGGTGATGGGACGGACAGACGATGCGCGCGTGGCGCTCACCCAGGCGCGGTCTAATTTCAAGGACGACAATGACGCGCTCGAGGTGCTCGATAACCTGGCGAAAAGTCTGGGTCTCGGATGATGCGAGATTTGGTTTGGAGGAGTCGTGGTGGCGCCGGCGATCGCAAGTGTCATGATTGGGTGGAGTAGACAAGACCGATGACCCGAAAGCAAAGACGCGGTGTGCTTATTGGAACGGCTGTGACCATTCTCTCGGTGGCCGCAGTATTGGTGCTGTTTGCGTTTCAGGACTCGATCGTCTTCTTCCATACACCGAGCGATGTTGCGGAGGGAAAGATTGCCGATGGCCAGCGGTTCCGTCTGGGTGGGCTGGTGGCAGATGGCTCTGTGAAGCGTGGCGAGGGGACTCGGGTCGCGTTTGCTGTGACCGATACGTTGAAATCCGTCGATGTCGTTTATGATGGGATACTGCCAGATCTCTTTCGGGAAGGTCAGGGGGTCGTTACAGAAGGAAAGCTTGGGGCAAACGGCGTGTTCACGGCGGATACCGTTCTTGCCAAGCACGACGAGACTTATATGCCGCCCGAAGTGGCAAAGGCACTCAAGGAAAAAGGCGTGAAGCTCGGAGCTGGCGCAGTGCATCCTGCGGATAGCGACCAGAAATAGCGGACAGGGCTCTGAATGCTGGTTGAGTTGGGACATTTTGCGTCGATCCTAGCGCTGTGTGTTGCAGCGGTGCAGATGGTGGTCCCGGCCTGGGGCGCGCGGGTTGGTGACGCCCGCATGATGGATATGGCGGTTCCGGCAGCGGTCAGTCAGTTCCTCTTACTGTTGCTGGCTTTTCTCGCACTGATGCACGCCTATGTCGTGTCGGACTTCTCGGTGGCCAACGTTGCCATCAATTCGCATTCGACGAAGCCGATGCTCTACAAGATCTCCGGCGTGTGGGGGAACCACGAAGGGTCGATGGTGTTGTGGGTTTTGATCCTCGCCCTATTTGGTGCTTCGGTGGCGCTGTTTGGGCACAATCTCCCCGACACGTTGAAGGCCAATGTGCTCTCTGTTCAGGCATCGATTGCACTGGCGTTCTGTCTGTTTATCGTCTTGACGTCCAATCCGTTTGAAAGATTTGATCCGGCGCCGCTGGACGGTAAGGGACTTAACCCCATCCTGCAGGATCCGGCGCTGTCGTTTCACCCACCGTTTCTCTATGCGGGTTACGTGGGGTTTTCGATGGCATTCTCGTTTGCTGTTGCGGCTCTCATCGAAGGACGGACTGATGCAGCCTGGGCGCGCTGGGTGCGCCCTTGGACGCTGCTGGCCTGGATGTGTCTGACAATCGGCATCGCGATGGGGTCGTGGTGGGCGTACTATGAGCTCGGGTGGGGCGGTTGGTGGTTTTGGGATCCGGTTGAAAACGCGTCGTTCATGCCATGGCTTGCGGGGACTGCGCTGTTGCACTCCGCCTTGGTGATGGAGAAACGTGATGCGCTCAAAGTGTGGACCGTGCTTCTGGCGATCCTGACGTTCTCTTTGAGTTTGATGGGAACGTTCCTGGTGCGCTCAGGCGTGCTTACATCGGTACATGCGTTTGCGGTCGATCCCGCGCGCGGCGTGTTTATCCTCGGAATTATGGTGTTGTTTACAGGTGGTGCGCTTGTGCTGTTTGCGGCGCGTGCGGGTGCTCTGAAGCAGGGCGGTTTATTTGCACCGATCTCACGTGAGGGAAGTCTCGTTCTCAATAATATTCTATTGACGGTTGCTTGCGCTACGGTGTTGGCCGGTACGCTTGCGCCGATTCTCACCACAGCGTTGACGGGTACGACAATCTCTGTTGGTGCGCCCTACTTCAATTTGACGTTCGGTCCATTAATGATACCGCTTCTTCTTGCATTGCCGTTTGGTCCTCTGCTGGCATGGAAGCGCGGCGACCTATACGGTGTGTGTCAGAGATTGTTTGCAGCCATGGCTGTCGCTTTGGTTGCGATCTTCATAGCCAGCGTTATTGCCTGGCCCGGACCCTGGATTGCGCCACTTGTGATTGGCATCGGCGTCTGGGTCATGGCGGGTGCTGTTCTCGATCCCTTAAATCGTGCCCGGATGGGGGCTGTGCCGTTTCCGGAAGTCTTACGACGGCTCCGCAATCTACCGCGTTCCGCCATCGGTACGTCGTTGGCGCATTTTGGGGTGGGCCTGATGGTGATTGGAATTACGGCGACGAGCGCCTACCGGACCGAGAAGATCTTGCTCATGAACGCGGGCGATGAAGCGCCGATTGCTGGTTATGATGTGACCTTCGTTGGCGTTGTTCCGAGCAGCGGGCCGAATTACACGGAGCAGATCGGACAATTCAAGGTGATGCGGGATGGGGGCGAAGTTACCACGCTCATTCCATCGAAGCGTCTTTACGATGCCCCAGCGCAGCCGACGACCGAGGCCGGTATTCACGCGTCTTGGCGCGGGGATCTTTATGTTGTTCTCGGTGATCCCCGGCCCGATGGTGGAATGGCGGTGCGGCTCTATTTCAATCCCTTGGTGCGTTTCATTTGGATCGGGGCGCTCATAATGTTCATTGGTGGCGGCTTTTCACTGGCGGACCGGCGATTGCGGGTGGGGGCTCCGGTCTCGGCGCGTTCGCGTCATCGCCCCATGCCGGCGGAGTAGCATCATTATGCAGCGGTTTGTGCGAGAACTTTGCTTTCGCGGCTTGGGACATGCCGTTGTCGTGATTTTCGTCTGCCTTGTTGCGGCGATGCCGGCCGGTGCAGTCCAGCCCGAGGAGATCTTGCAGGACCCGGCGCTGGAAGCGCGTGCGCGTGCCCTATCTGCAGGGCTGCGCTGTCTCGTCTGCCAGAACCAGTCGATTGACGACTCCGATGCACCGTTGGCGCGGGACTTGCGGCTTCTTGTGCGTGAAAGGCTGAAGGCTGGTGATAGCGATCAAGAGGTCGAGGATTTTCTGGTCGCCCGTTACGGCGAGTTCGTGCTTCTCAAGCCCAGGCTCAGTTTCAAGACGCTTTTGTTGTGGGCGACACCTTTGCTAGCGCTTCTGGGCGCGTTATGGGCTGCGCGCAGCGTCTTTGTGGGCCGTACCGGAGGGGCGGATTCGGGCCAATCTGGCGCCGTACTTTCCGCGGAGGAAGAGGCGCGGTTGGCTGATCTTCTCGGCGATGGTGGTGACGGCGACTAGAGTCTGTTCAGTCTAAGTCGAACCACCGGCCCCCCCGCCCGGCCACCCATGGCGATGATAGTTTGGGTGGCCGGGCGGGGGAGCGGGCTGGCCAGGCGCGTCAACGTAAGTTGAACATGTCTGGGCGTCAGTCGGGCTTTAGCGTTTGGGTCGCGATTGGGTCGGCTTGTGGGCGCCAATGCTTCCCGTCTCGACCTTTGACGGCGGGGTCTTGGGCGCGCTGCCTTTGGCTTCCGCCGAAAGAACGATGAGCCGGCGCAGCGTGGCCTGTGTTGCAAGACCGGTGACAGGGCGTCCCTGCGCCCGCTCGAAGCCGGCGATGGCCGAGCGTGTTTTTGGGCCATAGGCGCCATCATGCTTGCCGCGGTAGTAGCCGCGCTCGGCTAGAAGCTCCTGTAACGATTTGACGTCCTTCTTGCTGGCGAGGATCTCGGCGCGTTGAAACTCCGCCAGTGTATCGAGAAAGGCCATGGTGCTTACACCAGTATTGGCAACATTCTTCGCGCGATAGCGGCGAATGACCCGGTCATTCTGCATCAAGACCTTCGACTGCACGTAGGTGCCAACGTTGATGCCGACGACTTCCGGTCCTGTGCGCCCATCGATGAGGAGCGGTGAACCTGATGAGGCACCACCTGTGTCGCAAGTGTGGAGGATGAGTTCCTTGGGGCGGGCGAAGTCACGCGTTATGGTTTTCCAATTGGACGGTGGGAAGCTGCGGCGGACTTCGCAGGCGCGGTCCTGCGCAAGCTTCCATCCTGGAAAATCACGATGGAAGGACACGTGGTAGATTTTATGCCGTGTGGATCGGCGGGCCAAGTCCTTTGGTGCGCGCCGGCTCAAACGTAATCCACCAGACTTGCAGACCGGTATGGACAGGCGGACGAGGGCCCAATCGCGGGTAGCATCGATGGGTGGGCGCATGGAGAGTGTCATCGAGCCCGTGGCAATGTTCTGGGCCGCTGTTCCTGATCTTGCGCCTCTGATGCGAATGAACGTTCTTTTCGGCTGGCTTGAGAGCCTGAAGCCGAAGTCGGCGAGACGGGGGCGTCGACCGCCTTCAGTTCCGAACAGACAGTGTCCGGCCGTCGCAATAAGATCGCGGCCGACGCAGAAGGCCGAGCACACCGACCGGGTTCGACGATTGACCAAGAGTCCAATCTTGCCTTTCAGGGCCTGGTCTCTGGCCTTCAGATTGTGGCGTCTGTCGTTGCCGAAGACGGCGACGCGGTGCAGGAGACCGGCGTGGGATGGTTGGGATAGACGTGTTGTGGCGGGGCCAGCAACGGAGGGGCTCGCGGTTGATACAACTCCGGCACAAACAAGGGCAATGGCGAGCAGGACTGTGCTCCGGGAGGTGCCCAATTTGGCACATCCGCTACCTTCGTCCGATATCGTGCCAAACGCCCGGTTCATGCCGATTTTGCCTGGGTATCGGGGGCTAACCATCCGATCATTACCAACTCTTAAGGCGGCTGAAATACGGCCGTAATGGCTGCGGATCTACCAAAATAACCATCTTTAATCCTAGCTCTCCAAGAGGGAGGAATTCCGCATGCAAAGTCCGCTCTATGGTTCCGGTTCAGCAAGACCCGGGCCAGTTGGTACAGCCCCGCGGATCGGTACGGGCGTCGCCCTTGCCGCCGTGTGCGTGATGGCAGCCGGCGCGCTTGCGGGGTTCGTGCCGGCACGTGCTGACGTGACGGCTTCGCAGGCGACCGTTCAGACACCCTTTGGCCGTGCGCCACTGACATTTGCGGACATCGTCGAGAAGGTGAAACCCGCCGTGGTTGCGATCGCGGTGGCGAGTGGTGGTGAAACGGTTTCGAATAGAGGCGGCCGCGGAGGACTGCCGGAGGGTTTTCCCAACATTCCGGAAAACTCGCCCTTCTATGATTTCTTCAAGAACCTGCCGAAGGAATTCCAAGGTCAGCCCCAGGGCAAGCGGCCGTTGCGCGGTCAGGGCTCCGGATTCGTCATTTCAGCGGACGGCTATGTGGTCACGAACAATCACGTCATCGAAGGCGCGAGCCGCATTCAAGTTAGCTTCGAGGATCAGGAGAAGTTGGACGCGGAGTTGATCGGCGCTGATCCGCGCACAGACATTGCGCTCTTGAAGATCAAGTCGAGCCGGCCGCTCCCGTTCGTGAAGTTTTCCGATAAGTCGGTTCGCGTCGGTGACTGGGCGCTTGCCGTTGGCAACCCGTTCGGGCTTGGCGGTACGGTGACTGCGGGTATTGTGTCGGCGCTTGCTCGTGACATCAACAACGGTCCCTATGACTTCATTCAGATTGATGCGGCGGTCAACAAGGGCAACTCAGGTGGTCCGACGTTCAATCTCGATGGCGAGGTGATGGGTGTCAACACGGCCATCTTCAGCCCGTCTGGCGGCAACGTTGGCATCGCGTTCGCGGTTCCCGCCCGCACGGCACTCACCGTGATTGATGAGCTCAAGAAGCATGGTTCGGTGAGCCGCGGCTGGCTTGGTGTGAAGATCCAGAACGTCGACGAGGATACGGCGCTGGCTCTGGGTCTTTCGGAACCAAAGGGTGCGCTCGTGAGCGAGGTGACGTCGGGTGGCCCGGCGGCGGGTGCGGGTGTCAAAGTTCAGGACGCAATTATTGCCGTCAACGATGTCAAGATCGAAGACAGCAAGGACCTTGCGCGCAAGATCGCGGACTATTCCCCTAATACGACGGTGGACGTCAAAGTTTGGCGCGGATCGGGCGAGCAGTCGATCAAAGTTCAGCTTGGCAAGTTCCCTGGTACGAGCGAGGAGATCGCGCGGCTGGAACGTGGCGAGGCGCCGGTCAAGAAAGATGAGAAAGTCGACCTGGGCCAGCTGGGCCTGAAGCTCGCTCCAGGTGGACGACGTGGTCCTGACGAAGGTGTCGAGATTGCTGAGGTTGATCCGCGCTCGGATGCCGCGGAGAAGGGACTCAAGCCGGGCGATGTAATCCTGGAGGTTGACCGCAGATCGGTCTCGGTGCCGGACGATGTCGTCAAGCGTCTCAAGAAGGTGCAGGATCGCGGCATGAAGGCGGTGATGCTGCACATCAAGTCAGCCAACCGGAAGGTGATTGTTTCGTTGAAGTTCAATAAGGACGGTTAAGGCCCCTCCTATCCAGAAGCATCGCGGAGGCGGTCCCGTGGACGACCACGGGCCGCCTCGACGTTTGACAGGGAAGTGTGCACAATAACCCCGTCATAGATTGAAAGAGGCTCGGAGTGATGGAAAGACCATGCGCCTTCTTGTGATCGAGGATGACCGCGAGACGGCTCAATTCCTGCAAAAGGCTCTGAAGGAAAGCGGGCACACAGCCGACCTCGCCGCGGACGGGGAGACGGGTCTTTCCATGGCGCAGGGTGCCCAGTACGACGCCTTGATTGTTGATCGTATGCTTCCGAAGCTCGACGGCCTCTCAGTCGTGAAATCATTGCGCTCCGAGGCCAACAGGACGCCGGTGCTTATTCTTTCGGCGTTGGGTGATGTGGACGACCGCGTGAAGGGGTTGCGGGCCGGCGGGGACGACTACCTCACCAAACCTTATGCCTTTACCGAGCTGCTGGCGCGGATCGAGGCGCTGGCGCGCCGTGCCGTGCCCGAGGAGCAGGAGACGCGCTATGCGGTTGCGGATCTCGTGCTCGACCGGCTCTCTCACCGCGTGACGCGAGCCGGTGAAAATATTCTTCTACAGCCGCGGGAATATCGCTTGCTCGAATATTTGATGAAGCATGCCGGACAGGTCGTCACCCGCACGATGCTTCTCGAGAACGTATGGGATTACCATTTCGACCCGCAGACCAATGTCATCGATGTGCACGTCTCTCGCCTGCGTTCCAAAATCGACAAGAGCTTTGAAAAGCCTTTGCTGCACACGGTGCGCGGGGCAGGATATATGATCAGTGACCGCGCTCCCTGACTTTATCGCGCGCACGCTCGGCACGACCGCATTCCGCTTGGCCGCGACATCCATGGCCGCGTTTCTTTTGGGATCGGCGGTTGTTGCCGCCCTTCTCTTCTGGCAGACGAATGCTGTTCTGACCGAGCAGGCGTTGCAAACCATCGAGTCGGAAGCAGCGGCCCTGAAGCGTGTGGAGAAAAATCGCGGCCCGCAGGCGCTCATCGATGCCGTGCGTGTACGCAGCCTTCCGGAAGGACCTGGTCTCTACTTTCTGGCCGACTCCCAGGGTGTGAAGCTCGGCGGGAATTTAAGCCGGGTTCCGCCGGAGATTGCGGGTAATCCGCAAGGCGGTGTGTTCTCATACGATGCGGGAAACAGTGAGCG
The DNA here is from genome assembly GCA_965222835.1 of Hyphomicrobium sp. Lineage (GTDB taxonomy): Bacteria > Pseudomonadota > Alphaproteobacteria > Rhizobiales > Hyphomicrobiaceae > CBDCUQ01. The sequence goes on from CBDCUQ010000004.1 coordinate 1,017,380, forward strand.
GGCTTCGCGACGGCTCGGTGTTGCGGTTCCTGTGGTGCTGCGGTCCGGCGCCAGTTTGTTGATCGGCCGGGATATCGAGGAACAAAGGGCCTTTGCTTCGCGGCTGAAGCGGATTGTGTTGTGGAGTTTTATGGGGCTTGGGCTGGTGGGGCTGGCCGCGGGGCTTGCCGTGAGCCGCATGGCGCTCAAGCGCATCGAGACGATTACGTCGGCGTCTCGCGCGATCATGGCGGGTAATCTATCGGAACGCATTCCGCGTAACGGGTCTGGCGACGAGCTTGATGATCTGGCGCTGAACCTCAACGATATGCTCGAACGTATCGAACAGTTGATGGGTGGATTGAAAGAGGTTTCGGACAACATTGCGCATGATTTGAAGACGCCTCTCAACCGCATGCGGAATCGGGCAGAGGCGGCTCTGCGCGATGCGCGCGGGGCAGACGCTTGCCGTGAGGGCCTTGAGCAGACCATCGAGGACGCGGACGAGCTAATCAAGACGTTTAACGCGCTGCTTCTTATCGCGCGCCTTGAGGCGGGCGCTGTGGAAGAGACGGCGCGCTCGTTCGACCTGGGTGTTTTGGTGCGCGATGTGGCCGAACTTTACGAGCCGGTGGCGGAGGAAGCTGGACTTGTGCTTACGATTGAGGCTGGTTCGGGTCCCACAATCAAGGCCAATTCGCAGCTCGTTGGCCAGGCGGTTGCCAATCTTGTCGACAATGCGATCAAGTACGGGACGCAAAGTGGTGCGACCACAGATTCGGAACTCGCAAGCATCGCGGTGCGTGTCGTGCGTGGCCAGCAGGGCGCAGAGATTTCTGTTGCCGACCACGGACCGGGGATCGAGTCGGGTGACCGCGACCGCGTCCTGAAGCGCTTTGTGCGGCTCGAAAAGAGCCGGACGCGGCCGGGAACCGGTCTTGGTTTGTCGCTGGTGGCGGCGGTTGCGCGATTGCATGGCGGCCACGTGCGGCTTGAGGACAATGCGCCGGGTCTGCGTGTGGTTCTGGTTCTTCCTGGCTGACGTGCGTCGTTTAGAGGGGAATTCGCTGGGCCTCTACGTGACTTTCCATGCGCCATGGCGGATATTGACCGCCATCAATGCTGGCGGGGGCGACCTGGCCCAGATGGGCGGGCACTTTGCACACCTAGGTTGGAAGCCGGGTTGACCGGGTCAGTGACACACCGATCTGCACGAGGATAAGACCACGAATGGATGCCGTTTCGGATTGCGCCAACGCGAGCAAACCATCCCTCACGCATTTCGATCATTTTCCCGACGCGTTGCTTGATGCGCCCGCATCCGAGCTTTGGCGTCACCTTCCTGGTCCGTCGCTGTTCCACCTGCGCGGACGGGATCGTCAACCGGTCTTTATCAGCGTTCTTCTCCATGGCAACGAGACCACCGGATGGGAGACCATGCAGGCCGTGCTGAAGCAGCATCGCGCGACGGGATTACCGCGTTCTCTTCTCTTATTTGTCGGGAATGTCGCCGCGGGGAAAGCCGGTGTGCGCACGCTGCCAGACCAATCCGATTACAACCGTACCTGGCCCGGAACGCTCCTGCCGCAGACGCCCGAAGCCGCTCTCTTGGCGCATGTGGTTGAGACGGTCGCCCGTCATGAACCGTTTGCGAGCATCGATATACACAACAACACTGGCAACAATCCGCACTATGCCTGTATCAATATTCTTGACGACAGGTATCTGCATCTGGCGCGCTTGTTCAGCCGCACGGTCGTCTACTTTAAGAAACCGGAGGGGGTCCAATCCGCGGCAATGGCAAGGGTGTGCCCGGCTGTTACCGTCGAATGCGGGCGGCCGGGTGTGACGAGCGGTGTCGAGCATGCCGCAGAGTTCGTGAGTGCGGTGCTCCACCTGTCACACTTTCCGGAGCACCCGGTTCCGGACGAGGATCTCGATCTCATGCAAACGTTTGCAATTTTGAAGGTTCCGGCCGGTGCGAGCGTCTCATGGAACGGGAGTGAGGCGGATTTTCGTTTGCGCGGCGATCTCGACAAATTGAACTTTTCCGAGCTGTGTGCCGGGGAATCGTTTGGATCGCTTGGTGATGGCAGTGACCAGCGGCTTGAAGTTCTTTCGGGGTGCGAGACGGAGGTTGACGTGTCATATTTCGAATACCGTGACGGTCAGATTCTGTTGTCGCAGCCAGCGATTCCCGCCATGCTGACGCTTGATCCTAATGCTGTTCGTCTCGATTGCCTTGGCTATCTTATGCATCGCATCCGCCGGAACGGAGATCGCGTCATCGAGTAGGACATTGGCGGTCATGTGCGGGCCGCCTCTCTAGATTGCGAGAGGGAAGAGGCATGTCAGCGACCATCTACCCGCCGGCTATATGCGATCCCGATGCGCCAGCAACGGAAGATGAGCTGGCGCGCTTCGGTGCCTTGCAGGCAGGCTTTGGGACAGCGTTTGGCAACATCTTCGAAGATCCGCTGGTGCCGCGTACGGTGGTGATCGTTCCCAGTCTCACTCTCGATCAGGAGGTGATGGCGCGGATCACAGGTGTGCATCACTACGAAGAGCGCATGCTGTGCTTGTTATTGCTGTTGCGGCTGCCGCGGACCCGGGTGATCTACCTCACCAGCACGCCGATTCACGAGGCGATTATCGACTACTATTTGCATTTGCTTCCGGGCGTTCCGGGCCGCCATGCGCGTAGCCGGCTGACGTTGCTCAGTTGCAGTGATGGATCGCCGCGCCCACTCACGCGGAAAATTCTTGAACGTCCGATGCTGTTGGAACAGATCCGTCAAGCGATTCCGGATCCGGACTCGTCACACATAACGTGCTTTACGGTATCTGGACTTGAGCGGCGGCTGGCGGTCGAGCTTGGTCTTCCCGTCTATGGCTGTGATCCGGCGCTTTCCTACTGGGGGACAAAAAGCGGTTCGCGGCGGATTTTCCGTGATGCGGGGCTCGACATTCCGGAGGGGTTCGAGGATCTCGAGAGCGCGGACGATATCGCGCGGGCGGTGATTGAGCTTAAGCGCATGCGGCCGGACCTCAACAAGGCCGTTGTCAAAATAAATGAAGGGTTCTCGGGCGAAGGGAATGCCGTCTTCGACCTCAGAAAAGCGCCGTCGGGAACGCAACTGGTGCCGTGGGTTCAAAGCAAGTTGGAGGAGCTCGTGTTCGAAGCCCCGGGGATGACCTGGGAGCTCTACCAGAAGAAGTTCCGCGCGATGGGCGGCGTGCTCGAAGCCTTCATCCGAGGTGAGTCGAAGCGGTCGCCCTCGGTTCAGTTTCGCGTTGATCCGATGGGCCATCTCGACACCATTTCAACGCACGACCAGGTGCTTGGCGGACAGAACGCGCAGATCTTCCTGGGGTGCCGGTTTCCGGCCGATCGCGACTACCGGCTCGATATTCAAGATGCTGCAAAGGCTGCTGCTGAAATCCTAACGGCCAAAGGTGCCTTGGGCCGATTTGGTGTCGATTTTATTTCGATCAAGGAGGGCGACGCCTGGCGCCACTATGCGATCGAGATCAACCTGCGCAAAGGCGGGACAACACATCCGTTCTTGATGCTGCAGTTTTTGACGGACGGGACCTACAACGAAGAAACAGGCGAGTTTCTGACGCCTTCAGAACGGCCGCGGTGCTACTATGCGACCGATAATCTCGAATCGGCTGCGTATCGTGGACTGACACCGGATCAGCTGATTGACATTGCTGTCGTCAATGGGCTGCACTTTCATGCCTCGACCGGTGAAGGCGTGGCCTTTCATTTGATCGGTGCGCTGTGTGAGTTCGGTAAGCTCGGCATTGTGAGCATTGGCGAAACCTATGGGCGGGCGAACGCGCTCTATGAGCGCTCGGTCGATGTGCTAGATCATGCCACTATGGGGCGGAGGGACAAGGCGGATTCGCGAGGCGAGGTTTCCCGGGGTTGAGGTTTGTTCCGGTGACGCGTTTTGAGTGAATGACAGGCGGGTAAAGAGTGCATGGTCGAGAGTGAAAACGTGGACGTGGGCCAAGACGCGCTAGGCGATGGCCTGGGGGCACCCTTCCACGCCCGTATCCGCGCTTGGCCGGCGGCTCTTACTCAATCAGCACGCCAGGAATATCAAGCTTTCGTTGATGAGGTGCGGAGTGATGCCGGCCGGGACCGGCTTTGCGCGGTTCTCCAGGACGCGAATGTTGAGAAGCTTGTGGCCGGCGTGTTTCAGGGATCGCCTTTTCTGCGCGGGTTGATTGTCCGCGATTCCGAACGGCTTGAGCGCATCCTGGCCACAGCCCCTGACGCGCATTTTGACCAACTCTGCGCTCAGCTTGACGAGAGGATTGCGGGGACGCAAACGCTGGATGAGGCGATGCGCGCTGTGCGGCAATTCAAATCTGAAGCCGCGCTTCTTATCGCGCTTGCCGACATAGCGGATGTCTGGCCGGTGCTTCGGGTCACCGAGGCGATAACGGCGACAGCGGATCGGGCGCTGGCTGCCGGTGTCCGTTTTCTTTTTCGGGAGGCGACGGCAAAGGGTGATTGGCTTCCGGAGACCGCGGACCGGCCGGAAGACGGTTCGGGCTACATCGTGCTCGGCATGGGCAAGCAAGGGGCCTACGAGCTCAACTATTCGTCCGATATCGATCTTATCGTGTTTTATGAGAAAGAGCGGGCGCGGTTACGGGATGGTCTTGAGACGCAAGCGTTCTTTGTTCGACTGACACGCGATCTGGTCCGGTTTATGGACGAGCGGACGGCGGATGGCTACGTGTTTCGCACGGACTTGCGGCTCCGGCCGGATGCGGGTGCCACGCAGATTGCGCTCTCTACAGAAGCGGCGCTTCTCTACTACGAGAGTTTCGGTCAGAATTGGGAGCGAGCGGCGTTGATCAAAGCGCGTCCGGTCGCCGGGGATATCGAGGCCGGTGCGAACCTGCTGGCGGAGCTGGCGCCCTTCATCTGGCGAAAGTCTCTCGACTTTGCGTCCATTGCCGACATTCACGCGATGAAGCGGCAGATCCATGCCTTCCGTGGGTTGGGTGGCATTTCTGTTGCCGGGCACAACGTCAAGCTTGGAGCTGGCGGTATTCGCGAGATTGAATTCTTTGCGCAGACCCAGCAGCTGATCGCGGGTGGCCGTCAGCGTAATTTGCGGGTTCGCCGGACATTGGATGCGCTTTCGACGCTTGTCGAAAATGGTTGGATTGAAGACGACGTTCGCGCCGATCTTGAGGATGCGTACCTCTATTTGCGGCGTATCGAGCATCGGCTGCAGATGGTGAATGATGATCAGACGCACGAGTTGCCCGCCGATGCGGAGGCGCTGGCGCGGTTCGCGGTGTTTGCGGGTTATGCGGATACGGCGGCCTTATCCGCCGACATTACGGGTATGCTTAAGCGTGTGCAAAGTCACTATGGTGTCCTGTTTGAGGACAGCCCGGAGCTGACGGCGGCCGGTGAAAACTTGGTGTTTGCGGGCGAGGATGACGATCCAGGAACCGTGGCCACGCTGAAGTCTATGGGCTTCACGCGGCCGGATCACGTGTTGGGCGCGGTGCGGGCCTGGCATCACGGACGGTATGCCGCGGTGCGCTCACCGCGCTCGCGCGAACTTCTGACGGAAGTGCAGCCGAGCCTGATCGCTGCGCTTGCGGATACGGCGGACCCGGACGGGGCTTTTACGAGCTTCGATCGCTTTGTTGCGGAACTGCCGGCAGGTGTGCAGCTCTTCTCCCTCCTTAAAGCCAATCCCAATCTGTTGCGGCTTGTCGCGAATATTATGGGTACGGCGCCGCGTCTCGCGCGTATCCTGTCGCGGCGGCGACGGTTGCTGGATGCCGTTATAGATCCGATGACATTTTCGACCGTGCCGGCGGACGATGAGCTCGATGCGTTGATTGCGGAGGAGTTGGCTGAGGCGCAAGACGTGCAAGCGATGCTGGATCAGGCGCGGGTGGTCGGCAGCGAACAGGCGTTCTTAATCGGGGTGCGCATTCTTTCGGGTACGGTCAATGCGAGTCAGGCGGGAACGCTCTATGCGCGTCTGGCCGACCGCCTGGTTGAGGCTCTACAGATTGAGGCTGAGAACGAACAAGTGGGTGCGCACGGGAAAGTTCCAGGCGGTGCGGCCGCTGTCGTTGCGATGGGAAAGCTTGGCGGCCGGGAGATGACCGCGTCCTCCGATATCGATCTCATTCTCGTTTATGATTTCGACCCTTCGGCGCAGGAATCGGATGGGCCGCGGGGCCTGGCGCCGAGCCAGTACTACGCGCGTCTCACGCAACGGCTGATTACAGCGCTATCGGCACCCACGGCGGAGGGCACGCTTTATGAGGTCGATATGCGCCTGCGCCCGTCCGGGCAGATGGGGCCGGTGGCCACGCGGCTTTCGAGTTTTGTTGAGTATCAGGAGAAGGAGGCCTGGACCTGGGAGCATATGGCGTTGACGCGCGCGCGCGTGGTGACAGGGCCGCCCCCTCTTCGTGCCGCGGTCGAGGCCGCGATCCACCATACGCTGGTGCAGCCGCGGGAGCGGTCCAAGATTGTCGGCGATGTGCTTGATATGCGACAGCGTATTGAAAAGGAAAAGGGCACCACGAACATTTGGGATCTCAAGCAGGTGCGCGGCGGCTTGGTCGATCTCGAATTCATTGCGCAGTTCTTACAAATCACGAACGCGGCGACCGATCCCGAAATCCTTGATCAGACCACGTTGGGGGCGCTGCAAAAACTCGGAGCAGCGGGTGTTCTGGCGCCTGAGGATACCGAGCGCCTGATTGCGGCCGGCCGGCTTATTCATGATCTCATGCAGATTCTCCGGCTTTGTCTTGATGGTCCGTTCAATCCGGAAACCGCCCCGCGGGGATTGAAGGAGCTTCTGGCGCGGGCCGGTGATAGTCCGGATTTTGCTGCGCTTGAAGTGAAGCTTAAGTCGGCGCTTTCCGATGTCTCGGGACTTTTCGATAAACTGATCCGGTGACGATTGGTGCAGCGTTCTGTTAGGTTCGCCGTGCTTTGCACTTTGCAGTAGGGCGGACGTTTGGGGCCGGGGAGTCCTCGAGTTGGATACAAGGGAACTGAAATACGACGCGTTTGTGAGTTACCGGCGGTCTGATGGTACACCGATCGCACGTTGGGTTCGATCAGCTTTGCAGGGATTTCGTCCGCCCCGCCGGCTTCGTGAGCGTTACAATCGAAAGCTCAAGGTCTACCTCGACACGGTCTACGAACGTGGCACGGCTGATTTCTATGGACGAACGATCCGGCCCGCGCTCATGGCGTCGCGATGGTTGGTCATAGTGGCAACGCCGGATGCGGTTGTGCGCGGTGATGGATCGGATGACTGGATTCTTCGCGAGGTTAGGGACTTTGGCGACGGCCCTAATGGCAGCAACGTTATTGTCGTTCGCGGCAAAGGTGCTTTCGATGACCCGCTGCCGGCCAACCTCCGTGCGCGTTTTCCTCATGTGCAGATCGTCGATTTGCGGGGAGCCGGACGCTTTTGGTTTTTGAATCCGCTGAAAGCCAGCCGGATTTCAAACGAGCTGCTCAAGCTGGTCGCGCCGCTCCTCGATGTTTCGCAAGAGGACATGCCGCAATTGCGCCAGGAGGAGGAACGGCGCCAGCAAGCGCGTCTTGGCCTCACGTTTGGGGGCGCGACAGCGGTTGGCGTGGCTGTGGTGACGCTTGCCATATTCGCACTTGTCAGCCGGTATCAAGCAGAGGCCGCGCTCAAAGATAGTATCTATTCATTGTCGCAACTCGTCCGACAGAGCTACGTCGCGCCGAAGATCAAGCAGTCTGGCATCAGTGGAAGCGGACAAATCGCATCCCGCGGTTGTGATTTGCTGGCTCATTTGGATGGCGGAGCGGGCGCGCGCACCCCCCCGGAGATTGCTTCCTTGTGCCTGGTTGTGCAAGGTGATGGTCGGCTCGAGCAGCGTGAGTACGATCTGGCGGAAGCGAACTACAGAAAAGGTCTGCAATTGATTGAGGTCGCGTTGGCCGCCGAACCCAACGAGCGCTTGGCGGACGCCGGTCTCCAAGTTAGGGATGCGTTGATCCGACTTTATGATGCAAAGGCCGATAGGAAAGCGCAGAACCTTGCGTTGGAGGGTCTTGTCGCGGAATGCGAAAGGCTCATGACGGCGTCAAGGGTAGCGGCGGATGGGCATACTTTGAACGCGCCGTACTATGAAGATCGTGTGGGGCTTCGCGTGCGCATTGGAAAGGCCAAACTGTCGCTCGCCGGTTTGGCTGCAGAACAAAATCAGCAGGCGAGGGAAGCAAAGCTACTTGCGCAGTCGAGCGAAGCTTTTGGCGAAGCGTTGGCGTTGGCGGCCGAGTCGCATGGGGCGACTGGCGTCGTGGATGAGCGGGTTCTTAGCCTGAAAGAGAACTTGGCGGCGACTGAAACCGAGTTGGCAGGGCTTGCGCAAAAGCGTAAAGCTCATGAGAGCCTCAAGCGCCATCTTGACCGCGCGATCGACCTCCGGCGGGATATTGTTCGTATTGCGAAGGATCACACGCGCAACATCGCATTGCTTGTCCGGCTCTTGGCGTATGCAGGCGCGATCGAGACCGATTCAGACGGTCGCGTGCGTTTTTTTGGCGAGGCCCGCGAGCATCTTCAGTCTGCCATTGTCAGCGGTAGGATCTCCCATAAGGAGGCGGAAGAGTTGCGCAGGTTGGTTCGCCCGGCTAATAATGGGGCTACGACGCCATGACGGGGTGGTCGTTTATCAAGAGCTTTGTTGGGGCTTTCGTTCTGTGCCTTGCGGGGCTTGGGGCAGTCGGCTTTGCGGCCTCCCAATGGTTTGTCGCGCAACCAAAGGAACGTTTTCTCACGCCTTACATGGAAATGACGATGGCGGACGGCTGGCGTTGCCAATGGGACGGCACGGAAGGTGTATGTCAGAAACGTTTGGAAGGACAGGAAAGGGACCGGGCTGCTATCGCAATTTTTACAGCGAAGTATCGCGGTCCTATGGACGCGTTTGCTTGCTACGAGCAAGAATTGCGACGACCGCGAACATTGGACGGGCGCGAGGGATCGCGTCCGGTGCGATCAACACTCGAACATCTGCAAATGCGGAGAATTGGGACGTACACGTGGATGGATGGCCTCGTGTTTCAGTCTGAAATTGCGAACTACTTCACGCAGTATCTTGCGACTATGACATCTCGTATTGCTATACTCGTCACTTTTTCTGTGCATCGTAAGCACCTTGATGCTCATTTGAGCGATGTCGAAAGCATGATCGATAAAATTCGAATTTACGAACCTGGTGGTACGGCCCCGTACAATGTCGGGGACGCGGTAAATCAGTGCGGCGGAGAGCCGATTGTTGACGGCTACGCAAAGGCGTCGGACGAGGCGCCTGGCGTGGAACGCGCGCAGCCGTAGGGTGGTTCGGGCCTGTATCTCTTTCTAGAGCACAAAATTTTGGAGTCGGGCGACGGGTTTTGGGGGGCTCCGCCGTTGTGCGGTGAGAGGGGGCGTTGCGCCCCATCGCGCAAGTCAGTGGGAGGCTCGCTATGTTTCATGGATTTCATATCTTTTCGGGTATTGTTGTGATGGCCGCGTTGTCAGCACCGGCCAGTGCCGGTCCGGTGGCGCCTTTTTCGGGAGAAGCGCTGGGTTCGCCCGCTCAATCTCAGATATGGCGCGTGGCCAGCCGACGGACGTCGAGTCTCAAGAGGCTCGACGCGGACAAAGACGGTACGCTGACCAAGGAGGAATATCTCCGGCCCAAGAAACGTGAATTCGGCAAACTTGATACCAACAAAGATGGTGGCCTCGATCTTGGAGAGCTTTCGGAGCAAGCCAAGCAACGCAGCACGTACAGCACCAAGCGATACATGAAGCGGCTGGATGCGGATGGGGATGGCAGAATTACGCTTTCGGAGTTCGAAGTTGGGCCGCGCGCACGATTCGCAGAACGCGACCTCAATTCGGACGGCACAATTACGGCGGACGAGCGCTCGTCCAGGCGCCGGAGCTTTTTTAGCTGGGCGACGCTGGGGTGGGGTAAAGCCAAGAAGAGCTCACGCCGCAAAAAGCCGGATCCGACGCTGGAGAGCATGCTTGCGGCGACAAAGGCCGAGTTCCAGCGGCTTGATGGCAATGCGGATGGCGTGATCGATTTTGCCGAGGCCGGGAAAGAACAGGCCGAACGCGCGGCGCGTGCGGGTGTGCGTGCGATGCATCGGTTGGATGCTGACAAGAATCAGACCGTGAGCGAGGCCGAGTTCACGGCGAAATCTCAGCAACGCTTTCAGACATTGGACCTTGATAGCGATGGATCGATAACGGCAGCTGATCTTCCGCCGTACCAAAGGGCGGCGTGGGCCCGTCGGCGGTAGCGTTGGCGGACAAAGTGTTCGATAACGGCATGTCATCATAAGAACGGGGCATGCCGTGGGGGCTCATACGAGCGGGCCCGGCGGCCGCATAGGCACCGGGTCCGTCGACGATGACAGTGATGGGGCGCTGCTGGCACGTGTGGCCGGTGGCGACCTTTTGGCGTATCGGGCTCTTGTCGACCGGCACCTTGGCGGGATTGTTGGCATTGGGCGGAGTTTGTTGAGAGACGCGGCGGAAGCGGAGGATATTGCGCAGGAGACCCTGATCCGGTTGTGGCGGAATGCGGCGACGATTGAGATCGGGGACAAAGACGGAGGTCTTAAGCCATGGTTGGGCCGGGTCGCGCGGAATCTCGCAATCGACCGCTTGCGCGGCGCCAAGCGTGTTCAGCTTGTCGACGAGGTACCGGATCAGCCTGTTCCCGCCGTACAGACACGCGAACTCGAAGAGGCAGATACGGCGCAGCGCGTCGCAGGCGCGATCGCAGAGCTTTCGGAGAATCAGCGGCTGGCTCTTACCCTTTTTCACTACCAAGGCCACAGCCAGCGCGAGATCGCGGAAGTTCTGGGCGTCTCTCAAGAGGCCGTGGAATCGCTTCTCGCCAGGGCCCGGCGTGCGCTGAAGGGAAAGCTCCAGGCTACGTGGCGCGAGTTCATCGAGGAAAACGGGTCATGAGACGCGGACATTACAGAGCCGAGCGGTTTGGTCATGGCGCGACTGTCGTGAGGGCCAGCCGCACCCGGAGGACGAGATAGGACATGACGGACAACACGCAAGGTCGCGAAGACTTGCTTTTGGCTCTCGAACGGACGCTCGATACGTATGGCGCGGATCAGACGCGATGGCCGGATGGGGATCGGGTGCGTTTTGAGGCGTTGATTGAAGAGGATGCGCGTGCGCGCCAGCTCATGGCCGAAGCGGCGGCGCTTGATTGTGTGCTTGATCTGGCTCATCCGGCGGTTTCCGAGAACCACGATGCGCTGGCCGATCGCATTGTCGCGGCTGCGGCGCGCACGCCGCGCGTGGGGGAGGGCGACGCGCCGGAGAATGTGCACATTCTGAACCCGGCTTTGCGGCGTGTGCGGACCAGCGAGCGGAGCGCAGGCAGACCGGCGAAGCGGGACTGGGCGGCGATGGCGCTTCTTGCCGCTTCTTTGTTGATGGGGGTGTTTGCCGGGCTGAGTGGTCGTGCGGACGGTGTTCTGTCCCTGGTCGTGGGCGAGGCCCAGGCGGCTTCGCTCGACGATGAGGCGGCGTTGGCACTCGGTGAGGACATCAATGACATTGCTGGGGATGGTCTATGGTGAGTGAGTCAAGGACTCCAGTATCTGTTTTGCGGTGGGCTTCAGCGCCGCGCTGGGTCAAGCTTCTGCTGCTCTTTTCGTTATCCCTCAATCTCGTGATTGCCGGCATGCTTGCGGGTGCGGTGTGGAGCAAAAAACCGGTCTATCGGGGCAGCAGCCGGACCAAATCCGAGATCAGCTTCTACAGTTTTGCACGGACGCTTCCAAAAGAGCGGGCAACGGCGCTGCGCCGGGCGGCGCGGGGCGCCAAGAAAGATCTGCGGCCGTATCTCCTGCAAATCGTGGCTGCCCGGCGCGCCGCGGCGGAGGCGCTTGCGCACGACCCGTTTGATGCCGAAAAGCTTAAGGCTGCCTTTGCCAAGGTTGGAGCGGCGCAACAACACCTCAAAGCCGCCGCGACAGAGACCATTGTCGAAACGGTGGCGACACTGACGCCGGATGAACGCCGGGATCTTGGCGCGTGGTGGGTTGCGCGAAAGCCTTATCTGTTCCGGGATCCGCCGCCGCCAAAGCCAAAGAAGAAGCGCAAGTCGCGCAAGAGGAAGTCCACGAGCAAGAAGACGACTACGACCGAGACGGAGGCTTCTCCCCCGCCTGCGCCTACGAAATAATGCCTTGCGCCGCTTAGAGCGCGTTCGATTGCGTTGGGTTCGATTGGCGTCTTGTCTGTGCGCTCCAAGTATTTATTTGAGAGTCTGAGTCACGCTCTCGATTGAAACGCAAGTGCCTCAATCTCGAACGATCGGGCTCTAGCAGAGTTTGCCTGTCGCAGTATGCTCTTCGCCGGCCGGTTTAAAGAAATCGGGTTGGGCTGCGAGGGAAAGCATGGTGGCGACGCGCCATTCCTTGGGGCTTGCGGGGAGTTCGACAAGGAAGGCGTCCTGCAACTCTAGGAACGCGCGGGCCAAGGACAGCGAAAGAGATGTTTCGCCCGGAGCGTGGTCCGCTGCTGTGCCTGAGAGTTTGATTTCGATCTCAGCGAGGTCATCGGCGGCGTGGGCCGAAAATTCGATCGTTGCGTTTTCGCCGGCGCGCGACAAGGTCTCGGTGAAGAGATTGGCCAGGATCTGGCGGAGGAGCCGGACGTCAGCGAGAAGCTCGAGACCGTCTTCGACATTGATCTCGAGATCGATGGCGTGCGTGTTGGCTTCGCTTGCGCAGGCGTGCCACGTTGCGGCCGCAAGCGATCTGAGGTCGACCGGGATTGGTGGCGCGGCTTTCTCGGGCCGTGCCAGAATCTGGGTCAGGACCAAGGTATCCTCTGCGCATTTCAGGAGGGCGCGGCCGCTGTCGCGAATGTGATCGACGTATTCCCGGTAACGCGGGTGTCCGACGGGCCCGAACAATTCCGCGGTCATGACGTCGGAGAAGCCAATGACCGCGTTAAGGGGTGTACGCAGCTCGTGACTGACTTGTGCCATGAGGTCGGCCCAGGCCTGTCCGCGCCGCTCCGCCTCGCGATTGCGCCGCGTTGCAACATCAGCGATTTCGACGAGGCGTTGCGATTGTACTTCGAGAGAGAAAGCGTGTGCCGCGAGATTGGCCTGGCAGCTGATATTCGGAATTGCGGGTGGTGTGGGACCCACTGGCTCGACGGCAAATTCCGGAGCGGGGTCAGGCATGAGGGACAGGGTATCGGCTGGTGACGTAGAGGGCCGGGCGCATTGCAGAATCGCTAATAGGACGAGTGCTAGACCGGTAAGAATGAGGAGGGGTTTGAGAGAGGCGCTGCCGGGAGAAATCTCGAAAAGTGCAAGTGTCAACAAGTGCACAAAGGCGGCGAGCTGTAGAGCATATGTAAGAGCGCGTTTGGGGCGCGTCCTTGTGAGGGATTTGAAGTTCGTTATGCCCATTGCGAGCGCTTGCCAGTTGGCAAACGTCCCCCGCGGATGGGCGGTTGCCTGCCCCGCCATCCCTCTCTCCTCGCCCATGTATCGTGCCGTTGCCCAGAGTGATTCAGCCGAAGTACACCGTCCGAATCATGTCCCACGTTCACTGATTCGCGAGTCGCCTGTCGAGGGAGAATAAATCCGTCAAGCACCCCTTGAGAGATTTCCTTAGCTGTCCAGCATTTTTGTCACGATCTCGTAGCTGTCGCGCGAGAGGTCTGGAGCCTCAGCAATCTTACGGAGCATATTTCGGGCTTTCGACCGGCGCTTGGCCTCAAGTGCCCGCCAGCTGCGGAACGTGCCCAGCATGCGGGCTGCGACCTGGGGGTTGAAGCGATCGATTTCCAAGACCTTGCGGCCGACGAATTGATAGCCGGCGCCGTCCGCCCGGTTGAACTGCGACGGGTTCTGCAGGGCGAAGTTTCCAATGAGGGCGCGCACTTTATTGGGCGTTTTAAGGTCGAACAGGGGATGTTTGGTGAGAGTTTCCACCCGCTCAAGCGTCTCCGGGATGGGCGCCACGGCCTGGGCGGCGAACCAGGTGTCAATCACCAGATGATCCTTCTGCCATTTGTCACGGAAGCGCTTGAGGGCCGCTTGGCGTTCGGGGCCGGGCTCGCCTGCTAGGAGAAAAAGGGCGTGGGCTTCATCCGTCATGTTGTTGGCGGATCGGAAATGGTGGACCAGGCGGGCGCGGTCTTCCTCACCCTGGCGGGCACAGAGGAGGGTCAGTGCTGCGTTGCGAAGGGCGCGCTTTCCGGCGCTTTTGGCGTCCGGCGAGAAGGTGCCTCTGGGTTTGGACTTTGCATAGATCTCTTCCAAATCCGGGCCGAGTGTGGTGGCCACCAGTTTCGATAGCTGGCGATGGGCTTTGAAAACCAAGTCGTGGTTGACGTTGCGGGCGATCTCACGGGCAATGTCTGCTTGGCTCGGCAACCTTAGAAGCTCCGCACGATAAGCCGGCTCCAGGCGGTGGTTGGCGACGGCGTGGCCCAAGGCCTTGGCGAAAGCTTTTCCCCGGGTGGAGCGCTTTCCCGCCATCATGGCCGCAACAGACTCGATGAGGAGCCGGGTTGCGTATGTATTGGCGGCCTGCCAGCGATTGAAGAGATCGCTGTCGTGCGCCATCAGGAATTCGAGGTCGCGATCGCTGAGATCGAGGGCGAGCTTGACCGGGGCTGAGAAACCACGCATCAGCGAGAGCACGGGACGGGAGGGGACCTCATCGAAGACAAAGGTTTCTTTCGCCTTGGTGATCTGCAACACGCCATCCTTGAGTGGGCCGTGGCCCTGGAGTACGAGCGGGACGTCCTTGCCGTTGGCCCCGAGTAATCCGACGCGAACTGGAATGTGCAGCGGCTTTTTATTGGTTTGGCCCGGTGTCGGTTTGTGGACCTGCTCGATTTTGAGCTCGGCAGTTTTGCGGGATTTGTCATGCGTCAACCGGCAAACGAGTTCCGGTGTACCGGATTGGGCGTACCAGAGTTTGAATTGCGAAAGATCGCGGCCGTTGGCATCTTCGAAGGCTGCAAGAAAATCTTCGATGGTTGCGGCGTCGCCGTCATGACGCTCGAAGTAGAGGTCCATTCCTTTTCGGAATCCGGCTTCGCCTAGGATGGTGGCGATCATACGCACCAGTTCCGCGCCTTTCTCGTAGACGGTGGGCGTGTAGAAGTTGTTGATCTCGATGTAGCTCGCGGGGCGAACGGGGTGCGCGAGCGGTCCGGCGTCTTCCGGAAATTGTAGCGCTTTTAGCTGTCTGACGTCGGCGATGCGCTGAACGGTGCGACTGCGCTCATCGGCGGAGAACTCCTGGTCCCGATAGACGGTGAGACCTTCCTTAAGGCAGAGCTGAAACCAATCGCGGCAGGTAATGCGATTGCCGGTCCAGTTGTGAAAATATTCGTGGGCGACGACGCTCTCGATGGCGGCAAACATGGTGTCGTTTGCCGTCTCCTGTGAGGCCAGGATGAGGCGATCGTTGAAGACGTTGAGTCCCTTATTCTCCATTGCGCCCATGTTGAAGTCGGAGACGGCGACAATGTTGAAGATATCGAGGTCGTATTCGCGTCCGAAGCGCTTTTCGTCCCATCGCATAGACCGTTTCAGGGATTCCATGGCCCAGTGGGCGCGCGCTTCTTTTCCGTGCTCGACGTAAATGTTGAGCGCGACCTGGCGCCCGGACATGGTTGTAAAAGTAGAGCTCTCAACCCCGAGGTCACCGCCAACCAGAGCAAACAAATAGCAAGGCTTGGGATGCGGGTCGCGCCATATGGCGAAGTGGCGTTTGGTGTCCTTGCAGCGGCCTTTCTTCACGAGGTTGCCGTTGGCCAGAAGGATGGGGGTCTCGGTGCGATCGGCTTCAATGCGGCAGGTGTAGGTCGACAGGACATCGGGCCTGTCGATGAAATAGGTGATGCGACGGAAGCCTTCGGCTTCGCACTGGGTGCAGAAAACGCCACGAGACCGGTACAGGCCTTCGAGGGCTTTGTTGGCTTCGGGGTTTAGAATTGTGGTGATGTTGAGAGTGAACGGTGCGGCCGGCGGCTTTGCGATGGTGAGGCTTTTCGCAGAGCGCGTCATTGCGCCCTTCTCAAGCTTCTTTCCATTGAGGCGGATGTCCTCAAGCTCAAAGGTCTCGCCGTCGAGTTCGAGGGGCACGGACGTCTCGCCGACGGCCGGATTGCGGCGGATCTTGAGCTGCGACGTTACGCGAGTTGCCGTCGGATGAAGGTGGACGTCGAGATCGACCTGATCAATGAGGTAGGCCGGGGGCTTGTAATCCTTGAGGTGGATGGGGCGTGGCGTGTCGGTCTTCATCACAGGTCTTTCTTCGCCGAGTGATTGCATGAAGCGGCGGGCCGTCGGGATGGACGTGGATCGGACTGTAACTTTGGCGCATCCTTAAGCGAAGCATAGGACGCGGGCCAGATCATGCGGCCTCTGCCATGCTGACGACGACGCTTTCAAATATCCGCCGACCGTCCGTGCCACCGAGGATGGTCTCGTACAGCCGTTCCGGATGAGGCATCATGCCGAGAATGCGGCCATCTTTGGAACACACACCGGCGATGTTGCGCTGGGCGCCGTTGGGGCACGTTTCCGGAGAGACGTTGCCATCGCTATCCGCATAACGGAAAACGACGCGGCCTTCGTCCTCGAGCATGCCGAGTGTGTTCCTGTCGGCGAAATAATTGCCCTCGGCATGCGCGACGGGAATTTTGATGACCTGGCCATCGCGATAGCATTGCGTGAAAAACGTCTTTGCGTTGTCGACACGGAGATAGACGTCTTTGCACAGGAATTTCAGAGACGCATTGCGCATCAGCACGCCCGGCAGAAGCCCTGACTCACACAGCACCTGGAAGCCGTTGCAGATGCCGAGCACAGGTGTGCCGTCTTTGGCTTTGGCGATCACGTCGCGCATGATGGGAGAATGTGCGGCCATGGCGCCGCAACGCAGATAATCGCCATAGGTGAAGCCGCCGGGCAGAATGATGAGATCGGACGGTGGGACCGAGGCGTCGCCGTGCCAGACCATGGTCACCGGAAAGCCGGTGATCCGTTCAACGGCCACCTTGACGTCGCGGTCGCAATTGGAGCCGGGAAAGACGATGACGGAAACGCGCATCATGGTTTCACCTTGCACTGGCCTTCTTCGAGAGCTTCGATGTCCTTGCCGCGAAACGACGAGGCGCGCAAGGCGAGACCCTTGGGTTTGATGACGGCAATCAACAGGGATTCGTCCTCGGCCAGCCCGTCGAGGCTTTTTGGTCCGGGTGCCCAGAGTTGTGTCTCACCCTTCGCGGATACATCGAAGGGGCAGCCTTTGGCACACGCCTCTTTCTGACGCGTTGCGAAGCCGCCGGAGTGGCTGTCGCCGGCGTCGGTCACCGTCCACGTCCCCTTCCGGGCATTGTCGGCAGCGGGTGAAATCTTGAGAGCAATTGTGCCGGTCGTGGCATTGGCGGCCCCGGTTGCGACGACAACGGCGCGGGTCTCGCATGTGAGTTCGAAGGGTTTTCCGGCTTCGACTTTTAGTGTGTCGGCATGTGCGTCCGCAACGGTAAGGGTTGCCGCCAAGAGGAGTGGGATTCGCCGTACCAGCCTGGGCGCTGGAGTGGCCGGTTCCGGCTGGGATGACCGAGACGTGCTGCGGCCAGGACGGCTCAACGGACCAGCTCGTAGCTGTAATTCTCGATGACCGTATTGGCGAGAAGGTCCTTGCACATGCGTTCGACGGCGTCCTTCGCCTTGGCCTCGTCGTCCTCGGCAAGTGCCACTTCGATGTACTTGCCCTGGCGGACCTCTTCGATGCCGTTGAAGCCAAGGGCGCCGAGGGCACCTTGGATCGCCTTGCCTTGCGGATCGAGCACGCCGTTTTTCAATGTGATGCGGATGCGGGCCTTCATGATGTCCTCAGTTGTGGGCAGCGGGCAGCGGGGAGCGGCCAACGTGAGGTGGTTACCCTGACGTCCGTTGCCGGCTGCCCGTTGCCTCGCTTTAGTTCGGTTTTCCGGCGGGGTTGGAGGCAACCAGAACCGGCCCGGTTCCCTGGGGCGGGCGGTTCTCCGTTAGGACGCCAAGGCGCTTGGCGACCTCTTGGTAGGCCTCAAGCACGCCGCCCATGTCGCGGCGGAAGCGGTCCTTGTCAAGTTTGTCGGACGTGTTGATGTCCCACAGGCGGCAGCAATCCGGGCTGATTTCATCGGCCAGGATGATCCGGGGCACATCGTTGTCCCAGTGACGGCCGAACTCCATCTTGAAGTCGACGAGGCGGATACCAATGCCCAAGAACAGGCCGACCAAGAAGTCATTGATTCTCAGGGCGAGTTGCATCAGCTCGTCGAGGTCCGCCGGCGTGGCCCAGCCAAATGCCGTGATGTGTTCCTCGGTCACCATCGGGTCGTTGAGGTCGTCATCCTTCAGGTAGAATTCGACGATGGAGCGGGGCAGGGCCGAGCCCTCCTCAAGCCCAAGGCGGGTTGCGATCGAGCCGGCTGCAACGTTGCGTACGACCACCTCGAGGGGAATGATCTCCACCTCGTGGATGAGCTGTTCGCGCATGTTGAGGCGCTTGATGAAATGGGTCGGCACGCCGATTTCGTCTAGGCGCACGAAGATGTACTCGGAAATGCGGTTGTTCAGAACACCCTTGCCTTCAATCAAGGCGTGCTTCTTCGCGTTGAACGCTGTTGCGTCATCTTTGAAGTGCTGAATGATGGTTCCGGGCTCGGGGCCCTCATACAGAATCTTCGCTTTGCCTTCGTAGATCCGCCGCCGCTTGTTCATTGATCTAGGTCCTTTGACGATCAAGCTCATGCTGTAGTTTTTATATGAGAGACGGATCGATCGCGCACAGCTGGCCCATTGAACTTACAGGGAGTTTTCGACTTCGCCTGGTGTGAATGTATCCGGCAGGACGCTCAAAAATCCTGCCCACGAGACTAGCGGAACAGGGGGGGCGAGACAATGTTAACAAGGGTCGACTCAGCGTCGAGGTTAGTATGGACAGCAAGCCGTTGATTTGTCTTGTCCGGCAGGCTACCGGTCGCGATAGCGTCCGGCCCGCGGCCGCAAACTCTGCACGCTCGGCGGGTGGAAACAAACACAGAACACGCTTTGGTGGAGATCCTTATGACGACTTTTGATGACCGCGAGAAGGCCTTTGAGAAGAAATTCGCGCTCGATCAGGATTTGAAGTTCAAGGCCGAGAGCCGTCGCAACAAGGCACTTGCGGAATGGGCCGGCGGGAAGATGGGGCTCTCCGGCGCCGACCTCGATGCCTACATCAAGGCGGTGCGCAAAGCAGATCTCGAAGAGAAGGGCGATGACGATGTGTTCCGCAAGGTGAAAGGTGACCTTGTGGAGAAGGGGATCTCTGTCACCGATGATGAGATTCGTGGTGTGATGGGTGAAGCCCTGGCTCAGGCTGTTGCGGAACTTGAGAAGGCGTCCGGCGCCTAATGGTTGCGCGTATGCGGGTGACGACACTTGAACTGATCTGCATCACCTGAGGCCGCGTGGCGCTTCTGTTCAATGCCGTGTTTGGACGGCGTCTACACCGAGCCGCTTCATGAAGACTCCGAACGCGAGGAGCCCTTCCGGCCACGGTCCGTGCCCGGAAGCGGTGTTGATGTGTCCTAACGCGCCTGATTCAACAAGGACTGAGCCCCAAGCCTTTGCAAAACCGCGCGCGCGTTCCAGTAAGCAGTAGGGATCGTTCGAGGAGGCGAGGAGTGCGGATGGGAAGGGTAGCGGCTCAATCGGGACCGGCGCAAAGCCGGCCTCGCTGCCGTTGAAGGTCTCTCCTTCGGTGACCGGCCAGGTGTGGGCATTGTCGACGTCGGCGGGCGCGACCAGGAAAGCACCCTTTACCGGATGTGCTGGGATGCGGGCGATCTTGGCCGCGGCGTGCACCACCGTGATAACGCCAAGGCTATGCGCGACAAGCACGACGGGACGGACGCTGGCCGCGATCTCTTCGATCAAGCGCGCCACCCAGGCATCTTTGTCGGCGTTGACCCAGTCCAGCTGCTCGATGCGGCGTGCGGTGGTGAGGTTGCGCTCCCATCGGGATTGCCAATGGTCGGGTCCCGAACTCGACCAGCCCGGTACAATCAGAATATCGGCTTCGGAGGCTTTCATGTGGGAGCCTGATCATCGGACGTCATGGCGCGCGACTATCCGTCGGCGCCTTTTTTGTGGGCTTGGCGATACGCGCTGAGGATGGCCAGTGCAAGTGTGGGCAAGAGGACGAGCCACTGGCCGTTGAGCAGGAATGGAATGCTGCTGAAGGTGCTCAGCAGATATCCGGGAATAGCAATGGCCGCTGCGGCGAGCGCGGTTAGCCAGGCGGGTGACGTATTGTTTCGCGAGCGTGCGCGTCCCCACGCGATGAGCGGTACCAGCACAGCAAATACAATAACGTTGAGGGGGTGTTGCGGCTGCTGGATCATCGCGGTTCGCTCGGCCTCGCCTGGGAGGGTGATGATGAGCCCCGCAAGCATCCACGACAGGAGCGTATAGGAAAGAATAACCGGCCATAGGAGTGCACCCTCCTTTGTGATGTCCGGAACCGCGCGGGCCGCCGCGGTAACGATGGCGAGACTGGCGACGATGTAGACTCCCATGAGCGTGAGTTGGGTGCCGCCGTTTATTACAAACGACGACCCACGGTAAGCGGCCATGACCGCTTCTGGCAGCGTGATGATTGTGGGGAGGGCGAGGAGCAACCAGAACCCATTCCCCAGGCCCAACCGGGTGACGGCGCCGGCGAGCCAATAGAGGAATGCCGTTGCAGCAACGAAAGTTGCGATGACATGCAACCGGAACATCCAGCCGGGATCGGTGACGAAGGTGCCCATGGATTCGAGCGCCATTGCCATTCCGAAGGCTTGCAGCGCTGCAAAGACGAGCGACGCGAACAGGATCGTTGCCGAAACAAAGCTTGTGTTCGCGTCTTCCCAACGGCGAAATCGCGCTGACAGGCGGCAGAGCTCGGCGAGGATCAGGGCGCTGAAGATGGGAGAGACGCCGAGCGCGAAGATGGAAATGCGTTCGACCGGTCTGCCGTAGGAGACAGTGTCCGGCCGGTAGAGTTCCGACAGCATCTCGGCATTCAATTGGGGGAGGGGCAGGTGACAACCGAGCCGGTAAACGAGAAGAGCGGCCAAAGTGACGGCGGCCCGGTTCGGGAACGATTGGCCCGGGTCTGCCGTGCCCCAACCTGTAAGTCCAAGTCCACCGGCTGGCATCGTGCGTTAGGCCTTTTCTTTGGCGGCGGTGGCTGTTCTGAAGGCGGGGCGGGATCTCACTCGTTTCATGTAGGCGCTGACGTTTCCGTCCGGAATGCTCCACCCGATGCCGGCGGCCCAGCCCAGCAGTTGACCCAGCAGGATGTCGGGCACCGTGAACGTTTCCCCCATGACAAAGTCGTTGGAGCCGAGACGCTCGGAAAGCGCCGACATGGCGCGTCCGAAGTCGTAGGCGCATGCCTCTTTAACCTCTTCGACACGCAACTCCTCCGGCAGTACGAAACTGTGCTTGGCCGCAGTCCAAAGCGGGGTCTCGACATCATCTATCGCGAACTGTGTGAAACTGTCCTGGCGGGCGCGGTCGATGGTGCCGGCGGGGAACGCGAAACGCCCGTGCTTGTCGGCGAGGTACTGGAGAATGGCGACGGAGTCGATGATGTAATTGTCGCCGTCTTTGAGGATCGGCACCTTTCTGGATGGATTGATTTCGGCGAGTGAGGGATCACGCGGGGGCGTCGGGATGTGCTCGTAGGGAACGCCAAGCTCTTCGAGCATCCACATCACGCGGAAGGCCCGGGTCTTGGGGGAGCCGATGAGGGTATACATGAGACCTCCACGCTAGACTGTTGCCGGCCGAATGGGCGAGTTTCCGCCTATCCAAATACGCGTTTGAAGATCGTATCAACGTGCTTCAAGTGGTAGTTGAGGTCGAACATTTCATCCAGCTCATTCGGGGAGAGGTGCTTGACGACGTCCTTGTCGGACTTGAGTTCTTCAAGAAAGTCCTTGCTGTCTTCCCACGTCTTCATGGCGTTGCGTTGGACCATGGCATAAGCATCTTCGCGCGAGACACCGGCCTGGGTGAGAGCCAGGAGCACGCGCTGGGAATTGTGCAAGCCGCCCAACCGGTCGAGATTTTTCATCATGTTGTCCGGGTAGACGACAAGCTTTTCGACCACGCCGGCGAGGCGGTGGATGGCGAAATCGAGTGTGACGGTTGCGTCGGGCGCAATAATCCGCTCCACCGACGAGTGGGAAATATCGCGTTCATGCCATAGCGCGACGTTCTCCATCGCAGGTCCCGCATAGGCGCGCACCGCGCGTGCGAGTCCGGTGAGATTTTCGGCCAGCACAGGGTTGCGCTTGTGCGGCATGGCCGAGGAGCCTTTCTGGCCGGGCGAAAAGTACTCCTCGGCTTCGAGCACTTCCGTGCGCTGGAGATGGCGGATTTCGGTGGCCAACCGTTCGATCGATGAGGCGACGACGGCAAGCGTGGTGAAGTAGACGGCGTGGCGATCGCGGGGGACGACCTGTGTGGATATCGGTTCGGGTGTGAGACCCATTCGCTCGGCGACATAGGTTTCGACCCGGGGATCGATGTTGGCAAATGTGCCGACGGCGCCGGAAATGGCGCAGGTCGAGACCTCAGCCTTGGCGGCGATGAGCCTCTCCCGCGCGCGGTGGAACTCGGCATAGGCGCACGCGAGCTTTAGCCCGAATGTTGTGGGCTCGGCGTGAATACCGTGGCTGCGGCCGATGGTCGGTGTCGTTTTGTACTCGAAGGCGCGGAGCTTGAGGGCCTCGAGGAGGCGGTCGAGGCCGGCCACCAGAATATCGGCCGCGCGCATCAATTGCACGTTGAGGCAGGTGTCGAGTACGTCCGACGAGGTCATCCCCTGATGCACGAAGCGGGCTTCCGGGCCGACGATCTCGGCGAGGTGGGTCAGAAAGGCGATGACGTCGTGCTTCGTCACCTGCTCGATGGCATCGATGCGGGC
Source organism: Hyphomicrobium sp. (assembly GCA_965222835.1). Lineage (GTDB taxonomy): Bacteria > Pseudomonadota > Alphaproteobacteria > Rhizobiales > Hyphomicrobiaceae > CBDCUQ01. The sequence goes on from CBDCUQ010000004.1 coordinate 1,040,442, forward strand.
CACTTCGAATTTGGCACGGGATCCTTTGCTCCAGATGACGTCTGCTGCTTCGCGGGGGATCAAACCGAGGTCGGCCATGGCCGTGGCGGCGTGTGCCTCGATTTCGAACCATATTTGGTAGCGCGTGTCGGGCTCCCAGATGCGGACCATCTCCGGGCGGCTGTAACGGGGGATCATGCCGGGCTCGTCTTGTTTGGTTGTCTCTTACGGCGAGGCCTAGCAGAGCCGGACCCGGGCTTCAATCGACGCTATGGCCTTGATGCACGCGTTTAAATGCGCCGGAGATCGCGATAAATCTCGATACCGGGGGGTGGTTTGAGTACGCAGGTCCAGGTTTGCCACTGGAAGTGGCCGTCCGCGGCTCGGCAGCGCGTATAGCCGACGAGGCAGGTTATGACCGCCGTACCGATGACGATGGCACCGGCGATCAATGCCAATTTCCGCGCGCGGGTCACCTTATGAGCGCTGGTCATGGCTTCGATCCGAATCGGGACTTGTAGGCGGGCGGTCCTGTCCAGCCAGAAGGCGCGGGCGCGGCCTCGTAGACGCCGCGGGCCACCGCGCGAGCCATTGTGTTTCCGGCAACTGCGCCGAGACGCGCGAGATCTTTGACCGGGTCGGAAAGGGCAATCTCACCGGTCGAAATGGCAAAGACCGTGTCTCCGTCGAGGGGTGTGTGTACGGGATAGATGGCGCGGGCGAACCCCGTTTGTGCCATGACCGCCAAGCGGTGGGCCGCGCGCTTGTCGAGACGGGCGTTGGTTGCCACGACGGCGAGAGTGGTGTTTTCAGCCGATGCCCCTTTAAGGCGCAGTGTTTGTGCATCTGCCGGCATGGGGGAAGGCAACCCGTGTCCGCCAAACTCATCCTCCCGCTCAAAGGGTGCCGCCCAGAAATGAGGTGTGTCGCCGACGGTTGCTGTCCCCACGGCATTGACGGCGACAAGTGCACCGACAACCAAACCACCTTCCATGGCCTCGGAGGCGCTGCCAAGGCCGCCGCGCAGGGTTGCCGTGGTCGCCCCGAAGCCGGCGCCTGTGCTTCCAAGGGTGAAGGGCCCTCCGTTGGCCGATTCGCAGGCTTCTCGGCCAAGCGCTTCATATGGCGGATTGTCTTCCCAGCTCTTTTCACCACCGTTCAGAAGATCGAACAGAACCGCCTGCGGGACGATCGGCACGCGTGCCGTACCGATCTCAAACCCAATGTTGCGGCGGGCCAGCCACGACTGAACCCCTGTTGCCGCCGCTAAGCCAAATCCGGAGCCTCCTGACAACACGATGGCGTGGATTTGCTCAACCGAACCGGCCAGGGCAAGGGCGTCGCAGTCGCGCGTGGCCGGACCGCCGCCGCGGATATCAATTGCTGCCGTACAGGGGGCGTCGGGCAGGACGACGGTGACGCCCGTGAAGGCGCGTCTATCCTCCGCGTTTCCAACCTTCAGGCCGGGAACGTCGGTTATGATGTTCTGACAATTTGTCATCTGAGGCCTCGTGCGGGTGTTTGATTCTGCATCAACAGCCTCCTTCAAACAATTGACAGGGCACGACATCCAATGACCGGGACGACAGTCCGTTGCAACGCGAAATAATTTGTGATCCGCGAAAGGTCATTGCCCAATACGCTGAAATGCGCGGCAAATCTGAGAGATGTGCAGCGCAACAGATGCGGCCTCGCAACGGCGCACAAGAGCTTCAAAATCGGCCAAGTTCGAGCCACATTCGAATGGAGACTTCGGGCAGTCGCATGCGGGGTCATCCGCTTCTTGGTGCATGTGATCGCTGGGCAACGCCCGCGCCCTACAAATCATTAATGTGGGAAAAGCCTTGAAATGAAAAGCGGATGGGTTGAAGCTGTTTGAGCACTTGGATTGTGCGGGCGCTTGTCTTGAGTTCTCGCTGTAATGGCTGCCGGGCCGTCGGGAGGTTCGGGGTCGTAGGCCAGGTGAACCGCCGAGAGGGTTAGAGTTCATGTCAGACCAAATGCAGAGCGAGATCGAAGATCTCAATCTTCAGATGGAAGGGATCGAAGATCCACGCCGCTGCTATGTGCTCGTTCAAGAGCACATCAATTCTTACCGCGAAAAAGGCTCCGACGTTCCGAACGATTTGAAGGTGCTGGAGAGGCAACTTCTGACGGAGTGTCTTGCCGAGTCGCAGGGGCGCTAATTCCCCTGGTTCGCATTAGTTCTCTGCAGTCCAGACAGTTCCGTCTGAGGCAGCCGGGACGAACGACGGTATCCGAGCGTCTCCCTTAGCGTCGAAGGTTGCGCTGCCGAAAGGCGGGAGGGTGAACGTTCTGCCAGAGAGTTCGTCGCGTACGGCTGACGGTTCGACGGTACCTGCGGCGCGAACTGCGTCTGCCCATAGTCTGACAGCCGCCGCGACGGGGGCTTCTTGCACATCGTGGACGGGGGACGGCGCCGGTCGGGTATGGGGATTGGCGGCAAGGATTGTATTCAGGTTGGCTGCGGCTACGGCACGGGGGCGTGCGAGCACACGGACATCTGCGTGGCGCGCAACAGGGTGTGCGGCAAATTCGGGTGTGAGGAGCGAGTCGGCGCCGAGAAACTTTGCCTTTAGGTCTACGCGGCGCATTGCATTGAGGATAATGATGGCTTCGGTTGGATATCCGGCGAAGAAGATGGCGTCGATGCCCGCTTCATTCATATTCGCGACGACGGACTCGTACGTCTTCTCTCCTGTGTAAATTGTGAAGACTTGTGGTGCAGGACGCCCGCGCTTCTCCAACAGCTCTGCGGCGCTTTGGGCAATGGTCCGGGCGTAGGCGGAGCGATCCTTTATGATAGCCGTTCGGCCCGAGGTCGTGGCGTCCGCGAGCCAGGTGGCGGCGGCTTCGCCCTGGCGGTCGTCGCGCCCTGCGAGGCGCAAAATTGTTGATCCGGCGTAGCGATCGGTGAGAGTCGAATGGCGCGTTTCGGTGGCGAGATAGAGGATACCTTCCTGGGCATAAATGGCTGCGGCGGACAGCGCGGATCGCTCACATGGGTGGCCGACCACCAGATGCACACCTTGGCTCAGAAAGATTTTGGCAGTGGCCGTTGCACCGGCCTCCGTGCAGATGTCGTCGCCGACCACGAGTCTGAGGTGCTTTCCTAACACGCCACCGGCTGCATTGAGATCGGCGATGGTTCTTTCTGTTGCTGCGCGTAGCCGTCTGCTCGCGCCGGCGAACCGTCCCGTTTCCGACAAAGCCAATCCGACCAAGATTTCGCTACGCGATTGCGCCGCCGCGGTTAGGGGTGTGGCGATCAGACAAATGAGCACGAAATTGCACAAACGCCGAACGCACGCCGACGGCGTGCTGCTCAACATGCTTTGTGCGCGGGTGAAGTTCCTTGGCGTCACGGGCTCGCTTTGACTTGGGGCTTGGTCGGCACAGTTTTGCGGAAGCCAAGGACACGGATCAAGCCCTGGCCTGAAGAGAGTGTGAACGCGGAAATACACGGTCCGGTACTATTCCCAAGCCTTTGGGCGCTGCAGCAGCCTCATTTGCTTGATCGATGGGGCACGGGTGGCTTACGGTGCCGCGGCGCGGTATGGCGCGGGGACCGCAATTCATAGGTGCATGTCCATATCGGTTTGGCTCGAAGTTGAGGGAAGCGGCACATGAGCGAGGATATTTTCGTTGTTGCCTATGATGGTGCTGAAGACAGCGTCATTTCATCCGCCATCGAGCATGCGAAGAGGCAGGGGGCCCGCTTGCACATTGTGCATGTCCTCGAGTGGTCGCCGTATACGTTCCTCACTCCAGAGGAGCTAGAGCACAGGCATCAGCAGCGCGAAGCGGACTTCGCACGGGCAACAGAGTCGGTGTTGGCACCGGCTTTTGAGAAAGTACGTGCCACTGGTGTTGATGTGTCGGGCGAGGTCAGGTTCGGCAACATTCCCGACGTCGTCTCCCAGGTGGCGCAAGAGCTGAAGGCCAGCCTTATCTTTGTAAAGCGTTCGAGCTCGCTGAGTGCGCGGCTTCTTGGGAGTTCTGCTTCGGGGCTCGCGCAATCCGCCACGGTGCCTGTGGTTATCGTTCCCTAAATGCAATCGCGGAAAAGAGAGACCGTCCATGACCCTATTTCGCACCGCGCGCTGTCTTCTGGCTTGCGGATTGGCCCTGGCGTTTGCAGCAATGGCTCCCGACTATGCGGCGGCTCAGTCGATTGATGAAAGCATCAATTCGGCCGTTAGTGCGGTTACGGGCCCGTTTGTCAGTTTCATCTTTTCGCCATTCCCCGGAACGTCGTTTCCGTGGATTGTTCTGTGGCTCATCGTAGGTGCGACGGTCTTCACGATCTATTTTGGCTTTGTACAGTTTTGGGCATTCCGGCATTCGATCGAGCTCGTGCGCGGCGATTATGCGGATCCCAAGGACGCCGGCGAGGTGAGCCATTTCCAAGCGTTGTCGACGGCGCTGTCCGGCACGGTCGGCCTCGGCAACATTGCCGGTGTGGCGGTCGCAGTGAGTATCGGCGGGCCCGGCGCCACGTTCTGGATGATCTTGGCCGGCCTCATGGGCATGGCGTCGAAGTTCACCGAGTGCACGCTCGGTGTGAAATACCGGAACGAGAATCCGGATGGCACCGTTTCGGGCGGGCCAATGTACTACCTCTCAAAGGGGTTTAGCGAACATGGCTATGCAACGCTTGGACGCGTCTTGGCCGCGGTGTTCGCTGTGCTCTGCATCCTGGGGTCTTTTGGCGGCGGCAACATGTTTCAAGCCAACCAGGTGCACGCGCAGATCGTGAATGTGACCGGCGGTGACGCCAGTTTGTTGCATGGAAACGGCTGGCTGACGGGGCTTATTATGGCGGCCGCCGTATTTCTTGTGATTATCGGCGGGATCCAGTCGATTGCACGCTTTGCCGAAAAGGTCGTGCCATTCATGGCGGTTATCTACGTGACGGCGGCACTTCTCATTCTTCTGATCGAGATTGATCGCGTGCCTTGGGCCTTTGCGCAGATTTTCCAAGGGGCGTTCACGGAGATGGGCGTTGCGGGCGGTGTTGTTGGCGCGCTCATTCAGGGTTTTAAACGCGCTGCGTTCTCCAATGAGGCAGGGATTGGCTCGGCGGCGATTGCGCATTCGGCCGTGCGTACGAAAGAGCCCATCACGGAGGGCTTCGTATCCCTGTTGGAACCTTTCATTGATACCGTTGTGATCTGTACCATGACCGCACTGGTGATCGTCATAACCGGCGTTTTGCAGACAGATCCGGCAACGGGGCTTTATGTTTGGAATGCGGAGGCGGGGCGCATTGCCACCGAGGGCGACCTTTCGGGTGTGAAGCTGACGTCGGCGGCGTTTGCCAGCGCCTTTGGTTGGTTCCCGTATGTGCTCGCTCTGGCTGTCACGCTGTTTGCGTTCTCGACCATGATTTCATGGTCGTATTACGGAGTGAAGGCGTGGACGTATTTGGTTGGCGAAGGCGAAAGCAAGGAGCTGATCTACAAGCTCGCATATTGTTTCGTCGTGATTATTGGCGCGGCTACGAACCTGGGTGCTGTGATCGACTTTGCGGATGCCTCGATCTTCGCCATGGCGCTCATTAATATCGTCGGGCTGTATGTTCTGATGCCCGTGGTGAAGCGCGAGGTCGAGTCCTATTGGAGCCGGCTTGGCCGCGGCGAAATTCGCAGGACTCGCCTTGCGTGAGCATCTCTGCAGTTTCGGCAGATGGCAGTTGAATTAGGGCTACCGCTGTTGCTTAGAGCATGTTGTGGCTGCCGTCGCAGAACGGCTCGTCGTCCGTCGATTTGCAGCCGCAGAGGTTGAACGTGCCGGTCGACGGTGCGGTGAAGCGCATCGGCTCGATGCCGGTATCCTTATGGGACCCATCGCAGAACGGTTGCTTCTTTGAGCGTCCGCACCGGCAATAGAAGTATGCTTTGCCTTCTTCCAAATCGACTTGGTAGGGGCTTTTTTGTGCGATGACGGCGTCTTCTGCCATTGCGCTCTCCGCTCGATCCACATGCGCATTATGCGCGCGTTTCTTCTGCCCTCTGGCCTAGCGTCTTGGCCGTACCGGGGCAAGGGGCCTGTGGGGTGGACATGATCCAAGTCAGTGTTAGGCGACGTTGAGGGTTGTTGTTTCCACGACTTCCTGGCCCGTGTCGCCGATCCAGGTGAATTTAAACGCGCCTGGGCCGGGCACCTTGAAATAGAAGGCGATGTAAGGATTTGCGGCGATGCCGGGGCCCCAGTCGGCGGAGAACACGGTTTGGCCTTCGTAGGTTGCGCGGAAGGTGTGAATGATGTCGCGGGGAATGACTTTGCCGTTGGGATCTCTGCGGTTGCCGGTCTCCATGACATGGCGGATCAGCGCCTTGATCTCGATGATTTCACCGGTCGCGGCCCGTTCGGGCAGTTTGATGCGGGGTTTGCTTGCCATGGCCATACCTCAGTTTCCGCATCCGCCGATGGTGACTTCGATCCGCCGCTCGGCCACGAGAAATCTTCCATCGCCTCTCTCGGCTACGACGACGACGTCTTGTGTGCGCGCGAGCCGCATGCGGCCTTTGACGGCGGCCTTTCCTGAAAGTGCGGTGAAGTGGTAGGCGGCAACGGCGGCTTGTGGATTGGCCGTCGACAAGAGGTGCATCGTCTTGATGTTGTCCTCCGGTGTCATCGGACTATCGACGGTGATCGTGAATGGCACATTGTTGCCGTTTTCCCAGATGTCGGGAAGTTCGAAGTCAATGCTCTCTTGAACGGGTTCGGCTTCTCCGATGAGCGTGCGATAATAATTCCAGAATTTGACGCTGCGCCTTAAATCTTCTTGAGCCGCCGCAGGCGTTGCGGCCAGCCAATGGCGCGCAATGACGCTCGCTGCAGCAGCGAGGAGAAAGTCGCGCCTGTCGAGTGTACTGATGCCTATCGGTCGCCACACGGTCTCTAATCTTTGGTCGGCCGGGACTTTTCGATGCGATCTCATACTGGTAGCATGAACAAAAAAGTAGGCGCAAATGAAGTCCCGGTAAGAATACGGTTTGGTTGACGGTGCGCCTTCTAGGATGAGTTGGATGATTATGGTCTGGTACGGCAGGGCGTCCGTGTTTCTGCACGCGGTCTTTCGTGTGGCTTCTGCATTTGCCTTCTTTTTGATTATGATCCGGGTGTTGTCTGGCGCAATGGCTGCGGAGACTGAGGGATCGTTGCGCCTTCTCATGGTGGAGGAGGTGGGATGCCGGTTTTGTGCGGCCTGGGATGCAGATATCGGACAGAGCTATGGCGCGAGTGCAGAGGGCCGCTTCGCGCCGCTGGTGCGCGTTAAGCGTAACGCACCCGAACTCGCAGGTCTCAAACCTGCCATCTACACACCGACATTCATTCTTATGCGTGGTCGGCACGAATTCGGCCGGATCATCGGGTATCCTGGGCCGCATTACTTTTGGGTCGAGCTTGGTGTGCTTCTGGAGAAGGCCGGTTACACATCAAGCATTAAGCCGCTGCGTACGCCGGGGTGATGAGAATGCTTGATGTTGGAGAGTATGGTCGATGTCCCAAATAAGCCGCCGAAGGTTTGGAAGGGGGCTTGTTGCCGGGGCTGCCGCGGCAGCCTTCGCGCCGTCTCGCGTGGCAATCGCGCAAGGTAAGGGCAAGGTCGTGGTGATCGGCGGCGGACCGGCGGGCGCGACGGTGGCGACTGAGATTCACAAGGCGTCACGCGACCTCACGGTGACGCTGATCGAACCCAATCGCAGATTCACCACATGCTTCTATTCGAATTTTTACATCGGCGGCTTGCGTGCGCTGAGCAGCCTTACTCACGACTATCGATGGCTCAAGCGGGCCGGCATCAACGTCGTTCACCAGATGGTCGATGCGATCGACGTCGCGGGGAAGACGGTGCGTCTGAGAGACGATACGAAGATTGTCTACGACCGTTTGGTGGTGGCGCCGGGTATCGATTTCAAATTCGATGGTATCGAGGGGTATTCGCAGGAGGTGGCCGAGGCGTTGCCGCATGCGTGGAAGGGCGCGGGGCAGGCGCGTCGGCTGCGCCGCCAGCTCGTAAAGATGAAGGATGGTGGCACTGTGCTGATCGCACCACCCGTGATGCCCTATCGCTGTCCCCCGGGGCCCTACGAGCGCGCGTGCGCTATCGCCAACTATCTCAAGAAGAAGAAGCCGAAGTCGAAGGTGATCGTACTCGATCCGAAGATGAACTTTTCCAAGCAGCCCGTGTTTGAGGAGGCCTTCAAGAAATACTACGCGGATATGGTCGAGGTGCATCTCACCAACGACATTGATGATTACGCGGTGACGCGCGTGGACACGCGAAGTGGGCACATTTACACCAAGGCCGGGCTTACCGTGAAAGCCGATGTTGCCAACATCATCCCGCGGCAAACGGCCGGGCGCATTGCCCTTCTAGCCGGACTTGCGGAGGGCGACTGGTGTCCGATTGAGCCGGAGACCTTCAAGTCGACAAAAGCCAGGGACATCTACGTGCTCGGTGACGCGGCGATTGCCAACCAGATGCCCAAGTCGGCTTTTTCTGCCAGCAGCCAGGCGCGTGTGGTGGCTGCCGACATTCTGGCCGATCTTGCCTTTGCCGATCGCGGGACGCCGCAGTTTCGCAACACCTGTTGGTCGTTTCTGGCACCCGATGACAGCGCCAAGATTGGGGCTGACTATGCGCCGGGCATTGTGGCGCGCAAGCCGGCGCTGGCGGCGTCCGGTTCGTTCGTGTCTCAGCCAGGGGAAAGCGCGGCGCTGCGCAAAGAGAACTACGACGCGAGTCTCGACTGGTACGAGACGCTGACCAGCGAAATGTTCATGAAGCCGACGAAGTCGTGATTGTGGGGGCGGGCAGGGGGGTGCGAATCGTTGTGGGAACCCGCGCGCGACCGGTGAACCGCTGTGGCGCCGGGTTGCTCCTACTCAGACCCAATACATTGCGGTTTGGGGCCCCGGTGATGTCCTAAGTCGGGGAGGAATGTCCTAATTATGCAGTCTCATCTGGGTGGCGGGGCTCGCAACCACCACGGAGAAAATCAGCTATGAGAGAGGCATTCGTTTCAGTTCTGGCCAAGCTTCTTGGCATCACCATCTACATTGACGGGATACGTCGAGGGGCTCGACCAGAACCGATAGTTGGTGAGACTAGCGAGTGGGCGGGTTCTTCTTAAGCCATTCGTTGGTTCCACCACGCGCATTCGAATACCAATGCTTCTTGGTGAACTCCGAGACCATCAAGCGGTCGTCGCTATCAACGAATTTCTTGAAGTGGTCGTGCACTTGCTGTGGCTCGTTTGTAAGTGAAATGAGCCATACGGAGTCTTGCGCGCGGTGAGCATCAAGACGTTTCAATTCCTCCCAGAGAGGTTCATAGTCCTGAACCCCGCTTTCGTTCCTCAGATCGTATTCCAGTGTGTAAACAGCCATCTTCGGCTCCCTGTTGGTGAGTGGAGAGCCGGACTTGACTGCCCGAGCGTAAGCATGGAACGTGGCGCTGTTTGGTAATAGATTCTCGCTGACGGCTCTTAAACCAGCGGGATAAAAAGGGCGGCGCGGGTCTGACCACCCGTGCCGCCCAACAACTAGGGTACTTCAACCTTCTGGACAATCTTAACGTTCTGCGGATAACGGACTCGAATGCCTTGACAATTTGAGTCTGTCAGACGGCGGATGATTCGCTAATCAGCGCCACCGTCAGTTACATGAAACCGGCCAACGCGCTTCCACGGTGGCTTCACAGCCCCTTCAACCGCGCCGGTCAGAAGCTCCTCAATACTCCAGACGTGATCCGTCACACCGAGCGCCATCGCTGGCGTCGTTCGCGATAAGCACTAGGAGGCGGTTGAAGCGGGTGCGGGTGTCGCGTGTTGACAATCGACTAACTCGCTTTTCTTGTTGCCGCCAAGAGGTGTCTAGCTTCGTCTTGGATCAACCTGCGGTATTCGTGAATCTTCTTCTTGAACTCGCCCATAGCTGCGGGCACTTCAGTATCCCAGATGTTCACTTTGTCCCGGAAGCTATGGTATCGGCGGGCTACGTCTTCCGGTAAATCCTTCTCTAAATCGAAGGGCGTTCCGGTCCTTTGAACCCTCGTAAGTCCGATTGCTCGATGTGTTCCAAACGCGGAATCGTAGAGAGCTTCTAATTCTGTTGCATTGCTATGCCATGTGGATAGGTCTCGGGCTAGTTCCTGCGGGAACTTGTCCCAGCCGCATAGCGGATACGCATCGAAGTGGGCTTGTATGCTCTTGGTGAGTTCGTCCTGGGATTCGATAAGAGCTTCAAGTTCTTCGAAGTGCTCTTGTAACGACAAATACAGCCCTATCCATACTGGCAGACTCGGTGCATGAGGCGGACGATATGAGGCGCTGATTTGATGATTTGTGTCCGAAGTGGCTAACGGAATTCCGGTTGCAAGGCCTGCAATTTCACCGTCATCAAGAGGCCAGTCAAAAAAATTGGCTATGGCCCGCTTCCAATTTGGATGGCGATCAACCAGAACCATTAGACACGTAAATATAGCGAGCCCTATTGCAATACTCAGCATCCAAGATAGGCCTTCCGCCCATCTAGCCACAAACCCCGCAATGAAGCTGACGGCGGCGAACAAAAACGCCAACCGCTGACTTGCTTCCCAACGCCTATCTTTCGCGCCCATTGTGAAAGACGTCTCCGAATCGCCATTGTGATTCTCATATCACAGCGCTGTCGTTCTACTTGTCCTGAGGGGATATGTGGGCGAGACCCCTTGCAGAACGGGATGAGAACGTGTAGGGTACGTTCATGTTTTGTCCATGCAAGGCGGGGTCAGGGAGCGTATGGCTCCCTGGGCCGGTGCGGGACAGGAAGCGGGGTGCGCGGGGTGTAACAGTTTCCGCTGTGCCTGAGACGCAGAACCGAGGGCCAAACAGTTGGCCGGACGCTTGGAGGCGCCATGCTCACGCAAAAGCAGAAAGAGCTCTTACTCTTCATCCACGAACGGATGCAGGAGAATGGTGTTCCGCCATCGTTCGATGAGATGAAGGATGCGCTCGACCTGAAGTCCAAGTCGGGCATTCATCGGCTCATTACCGCGCTTGTGGAACGCGGCTTTATCCGGCGCCTGCCGCATCGCGCACGCGCCATCGAGGTGATCAAGCTGCCGGACAACACGCTCTCGGCGGAGGGGCGTCCGCAGACCGGCTTCACGCCGAGTGTGATCGAAGGATCGAAGCGGTCTGAGGATCTTTCGGTGCCACCTGCGCATGTGATCGATGCCGGTACCGTGTCGGTGCCGGTTATGGGGCGTATTGCGGCCGGTGTGCCGATCAGCGCCATTCAAGAGCATTCACACGACATTCCTTGCCCTCCCGATCTGTTGTCGCGGGGTGAGCATTTTGCGTTGGAGGTGAAGGGCGATTCGATGATCGAGGCCGGAATTCACGACGGCGATACGGTTCTTATCCGCCGGTGCGACACGGCTGAGAACGGGGACATCGTGGTGGCGGTTGTCGAGAAGGAAGAGGCAACGCTGAAGCGTTTGCGCAAGAAGGGGTCGACCATCGCGCTTGAAGCGGCCAACCCTGAATACAAGACGCGTATTTTCGGACCCGATCAGATCGACATTCAGGGGCGGCTGGTGGGACTTATCCGCCGGTATTGAGGGTGGGCAAAACGCCTTTTATCTGCCATTTGGGAGTTTAGGTTTCGGCGGATTTCTCCGCGCCGCAGAGTGTCCATTTCGTTCGTTCATTTGAGAGTGCGCCGCATATGCGTAGCGACCCAGCCTCGATCAGGACCAAGCTTCCGTTTTGGCGCACCGTCAGGGACGCCTTTGTAGAAACGTTCTCAAGGCCGGGTGATTTGGCAAAGATCGCTTGGTTTTGGGTGTTTGTGTATGTGACGGTGATGGCCGCGTTTGCTTGGTATTCGTGGCCTGTTGATAACGACTCGACCAACCAAGGCGACTCCGCTTTTCCCTATCGGCTTTTGTTGGAGATGGCGGCTCAGTTTTTTGTTGCGAGTGCGATCGCCGTAAGTTGGCATAGGCTTCTCATTCATGGTGAGAAACCCTCCAGCTTTTTCTCAATCCGACTGGACCGCGTTGTTCTTCTCTATTTTGGATGGGTCCTGGTCATGACGGTGCCAGTGTTTTTGCTGGTTGTCGCTTCGGACTATTCATACGAGATTTTCAGGTTCTTTATTGAGCAGGCCTTGGCGCAAGCCGACACGCCCGGTCCGGAGAGTGAGTCCATCCAGATCGAACAATTGGAAGCCGGACTGTACTTTGATCTTTTCTTCCTTGGCGAGGTTCTCTTATCTGTCGTCCTGGCGATACTGATCTGGGCTATCTTTGCCTTTGTGCCCACTCGAATTGGGCTCTTACTGCCGGCCCTTGCCGTCGGCACGAGGTGGCTCGGCGCCGGCGAATCCTGGCGCCGTACAAGAGGAAATTTCTGGCGCCTCTATCTCGGCACGACCCTGATATTCATGGTTACCCTCTTTGGTGTTATGGTGTTCGGGTATCCTCTTGGGCTGTTTGAGGACGAAATAAGCCGATTGGGAGCCTCTGTTTTGTCAGCATTCATCAGCGTATTCGAGATGTTGGGTGCGGTTGTCGGTATAAGTTTTCTATCGCTGGCGTATCGGCACTTCACGCGTGGCTCTGTAGAGGATCGTCCGCGCGCGTGACCCAGCCGGCGCACTTATTCCCCTCGCCTTCGCGACATAAACGCGATGCGCTCGAAGAGGTGGACGTCTTGCTCGTTTTTCAAGAGCGCGCCGGCCAAGGGTGGAATGAGTTTGCGGCTGTCGGTTTCTTTCAAGGTTGAAAGCACGACATCCTCATTGAGGAGCAGTTTGAGCCAATCTAGAAGCTCCGAGGTCGAGGGCTTTTTCTTTAATCCCGGCACCTCTCGCATCTCATAAAAAATACGAAGTGCTTCGGCGACGAGCCGCTGCTTAATGTCCGGAAAGTGCACGTCGACGATCTCTTGCATCGTGTCCGGATCAGGGAACTTGATGAAGTGGAAGAAGCAGCGGCGCAGGAAGGCGTCCGGCAGTTCCTTTTCGTTGTTGGAGGTAATGATCACGATCGGACGGTTGTTGGCGCGGACTGTTTCTCCCGTTTCGTAGACGTAGAACTCCATGCGATCCAATTCCTGGAGCAGGTCGTTCGGAAACTCGATGTCGGCTTTGTCGATCTCGTCGATCAGGAGGACTGGGCGCTTGTCACGTGTGAACGCGTCCCAGAGCTTGCCCTGCTTGATGTAGTTGGTGATGTCTTTAACGCGTTCGTCGCCCAATTGGCTGTCGCGCAGGCGTGAGACGGCGTCGTATTCGTAGAGTCCCTGCTGAGCTTTGGTGGTGGACTTGATGTGCCATTCGATGATGGGCGCGCCGATTGCGCGTGCCACCTCGAGCGCCAGCATGGTTTTGCCGGTCCCGGGTTCGCCCTTGATGAGCAACGGTCGTTCAAGCGTTATGGCGGCGTTGACGGCGACCTTGAGGTCGTCTGTCGCCACGTAAGATGCCGTGCCGTCGAACGTTTGCTTTTTGGACGCCATCCACCGCCTCGCCGCCGTGCCGTTACTTTCCAGGAAGAACTCCTACGTGGCGTATGGGAGGTGTTCAAGGCGGGGATCGCAATTCGGTGTCTTCTCTGCGGTGTTCGGACAGGGAAACGCCGCTCTCGAGGGAGTTTCGAGAGCGGCGCGGCGGTACGGGGCAGCGACGGTGCTGGCCAGGTATTCCGAGGTGTGGGCGGACCCGGACTGGTGGGTATCCTCGGCACCAATATGCGCGAGTGTGGTGCTCACACATGGCCTCGCTGCCCCGATTGGAATCTCTTGTGCTTCCCCTTCTTCCCGGTCGCGATTTGGTCCCTTCCGCAGGGTCAACCGTGCTTTTCAGGCTGGTTTGAGCGGACCACTAGCGCGCTTGCAGCCGAAAACACAACTTAAAGTAGCAGAATTGGCGTTAATATGGGGTTACGGTGGTTCTGCTATCCACGGGAATTCGAACAGGTGGCGTCTCAGGACCAGCGCAGGGCATTGTGCAGTGCGGGGGCCGGAGTTTTGCCAGTGGTGCTGGCCAAGTCACTGATCCCGAGAAAGAATCAGCCATAATCGCTGCAATGCCTTGACTTGGTCCGGCAGTACCGCCAAGAGGTGCGCGCCGCTCCCGTGCTCCAGCACCTCCGCGGGGAGGGTGCTCAATACGGCGTCAATGACTCGTCGGGCCATGGAGGCCAACATGAGCAAGAAAAAGGGTAAGCCGGCTTCGAAGGCCCGGACGTCGTCGAAGTCGAAAGCCGCCAAGCCGTCGAAGTTCGCTAAGAAGGCCAAGCCGGCAAAGACGGCCAAACCAGCTAAGGCTGCCAAACCAGCCAAATCTACCAGGACGGCCAAACCGGCGACGGCCAAAGGCGCACGGGCGGCTAAGGGCAGACCAAAGTCCTCCAATAATCAAAAGCCGAAAGCCAAGGTGAAATCGGTGTCGAAGCCATCAAGTAAGAAACTGACCGCGCGTGCCAAGCTCTCAAAGATTGTGCTGCCGCCGGATTATTATCCCTCAGAGGATGAGCCGTTTATGAACGAGTTTCAGCGCCTGTATTTCCGGCGCAAGCTGCTCACCTGGAAGGAAGAGATTGTCCGCCAGACGAAGGAGACGTTGGAGGGGCTGCACGAGGAATCGACGCAGCACGCCGATCTGGCGGACCGTGCGACCTCGGAAACGGACCGCGCACTTGAATTGCGTGCGCGCGACAGGCAGCGCAAGCTCATTGCCAAGATCGATGCGGCTCTGTCACGGATCGAGGACGGGACATACGGCTATTGCGAGGAGACCGGTGAGCCGATCGGGCTCAAGCGTCTTGACGCCCGCCCGATTGCCACGCTGTCTCTGGAGGCGCAGGAGCGGCATGAGCGGCGTGAGCGTGTGTATCGCGAGGACTAGACATAGTCAGGGCCGGTGACGTGTGCGTTACTCGCGGCCTCGTTTCCGATTTTTCGTGTCAAAACGCCACAAGCGTTAACATCTGATCAATCATTCGTGCTCAGTCTGTACACAAGGTTATTCGGTCTCCAAGCTTGGGAGCAAAGATTGTGTCGCATTCGATTTGGCAACTGAGCGGCATGCACTGGGTGCGGTGGCTGCTGTTGTGGTCGTGCTTTTTCTTGCTCTTATTTGGCTTTACCCAGAACTCGCCTGCCGGCGCTGGAACGGCTGGGCCTGCGAAGGTGGAGCTTCAAGGGCCGAAGTATCCGTCCCCGGAACCGGAACGGGCGGCTGGCAAGCTCACTGTTGATACGGTGGCTGTGTTCGACTTCAACAGCATGCAGACCGCGGTCTATGGCGATAACGAGTCCGTAGCGTCGGACCGATAAAGATACGCGCCATCAGGACCCGCAGGTCCTGGCCTCCTTCTCATTTCTTGCGGACAGCGTCTCGGTTGGACGCGGCGCCTGAGGATGCTGCCTCGGGGGCCTTTTCCGTATGAGCATTGGCGGCGGCTCTTTCTGCCGCGATACGGCCCAGTGATCCCCACAGTTTGTCGAGGTCGCGCAGGTGGATGTCGTGTTGTGCGTGGGGCATTTCGATGCCAGCCGCCTTCAAGGCTCGGACGATGCGAAAGCGCAGATCGGTTTCCGCCTCGCGCGCGCGGCTGACATCGCTCACGACAGCGCTTAACGAGAATTCGTAGCCATTCGGACCGAAGCCGTTGAAGGATGTTCCTGCGGCGGAGGTTGGAACGACGTGCGGGCAGTCACGCACGACTTTCTGCAAGACATTGCGGACCTGCTCGGGGTCGGCGGAATACGCGGCAACGACATCAACGGAAATCCTGGCGAGCACGCCGCGGTGTGTCCGGTTGAGGACCGGGCTTGCGATCAGTGTGCTGTTGGGGACGATAAAACTCGCTTTGTCGTCCATCTCAATTTCGGTGGCGCGCAGCGTGATGGAGCGGACGCGGCCTTCGCGACCGGCAACGGCGATCAGATCTCCGACTTTGATTGCGCGTCCGGCGCGGAGTACAAATCCAGCGATGAGATTGCCGAGTGTTGTGCGCAGCACGATTGCGAGGCCAACGAGCAAAGCGCCTGCCATGATGGCGAAGCCGGCGGGGACAGCGCTGCCCTCACTGCGGCGCGTGTCCACCTGCGTGGAGGGCGTGTTCTTGCTTGTCGCGGCTTCTCCGGTCGCCGGAGATGAGCCCTCCGAACTTTGGGCGATTTGAGCCGTAGCTTGTAGGTTGATTGGCGGGCATACGATTGCCGTGATCGCAAAGACGGTCAACGCGAGCACGCGGCCTAAAACCGCCGAGGGAAAGATTGTTCGCAAGGACTGATCCTCAACAGGACTATGCGGAAGGTTTTGGGTGGTCCACGTCACCGGCCGTCGCAGACTTCCGGTGCGCGGGCGGCGGATGATGCGGCGGTCTCATTTGCATCATCCCGTTTTCTGGCCTTATTGCCCGACAGCGGCCTGTCGGAGGGATTGGGGCTGGCGCGAGAATACGGGTTCGGCGATCTCGGCGGGCTCGGCCGCTGCCGCGCGCATGTAGGCGCCTTTGATGCCTGTTTCGATCACGACACCGACGGGGCCGCCGGTCATGATGAGATGTTCGACATCGTCGCGCCGAACGAGGAGTAATTTTCGCCGGCCATCGACGTTTGCGTGTTCGATGACATCGAGCCTCTTGTCGGGCCGATTGCCGAACAACGCCGCCACTGCGGATGTCCCCGTCAAGAATGAGCGCAAGAGCAAGGCACCGCACACGGCCAGGCCCGCCAGTAGAAATATCATGAACAGATAGAAGATGATGTCCAACATGGTTCTGCAACACGGCGCACGGCCATGCTCCCTCTGTCAGTCCGTTCCATCCGCCGCGATCGGACACGAGACGGTGCTTTACGCACTGGCGACCGATTCGGGGTCAGGCAATGTGCCGGTCTCCCGATGGCACAGGCGTTAGGCTGAGGTATAGCGCTAAGTTCATGGCATTTTAACCCTGATGATCGAACAGTTTACAAAGTCGCCAACAGGAGTTTCAGGGGCACCCGGCTTAGAGCCGGCGAATCTCGGGGGCTTAGGGGGGAGACCGGGGGTCTAGCCTGGGCGGCAAATTTCGTCGACTGCGTTGCAAGAGTACTGCGTATGCCTCCGTCCCAAGCCTCTGTGGCCAAGAATCAGATAGCTTTCGATTTTATGAGTGAAAGCCAGGTCTTCGACCAAGCTGCTGGCGCAGCCGAAAACCTTCAAGAAGCAGAAAGCGGGCCGGGCATTCTTGCCATAGTGTCCGTTGTCGCGGCTGCCGGAACGGTTGTCTTGGCGCTGGTCGCGGGCGGTGCCGCCGAGCCACTGATGCTCACCATCTTGTCGTCGTTGGCAATGCTTGGTGTGTTCCTTATCTTTGCAATGGCCGCCGGTCATATTCGTATCGGCGAGCGCATGCGGGATTCGGATATTGCGCTCTCGCTTTTCGAGGATTTCGAAAGCGGCATTATCGTCACCAAACGCGATGGCACCATTCTCTATACGAACGCGGCCAGTGAGGCCATCACCGGACGGTCACCCTCCGGCGACGTTCTTCCGCTTGAACAGGCTTTTGCCGGTGAAGCGGCGGCGACTGAGGCATTGTTCCGCCTGTCGCGTGCGGCTGAGCGCACGCAGCCTTGGCGGGAGGAGTTTTCGGTTCGCCGCCAGGACGGTGAAGGCAACCGGTTGCTGCGTGTTTCCTGCCGTCCGCTAGGGATCGCCGGACAGGAGCGGGATTTGGGGCCGCTCACGGCTTGGTCGGTTGCCGATGTTACCGACGAACGTGCGTTAGAGACGCGCACGATGGAAACGATCCAGGCGACGCTGTCACATTACGATTCCGCACCGGCTGGGCTTGTTTTTGTGGATCAAGACGGCGGTATCCGGCATGCGAACACAACGTTCTTACGCTGGCTGGCTATCGACCCAACGGTGACCGTAACTCGTACACTTCGGCTCGCGGATTTCTTGCCCGTCGATGGCGCTGAGCTGCTGGCCGCGGCAGCGCGACATCCAGGTTATGAGCCAGAGCCGGTGGATCTGGATGTGCTTGCCGACAATGGCCGACGGGTCCCGATGCGGCTCATTGCCCGGCGCAAAGGTGACGGTGGGCTTATTGTTGCGGCGTTCAACCGCGACGCGGGACATGGCTCGGATGTTGCTAGTGCCGAGGTTCGCTTTGCGCGGTTCTTCCAGTCGGCGCCGTTTGGCATCGCTTCGGTTAGCCCTGAAGGGCGGATTGTGTCAGCCAATACCGCCTTTGCGCGCATGGTCTTCGGGGAGGACAGCGGCATTAGCGATTTGGCAGCGGACGTCCTCTGCCGTCGTGCTGATGGAAGCACGCGCGGGCAGATTGAGAGTGCTCTGAAGCAAGTCTTGGCGGGCCGTTCCAGTCCTCCGCCCGTCGAAGTTACTGCGGGCGAGAACAAGGAGTTTTCGCGACGCGTCTATATGAGTGGTTTGGGGCCGGGCCGAGGGGCGCGCGAAGCCGCTGTGCTGTATGTGCTGGATGCGACCGAGCAGAAGGCGCTTGAAGCAAAGTTCGCACAGAGCACCAAAATGGAGGCCGTAGGCAAGCTGGCGGGGGGCATTGCGCACGACTTCAATAACGTTCTAACCGCGATCATCGGGTTTTCGGACTTGCTCTTGCAAACGCACCGGGCTTCCGATCCCGCCTTCAAGGACATTATGAACATCCGCTCGAGTGCGACGCGTGCGGCCGGCCTTGTTGCCAAACTCTTGGCGTTCTCACGCCGACAGACTCTGCAGACCGAACCGCTGCAGCTGGGCGAGGTGCTGACAGATTTGGCGCCGTTGTTGAAACGTTCGATTGGAGAGATGATCGAACTCAAGGTGCCACCTGCGCGTGATCTTTGGTACGTGAAGGCGGACAAGATCCAGTTCGATCAGGTGGTGATTAATCTCGCGGTCAATGCCAAGGACGCGATGTCCAACGGCGGTACGCTTACCATCCGCACAAGCAATATCACGGAACGTGAAAGCCAGAAGCTGCGTGCGACCGGATTGCCTGTTGGCGAATACGTGCTCGTGGAGGTTCAGGATACCGGCACCGGCATGAGCCCGGATGTTCTGTCAAAGGTCTTCGAACCATTCTTCACCACCAAGGGTATCGGCAAGGGGACCGGACTGGGACTTGCTACTGTTTATGGCATCGTCAAGCAGTCGGGCGGATTCATCTATGCCGACAGCGAATTGGGTAAGGGAACAACGTTCCGGGTCTACCTGCCGCGCTTCGAGCCCGAAGGTGACGACGATCTGATTGCACAGCGCGAGAAGAAGAAGGAGCGCGATGCTGATCTTACGGGAACTGGGCGCGTCCTACTGGTTGAGGATGAGGACGTGGTGCGGTCGTTCGCCGTGCGCGCTCTGAAACGCCAGGGCTATGAGGTTCTTGAGGCTTCGAGCGGCGTCGAGGCGCTGGAAGTGATGGCCGAGAATGAAGGCGGCATTGACCTCGTCGTGTCGGATGTTGTGATGCCAGAGATGGACGGTCCGACGATGCTGAAGGAGCTGCGCAAGACCAACAAGGAATTGAAGATCATCTTTGTGTCAGGATATCCGCATGAAGCGTTTGCAACCAGTCTCGACAAGGATGAGACCTTCGCCTTCCTGCCGAAGCCATTCTCGTTGCCACAACTTGCCGCCAAGGTAAAAGAGCAGCTTGGGAAATGAGAGCGTGGCGCTGTGGCGTCCGGCGCCGTGCGCGAACTTAGAAATCCAGCCGCAGTATTTGAACGCTTGCGCCCCGAGGTACTTCCGGCGCGTTGGCGGGCCGCACAATTAAGCATTGGGCGCGGGCCAGTGGGGATAAGAGGGCGCTATCCTGATCGGGGAGTGGTGTTGCGACGGGCGGTGTGTTGGCGCTGTCGAGCGTTGCCCGCATGTAATGTGCTCGCAGACCATTGGCTTCGAGATCCACCGAAAGCGTGGCGGTTTCGGGTGCGCGGTCCTCTGCGGGAAGACCAAGGAGCGCGTGGACGAGGGGCACCAGAAAGACCCGCCCACACACAAGCGATGAGACCGGATTGCCGGGAAGGCCCAACACGCGCTTTGGACCGATGCGGCCGAACAGCATTGGTTTGCCGGGTCGCATCGCAATCTTCCAGAAATCGAGTGTCATGCCGCATTCGGTCAGGGCAGGCGCCACAAGATCATGGTCCCCCACGGATGCTCCACCAATGGTGACGATGACATCAGCGTGGCCGGCGGCAGCAATCTTCTCTTCGATGGCGGCCCGCGTATCATGGGCGATGCCGAGAAGGTGCGGGGTGCCGCCGGCGGCTTCGACAAGGGCCGCGAGACCGTATGCGTTGGAGGCAATGATTTGATCGGGTCCAGGTTCCGTACCGGGGGGGACCAGTTCGTCGCCGGTCGCGAGAATGGCAACGCGCGGTTTGCGCCGCACAGTGAGGACGCCATACCCCATGGCGGCGGCAAGCGTCAGCGCGCGCGCATCAATCGGACGGCCTGCTTCGAGTAAGGCGTCGCCGGCTTTGAAGTCTTTGCCGCGCGCGCGGATATGGGCGGGATCAGGAGGCCCTTTCGTTACGGTGACGGTCTTGCCATCACGGCGGGTACTTTCCTGAATGACGATGGCGTCGGCGTTTGCGGGTACGGGCGCGCCAGTGAAGATCCGCACACATTCGTCTTTGGAGAGTGGTCCTGTAAAGCCGCGTCCGGCTGCGGCCTCGCCGATGACGGTCAATGTGGCCGGGGGGTTGGCGATGTCTTGGGCGCGGACGGCGTAGCCATCCATGGCAGAGGCGTTGAACGGGGGCTGCGTAATTTTGGCTGTGAGCGGGCCGGCGAGAACACGGCGGGCCGCGGCCTCGAGTGGAACCTCTTCGATACCGAGCGGTTCGGCCCCGGCAAGGATGCGGGAAAGCGCTTCGGAAACAGAGAGGGGGCCGGCCATGTTGGGTAACAGTTAGCGCTTGCGAGGGTGGGAGGCGGTTGATTGTGGTTATGTGCTGTCTGCATCTTTGGCGACGAAGTGACCGGATCGGCCGCCCGACTTTTCGACGAGGCGTATGCCCTCGAAGTACATCTCCTTGTCGGCCGCCTTCAGCATGTCGTAGATCGTCAGGCAGGCCACGGATACCGCGGTGAGGGCTTCCATCTCGACACCTGTCTGGCCGGCAACTTTGACCTCGGCCGAGACGTAAATACCAGAGGGGGCGCGGGAGAGCTCAAAGTCTACGGTGGCTTTTGTGATTGCGAGGGGATGGCACAGCGGGATTAGCTCATGAGTCTTCTTGGCGGCCATGATGCCGGCAATGCGGGCGGTGGCGAGCACATCACCTTTTCTTGCGTCGCCTTTCTCGACGAGTGCGAGCGTCTCAGACTTCATGACGACGAAGCCTTCGGCCCGGGCGGTTCGCTGCGTGACAGTCTTCTGAGAGACGTCGACCATGCGCGCCTCACCCTTCTCATTGAGATGCGACAGCTTGCTCATTTGGCGCCCGCCTTCCTTGCCGCGTCGCCTTTGTGCGATTCCGGTGCAAGCAATGTCTTGGTTGCGGCCATCACGTCCTCCTGACGCATCAGGCTCTCGCCGACGAGGAATGTTTCTACACCGAACTTGCCAAGCCGGGCGATGTCGGCCGGTGTGAAGATTCCGCTTTCTCCTATGACGATGCGGTTTTTCGGGATGCGCGGTGCGAGCGCCTCCGTGGTTGCAAGCGTTGTCTCGAATGTTTTGAGATTGCGGTTGTTGATCCCGATCATGGGGCAGGGGAGCTTTAAGGCGCGGTCGAGCTCTTCTTGATCATGGACCTCGACGATGGCGTCCATGTTCCAATCCGCGGCGGCAGAGGCGAGGTCGGCGGCCAGCGCGTCGTCCACTTCGGCCATGATGATGAGGATGCAATCGGCACCCCAGGCGCGCGCCTCGACGACCTGGTAGGGGTCGATCATGAAATCCTTGCGCAGGACCGGGAGCTTTACCGCTCGTCGCGCCGCCGTCAGATACTCCGGTGCGCCTTGAAATGATGGTCCGTCGGTGAGGATCGAAAGGCAGGTCGCGCCACCCTTTTCATAAGCTCGGGCTAGAGAGGGCGGATCGAAATCGGCGCGGATCAGGCCCTTGGACGGGGACGCTTTTTTGATCTCGGCAATGAGCGCGGTCTTGTTCGCCTTGAGCCTGGCTTCGATGGCATTTGCGAACGGACGCACTTTCGGCGCGGACCGGGCATATTCGGCCATCACTTGAAGTGGTGTTGCGGCCTTTGCGGCGGCGACCTCTTCTTTCTTATAGCGGGTGATCTTTTCGAGTATGTCGGCCATGGATTGGTTCTATCGCTGACGGAGCGCTTTCGCTACTGGGACGCCCGTCTATGGTCAAGCGGGCATCCGGGCATGAGCCGGAGCCCCTCAAATTTGGGCCATCAGGCCGGTTCTGGCTGGGTGGTGCGGTCCCGCGCGATTTGGCCGTCGATGATGTGGATCTGCCTGTCGGCGCGGGCGGCAAGATTGAGATCGTGGGTCACGAAGACAATGGCGCGGCCTTCTTCGTGGGTGAGTTTGTGGAGAATTTCGAGCACGTGTCCGCCTGATACGGAGTCGAGATTACCCGTGGGCTCGTCGGCCAAGACCACGAGAGGATCGTTGGCGAGCGCGCGCGCAATGGCCACGCGTTGACGTTGGCCTCCTGACAGCTGTCCCGGACGTTTGTGGGTGTGATCCCCCAGACCCAGCGAGATGAGGATGGCGCGCGCCTTTTCCTCTTGCTCTTGGTCGGTCAGGCGTCCGAGTGCGCGCATCGGCAGTATGACGTTTTGAAGGGCCGTGAACTCCGGAAGCAGGAAGTGGAATTGGAAGATAAACCCGAGATGTGAGAGGCGCAGCTTCGCTCGGGCCTCTTCGGAAAGGCTGGTCGTTGCGTTTCCTTCGACGAAGACCTCGCCTTCGGTCGGGAGATCCAGAAGTCCAAGCAGATAAAGTAGAGAGCTTTTCCCTGAACCCGACGGCCCGGTGACGGCGACGAACTCGCCCGGTTCGATCTTGAGACTGATCTCTTTGACCAGTGTGGTCGGCATCTCGCCATCAATGATGCGGGTGGCATTGACGACCTCGATCAAGGGTTTCTTGTTCGCGGGCGTCTTGCTCATGACGCCCCCCGGATGATGTCGACCGGTTGGACACTGGCGGCTCTGCGTGCCGGGAGAAATCCAGCAATTCCGGATGCACCCATGGCGACAAGCGCTGCAAGGAGATAGTGCGTGGGCGTGTAGTACATGGGCAAATGCGTTGCATCCATGAACGGGCTGCGAAACTCGATTGTGCCCAGGCCTACGCACAGGAAGTAGCCGAGTAGCCACCCGAGCAGTGTGCCGGCTAGCCCGATGAGGAGGGCTTCCAGGAGAAAGATGCGGCGTACCGTGTGCTCTGGGAAACCGAGCGACTTCAGTATTGCAATATCTCGTGTCTTCTCGTGCGTGATTGTCGAGATGATATTGTAGGTTCCGAATGAGGCCACGAGCAAAATAGCACCCACCACCGTGTACATGATGAAGTTGCGGATTTGGAATGCGGAGAGCAAATCTTCGTTCTGCTCTTGCCAAGAGACGGATTTGTATCCAATGGCGGCCTCGATGCGCGCGGCTTCTTCGCGTGCACCCATGATGTTGGCCACGCGCACACGGATCGCATTCACGATCCCCGTCTGACCTTCCAGAATTTGTGCCGTTTTTAGCAGCGTGTAGGCTTGGGTTTCGTCGGATTGGCTGACGCCAGAGTGGAACAGCCCGACAATGGTGCATGACATGAGTTGGCCTGAAGCGGAAACGAGTGCGATCGTGTTGCCGACGCGTGCGCCGATTTTCTCTGCCAGCTTGTCACCAAGAATGATGGCGTTCGAAGCTTTCTGCAGATCCGCCAGCGTTCCGTTGCGGATCTGGCTTGGGAGCTTTGAGACCGAGGGCTCGCGTGTGGGGTCGATGCCGGTAACGTTTGTCGTGGTATCCCGTCCGGCATAGCGGATGATGCCTTTTGTCTCGACGGAGGGGGCGACGGATCCTGATATCCAGCCGTCGAGCATGGCAAGAATGGCGTATGGATTCTTGATGCCCGGTCGAATGACGGGCGTTGACAGTCCACTTACTTCGAGTGCCGCGTATTGGTCCTCCGCGGGTTGCGGCGGTGAGGTGCGCCGTTCGTCGCTGATGCGGATATGGGGTAGGTTGTCCACGAGCTGGCTGACGAAGTCGCGTTGAGATCCTTCCATCAGTGAGGCCATCATCACTGAAAACCCAACACCCATGGCAACGCCCAGCATGCCTACAAGTGTTTGCCGAACGCGTGAGCTGACGTGTGTCCAGGCGATGTCGAGGATGAGCTTCATGAGCTTGGTTTCTTGATGATGCGAACCCTGAGGCCATCTGAAAGCGAAGAGTTAGCTTCGGCAGTGATGGCGATTTGTGAGTCGTCGGTTACGCCATCCAGGATCTCGACCATGCGGTTGCCGCGAATGCCGGTTTTGACAGGGCGGCGTTCGAGGCGGCTGCCGTTGATGGTGAAAACATGGCCGCCGTCGACGGCTTCGGCCGGTAGAAGGAGTGCGTCTTTGCTTTCGTGGACGATGATGTTGGCTTCGATGCTCATGCCGATCATCAACGGCGTGTCGTCGGGGAGAGCCAGCGTAACGCGGAAGGTCTTGGTCGTGGGGTTGCCCTTTGGTGTGATCTCTTTGACGGTGGCGGGCAGGGGGCCGTTGCGATAGCCGTCATGCCGCAACAGGACCCTCTGGCCCCGTTTGACTTTGGCGATGTCCTCTTCGTTGACCTCGGCGTCTATCTGCAGGGGCTTTGGCTGGCCGACCCAGAACAGGGCGTCGTTCACTCCTATGCCTGCAATCTCACCCACCTCCCCGTCGCTCCAGAGCACGGTTCCGCTCATGGGGGCCCGCAACACGAGATCATAGATTCTATCTTGTTGGGCGGCGATGCGTGCGTCGATCTCGGCAAGCCGCGTGCGCTTTTCGTCGAGAGAGACCCGTGAGACGGCGTTACGGTCGACAAGCATTTTTGTCCGCTCGACGTCATCGGATATTGTTGCGCGGCGCGCCTGCAATTCGGTGAGGACGGCACGTTCCTCGATGTCGTCGAGGCGTGCCAGCACGTCACCTTTGGTGACTGTTTGTCCTTCGCAGGCGCACAGCTCGACAATCCGCTTACGCTCAAGCGCGACGACTTTGGCCCAGAGCTTCGGTTCCACAATGCCGGTTGCGTAAACGACTTCAGCAGCGTCTCCGCGTGTGGGGGTGATGAGTTTGACCGGGTGCGCCGCGGCACCCCAGAGCCACCATGCCGCGAGCAGCGCCACCACAATTATGGGCGCGAGGACGGCCGGATTGCGTAGATCTTGCCAGGTAGGTGCTTGCGGCACGGTTGAGCCCTCTTCGCCATGTCCTATCGCGCGCTTGCTTGAGTTGCATCGATTGGCGTTTGCCTGCGCGCTCTAGGTTGTTGTTTGAGAGTCTGAGTCACGCTCTCGATTGAAGCGCAAGTGCTTCAATCTCGAACGATCAGGCTCTAGGGTGTCGCCAATGGGGCGTAAAGCCAAGACAAATCTAGATGCGAATATGGCGAGAGGACGTGCGTCAGGGATTGAGTGATATCAAAGGGGTGTGGTCATGCGGCCCGAGGCACGTTTCGCGCTCCCATTCGGTGCGATAAATGGAATTGCAAAACGTGCCGGGCGCCCGGGACCCACTCGAACTGCGCTTTGCGCTTTACTGGGTCAGACGCAGATTGGATGCTTTTTTGGCGATTGTTTCGAATGCTTGTTCCAGCGTCGCGGCATCTTCAGCATAGAAGAAGTGTTCCGAATCCGTCGCACACTGCTGTAACAGGTCGTAGACGCTTGTCCCTGCACCCGCAGATGTGGATGCAGCGATTGTATAGAGTTGGACGCTTTCGCCGTTGGGGTCCCTGTTCTTGAATTGTGAGCAGGCGTCGAGGGACATGGCTTCCATGGCATCGTCGACCGCATCCCAGTTTGCCGTCACGCCGCCGGTGGGTGCACTGTCGTACATGTAGCCATACGGAGAGAACATGTCGCGTGGGCCGTTTGTCGAAATTGGATCACCGTCCAGGTCAAATGTGGCAGGGTTGAACTGGTAGGTGGACGACGTATTCATGTCAGCCGTGCAGGTACCGCTTTGATATGGTCCCTCGGTCGTTTGCTGACCATCGGTGATGACCACCATGATCTTGCGGACGTCTCCGAAGTCGGCGCCTTCTGCGAATGGTTCTTCGGGCGAAAGAATGCGATGGCCCCAGGCTACGCCGGGCGCGATAATGGTGCCCATGTTGCTGTGCGATTCGAGCTTGTCGATCTCGGTTTCGATGTCGGTGGCTGAATCTGTCAACTCGACGACCGGAAGGCGCACGCAATTGTAGTTTGGTCCTTTGGTCCAGGGATCATACGTGCCACCCGTTCCGACCGTCTCGACGGTCTGGTATCCGGAATTTGTGCCGTCGCTTGGATTGATGCACTGGTTGTTGTCGTTTGGCTCCGGGGGCCAGATATAGGCATGCCATTTGCCGCCGCCTGCGGCGGCGGCGGCGCTATTGTACGTGTCGTCGTTGGTGAAAGATCCTGGTCGCTCGAGCACGCATCCGGCCCATGCTGTGCCGGTGAACAGCGAATGGTTCGTGTTCGTGACAAAGGCGGTATTGCTGGTTCCGACGTTGACGTTCATTGTGAACGGGACAATGGCGTATTTGATTGACTGGTTGCCCTTCTTGTTTGTCTCAAGCGTGTCGACCAGCTTTTTGGCGGCTGATTTCAACGCATCCAGACGCGATTGCGCACCCATATTGGCACGCATGGAACCGCTAACGTCGAGAACCATAACGACCTCGATGTCGACGAGGCTCATATCGGCATAGCTATTGATGGTCGCTCTTAGATTGTCCTTTCCAAGAACAGCCGAGAACGTTGATGGGATTTTGTAGGTTGCTGTTCCGTGACCGCCATCTGTTGCTGAATATGTAAAATCCAGGGTTACAAGCAAGGATTCGTCGATATCGTAGTTTTCTTGGAAGATGGCGTTGAATCTATCCTGGCGAACAGTGTCGTCGAGGTCGGCGGCGGACGCTGAAAGAACTGCCGCATCAAGTGCTGATTGCATGGCGGCTGCCAGGCGAACCTGTCTTCCGTAGTCGACGGACATACTGATGACTGAGAGAACAACGATCAGCATTGCGGCAAGGAGCACGCTGATTGCGCCGTCTTGGCGCCGCAGGCAAAGTTTGATGCAGGGCACGACCAGGCGTGCGGTGTTTTTGGCGGTGGTCATGGAGTAGACGACTATCGCTGGTAGGCTTCGAGGGGCACATATGCAGAGAGGCCGGCGGGGCGCCGTTGTCTCGCGTACAGTGAAATATGCGTTGAAGCGCCTTTAAAATGGTTAGTGTGCCGAATGAATTAAGATTGTCGCTATCAAACAGTTACATTCATAGAATAATCATCAACATCGGCACGGTTGCCAGTGCGTTACCCTAGGATCTGCAGTTTGAGCCAAACTGCGAATTCGCCAACACGCGGATGGGACAAACCGCGCGTGGCTTTGCAAGAATACGTTAGACCCGGTCGGCGCTCGCGCGTTTCAACTCGGCATCGGTTCCGAGGAAGGATTCAACCTCGGGCGTGAGCGGCGGGCTCTCGGCGGTGATTCCAATCTCCTGCATGAGGCGGGTGATGGGAAGAAACGCGCCTTCATCGCGGTCGTAGAGTCCACCTTTAAAGAGTGCGTGAGCTGCAATCTGCCCCGCACGTGTGCCGGTGGTGAAGAGGAAAATTTGCTCCATCACCACCATGTGGTCGTCCCAATAGACCAAGCGGGTTTCAAGGCGGAAGCGTTCGAAGAGTTTCAGCTCGCGCCGGAAGCGGATCTTGGCGGCACTGGCAATGGGCGTCCAACCGTGACGGAGGACAGCGCGGAGCAATCCGGTGCGGGCCATCATATCGAGGCGGCCGAGGTCCATGATGGTAAGGTAGCGGCCGTTGTTCATGTGCAGGGCAAGATCGAGGTCGTGCGGCATGACACGAAAATAGAGGACCGAAACGCCGCCGGGCATGGGCAAAAGTGCGGCGAAGCGCGTCGCGAGGAGGACCCTCAAAAGTCGAAGCCATAAGTTCATAAGTGGGGCGACCTCCCCGGGTTCCGGGCTTGATCAGACCTGGTCGCAGGCCTTGGCAGATCATGCTTTATGTTTACGTTTACGTCAACTATAACTTTTGAGTGAGCGTCGTGACGTTCGGCATCTCGAGTCTTGGGGGGCTGGCGACCGTCGGTCCGTCATATTCTGCGTGAATATTGACCTGGCAAACAATTTCGGAGGAAGGTCCGGTTCCGCACCGTGACTCGGGTCTGTAAGTGAACGTCGTGCGTTGCGGCGAGAGAGGCTCTTCTTGAATACGCCAAGACACGTGCCCGCACTCCTGATTGCATCCGTGGCGTTGGTCATGGCGCCTTTGTGGGATGCGCGTGCCGCCGGCGACGAGGCGTCCAAATCGGCGGCACAGGACGCACCGGCCAACCGGGGGGCGGTTGCCCTGGTGCGGGGCGATGCGGCCAGTGCCGTTAGCAGTCTTACGTCGGCCTTGAGCAACAGCGCGCTGACCAAGGATCGGAGGGCCGCTTATCTCAATGATCGTGGCGTTGCTTATATGCGCATCGGTCAGGTGAAGCTTGCGTTCGATGATTTCAATAACGCGGCCAAGCTCTTTCCCGAATTTGCCGCCATCTACAACAATCGCGGTAATCTTCTGCTTTCGCTCAATTTGACGCGCGAGGCGATTAAGGACTTCGACCGGGCGATTGTTCTGGCGCCTGGCTATGCTGCTGCCTACAACAATCGTGCGAGT
The DNA here is from genome assembly GCA_965222835.1 of Hyphomicrobium sp. Lineage (GTDB taxonomy): Bacteria > Pseudomonadota > Alphaproteobacteria > Rhizobiales > Hyphomicrobiaceae > CBDCUQ01. Next base: position 1,069,329 of record CBDCUQ010000004.1, read on the forward strand.
GCGCTGTTCAAGTCTGGGCGGCTGCAAGACGCGCTTCGCGACTACACAAAAGCCATCAAGCTCACGCCGCAAAGCCCCGCACCGCTTTCTGGCCGGGGCCGGGCGAATTTGGCTTTGGACCGTCCGCATGCCGCTATTCGCGATTTTTCACGGGCCGTGACCGCGGATGCGCGTTTCGCGTCAGGCTACCGGAACCGGGCCGAGGCCAAGCTACAAGTCGAGCACTTTGAAGCGGCCATCGAAGACCTGTCGCGCGCTGTTGCGTTCGATACGAAGAATGCCGAAATCTATATGGTGCGCGGAGAAGCATACCTGTCCATGCAGAATGTCGCTGCGGCGTTGCGAGACTTCACCCAGGCGATTGAGATCAATCCGAAGCTGGGGCGGGCTTACGAGGGGCGCGGACTGGCCCATGGATATGCTGAGGCCTATGACGATGCCTACGCCGATCTCAATAAGGCCATCGAGCTTGATCCTCGCTCTCCGGTGGCGTTTGCCTATCGGGCGTTTGTCTACAAGCAGAATGGTCAGCTCGATATTGCGCTCAAGGATTTGGAAACCGCGCGGAAGCTCGGCGAGAATGTTCCTGAAGTTCTGTGGGCGATGGCGGGTGTCGAGGAGGCACAAGGACAGGTTCCGGTTGCCATCGCACATCTCAAGAAGGCCCTCGCACTGAAGCCGGGATACAAGGATGCGGCGGACGCGTTGATCCGTCTGGGGGCCGCTCCTGTCGATAGCGGTGCAAAGGTGGTCGAAGACGCGGGGATTGAGCCTTGGCGTGTCGTTAAGCGCAACGGGCGGTACTACGCTCTAACCGACCTCATTCCAGGTTTGCGTGTGCCTTTGGAAATGTTGGGGCAAGGTAAGCCGCGCCTCTTGAACTGGGAGGTGAAGGAGCCACCCATCCAAGGGATCGGGATTCTGAGGTTCTTCGGCGGCACGCTGAATTCGGCGTCCGGTCCAGAAGACATCGAATATGCGGCCATTGTCGATATTGATGCGCGCCGGATGTTGACAATTGTACCTGACCGGCAAGGAAAAGCACGGGCGAAATGGACGTGGGAGCCTGGCCGAGTCGTGGTTGCGAGTGTCGATGGTGTGACCGACGAATTTTCGCTGCGTACGGCCCCCGTGGCGGCGGACCGTCGCGGATATGACGGCCGCTATCCGCGTTCGGGCGGCGCAACGTCGGCGTGGGCGCCCTGGGACCAACCGTGGGCGGGTGGATTTGGGGACCGGAGACCCAGGACGACGCGCCGCGCGGTGGTCAAGAAAAAGAAGCCGAAGACGCTTTTCGATCTGCTCTTCAACTAGGTTTGCGGTCGGTGGGGCGGTTCCGTTTGTGCTAGGTCGCATGGCGCGCGGGTCTTTCGTTGCGCGCGCGATCCGCTTGAACCGCCAGGGATTGCGCTACGTATCTTGAACGGTATCGCTGAAAATGAAGGCGGGGGATCCGTTCCAGTGCAACCTATTCTTTTCTGGTTTCGGCAGGATCTTCGGCTTGCCGAGCATCGGGCACTTGCAGCAGCGCTTTCGACGGGCGCACCCATTTCTTTCGCCTACGTTTTTGACGATACGGCGCCGGGGTCCTGGCCGATGAGTGGAGCCTCGCGCTGGTGGCTGGGACAGAGCTTGGCCCGGTTGTCGGAGCGCCTGGAGAAGCTCGGGAGCTTTCTTGTTCTGCGTCGGGGTGAGACCAGGTCCGAGCTTCGGCGGCTTATCGAAGAGACGGGCGCTTCGGCGGTCTACTGCACACGGTGCTATGAGCCTTGGGCGGCCGAGCTGGAAGCAACCTTGAAGGCGGATTTTGACAAGAGGGGTATCGCATTCAAGCGTTTTGGTGGGTCGCTGCTGGCTGAGCCGGAGGACCTTCGTACAAGGGCTGGGGCGCCGTTCCGGGTTTACACGCCATTTTTGCGCGCTCTGCTCGGGCACGTACAGCTCTCCTCTCCGCTGCCGGTCGTGACGAAACTTCCGTCATTTGGCCGCCGGTTGAAAAGCGACCGGTTGGAGGCGTGGGACCTGACGCCGTCAAAGCCTGATTGGGCCCAAGGTCTGCGTGATGCATGGCAGCCGGGTGAAGCCGGGGCGCAGCAGCGTCTCCATGAGTTTATCGACACGGCACTTGCGTCTTATCACGTACATCGGGACCGGCCGGATCTGGAGGGCACGTCGCGGCTGTCGGCGCATCTTCATTTTGGAGAGATCAGCCCGCTGCAGTGTTGGTATGCGGCCGCGCAGCGATCGGGTGCCGGTTCGGGCGCACAGAAGGGCACGGAGGTCTTTATCAAAGAACTCGGGTGGCGCGAGTTTTCCTATCATCTTCTTCATCATTGGCCGGCGCTTCCGGACGCACCTTTCCGCGAAGAGTTCGCTGCCTTTCCGTGGGAGACCAACCAGGACCGTCTGAATGCGTGGCAGAGGGGGCTGACGGGCTATCCCATTGTCGATGCCGGTATGCGTCAGCTGTGGCGAACGGGATGGATGCATAATCGGGTGCGCATGGTTGCCGCTTCATTCTTGGTCAAGCACCTGCTTATTCCTTGGCAGTCCGGAGCCGCGTGGTTCTGGGACACCCTGGTTGATGCGGACCTCGCGAATAATTCTGCGAGCTGGCAGTGGGTTGCAGGATCGGGGGCGGATGCGGCGCCCTACTTCCGTATCTTCAATCCGGTCACGCAAGGCCGGAAATTCGATCCCGACGGGGCTTACGTTCGGCGCTGGGTACCGGAACTCGCGCAGCTTTCCAGCGCCTTTCTTCACGCTCCCTGGGAAGCCGATACCGAGTTGCTCGCGCGGGCCGGAGTCGTGCTTGGCAAGACCTATCCGCATCCAATTGTTCGGCACGATGCGGCGCGGGCGCGCGCGCTGGCGGGATACGACTTGGTTCGAGGTGGGGCACGCGCGAAAGGGTCGTAGATTTGCAACGCCCTGTCTGGAACTGCGCTCGGTTCGCGGAAATTCGCACGATCCCGTGTTCTGAGGTTGGGTTTGAAAGGATATGCTAACCATAATGCCGTCACAGTGCGCTGAGCGCCGGATGCGGCAAGATCCGGTTTGAACGTCCGTCATTTGTCAGGAGTAGCTCAGGATGCGACGTCTTTTTTTCCTTATCGCCACTGTCTTTATTCTTGCACCGCTGTCCTCGGCCGCGAACGCTGATGTGCGTGTCATCATCGATCGCAGCTCTCAGTCGATGAAGGTCTACGTCAACGGCTATTTCCATCATCAATGGCCTGTTTCGACCGGACGGCGCGGCTACCGCACGCCGAGCGGGACATTCCGACCGAAGCGGCTTGAAAAGCGCTGGTACTCGAGCAAGTACAACAACTCGCCGATGCCGAATTCGATCTTTTTCCACCGTGGCTATGCAATTCACGGAACGACCCACGTCAGGTATCTGGGGCGGCCTGCCTCGCACGGTTGTGTGCGGCTGCATCCTTCGCATGCCGCGAAGTTGTTCAGCCTCGTAAGGCGCCACGGGCGTGCGCGGACGCGGATCAGTATCGTTCGCTAATCGTACCGAGAGCAGGTTGCCAACCCGCGTCCATTGACGCTCGGCGCACCGCTTACCTCGGAAGATGGGGGTCATCTCAATTGTGCTCTGTTGTTGAGGCCAAGATGGTTCTGGCTCGGCTCTGTCTGTTCGGCGGCTGCGTCCTGTTGCCGATCGTCGGTTCCGCCGGTGATGCCGTTGCTGCGGAGAATTCGATTTCTCATCGAGCCCCTGTTTTCTTGAATGTGGGACTGTCACCTCTGCTGCCGGCTGCTTTGCAGACCAAGACGACAGCGGATGTCCCGTTATCCGGGGCGGCACAGGCTCCTAATGTGAGACCCACTAAATCGCCAAAAGTTGCCCGGGTGGACTCCGAATCTGTAGCTGGAACAGCAGCGTTGCCGCCGTCACTGGTCATCGACATTAATCTTTCATCACAGAGGATGACGGTTCGGGAGAATGGCCGCCACAGGCACACCTGGTCTATTTCTTCGGGGAAGAGGGGCTACGCCACGCCTACGGGCAGCTTCCAACCGGCCTGGATGGCGCGCATGTGGTACTCGCGCCAGTATGATTATGCGCCGATGCCGCACGCGATCTTTTTCTCGGGGGGCGCGGCGATTCACGCGACGTACGCGACGGGGAAGCTCGGCCAGCCAGCTTCGCACGGGTGCGTGCGGTTGGCGGCGCAAAATGCCAAGACACTCTACAAGATGGTCACGGCGCACGGAAAAAGCCGGACGCGTATCCGCGTGCGCGGCACTCCTAGGTATCCGTCACGCGCGGCGGCAGCAGACCGGCGCCGGGCCCGTGATGCATCTGTTGTTCGATATTCCCGTTATCGATCCGGTGTTGCTGGGAGCAGGCGCTCGACTGTGCGGTACTCGCCTTGGGGCTACTGATCGACGTCTTTCATGATTTGAGAACGCGTATTGCAAATGAAGAAGGGCGCCAAGCCGGCGCCCTTCGCCTCTTAGATCTCTTCGAATCTGATGTGGCGTCAGGGTTGCCCTTTCGCGCGCCTGTTACGATCCCTTGGGGATTGAACTTCCTTTCATGACGCGCTCGTCAGTATCTTTGGCCACGACCTCGATGGTCTCGTCGTTGGCTTTGGCATAGGTGAAGCGGATGTTTGGATCCTCGCTGATGGAGATGCCACCCGTCATTGTGAAAACCGTTTCTCCTCCGCGCTTGACGTCCATTTCGGTGATGTACTTTGCGAGGATCCAGTAGCCTGTGAGCTGGTTCTTCTGCAGGCCGGAGTATTGAGGATGTTTGATCATCAATAGGCCTTCGCGCATCCCCGGAGAGGCGCCATCGCCGACATTCTTGATTTTCATGCGGCCGATTTCGGCAAGGACGGCATCAGGATCCTTAAGGGCGGGCGCCGAGCATCCGCCGGAGGCCTTGACGAACTTGTACGCCATGTGGAGTTCGCCGTTGTCCTTCTCAACTACAGCGCGGATGTTGGTATAGGCATCGACGCGGACGCGTGTGGAAATCATGCGCTCACCGTTTCCTGCTGCGGGACCAAAGGTAAACTCGGCAGCTACCGGAGACGGGTTGTGGTCGATAATGAGCGTCAGTTTCTTTGCTTGCGCCGCATGCTCGGCTGGAATGCGGATCGTGATCGGCGTCAGGGCTGCGTCTTCGGCGCGGAGGGGAGCCTCAAGCTGCACAACGTTGGTGCCGGTCTCGATTGCGCGGGAGTCAAAAACGTCGCGATGTAAGATCGGCCATACATCTTCCTGCTCGCGCCCCGCTGCGTCCGCCGGCATAGCTGCCGCGAGTAGAAACAGAGTACCGGCAACCAATAGGCCAACAGGGGTGATGGTGTCTTGGCAGGCTCTCATTTGCATCCTCCTCTCAGCACCGGCCTTGGTATTTTTTGGTGACTGGCCGGTGGTGCGAATATTGTCGAAACGCGCTTACTCCCATTCGAGTTCGGCATATGCAGCCGACGCATTGCGGGCATTGTACTCGTTAAACAAGATCCACGCATCCTTTTCGCTCTGACCGGCGCTAACCATAGCATCTGATAGCGTTTTTCCAGATTTAATTAGAATGCGGATGTCGTCGACGAGTTTCTCGAGGTAGCGCTGCAAGGGCTCGGCCGCACCCGGCCAGATCATGGACGCCGGTCCGTGCCCCGGTACAACGCGGGCAGCGGGTTCCTTGGCGAGGGTCTCAAGGAGGGTCAGCCAACCTCGGATCGAACCGTCAATGGAGGGCACGCGATCGTGAAAGAGAATGTCGCTCAAAATCAGCGTGTTGGTCTTTTCGCAGCGGACGGTGAGGTCATTGTCGGTGTGGGCTGTTGGATGGGCTGTGAGTTTCAACGTTCGTCCACCAAGGTCCAGCGAAAGGCTATCCTGGACCGGTCGTGTCGGCAGAATGATCTTTATTCCTTCAAAGGCCGTCTCGCCGAGGTGCTCCTTGTTGGTTCTCATGTAGTAGTCAGCGCGCGCGTCGAGCGCTCTTCCCATCTTGTGATGAGCAACAAACTCGACGCCGTCTTGCGCGAAAGCTGCGTTTCCAAAGACGTGGTCGGGGTGCATGTGGGTATTGATGATGTAGCGGATCGGACGGTCTGTGACGTTGCGGATGGCCGTCTTCAATCGTGTGCCGACTCTTGTGCTGCCGCTGGTGTCGATGACAGCCACCGCGTTGTCACCGACAATGAAGCAAGGGTTGGATATGTCACCCTCATTTTCCGGCGTGAAAAGTTCGTGCCGGCCCTGGTGCACAAAGATTCCGGGTGCCACTTCGATTGCGAACCTGTCCGGTGCGGCTGCGGCGGGAACGGCGCGCCACAATGGACTTGCTGCGACGGCTAGGGCCGCTTGCAAGACCTGCCGGCGTGTCGGTGTGTTCGGGTACGGGATACCATGAGGCTTTGTGCGCATTTGAATGGCCATTGCGTTTGGTGCCGTGTCGCGCGTTGTGCTTCCGGATCTTTTCGGTCGCTTGCTGCGCGTCGGGGTGCGGTTGCCCTCATACCTGAAATCTAGGTGGGCGGGTTCGTTTTTGGGGAGGTGGGACGAGTCATCTTCAGCGACTTATTTGACAGGCTGATCGCTGAATTCTGGCTCAATAGAGCGAAAATACGAATCGGGGGGCGTGCATTATTATGAGAACATGCTTGCTGTCAAGATGCAGAAGTCATCAGAATTTTTTATCAAAACTAGGCGTGCAGCGCAATATCTGGGCGTGCAGCGCAAAGTTGTCGGTATTTTGGGAAGAATTTTGGGTCAGCATGCTTGTCCTAAACGTGTTGCAAAAAAATTGATCTCGCAGATTGTCTTGCGGACCTCACGAGAAAGTGTCTACAAGTGAGCCCGGTAGCGGAGGCTGCCGGTCGGGCGCTCAGTGCGGCGCTTTGCCATTGTCCACCTGGGCCAGAATAAGGGGAAAACCCAATCAAGACGGAACAGGGTCCGGACTCAAGTCTCTCCGCTGTCGATTACAAGCGTGGCAAGAACCTTCAAGGAGGAAGCGCGATGCGCAGAAGTGCACTCGCATGTGGCCTGCTCGCTTCAGTTGCTCTGTCTTCGACCGCATGGGCGAACGCAGACGTAAAGAAAGCGACAGCAGACCCGAATAACTGGGCGATGCAGCAGGGTGATTATCTCGGCTGGCGTTACTCGAAGCTCGATCAGGTCAACACCGGAAACGTCAAGGACCTCAAGGTTGCTTGGCAGTTCTCGACCGGCGTGCTTCGTGGTCACGAGGGCTCGCCTCTCGTCGTCGGCAATATGATGTACGTTCACTCAGCATTCCCGAACAACATCTATGCCCTCAACCTCGACAACCCTGTCGAGCCCAAGATCGTTTGGGCATACAAGCCGAAGCAGGATCCGTCAGTTATTCCGGTTATGTGCTGCGACACCGTTAACCGCGGTCCGCAGATTGCCGGTAACATTCTGATCATGGGTCTTGCCGACACGTCTCTCGTCGGTCTCGACGCTTCGACCGGTAAAGAGAAGTGGAAGGTCGTCAACGGCGATCCCAAGAAGGGTGAAACCTACACCGGCAACCTTATCATCGTGAAAGACAAGGTCGTTATGGGTACCTCGGGCGCTGAGTTCGGCGTTCGCTGCCACGTGACGGGCTACAACATCAACGATGGTAAGAAAGTCTGGCGTGCGTATTCGATGGGCCCCGACTCGGACATCCTTGTCGATCCCGCAAAGACGCTCTCGCTTGGCAAGCCTGTTGGTAAGGACAGCTCGCTGAAGACGTGGACCGGCGACCAGTGGAAGATTGGTGGCGGTTCTACGTGGGGCTTCTACTCCTACGATCCTGACCTGCACTTGTTCTACTACGGCACGGGCAACCCGTCGACGTGGAACCCAGTTCAGCGCGCGGGACCGGATGGCAAGCGCATTGACCAGAAGTGGTCGATGACTCTCTTCGCTCGTAATCCGGACACTGGCATGGCCGCTTGGGCCTACCAGATGACCCCGTTCGATGAGTGGGACTATGACGGCGTGAACGAGTCGATCCTCACCACGCAGAAGATCGGTGGTAAGGACCGCAAGGTTCTCACCCACTTCGATCGTAACGGCTTTGCCTACACGGTCGATCGTACGAATGGTGAGCCGCTCGTTGCTCAGCCCTACGATGAAGACCTCAACTGGTCTTCGGGCGTTGAGCTCGACAAGTCGAAGCCGAACTATGGCCGTCCGACAGTTCTTGATGCCAAGTCCACGTTCCTAAACGGAACGGACGTAAACACCAAGAACATCTGCCCGGCCGCTCTGGGCTTCAAGGATCAGCAGCCGGCAGCCTACTCGCCGCTGACGAACCTGTTCTATGTGCCGATCAACAACGTCTGCATGGACTACGAGCCGCAGAAGGTTTCGTACACTCCTGGTCAGCCGTACGTTGGCGCGGTGCTGTCGATGTTCCCGCCTGAGGGCAAGACGAACACTGGCCACTTCACCATCTGGGATGGCGCTGCTGGTAAGATCGTTGCTCAGCACGACGAGCCGTTCTCGGTCTGGTCGGGCGTGCTCACCACCGCTGGTGGCCTCGCATGCCACGGTACTCTTGAAGGCTACTTCAAGTGCCGCGATCAGAAGGGTGGCGGAGAGCTGTTCAAGCATCGTATCCCGTCCGGCTCGATCGGCAACGTGTTCACCTATGCTCAGAAGGGCAAGCAGTACATCGGCCTGTACTCGGGCGTTGGTGGCTGGGCCGGCATCGGCCTCGCAGCTGGCCTCGAGAAGCCGACCGATGGTCTGGGCGCAGTCGGCAACTATGCCGGTCTGAAGTCCTACACCGCTCTCGGTGGCACGCTGACGGTTTACTCGCTTCCCTAATCGGGTTCGTGAGCTAGACTAAGGGGCCGGCGCGGGGAAACCCGCGCCGGTTCTTTTGTGCCGAATGCCGCGTGCCTGTTCCGGGTTCAAGGCCTGGTTCGCAGATGTTCATTGAAAATGGTAATCACGCGATTGCCTTATTTCGCCCGTCGCGACCAACGTCCCAATTGGCTCGGAAGATTAAGGAATAGCGCTGGAAAGGTTACGCAAAGTTCAGCCGTGAATTGGCTCAATTGGCTTGTTGAGCTGCGTCAACTGAACTAATTACGAAAGTGTGATCCGGAATTTAGGATCGCAACTGCGGAGCCTGCCGTAAGAGAGACCAGAGCAGTGCCCGTAGATCAGTGAAACGCTACAGAGAGAACAGGGGAAACGCGTGAAAAGGCGAGGCAAGATAATTTTGGCAGCCGTGATGAGCTGCACATTGGGGGTCGCGGCGTGCGAGGCCGAGGACAAGAAGGCCGCGGAGACCAAGGCACCGGAGGCCGCTTCGGCTGAGGCGGAGAAAGCACCCGCCGCCAAACCGGCGGAAGAGGCCAAGGCTCCGGAAGCCGCTCCTGCTGAAAAGACGAAGGTCGCGGAGGCGAAGCCAGAGCCTGCTCCGGCCGCTGCTCCGGCTGAGGAAGCGAAAGCACCAGAAGCTGCTCCTGCGCCTGCTGAAGAGACGAAGATGGCCGAAGCTGCTCCGGCGGCTACCGAGGGTGGTGCCAAGGGCGGTGGAAAGCCGGATGAGGAAGGTAAGTACCGTCTGTCTGATGGGACTCTGACTTACAACGTTGCAGCCGATGGTACGGTCGATTGGTACACCTATTCCGGTTACAAGCGCTATCACTCAGAATGCCATGTGTGTCACGGTCCGGGGGCGGAGGGTTCCACATTTGCTCCGGCTCTGAAGGATTCTCTGAAGACGATGAGCTATCAGGACTTCGTGACGGTGGTCATGAGCGGCCGCGTGCGCGATGTGGCTGGCACCGAATTTATTATGCCGGCGCTTGGCGATAATAAGAACGTCGCGTGTTTCATCGACGATCTCTACGCGTACATCAAAGCGCGTTCGGACGACGCCGTGCCGTTCGGTCGTCCGCCGAAGCGCGAGGATAAACCCCAAGCAGCTAAGGACTATGAGGATGCATGCTTCGGCTCATAAAGGAGCACTCTTTTCTGTAGCTGTTGCGATTGGTGGCCTGGGCGCGATGAGCGCCCAGGCCGTCGAGACCAACATTACCGATCTCGTCAACCGCAAGGTGCTCCGCGTGTGCTCGTCACCAGGAAACCTGCCTTATTCGAACGAGAAGCTCGAAGGCTTTGAAAACAAGATCGCTGAAATCATTGCCGACGAGCTGAAGCTTCCGATTGAGTACACGTGGTTTCCGCAGGCACCCGGCATGGTGCGTAAGACGCTTGCTGCGAAGCGTTGCGACGTGATGCTGCAGACTGTGCAGGCCGACGAGTATACGCTCAACACCAACCACTATTACCGAACAACCTATACGCTCGTGTATCGCAAGGGCGAGGAGCTGGACGGATTGAAGACGATCTTCGATGAGCGTCTCAAAGACAAAGTGATCGGCATTCAGGCTGGCGTGCCCGCCGCAGACTACGTTGCGAAGGCTGGTCTTATGCCGACGGCCCGGCCGTATCTGCTTCAAGTCGATACGCGCTTCTTCAATCCGGCGAAGGAGATGATCGAAGATATTCGCAAGGGCGAGGTAGATGTCGGTGTGCTGTGGGGGCCTTTTGCAGGTTACAATGCCAAGCGTGGCGGCGAAGCGCTAGAAGTCGTCCCCATGCTTGAAGAGATCCCCGGATTGCCGAAGCTTGAGTATCGCATGACATTCGGTGTACGTGCTGGCGAGGTGGGCTGGAAGCGTCAGCTCAATGAGATCATCAAGAAGCGCCAGGGCGACATCGATCAGGTGCTACTCGACTATGGCGTGCCTCTCATCGACGAAGACAATAAACTCATCGTGTCGGCGCGGCACTAAGGTTCGTGGTTGTCTCGTTTTGCGGCCGCTCAGTGAGCGGCCGCATTGCGTTTTGCAGATGCGAAGGCGGGGCGTCATTTCCGGCCGATGAAAGGGAGCTGAATGAAGCGGATGGACCGCACCACGCCTGGCCCAACGGTTTCCTGCTGGCTCGTTGTCTGCTTTGCCCTCGTGGGCGCTGTCCTGCCGCCAGAGCCAGGCTTGGCATCGGGTGGTGATGGACCAGCGTCTTCGGCTTCCACGGCACTGTCTGAGGCTCTGGCGGCGTCTCACGAGGTGCTGGAGCCGGATGGGTATCGGATGGACAATTACCGCGAGCCAGTGCCCAGAACGCTGAAAGGGGCCCGTGTGATGGATACCGTGGCCGCCGAGGCGATCTATGCGGCTAAGGAGGCGATCTTTATCGACGTCTACCCTCGGGCGCCTAAGCCGCCAAATCTGCCTAAGGGTACGTTGTGGCGCGATCCACCGCATACCACAATCAAGGGGGCGTACTGGCTGGCGAACGTTGGCTACGGCGCGCTGCCGCCCGAGGATGTTCGCTACTTCAAGGAGCACCTCGCGGCTTACACGGGCGGGGATCGCGCGAAGCCGCTGGTCTTCTTCTGTGAGCGAGACTGCTGGATGTCCTGGAACGCGGCCAAGCGCGCTCTCGAATACGGCTACGAGACCGTCATTTGGTATCCGGACGGCATCGACGGCTGGCTGGAAGCCGGCAATGATTTCATGAATGCTAAGCCTGAGCCGCAGGTTGAGTGAGGCGCGGCCGGCTGTAGCTTTGACGACCGCTTGACCCTTCCGCCGTGCTAGTTGCTCATATGCTCGCGGACGGCACGGGCAAGATTGAAGAGGCGCTGATCGATGAGCACGGGCACTTCGCAGGCGACTGGTATGCTCTGATTGCGCTCCTGGAAGATGCGGGACGCCCAGTCAAACTTTTCTTGAATCTCTGTAAGCTTCTTGGCGGCCTCTTCGTTGGTCGTGGCCTCGGTTTCAAGTTTGGCGATTTCAACGCCCATCTTCTCGATGTCGGCCGCGCGTTCGCGCTGCCCGCGCAGATACTTCTCAATGCCATTGATCACCGTGCGGCGTTGGGAAGCCACCTTGTCGAAGATCCCGGCGAAAAGCAGTGTAAGTTTCTTGTCGCGATCTGCCTCGGGCAACCCTTCGGCATAGGCTTTGATGTCCTTGGCGATATCGTCGTCCGCTATGCGGCGGCTTGCGGCGCGGTCGATCAGCCGGTTGATCTCCTTGTCCTCCCACCAGCCCTTTACGCCTTCGATAGAGGGCCCGTCCCAGACCTGTGACGCTGCAAACTCGGCAACCTTCTTTTGGACGCACGGCCAATCCGGCGTGCTCTCATCTGCTGCCCATGAGGGCGGGCCGGCGCCGAGTACTGAGACGGCGAATGCGAGGGGTATGAGGTAACAAGTTTTGTTGGCGGTCATGTCGTGCAAGCTCTCATGATGCAACGGTTTCTACTTTGGTCTTGTCCAGATCACGCACCGGGTCCGCCCCCCGGTCCGCCGCGCCGAGCGATCAAGCCTTTGGAAGGATTGTAGGCAAATACGGCGGCTGCAAGGAAGAGAATCGTACAGGTGACGACCACGAGTAGGGAGACAACGTCGACCTTCCCATACAGCGAGAAGCGGATCAGCTCGATGGCATAGGAGAACGGGTTGAAGCGGCAGATCTCGAAGAGGAGCGGGCTGGCTTCGCGGATGCGCCAGAGCGGGTAAAGCGCGGAGGAGGCGAAGAACATCGGGAAGATGACAAAGTTCATGACGCCGGCGAAGTTTTCGAGCTGCTTGATAATCGAGGACATGAAGAGGGCAATCGAACCCAGCATCAGCCCAGCCAGGATCAGCGCTGGAATAACAAAAATGTAGCCTGCGATCGGCTGCAGAATGTCTGGCACAGACGCGAATGAGATAATTAGCGGGTCGATCATGCTGTCAAAGGGCAGGGGCAGCCAATCGGGCGTTTCATAGCCGATGAAGAGCTGGAGATCGGCGACGGGCGGCGGCTGAATGTTCCAGAAATAGGCAATTAGCAAGAACGAGAAAACTTGGAGGAGCGCGACTGATACCCCGCCAAGGAGCTTCGAGACGAGTAGAAACGAGCGAGGGAATGGACTGACAAGAAGTGTGCGCATCGTTCCTGTCTCGCGGTCGTACACCATCGAGAGCGACGATTGCATGGCATTGAAGAGCAGGACCATCCCGAGCAGGCCTGGCGTGATGTATTCTTCGTACAGCACATAGGTTTGGTAGGGTGGGATGATCGACACACCCAGGACCTGACGAAAGCCGGCGGCGAAGATGAAGAGCCAGACGAGCGGGCGCACGAGTGCGGAGAAGAAGCGTTCGGTTTGGTGCAGGAAGCGCAAGACTTCGCGCCAGACGATGCCGCGGAAGCATGCGAGATAAGCGCGAAGGCCAAGGCGCGCGGTCGTGGCCGTGCCGGTTTCAACCAGAGGTGCTACGAGCGTGCTCATGCCGCCTCCTCGTTGGTCGTTCCGGTCATGGTGCGGAACGCATCTCGCACGCTGGCTGTTCCTGTTTGGCTCAGAAGGCCCGGGACCTTGCCGGCAAAGAGCACGCGACCCTTATGCAAAACCACGACATTGTCGGTGGGTTTGATCTCATCGATGAGGTGGGTGGCCCACAAAACGCCAAGGCCTTCCTGATCGACAAGGTTGCGAACGATCGCGATGACGGATTCCCGGGAGCCGATGTCGAGGCCGACCGTGGGTTCGTCGAGCAGGAGCAGTCCCGGACGGTGCAGGAGGGAGCGTGCGATCTCGACGCGGCGGGCCTGTCCGCCGGACAGGTTGCGGACTTTTTCGTGGCTGCGGTCGGCGAGGCCGACCCGTTCTAGGGCCGCCGTGGCCCGCTTCTTTGCCTCGCGTCCGGCAATGCCGTGAAGTGCGGCGTGGTAATAGAGGTTTTGTAGAAGCGTCAAGTCGGAGTCGATGGCTTTGCTTTGGAAACATACGCCGAGGCGTTGCAGGGCCTGTGTGGGTCTCCTGCGGACATCGTGGCCGAGAATGTGAATTTCACCCGAGACGTTGTCGTAGAGACGGGTGATGAGGGAAAAGAGCGTCGATTTGCCGGCGCCATTCAATCCCAGCAGAACTGTGAACGTGCCTTGGGGCACCGTGAGCGACACGTCATCGAGAACGAGATTCTCACCGAACCGATGGCTGACGCCTCGGACGGTCAGCGCATCTTCACGCTCGGATGCTTGCGGTTGCGGATCGGCTTTCATTGCAATCCCGATAGATCCACGTTCAAAGGGGCCTCCAAGCCGCGGTTGCGGCCAGCAGGCCCCCTTATAGTTACAACTTCCGAACTCTCAAAGGGCGCTGGGGCTCATTTTTGACGCCGGTGTTCACATCGCTTCAATCCGGCGCGACGGCCACGCCCCATGGGTAGCGACCGACCTTTATCGACTTGATAGCTTTTTCTGATGTTGCGTCGATCACGGTCACGTCGTTGGATGTTCCGTTGGCGGTAAAGATCAGTTTGTAGTCGGGTGTAAAGTGCAGATTCCAGACGCGCTGGCCGACCAAGATATACTTCTCAACCTTGAGGGATTTGGTGTTGACGACGGCAATGCGATTGGCCGGCCCGAGCGCGATAAACGCTTTCGAGCCGTCTTTGTTGAAGCGGACGCCCACCGGTTGGATCGCGTCTTTTGTGATGCCCTGGATTTGGAAGTTGACTTTGCCGCGGACCTTGCGATCGGCTGCGTTAATCACGCTGACTGTGCCCCCGATTTCGGCGCTGACCCAGACTTCATTACCATCCGGTGTGTATTCGGCGACACGGGGGCGATTGTCGACCAGCACGTTATCGAATGTCTTGAGCGTTTCCGTATTGATGAAATGGGCCATGTTCGTGGTTTCAGAGGTGTTCACCAGCACCTTGCCATCGGGGCTCATTCCCATGCCTTCAGGCTCGACGCCCACAGGGACGTCGGTGATGACACGGCCTTCATGGATATCGACAACGGTGACGAGGTTGTCGTCTTCGTTCGAGACATAGAGCGGATTTCCGGAGATATGCAGGATCGGGAGTTCGGGATCGGGGCCAGACGGCAGGCCTTTGACGAGCTTGTAGGTTTTTGCGTCGTAGACTTCCATCTGGTTGTCGTCGCTGACGCAGACGATGACCCACTTGCCGCCGTTGGCCATGATGATGCCGCGCGGCCGGTTTCCGGTTTTAATCGTGTGTATGACCTCGAGTTTCTGGCTGTCGATGACGGAGACCGTGTTCTCTTTCTCGTTGGAGATGAAGACTCGGTAGGCTTCAGCGCTTGTGCTCATGGTCACTGCGGCCAGGGAAAGGGATACGGCCAATGCGTACTTGGCCGGGTGCTTCAGACTTCGTGATGTCATTTGGGTTGTTTCTTTGCGGATGTTCATCTCAGCGATCTCAGACAGGTATGTGGTGGTTCTGTTTCTATTTTTTGTAGGCTTTGCACTTGGACTCCGGCTTGTCGACGCCCAGCGTATCCAGTTCGGTCACTTGGTGGAGGAATCCAGGTTGCGGTGAGACGGTGACGTGGATCTTGGCCGTCGTCAGAAGGACGGGCTGGCGCAGTTGGCCGTTCCAATTGCGATATGTGAGTTTCTGACCCTTGAAGGCCGCGAGCTCGAATTCCGGCGAATGTAGATAGGCGATCAGTTCTTTTGCAGAGTCGGTCTGTTTGCGCGAGGCCGCTTCGCCGACTGAGCGCACCGCCATCCAGACGTTGTAGTCGAGTGCGCGCATATTACGCTTTGCTAAGCGTTTGAATCGGTTTTGGAATTGCGTGCCTCCCCAAAGCTCGACCGCGGGGTGCCACGAGGTGGGATAGAGGCCGGCAGTGCCGACGACGGGCCGTGGCTGCCACGTGCGGTAGGGGAAATAGTCGCCGAAGAGTTCGCCTTCGTCCGAGATGACAGCGACGTCGTGCTCCGGCGCCTTTTGTGTGAAGCGTGGAATTTGCTGTTGGATTTGCTCGAAGCCTCCATCGGATCTGCGGCTTCCTGGATCGTATTCGAACTTGCGTTCCTCGACGATCTTGTGGCCGAAGCGTTTTGCGGCACGCCGCAAGGCTTTGGCAAAGGCCTCATCGCGTTCTGTCGGGCCGAGCACCAAGAGCCAGGTCCGCCATTTTTTCCACGCAAGATACTGAGATAGGGCGTCTGCCAGCATTGCGCGGGAGGGTCCGGTATGCACGATATTTACCCGGCACTGTTCCTCGCGGAGACTGTCGTCAGGGGCGCCGGCATTGAGGAGCAGGGTGTCCTTGTCCTTCAGGGCGTCGGCGAGGGACAACAACGTCTTAGCGTCGACATCAGTGACAATGAACGCGACCCCCTGATCGACATGTTTTGTCGCCTGTGCGACCAGCTCAGCGGGATCCGTACTCTGCACCGTCTCAAGGATGAATTCCTGGTTTAGAAAGCGTCCTGTTGTGTTGTTGTCCAGGATGGCGAGTTTGCCACCGGCGACGCCGTCATCAGGTGGCGGTATGTCAAGGAGCGAGAGAGGCGGAAGCCGGCTCTCCCGGATCTCGCGCAACAGGAGAATTCTGATTTCCTGGACGTTCTTGGCGGATTCTTTTTCAGCTGGTTCGCCGCTTGCGGTGGCCGGTGCCGGTTCGGCGGCTTCTTGGGCATTCACGCTGCTGATGCAAAGCCAAAGAACGGCGGCCGCAATGAGTGCGGACCACATAGCCCACGACGACAAGGCCCAAGGGTGACGTTTCGAAAAAACACGGCTCCTTGACGCGGGTTCCTGCATCCATTGCTCCCATATAGTGCTTCGGCTGGACACCGAACTGAAATGTTACTACGTTACCAGACTACATTGCAATTACGGGCTGGAAGTCAAGGTGGGCCAAGTGGCTCTCGGGAATGTTACAAGCCGTGAATGGCGCCCAATGCATCGAACCCTTGAAAATCCACCTGACGGGTTCGCACGTTTCTTACCTTAAGGACGTGGTGCCGGTGGTCTTGATGATCAGCCTCAACTACAGAATGAATGCATGTGGAAGACGTGGGAGCTTCGCGAATGGTGCTGAGGACTTTGATTGGACTACTGGCGCTTGTTGCGAGTGCTCTTCCGGCCGCGGCCGCTCAAAAGGCGGCCGTATTTCCGTTCGATCTCGTATTCCAAATGAGTGAAGAAGATTTCTTTTACGGTACGCCGAAGATCAGTCCTGATGAAGCGCGCCGGCTCAAACTCGTTCACGACGAGTTTACAAAGATGGTTGGTGCCAAGGGCGGTTATGAAATGCTGGACATTGCGCCTGTCGCGGCCGACATCGAGAAAGCAGCGCCGCTCAAAGATTGCAACGGTTGTGAAATGGACATTGCGCGCAAATTGGGCGCAGATATCGTGTTCCTTGGTGTGGTCGAGAAAGCCTCCGCAACGCTGTTGAACATGACCGTGATTATGGTTGATGTGGCAAAGGGCAACAAGATCAAGGAAGCCTCCGCCGTCGTTCACGGTAACACCGATGATGCGTGGCTTGGTGTCACGCGCTGGATTTTGCGCAACCGCGTGTTGGCTCCCAAGGAGGATGGGAAATGATTGACCGGCGTTTCGTTCTTCAGGGTACGCTGGCAACGGCCATTCTCGCCGGGTCGCCATTGCCTGTGCGCGCGGGCCTGTCGTTGCGCCTGGCGTCGGTGAAATTCGGGACATTGGCCTGGCTTA
Source organism: Hyphomicrobium sp. (assembly GCA_965222835.1). Classification (GTDB taxonomy): domain Bacteria; phylum Pseudomonadota; class Alphaproteobacteria; order Rhizobiales; family Hyphomicrobiaceae; genus CBDCUQ01. The sequence goes on from CBDCUQ010000004.1 coordinate 1,086,847, forward strand.
TCAAGACGATAAAGGCCGAGGAGCTGGACAAGAAGCATGGCCTCGATCTGGATGTCGTGGTCATTGCCACCAATCAATCCAGTCCCATTACGCTGTTCGGTGGAAGTGCGGATGTCATCGTTAGTGATTGGCCCTGGGCGTTGCAGCAGCGGGCAAGGGGCGAGGCTCTCAAGTTCTCGCCGTTCTCCGCCTCGCTTGGTGCGGTCATGGTGCCGGGAGATTCGGACATCAAGACGCTTTCGGATCTCAAAGGTAAGCGGCTCGGTGTTGCCGGGTCGTCGATCGACAAGAGCTGGCTGCTGTTGCAGGCCTACGTGAAGAAGACTCTAGGTTTTGACTTTGCAAAATATGTCGTTCCGCAATACGGCGCTGCGCCGCTTCTTGCGGAGCAAGCCAAAGACGGCAAGCTTGATGCGGTCCTGAACTTCTGGACATTCAGCGCGCGCCTGAGAGGTATCGGGTTTCGGGACATCATCACGATGTCGGATGTGATGAAGGAGCTCGGTATCGAGCCGCAACCGGCTCTCGTCGGCTATGTTTGGAAGGCGAGCACAGAGAAGGAAAAAGGGCCGGCTATCGATGCTTTGCTGGCCGCGGTTTCTGACGCGAATGCACTTCTTGCAACGTCGGATTCGGCCTGGGAGCGCCTTCGTCCGCTGATGAAAGTTTCGAGTGACGAAGAATTCAAGGCGCTTGTTGCTGGCTACCGTTCGGGCATTCCCGGAGCGTGGACCGAAGCGGAGATGAAGTCGGCGGAAAAAATAATGTCCTACCTGGTTGAGGGCGGTTACTCGGAACCTTCGGCAAATGGCAAACGCTTCGATCCAGAACTCTTCCATACTTCCAGCACGTAAGGCGCATGCCGGCAGTGCGACTTTGGAGCGGCTGGGATGGACGGTCCTGTCGCTCGGGACGTTTGTCGTCCTGTGGGCGCTGGCGGCATGGTGGATCGATAGCCGGCACCTTCCCAGTCCGGGCAAGGTGGTGGAAGTTTTGGGCGGGGAAGCGGCGTCGGGCTCTCTCTGGGGACATCTCGGTATCACGCTATTGCGTGTGGCTCTCGCCTTCAGCCTTGCCATGATTATTGGTGCTGCGATCGGGCTGGCCGTCGGGGCCAATCAACTTGCCGATAAGTTCTTCGACAGCTGGATCGTTCTCCTCTTGAACCTACCGGCGCTGGTTATTATTGCGCTCTGCTATGTTTGGATGGGGACATTGGAAGCCACTGCGGTGACGGCTGTGGCAATAAATAAGATTCCCAACGTGGCGGTGACGATGCGCGAAGGGGCGCGGTCACTGTCGAAGGACCTTTCCGAAATGGCGCATGTTTACGGGTTTGGTCCGTGGAAGACGTTGCGCCACGTGACCATACCCCAGCTGGCACCGTTTTTTGCGGCTGCGGCCCGGTCGGGCCTGGCGCTGGTTTGGAAAATTGTTCTCGTAGTTGAGGCATTGGGCGGACATCCGACGGGGGTGGGTCATCAGATTCACACAGCTTTCAGTTACTACGATGTGCCGATGATTCTTGCCTATGCCCTCGCCTTCATTGTGGTCATTCAGATTTTTGAATTCGGGGCGCTTCAACCGTTGCAGGCCAGGGTCAATAAATGGCGCCGGTAACCCATCCTCTTCACATCGCGGTTAAGAGCAAAACGTTTGCGGCCGTCGGCGGCCGCGATAGCAATACGGTTTTGCGCAACGTCGATTTTACCATTGAGCCGCGTTCCTTCGTTGTGCTCACGGGGCCGTCGGGCTGTGGAAAATCGACGCTGCTTAACATCGTGGCCGGTCTCGACCAGGACTTTGACGGTAACATCGATCTGGGGGCTGGGACACCGCGGGTCACCTTCATCTTCCAGACGCCCCGGTTGTTGCCCTGGCGGACAGTGCGGGAAAATCTGGAGCTGGCGTTGTCGGCAGGTGATCCCCGTGCGGCCCAGATTCCGGAGATGATTGAGCGTGTTGGTCTCACTCCCGCCGCGGAGGCCTATCCGGAGCACATTTCGCTCGGGATGCAGCGGCGGGCGTCATTGGCGCGTGGGTTTATCACCGAACCGGACATCCTTTTGATGGACGAGCCGTTTGTTTCTCTCGATGACCCCACGGCGCAGGCGCTGCGCGAGCTTCTGATCGACTTGTGGACCCGCAAGCCCACAACCGTGCTTTTCATCACCCATGACCGTGCCGAAGCGGTGATGCTGGGGACCCGAATCTTGCGCATGGCCCCTGGCTCTGCGAGTATCACTGGCGATGAGGCCGTGCGCCTTTCTCCTGAGGAGCGTAAGGACAGGGAAAAGGTGCTGGCTGAGCAGAAACGTATCTTCCGCGATCTATGAGCCAGCATCGATGAGCGGCGTACCCCGGCCGGACTCTGTGACCACGAAATTTCTCGCAAGCGTGACGACGGCTGCCGAAGCTCGGGTCGCGGTCGCGGGCGGTGCCGATATTATCGATTGCAAAGACCCCTTAACGGGGGCGCTGGGCGCGTTGCCTGTTCAAACGGTTCGATGCATTCGCGACGCCGTGGGCGAGGCGTGCCCGGTGAGTGCTACGATTGGTGATCTTGCCGGTCCTGTGGAGGCGGTCGCCGACGCGGCGCGCGCCATGGCAGCGACTGACATTGATTATGTGAAGGTCGGGTTCTTTCCCCAAGGCAATGCCCAGGCGACGATTGCTGCGCTGGGGGCGGCCTTTCCTTCTCCGGTTCGACGCGGTGCGCGCGGCAGGCTTAGTGTGACGAATGGGGTGATCGTGGCCGCGGGCCCCGCAGTGGCTCACGCATCCAGTGCGGCTGCGGCATCGCACACGGCTCCCCGTCTCATTGGACTCCTCTTTGCGGACCAAGAGCCGGATTTCGGCCTCATTGACGCGATGGCGCGCGCGGGGTTTGCAGGCGTGATGCTTGACACGGCAGAGAAGACGGCGGGGAGTTTGCCACAGGTCATCCCGCGTTTCCGTTTGTCGCTTTTCGTTCGCGAGGCGCGGCGGTGTGGGTTAATGGCTGGCCTGGCGGGGGCTTTGCGACTGCCGCATATCGGCGTGCTCACGCCGCTTGCGCCCGATGTGCTTGGCTTCCGAGGGGCGTTGTGCCGGGATGCGGATCGGACGAGCGCTCTCGATGCGCGTGCTGTCGCCGCCGTGCGTCAGGCCATCGATGATCAAATGGGTTGCAAATTACGAGGTCTGCGCAAGGAGGCCCTGCGCGTATGAGCAAACTGGATTCAATGTCAGATGTGGGTGCGCGCTTGGGGAGCGACTGCATTTTTGTCCGCGACTACGTCATCGACTGCAATATCGGTGTCTATGCCGAGGAAAAGGGCGTCACACAAAAGGTGCGTTTGTCGGTCGATGCTTATCTTGCGCCGGGCGTGAAGAGCGATCGTGACGAGATGGTCGAAGTGCCGTCCTACACGGAGATCATCGACGCGATTGCCGATATCACCTCCAAGGGTCACATCAATCTCGTTGAAACCTTTGGCGAACGCATTTGCGCAGCGCTGCTTGGTGATCGACGAATTAATGGCGTGCGCGTTTTGATCGAAAAACTCGAACGCGGTCCGATCCGTGGCGTCGAGATCTATCGTACGCGTCAGAGCGGACGGTGACGGCGCTTGTTCTCAAGATTGGCGGGAGTCTCGCAAAGTCAGGCCAGCTCTCTGGTGTGCTCGAGATGGTGGCGCGGTCTACCCGGCGCATTGTCATCGTTCCGGGTGGCGGGTCTTATGCTGATCTCGTACGCCAAGAACAGGCGACACTTGGGTATTCGGATGCCGAGGCGCATCGGCGTGCGATCCTTGCGATGCATCGGATGGCGGCCGAATGGATTGATATGCAGCCCAGATTAGCATCAGCCGAAACCGTTCAAGAGATCCGGGCCGGTTGGCAGCGGCATATGGTTCCTGTTTGGCTTCCGGCCCGTATGGTGCTCGGGGACCTGAGCTTGCCCGAGGATTGGTCGGTGACGTCTGACGCGCTTGCGGCGCGTCTTTCCGAGTGTCTCGGACGCGTTCCTGTCGTGTTGGTGAAATCTCTGCGTGTGCCGCGTTCGGCTCGAGCGGATGCCCTTGCGGCCCAGGGGATTGTCGATCCGGTGTTTGCCAAAATTGTTGCGCGGTCGGGGTCCTGCTGGCGGATTGTGGGTGCGGACGAGCGCGCCGAACTTGGGCGGTTTTTGAAATAAACCATATTGTGTTGACGGGTTTGGATGTTGCGGATGGGGAATTCGTTCGCGTCGGCCAGGCCGCCATCGACGCGGGGGCGTGCGCGTGGTACGGGCCAGGGCATGACAAAGGAAAATATCAAGACCCCGCGCTGGGGGTGGGCGTTGACCGGTTCGGGTCACTTCTTCAAAGAGAGCCTGGCGCTGATGCGCCAGCTTCCCGATCTCGATGTGTTTCTGTCGAGCGCGGCGGAAGAAGTGCTCAACATGTACAAGCAGGAGCTGTCGTTTTCTGAGGGCACGCGCCTTTACAAGGACCGTACGGCGAGTTCGGTGCCGGTCGGGAATTTCTATTACGGCGTCTATCACACGCTCGTTCTAGGACCGGCGACATCAAACACGGTGGCCAAGTGTGTGGTCGGTATTTCCGACAATCTGCCGACCAACGTTTTTGCCCAGGCGGGCAAGTGCCGTGTGCACACCATTGTCTTTGCTTGTGATACGGCTCCTGAATTGGACACCGAGGCGCCCAAGGGCATGGTCAAAGTCTATCCCCGCCGGATCGACCTTGAGAACACGGCCAAGCTCAAGACGTTCGAGGATACGACTGTTGTCGAGACGATGGACGAGCTCGAGACGGCGATTAAAGCGCGAGTGAAATGGCTCAAAGACACGACCGGCTCCTATTCCTGACCGGCCATCTGGCCGAAGCCCGGGTCAGCGCGACCGTTGCGGGTCTTGGGCTGCCGGACGGCACGTGGCAGGTCCAGAATATCGGGATCAAGGTGGCCGCGTTGATGACAGAGGCAATTGTCAAGAACCGTCTAAAGCCGCCACTGGATGCCGACCGCGTGGTGTTGCCCGGACGTTGTCGGATGGATCTTGCGGCTCTAGAGACTCACTATGGCGTTCCTTTCGAACGAGGACCCGATGAGGTCATTGACCTTCCGGAGCATTTCGGAAAGGACGCCAGGCGTGCAGATTTTTCCAGGCACGACATGAGAATATTTGCTGAGATCGTCGAGGCGCCGACGCTGTCCATTGACGCATTGATTGCGCGGGCAGCGGCTCACAAGCAAGCCGGCGCCGATGTCATCGACATCGGGTGTCAGCCCGACGTTCCGTTTCCGACTCTCGAGGAGGCTGTTGGTGCGTTGAAGTCGGCTGGCTATTTGGTCAGCGTCGACAGTGGCGACGTGAAAGAGCTGCGCCGTGGTGCTCATGCGGGTGCTGACTTCGTTCTCTCTTTGGATGAGACCAACTTGGATGTTGTTGAGGGCACGGATTGCGTTCCAATTTTGGTGCCGAAGCCGCACGGGGAATTGAATTCGCTCGTGCGTGCCATTGACAAGGCAGAAGCTAGGAACATTCCCTATCTTGCCGATCCGGTTCTCGATCCCATTCACTTTGGTTTTATGGCCTCGCTTCAGCGCTATGCGGAGTTGCGCCGGCGACGGCCGGAAGTGGAAATCATGATGGGGACCGGCAATCTCACCGAGCTTACTGACGCAGACAGTCAGGGGGTGACGGCGGTTCTTACCGGCATCTGCTCCGAGCTTGGTATTCGCAATGTCTTGGTCGTGCAGGTCTCACCACATACGGTGCGCACCGTTTATGAGCACGACGCGGCGCGGCGGCTGATGTTTCGGGCGCGGGAAGATGCGAGTCTTCCCAAGGGCTATGGCGGTGGGCTTCTGTCGTTGCATGAGTTGAAGCCTTTTCCGCTGACGCCAGACGAGATTGACAAAGATGCGACGGGCATACGTGATTCAAACTTTCGTATTCATGTCGCGGAGGATGGCATTCATATCTACAACCGGGATGGGCATCACGTGGCAGCCGACCCCTTCGATCTTTTTTCAAAGCTTTCCGTGGAGGCCGACGGGGCGCATGCGTTCTATCTCGGCTATGAGCTTGCGAAGGCGGAAACGGCGCGTGCGCTGGGTAAGAGGTATGCGCAAGACAATTCGCTGGATTGGGGCGTTGCGGCCGACAAGAAGAGCGAGGATCTCATACGGCATGCGCCGGAAGGTGCGACACTGAAAGCGAAGAAGGACAAATAGGGCTCATGCCACGCATTGTCGAAACAATCGTGACCACGCTGAATGGGCAAGGCGACGTGCACATCGCGCCGCTTGGTCTCATCGAAGACGGTGATGGCTGGGTTATCGCGCCATTCAAGCCGTCGCGCACGCTTGCCAACCTGGAAGCCAATCCGTTTGCGGTTGCGAGTCACACCGATGATGTGCGCGTGTTTGCCGGCTGCATTACGGGTCGGAAATCCTGGCCGACCAAGCCGGCAGAGAAAGTCAAAGGTGCCTATCTCAAAAGTGCGCTGTCGCACTGGGAATTGGCTGTCGATCAGGTGGCTGACGATGCGCAACGGCCGCGCTTTCATTGCCGGATCGTGCACGAGGCTACTCACGCGCCCTGGCCCGGTTTCAATCGGGCGCAAGCCGCGGTGCTGGAACTTGCCGTTCTGTCCACGCGCTTGCACATGCTGCCTGCAAGCAAGGTCGAATCGGAGTTGAAGTATCTGGAGATCGCCGTGTCGAAGACCGCGGGTGCAAGAGAGGAGGAGGCGTGGGGCTGGTTGATGGAACGGATCGAAGCCTGGCGGCGCGGTGACCCCGAAGCGACGCGGAAGAAATAGATCCGATTCTTATATGCCCCAGCCTTTTGCGTTGGCCAGAAGGGCGACTGCGACGGCAGGCGCGGAATGGGTGGCGGCGTCGATGACGTCCGGGTCAGCTGTGGCAAATTCTCCGAACGTGATGGATCCACGGGCTAATCTCAGTGCCAATATTGCCGCGCAATCGGCACCAATCCCGGCGGTGATAACAGGTGCACCGGCCGGAAGCCTAGCTGCCGAGAGAACCAGCAGCGCACCATCGTGGAGCGTGCGCATTTGTGCTTCTCTTACGTAAGCTGCGGCCGCGGCCCATTCGTTGTGGGTTGCATCCTCAGCGTCGCGGCCCAGCATGCGCGCAAATCGCGTGAGACTTTCGGCGATGGTTTTGCCTTTGCCATCTGCCGTTGCGTGCAGGTCGATGCCGTCCGGCAGCTCTCTTAGAATGCGGCGTACATCTGCCATGGTGGCCAGATGCTCGCGTGCCAAACTCACCCACCGGCCCCTGAAGGGTGCGCGGTCCGCGACACCCATGACGGCCGTGCGCGTGAACCCCGTGTAGACAAGCTCACCGGTTTCCTGCCGTTCGGCATCCGTTAGGCCGCTAGGCACAGGCTTGCCATCACGGATGGGAATGATGTCGGCCGTCGTCGAGCCGAAATCGATTAGGAGGGCATCCGGCTCGGTTTGCGCGACGTGGAGAGCAGAAGCGAGGAAGTTTGTGGAGCCCGTGCTGGCTGGATGGGCAAGGGCCTCGCGATGGGTCCCGAATCCTTTCACTCCCATCCAGTAGTGGGTCGCCGGTCCGAATGCTGTGCTTAGCCTCTCGACCAGCGTTTCTACGCCGGTGGTCCGGTCCGGAAAGAGGTCCGAAAGTTCACCCGTCATGGTGATGGCGTGGTGGCTGGCGCGATCGGTGAGCGTGCGTGCCGCGGCTAGCGCTTGGTCGAGCTTGTCGAGCCCTTGCCACAACGGACAGATAAATTGTTCGACCGCAATCGTTCGCCCCTTCTCGGCCAGGGCCACCTTGAGGTGTGCGCCTCCCACGTCCAGGCCTGCGGTGATGCTCACGTCGCCCTCCGGCTTGCAGTTCATCTCTTATCGTTTGGTCACAGAGCAATGTGGTACACCACTTGGCATGTCGACACACGCTTTCGAGATCATTCCTGTCATTGACGTGAGGAAGGGGGTGGCTGTGCGCGCAGTGGCGGGTGTGCGTGCCAACTATCGGCCTTTGGAATCATCCTTAACGGCGACGGCGGATCCTCTCGAGGTGGCCGCGGCCTATCGCGCGTTCTTTCCGTTTCGCACGCTTTATGTTGCCGACCTCGATGGGATCGAGGGCCGAGGCGGGGACGTTCGCCTGGCCTCCAATCTCGCGGCGGCATGGCACGGTGAAGAGGTCTGGATCGATGACGGATCCAGACCTGCGGCAGAATCGGAGTGTTCTTGCGAGGATCATCTTCAATCTGCCGGTTCCTCTGTGACAAAGGTTGTCGGATCTGAAGTGCTTGATGCGTCGGATCTTGAGGCGCTGGTGCGTGTTCCGATTCTCTCTCTCGATTTTCGGGACGATGTATTCTTGGGCCCTCGGGCATTGCTTGAGCAGCCTGGCCTGTGGCCGGGGCGCGTGATTGTCATGACGTTATCGCGCGTGGGCGCCGACGCGGGGCCGGACCTTCGACGTCTCGAAGAGATTATCGACGCTGGCGGCAACGGACGGCGTGTCTACGCCGCCGGAGGTGTTCGCAACATTGCCGATGTGAAGACATTGCAGGCGTGTGGTGCGGCTGGCGTCCTCGTTGCAAGTGTACTTCATAGTGGGCAAATAAAAGCCGGCGACCTCCTAGAGGTCGCCGGGTTTTAGTTTTCAGTCCACTTGGGCCGAGTGGTTCTGAGGAGCCACCCGCCTTTGTCAGCCGTTCCAACGGCCGGAGAGTAGTCTTCCCAATCGCTGCAGCAGACCCCCCTTCATGGGAGGGGCATTATCCTGCTGTGGACGGTGTCCGCTTCAAGTCTTAGCACCGAACGGATGCGAAGCCGAGTTGCGCTGTGCGGTCACTTCGGCAGCCGTGGGCTTGCCGGCGACGGCGCGTGCAAGGGCTTCCTTGGTGGCGCGATAGTTGAAGTCCTGGATCTTGGCGTCGTCGGCGGCTTCCCAGTGAATGAACACGCCAACGCAGACGTAAATATCGTCAGCCTCGTTGGCGGGGATCACGCCTTCAGCGACTGCATCCTGCACAGCCTTTGCAACACCGTACTGTGCGGGGCCGAACATCTGAACAGCCTGGCGGGCGTCCTTGATGGTGACCTTGTTGAACATCACGGTGTTCGGCTTACAGGGCAGGTTCGGTGCGATAACAGCGAGGAGTGACGTGAAGCCGTCCTTGTTGTTGGTGAGCGAGTTGCAGAATGCCGTCTCGACGGCGCTGCCGCGTGGACCGACGAGAAGGTCGATGTGGGCGACTTCGTTGCCGTCTCCGACGAGGCTTTCGCCGACCATAACGCGATTGATCTTGGCCATTACGGGTATACTCCCTTTTGGAATTTCTATTGCCGGTTTCCCCCGAGAGTAGCCCCGAGTTTTTGGCCGGCTGATTTCGTTCATCGCTATCCAAACCGAAGGGTGCGGGGAGCAGGCTCTCCGCACCGGCCGGGACCTCGATAACGACGTGCTCGAAGCACCGCCTTAAATAGCGCTAGTCGTGTCCATTCGACAAGGGGATTTGCAGGATGATTAAGGGGGCCGGGGGCGGGCATATTAGCGCGTTCTGAATCGCGGCGTGATCCGGCATTATCGTTGTGGGACAGCTGTTTAGCCTTTGTCACCGGTTGCAGCCGAAAGGCGATTCAAGTCAGACAAAAAGGCTACCGCCACAGCAATGTCGGCGAGTGAACCAGGGTTGAGGCCCTCGTTCTTGAGGTCCGCGTCAAAGGCGAGGAGGCGGCGTCTCACTTCGGGGCTTGCCCAGGTCGTAGTTTGATCCCGCAATGTGCCAAACAATTGTGCAGCGCGCTCGCAGACGCTGTCGGCGGCGGCTATACCATGTTTGCGCAATATGTGCGTATCGGGTGTGCGGGCCAACTCTTCGAGGAAGACAAAGCTCAGTGCGAGGTCGGGGGTTAGGCCTTCGGCCAGGAGGGGTTGGTAACGATCGCGGTAAAGCGCGCGTACCCGCGCGAATCCTGAGGCGTACTCTGCGGCGATGAGATCGCGGTTGGCCGCGAAACGCATCGCGTCGAGCAAATGCAAGTTTTCGGGTGGGGTTTGGTGGACATCGCCTTTATCTGAGCGCCCGAGCCCGGCCGGATTAGCGCGTTGAATCGCCGTGAATACGTCCAAGGTATCGTTGTATTCGAAGTTGTTGAGAACGCGATTGATGCGATCGGCGAGGCCAACTTCCCCGTCCTCCTGCTCGAAGACGGCGGCAAGTGGTACGGCGAGCAGGAGGATACCGAGGTTTGTGTTGCAGCCTACGGCCGCAAAGGTCGCGTCAACGGCGGCTCGAATGCGCTGCCCGACGGACAGCGCCGGATTGCTGATGATGGGGGCTGCTGCTTCCGCACTTTTCAAGAAGTCGTCGACGGCCATGCCGTGTCCGGCGGCGTAGACGTGGACATTTCCGGGTTTCAGCGCTTCTATATCGAGACGGCATGCGCACAGGAATGCGAGCGAAATGTCCGTACTGGAAAGTGCGGCCGACATCGATCACCTGTCCACATTCTCCGTGACGGCCGCGAGAAAATCTTCGGCCAAGATTTCGGCAATGGGGACTTGGGTGACGCGTTGCAGACCTTTCCAGGCTGGATTGGAATTGATCTCGAGCACCATGAGCCGGCCATTGCGATCACGAATGAGATCGACGCCGGCATAGTCGGCGCCAATGGTCATGACCGCTTTTGTTGCCAGCTCTTCCATTTCGCTCGAGGGAGCATGTGCGGCTGTTGATGCCCCCTGATGCACGTTCGTAACCCAAGAGGTGCCGGTTCGGGTCATGGTGGCTAGAATGCGTCCACGGGAGACGAAGACCCGCCAGTCCTCGAAAAGGGTCTGGTTGGCGCCGCGGAGATACTCCTGCATGTAATAGACGTGACCGACATCGTCGGGTTGGGGCAGGGCATCTGCGCTGGGTGCGCGGCGGACGCCATTTCCCTGACTGCCGAATAGGGGCTTGATGACCAACTCGCGCGCTTCATCAGTGGCATAGGCGTGTGCGCGGTCATGACCCTCGACAACGCGTGTCGTTGGTACCGGCAGGCCGGCTTTTTGAAACAGGAATGTTGCCGTGGATTTATCGACACAGCGCTCGATGGCGCGGGCATCGTTCCAGACGTGCGTCCCGCTCTCACGCAGTGCGTGCAGAATTCCCAGCCGTTTTGTGATCTGTTCGAGAGATCCGGTTGAGACCGAACGCACGAAAGCGCCGTCAGGTCGGGTGCCGGAGAAACCGGGAATGTCCATTCCGGACGGGCAGCGCGTATCGAAGGCGCAGGCCGCAAGCGTCGTGCACATGACGACGGCACCGCGCGCTTCTAGTGCGCTGGTGAGCCTGCGGGCGTGCCAATCGCCGCCCCCTTCTTCGACGAAAAGGGCGATGCGGGGCGCGTTTGGCGGCATTGCCCTTGTTTCGTTCGGTGCCTTGACCCGGTATTCATTCACTTGAAGCTCGCATCAACGATGTCTGGAGCCGTTCGTCCAGCATGGAACGACGCGCCCGTGTCGAGGTTGGACACGGTCACGAGAGCCGGACTGAATAGCATGGCATCAATTTTGTAAAAATCTCCGTTCACCTCGGCGAAGATCTCTGCAAACGGTTTTCCGAAAGCCGGCGACGAGCTAGAGGGGAGCGTGTCGGCAAGTTTCTTCGCCTCGTCGTCGGATCCTCTGACAAAGAGTTGGACACGTCCGCCGTAGATGATGGCATCGTTGGTCCGCCCCATTGCCTTGACGACGTCGGGGATCGGCGGTGCAAGGGGGGCCACGCCATATCCGTCAACGATGTTGGCGAGATCGAAGTGAAGGGCGTGGGCTTTGTGGAGCGAGACTTCCAGGACTCGCGAGGCGATTTGCACAGTTCCTGCTAGGCTTCCGGTCGGGGCGTAGAGGACCGTGAGATCGGGTGGTGCAATGCCACAGGCCGTTGCAACCTTGCGTGCAACGCTTGCGGGCGGCGCTTTGTCGCCTTCGATGACAAGCGATGCCTTGTTGTGGTGATCGACGTAGCCGAGCTCTTTATAGAGCTGCTCGACGCGGGCAAGTGCGCGTGCGGGTCCAGAGCCGAGGGCAGAAAAGCCGCTTTCCTCTTCCGTAATCGTCCAGCCGGCGTATTGGCTGCCCAAGCAAGCGATGACGGGATTTGACGAATGCACGATCACGCCCAGCGGCCAACGTTCTAAGCCTGATGCGGATGTGATCGTAACGGTTCCGAGCCCCCCGAGGCAGACCTCGCCGAGTAACCGTCCGGCTTCCAGGCCACCTGGGGTGCTGGCACCCAAATCAATGCTCCGTTCTCCCGCTTCCCCCATCGTGACGGCGCAGCGCAAGGCTGGCGCGTTCGCCGAGATGCGATCGACGATTTCTGCCGCGCGTGCATTGACGCTGGGAACCGGTGCGGGTGTTGTCATTGTTTTGTTTCCTCCACTTTTTGGCCTTCATACAGCATGTTCTGTAGCTGGCCCAAGCGCTCGCGACAGAGATGTTCGGCTTCCGGTGCCGTGTTGGCATCGGCGATAACGGTGGCAACGGGTTGGCGTGTTGCAATGCGGGAGCCGGGTATGGGGCGATCCGCGGTCCACTGGGGCCAGTCCACGTGTCCGATCTTGAGAGGGCCTCGATCTGCATAGAGATAGGCGGCTGCGCGGGCCTTTGGCGGCTGCCAACCAGCGACAAGGGCGTCGGCTGCATCGCCTCCTGTGCAGGCTAATATGTGGGCGTGAAAGAGGCTGCCGTGCTCATCGTCCAGGACGTCGAGGCTGGCGCCCGGGCGGGGATTAACCTCAATTAAAAAAAGTTCGCCCGCGTGGAACAGAAAGTCGAAGGATACCAGCCCCTGTAGCGCGAACATGGTCGAGACAGAGAGACAGATATCGATGAGGTGTGCTTCGAGGTCGGGCTCCGGCGTGACCGGTCCGCTGACGCCTCCGTAGCGATAAGGTCGCTTCTTGAGTGGCGCACACCATTGGCGCGTGAAGGCGAACACCGCGCCCTGCTTGTCTACGATGCCGAGGGCGGAGAGTGTGTCACCCTCGATTTCGGATTGGAAATAGCGCCGGGTGTCGGGTTTTGGATGAGAGGGGCAGCGGTGAATATGCAGGCCGCCGCTTCCGCCGATGCGCTTCATGAGCCAGCCATTACTTTCCTTTGGCGGCTGCCTTTGGGTTTCGGGGTGGCGAATGCCGTGGTTGGCCAATGCGCCGAAAAAAATGTCAGGGTCCTTGGTTTGACGAACGGTATCCGGTGTGTTGCCAAGGATAAGAAAGTGCTCGGCAAGGCGTTCCATCATGCGCGGATCACACTCGAAACCGGTTCCGAGCACGAGCCCCATGGGGGCCGAGGAGGAGGATCCGGCAAGTTCGTCGAGCGCGGCAACAAGTGGCTTCCGCCGGAATCCCACCTGAACCCGGGCAGGTAGGCAGCGCCAGGCTTCGGCGGCTTCCTGCATGTCGAGATCGCCAAAACAGTCGACGACAAGTGGGGTGTAGCCCGCCGCTCTTGCGGAGCGCGCCAGGGCGCGCCCCGAAAAAGCGGCGATGAGAACGCTTTGCCCGTTCACGCGCTCACGCCAAACCAGTCAGTGTCTTGCACAGCGTGTAGGCGTGACGGAAATCCAAGGCGAGGGGTTTGTCGGATTCGAGCATTTGCTTGAAGAGGCCGCTCTCGCATTTGTACTTGATGTCGCCAATGGCCAGCGGGCCAACTCCGAGCGCGTCCGAGTCCGGGAGTTTTTCGCCGTCCATGAACAACTCCATGCCGTCGACTCCCGGTGGGGGTACCGCATTCACGTCGGCAATAACGAGGAGATTTTTGGCAATCGGTTTGTGCTCTTTCCCGACCACTTCGACGCCCGCGGCGGCGGCTGCGAAAATCACTTCGGCATTGGCGATGATGTCGCGTTTCTGTTCGGGCGTTTCGCCGGGGACTGGTTCGAGATCGACGCCGAAGCGCTCTTTGGAAACGGCTGCGCTCTTGACGACACGCTCGAAACCGCGATGGGCGACGAGTTGAACTTTCGCGCCTTCAAGTGCGGAAATAATGGATGAGGCAAATCCGACGACGCCAGTGGCACCGAAGACGGCGACCTTGGTGTCTTTCCAGGTGCGGCCAAGTTTGTGCTTCAGGACACGTTCGACGCAAGCAACCATGGCGGCGGCCGTGGTGAATGACCCTGCGGGATCGGCGAAAATTGAGCATTCGAAGGGTGGCACCATGGCCTTCTTGGCCGCGTCGATCATATCGAGCGCCAGGATTGCGTCCTTGCCGCCAACAAAGAATCCGGTGCGTACGCCAAAGTTCGGCGGTCGCGAGAAGATGGCGTCCTGCACGAGTGGTGTCACGTCGTTTAATTCTACCTGTGTGTACGGAACAATCACCTTGTAACCGGCGTCCGCAGCCATGTTCACGTCGAAGGGGCTGACATGTTTGCGCGGGTCTAGCATGTGCAGAATGGGTGTTGCTTCACTCATTGGGTCTCCCTTTACCGGTTTTGTTTGTTGTTGGGTGGTTGCCTTCAAACTTTGCTTATGCGTGCGCCCACATCCCTCCCGCGCACGACTTTGAGTTCGAGCCCCATGGCTTTAGCTTCTTCCACCAAAGTCGTATAGAGGCGCATCGCCTCAGTCTGGTTCGAAACGCACGCAAACCCGGTGGGGCCCCATGAGCTTTGCCCGATGCCAGCGGCGCCAAGGGCTTTCAATTGTTCTGCAATTTGTCCGACGGACGGGCTGGTCCAGGTGGAGCCGCCTTGCGCGGCCGCGAAATGGCCGCCGACAGCCTCCTGGATTTCGGTGAGGGCGTTGCCGAATGCCGCGATATCCGCTTCGGCGAGACCGGGCAGGAGCTTCAGAAGAGCCAGATGGCAAAGCCGCGCGGCTTTGGCGCCTGGAAAGGGTGGCAGATTGGCAAAGGCTTGGGCCTCCTGGTCACCGTGAACGCCCTGGGTACGCTGGTCGAGAATGAGGAGGATGCGCCAGTCCTCTGGATAATCGACGCGTGCAATGACGGGTGGCGCTTTATCGGTGGCACCTTTTCCGCCGTCGATCACGAAGCCGCCGGTTTCGAAGGCGGCGATTCCGATTGCGGATCGTGCGCCCCGGTCTGCTTGCTCGGCAAGCCAGCGTAACGGTTCCTTGCGGCCCTCAAGACGCATCAGGCCGGCGGCGATGGCGAGTGCAAGTTGTGTCCCGGATCCAAGTCCGGCGTGCGCCGGGATGGCGCGATGTACGTCGACGGCGTAAGTCTGACGGGCGCTGAGCAAGGCAGAAAATTTCCGCAAATGGCGGAGGGCTCTTTCCTGCTCCTCTCCGGTGGTGGTCTCTTCCGCGGACGGACGCACTGTAATCTCAGTTGCGGGTTCATCGATTGCGAGACCGATCGATCCGAAACGGCGTCCGAGCTGGCCGCTTGGGTCGAGAAAGCCCAGGTGAAGGCGTGCCGGAGCCGTGACGCGTACGGAGGTTGTCGGGTCTTGTTTTTCTTGCACGCTTACATCAATCCGAAGGCCGGTCGTGATTGCACCGGCAGGGCAGCCGATCTAGTTTCGACGTACGGGTAGTTGTCCACCAAAGGTCTGGAGAGCGCAACATGGCAGGTCAGGGTGAGGTTCCGCTGGAGGAAGGCGACGTCAAAAGCTGGCTGGAGAAAAACCTGCCATCTTGGCGCCTTGAGGATGGATGGGTGCGCCGCACATACAAGACGAACAGCTGGAAAGGTACTTTGATGGTCATCAATACCGTGGGCCATCTGGCGGAGGCGGCGTGGCACCATCCGGATATTACGGCGTCGTATGCCTGGGTGCAGGTCCGGCTCGTCACCCATTCGGCAAAGGGCATCACGATGAAGGACCTGGAACTTGCCAAGAAGATCGAGGAGGTCGTGAGCTGGCAGCCGGGCAAAGAGGGTGGTGCGCTCGAAGGGACGCCCCCATCTGACATGCGCTTTGCCTATATTAAGTATGACTGACGCATCGAAGCCGGCCGAAAGGTACGACGCCATACTTGGCCTCGGTTCAAACGTGGGGGAGAAGCGAGCGAACATTGCTCGCGCCATCGCGCTCCTGACGGAGCCTGGCGATATTGAGCTTGTTACCCGTTCAAGACTTTACAAAACACCGCCTTGGGGGAAGACGAACCAGGATTGGTTTGTAAATGCCTGCATCGCGATTGCGACTGGGCTTGCTCCGGAGATTTTGCTGGAACGGTGCCTGGAGGTTGAAGCTTTTATGGGCCGGCGGCGGGAAGAACACTGGGGCCCGCGGGTGATCGATGTCGATATCCTGACTTTCGGTCGCGTCGACATAAACGAGCCGCATCTGACTATTCCGCATCCACGCATAACGGAACGTGCGTTCGTGCTCGCCCCTTTGGCGGACATTGCTCCGGACCTTATCCTGAAGGGGCAGACGGTTGCGGCTTGGCTCAAGGGGATGAATACGTCCGGGGTTGAGCAATTGGACGGGTAAGGACCCGAATGAGTGTCCAGAAACGGCGAATGCCGCGCACCCGGAGGTTCGCGGCATTCGAATTCGTTCAGATTGCGCGTTGGCTTATTCGCTGCACTCCGACTTGATGTAGGCGAGGAGATCTGCGCGATCCTGCTCGTCCTTCACGCCGGCCGGAAAGATCATCTTGTTGCCGGGAATGAACTTGTCGTCCTTTTCGAACCAGGCCAGGAGGCTGGCATCGTCCCAGGTGCCGCCCTTACCTTTAACGGCGGCCGAATACTTGTAACCCTCAACGCCACCAATTTCGCGGCCGGCAACGCATGTGAGTTGTGGGCCCAGAGCGTTTTTCGCGCCTTCGCCGATCTTATGGCAAACCGCGCACTTATTGTAGACCGTGCGGCCAGCTTCTGCGTCGCCCTCAGCAAGAGCGACGGCCGGCGCAGCTATGACAATTGCGGCAGCCAGAACCAACTTTTTCATATGAGACTTCCTCCCATCTTGTGTCTTAAAGGGCTAAACGTCGGACCCCGGAGTGCTCCATAGATCCCACATCTCACCCCAGTGTCGCAGCTTTTTTGTGAACTGGGTCTGAACATGTTGCCGCACCGTCACAGAGAGATCTCTGCAACAGATCGGTAAATACCTCTTTTTTTTGCCATGATCCAGGGGGTTAGCTGGTGGCGGGTTCGACCGCCTTGGCTGCGCCTACACGCCTGTAGATCAAATCTGGCGTGGATTTGGCGTGGCTTTCCTCCTCGGCAACCTTGGCCCACTGTTCGTGGAGCGGGGAGAGGGAGCATGCCGGATCCGTATTTGTGGCGTCACCGGTTAGAGCAAAGGCCTGACAGCGGCAACCGCCGAAATCAATTTCCTTGCGTGGGCACGTGCGGCAGGGCTCCTTCATCCAATCGGTGCCGCGGTACTTCTGGAAGGCGTCGCCCCAGAGCCAGATGTCGGCGAGCTTCTTGTCTTTGATGTTGTCGA
Organism: Hyphomicrobium sp.; assembly: GCA_965222835.1. Taxonomy (GTDB): domain Bacteria; phylum Pseudomonadota; class Alphaproteobacteria; order Rhizobiales; family Hyphomicrobiaceae; genus CBDCUQ01. The sequence goes on from CBDCUQ010000004.1 coordinate 1,104,278, forward strand.
ACTCGAGACCCTTAATGCTTTCGGCGGCATGGCAGGGGAGTACGCGGCCGGAGGGCGTGATGTTGACAATACCGCGGCCCCATCCGCCCATGCAGGGTTTCGGATACTTCGCGTAGTAGTCCGGCACGACCATGTCGATGACAATGATACCCTTGAGCTTATCGCGCACGCTTTCAACGTGGCGCGCGGATTCCATGAAGGCTTCGCGGGTCGGCATCAGGGAGGCGCGGTTCAAAAGCGCCCAGGCGTAGTACTGCACGTGCGCGATTTCAATTCGCCCGGCGCCCAAATCGACGGCGAAGTCGATCATACGAGGCACGTTGTGAATATTCAGGCGGTGAATGGGCGCATTGACTGTGAGCGGTAGCCCCGATTCCTTCACCCATTTGGCGACCTCGATCTTTTTCGCCAGACCGTTCTTGTAGGCGGCAATGCGATCGGCGTTCTCGGCATCGACATCTTGGATTGAGAGCTGAACGTGGTCGAGGCCAACATCCGCGAGCTTCTTCAAGCGGTCTTTGGTTAGCGTGACGCCTGCTGTGATGAGGTTGGTGTAGAGACCGACTTCGGCGGCCACTTTGACGATGTCCTCGAGATCCTTGCGTGCCGCGGGTTCGCCACCGGAAAGATGAATCTGCAAAACGCCGAGATCGGCCGCTTGACGCATGGCGTCCTGCCATTGCTCGGTTGTGAGCTCGGCGTTGACGCGCTCAAGCTCAACGGGGTTGGAGCAATAGGGGCATTGAAGCGGACAGCGATGCGTGAGCTCGCATAGCATACCGACGGGTGCGCGCGCACAAAGGGGTTCACCCTCCTCGGACTTTGAGACCGGCCCCGACATCGGTGCTTCGCACGTCGGGCCAGATTTTGATTTCGCAACCGGTGTGACTTCATTCATGAGACTGGCTCCGTTCAGGCGGTGACAACGCCCTTATCGGCGAGGTCCTGCAACATGGCGATGATGTCTGTCTTCACCACATCAAGTGGTGCCTTGTATTCGTCAGACAATGTTTTGGCGATGGCGCTCACGGCATGTTGACCATCGCAGAGTTTCAAGACGGCGACTGCTGTGTCGTCGGGATTGAAGACTCGCTCCGGCGCCAGGATGACCCAGCGATCGCGGCTGGGGTCATGGCGCAGTTTGATATGCTTCGGCATCGCCGCGCAGCTGTCGTCTGTGATGATGGTGCGTGTTTTTGTGGGTGTCTCAGCCATCAGACGCCCTCCGGTTGGTAAGCGCCGGGCGGGATGTGCCCGTTGACATAGGCGTGGTGGAGTGCGTCGAGTTGAGCCCAGAGGACGTTGCACTTGAAGCGCACGGCGGCGACGCAGGCGTCCTGCTCGGCGCGGCTTGCGGCATGGTCCTTGATGAAATTGAGGGCGAATTCCGAATCTCGCGGGGCCTGCACCAGGCGCTTCTTGAAGTAGCCGACGGTCGTGTCGTCGATGAAGTCGTAGTGTTCGAGCATGCCGGCAATGCGCTCTTTGTGGATCTTTGGCGCAAAAAGTTCGGTGAGCGAGGAGGCGACAGCCACGACGAGGGGCTGCTCGCGTACGAAGGTGACGTAGGCTTCGACGGCGAAGCGGGTGGCGGGCAGCGCGCCTTCCATGCTCTGCACATAGTTGCGGTCGAGGCCTAGGGCATCGGTGAGTACGAGCCAGCGCTCGATGCCGCCGGGGTCTTCGCCCAGGCCGTCATGTTCATGAATGCGGTGGATCCATTCGCGGCGCAGGTCGCGGTCGAGTGCGCGGGAGACAAAGGCGGCGTCCTTGCGAGGAACTGCCGATTGATAGCAGTAGCGGTTGAGGGCCCAGGCGGCGACTTGGCCTTTGTTGAGTTTGCCGCCGTGCAGCATGTTATGGAAGGGATGCAGATCGTGATACCGCTCGGCGCCGACGGCGCGGATGGCGGCATCGAAGTCCTCTCGGCTCATGATGGGCTTGGGGTCGGGTTCTATTCCGCGGGCGAACTCGTTCATAGCTGAACCTCCATTCCGTCTTTTCCGACCTCCCAACCGGCGGCCTCAACGGCCTTGCGTTCTTCGGAGTTGTCGTTGAGCACGGGGTTCGAATTGTTGATATGGATGAAGATCCTGCGGGACACATCAAGCGTGCGAAACGCTTCAATGGTTCCAGCCGAACCCGATATGCTCATGTGCCCCATGCGCGCACCGGTCTTCGGCATGAGGCCCTGTTGCAACATCTCATCATCTGTATAGAGCGTACCGTCGAAGAATACGAGAGGGGATCCCTTGAGGCGTCCGGCAAGGGGCTCGTCGACTTGGGCGCAGCCAGGAATGTAGTAGAAATATTTGCCCGTTTCGGGGGCGCTGATCTTGAGGCCGATGTTGTCGCCTTTATGCGTGCCGAAACCGGGTCCGCCGCTTTCGTCCTCTAGGTAGAGAGCCACTTTGCCGGGAACGTCGAAGACCTCGACGCGCAGGCCGAGTGGTCCATCAGGGCCTTCGAGGTCGATTGTTCCGTCGAGCGGGAGTTCGCGGCGGCTCACGACATCCGCGTTCAACACATTGAAAATGGAGTTGGCGGCTAGCGTACTAAGAACGCGATCGGATGCGTAAAGGGAGAACGGGCCCAATTCCCTGAGGTTGAGGAGGCCGGCGACGAAGTCGACGTCGCCTCCGGTGATGACGACGGCTTTGATCGGGCTGTTGCGCGTCTTACCGTTGGCCCTGGCGCCGAGGTCTGGATTGTCGTTGATCTGCTGGCGTAAGTCGGGGGCGGCGTTGAAGATGACCCAATCATCGCCGTTATTCGAGACGGCGATCGAAGTCTGGGTGCGGGCGGTAAATCCGGGCTTGCCGGCGCGTACGCTTGAACAGTTCTGGCAATTGCAATTCCATTGGGGGAAGCCGCCGCCAGCTGCCGACCCCAGAATTCGTATCTTCATGTCTGATCATTCGCCCGGAAAGAAGGCCGCGATCTAAGAATGCGGCCTTAGAAACAGCTGCGGCGGCCGAGAGGCTCGACCGCCGCGCGAATTCTGCTCACATGGTCTGCGAGCGGATCGACGGTTAGATGACGTCGATCTCGGCCGGCAGGTACGACGTCACCTCGAGGCCGACTTCCTGCTCACGAACAGCGGGTTTGGTCCAGGTCTTCATAGCAATGTCTCCTAAGATCAGAAGTTTCTTTGCGTCTGGAGCACCCCGCCGAGGGCCTCCCCATTCCGCGCTTCTGCGGATTAATCCGTCGCGAAGCGATGAAGCTGTTTAACCACGCGGCGGTCAGAAGCAGCAAGTAAACTCGGCTCACGAATATGTGTGATAGTCCGGCTTATTAAGGCGCAAAGGAGGGGTGATGATCGACCGATCCGATCCCTTTGGGGGTGCTTCTTAACCGTCTTTGCCGCAAGCTCAGGGAAAGCGTTGGGGTATGTCTCAGACAAGGGGCATGTCGGACCGCCAGAAAAAGGCTGTTCTTGTAAAAACCTTGCGAAAACGGCCAGTATCGTAGGATGATTTTTTTATTCGACTAAATTTGGCGTCTCTAAATAGAAAATTGTTCCTTATTGGGATATAGAAACGCCGCTTAGAGCTCGGTTAGGAGCCCGGAGACCGAATGGGTCGTGAGAGACAAAAGATGAGGCAAGGGCATGTGATGCTGGTCGGATGCGGGCCCGGTGATCCGGATCTTCTGACGGTCAAAGCTCGCAGGGTCATTGCGGGGGCGGACGTCCTCGTGACTGACCGGCTGGTCGCCAAGCCCATCTTGGCGCTGGCCCGGTCCGGCGCGCTGATTGTCGACGCCGGCAAGGCGTCCGATGGGCCTTCGGCCAAACAAGACGACATCAACCAGTTGCTCGTCCGTGAAGCCCTGCTCGGTCAACGGGTTGTGCGTTTGAAGAGTGGTGACGGCTTTATCTTTGGGCGGGCAGCGGAAGAAATGGCGGCGGTGCGTGCTGCCGGTATCGAGGTCGATGTTATTCCCGGGATTACCGCGGCGCACGCTTGTGCAGCGCGCGTCGGTCTCCCTGTGACGCTGCGTCGGCACGTGCGTCAGTTTTCGGTACTGACGGGTGCGACGGCCGACGGCGAACTTGAACTTGATTGGGGGGCGCTTGCGAAACCGGGACAGGCCTTTGCCGTCTACATGGGGGTGCGGACCGCTCCAGTGATTGAAACACAGCTTCTTGCTGCAGGCGCCGATCCGACGACGCCGGTTGTTATCGTCGAGAATGGGACGCGGGTGAACGAGCGGGCCGTGGCAACCTCGCTTGCGGACCTCAGCCGTGCCGTAGGTGGACTCAGGATTACGGGACCCGCCGTCATATTCGTGGGCCTTTCGTGGGAGGAAGCCAATCTTTCGATGCCGGAAGAGGTCGAGGTCTTCACAGGTGCGAGGCGACTGTCAAACACGACTGAGCTTGTGGATCCGCCTGCAAGCGCAGACAGTCGACCGCAAGAACACTAGGAGGAGCGCGTGGCCGCGATCCCATTTTTGCCGAAGAATGCTCCATTTACGGCTGAGGAGATCGATCTCCTGAACCAGCTCGTGCAGCGCTCGACACCGCTGCAGAGAAGCTGGCTCTCGGGATTTCTCGCGGGATTGGATGCCGCACAAGAAGGTGCCGGTGCTGGGGCTGTGCCGGCTGCGCAGGCACGCCCGCGAGTTCCCTTGACCATTCTTTACGGAAGTGAGTCTGGCAATGCGGAAGGCCTGGCGCTCAAAGCCAAGAAGGTTGCAGCCAAGCTCAATTTCGATGCCAAAGTTGTCGACATGGGTGATGCGGATGTCTCGATTCTTGAGAAGTCGAAGAATCTGCTGGTCTACATTTCGACGTGGGGTGAAGGTGATCCGCCACAGCGTGCCGTCGACTTCTACAACGAGCTGATGGGCGACGGGGCGCCGAAACTTGAGGGCGTCCGGTTTGCCGTTCTTGCGCTCGGCGATACCGCGTATGTGAATTTCTGCTCCACGGGAAAGGAAATCGATGCGCGGCTCGAAGCGCTGGGGGCGACGCGTGTCGCGGACCGCCAGGATCTCGATCTGGATTTCGCCAAAGCAGCGGCCGCCTGGACGGACAAGACCTTGAAGGAGATTGCTCCTGCCGATGCGGAGCCCGCGACAACGGTGGTGCATGTCGATTTCAAATCGCCGACGTCGGATGAGGACATTGAGGAGCCGTTTTACACGGCCGAAAACCCCTGCGAGGCAGAGATCGGGACCCTGATTAATCTCAATGGCACGGGGTCCACGCGGGAGACGTGGCATGTAGAGCTTGCGACGGATGCGCCAGGGTTCAGTTATCAGCCGGGCGCGGCCATTGGTGTGCTGCCTGGGAACGATCCGGCCTTGGCTGCGGAGCTTGCCGATGCAGTTGGCCTGGGTTCAGACGCGGACCTCGCGCTGAAACTCACTCAGGGCTACGACATCACGACCTTGTCGCGTCCCACTGTTGATGCTTATGCGAAACTGACCGGTCGCAAGGATGTTGCAAAGCTGCTTGATGGAGATGCGTTCGCAAAGTTCACGGCGGATCGGCAGCTCATTGACCTCTTTGCCACCTATACGGAGACGCTGACTTCCGAGCAGCTCATGAAGTTGCTGCGGCCTCTGCCTGGACGCCTCTATTCCGTCGCTTCAAGCCTCAAGGCACATCCGGGTGAGGCACACCTCTTGATCGGTACGGTGCGCTGGGAGTCGCATGGGCGAAAACGCGGTGGCGTCGCGTCCACGTATTTTGCTGACCGGCGCAAGGTTGGCGACACGGTGCGCATCTATGTGAAGCCGAACCGGCACTATGCGCTTCCTTCTGATCCGGATCGGCCGATCATTATGATTGGTGCCGGCACGGGCGTGGCCCCGTATCGCGCTTTTGTTGAGGAGCGGGTCGAAGCCGGCGCCAAGGGAAAGAACTGGCTGATTTTCGGCGAGCGCAACTTCACCAACGACTTTCTGTATCAGCTCGAATGGCAGGACTATCTGGAAAGCGGTGGGCTCTCGCGCATTGATGTGGCGTTTTCGAGAGATCAGCCCGAGAAGATTTACGTTCAGGATCGGCTGTGGGAACAACGGGCCGAAGTTCAGCGGTGGCTCGACGAGGGTGCGCATCTTTACGTCTGTGGCGATGAAAAACGCATGGCGAAGGATGTCGATGCGATACTTGTCAAGATTCTCGCCGCAGGCCTCAAAGGCGACGGTGATGCGGCCCGGGCCAAGCTCAAGGAGTTGACCAAGGCCGGCCGGTATCAAAGAGACGTGTATTGAGCTGCGTTCGACCGCGATTCCTCGCTGGTAGCGGCGGCGTCGCGCGAGCAGACAAAGTGGGCCCCTGCGGGTAAGACCGGACATGACCGAAGACAAGCGCTCCAAGAACGAGTTCATCAAAGAGAACAGCCGCCTTCTGCGGGGTACGATCGAGGATGGTCTCTCGCATGCGGAAACGGGTTCGATTGCCGAAGACGATACGCAACTTCTGAAATTCCATGGCTCCTACATGCAGGACGATCGGGATCTCAGAGGGGAACGCACGAAGAAGATGCTCGAGAAGGCCTTTTCATTCATGATCAGGCTGCGCATTCCGGGCGGCGTCGTGACACCGGCGCAATGGATTGCGCTCGACGATATCGCGTCAACATATGCCAACAACACGCTGCGGCTCACCACGCGCGCGACGTTTCAGTATCATGGCGTCATCAAATCCAACCTGAAGCGGACGATGCAGGCGATCAACGCGGCCTGCCTCGATACCATCGCAGCTTGTGGCGACGTCAATCGCAACGTCATGTCAGCGGCCAATCCGTTTTTGTCGGCGGCGCATAAGGAAGCCTATAATCTTGCGGTGAAGGTCAGCGCGCATCTCTTGCCGAAGACCGGTGCGTATCATGAGATCTGGCTCGACGGTGAAAAAGTTTCCGAGAAGGGTGGCAAGGCCGCGCCTGAGACGGAGCCGCTTTATGGGCCGCACTACCTGCCGCGCAAGTTCAAGACGGTGGTGGCGGTGCCCCCCGACAACGATGTCGATATCTTCGCCCACGATCTCGGATATATCGCCATCATAGAGAAGGGCGCTTTAGCCGGCTGGAACGTGACGGTCGGCGGTGGCATGGGGATGACACACGGCGAGCAGGATACGTTCCCGCGCACGGCCGATGTTCTCGGGTTCTGCAATCCGGATCAGGCGGTTGATGTCGGTGAAAAAGTCATGACTGTGCAGCGCGACTGGGGCAACAGGGAGCTTCGGAAGAACGCGCGATTGAAATACACGATCGAGCGCGTTGGCTTGGACAAGTTCCGGACCGAGGTCGAAAAGCGGCTCGGTTATAAACTCGGCAAACCGCGCGCGTTTGCATTCAAGCAAACTGGCGATGTCATCGGCTGGCGGCAAGGCGCGGACAAGAAATGGCACTTGACGCTCTTCATCGAGAACGGGCGCATCAAGGATACGGACGCGATGAAGCTCAAGGCCGCCATGCGAGATATCGCGGAGGCGGGCGGCATTGATTTCGTGCTCACCTCCAACCAGAATCTCATTATCGCCAACGTCTCTGCGAAAGCGAAGTCAAAGATCGGGCAGATCCTGAAGAAGCACGGCGTTCGCATCGAGACGTCGTCCGGTTTGCGGCGGAACTCGATGGCCTGCGTGGCGTTGCCGACGTGCGGGTTGGCGCTGGCGGAGAGTGAGCGGTTCTTACCCACTCTCGTCGATCGCCTTGAAGCCGCGGTGGGCTCCGCCGGCCTCAAGGACGACGAGATCGTGATCCGCATGACCGGGTGCCCTAACGGCTGCGCGCGGCCGTATCTAGCTGAGATCGGGCTCGTGGGACGGACTCCGGGCCTCTACAACCTGTATCTTGGAGCGGCCTTCGACGGGTCGCGTTTGTCCAAGCTCTATGCCGAGAATGTGGACGAAGCCAAGATCGTCGAGCTGCTGACGCCGTTGTTCAAGCGGTATGCCAAAGACGGTAAGGACGGGGAACATTTCGGGGATTTCGTCATACGTGCCGGGGTGGTCAAAGCGACGACGGCGGGAAACCAGTTTCACGCCGACGTCAAGACGGTTGCGTAGGGTTGCGCTGAGGTTTGGCGGCTGATTAGCGGCGCGCCTCGAATCGTCCTATGTCAGCCAAGAGTCGCGAGTGCCCGAGTCTCCGCTGAGAGATCAACAATGGTTGACCTTTTGGAGCGCTACGCCGCGCAAAACGTCGAACAATCATTTTCCGAGCAAGACCCGTTTACGGTCGAGCGCTATCGGCAATTCCATGCGTTCATGCCGCACGGCGCGGTGGACATTCTGGATGTGGGGGCCAACACGGGTCGTGGGGGGGAAACGCTTCACGGTCTCGATGCTCACTACCGGATTAGCGGTCTCGATTGCGTGCAGGAGCGGGTCGATGCGCTGCCGGGATGCTATGTGGGAGCTGTGTGCGGGCTTTCGACGAGTATTCCTGCCGACGACAAATCTTTCGACGTCATTCTCGCCGGCGAGTTTATCGAGCATCTCTACCCGGCGGATGTCGATCCGACGCTGTGTGAATTTCAGAGGCTCCTGAAGGTTGGGGGCCGTCTAATGATGACGACGCCAAATCCGAATTCGCTTTTGCTTTGGCTCAAGGGGCGCACGGTCTATACTGTCAGCCACGAAACCCAACATTATGCGCGCGCCTTGAAGTGGCGCCTCAAGACGCACGGCTTTTCGCGCGTGCGGATCTATGGCTCGGGGAAGTCCACCCGTTATCTCGGGTCTTACGTTCCGGTGCTTGCGCTTTACGGCAGCTACCTCATCGTCGCAGACAAGCGCTGAAACAGCTGACGGCGGGGCGCGTCGTTAATGATGCCGTCCGCAGCCGTTAAGGGACTCCAGACACGGCACCCGTGCGCAATGGCCAACTGTCCATTGCAAAGACTGTCCCATTCTCGGACCGTTTACGTGCTTGGTAATGCGGTTACCGCCCCTCGCGAACGCTGCACTGCGAGATTTTAGGCCGTTTCCGGTCGGGTGCCGGTGTTTTCGGTTGGTTTTGGCCATTTGCGCGGACGCGTGGTATCCTGCTTCCGCTTTAGGTTTGGAGCTATGGAGGTTGGGTCATGCGTTTTACAATCGGCCTTAAACTCAATGGCGAAGCTCAACATGTCACGGCCGATGCTGACGATGCTCTCGCGGCGGCGTTGAAGGTTAAGGCGAAGCATCCTCAGGCTAAGATCGCATATGTTCGGCCGATGAATCGCCGCGGTGATACCCGGCATCCGGCACTGTCGTTGGCTGCTGACATGCATTGAGACGAGGTTTGGCACACACCGTTCAGAATGGTGGACGGTGATCTACGTGTTCTTGCCGTCGCGTGCGGTCGGATTGTGCTCCGTGCTTCATGGCCGTTTGCTTTGGTTTCGATTTATTTGATGGTTCAGCAGGTCTATTGCCCTCACAGATGACGAACCGATCCATTCGCGCTACACTTGCCGCCGGGATCATGCCGGGATCTTTACCGTTCCGGAGGAGGGTCGAGTATGTTCAAGAGACTTTTTGCTTCTGTCTTGCTGCTGACGGCGTTCGGGGCTTTCCCGATAGCTTCGACGCCGGCTCAGGCATTGACGGCGCCAAGTACGGCAAGTATCGCGGAGGCCGAAAGCCCAATCGTTGAGGTTCGCCGAAAGGGCGGCAAGCGCTTCAGGCGCGGCTTCAAGCGGGGTAAGTTCTTCAAGCGCCATCGCGGCTTCAAGCGTGGGCGGAAGTTTCGCCGGCATCGCGTTCACCGGCACCGGCTTTATCGCCACCGCGCTCATCGGCGCCGCTACCATCGTCGCCGCTTCCGCCGTCACCGGTTCCATCGCCATCGTTATTATCGCTATGGCTACTACCGCAACAGGTGTCATTGGCTGAAAGTCCGGGCGCTCGTCACCGGGAGCAGCTATTGGTGGCACCGTTATTATCGTTGCCGGTACTATTACTACTAGATTGCCGGCGTGCCGTGCATTGAGGGTTGACACCCCGTTTGCGTGGTTTATGCCCCCGCGGTTGATCGCCTGCGGTTCAGTGAGGTGTGCCGGTTTTGCGCGGCCTTGTTGCCAGCCGGCACGCTAGGCGGGTGCGGAATCGGCTACGAGATTGCGGTAGGCGTGCCAGCTCGCATGTCCGATGAGCGGAAACGCAAAGATCAATCCGACGAACAGCGTCACGATTCCAAGCACCATGCAGCCGGCAATAATGGCGGCCCAAAGCAACATCGGCTTCGGATTGCTCACGACGGCCTCGTAACTCGCCGACATTGCCGTCACAACATCGATGCGGCGGGATAATAGCAGGGGCATTGAGATCGCGGCGATCGAAAAAACGGCCATCGCCAGGCAGCCGCCGACGAGCGTGCCAACGGACAGCAATCCGAGTCCGCGCGGCGTAAACAAGAGGGTCTCCACGAACTCGCTCATCGGGGGAAAGTCATTGGTCCCCATGAACAGCATGAACAGGAGGAATGCGAGTTCCAGCCAGACGAAGAAGGCGAAGCCCAGGACCGCACCAAAGAAGGAGACCTGTCCGGGTGCATTTTTTCCGGCTGTGAGGGCGTCGCGGAAGCTCACGGTCTCCCCGCGTTCTAAGCGCCTGCTCACCTCGTAAAGGCCGACGGCAAAGAGCGGGCCGACGAGGACGAATCCGCCGCAAAGCACGAGCAATAGTGAAAGCCATCCCATTTGCATCAGGCCGTAGGCCAGCACAAAGGCCAAGAGAGCGAAGACGGCGCCATAGCTCAGACTAATCTCGGGCACGCGCCACATGTCACGCCAGCCAGCGGCGAGCCAATCCCATGGCGCGTCGAGGGGAACGCGCTGGATTTCTACGCCGGACTTCGGTGATGGAATTGCCGATTCCGAGGATGTTTGCGTCATGCGATGCCCCCTCACGTCACGTCCGGCTCGGCACAATGGCCGGTTGAGATTACTCAGCCAAGCTTTGCGGCACGGCTGATGAAGATCAAAGGCTGAGTTACCGCGTCCATCTGCAGAAATGCATTTTGGGGTGGCGGTGCTGGCAATGCAAGCTTTCCGCATAAGGCGAGAGATTGGACTTTAGGCCTTGCACGACTGTTGCTGCGTTTCTGTCGTGGCAATGGCCGGATCATGTGTGATGCGTCTCTGAGGGTATTGTCCCGGCCAAGAATTGCCGATGGGGATTTGCGTCCAAGGTGTCATGACCGCTAACGAAAAACCCTGACGCCGATGGCGCGGGCGACCTGGAGAGGTCTGATCCTTTCGACGGACGTGGAATAGCGGCCGGAGAAGAGATGGCGCATGACGGCCACCCGCGTGTCCTGCGACGTCTCGAAGCGCACGGCGAAGCCATCGGGCGTGGTTCGGACGATGTTCGCATTGAGGGTGATGTTTCCGAATTGCATGCGGACCGGCTGGCCGATGGGGCCCGGGATTTCGCCGATAAGGCGCATGCCGGTGACGGAAATGTCGTACGCGCGCAGTACCAGGAGGCGGCCGCCGGCTTTAACGTGGACAACTTCGTCCGAGCGGAACCGATCCCCCGAGCGCCGCTGGGCTTGTTCGATGCAGACGTAGCAGGCAAGCAGGATGACCGCGATATTATACCAGCTCCATACGAGGGCCATGATTGCGGTTTCTGGAACGGCCTTTGCGTCGTCAAAGAGGAACGTCGCTGCGATTCCGCAAAGCGTGATCATGAGGTAGGCGAGGAATGTATTCAGCATATGCCATTGGACAAACTTCTGGCTGCGATCGCCGCCCTTGGCCGTGACCTTGAACTTCTGCTTGCTCGGGCGGAAGAGGCCGGTCACGGTCGCTTTGAGAACATCGGTGGCGCAGAGAAGCTGGTAAAGGTCCGACATGATCGGGAGCACGCGGCGCTCCGTTAGCCATAAGAAGATCGACGAGTGGGCGATGAAGTAGGGCAGGACGTGATACAGGGCCTCTTTGGTCGTGGTGTCGACGGCGCGCACATCAAACAGGAGGAAGAGGGCGGGGACGATAATAGCGAGTAGTCGGAAGGCGTGGTTTGAGCTCCAGTAAAGGAACGCCTCGCATAGCATGATGCGGTCGATTATTGTTAGGCGGTTGCCGGCTCTTAGTGGTCCGCTTGGGCCTCGGCAGATTTGCACGAGCCCTAGGCACCAGCGGCTGCGCTGGCCGACGTATTCGGCCATGCCTTCGGGTGCCAGTCCAAGAGAGAGAACTTCATTGAGATAAACAGTGTTGAAGCCGTTCTGACGCATGCGCAGCGAGACGTGATAGTCCTCGGTGACGGAGTCGGTTGGGAATCCCCCGACGTGTATAAGGGCGCTAAAGCGCAGGACCGAAGATGTGCCGCAGCAGAAGGCGCCATCCCAGGCGTCTTTCGAGGCCATGATGACGTCGAAGAAGAAGCGCTGCTCGTCGGGAAAGACGCGGGCCAGCGACAAGTTGCTCTGGATCGGATCGGTGTTGAAAAAGTGCTGGGGGGTCTGGACGATGCCCACTCGGCGATCATGCATAAGGGCGGCGGCGCGTGTGAGAAAATCTGGGAGAGGCACGAAATCGGCGTCGAGAACGGAGACAAAGACCGGTTTTTCTTCGAGCGTGTTCAAATGTCTTAGTGCGGCGTTTATGTTGCCGGCCTTGGCGTGTGCGTTGTCGGGCCGGGTCAGGTAGCCGACGTCATAACGCGCGCAGAGGTCGCGGAGCCAAGCGCGCCGGCCATCGTCACAAACCCAAATCCGGTAGTTCGGATAGGTCATGGCGAGTGCGCCGATGATGGTTCTCTCGAGGATGGACTGGTCCTCATTGTAGGTACAGATCAGTACGTCGATCTTGGGTGCTCCGGCCGATCCGAGCAGCCAGGGTATGTTCTCGTTGGCTTCTTGGGACCGGCTCCGGGTCCGCATGAGGAAGATCCATGAGGCCGTGAGCCCGACAATGGAAATGGCTTCCACGGACGTGAAGAGGACACCAAGGGCGAAGTCAAGCGTGTGCTCGTTTGGGGGCAGGGTTTCGAAAATGCGCCACAGAATATAGCGCCAGCTGACGAGGAGGCAGACGAAGAGGGCTGCAACCCGCACCGGCGTCCAATCGCGATTGAACCATGGCAAGATGGCGGCTGCCAAGGCAGCGAGTGTTAGGCTCGGCGCAATGGCTTCCCAGTAGGTCATGAACGTTTGCCGATCAGCCGGTGGGGGACAATGAACGGACGAGTGCGGGTAGGCGCGAGCCCTCAAATACGACAAGTCCGCTGCGTCCAATCCCGCAATTGTCCCGGCGGGCAAGTTTTGGGAACTTGAGCTCGACTTGGAATCGGTCGGGTGTAAGGAGTCTGACGACGGCGTTGCCCGGCGAGTCTGCCACCGGGCCTTTGAGGTTCAGAATGTGTCCTGCCAGTTGTCGCTTACTACCGCGTGGTTTGAAGGTGGCGCGCTGGCCGATGTAGAGGCGGTGGTAAGTGCCTTCTCCGACTGTCGCGGTGACGATGGCGGTCTCGCAATCAAGCATGCGCAGAAGGTCCTGCCCCTTGTTGACGTATTCGCCAGGCGTAGTGAGACTTTCCCAAATGCGTCCTTTGACAGCCGCCGAGATAACAACATTGCTTTGCGCGGCGATGCGCTTTTTTTCATCGGCGAGAGCTTGTTCGGTGTTGGCAATGTCTGTGCGCAGAACGGCGAGGCGGACATCAAGCTCGGCGATCTCTAGTTCGACCGCGACAAGCCTTTGTGCAGATTGGGGCGTGTCATTGTAACTGTCTCCAATGTACGTGCCTTTGCGTGCGCCTTCGAGCTCCACCTCAATTCCTTTGCGCCGCTTCGAATGGGCGATAATCTCTTCATTTGCAACCTGCTCGTCGCGTATTGCGCGCTCCAGCGTGGCCACGCTGACGACCTCGTCGCGTTCTCTTAAGGTGCGCGTGCGCCTTAACGTGCTCTTTCTTTCCATGTGGCGCGCGCGGGCCGCGCTGATGTCAGCATCAATCGCCGCCAGGCGATTCTCGAGCTGGGTGATGCGGCCCTGCCGGAATGTTTCCTGTTGGGCCGCAAGTTCGCTGCGTCTTTGGTCGAGCAATTGGCGCTTTTGAGTGAGGGCGGCAAGGGAGGCTGCAAACTGATCGCGTGTGCGTTTGAGATCGTTGAAGGCTCCGTGATTTGAGCGAGGGTTGTCGATACTGAGGATGGCTTCCCCGGCCTCATAGTTGCGGCCGACCTCGACTCCCGATGCCGGGGCAATGACAATGCCTTCGATGGGCGAGCGTATCGTCACCAGTTTGGCGTTGACGATGGCCTCGCTGCTGGTGATCGCAAAGATTCGCTGTAGGGGTGCCCAGCCGAAGATCAAAGCCGCGATGATGGCTACGGAGGATTTCAGGACCGTCGACCAGCGGGGGCGCCGCGTTGCCTCTTGCGGTGATGGTGTAGGCTTATCGGGTGGTAGCTGTTCTGGAGCCGGCTTGGGAGGGGGCGGATTGGTCTGTGGGACTGGTTCAGCCAGGTCGGTATCCTGCGCCCAAGATTTTACATCCGACTGCAGTTGGTCGAGCTGCGATCGGACTGGATTTGCCGTCGTCCGCGCCGGCCCATCGGGCTTGGGCGCGATCCGTCCCCTTCTCTCTGAGGTGGCCATTTTGATCTCGTTACAACTTAAGGTATATATTGGTATGACCAAGAGGCGTTAACATCGGGCAAACTGGGGCTTGGGACGTCGTGAATTCGTGCTTGCCGGGGGGTTGATCCCGAATTGGAGGCGCCAGTGACCGTCGTTGGGCTCGATCTGGCGAGCGGTTGCGCCAGTAGGAAAGCGTTTAGAGTTTGAAATCGGGGTCCGGCGACGCGGGTCAACTGCCGTGCGCGCCGCCGGAGGTGGGGTGCAGGTGACTACAGGTACTTGGCCCTGCACCTTGCAAGGTTGCTGTGATAGTGCGCTTCGGCAGCGCGAATTCTTGCCGAGTTGCCGCGGGCCTGGGAGCGGGCGGCCTGATAGACGCGCAACGCGAAACCAGCACACTCGTGGTACTGCGCGGTGCTCTGAGCCTGACGTTTTTGGATACGGCCCTGGGTCGGGTCACCAGCGGCGCCAGCTGCGGTGATCGAGATGAGCATGGCGGGTACAACGCTGGCGATGACGAAGAACGATTTCATGTGATGCGACAGTTTCATAGCGTTTCCTTTCAGAGTGCAACGTGACGGGTCATCCGTCGTTTGGTTGGACCGGCTTTGGTCCGTTTGGGAATGCTCCGACGGGGGAGGGGTGCCGGAGCACACATCATCAGGCTTTGGTCATGATGATCTGGGCGTAAGGAGCGGGCACGCGCATGGACCCATCCGTTGCTGTGTCGCAAGCCGCGATCACAGACAGAATGCTATCTTCCAGTGCGGCCTGACCTTTCGAATCGAGAGCGAGGAAGGCTTTGTGAACCGGTCCGTAGTAGGTGCGGAACACGTCGACGAAGTGGGCCGGTGAGCGATAGCGGAAGACAAAGTCCTTCTCTTCGATCGCAATCGATTGCGTCTTTGCGCCGAACTCTCTCTCAATCCAGTCGCGTGTCCCCCAGAGTGCCGGAGAGGAAACGCCAGGTGGCGGGGGAACGTGTGCGCCCAGGGCTTTGAAGAGCTGGCCGATGAAGCTTTCAGGCGTCCAGTTGGCAAGCGCGATCTTGCCTCCGGGGCGGCATACGCGGATCAGCTCGGCGGCGGCCTGGACCTGATTCGGGGCGAACATGACGCCAAAGGTGGAGACGACGGCGTCGAAGGTGTCGTTGGCGAAGGGCAGGTCTTCGGCGTCGGCCAACTGGTATTTGACCGGGAGATTTTCAGCGGCGGCCCGGGCCCGGCCCAGGTTGAGTAAGGTTCCGACATAGTCGGTGGAGGTGACGTCGCACCAGCGCCGCGCGAAGGCGAGCGTTGCGTTGCCGTTTCCGGCCGCAACGTCGAGGACGCTCGAACCAGGTGTCAGGTCGGTCGCTTCGGCGAGTTCCTCGCCGACGATCTGAAGTGTGGTGCCGATCTTGGCATAGTCGCCCGAGCCCCAGGCGGCGTTCTGCTTGGCTTTGATGGCGCGATAATCGGGCGTAAGAGTTGCGTGCATATTCATTGTGTTGTTTCCTTCCACCTTGTTGATGCGGCGCTGCAGCAACTGCGATGTGGCTCTTGCCGACGCCGGATTGGCTTCATTCCGTGTCACGCCGATAGACCTAGCGGGTCGGATGACGCGTTGCTTGACGGCTACTTGGAGGTTTCTTGGAGATTGTCTGGGGAAACGGCTGGCGGTGTCGGGCGGGAGGATTCTGTTCTGCCGCGGCTAGGGGCATGCGGCCTGGGGTGGCGTTATGATCTACCGGTTCTCTGACTGTGTTCTGGATCAGGATGCCTTTACGCTGCACGTCGCCGACGCGCTGTGTCATGTGGAGCCGCGCGTTTTCGATCTCATTCTTTTTTTCGTGAAGAACGAGGGACGGATCGTCTGCCGCGACGAAATCGTTGAGAATGTCTGGGGCGGGCGCATTGTTTCGGATGCGACGATTTCGAGCTGCGTTAAGGCTGCCCGTCAAGCGCTGGGAGATGATGGTGCGCAACAGAAATTGATCCGCACGGTGCGTGGCCGCGGGTTCAAGTTTCTGGCCGAGGTGAGAGCAACCGAACCAGCGGCAGCCGTCGCATCTGTCTTGCCAGGTTCCGAGCCGGTGGCGGATTCATTGCCGGTGCCTGGGCCGCGGCCTCAGGGCCGGCCGTCGATTGCCGTCCTGCCTCTGCAACTCTTGACGCCTAGTGAGCCTCACAAGACTCTCGGTGACGCGGTGTCTCACGAGGTTATTCTTGAGCTGTCGCGTCTGCACTGGTTGTTTGTGATTGCGCGGGGGTCGTCGTTTTCGTTTCGCAGTCCGGATCCGGATCTCAGATCCATTAGCGAGGTTTTGGGCGTTCGCTATTTGCTGACAGGAACGTTGTCCATTGACGACAAGATGAGCGTGGTGGCTGTAGAGCTTGCGCAAGGATCGGATGGTCAGATCATTTGGGCCGAGCGGTTTGAACAGCCACTTTCCGAGTTGATGTTCTTGAGATCAAAGATTGCCGCGAGCATTGTTGGCGCAGTCGAAGCGCGCATTCGAACCAAGGAAGCGATTCAGGCTTGCCGGATTTCAACAGAGAACTTGGACGCGTGGTCGGCGTATCATCGCGGTCTGTGGCACATGTTCCGTTTTACGCAAAAGGACAATGCGGCTGCTGCAAACCTATTTTCCCATGCGGTGCGGGAAGATCCCTATTTTGCCCGTGCGCATGCGGGGCTATCGTTCACGCATTTTCAGAATGCCTTTCTCAATTTCTCGATGGATCGGTCCAAGGATATCGGGCTCGCGCGCAAGTATGCCGAAGAGAGCTATGATCTCGATCCTTTCGATCCATTTGTGAACCTGACGCTTGGGCGGGCGGAGTGGATCGCCGGAGATCTCAAGGCAACCGAACCGTGGTTGGGGCGTGCCATCGATCTTAATCCCAACTACGCCTTCGCCATCTACAACAAGGCGCTGCTCGGTGTTTTGCGGGGTGAGGGTGAGACGAGCGATAGCGAGGTTGGCAAAGCGATGGCGCTTAGCCCAGTCGATCCACTCGCGTATGCTATGCTGGCGACGCGATCAATGGCCTTAATGTTGCGAGAGGATTTTCAGTCCGCTTCCGAGTGGGCCACACGGGCCATTCGCGCTCCGAATGCTCATTTTCAAATCTTTGTCGTCGCGGCGATTGCATATGAGCGAAGTGGGCAACGCTTGCTCGCTGAGCAATGTGTAGCGCGCATTATGGCGCTCAAGCCGGATTTTCGACAGTCTGATTTCTTTAGTGCTTTTCCGTTTGCAGAGCGGGTATTTTCAGACATGGCAACCACAACGCTGTCTGGGTTGGGTCTGCGCAAGTGACTTGAGCTCTACTGCTGCCGCTCATCAGAGGTCTGTTTGATGCTGAAATACTGGGACGGTGCTGCGGCAACTCAACGGTTGGACTCGACTGCGATTTGCTGCAAGGGCGTTTCCTGGCATGCCTGGACTGTCCAAGGTGCACGTTCTAACGCGACCTCGACTTCTGACAGTGCGCCTTCGAGCTTTGACGCGATGAGGAGGATTTCGGGTATGGCGGTCTTTTCACGAGCGGCAGTTTCGATCCGTTTCGCCAATTGGGCCATGCGCATCGCGCCAATCGAAGCGCTCGAGGATTTTAGGCTGTGCGCCGCGGTGCCTACAGCGTTTCGATCTTTATCAGCGATGCTCGTCAGAATCTGGCGGACCAGTTTGGGGGCAGTGGACAGATAGAGATCTACAAGACGTACGGCCGCGCCAGTGCTGCACTCTTCCATGGACTGAATTGGCGACGGATCGAAGACCTGATCCTCAAGATTGCATTCGGTTGAGGTTGGTTGCCCGTTTTTTCCGTTCGCTTGTTGGCTGTCAGTGTGCGATCCCCAGCGATCCAGCGTCGCTGCAATATCGGACAACTTGCACGGTTTGGTCAGCACATCATCCATCTCTGCTTCCATGCACATTAGCCGGTCGCTTTCGTAGGCGTTTGCGGTCACCGCTACAACAGGTGTGCGATGGCTGTTCCGAGACCGCTCCAGGTCACGGATTTTTCGACATGCTGTAAGCCCGTCCATCTCTGGCATTTGGCAGTCCATGAGGACGATGTCGAAAGCACCTTTAGAGAAGAGATCGACGGCCTCGCGGCCGTTGTCGGCAACGGCGATCTGACAACCAAGAGCAGAGGCGTACTCCCGCATGACCTCCTGATTGACCAGATTGTCTTCCGCAAGAAGTACCTTCATGCCCGAATACTTATCTTTTTCGATCGTCTGATCCGGTTTTGGACGCCGGGTGACCGCGGGAGGCGATCCAGACATACAACTCTCAACGGCATCTACAAGTTCGCGGTAGCGCACCGGTTTGCTAAGGAACTCTGAGATCCCATGCTTGCGTGAGGTCTGGCGATCGCCTTTCCAGCTCAGGGATGTCAGAAGAATGAGGCGCGTGTCGTGAGTTTGGCTATCTTCTCTAATGCGCCGGGCCAGCTCTAAGCCGTTCATTCCAGGCATAATCATGTCAATGATGGCTAGTGAGTAAGGCGTTCCGGCATTCTGGGCGGCCTTGATTTTTTCCAGTGCCTCATGACCGTTCGCGGCATTCTGAGGCTGGGCACCCATTTCCGAAAGATAGCAATTTATAACTTCGCAATTTGCTTTTCGATCGTCGACAACGAGCACGCGAAGATCATTGGCAAGCTTTCGATCTTCTGACGAAACATCCGAAGTCGACTGCCCTTGGGCGAGCGCAATTTCAAACGAAACTGTTGTACCCTCGCCGGGTTTACTTGCAAGGGTCATCTCTCCGCCCATCATTCGGACGAGACTGTGCGAGATCGACAGGCCAAGTCCTGTTCCGCCGAAGCGTCTCGTGATTGAGCTATCGGCCTGCGCGAATGGATTGAAGAGAATCTTTTGCGCCTCTGGCGAAATACCGATGCCCGTGTCCATAACCGAGAACGACAGGGCAATCTTGCCATTTTTCTTTCCAGATGACCAAACGCGTACGCAGACTTGGCCCTCACTGGTGAATTTGACGGCATTGCCGATGAGGTTGACGAGCACTTGCCGTAGTCGACTGGCGTCGCCAAAGAGACTGGTGGGCAACGTTGGCGGCATGAGCAGTGTCATTTCGAGGGATTTGCGGTGGGCTTCCTCCGACAGGATCTCCATAGCCCCCTCGACGCAGGCTCTCAAATCAAAGTCCTGCAAGTCAAGCTCGAGTTTTCCTGCTTCGATGCGGGAATGGTCGAGAATATCGTTGATGAGCGCTAGCAGGGTCAGGCCCGATTGATTGATCGTATTGACGAGGCGACGCTGGTGAGTTGTCAAATCGGAGCGGATGAGCAGATCTGTCATCCCCAGTACCCCGTTCATGGGCGTGCGGATCTCGTGACTCATACTGGCGAGGAAGACGGATTTGGCACGACTGGCCTCCTGTGCCCGTTCTGCCGCTTCTTCTGCCTCCTGCGTGCGTTCGGCAACCTTTCGCTCCAACTGTGCATTGAAGGCGGCGAGCTTGGTGTTTTGTTCAGCGCGTGCTTTCTCCGCCCGTATTCTCTCGGTAATGTCTGTCCCAACGCCGCGATAACCCGTTGCCGTTCCATCCGCCTGAAGAATTGGCCCGGCGGTTATTGACCACCAAGCGGGACCGTGTGCGGTTTGCGCAGAAACAACGTGATCGCGGATCGGTTCGCCTTTGCGCATATGATCCAACACTTGGATCCACGGAGCCGTCTCCGAGTGGGCCCCGGCGCTCGCCGTTATTGGTTTGCCGAGCAAGGCGTTCTTTTTCTGTCCGGTGAGATAGACAAGGCGGTCCGATACATAGGTCAGATTGCCTTCAGGATCTGTTTCCCAAAGCCAGTCGCTTGCGGACGACTCAAAGTCCTTCAGCAACAGAGAGATTGTTTCTTTCTGTTTCTGAATGTGGAACTGATATGAGATTCGCTTTGAAAACTCGCGATAGCGCGCAATGATCGTGAGCGTGAGCGCTGAAAAGTATATGACACCCATTGCGAAGAGGGCCATCGACGCGGGGATGTGTCCAGTCCAAACGGCCGTCAGCGCCGGCCCCAGCATCAGACCAAGATAGGCAAACGCCGCCATGGGAATTGCTGCGAGCGCAAACGCACCGCCAGCTGACATGCCGGCGATTACGTTGGTGGTCAGGATTTGTTCGGTGATCCCTTCTTGGGTCAGTACGATAAACGGCAGCAGGCCCCACAAGAGACCAAGAAGCCCGGCATTTCGGATTGCGCGTACGATTGTTTGGGTGGTTACAGTCGTCCGAGGGGGCAAGTGGCGATGGCGTATCCACGAATGAAGCGTCTTCACACTTAGAAGACAGATGCTCGTGCTCCACAGCGCCAGCCCCCAGCCGGCATCCGGGCGCCATAAGAAAAAGAATATGATGGTGCTGTTGGCGATATTTGTCGCCATCATCCAAGGCGTCAGATTGGAGACTTCTTGTAGTTGCCGTGCCCGGACGAGGCCTGCGTCAATATTTGGGTCGATATCGAGCAGTGCAACATGACGGAGTCCCTCAATGGAGTTGGCCAGCCACCGAAGAACCGGTATCAGTTGTTTGGTCAGAGCACGCGGAATTGACACCATACCGCTAAGTCCCACTTATGTCCCGGCCAGGTGCAGATGTACCACTCGTTGTGACGGATCGTTGTCTAGGCTTTGGTGCCCGCTGCAGTATCACGTACTCCAATGCAGGAGCGAATGTGTGCGCCAAATGCTGCCCAGTTGAGGGGCTTCATGAGGTAAGATGTGGCGCCGGCCTGTAGTGCGGTCCTGACGGATTCGGGGTCGTCGCGCCCGCTTAAAACAATCACAGAAAGGTGCTTTAGCTTCGGATGTCCTCGGATGCAGCTGATCAGCTCGAATCCATTGATGTTCGGCATCTCGAGGTCGATAATTGCGGCATTAAAGTCGTTGTTGAGGAGGCATTGCATGGCTGTCGCACCGTCTTCGGCCTCCGTGACGACAGCTCCAATTGATGAAACTCTTGTGCCGATGACGGCGCGTGCCACCGGCTCATCATCGACGATGAGGACGCGTGGTGGAGCGGTGCTGGACGCGGCGGACGATGCTGTCATTGTTGTCAGGCATTCTAATTACATTCGTCCGTAGACTGAGCCAAAAGCGTTCATGTCTCATGAAGATCGGGCCCCGCGGACCGTCGAACTTGTAAGGCGATGCGGGTCTTAGCTCCTGCAAGGTAAATCAATGATCAATAACTTCAGTAAATGGTCGATTAAGCGTTGTTTCGTGGCAGATGGTGAGGTTGCGGCCTTAGGCTTCGGCTTAAAGGCGATGAAAACAGAAGCAGAGGTTCTTTCTCGTGCCGGATATTGCTCTTGGGCAGAGGGGCGTTACCAATTCTGATATGAGAATGGCTGGGAACGCTGAATTCTCATTGTGCCTTTACAAGCAAAGGCCGCTTGTTGAGCCCCTCCGGTCAGAAGCGGTTCTCAAGATCTATATGACTTGCCGGAGCTATCAGAGCCTCATGAACAACAGGTAGGCCGCATAGAGCAGGACCACAGACAGAGCAAAGCGCAGGAGCCAGTCCGGAACGTGAGCGGTGATGCGTGAACCCAGGAGGATGCCGGGTACGGATCCGGCAAGCAAGGCCAGAAGTAGCCAGCCATTGAAATTTCCCATACCCGCATGTCCGAGGCCGGACAGAAGTGTGAGGGGAATGGCGTGAACGATGTCGGTGCCCACGACGCGCCGGGCAAGTAGGGTTGGGTACAGCCCCGTTAGAATGGCAACACCAATGGCGCCCGCCCCAACTGATGTTAGCGCCACCAAGGCGCCGAGGACGGCGCCAAACAGGACAGTCGGTATGGGGCGTGCGCTGGTTTTGGTCTCAGATGTGACGTCTCTGGGCTGACGGCGACGTAACCACGGATGTAACGCCATGGCCACAGCGCTAATGAGGAGGGTGATAGCGAGGACCTTACGGATGTAATAGGAAAGCGACACCGTATCGACGGGCCAGAAGTAGAGCCATGCTAGCATGACGGCGGCACCCGGAAGGCTGCCAAGTGCAAGCGAACCAAGAATACCCCAATGGACGTTGCCGAGACGGTGATGGCGCCAGGCTGCGCTGGTCTTGGTGACGGAGGCAAACAAAAGATCCGTTCCAACCGCGACCGCGGGCTGCACACCGATCCCGATAAGGAGTGGCGTGGTTAACGAACCGGCACCTACGCCGGTCATACCGATCAGGAATCCGATGATGAATCCGCCACCGATAATCAGATGCAGGTTGGTCGTGATCAGGTCCATAGGCTAGTAGTCGCTCTGCATCAATCACTGTCGGTTGTGGGGCCGGATAGGTTTGGCCAAACCCAATTTCACCATTTTGAGAGGGTGTTGCATAGAGCGCATGTCAGATTGAATAATCTGGTGCGCTCTCAATTTCCACGGCGATACCGGCCGCGCGCAATATAAGGGCGACCTCATTGGCGCGGCGGCGGAATTCCGGCTCAGCCTCCGGATCGTCTTTAATGTCGGCGCAGAGGCCGCGTTCCAGACTGGCCCGCGTTAAAACGAAGGTGTGCTCGCCGGTTCTGGCCGCTTCGGCGCTGACCTCGGTGACGACACCGCCAGCAATCGATGCGCCGGTTATGGCATCGACGAGCATGAAACTTCCGGTCTCCGGTGCATCGGCAAAGGTGTCAATTGCCGCACCGCGGCCGAGGGCAATATGCGCAATGCCGATGTCGTTGACGTTGCAGGTCGAGGACGGGCTGGTTTCAAGCGTCTCAAGATCGAGGAGTGCGCGGATCTCGAGGCTGGACACGGGGATGAGGTCTGTCGCAGTGCGAAGCAGATAGGCGCCGCGGGGGTCATAGGCTGTTTCGCTGAGCCAGACGAGCCGCGTTTCGAGGCTGCGCACAACGACGGGCTTGGAATCGGCCTTTGACAGGACGGCACCGCGGGCAATGTCGAGATCAATGTCGAGTTCGATTGCGACGGCTTGCCCCTGGTGGGCTTCTTCGAGATCGCGATCCTTGGTGGCGATGCGCTTGATGGCGGCGCTGCGCTTGGAAAGTGCGTCGACGATCGTTTCACCGACACGGATGCTGCCCGAACTCACTGTTCCTGCAAGTCCGCGGAAGTCATTGCGGGAATCGCGCAGCACAGTCTGCACGGGAAAGCGGAATGGCCCCGTCGATTCCGTGCCACGGCTTGGCAGTTCTTCAAGATGTTGAAGCAGTGTGGGGCCCTCGTACCACGCCATTTTGTCAGAGCGTTTGGCAACATTGTCGCCGGATACGGAAGCAACTGGAATGGCGATGGCTTCCCAGAAGCCGAAGCTCTGCGAAAGTTTGCGGAAATCGGCTTCGATCTGGCGGAAGGTTTCTTCCGACCAGTCAGCGAGATCCATCTTGTTGACGGCGAGAATGACGCGCTTCACGCCGACAAGGTCGAGGATGGCGGCGTGGCGGCGGGTCTGGCGTTTGACGCCGTGGCGTGCATCAATCAGCATAATCGCAACATCGGCGTGGCTTGCACCTGAGGCCATGTTGCGCGTGTATTGCTCGTGTCCGGGGCTGTCGATGACGACGATGCGCCGGTGTGCGGTGTCGAAATAGCGCCACGCGATGTCAATGGTGATGCCTTGTTCGCGCTCGGCAACGAGTCCGTCCATCAAAAGGCTGAAGTCGGGATTGCCACCGTCAACGGTCTTGCCACGCTTCAAAGTTTCGCGTTGGTCGTCGTAGAGATCGGTGGCGTCCCATAAGAGCCGCCCGATGAGTGTGGACTTACCATCATCGACCGATCCGCATGTCAGAATGCGGATCAGACCGGAAAGCTCAGGCGCTACTTCGGCGAGCGTCTTGGCGACTGGCTTTGGTGTCTTGGGCTTAGCCGTGTCTTTGCGGTACCGTCTCGCCTTTGCCTTGATCGCAGGTTGTGCGGTCATCAGAAGTACCCCTCCTGCTTCTTCTTCTCCATGGCGCCGGTTTGGTCATGATCGATAAGGCGGCCTTGGCGTTCGGATGTGCGTGCTCCCAGCGTTTCGGCGACCACGCTTTCCATGTCTTCGGCGTCGGATTCAACGGCGGCGGTCAGCGGATAACATCCAAGCGTGCGGAAGCGGACCTTTTTCATTTTGACCTTTTCGCCGGACTTGAGCGGCAGGCGGTCGTCGTCAACCATGAGGATCTGACCATTGCGGACGATCACGGGGCGCTCCTTGGCCATGTAGAGAGGCACCACGTCGAGCTTTTCACGCAGGATGTAGCGCCAGATGTCGCGTTCGGTCCAATTGGAGAGCGGGAAGACACGCACCGTCTCGCCGGTTCCGAGACGACCGTTCAAAAGACGCCACATTTCGGGGCGCTGCTTGCGCGGGTCCCAGCGGTGACCTTGGGCGCGGAACGAAAACACGCGTTCCTTGGCGCGGCTTGCTTCCTCGTCGCGTCGTGCCCCACCAAAGGCGGCATCGAAGGCATACTTATCGAGCGCCTCCTTCAAAGGTACGGTCTTCATCACGTCGGTATAGACGGATGGGGCATAGTCGAATGGATTGATTCCCTTGGCGATGCCTTCTTCGTTGGTATGGACAATGAGATCGAGATCGAAGTCGCGCGCTGTCTTATCGCGAAACTCGATCATTTCGCGAAACTTCCACTTGGTATCGATGTGCAGCACGGGAAATGGCAGGCGCGCCGGCCAAAAGGCCTTGCGGGCGAGATGCAAGAGCACGGTTGAGTCCTTGCCGATCGAGTACAGCAACACTGGTTTGCGGAACTGAGCGGCGGCCTCGCGGAAGATATGCATACTCTCGGCCTCGAGGAGGTCGAGGTGAGAAATTTCCAATGTCATGCAGCCACACCTTTTGTCTTGGGGCGATTATGTAGTCCACATTCCTTGCCGTCTTCGTTCTCCCACCACCACCGGCCGGCGCGGATGTCTTCTCCCGGGTGAATGGCGCGTGTGCAGGGCTGGCATCCGATTGAGGGATAGCCTTGGGCATGGAGCGGATTTACGGGAATGTCGTTGGCGTCTACGTAGCGTTGAAGTTGTTCGAGCGTCCAGTCGGCAATCGGATTGAGTTTGATGAGCTGATGTTCGCCGTCCCAGACTGCAAACGGAACGCTGGCGCGATTGCCGGATTGATCTCGGCGTATTCCCGTGATCCAGGCTGCTGCTCCTTTTAGGGCTTTGTTCAGGGGGCGTACCTTGCGAATTTCGCAGCAGGCTTTACGCGCATCAATCGATTGACGGAATCCCATGATGCCGTCGCGGGCGACCAGGCTCTCCACTTCCGCGGCGTCGGGGAAGACGAGCCGGATCTTGAGGCGATAGCGTAGTTCGCTGGCTTCCAGGGTTTCGAGCGTTTCGGGGAAGTGGCGGCCGGTATCGAGCGTGAAAATGTCGAACTTGGTTTTGGCGGTTGCGGCGCCATGCAATACGGCCTGGTCCTCGAGGCCCAGGCTGGTGGAAAAAGCGATGCGCCCCGTGATCGTCTCCGCAATGAGCTTGAGGCGTGCCTCTAAGTCCGGCAACTCACTTAATTCGCGATCGAGCTTGTGCGCTAGCTCGGGCCCTGATGGGGCTCTTCCGGGTGCCTCTTGGACGGCCTTTTTCGGCGCCTGTTTGGCTGCAGCCTTCCTCGAGACCGGACGGGTTGTCTTGCTCATAGGGATCCTCCGAACGAGCGGAACATATGGAAAAACTGTTCCCAGGAAAAGGGGATCATAGAAATAAGAATATAAATTCTGGCTAATAGGTCCCCTGGAGAGAAAAATTATACCTAACTGCGGCTTTCGGGAAATGTTTGGTGTGGAAGCGGGTTTGCGGGCGAGAGGGCGCCGGCGGGGTGGGCTACCAAGCGCCCTGATTTAGCATGGATTTCCAGGGTTCGCTGGGGGGCTGTGCCCCTCCCCTTTGTAAGAGTTCAATTGAGATGAGATCGGGTGAACGGACAAAAGCCATGCGTCCGTCCCGCGGCGGCCGGGCGATTGTTACGCCGCCTTCCTGCAGGCGTTTGCAGGTGGCATAGATGTCGTCGACTTCGAAGGCGAGATGGCCAAAGTTCCGCGCGCTTTCGTAGGCTTCCGGGTCCCAATTGTAGGTGAGCTCGAGGAGGGGTGCGCGTTCGGATTTGGCGCGCTCCGCATCGCCTGGCGCCGCAAGGAAAATGAGGGTGAAGCGGCCCTGGGAATTGTCGATGCGCCGGACCTCGGTGAAGCCCAAAAGACCGCAGTAAAATGCCAGGCTTTGCTCGATGTTGCTGATCCGCACCATCGCGTGGAGATAACGCATTTGGACCTGAACTCCGTCTTCACCGTGCTTCGTCGCAGCAACTGTTGGCCCACCCGCCAGGGCGGCGTCAATGCCCATGCTTTGGGCGATCCAGAAAGGTCAAGGGCAGAATTGGTGCGTGGTGTCGCATTGATGCTTTCAGTTTTGGGATCTGCTGGGGATTGTTGGACGTTCGTTGGGGAAAGACGGCCGAACCATAATCTTTGAAAAGTGATGCAATGCTATACGGACACAGAGAAAAATCAGGTTGAAGATGATGTTGATTTTGGCCTGTGCTGCCGCTGTTCGCTAGTGCGGACTGGATCAGCACAAAAATTCTTTCCGGTGGACGCGTGGCTCGGGTGGTTTGACCAGTTTGGTGAAGCCGGTCAGATCGTTATCTCGCCTTGATCATGTGGACGAAAGCGAGGTGGGAAGGCACTGCGATTCCGCGTTCCAAAATTGCACTAGCGGGCCTGCGTGCGGATGGTATTGTCTCACTCAACTGATGCGATTCTCCGGCTCCAAGGTGAGGGCCACGGAAACCCGGAACGAAGCGCTCAGCTCATAGTCGATAAGACGTGATTTCAGTAATCGCGGGGTAGAGAAATGGGGGAAACTAAGCAGCCTCCGGAGTTTCCGGTCGGTAACGTTTCGCTGGAAGGAACTACAGAGAGGCTCGACGAAGCCGGCCTCGAAGTTTTTGAGATCGCGGGCCACATAAAATGGTTTGATGTCTCTAAAGGGTATGGCTTCATCGTTCCCGATAATGGACTGCCGGACGTGCTTTTGCACGTCACCTGTCTCAGGGCCGGGGGTTATCAAACAGCCTACGAAGGGGCGCGTGTGCACTGTCAAGTGCTAAAGCGTCCAAAGGGCATGCAGGCCTTTCAGATCCTTTCGATGGATGAGAGCACGGCCATTCATCCGTCGCTTCTGCCGCAGCGTACGCACGTACAGGTGCAGCCAGAAAGCGACTGGGAGCGTGCTCAGGTGAAGTGGTTCAACCGGGTTCGCGGGTTTGGATTCTTGACACGCGGCGAAGGAACGGCTGACATCTTCGTGCACATGGAGACATTGCGCCGGTTCGGGTTCACAGAGTTACGTCCCGGCCAGATCGTCCAGGTGCGTTGGGGTTTCGGCTCCAAGGGCTGTATGGCGGCCGAGCTTCGACCAGACGGTGTTCCACCCTTGAGTTCGCCGCATTAACCGCGGACGCAAATGCTCAAAACGTCAAAATTCAGCGGGGCCGCACTTCTGGCGGCCCTGTTCCTTTGTGTGGGCCTCGTGGCTGTCTACGTACTTGATGGGCGGTCGCTGCCATCTGACGCGGTCAGGTCCGGACAACACACGGAACCTCTCCAGATCGTCACCAAGTCGGGTGTGCGGTCGTTTCAGGTCGAGATTGCGCGGACCCCTGAGGAGCATAGAACCGGGCTGATGTTTCGCACATCGCTTTCGGACGAGGCCGGCATGCTGTTCCTGCATGATGTCCCCCAGGAACTGAGTATGTGGATGCGCAACACGTACATCCCGCTCGATATGGTGTTCATTCGGGCCGACGGAATGATCCATCGAATTGAGGCCAAGACTCAGCCGATGTCTGAGGAGATCGTTTCATCACAGGGCGCCGTGACGGCCGTTCTCGAGATTGCTGGCGGTGCTGCCGGCCGATTGGGGATCGTGGCGGGTGACAAGGTCGATCATTCCTTTTTCCAACCGCCCAAGCCGTAGGATCTTCATTGGCGTCGTATAGCGATCTTGACCCGGAGGCGGTGACGCGGCACATGTCAGCCACCGTCGGGGCGTAGCTCAGCCTGGTAGAGCACCTGCTTTGGGAGCAGGGGGTCGTAGGTTCGAATCCTGTCGCCCCGACCAATTCAACACCCGCCCGGGACATTCCGGGCCTTGCGCGCGGTTTGCGCGTTTTGAAGGTCAGGACCAAAATATGGTTGCCCGTATTTACAAGCCCTCGAAGTCGGCCATGCAATCTGGGTTGGGCCGGACGATGCATTGGGTGCTTGAGTTTGAGCCAACGGCTGCGCGTTCGATTGATCCCTTGATGGGATGGACCAGCTCATCTGACACTGCGGCTCAGGTTCGGCTTGAATTCGATTCAAAGGATGCGGCGGTCACCTATGCCGAGCGTAATGGTCTTGCCTACGCATTGCAGGAGCCTGAGCCGCGCCGGCGCCCGCGCAAATCCTACGCCGAGAATTTCAAGTATGGGCGTGTCGGGTCGTGGACTCACTGAAAGTGGCTTTCGGGCTGCGCTTCTAAATGCCAGAGGCGTGATGGTTAGGCCTGGATCAGTACCTCGGGGTGGCGCTTGCGTTAAGTCTGCCGAGCGCTTAAGCGGTGTCATAGGACGCGTGGTCCCGTAGCTCAGTTGGATAGAGCACCTGCCTTCTAAGCAGGGGGTCGCAGGTTCGAATCCTGCCGGGATCGCCAGCGCTTGACGGCATCACCGATGTTGCGCGTTTTCGGGGGACCGGGGTGTTTCGAGATCATCCGCAAGGGCTTCAATCGCTCTTTTACGTCGAGTTGTGGGAGCGGTTTTCTTACTACGGCATGCGCGCGCTGTTGGTGCTGTTTATGGTTGCGCCACTTGCCGGCGGGGGATTGGAGCTTGAAACAGCCGAGGCGGCCCGCCTTTATGGCACCTACACTATGGCTGTTTACATGCTGTCCATTCCGGGCGGCTTTCTTGCCGACAACTGGTTTGGTGCGCGCCGTGCGGTGCTCATCGGCGGGGCCGTTATCGCGCTTGGTCATTTTACGCTCGCTGTCCCTGCTGAGAGTGCATTTTATCTCGGGCTTGTGCTGGTTGCGCTGGGAACCGGGCTCTTCAAGCCGAACGTCAGTGCGCTTGTAGGGGCTCTCTACGCCCCCGGGGATGAGCGCCGCGATGCGGGTTTCTCGCTCTATTACATGGGCATCAATATCGGGGCGTTTATCGCGCCTCTTGTAACGGGATTTCTTGCTCAGAGTGCCTGGTTCAAGTCTCTTCTCGCACAAAACGGATTTGATCCCGCCGGAAGTTGGCATTGGGGCTTTGCGGCGGCGGGCGTCGGAATGACGATCTCGCTGCTGATCCTGGTGTTTCGCGGCAAAGGTATTCGCGACACGGTCGATGCCCCGACGCTTGTTCCGGGGTTCTTAGCGCGCGCCGCGTTTGTGGGGCTCGGTACGGCTTTGCTCATACTGCTCGTTGTTCTTTCCGATCGGGAGGGCTTTGAGGGCTTGCGCCTGTTGTACTTTGGTCTGCCCGTCGTCGCCGTGCTGTGGCTCGGGCTGCGGGAAGGCGCGGATGCAAGGCGTATGGCGGCTGTTGGCGTGCTCTTTATCGCGTCGATGCTGTTCTGGGGGATCTTTGAGCAGGCCGGTCTGTCGATTGCGCTTTTTGCCGATCAGCTGACGCGTCGTGAGTTTCTTGGGCACACGTATCCGTCTGCATGGTTTCAGTCTTTGAACCCGCTGTTTGTGATTGTGCTGGCGCCTCTGTTCGCATTGATGTGGACCAGGCTCGGCTCGCGCCAGCCTTCTAGCCCCGTCAAGTTTGTTCTTGGGCTGGTATTTTTGTCCGCCTCCTTCCTGTTGATGGTACCGGCGGCGGCTCTTGCTCTGGCGGGGAAGGTGAGCCCACTTTGGCTGGTCGGGCTCTTTCTTCTGCAAACCATTGGGGAGCTCTTCTTAAGTCCGGTGGGTCTGTCGACGATGACCAAGCTGGCGCCGCCGCGGCTCACGGGTGTCGTGCTCGGCATTTGGTTTTTGAGTGCGGCTTTCGGCAATAAGCTTGCGGGTATCCTGGGTGGTGCGTTCGATGCCTCGGACCCGGACAAACTAACGGCGTTCTTCCTCAACCAGGCGCTGTTGGTGGCGGGGGCTGCGGTTCTGCTCTTAGCTTTGACGCCTTGGGTGAAGCGGCTGATGGGTGATGTGCGGTAAGAAGCGCGGCGTCCGCTTGCGCCGCCCTCGATTGCCGTCAGCCGGCGAGCCTTGTAAAGCCGGCCTCAAGATCTGAAATGAGATCGTCCGGGTCTTCGAGGCCAACATGGAAGCGCAAGGCCGGTCCTTCAGCCGTCCACTTGGTGGCGGTTCGGTAGGGGGCCGGATCAAAGGGAATGACCAGACTTTCGTAGCCACCCCATGAGTAT
Source organism: Hyphomicrobium sp. (assembly GCA_965222835.1). Taxonomy (GTDB): domain Bacteria; phylum Pseudomonadota; class Alphaproteobacteria; order Rhizobiales; family Hyphomicrobiaceae; genus CBDCUQ01. Next base: position 1,135,210 of record CBDCUQ010000004.1, read on the forward strand.
CCCATGCCAAATAAGTTCAATCCGTCGAGCATGCGTGCGACGGCGTCTTCTGCGGCCGGTTTGAGGATGACGGAGAACAAGCCGCTGGCGCCAAGGAAATCGCGTTTCCAAATGTCGTGACCTGGGTGGCTTGGAATTGCCGGATGCAGGACCTGTTCGACTTCAGGACGTTTCTCCAACCAGGTGGCGACTGCGAGTGCGTTGGTGTGATGGCGGGCCAGACGCACATCGAGGGTGCGAAGCCCTCTGAGGCCGAGAAAGGTTTCTTCCGTTCCGGGACAGACACCAAGCGTACCGTGTGCGCGTGCAATGTGTTTTGCCGCACGCGCATTCGATGTGATGGCGCCCAGCATGGCATCGGCGTGACCGACGATGTACTTGGTGGCGGCTTGGATCGAGACATCGACACCGTGGGCGAAGGGTTTGAAGTAGAGCGGGCTTGCCCATGTGTTGTCCATGACGTGCCAAAGTTTGTGCGCCTTTGTGACTTTGGAAATGGCCGGAATGTCCTGCATCTCAAAAGTCTGCGAGCCTGGGCTCTCGGTGAAGATGAGACGCGTATTCTTGCGCACCAAGCTGTCAATCCCGGCGCCGATGGTCGGATCGTAGTATTCGGTCTCGATATCCAGGCGCTTTAAGATGTAATCGCAGAATTGGCGGGTGGGCTGATAGACCGCGTCGACCATCAGGATATGGTCGCCGGCCTCGACGAGCGCGAGGATCGCCGTTGTGACCGCTTGATATCCGGATGCGGTTAATCTGCACTCAGCGCCCCCTTCGAGCGCAGCGATGGCATTTTGCAAAGCATCGACGGTTGGTGTGCCGCGGCGGCCATAGACGTATGGCTGTTTGTGCGATGTGAGTGCGGCAACGGACGGAAATAGAACCGTGGATCCCCGATAGATCGGCGGATTAACGAAACCGTACTGGGTCTCGGGGTCGCGGCCCAGGTGCACCACTTCTGTGGCGGGATGGCCGGGGCGTCTTGTACCATCGTCGGAATTGGACATCGTGTCACCCTGAAGCCGCGGATTGGGCCGTGTGACGCAAGTTGAAGGCTGGGTCAAGACCTTGACCACAGGCTCCAGTAGGGCAAAGTGTGGTCATCCTGGCGGGGCAGTCGTTAACACAGGTCCTGAGGTTGATAATGCGGGGCTCTGACGTCGCGCGAGGACGTTTCTTCGGGTGGTACGGGTGGCTTTACCTTCTGTGGGCAGTTTGTGCCGCACAGAGCGCGCTGGCGGCTCCACCTGTGCTGCAGACAGTGCGTGAGCGCGGCCATGTTCTATGTGGCATCACCGCGGATTCGCCCGGGCTTGCGACGGTCGATGGCAAGGGAACATGGTCGGGGCTTGGGGCGGAGTATTGCGGGGCATTGGCTGCGGCTGTTCTCGGGTCGAAGTCGGCAGTCAAGATCATTCCACTTACGGCCAGTGAGCGCTTCCGGGCGCTGGCGAACGGTTCTGTTGACGTGCTCATTCCGTATGGTGCGTGGACGTTGAGCCGTGACACGGACTTGGGTGTCCTTTCAGCCGGTGTTCTTTTTCACGATGGCCAGGGGTTTCTCGTCAATCGCGGCGATGCGGTTACGAGCGTGCTTGAATTGTCGGGGTCTTCGATATGTGTCCTGTCCGGCACCAGGGCAGAACAAGCGGTTTCGGATTTTTTTAAGTCGCAGGGCATGAAGTTTCAGGCTGTGGTCGCTGAGCATTGGGCAGACCTTGTCAAAGCCTACGAGGGGGGAAGTTGTACGCTGCTTACGGGCGACAAGTCCATGCTGGCGTTCGAGCGCAGCCGGCTTTCAAAGCCGGTAGATCACATCCTATTGCCGGAGCTGATCACGAAGGAGCCCATTGGGCCGGTTGTGCGGGAAGGGGACCAGGATTGGTTCCGCATTGTGCGTTGGACGCTGATGGCGCTGGTGGCCGCCGAGGAGTTGGGTATTACGTCCGAGAACGTCGAGGATATGCAGGACTCTCCGGTGCTTGAAGTTCGCAGGCTCTTGGGGACGGAACAGAATCTTGGTGTTGGACTGTCGCTGCCGGCCGACTGGGCTTTTCAGATGATCAAGCAGGTTGGCAACTACGGAGAAATGTTCGAACGCAATTTGGGTTCGAAATCGGTGCTCCGGCTCGAACGCGGTCTTGATGCGTTGTGGACGAGGGGCGGGTTGATGTACGCGGCGCCGTTTAGGTAATTGCGCTCGCAGAGCACGGGGGATGGCTCGCGACACAATGGTACACGGGTTTGAACTGACGGGCCTTGCCGGAACGCTCCTGCTGGCTGCGCCGATTCTGGTGCTTTTGATCGTGGTGGTCCTCGGCACCCGTTACCGTGGTGGTCCGAGAGGGCGCGTTGGCGATGCGGGAGCACCGCTTTCGACATCGACGGCTGCGACGGGAGCAGAAAAAGACGACCAGGCCGCCTTAGATCTTGAAGCAAAACGGCGGCAAGACCTGCGCAGGAAAAGAGATGCGCGTGCGCGGGCAGACCGATTGGTACGCGATATTGGTGCTGCCGAACGTAAAGGACCGGAAAGCGCGCTGGCTGCGCTCTATCTTGAGGTAGGACGGACCTTGCTGGTGCTTGGGGATGGCGCTGCCGCCGGAGAACAGTTGCGCAAAAGTTTGGTCAGCTCTCAGAAGCTCGGGTTGAAGCTTGAGCACGCCCAGGCGCGGATCGAGCTTGGTGACCTGTCGGCGGATCAAGGGGATCTCACAACCGCGTGCGAGCACTGGTCGATCGCGCGAAGCATGGTTCATGACCTCAAGCGTTCGGCAGACATAGAGGCTGTTGAGGCGCGTATTCGCGACAATGGGTGTCCGACGGATTGGGTCCTGAACGACTTCTAGAGTATGTCCGACCTCGCCGGATTCGCCTGGCCGGCCCATTCCACTAACCGGCGCTGTTGTCATCCCGGCATTCAATGCCGGGATCCAGGATGCCTGTACCCGGACGTTAGGACCCGGAACCGTCGCCGTGCCACACTCCGGTTCGATCCGCGGCCGTCTTCGTTTTGAGCGAAATGTTGGCGCCAGGAGAAGCATGGATCCCGGGGTCAAGCCCCGGATGACACGTGCGATGATCGATGCGCCGGATGTTCGCGGCCGCGTCTGGCTTTGCCGGGTTTGCCGCGCCACCCACGCCCAAATATAGGGAGTGGGCGGGAAGGGGCGTGGGTGGTTTGACGTAGATCAGACGGACTCTGGGCGGGTGTTGGCGCTTTAGCGCGCGAGGGCGGCCTCGATCGCGGCGAGGGCGTCACTGGCCTTGGAGCCGTCCGGTCCGCCGGCCTGAGCCATGTCAGGGCGGCCACCGCCGCCTTTGCCACCAAGGGCTTCGGCGCCGGCGCGGACAAGGTCAACGGCGTTCCAGGTCTTCGTGAGATCGTTGGTTACGCCGACCGCCAAACCCGCTTTGCCGTCCTCGGTGACGCCGACGATGGCAACGATGCCCGAGCCAACCTGTTTCTTGCCCTCGTCGATGAGACCGCGGAGATCCTTGGGGTTAAGCCCCTCGACGGAACGGGCAAGCAGCTTGACCTTGCCTACTTCGCGCAATGTGCCTGCGGTTGCTGCTCCATTGGAGGGGCCTTGCGCGGCGCCGGTCAATGCGATCTGCTTCTTGGCCTCGGCAAGCTGGCGTTCGAGCTGACGGCGCTCATCGACGAGGGCCTTGAGGCGTTCGATGACGCCGTCGGGCCGCGTCTTCAAGAGCGAAGCGGCTTCTTTTAATGAGTCGTGGGCATGGACGAGATAGCCGCGCGCGCCGTCGGCGGTGAGGGCTTCGATACGGCGTACGCCTGCTGCCGAGGCGCTCTCAGATACGATCTTGATCAGTCCGATGTCGCCGGTGCGTTTGACGTGGGTACCGCCGCACAGCTCGATCGACCAGGCCTTGTTGGCGCCGGGTGCGCCTTGGCCCATGGAGACCACGCGAACCTCATCGCTATACTTTTCACCGAAGAGCGCCATGGCACCCGAAGCCTTTGCGTCGTCGAGGGCCATGAGCCGCGTTTCGACGGCGGTGTTTTCAAGAACGACCTCATTGGCCATGGCTTCGACCGCCTTTATCTCGTCGGTGCTCATGGGCTTGGTGTGGACGAAATCAAAGCGCAAGCGATCGGGGGATACGAGCGAGCCTTTCTGAGCCACGTGTGTGCCCAGTACTTGCCGTAGGGCTTCGTGCAAGAGATGGGTTGCGGAGTGGTTGGCGCGCGTTGCCGTTCGGCGGGCATGATCGACTTCAAGCTCGACTGTGTCTCCTGCTTTGAAGGGGCCCTTCTCGACAACGCCATTGTGGACGAGGAGGTCGCCGACTTTCTTCTGCGTGTCCGTGACGCGAAAGAGTGCACCTTTGGGGCCTGTGATCAGACCCTGGTCGCCGACCTGACCGCCGCTCTCTCCGTAGAAGGGTGTCTGGTTGAGGATGAGTGCGGCCTCTGTTCCGGCTTTCAGAACCTTTACCTGTTTGCCGCCCGCTACCAGGGCGACGATCTCGCCTTCGGCGGTTTCGGTGTCGTAACCGAGGAACTCAGTCGTGCCTGTCTTTTCCTTGATCTCGAACCAGATCTCTTCCGTGGCCGCTTCACCTGATCCTTTCCAGGCGCGGCGGGCTTCGGCCTTCTGCTTCTCCATCGCGGCCTTAAAGGCCTTGGTGTCGACGGCGATGCCGCGCGGGCGCAGGGCGTCTTCGGTGAGATCGAAGGGGAAGCCGTAAGTATCGTAGAGTTTGAACGCCACATCTCCGGGAAGCACGTCGCCTTTCTTGAGTTTACCCGAGGCATCGGAGAGAAGTTTCAGTCCGTTTTCAAGCGTTTTGCGGAAGCGGGTTTCTTCAAGCTTCAGTGTCTCGGTGATAAGCGATTGGGCGGTGATGAGTTCGCTATAGGTGTCACCCATCTGTCGAACAAGCACCGGGACGAGTCGGTACATCAAAGGTTCCGAGGCCCCGAGAATATGAGCGTGACGCATCGCGCGACGCATGATGCGGCGCAGTACGTAGCCGCGTCCTTCGTTCGAGGGGAGTACGCCATCGGCGATGAGGAAGCTTATCGAGCGTAGATGATCGGCAATGACCCGGTGCGAGGCTCTATTCTCTTTGGTTTCCGCCACGCCCGTGGCGTCGACACCGGCCTCGATCAACGCCTTGAAGAGATCGGTATCATAATTGTCGTGCACGCCCTGCAACACCGCGGCAATGCGTTCGAGCCCCATACCCGTGTCGATGGAGGGTCTGGGCAGTGGCGCGCGCTTGCCGGGGGCCTGCTGATCAAACTGCATGAACACCAGGTTCCAGATCTCGACGAAGCGATCGCCGTCGGCGTCGTCGGATCCGGGTGGGCCGCCCGGGATTTTCAATTTTCCGTCCGGGTCGTGGTCGTAGAAGATTTCGGAGCACGGTCCGCAGGGGCCGGTTTCGCCCATGGCCCAGAAATTGTCTGCGGTTGCAATCCGGATTATGCGGTCGTCCGAAAAGCTGGTGAGCTTTTTCCAGATTTTGAAGGCGTCCTCATCGTCGTGGTAGACGGTGATGACAAGGCGCTTCTTATCGAGACCATATTCCTTGGTGATAAGTGTCCAAGCAAGCTCAATGGCGCGTTCTTTGAAATAATCGCCGAAGGAAAAGTTACCGAGCATTTCAAAGAAGGTGTGGTGGCGCGACGTATATCCGACGTTGTCGAGATCGTTGTGCTTGCCGCCGGCCCGGACGCACTTTTGTGATGTGGCCGCGCGCGTGTATGGGCGTGTCTCCTGTCCGGTGAAAACATTCTTAAACTGGACCATACCGGCGTTGGTGAACATCAACGTCGGGTCGTTGCGCGGGACGAGCGGAGACGAGGAGACGATCTCGTGATCGTTCCGTCTGAAAAACTCGAGGAACTCTCTGCGAATCTCGCTGAGGCCGGCCATGCAATTGCCTGTGTGGTGCCAGAGATTGGCGGGACGCGCCCTTGTAGCTACAGGGGTGTTCTCTGTCTACAGGACCGATATGGGCAGTCTTTCTGGCCCAGGCCATCGGTGAAGCGGCGGATCAGCGCTCTTTTCCACTCGAATCCTCGGCCAGCATTTGAGCCACTGTGCGCGGTAGCGCACGCACCTCACCCTCGAGGGCATCGAATCTCCGGGTGAAGGCCTGCAATTGCTCCAACACCGCAGCATGGCGGGTGTCGTTGCTGTGATGCTCAAGGCGCAACACGTCGCCCATTGTGGCCACTTCGGTCTCCAGCGCTTCCAGCCGACGGGCCAATTCGGAATTCTCGGTACTCATACTCCACACCTCCTCCGAGACCACGGATCAAAGGCGGGGTTCCGCCTCGATACCGCTCCGAGCTGCTTCAATTCGACAGACCGTGTTTGCGGGTGCTTCAGCGCCGCGCCTTGCCTTTCTTGGCAGGTGCCGCTTCGGCGTCGGGTAGCACGCCATCCGCATCCGGCGTTTCGTCGTCGCCCTCTGCCATGTCGGGCTCGAGCAACATCTTGTCGACAATGAGCCCTGCATTTTCGCGAATGGCCCTTTCGATCGCATTGGCGACTTTCGGGTTCTCCCTGAGGAACTGCTTTGTGTTTTCGCGGCCCTGGCCGATGCGCTCGCCACTATAGGACATCCAGGCGCCGGCCTTATCGACGATGCCGGCCTTTACGCCAAGATCGACAAGCTCGCCCATCTTGGAGATTCCCTCACCGTACATGATATCAAACTCGACCTGTTTGAAGGGCGGGGCGACTTTGTTTTTGACGACTTTGACGCGGGTGTGATTGCCGATGGGCTCGTCGCGATCCTTGATTTGACCGATACGCCGGATATCGAGGCGGACGGACGAATAGAACTTGAGGGCATTACCACCCGTGGTGGTTTCGGGGTTTCCAAACATGATGCCGATCTTCATGCGGATCTGATTGATGAAGATGACCATGCATTTGGATTTGGATATGGAGCCGGTGAGTTTGCGTAAGGCCTGGCTCATGAGGCGCGCCTGAAGGCCGGGCAGGCTGTCGCCCATCTCGCCTTCAAGCTCGGCCTTTGGTGTCAGAGCGGCAACCGAGTCAACGACGAGGATATCGACAGCACCTGAGCGCACGAGCGTGTCGGCAATTTCAAGGGCTTGCTCGCCGGTGTCTGGTTGGGAGATCAGAAGATCTTCGACATTGACGCCGAGCTTTTTGGCATAAACCGGATCGATGGCGTGCTCAGCATCGACGAAGGCGCATACGCCGCCCTTTTTCTGGGCTTCTGCCACAACTGAAAGGGCGAGCGTGGTCTTGCCCGAGCTCTCGGGTCCGTAAATCTCGATAATGCGTCCGCGCGGAAGCCCGCCAATCCCCAGCGCAATATCGAGGCCGAGCGAGCCCGTGGAAATGGCTTCGACATCGATCGACTTGTCCTTGGTTCCAAGGCGCATAATCGAACCTTTGCCGAAGTTCTTATCGATCTGTGCCAATGCGGCGTCGAGTGCCTGTTTTCTGTCCATATCGCCCATTCCCCCTTCGACGACCCAGAGCTCCGGTTTGGTCATGTCTTCACCTATACGGCTAGCGTTGCGGATCAGCAATTTAATGCCCAGTGTTACGGCCCTTCACCTGTGGAGTACCTGATTTGTTCTCATCGGTCAATCACGTTTTGTTCTCATGAATGCGGCGGTGTCTTCAAAGGCGAAACGGCGCCTTTCCGGGTCGTCGGCTGGTTGCACTCGCTTCGCCCTGAACGAGTTTCTGGTCTCAGGAGCGTGCTGGATTGGGAACGTATGAAGCAGTCAGGATCCGGCGCTCCCATGCTTTACCTTGACGTAAACGTTAATTTAAGGCATAGTAGAGTTTGATGTCGTTTGTTCGTGTCATGCCGGAGCGAGGTCATGGGTTTTGGGCTCTGGCCTCTTTGGTGATCTCGCGTTGCTGTTGGGGGAAGGTTGCGCGTTTGGCTTGTCTTTTGTCGCCTGCATCGGCATCACGAAAAGGCAGGTTTTGCCCCGAGCCAAGATGATGGTCGTCAATCGCTGCAAACGCCCCAACGGCAGATGGGCGGCTGCCAGGAGGTCGGTATATGATGTTCCTTTTGTTCCTTCTTGTTGTGATCGCGGGTGCGATGGCACTTGCAATGATGCGGTCGCCGGGCTGGCTCTGGGCTGCCGGTGCGGCACTTGCGGCCTTGGTCTGGCAATCTGGTTTTTTTGCGACCGGGTCCATCGGGTGGCCGCAGCCGGGTTGGCTGGGTCTGCTCGCCTGGATACCGGCGATTGTGCTTGGGCTCCTCTCTGTTCCAACGCTCCGGCGGCGTCTCGTTACCGGACCCGCGTACGGTCTTGTCAAAGGTATTCTTCCGAAAGTCTCGGATACAGAGCAGCAGGCACTTGATGCGGGCACGGTCGGGTTTGACGCGGAACTCTTTTCGGGAACACCAGACTGGACGAAGCTGCGTGCGCTTCCCGGGATTGTGCTCACGTCGGAGGAACAAGATTTTCTCGACGGTCCCACCGAGGAACTGTGTCGGCTGATCGACGATTGGCAGCTTCGTCATACCAACCGTGAAATTCCGGCGGAGATCTGGGACTTTGTGAAAGAGAACGGCTTTCTCGGCATGCTCATTTCAAAAGATCATGGTGGTCTCGGATTTTCGGCACAGGCGCAATCGCTCATCCTTGGCAAGATTGCCTCGCGATCTCCCGATGCGGTCACCATTGTTATGGTGCCGAATTCGCTCGGGCCGGGCGAGTTGATCGAGAAGTACGGGACAGACTCCGAGAAAAAATACTTTCTGCCACGGCTCGCGAAGGGGTTGGAGGTTCCCTGTTTCTCGTTGACCGGTCCGACATCGGGTTCTGACGCGGCAACCATGCGGGATATTGGCACCGTGACGCGTGGCACGCACGACGGAAAAGAAACGGTTGGGATTCGTTTGTCGTGGGATAAGCGCTATATCACACTTGGCCCGGAGGCGACGCTGGTCGGTCTCGCGTTCCGTCTGTTCGATCCGGAGAATATTCTGGGCAAAGGTGAAGATGTTGGCATTACGGTGGCTTTGATCCCGGCCGATCATCCGGGTGTCAATATCGGGCGCCGACATTTGCCGGCGGGTGCGGCTTTCCCTAACGGTCCCAATTGGGGCGAGGATGTCTTCATTCCAATCGACTTCATCATTGGCGGGGAGGCGATGGCTGGCCAAGGCTGGCGCATGTTGATGGAGTGCTTAGCGGCAGGGCGCGCGATTTCGCTTCCTTCCTCTGCGACGGCCGGTGCCAAAGCGACGCTGCGGGCAACGACCGCCTATGGGCGCATTCGCAAGCAGTTCGGACTTCCCGTGGCGCGCATGGAGGGGATCGAAGAGCCGCTCGCGCGTATGATCGAGAATGCCTACGTCAATGAGGCCGGGCGTGCGGTAACGGCCGCCATGGTCTCACGGGGTGAAAAGCCGTCGGTCATTTCGGCGCTGATGAAGTATCAAACCACCGAACGGTTGCGCCGGTCGATTAACGACGCGTTCGACATTCACGGTGGGCGGGCGATTTGTGATGGTCCTTCGAACTATCTGATGAGCGCTTATCAAATGGTGCCGGTGGGGATCACGGTTGAAGGCGCGAATATTTTGACGCGCACGCTCATTACGTTTGCGCAGGGGGCGCTGCGTTCGCACCCCTATCTCTACGACGAGATCAAGGCGCTGCAGGATGAGGATCAAGACAGAGGTTTGTCGGTTTTCGACGAGGCCTTCTGCGGCCATGTGGCATTTTCGGTGTCGAACATGGCGGGCGCCTTCTTTCATAATCTGACGATTGGGTTGTTTGCCAATGCGCCCAGTGATGCTGGTGATAGCCGCAACGCGTACAGGCAGCTTTCGCGTTCGAGCCGGAATTTCGCTCTGGTTGCGGATCTGACGGTTGCGCTTTTGGGCGGAGGATTGAAGACGAAACAGAAACTCACAGGCCGGCTCGCAGACGCGCTTTCGGAGCTTTATCTTCTGGCCTGTGTGTTGAAACGGTTCGAGGATGACGGGCGTCCGAAGAGCGACCGGCCGATCGTAGCCTTTGCGGCGGCCAACGGTCTTTACAGGTTTGAGCAAGCGCTGCGGGGCACCATCGATAATTTCCCCAATCCTGTGGCCAAGGGTCTGATGCGAGTTTTGGTGTTTCCACTGGGCCGGCATTACTTCCCGGCGCGGGATGCGCTTGGTTCGCAGATCGTCAAGCTTGCGATCGAACCCGGGGAGGTTCGCGACCGGTTGACGCGCGATATCTTTATTTCGAAGGATCCGAATGAGGCGACTGGCCTATTGGAGGTCGCGCTGGAGAAGGTGATTGCGTCCGAGGAGGCGGAAAAGAAGCTCGAACGGGCTATTCGTGCCGGCACCGTTCGCCGTTACCATGGTCTTGACTGGATCGGGGATGCGGTCTCGAAAGGCGTCCTCACAGAGGCCGAAGGCAAGCTCCTCAAGGAGGTGGAAGAGCTTGTTGCGCGTGTCATTGCGGTCGATCATTTCGATAAGGACGAGCTTCGGCCCAATTATATGAAGCCCGGTCACAACACCAAGGCGGCTGAAGCGGCCCCAACCGTTTAGCGGTATTTGCGAGGAAACATGTCCCAACCGGAATTGGATTTACGAGACTGGAAATTCTCCGTTGACTTCGAAGGGATCGCCTGGGCGGTGTTCGATCGCGAAGATTCGAGTGCCAATGCGCTGGGCAAGCGTCCGCTAGAGGAGCTTGAGAAGATTGTTGCGCATGTGGAGAAGGGTGCGCGCGACAAGGCCATTCGAGGTCTTATACTTTTATCAGGCAAGGAGCGGGGCTTTATTGTCGGCGCGGACATCAACGAGTTTGAGGACTTCAAATCAATCTCAGATGTTACGGATGCGGTTCGCACGGTAAATGCGCTGTTGGACCGGATCGAGCGTTTGTCTGTGCCGAGTGTGGCAGCGATTCACGGTGTGTGCGTGGGCGGCGGTCTTGAATTGGTGCTGTCCTGCCAATATCGGATTGCGACGCGGGATGATGCCACGCGCGTGGGTTTTCCTGAGGTGAAGCTTGGCATCATGCCTGGCTTTAATGGAACGGCGCGAGCTCTCAGACAGGCAGGGCCTCTGGCGGCCATGCCATTGATGCTTTCGGGCTCGATGATCCGGGCAACGGCGGCTCGGGCGATGGGACTTATCGACGAGTTGGTTCCGACGCGGAGCAACTTGCGCTGGGCGGCGCGTAAGGCGGTGCTGCAAAAACGCAAATCGAAACCCTCTGGGTTTTTCAAGTCGGCGCTCGCCAAGTGGCCTGCACGCGGTCTTCTGGCGAAGAAAATTCGGGCTGAGACCCGCAAGAAGGCGCGCGAAGACCACTATCCGGCGCCGTTTCGCATGATTGATCTGTTTGAGGAGTCAGGCGGTGACATCGAGGCGATGAAGCGCGAGGAGACGCGGTTGTTTGCGCCGCTCATGGTCTCGGAGACGTCGAAGAATTTGCGGCGCGTATTCCAGCTGACGGAGATCCTTAAGGCGCAGGCACCGAAGAATCTCGATTGGAAGCCCTTGCGTGTTCACGTCATCGGGGCGGGCACGATGGGTGCGGATATTGCCGGGGTCTGTGTTGCGTCGGGCATGGAAGTGACGCTTCAGGATATCTCTGCCGATCAACTGGCACGGGGCATCAAGGCGCAGGGGAAACTGTTTGCCAGAAAATTCAAGACAAAGGCTCTGCGCGACGCGGCGAAAGCTCGTCTTATTGCGGATCCGGAGGGGACGGGCGTCGAACGCGCCGATGTCGTCATTGAAGCCATCGTGGAAAAACTCGACATCAAGCAAAAGCTGTTTGCGGCCCTAGAGGACAAGCTCAGGGAGGGCGCGGTGCTTGCCACCAACACCTCGTCGTTGAAGCTTGAGGATATTGATAAGCCCCTGAAGGACCCAGGGCGGCTTATTGGTTTGCACTTCTTCTCGCCTGTCCCGCAGATGCCGCTGGTCGAGGTGGTACGCGGGACGGACACGCGCGAGGAGGAAGTCAAGAAGGGTGCGGCCTTCGTCACCGCGATCAACAAGTTCCCACTGATTACGAAGGACGTGCCAGGCTTCTTGGTCAACAAGGTGCTCACGCCTTATATGTTCGCTGCGATGGAGCGGCTTGAAAAAGGCGAGCCAAAGGAGAAGATCGACGAGGCGATGCGTCTATTCGGAATGCCGATGGGACCCATTGAGCTTGCAGACAATGTGGGGCTCGACGTGTGTGCCCATGTTGCGAAGATTCTTGGCAGCGGTAGCGAGGGTTCGCGTTTGGATCGGCTGGTTGCGTCCGGCCGGCTTGGGAAGAAAACCGGTGAAGGCTTCTATGTTTGGAAGGACGGTAAGCCCGAGAAGGCGCAGACGGAGTATTCCAAGTCGGATCTCAAAAAGCTTGGCCGCGAACTGGTGGAGCCGATCATTAGAGAAGCGCAGAAGAGCCTGGACGAAGGGATTGTCGAGAGCGCTGACCTTGTCGACGCCGGCATGATCTTTGGCACGGGCTTCGCCCCCTTCCGCGGCGGTCCGCTGCGCTTCAGGGACGACGAGGCTAAAGCCAGTGGGACGACCGCGGCCTGAATTTCTTTCGCCGCACGCGCGGCAAGAGGGCAAGAAACGGGAGACCTTCAATGACTGAGACTTTGCGCCGTGTGGCCGTCATCGGAGGCGTACGCATTCCGTTTTGCCGTTCGGGCACGCTTTATGCCGATCTTTCCAATCTCGAGATGATGACTGCGGCGCTTAACGGACTGGTCGATCGGTACAACTTGAAGGGCCAGCACATTGGTGAGGTCGTCGGTGGGGCGGTGGTGACGCATTCGCGCGATTTCAATCTGACGCGGGAAGCAGTTCTGGGGACCAAGCTTGATCCAGCGACTCCCGGTGTGACGCTTGTCCAGGCCTGTGGAACGAGCCTTCAGGCGGCGTTGGGATCAGCTGCCAAGATCGCCACGGGTGCTATCGACACGGCCATTGCGTGCGGTTCGGATACGACGTCGGATGCGCCGATTGTGTTTTCGCGAAAATTTGCCCAGCGCCTTGTAAAGGTCGGTCAACAGAAATCGGTGTGGGACAAGATCAAGGTCTTCAGGGGCCTGTCGCCGATGGAGCTTGCGCCGCAGCCACCGATGGTGAGCGAACCGCGTACCGGTCTTTCGATGGGCCAGCATTGCGAGCTGATGGCGCAGGAATGGAAGATTGCCCGCGCTGATCAGGATCAGCTTGCTTTTGAAAGTCACAACAAGGCTGCCGAAGCCTATCGCAGCGGCTGGATGGACGACCTTGTGGTTCCGTGCGCTGGCGTCTTCCGCGACAACAACCTCCGGGAAGATATCAGTCTTGAGAAACTTGCAACGTTGCGTACGGCATTCGACAAGACGGATCGCGCGACGCTGACGGCGGCCAACTCGACACCGCTGACGGATGGGGCGTCAAGCGCGCTTCTGGCGAGCGAAGACTGGGCCAAGGAACGCGGATTGTCGATCCAGGCCTATCTGACGTTTGGGCAGCACTGGGGGAACGACTTTCCTTCCGGCGAGGGGCTTCTGATGGCGCCGACGGTTGCCGTTTCGAAAATGCTCGATCGTGCGGGGCTTTCGCTACAGGACTTCGATTTCTATGAAATTCACGAGGCCTTTGCGGCACAGGTGCTGTGTACGTTGAAGGCCTGGGAGGATGCGGCCTACTGCAAAAAGCATCTGGGCAAGGATGCCCCGCTCGGCTCCATCGACCGCACTAAGCTCAATGTGAAGGGCTCGTCCATTGCCGTGGGTCATCCGTTTGCGGCCACGGGCAGCCGTATCGTTGGCAACCTGGCGAAGCTTTTGTCCACGCACGGCGGCCGTGGCCTTATCTCGGTTTGCACGGCCGGTGGTATGGGGGTTGCGGCCATTATGGAGAGCGCGGACGCCTAGCCTGATGCTTTTCAGGAGCGGGACAGGTGCTCGAGGCACTTGGTCTTGATCTCTTTCAGATCCTTGAGTGTGCGGTCGAGATCGGCGCGCTTCTTGTTGAGATCTGAAATGGCACCTTCGATTTTGCCGAGAAGCATTTCGGTTTGTGCATGTTGTCCCGGATCGGCATCGTACAATGCCAAATATTCTCCGATGTCCTCTAACGAGAAGCCGAGATTCTTTCCGCGTAAGATGAGTTTAAGGCGGGCGCGGTCGCGCCGGTTGTAAGCGCGGTTGGCGCCCTTGCGTGCGGGGCGAATGAGGCCGCGTGATTCATAGAAGCGGATGGTGCGCGTGGTGACGCCATACTCGTCGGCCAGTTGACCGATTGTGAAGAGATCGCCGGTTTCGGACTCTGACTCTTGCGCGCGAGATGCAACCATGCTCCCGGCCTCATGTTGCGATGTCATGCTGGCCTCGGGCGGTTGGCTTCTTCGGCCTTGAGCTCTTTCTTGGAGAGTTTGCCGATCATGGTCTTCGGCAATTCGTCGCGGAATTCGATCTCCGATGGGAGTTCAATTTTCGAGAGCTTGGGCTCAAGGTGTTGCATGATGTCGTCTGCGTTCGCGGCTGCCCCCGACTTTAATTTAATGAACGCCTTCGGTGCTTCGCCGCGATAGGTGTCGGGAATGCCGATCACGGTCACCTCTTCGACGGCCGGATGCTCGGCGATCGCTTCTTCTACCCGCCTCGGATAGACGTTATAACCGGAGCAGATAATGAGGTCCTTGATGCGGTCGACGATGAAGAAGAATCCGTCGTCATCCATCACGCCAACATCGCCGGTTCGGAAGGCGTCTCCGGCAAATTGTGCTGCCGTGTCGGCCGGCCGCTTCCAGTATCCCTTCATGACCTGGGGACCGGCGATGCAGATTTCACCGCGCTCGCCTTGCGCTGCTTCCTTCATGGGATCGGATAGGTCACGCAGTGACAACACCGTTTGTGGCAACGGCAATCCGATCGACCCTGATCGAATGGGACCGTCCATTGGATTGCATGTCGCGACAGGAGACGTTTCTGAAAGGCCGTAGCCCTCCACAAGTTTGCATCCCGTTACCCGCTCGAAGTTCTGCTTGATGTCGAGAAGGAGCGGAGCTCCGCCTGAGAGGCAGAATTTGAGTGACGTGAGGTCGTAAGATCCGACTTTGGGGTGGTTGGCAATGGCGTTGAAGAGCGTTGGCACCCCCGGCATGACCGTCGGCTTGGTCTTATGAATGAGCGTCAAGGATTCATCGAGGACGAAGCGTGGCATGATGACGATTTCGCTCGCCATCGCGATCCCGAAGTTCATGACCACGGTCATGGCGAAGACGTGGAAGAAGGGCAGGGCTCCCATGACTTTCTCGCCGCCGTACTTAAGGTCCGGGGCCCACGAAATCACCTGCTGGACGTTAATGTAGAGGTTGGCGTGGGTTAGCATGGCCCCTTTTGGCGTGCCTGTTGTCCCGCCAGTATATTGCAAGACCGCAATATCGTTTGAGGGATCTATTGCGACCGGGACCAGCTTTCCGCTCTTTTGCGGGAGTTCCGACTCAAGCGTAATTTTCTTCCGCTGTGCCGACGACGTAGGGCGGGCGATATCTTTTGCCTTGAACAAGCGGAAGAGAACGGATTTGGTCGAGGGCATAATATGTGAGAACGAGCAGACGACGGCGCGCGGAAGCACATCTGATTGCAGGAGCGCCTCGACCTTGTCGAACAACAGCTTGAGGTCAAAGGTGACCATGAGCTGGGTCTCGCTGTCGCGAACCTGATATTCGAGTTCTTCGACAGTGTAGAGCGGATTGTAATTGACGACGATCCCACCGGCTTTGAGGATGGCGAAGTAGTAGATGATGAAGGTTGGACTGTTCGGCATAAGGATGCCCACCTTCATTCCCTTTTCAATGCCGAGCGCTTGGAGGCCTGCGGCGACGCGTTCGACCTCGTTACCGATATCGGCGTAGCTCGTGATGCGCCCCATAAAATTCGTACATGTGTTTGAGCCGCTCTTGGCGACGGCATCATCCAGGATCTGGTAAAGGGGTGCGGACTGAAACGTCTGGTGCCAGTCGACCTCTTGGGGGTAGCTCTTGAGCCAAGTCAGGTGTGCGCCGGTTTCTCCGGCAGGCCGGGGTGCTTGCGTTGTGCTCATCGTTGACCCTCCCAGGTCCTCCGCTATCCTTATGGTGGAGCGCGCGGCTACGCAGGGGCCGGCCCGATGCGACAATCCAACGCCGGAGAGCCTCCGGCCCCGCCTTGCTATTGAACACTTTTTTGCCTTTTTAGACTAGGGCTAGACGGCTTGGAGGGACACTATTTCTTGATGTACCCTAAGGAACTTCTTTGATCGATCTGGTCTGAGATACTTAACGTCATGAGGGTTTGGTTGCCCTGTCGCAGGGGCACTCGACTGGACTTGTCAAGCGTTTAAGGATATGTGACCGGCAAGCTTGCCAGGAGTTGGCCCTTTATCTAGGCGGTTATGACGTAAACACGGCTGTGCGCCAACCTGCGCACAGAAGTTGGAGAGCGAGATGGACGACGTCGCAACGAAAATCATTGAGATTCTTAAGAAGCACATGAAGGAGCCGAGCGACGATATCTCGCTCACGACGGCTCTTACAGATCTTAAGATCGAGTCTCTCGACCTCGCAATGATCGTTTTCGACATCGAGGACACGTTCGGGATCGAGATTCCCTATAATGCGAACGAAGACGTTCAGGACTTCAAGACGGTTGGCTCCGTCGTCGACAAAGTGAAGGACCTGATTGCAGCCGGCCCCGCGGCTGCGGGCGCAAAGGCCTGAGAGCAGATCGAACGCTTAGGCTGTCTCATTGTAACGGCATCGGATCCCGGTCTCTCTCAGAGCTCCGGTAGTGTTTGGCTGTCTTAACGCGGATCAAGAAGATATGGCACATGCAAGTGGTACCCGTCGTGTTGTCGTGACGGGAATGGGTGTCGTTACGCCCATTGGACAAACCGTTCCGGAATTCTGGGCCGGCCTACAGGCGGGAAAGAGCGGTGTTAGCGAGCTCGGCGGTTTTCCGCTTGAAGATCTCAAAATCCTCATTGCGGCCCAGATCAAGGACTTCGATCCTAAAGCGCGGCTGAAACATTTTCAGCGTGACAAGATTATCCTGCACGCCGACCGTTACTCCTGGTTCGCGGGTGCCGCCGCTGACGAAGCGGTCAAGATGTCCGGCCTCACCGCACCCTTCGAAAATCCTTACCGTTCGGCGTGCATTATTGGCTCGGGTGCCGGTGGTCTTACCACCTATGAAAAGGCGTACCGCGATCTTTTTATCGACAACAAGCGCGCGACGCATCCGTTGACGCTGCTTCGTATCATCGGGTCTTCCGCTTCGGCACATGTTGGTATCGAATATGGTGTGAAGGGGCCGACATTTGCGACCTGTTCAGCGTGTTCGACTGCGACGCATGCAATTGGCATCGCTAAGCAATACATCGAAAATAACCTTGTCGACGTGGCCATTGCAGGGGCTTCGGAAGCCGTCATCAACTACGGCACCATGAAGGCCTGGCAGGCGCTGCATGTGCTTTCGCCGGAAGGCTGTTTCCCGTTTGCAAAGAAGCGCAACGGTACAGTGCTTTCGGAGGGGGCCGGTATTCTTGTGCTCGAAGAGTACGAGCATGCGAAGCGGCGCGGCGCGACAATTCTGGCGGAGCTTTGCGGTTATGGAATGACTTCGGATTCGAAGGATATGGTCAACCCGGATATTGAAGGTCCGCGCGAAGCCATGCGTCTGGCGCTGCAGGATGCGCGGTTGCCGCCGATGACCATTGACTATCTTAATGCACACGGAACCGCGACCACGATCAACGATAAGAACGAGACCAACGCTATCAAGGATTTGTTCGGCAAGCACGCTTACAAGCTGGCAGTCTCGTCGACAAAATCGATGCATGGCCATCCGCTCGGCGCGGGTGGTGGAATTGAAGCTGCGGCCTGTATCAAGGCGATGCAGGAGCAATGGGTTCCGCCTACCATCGGTCTCGACGAGCCAGACGAGGATTGCGATCTGGATTACGTGCCGAACGAGGGGCGCGCGGCGAAGGTCGGCTATACGATGTCGAATTCCTTCGCGTTCGGCGGTCTCAATGCGGTGGTCGTGTTCGGTCCCCCGCCGGGCTAGTACACTCGGCCAGAGCACACGTGCAGCCGTCCGCCTCGGAGCACCAAGGCGGACGGCTTATTTTTTGGCGAAACTGGAACATCCTACTTTTGTTGCGGCTTTGCCGTGCTCAATGTGCGGACAAGGCGGATGGCGTCACGTACGGCCGCAAGGCGGATCGCGGATCGGGGGAGGTCGCCGTATTGATGCGCCTCATGATGTGCAGCACCATCGTCGCGGGCGGTGCAGATGTGGACGAGTCCAACGGGCTTGGCGGTGTTGCCGCCTCCTGGGCCGGCAACACCCGTAACGGCGACGGCGATTGTTGCTGCAGATTTTGTCAATGCGCCCGCTGCCATGGCGCGCGCCACGTCTTCGCTGACGGCGCCGTGGCGCGCGACGAGATCTGCGTCGACCCCGAGCATGGTTGTCTTGGCGGCGTTGGAATAGGTGACAAAGCCGCTGTCGAGCACATCCGAGGCGCCGGGGATTTCAGTTAAGAGGCCTGCGATCAATCCGCCGGTGCAGCTCTCGGCCGTGGTGAGCTTCTGTCCCTCTCGGCGCAATTGATCGATGAGGCGTTGTGCGTCGGTTATTAGATTAGGCGGAAACAAGATGTGCGCTCCGGCAACACAGTGTGCGGGACAAGGGAAAGGGCGCGGTCCTTTGGACCACGCCCTTTACTGGTAATCAAGATCGCAAAGGCCAGCAAACGATCAGGCGGCGAGCAACTTCTCGGCTTGCCCCAAAAGGTCGTCGAGGATGCTGCGGCAGTCTTCACCCATCACCGATATGCTTCGGCTCTGGGCCGCCGACCAGATCGGATACGCCTCTTTCAAGACCACCTGGCCACGCGGCGTGAGGTGCAGGCCGCGTCCGCGGCGGCCGGCCGGCGGGTCCATAATGATATGGCCGAGGGCTAGCAGACGCTTCAGATTGCGCGACAGTGTGGACTTTTCGATGTCGAGTTCCTGACCGATCTCGACAGCCGTGATGCCGTCGCGGGAGGCAAGCTGGGCCAATAACGTGTACTGGCTGGCCGTGATGCCAAGTGGACGCAAAGCGTCGTCGTAGAGGCGCGTAATGATGCGCGAGAGCTGGCGCACTCGAGTCGCCAGGCATGCCGACGCAGTATCGTCGGCTATGTCAGATATGCTGGCGGTCTGGGTGGACGGGCGCTCGAGCGTTTGTGTCATCAAGTTCATGGTGTTAAGCCCCGTATGGATTGTGTTCATACAACCACTGTGAGTTGAATGGCGCGATTCTGTTGGGCGGGTCAATCAGAACGCAGCGTACGGAGGCTTTGGCTGATGGGGCCGTGGCTATAGGGTCTCAGGAAGCAAGAGTGTGGCGGTGGCGAGCGCCCCCAAGCCTTCCCCGCGGCCGGTAAAGCCGAGCTCTTCCGTTGTGGTCGCCTTGAGCCCGATGCGGTCTATTGGAAGGTGCAAGATTTCGGCGACGGCCTGGCGCATGGTGTCGCGATGAGGTCCGATTTTGGGGGCTTCGCAGAGAATCGTGATGTCGACATTTGTAATCCGTCCGCCGCGGGCGGTGACGCGCCTGGCCGCGTCGTCCAAGAACAGCCGGGAGGGGGCGCCTTTCCATTTCGGGTCGCTGGGCGGGAAATGTTGGCCGATGTCGCCGTCGCCGAGGGCCCCAAGAATGGCGTCGGTGAGGGCGTGGAGTGGTGCATCTGCATCCGAATGCCCCACCAGCGACTGGGTGTGCGCAAGCTTCACGCCGCATAGCCAGACGTGGTCCCCGGGGCCAAATTTATGCACGTCGAATCCTGAACCGACGCGTGGCGCATAAGTCCTGCCGACTATTCGTTGGGCCATGGCAAGATCCTCGGCGGTGGTCATCTTGATATTGTGTGTGCTGCCGGTGATGAGCTGTACGTCAAGGCCGGCCCATTCCGCCAATCCGGAATCATCTGTGAAATCGTTTCGGCCCTCGGCTTCTGCACGCTTGTGGGCTGCAAGGATCTCTGCAAAGTGAAAACCTTGCGGGGTTTGGGCTCGCCAAAGGCCGTTGCGCGCGATGGTTTTCTCAATGATGCCGTCACCCCGATCCATTTTGAGGGTATCAGCGACGGGAGCGGCCGCGATGGCGCCGGCTGTTGTCTCGAGGGCGTCAGCTACGCGACTGATCGTGTCTCTATCGACAAACGGGCGCGCTGCATCGTGGATCAGGACGCAGCGCGGGCCTGTTGCAGCAAGTGCTTCGAGACCGGCGCGCACTGAGGCTTGCCGGGTTGCGCCGCCCGAGACCGGCGGTCGCAATTTACGCGTCTCCTTTGGGAGTGCATTTTCGTAGGCGTCCCTATCGTCGGGATGGATCACGACGAGGACCTCATCTACTGCCGGATGGGAGGTGAAGGCTTCGAGGGTGTGGGTCAGTAGGGGCTGGCCACCGATTGGCGCATACTGCTTGGGACATCCGGAATCCGGGTCGGCCCGGGTTCCCCGGCCGGCGGCAACAATAAGGGCGGCGATGCTCAAGACGGATATCGGCTCCAGGCTGGGGGGTGGAGGTCGGGGCGCGCCAAATTGTCTAGTCAAGCCGGAAAGCCAGGGCAAATCCTGGGGCGCGCTCTCTGCGGGCTTGCGTATCACAAGAGATCGGCCTAGTCTGCTCAAACTACGAGCAGACTAGTATATTGCCTGAAAAATGGGCAATTGAGGGAACCAGCCGTATGTCGGGTCTCACGCTTGGACCTCACAAACTGAGAAATTGCGTCTTTCTGGCGCCCATGACCGGGGTCAGCGATCTCCCCTTTCGGCGGCTGGTCCACGGATTTGGGGCCGGTCTCGTCGTATCCGAGATGGTGGCGAGCAAAGAGCTGGTTAGACAGCGCCCCGATGTGGTTCGGCGTGCTGAGGGTTCAGAACTCGATCTGTTTGTCGTGCAGCTGGTGGGATGTGACGCCAGATGGATGGGGGAAGGTGCCCGTATTGCGGAAGCGAATGGCGCGGATGTCATCGACATCAATATGGGTTGCCCGAACCGAGAGGTCACCGGCAAGCAATCCGGAAGCGCACTGATGCGCGATCTCGATCATGCGCTGTCGCTCGTCGACGCCGTTGTTGGCGCCGTTCGGGTTCCTGTGACGCTGAAGATGCGTCTCGGTTGGGACGACACATCGCGGAATGCGCCTGAGCTTGCGCGCCGTGCCGAGGCTGCCGGCGTTCAGCTCGTTACCGTGCACGGGCGTACTCGACAGCAGTTCTTCAAAGGCGAGGCCGATTGGTCTGCGGTGCGATCTGTCAAAGAGAGGGTTTCGATCCCCGTCATCGTGAACGGCGATATTCGTACGCCGCAGGATGCTTCGGAGGCGTTGGCGCGCTCAGGTGCCGATGGCGTCATGGTCGGCCGCGGTGCTTATGGCGCGCCCTGGCAGCCAGGACGTATTGCAACGTATCTGGAGACAGGATCGGACTTAGGCCCCCCCGACCTTGCGGTGCAGGCGCGCATTGCCAAAGCGCATGTCGAATCCATGCTTGCTTATTATGGCGAATACCTCGGCCTCAGGAACGCGCGCAAGCACATAGGCTGGTATATCGAGTCGAGCGGACGTCGCGGGGACGAAGCTAAAGCTTGGCGGCGACGCATTTGCACGGAGGATGATCCTGTTCGTGCGTTGTCTGGACTTGAGGCGTTCTTCAGTGAAACTCTGGAGGCCGCATGAGCCGGGCCGCAGTCAGAAAAACGAGGAACTCGGCGCTGCGCCGGCCTGTCGAGCACGACCTGCTTCTGGCGGCTCTGCCACATCCCATCCTCGTGCTTAATCCCGAATTGGGGATTGTTTACGCCAACGCTGCTGCCGAGAGCTTTCTGTCGACGAGTGTTGCCGTTCTGAAGCGCGGAACGCTTGCGGACGTCGTGGCATTCGGGTGCCCGATGCTGGCACTGGTGGAGCAAGTGGCCGCAACAGGGTCGACCGTCAATGAGTACGGCATCGAGATGGCAAGTCCGAAGTTCGGCGCCCCGAAGCTGATCGATGTCTACGCCGGACCGTTTCCAGATAATCCCGGTTACATCATTCTGATGATGCAGCAGCGCACGATGGCTCAGATGATCGAGCGGCAGCTGACGCACAGAGCGGCGGCGCGATCGGTCTCCGGTATGGCCGCTGTTTTGGCTCACGAGATCAAAAATCCGCTGTCGGGGATCCGTGGTGCGGCGCAGCTTCTCGAACAGGGTCTCACTGATGAGGATCGCGCACTCACGCAGCTGATTTGCACGGAGACGGAGCGAATCCGTAATCTCGTTGATCGCATGGAAGTGTTTGGTGACGAGCGTCCCCTCTCCAAGCAACCGACCAACATCCACGATGTTCTCGATCATGTTGGACGGCTCGCCGAGACCGGGTTTGGGCGCGGCACCCGCTTTATTTCGGATTATGATCCGTCGCTGCCTCCCGTTCCCGCAAACCGCGACAAGCTGGTCCAAGCGTTTCTCAATCTCGTAAAGAATTCGGTCGAGGCGATCGGCGACGATCGCGAGCAGGGCCGTATCATCATGCAAACCGCTTTCCGGCCCGGTGTGCGTCTCTCGGTGCCTGGTTCGGATGCTCGGATCAGTCTGCCTCTTATGATTCAGATCGAGGACAACGGGCCGGGTGTTCCCGAGCCGATGAAGGAGCATCTGTTTGATCCGTTCGTCACAACCAAACGGGCGGGCCAGGGGCTGGGTCTGTCTCTTGTCGCAAAAATCATCGGCGACCATGGCGGCATTATTGAGTGTGAGAGCGAGCCGAAGCGGACCGTATTTCGCGTGCTCTTGCCATTGCAGGGACGGATGGCGTCGCGCGGCGCCGAGGTTGAGAGGAGCTAGCGGAGAAAGATAATGGCACGCGGGACCATTCTCATCGCTGACGATGATACGGCCATCCGTACGGTCTTGAATCAGGCGCTGGCGCGGGCGGGCTATGCGCCGCGGGCCACGGGGAACGCGGCGACGCTCTGGCGGTGGGTGAGCCAGGGTGAAGGCGATGTGGTGCTGACCGACGTCGTGATGCCGGACGAGAACGCGTTCGATCTCATCCCTCGCATCAAGAAGCTGCGTCCCGAGCTACCGATTATTGTGATGAGTGCGCAGAACACGCTGATGACGGCGCTTACTGCTGCGGAGAAAGGCGCCTATGAATATCTACCGAAGCCGTTCGATCTTTCAGAAGTGGTTTCACTTGTCGGGCGTGCTCTGACTGGGCCGGGGCGGAAGCCTCGTGCCGACCATGCCGACGGCGACAATGAGGAATTGCCACTCATCGGCCGTTCGGCTGCGATGCAGGAGATCTACCGGGCGTTAGCGCGTCTCACGCAAACCGAACTTACGGTGATGATCACGGGGGAGAGCGGGACCGGAAAGGAGCTGGTGGCGCGGGTTCTGCATGATCACGGCAAACGCAAGGTGGGGCCGTTTGTTGCCATCAACATGGCCGCCATTCCCAGAGAGCTGATTGAGAGTGAACTCTTCGGACACGAAAAAGGGGCCTTTACGGGCGCACAGATGCGCACGCAAGGGCGCTTTGAGCAGGCGGAAGGCGGCACGCTCTTTCTGGACGAGATTGGAGACATGCCGCTTGAAGCTCAGACACGGCTTTTGCGCGTGCTTCAGCAGGGAGAGTACACGACGGTCGGTGGGCGCACCCCGATTAAGACGAATGTTCGGATCATTGCCGCGACGCATCGCGATCTCAAAACGCAAATCCAACAAGGTCTGTTCCGAGAGGACCTTTATTACCGCCTGAACGTTGTGCCCTTGCGGATTCCACCGTTGCGCGAACGTGTCGAAGATATTGGCGATTTGGTGCGCCACTTTCTTCGTCTTGCTTCACGTGAGGGGCTTGGGCAGAAGGCCATCGAGACGGCTGCGATCGAACGGCTCAAAGGCCATCCCTGGCCCGGGAATGTTCGCGAACTTGAGAATTTCGTGCGACGGATCGCGGCCCTGCATACGGAAGAAACCATAACGGATGCGATCATCGAGCACGAGCTTGCCGAATCCAGCGTGTCCAAATCGCCGGCATCACAGAGTGAAGCCAAGGACCTTTCGGAGTTGGTTGAACGGTATTTCGCCGACTATTTTGCGAGTTTCGGAACATCGTTGCCACCGCCTGGTCTTTATGACCGGGTGCTCCGTGATGTTGAGCGTCCGTTGTTTTCAGCGGCCCTGGCCGCGACGCGCGGCAACCAGATTCGTGCGGCGGAGCTTTTGGGTCTCAACCGAAATACTCTTCGCAGCCGCATTCGCGATCTCGAAATCAGGGTTTTTCGCTCACCACTCACTTGACCGAAGCAAACACGGTCCAGGTGGTGGCGTCTCCCTAAGGTGCGTTTGGCACCGGAAGCTTATGGCTCTGCGCCAAGTGAAGTGGGTCGGTTACGAGGCCCTGGCTTCGGCTGGGTCGTCCGCGCTCTTCCCGATTGCCTTCTGAGACCCCAGCGGCTTTCCCGTGGGTCCAGCCCTACAGGGTGTTCTCCTTTGGTGCGTTAGGCACAATAGGCGTGCATGAAGGCCACAATTTTGCCCTTGCAGTGGTTTTTGTCGCTAGAATGTCACGGTCTGGGTCTGTAGGTGTGCCTCTACGGCTGCACAATCCGGCTGCAACAACGTGTTGCTTTCGCAACAATATT
The DNA here is from genome assembly GCA_965222835.1 of Hyphomicrobium sp. GTDB lineage: Bacteria > Pseudomonadota > Alphaproteobacteria > Rhizobiales > Hyphomicrobiaceae > CBDCUQ01. Next base: position 1,159,889 of record CBDCUQ010000004.1, read on the forward strand.
AGCTGGGAACGGACGAAGGGCCATGCGCCATCCAAGGTCTGTCTACGTATCAATTCGTCGCCCTCTTGCGGGGCTTTGTTGAGAGGATCGGCATGAGTGAGGAAGACGTCAGAACGGCGTCCGAGAGCGGGGTGATCGAATCTGCCTCGCCGCTCGCTGATCCAGGAGACCGTGCGTCTTGGATTGGGTTCAGCGCGGTTGCGCTCTCTCTTATCTCGGCTCTGGCGACGTTTCTTATTCTGACCGGGCTTACGCCCATCACGCCGAGCAACAACGTCGTGGTTACGGTGTTGTTCGTAAATGTGTTGCTGATCGCGGCCATGATCGCGGTGATCGCTTGGCAGGCATATGGCCTGTGGCAGGCTTGGCGACAAAAGCAGGCCGGCGCACGTCTTCACGTTCGCATCGTTCTTCTCTTTTCGATAATTGCCGCGCTGCCGGCCATTTTGCTTGCCGTTGCTGCGACGACGACATTTTCCCGTTCGCTCGACAGCTGGTTCTCGAAGCGCACACGCATCATTATCAACAATTCGCTGGATGTCGCTAAAGCCTATGTCGACGAACATGGTCTCGTCATTCGCAACGACATCGCCAACATGGCGCGCGACGTCGATGCGGCCTTGGAATCCGGGCCGACGAACCCGACGCAACTCGCACAGCTTCTGACGGCGCAGGCGGGCTTACGCGATCTCAACGCGGCCTACATCATCGATAGCAAAGGCGGGCTGAAGGTGACGCCGCTCGATAAGGCGGGCGAGGGATTCCGGGCGCCGCAGGCGAACGTCATTTCGCAGGCTGAGGAGGGGACCATTCCCGTTCTGACGTTGCGCCGGCCGTCATCGATTGCCGCTGTAGCAAAACTGCCGAGCGCGGAGGGGTGGTATCTTTATGTTTCGCGTCCGGTTAGCAAGAAGGTGCTTAAGTACCTTGATCGGACGGCGCGGGGCGTCAGCGAATATGATGCGCTGCGCCAGGCCAGTGGCGGCCTGAAGCTGGCCCACGGTTTGCTCTATACGATGATCTCCACGACGGCGCTTCTTGCGGCGGTTTGGGTGGGCTTCTGGTTTGCAAACAGGTTTGCTGCGCCTATCCGCCGTCTTATTGCCGGGGCACGGGAGGTCTCGACGGGCAATCTTGACGTCGCGCTTCCCGAACGGCGTGGTGAGGGCGATTTGCGGCGCTTGTCGCACACGTTCAACACGATGACACGTGAGCTTAAGAGTCAACGCAATGCGCTGGTCACGGCGAACGAACAGCTGTCGGACCGGCGGCGATTTATCGAAGCGGTTTTGGCTGGTGTTTCGGCAGGGGTGATCGGCCTCGACAGTCAGGATCGGATCACGCTGTTGTCGCGTTCGGCCGAGCGTCTCTTGGCGGTGCGTGAAGATGACGTTGCCGGAAAAGCCTTGGCAGAGGCGTTCCCGATTTTGGTCCCCGTGCTGGAACGGCGTAACGATCAGGGTGTGAAGGCGCGGACGCCGGTGCAGATCGTATGCACTGTGGATGGCGAGGAACGGACACTTGCTGTTTCGATGACGCAGGAGGAAGCGGGCGAAGGCGATGTCGGATCCGTTGTAACTATTGATGACATCAGCGAGCTCGTGTCAGCCCAGCGCACCAGCGCTTGGGCGGATGTGGCGCGGCGCATTGCGCATGAGATCAAGAACCCGCTGACGCCAATCATCCTTTCGGCCGAACGGATCCGACGCAAGTACGGCAAGGTGATCGAGGATGATCGGGATACATTTGACAAACTTACATCGACCATCGAGCGGCAGGCCGGTGACATAAAAGCTATGGTTGATGAGTTTGCGTCGTTTGCGCGGATTCCGAAGCCGGTGATGGAGCCAGGTGATTTGCGCAATGTGGTGCAGGAGCCCGTAATCCTGTTTCGCGAGAGCCATCCGGCAGTCGACTACAAGCTTGCGTTGCCCGAAGCGCCACTGATGGGCCTTTTCGACCGTCGCTTGCTGACACAGGCGCTCACCAACTTGGTCAAGAATGCCACGGAAGCCGTGGAGCAGGCGGCAGGGGAGGCAAAGAAGGGTTGGCGCGGACAGGTCGAGGCGGCTTTGCGGGTCGATGACGGGCGCATTGAGATTGACGTGATCGACAACGGAGTCGGTCTTCCAAAGCAGAACCGTGCGCGGCTGCTTGAGCCTTATGTGACCAACAAGGGCAACAAAGGGACGGGGCTTGGTCTGGCGATCGTACAAAAAATCGTCGAGCAGCATGGTGGGGCGCTGGCGCTCGAGGATGCGCCACCCGCAAAGGGGCGGACTCGGGGTGCGCGGGTGCGTTTGACGCTGCCGGCCCGGATGCTGGTGGAGACGAATGTTTCAGAACGAGATTCTGCCGGTGCGGAAGCTCCGGCGGCTGCAACGTGATGCATAGTTAAACAAGTAGCAGGATCCAGGAGAGCCATCGATGGCAGCTGATATTCTGATCGTGGACGACGAGGCGGACATCCGTGAACTGGTGGCCGGTATTCTTCAGGACGAGGGACATGACACGCGGCTTGCCCGGGACAGTGACGAGACGCTGAGGTCGATCGAGGAGCGTAAGCCGCACCTCGTGATTTTGGACATCTGGTTACAGGGCAGCCGTTTGGACGGGCTGGAGGTTCTGTCCGTTATCAAGAAGACCCATCCGGAGCTGCCGGTGGTCATCATTTCCGGGCACGGCAATATTGAGACGGCGGTGCAGGCCATTAAGCGCGGGGCTTATGACTATATCGAGAAACCGTTCAAGAGTGATCGGCTGGTGCTGGTGACGTTGCGGGCGCTCGAGGCTTCGCAACTGAAGCGTGAGGTCAAAGAGCTGCGCGAGCGTTCGGTGGTTTCTTCCGAGATGATTGGAAAATCGGCCGCGATCAATCATCTCAAGCAGTCGCTCGATCGCGTGTCCCCGACGAATAGCCGGATTCTCATTCGCGGGTCGTCGGGAACAGGCAAGGAGCTTGCGGCGCGGGTTATTCATCAGAAGTCGTCGCGTGCCGATGGGCCCTTTGTCGTGCTCAATGCGGCGGCGATGGCGCCGGACCGGGTGGAAGAGGAGCTGTTTGGCACGGAGGATCACGCGGGGGGCGCTCGTAAGGTCGGCGCGCTCGAGGAATCTCACGGGGGCACGCTCTATATCGACGAAGTCGCCGACATGCCGCTCGAAACGCAGGGGAAGGTGTTGCGTGTGCTTGTCGAGCAGAAGTTCTTGCGGCTGGGTGGTGCTCAGAAGGTCAAGGTGGATGTGCGTATCATTTCATCGACAAGCCGGGATCTCGAACGGGATATGAATGAGGGCCGGTTCCGGGAGGATCTCTATCACCGCCTCAACGTTGTGCCGCTGCGCGTGCCGAGCCTGGCCGAGCGGCGTGAGGATATTCCCGATCTCATTCAGTACTTTGTGTCCCAGCTTTCGCAGGCCTCGGGACTTGCGCCGCGGCGGATTGGCGAGGACGCGATTGCCGTCCTGCAGGCCCATGACTGGCCGGGGAATGTGCGGGAGTTGCGCAACAACATCGAGCGCCTCCTCATTCTGACGGGGGGTGAGCCTAATGCCGTCATCACGGCGGAAATGCTGCCGGATGAGATCGGATCCAATGTGCCGCTGCCCGTCAATGGTGGGGCCGAGCACTTGATGTCGTTGCCGCTGCGTGAGGCGCGTGAGATCTTTGAGCGGGAGTATCTCTTGGCGCAAATCAATCGCTTTGGCGGTAACATTTCGCGCACGGCCGAGTTCGTGGGCATGGAGCGCTCGGCGTTGCATCGGAAGTTGCGTGCACTTGGCGTCTCCTCTGAGCAGCGTGGAACCGAAGTGCGGGCTTAACCCGTGTGTCCGGTCGTGATGGATCGATGCCACGTACAGTCTATGTGAACGGCCGGTACCTGCCCTACGCGGAAGCAGGTGTCCACGTAGAAGATCGTGGGTTTCAGTTTGCCGATGCGGTTTACGAAGTGTGTGAAGTCAGGGGCGGGTGCCTGGTCGACGAGGCACGGCATCTGGCGCGGCTTGCGCGGTCTCTGGGTGAGCTAGAGATTGATGCGCCTATGAGCGACGGGGCACTTTCTCATGTGATGCGTGAGACGATCCGGCGCAATCGTGTGTGCGACGGGGTGGTCTATGTTCAGGTAACGCGCGGTGCGGCGCCTCGTGACTTTCCATTTCCGGCGGATGCCGAACCGACGCTGGTCTGCATTGCGCGTGCGATCAGCCCCGCGCAGAAGCGTGCTCGTGCTGAAGCGGGTATCGGCGTCAAGACGATGGCGGATCCGAGATGGGCCCGTTGCGATATCAAGACCGTGATGCTTCTTCCGGCCTGTCTTGCCAAGGAGGCTGCGCGTCAGGAAGGCGCGAGTGAGGTTTGGTTCATCGACAATGAGGGCATGATTACTGAGGGAGGGTCCAGCAATGCATGGATCGTGACCCGCAAAGGCGAGGTGGTCACCCGGTCTTTGAGTTCCGCCATTCTGCCGGGCGTTACGCGGGCAAGCTTAATCGATATGCTTAAGGCCGAGGGGATGGCCCTTTGCGAACGGCCGTTCAGCCGAGAAGAGGCGCTTTGCGCGGCGGAAGCCTTTGTCACGTCGGCATCTGCGACGATTCTGCCGGTCGTGCGCATTGATGGGAGGGATGTCGGAGATGGTCGTCCGGGGCCGGTTGCCCACCGTTTGCGCACTAATTTTCACCGTTTTGCTGCAATTTCGGCCGGCTATTAGGGATTTAAATGTGCGGGCTTTGGTCGTAGGCTTTAGGCGGAAGCCTATTCTCAAATTCATACGAATGACTATGTATCGTGGGTCGGATGCTTCTCATATGATCCAAATAAGAGCCTGACACGTCCCCAACAACCGCCCAATGCAGAATTGCTTCGAGCAACGCGGCGAACACAAGAGGCGAAAACAATGGCCAACGAACGCGCTCAGAACTTGCAAGACACTTTTCTTAATCACGTTCGCAAGCAGAAAACTCCACTGACAATCTTTCTCGTCAATGGCGTGAAGCTCCAGGGCATTGTGACCTGGTTCGACAACTTCTGTCTGCTGCTTAGACGTGACGGGCACTCGCAACTGGTTTATAAGCACGCGATCTCGACCATCATGCCGGGTGCACCTGTCCATCTCATGGATGGGGAACCGTCGGATACTTAGGCCAGCTGGGCTCAGTTATAGGCGACGACCGTATATTGACGCCGGACGCGGGATCATCGCCCTTCGAGGCTACTTCGAAGGCGGTGACGGGCCGCGCGTTGGTTATGGTGCCGGTTCTTGCCCGGGACATTCGAGCAGCTGGCAGCGTTTCGACCCACTCGCCGCACGACCGGCTCGCGGAGGCCACAGGTCTTGCGCAGGCGATCGATCTTGATGTGGCAGAGGCGTTGGTGGTTCCAGTTGCCACGCCGCGGCCGGCAACACTGTTCGGTTCGGGGAAAGTCGATGAACTTGGTGTGCGCATCGCCGCGCTGGGCGTTGGACTTGTGATTGTCGATCATGCCATCACGCCGGTCCAACAGCGCAATCTCGAGAATGCCTGGAATGCTAAGGTGCTGGATCGCACGGGGCTTATTCTTGAGATCTTCGGGCGGCGTGCGCAAACCCGGGAAGGCCGTCTGCAAGTCGAACTCGCACATCTGTCGTATCAGAAGGGGCGCCTTGTCCGGGCGTGGACCCACCTTGAGCGCCAGCGCGGTGGCGGCGGCTTCCTAGGCGGTCCGGGTGAAGCGCAGATCGAGCTCGACCGGCGCATGATCGAGGCTCGCATCCAGGCCATCAAGAAAGAACTGGCGCAGGTTGTGCGAACGCGTGAGCTGCATCGGGCCGGCCGGCGCAAGGTTCCCTATCCCATCGTTGCAATCGTGGGTTACACGAATGCTGGGAAGTCGACCCTGTTCAACAGCATTACAGGCGCAGGCGTGGTGGCGATGGATCAGGTGTTCGCGACGCTTGATCCCACTATGCGCGAGGTGCGTCTGCCGAGTGGCCGGCGTATTATTCTTTCCGATACCGTCGGGTTCATTTCCGACCTGCCGACGACGCTGGTGGCCGCCTTCCGCGCGACGTTGGAAGAGGTGATCGAAGCCGACCTCATTCTCCACGTACGCGATATCACGCACCCCGAAACCGAGGCGCAGGCCGGCGACGTAGAACGTGTTCTCAATGATCTTGGGATCGATTGCGTTCCGGCCCACCGTCACATCCTCGAAGTGTGGAACAAGGCGGATCTATTGACGGCTGTGCAACGCGATACCGTGGAGGCCGATGTTCGTTTTGACGAGCGGAGCCCGGTTCTGGTTTCGGCGGCAAGCGGGGACGGCCTAGAAACACTCATGGACGCCATCGATGCTCGGCTCGGGTTAGCGGATGAGATCCTGTCATTGCAGGTTGCGGGACACGAGGGCCGGCTGTTGGCGTGGCTATACGAAAACTCTGATGTTCTTGAACGGGAAATGCGAGATGACGGGACAATCGCGTTGCGCATTCGCATAGCGTCGGAGAAAAAGGGCCGTCTGATTGCCGCGCTCGGTGCTCGGGGCGAACAATCTGCCATCATTATTCGGTAGATGTCAGTATATGTGCTGAAAGGTGGAGCGTCGCGCAAACGTGCGGTGTCGCGGCTTCCATGTTAAGTCAGCAGCGTTCGACGCCGGGAGACGTCTTGGGGTCGCTCATGGGGAAAGAGGGCTTTCTGATGGTCGAAGAGCGCGATGTGCAGTGTGCGATTGCCGGCGGAGGGCCTGCCGGATTGATGCTGGGTTATCTTCTGGCGCGTGCCGGTGTCGGTGTTCTGGTGCTTGAAAAGCATGCCGATTTTCTGCGGGACTTCCGGGGCGATACCATCCACCCTTCGACGTTGGAAGTGTTGGCCGAGCTGGGGCTTATCGACCGTTTTCTGCAACTGCCGCATCAGAAAGTCAGGACGATGGTCGCAAATTTTGCGGGCATGCCGATGACCGTCGGTGATTTTTCGACGTTGCCAGTTCAATGTCCCTTTATCGCGATGATCCCGCAATGGGACTTTTTAAATTTTATCGCGCGGGAGGGCGAGCGTTATCCCCGTTTTTCCATTCGCATGAATGCCGAGGCGACGGATCTTATCCAGGAGGACGGGGAGACCCACGGGCTGGTGGCGCAGACACCTGAGGGCGAGATGCGCATTAGGGCCGATTTGGTTGTTGGCGCCGATGGCCGCAGTTCAATTCTGCGGGACAAGTCGGGGCTTGAGGTTCTCGATCTCGGCGCTCCAATGGATGCGCTGTGGTTCCGGATTTCGCGCAAGCCATCGGACACGGATCAGACGCAAGGCCGGCTCGATACTGGGCGGATTTTCATCATGCTGAATCGCGGTACGTACTGGCAATGTGCCTTCGTCATACCCAAGGGCTCGATAGATGAGCTGAAACGGCTTGGGCTTAACGAGTTCCGATCTGCAGTTGGTGAATTGGTGCCCTTCGAGGCGCTACGTGCAACCGAAATCAAGTCCTGGGATGACGTCAAGCTTCTGAATGTCAAAGTCGACCGGTTGAAGCGCTGGGCCAAGCCGGGACTACTGTTCATCGGGGATGCGGCGCACGCCATGAGCCCGGTTGGCGGGGTGGGCATCAACCTCGCCATCCAAGATGCGGTTGCCGCGGCGAACATCCTTGCAAGACCTTTGAAGAAGGGGCGCGTGCGGTTGGGCATGCTCGAAGCTGTGCAAAAGCGGCGCGAGTTTCCGACACGCGTGACGCAATCGATGCAGGTTGCCGTTCAGGACAAGCTCATTTCGGTGGCTCTTGAAGGCGAGCAGCCTTTGGAGCCGCCACTGCCGATGCGCTTGTTCTCACGGTTTTCAGTGCTGCGCAGGTTGCCGTCTCGCTTTATCGGGCTTGGCGTTCGGCCCGAGCATGTGGCGAGCTGGATCAGGGCCTTATAGGCTTCAACTGGAAGCTTGGCCGTTTGGTCTCAGGCCGGTCATTTAGGACGTCTCTTTGTCTTTGGCACGGATCTCGTTCCAAAGCCCGTCCATCTCTTCAAGTGTCGATTGCTCGGGTGTACGGCCCTCATCGGCGAGGCGTTGCTCGATGTAGGCAAAACGGCGCGTGAACTTCTGATTGGCGCGTCGCAGGGCGGCTTCGGGGTCGATCTTGAGATGACGGGCGACGTTTGCGAGAACGAAAAGAGTATCGCCGAACTCTTCCTCTATGGCGGAGCCGTGCATTGCCTCTTTGGATCTTTGTTTTGGTGCGGATCCCTCCAAGGCCTCTTCGAACTCGCCGAGTTCTTCTTTGAGCTTGTCGAAGACTTGGGTAATGGAGGGCCAATCGAAGCCGACCTTCGCGGCTTTGTTCTGCAACTTGAGGGCACGGGTCAATCCTGGAAGGGCCAAGGGGACGTCATCGAGGAGGGACGGAGGCTTTGCATCCGATGGTTCGGAGGTGCGGGCGGTCTCCTTTTCCTCAGACTTGATGCGGGCCCAGAAGCCCGGTGCGGCGCCTGCTGCGCGCTCCTCAGGGGTGCCGAAGACGTGAGGATGACGGCGGATCATTTTTGCGGTGATGGCTTCGACGACATCATCGAATGTGAAGGCACCTTCCTCCTCGGCCATGCGTGCATGGTAGACGGATTGGAACAGCAGATCGCCCAGCTCTTGTTTGAGATCATCGAGGCTCCCCCGTTCAATCGCGTCGGCCACTTCGTAGGCCTCCTCGATGGTGTAGGGGGCAATGGTCGCGAACGTCTGCTCAAGATCCCACGGGCATCCGGTTTTCGGTGTGCGGAGTGCGGCCATGATTTCGATGAGCCGGGTGATGTCGGAGGATGGTTTGATGTGGTCGGTCATAGGCCGACACTACCGGATGCTCAGGCGGGATGCGAGCTTTGGCGGCTACGAGGACGTGTGTCTGTCTCCCAGCGCGTGAGGCGCTCCACGACGGCGAGAGGCACGAGCCAGCCGAGCCAGGTTACGGCGGCGTAGACAAATTCAAAGGACCCGGCATCTGCTACGGCGACTGCCGTTACTAGGCGCACCCAGATGGCGCCGGAGGCGACCGCGGCCATCATCAGCATGAGGCGTGCATGCGCTTGAAATTGGCGGGTGCGGATGGCGCGGTATCCGGCGGCGATCAAGGCCAGCCAAACCACGCCTTGGGCAAAAAAGCCCGCCCGCGCCAACGCAACAGAGTCGCTCAGAAGCGCGACAGGTAACGATGTGATCCCACCGATCAGGACCGAGATTGCGGCGAGACGGCCGAGGGGCTTGTGCAGGCGCCGATGGTGACGGAGCCAGACGACGAACGGTATGATGAGAAGTGCAAGGCCTGAGGCCAGCATGTGCAACTTAAAAATCAGCGGTAGACGCAGATCGACAACATGCAGGTTGAACGGCAACGGAAAAGCACCCACTCCTTCTGCAATTGCAACAATGGCGGTGGGGATGGCGAGGCCGATTACGGCTGCAATGGTTAAAGGTTGCCACGCGCGGGACACAAAATCGCCTGGGGCGCGTGTCACTGAACTATTGGCCGGGGAGATGGATTGCGACATGCGTTAACGGCGATGGAGCCAACTCAGATGCGAAGACTTCTACTCACACTTTGTGTTCTGGCCGCGGCAGCCCCGGCACAGGCTGCGCTCGGTACCCCGGATATTGGCGGCCGATGGCAGGGTGAAAACTTTCGAATGGCGGCCTTGAGCGCGGGTTGCGACGCGGGCAAGTGCACCATGACCCTCGACATCGTTCGCTGCGGTGAGACGTGGTGCGGGATCGAGGTTACGAAGAACAACACCTGTGGCGCGACGGCACTTAAGTTTCGCAGTCTCGAGGGGGCGGAACGGTCCGGCGTGTCGTTCGAGGGCGAGCTTCAACTTGCGGCCGCGACCGAACCTTATGTCATTAGCGGCTTCGTCGAGACTCCTCTTGAAGGGAAGGGTCCGGCTCGGCTGCATATGACGGGCGATACGGGCGGCGAATTTCGGATTTGGCGCCGGTCGTTTCCGTTCCACGCGACGCTCGCGCGCGTCGGGGATGCGGTGTGTTCGGGCGAGAGTCCGGTTTCCTGAGACTTTCTACGCGTAATCCTATGGTGTGATGACATCAGCGCTTGATTCGTTGATCGCGTTGCTGTCGAACTAGCGCTATGCCGACGAACATTCTGAGGAAACAGGGCGTGGCGCGTGCCGCTTCTCCAAAATCGGGAGAGAAGACCGCGTCTGCTGATCCGCGCCGCGTGCTCATTCGCATTGGCCGCCAGGCGATCCGTGCGGAGCTGCTATCGACGCCGACGGCCGACCGAATCTGGGCGGCGCTTCCTCTCCACTCCACGGCCATGACGTGGGGACGTGCGATCCATTTTGAGACACCGGTGGAGTCCGGGCGCGAACCGGCGGCGCAGGCATTGGTGGGGGCCGCCGATATCGGTTATTGGTGCGAAGAGGATCGCGTTATCATTGCATTTGGGGCGACACCGATTTCCCGACCGGGCGAGAGGCGGCTGCCAACGCCTTGCAACGTCTGGGCAAAGGCCCTTGATGATACGAGCCCCTTGCAGTCTGTTGTTCCCGGAGAGAAGGTAGTGGTCAGCCCGTTGTAACATTGTGTGGAGTTGGGGGAGACGTGCTGCGGGAGATTGTTATTCGGGCGGGACAGGTGGCAATCCGTGCACGCCTCCTGGAAACGCCAACGGCCGACCGGATCTGGGAGGCCCTTCCTATTTATGCCTCGGCCAATACCTGGGGCCGGGAAGTCTACTTCCCTGCTCCCGTCACCAGCGATCCGGAGCCCGGGGCGAAGGACGTCGTCAAGGCCGGAGAGATCGCGTTTTGGCCAGATGGTGATGCGATCGCGATCGGGTTTGGGCCGACGCCCTTATCCAAGCGGGGCGAGATCCGATTGGCGAGCCCCTGCAATGTGTGGGCGATGGCGCTTGATGACGTTGAGCAGCTGAAAGGCGTTTACGCCGGCGAGCGGGTTGCGGTTCTCGAAGCCGACAGCTGATCGGGCGCGCACATTACTCAATCTCGTGTTTTGAAAAGCCCGGGCAGGCGCTGGGCGAGGTCGCTTGCCAACAGGTCGAGCGGATTTTGACCGAGAGGCGTCAAGGTGTCGAATGCCGTCATCATGGCAGCCGGTGAGAGATCGCTTATGGATGTGTGCGCACACCAACCGTTCTGTTCGAGGAAACGGCGGTAGTCCTGTTCGTCGGCGGGAAGTGCGGCGTGTTCGGGCGAAACGGACAGCGTTGGTTTTCGCATCCAAACGGCTTCCGAGAGCATCGAGCTTGAATCGGATGTCACAAGCACCACAGGGCAGGCGGCAAAGACCTCTGCGAGTGTTCCTGGGCCGGCGGTTCGATAATCGATAAACTTGGCTATGGCGCTCCCGGTGCGGGCGGCCTGTTCGGAGAAGCGATCGGCGGCGTCAGGCGGCGTACGTGGCGAGGTGGCGACGATCCATTGCGACCCCCATGCGTCTGCGACCATCTTTGCGAGCCTGAGCAATCGATCCCAGTCGGCCGGTTCGAACGTCACCGTTCCGGCGTTTCCACCGATGAGGAGGCCGATTTGCTGTGGCGGCGTGCCGCGTTGGAATTGATCCGTTGTGCGCCGTCCCGCGGTGCTATCTGGGTCGCGTTTGTTCGGTTTCAACGTCACAAGATGACGGGGCCGTCCTTCGTGACGCGGATACGACGTCATGACGAGGGTGAAATCAGTTTCGCGATAGCGGCGTAGCGAGCCGTAAAAGATGTTTGGGGCGTCACGCAGTTTCGCCGCCGCGATATTGGCGGCAAGTGTATCGCCACCTGCTGAAACAATGAGACCGGCTTGGGGTAGGGTTGCCGGGTCGATGCCGTAGACAAAGCGAAGGATGCGCTTGGGGGATGTTCCGGCATTCCAGAGGGCTGAGAGCGCGCGGGCCGGCAACCATCGCGGGCGGCGGACGTCGACGCGTTCGATTTCGACAGGACGCCGCCGGGCAATGGCCGCCAGAATGCCTTCGGACAGGGTGTAGTGGCCGGGACGGCCGTCGCTCAGAAGGAGGGCTTTTAGCGTCTGCATGCGATGACGATACCGGCTTCAAAACCGAGGTGAGGTCAAGAGCGGGTTGCGGGTTGGTGAGGCCGATCAAGGATTGAGCTTAACGGGAGCGCGGTGCGGATGCAGTGTCTTGGCGTACGAGAATTTGGTGGGCCCGCCAGGACTCGAACCTGGAACCAGGCGGTTATGAGCCGCCAGCTCTAACCATTGAGCTACGGGCCCCCGGGGCACCCCCATAGGGGCACTGCATTCGGGCAGGAGGGGTCTATATCAGACTTCGCCCCTGTCCAGAACCGCTCTGTCCGGCCCCTGGTATGGCTGCGTATCCTATTGATCTATCGGACCGCTGGACGGTTCTGGGGCTCTACAACACAATTCTGCGCTGGGGGCTTTTGATAGGGTGCGGCTTAGGTCAGGGTCACGATTTCGACCGAGGCGGCCAGGGGTGCTGCGCCCGGCTGTTCGGTCCAGTCGGCAAAATTTCGCATTTCGCCGGATTGGCGCAGCGCACGAAGGCGGGGCAGATCAATAGTGCCGGCCACCCACTCCGCTGTATTGATTTTGCCTTCTGCAATGACGCCGTCGTCGGACACACCGTGCTCCGAGGGAACGTAGATACCGGCGGCGCCTGCATTGAAATCGACGGCGGGGGACCACGGTGCATCGCCTACGGTTGGGCTCTGGACGGCGGCGATGGTGCTTTCGAGGGCGCGGGCTTTGGCGCCGGTGCGGACGCGATGGTAGCCGGATATCTTTTCTGTGCACGAGGGTACGAGAAGGATCTCCGCTCCGGCTTCGGCGAGAGCGCGAGAGAGCAGCGGGAACTCGCAGTCGTAGCAAATGGCAACGGCAATTTTTCCAAGGGCCGTTTCAAAGACGCGCAGCGGGCCGCCCGGTGAGATGCCCCAGTCGCGCTCGAACGGCGTCATGATGATTTTTTCCTGGACGCCGATATTTCCCTTTGGCGTCACGAGTTGCGCGGCGTTGACGTAGCGGCCATCGTTGGTTTTTTCCGGTCCGGATCCGACGAGGATATGGACGCCATGCTCGTTTGCGAGTTTGGCATGCAGGGCGACACGGTCCTTGGAAAGCCCAGCGACTTTTTCCAACGTCTTTTCCAGGCTGCCGTACACCTCGGGTCCGAAGCAGGCGGCCTGTTCGATGGCGGCATATTCGGGAAAGACCAGGAGCTTTGCGCCTGTTGCGGCGCCTTTTGCCACCCAGACCCGGATTTTCTCCGCCCATGCGTCGAGCGAGGCGGGCTGTCCGATGGGGTACTGGGCGGCCGCGATGGTGATGGATCCCTTGCGGGGCATCTATAGTGCCTTCATCCAGAACTGCATGGCGTGAACCGTCTCCTCTTCCTGGTCGACATCGAGCCAATTGTAGGTGGCCACGATCCCCGGAACAGGTTCATAGCCCCGCTTTTTCCAGAAGCCATCCAACGGAATGTAGTCCTTGGGTTTTAGAGGGTGATCGTCGGGGCGGACCACGCGGCAGAAGGTGCAATGCGTAAAGCCACCGAGTTTGCGTGCTTGCGCTTCACGATGATCAAAGAACGCATGACCGATGCCATGGCCGCGGTGGCTCTTCAGAAGGACGGATTCGCCGCAATAGAAGATCTTGGTGATGTCGTAGCCTGTCTTCTTAAACGGCTCGCCGAATTCGTCTGCGTGCTCAATCATCGGAGCGCCGGTTGAGGCGCCGACAATCTGGTCTCCGTCCTTGGCGATCACGCATACGGCACCCTTGGCGCTGGCAAACTTGGCCAGATACTCCTCCTCATATTCGAGTGAACCCTTGTACAGGTAGGGCCAATCATGAAAGACCGTCATGCGCAGCCGTGCTAAATCAGGCAATACGGTCTTTATTTCGTCGCCGGTGAGAGATTTGACCTCGATCGTCATCCACGCATCCTCCGCGCGTCAGTTACTATCGTTGGGGTCGCCACGACGGTGCCGCGACGCCCGTTGTGGCACTCAGCTCGCGACCTGGGCGAGCCAATCGGTGAGATTATAGTAGGTGGTGACGCGTGCAATCTTTCCGTCGCGGATGGCGAAGAACGTGCCGGCGGGCAGTACGTATTTCTGGCCGCTGGCCGGTGGGAGGCCTTCATCGGTGCTCTTGTAGATTCCGTGGACGTTGAACTCTGCGGACGCCTTGCTCCCGTCCTTTGATACCATGACGGTAATGTCCTTGAGCTCCTCTTGGTAATTGTTTGCCATGCGGGCGTTGAAGGCCCGGAACTTGTCCTTGCCTTGGCGGCGCTCGCCCTGATTGACATCATGTATGATGTCGTCGGTGAGAAGATTGATCATGCCCTCGCTGTCGCCGCGATTGAAGGCCTCAAAGTAGGTGCGGATGAGTTTGGCGGCTTCAATACGAACCTTGCTTTCTTCTTCGCTCATTTGAGCTCCTCCTTGGGGTATGCGCGGCCGGGGCCGGAGTCGGAAATTAGAGGGTGTGCCTTACAGGAACTAGGTCTGGCTTCCAAGTGTTGGGGCAACCTGAAAGGCGCGGCATGGACGCGCTTTGAGCCGCATCAATCCAGTCGTTCGCTGCCGGTCTCAGCTGCAAAGATTTGCGTATGTTAATTATCAGCACCTGTCGAGGGGGGCTTCATCGACTCTTTCTTGGCGCGCATGCCGTGCTGTTTGGCTCTGCCGGCTGCACGTGCGGCCTTCTGCAACGCGGTGCGGAACTCGTCGCGTTTCTCATGAATTGACGCGATGACAGGTCCTGTCGGTATACCGATGCCGACGAGTGTTGCTTCGGAGAGTTGGAGGCTCGCCTCTACGGTCTCGGGAACTGCGTCGGTGACACCGATTTCGTAGAGGTGACGTGCGTGCTCGGAGTCTCGAGCACGGGCTACGATAACGATGTTGGGATGCCCGGCGCGAACGGCGGCGACCAATTCGTCGATTTCGTTCCAACTATGCATGGTGATGATGACAGCCTTGGCTTGTTTGAGGCCGCAGCGGTCGAGAAATGCCGTGCTCTTGCCGTCACCGAAATAGACGGGCCGACCTTCGCGGCGCGCTTCGGTGACAAGATTTGGGATGCGTTCGGTCACAACGTGTTTCACGCCATGTTGCGTTAACATATCCGAGACGAGCTGGCCGACCCGGCCATGTCCGATGACAATGGCTTCTGGCGGCTCCTCGATCGGCGGCAAGATTGTCAACATCGGGTCGGGTTCTGCGGTGTCTGCTTCTTCGACCTTTATTGCGAGCCAGCGGCCGGCGGCATCGAATAGAGGGATGAGCGCCATCGAAAGGGAGGCGACGGCGAGGATGTAACCGCCTCTCTCGGTCGTGATCAGCCCCGACGTCATGCCCAATCCGATGATGATGAAGGCAAATTCACCAGCAGGGCCGAGCAGCAAGGACGTGCGTACTGTGACGGGCCATGAAAAGCCAAAGGACCAGAGGAGGCCCGATAGGATCACACTCTTAATGGCGACAAGGGTGAGAATGCCTCCCAATATGAACAATGGATTTGCGGCAATCTCGAGCAAATCTATGCTCATGCCGACCGTGAAGAAGAAAACACCGAGCATTAGGCCTTTGAACGGGTCTAGTGCTGCTTCTATGGCGCGGCGGAACTCAGATTCAGCGAGCAAGAGGCCGGCCACGAATGCGCCAAGTGCCATGGAAAGCCCCGCGCCGGCCGTTGCCAGTCCGCTGCCGACGGCGACGAGTAGGGTGGCGGCGACGAAGAGTTCTGTGTTGTTGGAGGCGGCAACCAAGCGGAACAGCGGGCGCAGGGCAACGGAGCCGATCAGGACGATGAGCGCGATGACGACGCCGGCTTGAAAGAATGCCGTGACAATCGTCATGCCGACGTTTTCGACATAGCGTTCGCCAAAAACCGTGACCAGAAGGAGAAGTGGTACAACGGCGAGGTCCTGCAGCAAGAGAACAGAGAAGCTGGAGCGGCCCGTTGCCGTTGCCATTTGCCCTTGTGCGGAGAGGAGCTCCAGGACAATGGCTGTCGAGGACAGCGCAAGACTGAGACCGATGAGGGTTGCGGCGGCCGTGGGTGCGCCCATCATGGACGCGAACAGTCCGATTGCCAGTGCACAAAGAAAGACCTGCAATCCGCCTAAGCCGAATACGAGACGGCGCATCGTCACTAAGCGTTGAAGCGACAGTTCCAGGCCGATAAGAAAAAGAAGGAAGACGACGCCGAGTTCGCCGAATGCGCCCAGCCCCCCTTCACTGCCCACGGTTAGCCAATCGATCACAGGGGACGTGGTTGCGAAGCTGCCGAAACCATGTGGACCGAGCACGGCGCCGCTCAACAGAAAACCCAGAACCGGGCTGACGTTGTAGCGCTGCATGACTGGCACGAGGACGGCCGCTGTCCCCAGCACGACCATCACGTCGCTATAAACGGCGATATTTCCGGGGGCCTCCATAGAGCATTGTTCCTGGTGAACGGGGAATCGGACTGCAGCTATGATGGCGGAGCGTGCAGCCCAAAGCTAGCCCGCGGGCCCCGGGGCATGATGCAGCACCCGTAACCGGATCCCATCGCGGACAGGGGCTGACGGATCTGCGGCATGGACGTGGCGGGCCCGAGGCATTATCTAGCCTTTGTCGACTAACCGAAAGAGGCTGCAAAGGCTGCCGGCAACATGCTGATCGACCATCATTGCCATATCGATCGTCCCGAGTTCGCTAAGGATCTGGACGGCGTGATTGTGCGTGCCAAAGAGGCTGGCGTCGAGCTTATGGTGAATATCTCGACCCGCATCCGGCGGCAGGACCATTTGCTCGGGGTGGTCGAGAAATACGACCGTGTTTTTGGGACCGTCGGAACTCATCCGCATTACGCACATGAGGAGTTGGACATTCCAACGTCTGAGATCGTGCGGCTCGCGCAACATCCCAAAATTGTGGGTATTGGTGAGGCGGGCCTCGATTACTACTACAAGCATTCGACGCCGGAGGCTCAGGCCGAAGGGTTTCGCAATCATATTGCAGCGGCCCGGGAAACGGGCCTGCCGCTTGAGATCCATACGCGCGAGGCGGACGACGATACGCTGCGTATCCTCGAGGAGGAGCATGCAAGGGGGGCGTTTCCCGCGATCCTTCACTGCTTCACCGGCGGGCGCAAACTGGCGCTCGCCGCTGTCGACCTTGGGCTTTATGTTTCTTTTTCAGGCGTGGTTACGTTCAAGAAGTCTGAGGCGCTGAGGGCGATCGCCTGTGAGGTCCCCTTGGAGCGGCTTCTGGTCGAGACCGACGCCCCCTATCTTGCGCCTGATCCCTGTCGCAGTAAGCGGAATGAACCGGCCTATGTCGTGCATACCGCCGCTGCTCTGGCGAAGGCGCGTGGGATCTCAGCGGCGGAGCTGGCGACGGCGACGACTGAAAACTTTTTCCGGATCTACACGAAGGTGCCTCGGCCCAAGTCCGGAGCCTCGGCGGCTGCATGAGTCTGCGTTTGACGATTCTGGGCTGCGGGTCTTCGGGGGGCGTGCCGCGTGTGGGGGGTATGTGGGGGCACTGCGACCCTGCCAACCCGAAGAACCGGCGGCTGCGGTGCTCCACGCTGGTGGAACGTGTTGTGAAAGGCGGGCGCACGTCAGTTCTGGTCGATACGTCGCCTGACCTTCGTGAACAACTTTTGTCGGTGCGTTGCTCTGCGCTCGACGGCGTTCTTTTCACCCATGACCATGCCGATCACACGCACGGCATCGACGATCTCCGCGCTGTTGCTTTCTCAATGAAGCAGCGCATTGCCTGTTATTTCGATGCCGTAACGCGGAAGAGTTTAGAGGAGCGTTTTGCCTATTGCTTTCAAAAGCTCGACGGGTCGAGCTACACGCCGATCTTGACGTCGAACGAAATTGTTGCGGGCGAGACCGTGGCGATCAGCGGTGGCGGGGGCACTATTGAGGCGATTGCGGTGCCGCAGCTGCATGGGGATATCGAATCCCTTGGGTTTCGTTTTGACACCATCGCCTATTCCCCGGATGTCAGCGGGATGACCGACACGGCCGCTGCGCTGTTGGAAGGGCTCGACGTTTGGGTCGTGGATGCTTTGCGTCACACATCGCATCCGAGCCACTTCAGCGTGAAGGACGCGCTCACGTGGATTGAGCGGCTGAAGCCGAGGCGGGCCGTTCTTACGCACATGACGGCCGAGCTTGATTATGAAAAGCTACAGCGTGACCTGCCTGCTGGCGTGGAGCCCGCATACGATGGCATGGCGATTGAGATTTGACCTGATCCGTCTGACCGTGATGTCAGGCTTCCGGTGCTTGGGTTTCCTGGTTCTCTCGTTCGGCCCACTCGCGGTAGGACAATATTTTGCCGTTGAGGTCGAGGTCGGGAAGGGCAAGCTCAACGATGAGCGGGGCAACCTCGTCCGGAGATGGCAGCGTCTTTGGGTCTTCACCCGGAAATGCCCTGGCGCGCATGCCGGTGCGGATGGGTCCTGGATTAATGACGTTGACGCGGATGGGCGTATTCGCGCACTCAGCGGCATAGGTCTTGGCAAGGGCTTCGAGGGCGGCCTTGGAGACCGAGTAAGGACCCCAATACGCACGGCACTTTTCGGCGGCGCCTGAGGATACAAAGACGACACGTCCGCTGTCAGAGCGCTTGAGTAGAGGATCAAGGGTTCGGAGAAGGCGCCAATTGGCGTTGAGATTGGTGTCGATCACCGCTGTCCAGCTGTCGGTGGTGATGTGGCCGAGCGGAGAGAGCGGACCGAGCACGCCCGCGTTGGCAACAAAGACATCGAGCTTGCCCCATCTTTGGAAAATTGTGGGACCGAGCTGATCGATGTGTTCGCCATTGCGTAGATCAAGCTTCAGGATCGTGGCTTTGCCTTTGACGGCCCGGATCTCGTCGTCGAGTTCTTCTAGGGCGCCTTGTGTCCGCGCTGTGATAATGACGTGGGCACCTTCTCGGGCCAATGCGCGTGCCGTGGCGCGCCCCAGGCCGCGCGACGCACCGGTGACCAAAGCCAGGCGATCTTTGAGGCGTTTTTCGATGGCCATGGGCAACAGAACCTGACGCCGTGTGGTCGCAAGAGGGGTGGGGGCTATATGGTGCCACCACTCACCAGCTAGCCTGCTCCGCACCGGTGGCGCAAGGGGTGCGGGAGGTTGTGGTTTAGAGGCAGACTAGACTGCAACTGGGCATGTTTCATTAATTTGCGGCCGGCCGGGGCATTCTGGCGCGGGGCAACGCCTCCTATGGTGTAGAGGTAGTTGTTGAATGTTTCGCTTGGTCGTTCGCGTGCTCGGATACGCGTTATGATCACGCCAGAAGTGAGAGCTGGCGAGGTGCGCTGCCGCCGTTTTGATCGGTGAGCTCGGTTGGATACTCGCCCGTGAAGCAGTGATCGGTGAACTGCGGATTGAGGTTGTCGCGTCCATCATAGCCGACCGAACGATAGATTCCGTCGACGGACAGGAACGCGAGGCTCGTCGCTCCCATGAATTTGCGCATATCCTCAAGGCTGTGGCTGGATGCCAAGAGCTGGTCGCGCGTGGGCGTATCGATGCCGTAATAATCGGAGTGTGTGATTGGGGGCGACGAGATGCGCATATGAACTTCGCTGGCGCCGGCGTCGTACATGAGCTGCACGATTTTCTTGGACGTGGTGCCGCGGACGACGCTGTCGTCGATGAGAACCAGGCGCTTTCCACGAATAATGCCGGCGTTGGCGGAATGCTTGAGCTTTACACCGAAGGCCCGAATGCGCTGCTCGGGTTCGATGAAGGTGCGGCCAACGTAGTGGTTGCGGATAATGCCAAGCTCGAAGGGCAGACCGGATTCCTGCGAATACCCGATGGCAGCCGGTACGCCGGAATCCGGAATTGGAACGACGAGGTCCGCGTCGGCCGGACATTCCTTGGCGAGCTGCACGCCCATCTGCTTGCGGACGTCGTAAACGGAGCGGCCACCGACAATGGAGTCGGGGCGGGCGAAGTAGATGTACTCGAAGATGCAAGGACGTGCGGGGCGCTTGGGGAAGGGGCGATGGCTTTCGATGCCATCGCTGGTGATGACGATGACCTCACCGTTTTCGATTTCGCGCTCGAAACGGGCACCGACGATGTCGAGCGCACAGGTTTCGGAGGCGAGAATGTAAGCCGAGCCGAGTTTGCCGAGAACAAGGGGGCGAATGCCAATTGGATCGCGGGCGGCAATCAGCATGTCGTTGGTAATTGAGACGAGCGCAAAAGCCCCTTCAATCTGACGGATTGCTTCTATGAAGCGCTCGACGACGCGCCGCTTTTGCGATCGCGACAGAAGATGGAGAATGACTTCTGTGTCCGACGTCGACGGGAAGATCGCACCTGAAGAGATCAGGTCCTGACGTAGGCTGCGGGCGTTTGTCAGGTTGCCGTTGTGGGCAACGGCAAACCCGCCTGTATCGATATCCGCATAAAGTGGTTGCACATTCTTCATGTGCGGTTCGCCGGTCGTCGAGTACCGGTTGTGGCCGATGGCAATGTGGCCCGTCAGCTTGTTGATGACTTCTGCCTTGTTGAAATTGTCGCCGACCAGGCCGAGATGGCGTTGTGAGTGGAATATCGAATTGTCTTTGCCGTCGACGGTGTCGTTGCAGAAGGTGACGATCCCGGCGGCTTCCTGTCCGCGATGCTGTAGGGCATGGAGGCCGAGTGCGGTGAGGGCCGCCGCTTCCGGGTGCCCAAAAACACCAAAGACCCCGCATTCTTCACGGAGTCTGTCATCTCCCATCCGGGAATAGCCGTAGCCTTCGAAATCTGGGTCCGGGACTTTGGACCCCTGGAGCTCAGATTGCGTCATGGCTGCCTCCCGCTAAGCACCCGCTCGCACCGCCGCGTTCTTGGCTCGTCAAACCCAACAATTGCCGGTTTGAGCGGGCCAGACACCTCTAGCCCGAACGTAACTGTCCGCGCCAGTCATGTGACAGATATATGATAATTCGTCGCGGCCAAAAGCGCCAGCGGGGGATTGCTCTTAGCGTTGAAAAATCATTGTGGTTCAGCCGGCGGTGGGGCTTGACCTGTCAACGAGGAAGGCAAGTGAGTCTCTAGGACTCCGCGGATCGAATTGCCCGTCGATTTTATGTAGGGCAGAGATTGAGCGTCCCGGACCCATGGAAAATGGGTGGATTCGTCCGGGAAAAAGGCTGCGTAGAACATGTAGGGGATGACGACGAGGAGGAATCCGCGCGCTGCTCCGAATATGAAGCCCAGAATCCGGTCAACCATACCGACGCGGCTGTCGAGCATGGCATCGGAGATGCGCGACGTGATGAGATGTACAACGATCAACACGATGAGAAAGATCACGGCGCCGATGGCGATCTGTGCAACCGTGACCGGGGCGCTCATTTGCTGCGCCATATCCTCGGCGACCTGCCTGTAGTTGAGCACGAAGTAGAGCGTGGCAAGTGCGGCAATGATCCAGGAGACGATCGACAGCAGCTCTCGCGTTAGCCCCCGATACATCGCCAAGAGACCCGATATAAACGCGATCGCGATCAATCCGGCATCGAGATAGGTCAGTGGCCCGATCATGGCTACGGTATCCCCTTGGATGTGTGCAGCGGCAGCAGATCATGAGGTGCCGCTTTTTTTGGTTCAGTCGCATGGCCGAAGCGTGGCTGCAAGCTCCTTGACGTGGGCAATGCGTTGCAGTGCATCGTGTGGACTGTCCTGCGCTGCCTCGCCCCCTTGAGGGATAACACCATGATTGAAGCCGAGTTTTTGTGCTTCCTTGAGGCGCAGCGCAGTGTGGCTTACAGCACGCACCGCGCCGGAAAGAGAGATTTCACCGAAATAGACCCTATCAGCCGGCAGACTTGCGTTGTGCAAGGATGACAGGAGGGCGGCCGCGGCTGCGACATCGGCGGCGGGCTCTTGGATGCGCATACCGCCGGCAATATTCAGGTAGACGTCGGACTGTCCGAACGACACGCCGCAGCGCGCCTCGAGAACGGCCAGGACCATTGATAGCCGGTTCGCATCCCAGCCGACGACGGCGCGGCGCGGTACGCCAAAAGATGAAGGGGCGACGAGTGCTTGGATCTCGACGAGTATGGGACGGGTCCCTTCCATACCGGCAAACACGGCGGTTCCCGGTGCCGCCGTCTCGCGATCGCCAAGGAAGAGCTCGGATGGGTTGGCGACTTCACGCAGGCCTTCGCCGGCCATTTCGAAGACCCCGATTTCGTCGGTGGCGCCGAACCGGTTTTTTGCGGCGCGGACGATCCGGAACATATGCCCGCGGTCGCCTTCGAAGGAGAGAACCGTATCGACCATGTGCTCGATGACCTTCGGGCCGGCAATCTGACCATCCTTGGTCACATGTCCAACAAGAAGGAGTGCGGTGCCATGTGTTTTGGCAAAACGAATGAGGGATTGGGTTGCGGCGCGGACTTGGCTGACAGTGCCGGGCGCTGCGTCGAGTGCTTCGGACCAGAGGGTCTGCACGGAATCAATGACGGCGAGATCAGCGTGTTTCTCGGCTTCGAGGGTTGCGAGAATGTTGGAGACGTTTGTTTCCGCCGCGAGAGCAACGTCGGCATCCGTCAGACCCAGCCTTTCGGCGCGTAGGCGGACCTGAGCTGCGGCTTCCTCACCTGAAAAGTAGAGGGCACGGCGGCCTTTTCGGGCCAGTGCGGCCGCAAGCTGCAGGAGCAATGTCGATTTGCCGATACCGGGTTCGCCTGCGACCAGAGACGCAGATCCCGGGACAAGACCGCCACCGGTGACCCGGTCGAGTTCTGCGATCCCGGTTTCGATGCGCGGGGCTTCCGTCGCGCCACCGGTTAGCGCTTCGAGTTGGACCGCGCGCCCTTTTGTGAGGCGGGTGATGCCCGATCCCGGTGGGGGGCCGGCATCGGTTTCCTCGGTGATGGTGTTCCAGCCCCCACAGGCCGTGCATTTGCCGGCCCAGCGCGCGGAAACGGCGCCGCAAGATTGGCAGACGTATGTGCTTTTTTGCGGTTTAGCCATTGGCGTGGTCTCCGCCCAAATAGATCCGATGAAATCTGCGTCCCAAGCGGGTCAGGACCTCGTAGCCAATGGTGCCAGCGTAGGCCCCCATACTTTCGATGGTTAGACCGGGAGCAATCAGCTCGACCAGGTTTCCACGGTCAGCGCCTTGGCTGATGTCGGTAACATCGATTGTGATGAGGTCCATGGATATGCGTCCGACGATCGGTGCAAGCTTGCCGCCCACGTCGACAGAGGCCCCGGTATGTTCGTTGGTCGTGCTGAGGGTGCGCGCTATGCCATCGGCATATCCTGCGGCGATGATGGCAATGCGGGAGGGCCGGGCTGCAACCCATGTGGCGGAGTAGCCGATCGATTGGCCAGGCGCGACGTCGCGCACTTGGAGAATGCGGGCCGCCACGCGGATTGCGGGGGACACTGGCGTCGAACGGCCTCTGAAGGCCTGGCCCCCATAAATCGCATAGCCCGGACGGACAAGATCGTAGTGGTAGGCTGTTCCCAGCATTAGTCCGTCGGAGGCGGCAAGACTGGCGGGCACACCGGGAAAACGCGCGCGCGCCTTGTCGAAAGCCCGTCGCTGCTCTTCATTCTTGTCGTCTTTCGGATCATCCGCAGACGCCAGGTGACTCATGATGAGCCGGATGTCGATGGTGTCGACCAGGGATTTCCGGGATGCCAGGGTTTCGATCTCAGCTGGTGATAGCCCGAGTCGGTTGAGGCCGCTGTCGACGTGGAGGACGGTTGGAAGGCGTGTGCCACGTGCTTCACAAAGCGCGGACCATTCCTCGATTTCGGGAATGCTCGAAAGCACGGGGACGGCGCGATGTAAGAGGAGGGCTTCGCCGGTTCCGGGCATCAAGCCATCGAGCACGTAAATCGTGGCGGTGGGTGCAAGGGCGCGCGCCTCGGCGGCTTCGTCCGGCGTGGCAACAAAGAGTGTGCGGCAGCCGGCGCGGACCAGCGCGGGAATGATTTGGGTGGCGCCAAGTCCGTAGGCGTCAGCCTTGACGACGGCGCCACAGTCTGCCGGTTCTACGATGCGGGCAAGAGCGCACCAATTTGCGGCGATCTTCTCGAGATCAATGGTGATGAGCCCGGTTGCGGTCTCGGGAAGTGTATTCATATGCGTATTCCGGAAACCCGCCCCGATCTATACGACCGCAGCGTAGCGGGGTTTCCCGCTAATCGATACGTTCCGGCATATAGGCCTCGCGGGCCAGATTTGTGAAGCGCGTGAACTGGCTTTCGAAGGCGAGCGGCACCGTGCCCACGGGGCCATGGCGCTGCTTGCCGATGATCACCTCGGCTTTGCCGGATACGGACATCATTTTGGTCTGCCAATCGGTAAACTCCGCCGTGCCCTCGGAGGGCTTCAAACGTTCGACGTAATATTCCTCACGATAGACGAACATGACAACGTCTGCGTCCTGCTCGATCGAACCTGATTCACGCAGATCGGAGAGTTGCGGGCGCTTGTCTTCGCGCTGTTCAACCTGTCGCGACAGCTGAGAGAGGGCAATGATCGGTACCGCAAGCTCTTTGGCGAGGGTTTTTAGACCGGTGGTGATCTCGGTGATCTCCTGGACCCGGTTGTCGGAACCGCGTCTGGAGGAGCCGGAGAGAAGCTGCAGGTAATCGACGATCAAAAGGCCAAGACCACGCTGGCGCTTTAGTTTGCGCGCACGCGCGGCGAGCTGGGCGATGGTGATGCCGCCGGTCTGGTCGATGTAGAGCGGAATGCGGCTCATCTCTTGCGAGACTTCCACAAGCTTGCGGAACTCCGGTTCGCTGATCATCCCGCGCCGGATCTTTTCCGAGGGAATTTCAGATTGCTCGGAGAGAATGCGGGTCGCAAGCTGCTCAGCCGACATTTCGAGCGAGAAGAAGCCGACGATTGCACCATCCAGGACCTTGTTGGTTCCGTCCTCTTGCCGTTCGTGGCGATAGGCTTTGGCAATGTTGTAAGCAATGTTTGTGGCAAGTGCCGTTTTACCCATTGAGGGCCGGCCGGCGAGGATAAGGAGGTCGGAGGGTTGCAATCCACCCATCTTGCCGTCGAGGTCCGTCAGGCCGGTGGCGAGGCCGGACAGATGTCCTTCTCGCTGATAGGCGCTGTTGGCCATGTCGATGGCGTGGGTGAGCGCAGAGCCGAAGGCCATGAAGCCTTGGCCGTACTTGCCGTGTTCGGCGAGGTCGTAGAGCCTTGTCTCGGTCTCTTGGATTTGGGCTTCGGGTGACTGATCTACGGGGCTGTCGAAGGCGGTGTTGACCAAGTCCTCGCCGATGACGATGAGCTGTCGGCGTACGGCCAAGTCGTAGACGGTTTGGCCATAGTCATGCGCATTGATGATGGTGGTGGCGCTGGCCGCCAGGCGACCTAGGTATTGGGGGACCGTGAGATGCGCGTCGATGGGTTCGGCATTCTCGAAGAACGTCTTCAAGGTGACAGGCGTGGCCTGCTTGCCCGACTGGATGAGCTTTGCGGCAATCTCATAGATCTGCGCATGCAGGGGGTCGTAGAAATGGATAGGCTCCAGGAAGCCCGAGACCCGATCCAGGGCCTCGTTGTTGACCAGGATGGCGCCCAACAGGGCCTGTTCGGCCTCGATATTGTGGGGCACCTGGCGGAAGTGGACGGGCTCGTCGGCGGTGGCGGCCGTGCGGAGCTTGTCGGCTGGGAGGAGGGCGGTCTGGGTCATGACCCAACGGCTAGGTGAGTCGTACGCGCTCGGCACGCACTCCGCCGGGCACGCGCCTTAGATATCCGACTTATTCACAGGTCCGCCGATCGAGGTCCAACGCCAATACACGTTCCAGGGATAGGCGGGCGGTTCTACAACTCGTGTGACTTAGGGGGCTCGCTATTCTCCGGCGAGCCGTGGGCCTTCGTAGGACCTTGTTTCGCGTGCTGCCAGAAGCCGCTCGGTTTCGAGCATGTAGTCGCGCGTGATCGGCAAGGTGTCGATGCGGCGCGCCAATTGAATCTGGAAGACGACGAGCTTTTCGTAACGGAAGGCGGCTTCTGCGCCTGCGAGATAAAACTCCCACATGCGCGCAAACTCCTCTCCGGCGATGGCGACAGCTTCCGTGCGACGCGTGAGAAATCGTTCGCGCCATGCCCTCAGCGTTTTGGCGTAGTGGAGACGTAACATCTCGATATCGCATACGATGAGGCCCGAGCGTTCGATTGCAGTCATGATCTCGGAAAGTGAGGGGAGGTAACCGCCGGGGAAGATATACTTGGCCATGAATGGGTTGGTGGCCGCCGGTTCGTCTGAGCGGCCAATTGTGTGAATGAGGGCGACGCCGTCCTCTGCCAGTAGGTCGTGGATCGTGCGGAAGAATTTGCCGTACTGCGCGACGCCGACATGTTCAAACATTCCGACTGACACAATGCGATTAAAGCGGCCACTCATTTGGCGATAATCGCGGAGAAGAAAATCGACTTGCCGATTTCCGTCAAATTCTTCGGCGCGTTTGCGCGATACGCTTACTTGGTTGTCCGATAGGGTAATGCCCGTTACGTCCACGCCTGCGTGTTCGGCTAGGTAAAGCGGAAGCCCACCCCAGCCCGAGCCGATGTCGAGCACGGTCATGCCCGGCTCGAGACGGAGTTTGGCTGCGATGTGGCGTTTCTTAGCGAGTTGCGCCCGTTCGAGATCGGCGCCGGGGGTGTAGTAGGCGCACGAGTACTGTCGATCGTCATCGAGAATAAGGTCATAGATGCGCGGATCTATATCGTAATGGCGAGACACGTTGCGCTTTGAACGTCCCACAGGATTGAGGGAGAGGAGGCGTCGGGCGACCGTGCGGGCCCGCGTAAACGTTTGGCTCCATGGCGGGAGGGGAAACGATTGCATGTTTTGCAACATGATTTCGATGAAGTCGTAGACGGCGCCTTTTTCCATTAGGAGCCGCCCCTGCATGTATCCTTCGCCAGCGGCAATCTCCGGATCCATGGCGAGCGCGCGTTCGATGCGGCGGTCCATGAGACGGACGACGACGGGTTCACCTGCGCCGTTCCCGAATGTGTGGGCGCTTCCGCGACTATCGATGAATGTAAGATTGCCGGTGCGGACGACGCGGTTTAAAAGACTGCGCAACGGTCGGAACATGGAGCACCACCTCGCTGGCTCGGCCCTTTGTTGCCTCAGCGAGACGAAACGGGCCGTTGCTCCCCATACCGTCTAGCTCGAATTTAGGATGATCAGCGCTGTTCGCCAAGGGGTCAACGCCGGTCGTTTAAGGTGAACGACAAAGAAAGCGCCGGTTTCCCGGCGCTTCTTTTGACGTCTGTCAATCGGAAATGGCGGTTACGACTTCTCGGTGCTGTCTTCGCCTTGACGTTCTCCCTCGCCCGTGCTTTCAGCGGCTTCCTCCTCCTGAGGCGCTGCGCCTTCTTCGAACACGTTATCCGGATCGAAAGTCTCGATCTCGACCTTCTCGTCTTTGACGACGGTGACGTCCTCGCCGCGGGCCTGTCTTTCGGCTTCTTCTTGTGTGCGGGCGACGTTGAGCACCACCTTTACGGCCACCTCGGGATGAAGCTGCACACTGCAATCATGCAAGCCGAGTGTTTTGATCGGCCTTTCCATAACCACTTGATTGCGATCGATGGTGAAGCCGCCTTCGGTTACCACCTCGGCAATGTCGCGGGTCGACACCGAACCGTAGAGCTGTCCCGTATCCCCGGCCGAACGAATGGCGGTAAAGATCTGTCCGTCGAGCTTTTCCGAAACTGCCTCGGCTTCCTTCTTCATTTCGAGGTTGTTGGCTTCGAGTTGCGCGCGCTGCTGTTCGAAGTGCTTGCGGTTCTCCTCGGTTGCGCGCAACGCCTTCTTCTGCGGTAGTAGGTAGTTGCGGGCATAACCGTCGCGGACGGTGACGACGTCGCCCATCTGACCAAGACGGCCGATACGCTGAAGTAGAATGACTTCCATGACTGGTTCTCCTGAGTGTGGTCCGTTGCCGGGTTCGAATTCGGGTTGGGGTTAAGTGGGGGGTGCACCGAGATGCGGCCCAGCGCGTGCCCGCAGGTGCAAGAATTGTTCGGCGAGGCCGAGGATGGCGAGAGGCAGCGCGAGCCAAGTTGCGAAGAAGAGTAGCGACGTATAGAGGCCCCACAGCACGAAGGGTCGCCAATTGCTGCCGCGTGACAGAAAATGTATGACGGCGAGACCGAGCAGGACGTAAGCGAACATGAACGTACCGGAAAAAGCGGAGGCCGCCATGCCTGGCCAACCGCCGAGCAGAGATGCGAACGTTGCCGCTGCCAAAACAAA
This sequence comes from Hyphomicrobium sp., assembly GCA_965222835.1. Classification (GTDB taxonomy): domain Bacteria; phylum Pseudomonadota; class Alphaproteobacteria; order Rhizobiales; family Hyphomicrobiaceae; genus CBDCUQ01. The sequence continues at coordinate 1,188,151 of CBDCUQ010000004.1, forward strand.
CGGCGCGGCCGGTGGATAGGTCAGGGCTCCGAGATCGGGCCACGGGCGTTCGAGTTGCGAGGAGGCCAGCATGATGCGGCCTGCGAGCCAAAGATTGAACAGCAGGGCCCCCATCCACGAGATGGCGGACGCGGCCGGCAAGAGATTGACGATGGCTCGTGCAATTTCGCCGAGTTGCTCATCGCTCAGTGGTGCGCCGTCGGGTCCCTTCGGGATTTGTGACTTGAGAAGCTCGGCCACCTCCTTGCCGAGGCTCTGTCGCAGTGTTTCGAGTTCTCCCGAAAAGACGAAGAGCCAAACAGCGGTCGGAATGGCTGCCATGACCGCCGACCAAATAATCAGACGGCCCGGCGGGTACCATTCCCGCTCGGCAACACGGCCAGGCTCGGCAGTGGCTTCGCGGCTGAGGCCGGCCAGATAGGTCAAGACGGTTGCCGGGATGGCCTGACTTGCCGCGAAGATGAGAGCGATGCCGGGGCCGAGCACGAGGGTGAGTGCGCTGCCGGCGAGGCCTGCGATGAGTGCGGCGAAGACACCCCATCCGGTCCCTGCCAGAAAAATGGGAAGCGGGGTTATCAGGAAGAGGAGGAATCGGAGGAACAGCGGGCCGGTCGTTGCGGATACGAAGACGACCGCAGCGACGAGGCCCAAGAGTATGCTTATGGTTGTTCTATTCATCATCGACAGCTGTCCCGCGGGATCGCGGTTAGAGACGGATCAGGCCCGCCCCAACCTTGGAGAGATGCGGTGTCCCTTGCCGGGACACCTTGTTCCGTTACTTCAATACGTAGGGCAAGAGACCCAGGAATCGCGCCCGCTTGATGGCGCGTGCCAGCTCGCGTTGTTTTTTGGCTGAGACAGCCGTGATCCGTGAGGGTACGATCTTGCCGCGTTCGGAGATGTAGCGGCCGAGCATGCGCACATCCTTGTAGTCAATTTTTGGGGCGTGATCGCCCGAGAATGGACAGGTCTTTCGGCGCCGATGGAACGGCCGGCGTGCAGCCAGTTGTTGAACTTCGGCCATAGCTTATTTCTCCGATCCTTTGGTTTCGCTCTGGGCGCTACGCGGCGGGCGCGATCCGCGCGACCCACCATCACCGCCGTCGCGTGGCGGACGGCCCTCGCGATCACCTCGGAACCCACCACGACCGCCACCGAAACCGCGGCCGCCGCGCTCTTCACGATCCTGCTTGCGCATCATCACGGAGGGGTCGGTCTCATGCTCCTCGACACGGATGGTCATGAAGCGGAGGACATCGGGCGAAATGCCCATGCGCCGCTCCATCTCGGCGACGAGATCTGGTGTGGCGTCGATGTTGAAGAGCGTGAAGTGCGCCTTACGGTTCTTCTTGATCTTGTAGGCGAGGTTTTTCAAACCCCAGTATTCGGTCTTGGTGATCTTTCCGCCGCCTTCGGTGATGGCGTCGGAATATTCTTTGGCCATCGAGTCGACTTGGCTTTGGGAAATATCCTGGCGTGCCAGGAAGACATGCTCGTAGAGCGGCATGCGTTCGGCCTTTCTCGTTCGTGTTGTCCCTCCGGCGCATAGCCCCTGTTGGACCCGGGAAAGGCCCACCAAGACGACCCAAAGAGCGGAGACACCGGGAGACGGGGATTGATTCCCCTGCCATGCCGCGAGGTGCTACCTCTACAACACGGTCCCGTTCAGCCTCCAACCGGAGCGGGTGACGGGCGGTTTATACAGGAATATGGGGCGGGAGCAAGCCGCCGTAGACCGCCGCAATCGTCGCGGGTGGCTGAGTTGGGGGGGCAAGAGTCTGTTATGCTCGAGCAGAACCACCCGCTCCCCGACCCGGCCACCCAAAACGATGATGGATTGGGCGGCCGGGTGTGGGAGCGGGCCGGCCAGGCGCGTCAACGTAAGTTGAACATGCTTTAGGGGGTATTTTGATCGCGGATGGGCGGGGGGGCCGTCCGTTGCCAGCCGTTTGGGCCCAAATGTTCCTGGGGCTGGAAACGGGTCTTGTAGCTCATCTTTTGCGAGCCATCGATCCAATAGCCGAGGTAGAGGTAGGGGAGGCCCAGCCGGCGAGCGAAGTCGACGTGCTCTAGGATCATATAGGTTCCGAGGCTGCGAGGGGCGAAGTCGGGATCGAAGAAGCTGTAGACCATGGAGACGCCGTCTGAGAGGCGGTCGCAGAGGGCGACACCGGCCAAGGGCCATGTCTCGACGGGCGCGTCGAGTGGGTTATCGGGCTTCAGACGATACTCGGTCAGGAATGTGCGAATGATGCTGTCCTCGACCATCATGGCAAAGTCCAGAACTGTCATGTCGGCCATGCCGCCTTCGGCGTGGCGGGCGTCGATATAGGTGCGAAAGAGGGCGTATTGCTCGGCTGTTGGAACGGCCACGACGCGCTGGGCGTAGACGTCGCGATTGCGTTCAACGATGCGGCGCATGCTTTTTGTTTGCTCAAACTCGTCGGCAATGACCCGGACGGAGACGCAGGCGTTACAACCCTCGCAGTAGGGCATGTAGGCGATGTTTTGCGAACGGCGGAACCCGCCCTTAAGCAGATTGTCGACAAGGGAGAGCGGCTTTTCGCGCGTCAGATGCGTAAAGAGTTTGCGTTCGAGGCGGCCCGGCAAATAGGGGCAAGGTTGGGGCGCCGTGACGTAGAATTCCGGGAATTGTTTTTGTTGTTCCGACATGCGCCGTTTGTCCCGAAGATCACGTTCCCTAGTGGGTTGCCGGCCGCGTGACGTCATACGCCACGTTGCATGTGAGATGGCCGACTTGAGTGTAATCCATCAAGCGGGCCCGGCTGCGCAATTTATCAACGTTGCTTAAGGCTGCTGTTCCCAGACGGCCGTTGCGAGCTTGCACGTACTGCCTCACGATGTCGAGGTGTTGGATTTGTCGCCTGTGTCCATCAAACCGGCACGCGCCGGTGGCGGGGCTGCGGTTCGGGGCAGGGGCGGGTGTGGGGACGGTGCGGTACCGCCACCTGTCGACGGGCCTGGCAGTGGACTCTCGTGGTCTTCCGCCGGGGTGGTTCCTCGGCCCTGACGCGTTGCTTCGGCCTCGGCCTGGACCGATAGACGTCCCATCCGATACCCAACGTAGAACGCGACACCGGCAACAATGGCGAAAAGGATTTCGTTTGGAATCATGCGGTGCTCCTGCGGGCGGCGTCGCAAACCTTAGTCCAGTTCCGTGAAAAAGCAGTGGCAAGAGTACGTTTGCTTCCGATGCCGCGCAAGATCACCTTTAAGACGCCTGACGGTCCAGTGCCATCGGTCGGGCAAATCAGAGATCTGGCTGAAGACTGGGCAGATTTCTTGGCCGTTTCAGCGGTTATTGGCCGTACGTACGCTGGTGCTCGCCCCAGCGTTGTGTTCATGAGCGGTCAGAGAGGAGTAGGTGAGCCAGGCAAAGCCCCCCATCAGGGTGGCCAAGAGGACCACACCGAAAATGGCACGGCGAAGCACCCAACCAACCGTCATCTCATGCCGTACTTGAGGGTCGGCGGCTTGGCCGTGCGATGCGTACATTGACGTATGTTCCCCCAACTTCTCCGACGTTTCGGAGCAGCCCCGTTTCTTCTTATTCCAGTCTGACCGGCCCGCTTATGCGGGCAGTGGTGCCCACGAGCGCTTGCGCCGGTAAATGTATCGTTGGGCGAGACCATGTCAGAGGTCAAGGCGGATCAGCGCGTGGCAGATAATCGACACCAAATGCGTGTCGATTGTGACACGCCCGCGTGCGTTGCAGCGTGCCGCGTGTCCGTCGTCGGGTACTCGTCGGTGATTAATCTGGCATCCTTACCGAATGCGTCGGCCGAAGGCGACGCTGGCGGCCAGCGGCACGGCGACGGACAGGATCGTTACGATGAGAACAAGTTCAGGTCGCTCACCGTAACAGCCTCTGGCGATGACGAATAGATAGTTCATATATTTGGTCCACGTTGGCCAGCGACGAGGGCGAGGTTCATTAGCGAGGCCATAAGTGCAAACCAGGTTGTGCGATGGCCGGCTGGTGCGTAGATGGCACGGATCGGCGCCAGACGCCCCTTTTCGGCAACCGCTTTTGGATGGGCGCGCGAGAATGGCGCGCGTTCCGGTCTTTCGGAGGTCATGAGGCCCCGTATTCTCCGAGAGCATCGCTTAGCAGTTCCGCTGGCATGCAACTCAAGAGAGCTTACGCCGTGGCATTTCGCAGGCGAAGGGAGCATCGCTTTCTTCCGGATCTGACAGATGTTTGCGAATCCTTCCGACCGGTTAGCAGCGAGGGGCGTGCACATTGGACCGTACGCACACTGACCAACTCGTTCCTGACTACTTTTGCACCGTCACGAGGCCGACGTGGGGATGAGAGACCGGTGGCCCGCGATGGCCGGGGAGCGGTACGCCTAAAGCTCCTGCAATTTGGGGGGACGGGGTTGCGCGATGTGCCCCTCCGTCTGGTCGACAGACCGCCCTTGGGTGAGGGCATGCTGTGGGTAAGCTGTTGGCGGTTGCAGGTAATGCAACACTCTTTATCGGCGGCACTGGAGTGGTGCCGTGAATTCCGGCATCTTGCTCTCGAAGTTTCGTCTTTGTTGCGTTCTGGTGCGCGTTTCGTGAGGTACGTGCACGGCGCCGTTTGTTCGCGTTCTTTGGCGCCCTGATCGTTTGGCCAGGGGTTTAAGTGCTATGGGGATGTCGAATAGGCGCAAGCGTGTGTGCGCGCCGTGCAGTTTGGTGTTTTTAGCGGTGCTAGGCTGCATGTTGTCAGCCGTGGCGACCGCGGTTGCCGGTGACGCTGAAAACTTCCGCGTTCCGTTACACGAAGCGCAGCATCGATCACAACTTAAGGTGCCGGCCGGCGGGCCGTATCCGGTGACACGCAAAGTCACGATCGGCCTCGACAAATCGATGCTGGTCGAAAGCCCGATCGATCTTCAGAATGTCCTCGTTTCCAACCCGGAAGTGCTGGACGCGGTGGTGCAGACCTCGCGTCAAGTGTATCTGCTGGCAAAACGGGTGGGCGAGGCCAATGCATTCTTTATCGGCCCGGATGGACAGAAAGTTCTTTTCCTTGAGGTCGCCGTGACGCGCGATATTACCGCGCTGCAGGATTCGCTGAAGCGGCTCCTTCCCGGCTCAAAGATCAAAGCGGAAATGGTGGGGGAGACGCTTGTTCTTTCGGGAAGCGTCGTCAATCCGATTGATGCGAACCGGGCCGGGGAGCTGGCGTCCAAGTTCGTGAAGAAGAAGGATAACGTCGTCAACATGCTCGGCACTGATGCCAAAGAGCAGGTTATGCTCAAGGTTCAGGTGGCCGAAATGCAGCGCGATGCGCTGCGCAGGATCGGCGTGGACTTGCCGAGAGCCGTGTTTCAGGCAGGAGAATTTACGTTTGCAAAGGTCATTCAGAACAATTTTCCTCTGACCAGTGGGATTGTGAGTTCCTCGGCGGCAGGAGCCGTTACGCCGTTTGTGGCGGGAGGATCGGCATTCCAACCCTCCTGGACGGATGGCACGCAGTCGGTGACGGCGCTGATGCAGGCGCTTGAGAGACGCGGTGTCGTGCGCACGCTCGCCGAGCCGACGTTGACGGCCATCTCGGGTGAATCAGCGAAATTTTTGGCAGGCGGTGAATTTCCAATTCCTGTCGCTCAGGACGAGAACACGATCTCGGTGGAATGGAAGCCGTTCGGCGTGAATGTCAGCTTCAGGCCCGTGGTGATCGCGGAGGGACGCATCAGTCTCAACATCATGGCGGAAGTGAGTGAGATCACGCCGGAGGGCTCGGTGACGCTGGCGACGATTTCAATTCCGGGCCTCAAAGTGCGCCGCGCGGAGACGACACTGGAAATTCCGTCCGGTGGAACGATCGCCATGGCGGGTCTTCTTTCGGATGAAACGCGCCAGAATGTGGAAGGCCTGCCGGGGATCAAGAATTTGCCGGTGCTTGGCGCATTGTTCCGCTCGAACGATTATCGGCGGCGTGAGACGGAGCTTGTGATCCTGGTGACGCCTTATCTGGCAACCCACGCGCACACGGCGGAAATGGCGAAACCAACCGATGGCTACGCGGCCGAAAGCGAGAAGGGCGAGCTGTTCTTCGGCAACATCAATCGCACCTATGGACCGGGTGCGGACCCGGCCAACCATCGGCGTGATGGGAATTTCGGGTATGTGATCGAATATCCGGGGGTGAAGGGATGAGTGGGACAGATAAAGTTAGCTCCGGATGCCTGCGGGCTGCGGCGCTGTGCGCAGCGGCGCTGGGGGCCATGATCTCTCTCGGTGCCTGTAACAGGCTCGATGACTATACGGCCGCCGAACTGCATGAGCCGCACAAGCGGCATCCGATTGCCTATACGTCGCGCTCTGAAACGCTCTATGTCGAGGTTGCACCCTCCGGCCTGGGACTGAGCCCCAATCAGGAGGCCGATGTCTTTCGATTTGCTGAGCGCTACAAGGCGGAAAGCACAGGATCTCTGAGGATTGAGACGCCGCGGTCGGCCGGTTCGCATCTTGCGGCCTCGCGATCGGCGAGAGAGATCGAAAATATTGTGCTGCGGGCTGGCATTGATCCGCGGGCCGTCCGCACAGCCCGGACGTCAGCGCATATGCGCGGCGTGCCGGCGCTCCGGCTGACCTACAACCGGCCGGTTGCGCTGCCGCCCGAATGCCGCGATTGGAATACGGATCTGGGCGAGAACCGCGAGCGCCTGCCGTACAACGACTATGGCTGCTCAACGCAGCGCAATCTTGCGCTCAATGTCGCCAATTCGCGCGACCTTCTCGGGCCCCGGGATGAATCCGAGCTGCGCCCGTCAGAGGCGCGCGGTTCGCAATGGACCAAGTACATCAAGGGCGGCAACTCCGGCGCTGGCCGAGGCCAAAGCGTCGAGAGCGGCTCTCAGCCGAGTGATGGGGCCGGCGAAGAGTGATTGCGAAGCCATCTCAAGCGAACCGTTGCTGCTATCAAATGTTTGGTGAGTTTGCACGGGTCGGTGCGTCTTCGCCGATTTCGGTTCGGGGGCACAGTCCGATTTCAATCTCATTGACGGTTGTGCATTGCTTTTCTTTCCGTTGCGTCATGCGACACAGTCATGACACGGTCCTGCCCATGAGCTGCCACTAGGCTACACAATTGTAACCTTGCGAGGAACGGCGCGTAACTTTGCCACGCTAATCAGGGTCCATTGCCATTGCTGCAAGGGGCTCCGCGATTTCTTGGCACGCAAAATCTGCGGTCGTGATAGCGTTGGCCGTCATTGTGCTGACTGCCATCACGCTGCCTATTCCGTTCTTTTCAAAAGGGGCATCTGCAGGATTGGCGGCGCATACAGCGATTCAGCGCCGCGCAGATGCTCTTGGCCAACAGTTTGGTGCGCACGATCCCGGCATACTTTATGCCGCCGGTGACGTGGCTGCCTGCGGTTCGGCACATCCTCTGTCCGCCGTTGCCCGGATTCTGCCCTGGCATTGGCATCGTGCCTCGGGCTTCTTCGAACCTGCTCACGGTGCTATGGAGACCGCCCGACTTATTAAAGGACAGCCTGGCCCCGTCCTAGCGCTTGGTGATCTTGCCTATAGGTCCGGATCAATCGCGGAGTACGACCATTGCTACCATCCCGCTTGGGGCTCGTTTAAAGACCGCACGTTCCCGACACTGGGCAATCATGAGACGAAGTTTCTGGGTTTGGGTTATGCAACCTACTGGTCAGAACACTTTGCCAATCGGCTGTACTACAGCTTCGACTACAAGGGCTGGCACATTGTTTCGCTCAATAGCGAGATTGATAGCGGCCCGGCGTCTGCTCAATCCAAATGGCTGTCCCACGATCTTCGAAGGACGGACTCGCGGTGTGTCCTCGCTTACTTTCACCGTCCGGCCTTTTCCAGCCAGGCCCGACCTGGATCGGAAGGGGCTCGGCACCTGTTTGATATGTTGTACCGGGCCGGCGCGTCCGTTGTTCTCAGTGGCCACAATCATTTCTATGAACGCACAGCACCGCTCTCCCCATTGGGATCGATAGAGCCACAACAGGGCCTCCGGCAGTTTGTTGTCGGTACCGGGGGCTCAGAGCTCAAACCGGCCAGAAAGGCGCGTCCGTTTACCAAGAAAATTGTCGCAAATCATTGGGGCGTCCTAAAAATTGCCTTGTACGCAGAGCATTATTCCTGGGAATTCGTTGCTGCACCCGGCGGGACGGTGCTCGACAGCGGTCAAGCAACCTGCGTTGAGCGTAAAGACCAGACAGGCCGGCGCGATGAAGGTCCTCCTCATCGAAGATGACGAACAGACGTCGCGGTATGTGGCCGACGGTCTGAACAGGGAAGGCCATCATGTAGACCGGTTGTCCGACGGCAGGGATGGGCTTGAGGCGGCTATTCGCGGCACATTTGATCTGCTGATTGTCGATCGCAGACTCCCCGGTTTGGACGGCCTTTCTGTCGTGCGCGCCGTACGGAGTGCCGGTGGCAAAATGCCGATTCTCTTTCTCACGACGATGAATGGGCTCGATGAGCGGGTAGAGGGGCTGGAAGGTGGCGCCGACGATTACCTCGTTAAGCCTTTCGCCTTTTCGGAACTGCGTGCGCGGGTTTCTGCGCTTGGCCGCAGGCTGCCAGAGGTTCGCAATGAAACAGTTTTGAAGGTTGCGGATCTCGAGGTAGACCGGCTTACGCATCTTGCACGGCGGGGCGGGACTCCCATTGATCTCAGTCCGGTCGAATTTCGGCTGCTCGAGCATCTTATGCGCAACAAGGGACGCGTTGTTACGCGCACGATGCTCCTGGAGCGCGTCTGGGAGTTTCATTTCGACCCAAAGACCAAGGTTGTCGAGGCGAATATTTCGCGGTTGCGGAGCAAAATCGACAAGCCGTTTACTCGGCAGCTGCTGCGTACTGTTCGGGGCGCGGGGTACATGATCAAATCATAGGGCTGATGGATGTGGTGCGAAAACTATTAGCCAGCACGCCGTTTAAAATCGCGTTCTCCTACGCGGCGCTTTTTCTGATTTCGACGATGGTGGTGCTGGCTTTCATCTACGTGGAGTCTCAGGGAGAATTTGAGGAACTCCTCCGGGATCGTCTCCATGCCGAAGCGAAATCTCTCCGCCGTCAATTTGATCGGGGCGGCATGGGTGGCCTTCGGGCGAGCCTTAAAGGGCGGATTAAGCTGCAGCGGACGAGCGGGTTTTACTATGCCATTGAAAGTTCGGCAGGCCAGCGGCTTGCAGGGAACCTGCCTGAGACGAAGCTATCTGATGGTTGGCATGAGACGCATGTCCTTGATGATCCGGATGATCCTGAAGACGATGAAAAGACCACGCTGACCCTTCTTGGGATTTCGCTCGAGGATCGCACTCTCCTAGTGGTCGGTGCCAGCCAGGAACATGCGGAAGATCTACAGGAGGCTATAATCAAAGTGGCCGGGCTCGGTTTGGGGGTTGCGGCGCTCTTGGCGATGATTGGGGGCTTGCTGATGAGCCGTACGGCGCTCAATCGAGTCTCCGAAATTAATCTTGCAACCAATCGCATTATGGGTGGCGACTTGTCGGGCCGCCTTCCCGTCGATGGCTATGGCGATGAAATTGATCAACTGACCCGAAACATAAACGCGATGCTCGTGCGCATCGAGCAATTGATGGCCACCACAAAACAGGTGTCGAGCGACATTGCACACGAGCTGCGCACACCGCTCACGCGCATGGTGCAGAGGCTCGACAAAACGAAAAAGCAGGGTGACTCTCCTGAGTCCCATGATGCGGCAATGGCGCAAGTTCTGACCGAGTTGCACGATATCCTTGAGACCTTCGACGCCTTACTCCGGATTGGTCAGCTGGACGCCAGTGCGCCGGGACTTCAAGCGGCGACCGTCGATCTTTCCGAACTTGTGACCTCAATGGCCGATACATACCAGGCGGTGGCTGCAGAACTGGGACAAGCGCTGCAGTCTCGTGTTGCGCCAAATATTCAATGCCAATCCGATAAGCGCCTGGTTTCGCAGATGCTGTCAAACGTCATTGAGAATGCAATCAAGCATTGTCCGGCAGGGAGTGAAATTCAAATTCAACTGCGCCACGCGGCCGGGAAAGCTGTTCTAACGGTTTCCGACAACGGTCCCGGCATTCCTGAACGTGATCGCGACAAGGTTTTTCAGCCCTTCTACCGCCTGGAACAGGAGACCAAAACAGATGGAAAGGGGCTGGGAATGGCGGTTGTCGCGGCCATCGCACGCCTCCTCAATGTCGGCATTCAGCTTGGCGACAATGCCCCGGGATTGTGCGTAACATTGACGTTTCCAGCGCTGGAGCGCGAGGCTCAGGCGCGCGGGGGCGGCGAGGAAGAGTGATTGCCGGGTTTGTTGTGTCGAACACGCGGTGTCGCTCCGAAGCGTAGGATGAGCCGGAGCAATTGCAGGCCGTCTTGTCAAAGAGCATCCCCTAACAGGGGATAGAGCGGCGAAGCCTCGTAACAGATGGAATAGATGCGGCACTCACCGCTCTATCGCGTGCGACGGGGGTGGGCCCCCTTTTTAGACCGTTGGCATACCATCCCTGCCGCGCATCGTTACGGCAGTTGGATCATGATTTCTCATGACCGGCAGCGGCCCCCATGACCACTGAAGGGGCATGGCGTACCTAGCACGCTCCCTTCCGCTCCCATGCTCCCAGCTCGAGCCTGGGCCCTGGTCGTATGCGGCGGGATCGGGGAAGTATGTGGGAGGTTTTGGGAAAGGGGATAAGATTTTGTTGGCAAAGCCCCTCCCCCGGGTGGGGAGGGGTTGGGGTGGGGGGAGTGCGTCACGCGTTGCCGTCTTGGGTCCGCGCTCAAATCAGCACTGCGGTAAGCGTTGTGCCCGCATTCTGATTGTCGCGGTGGAGGTACCTTGGATCCCGGCATTGAATGCCGGGATGACATCAAAAGGGGTGCGAGAAAAGGGGTGCGAGAACGCCATGTTTGTCGCAGCGGTGGCGGAAAACACAACTGTCATCCCGGGGCTTGACCCCGGGATCCAGGGTTCAACGGGCCCAGGATTCAACGGAACAAGGTACGCACCATCATCGCCCAAACCATGCGGATGATTTTGTTGGCGAGAGCAATTGCAGCGACCTTGACGGGGCGCCGGGCCATCAGCTCCGCGAGCCATGGTCGGCGTGTGTATCCTAATTGCTTGACGCGTTTAATAACCGACAGCGCACCTATCATGAGCATAGAGCGCAAGTATCGGTCACCGGCCTTGGTAACACCACCGAGCTTGTCTTTCCCGCCAGACGAATTCTGTTTGGGAACAAGCCCGATCCAGGCCGCCATCTGCCGCCCAGACCGGAACGCTTTGGGATCAGCAATGCTGGCAACAAGGGCTGTTGCGACGCGCGGTCCAACACCCGGGATCGCTTCCAGTCGGCGACTGAGCTCATTGGTCCTGTGAGCCGCCATGATCTTGGCATCAAGAACACGGACCTGGTGTTTGATACTTTCAAGTTGCTCTCCAAGGCCGAATAAGCAATCGCGCGCGACGTCAGGAATGCGTGCGTCAGTCTTATCAGTAATCACTTTGAGTAAGGCCTCGACGCCGTTGCGGCCGACACCGGCTACGATATCGAACTCGGCAAGATGACAGCGCAAGGCATTAATGGTTGCTGTTCTTTGCCGGATGAGCAGGTGTCGCGTACGATGGAGAGGCCGAAGCACTGTGTCTCGATCTATCTGACTGCATATCCCAAAAAAAATGAACTCCTCGGAGACAACTCTAATGTGGATGAACTGGGACACTACTGTTGGGTCTTGAATTGGGAATTCTGGACAAGAAAGACAGTGGCGAGTGGCAACATAACCAGGATCAGGGCAACAGTGATCAACAGCAGGCCAAGCTCGCTATAATCGGCAGGCGTAGTCACCGCGCCGGTTGTCCGGTCTTTCACTTCCCGCGTGACGATAAAGATCTTGTTGAGGTATTTCGTCGCCAGCGCGCTTGCCGATAGCGCCAGATTGGTAAACGATGCCATCACAGCGAAGAAGGTCGCCTTGAGATGAGCGGGCGCATTTTTGGCAATCCAGGCCAACATGGGAATCATTGAAATTTGCCCCAGCGGAGATTCGATGGCCGTGTCGATAATGGCGATAAAACGAGCGTCGACAACGCCATCTGTCCATCTGCTCGTCCATTCGTGAATGCCGTAATAAAGACCGATATTGGGCAGGGACAGGATCCCCGCGGCGAGGGTCAGAAGGACGACAATATAAGCAATGGATCTCGTTGCCATGAGGGGTCTGAGTAGCACCATCCCCAACAGCGCAAGGCACGAAGTGATCAGGCTCAAGAGAGATATAAAGTGCTGATCAAATCCCAGCACATCAATCTCAAACCAAGTGGCGCCTGCTCCGGGTAGTGGTGTTGCCCTGAACATGAATATGATGACGGCGGTGCCGATTAGGGCACGGGCGGTGTTGGGATCAAGCTCTCTGATCAGGCGCGACAAGAGAAACAACACGATGGCCATCGAGCCCAGAAAAATGATTTCCTGTGCGAAGGCTATGTCACTTAATCCCATGATCAGCGTGAAGATAACAAACACTCCACTACCGCCGAAGATCCACCAATTGGGTTCTGTTTTTTCCGGCGCGCTGAAAAGCTCTGCATTAATTTCAGCTTCAGTCATGCCCTGCTGGCGCAGGGTCTCAGCGCGTCTGTTCAGCATGAGCTGTCCAAGAATCACGCCGGCAACCGAGACCAGTGGTATGGCAAGGGCGGCCAGATAGATATTGGCGTAGATCTGTACTTTTTCACTTTGTGACATGTCCTCGACGCCGGAGAACATGAAAATATTGAGAGCTGCTACGAAAACGAGACCGCTGATGATGGCAAACCTGCCGAGCGTCTGCATGGTGGTGTGCATGGCCTTGGATTCATGTTCCATATAAGGCACGCCCTCGGGGGTGGTCTTGGGAACCGCTTCCACGGTCATGGCATCCGCCACAACGTCTTGAACGACATATCCAACGGGGGCCAGCAGAGCACTGGTCACGAACCAGGCTTCGACGCTCATGTACGGGGTCAGGTGACCGGTATAGGCGATCAGCCCGTACATGATCAGAATACTCAACGCGATCAAAGCCGCGCCGACATAAACGAGTAGAAATTTTTTCGGCCAAATCAGATCGACAAAATGCCCGAGCGGCATTTTTAGGGCCCAGGGAATACCGATCCAGAACGAAAGTCCGGCGAGAAAGGCAGCCGACAGCCCCAAATACTCTTTGACGAAAAATGTCCCGACGATCCCGGTTAAACCCGAAATGCCCGCAGCCAAGTAAACCATGAGCGGCGGCAGATAGGACCATCTGAACTCACGGACCAAGCCAATGAACGTCCTAATGAACCAATCTTGGAGTCGATCCGGGAGCAAATATGAGACTTCCTTCTCTCGTTGAGAATGGGCGATTGACCGAGTCCGATAGTATTACCCGCCGCTCACAGAAACAACGCCTCGGCTTCGCGCCGGTGCGGGGCTCGTGACTGCCAGTATGATGCCTCGTTGAACTCAGATGTCGATCATCAACAGTGTTGCGTCTGAGGCTGATGGTTTTGGCAGTTGAGGTGTGGTTCGGGGTTGGCGTGTGGGGATTGGGGGACAACCAGGTGTGAGGTGAAATGGCGCCGGACAAGAGCGATGATGTTTTACTCCTGACAGAGGACACAAATGTTGCGGCGCGAGGCCACAGCCAAACAAAAAAGAAAGGTGCGGCTCCGGGCTTGGAGAGCCGCACCTTGGGTTGCCACCAGGAGTAGTGGCAGGGTTGGACTGTTGTGGGAGCGGTGTTGGTGCCGATCCCGAACGTCTTGCGCGTAGCCTAGTAAGACGAACCGAGCTGCATGATCGGCTTGTCGTCCTTGCCGCGCGCATCGGCTGAGCGGATGTAGCTGGCTTCGCCCGACTCTGCCTTGGAGACTTTGACGTCGCCGGGTTTCATGCGCGCCGTGTAGGCCACCTTTGAGGTCGGCGCTGTATTTTCTCCACCTTGATGCGCGGTTCGCGCCGTGCTGCCATTACGCCCCTGCATGATGGCCAGGTTCTGGATTGCCTGCGCGCCTCTTTTGGAGGACGCGGTTCGCAACATGCGTTCCGCTTGCGCCTTGTTGCCTTCCTTCACATAGGTCAGTGCCATATTGTTCAGGATCGACGGATGATCCGGCGCCAGGGCCAGAGCTTTGGAGAGCTCGGACCGGGCGGCGCTCTGCTTGCCGCCTGCCGACAGCGTGGCCCCGAGCGCGGAATACACGCGCCAATCCGGCGCCTTGGGATCGATGGCCTTGCGCAACAGTTTTTCGGCAACGTCGAGCTGGCCGAGTTCGGCTGCGAGCAAACCGCGCTCCTTTATCAGGGCAGGGTTCTTATTGGCGCCGGGGGCTTTGTTGAGAAGCGCCAACGCCTTTTCCTTTTGTCCTGCCGCGCGAAGCTCGCGGGCTTGCTTGATGAGTCCTGCTGTCTTCGGGGTGACGCGGAAGTCCATATTGGACGTGTGGGACTCGCGCGCGTTCCAACTCGATGACGTGCTGTTCTGGCCTCTTGTGGCGGACGCATCTTTGTTCGCCAAATTCAGGCTGCCCGTTTCCGTTCCGGTTCCGGCACAACCGCCGACAAGTAAGCCCGCGAACATCAACAAGGCGTAGATCGGTGTGGCCCGCGGCCGCACGGGCCGGGACAAGTGACTGGACTTCATGACGTAACTCCCTCAACGGGCCCGAATATTGACGGCAACGGCCGTTTTCGCTTTATTTTCGGGCTCTTGGCATCAACGCATGACGCAACCGGTTCGGGACGCAACAAGACTGGTTCGAGTCGAGTCGTAGTGAGATTCGCTCATTGCAAGGGGTGGGCTGTGTGAACTGTCCCCGCTATCCCCAGGGCTCAAATTCTGCAGGATCGTGTATGCCGGTGGATCGAGAGTCGAGAGAACGCAGGATGCGCAACGCTGACGGTACATGATGATGGTTCCACGTCTCGGACTCGTTTTGTTGCTTCTTGCGTTCAGCACTTGGTTTGTGCGCGCTGGAGAACCGGCATCGCGCGATGACGTGTGGCGTATGATTTTTGCGCGCCCTTCGGATGTGGAGGTGAGGAAGAGTGATCCCATTCAGGATGCGCGTGTCAAACTCGGGCGTGCGCTCTTTCACGATACGCGTTTGTCGGGTGACGAGACGATGGCGTGTGCGACATGTCATCAACGCACTCTCGGGTTCTCGGATGGCCGCAAGACCGGCGTGGGGCGCAATGGTCGCGCGCTCAAGCGCAATGTGCCAAGTCTCTACAACTTGGCCTGGTCCAAGCATTTCTTTTGGGATGGGCGTGCGGAAAGTCTCGAAGAGCAGGCGCGTGGGCCGTTGACGGCCAAAGACGAGATGGCCGGAACGTTTGCTTTGAGCATAGAGCGGCTCTTACAGGATGACGGGATGGTGCGCCGGTTTGAGCGGGCATTCCCGAATGCGGGATTGGGTGAGGACACGATCCTTGCGGCCCTGGCGGCATTTGAGCGAACGCTTGTTTCTCCGCGCACTCGCTTCGACGATTGGATTGCGGGAGACGAAGAGGCACTCACTCCGCAGGAGAAAACCGGGTTCGATATTTTTGTCGGCAAAGGAGGCTGTGTGTCGTGTCACGGCGGTTGGCGTTTTACGGATGACGGCTTTCACGACATCGGTCTTGCCGGCACCGACCCTGGCCGTGGGGCTGTGGCTGGCGGTGCGCCCGGCGCGCCGCAATTCAAGACGCCGGGTTTGCGCGAGCTCGTGCATAGTGCGCCCTATATGCACGACGGCTCCAAGGCGTCGCTCATCGATGTTGTCGATCACTATGCAGGGGCCTTGGTGCCGCGTGCGTCGCTCGACAGCAATGTCGTACGCGATCTTGCTCTTTCGTCCATGGAGAAGGCGGCCTTGGTTGCGTTTCTGGGAACGCTTTCCTCATCGGCTAGAGCAGAAACTGACGGCGATTGACTCGGTCATTTTGTGAGGCCAGTTCTTGTTCACTTGCCTGCAACGGTGGTGTCGCAATTCTGCAACGATTAAGAATTGGCTGACAGGATGCCTGCAAATTGAACCAAAAACGCTAATCTTTGAGCAACTCAAAGTGTAGCATCATCTTGTGGCAGGCTGATTCGCGCCTTAGCCTCAACGACAACGACATAAGAAACGTCGGGACAAACGCCCTGATTGGGAAATCGGCTCCGCTTT
This sequence comes from Hyphomicrobium sp., assembly GCA_965222835.1. GTDB lineage: Bacteria > Pseudomonadota > Alphaproteobacteria > Rhizobiales > Hyphomicrobiaceae > CBDCUQ01. The sequence continues at coordinate 1,204,349 of CBDCUQ010000004.1, forward strand.
TACGTAAGGGCGGTGCGCTTCTCACAAGGGGTGACCCCATGATCGAGCTTGTCGTTTCCGTCTGTCTCATCTCCGCTCCCGAAAAATGCAAGGACGTTTCGCTCGTCTATATCGCAGACAGTGTGACTACACTGCAGTGCGTGATGGGAGCCCAGCCCGAAATCGCCAAATGGATGGAGGGGCACCCGAAGTGGCAGTTGCGGGGCTGGAGATGTCACCCGGCAGGCCAGATCGCCAAGATCTGACCGGGGCTGGGGGTGTGCAGCGGGTAAGGCCGCTGGGCGCCGATCTCTCTGTTTCTTGCCACTCAATGGATTGACACAACGCCAGCCGTTGGCTCCCTTGTTATCCGTAAATTCCGGATGGGGAGCCAAAGATGACAATAGACAAGCCAAGCGGGTTCGCGACGATGGCCGTGCATGCGGGGGCGAGCCCGGATCCTGCAACCAACGCCCGCGTTACACCCATCTATCAAACCACCTCGTATGTTTTCGATGATGCCGACCACGCGGCCAACTTGTTCGGCCTGCAGGCGTTCGGGAACATTTACTCGCGCATCATGAACCCGACGCAGGGCGTGCTGGAAACCCGCGTTGCAGCGCTTGAAGGCGGCACAGCGGCGCTTGCTGTTGCTTCGGGTCACGCGGCTCAATTCCTGATCTTCCATACGTTGCTTGAACCAGGGGACGAGTTTGTTGCCGGACGCCAGCTCTATGGCGGCTCGGTCAATCAGTTCAACCACTCCTTCAAAAAGTTTAATTGGAATGTGGTGTGGGCGGACTCCACGGATCCCGCTTCCATCGCGGCGGCGGTGACGGAGAAAACGCGGGCCATTTTCATCGAGAGTATCGCCAATCCCGGCGGGCTGGTGATCGACATTCCGGCGATTGCGGCGGTTGCAAAGACGGCCGGTGTTCCGCTCATTGTCGACAACACGCTGGCGACGCCCTACCTCTGTCGGCCGAAAGAGTTCGGCGCCGATATCGTCGTACATTCGCTCACCAAGTTTATGGGTGGTCACGGCAACTCGATCGGCGGCGTGCTGGTCGATTGCGGCACGTTCGACTGGATGGGGGCGCGGCATCGCTACAAAACGCTGGTCGAGCCCAATGCGTCTTATAACGGTATGGTGCTGGGTGAGGCCTTCGGCGACATGGCGTTTGCCATTGCCGCGCGGGTAATGGGGTTGCGGGATATGGGTCCTTCGATGGCACCGCTGAACGCCTTCCTCCTGCTGACGGGTATCGAGACCTTACCGCTGCGTATGGAGCGGCATTGCGCAAACGCTGTGGCTGTTGCGTCGTGGCTTGAGACACATTCCAAGGTGGCGTGGATCAATTACGCGGGACTTGCCTCGAATCCCAATCATGCGCTTGCGCAGAAGATCACGCCAAAGGGATGCGGCGCCGTTTTCACATTCGGTGTCAAGGGTGGCTATGAGGCGGGTGTCAAACTGGTGTCGAGCCTGAAACTCTTCTCGCACCTTGCCAACATTGGTGATGTTCGCAGCCTTGTCATTCATCCCGCCTCAACTACGCACCGGCAGTTGACGGATGCCCAGCGCGTGGCGGCGGGGGCGGGCCCGGATGTGGTCCGGCTATCTGTTGGCATTGAGGACACGGCCGACCTCATCGCTGATCTTGATGCGGGGCTTTCGGCTATCGCATAGAAATCGGCGCCGGATAGAACCCATGTCCGGCGCCTTTCGCGATCAGGGCCTCATCTTACGTTTCAGGATTTCTCGCGGACATAACTGCCAGGTGCGTTCTCGATCACGCCAAGCGTGGCACCCGGTTTGCGCCCGTCGATCTTGTCGCCGGATTGTTTGCTGAGCCATTTGGCCCAATGCGGCCACCAGGAGCCCGGATGCTCCTTTGCCATGTCGATCCACTCTTCGACCGTGTCAGCCGCGGCTTTCGGAGCGGTCCAGTACTGGTACTTGACCTTTTCCGGCGGGTTGACGACGCCGGCAATGTGACCCGAGCCGGCAAGAACGAACTCGACCGGTCCGCCCAGGAGTTTCGAGCCGATGTATACGGACTGCGCAGGGGCGATGTGGTCTTCCTTGGTCGCCAGCTCATAGACGGGGATCTTCACCTTTTTGAGGTCGAGCTTGACGCCGCCGAGGCTGAGGCGGCCCTTTGCGAGATTGTTCTCGTTGTAGAACTCGCGCAAGTAGAAGGTGTGGTTGGCCGCGGCCATGCGCGTCGAATCCTGGTTCCAATAGAGCAGGTCGAAGGGGAAGGGCTTCTTGCCCAAGAGATAGTTGTTGACGATGTACGGCCAGATCAAGTCCTTCGGGCGCATCATGTTGAAGACGTTTGCCATGCGCGAACCGTCGAGATAACCGCGCTCGGCCATCATTTCCTCTAGCGAGGCAAGCTGACTGTCATTGGTGAAGAGAAGGAGATCGCCGGCCTTGGTGAAGTCGAGCTGAGTGGTTAGGAACGTGGCAGAGGCGAAGGGGGCTTCGCCGCGGGCAGCGAGGTAGGCCAGGGTTGCACCCAGGAGAGTCCCGCCGACGCAATAGCCGACGACGTTGGTCTGTTCGGTGCCGGCTTCGCGTTTGACCATGTCGGCTGCGGTCAAGATGCCTTCGAACATGTAGTCTTCGAAGGTCTTGTGACTCATGTTTTCATCCGGGTTGACCCAGCTTAGGACGAAAACGGTGAAACCCTGATCGACGGCAAATTTAATGAAGCTCTTGGGTGGTGTCAGATCGAGAATGTAGAACTTGTTGATCCAGGGGGGCACGATCAGAAGCGGGATTTCGTGCACCTTGTCTGTCGTCGGTGTGTACTGAATGAGCTGGAACACGTCGTTCTGGTAGACGACCTTGCCCGGTGTCGTGGCGAGGTTTTTGCCAACCTCGAAGGCCTGCGTATCTGTTTGACTGATTTTCAAAAGATCGCCGGACTTCTCCATATCGGCGACGAGGTGCGACATGCCTTGAACCAGGTTTTGGGCGTTACTTGCAAATGTCTCGCGCACAACTTCCGGGTTTGTCATCGGGAAGTTCGACGGAGAAAGTGCGCTTGACACCTGGCGGAAGTAGAACTCGGCCTTCTGCCTTGCCCGATCATCCAAGCCGTCGGTACCCTCGAGCACTTTTTCAGCCCAGTGGGTGGTCACCAGATAGGCCTGCTTCCAAAAATCGAAGTAGGGATTGTCGGACCACTCGGGATCCTTGAACCGGTTGTCGGAGGGCTCGGGCTCGGCAACAGGTGCAATGTCCTCACCAAGCATCCGCCGCATGGAGTTGTTCCACAGCTCGGCATAAGAGCGCATGAGGTCGGCGTTCGCCTGTGCGAGACGGGCGGGATCTGTCATCCAAGCGCCCATGATGTCTGCAAACGTATTGACGGCCTCTGACATTTCGCTGGCCGCTGAATACGGAGACATCTTGGAATCGGATCGTTCGAGGAAACCGCTCATGACGCGGCCGCCTTCCTCGAAGAGCCGCAGCATGTTGCGCGTGAATTCCTCTGGATTATCGATCTTATAGACCAGCGAGTGGTCGGTCGGTCCTTCGTTTGCGCTTGGCATCGATGCTCAACTGCCCCTGTTTGTGAACCGCGAATTGTTGCAGTGCAACATATCGATGTTATTTGGCATATTCAATCGAAATTGGCTGCTCGACCTGCGACCTGGGCCCGCATCTGGGGCTTTGCCCCGGTCTTGATCGATTAGGACTCGCTCTGGGCGTTCTGTCCAGCTGTGGACGAGGTTGTGGTCAAGTCCTGCTTCCGGGGTCTGCTTTGGTCGCCTTTTTGGGTCTTTATCCGTAACCCACTGGACGCAGCAAGCCAGCCGGGCCTAAAGAGAATCCTGAGAAAGAGGACGGAAGACTCCGCTGCCGATCGCTTCGGAGCAGGCTGATCCTTTTGTGTTCGGTCCCCGCCTCGACAAGGGGCGGGTCCACCATGTTGCCGGGTATTGTCACGTGAGCCAGGATTTCCACCGGATCAAACGTCTTCCACCGTATGTTTTTGCGGAGGTGAATAGACTAAAGGCGGATGCCCGGGCCAAGGGCGCCGACATCATTGACCTTGGTATGGGCAATCCGGATATGCCCACACCGCAGCATATCGTCGACAAGCTGGTGGAGACGGTCAACAAGCCGCGGACGCACCGGTACTCGGCGTCGAAAGGCATTGTGGGTCTGCGCCGGGCGCAAGCCGCCTACTACGACCGCCGGTTTGGGGTGAAGCTTGATCCGGAAACGCAAATCGTTGCGACGCTGGGATCGAAAGAGGGATTTGCCAACATGGCACAGGCCATCACAGCGCCTGGCGATGTGGTGATCGTGCCTAATCCAACCTACCCGATCCATGAATTCGGATTCATTATCGCCGGTGGCAGCCTGCGCCATATTCAGGCCGGTACCGGTGAGGAGTTTCTGCGTAGCGTCGAGCGCGCGGTCAAACATTCCATTCCGCAGCCGATCGCCGTCATCTTGTCCTACCCGTCGAATCCGACCGCAATGGTCGTTGATCTCGATTTCTATAAGGAGGCGGTTGCGCTGGCCAAGAAGCTCGATCTTCTTATCTTGTCGGACCTGGCATACGCCGAGCTCTATTATGATGACAACGCGCCGCCGTCTGTTCTTCAGGTTCCGGGCGCGGTGGACATCACGGTTGAGTTCACGTCACTCTCCAAAACATACAATATGCCGGGATGGCGCATGGGCTTTGCGGTCGGTAATGAGCGCTTAATCGGCGATTTGGCACGTGTGAAATCCTATCTGGACTACGGCGCGTTCACGCCTATCCAGGTCGCAGCGGCCGCGGCACTCAATGGACCTCAGACCTGCGTCGACGAGATTCGCGCCATGTATAAGAGCCGGCGCGACTGTCTCGTTGAAAGCTTTGGCCGAGCAGGTTGGGAGATTCCTTCGCCGCCAGCGACAATGTTTGCCTGGTGCCCGATACCAGAACCCTTCCGGGAGATGGGGTCGGTAGAGTTTGCAAAACTGCTGATTGAGAAGGCCGAAGTTGCCGTGTCGCCAGGGCTTGGTTTTGGTGAGTACGGTGAAGACTTCGTGCGGATCGCGCTGGTGGAAAACGAACACCGGATTCGGCAGGCGGCACGCTCGGTCAAGAAATTCCTCGCGGAGCACAAGGCTGCTCGGCGCAATGTTGTCCCCATCCCTAAGAAGGCGAGCCGTTAGCTCAGAACCTCTCACATGAAAAACCCATTGAAACTGGGCGTGGCGGGCCTCGGCACCGTAGGCGCTGGGCTCCTGCAACTTCTTGCTTCGCGGGGTGCGAACCTTGAAGCCGCGCTTGGGCGCCCGATCCGGGTGACCGGGGTATCGGCACGCGACAAAAAGAAAGACCGAGGTGTCGCGCTGGGTGAGGCGGCGTGGTTTGACGATCCTATAAAGCTTGCGACAGCGCCTGATACTGACGTCTTCGTCGAGCTTATTGGCGGCGAGGATGGGATTGCGCGGCAGTCAGTTGAGGCCGCGCTCACGGCCGGGAAGCATGTTGTTACGGCAAACAAAGCTTTGCTGGCGAAGCATGCTCTGGCGCTTGCTACGCTGGCTGAGGCCAACGGGGTCGCGCTCAATTTCGAGGCGGCTGTCGCGGGCGGTATTCCCGTCATCAAAACGCTGCGTGAGGCGCTTGCTGCGAACGAGGTGCGGCGCGTCTACGGCATTCTCAATGGGACCTGCAACTTTATTCTCACAAAGATGCAGGCAGAGCACCGGGCGTTCGATGATGTCCTGAAGGAAGCTCAGGACATGGGTTATGCCGAAGCCGATCCCACGTTTGATATCGGCGGCTTCGATGCGGCCCATAAGCTTGCGCTCTTGGCTACGCTGGCTTTTGCAACAAATGTCGAAGGGGAGGATGTTCACGTTGAAGGTATCGAGAACATAACGGCTCACGATATTGAGGCTGCTTCTGAACTTGGTTACCGGATCAAACTTCTTGGTGTCGCGCATCTGTCGGAAACTGGCATTGAAGCGCGGGTGAGCCCCTCGCTTGTTCCGCGGCAGGCCACACTGGCAGAGGTCTCGGGCGTGACCAATTGCGTGGCCATTGACGGGGATTTTGTCGACACGCTCTTGCTCGTGGGTCCGGGGGCCGGCGCGAAGCCTACGGCATCGGCCGTTGCCAGCGATATCGTCGACATTGCGCGCGGCTTTGTCATGCCGCCTCTCGTGCACCCTGTGGCAAGCCTCAAAGCCTACAAACGTTCCAGACTCGCTCAGCATAAGGGTGCGTATTTTATTCGGCTCTCAGTGCGGGACGAACCAGGTGCGATGGCGGCGATCGCCAAGCGTATGGGCGACGAGAACGTCAGTCTCGAAAGCATTGTGCAGCGGCAGAGCCGGACCGTAACCGATCAAGCGGGGCTGCCGCCGGCTGCGACGCTCATTTTGGTGACCCATGACACGATGGAAGAATCCATTCGCAAGGCGCTCGATGCGATCGAAAAGGACGGTAAGGTTGCGGGACATCCGCAGATGATCAGGATCGAAAAGCTTTAGGAGCGACGGGACAAAGGTGTTGTTGTCCGGCCTCTGATGTTGCGCGTCTGAGAAGAGGCCTATGCAACAGGGACGTTGCGCGCCAACTTCGGCAACATGGGTCGATCGGCGGGCGTGGCACGATGGGAGGGAATGATGGTGACAGAGAACAGCGGCGAGGGTCTTGATCGCGTACTGGTGCTCGAAGTGGCGCGCGTAACCGAAGCGGCCGGCATTGCTGCTGCCAGACTTCGCGGACGTGGTAACGAAAAGCTCGCCGATAAGGCCGCGGTAGATGCCATGCGGCGCGAACTTGCATTCCTGAATATCAATGGGACGGTCGTGATCGGCGAAGGCGAGATGGATGAGGCGCCGATGCTCTACATCGGTGAGGAGGTGGGCACCAAAGCCGGTCCGGACGTGGATATTGCGGTCGATCCGCTGGAGGGCACGACGATCTGCGCGAAGTCGATGCCGAATGCGTTGGCTGTGCTGGCCGTATCGGAGAAGGGCGGCTTTCTTCATGCGCCCGACATGTACATGGACAAGATTGCGATTGGACCTGGATACGACGACGGGTTGGTTGGTCTTGATCGGCCTCCTGGTGAAAACATTGCCGCGCTGGCAAAGGCCAAGGGTGTTCCGGTCTCAGAAATCACCGCCTGTATTCTTGACCGTCCGCGCCATGCGGAGCTGATAAAGGCCGTTCGAGAGGTGGGTGCCGCCGTTCGCCTCATTCCGGATGGGGACATTGCAGGCGTTATTTGGTGCACCGATCCGGAGGAAACGGGCATCGATATTTATTTGGGATCGGGTGGTGCGCCTGAGGGCGTTCTGGCGGCTGCGGCTCTGCGATGTATTGGTGGGCAGATACAAGGCCGTCTGAAGCCCTCCAATGACGACGAGCGCAAGCGCGCGGCCAAGATGGGGATCAGCGACATCAATCGCATATTCACACTTAAGGATATGGCGTCTACCGATGTCATCTTCTCGGCCACCGGTGTAACGGATGGATCGCTTCTCGACGGCGTGCGCTTCCGGGGTGATGTCGCCGAGACGGAGACTGTTGTGATGCGCGCCTTAACGGGCACCGTGCGCCGGATTAAGACGAGCTTCCGCAACATCGGAACGCGATATCCGACGTAGCGCGTCGCCGATCACTGGCGCAGATCGTGCGACCGTGCGAGGGCGAAAGCGTGTCTGTCTTATCGGTTTGTGAGCTTAAGCTCGATGCGTCGATTCTTTTGAAGTGAAGCTTCATCGGTGCCGGTTTCGATGGGTTGGAACTCACCGAACCCTGCTGCGACCAACCGTTTCGGCTTGACGCCGCGCGAAATGAGATACTTGACGACGGATACAGCGCGTGCCGTCGAGAGTTCCCAGTTTGAAGGAAAATCATAACTGGCAATGGGGCGGATGTCGGTGTGGCCATCGACCTGAAGCGTCCATTTGACTTCCTTCGGGATTGTCTTCTCAAGATCTACGATTGCGTAGGCCAGCTGATCCATCGCAACGAGTCCTTCCGGAGTGAGCTGGTCGGAGCCTGAGGGGAAGAGGACTTCGCTTTCAAAAACGAAGCGGTCACCGACGACGCGGATGTCCTTGCGATTTTTCAGCAGTTCGCGCAGGCGCCCGAAGAAATCCGAACGGTAACGCTGCAACTCTTGCACTTGTCTGGCGAGGGCTGCATTGAGCCGCTTTCCCAGATCCTTGATCCGGTCCTGGCTTTCCTTGTCTTTCTGCTCGGAGGCCTCGAGTGCCGCATTCAAGGCGGCAAGCTGCTGGCGCATGGCAAGCATCTGCTGGTTCAAGAGATCGACTTTTGCCAAGGCCTCGCTTGAGAGTTTCTTTTGCCCCTCAAGTTCTGCCGTTAGAGTTGCGACCTGTCCTGCGGCGGCCTTGGCTTTGTCGCTGCCTTCGAGGGCGAATCCGGAGAGCCGTGCATTTTCCTCCTTGAGAGACGAAAGAGTTGCCTGCAGCGCCGAAAGCTCTTCCGTGGCAGATTGGCTTTTGCCCTTTTCCAGGGAGAGCAGGCTCGTTAGTTCGGCAATTTGGCGGTTCAGGCGGCGGAGAGCCGAATCTTTGCCCATCGCTTCCTGAGTGGCGAAATACTGCGCGATCATGAACACGGACATCAGGAAGGTGACCACCAGCAGCAGCGTCGAGAGCACGTCGACGTAGCCTGGCCAGAAGTCCTGATGTTCTCCGCGGCGCGTGCGTCCGCCTGCCATGTTTCAGTGCCTCCTTGGGCCCACTAGCGTCGCTTGTTGTGGATCTTGTCTGCCAGGTCCTTCAGCATGCCCGCGACTTCGGACTGATGGGCTGCTTGTTCATCGACCCACTCGCGCACCACCTTCTGCTCGTTTCTCATCTGGGTTACGAGCTGGTTCACGCCGCGTGCGAGGTCGCGAACCGGTTCTTCGCCGCCGCCCTGATCAGGCGCTGGTGCATAGCCGCCAACGGCGTCGAGACGCGCGGAGAGATCTTCCACCGAGCGCTGCATTTCGTAGACGGCGGTTGTGAGCTGGCGGGACGCATTATCGGTAGCTGAGCTTGATCCGGGTGTTAGCTCGGTGATTCCCGATAACCATTCTTCGAGCTCATTATAAAAGCGGTTTTGGGCGTGACTGGCCTGCAGCTCCAGGAAGCCGATGACGAGGGAACCGGCAAGGCCGAGGAGGGACGAAGAAAACGCCGTGCCCATACCCTGCAGGGGCCGTGATAAGTTTTGTTTCAACTCATCGAAGACAGCGACCGTTTCGCCCTTGGTGTCGAGTGTATTGATTGCCAGGCCGACCGAATGCAGCGTTGAGAGTAGCCCCCAGAACGTGCCGAGCAGGCCTAGGAAGACGAGCAGGCCAATAATGTAGCGGCCTGTATCGCGTGCTTCATCGAGACGCGAGCCGATGCTGTCCATAATGGAGCGCATGGATGCCGTCGACAGCGAAAGCGTGCCTCGCCGATCGCGTAGCATCGTGGCCATTGGCGCAAGCAGGACCGGCTGATGGGAGATGACAAGACCCGGTTCCGAAATGCGAAAGGCGTTGACCCAGCGGATTTCTGGATAGATCCGGATGACCTGCCTGAAGGAATAGAGAATGCCGAGGACAAGAACGCTGACGATCAAGGCGTTCAGACCCGGGTTGTTCATGAAGGCGATCCAAAGCTGCTCGTGCAGGATGGCAACCAAGAATGCAACGAGGGTCAAGAAGATGAGCATCCGGACCAGAAATACGCCGGGCGGCGTCAGCGAACGGGCCACTGGGGCCGAAGAAAGATCGGGCGATCGCTTCCGTACCATGCAATTTCTCCGGGAGGAGCCTAGAACCGAGGCCAGACCATACCCGATCAGTTTGGCACCGGAAACCGGCAACATCGTGCCCATCCCCGCCGTGATTCCTATCAACCTTAAATCTCTAAGGTGGCCTCTGGACCCTGTTTTTTGGCGGATCAGCCGCCCTGACTGACACGAATAAGGGTGTTGAGCGCTTTTGCTGCCGCGCCGCTATCGATGGCGATTGAAGCCTGTTTGACACCGTTGGCGAGATCGGCGGCGCGTCCGGCCACAACGAGGGCGGCGCCAGCATTCAATACAACCACGTCCCGATAGGGTCCGGGATCGCCTTTGAGTACGGCCTGGAGCGCCTTGGCATTGGCCTTGGCATCGCCGCCGCGCAAATCCTCGAGCTTGGCCATTGCGAGATCGGCGTCGGCAGGGCTCACTTCGAACGTTGAGACGGCCCCGTCTTTTAGTTCGGCAACGAATGTGGGACCGGTTGTCGTCAGCTCGTCGAGTCCGTCTTTGCCGTGCACGATCCATGCGCGTTCTGATCCCAGGTTCTTCAAAACATGCGCCATCGGTTCGACCCACTTTCGGTCGAAGACACCGAGAAGCTGGCGCTTGACAGATGCCGGGTTACAGAGCGGACCCAAGAGATTGAAAATCGTGCGCACGCCGAGTTCGGCTCTGATGGGCGCCCATGCTTTCATGGCCGGATGATGTACGGGGGCCCAAAGGAATCCGACACCGGCGACCGCGATTTCGCGTTCAATCGTTTCTGGTGTGACGTCGAGGGTGACGCCCAGCGCTTGAAGCACATCGGAGGCGCCCGACAAAGAGGAGACCGATCGGTTGCCGTGCTTGGCGACGGGAATGCCCGCACCCGCCGCGACAAACGCGGCGCATGTGGAAACGTTGTAGGTGTTGTGTCCGTCACCGCCCGTTCCCACAATGTCGACGGCATCGGCTGGCGCCGTGACGCGCAGCATCTTCGAGCGCAACAAGCGCGCGGCACCGGTAATCTCGGCAACTGTTTCCCCTCGCACGCGCAGCGCCATAAGAAACGCGCCCATTTGAACGGGCGAGGCGCGTCCCGCCGTCATGGCGTCGAGGGCGTCGCGCATGTCGTGCTCGTCGAGCGTGGTCGCTGATGCAACTTTGGCAAGTATGGCTTTGAGCTCGAAAGTCACGGGGCTTGTCCCGGTTATGCGGCGTTGAGCGGCCGCGTTGTTGTCTTGCGCGTGGGGTTCAAACCGGCCAGTTCAAGGAAATTGGCGAGGAGTGTGTGTCCCTGTTCTGAAGCAATGCTTTCGGGGTGAAATTGCACGCCATGCACGGGATGCGTCTTGTGCTGCAGCCCCATGATGATGCCGTCGTCGGTTTCGGCCGTGATCTTGAGACAATCCGGCAAACTCTTTCGTTCGACGATAAGCGAGTGATACCGGGTGACTTCGAAGCGCTTCGGCAATCCCTTGAAGACACCTTTGCCGGTGTGATGAACGGTCGAGAGTTTGCCGTGCATGGGTTTGCCGGCGCGAATGACTTTGCCGCCATAGGCTTGTCCGATGGACTGGTGGCCTAGGCAGACACCGAGGAGCGGGATCTTTCCGGCCGCTTTGGTAATGAGTTCGAGGCAGACGCCGGCTTCGTTGGGTGTGCAGGGACCTGGTGAAAGCACGATTGCTGTGGGCTTTTTCTTAAGCACCTGCTCGGCCGAGATCTTGTCGTTGCGATGCACCTCGCACTCGGCGCCGAGTTCGCCCAGGAAGTGCACGAGATTGTAGGTGAAGCTGTCGTAGTTATCGATGAGGAGCAGCATGGGACGAGGTGGTTGGTTTCTTTGAAGGGTCGTTTGAGAAAGGGTGGGTATGGTGTTCCGCCCTAATCATACAACGTCTGGGTCCAGGAGTTTGAATTAGGTACTACGGGAAGCCGAATTAGGACAATACGCCGGCTCAGTCTTTGAGCATTCGGGGCGAGAGGAAATGCTCAAGGCGCCCGGAGCCCGTTTGAACGTCAGGCCAGCGTGACACATCGAAGGTCAGGACGGCGAGAGCGGCTGTCGGATATTTTGAGGCCAGACGCGCCATATCGGCCGGATCACCCTGACCCATGAGTTCCAGAGCGAAGGCATGCAGACCCGGGTTGTGACCAACAATCATGACATGCTCGTTGGTTCTGGGGACACTGGCGAGTTGGTCGAGGATGATCTCGGGCGGCGCCATATACAACGCATCCTCATAGCGAACCTCAGTAGAGTCGAGGCGCATTTCGGGGAGAGCGAGGGCGAGTGTGGCGCGTGCGCGAATGGCGTTGGAACATAGAATGAGATTGGGGGCGAGGTTGAGTCTGCGGATCGCACGGCCCATGCGCGGTGCGGCATCGATCCCACGCGGTGCGAGCCCGCGGTCGAAGTCATCGGCATCGGGGTCGTCCCAGCTCGATTTGGCGTGGCGAAACAGGGAGAGTGTCAGCATGATGGAATGTGGGCCGCAGCGAAAGGTGACGCACTATCACCTATATTTGCGTGTCTGAGCAATCTGGGATGACGTCTGTTCGTGCTGGAAGACGCATTTCGAGCGCGTACTTGGACTTTGGCATCTCAGGGCGGGAGACAGAACACAGCAATGTCAACGCTACTCGACATGTTCGTCTGGTTTCTCCTGTTCATCTGGAGCGTGGTGTCGTGGGTCCTGTGGCAGCTTCTTTGGATCGTCGTCTGGTTGTTGCTGCCGCTCGCTGTGCTCGCCGTTGTTGCGGTGCGTCTGGCGGAGTGGAGTTTCGGGCGCGAGGTCGTTCGCGCGTGGGTCAAAGGCCAGTCTCTCAAGTTTGGAGCCGGTGTCTGGGTGCGGGCACGGCGGGTGCTGTTTGCGCTGGGCGTGCTGCCATTGCGGGTTTTGGGATGGCTCGCCCTCTATGCGCTCTGGCATAGCGTGGTGAGTCTCTTGTGGCGGCCACGCTGGAGCCCTTGGCAACGGGCGTGGGCGAAACGTTGGAGACAGACGACGTCGGCTTAAAACAACCGTGATCTACGGCTAAGGATGTCGCGCGCATTTGATCGGGAAATGCGAAAGAGATTCTGCAGCTTTTTCATATTTTCGAACCGGCATTAGCCTTTTCAGTGGCTCACGGCGCGATGTAGTCTGGTGGGATGCGACGGGGACTTTCCATTGCAGCCAACGCACTCGCGAACCAGGGGGTGTACCCATGAAGATTTTCAAGACGATGCTGACTGCGATGCTGACAACGGCACTGGTATTCGGCATTGCCAATACGTCTTCGTTTGCAGGACCATGGAAGAAGAAGGGCGTGCCACCGGGGCTCGCCAAGAAGAAAGGCGTACCGCCCGGGCTTGCAAAGAAAGGCGGCCTGCCTCCGGGCATTGCAAAGAAGTACAAAGTTGGCGAGAGCCTTCCCGGTAGCGCATACGTGCCAATTGAATCCCGCTATAGAGACCGGCTGCCATATGGCTCGCCTGAGGGACGAAAATGGGTGCGTGTCGGTCGCGACCTCTATCTGATGACGGCGGCAACCGGTGTGGTTGTTGACGTTGTCGAGAATTGGCTGGACCAATAGCGTCCTCACCATTGGCCACCTGATCAGCGATATATTTTGCCGCGACGCGTCTGTGTGCCGCCGCGCCCGTATGCCTTGGGCTCGGCTAGGGCAAGCTCGATCGTCGCTCATCGTTAAAGTTGGAACAGTTCATGCCTTGATAGCGCCATGAAGCGGCGCGGCGTTCCAGATTGGGGCGCTGCCGGCCGTATGAGAGGGTAGGCGGCTCAAAATGGAACACGCGAAGGCACTCCGGGTCGATTGGGTCGATGTTAGCAAAGGCATATGCATCATTCTGGTGGTGATGCTCCACGCCACGCGTGGTGTTGAAAATGCGTTTGACGAGACGTCTTACTTCAGCAGCCTGATCGCCTGGGCGAAGCCGTTCCGAATGCCGGATTTCTTTCTGATTTCCGGGCTCTTTCTGGCTGCTCGTATCGATCGCCCCTGGCGCAGCTATCTCGACACCAAAGTCGTGCATTTTGCCTATTTCTATTTGATCTGGGTGCACATTCAGCTGGGTCTTAAGGCCCCCCATTTCGTGTCGGAATTGGGCGTGGCGGGCCTCATCGAACTCTATTTTAAGAGCTACGTGATCCCGTTCAGCTCGCTTTGGTTCATCTATCTTCTGGCGGTCTACTTCGTGGCTGCCAAGTTGCTCAACAGTCTGCCCAAGCTTGTGGTCCTTGGAGGCGCGGCCTTGATGCATGTTTTGGTTCCCGAGACAGGGATCTTTATTATCGATCAGGTCTCTGAGCGGTTCGTCTTCTTTTACACGGGATACATCGCGGCACCGCTTATCTTTGCGTTTGCCGCGCAGGTGCGTGCGCAGGCCGCCCTCATTGTGATGGCCGGGCTTGCGACGTGGGCCGGATTCAATACGTGGGCTGTCGCGAGCGGCGTTTCTGAATTTCCTGTTATCGATCTCGGGGTCTCGTTCGCGGGTATCGCCGCTGTGGTGGCACTGAGTGCGATGGTTGGGCGAAGTGTCTTGGGACGCATCCTGGCGTACTGCGGCAGCCGTTCGATCGTCATCTATCTCGCGTTCGCGTGTTTCATGGCTGTCAGCCGCATCGTGCTGGTCAAGGTTGCACCTGGGCTCGGCGTTGATCTGATTGCGCTGGCGGCGTTGATCGCGGGCGTGGTCGGGCCACTTATTCTCGCTCAGATGGTCAACGGCACGCGTTTCGACTTCCTGTTCAAACGGCCTGAGCGCTTTCGGCTTTCCGGCGCTCGGCAGGGGGAGGGCGCCGGGTTGGCAGGGGCGTCTTTGCGGGCGCCGTTGCGGACCGTGGCTGCAGTTGATGCCGGTGCGCGCTGAATTCTGCGACTGCTCTTTGGTGTCTCAATCGGGTCTGATCGCTGGCCCGTCGCAACGTGTGCGAAAGGGTTAATCCGTCGTTGCTTGGGCGACGGCGTGCACGGCACATTTCGCAGATAAGGGAACGGTCTCAGCGGGGTAGGGCGTTTCGCAGGGAACAGCGCGTCATGGCGTGCCGGGCCATTATGGCGTCAACTGAACTAACGCCCGTGGTTGCCATGTATCACATCGTCCAAGTCGGTATGAATCCCGAGCTGCTCGAGCGTCTCGATGCGCTGCGGCCGTTCTATCCCGACGCCGCATATCGAAAAGACATCATCAATCTGCTGATCGCCGAAGCGTACGACAGGCTCGTCGCGCAAGCCGGTCACGGCGGTATCGGGCACAATTCGACAGCAGGGGCGCTGAGGTCCAATACCTAGCTGGTCCATGGTTCCTGGGACCTGCGGCCGGTCATGTGAGCCTTGATGAACTGGGCGGGCGAGATCGAAAGGACCTTGTACGACTTCGCCCGCGGGGCCTTTCCCCATACACGCTGTTCGCATAATATATATTATGGAAAATATTTGAGAGGATAGGTGTCTTAACAGAGTATTAATGGGCTCTGCCAGCAGGCCGTGCTGGTGTCCGCGGTTGGCGCGTCCGGCGGCATGTCCCGCCGGGTTATTTGTCGCCCTTCTCGTGGTGATTGGCGACGAATGTGTCGAGCAGGCGCACACCCCAGCCGGGGCCCCAGCTTGTATTTACGTCTGTCTTTTTGCCGTCCATAGCCGTGCCGGCGATGTCGAGATGTGCCCACGGCGTGTCCTTGATGAAGCGTTCGAGAAAGGCGGCGGCCGTGCAGGATCCGGCCCAGCGCCCACCGAGGTTCTTCATGTCGGCGTTTGGTGTGTCGATCAGTTTGTGGAAGCTCTTGTCGAGGGGCATCCGCCATATCTTCTCACCCGTTGCTTTTGAGGCCGCGAGAAGATCGGCGGAGAGCTTGTCATCGTTGGCAAAGAGACCGGCATAGTCCTTTCCAAGCGCGATCATGACTGCGCCCGTCAATGTCGCAAGATCGATGATGAGCTTGGGCTTAAAGCGGTCCTGCGCATACCAGAGCACGTCGCCGAGCACGAGACGGCCTTCAGCATCGGTGTTGAGGATCTCGACCGTTTGGCCGGACATGGAGGTTACGATATCGCCCGGGCGCACGGCGTCTCCGTCCGGCATATTCTCAACGAGACCAATCAGCCCAACGGCGTTGACGTTGGCCTTGCGTCCGGCAAGCGCCAGCATAAGGCCCGTGACACAGGCCGCGCCGCCCATATCACCTTTCATGCCCTCCATGCCCGAGGAGGGTTTGATGGAAAGCCCGCCGCTGTCGAAAACGACACCTTTTCCAACGAAACAGAGGGGTTTGGCACGCTTGGATTTGGCACCGTTCCAGCGCATGATCGCCAGGCGCGAGGGCCGCCTGCTGCCCTGCCCGACGCACAACAGAAGCTCCATCTTGAGTGCGCGCATCTCGTCAACGCCGAGGATTTCGACTTCACATCCGGCTTCTTCAAGCTCGCGGGCGCGCTCGGCAAATTCGACCGGTCCCAGCGTATTGGCGGGTTCGTTGACCAGATCGCGAGCCATGTTGATGCCGGCCGCGATCGCCTGGTAGCGTTCGAAGGCGGCGCGGGCCTTATTGGGGTCGGCGCAGTGAATAACCAGACGCTCAATACCGTTGCTGGTCGAGGCGGAGTCGTTCGTCTTGTCGTCTTCGCCCGGTTTTTTCGTCTTGTATTTACGGAACGTGTAATGGCGCAAAAGCGCACCGTATCCCAGAAGCGCGGCCAAGACCTCTGGCTTGGTCTCACATGTCTGGGGTATTTCGGCGATCAATGAGGCGCTCTCTGCCTTGCGTGCGTTTGCCTGTGCGAGCGCGGCGCCACCGAGCATCGTCCAATCTGTTTCGGCTGCCTCGTCCGCCTTTCCAACGCCGACGATGATGAGCCGGTTGAGATCAAGCTTGGGCGGAGCCAGAAGCTCGATGGCTTGCTTGGATTTGCCCTTAAAGTCGGCCGCTTGCGCCGATTTCAGGACGGCGCCGCCTGATTTTGTATTGAGACCCTGAAGGGTTTTGCCCATCGCCAGATCGTTGGCGGAAAAGGCCACGGAAACGGCCTCAGGGCTTGTCGCCAGGGTGGCAAAGGAGATGTCCAGTTGGTGGTGGGGCATGGTCGCAGGCTCCTCGGGGCGGTACGCCACGAGCAGCCACGACGATCAAATGCCGAACCGGAATGAAGACGGGTCGCGAGGAAAATCGCTGCCGCAAACGTCCAGGGCACGGTGGAGCGCGCCGTGCTCCGATCACCGTACTGCGCGAAGCAGAAACCGGAAAGTCTCAATGGGGTGAGAACTTAGTGGTTCGGGGCAGAAGTGCAAGACCGCTCGCGCCATCGAACTGCGCCGTTTTCTGGTGGCACGTTGGGGGTTTGGCTGGCGTGATGAAGCCCCCGAAGTGCCTGTTGCAGGACGAAATTTAGCCATCGTGGTGTGGAAAACCGAAACGGGGTCTGGGTCTTAGGGGAAGCCCGGCCTAAGGGTTTCGGGGAGGCACGGGGGCTTCGCTGGCAGTGCTCTTTCGGACCTTACCTTTTTGATAGGCACCCGCAAAGGGATCCGCCGCCACACGAGGGGAACCACGCTTGCCGCAGCCTTCGATTTTTTCGCGTTATGTGTTTCGGCAGGCGGCAGCGGCGATGATGCTGATCCTCTTCTCGCTCGCTGGCATTGTGTGGATTGCCCTGGCGTTGCGTGAGCTCAACGTCGTGACGTCCGAGGGGCAGAGCGCGCTGATGCTCATTAAGATAACGACGCTGGCGTTGCCTAACCTGATGGCGATCATCGCGCCGGTGGCGCTGCTTGTTGCCTCAGTCCACACGCTGAATCGGCTCAATGGTGACAGCGAACTGATTGTGCTTACGGCGTCGGGCGCATCGATCTGGGTCGTCGCGCGCCCGCTTCTTGCGCTCGCTTTGCTCGTGTCGTTGGCCGTGGCGTTCGTCAATCATCTGGCGATGCCGTGGAGCCTGCGCGAACTGCGTCAGTCGGTTCTGCAGATGCGTACGGATCTCCTGACACAAGTCATACAGCCCGGCCGTTTTTCCAGTCCGGAAAGAGGTTTGACGATACACATTCGTGATCGTACCTCTGACGGTGTGTTGCAGGGGCTCCTGATCGACGACTCGCGGTTAGAAACACGAAAAAAGCAAGGATCGCAGTCCTATCTTGCCGAGCGTGCGATCATCGTCAAGCGGGATGAGCAAGCCCTTCTTGTTATGTCGGACGGCCATATACTTAGTAAGGGCAGACGTGACGAAGCCGCAAAAATTCTGACCTTTGAGAAATATGCCATCGACCTGCACGGTTTTGAGACGGGCGAAGCGGGGCGGAAAGATCTTAAGCCCCGCGAGAACTACTTGAGCGAGCTGCTCAACCCGGACAAGGAAAGCAATACCTACAAAACAAGCCCGGGAAAGTACGTTTCTGAGCTTCACGAGCGGTTTGCAAACCCGCTCTATCCGTTCGTATTCGTGCTCCTGGCTGTGGCGTTTGTCGGACAAGCTCAGAGCACGCGCCAGAACCGGATTGAGCGGGTCGTAGGGGCTTTTCTGTCAGCTGTTGGCGTCCGGCTTAGCGGCCTTGCTGCCAACAATTTTGTGACCATTACGCCGAGCCTTTTTCCGCTCCTTTATGCGCTACCACTCCTCGCCATCGCGGCACCTATCGCGTGGATGGTTTGGGGACGCGTGCCGCGCGGTGGTCCGACGGTTCTGGAGCGAATTCTCACGCCGGTGATGGACTTTGCGCGCGTCGTTACGCGTAAGTGGTTCGGGCCCAGCCTACCGGCCGGCGGGAGGTGAGCCATGTTGGGTTGGAGCACACTCGATCTTTACATTGGCCGAAAATTTCTCACGTCCATACTTAGTGTGTTTGCGCTGTGCTCGGTGCTGATCTTTATGATCGATTTCGTGGAGCTGCTGCGGCAATCCGGCAAGAAAGGTGACGTGCCGATCACGCTGCTCTTTTGGATGACCTTGCTGCGGCTGCCTGCTTATACGGAGTTCTTGCTCGGGTTTGCGGTGCTTACGGGGTCAATCGCAACGCTTCTGATGCTGGCCCGTCGTAGCGAGTTGGCCGTGATGCGGGCCGGCGGCATGTCAGTCTGGCAGTTTCTCCGTCCTGGCATCGTCGTGGTGGGCTTGCTTGGGGTTGTGAGCGTTGCAGCCTACAACCCTTTCGCTGCCGCCGCTCGAGATACGGCGGAAACGCTATTCTCCGAAGCTTTTGGTCGAGAAGTCAGCGGGTTACGGAATACCGGATCGGGCGCGTGGCTTCGCCAGAACGGCATGGACGGTCAATCGGTCTTGAGCGCTGTATTTGTCTCGGAGCGGGGCACAAAGTTGGTTCGTGTGACGGCTTTCGTTTTTGACCGCGAGGGGCATTTCAGTGAACGGATTGATGCCCCGGAAGCGCGGCTCAAAGAGGGGTACTGGCAGTTCAAGAATGCCCTTGTCGCCAGGGTCAACAAAGAACCCGAATCTCACGACACATATCTGCTCTCAACCTACCTATCTCCAGAGCGCGCGGCTGATGCGCTAGGCAACGTGATTGCCGTCTCGTTTTGGGAGCTTCCGGGACTGATCGAACTTGCTGAAAAAGCATCTCTTTCTTCCTCTCACTTGCGTATTCAATATGAACTGCTTTTGTCGCGTCCCCTGCTCTGTGTTGCGATGCTTCTTTTGGCGGCAACTGTGTCGCTTCGGTCATTCCGCTCAGGGGGGATACAGACTATGGTCGTGACGGGAATGGTTGGGGGCTTGGGCTTCATTTTGTTGGCTGAGGTCTCGCGCCAAATCGGTGTTGCCGGTTTGGTGCCGCCGCGAGCGGCAATTTGGGTGCCTGTGATCGTCGCCATTCTCGTGACACTGACGGTGCTTTTGCACCAGGAGGACGGCTGAGTGATGCGTCTTGCGCGAAGACCGCAGACGGCGTGCGGGCGAATTCGCGCTCCACTCTATCGCCAGATGGGGCGATGGAGTGAGCGATTGCGCGCGCTTGCGTGGTCGGTTCTTTGCGTCCTCCTTCTCGCCCAGCCCGCATTCGCACAAGATCCAAGTAAGTCTTCATCGAAGGGTGGCGGCAGCACGTCAGCCTTCGGCAAACAGAACGGTGACTTGTTTGGACCGATGCAGGAGTTCGACGGGACCCTGCCTCTCTACTTGCAGGGTGATCAGCTCATCTACGACACCAAGGGGAACCGGGTTATTGCCCGGGGCAACGTCGAGATCTTTTACAACGACAATCTCTTGCGTGCAGATGAGGTGATCTACGACCAGGGCGCAAGCACGCTTACGGCCGTCGGCAATGTCGAGCTGAAGGAAAAGAACGGCAACATCATTCGTGCTGAGCGGTATACGCTGACCGACGATTTCCGTGACGGCTTCGTGCAGTCGTTGTCTGTCGTCACACGCGATGAGAGCCGCATCAGCGCGGAACGTGCTGAACGGCGCGAAGGCAACGTCACCGAGTTCACAAAGGCAAAGTTCACGGCGTGTAAGAGCGATAACGGCATGCCGCCGCTATGGTGTGTAGGCGCGAAGAAGATCGTGCATGACCAGGCAGCCCAGACCATTTCCTATCAGGATGCCTACTTCCAGTTCTTCGGGCAGCCGATTTTCTATCTGCCCTATTTCGAGCACGCGGATCCGACCGTAAAGCGCAAGAGCGGCTTCCTTGCGCCGGCGTATGGCAGCTCCGATGATCTCGGCACGATGGTTGAGGTCCCGTACTACTTCGCGCTCGCGCCCAACTACGACTTCCTGTTCAATCCCCTGTATCTCACCAAGCAAGGTGTTCTGTGGCAGGGCACGTGGCGCCACCGGCTTCAGTCTGGCCAATACACGGTGAAATTCGCAGCGATCGACCAGGATCCAGATGAGCTGCCGGAGAATACGACGCAGGAACGGCGCGATCAGCTCGACGAATGGCGCGGTAGTCTTGAGACCAAGGGCGAATTCTCGCTCTCCAGCTGGTGGAGCTACGGCTGGGACGTCACGTTGGAAAGCGACGACACATTCCGCCGCTTCTACAAGCTCGACAACATTCTGGTGACTGATCGTGTCAACAGAGCCTATCTAACGGGGCTTGGCGACCGCAGCTACCTAGGCGCCAATCTTTATCACTTCGGAGGTCTGCTCATAAGGGACACGCCGGAGGCTGAGTCCTATGTCCATCCCATCATCGACTACAACTACGTGTTCGCAAATCCGGTCTTTGGAGGCGAGTTGCGGTGGGATACAAACATCATGAGCTTCTCGCGTGCAGACACCAGCAATATCTTGCCTCCGGGCGGCAAGCGTGAAGACATCAATCGCGGCATCACCGAATTGAAATGGCGGCGGCGATTTATCGATCCGCTCGGCATTACGTACACGCCGTTCGGTGAATTGAGAGGCGATGTTTATCAGGTCAACAATTTCTTCGATCCGGTGACCGGTGAATTTGTACCGGATGAGACGCTTACCCGCGGGCGTGCCATGGGGGGCGTGACCGTCTCCTATCCATGGGTTGCACATGCGGCCAATGCTTCGCATGTCATCGAACCGATTGGCCAAGTGGTGACCCGGCAGGACAGCATCGATCAGCGGCGACTGCCCGACGAGGATGCCAAGAGCCTCGTGTTCGATGATACGAACCTGTTTGAACTGGATAAGTTCTCGGGGTTTGACCGGCTTGAGACGGGTACGCGCGTCAATGCGGGGCTACAATACACCTACCAGAACGCGAACGGCGGCTATTACAGATTTCTTGCCGGACAGAGCTACCACCTCTCTGGCGACAACGTGTTTGATAATCCCGGACTCACGCCAAATGGCCGCTTCATCTATTCGCCGACGAGTGGGCTTGAGACCGATGAATCGGACTATGTCGTTGGTGCCTACATTGCGCCCATCGAGTACTTCAAGCTGATCTCTCAGAGCCGGTTCGACGATGATAATTTGGAGCTGAGACGGGAAGATCTGTCGCTGACGGCCAGATATGGTCCGCTATATACGCGAGCAACCTACACCTATGCGGCGGCTGATCCGCAGCGTGGGTTGGAAAACCAGCTTCAGGACATCATTGGCTCGGCCAGTCTGCGCCTTACCGACCACTGGAGCGTGATGGGGCGGATCCGGTACGACATCGAGAACGACCGGCGGCTTACCGATGCGGTGCAACTGCGGTATCTCGACGAATGTTTCATGCTGAGTGTGACCTATCAGGAAACATTCATCAACGATCCCGAGCGCGACATTGAACCCGATCGGACAATCATGTTGCGCTTTGAGCTGAAGCATCTGGGCGGGTTCAAGTACAAGACCGACGTTCTTGATCATGTGTATGGCTCCGAGCAGCCTCTGAATTAGGTTGCAGGGTCAAGGGACGAGCGTGGTTTTGTTCGTGCCGTCGGAATTAACGATGAAGCTGCGTAATCGTGTCTTGGCCGTTCATTTTGCTTCTGAAAAGCCATGGGGCTGCCACGGTTCCAGTGGATAAGGCCGGGAGGACCCCGGGGCGCGCGGGCTAGAATAAGCTACTCGAATCGCCATACGGATATGAGACAATGCGCAGGACTGATCAGCGCCGTTTTACGAAGCTTTGGATCGGAGTGACCGCACCGGCTCTGACGGTCGCGTCGATCGTGCTCCTTGTGAGTACGCGAGCTGATAGCGTGCATGCTCAAGACATTACGGCGGTCCCTGGTATTTCGCTTCACGGCGCGACGGCAGAACCAGCGACGACCCCTGCTCCCAAACCCGAAGCGGCCAAGAAGGCGGCGCCTCAGCCCGTCAAGAAGAAGGCGAGCAAAAAAGCAGCCACGCCCGCTAAGCCCGCGGCGAAAAAGAAACCGAAGCGCACAGCAGCTATTGGCAAAGCTGACAAACCCAGACGCCGGAGCCGTTCGATTGTCGTGTTGGTCAACGACGAGCCGATTACGAATTACGAGATTGAACAGCGGGCGGCCTTCATTGCACTTCGAGCGGGTTCGAAGGGTGATTTGAAGTCGAAGGCGGAAGCCCGGTGGCGCTCCATCATCAAAAGCCCAAAGACGAACGAGCGGTTCAAGAAACTTCTGCGCGAAAAGGGTGTGCGAACCC
Source organism: Hyphomicrobium sp. (assembly GCA_965222835.1). GTDB lineage: Bacteria > Pseudomonadota > Alphaproteobacteria > Rhizobiales > Hyphomicrobiaceae > CBDCUQ01. The sequence continues at coordinate 1,227,160 of CBDCUQ010000004.1, forward strand.
AGGAAGAAGCGAAGAAGGTGCAGAAACAGTTCGTCAAGGATCTGCAGAGAGAAATGGTTGCGGGTCTGCGCAGGGAAGCGCGCGCAAAGGCCTTGGCAAAGAGCAAATCGAAAGCTCAGGACGAGCTTATCGAAGAGAAGCTCAAGCTTCAGGAAGCCAAGAAATTGAGTGTCGTTGCCTCAAAAAGCCAGGTTGACAAGATCATTTCGGGTATTGCCGAGCGTAACAAAATGACCCTTGCCCAGTTCGGCAAACATATGAAGTCCATGGGCGTTGATATCAATACAATGCGCTCACGCTTCAAAGCCAACATATCCTGGCGTGACGTCGTGCGGCGCAAGTTTGGACATCAGATTGCCATTGCTGACAAAGATGTCGACCGGATCGTAGCCGCCGGGCCCGCCGCTGAAGATGGAGTCGAGCTAAAGCTGCATCGCATTTCGGTCTTTACCCCACCGAAGGCTGACCAGAAGGCCGTCGCGCAAAAGCTTTCGGAAGCGCAATTGCTTGCGACACGTTTCACGGGTTGCTCTGAGACCAAGGCGCTTGCCGCCCAGCTTCCGGGCGCGCGCTTTCAAGATCTGGGATCGAAAAAACCGTCGTCTATCCCGGAACCGACGCGAAGCATGTTGTTGAGTGCAGCGGACGGGGACATGCTTCCGCCCGTCATAGCGGATGGGAGCGTCGAGCTGTGGGCTGTATGCGGGCGTAAGGTCGTCTCTGCGGACGACAAGAAGCGCCAAGATGCGAAAGTCACGCTTCGCTCGAAAGAATTCGAAATCATGGCGCGCAAGCACCTCAAAGATCTGAGGCAGGACGCGGCCATCGAGTTCCGATGACAAAGGCTGCCTCCGGCGCTAGGGGGCTCCCTCCTCTCGCCGTGACGATGGGCGATCCGGCAGGTATTGGCATTGAGATCGCGCTGCGGGCTTGGCTGGCGCGCAGGGATTGCGCACTCGCCCCGTTTGTTCTTTTTGCGGACATAGATGCGGTCAAGGCGCGGTCGCGCCACTTTCAGCTCGATATTCCGGTGGTGGCCACCGATACGGCGCAAATAGCAACGGAACTTTTTGACACGGGTCTTCCGGTCAGGCACGTGGCTCTCTCGGCCCCAGCCACACCGGGAGAGCCGGACGGCGCCAATGCGGGTCCGGTGATCGCTGCGATCGACCAGGCGGTTGAGGCCGTGCGCTCCGGTGACGCGTCGGCGCTTGTCACCTGCCCGATCGCGAAAAGCGTTCTCTATACGGCGGGGTTCACGCATCCGGGCCATACGGAGTATCTCGGGTATCTTGCCGAGCGTCATGATCCGGGCGTGCGCTGTCATCCCGTCATGATGCTTGTTTCGGATGATCTGCGCGTCGTGCCGCTGACAGTGCACGTGCCGCTGGCTGAGGTGCCGGGCCGGATTACGCGTCAGCTCATTCATGACACACTTTCGGAGATGGCGGATGCTTTGCGTCGCGACTTCGGCATCGCCGTACCACGTATTGCGGTTGCAGGTTTGAATCCGCATGCGGGTGAGGACGGTACGCTGGGCCGGGAGGACGTCGAGATTATCGCTCCTGCCATTCGAGATTGGAGGCGGACCGGCGTGCAGGTCACGGGGCCGCATCCGGCGGACACGATGTTTCATGCCAAGGCACGGGCGTCCTACGATGCGGCGCTTGCGATGTACCATGACCAGGCACTAATCCCGCTCAAGATTCTGGCCTTCGAGAGCGGCGTGAACGTCACTCTCGGCCTTCCCTTTGTGCGGACGTCGCCGGATCATGGGACCGCCTTTGACATTGCGGCCCGTGGCGCGGCCGATCCGTCGAGCTTTGTTGCTGCGTTAAAGCTTGCCAGCGCGATGGCAGCAGCACGCAATCACGAGATATCGCTGGGGCTTAAGGGGTGAGTGTGTGCGGCATGAGATGGAGGCCTCTGTCGTGACGCGTCTGAACAGTCCGGACGGGTTGCCTCCGCTCCGGGATGTTATTGCGGCTTACGGCCTGCGGGCGAAAAAGAGCCTCAGCCAGAATTTCATTCTTGATCTCAATCTTACGCGGCGCATTGCGCGCGCGGCCGGCCCGCTGGACGGCCGCTGGGTCCTTGAGGTTGGTCCGGGGCCCGGCGGGCTGACGCGTGCTCTGTTGCTCGAGGGGGCCGAAAAAGTTATTGCGGTGGAGCGCGATCAGAGATGCCGGCCGGCGTTGGACGACATTGCGGACCATTACCCTGGGCGTTTGGTCGTGCATGAGGGTGATGCGGTTAATATGGATTGGCAGGCGCTTCTCAAGGGTTGTCCTGGAAAAGCAATCATCGCGGCCAACCTCCCGTATGCGATTGCAACGGTGCTTCTGGTCGATTGGCTTGAGGCGGAGCCCTGGCCGCCGTGGTGGGACCGTATGGCGCTCATGTTTCAAAGAGAGGTTGGCGAACGTCTGATCGCTGATCCGGGATCGAAGGCGTACGGGCGGCTTGCGGTTTTGGCGCAATGGCGCACCGAGGCGCGTGTTGCCATGACATTGAAGCCCTCGGCTTTTGTGCCTCCGCCCAAAGTGGATTCTTCGGTCGTGGTGCTGACGCCGCGATCATCGCCGCAGCCTGGCTGCTCGGTGGCAGCGCTCGCACGCGTCACAGCGGCGGCATTTGGTCAACGGCGCAAGATGCTGCGCTCCAGTCTCAAGACGCTCACGCCGTTCCCCGAGCTCTTGCTGCGCAGTGCAGGACTTGAGCCAAATCTCCGTGCCGAACAGGTTCCGGTCGAGGGGTTCGCGCGTCTGGCTCAGGTCTTTGGCCGGGAACCGGAAACGTAATTCTGAGGGGCCTGGCGGGCCCAATTCGGGCTGCCACTGTCGCTGTGGGGTTGGTGCGAACGTGCCCTTGTCCTGTGATGGTCCGCCACCTTGACAGGCCCATTCGGGGGCGTATGTTGCGCCCAACTTCATTCAGGAAAATCTGGGCATCTCCCTTATGGCCAAGCCGATCACTCAAAAGATCAAGCTGTTATCAACCGCCGGAACCGGCTTCTTCTACGTGACAAAGAAGAACCCGCGCACCTCGACCGAAAAGATCGTATTCAGGAAATATGATCCGGTTGTGCGCAAGCACGTCGAGTTCAAGGAAACGAAAATCAAGTGAAGCTGGATTGCCGGGGGATCCGGTTTGGTGCCGGCTATTCGACGGAGCGGCACACGTCGAGACAATCGGAGTCATACACCCTGACTGAGTGCTTCTTTCTTGGCGAATTTCGCTTGGAAGATTTGAACGCCCTCGACCAGGGTCCGTAACCGCTCGGCAGCGGGGTAAGCATTCCGAGGTAGTCACGGCCCCTGGTCTAGTAACCTAGTGGAGGTCAAAGAGGGCGTTGACGTCCCACCAGGTGTCGCAGCCGGTCACGTGCAGCTTAAACGAGGAAACGTCCCCAGCCGCCAGAACCCAACCACGAAAACCCGCGTCCATCAGGAGATGCGGCGGACCCAATGGGTCGCGGGAAACCAACTTTGCAGCGGCGCGAGTACGATTGGTGGTATGTCCCTCCGCCCCGCGCTTTCTAAATCGCTCCGCCTTTCTCGCGATTTAGCCGCTAGTCTGTCAGAAGGATATGGCGAATTCAAGTTTTCACTTGCCTGTTACAGGCTGGTTACAGGTGAGTCGCATATTGACGTTACCGTCGACGCCGGATTGGGCGGGACCGCAGGGTAAAGACGAGCGAAGGGCGGCGATTTGGCTCAGCCATCCTTTTGAAAGAATGACTGTTTTTTGTGCGGTCGTTTCCTGGCTGGGGGGCGGTGGGTCTAGGCCGCCGCCGCGGCAACCCGGTTGCGCCCGCGGCGCTTGGCAGCGTAGAGCGCGTTATCTGCGCGCTTGAACACTGTTTCAGGCGTGTCATCCTGACGTTCCAGTGTGGCAATTCCCACACTGACGGTTACGCGGATTTGCAGGTCGGTCCGGATTGGGAACGGATCGGCCGCGACGCAGGCGCGTAGGCGCTCACCCACTTGATATGCGCGGGCAATATCGGTGTCGGGCATTATGATGACGAATTCCTCGCCACCCAGCCGGCAGGCCAGATCGACACCGCGCGTGTTCCGGCGAAACCGCTCGGAGAAGTCTTTGAGCACGACGTCGCCGCTGTCATGACCGTGTGTGTCGTTGATGTTCTTAAAATGATCGATGTCGGCCACGAGAATGGACAGCGGACGGCCGTTGCGCCGGGATTCGGCGGCAAGCGTCTTGAGGTGGCCCTCCATATACCTGCGGTTATGAAGACCGGTGAGCGGATCGGTGATGGCGAGCTCGACGCTCTCTTTCAAGCGATTGCGAAGAAAATCGGAATGGCGTTTGCGCTTTATTTGGGTCGCGACGCGCGCAAGCAACTCATGCTGATCGACCGGGCGCATGATGTAGTCGTTGATGCCCAGATCGAACCCGCGCAACAATCTTGCCTCATCTCCGGGCTCAACCAGGATGATGATCGGTAGGTGGCGTGTCGCTTCGAGTGAACGGACTTGGGAACAGAGCCGCAGCGCGTCGGAGCTGCCTAGGCTGAGACTGCAGATCATGAGATCGATGTTGTGCTCAGAGAGTTTGTTGAGCGCGGTGGCCGGGTCTTGTTCACCGAAACTGTCGTGAGCTTTCGACAACGCCTCAAGCAAGCGTGCGGCCGAGCGGGGATGATCATCGACGACCAGGATGCGCCCGCTTTTGCCCGATAGCGCCTTCTGAAGGGCTTCGTTTTCAGCGACACCCATCTGACGGGAGGTCGAAGCGCGAAGCAGCATTTCGTCGTTGAGCATCTTAAGGCGCGCCAGATTCTTGACACGCGTTACAAGAGCAATGTCGTCCACCGGCTTGGTGAGGAAGTCGTCGGCGCCGCTTTCGAGCCCTTGCAACCGATCGGACGGTTGGTCGAGAGCTGTCACCATTACGACAGGGATGTGGTGGGTGCGGGGATCGTTCTTGAGCTGGCGGCAGACCTCGAAGCCGTCCATGCCCGGCATCATGACATCGAGCAATGCGACGTCGACGCGCTCCTTGGCACAGATCTCGAGCGCTTCCTTGCCGCTATACGCTGACAGGACTTCGAAGTATTCGGCGGAAAGCCGGGCTTCGAGTAGTTTGACGTTTGCTAGAATGTCGTCGACGACGAGTACGCGCGCGGTCATGTCTGGTTACTACTTTTATACGAGCTCAAGCATCCCCAATGAACCGCTTCACGGTTTGCAGGAACATTCCAACCGAGATGGGTTTTGAGACGTAGGCTTCGCAGCCGCCTGAGCGGATCCGTTCCTCATCGCCCCTCATAGCGAAGGCGGTTACCGCCACGACTGGAATTGTCCGGAGCTCCGCGTCTTCCTTGAGCCATTGCGTGACTTGAAGGCCTGAGACCTCCGGAAGTTGGATGTCCATCAGGATCAGGCTCGGCCGGTGTTGGCGGGCCAGTTCCATGGCGTCTAGGCCGTTGCGGGTCTGGATTGTTCGGTAGCCATGGGCTGAGAGAAGATCGTGGAAGAGCTTCATATTGAGCTCGTTGTCCTCCACGATCAGGACCGACTTCTGAGGTTCAATGTCCGTGCGCGGCGGCCCCTCGACTGCAGCGCTCGTCTCCTGGTAGGTCATGACCGCACGTCCGCCCGCTGTTCTCACCCGAGCCTTATTGCACCGATTCTGGTGATGAATTGCAGAGCAGATTGCACACAGTTGGGTAACTACATGCTTAATTAACCGGGTGCTAACCCCCTGAACTCTCGGTTCTTCTTATGCGAAAGACAGAGTCAGCCGTAGATCAGGAACAGGCTGAGGCTATCGCCCTCTTGGCGCTTGCTTTTTTGGCTGAGGAGCCGGAGCGGCTGGGGCGCTTCCTGGCCCTAACTGGAATGGGCCCAGCAGAGCTGCGGGCCGAAGCCGGTACTCCGCAGACACTCGCCGCGGTGCTCGGTCATCTCTTGTCCGATGAATCGCTTCTCCTTGTATTTACAGGCATGAAGGGCGTTTCCCCCGAATGCATCGCGCCCGCGCATGATCTCCTCACGCGTGCCAGTGCCGGTGGAGCCGGATCGTGAGCCAGGGCCCCGTCTCTAAGTTGCGTATAGGAGTGGATCTCGGGGGAACGAAGATTGCCGGCATCCTTCTGGGTCCCGGCAGTACAGCGGCGCAAGAGCGGATTCCTGCGCCACGTGGGGATTACGATGCCACGATCAAGTCGATTGCGGAGCTCGTGGACCGCCTCAAGGCTTTGGCTGGCGACGCGGTCAGCGTTGGGGTGGGCGTGCCTGGTTCTGTTTCGCCTGCGACGGGGGTGATGCAAAATGCCAATTCAACCTGGCTGAACGGACGCCCTCTGGTTCAGGATCTGACCGTCGCTCTCGGCCAAGTGGTTCGGGTGGCCAATGATGCCAACTGCTTTGCCCTCTCTGAGGCCATCGATGGGGCCGGCGCTGGTGCGGGCTCTGTATTCGGTGTGATCCTCGGTACGGGAGCTGGCGGTGGGCTGGTTTTTGATGGGCGGATCCTCGATGGTCCGCGCGGAATCGCGGGCGAATGGGGACACAATCCCCTGCCCTGGGCGCGGGAGTCCGAGCATCCGGGACCGGTGTGCTGGTGCGGCCGCGCAAGTTGTATGGAGGCCTGGGTGTCGGGGCCGGGCTTGGCGCGGGATCACACGCGCGCTTCCGGACGGCAGGTTGCGGCCGAAGACGTGGTTCGGTTTGCTGAGAGTGGAGATGCGGCCGCCATGGATACCCTCGCGCGTCATACCTCTCGCCTGGCGCGCGGGCTTGCTCATGTGGTCAACATCTTGGATCCCGAGGTCATTGTGCTTGGCGGTGGGCTGTCGAAGATGGCGCACCTTTATGCGGACCTACCTGGGGCAATGGCCCCTTACATCTTTGCCGACACAAAACTTGTCGATGTGCGTCCGCCAAAATGGGGTGACGCTAGCGGCGTCCGGGGCGCCGCCTGGCTGTGGGACTGAGGTCGGTTCATTCGAAATTACTGGTGGTCGGGTTTGCACTCCGAGACTTCCAGATAGGTCAGATCGTGGAGCTCGCCTCTGACGGCGTAATCGCCATAATCGATGACGATGGCGCTGGTGACGCCGTTGTCGTGAAAGCGGTACCACATCTCATACAACGGAATTTCATCGGTGTGCGCGTGGCTTGGCCTGAAATAACTGATGGATACGGGCCACGAGGGTACGCGATCGAGCTTATCGCCGTCGGCGACATGGGTTAGGGGTTTGGCGCCGCCGGGACGGATTTGCGCGCCGATGATGGCCGAGGTTTGGTAGACCTTGGTTCCATCTTCGGAGCCGTCATAGAGGTCCGATGTAAAGATATTCTCACCCTTGCGTGCTGCTCTGATGAGCGCGATCGAATGCTCAATGGGAAAGCGGACGCTCTGCGGGAGATCGAGAGTCTGCTTGTTCGGCTTGGTGAGATCGACTTTGGCGCCGCGTCCCGGGGCTTCGCGCCTGGCCTGGCCCCGGGACTGCTCGAACAGCACTTTGTTCTGGTATGTCGACGAGCTGAACCTGAGGCGTCGCGCCGGAACCTGCTCCCAGCTCGATGTCCTGAGGTCTGTTTCCCGGGTCGTGCCCTGCCCGCTTGATGTGCGGATGAGAAAGCGCATGTTCTGCGCGTAGCCCTCGCACCCGCTTCCTGTCAGCTCGTAGACGATGCGTCCGGCAACTTCGACAACGCCGGAGCCCGGCGCTGTCCTTTCGAGAGACAGATCGTAAATGGCGCGATGCGGAACCAGCGCGACCGGCCCTGAAGTCACATCTGAATGTGCCGGTGCCGCCACCGCCAATGCGACAGCCATTGTCAAGACAAGCGTGTTCAGCCGTAATGCCATTCCTCATCCTACAATGCTTGACGCTTCCGCGCCCTCGTGCGCCCCGTCGCGGTCTGAGGCCTGCGCCTCCTCCCCCATTCAGCCATTGCATTCATCGGTCCGCCAGCGGAAAAAGGAGCAGACCACACACTGGGCTGACTTTGTGTAGCACATCTCACGAAGAGGAGCATCTTGGCATGAGCGGCGAAATTGAGGCGCGATTGAAAGCCTTGAACCTTAGTCTTCCGGAGGCAGCGATTCCCGTCGCGAATTACGTGCCCACCTTAAGGTCGGGGGACCTTTTGTTCGTTTCCGGACAACTGGCCGTGGCCGCCGGCGGGGCCATGACCAAGGGCGTTGTCGGTCGCGATGTGACGATCGAGGACGGACAGGCTGCCGCGCGTGCGTGTGCTCTCAACATCCTGTCACAGGCGCGGGCTGCGCTTGGCACACTCGACCGGGTGGTGCAGTTGGTCAAGTTGACGGGGTTCGTCGCGTCGACGGCCGATTTCGGCGACCACCCCAAGGTAATCAATGGGGCCTCCGACCTTATGGTCGAGGTGTTTGGCGAGAAGGGCCGGCATACGCGAGCGGCGGTCGGTGCCTCAAGCCTGCCGATGAGTTCGGCCGTTGAAGTTGAGGCGATCTTCCAGGTCTCGGATGCCTGACCCATGTTGGACAGGGCGGTATTTCTGAAACCGACGGCGCATCGCGGGCTTCATGATTCCGCGCAGGGCCGCATCGAAAATACTGCGCCGGCCTTTGAGGCGGCCGTTGCGCACGGGTATGGCATCGAATGCGACCTGAGGCCGGCAGCAGATGGTCTGCCGATCGTCTTTCACGACTTAACGCTTGATCGCCTGGTCGATGGGAGCGGTCCTGTTTCTGCGCTGGGCACGCGTGATCTGGCGGCGTTGCGCTACAGGGAGCAAGACACGCGCATTTTGCGATTTGCGGAGCTTCTGGATCTGGTCGCCGGCCGTGTGCCACTGGTCGTCGAGGTGAAAAGCGAATGGGATCCGCCGGACGCGGCGTTTCTCTCTCAGATTGCCGCGCTTTCCACTGCGTATACAGGACCCATTGCGCTTATGTGCTTTGATCCTGCGGTTGTGTCGGCGTTCAAGGGGCTCGTACCCGGTGTGCCGCGCGGTATCGTTTCTGGAGGGTACAAAGACGCGGACGGTCAGACTTGGTGGGGTGACAGGATCGACGATGATCGGGCCACGCGGCTCGCCAATCTCGGCGAGTCCGGCGAGTCTGAGCCACACTTTTACGCTTATCATGTGAAGTCCCTGCCCCATCCGGCTACAGAGCAGGCCCGGCATGTGTTCGGATTGCCAATCTTTACCTGGACCGTTCGTACGCCGGAAGATCGTGCTCTGGCTGAAGCCTGGGCAGATGCACCGATCTTCGAGGGCTACGAGCCGTGAGGGTGTTGCGAAGCCAAACGAGCTGCGGACGGCAAACCTCAGACGCCTGGCTGAGGATGCGCCCTTTCTGTGTCCTTCTTTATGAGCTGTTGAATTCTACATCCCTTTGCCCTATGTCGCGGCTTCCAGCGGTGGTGCTGCCGCGGGCGGGTAATGGCGCAGGAATGGTCTGCGCCCCATGAGGAGGATCATGCGAATTGGACAGCGTTCTCATCATTGGTGCGGGAGCCGCTGGCTCCGTGACCGCGCAGAAATGCGCGATGAACCGCGACATCTTCAAGAAAGTTCATCTGGCCTCGCGGCGTATCGCGAGCTGTGAAGCGGTTGCCAAACGGTGCAAGACGCCCATCGAGATTTCTCAGGTCGATGCGGACGACGTGAAGGCGACGGTTAAGTTGATCAAGAAGGTGAAACCCGACCTTCTGATCAATATGGCGCTGCCCTATCAAGACCTGCCGATTATGGACGCCTGTCTGGAAACGGGCGTGCACTACATGGACACGGCAAACTACGAGCCGCGCGACGAAGCCAAGTTCACCTACAAATGGCAGTGGCCTTATCACGCGAAGTTTAAGGCCAAGGGCATCATGGGCATTCTGGGCTGCGGGTTCGATCCGGGTCAGACCAACATCTATTGCGCGTACGCTCAGGCGTACTTGTTCGATGAGATTGAGACCATCGACATCATCGACTGCAATGCGGGGAGCCACGGCAAGAGCTTTGCGACAAACTTCAATCCGGAGATCAACCTGCGCGAGGTGACCCAGCGCGGCAGGTATTGGAAGAACGGCCGCTGGATCGAGATCGATCCGCTTTCGATCTCCTGCATAATCAATTATCCAGAGGTGGGACCGGTCAAGAGTTATCTGATCTATCACGAGGAAGAGGAGAGCCTGGTCAAACACATCAAGGGGCTCAAGCAAATCCGATTTTGGATGACGTTCTCCGACACCTACATCAAATATCTCGAAGTCTTGCAGGGTGTCGGCATGACCCGGATCGACCCGGTGATGTACAAAGGCACACCCGTGATCCCGATGGAGTTTCTGAAAGAGCTGCTTCCGGCGCCCTCTTCTCTTGGCAAGGGCTATACCGGTAAGACTTCCATCGGTTGTATCATCAAAGGCAAGAAGAACGGGAAGGCGAAGCGCACGCTTATCTATAACGTCTGCGACCATGCGCGCTGCTACAAGGAAACGGGTGCGCAGGCGGTGTCGTACACGACGGGTGTTCCCCCTGTCGTCGGGGCCATGATGCTGTTCAAAGGACACTGGTCCGGCAAGGGCGTGTTCAATGTCGAGCAGCTGCCGCCGAAGCCGTTTATGGATGCCATCGGCAAACATGGCCTTCCGTGGCAGATCAAAAACTTGCGCGCCAATGAGCAAAAGGACCTTTTGAAGGTCAAGACGTGAGGTGGGTTGCGTATCTTTGATCTAAGGGACCGCGACTGATGCGTTTTGGAGGTGCCGCGTGAGCCAGGACCCCTTCCGGATCGCATTTGCGATTTTTCCGGGCCTGACGCATCTGGACTTCACCGGTCCGCATCAGGTCTTTGCGCGCATGCCGGGGGCGGAGGTGATCGTTGCGAGTCGTGCGGGCGGCGCCGTCACATCTGCGGAAGGCCTCACCTTCGCCAACACGGTCCGATTGAGCGACGTCGCCAGCTGCGATCTCATCTGCGTTCCGGGGGGGGCAACAATCACCGCGGCTCTCGAAGATTCTCAATATCTGGATGAGGTGAAGCGTCTGGCAGGGCAGGCGCGGTACATCACGTCCGTGTGTACGGGGTCTTTGGTCCTCGGCGCCGCCGGTCTTCTTGCGGGCAAACGGGCCGCCTGCCATTGGACCTCGCGCGATCTGCTGCCGCTCTTCGGCGCCATTCCGGATGAGGCGCGGGTTGTGCGGGATGGCAATGTCATCACCGGTGGCGGGGTGACGGCCGGTATCGACTTTGCGCTGACGGTCGTTGCCGAGGTCGCAGGCGAGAAAGTTGCAGAGACCGTCCAACTCGCGCTTGAGTACGCCCCTCTTCCACCCTTCGATGCGGGACGGCCGGAGACGGCGTCGTCCGATGTGCGCGCGGCGTATTCCGACATGGCGGGAGACGTCATTGAGAGACGCCGCGCCGATGCGGAACGGGCGGCGGCAAACCTGGCCTCACGAGCTGGAAGAACCTGCAGCACCTAACAGGCTGAGCGTGATGCCATCGCGTTCGCCGTCGAAGAATGCGGCCAGTGCGTCTGCAAATGCCGGCACGTCCGTTGCGGCTTTAGCGAAAAGCGTCATCGACGAGTGAAACTTGAGATGGTCAGGGTAGCCGAAGATGTCTTCGACGGAGCGCGGCCGGGCGGCCAGCACCAAGTTCGTACATTCGATCAGGCGTGGGCCGAGCATGGGATGGGCGAGGTAGGCGCGGGCTTCGTCCAGGCCTGAGAGACCGTAATGCTGCGCCATGGCGCTGTGGCCGAGCCCGCGCATCTGCGGGAAAATGAACCACATCCAGTGCGTGCGCTTTTCTCCAGCGTCGAGCTCGTCCAAAACCTGGTCGATGACAGTGTCCTGCGCATCGACAAAACGTTGCAGGTCAAACGGGTCCGATCGAGATCGACGGGATCCTTGGTGCATGATCGGATACCTCCAGGCGAACCGCATCAAGCCATCTTGGTGCCTCGAAATCCAGTCCGGCGTTGCGGGCAGGATACGGTCCCTTGGGTGCAGAATTGCCCCAATCGAACCTCGATTTTGCGGTGCGTCTTGATCTCTCTCAAAGTGTGGGCAAACTCTAGGGCGACCCGGCGAAGCCTTCGGAAGATCAAGCAGAAAGGCGTGGCTGGAGGGTCAGACGGGATCGGTTTTAAAGGCGCGTTTTTGGCGGGCGCTGTGACCGGCTAGGGAGGACTTGTTTTATGATGGGATCCGATAATTCGCCTCCAAAAGAACTGGTGGGTGCCGACCTCAGGCGCATTCTGAAGGAAGTCACATCCGAAGCGCGCAAGAATAAGACACCGATTTTTATCGCGGTGCTTGCAGCTTTCCTCGCCCTCGTCTCCATGGCGGAAGGGGATTCCGGCCGGCGCTCGCTGAGTGCGCACATCGAATCTTCAAATCAATTCGCTTATTTCCAAGCCAAGAACATTCGGCAGACGGATTCGGCGATTGCGGCGCAGACGCTTGAAGCAGCAAATCGCCCTGACCTTGCCGCCAAGTGGCAAGAGCGCGCGGATCGTTATGAGAAGGAGAAGAAGGAAATTCTAGCGAACGCGCGCAAGCAACAGGTGGAGCGGAAGATCGCGCTGGCGCAAATGGAGTATTTCGGGATTGCCATCGCGTTGTTGCAGATCGCCATCGTTCTCGCGTCTGCCTCACTCATTCTCGGCGGCGGCTATCTTCTGGGCACGAGTGTCGTTTTGACGCTGCTGGCGACGGTTTTGACGGCGAACGGCTACCTCATGTTCCTCGAGTTTCCGACCGATCCGGTGGCGTTCGTGGATTGGGTGATCGGGAGCGTGAAGGGGGGGACTTAGACCTCAATGCTACCATCCAGAACGCATTTCTAACGTTATCTGTCATCCCGGCATTTAATGCCGGGATCCAGAGGGCATTCACCTCAACAATCGCAATTCTGGCGCAACTGGCGGCGAAAGTATTATCCTGTCTTCTGCGGCCTGCTGTTTTTCGCGTGAGGTGCCGGGGTTTTCACAACCTTGGATCCAGGGATCAAGTCCCGGGATGACCGGCGGTGATACCGATCCGGAATGGATGCGTTATGAAAGCTTGCGCGCTTCCAAAGTCCTTTCCAGAAATTCCGCTAAGTATGGTTCGTCGGCTTTATTAAAGAGCCACGAGCCTGCTACTGCCGCGATAGCAAGTATAGGCAGAACAAGTGCTACGGGTCCCGTTGTCTTGATCAAGGCTATAAAAGAAAATGTGAGCCATAAGGACAAGAAAACTTCAAAGCTTGGCCGCATGCGCACTCGGTATTCTATTAAGGTTTCGGCGCCCCCCCGAAGGAACCGGCCTTTCAAAACCGGTTGCAACGGATCTCCGTACCAAATCAATCTTCGAATGATGAACTTATGATTTTTCACACGGCCTAAAACAGGATTAGTGACCGTCTGCGTCAGGCCCGGAATCCAGCCGTCCGGGTCTATAGCTTCTTGTAGCTGCTTCGCGCATTCGTCTACACTCAAGGATGTCGTGAGAATGTGTTTTGAAAAATACATGGATCGTTGTTCTATGCAGTGAAATGTAGATTCATAAAACTGAGCAAATCTAGCGTTAGTCGCCTCACCGCAAATCCGGTGGCGTAGCTTCGTCCTTGAAGGCGGCGATGGCTTCGTCCACGTCTATGACCTTCTGGTCTTTTGAGCCGAGACGGCGGACGGAGACCTTGCCCTCCTCGGCTTCGCGTTTGCCGACGACAAGGATGACGGGGACCTTGGCGAGACTGTGCTCGCGCACCTTGTAATTGATCTTTTCGTTCCTGAGATCGCTTTCGACGCGCAGGCCCGCGGCCTTACATTTCTCCACTACCTCCAGTGCATAATCATTCGCATCGGAGACGATGGGCGCCACCATGATCTGCAATGGCGAGAGCCACAAAGGGAAGTGGCCCGCATGGTTCTCGATCAGGATGCCCGTGAAGCGTTCGAGCGAGCCGAACATGGCGCGATGGATCAGAACCGGTGTCTTCTTCTCGGAATGCTCGTCGATGTAGAAGGCGCCGAGCCGGCCGGCAAGGTTGAAATCCACCTGTGTCGTGCCGCACTGCCATTCACGGCCGATGGCGTCGCGCAAGACGTACTCAAGCTTTGGCCCGTAGAAGGCTCCCTCACCTTCCTGCACCTCGGTCTTAATCTGTCCGTTTGAGCGGCGTTTGACTTCGTCAAGGACGTCGGATAGCGCCTTTTCGGCCTTGTCCCATAACTCGTCTGCTCCCATTCGCTTTTCTGGACGCAATGAAAGCTTGATGAGAATGTCCTCAAAGCCGAAGTCCTTATAAATGGAGATCATCAGATCGTTGATCTTGAGACACTCCTCCATGATCTGATCTTCGGTGATAAAGATGTGGGCGTCGTCCTGCGTGAAGTGGCGTACGCGCAGCATGCCGTGCAGCGCGCCTGACGGCTCATAGCGGTGCACCTTGCCGAACTCTGCAATCTTCAGGGGCAGATCGCGGTAGCTCTTGAGGCCGTGTTTGTAGATCTGCACGTGACCGGGACAGTTCATCGGTTTGCAGCAGAAGACACGCTCGTCCGGCAGTTCCGTCGTAAACATGTTCTCGCCGTAGTTCTCCCAGTGCCCGGAGAGCTCCCAGAAGTGCTTTTCCATCATGTCGGGCGAGTTGACTTCCATGTAGCCGGCGCGTTGTTGGGCGCGGCGCATGTAGTCGATAAGCGCCTGGAACAGCGTCCAGCCTTTGGGATGCCAGAAAATGGAGCCCGGGGCTTCTTCCTGGAAGTGGAAGAGATCCATCTCGCGCCCGAGCTTGCGGTGGTCGCGCTTTTCCGCTTCCTCGAGCTGCGTCAGATACGCTTTGAGCTCGGCCTCGGTGGCCCAAGCCGTACCGTAGATGCGCTGCAGCTGCGGCTTGTTGCTGTCGCCGCGCCAATAGGCGCCCGCAAACTTGGTGAGTTTGAACGCTTTACCGATGGCGCCCGTGGACGTCATGTGCGGGCCACGGCAGAGATCGAACCATTCGCCCTGCTTGTAGATTTTCACATCCTCATTCTCGGGGATGGCGTCGACAAGTTCGATCTTGAACGTCTCGCCCATCTTGGAGAACGTCTGCTTCGCCTTGTCGCGGCTCCATACCTCCTTCGTAAATGGCCGGTTCTTGGCGATGATCTCGTGCATCTTCTTTTCGATCTTGGCCACGTCGTCGGGGTGAAACGGCTCGTCTTTGGCGAAGTCATAGTAGAAGCCGTTTTCGATCACCGGACCGATGGTGACTTGCGTGCCGGGCCAGAGCGCCTGCACAGCCTCGGCCATGACGTGGGCGCAGTCGTGCCGGATCAATTCCAACGCCGCGGGATCGGTGCGCGGCAGGAAGTTGATTTCGGCGTCTTTCTCGATGGGATCGGACAGGTCGCTCAACACGCCGTCGAGTTGCATGGCAACCGTTTTCTTGGCGAGCGACGGGGCGATGCCTTTTGCGACTTCAAGGCCCGTGGTTCCGGCCTCGAACTTGCGGGTCCGGCCATCGGGGAACGTCAGCGTGATATCGCCCATGTGTGTCTCCTTTGCTCACTCGCCGCGAACCAACCGGCGTAAGTCGTTGTGGGGAGGGAGATCGCGATTTTTGCGGGCAAAGTCAAGAATGGCGTGACCGCTGGGGCCGGTTGTGGCCGGTGGGGCCAGCCAAAACACCTAAAAATCGAAGTACTTCGGAACGGATTGGATACCAACGGGTGGTAGCTTCTCCCTTTCGATAGCCGCGCGAATGGGACGCGCCGCTGACCAATCCAGACCGGGGAACACGATGCAGACGCCAAAACTTCTGATGCGCAAGTCCATGCTTGATATTCAAGGCAAGGTGCGCCCGTGCGTGCAAATCATGGCCAAGGTCGAACCTGAGATGCAGGCACTGCTCAAGAAGCATTTCTTCAATGACAACCTCTTCAAGAGAACGAGTTACGCCCAGGGCTTCCCGCAGGGCGCCCCGATCCCTGCGCCGTCTCTTGCCCCGCATCTCAACAACTTCATCAAGAATGACGCCTGCCCCGAAATTTCGGTGAAAACGATCCTGACGGGGCAAATGCATCAGGCCTCGACCATCTGGGAGATGAAGGCGTTCGAGTACGTGGCCGAACGGGCCTTCGAGAGTTTGCTTGACCTGATGCGGACCGCCGCGCAGCTGGGTCGGGAGACCAGTTATGCGCCCGAAGGGTTGGATGCCAGCGATTTTGAAATCTATATGCCGCCCGAAGCAGCACCGGCGCCGGCCGAAGCGGAGGCGGATGCTGAGGGGGCTCAGGCCGTTGAGGCTCAACCGGCCACTGGGGCCAGTGATCGCGCCGCGGCCTAGAGCATGCCCGGCCTAGCCGGAATTGCCAGGCCAGCCCACGCCCGCTCCCGTCATTTCCCTCCAATGTCATCCCGGCATTCAATGCCGGGATCCAGGATGCCTGTACCTCGAAAGTTGGAACCCGGGAGTGTCGCGGGCCACACCCCGGTTCGATCCGGGACCGTCGTCGTTTCGACTGGAATATTGGAGCCAGTTGAAACATGGATCCCGGGATCAAGCCCCGGGATGACAACAGAGCCGGGAGCGGAAGCGAGTGGTTCGGCTTAAGTTGGACAGACTCTAGTCCCGTGCGCCGCGCTGAGGAACTTCTATTGCTCTCGTCAGATTTGGTGTTTGTCCCTGGTCGAACGCCAGGCCCAGCGTCCGTAGCGCCAGGGCGCGAAGCTATGCCGGGCCGCCGTCAGGTCGGGGACGGGATCATAGCCGCTCGTTCCCCACGGATGACAGCGGGCGAGGCGCGACAGCATCAGCCAGAACCCCTTCCAAGCGCCGTTCTTGTCGATGGCCTCCAGCGCATATTCCGAGCATGTCGGGAGATGGCGGCACTCAAGACCGATCAGCGGCTTCAAGGTCCACCGGTAGAGATGGATCGGTGCCTTTAAGATCTCTTGGGCCAGCCTCATTCGTAGGGCCTTCTTGTACCGACGGTCATTCGAGACGATACATTCTTTGTATAGCGCTTGGTCTTGAATCAAGTCGCTGGCTGCCTATTTCGGATAGAATCTATTGGAGACTAAAGGATTTAGTTTCATGACGAATTCCCTTTTGGAAGCTGCAAAGCGTCGCCTAGAGTTTGCCAAACTGCATCTTGATGTTCTCCAGAGAGTCAGTGTGGGCGGTCGGATTCCGCTCGATAACGGGCGTTCCATAATTCCTTCTAAAGATGAAGTAACCAAGCGCACCGACGAGGAAATCGCGGATTGTGAGGAACGTTTGGCGGCAGAAAATCGGCGCATCGCCGAACTCGAGCGCTAGAGTCTGTCTGATTTAGGTCGAACCACGCACTCCTCCTCCCGGCTCTGTTGTCATCCCGGGACTTGATCCCGGGATCCATGTTTCAACTGGCTCCGATATTCCAGTCGAAACGACGACGTCCACGGATGCGACCAAGGTTGTGGCCCGTGTTGCGCCCGGGGTCTAACGTTCGAGATTGAGGCCCCTTGGATCCCGGCATTCAATGCCGGGATGACAGTGGAGGGAGGCGCCGGGCGGGGGCGCGGGTTGGCCAAACTATCCGGTTGGGCCGGACATGATCTCGTCGAGCCGCGGCGGCCGGGCACGCGCATGGGATCATGAATTACCGGCATGACAGGTCCTGCCCGTTTTTATGGAATTCAATTTGAAGCCTCTGCGCCCACGGCGTCGGATCTTCTGTTGGATTTGATTTCGTCCAAGGCCTTCTCGACTGCGTCGAAGACCAGCATGGTTGAGGTATGCCGGTGCTTGTAATCGCGGACGGGTTGCAACAGCGCGAGATCCTTCCAACGGCCCGTGGGCGGCGGTCCGTTTTCCTTCAGCATGCTCCGCATAGTGCGGGCGACGCTGCGGAATTCATCAACTTCCGTGCCGACGATTTCGCGGCCGACAATTGCGGCGGCGGCCTGGCCGAGAAGACAGGCCTGGACGGTTTGGGCAAAGTCCGAAATGCGCGCGTTGTCGAGATTGATATCGACAGTCACCGTCGAACCGCACAGTTTCGAATGGGCCGTGGCGCTCGCTTCCGGCTTGTCCAGCCGCGTGGATCGGGGAATATCGGAGGCAAGCTCCAAAAGCCGTGTGCTGTAGATGTCGTCGAGATTTGCCATCCGTTGCTCCTCCGCCGGCCGGTCGAAACGTCCGGTGCAAGGCGGCTCTGAACCTTCTATATATAGCCCGAAGCGCTCAAAAGATAACGGCGCGGTTCGGCCGCATGGCCCGACAAGGGGCTGGTCTCCTGATTTTTCCGGTCCGCGCCTGCAACTCCAAACCCGTAAAGGGAAACCGAAACGATGTCCCCTTCTGAAACGCCCCTATTCGCGGCACCTGGTTCGAAAGATGAGATTGAGAGTGGCAGCATATTCATGCCGCGGTTTGACGCCGATGGCCTTATTGCTGCGATCGTGACCGAGGAGGGGACGGGGGCCGTGCTCATGTTCGCTTGGATGAACCACGAAGCGTTGGCCAGGACCATTGAGACCGGACAGGCGCATTTCTGGAGCCGTTCGCGGGGCAAGTTGTGGCGCAAGGGCGAGGAAAGCGGCAATACGCTTGAAGTTTGTGGGTTGCTCACAGACTGTGATCAGGACGCCCTTTTGCTCAAAGTGCGGGTCGCTGGCAAAGGTGTTGCCTGTCACACTGGCGCCAAGAGTTGCTTCTACCGCTCTTTGGTTCTTAGGCCCGGCGCAGCATCCGGCAGGCTTGAACGCCTGTAGGATGGGCTCCTTTTCACGGGCGCGCGGATCATTGCAGCGCAAACAAAGAAGCGGAATTTCTGCCGATTTTTTAATGCGTTGCGAAATGACGATTGATCACAAAGTGGGTAGTCCCCCTTTAATTTTACCATGATAGCCTCTTGGTAAGATTCTCATCGGCATGCTGAAGGAGCATGCAAAACGTTAATGCGGCATGTCCGTTGCACGGCACTGTGCAATCCAGTGCGCCCGGAGGGAGCGTCGGGCGGGGAATTGCGGAGGCAGAGGATGAGCAGCGCGGTTGGGAAAATCGGTCTTGCCCTCGGCGGCGGCGCTGCCCGCGGTTGGGCGCATATCGGTGTTGTCCGCGCCCTCACCAAAGCCGGTCTTCGGCCCGATATCGTCGCGGGCACCTCTATTGGCGCGGTTGTCGGCGGCTGTTACGTCGCAAATCATCTCGATCAGCTTGAGGAGTTCGCGAGTAGCCTCAACAAGCGCCGCGTGCTCGGGTATCTGGATTTCAATTTCGCGGGCACCGGCCTCATTAATGGGCAACGCCTGTGCGATCAGCTCGAATCATATCTGGGCGACACGACGATCGAAAGCCTCGACAGGCGGTATACAGCGGTGGCCACGGAAATTGGTTCCGGGCACGAAGTCTGGTTGTCACGAGGACATCTGGTGAACGCCATGCGCGCGTCGTACGCGTTGCCTGGTATTTTCCGGCCGGTAAAGATCGATGGCCGCTGGCTGTTCGATGGAGCGCTCGTCAATCCGATTCCGGTTACGGTCTGCCGCGCGCTGGGCGCACGCTATGTCATTGCCGTTAATCTCAACTTCGATATCTCATCGCGCGCAGCAGCGGCTATCCAGGCACACGAACGCGACGTGGCGCCGGAGGATTCCGATTCAGAGACCGACATGAAAAATGGGATCTCGGTGCGGCGTCTTTTGCAGCGGCAGCTCTTCGGACGCGGTGACGACGTCCCCGGCATCTCCACTGTGATGATTGACGCGTTTAACATCACGCAAGATCGCATCGCGCGATCGCGTCTTGCCGGCGATCCTCCTGATGCGATGATCAGCCCGCGCTTGCACGGGATCAATCTGTTTGATTTTCACCGTGCGGACGAGCTGATCGCGCGCGGTGAAGCGGCGGCCAATCGCGAGATTGACGATCTTATGCGGGAGCTCGAGGTGCGCAAAAGCCGGCTCTCGAAAGAGCCGGCTATCATTTAGCGTCCGAATGTCGCCCCGACGTCAGCCAGTCGCCAGATAACTGCGCATGGCGGAGACTTCCATTTCGACCTCGGCCACGTGATGTTTGACGACGTCACCGATTGAAATGATGCCCACGAGTGCACCATCTTCGAGAACGGGCAAGTGCCGGAACCGGCCGCGTGTCATCATCTGCATGAGCTCGTCCACTAGGCTGGTTTCACTGCATGCCACCACATCTCGCGTCATAAACTCGGCAACAGGCGACTGGAGGGCTTCGGGCCCGCGGTCGCCGATGGCCCTGATGACATCGCGTTCAGAAATGATCCCAGCAACCGTTCCGTGATCGCCGACGACGACGACCGCGCCAATCCGTTTGGCCGAAAGCTTCTGAGCCACTTCACAAAGCGTCGAGGCCGGCCTTACTGTAGTCACGGCCCGCCCTTTGACTTTCAGGATGCCCGCAACGTTCATTGATCTTTCCTCCAAGTCTGTCTCTCTCGTTATCTTTTCGACAAGTCTTGCATGAACTGCGCCGCTAGAGGCGCGCGGATGCTGAAATTGAACTCAACGCGATTTGCACGCAGGGGCCAGCTGGCCCCGGCGCTGTTTTCAGGGTGCGAGAAATTTGCGTCCGGCGCAAGACCCTAATACTGCGTTGGTTTTTCGCGGGTGCTATTTCGCAAGTGCACATCAAATAAACTAAATGTCATAAACCCGGCAATAAAGCCTCCAATATGAGCTTCCCAAGCAATTGAGCCCGAAACATCGCTTGTTCCGATACCTATGGCGGCAAGTGCATTCAAGCCCAGCCATATCGCAATTGCGAAAACAATCCTGCGATCGCGCAACGCAGATGCGAGAGGCATCAACGGTGTATGTGCGGTTTCATCCTGCAATTGCGATATGCCACCGGACTCAAGTGCCGAGAACAGGTACCGGAAAACGGCACCCATTAACCCGGATATCGCGCCTGAAGCGCCGACGACGGGAACCGCTAGACCCCAGTTGAGCATGAGGAAGAAGGCCGCCCCCATGATTGCGGTATACGAAAAGAACGCGATGAACCTGAGGCTACCAATCCGCTTTGCAATCGCACCTCCGAAGGCCAGCAACCACGCTGCGTTAAAACCGAGGTGTAAGAGGTTTCCGTGAACGAAGGCATGGCTAAGAAATGAGGTAAATGCCGTCGTTGTGCCGCCGGGGAACTCTGAAGCGTATCCAGCGTATCGTGCTGGCACAAAAGCCAATAAATATACGAGCCATAGGTCATCCTGTGGTGACAGCACAGCCCTCAAGAGGTGCACGCCGACTAATGCGGCCAAAACGGTAAGCACCGCGCCCGGCACATTAAAGATCCGCTCGCGTGCCATTTGTTGTCTCCGCCACTCCAAATCCTAACCGATCCGAGACCCGAGGGGCCGGATGATGCCAGCGCGTTAACGACATCTCCGCGCGCGGCCACGTTAACGTGCAAGACGTTAACTAATGGGACCTCCGATTGGCACGGAAGCTGCTCATCAAACCGGACGCGGGACGCGCACCTCTTGTGGCGCCTCGATTTACTCTTGGTGGTCTGATAGAGCCGCAGATGAAGAACAAAACCAGCCAGATTATCTACGCGTATTGGAATGATGTGCGCAATGGCCGAATGGCGCCCCAGAGGTTCGATATCGAGCCGGCGCGGATCGGCTCGCTTCTGCCGGATACGTTTATTCTTGAGTATACCCGTGACGGTGATTTTCGATACAGATTGGTAGGGACGCGGATTTGCGAACGGTTTGGGGAGGAGACCCGGGGGAGCAGCTTTTTTGCAGGTTGGGCCAGCGGAGATCATGAGGAGCTTCTGCGAATTCTCGAGGACGTTCGTGCGAAGGCCTGTGTCGAAGTCTTGACGTTCGAGGCAACACCTTCTTCCGGAGAGCCGGCGGTTTTCGAGTTGATCCTACTCCCTCTCGTCCACACGCATGGATCTATCGAGCGAGTCATGGGCACCATAAGCCGCGAGCAGGCCGACGAGATTTTCGATCAGGAGCCATTTGCGCTGAAGCGCCTGATATCCTACGAAGTAATTTGGCCCGATGGCCGTCCCCATGCCTTCCTCAACGGCAATGATCGCCAATCCCCGTTTCAGCCATACATTCGGACAGGGCGCATTGTCCGTCAGGACCGGCGTCAATTCCGGGTCTATGAGGGCGGGCTGTCTTCATCTGCGGACGACGACCTTTAGAGCGGCCCAAAGTCTTGCCGGGGTCCAGGCCCCAGGCCAATCGACAACCGTGTCAAAATAGGTCTGTCATTTAGCATCTGTTAAGTCCTCTGCCGCCATACTCCCGCCTGACCCTCGGCCGTGCAGCTCCTTGAGCCGCCGCACCCTGCGGATCAATGGCACCCAACGGGAACGATATGGACCAGCAGATGCCCTCCAATCCTGCAACCGCAGTCCGACAATCGCCGGCGCCGGAAGCGCTCACCCCGCCTCAGCCCGATCGCTACAAGCGATATTCCGTCACCTTGCTGGGCCGCTTTATGCGCCAGACCAAGCACGAATATCCGTGCAAGCTTGACGATATCTCGGTTGGCGGCGCCTCGATCATGTCGCCGGTTGTTGTCGAAGTTGGTGAACGCATTATTGCCTACTTTGATCATATTGGAGGGATCGAAGGCAAAGTCGCAAACCTCTTTGACGGCGGTTTCGAGATCGAAATCATTGCGACCCAGCACAAACGGCAAAAACTCGCCGCGCAGATAACCTGGCTCATTAATCGGGACGATCTTCCGGGGGTCGAGGCGCGCCGCCACCAACGCTTTGTGGTTAGCGATAAGCCTTCCGCGATCAAGCTTTCCGACGGCACAGACGTCGAGTGCCGTGTGCAGGATGTATCCATTTCCGGCGCCTCCATCGCGATTGAGCCGCGGCCGCCGGTCGGCACAAAAGTCATGCTCGGACGGCTGAAATCGGTCGTCGTCCGCCACCACGAGACGGGGGTCGGTGTTCAATTCATCGACATTCAGGATCCGGAAGCGCTGAGAAAATATTTTAGCTGATTCACAAGGGCTTAGCTCTGACCGACAAACGAGATCAAAAATTCGCTCGAATTCGAAACAAATGCTCAGGCCGCGCTTCAATGGACGACGACTTTTTTTCGGTACGGTGCGAGGGATAGATCGCGTTAGGTTTGGTGTACGGGGTAACGTGTGATGCGCAAAGTGGGGTATGTCATTGGGGCGTTGAGCTGTGTGTTCGCAACACAGCCGGCTGCTGCACAGTCTGCAGGCAGCCTTGTTCATAAGACGAACTTGCAATCGGCTTTTATGCGGGTGTACGGCTCGTCTCAGCCTCCTTACGGATTTGTTCGGTTCTGCGAACAGAATCCTGAAGACTGTGAGGCGCGCAAGGATGATAAGAAGCGGCATCGGCCGACGCCTTATTCCTTGAGCGAACTCGACAAGGTCAACCGGGCCGTCAATCGCGCCGTGCTACCGGCTACCGACGCTGAGATCTATGGCGTCAGCGAATATTGGACAATGCCGGGCGAGCGCGGCGACTGCGAGGACTACGCCCTCTTGAAGCAGCGCCTACTGATCGCGCGCGGCTGGTCAACGAGCTCGCTTCTGCTCACCGTCGTCCGAGATGAAAAAGGTGAGGGTCACGCCGTGCTGACCGCCCGGACCTCACAAGGCGACTACGTCCTCGACAATAAGATCGACGAAGTCCGCCTTTGGAATCGAACCGGGTATGAGTTCGTTATGCGCCAGTCGTATATCGACCCGCGGGTGTGGGTGTCACTCGATCCGAGTTCGGCTTCGGCTCCGGCGTCTCTTGCCGGCACACGCCACTAACGGCGGCCACATCTTACAAATGACTTGCGATTGGCGCCGCTAAGCCGGCGGCGCCAATCCTTTTTGATAGCGCTTCCAGTTTGCAACGTAGCGGCGTGCTGGGCCTTGGAGTTTTTCGACGTCTTCGTCGGAAAGCTGGCGCACGATCTTTCCGGGAGATCCGAGCACCATGGAGCGCGGCGGAATCTCCTTGCCTTCGGCAATCAGTGTGTTGGCGCCGATGAGGCATTCCTCGCCGATTTTTGCGCCGTTCAGAATGATTGAGCCGATGCCGATGAGGCTACGGCGCCCGATCGTGCAGCCGTGGAGCATCACCATATGGCCAATGGTGCAGTCTTCCGCAATGTCGAGTGGATAGCCAGGGTCGGTATGAAGGACACACCCGTCCTGCACATTTGAGCGCGGCCCCACACGGATGAGTTCATTGTCCCCACGCAGGACGGCACCGAACCAGACGCTGGCGTCCTCTTCGATTGCCACCTTGCCAAGCAGTACGGCGTTTGGTGCAACCCAGCATTTGTCAGTCCCTGCCGTTGTTACGGCGACACCATCAAGCGTGTAGAGTGCCATGGAGGTCCTCAATTGCGCCGCACGCAAGACCGCATCTAAACGCCCGCAAGGTCGACGTCCAGGATGGCCATCTGGAATTGGTAGGAGATCTCACCCTCTTCCTCTTCGCGAAATAGGACGGCGATGAACTCGTCACCAATAAAGACCTCGGCGGAATCTGTTTTCTTTTGCCGGCCGCGAACGTTCAAGTTCGGTGTCCCAAACGTCTTGCGCAAATAGGCTTGAAGCTGTTCCAGCTCTTCTTTGTTCATGGTCTTTCCTATATTGAGGTCGGAAGATTGGTCAGAGGCCACTATAGTCGTCTGGACCCAGACTCTGCTCCATTGCACAGGCTGGCTGGTCGATGGCGCAACGGCCGACCACCTTGGCAGGCACACCGGCAACGGTCATGTGTGGCGGCACGTCCTGGAGTACGACGCTGCCCGCGGCAATGAGCGAGCTGTTGCCAATGTGGATGTTGCCGAGAACCTTTGCGCCAGCGCCAATCAGCACATTTGATCCGACCTTCGGATGGCGATCACCCGTCTGCTTGCCACTGCCACCGAGCGTGACGGCGTGCAAGAAGGAGCAATTGTCGCCGACAACAGCGGTCTCGCCGATGACGACGCCGGTAGCGTGGTCGATCAAAATGCCTCTGCCGATGCGTGCAGCGGGATGGATGTCGACGGCGAAAACGCGTGAACATTCGCTCTGCAGATAATGCGCGAAATCGATCCGCCCCTGCCGCCAAAGCTCATGGGCAAAGCGATAAGCCGCCAGCGCATGAAAGCCCTTGAAGAAGAGTAACGGCTCGAGAAAACGTTCGCAGGCAGGATCCCGATCAAGCACGGCGGCGAGATCGGCGCGGCAAGCCGCACCAATGTCGGGCTGGGCTGCCGCGAGATCCTGGAATGTTTGTCCGATCAAGCCGCCATCCACGTCGGCGTGGCTGAGGCGCTGAGCGACGCGGTGGCTGATCGCGTCCTCTAGCCGGTCGTGGCTGAGAACAGTTGCGTAAATGAACCCCGTAAGGGCTGGCTCGGAGGCCATTGCCTTTTCCGCTTCCCCGCGAATTCGCTTCCATGTGGGATCAATGGATTCGACTTTGGCGGTCCCAGCGGTCCGAGATCTGCCGGCGGCAGGAGGGGGCTTGTTGGCGACCATGTTGCACTCCTGTGACGATTTGGGTCTCTCTACCCGCTCCCCGAAAACCCATCTTCTCCGGACTGGGGTATCGGCGGACTGCGCGGACGTCAACCACGACTTGGGGCCCTTGCTGAGATTGCCTTTTCTGCGGGCGGTTCCGGGTTGCAGCCGCCCCCTCGCTCGTCCTAGAAGCGCTGCTACCACTACCCTCAACAAGGACTGGCGATGATGGACGAACGGGGCACCCCAAGCGTGAGGCTTGAACGCGAGGGCGGTTTGGCATGGATCACCCTCTCGAATGAGGAGCGGATGAATGCGCTCAATGCCGCCATGTGGGCCCGCTTGCCTCAGCTTGTTGCCGAAGCGGAATCGCATGCTGACGTGCGGGTGATCCTGTTGCGGGGTGCAGGTACACGGGCGTTCTCGGCTGGTGCTGATATTTCCGAGTTTCAAACGGCGCGGACCGGCAATAGTGCCAAAGCATACGACGCGCTTAATCACGCCGCCTTCGAGGCGCTGACCTCTGCCGTCAAACCGACAATTGCCATGATCCATGGATTCTGTCTTGGCGGTGGACTGGGTCTCGCCGCGTGTTGTGATCTCAGGTTTGCAGATGACAAGAGTGCATTTGCCATTCCTGCGGCCAAACTTGGTATAGGATATAATCCGCGCTGGGTACGTCCATTGTTGAGGCTTGCGAAACCCGCCTCGGTGAAAGAGCTTCTTTTCACCGGGCGCAAATTTATGTCGGACGAGGCCTTTGCCGCGGGGCTCGTCAACCGAGTGATGGCCGCAGATGAACTCGAAAGTTATACGAGAGAAATTGCTGGTGTCATTTCGCGCAACGCGCCTTTGACCATTCGCGCGGTGAAGCTTGCAATCGACGAGCTGGTTCGCCACCCTGAGCATCCGGATGCAACGCGCCTCGATGCGGCTGTCGAAGCCTGTTTTCAAAGTGCCGATTACGTCGAGGGACGCGCTGCTTTTCTGGAGAAGCGTAAGCCGGTGTTCAACGGTACATGAGTTGGGTCGTGCACAAGTCTCTCTCCAGGCCATTCAGGCCGCAACCTGGACAAATTTGAACGGTGAAGGCAGTGCTCAAATAGGGCGATTTATATTTTGCTCTGGATCATTTTATTGCGGCGCGAAAGGCGTGTCGCTTGTGCACAACACTTGCGGGCGGGTGCATTTTGAACGCCACTTGTTGATCGGCGCAACATCCAAAACATGCCGACAGACATGCCGGTTGGGTGCTTTTTTTGGCGGGGTGCACTTGGCGTGCAGCTCGGGCACAGCGGCGTGGCGAACATGCCTCGCGTGCATGAACGGTGACCCGTGTTATGTTTCAAACGTTAGTGATGACGCACCGCATCAACTTTTTCGCTTGGCAGGAGCCGGTTTGCATCAATAGATTTCACGCGCTGGTCCGTCGATGACGCCCACCAGCGCGTTTCCTGAGAGTAAGGGTCGCGGCCGCGTTGTGTTTTCTCGGCCGATCAAAAACAGAAGAACCCGCTCTTCGTTTGTGGAGGCAAAGATGGAATTTTCGGTACGATTGACATGGCTTGCCGCTCTTCTGTCTTTCGGCTTTGTTGCGGCAATCACTGTTGGGATGGTGTAATCAAGGGTCTTTTGCCAGCCATCTCATCCAAGGAGGCGTGATATCGTTTCGGTGTAACGAAGGTACGATCACAACACCCCCACAAGATTTGAGAGGCGCGAGAACAGCTCTCGCGCCTTTCCAATTTGTGTTGTTGTGGCGGCGTCCTGCGGCGTGGTCGGCTACCGCGGCACGAAGTGGGGCCACGCTGCGGCTATTTTTTCGCCATGTAGCCAAGAATGGCGCCGGCAAGGACCGCGTATTTGGCGGGGATCTTGCCCCACGGTACCTGCGGTACAAGCTGCGGTCCGAAACTCCAGAGAAGTGCGGCGATCAACGCCAGGCCCAGCGCCCAGGACAGCGTGTGTCCGGATGGCGTCCAGACGTCCTTCAGAATTTGCGCGGAGATGACACCGATCAGGTAGACGACGATCGCAGCAATCACGGCAAAGACGTAGAGTTCGAGCGATCCAGGGACGCTGCCCTGGACAAACTTCATCAAGGCTTGCGAGCCAAACCACCCGAGCACGATCTGCAAGAGCAGAAGTACGAGACGTCCCAACATTTCTATTCCCCCCAATTTGGCACCGCACTCTGGGCGGCTGGCGGCAAGTTAGAGGGTTTCTCGCTGCAAGGGAACCATGGAACGCCCCGGTTTTCCCCTCTGTTCAGCAAGAGCGGGGTTATGGACGCGGCCGCTAAGCCACTTTGGCCCTTGAAGCGGTTGGGTCGTAATTAAGAACGGGAGCCAGCCAGCGCTCGGCCTCCTCGACCGTCCAGCCTTTGCGTGTGGCGTAGTCCTCGATCTGATCGCGCTCGACTTTTCCGACACCAAAATAATGACTTTCCGGATGAGCGAAATAGAGGCCAGAGACGGACGCCCCGGGCCACATGGCATAGGTTTCCGTCAGCTCGATACCGGTTGTGTTGTGGACATCCATCAACGTCCACAGCGTCTTCTTTTCAGTGTGGTCGGGTTGGGCCGGATAACCAGGTGCGGGTCTTATGCCTTGATACTTTTCGAGGATGAGGTCGTCGTTCGAGAGTTTTTCGGCTTTGGCATAGCCCCATAGTTCTTTGCGTACCGTTTCGTGCATCTTTTCAGCAAAGGCCTCTGCTAGCCGGTCGCAAAGCGCCTTCAGCATGATGCGGTGGTAGTCGTCTGTCTTGGCAATATGCTTCTCAAGGGCGGCCTCTTCTCCGATGCCTGTGGTGACGGCAAAGCCACCGATATAGTCGGCAAGCTCTGTGTCTTTCGGAGCAATGAAGTCGGCAAGGCCCGTGTGTGCGCGGTCTCGCGATGGATCACGTGCAATCTGCTGGCGCAGTGTGTGTAACGTTGCGAGTTTGGAATGGCGTGGCTCACCCGTATAGAGCTCGATGTCGTCACCGATACTGTTCGCCGGCCAGAAACCCACGACAGCATTTGCCGTCACCCACTTTTCGGAGACCAGTCGCTTTAACAAGGCCTGCGCGTCGTTGAAGAGCTTCTGGGCTTCTGCGCCGACTTTGTTGTCTTTGAGGATCTGAGGATAGCGGCCGGTCAATTCCCATGTCTGGAAGAATGGCGTCCAATCGATGTACGGGACCAGTTCGGCGAGATCGAAGTTCTTGAAGGCGCGCGGACCCATGAAGGACGGTTTGGGCGGTGTGTAGGTTGCCCAATCAATCTCAAACTTGTTGGCACGGGCTTGAGCGATGGCGATGCGCTGCTTTCTGGCCTCATTGGCCAAGTGCTTTTCGCGCACCTTAGCGTACTCGGCTTTGGTATTGGCGATGAAGCCGTCACGCTCGTCATCCGATAGCAGGTTGGAGACGACTCCGACTGCGCGGCTGGCGTCGAGCACGTAGACGGTTTGTCCGCGGTCGTAGTTCGGTGTGATCTTGACCGCGGTGTGTACTTTGCTGGTCGTGGCGCCGCCGATCAGCAATGGGCAGGAGAATCCCTCTCGCTCCATTTCACCCGCGACGAAGCACATTTCATCCAGAGACGGCGTGATCAGTCCTGAGAGTCCAATGATGTCGGCTTTTTCTTTTTTCGCGGTCTCGAGGATTTTGGCTGCGGGAACCATCACGCCGAGATCGATGACCTCGTAATTGTTACATTGAAGAACGACACCGACGATGTTCTTACCGATGTCATGCACGTCGCCCTTGACGGTCGCCATAATGACCTTACCGGCTGCCGGACTGTGCTCGAGGCCTGAGGCCTTCTTTTCCGCCTCCAGATAAGGTTGCAGATACGCCACCGCCTGCTTCATTACGCGTGCGCTCTTCACCACCTGCGGCAGGAACATTTTTCCGGCACCGAAGAGATCACCGACGACGTTCATGCCGGCCATGAGCGGCCCTTCGATCACATCGAGCGGTTTGGGGAGCTTTTGGCGCGCCTCCTCCGTATCGGCATCAATGAACTCTGTAATGCCGTGTACGAGACTGTGCGTAAGGCGTTCCTCGACCGTCCCGTCGCGCCACTTGAGATCCTTCTCAACTTTCTTTGAGCCATCTCCCTTGAAGCGCGGCGCAGCGTCCAAAAGCCGGTCGGTCGCATCCTCTCGCCGATTGAGGATCACATCCTCACAAAGCTCGCGCAATTCAACGGGGATATCGTCATAGAGCGCTAACTGGCCCGCATTGACGATACCCATATCCATTCCAGCCTGTATGGCGTGGTAAAGGAACACGGCGTGCATCGCTTGGCGCACTGGCTCATTGCCGCGAAAGGCAAACGATAGGTTGGATACGCCGCCGGAGACGTGAACCAGCGGCATCTTTTCCTTGATCTGACGCGTCGCCTCGATGAAGGCGATGCCGTATTCGTTGTGCTCTTCGATGCCGGTTGCGACCGCAAAAATGTTGGGGTCGAAGATGATGTCCTCCGGCGGAAAGCCGACCTTTTCCGTGAGCAGTCTGTAGGCCCGTTCGCAGATGGCAACCTTGCGCTCGGTGGTGTCGGCCTGCCCTTCCTCGTCGAAAGCCATAACGACGACCGCGGCCCCGTAGCGCAGGACCTTTTTGGCCTGGTCGAGGAACTGCTCCTCGCCCTCCTTGAGCGAAATGGAATTGACGATCGGCTTGCCCTGCACGCATTTGAGGCCTGCTTCGATTACGCTCCACTTGGAGCTATCGATCATGATGGGGACCTTGGAGATGTCCGGTTCGGAGGCCACGAGATTGAGGAACGTGGTCATAGCCTTTTCGGAGTCGAGCAGGCCTTCGTCCATGTTGACATCGATGATCATTGCGCCGGCTTCGACCTGCTGTAGGGCCACGGCCAGCGCGGCCTCATAGTCGTTTGCCTCAATGAGTTTGCGGAACTTCGCCGAGCCGGTCACGTTTGTGCGCTCGCCGACGTTGATGAAGGATTGTGCTGCTGAAGCTGTGGTCATTCGAAATATCTTCTTTAAGACCCAAATTAGAGACCTAAGGCTCTAGAGGAGCCCATCGTACGGCGGATCGAGGTCCGCATTGCTTACGGGGGTGCGTCCTGACGGCGTCAGGGGACGGCCCGGCTCGGCCCATCCCGACACGCACAGTCAGAACCGAGTGACGTAGACGGCCTCGACGGCGTTCCTAGGGAACGGATTGGCCGCCCAGCAAAGATAGGACCTGCGGGACTGCGTACATCCATAACACGGTTGTGAGTAGAAAGACCACGATGCCGACGACGAGTGGGTCGTACCATGCTCGGGTGGGGGCCAAAACATCGACCGTGGCGCTTTCTTCCCTGATGTCGAACATGATGCTTTCGAAGCGGCTGCTCATGGCTTCGCGCACGACGTGTGACAGGATCGGGATGAACAGCTTCCAGGCCCTGCGCGTCAAAAGGCCGGAGGGCCAACGGACGGTCGGATCGACGATCCAGAGTTCGGTTCGGGTTTCCAGCACGTCGGGAGCCAGATGTGTGCGCACAAATACCGAGAAACTTTCGGGAAAATAGGCCTTCGCCCTTTGGCGTACGGTTTCGTTGAGCTCGCTGTCGAGCGCGCGGAGCTCGCCGAACAGTTGCGTCCTGACCTGGTCTGAGGCCAGACTGATGGATGGATCCCCCGAACCGAGTGTGGCCGGCAATTCGATCTTGATGACACGCATGACGTACTCCCCCGGGGCCGGCTCCCATCCGGCTCGCGGCTTTCCATAGCACAAAGAATGTGGCCGTTTCAGCCATGCACGAACGGCTCCAGTCCAGATAACCGCATGCGCGGTGCGATTTCTGGTACGGGGCGGGGTTTGTACGCGGCAACGTGCTCGGCAATGTGCCGGATATGATCGGGGGTCGAGCCGCAGCACCCGCCCATAATGTTAACGATGCCATCGGCTGCCCAGGGCTCCGTCTTGCAGGCCATCTCATCTGGCGTCTCGTCGTACTCGCCCATGGCGTTCGGCAGGCCGGCATTGGGATAGGCGGAGATCCTCGTATCCGCGACGTGGGCCAGATCGGCAAGATAGGGGCGCATTAGCTCGGCACCCAATGCGCAGTTGAGCCCGATGGAAAAGGGCTTCAGATGGCGCATCGAGTACCAGAAGGCCTCCGCCGTCTGTCCGGAGAGCGTTCGCCCCGAGCGATCGGTAATCGTGCCGGAGATCATGATCGGCAGTTCGACGCCCGTTTCCTCGAAGACTTCAAGCGTGGCAAAGCCCGCCGCCTTGGCATTGAGTGTATCGAAGATGGTTTCGATCAAGATGATATCCGAACCACCTTCGACCAGCCCCTTTACCTGCTCCTTGTAGGCCGAGCGCAGTTCGTCGAACGACGTGTTCCGATAACCGGGGTCGTTGACGTTGGGTGATATCGACGCCGTCCGGTTGGTCGGGCCCACCGCGCCCGCCACGAAGCGTGGCTTGTCGGGCGTGAGCTTGGTGTACTTGTCGGCCGCGGCGCGCGCGATCTTGGCCGCGGCAACGTTGATCTCATAGGAGAGGTCTTTCATACCGTAGTCGGCCATGGAAATGCGCTGGGCATTGAACGTGTTCGTTTCCAGGAGATCGGCGCCCGCCGCCAAGTACTCCTCGTGAATTTCTTGGATGGTCTTGGGCTGGGTCAAGACCAAGAGATCGTTGTTGCCTTTGACATCCTGCTTCCAGTCTTGGAAGCGGCTTCCACGATAATCTTCTTCAGTGAACTTGCGGCGCTGGATCATTGTGCCCATCGCCCCATCGATGATAAGGATGCGTTCGGACGCGGCCTTTTCCAGTGCGGCCCAGCTGGCGATCTTCTTCATAGGTTTGAGGTGCCCTTGCGGTGATGGGTGCTGGCGTGACGACGCGAACGCGCCTCTGCCCCTTGATGGCAGATGCCCAACGCACCGTTTGCGACCGGATTGGTCAAGAAACACGCCGTCTCAACCGGGCGAATCTGCCCGTTTTGGGCCATTGGTACAACCCCGGTGCGGCTCTATGGGCAGCATACGACTGTTCGGGCCAATGATCTCAAGGCGCAACACTATGAGGACGCGAGAGCTTTCTTTGCCGTTTCAGCAATGCACTTTGCCGTGATGCCGAAGTGATCGAAGAGTTTGGCGCCGGGAGCAGACGCACCAAAGCTCGACATTCCGATGAAGTGATCCTTGTGACGGAGCCACTCACGCCATCCTTGTTCGACGGCGGCCTCGATGCCGATGCGGGGCACCAATCCCAAGACTCTCATGCGGTAGGCTTCGGGCTGTACGCGGAAATGGGCGAAGGATGGCATGGAGACAACAGCGGCTTTAACGCCGTCGGCGGCCAATGCCTCTGCAGCTTCGACGGCCAATCCAACTTCAGAGCCGGATGCAATGAGTGTGACGTCGCGATTGTCCGGCTCTCGCACCACATATGCGCCGAGGGCCGCGAGGTTGCCGCCGTCCAGATCCTGTCGGAGCATCGTTGGCGTGCCTTGCCGTGTCAGTGCAAGAATGCTCGGCGTCTCGGTTGCGCCCAGCGCAAGTTCCCAGCATTCGGCTGTTTCGATGGCATCGGCGGGCCGGAACACGTTGAGGTTCGGAATAGCGCGAAGACTTGCGAGGTGCTCAATCGGCTGATGCGTCGGACCATCTTCACCGAGGCCGATGCTATCGTGCGTCATGACGTAGACAATGCGCTGTTTCATCAGCGCCGATAAACGGATCGACGGCCGGCAGTAATCGGTGAAGACAAGGAAGGTCGCGCCATAGGGAATAACGCCGCCGTGCAGCGCCATGCCGTTCATGGCCGCGGCCATCGCGTGCTCGCGCACGCCGTAACGGATGTAATTTCCCTTGTAGTCGCCTGGGGCCACATCGGTGTGGTGCTTTGTGCGCGTCCCGTTGGACGGCGTCAGGTCGGCTGAACCACCGATCATTTCAGGAACGGCCGCAACGAGATGTTCGAGCGTCAATTGCGACCACACGCGGGTTGCCCGTTTTTTGTCGTCAGCAGCGAACTGTGTCTTTGCCGCTTTGATTGCCACGGCGATATCATCTTCGCGTGACTTGGCGGCGGGGGCTTCGAGAGCTGTTCTTACGGCGTCTTTCTTAGAAACACCGTCTTTCCACGCGGCGTTGGCATCGGCACCGCGCCGGCCCAGCGCGCGCCAGGCGTCGAGAATGTCTGCGGGGACCTCGAATGTCGCCGCGGTCCAGCCGAGCTTTTCGCGCGTGTCTTTGATTTCCTCTTCGCCCAGCGGTTCGCCGTGGGCCGAGGATTTGCCTTGCTTGTTCGGAGCGCCATACCCGATCAAGGTCTTGCAGGCGATGAGCCAGGGCTTGGACGGGTCAGCCTTGGCTTTGGCAAGCGCTGCGGAGATGGCCTTGGTGTCGTGGCCGTCGATTTGCTGCGTGTTCCATCCCGAGGCCGCAAAGCGGGCGATTTGATCATCGGATACGGAAAGGTCTGTTGGACCGTCAATCGAGATCGAGTTGTCGTCCCACAGGACGATAAGTTTTCCGAGCTTCAGGTGACCCGCGAGGGAAATGGCTTCGTGACTGATGCCTTCCATCAAGCAACCGTCGCCCGCGACGCAGTAGGTATGGTGATCAATGACGTCGCCACCGAGCCGCGCGTTCAAAAGCCGTTCGGCCAGCGCCATGCCGACGGCGTTGCCAATGCCTTGTCCGAGTGGTCCTGTCGTTGTCTCGATGCCGGGCGCATGGCCGTACTCGGGATGGCCTGCGGTTTTTGATCCCAGCTGACGGAAGTTCTCAAGGTCGGTGATCTCCATTCCCGGATAGCCGGTGAGATAGAGAAGGGAATAGAGCAGCATCGAGCCATGGCCGGCCGACAGCACGAACCGGTCGCGGTTCGGCCACAGCGGATCGGCGGGATCGAAGCTGAGCGCTTCGGCGAACAGAACAGTCGCCACATCGGCCATACCCATCGGCATGCCCGGATGGCCGGAGCGCGCTTTCTGCACGGCTTCCATACTGAGCGCGCGGATGGCGTTCGCCATCTCGCCGTACTTGGCGGCCACGTCCGCTTTGCCCATGTTTTGTCCCTGTTTTCGATCGCGGCCCCGTGCCGCCTGGATTGCGGGCACATTTAACGGCGGGCCGGGCCTCCGTCTACCCGAGGAAGGGACGAGAAACGGGCTTACGAAGCGGCATATTGGCGTCGTCCACATCCTTCGCACGCGTATTGGCTCTCAGGCGCCCTGTTCTGCGAGAAAAGCGTCTAGTTCTTGCCGCGTCGGTAATCCGGCCCTGGCTCCGAGTTTCCGACACATGAGGGCGGCGGCGGCGGCTCCGATACGCGCACATGTCTCATCTGGCAGCCCTTCCGCCAAGGCCCACACAAATCCACCATGAAAAGCATCTCCGGCGCCTGTCGTGTCCACGACCGGAACGGAGAAGGCCGGTTGATGGTGCATGCCGCTACCGGCGATGCGCCAATAGTAGCCGCGGGCTCCTCGTGTCACACCGGCGTGGCGAGGACCCATTTCCAAGACGCGCGTAAGGCGATCTTCGTCGTCCACATCGGGAAGTAGGGTTTCGAGCGCCGCCGCGGAAAAAATGGCGTAGTCCGCAAGCTCCACAAAATCCGACAAGTGCTCTCCGCCGCCAAGGTCGCCGTCGATGATGGTGGGGACGCCGGCGCGCCTGGCGGCGTCAAAAGCTGCCCGCGTTGCTTCAAACCATCTCAGGTCGCTCAGCACCGCGGCGGCCCCTTCAATGCGATCCAGGGGTAGCCAGGCGGTGTCCATCGACATCGCATGATCGCGTTCGCCGACTATGAGGCGCTCCCCGCTGCTATCGACGAGAATGGCGGACGTTGATGAGCGGCTGCCTCTGAAGACCTTGACGTGGTCAATGTTGACGCCATCTGCGGCAAGGTCATTGCGGATTTGATATCCGGCCGGGTCCTCTCCGACGCGGCTCCACAATTCAACCGGTCTGCCTAGACGGGCGATGGTGGCCGCAGCGTTCGCTGCCATCCCGCCACCTGCTTCAATATGTTCGAGGGCCCGAATTTTTTGCGGCCGCTCGGGAAACGCATGGATACGATAGAGGCGATCGAGTGCAGCATGGCCGATCACAATAATGGGATTCACCGGTTCCTCTCAGGTTGCTGATCAGAGCTACCGGACTCTGCCTTCTCTTCCGGATCCTCGGCCAGGAGTTTTTCGAGTGTTGC
Source organism: Hyphomicrobium sp. (assembly GCA_965222835.1). Classification (GTDB taxonomy): domain Bacteria; phylum Pseudomonadota; class Alphaproteobacteria; order Rhizobiales; family Hyphomicrobiaceae; genus CBDCUQ01. The sequence continues at coordinate 1,262,770 of CBDCUQ010000004.1, forward strand.
CGCATCACTTCGCGCGTTGGCCTGCAGTTTCTCAACGTCGGTGTAATGGGCGTAGTCGTCCTTGAGCCGCCGTTCGTCGTGTTCGCGGAACGTGCTGATGGTGCGCTCGGCCTCGCGCTCGCTTTACCCCAATTCCAACAGAAGCTGCCGGGTCGTCTCCAAGGCGGACAAAAAAGTCTCGCGTTGCACGTTCTTCACGCCGAGGTCGAAGTAGCGGTGAACGTGATTGCGGTTTCGTGCGCGCGCAAAAATCGGCACGTTCGGATAGTGGCGTGTCACCACCTCACCGATCCGCAAAGCGTGCTCAACATCGTCGGTGGCGAGCACAAAGGCGGTGGCTTTGTCCATTTGGGCGGAGACGAGAATTTCGGGCCGGGCCGCATCGCCGTAGAAGGCCTGAGAGCCGAACCTTTTAACGAGGTCGACTTGCTCGACATTGAAGTCAAGTGCGGTGAACGGAATGCCCTTTCCGCGCAGGATGCGGGCCACGATTTGTCCGTAGCGTCCGAAGCCGGCAATGACGACATGGCGCTCCTTTTCCGGGAGCTCGTCGAAGTCCGGAGACGGGCGTTGCCACATGTTGGATATGGATTGCTCGGCGAGCAGGAGGAGTGGCGTTGCCGCCATGGACACCGTCACCACCAGATTGAGGATCTCGCTGTCAGAGCGGTTCAGCACGCCTGCCGCTGATCCGGCGGTGAAAAGGACAAAACCAAACTCACCTCCCTGCGACAGGGAAATGCCGAGGCGCCGCGCCGGTCTCAATGGCAATCCCTGGCGCCAGCCAAGGTAGGTTAGGACCGATGCTTTCAAAGCGATCAGGGCTAGTGTGAGTCCGAGGACGAACAGGGGTTCGCCGAGAAGAAGGTGGATGTTGAGCGACATCCCGACGGCCGTGAAGAAGAGCCCCAGTAGCAGCCCCTGGAACGGCGCGATGTCAGCTTCGAGCTGATGCCGGTAGGAGCTGTCCGCCAACAGCGCACCGGCGATGAAGGCTCCCAGCGCCGGTGATACACCCGCCTTCTGCATCGCGAGAGCCGCCGCCACCACTGTGAGCAAGGCCGCCGCCGTCATAGCTTCTCTTACCTTGGTGAGGGCGACGAGACGGATGAGATAATCGAGAACAAAGATGCCGAACAGCACGACCGCGGCGATGGCGCCGAGCGCGCTCAACGCCGACCAGACATCGATTGTTGCGACGGCTGAAGCCGCCGAAACGGCAAAGAACGGCGCTAGGGCGATGAGCGGGATCGCGACGATGTCCTGAAAGAGGAGCACCGAGAAAGCCAGCCGCCCATGGCGCGTGGAGAGCTCGCCGCTTTCCTCCAGGACCTGGAGCGCGAATGCGGTTGATGAAAGGGCCAGGGCGAGTCCGGCAAAGAGGGCAACCTTCCAGTCCAATCCGACGGCCCAGGCCGCAAGCCCGAGAATGAGAGCCGTTAGGAAGAACTGCTGGCCGCCTAGGACAAAGATCGCCTGGCGCATACTCCAAAGCCGCCGCGGTCGCAGCTCGAGTCCGATCAGGAACAAAAGTAGCACGACGCCGAACTCGGCGATTTCTAGGATCTCCTTTGCTTCGCCCGTGGACACCAGGCCCTGGATGCCCTGGGGGCCGACGATCATGCCCGCGACGAGATAGCCGAGCACGCTACCGATCCCAAGCATGCGGGCGAGCGGCGCCGCAATGGCCATTGCTGCCAGGAGTAGCGCCACGTCGGTGAGAGTTACGGTGTGCATTCAAGTGGTCCTTTGTTCACCAAACGCGAAGCTGGCTTAGTCCAGTCCGGCGGATCCAGCTTGGGGATGCGCGCGTATTGCTGACATTAGCTGCGAGGTTCGCTAATGCTTCAGACCGTAGAGGCCCTGCGCGGGAACTGGCGTCAGTGCTCTACGCCAATAGCGAGACCCATGGCTGATCTTCTTCAACGCGTCGCCAGATTCCAGGATGTTGAGGCCTTCCGTCAGCTGTTCCAGGCCTACGCGCCCCGCGTCAAGTCCTACATGATGCGTCAGGGTGCCGACCCCAATTTGGCCGAGGAGCTGGCCCAGGAGACCCTTCTCACGGTTTGGCGCAAGGCGGGCCTCTACTCGGGCGACAAAGGCAGCGCGACAACATGGATTTTTACGATTGCCCGTAATTTGCGGGTCGACCGCCTGCGCAGAGAAACGGCATGGCAGCCGTTGCCCGAGAATGCCGCCGAAGAGGCGTCTTCAGATCCTATGCCCGACGACCTGGTCTACGAGAACGAATGCAAGGCGCGCGTTCAAGCGGCACTGGAAGAACTCCCCGACGACCAGTCGAAAGTGGTTGTGCTGGCGTACATAGAGGGCCTCTCACACCGTGAGATCGCGGACCGCTTGGATGTGCCGTTAGGAACTGTGAAATCGAGAATGCGCCTCGCCTACGCGAAAATCCGCGAAGCGCTTGAGGACTTGAGGTAGCGCGATGTCGATTAAGCATCATCCCGACATCTCCAATCTTATGTGCTGCGCTGCCGGTTCGCAGTCGGAGGCGTTTGCTGCGGTGATGGCATCTCACGTTGCCATGTGCTCGAAGTGCCGCAAGGAACTTGCGCGTATGGAAGTCGTTGGTTCCGCGATGTTCGAGGGGATCGAACCGCAGTCGGTGACGAGTTCCGCCCCGGTCCCTGCCATGCGTGCTCAGGAGGCGAAGCGAGAGGCGTGTGAAAGACCCTCGCGTTCCGCTGGGTCTGAAAACGGCATTCCCTATCCGCTGCGCCAGTTGCTCGGGTCAGATCTTAAGTCTCTTCCTTGGAAATGGCTGGCGCCTGGCGTTTATTACGTCGAGGTGCCTCTCTCAAAGGGGGCAAAGGGAAGCCTGCGGCTGTTGAAGGTTGCACCGGGCGTCGCTATTCCGGAACATGGACACGGGGGTATGGAGTTGACCCTGATTCTGGCGGGAAGCTATCGGGATGAGCTTGGAGAGTTTTGCGAGGGCGACGTTTCTGATCTTGATGAAGACGCTGTGCACCGGCCTGTGGCAGATCCCGCGGAAGGGTGCATCTGTCTTGTGGCTTACGAAAAGAAGATGCGATTTAGCGGCTTTCTCGCCCGCTTATTGCAGCCCCTAACGGGGATGTAGCCGAGGGATTGGCGGGGTGGATCGTTCCTGGAGAGTTGCGTGGATTACAGGCGCAAGTAGTGGCATTGGCCGTGCGCTTGCGGAAAGGCTGGCGCGCGCGGGTCTTTTGGTTGCGGCGTCGGCCAGGTCCGGGGCTGAGCTTAAAGCTATCGCCGCTGAGACTCCCGGGATCACGCCCTATCCACTCGATGTCACGAACGCCGATGAAACGCTGAATGCCGGTCGGCGCATTGCTGCCGACCTTGGTCCCATCGATCTCGCCATATTCTGTGCGGGTCTGTGGCAGCCGATGGGTGCTGAGGACTTCAGCACGTCGCTTTGTGCCAAATCGATGGACGTGAACTTTTTCGGCATAACAAACGCAATTGAAGCGGTGCTCCCAGACATACTTCAGCGCGACAAGGGGCAGATCGCACTTATGTCCTCGGTTGCCGGTTTTCGCGGTCTGCCGAAGTCGGCTGCCTATGCGCCAACAAAGGCCGCTGTCATCAACCTTGGGGAATGCCTAAGGCACGAAGTTCACTACACCGGCGTCAAAGTGAGCGTCATCAATCCTGGTCTTGTCGAGACGCCGATGACGCGCCCCAACACGTTTCCGATGCCGTTTATGATCAAAGCTGAGGATGCCGCGGACCGGATCTTCTGGGGACTGAGGCGGGGCGATCTGGACATCTCTTTTCCATGGCCGATGGCCGCAGCCATGAAACTTGGGCGCAGTGTGCCGTCCAGTCTCTATTTCTGGTTTACGCGGACCTTCAATGGGTTTTCAGGCCGCCCCTCCTGAGGGCTTTAGGATCGCGGCTGCGCAGCGTGCGGCACGGTGCATACCTAGCAGCAAATGTGATGTTCACAATTTTCTAACCTTAACGTCGCGTTAAAGGATCTTACCCCAACATGAACGTGCGGCCGCCGGGTCCCGGTTCTCGGCGTGCAATGTTCGTGTAACGGTTCTATGGGGGTCTCGATGTCTGCCGACCTAATCTTGCGTACCATTGGAACGATTATCTGCATGTATGCGGTCGGTTTTCTTGTGACCGCCATGTCCATCGCCTCTCTTGAAACCGCCGGATATTCTCTCACCGGTCCCATGTGCGCACCGAGCGAGTGCCGTGCCGTGGCGGTCCACCATCCTCCCAATTTTCCTATCGGCGAGGATCCGAGCGTGATCGGTGCCGCCGCGCTAATGGCCAGTGGTTTTTAAGCAGGATCAATCTTTGAAGGTATGGCCGGTGACGAATGGCACCGTTCGGGCCAGATGGGCGCGGTTGTGATCAGCTGCGCCCTTCCCTGCGCTGGGCTTTCACGACCTGATCGAGGGCCATGAGATCGCGCATCAAAGCCTCAAATTCCTTCAGCGGGATCATGTTGGGCCCGTCGGATGGTGCCTTGTCGGGGTCGGGATGCGTTTCGATGAAGAGGCCCGCCACACCAACCGCGACAGCTGCGCGCGCAAGAACAGGAACAAAGCGCCGGTCACCGCCGGACGACGTTCCCTGCCCGCCCGGCTGCTGCACCGAATGGGTGGCATCGAAGATCACGGGCGCACCCGTTTCGGCCATTATCGGCAGCGCACGCATGTCGGCAACGAGCGTATTGTAGCCAAACGACGCGCCGCGTTCGGTCAGCAATATGTCGGGATTACCGGAGCCGACGACCTTGGCGACGGCGTTTTTCATATCCCACGGCGCGAGAAACTGGCCCTTCTTGATTTTCACCACGCGGCCGGTTTTGGCGGCCGCCACAAGAAGATCAGTCTGCCGGGACAGAAACGCTGGGATTTGGAGGACGTCTGCGACTGGTGCGACCTGGCCGCAGTGGCCGGCTTCGTGCACGTCTGTGACAACGGGAAGTCCAAGGCTGTCGCGAATCTCGGCGAATACGGGGAGGGCTGCCTCAAGTCCGATTCCACGCTTTCCTGAGAGTGAGGTTCGGTTCGCTTTGTCGAACGAGGATTTGAATACGAGCCCTATACCGAGGCCGACGCAGATCTCTTTCAAGGCGGAAGCCACTTCCAATGCGTGCGCACGGCTTTCCATTTGGCACGGACCGGCGAGGACCGCGATCGGCAATTGGTTGCCGAAGACGACGTTCCCTGCCGTGACCTCGGGGTTCGGCTTCAACGGCTCGTGCACTGTCATCCGGTATTCAATCCTTCTGACCCTTCGTTTTGCGTAGCACACCACCGCAGGTGTTCTTCTGCAGGAGATGGGAAGACATCTAACAACACTCTGGGTATCCCGCTGCTCCCCATTCGCGGATGGAGGAGGCTATTTCTTTTTGGCACCGTGACGCACCGGACTTGCGCCTTTTCCGCGCTTGTCGAACCGCGGCAATTCGTCCTTCACCTCAAACCAGGGAAGCTGTTCGCCGGTGTGGACGTGTCCGGTGGGAAAGAGCTTTGTGGGATCCTCAAGTGTTCCCAGATAGAGATGCACTTCGCCCGGGAAGTCCTTGTCTCGCGTATAGGCCATGGGTGAACCGCAGGTCGGGCAGAAGTAGCGCCACACGTCCGGTGAGGATTCGTAGGCGGCCGGTGTGCCTTCCAGGTAGCGGAATTGGGAAACTTTGACCCCGACGAACATCGCCACTGCTGAGGATGTGTGCCTTCGGCAACTCTCACAGTGGCAGTACGCCACCCAATCCGGCTTGCCCTCGAACTCGTAGCGGATGCCACCGCACAGGCACCTGCCTTTTGTGAGTTTCATGGTTGGCCCCATAAATGCGTGTCATTGCACGATGTTAACCGCGTAATAGGTTATTGCAAACACCCTATAGGCGCTGCCCGCGTCGATTTTTATGCTAGCGATTGATTGGCCCGCGTGGTGACATGGTTTTGTGGCTCTGGGTTGTGTGGGGGGCGCTCTCCGCTGCATTCTCTCGGACGGGCTATTCGGCAAGGCTGCCAGATAAGCGCAGTCAGTAAGAAATCTATGTGGACTGACGTCCAGGGAAACGTGCATGAAGATCGTCATTGCTCCCGACTCCTTCAAAGAAAATCTGACGTCTCTTGAGGTGGCGACCGAAATCGAAACCGGCCTCAGGCGTGTCTGGCCGGAGGCTGAATACATTAAGGTGCCGATGGCCGACGGCGGCGAGGGCACAGTCCAGTCGCTGGTCGATGCCACGGGCGGTACAATCGTCAAGTGCAGGGTCATGGGCCCTATGGGCGATCCAGTCGATGCCTCCTACGGAATCCTGGGCGACGGGAAGACGGCGGTTATCGAGATGGCGGAGGCCTCGGGGCTTCCGCTTGTATCCCGTGCAAAACGCGATCCGCGTGCCGCGTCTACATTCGGAACGGGGCAACTCGTCGACGATGCGATCTATCGCGGCGCCGAGGAGATCATTGTTGGACTTGGCGGATCAGCCACCAATGACGGCGGTGCGGGCCTTGCGCAGGCGCTGGGTGTTCGCTTTCTCGATTACGAAGGTGCGCCAATAACGGACCCCATTGGTGGCGGACGGCTTTGGGACATAGCATCCATCGAAACGCGCTGGATCAATCCGGCACTCTGCCGTGTCAAGATTTCACTCGCCTGCGACGTCACCAATCCTCTTACCGGCGACAAAGGTGCGTCTCGCGTCTATGGCCCTCAAAAGGGGGCAAGCCCGATGGTCGTCGAAGAGCTTGATCGAAATCTCGCGCATTTCGCGAACCTCATTCGGCGCGATATCGGCGTCGACATCGAGAACCTTGCGGGGTCCGGCGCCGGTGGCGGTCTTGGTGCCTCGCTGATCGCTTTTGCGAATGCGGGTTTGAAGAGCGGGATTGAATTGGTTGTCGGGGCTACGGGTCTTGAACAACACCTCGAGGGGGCGTCACTCGCCATTACCGGTGAAGGCCGCGTCGATCTGCAGACCGCCTTTGGCAAGACGCCATCAGGCGTGGCTAATGCGGCCCGAAAGTTTGGGGTGCCAGTGGTTGCAATTGGAGGCGGGCTCTCTGACGACGCGAATGGAGTCCTGACGCATGGGATCGACGGTCTGGAATCGGCTACGCCGAACGCCATGGATCTTGAAACCGCCATCCGGAAATCCCGTCAGTATCTTCAGGACGCCGGGGAGCGGGTGGCGCGCCTCATTGTGGTTGGCCAGAAGATGACGGGCGCCGGAGGACCCAGTGTGCAACCTCCGAAGGGCAAGAAGCTGGCCAAGGCGTTGATGCGGCACCAATTGGCCACCCGGCCGATGCGCCTGCCCACTTTCCCAAGACGTGGTGGGGGACAGCCCCGTTAACAATATTTGGGGCGTGACATACGGGGGTTGGCGGGCGGCTCACACTTCGCCACAATCGGCGGGTGTTATGCCCTTACCTTCGTGGGGTGGCGTGGGCCGGTCAGAACAGTTTCCGGGCGGAGCACGCGCGTCATTCCTCGGGGTTTGCGCACTCAACCACTACGCGAATGACCGGAGGCCCCGATGTCCGACGAAGATCCTTTTGAGCCTGGCACCCACGTCTTTAACGGCTCCGTCAAGTCGTGGCACGAACACACGGGGGAGCTTGTTACCGAAAGTGGGCTCGTTATTGTCTTCAGTACGCAGAACCAGCCTCCCATTCCCGAGGGTACGCGTGTTACGCTGACGCTCAGGAAGTTTCGTCCGCGCTATGCGCTGGTGGGGGTCTCGCAAACATGATGTGCCGCCGCACCGCCTGGGCTTGCGCCGACCTGGATTGACGGGGGTGAGGTGATGCTTATTGGCACGCGCGTGTTTGTCTTTTTCGTATTTGCAGTACTCGCAATCGCATTTCTTCTGGAGACCGGTGTTCTCCTTTGGGAATTCAAGGAAGCTGGTGGTTTGGCATTTGCCACACATGACAGTCATACGTTCCTCTTCTTTCCAACACTTGGCTTGCTTGCCCTTGGCAGCGTTCTACACGCCGTCGTGTGCGCTCACCGATATGTATTGGCGTTACGTTCGGTTTGGCCGTCTGCGTTTCGCCATTGGTTTCATTGTGCTCGCAGGCTGCGCGTGGATGATCGCGGATAAGATGAATGCCAGCCAATTCCGCTCGGTTTGGGATCTCAAACCGGAGGTGCTGCTCGCGGACACCAATGAGCCGTCGGGGTGCGGCAGCGAGGGCGCGCCGTGCGAACGCATCGCCATACTCGACGCGATCAAGAATGTTTCAACGGTCAGTCATGCCCGCCTGGGGCTTTCGGACTTTGGCCGGTCATGTAAACCTGATCGTTTCTTTGAAGGCTCGTCGGCGCCCGAGCGCCGGCGCTTTTGCTTTGCCTCGACGCCGCTAACGGAAAGTCCGTACTTGTCGACGAACGCCGAGTGTTGCAGCGCTCAAGAACGCCTGCAGCAAACGATCAGCTCGCATTACAGTAATGTTCAGAACCGGTCGCTCACCAACTTTGTTCACGCACTTGTGTTGCCGCTCAAAGTTTTCTTTCTCCTGACGCTGGGTGTGATCAGCTTACTACTTGCCCTTCGTCACAACAGCATAAGCTTTCACTATCCGGCTGACCAAGTACGCATTGAAATCGGCGTGATCGTCGGGGCGCTTGCCATGATCTTCTTCCCGATGATGAGCCAGGCGTTTGTGCAGACGGCAGATGCGCTTTATGGCACTTCGCAGAATGAAGGCTTCAAACCGATCGTTCCGTTCATGAGCTTTGCCTTCGGTGCATGGGCCCTTTTGCTTCTGTTGTTCTTCTACCGGCGCCATGACAAGGGAAGTTGAAATGGCGACAAAGGTCGCTGGCGTCATGGCGTCAGCGGTCGCAATTGTAAAGTACGACCTCATTATCGCTCTTTTGAATCGTTTTCTCGGTTCGGGAGCGGGTACAGGGTCGATGATTCTACTCGTTGTTCTGACGGTCCTTGGGATCATTGCGCTCCTTGCACCGTTGGTGCTTCGCGGCCGGTCTGATAGCGGGTCTCTGTGACGTGCAGCCGGCTCGGATGCGGCGCCACTGTTGCTCTGCCAGCTACAAGAGTTTCTGTTCGGCCGTGCGCACGGCTTGGGCAATGACGGCTGCGTAGACGGCCGCGACGAATCCGGCCAGGACGTTGACGCTGACGGCGATGCCGGCGACCTCGGCCCAATCGCGGCCGATGACAGTTGAAAACACGGTGACGATAAAGTCGTCGAATGCCATCTTAAGCTGTGAGAAGAGCTCGCTGACTTGGGCGAGCGAGGGCTTTGGCGGCAACTCCCAGATGATTTTCCAGCCAATGTCGGAAAGTGTTGACTTGGGTAGGATGGCAAAGAGGGCCAGCAGAGACAGCCCCGCCGAATAGAGCAGGCCCAATGGTGGGCCAAGACGGAAAAAGCCCCAGCGCGTCGGGTTCGCTGCGACGTGCAGCGACAAAAGGCGAAGCGCGCCAGATCCTGCAAACACGGTGACGCCAAAGAGTACGGCGACCCAGTAAAGCCGGCTCGGATCAGTTCCTGAGAACGTGAAAAGAGCCGCCACCCCCGCGAGGATGCCCTTGAACAGCGCTTCGAGAAATCCGATTACGGGAACGAACAGCAATCGGGGCGCACCCGATTCAAAATAGAATGGCAACTCGTTGCGAAGACGCTTCGCTTCGAGCGAAAGCCCAAGGCCAAAGCTTAGGGCCGCCGTGACCGCTGCAAATAGGAACGGGTGGTTCAGCCCTAGCCAAGCGACGGCCGCGATGGCGGCCACCTCACCTAACATAATGATAGCGTTCAAAATGATGCGTAACATGACGTGGATTGCTGCTCCCTTGGCCCACACGGCCCGTCCCCGCGTGACACCGTAATTCCTCGTCCGGAGTTTGGATAGGTGTGTGCGCACCTGTCATAAAGTTTGGCGTGCATGTGTGGAGAATTTCCGGCAGACTCGCCGTTGGACGTGCGAGAGTTGGCCATCGCTTAGGCCGGGAGGACGCTCTGATCGGAAGAAGGATTGCTATTGATGCATCGACTCTTAGCTCTCACATCTGGCTTTCTTACTCTTCTGCCGATCGCAGGACATGCGGCCGACTACACTTCGCGTGATGTCACCGAGTGGTTGTTTCAGATCGAAGATGGGGCACGGCCCGACCTCAGAGGCCGCGATCTCGCCGGTCTTGACCTTGCGGGTCTTGACTTTAAATCGGCGCGGCTTGATGGGGCGAAACTGTTCGGATCTGATCTCAGTGGGGCTGATCTCAGTGGGGCCAATCTCGATGGTGCGCACCTTGATCGCACCATCATGACACGCGCGCGTTTCGATAACGCGAGCCTCAAGCGGGCGAGTATTCTGCGCCCTTCTATTTATTCAGCACTCTCGACGGACGAAACTGCTCCCGATGAAGCGCCGAGCTTTGTCGGAGCCGACCTTTCTGGTGCGCAGGTCTTCGGGCGGCTCAATTACGCCAACTTTTCTGACGCCAATCTCGAGGGTGCGACGCTGCAGCCGTTCAATCACACAGGGTTTATCGAGCACATCTTTCGTACCGAATTATTGGGTGCGCGGCTTGAGGGTGCAAACCTCGCGGGTGCCAATCTCACGCACGCGCTCTTGCGTTTTGCGGATTTGAGAGGCGCCAATCTTCGCGGCGCCATTCTTAGGCATGCGGACCTGTCGCGTGCCGACCTCGAGGGTGCGGACCTCACAGGTGCGGACCTTGCCGATGCCGATCTTGATTTAGCAAACCTCAAAGGTGTGAAGGGACTTGACGCCGCGCTTGGCCTTGATCAGGCGAGAAACAGGCCTGCGGCGATTGAGTGATACATTGCACGAATTGAACACCAACACCTATCTAGAGTACGCCACTCTCTAATATTTCGTATGCGTCGCTCATGCTTGACAAGCTGTCGCCTTGAATTTCTTTGGGGTTCAGTATGATCCCTTCAATTGTCTTTGCAAAGCTCGCGGTCACTCCTTCTTTACAGAGCCAATTTCTTATCTTCATGTTCAAACCATCTTCGGCGAAGCTGTTGACGAGCTTGCGTTCCTTTCCGAAGTCGATCTCGTGATTTATTAGATCGCAAAAATGCATGGCAGATTCCGCGCTGTGCGCCTCTTCCCAGGATCCAAGCATGGGATCAACATCAAGGTCGACCTTATCGAACATGATAAGAATGTTTACCAGTGAGGCATCTGGTACCGGATAGGTATGCAAACAACGTTGAAAGAACGCTTCTGCGAACTTTTGAATTAGGTCCAACTCCCTTTCTGTCCAGTCGCTGTTTGAGAACAATGCCAGCCGCGATAAGGCCAATTCAGGCGTGAATGATGGATATTTGAATTGTGCGATTAGCTCCATGTACCTCGGCAGAAAATGTTTCACCTCGTTCAGATACTTTTGATCTGATTGCGTCGGCTTGGCCGAGTCGTTGTATATTGTGAGCAGGTCTTGCGGTATGCGTCGGACAACCAGACTTGCCAATCTGTTCTCTTCGTCATCTGTCACACAGCAATGTGTGCAAACGTCGAGGGGACTGTTGACCTTATACTTTTGAAATAGCCCGTAGGCTTCTTCAACCAAGTCTTCTAATTGCGGTGTCATTTGTTAAAGCCAGACTTGCATTTGGTCCACGTCATCGTGTTCAGGCACAGGGTAAACGTTTGGTCATTTGCGATGTAATCCTGGTTGCCGTTCTTATCGACGATCAGTTTGCCGTTTTTAACTGTGATGCCCGATTGGCCGTCGTAGCTTGCTTTGTGTTTACTGATCCAACCCGGCATTACTCCCCCGGTCTCCAGGCGTTCCACCTTTAAGGATTTGATGTTGAGCCGGAAAACCTGCGTGTAGCCCGGCCTCCTGTCTTCCACGTCGCCAAGGTTTCCAATGATGTAGATGTGCTCACCAACCAATGTTGCCGTGTGAAAATCTGTCGGCGGGAACACCTCTCTGGGATAAATGTAGATCTCACAGTTGCCCTTGCAGTCATGAACGAAGACATCGTTGTAAATGCAGAAGTCGGGATCATAATAATCTTCGTGTTCCCCGGCAATTTCTATGACACGGCCATCCGGCAGAACGGTCATCGATTTTCCAATACGATCGAAACTCCATACCGGTCTGTCTTTGTATATGTCGCGTTTGGGATCGCATTTGTTTGCCGCAAGATATGCTGATCCGCCACACCTCACCATGGACAACCAGAACGGATTATTAGCGCGCTCCGGGTTTGATTTTCCGAATATTTGCCGCTTGCCCTTGTGATACTCCTCTGCGGATATGTCTGGCGCTTCGTCTACGCTGTAGCCCAACAATGCGGCCCGCGTTTCCTTACTGACGTCATTAATGTCAGCGCCTGCGTTGACCAGGGCGTTGACGATTGCAAAATCGCCGGCTACCGCGATCGCCTGCTCAGGAATGTTGTTTTCCGCGAATATGTTGGTGCCCCTGTCTATAAGTGCCTGAACGCAATTGGTTGCGCCGCGTTCCGCTGCAATGATCAGGGGGGTGTCGCCAAATTCATTGGTCTGCTCTGGATCGAATCCGTGATCCAGCAACCAATTCAGCATGTTTACGTCATCGTGCAGCGTCGCATAAGATAAGGGTGCCTGACCGCAATGACCCACGGCTTCTACGTTGGCGCCGGCTTCTATAAGTTTGGCTGTCTTTTTGGAGTCTCCCACGACGATCGAAAACAGGAGCGGCGTTCGGCTCCAGTAATCCCGATGTTTCAAATCAGAACCGCCAGTAATCACCTCTTCGATGTTGTCAATAGATCCGTACGCGATGACGTGAAAAATGCGTGTCCAACCAAGTTGCGATTCATCGGCGCCTCTCGAAAGCAGCAATCTCACAACATCAAGACGACCATTGTTTGAGGCCACACGCAGCGGCGACTCACCATATTCGGTGATGACGTTCGGGTCCGCGCCCGCATCCAAGAGTGCGCCGACCTCAGTTAGGAGGTCTTTGCTATTTTGGTAGATTGTATTGAGCAATGTATCTGACATTGACGATTATACTGCAGCTAACTGTTTCTGCAGATGTTGATCCCGCGCTCTTTCTTTCTTCCGTTCAGAGCAACAGACCTGTGGCAGCAGCTGCTCAATTCGATTGGAAGGAATGGCTGGTGTAAATCAGGCGTGCCCGCTCTTCGAAGCTCTCTGCAAAACGGCGAAATGCCTTGTCGAACACAGCACCCATCACAAGCGCCAAGGCCGGTGAGCGAAATTTGTAGTCAATAAAGAAGTTGATGTCCGAGCCGCCGTCACAATCTTGGAACCTCCATTGGTTCTCAAGGTGCTCAAAGGGCCCATTGAGATAGGAGACGTCGATCGAGGGTGCGGCCGGGCGCAGTGCAACACGTGTTGTAAAGTGCTCTTTGATTGCCTTAAAGCCAACACCCATCGTGGCAATGAGATCGGCACCCTCTGGTGTTTCCGTTCGACTTGTGACGATAAGACTTTCGCACATGGGCAGGAACTCGGGATAGCGCTCGATGTCCGCAACAACCTCATACATTTCCTGTGCGGTAAAGGGCACTCGCCGCCGGGTAGTGAAAGATGGCATCAGATCTGGGCTCCGGCCTTCTTCCGCTCGTCACGGATGCGCACAAAATCGTCACCTGCGTGATACGATGAGCGCGTCAGCGGGCTGGCGGCGACATGCTCGATACCTTTGGCGCGTGCGGCGACTGCCAATGCGTCGAACTCGGTTGGCTCCCAGAACCGCGCGACGGCGGCGTGTTTGGGCGTGGGTTGCAGATACTGGCCAATCGTCAGGAAATCGACGTTTGCCGAGCGCATATCGTCCATTACTTGCAGCACTTCTTCGCGTGTCTCCCCCAAGCCCACCATCAATCCTGATTTTGTGACGCCGGTTGGCTCGAACTCCTTGGCTCGCTCGAGGAGGCGCAACGAGTGGTAATAACGCGCGCCCGGGCGAATTGTGGGATAAAGCCGGGGGACAGTTTCGAGATTGTGATTGAACACGTCGGGTCGGGCCGCGAGCACGGTTTCGAGGGCGCCGGCCTTTTTAAGGAAGTCCGGGGTTAGGACTTCAATCGTGGTCTTGGGTGACCTCTTGCGAATGGCGCTGATGACGCGCGCAAAATGGCCAGCACCACCGTCGTCGAGATCATCGCGGTCGACTGAGGTGATAACGGCATGCGACAATGCGAGTGCAGCGACGGCTTCTGCGACTTTGTCGGGTTCGTCCGTGTCCAACGCGTCCGGCATTCCTGTGTGTACATTGCAAAAGGCACAGGCGCGTGTGCAGGTCTCGCCCAAGATCATGAATGTCGCATGTCGCTTGGCCCAACATTCGCTCAGGTTTGGGCAGGCGGCTTCCTGGCAGACCGTTTTGAGGCCCAGGTCGTTCAGCAGACGACTGGTCTTGACCTTCTCAGCAAAGGATTCACCGGCTGTGGCCGCACGCACTCTAATCCAGGGCGGCTTTGCCGGCGACGGATTGTCTTGGCGGCCGGCTTTTTCCGGATGGCGCGACCGGTCCGGTCTTGCGGTGCCTCCAGTGAGGGTAGAATCCATGACGTCTCCAACGGTCCCTTTAGGCGCCAGCGTGAGCGCGTTTGGAGATAACGTGGGAAGTTTAGCCTTCGACGACAAGCCACGCCAGGGCGGCCGCACGTGGCATCTTGGTCCGCAATCGACGGTCTCAGCGGCTTAGGGTTCGTTAGCGGCCGCCGAGAAAGCGCGCGATCAACACCACGATCACAGCGCCAATGGTCGAAACGGTGATCTGATTGCCATAAGGGATGATGGCATCAAAGTTGTAAGGCAGGGTGAGCAGGCCCTGGCGGACGAGAAACCCACCCAGCGCGGCGCCAATCACGCCGACGATCAAATTCCGGATCAAACCGCCGCCACCAAGCAGTAATCCAGCGAGCCAGCCCGCGACGAGACCGTTGATCAACATGATCACGAGGTCCGGGTTTTCGCTGAGAAAGGCCATATAGTCCATGGTGTACTCCTGACGACCGAGGCGGAAGTGAATTGCGCGTGTGGCAGACTAAACGATGAGGCGCGCAACAAAGATGACGACAATGGCGCCGATGGTCGCCGTCACAACGCGGTTGAGAAGCGGGTTTTTGATTCCGAGATCGAGCCCTGCAGCGGCAAGCACGTAGCCGCCGACGAATGAGCCAATAATTCCGCTCAGAAGATATTGGATGAGGCCACCGCCACCCATCACGATCGAAGCCAGCCAACCTGCCACCAATCCGACGAGCGCCGTTGCGATCAAGGCCTGCGTGTCAGAGGTCATAGGCTCCTCTCCTCTTCAATGTACGTCTCAGGTCTTCGCCTCGTGACAGCGTGAGCCGAGATAATCATTGAGCAAGCGGTTGTATGTGTCGGAGTCCTTTTTGTTGCGCGGAGGCAGCCCCTTGGCAGCAATGCGGTTAATCTGCTGTTTCAGCGACCGGCAGCTCGAAGACGATGTGAGGCCCTGGCCGCCCGTTGTTGCGCACCCGGTCGCCAACACCGCGACCGACATAACCGCAATTCGTCCCAAGCTTCGCATCGGAGACCTTCTCCTCGCCACCCCATTGTGCCGTCGGGTTCACGCGCGGCCATCATTATAGATGGCGCAAACAAATGTGGCTCTTCATGACCACAAGGCACGGTTATTCGCAAGTCCCTGCGGTGGAAGTGTGGCCAATATGCAGCATTCAAGCGCGCCTCGCCGGAGCGGCGATTGCCCGGTCCAGGAGCAGGTCTTCCGGCGGCCGGGCCCTCCCTTGGTCTGCGGCAGACGCTTGGAGCCATCACCCTTGCTAGAGGCTCGCGACCGCCGACGGCGTTGATGGAGCGATCGGCTATGGCTTCTTGGGCGCTGCCGTGGCCTTCGCTGGTGCAACCGCAGCCGACTTGTTTGGCCACGACGAGCACTTGGCCTGGAATTCGGCGTTGGCACGATCGAGCTCGGCCATCTTGGCCAGCGACGAGCGATAGACACTTACCGTCTTTGATTTACCGGTGGAGACCTTTTCGACGCGATCTACGATGCCATCCTTGCGGATGGCGTCGATGCGTGCCGTGAGCTGAATGCAAGCCGGATCGATCTTGGGAGCCTTGGCAACAGGCTTAGCCGGTGTGGTCGAGGATGTCGTAAGGTTTGTACCAATGAGGCTCCCATCGGCTGCGCAGCCACCGGTGAGGACCGCTGCGATCGCCATGGCTGAGGCCATGAAATTTCTCATTTGCATATCCACCCCCCGAATCTTGGATGCTTCTACACCTGGGCCGTTTGTCCCCCGGGCGGGGGTCTCGAACAAGCGCCGGAGGTCATTCGCCAGTGCATCACAGGGGCTTGACTCGCGCGAATCTGTGGACAGCCGAAACACCTGAGGGGCTTGTCGGTACGCAATCGCGACCTGGCAAATTCCTAGAATGTCCAGTCCGTTGGGACGTCGACTTGAAGAGAGCTACGCTTTGCTTGAACCGTCTTTCAACGCCGTGATGAGGCCCGCGATGATGTCGGTAGGCCGTTTGTCGCCGGCGCTTGATCTGGCGAAGAGGATGGCCTCATCGATGCAAATTGGTGCGCGCTTCATCTCTGCTAAGGCGGTCTCCGCGAGCGTACTCACAATGCGATGACCGATCGTGCACGACGAGCCGGCGTCTTCCAGCGTTAGGAGCCGTCCGGTCTTGGTCACGGATCGAGTGAGTGTCGCCGCATCGAGTGGCGCCAGGGTCATCAGGTCGATGACCTCGGTGCTGACATCCTCGCCGGCCGCCTTCTCGGCCGCCTTGAGCGCAGTCTGCACGTGTCTGCCATGGGCGGCGACCGTCACGTCGCTGCCGGCTAAGGCGATATGCGCCTGTCCCGGTTGGATGACTGCGTCGCTGTCGTCCGGGACCTCACCGGACGTCGCATAGAGCTTCGGGCTCTCAATGATGGCAATTGGGCCGCTTCCACGGAGTGCGGATCTCAGTAGTCCTTGTGCCGCGGCAGGCGTAGACGGCGCGGCCACCGACAACCCCGGAAGGAGAGACAGCCAGGCGGCGGCTGCGTCGTTGCCCTCATTCGCAGGTGCGCGGAAGACGACAGGAAGTGGTATGTCGCCCTGGCCAATGCGGGAGATGTGGGACAGAGTCTCCATGATGTGCATCAGCGCCGTCCGGCCCGCCGTCCAGGACGAGAAGACGACAAGCGGTCTTAGTCCGCCGAGAGCGGCGCCTATGGCTAGTCCGGCGGTTGCGTCTTCCGCTACAGATGCGGTGATTACGCGTTCTTCGCCAAACTCTTCGGCCAATCCCTGCATGACGTCATCGGCGCCAGGTGTCTGTCGCACGTCGTGGCCTATGACGAACAACTGCGGTTGGCGCCGCATCTCCGCGGTGACGACTGCACCCAGGGCCTCACGGTAGGTCGCGGTGTGCATGGGGCCCTGCTCTTCGGGTGTCGTCACGAGGCTCTCTTCTTCTGGCACTGCTCTTGGATCGCGTCCCGCGGACACTTGCACAACAGGGGGATTGTCTCCATCTGCCTTTTGGTTGTCGGCAGGTTGCGAGGCAACAGGAACGATCAGAACAAGCGGCGTACCTTGACTTACGACATTCGGACCCGCGGGTATTAGGATGTATTCGACTTGTCCTTCGGCGGTGGTCTCGATTTCGTGTGTTGCGTTGGGCGTTTCGATTTCGGCGATTGTGTCGCCGACCGTCACGCGCTGACCCTCCGTTACGAGCCAACGCACCAGGCGCCCATCCTCTTGCCCGGGAAGTGCGGGCATTCTGATTTTCTTGGCCATGGGTGACTGGCTTTCGTGCCCTTCGTAGGGATGGCTCGCCGTTTTTGCGGTTTGCGGCATGGCTCGTCGCTTGTGGTTTCAAGCGTGGACTTCCGTCCACAATTCTAAGGTGCTGGCTTTCTCTGCGCTGGTCGCGGCGGAGGTGGCCTTGCTTATTCTTTCGCGTACGGACTTTTCGATCTCTTTCAGTTCGCCCTCTTCGGCGATACGGTCTTCAAGGATCCTGGCACGCGACTTTAGGATTGGATCTGTCTCTTCGCGGGCGCGCGCTTTGCGCTGGGCGCCCGCAGGCGCTGAATGCCCCCGATATCGATAGGTCAGCATTTCGAGGATCATTGGGCCGTCTCCGTTCCGCGCATGTGCGATGGCGCGGCGGCCGGCTGCCCTCACCTTTCGAACGTCAATACCGTCCACTTGTTCACCCGGAATGCCGAACGCTGCG
This sequence comes from Hyphomicrobium sp., assembly GCA_965222835.1. Taxonomy (GTDB): domain Bacteria; phylum Pseudomonadota; class Alphaproteobacteria; order Rhizobiales; family Hyphomicrobiaceae; genus CBDCUQ01. The sequence continues at coordinate 1,280,959 of CBDCUQ010000004.1, forward strand.
CCTCGTTGCGCCAGGGCCGTCGGTGAGAGCGATGTCGACAATTGCTCACTTGTCTCCGTCGAATTGTTGTCGATGACGAGCACGAGTGGCAGTTTCCACTCCGCGGCGAGCCTCAGCGTCTCGTAGACCTGTCCCTTATTGGCCGCCCCGTCTCCTACGGCGCAGATGCAGATGCTGCTATCGTCCTGCTGCCGTGCTGCGAGCGCGAGGCCGGCTCCAATCGGGACTTGTTGAGCAAGCTCTGTATGCCCGCCGTAAAATCGAAGTGTCGGGTCGAGCATGCGATCAGATCCCGCACGCCCACCGCATAATCCCGTGACCCGTCCCAGGAGCTCTGCCAGAATTGCGTCGAGCTCGGCGCCGCGTGCCACGAGGTGTCCGTGACAGCGAAATCCCGAAATCATCGCGTCCTCAGGTGAGGCCGCCATCTCCATACCAACGATGACGGCTTCCTGGCCGATGCTGAGATGGCAGGGCCCGTCCATTTCACCGAGCGCGTAAAGCTGGCCCGCCTTTTCTTCCAAACGGCGGATGAGCAGCATCTGTTGATAGGCGGCCAATTCCTCTTCGGGCGTAAAGACAATGCCCGCGTGGACGTCTCCGGGAAAGTTCTCTCGCACGTGATCTTCTCCTGCGCGGTCGTGCTGAGATATGCGCGCGGGCCGCCTATTGGAAGACTGAAATGCCGAGATTACAGGACATCGGGTCGGGCGGGCAAACGCCGTATGCGGGATGCGCACATTTGCGTTGCTGCTTCAGCCGGAGGCTATGGCCTATTGAAATCACGAAGATAAATCTGATCCTCAGGCCGCGCAAAGCCGAGAATGTCGCGCGCGAGCTCGTCGACAAAATCCGGATCGGGCTTATCGGAGGAGAGCAGCGCCACGTCGCGCTCTAGCTTGGTGCGCACGGCTTCGAGGCTTCTGATCTCAAAGTCCAGCAATTGGGACCTCTCCACCAGACGATTGTGCACCTCGAAGCCGTGACGCCCATACATTGCGTGATAAGCGAAGTAGGCCGTCACTGCGATGCAGCCAAGCAAAACTGGGAGCTGCCGGAGCCTCATACGCCGATCATGAATGGTAGTACGCAGCACAGTCTTTTTTGTTCGACGATACGCGATATGAAACCGGGAACCTGGTCAGGCTAAGCCAGCGGCGGTTAAAGGCGCGTAAAATGCTGTTAGAAAATCTATCGTTCGCCCGTTGAAAATTGATTAAACCAAAGGCTGTGCATGCCTAGTTATACAATTCAAAATAGTGTGTCAAAGGCCTAAAAGGAGACCTTCACCGCACCTTTGGTGTCAGGTGGACGGGCCGCGCAGGATGGACTTGCCTGCGTAGCGTGCCACGGGACCCAACTCGCCCTCGATACGGATCAGCTGGTTGTACTTGGCTAGGCGGTCGGAGCGGCAAAGCGATCCGGTCTTGATCTGTCCGCAGTTGGTGGCGACTGCGAGATCGGCAATGGTCGCGTCCTCCGTCTCGCCGGAGCGGTGGGACATCACCGCCGTGTAGCCCGCATGCTGCGCCATATTGACGGCATCAAGCGTTTCCGTGAGTGAGCCGATCTGGTTGACCTTGACGAGGATGGAGTTGGCTACGCCGCCTTTAATCCCTTCGGCGAGACGCTCGGTGTTGGTGACAAAGAGATCGTCGCCGACGAGCTGGCAGCGATCACCAATGAGATCTGTGAGGGCCTTCCAGCCGGCCCAATCGTCTTCGGCGCAACCGTCCTCAATGGATATGATCGGGAAGCGATTGACGAGATCCTCAAGATAGCGGGCCATGCCATCGCTATCGAGCACCTTTCCTTCGCCTTCTATGTTGTATTTGCCGTCCTTGTAGAATTCGGTCGATGCACAATCGAGCGCCAGCATCACCTCATCGCCCGGCTTGTAGTCGGCCTTTTCGATGGATCGCATGATAAAGGTGAGCGCTTCATCGGCACTTTTAAGGTTTGGTGCAAAACCGCCTTCGTCGCCGATTGCTGTGTTATGGCCGGCGTCCTTCAACCCTTTTTTCAGCGTGTGGAAGATTTCCGCGCCCATGCGCACGGCGTCGGCGCCGGTTGCGGCGCTCACTGGCATGATCATGAACTCTTGAATGTCGATCGGATTATCGGCATGCGCGCCGCCGTTGATGATGTTCATCATGGGAACGGGCAGCACATGTGCGCTGGTGCCGCCAACGTATCGGTAGAGCGGCAGGCCGCTGGATTGCGCGGCTGCTTTGGCGACGGCCATCGACACTCCAAGTATGGCATTGGCGCCAAGGCGGGCCTTGTTCTTGCTACCGTCGAGCTTGATCATCGCCGCATCGATGGCACGCTGATCTTCGGCGTCCATACCGGCCAGGGCTTCGAAGATTTCGCCGTTGACAGCTGACACGGCCTTGGTGACGCCTTTCCCGAGATAACGGTTGGCGTCGCCGTCCCGTAGCTCGTTGGCTTCATGGGCCCCGGTTGAGGCGCCCGACGGAACCGCGGCCCGGCCCATGGCGCCATCCTCAAGGGTCACGTCCACCTCGACGGTCGGGTTGCCGCGGCTGTCCAGTATTTCGCGGCCAAGGATATCGACGATGGCGGTCATGAGCTCATTCCTCGGGTCAGGGCCGCTTGCGGTGGGCCGCGGCGTCGTTTTGGTTTGCGGCCTTTTAGACGGGTTCACCCCGCGCGAGAAGACCCTATGGGGTAGGCCGCGACGACCCGTTCGGACTTCGTCCCGAGGTTTCGTGGGGTTAATGGAGCGGCCGCCTCCGCCGATGGAGTATCAGTTGTCTTGACGGTATCGGCGCCGAAACGCTTAATCCTAAGCCCGTCGATCACCGGAGTCTTTGGCGCTTGGCAACCGGAGCTGCACTCGTCCTTTTCTCAGGGGGGCAGGATTCAACCGTGTGCCTTGCGTGGGCGCTTGCCCGATACGCACGGGTGGAAACTGTGGGCTTCCGTTACGGCCAAAGACACGCCGTCGAGCTCAAGCAACGTGAAATCATCCTATACGAAATGCGTTCTCAAAGCGCCTTTCAAGCCAAGTTGGGCCCCGATACGCTTCTCGACCTTCCTGCGCTCGCGGCGGTGAGCGAGACGGCGCTGACGCGGGAGACCGAGATCAAATTTGCCGATGATGGTTTACCAACGACCTTCGTTCCGGGACGCAACCTCCTGTTTCTGACTTATGCGGCGGCGCTTGCCTATCGCCGCGGTCTCGGCACGCTTGTCGGCGGTATGTGTGAAACCGATTTCTCCGGCTATCCGGATTGTCGGCGCGCGACCATTGACGCTCTCCAAGGGGCCATCTCGCTTGGCATGGATCGCCCGATATGCATCGAGACGCCGCTCATGCAGATCGACAAGGCGGGCACGTGGTCCATGGCTCAGGACCTTGGCGGCGACGCGCTTGTCCAACTCATCGTCGAGCACGCGCACACGTGTTATCTGGGCGACCGGAGCATTCGTCACGACTGGGGGTATGGTTGCGGGACATGTCCAGCGTGTCAGCTTCGCGCGAAGGGTTGGGAGAAATGGAACAAGGCGAGAGGCAGCAGGAAGTAGAGGTCGAAGGGGCGTCATCTATTGTCTGTTAGCCGCTGCCCACATGAAATGGATTGAAGTCTGTCTCCCGGTCGAAATAGTCCTCGTGCTCGGCTTTCTTCAGGACGTGCACAATTCGGGTCGTAACCGGCAGGAAGCAGATTTCGACCAGCGTCTTGGCGACGAACTGGGATACGACGAGGGTCATTATGAGTTCGTTGGGCATGATACCTGAATTCCAAAACGCCAACGGGTAGAAGATCCCGCTGTCAACCGCCTCCCCGGCGATCGTCGAGGCGACGAAGCGCGTGCGCATAAAGCGGCCTTCGTGGGCGACTTTCATTTTGGCAAGCACATATGAATTGACGAATTCACCGCAGAAATAGGCGATCATGGAGGCGCCGGCGATGCGCCATGTGCTCCCGAAGGCGATTTCGTAAATGCGCTGGTTGGGCCATTCGGGTGCGGGCGGCAAGGAGACAATCACGGCGGCCATAAGTGACGCGAAGACGAGCGCTGCGAATCCGGCCCAGATCACGCGGCGTGCACGTGAATAGCCATAGACCTCGGTCAGGATGTCGCCGAAAATATAGGATATCGGGAAGAAGAGAACGCCGGCGCCAAAGGTAACGGTGCCGAGCAATGGAAGGTTAAGCGTCGCAGCCTTCGCCGGCCCGATCAGATTGGAGCAGACCAGCACCACCACAAATGCAACCATCACGACATCAAAGTAACGATAGGTGCGTTTCTGTGTGGCCATCGGAGGGGTCTCTGCTTGAAGCAACCAGGTGTTCGGCGCTAGGGATGGGGTGCGCCATTGTCCAGACCCCTTGGTCAACGCAATGGAACGTAGATGATCGACCGGTCTGGTCTTTGTCACTACGCCATGATGTAACTTAGTTCACCACGCCATGTATGCCGTCAAAGAAATTTTCTACACGCTGCAAGGAGAGGGCGCGAATGCGGGGCGGCCTGCGGTTTTCTGCCGTTTCGCCGGCTGCAATCTCTGGTCGGGCCGGGAGGAAGATCGCGCCGAGGCGGAGTGCTCGTTCTGCGACACAGACTTTGTCGGAACCGATGGTGACGGCGGCGGGCAATTCGAAACTGCGGACGCATTGGCATCGCGCGTGCTCGCGCATTGGGGTGGCACCGACGAGCGCCGCTTTGTCGTGCTGACCGGAGGCGAGCCGATGCTGCAGGTCGATCGGGCTCTGATTGACGCTCTGCACGACAAGGGTTTCGAGATCGCGCTCGAGACCAACGGCACCTGCCCCGTTCCTGAAGACATCGACTGGATCTGCGTTAGTCCAAAAGCCGGCACCAAACTGCTGCAATGGTCGGGAGACGAACTGAAACTGGTTTATCCGCAACCGGAGCTAATGCCGGAGGTCACGGATGGGCTCGACTTTAATTTTCGCTACTTGCAGCCGATGGACGGCCCGGACAAGGACAAGAATACGGCGCTGGCCGTGGCCTACTGCTTGGCGCATCCTCACTGGCGCCTTTCCCTGCAGACCCACAAAATCCTAGGTATCCCCTAGCGCCATTGCGCGCGTCAACGCTCAAGACAGGCGCGCCAATGGGCCACGTGCACATGCCTGTTGCCTCAAACCCATCAAATCCCGTATTGCAGCATGATGCGCATCTACAAAGACTTTCTGTTTGAAGCCGCGCACTTCCTTCCAAGTGCACCTCCGGGGCACCCAAACTCCCGGGTGCACGGACATTCGTTTCGTGCGCGGGTCTCGATTGAGGGCGAGCCGGATCCCGAGACCGGGCTCATTATGCATCTTGACGATCTCGCGGCGGCCATGGAAGAGGCGCGCGAGGCTCTCGATCATCGGATGCTCAATGACGTCGAAGGCCTGTCGACGCCGAGCCTCGAACGTATTTCGATTTGGCTGTGGAACCGGTTGTCGAACAAGGTGCCGGGGCTGGTTGAGATTCAAGTGGTCCGCGACAGCTGCCACGAAGGCTGCATCTATACCGGACCCCAGCGGCCTTCACGTGCGGCAGCGGAGTAAGACCCATGGGCCGCAAAGTACCTGGCGTCAGTTTGCTTGGTGGGGCTGCGGAGGTTCCTGAAAGTCCCGAGAAAGCGGTTTTGGAGCGCGTTGCTAATCCACACGCAGACACGCATTACCTCGCCCGGTTTACGGCTCCTGAGTTCACGTCGTTGTGCCCTGTCACCGGGCAGCCGGACTTTGCGCATCTGGTGATCGATTATGTTCCGGACGCCTGGATCGTGGAGAGCAAATCACTGAAATTCTACTTGGCCTCATTCCGTAACCACGGCGCGTTTCATGAAGATTGTACGCTCGCTATTGGGAAGCGGCTGTTCGCACTGCTTGAGCCGCACTATCTGCGCATCGGCGGCTACTGGTATCCGCGCGGCGGTATTCCCATCGATGTCTTCTGGCAGAAGGGAACGTGTCCGAAGGACGTCTGGCTTCCCGATCAGGGGGTCGCTCCGTATCGAGGCCGAGGTTAGTCGTCCTCATCCGCCTCAACCCAAATTAGGGTTCGTTGCGAAAACTTGGGCCGGCGCGACACGCGAGCCGCCGCCGGCCTCAATTCTTCGTATGCTTTAGCCCTTGCCCGGACATTGCGTGTCGCAGGGCACCTCCTTGCGCTCATCGACAGAACCGCGAACGGGTGACATGGTCTCGCGGAAGCATTTGCCGCCTTCTTTGACAACCCGAATTAGCTCTTGCGGGCTGATCAGCGATTGGCACACAACCTCAAATTTGCCTTGCGCAAGTTGAACGGGCTTCGACATGCCCTCTGCGCGGGCAACGCTAAACAGCAGGTCCAAGACGTTATCGCTCTTGGGTTGCTCGCCGGGTTTGTGCAAATCGTTGTAGGCGATCCACTGGTAGGCAAACTTTCCGTCGGGCGAGGAAATCTTGAGCGAGATGTCCCCCGATTTTGGACAAGCGCCGGCGTCGATGGTGATGCCTTGTGCTGTCGACAGCGGTTGGTAGTCGATCTTGCAGTCGAGGTTGTTCACCAGAAGATCGTACTGTTCGAGGCGTTCAGACACTTGACTGAAGGGCACGCCGAACTTGTACGCGTGGTAGGCTGTGATTGCGGTCGGGATGGCGCCCAGGATGGTGACAATCAAAGCCCCGAACTTGACGATCGGAAAGAAACGCCGAAGTGCTGCGGGCTCGCCACCTGCGGCTCCAGATTGGGACGTCATGAGATGCGCCTCCTCATAGGTCAATGTACTCATAGCGGATTGTCTTTCGGCTGGTAGGACATACGTCGCGCGCGAAAGAGACACAAGCCGCTTGAACTGGTCTCGAACGGCAGGTTCATGTGCCGTTCAGGAGACGTGCCATGTCGTCAGAGGTTTGTCAGCAGGAGAAGAGCGCCGCCGTTGTTGCCTCGCGGTGCAGCATTCGAACGATGTTGCACGCAGGCCCCACACACGCGTTTGATTCTGAAGGCGGCTTTCGGCCACGACTGCTCTAAATACATGATGCTGAAGGCACCAAAAAAGTATGAGCCCCACCGGCAGCCGTCAGCTCCGCGTGGGGCTCTTGTCTTCCATGACCTGCCCAGCTGAGCCGGGCTTATAAGGCGAGGCTCTGTGCTCCGGGTCCGGAGCGCGCCCTCGCATGAGGTTCTACAGATTTTTGTCAGATGAACCGGCGCGGATTAGCGTGATCAATCTGCTGCAGCCAGCTTCCCGTGCCGTGACCCCGCGTTATGGCGAGGTCCAAATAGACTACCAGGTGGTGTCATGCCTCCTCCATTCGCTGTTGCTCCGGCGTGCAGCCGTCCTCACAACCGGCGGTGCTGTCGGGGGGTGGATGTACCCGCGCCTGCTGCGCTCAGGGGCAGCGTAAGGTCTTGCGGGCCACGCACACACGATGGCAGCGACGGCCGTCACACCTTGTATTCTGAACCGTTATGTCGCGCTGTCAAGAGGCGTGGTGTGCATATGCTCAGGGCTTATGATTTGTCGCATCGCATTGCCCACCGCCCTCACCTCCGCTAGACCTTCGCGCCATGGTAAAGCCTAAGAAAATAGCGCGTCCGTCCGATCCACTGACCACCATTCACGTTCGGGGGGCACGCGAACACAATTTGAAAAATGTCAATCTCGAAATTCCGCGTAATGCGCTGGTCGTGTTCACGGGACTGTCGGGCTCGGGCAAATCCTCGCTCGCCTTCGATACCATCTATGCCGAAGGGCAACGCCGGTATGTTGAGAGTCTTTCCGCCTACGCGCGTCAGTTTTTGGAGATGATGCAAAAGCCGGACGTCGATCATATCGACGGGCTATCGCCGGCGATTTCGATCGAACAAAAAACGACGTCCAAAAATCCGCGATCGACGGTCGGCACGGTGACGGAGATCTACGATTATCTGCGCCTGCTGTTCGCGCGCGTGGGTGTGCCCTATTCGCCCACCACGGGTCTCCCCATCGAAAGCCAGACCGTCACGCAGATGGTCGATAAGGTGATGGCGTTGCCGGAAGGCACGCGGCTTTATCTGATGGCGCCGGTGGTGCGCGGGCGTAAGGGCGAATACCGCAAGGAGCTGGCGGAGTGGCAGAAGAAGGGCTTCCAGCGCGTCAAAGTTGACGGCACGATTTCTGAGATCGCGGATGCGCCCAAGCTCGACAAAAAGTTCAAGCACGACATCGATGTCGTCGTGGATCGATTGGCCGTCAAGGGCGATATCAAGACGCGGCTCGCGGACAGCTTCGAGACGGCGTTGAAACTGGCGGACGGTCTTGCCATTGTCGAACTGGCGGACAAGCCGCTGCCCAAATCGAAGACGTCGGGCGCGAATAAGAGCAAGAACGATACGCACGAACGCATCATCTTCTCACAACGCTTTGCCTGTCCGGTGTCTGGCTTCACCATTGAAGAGATTGAGCCGCGCCTCTTTTCGTTCAATGCCCCGGCCGGCGCTTGCCCAAAATGCGATGGGCTTGGCACGGAGCTGCAATTCGAGCCGGATCTGGTGGTGCCCGACGGCTCGCTGTCGCTGCGGGACGGCGCCATCGTGCCCTGGGCCAAAACCGGCGCGTCGTCGCCCTATTACGAGCAGACGCTGGAGAGCTTGGCCAAGTTCTACAAGGTGTCGATGTCGACGCCGTGGGAGCGGCTGCCGAAACATGTTCAGCTGGCGCTTCTGTTCGGCTCGGGCGACGAGGTGGTGACCTTCACCTACTGGGATGGCACGCGCAATTACCGGACCAAGAAGGAGTTCGAAGGCGTCATCGGCAACATCGAGCGGCGCTGGCGGGAAACGGACAGCGAATGGGTGCGCGAGGAGCTGTCGCGCTATCAAGGCTCGCATGCCTGCGATGCTTGTGATGGCTATCGTCTCAAACCCCAATCGCTGGCGGTGAAGATCGGCGGCAAGCACATCGGCGAGGTGTGCGACTTTTCCATCAAGGCGGCCAACCAATGGTTCGCCGATGTGCCGAAGACGTTCACGAAGCAACAGAGCCAGATCGCCACGCGCATTCTGAAAGAAATCCGCGAGCGCCTGGCGTTCCTCAACGACGTCGGTCTGGAATACCTGACGCTGTCGCGCTCCTCCGGCACGCTCTCCGGCGGGGAATCGCAACGCATCCGCCTCGCCTCGCAAATCGGCTCCGGGCTCACCGGCGTGTTGTACGTGCTGGACGAACCGTCCATCGGGTTGCATCAGCGCGACAACGACCGCCTGCTCGGCACGCTCAAGCACTTGCGCGACATCGGCAACACCGTGATCGTGGTCGAGCATGACGAGGATGCGATCCTGCAGGCTGATCATGTGGTCGACATCGGCCCTGGGGCCGGTGTGCATGGCGGTGAGATTGTGGCGCAAGGTCCGCCGTCCGACATCATGGCCAATCCGAACAGCCTGACGGGCGAGTACTTGTCCGGTGATCGCCAGATCCCTGTGCCCAAAGCGCGGCGCACGCCGCAGCCCAAACGCACGATCAAGGTGGTCGGCGCGCGTGGGAATAATCTGCAGGACGTGACGGCGGAAATTCCGCTGGGGCTGTTCACCTGCGTCACCGGTGTTTCGGGCGGGGGCAAGTCCACGCTCCTCATCGATACGCTTTACCGGGCCATTGCGCGGAAGCTTACGAACGCGCGCGAATATCCGGCCGAGCATGACAAGATCGTCGGCCTGCAGAACCTCGATAAAGTGATCGACATCGACCAATCGCCGATCGGGCGGACGCCGCGCTCCAACCCGGCGACCTACACGGGGGCCTTCACGCCCATTCGCGAGTGGTTTGCGGGCCTGCCGGAAGCCAAGGCGCGCGGCTACGAGCCGGGCCGCTTTTCCTTCAACGTCAAAGGTGGGCGCTGCGAAAAGTGTCACGGCGACGGCGTCATCAAAATCGAGATGCACTTCCTGCCCGACGTCTACGTCACCTGCGAGGAATGCAAGGGCAAGCGCTACAACCGCGAGACGCTCGAGGTGCGCTTTAAAGACAAGTCGATTGCCGACATTCTCGACATGACGGTGGAGGAAGGCGCCGAATTCTTCAAAGCCGTCCCCTCAATTCGCGACAAGCTGGAGACTTTGGCGCGCGTCGGGCTCGACTACATCCACATCGGCCAGCAGGCGCCGACGCTGTCGGGCGGCGAAGCGCAGCGCGTCAAGCTCTCCAAGGAACTGTCGCGGCGGGCGACGGGGCGCACGCTTTACATTCTCGACGAGCCGACGACGGGCCTGCACTTCCACGACGTGGCGAAGCTTTTAAACGTGCTGCACGCCTTGGCAGACGCCGGCAACACAGTGGTGGTCATCGAGCACAATCTGGAGGTGATCAAAACCGCGGACTGGATTATCGACCTCGGCCCCGAAGGCGGCGACGGCGGCGGTGAGATCGTGGCGACGGGCACGCCCGAAGACGTCGCGAAGGTGAAGGGCAGCTATACGGGCCGGTATTTGAAGGAGCTCCTGGCGCGCCGGAGCCGCGGCGGGAAGCGGCAGGCAGCGGAGTGAAGGGGTGACGGCAGCTTTCTTGGGCATTTCGGACGCAATTTGTTGGGCGAGATTGTCTGCCTTTGACCCGAAACCGCCTCGACCTGCTTTATCGATATGCATCCCATTCAGATCTGTAGAAGTTCCGCGCATGTTATGAACGATAGTCAACATTGGTTGAACGCCAGTTGTGCCTTAGTTCAGTCTCTCTTCGAGGGTAGTTGATGGGCAGTTGTAGCCGGGCAAATGGAGCGTCGCATGTCGGCAGCACTTCTCGAGGCAGTAAGCAAGTGGCGGCAGGAGGCTGCTAAAGAGGATGCGAAGTATCTTTACGAGAGAAAGGACTTCGCTCAGCTGCTCACAGGTGAGCGCTACATTGTTTCAGGTCGCAAGGGGGCCGGCAAAACGGCAACCCTTGGGTACATCGATAGGGCATGCAAAAAAGAGCAAATTGCTCACCGCCACCTCAGCGCTAAGGATCTGGATTTTCAGGCTCTGCGCGAGCTTTCCAAGAACCCAGTCCAAGCGGAAGGGTTCTGGCGCGAGGTTATTCTCAGCACAGCTGTCTCGTTACTAAATGAGAACTATCTCCAGGACCGCGACCTCGGCCTCGTCGCACGCGCCACACGCACGCTCTCAGAAGTTGTGAATTATCTCAAGGAACGCGATTTCAATATAACGTATCGGGGGTTCACTCTTATCAAGCCGAAAAGTATGAACTGGCAAGAAAGAGCGATCGCTTCGAAGCAGTTTCTGCAAGAAATCTCTGGCACGTTATCCCAAGAGACCAAGGTTATTATCACATTCGATCAGCTCGACACTTCATTCAGGCACGACCTGAGTTCGGAGGACATGGCTGCCTATTTGCGTCTGTTAGAGGCTTTACTCTCCGCCGCTCAATCCGTTCACGAGAGCAACCCTTACGGTGGACTGCTAAGTGTCCTGCCTGTCGTCCTCATTCGCTCGGACATTCTCGCGCTAATCTCCAATAACGATAAAACGAAATGGGAAGACGACACGGTTGAACTCGTTTGGTCGCCTGGTGAGATCCGACAACTCCTGGCGCATCGGATAGCTGCTGATAGTGGACTTGACCAGAGCGATTTTGCCGCAAACTGGCACGCTCTGTTCGATAAGATCACTCTCAAGGATCGCTACGACAACTACACCCAGAAGTCGAGCTTTGAGTGGATGGAGTTGCGCACGACATGGTGCCCGCGTGACTACATCTACTATATTCGGGAATGTGCCGAATACGCTGCCGACCAGGACGATGACATGATTTCATTCGAGCGACTGGTTTATACCGAGTTCAATTATTCATCCTACGTGCGTAAGCAACTTCTAGATGAGGGTCGTCCCCACCTGAAAGAGATTGAAAGTCGTCTCGAGCAAATTTCTAGACTTGCCCGGGATCACTCCCGGAAGCGGAATTTTTCTCTCGACGAGTTTTCGGAAGCATTCGAATTGGACGACGCCAAGACCACTGCAAAAATTCTGGATGCTCTTTACAGCCTGAACGCCATTGGAAACATGACTGAGGGGGCTACCGGATACATGCACAATCGCTACAAATTCTGCTTCAAGGATAAATTCTCCGGCTCACTCGACAAGAAAGGTCACATTATCATTCATCCTGGCCTGTATAGATCGCTAACGTAAGAGGCTATCGCGGCATATCGCAGTAAGACGTTCGAGCTTCGCCGCCTCCCCGTTGACGGCTCTGGTCGCCAAATGGTGTGACATAGGCTGGGGCAATGGGTTTACTCATCCGCGCCGTTGTTGGCCTAGCCGTACCGTTCTGGGTGTCGAACGTGGCCTCGATCATTATTCCGTTCGGTCGCATCTGCGCCCGTCGACAGCAACCCTGAGCTAGCGACAAGACGGGAAGCGTGAAGATCGCACGGCATGTCTTTAACTGGAATCTGCGGAAATCGTAGAGGCCACTCTCGACTTTGTCTGCTTAAGGCCCGTACCGGACGGATGGCCACTTTTCGCTTCTGAAAGACGTGCGGACATTGTGCATCGGAATGAATTTTTCGACTCGCGTCCCACTCCACCCCACGCCCTCCCCCGCTCACTCCCGCTGAAGTTCGCGGGCGGAGCCGATGAGGAAGAATTCGGCGAGGTTTTGCGGGTCGATGTAGCCGACCAGCTTTTGGTCTCTGTCGACGACGGCGACGATGGGGGACTGGCGGCGCTGCAGGATCTGCATGGCGGGTTCGAGCGGGCTCGTCTGATCGACGGTGGCGACCTCCCGGGTCATGATCTCAATGACCGGCGTCTGGCCGCCGGTGGTTTGCAGCGCGTTGATCAAAGCTTCGCGGGTCAGCACACCGCGCAGGCGCCGCGCCCCGTCGACCACGGGGAATTCCTGTTGCGTGGTCTTGAGCAGGAGGCTGGCTGCGGCATCCACATCCGCCGTCGGCGACAGCGTTTCGAAATTGACGACCATGGCGTCGCCCACGGTCTGGCCTCGGGATTGTTCGCGCATTTGCACGTAGCCCGCTTCACCGCTCGCCGCCAGAAAGATGAAGAGCGCGATCAGAATGAGGATCGGGTTGCCGAGCAGACCGAGGACGCCGAAGAAGATAGCCAGGCTCTGCCCGACGCTTGCGGCCATCTGGGTGGCGCGGGCATAGCCGAAGCGGGTGGCGAGCACCGCGCGCAGGACGCGTCCGCCGTCCATCGGGAAGGCCGGGATGAGGTTGAAGACAAAGAGGACGGCGTTGGCCAGCGCGATTTGGAGGACGAGATCGGGCTTGATCTCGCGGACCGTGGACATGGCCTCCCAGTCGACCCTGTTGCCGATCCATAGGAACAGCACGGTGGCGATGACGAGATTGACCAGGGGGCCTGCAATAGCGACCTGGATTTCTTCTGCCGGTTTTTCGGGGATGCGATCCATGGCGGCGACGCCGCCGATGGGCAAGAGCGTGACGTCGCGGGTCGTCACGCCGAAGCGGCGGGCGACCATGATATGCCCGAACTCGTGCAGGACCACGCAGGCGAACAGGACGATGATAAAGATGACGCCGGTGACCGCCGCCTGAAAGCCGCCGTCGATCCAGTGAATGGCGGCGATCCAGGCCAGCAGCAGAAAAAAGGTGAGATGGACGCGGACGGCCGTGCCCGCGACCTCGAACAGCTTGATCGATCCACTGGTGAACATCCCTGAGATGTGTGGGCTTTGCTCGCGCGCGTCAAGCGGCGTGTGCGGCGGTGGTTGATGTGTGGCCGGGAGGGGGCGTCAGCCTTTGATCTCCGTCATACGCGGTCCGGCTCGTCCAACGGTAGAATTGTGCGAGATTTTGTGTGGCGCATGTCGCCGATTGTTGGGTTCTTATTGAAGGGCTTACGAGATGGATGACTCATCTGAGCGGTACACGCCGCTGCCCTGGTATTGGGGTGGTTTTCTTCTAGGTATTGTGTTTTTCGCAGCCGTCTTGCTGGTCAAGCCGATTGGTGTCTCGACGCAGTTCGTGATCCTGGACGGCATCATCTGGAATGCGATTGATCCGGATGTCGTCATCGGAGATGCCACGGCGGAATCCGGCTATTCGAGCACCAACGCCTATCTCAACAAGAGCGGCGGCAAGTACGCGAAAAGCGTCGCCAATCCTCTCAATTACGGGTTCGTCTTTGTGCTTGCGATGCTGGGCGGGGCATTTCTATCGGCGTTGCCGCGCGATGGTGTCGTCGGCCGGGAACGGTTGATGCCCGGCATCTGGCGGGCGAATTTTGGCGACTCGGTTGCGCGGCGGTTTCTTGTGGTTTTCCTCGCCGGCTTTTTGGTGCTGTTCGGGGCGCGGCTCGCCGGCGGGTGCACGTCGGGGCACATGATGAGCGGGATGATGCAAACGGCGCTCTCCGGGTTCCTTTTTTCGGCGGGTGCGTTCCTCGCCGGCATTCCCGTTGCGCGCCTTCTCTTCCGCAAGGGGGGTTAGGTGATGGATAAAATCCTTCTTGCCGTTGTTCTGGGAGGCGCGTTCGGGTTTGCGCTGGACCGTGTTGGTGCGACCAACCCCGGCCTGATCATCCGCATGCTCAACCTCACCAACCTGCATCTGATGAAAACCATCCTGATGGGCATCGGTGTGGCGTCGGTTTTTGTGTTCGGGGGGCTTCTCCTGGGCGTTGTCGATCCGGGACACCTCTCGGTCAAGGCGACACACGTCGGCGTGTTCTTCGGCGGCCTTATCTTGGGGATCGGATTTGCAATCTCGGGCTACTGTCCGGGCACCGGTTTGACGGCGATGGCGACGGGGCGCGTGGATGCGCTCTTCTTTGTCGTTGGCGGGCTCGTGGGCGCCGCCGCTTACATGATCCTGCATCCTGTCGTGGACGCCACTGGCATGCTCGAGAGCCTGGCCGGCGGCAAAACCACGTTGGGTGACATTGCCGGCACGGACTACCCGGCGCTGCTCAGCGGCGTCTCCGGGGCCTGGGCCGGCATTGTCATGGGCCTGGTGTTCGTCGTGATTGCCGCCGCTCTCCCGGCGGGACGATCGACCGCCGGTTAGTCGACGTAACGGTCAAGCCATCGCTGGGCGTACCCTCGGGCCGAGGGGCCGATGGTGATGCCGCCATAGGTACGATCGACGTAACTATGTGCGTGGTATCCGTCGTCATTGCTGCCGTAACTGCGCAGTGCGTCGATTTCCCTGTCGGTCAACCATCCGCCTGAGCGCTCCCTTGCGCGCGCCTCCTCAACGTCGCTGATGCTGTTTGCGAAGACACTTGGCGCGCCTGCCGCCGCCAATACACTCGCCAATGCCAGGGACATGAGAGATCGTTTCATCGGTTTCTCCTTGTGTTGCGCGGGGGATGCGACGTCGAAGCTTTGCCGCTGGTCTCGACCGGCGTCGCGGCGAGAGCGGGACACTGTGAGGGGGAAGACTACGCTTCAACCCGGCCTTCGGCGCTGTTCCCTGGGGAACAGACGCCCGCTCTGAACGGACCTCGATGTGTGTTCGATGTTATCGCCGTCGCCGGTCTCGGTAACGCTACCGGCATTGTGTGCGTGTCATCCTGGTGATGCAGAGGACGTGGGAGACGTGTTGCCCCCGTCCTTTTTTCTTTGCTCAAGCGTACGGGCAGACGCTGTAGGAGGGCTCTCAGTCACCCGCCCCCTGATCGACAGCTTGCCGATTGTCACTTGGGCTGAATCTCAATATCACCCACGACTTCGAGAACTGTATCGAGGCCCTCAATGCTTTCGGGAATCTTTTCTTTCACATCCTTGTGCCGGGCGTAAATGATGATTGCGGGATCGCCAATGGCATTCTCGCCTAGGCCGACGCCGACCACCTCGTCAATCTTGAGCAGCTTGGCCTCGTTCCGCTCCTTGATTTGCTCGGCTGGGGTCGTCGGCTTGGTGTCGTCCGGATGGTATTCAACTGAAATGTCGTTATCCGACATACGCATCTCTCCTCTGCAGGACAGTTTGCCCACAGGGATTATGCCTGAATTCGTCCGCGCCTTCCAGTGTTCAGAATTCGCCCAGCAGTACAGGTTGTGCGCGGGTTTTCGCAGACCGCAGCGTATCCTGTTACAACACCGCTGGTCCCGAACTCAAGTTAGCAAGCGAATGTCGAGTGCTTTGAGCACGCGGTCAATCTTGTTGGCAAACGTCACCCCTCCGCCACCGGCGAACAACAATCCGACCGGATTGCGCTTGCTGTCCCACGTCCAAATGAGCGAACCGGAATCGCCTGGGGCGCTGAAATTCCCCTTCAAGCCTTTAATCGCAATCTGGTCTTTGTAATTGGCGACGCGGCCTTGTCCAAAACTGACACGAATGCTGGCGTTGCAATCCGTGATGCGGCCTACGGTCAACTGGGTCGTGCGTCCCGACTTTCCCACATGCAGGCCCGTCTGACAGGACCGCGTCTGGTCGCTGACACTGAAATGTTTCCACTGGTTGCCAGACCTGTAGACATAGTCCTTTCGAACGCGCTTACTCCATGCCCAACCTGTAGCGCAATCGACATAGTTGGGCGTATCGTCGAAGTGGACTTTGACGAAGCGTTCAAGGACGGCAACACGATCCTTGGGGTTTCGCCCGTTGTCGAGGGGGCCAGGTTGCAAGATGGGGTCACCTTTCTTCCCGGCATTCACATTGGCGAGCACGTGGTTGTTGCTGAGCATCAAGACGTGTTTGCTCCGGTCGCCAGAGCGCCCGCGGGCAAGCGCTCCCTGGGTGCCGGCTGTAATGTCTTTGTGGCCGGCGGAAATCCCATTAGGGGAGGCTCGCTCACGGTGGGTATGGGGCAGCGTTTCGATCAGGCCCGTGTTTATGACATTCACAGGGACGTTGTCGCTGACCAAGGCGCGTACGCCCAGTCCATCAACCACACATGCCCGGGCGGTATCGATGTCCATCGGTTCGGCGACATAGACATTCAGCACCGGTGTCCCTGGCCCCTCGGGGCTACACTGGTCGAAGTCGACCTCAGCACTTCCGATCCCTATACCCACGACCGCATTGGCACCTTGAAAAGCCTCTGCTGCGGCAAACGTGCCGGCTTCTGGCGCTTCCACGGCGAACAGGGCCCGTTCGACGTTGGCGTGCAGCTCCAATAACTCGCTGGTCGCTTCCGGCGTCGCCATTTCCAGAAGTTCAAATTCCGACGCATCGTCTTCAGGGTCCACCGGTACGAAGTCATTATCTTCAGCAAAATCGTCGGGCTCGTCGTTAATCTTCACCGGATCATGGAATTTCTGCTTAGACTTACGCGCAGTACTTTTTTTTGCAGCCATAATTGACTCCTTTGAAAATACTAAAAATGGAAATCCAAACGAATTCTTGGTAGAGGGTGGAAGTACTTGTGTATGTGCGGAATGTCACAGCGATAACCAAAATCTCACGGTTCCTGTACTTGAGGATCTCATCACGGTGGCTTCAACGCGGGGCGGTTTTGAGCGCTGGATCAGGCGTATGGTCTCGCCCGAGGACGTGGCGAAAGCGAAGGGCAATTATTAGGGCAAGTCTTTGAAGGGCCACTTGTGAAGGGCCTCTTTGCGCGGTGGAGTGAGGGCGTTGATATGCCGGACAACCCAGACAACGGAACGCATCTGTCATCCGAACGCGAAAAGGACCGCTTTGTGAGCAGCTGGCGGTTCGGTGGGATTGTCGCCGGTACCATTGCCGGCGTCCTCGTCGGCATGCAGATGGTCGAGCGGCTGCCGGCGTATCTTGAACTTGTGGCGTGGCTGATCGGGTGGCTCACCTGGGTCTTCGTCTTTATGATTTTTTATTCTGTTGGCGAGTGGCGGTACAAACAGCACCTGGATCGTGCGCCGTGAACCCGCGTGAGGTGTCGCCGTGTGGGTGTTGAAGATTATTCTGTTCCTCGTCGCGGCCTACGTCGCCCTGGTCGCGATGATGTATTTCACGCAGACCGGCACGCTGTTTCCGACCTATCTGGTTTTGGCCACCGATGAGGGCCTTCCGGCCTCGGCCCGGAAGCTAGAAGTCGCGACACCCGACGGTGAACGCCTCCACGGCGTGCACATTCCGGCAGCGCGGGCCGACCCGGCGGGCGCGCCGTTGCTGGTTCTCGGTTTCGGCGGCAACGCCTGGAGCGCCAACAGCATGGCCGACTATCTGCACGGGCTCTATCCGCACGCCGACGTGGCGGCCTTCCACTATCGCGGCTACCGGCCGAGCACGGGCAAGCCAAGCGCGGCCGCCCTCCTGGCCGATGCGCCCATCATCTACGATCATCTCAAAGGTACGCTCGGGACGAAGCGCGTTGTCGCCGTCGGGCTCAGCATCGGGGCCGGTGTCGCGGCCGCGCTCGCAAGCCAACGGCCGCTTGCCGGTCTCATCCTCGTAAGCCCGTTCGATTCCCTGGAAGCGCTGGCGCGCGATCACTACCCCTGGGTGCCGGTGCGTTGGCTCCTGCGCCACAAAATCCCGACAGCCGATTTCGTGCGCGGGCTTGAGATACCGGTCGCGCTGATCGCCGCCGAGTACGACACGATCGTGCCGCCGCGGCGCACCGAAGCCCTGCGCCAGGTGATCACCGCGCTCGTCCTCGACCGGACGATCGCGCGCGCGGGCCACAACGATCTCTATCACCGCCCCGACTTCCAGGCGGCGATGGGGGACGCGCTTGAGCGGATGGAGTAAGGTGGGGTTGGGGTTGGGGGTCGGGGAGTGTGGGCAGGAGGCCGGTTGTAGGGTGAAGGTTTTGCAGATCCCCTACTGTTGACTTGGAGAATTATTGGTTCTATTTTTGTTCTTCTCTTATGATAGAAAAACTGTTCAAGTAAGCTGTTGAACAACAATTATTTTTAGATCTGTCCCGAGCCATTCGATGTCTTCGCCCAAATACAAATGGATTGTCGGTCAGCCGCCACCAATTCTCGACCTGCATAGCCTCGCTAAACATGCGCTCTTGAGAGCGTACTTGGAGCGTTACATTGAGATTCTTACGTCTAATCCACGGCACGAATCGCTCCGAATATCGTTAGTGGACGGATTTTGCGGCGGTGGTGAGTATCTTCACTTGGGAGCTGCCGTGCCGGGCTCCCCACAAATATTCTTGGAGGAAATTGCTGCCGCCCAAGCAAGGCTTGACGCATATCGCACAAAACCAACGAAGTTAGCGGCACACTACTATTTCGTCGACAGCGCAAGAGACAATCTTGCCTACCTCCGACATATTATTTCCCAATCTCCTCATGCTCCTTTGCTGGGAACATCCATTGAACTAGTGCATCGAAATTTCGAGGCAGCGCTTCCAGACGTAATTAAGAGCATCAAATCGCGCGGCAGTGCTGAACGTGCGATCTTCTTTCTCGATCAATACGGATACAGCGACGTCTCACTTCATATGATCCGGATGATCCTAGCCGAACTCGACAAGCCAGAAGTAATTCTAAATTTCAATGTTGATTCACTTATAAGCTACCTGAATAGTGATGAGGCATTTCTCCGCGCTGTCACGCCAATAGAACTTTCAATGCCACAACTGCGAGAAATGCTATCTATGAAGGGTCAACGTAAGGCTCGATGGTTGATCCAACACTTCCTATACAAGCACTTGATGCATAAAACCAATGCGCCTTTCTACACGTGCTTTTTCCTGAAATCCTCCGAAAGTCATCGAGCATATTGGCTCTTGCACTTGTCGAAGCATCCTCGTGCGAGAGACGAGATGGCGGAACGTCATTGGGCTTTGACAAATAACTTTGTACACCAAGGACAGGCTGGGCTGCAGATGCTGGGCTTCGATCCTGAAAGAGACCTAGAACAGTTGCCCATGGATTTCCTATTTGACGATGACGCAGCGGCTCGCTCGCACGCTGCACTTCTGAACCAGCTACCCGAGCGAATCTATTCAAGTAGCGAAGGCAAGCCAGCTACACTCGGGACCATATTTTCGCAAATCTGTAATGAAACACCCGCCACGATTTCACGAGTCTCGAAAGTTCTCACAGTACTACGCGACGAGAAGGACATAGAAATATTTGGAAAGGATGGATCGTTGAAGCCTCGCGCAATGCGTCTCGAGTGGACCGATGTGATTGTTCCACATCGACAGCCTCTTTTATTTACACGCTTGCGCCGACCAAAGTAGAATTAAGTTTGTCGAGTTCAATGAATCATTCTCGCAATCAGATCGAGCTGCAACATGGCAGGACGAAGTGACATAGAATGGACGGACGCCACATGGAATCCTGTGTCGGGGTGCCTCATGGTCTCGCCGGGGTGTACGAACTGCTACGCCATGCGCATGGCGGCGCGGCTTCAAGCCATGGAGCATCCGGCGTACAAGGGAGTCGTTCGCAAGAGTGGCGGGCGTCCGGTATGGACTGGCCGGCTCCACTTCAACGAAGCCGCACTCAAGATGCCACTTCGCTGGCGCAATCCGCGCCGCATATTCGTGAATTCCATGTCCGACCTGTTTCAGGACGGCGTACCCCACGACTTCATACGTGAGGTTTGGGCGGTTATGGAAAAGGCCGACTGGCATTCATATCAGATCCTGACCAAACGGCCGGACAACATGCTTGACTCAATAGAGGCTCTGAAGCTCCGCGTGCCTCATAACGTATGGTTAGGAACATCAGTAGAAAGTGCTGCCTACCTTGATCGGATCAAGGTCTTGAGAAAGGTGCCCGCAGCGGTCCGCTTCGTATCGTTTGAACCTTTGTTGGGCTCTGTCGGCCGTCCGAATCTGAAAGGCATCCACTGGGCCATTGTTGGAGGTGAGTCCGGTCCCGGATCGCGTCCTATAGACCCCAAATGGGTAGGCAGTATTAAAACCGCCTGCGAGAAGCACGGGACTGCCTTCTTCTTCAAGCAGTGGGGCGGTACGAATAAGAAAAGGACCGGCCGTTTGTTCAACGGTCAGACCTGGGACGAATATCCTCGCCAGATTTTAGAAGCGGCTGAGTAGTGTGTCGTACAATCGACAGGGCTGCTCGCGACATGGTTGTGTGTTTTGATTTTCGGATTTGATGGATGGATGATTGTGATGGAAAAGATTGCTTGTATCGGGTGGGGCTCTCTGATTTGGAACCCTCAAGATTTACTAATTACAGGGGAGTGGCAAGGAAACGGGCCTCAGATTCCTCTAGAGTTTGCTCGACAGTCAAGGGATGGACGGATCACCCTTGTCATCGTGCCCGCTGCAAAGCCAGTCACAGCACTTTGGTCCTTGATGTCGATATCCGATCTCGCACGGGCGCGTGAGTCCTTACGTGATAGGGAGCAAACAAATGCGAAGTATATTGGCTCTTGGTCAAAGGGGGATGAGTCGCCGGAATTGATTTCGGATTTGGCGGATTGGGCAAACTTGAAGGGAATGTCGCACGTGATTTGGACGGCGCTCCCTCCAAAGTTTGGGGGGACGGATGGTATAATACCGAGCGCCGATCAGGTTGTTACGTATTTGCGCGGCTTGAACGGGAATGCGCGTGTAAAGTCGGAAGAGTACATTCGCCGAGCGCCGCGCCAAGTGAAAACCGCTTACCGTGATAAGATAGAAATAGAGCTTGGCTGGACACCGACTAATACCTAAGCAGCTAAGCTAGCTCCTCCGCATGGACCGTAGGATCGTGCGACATTGGACGTAGCGCGCGCCACCATACGCACGCAACCTCCTCCCCTCCCCTACTTATGCTCTTCGACGCTCCAGGCGATGAGTTCCTGGTTGTAGCGGGCGATGGCCTTCACTTGGCTGACCCAGCCGACGATGGTGCCGCGGTCCTGAGTGGCCACAACGGGAATGCGTTCGGCGCCGGAGGTGTCAAGAATATGCAGTGCGGTTGCCAGCGTGTCGCCCTTGTGCACGGCGATCTCGCGGTCGGCTTCGGGCAGCGTGTCGGGTTCCCCCTCGGCTAAGCGCTCCATGATGTCGGCGACGTGGACGGATTTCATCAGCTCGCGGTGCGGGCCCTCGTGCAGCACGACGCCGCGGGATTCTAGCTGGTTCTGGAAGAAGGAGCGGCCGAGGACGGCTTGCGAGATGCCACATCCGATCGACACCGTCAGCAAAAGCGCGAGGCTGAGAGCGAGGCCGCCGGTCAGTTCGAAGACGATGATCGTGGTCGAGATCGGCGCGCCCAGCACGGCGGCGGCGACGGCGCCCATGCCGAGGATGGCGTAGAGGCCTTGGCTCGAGCCCATTTCGGGGAAGACGCCGGTGGCGATAAGGCCAAAGGCGCCGCCGGTCATCGCGCCCAAATAGAGCGTTGGCGAAAAGACGCCGCCGCCGAAGCGCGAAGCGAGTGTAATCGCCGTCGCGGCGGTCTTGGCAACCAGGAGCGCCAGCATCATGGCGATGGTGAGCTGGCTTTTGAGCGCCGCGTCGGTGGTGTCATAGCCGACGCCCAGCACCTCCGGGAACCAGATGGCGATGATGCCAATCATGAGACCGCCGACGGCGGGACGTGCAACGAGTGGCATGTCGATATTGCGCGCGACCCAGTCGGTCATGATGACGGCGAGGCGAAAGATGATGGCGACCGCAGCCGCGACCACGCCTAGAAGAACGAAGGCCGGGATCTCGAAATAGGAGGTGATCTGGTAGGGCGGTACGGCGAAGGCGGCGACGTTGCCGAACCAGGCGTGTGACAGGATGGTGGCCGACACCGAAGCGAGCACCAGGGGCACAAAGCTTCTCAGCGCGAAATAGCCGAGGATGACTTCCTGGGCGAAGAGGACGCCGGCAATCGGCGTGTTGAACGAGGCGGCAATGGCACCGGCGACACCCGAAGCCAGGAGCATGCGCCGGGCGGCGTTGGGCAGGTGGAAGCGGTTGCAGGCGGCGGCCGCGATGCTGGCGCCCAGATGGACGATCGGGCCTTCGCGTCCGGCGCTGGCACCGCTGCCCAGCGACAGGGCGCTGGCCACGCCGCTCAACAGTCCCTGTCCGAGGTTGAGACTGCGCCCGGCATTGAGCCGCGCCTCCACCACGTCCGGCACGCCACCGGTGCGTTTGGCGTTGAACAGGTAGTCCAGCATCAGCCCCACCAGAAGACCACCGACCACCGGGGCCAGCAGAATGAGCCACCACGGTTGGGCGCGGGCCGCGGCGGCGATGTTCTCGGAGGTGTCAAGAAGCCAGGGCCATTGGACGGCGCCGATGGCGAGGCGGAAGAGGATGGCGGCGGCGCCGGTTGCTAGTCCGATGAAGGGGGCGAGCAGCCAAACGATGTGTTGGCGCCCTTCAAAGAAGAGTCTGAGATTGGGGAGGGTCCAGCGCTTCAGCGGCTGCAGAAGCGCCTCGTCGATGCGTGCCATGGTAACGGTCTAAACGACGCGCTCGGGGTCGTTCAAGCCTTCGTGCGCGTCATGGTCATCGCGCGGCTCAAATGCGGACTTGATACGGATGATGGCGTTTGCGTGCGGGGTGCTACTTGCGCTTCTGGCCGAGGGCCTTCAAGGCCGCCACTTCGCGGGCCCATTCGACGAAGGGGCGGGCCGGGGTTCCGCCCAATTTAGCGCCCGGCTCGACGTCGTTTTTGACGTGGCACATGCCGGCGATGAGAGCGCCGTCGCCGACTTTGACGTGGCCCACGATGCCCGAGTGCGCGCCCATGATGACGAAGTCGCCCAACTGCGCTGATCCTGCGACACCGCTTTGGGCGACGATAACGCAGTGGCGGCCGATGACGACGTTGTGGGCGATCTGCACGAGATTATCGATCTTGGTTCCGTCGCCGATGACGGTGTCCAAAATCGAGCCGCGGTCGACGGTGGAATTGGCGCCGATCTCCACATCATTGCCAATCACGACGCGTCCGATCTGGGGGATCTTGTCGTGTCCCTTCGGGGTCATGGCGAACCCGAACCCATCCTGTCCGATGCTGACACTCGGATGAATGATGACCCCGTCGCCAATGATGGCGTGTGTGACCGTGGCGTTGGAGCCGATGTAACCATCTTTGCCGATGACGACGCGATAGCCGATGACGGCGCCTGCCGCGACGGTCGTGCCGTCGCCGATGTCCGCTTCGCGTCCGATGATGGCGCCCGGTTCGATGGTGCAGCCGGTGCCGATGCGTGCGGTCGGATGCACAAGCCGGCCGCTCTCCTCCGCCGGTGCGGCGGCCGCCTTCGATCGGAGTCCTTCGCCATAGAACATGGTGAGCGCGCGCGCGAACGATTGGTAGGGCTCCGGCGCGGTCATGATGATCGTCGACTTGGGAACGCGGTCGGCGAACTTCGGTGCGATGACGCACGCGCCCGCCTTGGTCTCATTGAGCATGGGGAAGTACTTGCGATTCTCAAAGAACGACAGGTGCTCGGGACCGGCGCCTTGCAGCGGGCGGACATCCTCGATCGTGCGCTTGCTGTCGGCTTGATCGCCAAGTTTGGCACCGATGGCACGTGCAATAGCGTCGACCGTGAACGGACCCGCTCGTTCAAAGAAACCGGGATGCTGCATACATGCCTCTTAGGGCTCGGCGCCAGGGCGTGAGCTCATAGATTCGTGTTCTCAAGGGGTATCTAACACCCAGCCCGTCGCTTGTCCGATAAAATTGGTCTTAGGATGGTTACCGCGCTCTGGCAGCGGTTTTTAAGGGGCGTTTTTCAGGCTGGCTGTGCGCGGAGACGTCGTGTGGCGCGACGATTGGCGTATCGGGTAGTTGGACCGATGTCCCAGGACTCGGATGGCAAGTGTTCACGCAATGAGGTCGTCGTCATAATCGTCGTACGGCTTATCGCACGACTCATCAACGAGCTTGGAGGCGCGACTCTCACGACGCCGGCTGCCTCGAGGCCGTCCTTTTTAAGTAGATTGCGTAAAGGTACAGAAGGGCCATGGCCCCGAAAATTCCCATGGCTGCCAGGCCGAGTGCGATGTCGCCGATCGCGACAAGAAAGACACCGACTGCCACGAATGCCAGTGAAAATACAGCGAAAAAGATGAGGAACGGCGTTCCGGCTGCGACCGCGAAGGCTTGCATCGACTTGGCCATCTTGAGCGGCTCGTCGCTCGATTCTAATTCCTTGGTCATACGGTTGATCATCACGAAGTAAACGATCTGCTGGATCACCAAAGCCGCGATGACATATGTCATCGTGACCGCGTTCATGCTTAGGACGAGTGCCAGAACTGCCAAGAAATTGAATTTGAGGAGTCGACTGAATCGTTGGCGTATTTCCTCGGTGGGGATGATGACGCCGCGGCCGAATTTGCCCCAAGGATAGAAGACTGTCCGGCCGTCCCGATCCGTGAGGAAAGATGACGCCGTCAGAAAATCCAGAAATTCCTTTTTTGTGGTCATGTCGGCACCTTCTCTCGGTTGCAGCAGAACAACGCCAGATCTCCCGAACTGCGGGATCCGGAGCGTTGCGGGCCATGAATGACCCATGTTTGCTGCATAAGGTGCTGGCGACTGTTATTGCGGGCTGTTCCTTAGGGAACAAGGGAACACGCTAGCCGTACTTCTCTGGCGTCGGCTTTGCCGCTCAGTCGTAATAGTCATCATCGTAATCGTCGTCATCATAATCGTCGTCATAATGATCATCATACGAGTCGTCATCGTCGTCGTAGGGCCCGTCGTCATGATACCCGGGTTCGACGTAACGGTGGCGTGGGGGTCTGATATAGCCACTACCGCCGTAGGCGTACTGGTCGTAATAGCCGTCGTCGTAGCGGCGATAGTATCGATATCCGTCATCGTTTCCGCCGTAGCGGTTGAGCTGGTCGACCTCGCGGGCCGTGAGCCCGCGGCCGGCGCGTTCGTTGGCGCGGGCCCCTTCGATCTCGCTGATGCTGTCGGCCAAAACACTTGACGGGCCTGGCATTGCCAGCACGGCGGCCAAGCCCATGGAAATGAGAGATCGCTTCATGGTGCTCTCCTTGTCAGGCCCGTGTGACGCCCGGTTGACGTTTACCCGTGCCCGCTTGGCAAAACTCTTACACACCAAATGTGGCGTCATGCCTGCCTAAAAAGCGTGTGCACGGGAACCATGGCCGGTAAGATACACTGTTTCTTGAGCGGGGGAGCACGATGTCTGGCGATCAACTTGTTATTCTGGGTATCCTTCTCGCAGCGGGGCTGCTGTTCCTGTGGGGGCGATGGCGTCATGACCTGGTAGCGCTGGCCGCGCTCTTAGCGTGTGTCGGCACCGGGCTTGTCCCTGCTGAACAAGCCTTCGCCGGATTTGGCCATCCGGCCGTGATCACGGTCGCCTGCGTGCTTGTCCTGAGCAGTGCCCTGCAGTCAACCGGCGCCGTCGATGGTCTGGCGCGCATGATGCTGCCGCGGCAGACGGGTCCCACGATTTCGATCGCGATGCTGTCGGGGCTGGCCGCGGTCTTATCCGGTTTTATGAACAACGTTGGCGCGCTGGCTTTGCTGATGCCGCTCGCCGCGGACGCCGCCGCGCGCCTCAAAGTTCCGCCGGGCCGGGTTCTGATGCCGGTGGCGTTCAGTTCTATTCTCGGCGGCATGACGACATTGATCGGGACGCCGCCCAATCTGATCGTATCCGGCTTTCGGGCGGAGCACGGGGCGGGAAGCTTTTCGATGTTCGACTTCACTCCGGCCGGTCTGGCCGTCGCGTTCGCAGGTCTGGTCTTTATCGTCATCTTCGGGCGGTGGCTGGTTCCGGTGCGCGCGCGTGAAGGTGCGGAGGGCTTTGAGATCGGTGCCTATATGACGGAGGCGCGGGTTTCGGAGGATGCGAAGGCGGCGGGCATGACCTTGCGCGACATCGAGGCTGAACTTGTTGAAATCGAGGCGCAGGTTTTGGGGCTCATTCGAAATGAGCGACGGATCTTGGTCCCCAATCCCTTTCGGGAGGTGCATGCTGGCGACATTTTGGTGATTGAAGGCGATCCTGATGCGTTGACCAAGGCGCTTTCGGGTCTTGGACTGCAGTTGGAAGCCCACGTGCAGGCCAAGGCGAGCGAAGAGACCTCCGCCGAAAAGAGCGATCACGAAAGTCGTGCCGCTGACACGCCGTCACGCGAAAAAGCGCGCTTGGAATCGGATGACATCGTCCTGGCAGAGCTGGCTGTGCGTTGGCGGGCGGAGATCGTCGATAGGTCGGCGGCCGACATCGCCCTCAGAAAGCGTTTCGGGATCAATTTGCTGGCGATTTCGCGTGAAGGGCAGCGCTCGACGGAGCGACTGAGGTCTTCGCGGATCCGGGAAGGCGACGTTCTGCTCGTGCAGGGGCCGCCTGAAGCCATTCGGGACTTCGCGAACCAGTTCGGCTGTGTGCCCCTCGCCAAACGTCTCATCCGGATCCCGCAACCCCAGAAAGCAATCGTGGCTACGGGTGTCATGGCGGCCGCCGTTGCTGGCGCGTCGTTTGGGCTTGTTCCGGCCGCCGCCGCTTTCGCCGCGGGCGTTCTTGCAATTGCGCTGTTGCGCGTCATCCCCGTTCGCCGGCTTTACGATGCCATCGACTGGCCGGTGATTGTCTTGCTTGGTGCCCTCATTCCCGTAGCCGGCGCGATGTCGACGACGGGCACCGCGGACCTGATAGCGACGTCTGTGCTGGGTACGATCGCCGGAGACAACGCCATCGTTGCGCTTGTCGTCATACTTGTGGTGACGATGATGCTGTCGGACTTTATGAACAACGTCGCCACGGCCGCTGTGATGTGTCCGATTGCTATCGGTGTCGCGGGCCAACTCGGGGTCAACGCCGACGCGTTTCTGATGGCGGTGGCGATCGGAGCTTCTTGCGCCTTCCTCACGCCCATCGGCCACCAGAACAATACGCTCATTCTGGGACCGGGAGGCTTTCGCTTTGGCGACTACTGGCGGCTGGGCTTGCCGCTCGAGGTTGTCATTGTCGCCGTAGCGGTGCCGATGGTGCTGTGGGTGTGGCCACTGTGAGCGCGTGCGGCAGTGTGAAACCCGCCACAGACGCGTGCTCAGATTGCAAGCACGCTCTTGATCTGATCCTCGTACTGGCCCACGGCCTCAAGCGCGCGCTTCGTCGTCACCGGATCGGCTTGTGTGGCCTTGGTGAAGCCGTCAATGGCGTCGCGTGCATTGGCCATGATCTGCGTGGCCGCGCCCTGCGGGTTGAGCTCGCGCTTGCAAATTGACTGTAGGAGTTGGGTGAGGATAACGCCGGTTGCCAGGGAAAGGCCGTTCAGCTCGGCAATCTCGCGCTTAAGCTCCGCGATTGTTTCGTTAGTGTTGTCCGCCATTTCTTCTTTTCTCCTGATCCATGCGGGTTTCTGCGGTTGCTACTGGCATTCCCACTGCGGTGCAAGCCCTAGCCCTTCCGCCTTTCTTGCTTCTCCCCCACTTCCGCCACAGTTTGATCCCAGGCAAGCGCGCGGCGCGTTTTGCCTCACACCATCGGCTCATCAAATGATCAAACTGACCAACGGCCTTTCCTGGCCTGAGATGATTGACGGCCTCCGCCATGACGCGACGGTGCGCGAGGGTTTGCGTGCGCAGCTCTTGGCCGCGCCGTACGACGCTTACTTTTGGGAGTGCTGTCGCGTGTCAGACGATGCCTTCGAATGTGTGGTTTTGGAAGCTTCCGCGCGCGCGTTTACGCCCGGTAATCACAGCGCGTTCGCGGAGCACCTAGCCGATCCGGTGGCGACGTTTGAAAGCCTTGGCGGCGACGCCATGCTCATTGCCCCCTATCCAAGGCGTGATTACGGGCATCTCGCTGCATTCTTGAACACGGCGTCGGATGCCGAGTATCACGCGCTGATGGAAGCCGTCGGTCACGCGATTGCGCGTTGGGTCGACGGCTCTGGCCGCCCGTCGCGCGCGCCCGACGCAATGCCTTGGGTTTCGACCGCGGGCATGGGTGTGCCTTGGCTCCACGTCCGGTTGGATTCACGTCCGAAGTACTACCGGCATGCGCCGTATCGGCAGGGGGTGGCGCGGCGGTCCGAGACCTAACACGCCACCCCCTGTTACCCCGCTGCCTTCGCGGCACCGCGCGGCGGCTGCTCGCCGCCATTCTCCATTGGCAAAGCTACCGCCGTCAGTCTGCCTTGATGGTCACAGTGAAAGCCCCACGCAGCTCGCCGGGCTTGAATCCCGTTGCTTGATCGTTTGGATAGGCCTTCGCAATTTCGGCTTTGACCGCAGGCGCCAGCGCGTCACCATGACAGGCTAGGCAAGGCTTGGCCGCCATCGGGATGGCTTTCATATACCGGTAGTGTCTTGCGCCGCTGCCGGACACAAACTCTGCGTGCTCGAGCGTTGCAGGATCGGCACCCGTGGCAATCTTGGCAGCGAAGTCTTCGAGCACTTTGCGCTCCCAATCGTCGGGGGCGTTTGCTGGATTGCGCAATCGGAGTGCCGTGCGTCCCACGTTGAGCTCATGCGCACGTCCAGTCTCTTCAGCCAGAGACTGAGCCGCCGTTTTGCACACAGGTATTGCGGCTACGGGACCACCCGCTTTGATCGCTGACTTGAGTGCAGCCTTCAAATTCTGGCCCAGCTCTCGGCTTGCCTGGCGCGCCTTTTCCTGCAACGCCGCGGATGGCGCCTCCTCCGCGGCGCGAGGCGTGCCGGCGGGCGCCAAAGCCGCAATGAGGAAAGCGAATGTCGGAAGAGTGCGCATCAAAGCCATTGGTTCCATCAGGTCCTCTGTGGGAAAAGTCAACATTGGCGCCCCTTAACCGCCGCCGAGCATTGACCGGCAACAAGTGTGGCTCACATTGCACTGATTTGATTTGCTAAGTCAGAGATAATGCCATCCAAGGGGGCGCGCGAGGTCTTGACGCCGCGCGCCCCCGGTTTTTACCCCGCTGCCTTCGCGGCAACACGTGGTGGCTTTAGGCCGCATTTTTCCATGGGCAAGGCGGTCGAGGACCAGCGGTTCTTGGTGACGACCACGACGTAGCGCCGGCAATCGGGAGCCGAGCCGCGCACGAAACTGACTTCGAACAATGCGAGCGAGCCGCCTGCGCTTTTGTTCGGCCAGGTGAAGGTCTTGGTGTCGGGCGTTTCCGCGAGCGCGCGTTTGATTGCGATGCCAGCGTTGCGATAGTCTGCGTCGGTGAGACGTGAGAGGACAGCGCGTGACAAGTCCGGGTGCAAGCCAACGGCGACGGCACGCTTTTGATAGGGGTCCTTTGGATCCACCTTGGGCGGGGGCAGGGGCTCCGGATCCTCCTCAACGACGGCCGCAGCCTCATCGCTATCAGCCTCGGTTGTTTCCGCGCTTTCCTCTTCACCAACCTCTTCAGGTGCCGGTACGTCGACGGCTTCGCCGGCCATTTCGCCGGGGATCGGGGCAATCTCTTTTGTTTCGGTAATGGGTGGCGGGGCGGCCGCCGTTTGATGTTGTTTTGCGAGCGGTTTCGCGGTCGCGGTACGCCTTTCGTTGATGGCAACCATCAGTTCGCCCGCGGATGTCTTGACGAATGACACAATATCTTGGCGCAGGTCCGCTGGTGCGTTCAGCCATGCGTAACCTGAACCTATGAGGAGTGTCGCGATAACGAGCTTACGCAAAACGGGCCGGCGTCGGCGGATCTGTGTGGACGGACAGACGGGATCGCCGGCATAGAACTCGACCGGCGCGCAGGGGTCATCGGCATAGTAGCCGTCGGTGCTGTCAACGTATTCGTCGTGGTGATGGTTGCGGAAGGCCATGGCACGCTCCTCGGCTTAGCGTGTTTTTGGTGTCCCGCTTCACCTTTTCCACCTCAGACTCCGGGCAAAATAATGACAGAAGTCCCCGGTTTGGGGCCGGTTGGGCGAAAACCTCCCACTTCTGCCACGAATCCTTATGACTGTTCGGGAAACAACAGGGGAGTTTCACCATGTCCTGGAAGAGTTTCTGTCTTGCTCTCGCCTCCCTCTCCATAGTTGCGGCCGCGGCGCCGCGCGCGGAGGCCGCCTCCGCCAGGGAGATCAATTCGGGCGTGCGCGAAACCCTCGACCGATTTTTCAGCAAGGTGGGCGGATCGCACGAATTGGCCAGCAAATCGGTCGGCATGCTGGTCTTTCCGTCGGTGGTGAAAGCCGGTATCGGGATTGGCGGCGAATACGGCGAAGGCGCGTTGCTGATCAGAGGACGCACGGTTGATTATTATAACACTGTCTCGGCTTCTGTCGGCTTCCAACTCGGTGTGCAGGAGCGCAGCATCATTATCGCCTTTATGACGCAGTCGGCGCTGCAGCAGTTCCGGAAGACGGCAGGTTGGAAGGTGGGGGTTGATGGATCAGTTGCAATCATTACCGTCGGTGCAGGCGGCGCGATCGATACGAATAAGATCACTAGTCCTGTCGTTGGTTTTATTCTGGATCCCAAGGGACTGATGTATAACCTGACGCTCGAAGGCTCGAAGATTTCGCGCATCAAGCGCTAGACACCGCGGGCCAAGTTTGTGGCTCTGTCGCGCCGTTCACCGGTACACATAAGTCACGAGGAATATGAGGTCGGCTTTGTTGGCGTTGACAGGCGGCAGGGGAAAGCTCGCCTGGTGAGTGGCGAACACAACGCTTTGATCGAGCCCCTTCACATTTGAGGGGCGTACGACTTCCGTATTCACAAGGTTTCCTGATTTGTTGAGCCTGATGCGTACGGTGACACGGCCGCGCGTCAAATGGGCGAACTGGGGCATAGTGCGCTGGAGCGCACGGATCACGCCACGAGCAAATTCATCGTTTTCTCCGGAACGCGTGATCCCGGGCGGGCGTTGCACGCCCGAGCCGGCACCGGGCCGTCCCGCGAACTGACTGGGCGGCACTCTCAGATCGAGTTTAGCCGTCTTCTCTTTCGGCGGTTGCGGCTTGGGTGTCCTTTGTTGTTCTGCAGGGGACTTGGGTTCCTGCTTTGCTTCTTTTTTGGCCGCGTTGGGTTTGGCAGGTGTGGCTGTCTGTTCCCGCGGTTTTGTTTCAGCGGCAGGCGGCGGTCGCAGACCATCCACCGGCTGACTGGATGCGTCTGGTTCTGACCTTGGTTTTGGTTCGGCGGCCGCCGGTTTTCTTGAGGCGTCCTTGGTCTGGTCCGATTTCTCTTTCGTGGGTACTTGCTTTTCCGGGGGAGTGGGCGCCGTGTCTTCAGGTTTCTGCGATGGCTTGAGCGGGGGTGGCGGTGCGCTGGCGGCGCTGTCGTCCACCGTTGCGTAGCCTTTGAGTTCCTCCGGGCTCACCATCGAAATGCTAATACCGCGTTCGGCACCCTCCGGGCTGCCAATGCGCCGGGGCTCAGCGGAAGTGAATCCGATCAAAAGCAGGGCGTGGAACAGCGCAGCGACCGCGACGGCGGACCAGAACCGGCGTTCGCTTGCGTGCATAACCTCGCTGAGACGCTCAGCCGTGAACGGTGTCAGGTCTGGTGTCGCGTTTTCGGCGGCTTCGGTCATGCCCCTGCCCTGTTGCGCACCGGTGCACGCCAGACGACGTACGCCCTTTTGGGGTTTCAGGAGAAGGCACGGCTCTTCCCCGGCGTCAATGCACGCCTATCCCGGCAGGCGGCCCAGCTTTGGCTATTCCACGGTTAGTGTGGAACGTGATCCGTGTTCATAATGGCAGACTCCACGCCAGTTCAATCGCCGGGATCTCTGAATAGCCGCCAGCCTGTTTTTGGGGCTATATCGCAGAAATTGGCATGGCTCCACAGATTGTGGCGAAGCACGTATGATGCCCTTCGCGCGTCTAGCGGGTCGCGCTATTCAACGGGGGTGAAATGGCCGACGAGACTGAGGCAACAG
Source organism: Hyphomicrobium sp. (assembly GCA_965222835.1). Taxonomy (GTDB): domain Bacteria; phylum Pseudomonadota; class Alphaproteobacteria; order Rhizobiales; family Hyphomicrobiaceae; genus CBDCUQ01. The sequence continues at coordinate 1,313,571 of CBDCUQ010000004.1, forward strand.
ACCGCGATACGGGCGGTCTCCTTGCGACACTACGATACTACTACGAAAGCAATTCTGCCCCAGCGCACAGATTCCGTTACGGGCTGCTCACCTTTGACATCTTTGCGATCCTTTTCATCGTTGTGACATCGTTTATCCCACGTACGCCATTTCTGGAATGGATGGACGTCATTCTTGGTCTCATCATTGCCACCGATTTCGGAATCCGGCTTGCGATTTCAGGTTCGCCGTTACGCGAATTCAAACACCCCGCCACTTGGGCGGATATGGTGGCGATTGTTTCCTTTCTGGCGCCTCTCGCGGGCGAAGGAGCCGGCTTCATGCGCGTCTTGCGCACCTTGCGGCTTCTGCATTCCTACCAGTTGCTTATACGGCTCAGAAAGGACAGCCTATGGTTCCGGCGCCATGAGGATATTATTCTGGCGTCGCTGCATCTCTGTGTTTTTCTTTTCATCATGAGTGGCATCGTCTACGAGACGCAGCATGTTTCGAATCCGCAGATCTCCAACTATGTTGATGCGCTCTATTTTACGGTGACGGCGCTGACGACGACGGGTTTTGGCGACATCACGTTGCAGGGATGGGTCGGGCGTCTCACGTCTGTGATCATTATGATCCTTGGTGTGACGCTGTTTCTCAATCTTGTGCGCACATTGCTACAACCCGCGAAAGTGCGCCACCGCTGTCCGCAATGCGGACTTCTGCGCCACGACGCCGATGCTGTACACTGCAAGGCCTGCGGGATTGTGCTAGACATCCCGGATGAAGGGTACTAGTGGCGGACCGGGCTCTTCGGTCCGGTCGTGCGATCTGACTGAGTAATCGTGCTACGACCCAATACGCGCTTGGGCTGCTTGGCGTACGCACTTACCAGCGACGACCGCGGCGATATTTGCGGCAATGGCGCGACTTGCTCCGGCACACATAGTAGGGTCGGGTTCCGCCGGGACTCCAACCGGGCGTGCCCGATGTTGCTCCGTAGCGTTCCAGAAGAAAATAGTCATGCTCAGAGATGGGACCGCCGGCGCGTGCGTTATGCCGCGCGTGTTCGACATCGAACACCGTTTCTGCAGCGGAGGGTATAGCCATCATCGCAACCAGTAAGCTTCCCCCTAATACTCTGCACAGTGCCCGTTTCATTGATCGGCCTCCTATATTCGGCGCAATTGAACTCGTTCTTATCATAGTCAGGGCGGCTTTGCGACGACCCGCGCCGTGATAGGTCCATCTTCGCCGCTGGCACACGCCTCAAACCGGGTTCTGTCCAGGCTGCTGTGCGTCTCGTTTCTCTGCTCTTTACGAGGCACATGGCAGATGAGTTGCAGATCATTGGTAAATGGTGGGTGTTTGATCGCGTTGGCATTCGTGGCCAACCTGGTTTGGCCGAAGAAAAACCCCGGGCGACGCACAAAACGCCGTCCGATTGGTCAAATGTCGTAATGAACGGCCGTTTCCTTGAATTTGATCAAAGCTGAGACAACCGGATTGACCGAATTGTTGGGCAATGCAGCATGTTTTTTATTTGCGTGTGACATTCGTACAACATACACTCTGACGGCTTTTGTCATGTTTTGCGTTGAGCATTTGTCATGGTTTCCGTTTTAGATACGCCCACCACTCAGGAATGGCCGGAGCAAGGCGGGGACTCCGTATTATCGTTCGAGAGCGCTTTTCCGGCTCCGTCGGAGGCAGCGGATGTTTCCGGCACAAAACGAACCTTTGACGCGGGCGCCTACCTTTACAGACAGGGCTATTCCCGGTCGGCGCTATACCGCATCGTCAGTGGCGTGGTGCGCCAGACCATACGCCGCGGCGATGGACAGCATGATCTCGTTGAATTTGCGATGGCTGGCGATGTGATCGGCCTTGGTTTTCTTGAGCAACATGGAACGACGGCGCAGGCCATACTCAAGACCGAAGTCGTGGAAATTCCGCTCGATGCTCTCGATGCACTCACACACCGCGAGCCTGGTGTCGAAGAACGCCTTCGTGCCGCGATCGACGTGGAATTTGCCGTCTTGCGTGACCGCGCCGTGACCTCTGGCCTGTCGAAACCAATTGTGAGAATTGCTGCCTTTCTTCTAGCGATATCGGACATGTCGAAGCGGGAATCTGGCCGCGAGATTATTGTCCCGGATGACCTGAAATCCGGATATGTGGCTGAGACATTGCAGATGAGCCTTGATTGTCTGGCAGATGGGCTGCAGCAATTGGAGGCCCGGGGGCTTATTGAAAGAACGGACGGCGGGCTCAAATTGAAGCAGATTCCCGTTCTCGAGGTCCTGGCCGAGACGGGTTGACGTCTCGAGGCACCCTGGCCGGCGCTACAGGCCGAATGCCGTCACATCACAGCATCTTTTCATACGTCTTGTGACTGGGCGGGGGGCTGTTCCCTTGGGAACAGCCGGCCGGCGTTGATGCATGCCAGAGTTCTGTACGCTTGAACACAAGCGCGTTACTGCCTGGAACCCTTGAAGATTTTGACTTGATTAAGGCAGCAGCGGTTCCCAGCTGCGGTGTGAAGAATACGCAGGAGGTTCAGATCATGTTTGCAAGGCATGATGTTCGCGACTTCGTGCCCTCTGGCGCGGCGCTTGGTGCCGCACCGGACCGTCAACACTTGGGCTCTCAAAGCCTTACCCTCGTCCCCGGAGAGATGCTGTTCCGAGATGGCGATCCGCGCCGCCACATCTACCGTGTCGAGACGGGGGCCGTGTGCCATTACATCCCTTGGAAAGACGGGCGTTACGATGTCATTGAATTTGCGTTTCCCGGCGACGTTATCGGGTTTGGGGACCTGCCCAATTATGTGACCTCGGCTCAGGCCGTGACGGCAACGGTCGTGTCCCTCGTCAATGAGAATGAATTCGAGACGGCGCTGAAAGGCAATCCGGGTCTGTCTATGCGGGTTGCTGCCGCCGCCGACCGTGAGTTCGAACTCTTGAAGTCGCGTACGGTGGCTTCGGGCGTGAACGCCCCGCTCGCGCGCCTGGCCGCGTATCTTCTGACGGTTGCCGGTGGGACCTGCGACGGGGCGACTGTTGCGGCCGATGATGTTGCGGGCGGGTTCGTGGCGGATGCTCTCAAGATGTCGGACGAAGACATCCGGGCCGCGCTCGACGCGTTCGCGCGCGAGGGCCTCCTCACACGCACTCCGTGTGGCTGGAAGATCAACGATGCCCCGGGGTTGGACCGCGTCGCCTCCGCCGTCTGATCGGACGCGATGGCGTCCTGGCGAGACTTGGGATACCCACCAGAGACGGTCTTTTTGACGTTGCTCTAGCGATCGGGCGCGCGTTGGGATATTTGCCCTTTAGTCGTGCGCGAGGATTTGCCCCGCCAAATCTCGATTGAGGTCTGCTGATGCCGGTGCGTTGGTTCTCTCCTGCCCTTGCTGTCGCGGGCCTCGCCGTCATGGCCGGCATGGTTACGCCCACGCTGGGAGACGGGAAACCTCGAAAGAGCGCCGCCGAGACCGGCAAGACTTATGGGCTCGCCTTATCGGCGACGGCCTATTGTCCGGGAGGTGTTCTGACCGACAAAGGTAAGGCGTTCGCGCTCTCCTATACCGGCAAGGACGCAGCAGCCTTTAAGGCAGAATCTGAGACTATCCTCGAAGCTTGGGGCAAGGGCACACGCTGCAACATCGACGAGATGGATCCGCGGCAATTCTCGATGTGCGCGATCATGCGCAAGCGTAATTGTCAGGCGCTCTGGGCCCAAATCGGACCGGGGGGCTCGGTTGTGCCCGATCTCATCGATATCGACTACAGCACTCTTGAATGACGATGGGGCGGAGCACAATGAACGGGGATATAGGCTTGAGCGTTGGTATGACCGGACGGGCCACGGTTGCCGTATCATCAGAGAATACGGCCCGGGCTGCGGGGAGCGGTAACGCGGATGTGTTTGCAACGCCTGCGCTGATTGCCCTTATGGAAGCTGCGGCTGTGAACTGTGTCGAGCGTCACCTACCGGTCGGACAGATCAGTCTGGGAACACATTTGGACGTGGCGCATGGAGCCGCCACGCCGGTCGGGCACGAGATCGCGGCAGTGGCTGAGCTTATCGGGATCGATGGGCGTAGACTGTCGTTCCGCGTCGAGGCGCGGGATCCCTTCGAAGTCATCGGTCAGGGTACGCACACGCGGGTCGTCGTCGACGCCAAACGATTTGAGGCAAAACTTGGATCAAAGCGCGCTTGATCGATTGAAATCAGCCTGTTTCGCACATTGAGAGCTGATCACGATCAGGGCAGGATGCGTCTCGGCCCCTCCCCTCCCTCGGGAGACTTTGCTATGAAGGGACATGGACATCAGGAGGATTCGCCGATGCGAACTGTTTTTTCCGCTCTTCTTTTCATTGCCCTCTCCGCAACATCGGTCGGTGCGGGCGATGCTGGCTCGGAGGCGAAAGGCAAGCGCAAAATTGGTCCTCCGCTGCCGCCTGCCAAGACGTGCGCCAATCCCAATGCCCTCGGTGTTAGCCGTACGGTCGAGATCGATACGACGGGCGGTCCCGGTTTCGGTCTCGAACAGTACAAGGCTTATGATTTCTTACAGCCGAAAGAGGTCGTGCTCACGTTTGACGATGGCCCGCAAGTCAAGACGACACGCGCGATCCTCAAGGCGCTCGAAGACCACTGCGCCAAGGCCACGTTCTTTTCCATCGGCAAGATGGCCCTCGGCCTTCCCGAAATCATCCGCGATGTCCATAAGGCCGGACACACCATTGGTTCTCATACGTGGTCTCACGCCAGCATGCGTCGCGCGAAGGATCCTAAGAAAGCAATCGACGAGATTGAGCGCGGCCTGAGTGGTGTTACGCGCGCCGTGGGTACGCCTATCGCTCCGTTTTTCCGCTTTCCTTACCTGGCCGATACCAAGCATACGCTGACGCATCTCGCTGACCGCAACATCGCGATCTTTTCGATGGACGTTGACAGTTTCGACTTCAAATATCGCAAGGCCAATAAAGTCGTGAAAGTTATCATGGGCAAACTCGAGAAGAAGGGAAAGGGCATCCTTCTCCTGCACGACATTCATATGCATACGGCGAAGGCCGTGCCGATGCTGCTCGATAAGCTTAAGGCGGACGGGTATAAGCTCGTCCATATGACAGCGAAGGGCACGGCGAAGACGTTGGCCGAGTACGATGCCCTAGTGGAAAAGGACGTTAAGGGCCTGCCGGCTGCTGGCAGCGAACGGCCGATTTCGAGCGTGGTCAAGACGGTACCGTCGCGGTAGCGGCTTCGTCTCTGCCTCAATCGCGCCGCGCTGGCTTGGCTAAAGTCAGATCGACATGACACGAACAGTACGCCCGATGCGATCGACGGCCCCCCGTCGTGCAATGCTGGTCGCCGTATTGACCGCCCTCCTCTGCAACAGTTTCCGAGTGGACGGCGCTGCGGCAAAGACTTGTACGGCCGAAGATATCGCAGCCGCCGTCGACGCGGCGGGTGCAGCTCTGCGTGAGTACAATGGTGCGGCCCGTCCGAGACTTGAAACGAAACTCGCGAGACTCGGTAAGAAGAAGGGCTGGCCGAAGGAAGAGAGCAATGAGCGTGGGCTCAAATACCTGCAGGACGGGCGGACCGCTGAACTCGACGAAAAGGCCAATGAGCTTTTGGTGCGGATTGATACGCTCGGGCGACCGGCACAAGTCGACCAGCTCGATTGTTCGGCCTTAGGTGAGATTAAGAGCGCGGGTGGCGAGCTGCTTGCCGTCATGAAGAGCAAGACTGCTTACATGACGGACAAGCTCGACCGAGAGCTCGGCGTCGCGCCCAGGGTTGCAGCGGCCCCATCACCACCGCCGCGTCAACCGGCCCCAATCAAGGCCAAGCCGGTTGAAGAGAAAGGTGCACCGGTGCCGGCGCCAACCAAGCCGTGGGATACGACGACAGCGCACGCGCCTCCTGATGATCGGGGAAAGAGGACGGCTGATCTACCGCCGCCGCCCGCGCATTTCGCGGGTCCCGAAGACGGTTACTCGCTGGAAGAAATCCGCGATGCCACCAAGGGTTTCTTCGGCACCATATCTACCAATCTCGGTGTTGTCTTAGAGAAGGCCTTTTCGATCTCAGGCAAGCCGACCGCCTACGTGCTCGGCAAGGAGGGCGGCGGGGCGTTTCTTGCGGGCGTGCGTTATGGAGAAGGCACGCTTTACATGCGGGGTATCGACAGGCGGCGAAAGGTTTATTGGCATGGGCCATCGATCGGCACCGATTTTGGCGGTGCGGGTTCGCGGACGCTGTTTCTCATCTATAAGCTCGAGAGGCCGGACGACCTCAACCGGGTGTTTACCGGCGTCGACGGCTCGGCCTATGTTGTCGGCGGGATCGGACTTACCGTGATGAAAGGCGGACCCATTGTGCTCACGCCCATTCGCTCCGGCATCGGGCTCAGGCTTGGGGCAAACATCGGCTATGTGCGTTTTACACCGCGCAAAACGTGGAACCCATTTTAAGCGTCCGGCCGGGATCCACGTCATTTCGCGTCGTTAGAAGCAGCGCAGCTCGCCTTCGATTTGCGCGAGCTTCAATTGATGCACTTTTTCTTTCATGATGGGGCCGTGCATCTGCGCAATGCTCTCTCCGCCGCGCAACCTCAGTGACATCACGGTCTCTGCCTCGACGTATTTGTCGTAAGGAAGAATGCTGGCGATGACGTCAATGGAGCACGAGCATTTGTCCAGTACGTCACGCGTTTGGCCGTTGGCCAACATACATGCGTAGACATAGTCGGCACGCGTGTTTGTCGGGTAGTCGTTGGTTACGGCTTCGTTGCATTCCTGGGCGATGGCAAACCCGGCCAGCCCGGCGCAAGCAACAGCCGTTGCCAAAGCACGAAACGCTGTAGAGTGTCGGATCACGGCAGTTCTCCTACTTTCTTAAAGGTGACGCGTTCCACCATTTTTGGCGTATTTTCCATCCTGCTCTCGATATTGGCAGTCATTTCCAAGAAATATCCCGGAACTGCTTTGCTGAACACGATAACGAAGGTCGACTTCTCGAAGCCTTCCATTTTGCGCACGTTGGGATCGTCTTTGTACGGCTGCAGGATGACCTTGTGAGCCTCGACGTCCTTGCCGTCGTAGGTTGCAGTAACTTTTTCGACCTTTGCCTTCTTGCTGAGGAAGGCCTTGCTGAACCGATCTTTGAGATAGCTAAATTTTGCGGCGCCAGAAACCGCCTGGAATTGGTTGACCGAATTGTTCATGAACCAGACCAATATAGGATTGAGTGTCAGTCCCGTCTCGTTCCACCTGTTTCGGGCACGCTCGCCAAAGAATATCTGCATGGAGACGTCGCGCTTGCCCTGATGGTCCACCTTCAGAATGCCGACGCGAATGTTGTCGCTGTAGGCCTTGCCGAGTAACTCCTCATCGGATACTTCGTGCTCGTAATGATACGTGAGAGCAAGGCCCTTCGAGACAAGATCAAGGTGCCGCGTTTCGAAGATCAACTTGTATGGCAAATTGGTCTGCGCCGCGGCAATCGGCGTTCCGCCCAATCCCATGAGCACTGCCGCTACCGCGACCAACCGCAACTGACGAAACATCTTGGGCATCCTCCTGCGTTCTTCTGTGCTGCGTGGCCTTGTTGACCTTTTTCTAGCGCCTCACGGGCCTCGGCGGCAATTCCCTCAATGTTAAGAATACGTCATGCCCCTCTAGCCCGATCAGGTGCAGTTAACGCTTCAATCAGGCGTTTTGGCCGCCACCGCCCGCAAAAACTGCCGATTTCGGGTTTTTTTCTAGCGCAGGAAGCTCCCGAATGCCCGCGGGCCGTCCCCGACTTCGATGCGGGCGGTCACCTCAAGGGTCTCGGTATCAATGCGCTCAAGCGTGTTCGCAAACCAGCAGGCCACATAGACGTACTTGCCGCTGGGATCGGCGGCGATGCCTTCGGGGGTATCGCCGACCTCGATGGTCTTGATGACGGCGAGGGTGTTCTCGTCGAAGACGGTCACCGATTCATCCGATTGGTTGGTGACGAACACCTTTCCTCCCGTCAGGGCCACGGCGTAGGGGTGGCGTCCCACGGGAACCGTCCCCACCACGGCCTGTGTCCCGAGATCGATGATGGTCACATCGTTGCTTCCCACATTGGCGGTGTAGGCGCGCCGGCCGGCCTCATCGATTGTTATACCGAAGGGGCGGGTCCCAACAGGTATCGAAACAAGCCGCGTGCGCGACTTGGCATTGATGACGGAGACCTCATCGCTATCCCGGTCCGCGGACAGCACGGTATTTCCATCCGGTGTCACCGCAATGCCGGACGGCGACTTTCCAACTTTGATCTCGCCGGTTGCTTTTAGCGCGACGGGGTCAACGACTACGAGCCGCTGGTGGTACCAGTCGGCAACATAGATGAATCCTGTTTTCGGATTGACGGCTATGCCGAGCGGCCCCTCGCCAGCCTTGACCCGGCCAACGATGGCGCGGGCCTCGGCATCGACGACGACGACCTCTTTGCCATCGGGCGCCGCGAGGTAGGCCCGTGCTCCGTCCGGCGACATAGCAATGCCCGCTGGTTTGCCGCCAATCTTGATTTCACTGGATGTTTTGGCCTTTGCCAGATCGACGAAGGAGAGGCTGTCGCTCACCTGATTGGTGACCAACGCTTCGCGGGCTTCCTGGGGCGCGGTGGAGACCTTATCCGCGACTGCCGTGTTTGTGAGTGGCGTCGCACAGATAAGAAGACCAGCCACCGCGCCGAAATACGCTCGGGATGCGATGTGGCTGGTCCTAGCCGAAGAGGCCATCAGTCGTCTTCGACTTTTTTCTTCAGTGCCTCGAGACCGCTCTTGTAGATTCCGGTTACGGCTTCGATGCCTGCTTCGTCAGAGAGTTCGGGCGGTGGATTGTTGTTCGGGTCGCCTCTGTAGAACTTACCCTTCCATTCAATTTCCGTTTCGTCACCGTCTGCCTTCAGCGTAATCCAGCTCTCGTACGTCGTTACGGGAAGTACCTTCAGGTCCACTTCCGTAATCTCGTACTTGATCTTTCTTTTGTTCGCGTCGTAGGCGTTGAGCTTTTCTTTGATGATGCCGCCGGATTCCAGTGTGAGCGTCCGCGTGGCGTTGACGTCGTTTCCGCCCGCACCCTCGGTTTTGGCAACCGCCGGATGCCAGGTCATGTCCTGGAAGTTTCCGATGACGGCCCATACCTTGTCGATCGGGGCGTCAATTTCGATTGTCTCGATCACCTTTTGGCGGGTCGGGCCGTGTGCCATGGCAGGCGCTGCAATGCACAGCGTGATAACCGCGGCAAGAATGGCCGGTGTCGATGGGCGTCTCACTTGCAAATCTTCCTCCCGTAAATCGTCTGCACTCGCGCAGGTTTAGCACGGCCGCGCCGCGACATTAAGGCCACCGTTCAGGCTTCGCAAATTATTGTCAATTTCCTCGCTCTGGACCCCGGTTTCGGATACTGGGTTGTCAGGCGTGGCAGTCCCATGCTTTTGTCCGAATCCGAATGCGAACGAGAGTGACCAATGACCGCTTCCAAGACCGGCGCTAAGCCCGGCCCCGGCGTCCACACCAACGTCACCTGCCCTTTTTGCGGTATTCTGTGTGACGATCTCGAAATCCAAAGCAACGGATCGGGGCTCAAAATCCTAAAAAACGGATGTGATCGGGCCGTCGCTGGATTTGAGCGATCCGTCGCTGGTGCCAAACCGCAAGTTGCCGGCAAGGACGTCGATCTGGCAACGGCCGTCTGGGCGGCGACCGACCTCGTGAAGGGCGCGAAGCTGCCCCTTTATGGCGGCCTTGCGACCGACGTCGAAGGCGTCCGCGCCGTATTGGCGCTTGCGGACAAGTCGGGCGGCGTTGTCGATCACGCGCTTTCCGAGGCCCAGTACCGTAACTTCCGGGTGCTTCAGACGTCGGGCTGGTTCATGTCGACGCTTACCGAGACGCGGAACCGCGCCGATCTCATCGTCTTCGTGGGAAGTGACATTCACAAACTGCATCCGCGGTTCTTCGAACGCGTCGTCAACGTCACGGACAGCATGATTGATGAGTCTCCGCCAAAGCGGACACTTGTCTTTATTGGCGAGGGCCTCGACACGTCGGGTGCTGAAGGCCCGCGCGTCGGCGACATCGTGACGTTGCCCTGTCCGCTGGACCAGGTGAGCAATGTCGTCGGAGCCTTAAAAGCCATCATCAAGGGCTCGCCCCTCAAGGTGGAAGAGGTCGGGGGCGTCAAGCTCACGGATATCGCGGCGGCGGCCGATCGCATTCGCAAGGCGGCATATGGTGTCTTCGTCTGGGCGCCACCGAGCCTGGCGGCTCCGCATTCAGAGCTGATCGTTCAGCTCGTCTCTGAGCTGGTCAAAGAACTCAATCTTGAAGGCCGTTATGCCTGCCTTTCGCTGGCCGGAAACGAAGGCGCCGTAACAGCTGCGGCGGTGTGTGCCTGGCAAAGCGGCTATCCATTGCGCGTGTCTTTTTCTTCAGGCAAGCCGGACTACGATCATCTCAGATACGCCATACCGCGCATGCTTGCCGATGGGGATGGCGATCTTCTTTTCTGGGTGGCCTCGTTTACGCCTGATATTGCGCCGCCGGCCGCCAAAATCCCCACCGTTGTGCTCGGCACGCCGGGCATGACGTTCAAATCCACTCCGGACGTTTACATTCCAATCGGAACACCGGGTGCCGATCATGAAGGGCGAATTATACGTTGCGATAACGTCGTCTCGCTGCCGCTTCGCGATCTCAATCGTGCCGACTTGCCAAAGCTTGCCGACATTCTTGCCGATATAGAGCTGGCACTCTAAGCCGCCAAGGGGGATACGACACATGCTGACTAGGTTTACCGGCGGCAAAATTTACGACCCCATGAACGGGGTCAATGGAGAAACGCGCGACATCTACGTCCAAGACGGCCGCGTCGTGGCTGCGCCCGCAGCTGGTACAAAGGTGGACCAGGAGTTTTCACTGCATGGCAAGATCGTTATGGCCGGCGCGATCGATCCGCACAGCCATATCGGCGGCGGCAAGGTTACGATCGGGCGTATGCTCATGCCGGAAGATCATCAGGGGACCGAAGTCGCGAGAACGGAATTGACGCGCTCAGGGTGCGGGCACGCCGTTCCCTCTACGATGACCACCGGATACCGCTATGCGGAAATGGGCTACACGGCAGCCTTTGAGCCCGCCATGCTGCCGGCTAATGCGCGGCAGGCGCACCTTGAGATGGGTGACATTCCCATCATCGACAAGGGCGCGTACGTCATGCTCGGAAACGACGACTTCTTCCTGCGTGCCCTGGCGCAGAAGAAGGATATGAGCTTCATCAAAGATTACATCGCGTGGAGCATGCATGCGTCGCAGGCGATGGCCGTCAAGATCGTGAATCCTGGCGGTATTTCTGCGTTCAAGTTTAATCAACGCTCGCTCAATCTCGACGAAGCTCATGCCCATTACGGCTTCACGCCGCGCGATATCATTCTGACGCTCGCCCGCGGTTTGAAGGAGCTTGGCGTCCCGCATCCCGTACACATCCACGCCTGCAATCTGGGTATGCCCGGCTCCATGCATTCGACGATGGAGACCATCCGCGCTGCGGAAGGTTTGCCCATCCATCTCACGCACCTTCAGTTCCACAGTTATGGGACCGAGGGCGACCTAAAGTTCTCCTCGGGTGCACCGCAGATCGCAGAACTGCTTAATCAGCACAAGAATATCTCGATTGATGTCGGCCAGATCATGTTCGGTCAGACGTGCACGGCGTCGGGCGACAGCATGCGCCAATACGTGAATACGAAATCTTCCGATCCCAAGAAGTGGGTCGTGATGGACATCGAGTGTGATAATGGCTGCGGCGTGGTGCCGATGAAGTACCGCGACAAAAGCTTCGTGAACGCGCTGCAATGGGCGATCGGGCTTGAACTATTCCTGCTCGTCGACGATCCGTGGCGCCTGTTCCTCACCACGGATCACCCGAATGGTGCGCCCTTCTATTTCTACCCGCACCTCATCCGCCTGTTGATGGATCGCGGTTTCCGCAACGACATGCTGCAGAAGATCCATCCGGACGCCCAGGCCGCCACGATTTTGAATTCGATCCAGCGCGAGTACACGCTTTACGAAGTCGCCATTATGACGCGTGCGGGGCCTGCCAAGAGCCTTGGACTCAGGGATCGCGGACATCTCGGGCCCGGTGCGTCTGCCGACATCACCGTCTACGATGACAATCCGGATCGCGAGGCGATGTTCAACACGCCGGTCTTTGTCTTCAAGAACGGCAATCTGATTGTACAAAACGGCAAGGTTGTCAAAGTAACAGCGGGCGCCACGCACGTCGCTCGGCCTGACTATGATCGTGCCATCGAGAAGCCGCTCAAAGAGTACTTCGACCGCTACCACACCATGACAATGCACAACTTCCGCATTACTGAGCAGGAGATCGTGGCCAGCAACTGCGGTCACACGGGCGGAGAGTGCGGCTGCGTGATCGTTCAGCCCTGCGGAGAAAGAGCCTCATGAGCGCGAACGCGATGCAGGTCAACGGCATCCGGGTCGATGAGACGTTTGCCGAAGCTTTCGGTATGACCGGACTAGCGCTGGTCATAACTGCTGACACACCGCGTTGGGCTATGATTGCAGCTCAGACGATGACCGGATTCGGTACATCCGTGATCGGGTGCGGTGCCGAGTGCGGTATCGACTGCGAGGTCGCGCCGTCGGATACGCCTGATGGCCGTCCGGGCGTGCGCATTCTGATGTTCGGGTTTTCGCCCGATGCGCTGGTGCCCCAGCTCAAAAATCGCGTCGGTCAGTGTGTTCTGACGAGCCCTGGCTCAGCCTGTTACAACGGACTTGAGAGTGCGACCCGGATGGGGCTTGCCAGCGGGCCGCGATTCTTCGGGGACGGCTGGCAAACGGCGCGCAAGCTTGGCAAGCGCCGCTTTTGGCGTGTCCCGGTCATGGATGGTGAGTTCATCATTGAGGACAAATGCGGGGTTACGACTGATGCCGTCGGCGGCGGCAACCTGCTTGTGCTGGGCCGCGACCGGGCGGGCGTGCTTGAAACTACTGAAGCCGCCGTTGCAGCTATCGGCAAAGTCGCAGATGTCATCACGCCGTTTCCCGGCGGCATTGTCCGATCGGGATCTAAAGTCGGTTCGAAATATGCGGGTGCGGTGGCGTCGACCAATGATGCCTTTTGTCCTGTCCTCAAGGGGGCGGTCCATACGGAGTGTGATCCGGATACCATTTCCGTCCTCGAGATCGTGATCGACGGCCTAACGTCGCAGTCGGTTTCGGACGCCATGCGGGCCGGTCTCAAGACCATCATCGACATGGGTGCCGCAAAGGGGGTCACGCGTGTGTCGGCTGGCAACTACGGCGGCAAGCTCGGGCAACATCATTATCATCTGAAGGATCTCGTGGCATGAGCACGTTGACCCTCACGCTGCGGCAGGCGCTGCATCATTCTGTCGATCTTTCAGCTCTTGTTCCGGCGAAACTTGCGGGTTTGTCGACGGCGGATGTCGAGAAACTGTCTCTCGGTGCGCTTGCTGTCGGTGACGTTTTCTCCGTTTCGGGAACGGCCGGCGACACGGTTTCAATTTCCGGAGACTCGGGTTTTCTCGACTACGCTGGCGGCGGCCTTTGCTCCGGAACGGTTGTCGTCGAAGGCAGCATCGGAAACTATGCTGCCAGCGCCATGACGGGCGGGCGCCTCGATATTCGCGGCAATGCCGGTGACTATCTCGCGACGCGTCTTTCGGGCGGTATCGTTTCGGTCAAAGGCAATGCCGGTCACTTTCTTGGCGGGACCCGACCGGGCGACCGCTTCGGTATGGTTGGCGGACTTGTCGTGGTTGACGGTAATGTCGGTGAGCGTGCGGGCGAGCGCATGCGCCGCGGCATTATTCTTAGCCGGGGGAGCATTGGCGCGGCCGCCGGATCGCGCATGGTCGGTGGAACGATATGGACGGAGACGGGTTTTGGCGTCGACCCGGGCCGCTTGCTGCGCCGCGGAACCCTGATTGGACCGTCGGTCGAGAGATTCCTGCCCACGTTCAACAATTGCGGAAAGCACGATCTCAACATTCTGCGGATCATGAACAAATACGTCGCCGACACCTTGGGGCCGCTGGCCCCCCGCCCCTTGCCCCTGATGGTCCGGCGGTTTGCCGGCGATCTGGCGACACTCGGCAAGGGCGAAATTCTGCTCACGGGCTGATCTGGGGACCGCGCCCGAGCGTAGGATGATTGTCCATGACTTATGCCCGCGGGCATAATATCGGATATGATCACCCGTCGACAGCTAGGCCTCAAATAAGAAGAGTTCGCCGCATATGATGACCATCATCCTTTCCGCTTGCCTCGTTTCGGATCCCGGGACTTGTAGGGATTTCAGGCTTCCGATTGATGGATACTGGAACACGACCCAGTGCGCGATGTATGCGCCGCCGTTCTTTGCCCGGTGGTCCAATCAGCATCCAGGTTGGGAGATCAAGCGGTGGCGCTGTGATGCGGGTACTTTCGATGACACTTGACCGGCAGATCATTCTCCGCCGGGACCTTTACGTCACCTCAAGATTCTGATGGCAGGGGCCTTTAGCGTGTTGTGGGCTGCTCGCCTGCCAGCATGGCCCGGCGATAGTACGTCGCAGGATCGATCCCGCTCATTTCGATTACGAACTTCTGCCGAATGGCCCTTTCAAAATCTTCGAAGCCATTTGCGGGTAGAACGAAACTGCCGATCCCCCCCTTGACGTGGGCCTTGTACCACTCTTCGAGGGTTTCTTTCTCGCCGCCCTCAAGAATGGGAAGGCCGTTGACCGTGACGCCCCAATCAACCAGCTCGTCGCGGATGGTGTCGATGGGTTCGCGATTGTTGCAGTTGTCGCTGCCATCGCCGGAAACATCGACTACGATGCGATAGGCTTTCACCGGAATTTGTGTGACGACCTTGTCGGAGACGTTGCGCAGCATCTTTGCAAGGCACGTAAATTCGCCCGTGTGACGTGGGAGCGCGCGCACCCGCGCGGCAACTGCTGCCGCCTCTTCCCGGCTCTTGATTTTGACCCATGGGATGGCAATGCGCGGGCGGTCAGCCCAAGTCATTACGGAGAGGACGATGCCACCTTGCGGGCCGTTGGTGATTGCGCTGATGACTTCTTCATCCTCGAGGGCCGTGGCGATTCCTTCCATCTGCAGCTCATAGCGCCGCTCGTCGACGGAGTTCGACACATCAACCGAGATGACAAGTGCTGTGTCGACTTCTTCGCGAAACGGCGTGACACCGGCGGTCGCGAGCGTCGCCGCAACGACCAGCGCCAGAACGAGGATGGAGCGGGCCCAATCGCGGTCGAAAATCATTAGGAAAGCCTTGGCGACGTTGAATCTGACACCACTTTAGCCTCTCCAACGCGCGAAAGGCTAGTGCGGCATTCCTGTTACGGTGTCGTCACGCGACTGGATTATGGCTGTTGCGCTGCATCAGACGGGATCGGCTCGACGTAGAAGTCTACGTTCATATTGCCGGCTTTTTCGAAGATCAGCGTGCCATCGACGTAGGTGTCCTCATCAAGTGATTTTGATAGTCCCGTGAAGCGCAGGTGTGTCCCGTCGGTGCTGAGAACAACGGTCTCGCCGGGGCCGATGGTGAGGCCGGCCTTGGTGAGCGGTACACCCTTGTCCGAGCCTTCCCGATAGAGCTCGACTGCACCGGCACCTTCCAGGCTGGCTCCGATCAGGCGATCCCGAACTTTGCCCCGGTTTGTGATCTTTCCGGCAGCGACGGTTGCGGCGCTACCTGCCGGTGCCGCACGCACCCAGGGATGCTTGACGGTTACGCCCGCGTGCTGGACTTCATGTGCCTCGCCGGTTTGGAGCAACGGCAGACAGAGGAGAAGAAGCAGAACAGCCGATTGTCGTATCACTAGGACCTTCCTGGTGCGCGCCAATGCGGACGCGGCATCGGCTGGGAGAACTGTGACATCCTTAACGCTCCCATCGCCAACACTTATGGGATCGCCGAATGCGGTCAATTGCCTCTACTGTTTAATCCTGGCACTGTGCCGGCCGACGCCTTGCGGCAAATCATCCCGATTTTTCATAGCGTTGACGCACCATCCTGGGTCTCCCATAGTGGCCTCATCCGGCGGGGTTTGTACGCAATACTTGGGGCAATGGCATTGGGAGAGAATTCGGCATTCGGCGAGGCCCTGAGGCTGCTCACGACGCTTGATCCGCAGCTCATGGAAATCTTGGTGCTGTCGCTGAAGGTGACGTTATCGGCTGTTGCCATTGGTTCGGCCATCGGTATTCCGATCGGCGCCTTGCTCGCCATTTCAAAGTTTCCGGGCCGGACGGCCCTCACCGCACTTGTCAATGCGCTTATGGGTTTGCCGCCGGTCCTAGCAGGGCTGATTGTCTACCTCATGTTATCGACGAGCGGACCGCTCGGTGTGTTTCAGTTGCTGTATACGCCCACGGCCATGATCATTGCGCAGACGGTGCTCGTCGCGCCCATCGTCGCGGCGATTACGCGGCAGACCATCGCGGATCTCAACTGGGAATACGACGAACAGTTGCGTGCCCTCGGCGCCGGAGCGTTGGACCGGCTGGGGACGCTTATATGGGATGGACGTTTTTCGCTCATTACGGCGGTGCTTGCGGGCTTCGGCCGCGCCATTGCCGAGGTCGCGGCAGTGATGATCGTCGGCGGTAATATTGATCATGTGACGCGTACGATGACGACAGCGATCGCGCTTGAAACATCGAAAGGTAATCTGCCGCTCGCCATCGGGCTTGGCATGCTTCTGATGCTGATAGTATTTGCGATCAATGCCGCCGTGGCCATCGTTCGTCGTACTGCTGGAAAGGTGGCGTACATATGAAGCGTCCCTTACTTGCGCCACGAAAACGCCTGCCGAAGACACCGGATCGTTCGCTGCTGCCGATCCGGGCGAAGAATTTGGTTTTCGAACGCGACGGGCGCCGCCTCATCGACGACGTGACGCTGACGCTGCCGCCCACGGGTGTCACAGTTATTCTCGGTCCCAATGGCGCCGGTAAGAGCCTGCTCCTCCGGCTTATGGCGCATCTCATTACGCCGGACAGTGGGCAGGTCTTGTGGGGCGATTCGATACCTGATTATGAGCGTGCACTGTCGCTTGGCGTTTTATTGCAGCGCCCCGTGCTGTTGCGCCGCTCCGCACTTGCGAACTTGACGTATCCCTTGAAGCTACGCGGTGTGCCACGCAATGAGCGCGACGAACGCGCCCGGATGACCTTGGCTGCGGCCGAGCTCCACCATATCGCGCGATCACCAGCCCGTCTTTTGTCGGGCGGCGAGCAGCGCCGCCTTGCACTGGCGCGAACTTTGGTTTCGGAGCCGGAGGTTCTGTTTCTCGATGAGCCTGCGGCCAATCTCGACCCGCATGCCACAGCGGCTGTGGAACAGCTCATCAAAACAACTCACGAAAGCGGTCTTCCTACGCTGCTCATTACCCACGACATCGGCCGCGCCCGCCGCCTAGGTCATACGGTGCTGTTTATGGCAGCGGGACGTGTGCTTGAGGTGACGCCAGCGGACCAATTCTTCGACAAGCCGGAAAGTCGCGAAGCGCGCGCTTATCTTTCCGGCGAGATCGTTCTCTAGGGCTGCAGTCTCAGGAGAAACATTTGCGGTACTACTTACACGTCCAGGCCGTCACGTGCCTCGTAATGCTTTTCGCGATCGGAATTGCGAGCGCAGGGCAAGCGCAGGTGGATGAGCGTTACATTGTTCTGCAATCGACGACCTCCATCGAGAACTCCGGCCTCTTCAAATACCTGTTGCCGCTGTTCACGGCGAAGACGGGCATCAAGGTTCATGCGGTTGTCGGCGGCACCGGACAGGCCATCAGCAATGCGAAGAATGGGGACGGCGACGTGCTTTTGGTCCACTCCAAGTCGGACGAGGACGCGTTCGTGGCGGCGGGCTTCGGCGTCAAACGGTATGACGTCATGCACAATGATTTCATCATCGTCGGCCCAGAGGATGATCCGGCAAAGATTGCCGGCATGAGGGACGCTGCAGCCGCGTTCAAAGCGATCGCGGAGAGACGGGCACTCTTCGCGTCGCGCGGTGATGAAAGCGGGACGCATAGAGCCGAGATGCGATTGTGGCGGGACACCGGACTCGATCCCAAGGCGGCTTCCGGTGATTGGTACCGCGAGACGGGATCGGGCATGGGTGCAACCCTCAATACCGGCTCTGGTCTCGGCGCTTATGTTCTGACCGACAGAGCCACATGGAGCGCCTTTCAGAACCGCGGGTCGCTGATGCTTCTTTTCGAGGGTGACCCGCGTCTTTTCAACCAATACGGTGTCAGTCTGGTCAATCCGAAGAGATTCCCCAATGTGAAGGCGGCGGAGGGCCAGCAATTCATCGATTGGCTGATCTCACCCGAAGGCCAATCTGCCATTGCTGCCTTTCGCATCGAGGGACGGCAGCAGTTCTTTCCCAACGCAAGCGGTCCGAACGAATAGGCGGCCGCGACCGCCAGGCGGCGTTTCCGTCTAGATTCTGGACTTGGGATTTAGCGGCGCTTGTCGGGCAGCACGAGCGGCGGCACTACGGCATCCGTACTTCCGGTCTCGCTGCGCGTTGCTTTGGCCTTCTTAGAGACCCTCTTGGAGTCGGGCCGCGGCCAGGAGACATCATCCGAACGACCGGGCTTGGGGATGAGGCGTTCACCCCGGAACAGCACGCGGTAATAGGGCGTCTGTGCGGTCGAGAGTTTGGGACCTCTTGCGCCTCCGGGACCGCCCGTGGCGGGTGGTGTCACGGAGCTCATGACCGCCAGCCCGCCGGCAATCTGGTCGATGAGCGTGGCCCCCATCCGAGAGGGACGGTCCGGGCTTTCGCGGCGTGTCACAAGGGCCACCACGGAAGCAGGTATGGCGGGGCGGACGATATCGATGGTGACGACATCCTCCGTTCCGGATGCACTGATGGTTCTGAGGCTAATCCTGCCTGGGTCTGCCTTCTGGCCGCCATCGGTGGCGGCAGTCTTCTTTTTGCTTTGGGGATCCCTGGCTTTTTCAACTTTTCCGGCCCCGCCCGGATTGGCTTTTGCATTTTTTCCGCGGCCCTCGGCGGGTGGGGCGAGTTTTTCCTTGTCCGGGTTGATCCGCGCCTGTTCGGCTTCGGTTCCTAAAAGCGGAATGGAACGCGCCTGCCGGGCCTGCGTTAGATCGCGCTTCAAATCCCGCTCGACGAAATGGGCAAGCTTGCGATTGCCGTGGCGTGTAAAGGTGATGCCATCGCGACGGCGCAGGCGCACGATCTTGCCGGTGATGTCGGGCCCCCAGCGGCTGAAGCCTCCATCCTCACTGGTAAAACCTGCGTACGCGTCGATGTATTTTAACCCGTTGAGATACACGCGCTCTCGCAGCACGTCGTTCATCATTTGACTGTCTTCGTTACGATCATAGCGGGCCATATTCGGTAATCCGACCCAATAAACGGAGATGCCGCGCCGCTTTAGGAGCTTGATCAGTTTCTCGCCGCGTTTTTCGTATTCCGTCTTCCAGGCCGGCGCGCCGACAGGCACCTTTTTGCGATTTGGTCCTCGCAGGGAGACCCGGTCCCAGACGCCCATCATCACCACGGCAATGTTGACTGGTTCGCTTATCAAATGGTTTTCGAAAGCCGCGAGCTTCTTTTCGAACTGAGGGCGCATGAGGCCGTTAAATTGATACCGCCTTTGACGAATCTGAATGCGATTGTCGGCCGCAAAGGCCTCTAGCATTCCGTACATCAGGCCTTCGGCCAGCTCATCGCCGACAAGAAGTACGCTGTAGACATCGTTCTGCGGAAACGGCGTGAGAAAACTCGGCCCAAAGCGGCGCTCCTGCGCGGATGCCGGCAGGGTAAGGGCCGTGCATGCCAAGAACACGATGAGCCGGACCAGGCGGTTGTTTCTCATGCTGTCGTTCCGGATTGCGCCAGGCTCATTCCACTGGCGCGGATGCGGTACCTCAATACACCAGACTACTGCCGGGCGACACTCTCTATGTGCGCGAGCACCGTTTCTGTGGGCCAGCAATCGACTCGGATCTTGTTGGCGACCTGATATTTGCCGACGTTCATGCGCGTATTAGAGCCGATCTTGCCGTCTATTTTGTCCACATCATAACCCTGCGCTTTGAGGTGCTCCTGAATTTTGAGGACGACCCTCGTCTTCTGTCGCGCCTTTCCTGACCAGGGTGTTTTGAAGGGTCCACCGCCTGCGATCCGGTCGGCCACGTGGCCGACAAAGACGGCGTAAAGGTCGGACGTGTTGTAGCGACGTATGACCTTGAAATTCTCAAGCACGAGAAACGACGGCCCGTATGCTCCGGCCGGGCTCATCAGATAGGCATTGAGCCTGAGCTGCGCGGCAGTCCATGGACGCCCGTTGGCCCGTTTAAAGCCTAGCTTGGCCCAATCATGCAGTGGACGTTCCTGCAGTGGCCCCTCGAAGGCGCAACTGCCCGCTGGTGGAACTTTGACCTCGTACCCCCACGTCTGGCCTGCGACCCATCCTTTGCCGGCGAGCTGTGCAGCGGTCGAGCCCAAGGCATCGGGGACGGAATCGAAAATGTCCTTCTCTCCGTCGCCGTCGATATCTTGGGCGTAGGGTTGAAACTCGGTCGGCATGAACTGCGTCAGCCCGACGGCACCGGCCCAGGACGAGCGCATTTTTGAGCGCGGGACGCCCGCCTCAAGCATGGTGAGCGCGGCGATGAGTTCATCTCGGAATAACTCCTTGCGCCGACCGGCATACGCCTGGGTGGCAAGGACGCGGATAGCGTCGTGCTTGAGTTTGTATTGGCCGAGTGCCGTTTCGCGCGCCCAGAAGGCGAGCAAGGAGTAACGGTCGACACCAATCTCCTTTTCGATCTTGTCGAACTCTCTGGCGTGCTTTGCGAGATACGGTTTCGCCTGCTTGGCCAACCGGGCCATGTATGCGTTGTTGAGATATTCGGACGGCGGGCGCGTGAACTCGGCCTGGCCTTTGCTCCCCGTCTTGTCCCGACCCGGCAAAGCGAGATCGGGAAGGGAAAGGTTGGGCTTCAGTCCATTCAAAGCCTTGTCAAAGGTGGTGCGCGACACGCCGGCTCTTTGGGCGTCGGGCCAGAGGCTTTCGAGAAAGGATTTGAAGGCACCTTGGGCGGATACAGTGGAGGCCACAAAACCCATTGGCCCCATAAGAACAAGCCCCGACGCCAGGACGCGTCTCAAGAGTCCACCAGACATCACCACAGAACCTGCCCGTACTTGACCTAACCAAGGCGCCGTCCCTGAAAGTTGAGGCGCGCCCTCGGTATCAGATGTCGCCGATTCCGGGCAATTTTGCGACTTTGGGTGTGGTTTTGGCTGGAAACGTGGCGACCGGCTCAGCTCGCCAATTTAAGCCCTGCAAGCCGGTCTTCCCAGGCGAGCGCCTGGCGTACAATCCCGTCGAGATCGTCATACTCCGGAGCCCAGCCGAGCTCGCCGCGGATCTTTTCGGAGGCGGCCACGATTGCGGCCGGGTCACCGGCACGCGGTGGGGCGTGGCGGACCTCAAAATCAACGCCAGAGACGTGTTTGACGGCATCGATGACCTCGAGAACGGAGTACCCCTTAGAATAGCCGCAGTTGTAAATCCCGGATGCGCCGCCTTTTCGCAGATGACCAAGCGCCGACATGTGTGTGCGCACGAGATCGGTGACCTGAATGTAGTCGCGAATGCATGTGCCATCCGGCGTCGGGTAGTCGGTGCCGAAAACGTCGAGATGCGATCGCTTGCCGAGTGCCGTCTCGCAGGCCACCTTGATCAGATGCGTGGCATTGGGCGTCGACTGTCCGGTGCGTCCTTTAGGATCGGCACCGGCGACGTTGAAGTAGCGGAGCGCAATCCAACCGAGGCCATAAGCTCGGCCGGCATCGGCGAGCATGAGTTCCGTCATCAATTTCGACGTGCCGTAGGGTGATAGCGGCGCCAGCTCGGCGGTCTCAGAGACAGGGTTTTCTTTCGGATTACCGTAGACGGCGGCGGTCGACGAAAAGATGAACTGCTTGATCCCCGTTGCTACAGCGACTTCCATGAGGGCGCGCGATTTGGCGGTGTTGTTGTGGTAGTAGGCCAGCGGGTCAGTGACCGATTCTGGGACGATAATCGAACCGGCAAAGTGGATGATGGCGGTGATCTGGTGTTTGCGGATCAGGGTGCGCACCAGGTCCTGGTCGCCAATGTCGCCCACAACCAGCGTCGCCGCGGGCGGGACGGCCCAGCGGAACCCGGTTGTGAGGTTGTCGAGAACCACCACCTTTTCGCCTGCATCGACGAGTTCGTGAACCATGTGGCTGCCGATATAGCCTGCACCACCGGTGACGAGTACGCTCATGTCTTCCGTCCCTTGCTCAAATGCGTTCCAGAGCCTACCAGGGCATGGTTGACCCAATCTCACACCGACCCTGAAAATACACGTTTACAGATTAACCGTTCTGTTAGAATCAAGAACCATGCCACAGTAGGCCCCGCATTAACCCCACCCTGCCACAACGACCGGAACTTCCGATGCCCGCAAAGAAGAAGACCATTCGCAAAGCCGTCCTGCCGGTCGCGGGACTTGGCACCCGCTTCCTTCCCGCCACAAAAGCCTTGCCGAAGGAAATGCTGACGGTCGTCGACAAACCCGTCATTCAGCATGTGGTCGACGAGGCCAAGGCTGCTGGTATCGAACACTTCATCTTTGTCACCGGACGCAACAAGGGTGTGATCGAGGATCATTTTGATTCTCAGTTCGAACTTGAGCGGACGCTGGCTCAGCGCGGGAAGACGCGCGTGCTTGAGGCGCTACTTCGGGATTTGCCAGCACCGGGGCAGGCGAGCTTCACGCGCCAACAGCTCCCCATGGGGCTCGGCCACGCCGTGTGGTGCGCGCGGAATATCGTCGGTGACGAGCCGTTCGCGCTGTTGCTGCCGGATATGCTGCATCACGCCGATAAGCCGTGCCTGGCGACCATGATCGAGGCCTATGAAAAGACAGGCGGCAATTTGGTTTCCGTTTCTCCCGTGCCTGAGGATCAGACTGGCCAGTACGGAATCGTTGGTGTCACAGATCCTGATGCAAAGGTTTCAGCCATTGATAAGATGGTGGAGAAGCCGCAACAGGGCACCGCACCCTCCAATCTGCACATTACCGGTCGCTATATTCTTCAACCCGAGATTTTCAGTTTGCTCGAAGAGCAAGAACAGGGGACGGGCGGTGAGATCCAGCTTACCGACTCCATGATCCGGCTGATGGAGAACTTGAAACAACCGTTCCATGCCGTCCGCTTCGAGGGCGATCTCTACGATTGCGGATCAAGGCTTGGCTTCATTCTGGCCAACATCGCTTATGCCCTCGAGCGTAGCGATCTTGAACCCAGGATCAGAGCAGCATTGAAAGACCTGCTGGCCAAGTCGTAAGACGGCCTTCAGTGCCATTTCTGCTTTTTCGGAAAAGCTGATCCTTGCAATTTCAATGGGTGCGCGACCTTCCCTGCACACATGTCCGACGTTTGCGGGGGAAAGCGGGGTCGGGTCTGCTGTCCGTTTCGCAACACGCTGATTTAATTAGCTTCGCAGGTGCGAAGCAGGGACCAAACTCCGGGACAAATCGCCAGTCATGTTGTATTCCCATCCCAGGCTAGCGTTTGGGGGGTTCTGAGTATGGCCGCAACACAGTCGCGCATGAGGATTGGTCGCGCGTTGGATTACATGCTGGGGCGCAACACGCTCATCGGTGTTGCAACCCTGATGCTGCTGCTACTCTCCGGGTACGCCACTTGGCACGGTATGCGCGACTTCATTGTTGGTGTGTCGGAAACGCCGGTAGAGACCGGCGCGATGTCCATCTCCAATGACCTTTTGGTGATCGGCGTGTGCGTCGCGCTCACCTTTCTCATGTGGCTTTGCCTGCGCGAGACCTTCGGCGCCAAACGCCAGTTCAGAGATCGCATCGTTACCTTCGTTCTCTATGCCTTCCTGGCGTTGTGGTCGATCGGCTTTGGGTACGGCTTCTGGTGGAGCCTGATCTCCGGTCAGGAAGCGACACGCACCGGGCTTGCGGGATTGCAGGAGGACGCCCGGGACGCCAGCCAGGTGATCGCCGCGCGCCTCGACGCGGTGCGCGGACAGCTCGACAGCGTCGTCACTTGGTCGGAAAGTCAGATGGCGCGCGAGGAGAGTTCAGGCGGTAGCTGCGGAAAGCCATCGGGTGCGGGACGCGGGCCGCTCTACAATGCCCGGCGCAGTGTGCGCGACAGCATTGCGACGCTTCGCGACGGCATGACCCGAAATTGGCTGGAGCCGGTCCAGTCCGACGTTGAGCAACTGCGGCAGGTTGCGGCAACACTCGGTGGCGGCACGGTTGAGGAGCGGCAGAAAGCCTTCGAGAAGAAGGCTTCCAATATCCGTGGCACGGCGCGAAACATTGCAGCGCGCTCGAACGAGCTTGGCAAATCAACAGCCGCGGAAATGCGCGCGATCGCCAATGCGGTCAACATTCCACCCAACAAGGCGGGCTTCTCCTGCTATGACCCGACGCTTGCCCAGCGCCTGACGCAGGCCGCCAATCAGGCGGAACAGCCCGCAGAACTGAAACTGCGTGAAGCCGTGTTCAATGAGGGACCGGCCGGTGTTGCCAACGCAGTCAAGAACCTCTGGAAAAATATAGGCGCGTTTACGTCGGCTCTTGTGACCTATGTTTTCACCGACAGCGGCGGATTTACACTCGGGCACACAGGTGAAGGCGAGCCCATTACGGGGCGTGATCTCATTGCGCTGCTCGCCACAATTGGCGTTGATTTTGGCCTTTTGGCGCTCTCTATCCTCAATCCACCACCGGCCGCGAGTCGCCGGCTTTCTGGCATGGAGGAGCGTCAGATCCGTGAAGCTATCAACACAGCGATTGATCGCGCGCCTGGCGAGGAGACGGACCTGGACTGGGTGCGCTCACACTTCATCCACCACAACAACGTGTCGTATTTCGTTATCCCAAATCTCTACAGCGCCGGCAGAAATACGTCGAAGAACGAGACCGATCCCAAGGCCGAGCTTGAGGCCAAAAAGGCACTGGCGATCAATCAGCTGGCCGGCGTTCTCAGCGATCTCGACCTCATTCAGTGGCCGGATCCTGGCATTCCAAAGAAATGGGCACCAAATCTCACCTCTTGGCAGTTGACCAGGGGCGAACTCGGCAGATTGAAGCGTGAGGAAATCGGCGCAAGCTACACCGACCTCAGTGAGACCCGGAAAAAATGGATCCAAAAGAAGGGTGGTGCCAAGAGCGACTCCGACAAGAAGTTTGAAAATGCCGAACCCATTCGCAATCACGGCCTGTTCTCAAAGGCTGAGCGGGCGCTGAGTGTTGCGGGGTGGAGTGAGGACGCGCGCCGCGATGTCGAGATCTTCCGCGTCATCGACGCCGATGGTCTCACGCCCTTGCTGATGGTGCTCAACGAATCGAATTCCACAAATCCGGATGGGTCGTCCGGTCAGGCCGCAGGCACCGCCCCTGCCTAAACCAAATGTCGACCCCGGCGCAGTCCAGGCAACGGGAAAGGGAGAGAGCAAAGCTCTCTCCCTCTCCTCTTAGTTTTTGCGGCGCGCTATGGGTCACCCACTGCGAACGCGTTAGGACTTTGACGGCGTCCAGGCAGCAAGATCAAACACGCGCGCGCTCATGGCTTTGCCGTTCTTCGCGCATGTGAACTCCGCCGTCTTTCCGGCGGCTGCATCGATCTTGGCCGACTTGCCGGCATCGACCCGCACGGTGAGGCGCGTCCCCGGGCTGTCCTGGCTGATCTCCCCGTCCGTTGCAGTTGCAAGGACAAGGGTCAGATCACAGGCACCGTCCTTGGTGAGGAAGTAGCTGACTGCGTGCTTTGTTCCGATATCCAGGCTCACGCCCTTCATGGGCTTGAAGCTCAGGGAAGCTGGATCCTCGGATTTGGCCTGGATAGCCCCTGGTAGCACCGCAAGTGCCCCCAAAGCCGCTGCTACAAAACCATTGCGAATAGACGTCTTCATGAAACGACCCTCCGTTCCACCATGCAGTGTTCAAGCCCTCGCACTATTGTCCGGGCGTGACGGCTGCGGTTGGCCGGGATTTAACTCGTTGCAATGGTGTTGAAAAACGTTGTTTTTGCAGTGCCGCATTGCGCTTTTTGCAGCGCGAAACGGTCACACCCCGTTTGGGTGGGTGCGTCTTACGGTTGTCGCAATGGTTCCTCCGCAGCCGATACGGCGTGCCCTGAGGCAACGCAGCTGTGGGAAGCCTCCTCGCGGCGCCCGGCCCCAAGGACAAGCCCATCCCTCGCCGCTATAAGCACCCTCTACATCTACGTCCACGACCCGCGAACGAGAGCCATATGGCCGATAAAGAAACGTCCAAAATCACGCCGGCAATCGTCGCCGATCATGGCCTCAAGCCCGATGAATATCAGAGGCTCCTCAAAATCCTCGGACGCGAACCGTCGCTCACCGAGCTCGGTATCTTTTCTGTTATGTGGAGCGAACACTGCTCCTACAAATCTTCGCGCGTGTGGCTGAAGACGCTGCCAACCAAGGGACCACTTGTTATCCAAGGCCCGGGCGAAAACGCCGGCATCGTTGACCTCGGTGACGGTGATTGTGCGGTCTTCAAGATGGAGAGCCACAACCACCCCTCCTACATCGAACCTTTTCAAGGGGCGGCGACAGGCGTCGGTGGCATAATGCGCGATGTGTTCACCATGGGCGCGCGCCCCGTTGCAAACTTGAACGCGCTGCGCTTCGGCGATCCCTCGCACCCGAAGACACGTCATCTCGTCGATGGGGTGGTGGCCGGCATCGCCCATTACGGCAACTGCACCGGCGTTCCCACCATCGGTGGCGAAACAAACTTTGACGCGGGTTACAACAACAATATCCTCGTCAACGCCATGTGCGTCGGCCTGGCGAAAAAGGACAAGATTTTCTATTCGGCAGCCAAGGGTGTGGGCTTGCCCGTCGTTTATGTCGGCTCAAAAACAGGACGCGATGGTATCCATGGCGCCACCATGGCGTCGGCTGAGTTTGACGAAAACAGTGACGAGAAGCGCCCGACGGTTCAGGTCGGGGACCCGTTCACCGAAAAGCTTCTGATCGAAGCTTGCCTCGAACTGATGGCGACCGACAGCATTATCGCCATTCAAGATATGGGGGCGGCAGGCCTCACCTCGTCCACATCCGAGATGGCCGATAAGGGCGGCGTCGGGATCGAGCTCGACCTTGACCACGTTCCCCAGCGCGAACCGAATATGACGGCATATGAAATGATGCTCTCCGAAAGTCAGGAGCGCATGTTGATGATCCTGAAACCGGGGCGCGAAACTGATGCCGAGGCAATCTTTAAGAAATGGGGTCTCGATTTTGCGGTGATCGGCACCACGACCGATACCAGCCGTATGATTGTCAAGCACAAGGGCCAGGTCGAAGCCGATCTCCCGGTGCCCGTGTTGGCGAATTCAGCGCCGATGTATGAGCGCCCCTGGTATCCCAACACGCCGCCAAAACCGATCCTGCCCGAATGGGTCCCCGCGCCCAACAGCATCTTGGAAGCGCTGAAAAAGATGATGGGACATCCGAGCCTCGCTTCGCGGCATTGGATCTATCAGCAGTACGATCACATGGTGATGGGCGACACCATTGGCCGGCCCGGCGGGGATGCCGGTGTCGTGCGTGTGCACGGCACCAACAAGGGCATCGCCGCCGCGTGTGACGTGACGCCTCGTTATGTCGCCGCCGATCCTGAAATGGGCACGAAGCAAGCCGTGGTCGAAACCTGGCGCAACATTGTCGCCGTCGGCGGTGATCCCATTGCCATTACCGACAACATGAATTTCGGCAATCCGGAGCGGCCCGATATCATGGGGCAATTCGTGGCCAGCGTGAAAGGTATGGGTGAAGCCTGTCGGGTGCTGGAGTATCCTGTCGTCTCCGGCAATGTCTCGCTTTACAACGAAACCAACGGCGTTGGTATTCCGCCGACGCCCGCGATTGGCGGGGTGGGTGTTGTACCCGATGTTTCGAAAATCGCGGACATCCGTTTGAAACGTGACGGCGACCTCTTGATCGTGCTCGGCCGCGAGGCCGGTTGGCTCGGGCAGTCGCTCTACCAGCAGCTGCATGCCGACAAATTGGAGGGCGCACCTCCGCCCGTCGATCTGGCCGATGAGATCAAGGCTGGCCGCCTTGTATCTGCGCTGATCCGCGAAAGTAAGGTCTCGGCTGTGCATGATTGTTCCGATGGCGGGCTTATCGTCGCCATTGCTGAAATGGCACTCGCGGGCGGGGAACAGGGCAAAGGACTTGGTGTGGAGCTCTTTCCTTATGAAGGCAATTTGCCGGTCCACGCCATTTGGTTCGGCGAAGATCAGGGCCGTTATGTTGTGTCAGTCGATCCCGCAACGGCGGAGGAGGTCCTCGAACGGGCCCGTCTCCTGGCGCTTCCCGGGCGCATCGTGGGCCGGGTCGGCGGCGACGCTATCGCGAAGAAAGGCGAAACACCTCTTCCACTATCCGAGCTTCGCGCGGTGTATGAAGGATGGTTTCCGGCGTATATGAGCTGGACACGTTGAAGCGCCCCTACGCGGCATCGTCCTGCTTCAACAGCATCTCCGCAACAGCGAATTCTGCTGCGAGGTAGCTTTCAGGATTGTTTGGAACGCTTCCGTGCCCATAAAGCCTGGGTGCGAGGAGATCCAAAACGTAGCAATCGCAATCCTTGAAATCACGGCGGCTCTTTAATTTTGTTTCCATCATGTGAACGCCGACGCCAGCGGCAGTTTGCGATAGCTTGACGCCCTTCGTGGTCCACACCGCGATCAACTGTCGCCGACCTTTAAGGATTCGCCCTACCTCGGGATTTAGAATTACGCTCAAGACGCCGTTTGGAGATTTGAAGTGACCTTCAGGTGGTGTGAAGAAACCATTAGATTTCTCCTTCTTGAGCCACAAATCGAGCTCTTGGGTCATCGCAGCATTGTCCTCGCGCTGCCAAGGCGGCCCCACACGATCGGCGATGCGCAGGACATCCTCTAGCGCTTTGCCGCCGGACGTCATCTTCCGTGCCGCCCGCTTAAATGGGTGATAGTAGTCGTGCCCACCCGGCTCTTCATATCTCCGATAGCTACGAGTCTTTTCGTGCGTTGGTTGGGATAAGAGTTTGAGAAACGTATTGAACTGTATTCTGTGCATGAGCGCCTTCCCCAATGCGGCATTTCATCAAAATGCCCTTGTTGCCCTTGACATCCCTCTAGCTGATTCGCGAGTTAGCAGCAAACGGGGGGAGTGCTACTCGCATGAAAATGTTACAGTTTTGAGTTCAACCGAAAGCTAGCTATTGCAGTACAGGACGGCTGATTGTTCAAAACTTCCTCCGAGTGCAGATCTGAAGAATTGGAGTGCACCTTGCGTCCACATCTGAAACTGCCGCTCATTTCAGTTTTGGTAGTATTCGGCGCACTCGGTACAGCCTGTTCATCGCCGAGTGTGCCGGGGGCTGATCAGCCGAAAACAGCCGTTCAGGACTTGGCAGCGGGCCTACCGCAATCGGCACAGGATGCTGCGGCGGCGGTGCGTGCTAGGCCCGTGGTTGTCGGGCGTGCGGCGCGCATGTTTGTGTTTGCCGGTTTTGGACCCAAATGTGAGCCTGTCGCCGCACCCGACATCACCATCACGTTGTTGCCTCAGAAGGGTGACGTGTCGTTCGTTCCCGGACAGGAGACGACGGTCAACTTTTCCGCGAAGGGTACGTGTATCGGCGAGAAGGTGACGGGGACCGGCGTCTACTACACGGCGCGGGCTGGCGCGACGGGTGTCGACCGGTTCACGGTCATTGCCAAGCTCGCCAGCGGGGCATCCTCGACGCGCACGTTCGAGGTGAAAATCGCAGAATAAGGCTGCTGGCATACTTGAGGCGCCGGACCCGCAGCTTGCTTGGGCGGATGGGCGCCCCGTGGCGGGATGGGGCTCACTCTTGTTAGCGCAGAATGTTTTGTGCGTGCCGGCCTGGAGACCGGCGAACGGCATCATTTTCTGACGGTGTCGCTTTTGTCTCAAGGACGGCGCCTGCGCGTGCGGTTCCGCTTGATATGCCCGTTCCAACCTCGCTTCCGGACAAGCACAAGACGCCAACGATGAACAACACCAATGAAAGCAAGGAACGCAGCACACTCATCCCGACTTCCCCTTCGGCTACACGCCTTCTATTAGTACCCTAAAACAGACAAACCGTCATCCGTCTGGCCGAATTTTTGCTTCTGCGAACAGGCGGTTCTGATACTGGTATGACGCGGCCAACGATGTCATATAGCGGCCTCCAGCACTGACGAGCGAGGCCGGTCCCTTGTGATGACCCAACCGAACCTGCCTGAAGATCTTCGCACACCCGCTTATGTGCTCGATGTTGCTGCGCTCAAACGCAACCTGGGGACGGCGGCGGACATTAAATCAAAGACGGGCTGCAAGATCCTGCTTGCGACCAAGGCCTGGGCACTGCCCGTCGGCTTTCCCTTGATGCAGGGCGTGCTCGACGGGACGACGGCGTCTGGCGAATTTGAAGCGCGCCTCGGTGCGGAAGAGTTCGGCAAGGAGGTGCATGTTTATGCACCTGCGTATGCCCCGGGCGAAGTTTCGCGCCTGAACGCTCTTGCCGATCACATCTATTTCAATTCGCCGAACGAACTGGCGCAGGGTCTCGCAACTGCGAAACAGGCGGGACGGCGCATCGGCATACGCATCAATCCGGGGTACTCGCGTGCGACACTCGGTGGCGCGCTCTATGATCCCTGTGCCCCGGCTTCGCGGTTCGGGACGACGCGCGACCTTCTGGATGACTTGCCGTGGGCGGACATCGACATCTTTCACGTGCACGCGCTCTGCGAAAGCCTGCATGACGGCTCTGTGGGGCTGATCGAACATGTGGCCCGGGAGTTCGCGCCCTATTTGCGCAAGGTGTCCGCTGTCAACTTCGGTGGAGGACACTTCATCAACCACGCTGGCTACGATGTGTCCAAGCTCATTGCCGCGCTCAAGGCGTTCAAGTCCGAATTCGCTCTCGACATTTATCTCGAGCCGGGTGCCGGGCTTGTTGTCGATACCGGTTATCTGGTTGCCAGTGTCATCGGGCTCATGCGCAACGAAAAGGACATTGCCATTCTCGATACGTCGGCTTCGACCCATATGCCTGACGTGCTTGAAGCGCCCTACCGGCCGGAGATTGCAGGCGCGGGCCAGCCCGGTGAGAAGGCGCACACGTATGTTCTCGGGGGCAAGACCTGTATGGCTGGCGACGTGATCGGCGAATACTCTTTCGACAAGCCGCTGGCCGAGGGGGACCGGCTCGTGTTCCTGGATATGATGCAATACTCGTTCGTTAAGAACACGACGTTCAACGGCACACCGCTTCCCGATCTCGGCATACTTGAGGAGGACGGCACGTACCGGGTGATCCGGCAATTCGGATACGAGGACTTCCGGCGGCGGTTGGGGTAAGGAGAGGCAGCGGGGAGCGGGCAACAGACAACTGCAGTTCAATCAGAATACAGATTCCCTGTGGTCGGCTGCCAGCGCCCGAGGCCTCCTGCCCTATTTGCCAAAGCCCAAGGCTGGGGCTATAAGCCCGGCATCTCACGCCATCGCCTGAGACGCCGCACGGCACCCTTGGAGGCCGGATGCGGTACATTTCTGTTGGAGAAACAATGCCATGGCTAACCAGCTCATCGAGCTCAAGGCCGCGGCGCGCTCACGTGCCGGCAAGGGGGCCGCACGTCAAGCCCGTCGCGAGAACCGGATTCCCGCCGTCGTCTACGGCGCTGCCCAGCCGCCTGAGACCATCACGCTCGATTCCAATGAACTCTGGAAACAGGTGTTGAAGGGAAAGTTCACGTCGACTGTGTTTGAGATCGACGTCAACGGTAAGAAGACCAAAGTTATTCCGCGCGACATTCAGCTCGATCCCGTCAAAGACATCCCGCTGCACGTCGATTTCCTGCGGATTGCGAAGGACGGTATTATTCGCGTTTCCGTGCCCGTGAAGTTTGTCAAGGAAGCGCTGTCTCCGGGATTGAAGCGTGGTGGCGTTCTCAACATTGTGCGCCACGACATCGAGGTGTTCTGTCCTTACGATCAGATCCCGCCGCACTTCGAGGCTAACCTCGAAGGTTTGGAGATCGGCCGCTCGCTGCACATCTCCGCCGTGGAGCTGCCTGCAAACGTCAAGACCGTCATTCAGGGACGCGACTTTACCATCGCTACGATTGCCGGTGCGGTGAAAGATGAGGAAGCCAATCTCGCCGCAGCCGCAGCCGCAGCTGAGAGTGCGGAAGGTGTCGCCGCGCCGGAGGCTGCTGCTGGCGAAGCAAAAGCTGCGGAGGCGCCTGCCGCGGATGCGAAGGCTGCCGGCGGAAAGAAATAGGCCGAGACTTGCGGGGCCGGTTTGCTGGTCCCGCGACCCAATCGAGAGTCCTGAGGCCGCGCCATGAAACTCTTCATCGGTCTCGGCAATCCCGGCAGCGCGTATGCGAGGCACCGGCACAATGTCGGCTTCATGGCGCTCGACAGAATTGCCGATGAACACGGTTTTGGCCCTTGGAAGAAAAAGTTCCAAGGGCTCGCCGCCGATGGGCAAATCGATGGTGCGCGCGTTCTTTTGCTCAAGCCGCAGACGTATATGAACGAGAGCGGCCGCTCCGTTGGGGAGGCTGCGCGTTTCCTCAAGATCGGGCAGGACGATGTTGTCGTCTTCTATGACGAAATCGATCTGGCACCGGGCAAGCTCAAGGTG
Organism: Hyphomicrobium sp.; assembly: GCA_965222835.1. Taxonomy (GTDB): domain Bacteria; phylum Pseudomonadota; class Alphaproteobacteria; order Rhizobiales; family Hyphomicrobiaceae; genus CBDCUQ01. The sequence goes on from CBDCUQ010000004.1 coordinate 1,346,414, forward strand.
AAAGCCGGCGGCGGGAATGCCGGGCACAACGGGCTGCGCTCAATATCCGCTCTCTTCGCTAATGACTATCATCGCGTACGTATCGGGATCGGACATCCCGGCGTGAAAGAGCTTGTCGCGCAATGGGTGCTTTCGGACTTTGCCAAGGCGGATGCAGCTTGGCTCGATCCGATGCTTGATGCGATTGCGAAATCGGCGGGCCATCTGGCCAAGGGTGACGCGGCCCGGTTTCTGACGGATGTGGCGCGGCGGACCGCTGAGACCGACGAGGCGCCGGGTGGTCGCGCAAAAGGTGGGGCCAAGAAAAGCAAGGGCGGCGCGCGCGGTAAGGACGGCTCTGTTGAACCCTCAGGTGGGCAAGCGCGCACCGATCAAGCGTCGCCCACCTCTAGAAAGGGCGAGACTAAGGGCCCCTCCGCCCTAGCCGAAAGCCTTAAGTCCTGGCTGTCGCGGCGCAAAGCCAACGACTAGAGCATGTTCAACTTACGTTGGCGCGCCTGGCGCGCCCGCTTCCCCGCCCGGCCGCCCTCCATCATCGTTTTGGGCGGCCGGGTGGGGGAGCGGGTGGTTCTGCTTGAACATGACAGACTCTAATCCCTTGCTGTGGTAGTCATTTTTTGGCGTTTGCATATTTTCGCCGATGACATCGGTCTATAGTCGTTCCAGGTCTGAATGGGACGACAGAGACTTGCCATGAGCAGTGAAACCAGTACGTCGGAGGACAGGGAGCGCAGCGGCTTCTGGGTCTGGTTTCGGCGTCTCTGGCGCGTGAAGCAGGGCTACGACTGGTACGACCGCTTCACCTGGTTCACGTCGATGTTCAAGACTAAGGCGGACATCGCGATGGCAATTGGGTCGGCGGGTGTTATTGGCACGGTCACCGCGGCGACAACGTGGGATGCGTACGAAAGTGTACGTCTCGCCAACGAGCCCATCCCGGCGTTCATGGCCACGGAAGAGCGCACGACCAAGTCGGCTACTGTCTTCACCGTCGAGGGCTTTGATGCGGCTGGCAGGCGTGGGCTCTTTGATGTGGTCGTTGCAAAGAAACAATTCCTTTGGGTGAGCGGCAGCTCGGATGAAATCGAAAAGAACGGGCGCGTATTGCGCGGTTCGGCGATTGCCTCAGAGCTCTTTGATGCAGAGGTCACCGCAGCGCTCACGGGCGCCAAGGAAGTGGTGGCCGTCGGGACGGCGTCTCAAGAGGGCGATGCGGAAGCTGAGAAAGCGCGTGCCGGGCGTCGTGCCCGAACGGCGGCCGAGATTGCCGGACGCGTTGTACCCGAAGCGATACCGATCTCTGCGCTCAATCTCGGACAATACCGCGAACCGTGTGCGGACTGCGAAACGGCCGGCACGCAATGGCAGCGACCCTTCATTGTTATTGGCGCAAAGGAGCTGGCCCCTGGCATCATTCTTGGTGAAGCGCTGGCCGATGCCATGGGCAACAGCGCGAAACTCCCAAGCCCGTCGCGCTATTCGGCGTTCGAGCTCGTACAGGTGCGGTGAGGGGGCACAATGCCTCGGGTTTGCGGAGCAATGTTGCAGGGGGCGTAGCCGTCGTTGGTGCTGGAAAACCGAATTTGATGCTCTCGAAGCGGGCACCAATCGGTGGCGCACAAAGCATCGGGAAATGATGCGAAACATGGGTGCGTTACGATGGATGCGACAAAGAATATCCTCACGTAGTCAAGTTTTTAAATGTGGCGCAAGAGCCACACTCAGTGGGCTAATTGTCCGTGTGCATCACGATCAAGTTGTTCACCAGCTGCGGAAAACTACAGTGCAGACGAGCGGCCGTTTGGCCGCAATGCGATTCGGGTGCTGTCATTTTGGACAAGCGTTGTGGTGAACCGGCGTTCTGGGTCACAGCAAGCAACCTATGCAAGGAGCGAAGTTATGGGATTCTATAGCCTGCGCGGGCTGATTGCAGCCGGACTGGTCGCAGGCGCTGCTACGACGGCGGCCGCAGCCGACCTCGGCGGGAATTGCTGTGCCGACCTCGAAGAGCGCGTCGCAGAGCTCGAGGCCACCACTGTCCGTAAGGGTAACCGTAAGGTTAGTCTGACTATTTCAGGCTGGGTCACGCAGAACGTGATGTGGTGGGACGACGGCGATGAGAGCAACGTCTACGTCACCGACTCTGGCTCGGTCTCGATTGGCACGCACGTGAAGTTTTCGGGCCGAGCTCAGATCGCACCTGGCTGGTCGGCTGGTTACGTCTTGAACATCGAGCTCATGGACAACGACTCGCTTGGCCTGAGCCAGTTCAACGGTGGTGATGGCGGCAACGTCTTCGCATCCGTTCAGGGGGGCGGAGATAGTGGCGGCGTCGTCTCGATTGAGAGTTCCTACTGGTTCATCAAGAGCGATCAGCTCGGCCGCGTGAGCGTTGGTAAGCAGTCTTCGGCTGCGGACAACCAGGCGATCATCGTCGACGGTTCGGGCTCGCTGGTTCCGGCGAACTACGTTCTTTACGATATCCGCTCGTTCGACATGCGCACCGGTGGCTCGTACATCCCATTTACATGGAGCGAGCTTGCCGCCTGTGCGCCTGTTGGCCCCACGGTTTCCGGTGACTGCGACGGTTATCCGCTCGACTCGGTACGTTACGACTCGCCGACGTTTGTCGGCTTCTCGTTCTCGGCCTCTTGGGGCGAGGACGACATGTGGGCGGCCTCGCTGCGATATGCCGGTGAGTTCGGCGGCATCAAGATTGCCGTTGCCGTTGCCTACAACGAGAGCACGGACGAGACTGGCCCGTTCAGTATCGGTCCGGCCTTCCCCCAGGGTCATGAAGCTTCGGCCTGGCAGGTCGGCGCCTACATCCAGCACGTTCCGACCGGCCTCTTCGTCTACGGTGCTTATGCCGAGGAAGAGCAGGACGCGGGCTTCTTCGCAACCGATCCGGAAGGCGATATGTGGTACGTGAAGGCTGGTATCCGCCAGCGCTGGACCTCACTCGGTCACACGGTGCTCTATGGTGAGTACGGCCGTGACGAAGACAAGATCTCTACTGGACTGGCATCTGTGGGTGTGACCGGTGGCGAGCTTGAGCGCTACGGGGTCGGCGTTGTACAGGAAATCGATGCTGCCGCCATGTCCATGTGGCTTTCCTGGCGCCATTACGAGGGTGACTTTCAATGCGACGATGCTGCCGGTCTCGGCGTGGGCTGTGCGGTCAATCTCCTCTCGGCTGGCAACAACGACCTCGAAGAGTTCGATCTCATCAAGGGCGGCGCTCTGATCAACTTCTAATCAGCGCAGCGTTTCATTCGAATTGGGAGAAAGCCGCCTTTCGGCGGCTTTTTCTTTGTGGTTTTCGTTTTGGTCGGTTGTACTCGGGTTCATTCTCAGCCTGAGAACGTCTGGCAATGCGCTGGCCGATGCCATGGGTAACAGCGCGAAACTCCCAAGCCCGTCGCGTTATTCGGCGTTCGAGCTAGAGCGGGTACGGTGAGGAATGGAGAGGATTGGGCGTCTTGTCGGCAACGCTGATGTTGACCTGAGGCTTCAGTAGAATTGGGGGCGTCGGCACCTACCACGTCAATTGCGCGCCGGCCTTGGTGGCGACAGTGCTGTTCTGGAGACCAAAACCAATGCCGCCTGTGACAGCGAAACGATCACCTTGGCCAAACATATTGCGCCCAACAACGCCGGCGGCCGTAAGACCTACCGCATCCATTCCCTCGAAATTTCCATAGCCGAGCCGCAAACCAAAGCTCTCAGCGGCGACGAGGTCTGGACTATCAAGGGCCAACGCGATGGAGACACCTTCGGTGTTTTTGTCGATCCGTTCGCTATGGCGGGTGAGCTGGTTGTTGATGTCCGCGAGGTCGGTTTGCATGGCCGCAATCCCGGTGTTTATGGCCGCAATGTCCGTGGTGTTTTTCGATATTCGCCCCTCATGGTCCTGGGTCGTCATCATGTTTTGCTGGGCTTTGTTTGTATTAGCCGTAATCCGCGTTTCATGATTTGCAATGGTTGCCGTGTTGGTGGCGATGCCCGTCGTGTTCGTCGCGATATTCGAGGCGTTGGTGGCGATGCCTGAGGCGTTAGTCGCGATGCCCGACGTGTTCGTTGCAATGTTCGAAGCATTCGTAGCGATGCCCGTCGTGTTGGTCGCGATGTTCGAGGCATTCGTGGCGATGCCCGTCGTGTTCGTGGCGATATTGGATGCATTGGTCGCAACGCCCGACGTGTTCGTCGCGATATTCGAGGCATTGGTGGCGATGCCCGTCGTGTTCGTTGCGATATTGGATGCATTGTTCGCAACGCCCGTCGTGTTCGTCGCGATATTCGAGGCATTGGTGGCGATGCCCGTCGTGTTCGTTGCGATATTGGATGCATTGTTCGCAACGCCCGTCGTGTTCGTGGCGATGTTCAACGCATTCGCTGCGATGCTTGCCATGTTCGTCGCGATGTTCGTGGTATTTGTGGTGATGCTGGACGTGTTGGCACTGATGTTGGATGCGTTCGTGGCTATATTTCCAGCGTTGGCGGCAATATTTGTTTGTATCGCCCCGTTGTCATGGGTGAGATTGCCGCTTGTATCCACTGTCACGACGCGCAGGCCGGGACCGCTCTGCAAGCCCGGTAACGTGTACGTCGTTGTGGATGCCGTCCCGAGCATGATTTGATTGGCGACGGTTGTTGCGGCGTTGGTTCCGAGCGCAACAGAATTGGTATGGCCCGCTGTCGCATCGGTGCCGATGGCGATGGCGTCATTGGCCGATGCGCGGGCGCCAAAAGAGTCGCTATTGTTATCGGAACCGATGGCAATGGTGCGGTTAACGGTGGCGCCTCCCGCGCCAATGTTGCGGCCCGCAAGTTCGCCGATGGCGATGTTCTCGTCGCCGGTGACGTTTTGCCCTGCGCTCACTCCGCTGGCGGTGTTGCGGCTGCCGGTAACGGCTGCACCGGCGGCAACACCGCTTGCGGTGTTGCCGGTGCCGTTGACGTTTTGGCCGGCAAACGCACCGTTGGCGGCGTTATTCGAGCCGTTGGCTCCTTGGCCGGCGGCAAACCCGGTCGCGGTGTTGGAGTTGCCGAAGACGAAACGGCCGGCAAAGGCGCCAATGAATGTGTTGCTGTTAAACGAACCGCCACCTGCGCCTGCCGATGCGCCACACGCCGTGTTGTTGCTACTTCCCTTATCGTCGGCCCCCGCTGAGCCGGCGCCGCCCGCCCCGGAATTCGTGCACTCAAACGCGTGTGCCGGCGCGGTCAGGCAAACGCTTAACCACACCATCACCGCACAACCGGCGATGGGACTGAACCGATTTAAGTGTGTGAGTTTTAGCCAACCGGGCTTTGCCGATGTTTCGACGCATCGCCCGACATGAGAGTCTTGAGATCGCGGAGTATGAGATTGCGTCCTGGGAGGTCGGAGCCTTGTGCAATTTGGCACCCTTGGAGAATTTGGCACTCTTGGAGAAGGACTACGGTCTAAAAAGGTATGCATTATGCTCCCCCAGGACGCAAACACGGGTCTGGGTTCAGACGTCACTCGGATTGTGACCGACCCAGTTGTTTCTGGTTGACCGGAGTGTTCGGAACGCCGACCGGAGAAGCCGACGGGCGCCCCGGACACCCCGCAACGCTCATTGCTAGCAAGGTCCGTGAGACGCGCACATCACCCGATGGGGTGATGTGGCGCGAGATCAACGCCCTAATCGTCAGGATTCTGATTGTGCGAATTGTGCAGATTGTCTAAGCTTAGTCTGTATCGTCTGTTTTCTGGCTCGGCATCCGAAGTCATATGGGTGAATTTTTCTTTGGTTGTAAGGTGGACGACAAACTCAACGATATCATCAATCACATCTACATGTCGGCCGCGGATCCGGCGGCCTGGTCTCAGACCCTAAAAAAGATCAGCGAACTATTCGGAAACTCAAAAATTGCCATCAGTCATCAGAATTTCATTGAGCAGGATCTCAGTTGGGCATACCTGCACGATTACGACGTCGAGTCTGTCAGGCTACATTACGAGGAATTCAACACACCGGAAAGAAACGTAGGACTAAGAGCGCTCTTAGCCGCGACGCCATTGGAACCATTTACAATTTCTTCCTTTCTTACGCCCGAAGAATTCTACGGCAACGACTCCATTCGAATTAGCCTCATTACCCAGAACATTCACCATGGTCTTTTCAACGTTGTTGACAAGGAAGGTGCTAATACATCGCTCCTTGCTTATCGGGGACGCAAACAAGGCGACTTTACTGCCAACGAAGCAGATATGATGAGGGCGCTTGGGTCACACGTTCGCAACGCAGTCCGCTTGGCACGTTGCAATATCTTGATGTCATTGCGTCAAGCGCACCAAGACCAGATAACGGGCGAGCACCGGTATGGCACCTTGCTCATGTCGACAAATGGTAATGTGGTTGATGCGGATGGATATGCGCAACACGTCCTGGAGACTAACGACGCTATAAGCGCAAGAAATGGCAAGTTGCAGGTGCGAGAGCCCTGCGCCGTTTCAGGCGGTGATCTAATAACGTTCGCAAGCCGCGCACCGGACTTAGCATCGTACATCATCCGGGACACTGCCCAGTCCTTTGTAGTTTTGAAGAAACTCCCCCGGCCCTACATCGACACGGCACTTTTTCTCCCTTCAGCCTTTGTAGCCTTGGCAATTCGCCGCGTCGAAGTTGCCGACATAAACATCAACACCCCTGCTCAAATCTTTGGTCTGACAGATGCGGAAATCTCGGTTGGTGAGTTGGTTTGTCTTGGCCTGACACAAGACGAGATTGCGGACCGGCTACAAGTTTCGCGCAATACCGTGAAGACGCACCTTCGCTCCATTTTTGCCAAGACCGACACTAGACGGCAAAGCGAACTCGTGGTGAAGCTTTTGAAGTTGGCGGACTGAGTGGCGCGCTCACTCAGCTCTGTCATGTGCCGTCTGGAGCAGACATGATCGAAGTGACACAAACGGGACATTCGGATCCGCTCGTATTCGATGTCGTGGTCAGCGACGGGGGCGGCGAGAGCCGTCATCGGGTTACAATGATGCAAGAGACTTGTGAAAAGCTGACGCGCGGGACGTGCGCGCCCGAACGCTGCATTGAGGCGGCCTTCCGTTTTTTGCTCGACCGAGAGCCGAAGGAGTCGATCCTCACCCGCTTCGATGTCACCGTGATCTCGCGCTACTTCCCCGAGTTTGAAACGGAACTTCCGCGCTATATCGCCGAGGACTGACATCGTGTCGTCCGGTTTGGCGCAAGAGCGGACAGAGGATCTGGTCCGCTTTTCGACTGACAGCCGACGGAAATGTAGCGGCGCCTGCCATTGTCGCCGTCCGCTCTGTGCTATTCGGGCGCGGGCTGGACATTAGCCGCTTTCCATGGAAGGCGGCCGGAGATTTCGATTTGCAGGGCGAAGCTCAGGATGGTTCGAATGAGGACGATCAACCCTAGGACCAGAAGGTTGTCGATCGTCGCATCGACTGCGACGGTGCCGATTATGTCTGCCGCGACCAGGAACTCCAGGCCAAGAAGTATGCTCCGTGCCAACGTTGTCCGGAATGGGCGGTAGGTGGCGGCCAGGGTAACGCCGCGCAGCAGTTGCAGGGCAATTTGTGAGAATGCCAACAGCAATCCCAGTACCATCACAGCGACTCCCGCCGCCTCGAAGCAAACTGCAATCCATTGCAGCGCCGAGTTGAACCACGCTTCGAATGCCTGTGTGGGCAAACCGTGGGCATTGTCCATGTTCATCTTCTCCTTCGTCCCGGAGTCGACCGGCTATCGCTGAGATGTATGAGTGCGACTCTGTGAGCGTGACGTGCAACGAGTCACAACCATCCTGCTCGCGTTGCCGCTCTCTCTGCGATTGGGATGCTCGGCCTACCTGTCCATTGGCTCCACGCGGCCCGGGCCAGGTATTGTGGACTGGCGGAGTTATAGGCGACTATGGGTGGTGGCACCGCTGCGCTTCCAGCCGTCTCACCCCAGAAGTTCTGCAGAAAGTCGAGGATCGCGGCCTCGTCCGCACGAAAGCGATCCATTAACAGGACCATCCGTTCGGCTGGGACAGTCGCGAAGAGGTGCTCTAATTCGAAAGTCAGACCGGCCGCATAGTCCTCGGCCGTAATGTCGATTACGAAGCGGTGAACACGGTTGGCGACCTCCAAGAAAGCCGTCTGCCAAATGTCATCGGTGCACCACAAAGGGTTTATCGGGTAGCCGTGATAGCTTGCACGAACCTCATAGTCCGTGAGACGTGGACCGGAATGCGTTCCAGTATCTAACCGGCATTTTGAGATTTGTTCCGAAAGCTGCTGTTTATCTGTAATTAGTGCGTCGTCCGCGCGCACGTCGGGGCTGATGAGGAGATAGATAGGCGCCACCTGAACCCAACCATGATAGATGAGCTGACCCGACAGGCTGTCAGGTCTCTCGAACACCCATAGGTAGAGTATAGGTTCCGGAACCGCCCCCAAGGCATTTCTGCTATCGCTGATCTTGCTCGGCTCCCAGTTTCCCCCAGGCAACGAGAGGTAGTCTGTGACCGAGAACCGAGGGCCCCGCGTCACGTCACTCACCCTTCATCTTGCGGGCGCGCGCCTGGCTCCGAGATGCACTGACAATGGTAGCGCCACCACCAATCAGCAGACCCACACCAGCAGCAGGCAGAAGGGTGACAAATGGCTCCGCTTCGGATGCAAAGCCTATGATCAGGAAAACGATACCGACGACAATGGCGCCCACGCCAAGGCTGTAGCGCCCGGAATAGTCGCTTGGCTTCGGGTTGAACACAGATCGTGTCATTCCGCACTCTCCGCAAAGATCCAAGATTGACAGTAAGGGCGTGCTTTGCCGTGCGACGACAGGGCCTCACAGTGCAGGTGCCTCGTCAATGCGCGAGATCAATCTTTGAAAATGACGGCAACGGCGCGGAAGCCCGTCTTGGTCAGGACGTCTAGGAATGGCTGAGCGTCCAAATTCATGGCTGGTGACGGATCGAGCACGGTCGGTAGGGAGTGGCCAGCCACCTCAACCGCCACGCCCGCTTCTGCACTCACTTCATCATCAGGCGGGGCTTCTACGGGGTGCGGAGTCCCATCACGCGTGTAACCCAGCCGCTTCCGGCCGCGCTCGGTCTTCCAGAAGCGCGGCACCTCTCCCCACCGCATTTCTTCCGCCAGAACCTTGTCGCGTCCAGTAATGCGGTTGAGCACGGCCAGCGCGTTCTCCTGGCGCATGCGGATGCACCCATGCGAGGCATTGGTCCCCAAACGGCGGTAGCGGTAGCGAGTCGTGCCATGGAAAGCCACGCCCGAGCGCCGCCCGCTTGAATAGTGAAAGTCGATGTACATGGTGTTGATCATGCCGGGCCCGGTATAGCCGCGCCCGTAGCGGTACTTGCGCTCATCGAGTGCGAAGACCCCGGTCGGCGTCGGGCCGGAGAAGCGGTCGCCGCGATAATAACGCCCCGTTGAGACAGGCCAGCTATAGGGGGGCACGCCATCATCGCCGAGTTTCGCCTCGCGCCAATGGCGCTTGTCCCACAGGGCGAGACGCCACGCACCGCCGATCTCCCCACGCTGCAAAAGCCACATGCGCTGGCGGTTCGGTCCGCGCGTTGCAGCGTTGACGTAAAGGGCGATCGTGTAGCGCGGATCGATCTGGCTCGGCGCCTTGTAGCGCTCGTCGCTGCCTTTCAGGCCTTCCAAGTAGGCGAGCGCAGCGTCTGCACGCGCGCCAGCCACAGCAAGCACCGTAAGCAGCGCTGCACTGAGCGCGATTTTCCCCGAGCGTCGCAGCATCAATCCCCCTGAGCCGATCGCACTCTTGGGATTTTTGTGGGGGCATTCGTCAATGGAGGCAACAGCTCGCGGTGCTTCTATGCCTAAGCGTTGCGCGATCGCACCAGTAAACCGCTCGACGCGTGGACGGCACGCTTGATCCCGACGGAAGAGGTGGCGAAGCGGGCGCGTCAGCGGATGAGGCGCATCATTGTATATAGCAGGCGCGTTTGAGTGGCCTGCCCGCCGTCGTCACTTTCGCTAGTAACACGGGTCGTATCTATCTCCGCGTAGGATCACAGGCGGATGTCATCGGCATGTCCCTTCCACGTTCGCTTTGCCTCTAATGGTGACCGGTGCTTGCCTGAACGACAAATCGATTTTTGCACAGTCTTGCGCGCACGCCGGCGCGTGCGTGCCGGTCTACCTGTTGTGATCTTGGCGGGATGCCGCAATAATCCGGCTCCTAGAGCGTGTCCGGCTTTGACGGACGCGCCTGGCCAGCCCGCTCCCCCTCCCGGCCACCCAATCCATCGTCGCTGTGGGTGGCCGGGAGGGGGAGCGGGTGGTTCGGCCTCAATCAGGCAAAACTCGTTTGGCCCATCCGGGCAATCCTCAACCGCAAAAGCTGAACAGGAGACCGCGCGTGGCAGAGAACTCGAAACGCGATGGGCATAGTCGCGACATGTCTTTGACGACCAAGGTGGTGATCGGCATGGCGGCCGGTTTCGTGGTCGGGGTCATATTCAATCTCATGGACTCCTCCTTCATCAATGAGCATGTCGTCGGCGGCCTGTTCGCCATGATCGGCAAGATGTTCGTCAATGCGCTCAAGATGCTGGTCGTGCCCCTGGTGATCTTTTCTCTCATCTGCGGTGTTGCCGGTATCGGCGACATTCAGATCCTCGGCCGCGTCGGCGGCAAGGCGTTCGGTCTTTATATGGCGACGACGGCGATTGCGATAACGGTTGCGATCACGCTTGCGAGTCTTATCGGGCCTGGAGCCGGGTTTGATATGACGGGCGTCGATGTTTCTGGCGTCAATGCGAAGGAGGCGCCGAGCGTCTGGGACGTCATTGCCGGGATTATTCCGTCGAATCCGATCACGGCGTTCGCCGAAGGCAAGATGCTGCAGATCATCTTTTACGTGATTTTGATCGGCATCGCGGCGTTGATGCTGGGTGAAGCCTCAAAGAACTTCGTCGAGGCCTGCGAGTACATGAACGAATTGATGATGAAGGTCGTCGAGATCGTCATGTGGTTCGCGCCTTACGGGGTGTTCTGTCTCATCGCAAAAACGTTCACGGAACAAGGCATCGGGCTGTTCCTGCCGGTGCTGGCCTACGTGGTGACCCTGGTGTCGGCGCTTTTCCTGCACCTCTTCGTCACGTTGATGCTGTTGCTCAAGGTGTTCTCCGGGCTCAATCCGCTCACGTTCCTGCAGAAGATGCGGCCGGCGCAGATCTTTGCTTTCTCGACAGCAAGCTCGAACGCGACGATTCCGGTTACCTTCCGCTGTGTCACGCAACGGATTGGTGTCGATAATTCGGTGGCCTCGTTCACTGTTCCGTTCGGGGCCACCATCAACATGGACGGCACGGCGATCATGCAGGGCGTGGCGACCGTGTTTCTGGCCAATGTCTACAGCGTCGATTTGGGGCTTACCGGGTATGTCACGGTGATCGGGATGGCGGTGCTGGCGTCGATCGGAACCGCGGGCGTTCCCGGCGTTGGTCTCGTCATGCTGACGATGGTGCTCGGACAGGTTGGCCTGCCGATCGAAGGCATCGCCCTGATCCTGGGTGTCGACCGGCTGATGGATATGATCCGCACGGTGGTCAATATCACCGGGGACGCCACCGTTTCCTCGATTGTGGCCAAGACCGAAAGCAAGATCGACATGGCCGTGTTCGAAGATCCTGAGGCGGGCACAATTCACGAGGGCGAGTTCGAGATCGACGAGGCTGCCGAGGCCGAACTCGCCGCCCTGGCGCGGCCGCACCCGCATGCGACCGGTGAGGGCAGGGATTGAGATAGGCGTCAGAACGGAAGCTGCCACTCAATGGATGCCGCCGGTGCCCGGTGACGACGCTGACGTGCAGGGGCGTATCAAATTGCTCCGGAGGCACAATGTTGCGCGCGTGTGCGGCCTGCTCAGAACATATTCAGCGCGAGGCGGGCTTCGTCGGACATGCGGGTTTGGTCCCACGGCGGGTCGAAGGTGAGGTTGACGTTGGTCCCCAACACGCCGGGGACAGCGCTCACTGCATTCTCGACCCACATCGGCATTTCACCCGCCACCGGACAGCCCGGTGCCGTGAGTGTCATCTCTATGGCGACTTCGCGGTCGTCGGACACCTCGATTTTGTATATCAGACCGAGCTCGTAGATGTCGGTGGGGATCTCGGGATCGTACACCGTCTTCAAGGCCTTGACGATATCGGCCTGCAGCGCGTCCAGCTCTTCGGCCGACAGCGTGGATCCCGGCACGGGCGTGCCGCCCTCGCTCACCTTTGGCGGCTTGGCGGACGCGGGTGACCCCACGGTCGTCGTGGCCGTCTCTGGCGAGGCCACATCCTCTGGCTTGCCGTCCATTCCGCTTACTCCGTTACGCAAAGAACTCACGGGCCTTGACGAGGGCGTCGACGAGCGCATCGACCTCGTCGCGGGTATTATACATGCCAAATGACGCGCGGCACGTGGCCGTGACGCCAAGGCGCGCCATCAGGGGTTGGGCACAGTGATGACCGGCCCGCACGGCAATGCCGGAGCGGTCGATGATGGTGGCCACGTCGTGCGGGTGCAGCCCGTCGATATTGAACGAGAAAATGGCAGCCTTTCCGGGTGCCGTTCCGTGGATTGTTAACCAGGGGAATTCGCTGAGCCGTTCATGCGCATAGGCGCCGATGTCCGCTTCATGACGCTCAATGGCATCGCGCCCCACCTGCATCATGTAGCGCAACGCCGCGCCCAGACCCACGGCCTCGACGATCGGCGGCGTGCCCGCCTCAAACTTGTGCGGCGGCGGGCCGTAGGTGATCTCGTCGACATCGACGCGTTCGATCATTTCGCCACCACCCTGATACGGCGGCATGGCGTCGAGATGCTGCTTTTTGGCGTAGAGCACACCGATACCGGACGGCCCGTAGGTCTTGTGACCGGTGAAGACGTAGAAATCGGCGTCAAGATCCTGCACGTCGACCGCGGTGTGTACGGCGGCCTGGCTGCCGTCGACGAGGACGGGAATGCCGCGCTCGTGGGCGATGCGGATCACCTCTTTGACGGGTACCACCGTTCCCAGCACGTTCGACATGTGAGTGATGGCGACCATCTTGGTGCGCGGTGCTAGAAGACGCTCGAACTCCTCGATGAGAAGTTCACCCGAGTCCGACATCGGCGCCCACTTGAGGATGGCACCGCGGCGCTCGCGGTGGAAATGCCAGGGCACGATGTTTGAGTGGTGCTCCATGATGGAGAGCACGATCTCGTCGCCTTCGCCGAGCACCATGCCGCCGAACGAGCTGGCGACCAGATTGATCGCGGACGTGGCGTTTCGGGTGAAGATGATCTCTTCGGTATGGGCGGCGTTCAAGTAGCGGCGCGCCATTTCGCGCCCGTCCTCGTAGCGGGCCGTCGCCGTGTTGGAGAGATAGTGCAGGCCACGGTGCACGTTGGCGTACTCAAACCGGTAGGCGTGATCCATCGCCTCGATGACGGCGAGTGGCTTTTGCGCCGACGCACCGTTGTCGAGATAGACGAGCGGCTTACCGTAAATTTCCCGATAGAGGATGGGAAAGTCGGCCCGGATCGCCTCAATATCGTAGGTGCGCGCCTGGCCGGTGGCCGGCTTACCCTTCAGATCTCGTGCAACACTGGTCATTCTTCTCTCGCTCAATGGGCGGCCGCCAGGGATGCGACATCATCCTTTTATATATGTCCCGCGCCCAGCCATGTCCGGGCCACGGTCATTAGGCCATCACGTACGCCTTCGTCGCCGATTTTATCGATCACTTCACCGATAAACGATTCGATCAAGAGCGCGCGGGCCTCTTTGAGGGGGATACCACGCGACCGGCAATAAAAAATGAGATCCTCGTCGAGTTCCGCCGATGTCGAACCATGACCGCAGAGCACGTCGTCCGCATAGATTTCGAGCTCGGGCTTGGAATCGAACTCGGCATCCGGGGAAAGCATGAGCGCTTGTGCCATCTGCTTGCCGTCCGTCTTTTGCGCGTCGGGCTGCACGATCACCTTGCCCTGGAAGACGCCACGCGCATGGCCATCAAGGACGCATTTGAAAAGTTCGCGACTGGTGCAATGGGGGACCTTGTGATCGATCACCAGTGTGAGGTCGGCATGGCTTTTCGCCTCGCCCAGCGCAAGACCGCCGAGATCGAAGATCCCATGTTCGCCTTCGAAGGTGATGAAAGCACTGTGCCGCGTCACGCCCGGACCTAGCGACATCACGAATGGCGCGTAGCGCGCCTCGCGTGCCAACGTGGCCGCGCATGACTTGAGGTGAAGCGCCTCAGCATCAAGCGTGTTCAATTGTACATGCTCAAGGGCTGCGCCCTCCGCGACGGAGACACGCGTTACAATATTCTCTTGGCGTGCCACCGTTCCGTCCGCCACGTAGCTTTCGATGACGGTCGCCTCGGCACCTGCTCCAAGTTCGATGGTGTTGCGCAAGCTCACCGTTTGCGGCGCCTTGCCTGAGAGCTTGTGGATCACGTGAACGGGCTTTTTGAGCTTCGTCCCGTCCGCAATTGAGATGACGGCGCCGCCGGTGGCAAAGGCCGTGTTGAGGGCAGTCAGCGCCCGCGCACCATTATCTGCTGTCGCCGGAAGCGGTTCCGCATCGAGACTTTCGCCGCCTTTGGAAAGTGCCTCTGCGAGAGACTCCACTTTGCAGCCATCCGGCAATTGACCAGCCGCGGCTTGGACGCCGTCCACGAACACAAAGGTCAGGGCGTCGAGGCCAGGTAGAACGTCGTCGGTTGCACCGGGCGCCGTTTGTTCAGAGGTGATCGAAGGCGGCAGGGCGTCCTTCAGAATGGATCTTAAATCCGTGTACTTCCACTCCTCGACACGGCGTCCGGGTATACCAAGTGCCGCAAAGCGGCCGATTGCATCGCGGCGCCGTTTGCGTACGCCATCTGGACCCGGAAGCTTGGCTTCGATGGCCTCGAAGTTTTCGAGATAGCCGGTTTCCGCCTTTGTCTTGACCGTCTGCACCGTCATCGGGCGTTTGACCTCTTTTGCCGCTGCGCTGCTCGCACCACTCATCGTTGCTACGCCGCCTTCCCGGTGTACTCGGCGTAGCCGCTTTTCTCGAGTTCGAGGGCCAGGTCCTTACCACCCGACTTTTGGATCTTTCCGTCCGCCAAAACGTGCACCTTGTCGGGCACGATGTGGTTCAAGAGACGCTGGTAGTGGGTGATGACGAGCATGGCGCGATCCTTATCGCGCAAAGCGTTTACGCCATCGGCGACCACTTTCAGTGCGTCGATGTCGAGGCCGGAATCCGTCTCGTCCATGACGCACAGCGACGGCTCCAGCATGGCCATCTGCAGGATCTCCGAGCGCTTCTTTTCGCCGCCTGAAAATCCGACATTTACGGGCCGCTTCAGCATGTCGACGTCGAAGTTGAGCTTGGCCGCCTTGTCACGCACGAGGCGCATGAAGTCGGGTGTCGAGAGCTCCGGCTCGCCCCTCTTTTTGCGTGTGGCGTTGAGCGCGGTTCTCAGGAACGTCAGACCGGCCACGCCGGGGATCTCCATCGGATACTGGAAGGCGAGAAACACGCCTTTAGCCGCGCGCTCATCGGGTTCCATGTCGAGAACGCTTTCGCCATTCCAGAGGATGTCGCCATCCGTGACCTCGTAGCCGTCGCGGCCGGCGAGGACATACGCCAACGTCGACTTGCCTGAACCGTTCGGGCCCATGATGGCGTGAACCTCGCCCTTCGGGACTTTTAGAGACAGGCCCTTGAGGATGACGCGATCCTCCTCCTCGAGCTTCACGTGCAGGTTCTTGATTTCAAGCATTCCGATAACTCCACCTCAATCTTCAATTCGGTTTCAGGCTCGGCCTCTTCGCCAGTGTCCGTTCGTCGTGTTACGCGCGGTTAGGCAGAGCCTCCGCCGCCATGCCTGGTTCATGTCTCCTTGCGGTCGCCCCATCGCCAACGCCACTCGCCATCGGTCTTGGCGCGCACGGCGCGCAAAAAGATCCAGGTGACGACGGCAAGGGCGGCAAGTGAGAGGGCAACACCTGCGATTGTCGGTGGCTGGTTATTGAGCGCCGGCTCAACGACGAGCGGCGACATCACCACTGGGATGGCGACGATATAGGCCGCAATCAGTACCCAGCCCTTCCAGTTCGTCGGATAGGCGCCGTATCCATGTGTCTTTGGCTTGTACCAGAAGTCCTTTTCTACACTTCTCATGTAACCTCTTTTCCCGTCTCGCCGTCCCAGTAGTCGAGTGACGTCTCTTTGCGTCCTATGTAGGCGACGCGGGCCTGACCATAATCACCACCGGGCGGAATGCCCGACATCACCGCGAACTTGGCGGAGTCGGGATACTCTACGACCTCGGGCTGCGTGTTGGTGGAGATCGCCAGATAATGCAGGTCCTCGGTCCCCGAATTGACGAGTTGATGCGCAACCTCCGAACCTCCCGGCGGGGATGCAATCACGTCGCCCGCGCGAACTGGATAGGTGTGTTTGCCAAAGCGTAGCGTTCCGGTTCCAGAGAGTATGAAGAACAGCTCCTCATTAGCGTGGTGCGCGTGAAACGGAAAAGCGCGCTTTCCAGGTGGCACGATTGTCAACATGCAGCCAAGGTTCTTAGTGCCGATCTTGGGCCCAATGCGCCCGAGCTTGGCCTGAAATGCATCGCCGTGACCGTTGTCTTGAAGCTCGACCTCGTCGAGATTGAGAATAGGTCGTTCCATTACCCCACGCTCCCTTCCAGTGAGATGCCGATCAGCTTTTGCGTCTCCGCCATGAACTCCATCGGCAGCTGCTGGAGGACGTCACGGACGAAGCCATTGACGACGAGCGCGACTGCCTCCTCCTCGGAGAGTCCGCGCTGCATGCAGTAGAAGAGCATGTCGTCGGAAATTTTCGACGTGGTGGCTTCGTGCTCGAAGTGCGCCGTTTGGTTCTTGGCCTCGATGTAGGGCACCGTGTGTGCGCCGCATTTGTCGCCAATGAGAAGCGAGTCACAGCAGGTGAAGTTCCTGGCGCCCGTCGCCTTTCTGTGTGCAGAGACGAGGCCGCGATAGGTGTTCTGCGAGAAACCGGCGGCGATGCCCTTTGAGATGATGCGGCTCGACGTGTTCTTGCCGAGATGGATCATCTTGGTGCCGCTATCGACCTGCTGATAGCCGTTTGACACGGCGATTGAATAGAACTCGCCACGGCTGTTGTCGCCGCGCAGGATGCAGCTCGGATACTTCCAAGTGATGGCGGAGCCGGTCTCGACCTGGGTCCAGGAGATCTTGGAATTGCGGCCGCGGCAATCGCCCCGCTTGGTGACGAAGTTGTAGATTCCGCCCTTGCCGTTCTTGTCGCCGGGGTACCAGTTCTGCACGGTCGAATACTTGATCTCGGCATCGTCCATGGCCACGAGTTCGACGACGGCGGCGTGCAACTGATGTTCGTCGCGCATCGGCGCGGTGCAGCCTTCGAGGTAGGACACGTATGCGCCCTTTTCCGCGATGATGAGCGTGCGTTCGAACTGGCCGGTCTGGCGTTCGTTGATGCGGAAGTAGGTCGAGAGCTCCATCGGGCAGCGCACGCCTTCGGGGACGTAGACGAACGAGCCGTCGGAGAATACCGCCGAGTTCAACGCCGCATAGAAGTTGTCGGACTGCGGGACTACGGAGCCCAGATACTTCTGCACCAGCTCGGGATGCTCGCGCAGCGCCTCTGAGATCGAACAGAAGATGACACCCGCTTTCGCAAGCTCGTCCTTGAAGGTGGTGACAACCGAGACGCTGTCGAAGACGGCGTCGACGGCGACTTTCGCACCCTGGACGCCAGCGAGCACTTCCTGCTCCTTCAACGGAATGCCGAGCTTTTCGTAGGTCGCCAACAGCTCGGGATCGACCTCCTCCAGAGACTTCGGTCCTTCGGTACTCTTGGGTGCCGAATAGTAATAGAGGTCCTCGAAATCGATCTTGGGATAGTCCACCTTGGCCCACGTCGGTTCGGTCATCGTGCGCCAGCGCTGATAGCTATCGAGACGCCAATCGAGCATCCACTGCGGCTCGCCCTTTTTGGCTGAAATGAAGCGAACAATGTCTTCGCTCAGCCCTTTGGGCGCCTTGACGCTCTCGATGTTGGTCTCGAAGCCATACTTGTACTGATCGACGTCGATCTTCTTGACGCTGTCGATTGTCTCTTGGACTGCTGGCATTCCTATTCAACTCCGCATGGTGTCCTTGGTCAGGACGTTTTGCATCAATTCACTTCGTTCACGCAGCCCGCGCTGCGCTTTCGCCTATTCCGCTCCAGGCCGCGAGAAATGCAGCCACATCATCTTCTGTGCTTGCGTGTCCGAGACTGACGCGAATGGCGCTGTCTCGGATCTCATCGGACAGCTGCATCGCATCCAACACATGGCTCGATCCAACCTTGCCTGAAGAGCATGCGGCTCCCGCACTCACGGCAATGCCGGCGAGATCGAGTTTGATGACCTGTGTTTCTGCTTTGATACCGGGACGTGCGATGCAAGACGTATTGGCGAGGCGCGGCGAATCCCGGCCGACGATCTGGGCGTTGGGCTCGGACGACAGAACCTCACGTTCGATTTTGTCACGCAGAGCGCTGATGCGCGCCACGTCATCGAGATCCCGCTCAGCGGCCGCCGCGGCGGCACCGAAGCCAGCAATGGCGGCCACGTTTTCTGTTCCGGCCCTGCGCCGGCGCTCTTGTCCTCCACCGCTCATGAGCGGGGAAAGATGGAACCCGTCGCGGATGATGAGTGCACCCGCCCCCTTCGGCCCGCCGATCTTGTGCGACGACAAGCTCATAAGGTCGGCATGAAGCGCGCGGAAATCGACGGGTACGCGACCGATTGCCTGTACGGCGTCAGTGTGAACGACCATCTGATGGTCGCGCGCCAACGTCGCGATATCCGCCACGGGCTGGAGAATGCCTGTTTCGTTGTTGGCTATCTGGACGGCGAGGAGCGCCTTGCCGATACCCTGCCTGCTATCACTCAACGCTGCTTCAAGAGCCGCGATGTCGACCACGCCATCTGGGCTGAGCGGGATCTCGCGGACACGCGCGCCACTTGCATGGGCCGGTGCCAGAATGCTGTCGTGTTCAATATCGGCCGCAAAGATGGTGTCCCACACCTTTGCCAATGCCCAGTTGTTGGATTCGGTCGCGCCACTTGTGAATACGACGTCGGCCGGATCTGCGTTGACAAGGCGCGCCACCTGATCGCGCGCTTTCTCGATAATGGCGCGGGCCTCGCGCCCTTCCGCATGAACAGACGACGGGTTGCCCAGCGCGTCAAGGGCCGCAAGCATGGCCGTGCGCGCGTCCTCGCGCAATGGCGCGGTCGCGTTGTAATCGAGGTATGTGCGCGTCGCGCTCATTCGGCGGCCACTCCCAGGCTGCGTACGCCTCGGTCCTTGCGCTTTTCGGCTGGAATGCCGTTGAGCACCTCTGACAAGGATACCGTGGCCATAAATCCTTCGATCTCCTGGCCGAGCGCTGACCAAAGCTCATGTGTGAGGCAGCGCTCTTCGCCAAGGCAGCCGTGATTACGGTCTATGCACCGTGTCATCCGCGTCTGTTCCTCGACCGCGCGCATGACCTCGGCGACGTTGATGTCTGCCGCTGGGCGGCCCAGTTTGTATCCGCCGGTTCGACCGCGCGTGCTTTCAACCAGACCGGCGCGGCGCAGATGCATAAAGATCTGTTCAAGATAGGCTAGCGAGAGCTGTTGACGTTCCGCGATTGCCGAAAGGGGTACGGACCCTCCGGCTTCATGCTTGGCCAGATCGGCCATGGCCA
This sequence comes from Hyphomicrobium sp., assembly GCA_965222835.1. Lineage (GTDB taxonomy): Bacteria > Pseudomonadota > Alphaproteobacteria > Rhizobiales > Hyphomicrobiaceae > CBDCUQ01. The sequence continues at coordinate 1,366,207 of CBDCUQ010000004.1, forward strand.
TGACCGCGTAACGGCCTTTGGTGTTGAGTTCCACGCTTCTCACTCCCAACCGCGCCCCGACCGCTCGCGGAGAGGTGTTCTCCTGAGACGAAAGGCCCGACACCCTTTGCTTGCACCCCGCTGAGGGGACCGATAGAACCGGAACGCCGCTGAGCGTGCCTCGGGGCCGCCCTTCTTCGAACTGTTCTAAGTTCTGAGCGGTTTATGAAAATTCCTAGCTCAGAAGTCAAGTATTATAGGCGCACATTTGTGTGAGGCTGTGTGAGGCCGGGAAAGCTCGGTCTTGCGCACAAATTTGCTCGCCCGCCGCCCTCACGTCTGTAGGCGTGCCCAAGCTCTTCTAGTCCAGTTCTCAAGGCCGGTGATGGCCGGAGCCCTCTATCAGTCGCCGTCGTACGCCGGTCAGGATTCCGACGCGTCGCGTAGAGCGGGCCGTGTCGCAGCACACGAAGAAGGCGACGGCCGCCGCAACAGGTTAGACTATTCCGCAAAACATTGGTGACGAGATTGGGTCGACCACGGTCCCGTCTGAAATTGGAGTGCACCGGCACGTGAATGTGGCACGCGAACAACAGGATTGGCTGCCAAAAATTGTGCCGGATCCGGTGGCGAACCGGCTGTTTGGCTTCCTCAGCGCCGTGGTTCGCAATCCCATTACCGCCATCCCGCGCGCGGCGTACGAACAGGACGTTGCGGTGCATTCTCTTGCCGGCACCCGGATTGTCTACGTGTCCTCACCCGCTCTTCTGGAAGACATTTTGGTCAAGCGGCCGCACGACTTTCCCAAATCGGTGGTTGATGAGCGCATCTTGAGACCGGCGTTCGGGAACAGTCTCTTGATCGCGCACGGCGAGGACTGGCGCTGGAAGCGGCGGCTTGCAGCGCCCTATTTCGCGCCCGCTGCACTCGCCAAGTCGATGCCAAATATGATGGCGCCGTTTGAGACCCTTACCGCCACGTGGCAGCGCGGCTCACGCGACGAGACAATCGACGTCTCCGCCGCGATGACCAAAGCGACGCTCGAGGTGATCGGCAACACACTCTTTTTACCGATCCCGATCCGGATGTGATGGATGGCATCTCGGCAGCGATCACGGACTATCTCACGCCGATTTCCTGGACGATCGGACTTGCGAGCCTGAAGCTTCCTGCGTGGGTGCCGCATCCCGGCCTTGTGCGCATGCACCGTGCGCGACGACAGGTGCGCGCGTACGTCCGCAATATCGTTGAGTCCCGGCAAGAGGCACCTGCCGCTTACAACGACATTTGCGCCGACTTGATGCAGGCGACGGATCCCGAAACCGGCCGGCCGCTTTCCGAGGATGATCTCCTCGACATGCTGCTGACATTGATGGCCGCCGGTCACGAGACCTCGGCCAATGGGCTCACGTGGGCGCTCTACTGCCTGGCCGCGCAACCCAATCTGCAAGATGCGTTGCGCGCGGAAACGCTCGGAGTTGCCGGCGACCGTCCTCTTGCGGCAACAGATCTCAGTGCGCTGGTTACCACCGAGGCTTTCGTCAAGGAAACTATGCGTCTCTTTCCGCCGGCTCCGCTGATGGCGCGGCGCACGACCAAGGCGGAAACGCTTGGGGACTGCGTATTGCCGCCGGGGACGACACTCTTCCTCCCCATCTACGCAGTGCACCGGCATAAAGCGTTATGGACAAACCCGGACGCCTTCGATCTCAATCGCTTTCTTGGGGATCAGGGCAAACAGATGCAGCGCACGGTTTACATGCCCTTTGGCGCCGGACCGCGCATTTGCATTGGCGGGACCTTTGCCATGATGGAGATGGTGGGTGCGCTGGCGATATTGCTGCGCCGTGTGCGCGTTTCAGTTGCCGACGAAACACGTTGTGAGCCCATCCAACGCATTACCTTGCGTCCCAAGAACGGGATGTGGCTTGCCGTGCGGAGGGTGTGAATTCAGCGCAGATCCATCGCGTGACCCTGCTGGCGTATTGGCGAACCGGACTTTTTTGTACAGTTGCAGGTTCCATTTCAGCTGTTTGTTGTGTCTCGTTGTCCATTGAGAGGGTCATTAACCATCGTGAAGAATTCGCGTTCTGCTGACACTTCATTGATGTGGGGGGGCTTTTTCTGTTTTTCGCAGTTGTTGCAAATGCGTTGCGCGTAAATCCCTAGATAAGTGGTGCAAGTTCCACACTTCAGGAAGGGAGTCTGCCATGGATTTGCACGAACACTGGAACCAAACGTTACAAGTCGTGCTTGAGTTTGGGCCGAAGCTAATTGCCGCCCTCGCCATCCTGATTGCGGCGTTTGCCATTGCCAAATTGCTCGCGTGGGCCGTTCGTTATGCTTTCACGGCAAGCGGTTTTGGTGGCACAGACCTCGCGTCGGCGATTGGACGCGCCATATTCTGGGTGACAATCCTTGTTGCGCTTCCAGCGGCGCTTGGGGCGCTTGGCATGGAAGGGCTTTTGAAGCCAATGCAGGAAATGTCGGCCAAGTTTCTCAACTTCGTTCCAAACCTTGTGGGGGCGGGCTTGATTTTCGGCATCGGGTTCATGGTCGCTAAGGTGGCGCGTGAGGCGGTGACAAGCGTGTTACACGCTGCGCAGTTCGACTCCATTGCGCAGCGACTTGGCCTGGGCTCCTTCGCAGACGGTGCGGACGACCCTGACTCTAAGGCTGCGTCCCGCTCCTCAAAGGCGAGTTCGCGCACGACTAAGCCGATCGATGCAGATATTTCGAGCATGGAAACGTCGTCCTCTGGCGCCTCCGGCTTTGCTGGAACGCTGGTGTTCACGCTGCTCATCATTCCGGTCGCGATTGCGGCCCTGGAGGCGCTTGGCGTTGACGCGATCTCTGTTCCAGCAAAGCAGATGCTGCAGAGTGTACTCGACGCCATCCCGAATATCTTCGCGGCAGCCATCGTCTTGGTCCTCTCCTATCTCATTGGGCGCTTCGCGTCAGATGCGCTCACGCGTCTTCTGCCGGCGACAGGTATCGATAGCGTTGGGGAGAAACTGGGACTGTCGAAGGAAATTTCGGGCGAAACATCGATTTCGAAGATTGCCGGCACCCTTGCGTTAGTCGCTATTGCCGTCTTTGGTATGATTGAAGCCACGAAGCTGCTGCAGTTCGAGATCGTGTCGTCGCTCCTCACCCAGGTCTTGGAGCTTGGCGGTCGCGTTCTTCTTGGCAGTGCGATCATTGGGTTCGGCGTCATCGCCGCCGACTTCATTGCGGATATCGTCGCCCGCTCGAAAGATGGTGCACCGATTGCTTTCCCGCTGAAGATCGCGATCATCGTGCTCGCAGCCGCGATGGGCCTTCGTCAAATGGGCCTTGCCAACGAGATCATCAACACGGGCTTTACGCTCATGATAGGTGCGTTGGCAGTCGGCGCGGCCATCGCCATCGGGTGGGGCGGCAAAGACGCTGCTGGACGGCTTCTCGATAAGTGGACCAGGAATCTCTGACGCTCGGTCTGCACCGTCGAACCGAGCTCTAACAGATAACGCCCGGCGGCTGGGTTTAGGCCGCCGGGCGGTTTTTTTGGGTGAATGCGCTGGCGACGCTTACCGGCCACGAGAAATTCGTTCGTGAGAAACGCCTGTCAATGCGCGCAAGAACGAACTGGCATTCACAATCCAATCCCCCTTCGCAATCCTCCTCCATACTTCCCCGACCCAGCTGCACACGATTAGGGTTCAGGAACGGCTGAGAAACGCACCTATTTCAGGCCTACCAGCAAGGCCTTGGCCGGCCTGACTGCGGCGTTATCACAGCCCTTGCAATTGACACCCTGCTCTGTGCTAAGAAGCCCCTCCATCACCCTGGCATCCTGGGGCGAAATTGCTTTGGGTCAGCGCCACATCCGGAAAGTGCGAAACACATATGCCTGAACTCATTATCAACGGCCCGGTCGGACGACTCGAGGCCCGCTACAATCACGAAACCGCCTCCGACAGCCCTATTGCCCTCATTCTGCATCCGCACCCGCAGCTTGGCGGGACAATGAACAATCAGGTCGTCTATACGCTTTATCATACCTTTCTCGAGCGCGGCTTTTCCGTGCTTCGGTTCAATTTCCGAGGTGTTGGACGCAGCCAGGGGTATTACGACAATGGCCCCGGCGAGCTTTCAGACGCCGCCTCCGCCCTCGACTGGCTGCAGGTCGTCAAACCGGATGCCAAGTACTGCTGGATTGCGGGCGTGTCGTTCGGCACTTGGATTGCGATGCAGCTTTTGATGCGCCGGCCTGAGGTTGATGGTTTTATCTGTGTGGCCCCTCTATCGAACCTTTACGACTTTTCGTTCCTGGCGCCGTGCCCGGCGTCCGGGCTTATGATCAATGGCGATAAGGATCGTGTCGTTCCCACGTCGTCGGTGGCGGAGCTGACGGCCAAGCTCAAGACGCAGCGCGGGATTAAGATCGACCACGAGGTGGTACCTGGTGCCAACCACTTTTTTGAAGACAAGCTCGATGAGCTGCAGACCGTCGTTGGCAGCTATCTCGATATGCGTCTTGCCCAGGCCGCCATGGATCAAGAGAAGAACAAGGAAAAAGAAGCCGAACGCGACCGCCAGCGGGAGCTGGAGCGACAGCGTGAAAAAGCCGAACAGGCGGAAGCGCCACCCGCTGCTGCTGAACCTGAGGGTGGCGGCGAGGCATAAGCGGCGTCAGGACGGTCGTGCGCTTAGGTAGGTTCGGACTTTGAACGAGGACCGTTTGATCATGTGCGGGCGCCGTTAGTGTACCGAGTCTGCCGAGAGGCCAGCCACAACACCCCCCGTCATGGGTTTGTCGACGCCGGTCGTCCCGGGGTACGTGATCGGCAGACCCTTCAATGTCCGGGCGGCCATGTAGGCCCACGCCTCGGCCTCGATCGCATCGCCGTCGAGACCCGCGGCCTCGGCAGGAACGACAGCGTTCTCGACCAGGCCGGCGATGAGGCTCATGAGCGTTCGATTCTTCCGCCCGCCGCCACAAACGATCCAAAGTTCGGGTTGCTCAGGGAAATGCTCGCGGGATTTGGCGATGGATGCGGCTGTGAAGGCCGCCAAGGTGGCTGCCCCATCGCTAATGGACAATCCCTCAATGCGGTCAAGGCCGAAGGCGCTGCGATCGAGTGACTTGGGCGGTATCTCCGCAAAGTAGGGATCGCTGAGGAGTTCGGACAGGATAACGTCGCTGACGTTGCCCTCGCCTGAAATCTTCCCGTCGCGATCATAGGGCTCGCCGGTGCGTTTCAATATCCAGTCGTCGAGCAGGGCGTTGCCGGGTCCCGTATCGAAGGCAAGAAGATGTCCGTCCCCACCGATCCACGTCACGTTGGCAACGCCGCCGATATTGAGCACGGCAAGCGGCCGCTCGGGGCGGCTTGCCAGAAGTGCGCGATGGTAGACGGGCACGAGCGGCGCGCCTTGACCGCCGGCCGCCACATCGGCGGCCCGCAGATCATAGACGACGGGAAGGTTGGTCAGCTCTGCCAGCTCTTTTCCATCCCCCAGCTGAACCGTGAGACGGCGCTCAGGGCGGTGAAGAACCGTTTGGCCGTGAAAGCCGATGGCTTCGACGTCTTCGCGCTTGAGCCCCTGTTTGCGCAAAAAGGCCGAAACGGCCGCCGCGTGCAGTTCTGTCACGAGGTTTTCGGCCTCGGTCAGCCGGCCGGGCCGGTCTTCCCGCTGCACGATGGCGCGCGCATGCACAAGTGCCTCAGTCAGAATCGCCCGCTGCTCCAAGTTGTAGGGGAATGTCATGGCTGCGCCGCGCCGGACCTGGTTTTCTCCGTCGGTTTCGATAAGGGCAATGGCAATTCCGTCCATGGACGTGCCACTCATCAGCCCCAAGACGCGCATCGACTTGCCCACGCCCCCTCCCTCGTGCTTTCTGACGACCTCCGGCCACAACCCTGGTTGTTCCGGCCTGCCCGCACTAAGCAGACAATACCCTTATGACCAAGCCCAAAAGCGATTTTTTGACGACCTTGACGGAGCGGGGCTTCGTCCACCAGGCCTCGGATCTTGCGGGCCTCGACAAGCTCGCGAACACGGGCAAAGTCGTGGCCTATGTGGGGTATGATTGCACGGCCCCCTCGCTGCACGTCGGTTCGCTCATTTCAATCATGATGCTGTACTGGCTGCAGGAGACCGGTGGCCGCCCAATCGTACTCATGGGCGGGGGGACGACGCGCGTCGGCGATCCTTCTGGTAAGGACGAAACGCGCCAGATTCGTTCGATTGACGACATCGAAGACAACAAGAACGGCATCAAGGCTGTTTTCACCCGCTTCCTGACGTTCGGGGATGGAAAAACGGATGCCATCATGGCCGACAATGCGGAGTGGCTGGCGCCCTTAAACTACATCGAGTTTCTCCGTGACGTGGGGCGGCATTTTTCGGTCAATCGCATGCTGACAATGGATTCTGCCAAACTGCGCCTGGATCGGGAACAGGAGCTGTCCTTCATCGAGTTCAACTACATGCTCCTGCAGGCCTACGACTTTGTGGAGCTTGCCCGGCGTTATGGTTGTAATCTGCAGATGGGTGGCTCGGACCAGTGGGGCAACATCGTCACTGGCATCGATCTCGGACGACGCATGGGGATCGAGGAACAGCTCTATGGGCTGACCTGCCCGCTGCTTACGACCGCGTCTGGTGCGAAGATGGGTAAGACGGCGTCCGGCGCCATCTGGCTTAACGAAGCACAGCTCGCGCCCTACGACTACTGGCAGTACTGGCGCAATACCGAGGACGCCGACGTTGAACGCTTTCTAAAATTGTTTACGACGCTACCGATGAGCGAGATCAAGAAGCTCGCGAGTCTCAGGGGTTCAGAGACCAACGAGGCAAAAAAAGCGCTGGCCACTGCTGCGACAGCGCTGCTGCACGGTCAGACGAAGGCGGATGCGGCGGCGGAAACGGCGCGAAAGACGTTTGAGCAGGGTGCGCTGGCTGCCGACCTTCCGACCGTGGAGGTGGCGGCCGCCGACCTCGAAGCCGGTCTCGGTATCCTACCCGCCTTTGTCAAATCAGGGCTCGTATCTTCGAACGGCGAAGCCCGCCGCCAGATTGTCGGCGGCGGGCTCAAGGTCAATGATCGGCCTGTTCAGAGCGATAAGGCGAAGCTCACGTCAGTAGACGCGGCGGATGGCGTGATCAAGCTCTCGCTTGGCAAGAAAAAGCACGTGCTGTTGAAGCCCGTTTAAACCTACTCTTCTGCTCAAGCCTCGGTGCGCACGACCGGCGTAGCCATGGCGGCTACCTATCTACGGTGCCAACTGCGCTTTATGTAATAGCGGTTGGGGTAGCCCCATGCCTGATAGTAGGGTGGGTGGACCAGCTTGTAGCGGTACTTCCGGCGCAGACGCACCTCGGCGGCGGGACGCCAATGGCCTGAATTGTAGTACGGATAATAGCGGCGGGGCTCGTAGCTGTAGGCATAGAGATCCACGACATAGCCAGCGGGGGCGCGCGCGTGCCATCCATCTGCCGTTGCGGGGTGCGGGCTTGCAAGCCCCGTACACGCAGCAATCGCCGCAAGGGCCGCCACGATTTGTTTACGCATTACAAACTCCTCGACTGACGCGATCAACTCTAGCCTATCGAAAGATTACCGAAATTGGATAACATTGACTTAAGCGAGAATTGTCAACCTGATCAATAACGCGGCGGTTCTGCACCGCATCACGCGCTTGCCCGCCGCTTTCATCTCTGGTCAGACAGTCCGTTGACAGATTTTTGTGGTGTTAACCGAGTTTCACTGTTAACGCGTATGTCTGGCCTTCCGGCACATCGTTTGCACTTCCAGCAAATTGAGGCCGCACGCATGGAAATCGCCGTACAATCGGCCGGCCATGTGTGCAGCCATTGAGGGCCATATCTTTCGGACATGACGCATCTCAGTCCGAGACCAGAAACCACAAAACCGCGCAGCTCATCTCCTCATGATGGTAGTGCGTCAGGCGCATTGTTTGCGTTGAGTTGGCAGGAACTGTTGTGAACCGCGCATATCCGCTGGAACGATCTTTACGCTCCGCGCATATGCCGGAGCCGGTGTCGGCCACAAACTTTGCCGGTATTTATGGCATCTTGCGGCGGCGCCTAGCGAGCATTGCGGTTATAACCTCGCTCTCGGTCGTAGCAGCTCTTGTCTATCTGTCGCTCGCCTCGCCAGTCTATACGGCGAAGACGACCTTGCTTATCGATCCGCGCCCACACAGGATGGTCACAGATCGTAATGTTCGGAGCGGGCTGACGGACGTTACGGTGCTGGTTGAAAGCCAGGTTGCGATCATTACCTCGGACGCCGTGCTAGATCGCGTGATCCAGGCCCTATCCCTCGACAAGGATTCCGAATTTGCACCTCCTCCGGATGCAACGGGGCCTCTTCAGCGTGCCGAGGAATATATTCGAGGCCGTCGTGAGCCGCTCGATGCACGCACCACAGCACTTGAGAACCTCTCCAAGGCTCTCAGGGCCACGCGTGCGCAAAGAACCTATGTCATCGACATTGAAGCCAATTCCAATTCGGCCCTCAAGGCGGCGCGTATCGCGAATGCCGTTGCCTCTGCATACTTTGCCGACCAGGCGGAGGCGAAATCGGCGGCGGTTCGCCGGTCTAATGAACTGCGGGATGTGCGCCTTAACAAATTGCGCAGACAGGTCCGTATTGCGGAAACGCGTATCGACGAATTCAGAAGAGCGAACCGCCATGTTACGAGCGATGGCGTGAACGTTGCCGAGGAAAAACTCGGGAAGCTCAACGCTGAACTTGCAGTCGCGCGCGCGGCTGCTGCGGCAGCAAGTGCGAAATATGCGCAAGTCCAGGAAAGCGCACGAGGAGCAATACCTTCGGATAAACTTCCAGATACCGTCAAATCCCAGTTCGTTCGGCAGCTGCTGGACCGGCATGCGCAAGCGACTCGCCGCGAATCATCTCTTAAAGCCCAGCTGCATGACCGTCATCCCGATCTCGTAGACGTTCGTACGCAACTGAGGGAGATTGCCGCTCAAATCAAAAAAGAAGTTGGAAAGGTTGAGTTGGCGGCAAAGAAGGAGCACGACATCGCTGCGAGCCGCGAACGGGAGTTGTTGCGCACAATAGAAAATACCAAGGCCGAGGCGGCATTCTTATCCATGTCGCAGATCAAGTTGCGCGAACTCCAGCGCGAGGCAAAGGCGAGGCGGGATTTGCTTGCAGCCTTTCTTGCCCGCACAGAGAAAGCGCTGGAGCAGAAAGACGTCTCTGCTCCGGACGTCCGTATTGTCTCGAAGGCCGCCGTGCCTTCACAACCCAGCCGGCCTTCGGTGCTTCTTATTCTTGCGCTCGGTCTACTTGGCGGTCTTGGGCTTGGCGTCGCCCGCGCGCTTGCTGCCGGTCATCTCGACCGCTCAATTGCAACGGAATCGGATCTTGGACGCGCCGGAGGTCTGAGCCTGCTTGCCGCGCTCCCTGAGGTCAGCCGAAGAGGCCTCCTGGCCCGGTTTTTCGATCGCAGTGGCGCGCGAGACGGGCCACCTGTCGCTTCTGCGCACAGTGTCATTCTTTCGGCCATCGAGTCGCCACGGGGCTCTTCGGCCCTTGCTTTTCGGCAGGCGGTGCTTCGTCTTCTGGACCGCGTGCGTGTAGGTGTTCGGCCGGATCAGTCTCCTGCGGTTATGGTGGCCTCGCCGCGGGGCGGGGCAGGCTCTACAGCGACGGCCTTGGGACTTGCTTACGCCGCCGCGATCGCGGGTGATCGAGTCTTGCTTGTCGATGCGACTTCGGCCAACCCCGATCTGTCCCAAATTTTTTCCCGCGACCTTCCCGAGGGCGAGAGAATAGGCGTGGATAGAAAAGAGGATCTGTTGCGCATCCTCGCACATGACAGCCGCTCGGGCATGGCAATCCTTCCGGCCGCCTACTTTGATTTGCGCGTGCTCAAGGCCGATCAGCGCCGGCGGTTTGTTTCGGGCCTCACCGCGCTTGCGAGTGATTTTGATCTCGTTGTCTATGACGGGGGCGGCCTCCTCGACGATGATTCTGCTATGACCCTCCAACAAGCCATCGACCGGTTTATTGTCGTTGCCCGCTCCGGTGAGACGACGCGTAGCGAGATGGCACAGCTGGACGCCATTCTTGAGCCTGCGCGGGACCGCGTCGCCGGTGCGGTGCTTAATCGCGGCTCGTTTTGAGCCCCGTCCTCGTCCCGCTAACCATGACCTTCGTTACTCGAGCCGCCGATGCCGATGCGGCACGGGGATTGCTCCCTTCCTCGTGACATCAATCGCGGGATCGGCCACGAACAATGGTAAACGGCACAAAGGCCCGAGCAAATCATATGCTTGGTGGAGATGGTTGCGGGTCAATCTGCGATGCGACCGGCTTTGCCAACTGTAAGACGATCGGATGTCCACGATCCGAAGGAGACGCGGCCTCCGCGTATTCCTTCGAACACTACATGTTAGCGTCCTCTGACACTCCGCTTGCGCATATCGATGGCTGGCCCATCAACGTTGCAGATCAGGCATCAGGCATTGACGCGATCATTGGGTCGGCGCTTCGTGCCGAAGGCTTTTGTGTCTTCACGCTCAATCTCGACAGTCTGGTCAAGCTGCGCTCCAGTGCGGCTTTCCGCCGGGCATATCGACATGCGCGCTTTACGACTGCGGATGGCGCCCCGGTCGCGATGATTGCCGCGCGGCAGGATCCGCGTATTGAACGCATAGCGAGTGCCGATCTGGTGGTGGCCCTCCTCGAACGCGCAGCAGAAGAAAGACTGCCGGTTTACCTGTTCGGTGCGCGACCTGGTACCATCGCACGGGCTGCCTCCGATCTCGTTGAGCGGAGCGAAGGCTCGCTCAATATTGCTGGCTCCGCATCCCCACCATCCGATTTCGATCCCGTTGGGCCGGAAGCCGATGCCGCACTTGACAAAATCGCCGCTTCCGGCGCCCGCCTCTGCTTGGTGGCGCTCGGGGCTCCGACGCAAGAGCTGTTTGCGGCCCGGGCGGCAAAGCGTGGCATTAAAGTCGGTTTTGTTTGTGTCGGCTCCGCTCTCGACGTCCTCGCCGGTCAGCAAGTTCGTGCGCCGGGCCTAATGCAGCACAACAGGTTTGAGTTGCTGTGTCAGCTCGCCAAGCGCTCCCTCCTTTGTACACTTTTGTTTGCCGATTTTTTCGTCGTTGCCCCCATCCGCAGTTTTCTTATGGACGCAGCGCCGCACCGCTAGAGGCGATCTCTAAACACTTAACAGCAGGTGTTCGCGTTCCCAGGGGCTGATAACGCGCATGAACTCTTCGAACTCCGATCGTTTGAGGGCGAGATAGACTTGGCTAAAGCGTGGGCCCAGCACCTCGTGTAAGTCGTGGCTGTCCTCGAAGTCGGTTAACGCCTCAAGCAGGCCGCGCGGCAGCTGATGTGAATTTTGATAGGCGTTACCGGTGACCGCAGCACGTGGCTCCAGGGCCATTTTCATCCCGAGATAGCCGCAGGCCAGGCTCGCCGCGATGGCGAGATAGGGATTGGAGTCGGTGCCTGGCAGCCTGTTCTCGATGCGCCGGGCGGCGTCGGGCGAAACCGGAACGCGCAATCCAGCTGAACGGTTGTCATTCCCCCACTCGACATTGATGGGCGCCGAGCCACCCGGCACAAGCCGGCGATAGGAGTTGACGTAGGGCGCGAGCAGGCACGTTGCAGCGGGGAGATAAGCTTGCTGGCCTGCAAGGAAGTGGAAGAAGAGCGGGCTAGGCGCGCCGTCGTCCATCGCAAATATGTTGCGTTCCGTTTTCACGTTGACCACGCTTTGGTGCACGTGCATGGCACTTCCAGGCTCGTTTTCGAGCGGCTTGGCCATGAATGTCGCGTAGCATCCGTGCTTGAACGCGGCCTCGCGGATTGTCCGCTTGAACAGAAAGACCTGATCGGCGAGGTTTATCGGGTCGCCGTGCAACAGGTTGATTTCGAGCTGCGCGGCGCCGCCTTCTTGAATGATGGTATCGATCTTTAGAAACTGCAGCTCTGCAAACTCATAAATGTCGTCGACAATACCGTCATATTCGTCAACGGCACCCAAGCTGTAGGCCTGACGCCCCGCGCCCTTGCGGCCCGAGCGCCCGATTGGCGGCTCTAGCGGATAGTCGGGATCTGGGTTGGTCTTTGTGAGATAGAACTCCAACTCTGGTGCCACGACGGGGCGCCAGCCTTCGGCCTCATAGAGATCGAGCACGCGGCGCAAGACATTGCGTGGCGCGATTTCAACCAACTCGCCGTTCTGCCAAAGCGCGTCGTGGATGATATGTGCGGTCGGGCTCGATGCCCATGGTGCCGGGCGAAGAGTGCTGAGGTCCGGTACGATCTTGAGATCGCTTTCTGCGTAAAGTGCTTGTCCGTCCTCATTGAACCCAACGTAATCGCCGGTGATCGTCTGATGGAAAATCGAGATAGGCAGATGCACGGCGTCGAGTTTGAGAAATTTTTCTGCAGGCATGGTCTTGCCGCGCGCGACGCCTGCGATATCCGGGACGGCACAGTCGACCTCTTCAATGCGATGATGGCGTAACCAGTCCCGCAGCGTATCGACCGTTGCTCCGACTTCGTAGGTTGCATGTGCGGCGGGGGTCACTCCGGCATTTGGAGCCATGATTGCACCTAGGCTATCGATGTTTAATATCACTGGCACGCGCAGCCGGCACTTCGGTCAAGCGTTCGGCCGTTTGGCGCGACATTACCTACCAAATTGCCGCCAACGCCGGCAGCCAATGACCTCTTGTACAGTTGATTATTTGTGATCACAATGAGTTGTGGCGACACGGACATTGCCGTGTCGAATGGGTACTTCGGCCGTTTCAATGCGGGACTTAGTTCAGGGGGAGCACTCGATGACCGAAGCGTGGACTCAAAGGACTTTCCTTCTCCTTGGGGCAGTACTTGCGTCGTTGACCTTGGCCCAGTTGGCGCTCGCCGAAGACAGGATTGTGCGGGTTTATAACTGGTCCGACTACATCGATGAGGCGGTTCTCAAGGAATTTACCCAAGAAACCGGGATCAGGGTCCAGTACGACGTCTTTGACAGCAACGATGCACTCGAGACTAAACTCTTGGCTGGAAAGACCGGCTACGATGTTGTCGTCCCATCAGCCAACTTTCTCGCTCGCCAGATAAAGGCCGGCGTGTTTATGAAGCTCGATAAGTCGAAGATCCCCAACCTCACCCATATGTGGGAGAAGATAACAAAGCCGCTTTCGACGTACGATCCCGGCAACACGTATGCCGTCAATTATATGTGGGGCACAACGGGCATTGGCTACAACGTCAAGATGATCAAGGCGCGCATGCCGGATGCACCCGTCGATTCCTGGCGCATGATTTTTGACCCAGAGGTGATCAAGAAATTTGCGGATTGCGGTGTGATGCTGCTGGATGCCTCGGACGAGATCATGACGGCAACCCTCAACTATCTCGGGCTTGATCCCGACTCAAAAGACCCGGAGGATTTTGCGAAAGCCGTCGCGCACTTTAAGAAAATTCGCCCTTACGTTCGCAAATTCCATTCATCTGAGTACATCAATGCGCTGGCCAATGGGGATGTCTGTCTTGTTATCGGATGGTCGGGTGATGTGATCCAGGCGCGAGACCGGGCGGATGAAAAGAACGAGAATATTGCAGACGAGAACCAAAAGGTAGACATCGCTTACACCATTCCTAAGGAAGGTGCGCTGATGTGGTTCGACAGCATGGCGATCCCCAAGGATGCGCCTCACCCCGATGAAGCGCATGCCTTCATCAATTTCATGAACAAGCCTGAGGTGGCGGCCAGGAACACCAACTATGTTGGGTATCCCAGCGGCAATCTGGCGTCGCAGACGTACATTGATGAGGCTGTGTTGAAGGACCCGCAGATCTATCCCGACAAAGCGACAACGGAGAAGCTTTTCACGACCACGCCGTATGATCCGAAGGCCCAACGCGCGCTTCTGAAATCCTGGCGTCAAATGAAACGTAGATAACGTTTCGGATGAAGTTGACTGATGCCCCCTGTTGGACTCGCAACAACGCCTGCCGTTCTCTCAGCTCGACGGAGGCGGGTGCAATTGGCTACAGTCCATTGAGAAACGGGCTTGACCGTCATCCGATCGCTGCCGGGGTTTGAGGTGCTCACTATGGCTGCCAAGACATTAGGATCCAAGACGTCAGCGCCCATGCGCCGCACGTTTGCACCCTGGAACGATCCTGGTGCAAAACCGTTCATTGAGTTTAGAAGCGTCGTCAAATCGTTTGGAGACTTTGTCGCCGTTGACGATGTCTCGCTCGGCATTTTCGAGCACGAATTCTTTGCGCTTCTCGGTCCATCCGGATGCGGAAAAACGACATTGTTGCGCATGCTGGCAGGCTTCGAACGCCCAACGAGCGGCAGCATCCTCGTTGGCGGTGAAGACTTGGTCGACATGGCGCCGTTCAGCCGGCCCATCAACATGATGTTTCAGTCCTATGCGCTCTTTCCGCATATGACTGTTGCCCAGAATATCGCTTTCGGTCCCAAACAAGACCATTTGCCCAAGGGCGAGATCGAGACCCGCGTCCAAGAAATGCTGAAGCTTGTGAAGCTGGAAGCTTTGGCCAATCGCAAGCCACATCAACTTTCCGGCGGGCAGAGACAACGTGTGGCGCTTGCGCGTGCGCTTGCCAAGCGCCCAAAGGTTCTTTTGTTGGATGAGCCGCTAGGTGCGCTCGACAAGAAGCTGCGTGAAGAGACGCAGTTCGAACTCATGGACCTGCAACACTCTACCGGTCTGACTTTCATAATCGTGACGCACGATCAGGAAGAGGCCATGACGGTTGCGGATCGTATTGCGGTTATGGACCAAGGTAAGCTCGTGCAAGTCTCTCCACCGTCGGAACTCTATGAGCAGCCGTGTTCTAGATATGTGGCCGGCTTTATTGGCGACATTAATCTCATCCCGGGCAAGGCGGCGCCCGGACCCGAGGGCAGCGTTCAGATCAGGGGAAGCGAGGTTGCCATTCCTCTTACGGTCAAAACCGATCTAGCCGTTAACAACGGCGATGAGGTTTGGCTGGCTTTACGTCCCGAAAAGATCCGGATTTCGCTTGAGCGACCGCAGGGCGACGACATCGACTGCGTCGAAGGAGAGGTTTACGACATCGGTTATCTCGGTGACACGTCGATCTATCACGTCAAGACTCCCTCGGGCCGGATAATCCGGACCCTGGTGACCAATGCCACGCGGCAAGTTGTGCAATCCATCTCTTGGGACGACAAGGTTTGGCTGTCCTGGCGCCATGACGCGGGCGTTCTTCTCAACAGCTAGGCAAGAGATCGCTTATGGCTTCCGCACGTCAATCGTCGAACAGCTGGATGCGATGGATCCCCGTCGCCGTGCCCTATGCGTGGCTGGTCATTTTCTTTCTTGTGCCGTTCCTTATTGTCCTCAAGATCTCCTTGTCGACGCCAGAGCTCGCGATGCCGCCCTATTCTCCGGTATTCGACGTTGCGAGCGACACATGGAGTATGACGAAAGAGAAGATCGCGGCGTTTACGTCCGATAACTATTTTCGGCTGTTCGAGGACGACATCTACTGGCGGTCTTATTTTTCGAGCCTCTGGATTGCGCTGACAGCGACACTGATGACCCTTGTGATCGCGTATCCGATCGCCTATGGCATGGCCCGCGCGCCTCAGGAATGGCGCCCGATGTTGTTGATGCTCGTCATCCTTCCGTTTTGGACTAGCTTCCTTATTCGCGTTTACGCGTGGATGGGACTTCTGTCACACTCGGGATTTCTCAACAGCTTCTTATTGTGGGCGGGTCTGATCGATAAACCTCTCGTCATCCTCAATACCAACGCTGCTGTCTACATCGGTATTGTCTACACGTATCTTCCATTCATGGTGCTGCCACTCTACGCGGCGCTCGAGAGAATGGATGATGACCTTCTTGAGGCCGCAACCGATCTCGGCTCCCCGCCGTTGCAGTCTTTTTGGCAGATCACGTTTCCGCTTTCTCTGCCCGGCGTGATCGCCGGCTGTTTTCTGGTTTTCATTCCGGTTGTCGGCGAATTCATCATTCCGGATCTCTTGGGTGGCTCTGATACGCTGATGATCGGCAAAGTCATGTGGGAAGAGTTTTTCAACGCACGCGACTGGCCCGCGGCGGCCGCTGTCGCCGTCGTCCTCTTGCTCATTTTGGTGATCCCCATCGCCCTCTATCAGAACCAGCAAGCTAGAGCGTCAGGAGCACACCTATGAGACGCCTTTCTTGGTTTAACGTTACGTCACTGACGCTGGGGTTGGCGTTTCTTTACATCCCGATCCTGCTACTGGTCCTCTACTCGTTCAACGCGAGCCGCAACGTGGCGATTTGGACCGGCTGGTCCACCAAATGGTATCAATCCGTCTTCCAGAACCAGCAGCTAATGGATGCGGCCTGGTCAAGCTTTACGATTGCGTTTGTCTCAGCGACGATTGCCACAATTCTAGGAACGCTGGCTGCCATTACGCTCACCCGTTACGGCCGTTATCGGGGATCGCTCCTCTTCAACGGCATGATCTATGCGCCGCTCGTCATGCCGGAAATCATTCTGGGGTTGGCGCTTCTGCTTCTGTTCGTAGCCATCAACTTCGATCGGGGATTCTGGACGATCACGCTCGCCCACGTCACGTTGACAATGTGCTTCGTGGCCGTTGTTGTTCAATCGCGTCTCGTGACCTTCGACCGAAGTCTCGAAGAGGCTGCTCTCGATCTCGGCTCACCACCAATGAAAACCTTCTTTGTCATTACCCTGCCGATTATCCTTCCGGCTGTTGTTTCCGGTTGGCTTTTGGCCTTCACGCTGTCGTTGGATGATCTTGTGATCGCAAGCTTCACGACAGGTCCTGGTGCCACGACTCTGCCGATGAAGATCTATTCGGACGTCCGCCTCGGGGTGAAACCGGAGATCAATGCCGTTTCATCCATTCTTATCGGTGTCGTTACGCTCGGTGTCCTTGCGGCGTCCTACCTGACGCGGCGACAGACATTGCAACAAGAGCGCGAACGGCGCGCTGCCGAAATATGTGCACGTTAGTGTACAAGACAAGGTGTGACACCGGCTGAAAGACATGGGCGAAGAGCACGTCAAATCCTACTATGCGGCAACCGCCGACAGCGACATGCGCTATCCCGCGCTTGAGGGCCGCCTCGACGCAGACGTTTGCATCGTCGGTGGTGGCTTTTCTGGCGTGGCAGCGGCGCTCACATTGGCCGAGCGCGGACATTCGGTCGTGCTCCTCGAAGCCAATCGCATCGGCTGGGGTGCGTCGGGGCGCAATGGCGGGCAGATGATCGCCGGTGTCAGCGGTGAAGAAAGACTTTGCCGCCAGCTCGGTGATGCCGGCCGCCGCCTTCTTAGAGACATTCGCTACCGCGGCCATCAAATCATCGAGGAGCGCATTGCCACGTACGGCATCGATTGTGATCTCCACTACGGATGGATGGAGGTCGCGGCGCGTGCCCGTCACATGGCGGGGCTCAGAGCCTACTATGGCAGGCGGCGCGCCGAAGGCGATGGCGATCATCTTGAACTCGTGGAACCGGAACAGATGCGCGAGGTTCTCGGCACGGGCGCGTATCACGGCGGGGTTATCGATCCCAAGAGTGGGCATCTTCATCCCTTGAAGCTCTGTCAGGGCGAGGCACGGGCTGCCGTGGGGCTCGGCGTCAAGATTTTTGAAGACTCGGCTGCAATTGATATTTCGGGTGGCGATCGGCCAACCGTCTCGACAGCAAAGGGGCAGGTCGACGCGCGTCACGTTATTCTTGCGGGTGGCGCCGAGCATCGCTTTCAACGGGGTCCCCTTCGCGGCGTCACCTTGCCCACGGGCAGCTACATCGTCGCGACCGAGCCGCTGGACGAGACCCTTGTTGCGCGTCTCAACCCGCGCCAGCTTGCGGTCGCAGACAGCAATACGGTTTTGGACTATTTCCGCTTCACGCCGGATCACCGCATCCTGTTCGGCGGTCGCTGCAATTATTCGAACCGCGATCCCAAAGATATTCCGGCCAGCCTGTTGCCGCGTCTCTTTCGGGTATTTCCGGAGCTTTCCGGCATCAAAGCCCACTACGCCTGGGGCGGGCGCATCGATCTCGTCGTGACCCGCATCCCGGCCATCGGCCGTCTCGAGCCCAACGTCACTTACATGCAGGGCTATAGCGGTCACGGCGTCAATGCCACGCATATCGCTGCTGAAATTATTTCGGACGCCATTTGCGGAGATACCGAGAAACTCGACCTGTTTGCATCGGTCCGCCAGTTCCCATTGCCGCAAGGCTGGCTTGGCAACCAGCTCCTGGCGCTCGGGATGCTTTATTACCGCGCGAAGGATCTCGTTTGAAGATTCGGTGCACGCTGCTCGTTGCGGATCGCTTGATAGGAAATTTCGCTCTGCCGCTGCCGCAAACGCGAATCTCAGGCACCTGGCTTGCGCGCGAGATAAACGATCTCTTGAAACTCCAGTTTTGTCGGCGCCGGTCCGAGCCGGCTCTCTAGAACTTTCGCGGCCGCAGCCACGATCTCTTCAGCATCAACGGTCGCGCGTTGCTCGACTTCGATGATGTTTGGATTGCCAGTGACAAAGCCCCGTGCAGCATTCACGGGATCCACACCCTCAATAGCTCCGGCCACAAAAGCAACGTCAACCAATTGATAGCCCGCATCGGCGAACATGCCGCGCACGATGCTAACGTCGCTCAGGCTAAAGGGAATTTCGAGAAATCGCGGCGGGTCGGTTTCGAAGTAACTCTGTATGACCTCATTGATCGCGCGCACAGACGGATTCTTGTCGAATGAATCCCAAACGTTGAGCGCCGGAACTCCCGAAGGTCTCAGCACCCGAGTCATCTCACTTATTCCCTTGGCCTTGTCGGGGAAAAACATGAGCCCAAACTGGCATACAACGGCGTCAAAGCCTTCACTTTCAAAAGGAAGGTCAAGGGCGTCCGCTTGGCAGTAAGTTACACCCGGAAGGCTGGGGTTTACTTTGGCAGCATGGGCCAGCATGGGTTCGTTGAGGTCGGTGGCAACGATTTCCGAGCCTGCCGGCAGCGCGTTGGCAAGGTGGCGGGTGGAGATACCCGTCCCGCAAGCAACCTCAAGCACTTTGCACGGTCGTGCGCGCTCTTCAGTGACACGCCGCGCCATATCGGCAGCGGAAAATTCGAAAAGCAGCGGCCCAAGATACCTGTCGTAATTGACTGGGATCGTGCCGGTGAAGCTGGCACCTGTTGAGGTCGTGGCCATAACCTACGCCCTGGTTAGCACGGCAATCGGGTAAGACTGTCCACACCACACTACTCAGCCCGGCGATATCTCATCAAGCCCGATGCTGTTATGGCATTGCCTGCTCTTCGGCCGACTTGGGTCAAGCTGCATGGCGACATAATCAAAGGGAAAATGGTCGGAGCGAGTGGATTTGAACCACCGACCCCCAGTCCCCCAGACTGGTGCGCTAACCAGGCTGCGCTACGCTCCGACGAGGGCCCGTTTTGCCCGGATCGGTTCCGAGCGTCAATGACTTATCGGGTGGCGTCCGGCTACCGCGCCGTTTCGTCCTTTGTTTGGGCCGCACACAATTCGGAAAGGGCGGGCGCCTCGGTCGGCAGCTGGCAAACGGTAACGGGACAAACCGGCGTATTGCCCAGCGCGACCGCGCCGAAAAAGCCAGAGCCAAGCGCAAGATCGACAACGGTATAGGGCGGTTTGGCCGTACCGGGGCCCGGTGATGCGCCCTCCTTCTGTCCGCGTGCGCCTAAGACCGTCAGGACATGACCGATGCCGCGACCGTCGGCCTTGGCAAAGGCCTCGAGACAGACCCAGGCCTGGATAAATCCCGCGGTGTCATCCTCTGGTAGAGCCGTGTCCGGTACCAACTGTGCAGCGGCTGCAATGATGGCCCGCTGACGGTTGGCCGCGATCTTTATGTCTCGTGTCCGTTCGAGATCGACCCCAATGCGGCCACGCCGGGTCACCCCGATCAAGGCATAACCATCCGCATGGGCGAGACTGAAATCGCCTTGGCTGTCGGGAAGGGCGAGTCTTCCGGTGTCGCCAAACACGTAGGGAACCTTCCGCCATTGCGCACCGAGGATCCGTTCGATGATGATGCGAAGCGCAATGTGTGTGGCCCGGCGCCAGCGCCACTCCTTGGCGCCCGCCGTCGTCTCAAGGCGTGCACAATCGTCATCGGAAAGCCGTGGCGTTTCTTTCTCGATCGCTTCGAGGGCGGCCCCGCATTGCGTGAGGTCTGCGAACCAGATTTCTACGCCACGGTCTGGCGGCGCCGAGGTGCCAGCCTCGCGCGTCCCAATCACGCGCGTTGCGAACCTGCACGACGCGCGCGGCCGGCGGTCTCACGCGCATTGCCGTCGTCCATCAGCAGCTGGCGGCAGGCTTCCAGTTCGCTGATAATGGCCTCGACCCGCGCCCGACGCTCTTTCGTTTGTGTGGCTGCGTTCGAAATCGTGGCTAACGAAGGTCGGCTCTTACTGGACTCGGCTTTCTTGCGCTCGCTATGACGCGCGGTTGGGCGCCGTCCACGCTTTTTGGGGCGATCGGCTTCTGCCGTCGCGATGTCGCGGCTCACGTGCTTGACGTGCTCCACGCCCTGTTCGCGCAAAATCTTTTGGACGCCCTTGATCGTATAGCCTTCCGCGTGCAGCAGATGGCGGATGCCACGTAACAGCTCCATATCCTCCGGGCGGTAATAGCGTCGGCCGCCCCCGCGCTTCATCGGCCGGATGTGCGGAAACTTGGCCTCCCAAAAGCGTAGCACGTGCTTTGGTACGTTGAGGTCCGACGCCACCTCGCTGATTGTCCGGAACGCTTCCAGCGCTTTGCTCATTCCAACCCTCTAATGACGAAACCCGCGTGTCAGACCGTCATACCGGGTCTCAGGGCGAACGTCTCGGTCCAAAAACGCGCAAGTGCCCATCAATCCCCAACGAAATCGTATTCGGCACGTCTATCTCTAGACCGTGTGCCCCGCTGCCAGATGTGGAAGGGAGACAGCATACCACATTGCACGACGGAATGCTGAGTTGACTCGACTGCTAGTGGGCGCGCTTTTGAGAGGCCGCCTACGGGATCGATAGAACCACAGACCGGCGTAGTGCTTCCAGCATCTGGAGCATTACCATATGAGCCCGTTCCGAAGAAAATTTGGCTGTACGCTATTCAGCAGCCTTCTTGCGAAGCAAACCGGCATTGATCTTGTCCTTCATGATATTTGAAGGACGGAACACCAGCACACGCCGTGGCGTGATTGGGACTTCCTTTCCGGTTTTCGGATTGCGGCCTATCCGCTGGCCTTTCTGACGCAAACCGAAGGAGCCGAAGGATGAGAGCTTGACCGGGTCTCCCGCCGCCAGGCTTCCCGAAATCTGACCGAGCACCAGCTCAACCAGCTCTTGCGATTCATTGCGAGGCAGACCGACCTTGCGTACCAACGCTTCGGCTAAGTCAGCCCGAGTCAATGTCTTACCCGCCATGACTAAGTTGCCTCCCCAAGACCTCGTTTTGCCACAATCGTAGCCTGTGGCGAACGAACGGTCAATGAAAGAAGCGCTCAACTCGCTGAAATCACACAATTAATCTGGCATTGCCGCAAATACGGGCGAAATGGACCCCTTTTTTTACCACCGGGCTAGCACCGCACCCCAGGTGAATCCGCCTCCCATGGCCTCCATCAACACCAGACTGCCCTCCTTGATGCGGTGGTCTTCAAAGGCCTGGTTGAGGGCCAGGGGAATTGATGCGGCCGACGTATTGCCGTGCATGGACAGGGTCATGACGATCTTATCGCGTGAAACCCCAAGCTTCTTGGCGATCCCGTCCAAAATCCGCGCATTGGCCTGATGCGGGACAAAAAGGTCGATCTCATCGGCCGTGTGACCGGTTAGCAGCAGGACTTCTTCTATGACCCCCGAAATCTTTTGGATCGCGTGGCGGAATACTTCGCGGCCGTTCATACGCAGGTGGCCAGTGGTCTTTGTCGAGCCGGGGCCGCCATCAACATAGAGCAAATCCTCGTAGCGCCCATCGGAGCGGATGCGGGTGGCGAGGATGCCCCGATCCTCATCCCCACCGTGCTGGGGTTGGGCTTCAAGCACGACCGCGCCTGCCCCGTCACCGAACAGCACGCAGGTCGATCGGTCCGTCCAGTCAAGAATCCGAGAAAAGGTCTCTGCCCCCACCACGATGGCACGCTTGAACTGGCCAGTCTTGAGGAGCGTATCGGCCACCGTCATCGCGTATACGAAGCCCGAGCAAACCGCCTGCACGTCAAAGGCGGCGCCCTTGGTGATTCCGAGGCCGGACTGAATCTTGACGGCCGTCGCTGGAAATGTCTTGTCGGGCGTCGCCGTAGCGCAAATGACAAGGTCAATATCGACGGGGTCGATGCCTGCGCGCACCAATGCCTGGTGAGACGCGGCTATGCCCAGCGTTGAGGTGAGC
Organism: Hyphomicrobium sp.; assembly: GCA_965222835.1. GTDB lineage: Bacteria > Pseudomonadota > Alphaproteobacteria > Rhizobiales > Hyphomicrobiaceae > CBDCUQ01. Next base: position 1,388,669 of record CBDCUQ010000004.1, read on the forward strand.
TCACTATCGTCCGCGATGTGGCGCTGACGAATTCCCGACCGCTCGACGATCCATTGGTCGGTCGTTTCGACGATTTCAGATAGATCCGCATTGGTCATCACACGCTTTGGGAGATGCGCTCCAACGCCACGTACTACGGATCGAATAACTGCCACTGTGACTTCCTAGTGTTTGCGTACTGCCGGAGTTCCGCGCGCATAACCCTTTGTTGTTACGCCGGAGGAACCGCTGTATTGCCCAGTTCATGATGAAAGCCTTCGAGATCGGATTCTAGCCGTTCCAAAAGCCCGCTTTCTGACATTTCGTAGCCGAGATCGATCGCGCTCGCAAAGCCAAGCGCGTCGGTGCCGCCGTGGCTTTTGACCGCGATCCCGTTGAGGCCAAGAAATGTCCCGCCGTTAACCCTGCGTGGGTCCATTTTATGTTTTAGAACCCGGAACCCGCCGCGCGCCAGAAAGGCGCCCAATTGTGAGATCCACGTCCGCCGCATGGCGTCCTTAAGGTATTGGGCGATCTGGCGCGCCGTACCTTCTGCTGTCTTGAGCGCAATGTTGCCTGCAAAACCCTCCACGACGACGACGTCCATCTTGCCAAGTCCAATCTCGTGCCCTTCGATGAAGCCGCGGTAGTCCAATGGAAGCGGCAGGTCTTTCAGCAGGGTATGGGCTTCCTTGACGTCTTCGTTTCCTTTGATTTCCTCGACACCGACGTTGAGGAGGCCGACGCTTGGCCGCTCAACATGGAAAAGGGTCCGCGCCATTGCGGCCCCGAGAAGGGCGAAATCGGCAAGCTGACGCGCGCTTGCGCCGATGTTCGCGCCGACGTCGAGAACAATGCACTCCGATTTGATGGTCGGCCAAATGGCTGCAATTGCGGGCCGCTCGATGGCGGCCATGGGGCGCAAGACGAGCTTGGACACGGCCATCAAGGCACCGGTGTTGCCGGCCGAAATTGCAGCGTTTGCCTCGCCATTCTTCACGGCTTCGATGGCGAGCCACATGGACGAGCCCTTGCCGCGGCGCATGGCCTGGCTCGGCTTTTCCGTCATCGAGATCACGTGGGTCGTGTGCACAATCCGCGATTTGGCTTTGAGCGTCGGATTGTCTTCGAGCAGAGGCGCGATCAACGCTTCGTCGCCGCAAAAGATGAAGTTGAGCTCGGGATGGCGCGTCAGCGAGATCGCGGCCCCCGGAATGACAACTTCCGGGCCGTGATCTCCCCCCATGGCATCAAGCGCCAATGTTCTCGGCTGCGCCATCTTCCCCACTGGCTAATTGATCCTAATCCGGCCCGAACCCCTCGCCCTGGTGCTGCCGTCACCAGTGACCGGTGCGGAAGATACCCTTTTGCAGGTGCGAAACAACAGGCAATTTGACTGCTCGTGCTTTGCATCCCTCCGGCCCTAGCGCTGTTTGTCCTTGAGTTTCGCCAGTGCGGCAAAGGGACCGCCGGCTGCCTTGTCCGCAGCGGCTAAGGGGTCTGTCCATTGGAATTCTGCACCTTCGCGCCTTGGATAGGGATCTATACCCGCGGACAGACACTCGAATACGAGGCGGCCGACATCGATTATATCATTCTCAATTGGTTCGGTGTCGATCTCGACCAGGACATCATGCTCGTTTGCAGCCTCATCCCGCGCCTCGCCGGCGGGAGTCAATTCGATTTGAATCTGCTCCTCGAAATCCTGGGTGATGGGATCAAGAGTAACGATGCAGGGCTGTGTGATGCACGCCGAGACTTTGCCAGACAAAAAGTAGGAACCCTCGCCACGCGGCGCGATTGTGTAGCGGGCGGTAAGAGTGGTGCATTCGGAAATGCCCAGCTCGCTGGCTAGGGCCGCGCGCTCGTTGGCCGTCGCCTCGCGCTGCGCGTCGAGGCCGTCTTCCGGAATGGAGGATACGGGGTGCCGCCAGGGGAGGATGTTTGTCTCGCCGGTCATTCTTCCTGTGCCGAACTCATGGCTTCTCCTACCCGATGCTGCCGTCTTCGAGTGGGGGAAATGATAGGGACCCCGTACTGAGGGACGCGAGCGTCAGACCTTCAAGATGCAGCACGGTCCGACGCACATAGTCTGCCAATGTGTCTGGATGCTCAAGACCGGGCAGAATTTCCAGCAGATCCCGTGCGACCTCGTCGTTGGTTTTGCCGGAGTGCGGCTTGAATCTGCGGGTCCGTTCCGCCAGAGCACCGGCTGCCGCCTTGACCTTTCTGGGCACCGCCAGATCGCCAACGCCCATTTCGCGCTTGCAATCATCCATATCGGATACGAAGGATTCCGAGAGCATTCTGGCCAGGCGTTGAGCCTCGGGGCTCTCCCCGGCGAGCCGACAGAGCAGCGGCGCGAGGTGGAGCGCCACCATCTCAAAGCGGCCTTCAGGCGTGTCCGGAACGCCACAAACCTCATAGAACCACGATTGGCGGGCCGCGGTCACGACGGCGCCATAAAGCTCGGCTGCTGTCTCCCGCCGGGAGCGGCGTCGGCCGAGCCAGGACAAAACGCGCTGTTTTTCCACGGACTGCCAATTCCTAAAAAGATGTGGGATGAACAGTGCGCAACACGTTGCGCAACGGTTTCCGATTGGATAAGCCGCGGCCACGTGGTGAGACGCGACTGATTCTAGGGGTTTCTGACGTATCATGGGCCGGTCAAAATTGACGCGCCAGAGATTTCACCTCAACCCCGCGCCGTTGGCGGCGGCATTTACGTTTGCGGCCTTTCTCGCAATGAGTGGCTGCAGCGAGACGATTACCAAGCACGGCCACGTCTATCGTGCCAGCGACTTGCAGCAGATTCAACCCGGCATGAGTTCGGATCAGGTGCGCCTCGTCATGGGTACGCCGACGACGACGACGACAAGCGGTTCAGGAAATGTCTACTACTATATTTCCAGCACCAAGGGTCAAACGTCGTTCCTTCTGCCCAAGGAGAAGGAACGGAATGTTGCCGCCGTTTATTTCGATCCGAACGGGGGCGTGCAGCGGGTCGCCAACTACGGTCTCAAGGACGGCAAGGTCTTTGACTTCATCTCGGAGACGACGCCATCGCCGGGGGCCAAGGATGAAGGCTTGCTGAAGCAGCTGTTCCGCAACCTGGGACAAAAGCAACTGTTCGGCGAGTAAGACCGCCACGTCGAAGCTCAGATGAAAAAGGCTCCGCATGCGCGGGGCCTTTTCTGTTTTCTCGATTGGTTGGGGCTGTTGCCCCTCCCCTCATTGATGCGCCAACACGGCGAGCAACAGGAGTGCCACGATGTTGGTGATCTTGATCGCGGGGTTCACCGCGGGACCGGCCGTGTCCTTATAGGGATCGCCGACGGTATCGCCGGTCACGGAAGCTTTGTGCGCTTCCGTTCCTTTGACATGCTTGACGCCGTCCTTATCGACAAAGCCGTCCTCGAATGCCTTCTTGGCATTGTCCCAGGCACCACCGCCGGAGGTCATCGAGATGGCCACGAAGAGACCGGTGACAATGACACCCAGCAGCATCGCGCCGACAGCTGAGAACGCTGCGCCTTTTCCGGCGATCATACTGATTACCAAGAAGAGAACGACCGGTGACAACACGGGAAGCAGCGATGGCACAACCATCTCCTTGATGGCGGCGCGGGTCAGCAAGTCCACGGCCCTCGCGTAGTCGGGGCGATCTTCACCCTTCATAATTCCGGGCTTTTCCTTGAACTGGCGGCGCACCTCTTCGACGATGGCGCTGCCGGCGCGGCCGACGGCCGTCATGGCGATACCGCCGAAGAGAAACGGGATGAGCCCACCGAGCAGAAGGCCAACCACCACGTACGGATTATCGAGGCCGAAGTTGACGGTCACGTCCTTGAAGAACTGAAACGAGGTCGACCCTTCCTTATTGGCCTCAGCGATGAAGTGCTGGAGGTCGTAGTTATAGGCGGCGAACAGCACCAATGCACCGAGACCGGCCGAGCCGATGGCATAACCCTTTGTCACGGCCTTGGTGGTGTTTCCGACGGCATCAAGCGCGTCGGTTGACCTGCGTACTTCCTTTGGCAGGCCAGCCATTTCGGCAATGCCACCTGCGTTGTCGGTGACGGGGCCGAAGGCGTCCAGCGCGACGATCATGCCGGCAAGGCCCAGCATGGTGGTTGTCGCAATTGCGGTCCCGAAGAGACCCGCCAGGTTGTAGGTGATCAGGATGCCGGCAATGATGGCGATGGTCGGTAATGCTGTCGCTTCAAGCGAAACCGCGAGCCCCTGAATGACGTTGGTGCCGTGGCCGGTGACAGATGCCTGGCTGATCGAACGTACCGGGCGGAAGCCGATGCCGGTGTAATACTCGGTGATCCAGACGATCGCACCTGTCAGCGCCAGACCGACGATACCGCACCAGAGCAGATTAAGGCCGGTGATCTCCTGGCCTGCCGCCGTACCGACAACGCCGTAGCCGCCGAGCACGTATTGTGTCGCAAACCACAGTCCGCCGATGGTGAAAACGCCCGAAGCAATGATGCCGCGATAGAGCGCACCCATGATCGAGTTGTTGGTGCCGAGTTTGACGAACAGCGTACCGATGACCGACGTCACGATACAGGCCGCACAAACGGCGAGCGGATAGACCATCATCGCGCTTAGATTATCCTGATCCGCGAAGAAGATGCCGGCGAGAACCATAGTGGCGACAACGGTAACGGCATAGGTCTCGAACAAGTCGGCGGCCATACCAGCGCAGTCACCGACGTTATCGCCGACGTTGTCGGCAATCGTTGCGGGGTTGCGCGGATCGTCTTCCGGTATTCCAGCCTCGACCTTGCCGACGAGGTCGCCGCCGACGTCCGCACCCTTCGTAAAGATGCCGCCGCCGAGACGCGCGAAGATCGAAATCAGTGACGCGCCAAAGCCGAGTGCTACAAGCGAGTCGATCACCGTGCGGCTCGCCGGCTCGTAACCCATGGCGCCCGTAAGGAACATATAGTATCCCGCAACACCGAGAAGCGCGAGGCCAGCCACCAAAAGACCAGTGATCGCGCCGGCTTTGAACGCGATGTCGAGACCGCTCGCCAATGAGTGTGAGGCTGCCTGGGCCGTGCGGACATTGGAGCGCACAGAGACGTGCATGCCGATGTAGCCCGCCAGCCCGGATAAGATGGCACCAATGAGGAAGCCAATCGCCGTCAGCGTACCGAGAAGATACCAGGCGAGAAAAAAGATCGCGACACCAACGATGGCGATCGTCTTGTACTGTCGGTTGAGGTAGGCTGTAGCGCCTTCGCGAATGTTGCCTGCAATCTCCTGCATCTTGGCATTGCCGGCGTCGGCCTTCAGCACCGACTGGGCGGTGACAAAGGCATAGAGGATCGCCAGCGCCGCGCAGGCGATGATCCCCCAAAGAATATTGGTCATAGGCTGGTCCCCTTAGCCCAGGATGTGTTGTCTCATGACGAAAACGGCGTGCCGGGCAAACCGGCCGCCGCAGTCCCGCTCCCCTGGTGGCGAGAGTCGCGCGGGACCATGCCAAAACAGCCGCGCCGATGCAACAACGGTGGACCTTGGCCAAAAGTCGGGATCTCCTCAGGATTTCGTCCCAAAACAGGGTCTTAGGTCGGGCCTGAGTCGCACAAGTGCGTTGACGGCCGATTGCCGGATCAACAGTCTTGAGCAGCGGAGTCCCCGGCGAATTGACCTGGCGGGTGTCTTGCCGACGAATTGCTGGCTATGCGATGAGGCAAGCCGCAACGATTTGAATGGGTTCATTCCGGAGGAGGCTTGATTGACGCTCGATGAATACCTAACCGGTGTCGGGGAGAAAACTTCTGTTGCCGCGCTGGCAGAGGCATACGGCATTGAGCCGAAACTTGCCGAAGCGGCGGCGGCAGCGGTTGTGCCGCAGCTGGCGGATCGCATCGAACGTAATACGCTGTCGCGTGGCGGTATCGCCGATCTCGTCGCGCTCTTGGGTGCCCCGGCGTTTCAAAAGGCGCTCGACGATCCGGCAACACTTGCGACGGCAGACGGGGAAGCGCTTGGTATCACGGCGCTTGAAGAACTGCTTTGGCGAAAAGACATCAGTCGTAAGGTTGCCGCAAGAGCGTCGGCGCAGTCGGGCGTCGATGAGCTCCTGATCAAGAAACTGCTACCCGGCATCGCGGCCCTGACGATCGGCGCGCTGGCAAAGGGGAGCCAGAACGAACTCACACAGCTTACCCAGCGCATCAGTGGTCGTCCGCTGCCCTTGCCTGGTGAAACTCAAAATGGGGGTGGGGATGTCGGGCATCAGGTCCCTCTACCTGTTCCAGGAGACGATTTTGGCAGCGGACGTGGTGGATATCCCTTTGATGATCTCACCGACATGATCCGGAAGGGCGGACGGCGTGTCCCCAAGGGGCAAACCGGAACTGGTGGTGTGAGCGGCCGCGATCTTGGCGGGCTCGTGCGCGACATTCTCGGAAACCTTCTGGGATTCAAAAACCGCGGTTTTGTCAGCTGGCTTGTCAATTTGGTCGTGATGCGCATCCTGCTGCCTGTGATCAAAAGGGTTATCAGCCGCGTGTTGTTTGGCCGGTGATGCCTTGGTTCTAAAGCTGGCCGCCTTACGCTTGCAGCTCTTGTCACTCTTACCGAGGCCTCGACGTGCGCCAGCTTCAAACAGAGACAACCATTGCGACCCGCGGTCAGAGCCTCGTCGAATTCACGCGTGAGGCCGCGGCCTTTGTTGCGGAGAGTGGGTTCACTGAGGGGCTGTTGACAGTCTTTGTCCGGCATACGTCGGCGTCACTGCTCATTCAGGAGAATGCCGATCCGGATGTGCAACGGGATCTGGTCGCGTTCTTCCGCAGGCTGGTGCCTGATGGCGATCCTCTCTTCGTGCACACGAGCGAGGGGCCGGACGACATGCCGGCGCACGTCAAAACCGCGCTGACACAGACGTCTCTAACCGTCCCCGTCACAGGCGGTCGGCTCGCGCTCGGTACATGGCAGGGGCTCTATCTGTTTGAGCATCGTACGGCAGCGCACCGCCGCCGCATCCTTTTCCACCTTTTTGGCGACTGAATTCAACTGCGTCTCTACGCTTACGACTTGTTCGCTGCCGACAGAAGTTTGGTGCCCTCTCGCAGCACGATCATCGCGATCCAGGAGGCCGCCATGATGGCGAAGAAGCCAAGGGCCAGCATCAGATAGGTTGTTGTCGCCCATTCAAGCGAAATGAGCAGCCGGCGCGCCATCGACATGGGACGGGCCTTTGCCACCTCGCGCAGGGTTAGGCGCACTGTGCAGAGTTCGTTTTCCGTATCGAAATCACCAAGGGAAACACCCAGTTCCTGGATCTGTTGCTCGATCTCCGTCAGCCGATTCTGAACTTTGACGCGCTCGTCGACGGATCCACCGCTGGCGCGAAACTCTTCGAGCGCGCTCCGTGCCTTTTCAAGGGTCGCGCGCCGCGCTTTGAGTTGCAGGTATTCGTTGGTCTTGTCGTTCTTGACGATCTCGATGGCGACGCCCCGGCCGATTGCACGTGCGGCCTCAATGAACCCATCAAAGCGGTCGGGCGGCACGCCGATTCCGAGATGCAGGACCCGCCTGCCCTTGAGGCCTTGGGCGCGCTCGATTTGGACGATTCCCGAATTCTCGCGGATCAGTCCATCGACAGCCGTTTTGTCGGAATCGAATGCGTCGCTCACCTGCGTGAGGCTACCGATCTTTTCGAATTTCTGGCTGTCGCCAATTGCGGAGGGTGTGCCGCCAAGGCCTTTGAGGCTCGCATAGTTCTTGCGGCTGGTGCTGAATATCCCAACGGCCTGCTGTGCGTTGCTGCCGAACTGGCCAATCCGCGTCGCGCTTCCTTGGGGCTCGAGCGTAAAGAACCGGAAGAGCGCTAACGCGACAAACAGCAGAAGTGCGCCGAGCGCCACCCAGCGAGGATTGAACCGCATGCCGCGCCTCCGATTCCGTCTGATTACAACCGAGCCGGAACCTCCGGGCAGACTATGGCGTCAATATGCGCCCCGCCGGACCATTTGCGGGCGGCGGTTTACCTTGCAACTTTGACGCTGGGGGACGATCGCGATCGAAACTTTGTACGGTCGGTCCCGAACATGAGTATTGGTCGGTCAAGATCGTCCTACTCCTCGCCGTTGGGGCACCCGTGCTATACGTGACGGCGCCGCGAGTTGGGAGACTCGATCATGCCATTACACGACCATGACCCACGCGAAAGGCCGAGCCCCCTGCCGTGGCCGCCGCTTTTGCTTGGAGTCTTACTGTTTGCAGCCTGGCTTCTGGGCCGCTTGATGCCGCTGCCTTGGCCCGGGTTGGACGACGGCGCGGCCCGTGCTGTCGGCCTGCTGTTCGGTTTGGCGGGCATCCTACTTCTCGCCTGGTCGATCTTCACGCTGCGCCGCCACCAAACAACCATTCTCCCTCATGCCGCCGCCTCGAAGCTGGTCACCGACGGCCCCTATGCCAAGATACGTAATCCGATTTATCTTGCCGACATCCTGATCCTCTTGGGCTTGGCAGAGGTGACGAAAAACGTTTGGTTCGCCGTTGCAGCTCCGGTATTCGGCGTTCTGGTCACCTGGCTCGCCATCCTCCCCGAGGAACGGCACTTAGCCGCGAGATTTGGCGATGCATGGCATACATATGCATCCAAGACCCGGCGCTTGATCTGAAGGCCCAGAGATGAGCAGCGGATACGGCGAAAAGGAACGCGAATTTCTCGCCAGCCTCAAGGCGGATACGGGGCGGGATCTCGACGAATGGATGGCAGCCATTGCCGAACAGAATTTCGCGCATCGCAACGACATCATCGATTGGATGCGCCAACAGGGGTTTATGTTCTCCAAGGCGTCGTGGCTGGAACGAATTTATCACAACGGCGGCCGACCGATTTATGCCGACGAACTTGCTTCCCAGAGACCGGCGCAACGATCGTCGCGCCTTCCCACGTCGGCACCAAGATCCACCGCCGAGGCGACGATTGATCCGTCTCGGCAAAATCAGCCAGCATCACACGCGTCAGCAAACACTGCCGCCAGTCCGGCCGCTCTCGATGAACTTATCAGCACGGCAAAAGCGTATCGGCCGCTGGCACAGTTTGTTCTTGCCGAGATTACGCGTACCGTCCCCGGCAGCATTCTTTCGATCGATGGAAACACAGTTCAGATTTCCGGGCGTGCCGGTCTCGCACCTTTTGCCATTTTGGTGATCGGCGCGCGGGATCTGCGGCTGGCGCTGGCGCTTGGTGAGCGTGCAAGCGTTGAGGGATGGCAGGCTGCTAAATTTTCGCCGCCCGCGCCCGCACAAACCGGCGCCATGTCCCACATGCTTGTGTTAACGGACGCGCGCCAAGTGGACGGCAGCCTGTTGAATTTGGTTCGCGAGGCCGCTCTGCGTTAAGACTTGTGCACAGTTGGCCCTTGTCCACCACGCATTTGCCTGATTTTTGGGCCTTCTTCGTGGTGAAGGAGGACCCAGATGTCCGTCTCATTCCGCGCCGTATGCTGTATCTTTGCGTTTGCCGTCTCAAGCCAATTCGTGGTGGGCGACAATGCATGGGCGCAAGCCGCGCGGCGTGATGCCATCGGTGAGCTTCTCGCCGAGAAGGAAACGGCTGCGCGTAAAGATATAGCCGGGGTCAAGAAAACCGGCCAAGCCTCAGATGCCGCGACCGACGGTGCAACCGGAGAAGCGGCGGCGGAGCCCGCCGACCCGCGCGAGGGCGATCCCGAATATGAGAAAGCGCGCGCGCTTATGCGCGCCATCGATAATGTTCTGCGTAATACGGCCGAACAGCGCGCCGAAGCCAAGAAGCTGCCGAGCAAGGACGAGTTCGTCGTCAGTCCGTTGTGGACTGAGACGCGCGAGGATCGCGAGGATCACGTTCGTGATCTTCTCGATTCGGCATTGGCCATTGTTACGGATGTCCCGATCGTCGAGATGCAAAAGAAAATCGAAGGGCTTCGAGGCAACATCAAAGACCTTGAGGAAACACGGGTCGGCCTACGCGAGAAACAACTTACAGCACCTAAGGACGGGCTCCTGCCGGGGATGTGGACGGACACGGTTGGAACCCTGCAAAGCAAGATCGAGGACACGGAAAAGCGGATCGCAGAAAACCGCGAGGCAATTGTACAGACAAAGGTGGAGATCAACGAGGGCTTTAAAAAGGCTGGGCTCGACCTAAACCCGGATCAGGTGGATCTCCTGATCGACAGCGTCCTATCCGATGACCTGGTTCGTTTGGTTGCGGCTTTCAACGCCGCGAAGTTGATCGACGCGCAGCTTGGCAATCTGTTGACGGCGGCCGGTGACAACCTGGCCGCAGCACGCAAGTATTTCGCCATGCATGCGGCGCTGTTCGCCATGCTGGTTCATGCCCAAGAGGCCGCGATCAACAAGATCGACAATCAGTATATGCCGCGGCTTGATGCCATTCTGAAGGATATCGCTGCAGCCAAGCGCAAAACCGCCAAGCTCATGCGCGCGGAAAACCGGCCGGATCAGCGCCGCGCGTTAGAAGCCAACCGGGACAGCCAGAAAACGGCTGAAGCCGCCGCCAAAGCCTATCGCAAGTATCTCACCCAGCAGCGCGAGCAAATCGCGGTCGCCAGGACCCGCACCACGCACGACCTCAGGATTGCGGACAACACCTATGAGACGGTTGAGGCCAGTTTCCAGTTGCGGACGTTGATGCGGGACAGCGTGACGTCTTTTGAAGCCCTGCAAAAACTGGAAGCACCCACCTTCGATCAGATCTTCCGCAATGAGACCTTGCGCGAAGAGTTCGAGAACCTGACGCGCAAGCTCAACGCACCCTCAAGCTGACGCGCTGTGCGACTGGGTGGCGGCTGTCATCTTTCATCAGAACATCCAAAGGGACGCCATACCGAGGAAGGCGAAGAATCCGATGCAGTCGGTGACGGTCGTCACGAGCACACCGGATGCCGGGGCGGGATCCCATTGGTAGTGATCCATCACGAGCGGGATTAGAATTCCGGCCACGGCCGCGGCGAACAGATTGACAATCATGGCCGCGGCGATCACCGCACCAAGCTCGCCGGACCCGAACCACACAAAGACGACCGCAGCCATGATGATCGACAGAACCAATCCGTTGACCAGTCCGACCAAGGCCTCACGTGTAATCACCCGCTGGGTGTTGGATGCGCCAAGTTTGCTCGTCGCGAGCGCGCGTACGGTGACCGTCATGGTCTGCGTGCCGGCATTACCTCCCATCGAGGCAACGATCGGCATCAAGACGGCAAGGGCAACCATTTGTTGAATAGTGGCATCGAACGCCTGAATGACCAAGGATGCGAGGATGGCCGTGCCGAGGTTGACGACAAGCCAGGGTACTCGGCTCTGCGCGGTGGCGAAGACTGTATCGGCAAGGCTTTCGTCGCCGACACCGGCAAGCTTTTTCATATCCTCTTCGGCTTCGTCTTGAATGACATCGACGACGTCATCGACGGTGACGACGCCGACGAGACGGTTGTGCTCGTCGACAACCGGCGCCGACATAAGGTCGTAACGCTCGAATTCTCTTGCGACCTCTTCCTGATCGGATGTCGCGAGCACGACATGGCGTTCGGTGTCCATCAGCTGCTCGACAGGAACGTGACGCTTCGTCCGAAGCACCCTGGATAGCTCGACCGTTCCAATTACGCGGAACCCGGGATCCACGACGAAGATCTCGGAGAATGTATCGGGGAGGTCATCCGTCTCACGCATGTAGTCGATGACCTGACCGACGGTCCAATACGGCGCCACAGCGACGAAATCCGCCTGCATGAGGCGGCCGGCCGTCTCTTCCGGGTAATCGAGGTTGCGCTCCACGGCCGCGCGATCGCTCGTCGTCAGCTGAGCGAGAATTTCCTGCTTGTCCTCGTCTTCGAGGTTTTCAAGGAGGTAGGCGGCGTCGTCGGTTTCAAGCTCGGTGACGGCCTTGGCGAGCAGCTCGTTGGGCAGCGCCTCCGAAAGCTGGTCGCGAACGCTCTCTTCAAGCTCCGAGAGCACTTCATAATCAAAGGCGGCCCCAAGCGATTCGATCAACGCAATGCGTTCGCTGGGCTCGAGCAAGGCGATGAGATCGGCCATATCGCGGGCTGGCAGCTCGTCGGCCAATGCGCGCAGCTTGTCGCTGTCGCCGCTTTCGAGAAGAGCGGACACCTCTAGCGCAAGCGCCGAACCGTCCAACTCGCCCGAGTCTTGAGCTTCAGCTTGGTTTGCCGGTTCTGTCATACTTGTCCGCATCTGCCGGCCATCAGGCCGCGTTTGAGCATCCGATTCGTGCGAAGGCGACCCCGCATCTGCTGGGTCGCAGCGCTTGCGGGCGCCTTAGCATAGCCTTGAGCCCATGACACGCTGATGCCGGAAAAGCACACTCTGACCAAGCCGTGAATTGTCATGCCGGCTTGATGGCGTGTACGTTCGCCCGAACTGTGATAGGCCAGCCAGCAACCGTTGGGTACTGCAACTGCTATTCCTTGCTCCAGTCCGAAGAATGAGACCGACCTTTCTGGCCTCGCTGCTCGCGCTTTTTGCGGTCCCTGCTCTGGCGGAACCGCCCAACCTGAGCGTGCCTCTTCCCGCTGGATGCGCGGGGCGGACCGATGTCTTGGGCCTCTCGCGCGTCGTCGAAATTGATGCGACGGGTGGACCGCGCTATGGCACAAGCCAGTACAAGGGCACTCAGTTCCTTGAAGACGGCGAAGTGGTGCTGACGTTCGACGATGGTCCGGCGCGACGCTTCACGATTCCTATTCTTGATGCACTCGACGCTCAGTGTACGCGGGCGACGTTCTTTCCAGTGGGGCGGATGGCCGTCTCTGATCCCGCAACGCTGAGAGAGATGGCGAAGCGCGGACACACGGTCGGCAGTCATACCTGGTCGCACAAGAACCAAGCGGCCTTGTCGTCCTCCAGAGCCAAGGGCGAGATCGAACTCGGTATCAGCGCCATATCGAAGGCGCTGGACGGGCCGGTCGCGCCTTTCTTCCGGTTTCCATATCTTGGCCACTCCAAACGGAGCCTCTCCTATCTGTCCTCGCGGAACTTGGCGGTGTTCTCGATCGACATCGACTCCCGGGACTTTCGAATTTCCAGTTCATCCGGCGTCATTAATCGGATCATGAGCCGCCTGAAAACTGAGCGAAAGGGCATCCTCCTCTTTCACGACATACACCGCTCCACGGCCAGGGCCATGCCGACGTTGCTCGCGAAATTGCGGGATAACGGTTTTAAGGTTGTCCACCTTGTCGCGAAGGAACCGGCCGTAACCTTGCCGGAGTACGATGCACGTGCGGCCAAAATTCTCGACCGCAAGAAGCTGGTTCTAAAGAAAGAGTCGTTGCCGTCGGCTAGACGTACGACGACGTCCAGGGGCTCGGGCGAGGAGCTGCCATGGCTCAACGGGGAGAAGCCCAAGGCTTCCGGCGCGGCCAAACCAAAGCGGACGTCGAAGTCCCAGGCGAAGCAGAGCCGTGATTGGCCTCCGCAGGACGCGGACCGCTGGCAAATCCGCTCGTACGGCGACTGAGCAGCCCACTCTTGCTTCTATCTGCCGGTGTGGGCGATGCACGGGAACACCACTTTTCTTTGAGAATGCGCGGGGGCCTGCCGCCAGCCCTTGTACCGTCGCTCCAAATCGCGGACAGTCACCTTACAATTGCGCGGTTAGGATCAGGACATGCGCGTCGTTATGATCTTGATTGGGATGCTCATCGGCATCCCCTCGTCGTACGCCACAGGCACCTGTCCCGATGGCAGAGATGGCTTGGGTGTTTCACGGGTGGTCGAGATCGATACGTCAAACGGACCACTTTACGGGGATATGACCAAATATGTTCGGGAAGAGAGCTTCCTTGGTCCGAAGGAGGTAGTGCTAACCTTCGATGACGGCCCCATGCCTCGGATCACGAAATCGATCCTCGACACGCTCGATCGGTTTTGCACTAAGGCCACCTTTTTTTCCGTTGGCCGCATGGCGATGGCCTATCCGGCGACCGTCAAGGAGATCGTAGCGCGCGGCCATACGCTTGGCACGCACACCTGGTCTCACCCGCTAAACTTGAAGCGGCTATCCCTCAAACGAGCCAAGGATCAAATCGATCGAGGTTTTGCTGCCGTGTCGCTTGCGGCCGGACAGGACATTGCGCCCTTCTTCCGTTTTCCGGGGCTTAGCGATTCAAACCCGCTGCTTGCGCACCTTCAGTCACTGGGCGTCGCGAGCTTTACCGTTGATGTCGTCTCGAACGATAGCTTCATTTCGAGTTCACGGCGGGTGGCCGATCGCACGGTGCGTCTGACGGTCGCCCGGCAAGGCGGCATTCTACTCTTTCATGATATCAAGCGATCGGCCGCCAAGGCTTTACCCAGCATCCTCGCCCGTCTCAAGGCGAAGGGGTACAAAGTCGTGCACATCAAGCCTAAATCGACGATGGCGCGCGTCATTAGTTACGATAATGTGTTGAAGCCCATGCTTGCAAAGAAGCTCAGAAAAAAGAAGGGCGGTTCTACATCAGGATCGGACGCTTCGCGTGACGTTGTTGCTGCGCAGGAGGCAGCCGGCTCGGCAGGGCAGCCCGGCCCTCCGGTCACACGTCTTGCTCCAGCTGCGCGACCGCGGGTTTCAGCGGCAAGACCTGCACAAGAGGGGGGCCAACGCGCCAAAACGTCTGTGCGTAAGACAGCGTCACGCAAGCCCGCACGGGTCTACCGAAGGAAGAAGAAACCGCAGGAGCCTGATCTCTTCGACTTCGATTTCGGGTTTTAGAAAAAGGCCGAGCCCTGACGGTGCAAGGCTCCATTTCGGAGTTTATGGTGCGGTTGAGAGGACTCGAACCTCCACACCGTTTCCAGTGCTACCACCTCAAGGTAGTGCGTCTACCAATTCCGCCACAACCGCATAGAGCCCATCGAGACGGTCCCTTCTCAATGGGCAACTGGAAACCGCGCCTCAGGTGCGGCTCCTTTGAGGTCGCCCGAACTAACAGAGCGCGGGGGGTCTGGCAAGCCTCTACGCGGCTCCCCAATGTCGAAGGCGGCGCAAGTTGGCACATGCCGAGACATGGCCTTGACAATAGGGACTTGGATCAGCGCTCAATCGCCACCACGTTCTATGGGCAAGGGCCTTTGGCGCGGCCCAGGGTCGCGTGGGAGCCAGCAGTCATGACGGACAGGTCACCTCATTCTGTTACCTGGGCGGTGAGCGATACGACGGTCCCCTACTCGGATGCCGTCGCGTTCATGGAAGAACGCGCTGGCGCGATCTTCTGTGGTCGTGCGTCGGAGATGGTTTGGTTGCTGGAACATCCCTCGCTGCTGACCGCGGGGACGCGCGCTAAGCCTGAAGATCTTCTTGATCCGGGCCGTCTGCCCGTTTTCACGACCGGACGCGGCGGCGAATTCACCTACCATGGCCCCGGGCAGCGCGTGGCCTATGTGATGCTCGACGTGCGCCGGCGGTTTGGGGGGGACGTGCGCGCCTTTGTCTCGACGCTTGAGGATTGGGTCATCGCGACGTTGGCCCGGTTCGCCGTACGTGGGCGGAGACTAACAGGACGCACCGGTGTGTGGGTTGATCCGGGTTCTGGCTCACGATTGCCCGATGAAGCCAAGATCGCGGCGCTTGGCCTGCGTATCCGCCGTGGCGTGAGCTTTCATGGCGTCGCCCTCAATGTTGCGCCTGACCTTTCCTTCTACGACAGCATCGTGCCGTGCGGGATCCACGACCGCGGTGTCACCAGTCTCGCCGAATTGGGCGTGACGGCCTCGCTGCAGGATGTTGATCGCGCGCTCAGAAAGACATTTGAGAGTCTGATTGCGCCTGTTGAAGATGTCAGGGCGCCTGCGGGTGCGGAGAACGTCGCAATATTCGCCACGCAAGAACAGCGCGCCGGGCCCTCGTAACGCCTCTCCGACGTTACAGCATGACAAAAGCCCAACGCGGTTTAAGGGCGCGGCGACGTCGTACTTGGAGGGGCGCCAGGAGGCGGTATCGCGGTCGCGTCGAGATCTTCGCCCCACAGCAATCCGTCTTCGATGGTCGTGATGTCGGAGGCTTCCACCTTAAAAGGATCGCCGCCATCCGCCCCAAGGTGAATGAGGCAACCCTCAAGGCAGATACCCTCCAAGACGGCGCCGGGATTGAGGACATGATCCTGCCGCTTGCCCTTTTCCTCTATAGTTAGGCTGCGCGGAATTTTATCGAGGTTGGTCACGCTGGCCGCTTCAGCGGTTGCCGTCGTGAGAGACGCCGCCATGACAGCCGCCGCGCACAATCTAAGTGACATTCTGGGCACCTCCCGAGCGTAAGGAGCCGGTATCGAAGAGACGGGTTAACGGTATGGGCAGTGTTATCGAAGCCTGTGGCAAGCTCAAGATTACCTATGCTGTTGTTTGTGTAGGTGCCTTCGTAACGGCACCTCTTTTCGCATGCTCCTTGGCCGCTATGCGGTCGGTCGCACTTCGAAGCCGTACCACGCCTCAACTGGTGCGTCATGAGGCTCCACATCAGTGACCTCGGAATATGTTGGCCCTGCGCGGCAATCGGCAAGCATTTGTGCGATGGTTGCGGCCGGCCCCTGAAGGACCGCCTCGACGGTCCCGTCGCGCCGGTTGCGCACCCAGCCCAATAGGCCAAGCTCGCGTGCCCGGTTTGCGGTCCAGGCCCGGTAGCCTACCTCTTGCACCAGGCCGCGGATGACGACGCGGCGGGCGATGGTTGGTTCGGACATGGGCGGACCTCATAGGCGAGCGGCGCCGTTACCAGGGCCATTATCCGCAGCAGCTGTCGGCGCTACACAAACTCCAGGATGACAGCATCGACGGCGAGACTGTCGCCCGGCTTGGCATTGACTTTTTTCACGACGGCGTCGCGTTCGGCCCGGAGAATGTTCTCCATTTTCATGGCCTCAACGATGGCCAAGTTGTCGCCGGCCTTCACGTCTTGTCCTTCGCTAACATTGATCGACTTCACCAAGCCCGGCATCGGGCAGAGCAAGAACTTGGTCAGGTCGGGGGGAACCTTTACGGGCATTAAGTCTGCGAGGGCCGCTTCGCGCTCCGTGTAAACATAGGTGTCGGCCTTGATGCCGCGATGTTGCAGCCCGTAGCCGTTAAGCACCGGCCGGACCTGAACCGAAATCGAGTCACCACCAACTCTTCCGCGCCAGACAGGCTCACCGGGACGCCAGTCCGTTGCGACCTCCTTGGTCTCGCCGCGTTCACCGCTCTCTGACAGGAAAGTCACGTAGACCAGGTCCGGTTCGCCACCAGCCATCTCGAGCAACTGGCTCTTTCCGTCCAGCCTCACCACGCGCCGCTTGGCAAACTTGACAGGGTCGCCTGTCATTTGATGGGTGATTTCGCGCCGCCGCGTATTCGAGAGATGGTCAATTGCCGCGGCTACGGCCGCCAGTGACAGGAATTCGTCGCCTTCGGCAGGGCGTGAGGTGAAGCCATCGGGGAATTCTTCCTTGATGAAGCCGGTCGAAATCTTGCCCGAGCGCCATCGCGGATGCTGCATCATCGCGGCCAAGAACGGCACGTTGTGGGCGATGCCGTCGATATAGAAAGCGTCCAGACCGTCGGCCTGGGCGTCGATGGCTTCTAAGCGTGTCGGTGCGTGGGTGACGAACTTGGCGATCATCGGATCGTAAAACATCGAGATCTCGCCGCCCTCGTACACGCCCGTATCGTTGCGGGTCGTGACGTTTCCTTTGACACCTTCTTCGGGCGGGCGGTATTTCACGAGCCGCCCGATGGACGGCAGGAAGTTGCGGAATGGATCCTCGGCGTAAATACGGCTTTCAACGGCCCAACCGTTGAGCTTGATATCGGATTGCCTGATGCCGAGTTTTTCACCTGCGGCTACGCGAATCATTTGTTCGACGAGATCGACGCCGGTTACGAGCTCGGTGACCGGGTGTTCGACCTGGAGGCGCGTGTTCATCTCGAGGAAGAAGAAGCTTCGGTCCTGACCGGCAACAAACTCGACGGTGCCGGCGCTGTCGTAATTGACAGCCTTGGCTAGAGCGACAGCTTGCTCGCCCATGGCTCTGCGCGTTCTTTCGTCGAGCAGCGGAGAGGGCGCTTCCTCAAGCACCTTCTGGTTCCGGCGCTGAATCGAGCACTCGCGCTCGCCGAAGTAGACGACGTTGCCGTGCTTGTCGCCCATCACCTGAATTTCGATGTGCCGCGGGTCCTCGATGAACTTTTCAACGAAGCACCGATCGTCGCCGAACGACGATTTTGCTTCTGAACGGGCCAGCTCAAAACCCTCGGCGGCCTCGTCCTTGTTGTAGGCGACGCGCATGCCCTTGCCGCCACCGCCGGCGGAGGCTTTGATCATGACGGGGTAGCCGATCTCTTCGGCGATCTTCACGGCGTGGGCGGCGTCTTTGATCTCGCCCATATAGCCCGGGACCGTCGACACCTTGGCGGCCGCTGCCGCCTTCTTGCTTTCGATCTTGTCGCCCATGGCCGCGATGGCCTTGGGATTGGGACCAATGAAGACGATCCCGTTCTCTGCCAGGGCGACAGGGAAGGACTCACGCTCCGAGAGAAACCCGTAACCGGGATGGACGGCTTCGGCGCCCGTCCTTTTGCAGGCGTCGAGAATCTTTTCGACGACCAGATAGGACTGAGCGGCCGGCGGTGGTCCTAAGTGAATGGCTTCGTCGGCCATTTCCACGTGCATTGCGTCCCGGTCGGCGTCGGAATAGACCGCCACGGTCTTGATGCCCATTTTCTTGGCAGTCTTCATCACGCGGCAAGCAATCTCGCCACGATTCGCAATCAGGATCTTCTTGAACATCGCCCCGGTCGTCCCGTCGTGTCTGGAATGGTGCCGGCGAACAGCCGGTGGGGTGTTCTAGACGGGCCGGGAGCGCCCGTAAACTGGGCAATTGGCGGCTCCGGGGCCAAACCCCACTGCCATAAGCGTTCCTGGCCTGCCTTAACAGGTCCAATGGGCGGGTTAGACGTGGAATTGGCCGCACCGCGGCGGGCTATTACCGCCGCCTTTTGGGTTGGGCATCGGTTACCGCTGTTCCTGGTGTGGCTTAGGCGGCCTGGGCGTGCCTGGCCACGAACTCCTGAAGCTTGGGATGTATTTTGGGGCTTTCCTTGAACAGGAACGCAATCAGCGCCTGCTCATTCGCGGTGATGCGGCCGTCGCGCCCAAGGCGCTCGATAAGCCACTCGGCTTCGCCCTCGGTGATTTCTTCGTTGGTGATGATTTCGATGCGCTGACGCTCCAGCCGGGCCAGTGCTTGTTCTTCCGGGCTTTGCTCGCGGAAGAAAGACCAAATCGAGCTCAGGCTCGCATCGGCCATTGCCGAGGCGACGGAACCGGGCGAAAGGTCGCCCCGCCTGTCAAGCCATTCTTCGCGCCTTAAGGCCTCCTCACGGGTCGGAACCGCATATCCGGAGTTGGCCATCAGGACATTGGCGATGGCCTTCACGAAGAGATCGGTCCATGCCGGGTTGAGGTGCGTGTCTCCGACTGCGTCGTTAATATCGAATAGGATCTCAGCTTCGGCGCGGGTCACGGCGACGTGGCCGTCGCCACCGAACGCGTACAGAATGCGCCGCAGCAGCTCGACTTCCGTCTCACCGATTTCGCCTTTTGACAGTTGACTGCCGCAACGTAGCGGTCCGCTGCCGTTGATGACCGCCTCTTTGACCTGGGCAAGGGCGAAGTGCACGAGGCTCGCCGGCGACCAGCGGGCCTTGTCGAGAACGTTGATCAGGAGGTCCAACTCGGTCTTGCTATCGACGCGGCCGTCCTTGGAGATGTGCGCGATGAGCCAGCTGGCGTTGTTGGCGTTGATGTAACCGTCGGGCTCAGCTTGGTTGACGATATAGTCGGTGATCGCCTCGACGAAGAATGGCGGCCAAACCGGATCCTGCACCGATGACGCTTCGTTGATGGCGAAGAGCATCTCGGCCTCGTCTGCCGAGATCGTTCCGTCTTCGTAATAGGCCGCCCGCAACTTCAGGACGTCGATGTCCTTGATGCTGCCCCTTTGAATAATCTCGTCTATTCCGGCCGACTTCAGCGCGCCCATAAGACACCCCACGTGTTCTAAAACTGAACACGGCGAGCCTAGGAAGTTAACCTTACCAATCGGCTAACAAATTCCGGAACCTGCTTGCGTGGGGTGCCTCAACTAGATCGTGTTGCCCAGAAGCCTCAGCAAGGCTGGCATGTCCAAATACAGAGTGAGCGCGAGTCCAAGCGCCCCCGCCGCAATCCCAGCAAAAGCACCAGTCAAGAGCCTTTTGCCCGGCCCTGGCCCGCCTGCGAACCAGGCCATGGCTGCTTTTGACAACGTGTTGACCGCCACACAGAGAAGGATGGCGCCCGCGGCGTTTTCAATCCGTAAGGTGGTCTGTCCTGTTCGCGCCATTGAGAGCGTCAGGGCATCGACGTCGGCGATGCCCGAAATGGCGGCCAGCAGATATACTCCCGACTGGCCGAACACGACCATCAATGCTTTTGTCGCGAGCATGACAAGGGCCAGGAGTGCGGTGAATTTCAAGACAGTGCCAAGTTCAAAGGGATTCTTGAGCTCTAAAGGTTGATCAAGCCCCTCGTCCGGTTGCCGCCATCTCTGCCAGGCCGCCATCGCGAATGTGGCCAGAGCCGCGAAAACCAAAGGAAGCAACAGCCAAGACGTGAGAGCGGGGTTTAAGGCTCCAGCGACGACCAGAACGCGAAGCATCATTGTGACGCCCGCCATGAGAGCACCCGCGCTCAATAGGCCCATGCGCTTTGGGTTGGCTTTGGCGAGCCTGGAATAGGAGAGCGTAACAGCAGTTGAGGAGACCAGGCCGCCGGCTAATCCGGACAGGGCTACGCCATGCGTACCGCCAATCCACTTCATGGCGATGTATCCCGCGAATGAGAGTGCGGCGATCAATATGGTCATCAGCCACAGTTCATAGGGGTTCAACGCCCCGAATGGCCCCAGGCCCTGATTGGGCAGAACCGGCAGGAGGATCAGCGTCATGGCCAAGAGCACCAGTCCCGCTCTCAGCTCCTCCCATGTCAATTTCTTCAGCCAACTGTGGAGGGCGGGCTTCAAAGATAGAAGTCCTGCGGCGGCCACGGCCGCGGCAGACGCGACGGCGGGCTCGCCCACAACCGCGAGTGCCCCTAAGGCGAAGGCCAAAAGGGCTGCCAGAATAGTGGTGACCCCGAATGTCCCCTCCTCCGCCATCTCACGCGCCCGAAACCAGGCGATCAATCCGGCGTAGGCGAGAAACGAGAGCCCGAGGATGAGGGGACCCTCAGGAAGGATTACGGCGCAGGCCCCCATGACGCCGCCCAGCAGACCGGTCAGAGTGAGCGTGCGCAGCCCGGCCGTGCGTCCGCCTTCGGGTTCTTTGCGCATCACCCAGCCGCGCTCGATACCGAACAGAAGTCCGATGGCAAGCGCGACACCGATGCGTTGTAGAAGCTCCAGGTTATCCATATTACGTCCGGGTCTGAGACGCGTTTATTCGCGCGTCGCCCCGCTATCAAAGGCCAGGTGCCGTGCGGTTGGTTGCGGATCCTACACTAGCATGCCGCGGTCCGCGAAATGACGTGATCTCATATCTTAGGTTAGGGCCAGACATGAAAAGGGCGGAGACCGCGGTCCCCGCTCTTTTCATTCGCAGTCGAAGCTTCTGCAAAACAAAAGGGCCGCGTTGGCGGCCCCTCCGTCTTTGCCTATTTCTAGGCGGCCTTTGATCTTAAGGCCGGCAGTTTCTTATCCTCCGCTTTGTCGAGACCGGATCTTAGCGCAATACCGATGTATCGCACCCGTCCTGCAACTTTTGCCTTTTGCACTCCAAGTTCGCCAAACTCTCTTCCGAAGGTCGGTAGAGCGAGCGGCTCTTTTCGTTGCTCTTCACACCAAGCACAATACTCTTCGTACAACGCTGTTGCAGTTAAACTTGAACCATCCTGTGTCTCGACATTCTCCTTATAAAAGCGCTCCACATCGGTTTCGGGAGCAATAAGCTTCTTGGTTTTTGGCGCGACTTTGTTGTCGTTTGCGCCGGAACGCGGCTTGGATATGCGCGCGGGTGCCGGTTTTTCGACCGGAGCCGCCACCGCTGCCGCAGCGGTGCTCGCGACCGTCGCCATCTTCGGTGCGGCCGGGGCAAACGCGTCATAGAGACGCCATTGGCTGAAGGCGATGTACATGCCGAAGGCCGAACCGACCTCGAGCAGCAACGCGATAAAGATCGTGAGTGCGGTCTGCACGTCCTCGACCTTCACGTCAGCCTTGATAAACGTCGCCAGTTTGGCAAGCACTGCGGCTTGCGGATCGGCGACGGACGCAGCATCCAGTCCCTTACTGTCGGCGAGCTTTGCGCTCACGTCAGCGATGCGGGACTCGAGCTCTTTGGCTCGCCGGGCATTTGCAAGCTCTGCCGTTTGGTCATTGACCTGCTGGCAGAAGGCGCGGCCCTTCGGCCCCGTGACTTCTGTACAGCCGTTCGTCCAATCCCAAGCTTTCTGATTCTTGAGATTGTCGATTTCGCTCTGAACAGCAGCCTCAGGCCGATGCTGGGGAACCCAGCTCAGTTGTTCCTGCGCCCGTTTGAGATCGGCCCGCAGATCTTTGTATGCATCTGCAGCGATCGCCCGCTGACCGGTTGTATCCATCCGGTTCAATGCGGCGTGCCCGAGGGCCGACGTCAGCGAATAGGCCGTGACGACAAGCCCGACAATCGTGGCCGCTATCGCTTGCGACCACATTCTGCTTCGGATTGCGGCAAACAAGAAGAACGGGACCAACGCCTTCATACAATCGGCGGCGGCTGATGCCGAGCCGTAGATGAAGCCGTCGAATTCCGTCTTCCCGAGTTGGTACCCGAAACGCCAGTTCATGGCGGCTGAAACAGCGAGAAATACCCCCGCCGCCAGAACACCTAGTGCACCTAGTAAGTGCCTCATTAGCCCTCTCCATCGAAAGGGCCGGTCAATACGCCGAACATCCGGCCTGTGTGTTTTTTTCCGGAGGAATTACCTGCTCTTACGCGAAACGATGCGCGCTACCCTCCTGACCAGACCCGATCATCTGTTGAGCATCCGGTCCCGTCCCCACGGGGTGCCGGCAGATGTCGGCGGCTCGGAGCGCCGCGTGCGTGAGAGCGGGTGGACAGCACCAGGAGACCTTTTACACATTGCCCCGATCGCCGCTCGATCGGTCTGTGCAAAAAACGTCACACTGGGCTGGGATTACGCGCAACTTGTGTACGAGTTGCCCCCTCAATTCGAGACGCTAGCAACCGGTTAATGATTCGTAAAGATAATCAGCCTGCTACGAATATCTTTTGGCGAGAGGTGATGCGTTCAGGACGCTCAAACGCTTGCCGATGCTGATTGCTTTTCCACACAGGCTCATCGTGTTTTGCACGCGCTGTCCCCATCCGAGCCCCTCGATTAGCCACATCCGCCGCGACATCTCCACCGACTTATCCTCGTTTGCAGTCTTTGTGACTGCCGCGGGCGTGCCGTCTGGTGCGCCGCCGACTTGGACAAAGGAGAAGGTATTTCACATTGATATAACAGCTGTTTTTCATTGACCCGGCTGCGCAATGGGGGAACAATGGTTAAGCGAAATTAACTTGTGCTGAACGCGGATATTGCTGGGTTTCGTGGCCGCAGGTTCGGGTGTCTTAGGGGCATCTCGACCCCCAAAAAAAGCGGCCATTCAACTTGGAGGCGTTCGAGCAGGACTGATTGATTGGGCTGCGCAGGTCGCAAAACAGTTCATTCCTGTTCAGCCTGGAACTGGCGGTGAAGCCCTGTTGGGCCTCAAGTACATCGCGCAAGGGGAGACGCGCGGCATGCGTAAGTTAATTGTGGTCTTGTTGTTTGTGTTCGCCTTTGTCTCTGCCAACCGGGGTCTTGAGCCGCATATCGCAAAGCGTGAGGCGCAGGTTGCAGCGCTTACCCGTATCGTCACCAGTCCGGTCGTTGCCGCGCCTACGTTCATCCCTCCGCATGTGCTTAGCAAGGCTGCCGCTCAGCCTTTGACGACTGGTTCGATTGGACAACACCGACCTCAGCCGATTCGGCCGGCTCTGGATCGTGTTGTGGCCATCGATCTCAATACACCCGAAACAGCAGGAGCTGCTCAATCAGGATTTGGTAGCGCAGCTTTGAATGGAGCACGCTCGTCTGAGCCGCTCGTCGCCGCTCAGCTCGTGAGGCCGGCCACGCTTCCGATGCCGGCGGCTTGGCGGACTTCGGTCGAGGGGAACGCGGTTCCTACCGAGGCTGTCGAAAAACAAAAGGTCTTAAAGCCAGCGGCCGGCAAGGCCCGCAACAAGCTCATTCGATCGGTGCAGCGCTTCTTGAAGTCGAAGGGGTGTTACCATGGCCGCATCGATGGCCTTTGGGGCAAGGGGTCGAAAAGAGGGATGGCAACCTTCTTGCGACGGGCAAACGCTACCCTGCCCGTCGACCAGCCGGACTATGTGATGCTGTCGCTGGTTAAGTCGCGCCATGGGATTTCCTGCCGCGGCGGTTGTCCACGCGGGCAGACGCTTTCGCGTTCTGGTGCGTGTATTCCGGATGCCATCTTAGCCCGCGCCCCGCGGGAGACGGCTCCAGTCCGGTCCCTTGCCTCTGTGTTGGCTTCGGATGAAACGGTTGCGGAACAGCGCATCGCCGCTGCCTCCGGCTATCAGGCGCCGACCAGGGCCGAGTTGCCGGGCCGCATGTCGGTCGGCGGGCCACGTTCAGGCGACGTCAACGTTGCGGCCGTTTATCCTGCTGCGCCCGTGGGCGGGGCTCACAATCCGTCGGGCGCAGCCCGTGCGCAAGTGCTCGACGAGACCCAAATCAGGACCCGGGCCCATGCGGCCCCCAAACCACGCGCCTCGAGTAAACGCGTCAAGAAGAAGAAAGCTCGCTCGAAACGGTCATACAGTTCGAAACGGAGGCTGATGAGCTTGTTCGAGAACCCGTTGGGGCGCAACTAACGGGCCCGACTCTGACCGCACGGATGCCCACCGAATCTGGCTCACGCGGCGCAGCGAGGACGCTGCTACGAACCAGGCTGTGACTCGGCCACGATCCAATCCAGAAACGGCGTTGATCCTCCCTCGACTGACACTACGAGGATTGCGGGATTCTCGTAGCTGTGCTCGGCCCTTACGGTCTCAATGATCCGGTCTTTGAGGCCTACCCGGGTCTTGGCAATCATCACCACTTCGGAATCTCGGTTAACGGCGCCCTCCCATCGGTAAAGTGAGGTCATTCCGGGGATGATGTTCACGCAGGCTGCCAAGTGTGACTCAATGAGGTGCTTGCCGACGCGCTCGGCCTCGTCTGGTGCGGGAAACGTCATATAGATGAGAACGGGCTTGTCGTTTACCTGCAAGTGCGCGAGCCTCCGTCTTCTGCATTGCCGAGTCTTAAGGGCTCAGTTTTGCTGAACCCGAGCCCGTTGCCAAGTCCAGCGTGGCTGGCACGATCGCACAAGAAACCGAAACGTACGCCGATCCCTCAAGCATACCTACATGAGCAAGCTTAAAACCAAGACCAGCTTCGAAAAGATCGCCTTTATCGCAAGTGAGGTTTCCGAAGCCCGTGAGGCGCTCGATCGTCTCGTCAAGCAATATGGGAACGTTCCGCCAGGTGAAGCCGACGCCATAGTGGCTCTTGGAGGCGACGGTCTGATGTTGGAGACGCTCCATCGCTTCATCAACGACCGCATACCAATCTATGGCATGAACCGGGGTTCGGTCGGCTTTCTTATGAACGAATACCAGGAAGATGACCTCAAGGCCCGCCTTGCTCAAGCCGAGATCAGTCGCATCCACCCGCTCTCGATGGTCGCCTACGACAGCGTCGGCAAAGCCAGGAAAGCGATTGCCATTAACGAGGTCTCTCTCTTTCGCGAAACATATCAGGCGGCGAAGCTCAAGATCTCCGTCGATAGCAAGATTCGGATGGACGAGCTTATCTGCGATGGTGTGCTTGTGGCGACACCGGCGGGGTCAACGGCCTACAATCTTTCGGCGTACGGACCCATTCTACCGATTAATGCCCCGCTGTTGGCTGTGACGCCCATCAGTCCGTTCCGGCCCCGGCGCTGGCGCGGTGCGCTGCTGCCAAATCGCGCTCACATCACAATCCATGTGCTTGAACAATCGAAGCGCCCGGTCGCGGCGGTTGCCGACCACGTCGAAATGCGCAAAGTCGCGCGCGTCGAGATCGACGAAGCGCGCAATATTGAACTTCTTATGATGTTCGATCCCGGACATAACCTGGACGAGCGCATCCTGTCGGAACAATTCCGGTATTGAGGCCCATCCCCGATTAGGTAGAGGGCGGTGAGACCTCCCGCATCGTCACCAACTCTTCGGCCGCGGTCGGATGCAGAGCCATTGTGGCATCAAAGTCTGCCTTCGTTGCGCCCATGCGCATGGCGATGGCGGCCATCTGAACGATTTCCGCCGCATCCGGTCCGACGATATGACAGCCGACGATGCGATTTGACGTGCGGTGAACAACAAGCTTCATCAGCATGCGTTCGTCGCGCCCCGCAAGTGTGTTGCGCATAGCACGGAACGCGCTCTTGTAGACATCAATGCTGGTCAATTCGGCTCGGGCGTCTTCTTCGGACAGGCCAACTGTTCCGATTTCGGGGGTCGTGAACACAGCCGTGGGCGTCAACTTGTGATCCACGCAGACCTTTTGTCCGCCAAAAACCGTATCGGCAAAAGCGTGGCCTTCACGAATGGCAACGGGAGTGAGGTTGACGCGATCCGTCACGTCGCCGACGGCGTAAATGGAAGGAACGTTGGTTTGCGACCACTCATCCACTTCAACGCGCGCCTTCGGGCCTAAGCGCACGCCAGCGCGCTCGAGACCCAGTCCTTCGGTGTTGGGTAACCGGCCAATCGCACAGAGAACAATATCGGCCTCGAGGGATTCAATCCCGCTCTTGAGATGAACTTTGAAGCTGCCTCCCGCCTTCTCGACCGACGTGAAGATGTCGTTCATCACTAGCCGGATACCGCGCGCGGCGAGCGCCTGCATGAGGGCATCGCGCACATCGTCATCAAATCCTCTCAACACCTTCGGGCCTCGGTAGACCAGTGTCGTTTCGGCGCCAAGACCGGCGAAGATACTTGCGAACTCAACGGCAATATAGCCGCCGCCGGCCACGACGACACGCTGCGGAAACTTTTCCAAGTCGAACACCTCATTCGAGGTGATGACGTGCTCGCATCCCTGAAGATCAGGATCGATGTTCGGGCGCCCACCCGTTGCAATCAGGATCGTCTTCGCGGTCACTCGCTGGCCGCCGGCAAGCGACACGGCATTGGGCCCGTCGAGAACCGCGCGCTCCGCGATCATGGTCACGCCACGGGCGTCGAGATTTTTTTGGTAGACGGCTTCGAGGCGCGCGGTCTCGCGATCTTTGCTGGCGATGAGCTTCTTCCAATCAAAGACGGCATCGCCTGTGGACCAGCCAAAGCCGACCGCATCCTCAAAATCGTCGCGGAACCGCGATGCGTAGACCAAGAGCTTCTTGGGAACGCACCCGCGGATCACGCAGGTCCCGCCAAACCGGAATTCCTCGGCGATGGCGACGCGGGCGCCGTAACCCGCCGCAATACGGGCCGCGCGCACACCTCCAGAGCCACCGCCAATGACAAAAAGGTCGTAATCAAACTTGCTCATCGGCGCGGCTCAGAGACGGACGCCGCGCTTTTTGAGCTCGGCCTCGGCGTCTCTCTGGATCTCCCGGCCGATTACCTGACCCCACTTTTGACCCAAGGCCGCACTGTCTTGGACCAGCGAGGGGATGGCCTTTACATAGCGCTGACCCGCACCCTCGCTGAAGAACTTGATGATCGCCTCCAGATCCTCCGCCGGCAATTTCTTGGCGTATAACTGGGCAATCTGGTCCGTAAGCTCGCTGCTCCTGGACGCGAACTTTTCGGCCATCTTGCTCATCACTTCGCCGATGGCCTTCTTGTGCTTGGGGGCCCGCCTTTCGAGGTGCGGCTGAAGCTGCTCAATAACCTGAAGCGTGACCTTCTCAAATTTTTCGGCCGAACCGGTAATCTCCATGAGTTTTCGGGCCGCTGCCAGCCGCGCGGATTCGACGGGTGCCGACTCTGCGCTGGTTTTTGTTTCCGTATTTGTGCTGGGTTTGGCATCCGTCTTTGCCTCTGTCTTGCTGTCCGGTTTTGCGCCGGCCTTGTCGTCGGCAACAAGCGTATCGCTAGTGGCAAAGAGCAATAGGGCCAACAGGCCAAAGGAACACACACGCTTCAACATGACGAACTCCCTATGTGATCCAGGCCTGCCTTACGACGTGAGTGTAGCCGGCTCGCCATACTCGGCTTCGAGAACAACAACCCCCTCAGGCCCCGCAATTATTGCAGCATCGGCTATGCCAAGAAAGAGGCCGCTCTCAACGACACCTGGTACGCATTTCAGGGCCTCGTCGAGGGTCTCTGCATCCTCAATACGACCGAATGCGCAGTCAAAGATGTAGTTTCCACCGTCGGTGACGAAGGGCTGATTGTCTTGGCCCTGTCTCATGACGATGTCTCCATGGCAACTTGCCTCTGATGCCACGATTTCGATCATCTCGCGGGTCGCGGTGACGCCGAAGCGTACGACCTCGACGGGCAGTGGAAATTTACCGAGCACGGGTACGTGCTTTGACGCATCGGCTATGACGAGCATGCGATCGGATGCCGTCGCGACGATCTTCTCACGCAGAAGCGCCCCGCCGCCGCCTTTGATGAGGCGCAACTCGTTGTCCAGTTCGTCCGCGCCGTCGATCGTCAGATCGAGCTGAGGTGTTTCTTCAAGTGTCGAAAGCGGGATCCCGAGTTCCTGCGCCTGCATGCGTGTGGTCTCAGACGTTGGGACGCAGAGAATGTCGAGACCGCTTGCCACTTCCCGTCCAATCAATTGGATGAGCTTCGCTGCCGTCGACCCCGTGCCAAGGCCGAGCTTCATGCCCGGCTCGACAAATGCAAGAGCGCGGGTCGCCGCGGCAAGTTTCTGTTCGTCTGCGTTCATATTTGTCTCGGCGCCTTTCCCATCCTGATGCTCAACAAAGTAAAAGCGGACGCGTGGTGCTCAATCCGTTAGCTTGTTTCCTGAGTGGAAACCGCGGTCACAACCCGCCCATATAGACGTATTTCATCTCCAGGAATTCTTCGATCCCGTGGTGCGAGCCCTCGCGGCCCAGGCCACTCTCTTTGACACCTCCGAAGGGCGCAAGCTCATTCGAAAAAATCCCCTCGTTGAGACTGACAATACCGTATTCCAACGCCTCAGAGACGCGCCAGGCCCGGCCTACGTCGCGCGTGTAGAAATAGGATGCCAGGCCGAAGGGTGTTGCGTTGGCGGCCGAGATCACCTCATCCTCGGTGTCGAACTTAAAGAGAGGTGCAACGGGCCCGAATGTTTCTTCCTGTGCGACGCGCATATCTTGCGTCACGTTCGTCAGGATGGTCGGTTCGAAAAAGGTGCGGCCGAGCGCGTGTCTCTTGCCGCCGCACACGACCTTGGCGCCTTTTTTGACCGCATCAGCGATGTGCGCCTCCACTTTTTTGACGGCCACCTCATTGATGAGGGGGCCTTGCGTGATTCCGGCCTCTGTACCGTGGCCGATCTTGAGCTTGGCGACCTCCGCGCCGAGTTTTTGGGCAAAAGCTTCATAGATGCCGGCCTGTACATAAATGCGGTTGGCACACACGCAAGTCTGTCCGGCGTTCCGGTACTTGGATGCCATGGCGCCGGCAACGGCTTCTTCGAGGTCGGCGTCATCGAAGACGATGAAGGGGGCGTTGCCGCCAAGCTCCAGACCGAGCTTTTTCACGGTGGAGGCACATTGGCGCATCAGGATCTTACCGACCTCGGTGGAGCCTGTGAAAGTGACCATGCGCACCAGCGGGTTTTCCGTCAGCTCCTTGCCGACGGGGATGGGATCCAGCGCGGTTACTACGTTGAGCACGCCTTTGGGGACACCCGCCTCTTCGGCTAAAGCGGTGAGGGCCAGCGCAGTGAGCGGAGTATCTTCGGCGGGCTTCACCACGGCTGTGCAACCCGCCGCAAGAGCCGGTGTTACCTTTCGGGTGATCATGGCGCAGGGAAAATTCCATGGCGTGATCGCTGCGACGACCCCGATTGGTTGTTTCAAGACGACGATCCGCGCATCCTGTTTGGGCGAGGGAATTGTCTCGCCATGAATGCGTTTTGCCTCCTCCGCAAAGAATTCGACGAAGCTTGCCCCGTACAGGATCTCGCCTTTTGCCTCGGCCAGCGGCTTGCCTTGCTCGCGTGTCAGGATCAATGCAAGATCGTCGGCGTGTGCGATAATGAGCTCGTACCAACGGCGCAGGATCTGCGACCGCTCTTTGGCAAGGCGACTGCTCCAGCCGGCCAACGCCCGGTGTGCCGCCTCCACGGCCTGGCGCGTTTCTTTTGCGCCCAACGCCGGGACTTTGGCGAGTTCCTCACCAGTTGCCTTATCAAGCACGGAACATGTTGGGGTCCCGGTCCAGGCGCCATCGATGAAGGCCTGAGATCGCATGCGCGAGACCAATGACTTATCCATGACGTTTTCCCGGATAACACCTCGTCTCGGGGTCTCAAGCGACACCCGGGGGGCCCACCGGTCCTCCGGCAGGCATCTGCGTCATCTGTCTAGGCCCCCACCAGTGGTGTTTCAAGATGTCTTGCAGCCACCCAATGACAGCCCGGGCGCGGTTACGTTACGCTCGGCCCATCATAGAGGAGCATTCATGCACGGCCTCACTCTCGTGTTCGACCTCGATGGAACGCTGGTCGATACGGCGCCTGACCTAGCGGGCGCGACGAATCACGCGCTGCAGGACGTCGGACTTGCCCCTGTTACCACGGCCTCCCTGCGGCCTTGGGTCAGCTTCGGTGCGCGGCGAATGATCGTCGAAGCCCTTGCAATGTCGAAAATGGTTTTGACGGATCCTGAGGTTGACAAACTGCTCGATCGCTTCCTCGCCTACTACGAAGCGAACATCGCGCGTGAAAGCCGACCCTTTGCCGGTTGCGTCGAGGTCATTGATCGGTTCCGCTTGGCCGGGTGCCGCCTTGCCGTCTGCACGAACAAGCGCGAAGCTTTGTCGCGCAGTCTGCTCACGGCTCTCGGCATGCTTGACGCTTTTCATGGGCTTGCCGGGCGTGACACGTTTGCCAACGCCAAGCCGCATCCGGATCACGTCTTGGGCGCGATCCGTCTTGCTCGAGGCCGCTTCGACCGCGCGATTATGATCGGCGACAGCAAGGTCGATATCGATGCGGCGCGCGCAGCGGGGATCCCCGTCGTCGGCTGCAGCTTCGGCTATTCGGACAAACCGGTACGTGACTTGGCACCGGACCGTGTCGTCGACGGATATGCCGAATTGGAGGCAATCATTGGACATCTCGCCGCGACGCGCGTTGCGACAGAGCAACTGTGATGTGGTTCTTCAACAGATTCTGGAATAGGCTTCAACGGAAGCGCGGCATCCGGCCTATCTGCGGCCATAATCAGGACCGAGTCTGTCGCTTGGTTTCGGCGGGTTCAGTCCCGCTTCTCAACGGAAGGAAAGTTACGATGATGAAACGTCTGGCCCTTGCTGCAGCATTGAGCCTCGCCGCTGCCGGAATGGCGCAGGCCGGAGACGCACCGAAAAGCGCCGAGGACTGCTTCAAGATGTCCGGGGACCTCTTTGAAACAGCAGCCAATGTCTCCGACGATAAGAAGGAAAAGCTCGAGGGCATGTTCGAGAAGCTTGAAGGCCATTGCGATGCCGGCCAGTTTCCGGAGGCGGCTGCAGCGGCAGATGAGATCAAAGCCTCGATCAGCAAATAGGCGGCTGATTAGTATGTTGGATATGGAAGACGGCCGGCATCCGGCCGTCTTTTTCTTATTTTCTGCTATTTTTTAACGTGTTAGCTGGCCATTACCTATCTTATAACGCCGGGGGTGCATTTACCCCCGGGTTACACACTGACCGTTCGAGAGGTTTGACAGACCCCGGTTCATCACCCATGTTCCGGCGCCTCGGAGACGGTTGATCGCAACGCTTGATTGCATCACCGAGTCCCTTCCCGTGCTCTTCCGGCCGAAAATTTCAAGGTAGATCGCAACACATGAATGTCGTCATTGTCGAATCCGCTGCCAAGGCCAAGACGATCAACAAGTACCTGGGCTCCGGATACAAAGTCATTGCTTCGTTCGGCCACGTGCGCGATCTGCCTTCGAAGGACGGATCGGTCGAACCCGACAACGATTTTGCAATGCACTGGGAGGTTGACTCCGGTTCCAAGAAGGTCATCCGCGAGATCGCCGAGGCGGTCAAGAAAGCGGACAAGCTGATCCTGGCGACCGACCCCGATCGGGAGGGCGAAGCCATCTCCTGGCATCTCCTCGATATCCTGGCGCAGAAAAAGGCGCTCAAGACAGGAACCGAGATCGAACGGGTCGCTTTCAATGCCATCACCAAACAGGCGATTCTGGCAGCGCTTGCCGACCCGCGCAAAATCGATCAACCGCTTGTCGAAGCCTATCTGGCGCGGCGTGCGCTCGACTATCTCGTCGGATTTACACTGTCGCCGGTGCTTTGGCGAAAACTTCCAGGAGCGCGTTCGGCAGGACGCGTGCAGTCGGTTGCTCTGCGCCTCGTGTGCGACCGTGAGGCGGAGATTGAAGCCTTCAAGACCGACGAATACTGGACCATCGAGGCCTTGTTGAAGACGACAAAGAACGAGGACGTGAAGGCGCGCCTCACCGCAGTTGATGGCACGACACTCAAGAAGCTCGACATTAAGGACGAGGCATCGGCGCTCGCCATCAAGGCGGCCATTGAAAAGAGCGACTTCAAGATTGCAACGGTCGACAAGAAGGCGGTGAAGCGCAATCCCTATCCGCCGTTCATGACGTCGTCGTTGCAGATGGATGCTTCGCGCAAGCTTGGCTTCTCCGCCAAGCAGACGATGAACGTCGCCCAGCGGCTTTACGAGGGTGTCGACATCGGCGGCGAAACAACCGGCCTCATCACCTATATGCGTACGGATGGCGTGACCATCATACCGGAAGCGATCAATTCCATCCGCGGCGTCATCGCTGATCAGTACTCGCAAAAGTATGTTGCGCCGTTCATTCGCGAATACAAAACCAAGGCGAAGAACGCCCAGGAAGCGCACGAGGCGATCCGTCCGACCGACCCGCGGCGTACGCCCGACAGTGTTCGAAAGTTCCTCGAAAAGGATCAAGCGGCACTTTATGAACTGATTTGGAAGCGCACGATTGCGAGCCAGATGGCGTCGGCTGACATCGAGCAGACAAGTGCGGCGATCGAGGTCAAGGGGCGGGACGGCAAGGCCTATGGGTTGCGTGCAACGGGATCCGTCATTCAGTTCGATGGCTTTTTGAAACTTTACGAGGAAGGCCGCGACGACCGCTTCCGTTACATTCAGAAAGGCAAGGACGACACTGAGGGCGACGACGACGGGGAACGGCGTCTGCCGCCCATCGCCGCCGGCGATCACTTGATGGACGAGGAGATCTCGGCCGATCAGCACTTCACGCAGCCGCCGCCGCGCTTTTCCGAGGCAAGCCTTGTCAAGCGTATGGAGGAGCTTGGTATCGGGCGCCCGTCGACGTACGCATCCACGCTCGCGGTTCTGCAAGACCGCGATTATATGCGCATCGAGAAGAAGCGCCTTATTCCCGAGGACAAGGGGCGGTTGGTCATCGCCTTCCTCGAAAGCTTTTTTATGCATTACGTGGAGTATGACTTCACGGCGAGCCTTGAAGAGAAACTTGACCTCATTTCCAATGACGAGCTCAAGTGGAAGGACGTGTTGCGCGAATTCTGGCGCGACTTCACGGCAGCGATCGCCGAGATCAAGGATCTGCGTGTCGGCGAGGTTCTGGACGCGCTCAATGACATGCTGGGGCCGCATGTGTTTCCCGACAAGGGTGACGGCAGCGATCCGCGTGCCTGCCCGAAATGCGCAAGCGGGCGTCTTTCCCTCAAGATCTCGGGCAAGTTTGGTGCCTTTATTGGTTGCGAGAACTATCCCGACTGCAATTTCACGCGTCAGCTGTCTGTCTCCAACGACGAAGCGGCCGCCGGTGACCGGGAATTGGGCGTTGATCCAGATTCAGGGCTGCCCGTGCTTTTGAAGACCGGGCGCTTTGGTCCCTATCTTCAGCTCGGTGAGGGCTCGAAGGACGAAAAGCCGAAACGCGCTTCCATACCGAAGGGTATGAGCGCGGCAGCCGTGGACCTTGAAAAAGCTCTGCAACTTCTGTCTCTGCCGCGAACGGTTGGAACTCATCCCGAAACCGGGACTCCAATCACGGCCGGCCTGGGCCGGTTCGGGCCCTTTGTTTTGCATGATGGCACCTACGCCAATCTTGCCGATGCCGAGGAAGTCTTCTCAGTAGGCCTCAACCGTGCCGTGACGCTGCTTGCCGAAAAGCGTGCGGGCGGGGGGAAGGGCCGGTTCGGGCGCGGGGCCGTGGCGAAGAAAGTCCTCAAGGATCTTGGCGAGCATCCGGTGGAAGGCGGCAAGATTGAAGTCCTTGACGGCCGCTACGGACCTTATGTGACCCACAACAAGGTCAATGCGACCGTGCCCAAGGGAAGAGTTCCGGAAGATTTGACGCTGGATGAGGCCATCGCGCTTCTCAATGAGCGCATCGCCAAGGGCGGCGGCAAGAAGGCGACGCGTAAGAAGGCCGCTACGAAGCCCAAGGCGGAAAAGCCGGCATCTGACGCCAAATCGAAGACGGCGAAGGGCACGACGGCCAAGACAAAAACCGCGAAGACCAAAACGGCGAAAAAAGCTTCCCCGGCGCCCAAGAAGGCTGCGGCCAAAAAGAAGTCTAAGGCCGCTGCGGATAGTTAAGGTTCACTCCCTCGCCTGGAGTAGCTGCGGGATGCAAGCGAGAGCACGCGGATAGCCGATCTTTAGCGCCTCTGTGTTTTGCCAGCACAATCCAAACAAACTGGCGTGCTCCCAGTTTTCAGCAACCAAAATTAATTGACGTCGCGGATTTGGCGTAGGCCGACACTCGTTTCATCTGCGTCCCGACCACCAACCCTGGGCTGGTGTGTCAACAACGCTCGAAAACTGACCGAGTCGACATGTTCGAGCCATGGGCTGCGCGCAGCCCATGATACTTTTGCGCACTTCGAGCAAGGTGGTGATTGAGGGTCAAGCGGAGGACGTGGCGTGTTCAGTCTAAGCCTTTCTCAGAGTGGGCAAATGCAAAACAGGTTAACGTCTGGCAGTCAGCCGTGCGCCCTGTCGCGTTGAATGGCCTATCAGAAATCACCAAGATTCCTTTCGAAGAATGGGAGATCCAAGGGGTTGCACTCTTTCTGAATCTTGTAGACGGCACAGATCTTGCGGGTCGCCTGGCTGAAACGTCTAACTTGGGGAGAGTTCCGCAATGCCTCAAATCTTCCGGAATTTGCAGACCACAGAAGCCAGGTCTTTCGGCGATACCACATTGTCATTGCAGCACAATCTGGCCGATACGGGCCTATTTTCAGACGAAGCGCTGGTGGAATTGATCGAGAGGGCATCACGCGGCGACTACCACGTCAGTACGATGGACCCGCTGAGTTACGACCCAAGATCTCGTCGCGAGGGCGTGATAGAGGACCTGTCAGGCATGGAGGTTCTCGACGCAATTCGAAATGGCCACATTTGGCTCAATTTGAGAAACGTTGCGTCCCTATCCGAGCCACATCGGCAAATTTTGGAGCAGATCTATAGTGAACTTGAAAGTCACTTCGAAGATTTCAAAAGTTTCAGTCGCCA
Organism: Hyphomicrobium sp.; assembly: GCA_965222835.1. GTDB lineage: Bacteria > Pseudomonadota > Alphaproteobacteria > Rhizobiales > Hyphomicrobiaceae > CBDCUQ01. The sequence continues at coordinate 1,424,484 of CBDCUQ010000004.1, forward strand.
GATGACGATTTTGATATCCAGCCCGAATGTCCGGGTTGGTTATCACAGCGATGTTCCGGGGCAAACATTGTGGCAGGTTCGCGGGCGCAAACGCGTGTGGCTCTACCCTGACACCGCGCCATTCTTACCGCAGAATTCACTTGAAGATATCCTGCTTGGCGAGGCGCATGAGGTCAGTTTGACATACCGCCCTGAGTTTGACGCAAGCGCCCAGGTTTTAGATCTGGAACCGGGCGAAATGCTTACGTGGGCCCACAACGCGCCGCATCGAGTGGTTAATCATGATTGCCTAAATGTGTCGGTTACCACCGAACATTGGACACCAGCGCTTCGTAGGAATTACGCAGTCAATTTCGCAAATGGCTTGTTGCGCAGGAAACTAGGTTTTCAAACACTATCGCAAGATACGCATTCGGCCAGTTTCTATCCTAAACTAGCCCTTGCGGCGGCCTACAAACTCTCCGGATTGCAAAAACGGAATCGGCATGCAACCAAGATCGACTTTCGAGTTGATCCGGCGGCTCCGAGTGGATTCTGCAGCATTCCTGCATATGAACTTTGCAAGTAAGCAGATGTAGTGTCACACGTACTCGACAAACTGCCAAAAAACGAAATTGCGACCCTGCCTGACGCGGGCGATAAAGCAGACGCCGCCGCTCTGAGGGTCGATCTGTTGCGAACAGCAGAGCAGATTATGTCTCTCGCTTTTGACTGGCGCGAGTTAGCTTGTCGCTGCAAGGGTTCTTTCTTCTTCCAATCACCTGCCTGGTGTCAGCACGTCTTGAACGAATTGTCATCGGTGCACGCCGATGAAACATTCGATCCGGTCGTCGTTACAGTTTGGAGGGACAAGACTCTGGTTGCGGTGTGGCCATTGTCTTTACGTAAGGAGTACGGCATTCGAATACTCACATCGTTGGCTGGCCCGTTCGATCAATATACTGACATGCTATGCGATGATTCAGAGGCGGGCGCCGAAATTGTAGGCCTTATTGTCAACTCGCTAAAACGGATGCTTCTTGCTGATGGCATGATACTGCGTAAGGTGCGCACGACCTCTGCGGTTCGAGGCCTCGAACGAAACGGCGCTACTGTCATCGATGAGGGCAGCCGCGCACCGCAAGTCCAATTTGAGGAGGGGCAGCCGTTCTCCGACTTCATCGCCGGTGTCAATGCCAAGACCCGGAAGAATATCCGTAATTACAAAAACCGACTAATGCGGAAGGGGCGGCTGGAGCATAAAGTTCTACGAGGTGCGGCAGTCGCTGAAGCACTTCGCACGTCGTTTTTGGCAAGACGTGATTGGCTTGATGATAACGGCCTATCATCCGCCGGATTCCGCGATGCGAATTTCGAGAGAGTGGTGTGCAATTTGGCCGCAAACAATTCTCACGACCTTGGGCTGGTGGCCTTTGTGCTAACCTTCAACGGCAAGATGATCGCAATCCAATGGGGCTTCATCCATCAAGGCTGCTATCACGCCTATATGTCATCTCGGGACCCCGAATTTGAATCCTATAGCATAGGACGCATCCACCTGCAGCTCGTTCTGGAGGAATGCCATAGACTGGGAGTAGTTGAGGTCGACCTTATGGTCCCCAATGCTCCTTACAAGCTGACATGGGCAACATCGACCGACGCTGTCGTCGATCTTGTTTGGCCTTGGTCTAAGCACGCTTATCTCAGAACAAAAGCATACGAGCAGTTTTTGCGTCCGCGCCTTAAGCATCTGGCTCGGCGACTACCTCACGCTTTACGGCGGCAGCTGATTTCACGGTTTAATGCTCCTGGGCCGAAAAACGCCTGATCACAACTGCCGTAGCTCAAGTTCGATGTCATGATGCTTGTGTCGCGGCCGCACAGTTTGGAAATGACCTGGAAAACCAAGTGCGCCTGTTGCCGCTTCATCGGCTGACAACTGACCTTCTCGAAGATCAGAGATTTGTTCCGCGCGTTGGATCAACCAGACTTGCTCGCATCACGCGCGCTCAAACCGCTTGAATTTTATCCGGTGTGGCTCGACAGCGGCGTCGCCCAAACGGCGCTTCTTATCGGCCTCATAGTCGGCGAAGTTGCCTTCGAACCATTCGACGTGGCTGTCGCCTTCGAAGGCAAGAATGTGAGTTGCGAGCCGATCGAGGAAGAAGCGATCGTGCGAGATCACGACGGCGCATCCCGGAAAATCCTCCAGCGCGGCTTCTAACGAACCAAGCGTTTCTGTATCGAGATCGTTCGTCGGCTCATCGAGCAGCAACAGGTTGCCGCCTTCCTTCAGCATCTTGGCGAGATGTACGCGATTGCGTTCACCGCCCGACAGAAGCCCCACCTTCTTTTGCTGATCGGGGCCCTTGAAGTTGAACCATCCGCAATAGGCCCGGCTGTTCACCTCCTTTTTCTCACCGAGTTTCATCACATCGAGGCCGCCGGAAATTTCCTCCCACACGGTCTTTTTTCCGTCGAGGTGATCACGGGATTGGTCGACATAGGAGAGCTTCACCGTCTCGCCCAATCGGATGGTGCCGCCATCGGGTTCCTCTTGCCCGGTGATCATGCGGAACAGCGTGGTCTTGCCCGCACCGTTAGGGCCGATAACACCTACGATGCCGCCCGGTGGCAACCTGAAGCTCAAGTTGTCGAAGAGAAGCCGGTCGCCAAATCCCTTGGAGAGATTTTCGGCTTCGATGACGACACCACCGAGGCGCGGAGGCGGGGCAAGTTGTATGGTCGCCCGACCCGTTTGCTCGCGGCCGGCTTCCTCGACCAGTTTGTCGAACGCGGTGATACGCGCTTTGGACTTTGCCTGGCGCGCCTTGGGTGAGGCGCGGATCCATTCGAGTTCGCGTGAGATGGTTCTCTGTTTGCCCTCTTCGGCTGCCTTCTCGGCTTCCGCGCGCTTTGCCTTCTGCTCGAGCCACGAGGAATAATTTCCTTTCCACGGCACGCCTTCGCCGCGGTCCAATTCGAGCGTCCAGTCCGTCAGATTGTCGAGGAAGTAGCGGTCATGGGTGACCAAGATGACGCAACCCGCGTATTCCTTGAGATAGCGCTCAAGCCAGGCCACGCTTTCGGCGTCGAGATGGTTGGTTGGCTCGTCGAGGAGGAGAATATCTGGTTTCGATAGCAAAAGGCGCGTCAATGCCACGCGGCGCTTCTCACCACCTGACAGCTTGGTGACGTCCGCGTCACCAGGCGGGCAGCGCAGCGCATCGAGCGCTTGTTCGACTTGTGTATCGAGATCCCATAAATTTTGTGCGTCGATTTGATCCTGCAGCTCGGTCATTTCGTCGGCCGTTTCTTCGGAGTAATTGGCCGCGATTTCATTGAACCGATCCATGATGGCCTTCTTTTCCGCGACGCCGTCCATAGCATTGCCGAGCACATCTTTCTCCGGATCGAGTTCAGGCTCCTGTGGCAGGTAGCCGACCTTGATGCCGTCCGCCGCCCACGCTTCGCCGACGAAGTCCGTCATCTCTCCGGCCATGATCTTGAGCAGTGTGGATTTGCCGGCGCCGTTGAGACCAACGACACCGATCTTGGCACCGGGAAGAAACGACAGCGAAATGTCCTTCAGGACTTGCTTGCCGCCGGGATAGGTCTTCGCGACCTTATGCATGTGATAAACGTACTGATTGGCCGCCGCCATGTATCGCCTCGTTTCACTATAAAGACTTTGGATTCGGCGGGTCTTCTAGCCCATTCCCAAGGCGGGCTCAATGCGCCCTTTGGATTTCCGCGATCCCGGTAGCGCCAGGCTAAGGCACGTTGGAGATGCCGGTGAAGAAGAAACGCCCAAGTCCCACTGTGAACACCAACCAACCCCACAAGGTGTGCTCGATGAACACTGCCCAGTAGGACGTGCACATGGCGTAGCGAATGGCGAGCACCAGCCCGCCAATGGTGGTCGCCGCGACGGCAAACCCGCTGTCCATCACGATATGGCAAAACCCGAATAAGAACCCGTTTAGGATAATGCCCAGCCACACCCAGGACCCGAACAAGGGACCGTAGCGGTGGAAATAGAACGACCGGTACACCAGCTCCTGTGCTGCCACGGACGCTAAGGGATAAAGGAGCATGATACGCCAATAGGTCTTTGGCCGGTTCTGCGGAAACTCCAAGAACCAATGTGGGCGGTTTTCTGCGATCCAATAGCTGAGGCCACCCCCAAAAACGAGAAAGACGAGAAGGATGGTGACGCCGGTGTGCCAGCCGAAGCCTCGCCGCAGCTCCCCTTTTAAGCGGAACGTAGAATCGGCTGCCAGCGCCACAATCGCAAATACGAGAACAGGAACCAGAGCCAGAAAGACGGGGACCTTTGCGCCGTGGACGGCGTAGTAGATGGCGAGTGGCGCGCCAACGAATAGCAGGACAAGCTCCGCAGCCAACCAGAGCCGCCGACGCGGCGCTGCCGGCACCCAGATGACGGTGCCGGCGGCAACGAGCCCTGGGGCTTGAGTTGACTTTGCCGTCACTACCCCGCCGAAAGCTTTTTGATTGCGGCTGAGACTTTGTGGCGAACCCTGTGCCAGCCCTTGGACCCTTCGCTGGTCATCCAGTTCATTTGCAGGGAGCGGCGGCGCCCCTCGAACGGATGATGGCCGTGCCAAGAGTTGTCCGAGCGCTTGAAGACCAAGAGTGTGCCGTTGTCGGGTGCGACCTCGGTGACAAAGTCGTCGACGTCGTGACCGTTCTTCAGAATGCGCAACCGCCCGCCCGCTTGCTGCCAGTTCTCGTTGAGGTACAGAAGCACCGTGATGATCTTGTCCTTGCTGTCGGTATGGATCTTGCCGTCCTTCGCTCGCGTGTAACCACGCAGCGAGTACATCTTCGGCCGGCCCTCCAGATCAACATCGAACTTTTCAGCAATGAGTTCTTGAAACTCGGGTCCGTCGAGCTCGGCGATGACCTCCTTGATGGTCATGTTCTGATCGAGACTTTCGAGCGGGTAGGATCCCCCCTTCTCAATCTTCGGATACGTCTCGTTGATGCGCCTTATGCTATCCTCACCCAAGAAGCCCGAAACGACTATGTAGCGATAGGGGCTTGTTTCGACATCAGCTGCCCTGAGCTTATCGAGGTTCAGATGCGCCATAGCTCGTTCCATTTCCTTTGCTCTTTTTTTTGGCCGGTCGCGCCGACGTCCAAAGCTGCTCGTCGTTGCTCAGCTGCCTCTTAGGCACTCTTTGCGGCGTTTCCACCTCAGCTCAATTTCTGCTGCGATGATAGCTGCGGAATCAAGGGGCGTGTAGTCCCAAGTCTCGAGCCGCTCGACACTTTCGGGCAGCAATCGTGTTGCGTCAGCGGCGCGTAAAGCCTCGTGGAAGCGGCGGAATTTTGGCGAACCGCCGGATGGTTCAAACACGTAGACGGGGCGGCCAGTGGCGCAGGCTTCGCCAGTCATGTTGACGCTGTCGGCTGTCACGATGAGCCTGTCGGCATGTGCCAAGAACTGCGGGTATGGGTTTTCGCCGTTGCCGTCCCATAGAATTCGTGGTGTGTCGCGGGTCGCGGCTTCTACGGCTTCCACGACTTGTTTATGCGTGCGCCGTGACGGTGTGATCATGAAGCTTACACCGGTGCGTGCGAGCGATGAGAGTGCTGCGGCCAATTGGGCATGGTCCGCTTCGGAATATTTGTAGACGCTGTTCTTTCCACCGAGAATGACAGCCACACGCGGTTCCGGCAGTGCGGCGATTGCCGGCGGTACGTCGCGACGCAAGGCTGCGAGGCGTTCGGCCGAGTAACCATGCGGCGGCGTCAACGTCGTGAACACATTCGGCCCGCGCCGCTTATCGTGTGCGGGTACCCAAATGAGATCGGCGGTGGTCGGTCCCGTTTTGGGGTCCTGCAGAACGACCGTGAAGGTATGTGGTCCGGCCTTGCGGCCCAGCGCACGAATGTAAGGAATGCTTGCTCGGCCAGATGCAATCGCGATCGCGGGCCAGGGAGGAGCAAATTGACTGCCTTCGAGACCGAACCGGTCGCGAGGATTGACCGGACCCCAGGGCGCCATCAGACGATAGATCCCTGTCGGCGTGACACGCTTCATCTCGTATTTGACGCCAAGGGCTTCGGCCAGGCCGCGGGCCTGCACATCCATTCCGGCCTTGCCGTCGGTAATGATCCAGGCCCGGGCCCCGAGTAGGGGCCGATCGGTGTGCTTGGTTGTGATGGGAGCAGGACTCGTCATGGCGTCTGTTTTTGCTGGTCGGGCCTCCGAAAGTCGAGGGGTTCAGACGCCGCAAACCCCCAAAAGACCCGCCGGAAGTCCCGATTCTGTGTAATGACTGATACGTTGCCCCAGCTTATGCTTTCTATTTATTGCGCAATTGCGGCGAAGCGGCTATGGGCCACGGGACGGGCCGCAAGTGCAGACTCTGCCTTAACGGAACGATCGAGCGAGCCACACCACGCGGAGTCATCCGTGCCACCTCAACTAGACGTCACAGACTGGCGCATTCTGAAAGAGCTGATGGCCGATAGCTCGATCACCAATCTTGCGCTCGCCCGGCGCGTCGGTTTGTCGGCGCCGCCTTGCCTTAGGCGTGTGCGCGCGCTTGAGCAGGCCGGCCTGATCAGCGGTTACACGGTGCTCATTGACGAAAAGGCGCTCGGCTACGAACTCACCGCATTCGCCCTCGTGGGGTTACACAATCAATCGGAGGCGGATCTGCGTGCGTTCGAAAACCTTGTGCTCGGATGGCCCCTGGTGCGCGAGGCGCATATGCTGACCGGAGATAGTGACTACTGGCTGAAGTGCGTTGCGCGGGACCTGACGAGCTTTCAAGATTTCATACTGAACGAGCTGACGGCAGCGCCCAATGTTGCCAGCGTGAAAACAAATGTCGCTATTCGCCGCGCCAAGCTCGCGCCGGGCGTGCCGGTCCCGAGCGACATTGCGGACAAAGATTGAAGAACACTGCGCGGCCCGAATTGGCTATTTCCACTCGACCTTCAAGATCTCGTAGCTTCGCGCACCTTTAGGAGTGGTTACTTCGGCGCTGTCGCCTTTCGACTTACCGATAAGCGCGCGGGCGATTGGGGATGAAATCGAGATCTTGCCCTCCTTCACCGCTGCTTCCAGGTCGCCCACGATCTTGTATTTCACCTTCTCGTCGGTATCCTCGTCAACGAGCGTGACTGTGGCACCAAACTTGACCGTGCTTCCTGATAGCTTTGACGGATCGACAATCTCGGCGCGATTGATCTTGTCTTCGAGTTCGGCAACCTTGGCTTCGTTCAAGCCCTGCGCTTCTTTTGCGGCGTGGTATTCGGCGTTCTCCGAAAGATCGCCATGCGAGCGTGCTTCCGCGATGGCCTGGATGATGCGCGGGCGCTCTTCGGCTTTGAGCCGGTGCAATTCGACCTCGATCCTCTTGTACCCCTCGAGGGTCATCGGTACCCGTTCCATCGACATCGCTAAAGTCTCCTAAGCGGCCGGACTCGACTGGCCCAACCAAAACAACAGAATTGCCTCTTACGCGCGTGGAGTGAACCAGCCCGGGCCAGAAACGGCAGGGCCGTAAGGATTAGGAGGCGCCGGCCACATACGCCTGAAGCGGCGCAACATTCATCGTATCGGCCTTTAAGGCCTTGATGGCGCGCGTGACCGCGATGGCTCCTGCAAGAGTCGTATAATAGGGAATGTGGTTAAGCAAGGCCGTGCGGCGAATGTCCTTGCTGTCGGATATGGCTTTCGCCCCTTCCGTCGTATTGAACACAAGCTGCACTTCACCGTTCTTCATGGCGTCGACAATATGCGGCCGGCCTTCCAAAACCTTGTTGATACCCGCGCATTGAACGCCGTTCGCCTCAAGATGTCGTTTGGTTCCGCGTGTTGCCAAGACTTTGAATCCCATCGCCTGTAACTCCTTGAGCGGCGCGACCATTCGGTCTTTGTCGGTCTCCTTGACGGACACGAACACGGTGCCTGCCACCGGCAGGCGCTGTCCGGCGCCGATCTGACTCTTTCCGAAGGCCATGGCGAAATCGCGGTCGATGCCCATGACCTCTCCGGTGGAGCGCATTTCGGGACCAAGGATCGGGTCCACACCGAGGAATCGGGCGAACGGAAAGACCGCTTCCTTGACAGCAATGTGATCGGGTTGCGGCGGTCTTAGCCCAAAGCTCGCGAGCGAGCGCCCCGCCATGATTTCAGAGGCAATCGCGGCGATGGGGTGGCCGATCACTTTGGCGACGAACGGAACGGTGCGCGAGGCGCGCGGATTGACCTCGAGGATGTAGACGTTGCCATCCTTGATCGCGAACTGGACGTTCATGAGCCCGACGACACCCAAAGCCTTTGCCAGTTCCTGCCCTTGGCATTCGAGTTCGCCGAGCACGGGTCCATCCAATGAGTGGGGGGGTAAGGCACACGCCGAATCGCCGGAATGGATTCCCGCTTCTTCGATATGCTCCATAATACCCGCGATGTAGGTGTCTTGGCCGTCGGACAGACAGTCCACGTCGACCTCAACGGCGTCCGTCAGATAGCGGTCGATCAGCAACGGGCGTTTATCTGAGACCACTAGTTCGGACGGGCTATTGAGGGTTGCCGAAAGCTTGGCGATGTAGCGATCGATCTCCACGCCGTCATGCACGATCTCCATGGCCCGGCCGCCAAGAACATAGGACGGGCGAATGACAACGGGGTATCCAATGGCGTCAGCCGCAGCACGGGCTTCTTCGGGCGTGCGCGCTATGCCGCTTTCCGGCTGATGCAGCCCAAGCTTTTCGATGAGTGCATTGAAGCGATCGCGGTCCTCGGCCAGGTCGATTGCGTCGGGCGACGTTCCAAGAATGGGGACGCCGGCTTCTGAGAGCGGGCCCGCCAGCTTCAACGGAGTCTGTCCGCCGAATTGAACGATGACTCCCTTGAGCGTGCCTTTGCTCTTTTCTGTCGCAATAATTTCGATCACGTCCTCGGATGTTAGCGGCTCGAAATAAAGCCGGTCGGACGTGTCGTAGTCGGTTGAGACCGTCTCCGGGTTGCAGTTGACCATGATCGTTTCATAACCGGCCTTGGTCAGTGCGAAACAGGCGTGGCAGCAACAGTAGTCGAACTCGATACCCTGACCTATGCGGTTCGGTCCGCCACCCAAGATCACGATCTTATTGCGATCGGAGGGAGTGGCTTCGCAAACGGGTGTACCAGACAATCCCCGCTCGTACGTGGAGTACATGTACGCGGTTGGTGATGCGAATTCGGCCGCACACGTATCGATCCGCTTATAGACCGGAGCCACACCAAGGCGCCGGCGCAAGGCGCGCACATCGGTTTCGCTCTGACCCGATAGCTTGGCCAGGCGCGCATCCGAAAACCCGTAGGCCTTGAGGGTGCGCATCTGACTTTCGGTTTGCGGCAATCCATATGCCTTGACGCGGGCTTCCTGCTCAATGAGCTCCCCGATACGCGCGATGAACCAGGGATCGATCCTACAGAAGGCATGCACGGTCTCCTGGTCGAAGCCGAGGCGCAAAGCCTGGGCGACCTTGAGAATCCGGTCCGGCGTCGGCCGGCCCAGTGCAGCGCGGATGACATTCTTGTCGTCGCCCTGACCGAGCCCTTCCAGAACGATGTCGTCGAGGCCGGACAGGCCGGTTTCCATCGAGCGCAGTGCCTTCTGAAGGCTCTCCGCAAACGTGCGGCCGATGGCCATCGCCTCGCCCACGGATTTCATCGAGGTGGTGAGGGTTGAATTGGCGCCCGAGAATTTCTCGAAGGCGAAGCGCGGGATCTTGGTGACCACGTAGTCGATCGACGGTTCGAATGACGCCGGCGTGGCGCCACCGGTAATATCGTTCTCTAGCTCATCGAGCGTGTATCCGACCGCAAGCCGGGCGGCGACCTTGGCGATGGGAAATCCTGTCGCCTTGGACGCCAATGCCGACGAGCGCGAGACGCGCGGGTTCATCTCGATCACGACGAGGCGGCCGTCCTCCGGATTAACGGCAAACTGCACGTTCGAACCACCAGTCTCAACGCCGATCTCGCGCAGGACCGCGATCGAAGCGTCGCGCATGATCTGATATTCTTTGTCCGTCAGCGTGAGTGCCGGTGCGACCGTAATGCTATCGCCGGTGTGCACGCCCATCGGATCGACGTTTTCAATGGAGCAGACGATGATGCAGTTGTCCGCGCGATCACGGACGACTTCCATCTCGAATTCCTTCCAACCCAGCACGCTTTCTTCGACGAGCACTTGCGTCGTCGGCGAGGCGTCGAGCCCGCGCTCGATAATGTCAAAATATTCTTCGCGATTGTATGCAATGCCGCCGCCAGTACCGCCGAGCGTGAAAGAGGGGCGCATAATGGCCGGCAGCCCAACAACGTCGAGAGCGGCTGCGGCCTCTTCGCGGTTGTGGGCCAGCATCGAACGCGGCGTCTCAAGGCCGATCTTTTTCATCGCCTCGCGGAACAGCAACCGATCTTCGGCCTTGTCGATGGCTTCGGCTTTGGCGCCGATGAGTTCCACGCCAAGCTCGTCAAGCTTGCCGCTCTTATGCAGCGATAGTGCCGTATTGAGAGCCGTCTGCCCGCCCATGGTCGGCAGGACAACCAGTTTGTCTTCGGGTCTCTCTTTGCGCTCGCGGGCGATGATCTTGGCCACCACCTCCGGCGTTATCGGTTCGACGTATGTGGCGTCGGCCAGTTCGGGATCGGTCATGATCGTTGCTGGATTGGAATTCACCAGAACGATGCGGTAGCCCTCGGCTTTGAGGGCCTTGCACGCTTGCGTGCCGGAATAGTCAAACTCGCAGGCTTGCCCAATGATGATTGGGCCGGCGCCGATGATGAGAATGGTGTCGATGTCTGTGCGTTTGGGCATGGCGGGGCGATTTCTAGGCGAGGGAGCAGGCTTTGGCTATAGGCGGAATGTCGATTTTCCATGCGTGACCGCCACGTCCCACGTGGATTCACATTTTTTTTGCATCGGGCCTTTCCACAGCCCGGTCCCTGCACGCAAAAATGGGGTGCGCGGCCCTCGCCCTGCACCCCATCCGAGTGACCCTTTTTGCGGCCCTAGGCTGATTCCATCACTTTTTCTCTTCGAACGGCTTGACCGGATTGATGAGCTCGATCTTTTCGACATCCTTCGGCGGTTCAATCCGAATGTCTGATGGGAAGCTAATGTCTTCCCGATAGATCGGTTTGTCGAGGAAGCCTTCGCGTGCGTAGATGGCCCGCGCCGGCAGACCTGTTTCGGGATCGATGTAGACCATCCGCACGGCCTCGTTCTTCTTTGCCGTGCTTTCCATGCCGAAAACCTTCTTCTGCTCATTGATTCCCCGATAGGCACGTAGCTTCTTACCGTCGATCGTTACGGCGCCAGCGCACTCAAAGGTTCCGACCTCGGCGGCTTTGGCGCCCGTTGATTCCTCGAAGAACGTGAGGACCTGGTCGGCGGCCTTGGGCGGCAGTTGGAACCAACCTTTTTCATCCTGCGTCCAGGCTTTGCTGCCAACCAAAATCGTTTGTACGGGCTTTGGATTGACGACCAACGACACTGTCTGGCGCATGCGATCCGGAAGCTGATACTCGAGCGTCATCTTCACAGGACCATTCTCGCTGATCATGCGCGTTTCCTTGCGCAGGAACTTTTGCTTGTTCTGAGCTTGGAACGCTTTTGCCACCTCTTTCGTGCAGTCTGCCAGAGCGGGGCCGGCAAAGGCCGCGCTTGAGAGGACAGCGACAGCCAAAACAGTACGGCGCATTGTTTCTACTCCTGTTTGTTCACGTCCATGCCACGCGGGTTCATGGCGTCAGTTGAGCGATTGTCAAGCTAAAGAGAGGGTTTTTCGTGTCCCTTCGGTCCTCAGTGCCTATTCTGCATGACGGGTGCTCCCTCGGGGATCACGATTTCTATGTCGTCGGGATAGGTATAGGCTTCGCGGATTAGGTCGGGTTTGTCGCTGTCCAACTCTGCCACGATATTGAACGCAGGAAGTCCGGTCTTCGGATCTATGTAGATCGTTCGCGCCACGGTGGCGCCCGTACTCGTCTTTTCCGGCTCTGTCCGGTAGCCTTGGTAGTCTTCGCCCTCAAACTTCACCGATCCGAGGCAGTTGTACCGCGTTTTGATCTTGACGGGTTTGCCGAACATTTCCTTGAGGTGCGCCCTGCTCATGTTCGCGAACTGGGGTTGCATTTCCATCCAACCCTGATCCTCCTTGCTCCAGGCGCGGTTGCCGAAGCCGATGGTTTCAACAGGACGATGCGCGGACTTTATCTCAAGCGTGCGGTGGACGAGAAGCGGCGGCTTGTAGTCGAAAGTATCGACGGGCCCGTCGGGTTCGGCCGGCAGCGTTTTCACGACGCGGTAAGCCTTCGTCTGGCGCTGCTTATTGAATGCCGTCTCAACGTCATTCATACAATTTCCACCGGCTATAGCGGGGCCGGAGGCCGCCAGCGCGAGTGTGAGCCCGAACAGTCTTAGACTCATCGATCCTCCCTGAACTAAAGACGTTTTTCCGTTCTTATACGCGGACTTTGCCGCGGGGCGATCTTAAACTTCCGAAAGGTTTTACGCGGGCGCGCCGGGCCCGGATTTAACCTATGTTTCATGAGGTTAGCCGGACCCACGGGGCATCGCCACGGATATACGGAGGCCTCTGGTCCCACACCGCCAATCGGTCTATAGGAGGGGCGCCCTCATCTTCGGGGCTCTTCGCGCCCGAGCGGACAGCCGGCTTAGCACAGTGGTAGTGCACCTGATTTGTAATCAGGGGGTCGGGGGTTCAAATCCCTCAGCCGGCACCATTTTGTTGCGGGTCGCCGCCGGCCAACCCGACCCGCTTTTGGTTCATTGCGGGTCGCCTTGTTCCCGGGCCGTACCGGCCGGGGCCACTGCCAAAACATTCTGACTGGAGACCTGCAATCCCATCCAAATTTGGTGGAGCAGTAACGCTAGATGGGAAACGGACGACGCGTAACTGCATGTCCTCGAAAGAGCAGAGCCGTCTAAAATTCATATCCAAGATAGTCTATGTCGTCCTTATACAGTTCTCGAACAGTTTCTCGCATCTCGTCGTCGTAGACATCTCTGTAGCTTGCGCGTGGACCCCGGTCCAACAGATGCGGAAACTCGACTTTGATGGAAAGTCGATTGGAAATATCCTGGAATATGCGGGGAAGATCTTCGAACCGTCCAATATAGTCTACAGGCACATCACCACGAAAATTCTTTAAAATATGCATTTGACTTCGCAGAATGCGTTGACGGTGATATGTGCCGACAAATTTGCGGAAGCTTCCCCTTAGGTCGCTCTGGTCGATCTCGTATCCCCAAGCTCTCGAACGAGCGAAGAACAGCGAGTAGAGGCGATCCCAGGGATTCCTCACAATCGTAAATTTGAAGTACTCGTTATATTGCGCTCTGTTTACGGTGTTGGTGTTATTTGGGTTGACGTGTTGGCGCCTGTAGTTGTGCCAGGCGCGCATCTTAAGCTCTACTAAGTTCTCTTTGTTCAGAATTGCATGGTAAGTTAGTGGCTCGATCATGCGAATGGACCGATGGTCTTGATTGAGACGTTGACGCTTCTCAAAATGACCCAAGGCATATTCAATACTGGTACCCGCGGTTTTCGGAATATGCACAAAGATGCACTTGTGTTGATGCGAGATCATTGCCAGTTTTCTGAGAGGTTTGGCGTTGGGTAAGTCAGCATACCATCACGGCTGAACGTTAATTAGGCATACAGCGAAGCTGAATTCAAGCGTCATTGGGACGCGCGTGTTTCTAAGAAACATGTCGTAGTGTTGAGCAAATTTCCATCCAGATTCTAGGCGCGATAGAGGTTTCAGAAGCCGCGTGCACATAGGCCCAAGTCCACTGCGATACTCATAAAGATGCAAGACTGCCGCCGTCCCTTTAGCGCGGCAATTGACTGTGTGGGTCTCCGCGAGGATGAGATCAGCCCATCTGCAAATCTCGCTCAATCTCGGCGACTCGATCCCTGCGTCGGCGCAAGTTCGGTGTATCCTTGGTCGCTTTTGACTGGCGGCTTGCTTGCAACTGCTCAATGTAGACCGGCCCGTAGAAGCTATGATACTGCCTGTCAAAAATATGGATCATGTTTGGAGGCAGTCTTTGAACGCGATGTTCACCGTCTGACCTCGCTTCGCTTTCTTGCACGATGTCTTTCAACACCCATTGGTCCCAATCTTGCGGCCGCCGCTCTTGCTCCGCGACCCACGCACTAAGAAGTTTCAGGGCAGGTGTGGTATCGTTGATCAGGATGGTTCCTGAGGCAAGTACGCCATTCCGCTCGATGTAAACGGCAACATCGCCATCATAGCCCTTGAGATAGGGCCAAGGACTTCGGTGAAATACGGCATCGACGTCGACGTAAAGCAGGGGGCCGCGCAGCTGCTTGCGCTTTTCGAGCAAGAAACGAGATTTGAGCGCACAATTGGCGACCCAATCGCCATTGGAGGGCATGACGGTAACGTCGAAGGGAACGTCAGTCCGCTTTAGAGATGCGATTAACCGGCGGGCCTCATGGGTGTAGACGTCGTCATCGGTATGAAATGCGATGACAGTACCAACGTCGCGACAATCCGGGATATCGTTGTCGTCTTCCTGGTCGCCATACCGATTGAGTACTTCATCGACTGGAGGATAGCCTAAGGCCCGCGCGGCTGTCTCAATTTCTGGGAAGAGATCCAATTGATGCAAGAGCCGTCCTCGGTTCTTTGGTTCTACCCACGGTGGACGGTCCTCCGCTTCAACGCGCCTCAAGCCATTAAGTGCCCACTGTAGCCTTTCCGGGACGTCCTTCGTATGAAACTCGGCAAAATCCTCGCTGAGATCTATGGCAAGCTCGTCGCTCAGAAACTGCCGAACCGCTTGAGGATCAGCTACCAGATTCTCGTACTTTAAGATCAAGCTTCCGGGATGGGAGTCCCTCAGCTCCTGAGATGCCTCAAAGATCTTTGACATTCCGGGGTTTGTGAAACTCTTGGTGCCCTTGCGCCTGTCGATAAAAAATTGATAGTCCCAGCTTTGAAAGCATTGGTGAGGGATCGACCGATGCCTCGAACACAGTAGACTGCGCGGGTCACGCACCTGAATGATAAATTTGAGGATCCGTGTCGGATCCAGTTTCTCGCTTATGGAGTCGGCAAGTAGGATGTCCAATGGCCTCTTTGTAATGATGTTCGCCGCATGAACGTTCTGAGTTCTTAGTGCGCCCAATTCGCGGGCGGGCATAACAGTTCCTTCCGGAGCCGCCGCCCGCAGCATGTTGTAAAGTAGCGTTGTACCACTGCGGGAAAAGCCACAGATAATCGTGTGGTGTTGCTTTCGGCCAGAAATCCGGTTCTGAATGCGTTGATACCCGGCGTGGATCTCGTCCGAGAAATCTTGCGTGCGCTCGGCAGTCCTTAGCGTGAGTTGCTTTAGACGCCGGCCCACGCGGGTCGATTGTAGGCGAGGGGCAAAGCGCGCCGTCGTCGCTGCAAGGTGGGCTCTAAATCTCATCGCTGTACTGGCCGGAATTCGAACTCGAGGCGAGCACGTCGTGCAGGGTGGCGATCAACGTCTGCTGCCTCGGTTTCAAGATCTTTGTGTGGCGTAGTTCGGGCAGCATCGTATCGAATGCAACGCCATAGATCTTGTTACAGAATAGCGCAGCGGACGAATAGAATGTACTGACTTCTTGGCACTCCATTTCCGGAAACGATAGTTCCATCATGGCTGTATCGGCGGGCAAGATCTCGTACGACAGCTTTCTGCGCGTCAGTTCTCGCGTGAGTGCTTCCGTCGTACGCCCGCACGGTCTTGGGTGCAGTTTTATGCAGTAATGCATGGGCTCTCTTCGGTCGAGGAAATTGGAAATGCACGTCTTCAGGATGTCCTCGGTAACTGTGCCCGTGTCAAGAATGCATTGCATAGAGAATAAGGTGCGGCGCAATCCTTTTCCCTCCCCGGCTGCGGCCCTTGACCGGGTCTGCAGGAGTTCCCGCTCTGGGTATGAATAAGCAGGCACGCGCGGGTGGGCGCCTTTCCGCCTCAAGTAGCTCAGCACTTCATCGCGGAAGAGAAGCACATAGCCACTGTACCAGGTTGGTCCCATGCCTAGGCACGTCTTGAGATAGGCCTCCAATTCAACCGTGCCATGTTGGGCCACATATCGGGGCACCCTCCAGGGCAAGCGAAGCGAAACCGGCTTCACGACATGCTCCAGCGATAGAGTCTGCACCAAGGCATACGAGTGCCTTGCTGCACCCAGAAATGGATCGCCGGCCGGTGCGTTCAGATTCGCATCCAGCCTCCGTAGATTCTCGCCGATCGGCGCCAAAGCGCGCATTACGTCGGCTCGATGGGCTGGGTTGTCGTCGAAAACATAGTTGAATCGCTGCAATCCGGCACTTTCCCAAAGTGCCCGCATCAAGAGCGCCGATACGCCGTTCTTGGGAGTAAAAACCGTGTTCTCCGGTAGCTTGTCTGCCAAGTACTGTCCGGGCCCGCCTCGAGGTGTTGTGACGAGGCGAGCCATGGCGGACAGTTTGTTAGCTACGGCTTTCAATTTGTGGCCATCGTGCGGAATTCCTCGCACTCGGTTATCAGCCTTTGATAGTCTCCCCGAGCGCGAACCCTGCCAGCCTCCATCACGAAGATTTCGTCGCAATGCTGTACGGTCGTCAGTCGATGTGCGACCAGGATGATGGTCTTTTGGCCGCTGAGAACACGGACAGAATGCATTACTGCTCGCTCAGTAATGTTGTCTAAAGCGCTCGTTGCCTCGTCAAAAATGAGGACATCGGGCTGATGATACAGCGCACGAGCGATTCCTATTCGCTGCCGCTGTCCGCCGGATAGGCGTACGCCCCGCTCTCCGATCGGTGTTTGGTATCCCTTGGGCAGGTCGCCACTGACAAATCCGTGCAGCTCGGCCATTTGGGCCGCCTTCTCTACGGCAGCCATATCAATTGCTTCTTCTGAAGTCCCGTAGGCAATGTTGGCGGCAACAGTATCATCAGTGAGGAAGATATGCTGGGGCACATATCCAACAGTCTTGTGCCATGAGCCTAGCGTTTCCGGGGTCAGCAAAATGTCGTCGATCGAGATTGAGCCGCCGGTCGGGTTCAGAAGGCCCAGTATCACATCCGTCAGTGTTGTCTTGCCCGCTCCTGAGCTGCCTACAATGCCAATTGTACTATTGGCGGGAATGACCAGAGATATCCGATCAAGCACCGGACGTTCGGTATTCGGAAACGAAAACGATACGTCCTTAAGCTCTATCCGGCTGTTCAGTGGCAGCCTCTTAAACGATTGGCGCGGATTTTGTGCCTGATGGCCGTCACGTTCTGCCGCCAAGAATTCTGCGTGGATGGAGTCCAAAACGGGCTTCGCTGCTCCAATCTGAGCGATACACGCATAGACCTTTTGAAGCGCCGGTAGCAGCCGGTAGCTCGCAAAAGCGAACAGAGCAATTAGGGGAAGTATTTGCGATAGATCTGCATAGTAGGCGAGCAAGATAAGAGTGATGCCGATCAGTGCACAGAATGCAAAGGCTTCCAGCGCAAGGCCTGGAATCATCGACATGAGCGTGGTGCTGGTCTGCCTTCTGGCCAATCGTTGTGCGGGTCCGGAAAACTTTTGTACAAAGTAGTTTTCCAATCCGCCGATCTTCAGCTCCCTCAATCCACCAAAGGCTTCTTGTGTCGCCTGAAACCGTTCTCGAGAGGCTACAAACCGGTCGCGGCCTGCCACAACAATTCGTTTGCGAATGAACCAGTAAATGGCGCCATACGCCGCCGAAAACACCAGGGCAGCGACGATGCCAATAGCGGGGTCTGCCCACAATACAAGCAAGATTAAGGACACCGCCAACAGGGCGTTGGAGATCAACTGCATAGCAGGAAGCAAAATCTTCTTGGTCAATGTCTGCGATTCAATCAGGACGTTTTTGCTGAGATCCGCCGTGTGATGGCGCAGATACCAGACGTAGGGCTTGTTCAGATAGATTTCTAAGAGCCTTCTGCTGATTTCGTAGCCACGATTGAGGGTAAAACGGAGTGTGGTCCACATCGTCAAAATCTTGAGCGCCGAGCTGGCGACGACTACGAGCAAAACGCATACGCCGAGGAAAATAAGAAAGTCCTGCTCATTGTCGAATGCCGTAAACTCATAAAGCGCCGATATGAACGTGCTCGTATGAATGACTTGCGGGTCCGCCAATACCGCCATGAACGGCATGATCGAGGCGACTCCGGCTGCCTCGAACAAAGCCGTTCCAGAAATGAGGACGCAAAGCAGCGCGGCACGCCGCCTGGACCTCGCGTTGAGCAACTCATAGATCTTTCTGTAGATGTGCAACATTGGTTGAAGATTAGTTTTCGCGGTACCTGATCTTGAGGCCGAAGGTTTGGAGCGCCGATACGAACCAGATATGACAGCACTTGGTGCTCGATATGGCGGCGCCTTGTGAATTAAGGCCGGGAAGCTTGGTCTAGCATAGCAGCGGCCCCTATAGTTAACTCCGATCGCGGAAGCAATCCGACCACGAAGGACTTAGCGTATCACGATCCGGAACAAGGCGAGAAGGCTCTCACCCCGGCCAAACTAACGGACACGGAGAAATGGGAACGGCGGATTCGATCTGGCGACCGGGGGCCCTGACCAATCTCACCATTTTGGTCCAGATTGACCGTTCATTCAAAGCGCCGCTTAAGACTAGGGGCTGTGCCCCTGGGCTGAGCCCCTATTTACGTCCATTCGAATACTCGGTTTTGGTCCCAAAGGTCCAGATCCTCACGGCAAGCGCTACGCGTTGGGGTGACGCGCAAGAGCGACACCGCGGTTTCGAATCGGTGAGATAGACTGCCGTTGTTGTCGCTTATGCCGCGTCCACCAGTCTGGAAATTCTTTGGAATTGGCCGTAGTGTGCGCTCGTTCACGTCGCCAGGATGAGGGAAAGTACCTTGGAGATTGGAAGCGGTTGGATCAAGCCATACTTCTTGGGCATCGCCACGTGCATCGGTCTTTACGGCCTGTCGGCTCTGATCTCAAATTATTCCGACGTTGTCGATTTTCTGACCCCGCTCCCGCCGTTCGCCGAACCCGAGATGGTCGTTATACCTGCTGGCGAATTCATGATGGGATCGGATGATGGAGAGGAGAACGAACAACCGGTCCACAAAGTGAAAATTGCTCAACCCTTTGAGCTGGGCAAATATGAGGTGACGTTCGACGAATGGGACATTTGCTACAATGAGGGTGGGTGCCCGTCCAAATTGTCCTCGAAAGGTTGGGGGCGAAGAAGTCGCCCGGCGATACATGTTTCTTGGCGCGACGCCAAACAGTACGTTCAATGGCTTTCGAAAAAGACCGGAAAGGACTACCGGTTACCGACCGAAGCTGAGTGGGAGTACGCGGCGCGAGCGGGCAATCCAGGCCGATGGTTCTTCGGCAATGATGTCAGTAAGCTTGGAGAGTATGCCTGGTTTATTGAGAACTCGGGTCGAAAAACGCATCCCGTGGGTATGAAGAAACCCAATCCATTTGGCCTATACGATATCTACGGAAACGTTATCGAATGGGTGGAAGACTGTTACGATTATACTGAGTACGCATATCAGAACGCACCCAGCGATGGCACGGCATACAAATCCGGAAGATGCCGTTATCGCATTCGCCGCGGGGGGGACTGGAGTACCGGTCCCGACGTGGTTCGCTCGGCACGCCGGAAAACGGGCTCAACGAATTTTCGGAAGTATTATGTCGGGTTTCGTGTCGCGCGGACGCTGACACCCTGATTTCGATCATCGATGTACACAACGCGATGACCTGTTGAACTTGGCCCCATTTCTCCACCAGGGTCAGACGGTGCTCCTCTGGAGCAGTTCGGAGCAGGTCCGTTTATGCCATGATGGATGAGGTCCGCTGGTCGGGGCGTGTGCAGGTCAAGGGTCCGTGAGCTTGAAGACCCTGCTTCTCTTCCATGCGTGACCATCACCTGGCCAAGATCATCCAGCCCGAAGATCACTGTCGCTGCATCGCGCGCTTGCCTCTTTTTTTCCGGTCACGTGCGGAGAAGTCATTCGGGTGTTCGGCCGCTCGCTCGGTTCCGCAGGGGCCAGTTATGACGGGCAGAGGCTTGAGCCATGGCGTTGCAAGTTCATGCGCTACTGTGTTCCTCGGCCGACTTTGAAAGACATTCTCTCCGCCGCGCGTCATTTTGAAGAACCTCAAGAGAATTTTCCGGTTCAGGAGCATACCGTCGGTCTCATACTGTTCTTGTGACCCGTCGCAACACTCCAAAGCACCCATGTGTAGAACGACCCCAGAGGACGCCGATTTCTGATAAAGGTGCATGGTGCCAACGGTGTACCCGTGCATCCATCCCCACTCCCACGCCAATATCTGGATTTTTGGGAATCCGTTCGATGAGCCCGCTGCGACCGGCCGCCCCTTCTCATCAAGCCCCTTTATGCGAACGCCGTCATATTCGCGGACGCCGCCAAGATCAATATTCTGGCAGGCTTCGAGCCCGAAATGCGCAATCAGCGGATGGTCAGGATCGTACACACGTAACCCCGGACCACTAATTTTCTTTGCCGTTCGCGATCGGCCACCGAAACCTCCTCTGCTGAAGTCGCCACCGATCGACACTTCAACTGGATAATCCAAAAAGGGGTCAGTCCAATTTCCGGTCAATTGTGGATTATCGTCCAGGAGATCCTTGTTTAGCGCCCTCTTCTTGTGAGCCGTTAGCCTTCGGCCACCATCCTCAACTCTCGCTTGCCACCACATGACGTTACCGCCAGCAACAATGACGTTTCCACCTCGGTCGACGAATCCGTCAAACGTCAATCTGGCCTCACGCGACCAGTATTCCGAGTGCCCACCAAGAATCAGAGTATCGATTCCGTCAAGCGACTTTGGAGACTCCATATCAGCATCGACAATAAACTTGGCAGGGGCAAATGACTTCTCATTAAAGAACCAACGGGCTAACGAAAGCCAGGCATGCTTGGTGCTGGCATTCATTGGACGCAGGAAGCTCACAGCTCTAACTTTGATTGGGTGCGCATAGATGCTACGTTTTTCAGTAATGGAGTAAGCGTTGATCGTATTTGTCGGGATGAGAAATGCTGTCTTAGGCTTTTTTTCTATGTTGCGTTCGGCTTCTTGTCGTCTGACAACGAAGAAGATACTTGGCAAGCCTTTGACGAGATAAACGCCGCTTGGAATCTCTGGAGGCAGACGCCACGTAATGGAAGGTTTGTAACCAACTCCGTCAATCCAGGGGGTCTCTGATTTTGGTGTCTGCTCTTCGATCAAAACATTCTTGAAGGTTTGGACAACCTGACCCGATAAGTCCTCGATTTCGAAAGTACTGCGACGTGGTATTTTTGTCGAAAAAGAGATGTGGACCTCGGTTCCAGGGGCTGCCGCAAAGGCAGGAGCCTGGGATCCGCCGATCACCTGGAAAGCATAGCCTTCGATTTCGAAATCCTCGCTAAAATATGCGAAGGGCAATGCCAGGATTGTGATGGCAATTATGCCAACGATTGCTAATGTGCGACGAGCTCGTTTCATGGCATCTGTTCTGGTTGCTCACCTGATCTTGCTGGTCGCGTCGGTATCGAGACTTCTGACGGACTCCCACGGCAAACCTTGGATCCAAGTTGGTTTTAGAACCAAATGCCTGCTGCAAGCCGGATTGGGGCAAATTTGCGTTGTTATTGCGTCTGCAGTCCCAGCTGTACAGCCCCCCTCAGTCAACGACTGACTTGGCGCCTCTCACGTAGCGCCTCTGGCACGCGTGTTCGCATCCCGACCGCGTTATGATGGCGGATTTGATTGGGCTGTCAGAGCCATTGGTTGACAACGGTCTGCGCTTGTTGCGTCATCGCAAACCATTCCGCGTTGAGCGCCTCCCGACGCAATGGACCGTTGAAGCGTCCATCGCCATCCGTTTTCGCAGGCGGAGCCCGGATCGATTCGGATGGTCTTGGGACGCGCGCGCCGTCGAATCACTGTTGCCGACCGGTACGTGGACCTTATTCTCACGCCAGAGGTTGCGGCAACCTTCACACATGCCCCTTCCGAGCCATGTAAGCCCTTCTTCAATGCCAACCGACCAATGGCTCGGTTTGAAGGGGCCTCGTTAACCGAGCTTTTCTTGGAAGCAAGTGGATATATTGCGCAAAGGGTCGCGTATGTTTGCTTCTCTTGAGGCTGCGGCACTATAACTTCGTTTGAGCCCCAGTAGAAATTATGGATATTGGGCGATGAATGAAGTAGCAGGCACCGCACGCGGGCATAGGATATCTAACGGAATGCCATCGTCGGTCGAGAAGCTCTGCCGTTCAATCTGGCAAATCGAGTCAGAATTCAACACGCTCTATAGAGCTACTGGCGACTTCTATCCGTGGCCGGCATTGCGTATGGCGATCTACTATAGGCTCGCGG
Source organism: Hyphomicrobium sp. (assembly GCA_965222835.1). Lineage (GTDB taxonomy): Bacteria > Pseudomonadota > Alphaproteobacteria > Rhizobiales > Hyphomicrobiaceae > CBDCUQ01. The sequence continues at coordinate 1,446,908 of CBDCUQ010000004.1, forward strand.
CCCTGAGCGGCGTACTCGAAGAGGTGTCTTGGTCGCCACGGCTCCTGCGAGGAAAGGTTCTCAGTGCCATTCTGCGTTCTGGACGCACTGCAGGTGAAATTCGGTCCGGCCCTTGGTTGGGCAATAGGGCCGACCCGTGCGACCTTTTCATTATCTCCAACAATCCGGACATCGATCATCGCTCCTTCGCGTTCGCCAAACCCGTGGCGCAAGAGGCACTGGACCGAGGCAATACGGTCGTAATGGTCAGCGACTATTGCGATGACGATTTTTCCCATCACGCTGGTTTTTCAAGACTCTCCTTCGAATCGTTGAACCGGCGGATGATTCTTGGCTACGCAATGAACCTGCCGAGGAAGTGGCTGGTCGCGCGTCTGTCCAAGGAGGACAGAGAGTATTGGCGTGGTGTTGAAAGGGCCATTTCGAAGTGGATTATCCCTGGGTTTGCTTTGGTCCCGATGATTGAGCGTCAGCTTTTTCTGCGAAGTACACTTGGGCCCATCTATGGCGCGTGTCTCGATCGCTTTCGGCCGAAAGAGGTTGCGACGGTCTGTCATTATGGGCAGGCCAAATCCATTTGGATCGATGAGGCGCACCGGCGTGGAATTCTCGTGAGTGACATTCAGCATGGAACCATGAGCCAGTTTCATCTGGGCTATAGTTTTCCGGGATGGGCACCCGGTTCTCCTCCTATTCCTTACTTCCCGAATAAGATTCGGTCATGGGGGTCGTTCTGGAGCAGCCATACACCCATACCGCTGCAGCCAGAGGCAATTGAGGTTCACGGCTGGGACATGATGCGACACAGGATTGCGGCCAGCCGCAAGCGCCAACCGTCGCGAAAAGCCAACCGGGTATTGATGGTGTCCCAGGCCGTTATTTCGAATGCTTTTCAGAAATTCTGTAGGGCCGTGGCAAACACAAATCCGGGTTTTGAGTTCGTTTTTAAGCCCCACCCCTCGGAGGATTTACACTCCATCCAGCGCAATCTTTCCGGCGTTGACAATCTGGAGGTCGCCCAAGACAACGACCTCTATACTGCCATGGAGGGATCTGCCTTCATCGTTGGCGTGTTTTCGACAGCTGTCTATGAGGCTTGTGCCCTGGGCTGCCGGCCCTTGCTGGTCAATTTGCCAGGGATAGAGTACATGCGTGCCATGATTGACGCCTACGGCATTCCGGTCCTTGATGATCCGAACGAATTCAACGCTGCCACTGAACGCATCAAAGCGTTAGACGTGACAAAGATGGATCTGTTCGGAGTCGAGAGCGTTTCTTAAGAGGTTGCGCCTGGAATGCTGCCCGCCTCACAGAGAGTGTCGTGCCCATATGAGTGAATTGCTTGTCGTCATTCCCGCACGCGGAGGCTCCAAGGGAATCCCGAGGAAGAACCTTAGACAGCTCTCCGGCGTGCCATTGATCGCGTACTCCATACAAGTAGCTCAGAAAAGCAAGTTCAAGCCTCATGTTCTCGTTACGAGCGAAGACAGGGAAATATTGACCGTTGCAAGGCTCCTGGGCGCGGACATCCATGAGCGAGACCCGATACTGTCGGACGCCAACGTTACTCTTGATCCAGTTATACACGATGCGGTTGGGTTTGCGGAGGAGCAGGCCGGCAAGAGTTTTGACGCCGTCATAACATTCCAACCGACTTCTCCGCTGTTAAAGACGTCCACCTTTGATGAGGCACTTAGCTACTTCCTCAAAAATGAACACATTGATACGCTCATCAGTGCGCAGGCTGATACACATCTCAGCTGGACAATCTCAAGTAATGGAATACCACAACCGGCCTATACAGAACGCCTCAACAGGCAGCAATTGAAACCGTCGTATCGCGAAGTCGGGGCACTCGTCATCAGCCGGCGGCATGTCGTCAAGCGAAGCTCGCGAATTGGTGACGGTGTGGATCTCTTCCCACTGGAACCTCCCGAGTCGATCGATATCGATACATTTGATGACTTTGCTCTTTGCCAATACTACTTGAACCGGCGGCACATTGTTTTCTCTGTAACAGGACATCGCGTCGTGGGCCTGGGGCACATCCATCGCTGCCTCACTCTCGCAAGTCACCTTGTCGACCATGAGCTGACATTCTTCGTAGACGCCGACAGTGACCTCGGTGCGCAAAAAATCGAACATAGCAACTACATAGTTCGCAGGCCCCGAACCGATGACTGGGTCGAGGATGTCATTGCACTGCGCCCAGATCTGGTCATCAACGACAGGCTAGATACTGATGCACATGATATTCAACGCCTCAAGGCGAGTGGCGCAGCCGTTATCAACTTTGAGGATCTGGGCAGTGGTACGCTCTATGCAGATCGCGTAATCAACGCGATGTATCCGCCGGTTGAGCACGCGACCGGATTTGCTATCGAAGAGAGGATGGTGTACGGCCCCGCCTTCTTTTGTGCGCGTGACGAATTCCGACTCATTCAACCCAAAGAGAAGCCGGACACTATTAAAAAGATCTTGATCACATTTGGAGGAACCGACCCCAGCCGCTTGACCGAAAAAGTTTTGACCGCAATTGCACCAATTTGCATGCAGCACGACATCCGGTTGACAGTCGTTCTCGGAATCGGCGTTGATGACGAAGAAGCCTACAACTCCTGGAACGAGCATGCGGAGATCTATTGTGATGTCCGGAACATGGCCGAGCTGATGCACGAGGCCGACCTCGTGTTTACATCGGCAGGGCGCACGTTGTTCGAGATCGCCGCAGTGGGCGTGCCGGGAATCGTTCTCGCGCAGAATTCGCGCGAGCTCACGCACAGCATTACCGAGAATGGTCACGGTCTCATCAATCTGGGACTTGGCAAGAACGTTGGGATTGATGTTATCCGGCAAGTGCTGAAACAACTGCTCGAGCGACCCAGTCTCTACTACCGGCTTTACGAAGGACTAAGACCTCAATATTTTAGGGCCGGAATTGATAGAGTGACTGCGATTATTCGGGACACGCTTGCCCGGCACGAACTGAACGAGCAAATGCGCCAAGCGGAGACGCACACACCTCACTTGCCAGAAGTTCGGACACGTCCTCCCGAGAATGAACCAACATGACGAGTATTGAGATCAACCGCAGAACATATGGATACCTCAACCCATATGTTATTGCCGAGATCGGTGTTAATCACGAGGGCAATCTGGCGCGCGCGAAGGCCATGATTGAAATGGTTGCCCGAGGAGGTGGGCATGCGGCCAAGTTCCAAACTTACAAGGCCGATAAGCTTGCCGTCCCTGACCATAGCCCGGCCTATTGGAATCTTAACGCGGAAAGCGCAACGAGCCAGCACGCGCTTTTCAAGAAGTACGACTCATTTGGCCCTGTAGAGTACGGCGAGCTTGCTGAGCATTGCCTGCGCTTTGGCATCGATTTCTTGTCGACACCATTCGATCTTGAAGCGGTGGATTATTTGGCGCCACTTGTGCCCGCATTTAAGATTGCCTCCGCAGATATCACGAATATCCCTCTGCTCCGCCGCGTTGCCTTCCAATCCAAACCCGTCATCCTCTCGACCGGCGCCTCGACGTTCTCCGAGATCGAGCAGGCGATAGGCGTGCTGGAACAGTCGGGCGCACGGAGTATTTCTTTGCTGCACTGTGTCCTGAGATACCCAACGGAAAAGCGACTCGCCAATCTTTCCAGGATTGCTCAGTTGCAGTCCTCGTTCGGCGCATCGGGTTACCCCATCGGATACTCCGACCACGTTGTGCCGGATCCCGACGGTTCGATGCCGGCTCTCGAGGTTGCGGTTGTTCAGGGTTCGGTAATTTTGGAAAAGCACTTCACGGACGACAAGACGGGTAGGGGTAACGACCATTATCATGCGATGAACGAGCAGGACCTGTCGCGATTTGTGCAGACCGTAACGGACTATCGGGAACTTTACGGGGACGGCAAACAGACGCTCGAGGTGGAGAGATTGGCGATTGAGAATGCGCGCCGTCGCATTGTTGCGGTCCGCGACCTGTCCCCCGGCCATGTACTGGGCGACGGTGACCTCGTTGCATTGAGGGGCAACGCCGGAATAGGAGCCGAACACTGGGATAAGGTGGTCGGCATGACGATTGCCTCAAAGATCGCGGCTGGTCAGATCGTCGAATGGAAGAACCTGTCGTAATAGAAACAACTACAGCTTATCCATCCCCATTGAAGTGGTTCTACCCAATGTCCTGATCGTTTATTCAACGAGCAACGCTATAATAGGATGGATCATCGTGGTTGTTTTCTGTTCGCAACCCTTTCAGATCGCTCTGTTTGATAAGGCTGCGAATAGCATTACTTTTGCGATGAACTGCATGTTCTTATCCAGGTATCTAGCGCCCCAGAAGCGCGAAAGAGCCCGGGCTCCTCTAAGCTTCTTATTGATCATCGGCAGTAAGAATAACAGGTCGGTGGCGCTTGATCCTCTCCCCCACTTTTCCCAATCGATCACCTTTATTGAGCGATCACCTAGCACCAGAATGTTGTTAAGATGCAGGTCGCCATGAATTATTTGCGGGTTTGGCTGTCCGGCATCTTTGATGATTTGTCGGAATATGGGCACCACGAGACGGAAAACCACCTTTGACACGAAAGTTTCGACACGCGTTCGTTTGCCGCCTGCCTGCCGACTTGTGAACAGCGCATTTAACCTGTCGCACAAACTAGCCCGAACAGATTCATCAATGTAAATCGCGTTTCCACCGTATAGCTGTTCCAAAACCTCAGACACGCTCCTTAGTACTTCAGCGCGCTCTTTGCTCCTTCTATTCGCACTGAGAAACTCCCTCAGCGTTTGTCCTTGATAATACTCGAAGATCAAATAGTTGTTCGCACTGCCGATTAGCTTCGGCACAAAGTTATATTTCGGCGCATGTTGTGCATAAAACAACCTTTCCGGCTCAATGGTCTTAGGATTTGTGGCGAATTTCAAAACATAATGCGAACCGGTCAAATCTTTTCTTACAGTTGCAGAGACTTGACCTTTCCGCTCGTTCACATTCAATATCTTGGCTTCTGTTAGGCGAACATCGGTGAGGCAATCGCGGAAAGCTTGTAGCAACGGCACACAAGTCATCGAAGGCTACCCTGCTAATCCCCAATTACGCTCATAACTTTGTCAAACGGAACGTTGGCGGGGACCTCCAACAAATAGGTTTCTGCACGATCCAAGCCCTCCATATACGCGGCCCTTGTAAGCTGGGAAATCTTCTCAATGTCGAAAAAGCTCGCCATCGATGCTGCGCCTGCCTGGTGGAATTGTTCGTAGAGGCCTTGGAACTCTCTTAATGCCACGTGCTTGGACCTTTCGCAAAAATGTTCTTTGCTTAAACTGGACTTGACGACTTGCGTGCCACTTGACCGGACAAGAAAGTATGCTTTTCTTAAGACTGCCTCGCTCGCAATTTTCTCCTTTCCGAACAATTCCTCCGGGTGCAATCTGCGAATGGGATTTCGTCCTATCAAAGAGTTCCCCCACCATGACAAGCGCGTTCGCAGGGCCGACTTACGCATGACACCGGCGAAACGTTTCCGTTGTTCTTTTGGAGCCCTTTTTAGATCGCTTCGATAAAACGAAATTAGTCGGGGAGTCCGGTATAGCTTTCCGTCGGTGCTTAGAATGCCAAAGTCATCAGAGAGATAAAGGCCGCCCGGAAGTTGGGCCACCTGCATGGCAAGTGTGGTCTTTCCACTGCCGCCGGGCCCAACAAATGCGATCCCATCGTCCTTGTAGGAAACTGTACCGGCATGCAGAAATGTCGAGTTGTTTTTCAGAAGCGCTCGATGAAGGAGCGGCCAGAATAGCGAATATGAAAAGAACGAGGCGTACGCAAGCTCTCGGGTGTCCCCAGTTACAATTGATGAACGTAACTTATTTGGAAGCTTATGATTGAAGCATAAATCTAGGGACAAAGGTTCGACATAATTGACGCGAACGTCCAAATAGGTGCCCTTCTGTATCAACTCTGATTGCGATATGGTAATGTGTTTTCCTGCAAATACGTATTTTTCGGCTTCGGGTTTGAGCGGATTGTATCTTTCCCTAATACGAATATCAGGCTTTTCAGTAGAGTCGGCGCGAAAAGCGGACAACAGGTCGTGTACGTAGTTGATGAACGGTTTTCCAGCACTAAACTCTAGAAACACGCCTTGGATTTTGTAGGTTCGCGTATGGGTTTCTTGCGTATCCAATTTTGTTTCCTTGGCATGCCGGACGACCATGGAGAACTCGTCCCCGTCGTTTGGACAGATTGGTGGTCCGGTTAAGGTGGATGTTCGTTGATCTTGCGTTGCCAGTTTACGCCGTTCCTAACGCATAGCATAGCTTGTACAGAAACGGTAATCAGGTGACACTTGTGCGGCTTGGCTGAAGTCTAGCTGCGTGTTGCGCCGTTTGGCTTTAGAGTGTGGCTCTTGCCTCCTTTAGCTTTTTGCGCGTTTGCGTATTGGAGGCAGCATGTTCATGAAGGCGCGAGCTGGTGTTCTCCCGGTCATGCCGCGCCCTTGGCGCGACGCCGTTGGTATGTGGCCCGCTGGCAACATGCGAGCAATCTGACAGTGTCCAAGCGTCAGAACACTTTGAGGATGGGGGGGACAGTCATTAGGCTCAGGGGTCCGGGTTGGGGCCATCTCGCCCGGCTGACAGGATTCCTTCTCGTGCGCCGCACCCTGACGTATCTGTTTGCTCTTGCCTTCTGCCTGCGCGCAGCAGTGCCGTTAGGCTTTATGCCGACAGCCGCGGCCGGCCCGGGACAATTTGCATTTGTCATCTGCACGGGAAGCGGTCCGGCCACCGTCCTCTTGGACGCAGACGGACAGCCGACCACTCCAGATTCCGAATACTATGATCACGGCATTTGTCCCTATTCCGGGGCGGGTTCGCTCACGTCACTTATTGACGCCAGCACATTCCTAACGATCCCATTTGCGTACCGGACGTCTTACACTCCGGTGACCAGGCTCGATCTCACCCACGCGCGGTACGAGTTGCCCGCGCCTGCCCGCGGTCCACCCTCTTTCCAGTCCTGAAACAACCGTTCGCTGTTGCTGACCCTCGCGGAGGACGCGTGCGGGTCCAGTAGCGTTAGCTCTACCTATTCAGCACTGGCAATTACGAAATGACACATACAAACACGCGGCTGGCCGCCTGCGCGCTCTTCGGCGCAATGGTCCTCACGCCGTCCAAAGTCTGCGCCAACGAAGGCGCGCACAGCAACCACGGCTCCCATTCCGGGCATCACGGCGGTGCACACATCCGCGCCGACGGTCATGCCCCGATCGGTGTCATGGGAGAGCACATGCACAAAAAGGGCGGCTTTATGCTGACTTACCGCTACATGCGCATGAGCATGGAGGGCAACCGGATCGGGACCCGCGACGTCTCGCCCCAGCAGATCGTCACGACGGTGCCGAACCGGTTCGACCAGCTACCGCCACCGGGCATTCAACCGCCAACGCTTCGCGTGGTCCCCACCAAGATGACCATGGACATGCACATGTTTGGGGGCATGTATGCGCCAACGGATGATCTCACCTTGATGGTTATGTTCAATTTTATTGAGAAGGAGATGGATCATCTGACCTTCGCAGGTATGAACCCAAACGTCTTGCTGGGGAGGTTTACAACGCGATCGGAAGGCCTGGGTGACACCAAGTTGGGCGCACTCTATCGGCTGTACGACGACGCCGTGCATCACCTGCACCTCAATCTCGGGCTCTCCGTTCCGACAGGGAGTATCGAAGAACGCGACGAGATCTTCACTCCGCTCAATACGCGCGCGATCGTGCGTCTGCCCTACGCGATGCAGCTCGGGACGGGGACGTTCGACCTGCTACCAGGCGTGACCTATACGGCGCGCGCTGGCGATGTGAGCTGGGGCGCTCAATACATGGCCGAAGTCCGTCTTGAGGATGAGAACGACCAGGGCTACGCCTGGGGTGACAAGCACTCGGTCACTGGTTGGGTGGCCTACCAATGGGCGCCCTGGATCAGTGCGTCGTTCCGCGCAACCTACACGCATCAGGATGAGATTGATGGTCAAGATCTCCAGATTGGCGGGCCGGTTCAAACCGCCCACCCTGAATTCTACGGCGGAGAGCGCGTTGATCTCTTGGGCGGCATAAATCTTGTCGGACAAAGTGGGGCTTTGCGGGGTCATCGCCTTGCGATCGAAGCCGGTGCGCCCGTGCATGAAGATCTAAATGGACCACAGATGAGTACCGATTGGATGCTCACTGTCGGTTGGCAGAAGGCCTTTTGAGGCGTACGGGCCCGGCTGCGGCCGTCCCGCGATCGGGTATGTGCGTGGCCTTCATTTGACCAAAGGGACGGGGCGTCCGAGTGCCCGTCCCTTGGCGAAAGGCTCAGTGCTCGTGATTGCCGGACGCCGTCACTGGCGACGGATTCCTTCGATGTGGAGCGTCAGCTCGACTTCTCTGGCATCGGGGCCGAGCCGATCTGGGATTTCGAAGTCGGCGAGTACGAGTGTTGTTGTCCCAGTGAAGCCTTGGCGGTAACCGCCCCATGGGTCTTCGCCTTCGCCGATCATCTCCGCCTCTATGGTGATGGACTTGGTCACGCCTCGTAGGGTGAAGTCACCGGTTATTGTCGCCTTGTCGTCGCCGTTGGGCTTCACTGATTTGCTCACAAACGTCGCTTTGGGGAACTGCGCCACGTCCAGGAAATCGGAGCTGCGCAAATGCTTGTCGCGCTCTGCATGATTGGAGTTGATGCTGCCGACATCGACTTCGACGGAGACCTTCGCGGCAGACGGGTTCTCCTCGTCATAACTGAAGGTTCCTGAGAACGTATCAAAGCGCCCTTGCAGCCAACTAAAGCCAAGGTGCTTGATGCGAAAGTTGATAGAGGCGTGTGCCTTTTCGGTGTCGATAGTATAATCGGCGGCGAGAGCGGGCGTTGCCATAAGGATTGAAGCTGCCAATCCGAGGCCCAATAAGCGGTGTTTCATAAGTACAGTCCTTTCACTTTGTGACGCTCAATTTGAAGGTGGACCAGACCACATCCGGATCAGAACCTGGTTCTTGTCCACGATGTGGTGCTTGAGTGCCCCCGCCGAATGCACCAAGGCCACTGCGATGGTTACGTACGCTAGTATCTCGTGCACAAATCCCGCCGTGTCCTCAAGACCTTTGGACTGAATTATTGAGGGGACGCTGAACAGTCCGAAGACGTCAATTGGCCGGCCGTCCGGCGTCGAGATCAAGTAGCCACTTACCATAAGCGCCAGAAGAAGCGGATAGAAGCCCCAGTGAACGAGGCGGGATGCGGTCCGCTCGAAGGGGGCAAGCACGTGATCATCCGGCTTCGGGTTGGCGATCCGCCATACAAAACGGAAGACGAGCGCGATGAGAAGAAGGATGCCGACGCTCTGGTGCAGGTCGGGCGCGGCATTGTAGTAGGGATGGTAATAGTCGAGGCCGACCATCCAATAGCCGAGCGCAAACAACGCGAAGATCGCCAGGGCCATAAGCCAATGCAATACGCGTGAGACGAGGCCGTATCCCGTGTTTGTATCCATCATACGCATGCTACACGTCGTGCTACCTGGCCATGACCGCCGGCCAGTTTTAGTTAGTTTCGTGACAAAATGACGTCAAGACCAGACTAGCGGCGCCGGTCCGCTCTGCAGTTGCGCCGCCGCTTATTTCTGGAAAAGCCTATTCAATGTTGATCGCCTTCGCCTTGAGCAATGGGCTTTGAGGCCGGGTACGTCTTCGCCACCAGGTCCTTGATGGTGAGCCCCTGACCAAGAATAGAAAAGACCACGACGACGTACGTGATGCTTAGGATAACAGGCGTGAACGGCGTCTGGGGCAACGAAAGTGCGAGAGCGACGGAGATACCACCGCGCAGTCCGCCCCATGTCAGAATTGGGATTGTGCCCTTGTCGTAGCGTTTGCGTAGCCCCAACAATCCGATGGGGACACCGACCCCGATAAAGCGTCCCAAGAGCACAATTGGTACCACAAACACGGCAAAGCCAATGTAGTCCAAGTTCTTAATCACAAGGAGCACTTCGAGGCCGATCAAAAGGAAGAGAACCGAATTCAGAAGTTCATCAACAAGCTCCCAAAACTCGAAGACATGCTCGCGCGTCTTTTCGCTCATCGCAAACTGCGCGCCGTGATTGCCAATAAAGATTCCGGCGACGACCACGGCGATGGGCCCTGACAGACCCATACGCAGCGCCAGCGCATAAGTTCCGGCGACGAGCGCCAGCGTGATCATGATTTCTATGTAGTGCTCGTCCAACGTGCGGATCATCGCGTAGGCGATCAAGCCGGTGGCGAGGCCGAGCGCAGCACCGCCGAGGGCTTCGTGTACGAAGAGGTGTGCCACGTCCATGCTATCGAGCGTGGCGCCGTGGGCGCCGGTTCCCGCGGCAATCGCCAGCAGGATGGTGAACACAACGACGCCGACGCCATCATTGAGCAGGGACTCGCCGGCAATCTTGGCGTGAAGCGTGCTCGGCACCTTCACTTCCTTCATGATGGCAAGGACGGCGATGGGATCCGTCGGTGAAATGAGTGCACCAAAGACCAGCGCCCAAATGAACGGCAAATCGAGACCCAGGGCGCCCGCGAGCAACCATGTCAGGGTTCCGATGACCAACGTGGAGAGCAGAATGCCGATGGTGGCGAGTGATCCGATTGCCCACTTGCCACGCATCAGCTCTGAAAAGTCGACGTGGACGGCGCCGGCAAAAAGCATCGCTGAAAGAAAACCATTAAGAAGCACGTTGCGGAAATCGACAGCTTCCAGTGTCGTGCTTGCCGTCGCCGCAATGCCCAGCCCCGGCCATAAGACTTCAGCACCGACGATCACGAGCGAGGCGGCGAGCGCCATGACGAGGAGACCGATGGTGTGTGGCAGCTTTAGGTATTTGTGGTTGAGGTAGCCAAAGATCGCGGAAAGCGAGAGCAGGCAGGCGACGATTTCAAGAACGTTCATGGATTTCCTGTCACGGCTGCAATTTACTAGTCTCGATACGCGTGAGGTTTACGAATTACTGCCCCAAGATCTGCGGTCTTCCTGAGCCCGGTACGTCCAAATACACCTGACGGTCACGAGCGATAGCAGATCAAGCCGTCGGCGCCAGGGCCTTGAGAACATCGGGTACGGTTTCTGGGAGATCTTCGGCGATGAGACCGGGACCAAACTTACGCGCGCACTCGCCATGCACCCACACAGCAGCACATGCCGCCTCGAAGGCGGGCATGTGCTGGGCAAGGAGCCCGGCGACAAAGCCTGCGAGTACATCGCCCGAGCCTGCGGTTGCCAGCGAAGGCGGCGCGTTTTCGTTGATTGCGGCGCGACCGTCTGGGGATGCAATCACGGTATCGGGGCCTTTGAGAATGATGGTTGCCGCGGCGCGAGATGCCGCTTCTCGCGCCCGATCCAAGTGAGCCCCCTCGATGTCCGCAAACAGTCGCGCAAACTCACCATCATGAGGTGTCATGACGACCGGTGCGTCGCGCTCCGCAATGCTCTTGAACAGCGTAGCTGCGGTCGGTGGTAGTGAGCTGGCGCTTGAGGTTCCCGAGCCCGCTCCGAGCCGCGGTGACGAATTGCCACCGGCCGTTGCATCAAAGGACGACAGGGCATCGGCGTCGAGCACAAATGCGGCCTTCGATCCTAGCAGCGTCACGACCTCTGACGCCGTTGTGACAGACACCCCCCGACCCGGGCCGATCAGCACCGCGTTCTTTCGCTCGTCGGCAAGGATATTGAAGAGATCAAGCGTGGTTTCTGCACTCTTGAGCATGATCGCGGTGAGATGCGCGCTGTTGACGGGCATTGCATCAGGCGGCGAAACGACGGTCACTAATCCCGCGCCTATGCGCAGTGCCCCGCGCGCTCCGAGCCGCGCCGCACCGGTGCTGTCCGCCGGTCCCGATACAACGACCGCATGACCGCGGTCGTACTTATGCCCGTCCGGTTTGGGCCACGGGAAATGTCCCGACCAGAGACCTGGCTCATTGGCAAATGTCTTGATCGTCAGCGTACTTTCTCCAATGCGTGAATCTTGTGCCAGTACGGCATCAGGAATACCGATATCAGCAACGATTGTCTCTCCGCAAAATGTACGGCCGGGCATCAAGAGATGCCCCGGTTTGCGGCGAAAGAACGTAACTGTCTTCTCTGCAGGAATGACTGGGCCGGCCGCCATCCCGGTTGTCCCGTTTAGTCCGCTCGGGACGTCGACGGCGAGCACCGGTAGCCCGGCTTCGATGACCTCGTTGGCAATCATGGCCACATCGCCATCGAGCGCACGTTTCAAGCCAGCGCCAAACACGGCATCGATAACAAGGTCCATGCTTTGGGTGATCCCAGGCTCGATGCTGCGGATCGGCCCACCCCATCGTCGTGCCATCTCCGCGGCGTCGCCTTTGAGCGCCTCTCGCAAACCGAGAAGGTACACGCGCACATCGTAGGCGTGCTTCAGATGGCGCGCCGCAACAAAGCCGTCCCCTCCATTGTTGCCAGGGCCGCAAAGAACCAGGACACGCGCGCCTACAGGGACCATCGCGCGTGCCGCATCTGCGACCGCACGTCCTGCGTGCTCCATTAAAGAGAGCGGCGGCACACCCGACGAAATGGCTGCGGCATCGGCTCGTGCCATTTCTTCATTGGTCAGCAGTTCCAGCCCCACCAGTCCCTGTCCTTTCTCCCTGTTATGGTGATGACGGTTGCTGTTACGGACCACCTGGACGTCCGATCATTGGGGGCACTACGACCGGATGCGCACCTACTTTCTTTGTTCGCCGCGCACCCCTCGATCTGCATGTTTTTTGGTCATTTCGCTTAATCTGTGGGCAGACGCGGTGACCCTAGGCGCCCATGCAAGAGGCAGCCTCCCTACAACTAGCTGATTCTCAATACCAATATTTGTTCGTCTCCAACTGGCATGTGGCGTGCTAACCCTCAAGCCCGACACGCGCCGGCCAGATTCAGGCAGACGGCGCGCAATAGATATTTCAGGAGGAGGCGGGGCCCATGAAAAAAGTCGAAGCCATTATCAAGCCCTTCAAGCTCGATGAGGTCAAGGAAGCGCTACAGGAGGTCGGCCTGCAGGGTATTACCGTCATTGAGGCCAAAGGCTTTGGACGGCAGAAGGGACATACGGAGCTTTACCGCGGTGCGGAATACGTGGTGGATTTTCTCCCGAAGGTGAAGATCGAAGTTGTCCTGGATGACAATGCCCTCGAAAAAGCGGTCGACGCCATTCAAAAGGCTGCCAAGACCGGACGCATCGGCGACGGCAAGATCTTCATATCCAGCGTCGAGGAAGCCATCCGCATCCGGACCGGGGAACAAGGTTCGGAAGCGATCTAAGCTTCGATAGACCATCCAGAAATCACTCCATCTCGTACGCAAAGGGGAGAGCTCATGAAAACCGCTGGCGATGTCCTGAAAATGATCAAGGACAAGGATGTCAAGTTCGTGGACCTCAGGTTCACGGACACGAAAGGTAAGATGCAGCATGTGACGGCCGATGCGTCGTGCGTCGATGAAGGTACCTTCGACGGTTATGCCTTCGACGGTTCGTCGATCGCGGGCTGGAAGGGCATCGAATCTTCGGACATGTACTTGAAGCCCGATCCGGCGTCCGCCCATATTGATCCGTTTTTTGCGCAATCGACCCTCGCACTCTTTTGCGATGTCGTTGAGCCTTTGACGGGACAGCCGTATGAGCGTGATCCCCGCTCCGTCGCCCGCAAGGCGGAAGCCTACATGATGTCGCTCGGTATCGGCGATAAGGTGTTCTTCGGTCCCGAAGCCGAGTTCTTCATCTTCGACGACGTGAAGTTCTCCACCGACATGTACAATGTCAGCGCCAGGGTCGACAGCCCGGAATTGCCGTGCAACTCGGACACCGAATACGAGATGGGCAATCTTGGCCATCGCCCGCGCGTTAAGGGCGGCTACTTCCCGGTCCCGCCGGTCGATAGCTGTCAGGACATCCGCTCGGAAATGCTTTCGGTGCTGACCGAGATGGGTGTTGCTGTTGAGAAACATCACCACGAAGTGGGTGCCGCTCAGCACGAGCTTGGCATGAAGTTCGGCCCCATCATCACCTGCGCCGACAACCTGCAGACCTACAAGTATGTGGTGCATCAGGTTGCCCAAGCCTACGGCAAGACAGCGACGTTCATGCCGAAGCCAGTGTTCGGTGACAACGGTTCGGGGATGCACGTTCACCAGTCAATCTGGAAGGGCGATCAACCGGTGTTTGCCGGGGACAAATACGCCGACCTCTCGGAAACTTGCCTCCACTACATCGGCGGTATCCTTAAGCATGCAAAGGCTATCAACGCATTCACCAATCCGTCGACGAACTCGTACAAGCGGCTTGTCCCGGGTTACGAGGCGCCGGTACTTCTTGCTTACTCGGCGCGCAACCGCTCGGCCGCCTGTCGTATTCCGATTGTGACCAGCCCGAAGGCCAAGCGCGTTGAGGTCCGCTTCCCGGATCCGAGCGCCAACCCGTATTTCGCCTTTGCGGCCATGCTGATGGCAGGCCTTGACGGAATCGCCAACAAGATCCACCCGGGCGACGCGATGGACAAGAACCTGTACGATCTGCCGCCGGCGGAGCTCGCCAACATTCCGACCGTCTGCGGCAGCCTGCGCGAGGCACTCAACAGCCTCGATGCAGACCGCGCATTTCTCAAGGCCGGTGGCGTCATGACCGACGACATGATCGACGCCTACATCGAGCTACGCATGGAGCAGAATATGGCCTATGAGATGACTCCGCATCCGGTTGAGTTCGACCTCTACTACTCGGTCTAGAGTCTGTCTGAGTTAGGTCGAACCCCCGACTCCCCCTCCCGGCCCCCAAAACGATGATGGGTTGGGCGTCCGGGAGGGGGAGTGGACTAGCTAGGCGAAGTCCGACTCGGCCGGACATGGTCAAATGCAACCGGGATCCCACCCTTTCAGGGTGGGTCCCGTTCTGCTATTTCAAGATTGCTAAGGGGAGCCGACGCAGCCGCGTCTGGCTCCTTTTCTAATTCAGTAGAAGAACAGCACGGCGACAAATGCGCCTGCCATGCCGAAGCGGAGAAAATTCCGCTCATTCCTCATAAGCCAGGCGACGGTGCGTGCAGGCAAGTCCACCCAGGAAACGCGCATCAGGATGGAGAGCAGCCAGCCAGCGGCGATGCCGATCAGGAGCGATTTCGTGTCCAGCGCGAAGGCGCTCTCCCCGGAATTGGGATCGAACAGGGTGGCCTCGGACGGCAGCCGGGCTGCGGGGCCCGAGACAACAACCGCAATAAGCCCGGCGATCAACAGGCCCATGGCGAGTAAGGCAAGAAAGTTGAGCACCCGCTTCATGGGGCTCTCCCGAGGTTTCACGACAACACTGCCCCCAACCTACGCCTGTGCCTGTCAACAGTCGGTTAACCATCGCCCGATCGAATTACAGTCCTGAAATTCAGGCGATATCAATGCGAAGCGGACGGTCGCGTCCTTGACGTGAATGACACTCCGGGCCTGCCCCGAAACTGCCAACACCACGCCATCTTGAAGGCTCAGAACGTGGCAAGGACAGTGGAAATACGATCGCACAAAGGTTGCAGATAAACATGTTTCTTCACTCCTTCTTTCGCGGATCTGCGTTGCTTGCCGCTCTGGCCGTGATGCCGGCGAGCGCGGTCCCGGCACACAGTGCCCCGCGGCATGCTTGGACGAGCTCTGTGCCGCAGCATGGAACGCTGGAAGAGCGCGTCGCGCCGCCTCCGGGTTTCGTGCGCGTTCCCGCGGCCCGCGGGAGCTGGGCGGAGTGGCTCAGAAGCCTGCCCATGAAGCCCGTAGGATCTCCGGTCCTCACGTATACGGGTGCCCCCAAATGGCGGCAGGACGTTCATACCGCTGTCGTCGATATCGATGTCGGCAAGCGCGATCTGCAGCAATGCGCCGATGCAATTATGCGGCTCCGCGGCGAGTGGCTGTTCGCGTCCGGGCGTTCGCGTGAGATTGGCTTCAACTACACAGACGGCAAGCGGCGGCGCTACCGCGCGGGCAAAACCAACTACAAGGCGTTTCGTAAGTACATGACCTTGGTCTTCGCGTATGCCGGCACCTATAGCCTCGCACGTGAGCTGAAATCTGTTCCGGTGGCGCGTATGGCCATCGGCGACGTGTTTATCAAAGGCGGATTTCCGGGACACGCGGTTCTGGTCGCCGATATGGTCGAGAATCCCGGAACGGGCGAAAAGCGCTTTCTACTCCTGCAAAGCTACATGCCCGCGCAAGAGATCCACGTTCTCAAGAATCCAAATTCAGCCAACGGAAGCTCCTGGTATCGCATGGACTTCGGCGCAAACCTGCAGACGCCCGAATGGCGTTTTGCACGGAGTGCATTGAAGCGCTGGCCGTAGGCCGCCTTCTCCATCCTAAGTTTCCGCACTTTCGCCACGTCTGCGGCGTACGTGGTTAACGTGGCGGCGCACGAGAGTCGCCGTGACGAGAGGATTCACGCGGAGTCGACGGGACTGGGGCCTTCGCAAATATGCTCGAAGGGATGTTATCGAAAATCGTGCGCATGGTGCGCACCGACGCTCCGGGCGTGACGGTTCACGATGTCGGGCTGGTCCTTGTGGCGTTTTCGGTCCTCGGTTCGCTTGGCTACAGCGTTTTCACCTATGGCCCCCGCTTGGCCAGGATGGCGACACACGACGCGGCACCGATCGAGACCGCGACAATCAAACTGGTTGAGGCGCCGCAGCCTGTTACGCGCCCGCGACCTGCACCAGCGCCGGCGGCGACGCCAGCCCTGATGCGTGATGTTGTGCCGGAAACCAGTTTTGAGATTGTGCGCAAACTTCAGACGGGCCTGAAACGTGCCGGTTGCTACCGAGGTAAGGTCAACGGCGCGTGGACATCGACGTCGCGCCGCGCCATGCGATCATATGCCGAAACCGTGAATGCCACTTTACCGGTCGATAAGCCGAATGCGGTCCTGCTGGCGTTGATCGACGCCAATCCGGATGCACGATGCGGCGGCCGCAAGGGTCACGTCGCAGCACGGGCGGCAACGCAGCCGTCGCAGACACAAACCAGTGGGGGCACTGAGACGTCTCAGCCATCTGCCGAATCGCGTGATAGTGCAACCGGAACGGTGGGGGCTGCCGCGCGACCCTATCCACGGCCGGCTCTCATTCCGACAACACCAACTGCTGTAGAGCCGGAGGCTGTGGCCGCGCCCAAGACGGTTGAAGCGCCGCCGCCCCGCAAACGGCGCAGAACGAAGAAGCGGTCGAAGGCGCCGAAATCTCCGGCAAACCTGGCCGATTCATTTTTCAAGGACGTGCAGAAGGCCTTCAAGAACGCCTTCTGAGTTGGGCGGCCGGTCTTGCGCCGGCCCGGCGATTGCGGCATAGGGCCCTGCCACGAAGCCGGAGAGTCAGCGATGCCGATGACCGCCACCGAGATCGAACACCTGATCAAGGAAAAACTACCCGACGCCAAGGTCGAGCTTACGGATCTGGCCGGTGATAACGATCATTGGTCCGCGCATGTGGTCTCGGCTGCCTTCAAAGGTGTGCCGCGTGTACGCCAGCATCAAATGGTCTATGATGCCCTGGGCGGGCGTATGGGCGACGTTTTGCACGCCCTTCAGCTCACTACGGCCGCACCTTCGGATTGACTTCGGACCGTGCTTCACCAAATCTACGCCTATCTGTTGGGCGACTTTGACCCGCTGCAGCATCTGAGAGGACTTCCATGAGCGAGCCTATCGAAAGCACCATCAAGAAAACCATCGACGACAATGACGTTGTCCTCTTTATGAAGGGATCCGCCAAGTTCCCGCAGTGCGGCTTCTCGGCGACGGCCGCGAAGATCCTTGAGCATCTTGGTGTGCCGTTCAAAGACGTGAACGTGCTTGAAGATCAACAGCTGCGCGAGGGTATTAAGAGCTACTCAAATTGGCCGACCATTCCTCAACTTTACATCAAAGGCGAATTCGTAGGCGGCTGCGATATCATGCGCGAGATGTATGAGGCCGGCGAGTTGCATGACCTCATCTGCAAAAGTGGCATTCCACACACCCATCACCACGGGTGAGTCTTGAGAGCCCTTGCGTTTGAGAATTTGCCGCCCGGATCGACGGCCGGCCCGTTCTCTTAGCCTTAATTCTTCAGGGTCTCAGTTTTGCCTTGTGCACCCGGTGTTATGCTCCGGCTGCAGTCAATTGACTGCAGGTGGAAACCCTCGGGGAACTGGGACGATCGACAGGCCATGCGGCTCGGCGGACGGCGCTTTCTATTGAGTCTTGCCATTATCGGGGCCAGCGTGTGCCTGGCCCTTGGACTCTTTTTGCCGATCATAAAGCTCACAAAGTATGTCTTCTGGACAACCGAGCATTCTCTTATCTCCACCGTGTCGGTGTTGATTGGCGATGGTCAATGGTTCCTTGGGCTTGCTATTCTCATCTTCTCGATTGTGCTTCCGATCCTGAAGCTCTTGTACCTCCTGCTCGTGTCGACGCTTCCCTTGTCGGAAATCACCCGCCAGCACAAACGGCTCAAGGCGCTCGAGTGGCTCGGCAAGTGGTCGATGCACGACGTGCTGGTGCTGGCGCTTACGATCTTTTTCATCAAAAGTCAGGGCGTCTACGACGCAACGAGCCTCAATGGGGTCTACTTCTTCACGGCCGCGGTTGTCTTGATGATCCTTTCTTATGCGTGGCTCAGAACCGACGGTTTGCTGGCCGCAGGTCTGGACCCGCGGGAGACCGACGATCCGGGGATGATCAAGCCGCTCACGCCATTCCGAAACTTTGTTCTGTCGTTTCTGATTATTCTGGCAACGGTCTTCTTTGCGCTTGGCATCATCCTGCCGGTTATTCGTTTTACGACGGTCTATGTGTGGACGAACGAACATTCGATCGCGACCATCATCTACGCCCTGTTTGAGAACGACGAGTACTTCCTCTCGATCGTGTTGTTCCTGTTCTCGATTTTCTTCCCGTTCCTGAAGTTGTTCTATCTGCTGACGCTTGTGACCTCACCTGATATTCCGCCCGAGTTTCGCAAGAAATCTATCTCCACGATGGAGTGGCTCGGCCGCTATTCGATGACCGACGTGATGGTGCTGGCGTTGATGATCTTCTATGTCAATTCGTCGGGCTACACTGAGGCGCGGGTGCTGCCTGGCGTTTACTTCTTTGCGGCGTCCGCGCTCATCACGATGCTCGCCTACGGATGGGCGAACACGGTTCCCACGCGCCCACGGCCCGCCGATGCCGATGATGGCGTTCACGTGCGTCCGCCGGCCACACCGCTGCCGCCGGGTCAAGTCGTCACCTTGCCGACCAATCCCGGGCGCCGGCACCGGCCCGTCTAAGACGGCGCGGAAAAATGCTGCTGCAATGAGCGCGTATCAACGCAAAAGGGCCGGCGCATCGCCGACCCTTGGCATTCAATCTGAAATGCAACCAATTAGCGCGAGTAAAACTCGACGACGAGGTTGGGTTCCATGGTGACCGGATAGGGCACATCAGAGAGAGCGGGAACGCGTAGTAGCTTCGCGGTCATCTTGCTGTGATCGGCATCGACGTAATCGGGCACGTCGCGTTCGACGCTCTTCAGAGCCTCGAGTACCAACGGCAGCTGGCGCGCCTTCTCCTTGACTTCGACCACATCATTAAGGCGGAGCCGGTAGCTTGGAATGGTTACGCGACGGCCGTTTACTGTGACATGGCCATGCGAGACGAACTGGCGGGCCGAAAACATCGTCGGCACAAACTTGGCGCGATAGATGAGTGCATCCAGCCGGCGCTCCAGGAGGCCGATGATGTGTTCCGATGTTGATCCCTTGAGGCGGGACGCTTCCTCGTAAATGCGGTTGAACTGGCGCTCGGACAAATTGGCGTAATAACCCTTGAGCTTCTGCTTGGCCTTGAGCTGCTGGCCATAGTCCGAAAGCTTGGAGACGCGGCGCTCGCCGTGCTGGCCAGGGCGGCTTTCGCGTTTGTTGATTGGGCTCTTGGGGCGGCCCCAGATGTTCTCTCCGAGGCGGCGGTCGATCTTGTGCTTGGCGCGAACGCGCTTGGTCATTGTCTAGCACTCCAATAATTGAGGATGCCAACCGTTGTTGGGGCGGCGTCCGTTGGGATGTTTGGAGCGCCCCCTCCTCTGCCTCCCTTCTTGCGAAGGACCTGCCGACAGGCGATGGCCGAACCGGTCCGCCGCCACGGGTGCGCAAATGTCAACGCGGGCCGTTGGGCCCGCGTCGGTTGGGGTCTGATAGTCGAGTTGCCGGTCCGCGTCAACACCGGCGGGCCAAGTCGGCTTACTCTTTCTTGTCCTTGTCCGCCGCAGCAGCGGCGGCAGCGGCAGGAGCGGCCGCGGCAGCAGCTGCCGGTGCGGCTCCACCTTTCGGTGTCTGGGCGGCTGCAGCCGGGAGTGTCCGCAGTTTGGGACCCGCATCGACGTACTGTTTGATTATGCCCTTCACCTTGGCGGCCTGTTCGGGTGTGCAAGTTTGCGCCGTCGGTACCTTGCCCTCTTCGACCACGACCTGCTTGTCCCCCTGCTTCTCGACCACTTTGATCTTGCCCGTCAACAGCATCACGGTCGTCAGATGCAGCTGGTTGATGTAGAGCTGCTGCTGATCCGTCCACTTTTTCTTGTCGACCTCACGCCTCATCATCGACTGGTGATTGCGCGCCTGATCCTCTGGAAGATTGCAGACCTGGGCGTGTGCAGAGACGCGGCCGACGCGGATCACTTCGCGTGCCACATCGAGCGGTACCTCGACCTCGGCGCGCTTGGTCTTGTCGACGACGATTACCTTGTTCACGTTGGTGAACTGCTGTGGCAACATTACCCAGGCGTAGTTCATGATCGTGCGGACGGATTTGTCACTGAGCTCCTGGGCGTCGGCTGGAAACGACACACCCGCTGCGGCTCCCGCCGTTAGCGCGATTGCTCCGACCCATGCCAAACTCGCCTTCATGATCGTCCGCATCGTGAGCCTGCCCCTGTTGCGCTGAATCTTATGGTTTGTGGTTTGCGGTGAATTTTTGCAGAATCCCGCCGTGCCGCAAAGACACTTGTTTGTCTTGCCTGCTTCGCGGGCATCGCTCGGCTCAAAAATTGGCCACATCATGGCGGCTCATGTGGACGGCTTGCGCCCTTTCCCCTTGCCCTCCGAGAGCGTTGCAACAATGCCACGAAGGGTGCGCACCTCCTGCTCTGTGGGCCCCATGCGCAGGAACATTGCCCGGACATTCTGCATCACCGTTGCGCGCTTATGGTCAGGGTTAAAGAAGCCAAGCCTGGCCAGCTCGGCCTCCAAGTGCTCGAAAAACAGCAATAATTCTGCGCGGGTCGCCGGCTTATGGCGGCCCAGGTAGAGCCCGGTCTCAAGGGGTGTCTCATAGGTTGTGACCCGGCCCAGGCTCGCTCTCTCGCTCCCCCGCATCCACTCGTAGCCCAAGATCAGGACCGCCTGGGCCAGGTTCAGCGAGGCAAAGCGCGAATTAACCGGAATCATGACCAAAACGTCGGCGTCAGCGACCTCGTGCGTCTCAAGGCCGCTTCTCTCCCGGCCGAACAGGATCCCACAGCGCTGGCCCCCGTCAATCCGCTTGCGCAGCTCGGCAATGGCCTGATCCGGGGTGAGGACCGGTTTCCTCAGATCGCGCTGGCGGGCCGTGGTGGCGCAAAGCCAATTGAGATCCCCGATCGACGCCGCGAGATCGGGATAAGCCTTGGCGTCATCGATGATGTAATTGGCGCCCGACGCCGCAATCCGCGCTTTCTCATTCGGCCAACCGTCGCGCGGATTGACGAGCCGAAGCTCATCGAATCCAAAGTTTGCACACGCGCGCGCCACCATGCCGATGTTGTCGGGAAGTTGCGGTTCCATCAGGATAACGGCCGGTGATTGGCCCTCCCCCGAGACAGGTTCACCTTTGATTTGCGCGCGGCGAATGCCATGGCGAAGTTTACGCAATACGCGACGCGCCCAGAACCAGTAGTTCTCTCCGCTCCATGTTTTTTCCAGTGCAGCAAGGGCCGGCGTGCGAAGCGTGTTGCTGCCCTTTCCAAGCAAACGCACGTCGCCGGTACCGACGATGATTTCCTTCTGTGCGGCGATATAGTCGTCAAGCGAATGGATGCCTTCTCTTTCGGTTCGTTTCTTGCAGCCGGGGCAGGTTGCGTCTTTTTCTTCGCAACGCAGTTCCGCGCAATAGACAAGAACAGAATCGAGCATCTCCCGGTCAAGGCCGGGAATCGCGAGGGACGCAAGCCCATCTTCGACCGACTTGTCGTGGCAGGCGTGGACCACGCGGGACACCGGCACACCGCTGTCTGCAATTTGGGGTTCGGAGAACCCGTTTGCTGTCTTGATACGAATGTCTAAGGAAGCCGACACAGCCTGACTGCCATTAAGTGCGCCAATGTTGACCTTGTTGCAATGCGGTGGCGCCGCTATGGTGCCGTCACAGATTCTTCCCACCGCGCCTGTTGAGAGCATCCTCCATGAAGAAAATCAAGGTGAAGGGCCACGTCGTCGAGCTCGACGGGGACGAGATGACCCGTATTATCTGGCAGTTCATCAAGGACAAGCTGATCCACCCCTATCTCGATGTGACGCTTGAGTACTATGACCTCGGCATCGAGAGCCGCGATAAGACGGACGATCAAATCACGGTTGATGCGGCTCACGCAATTAAGAAGCATGGCGTCGGCGTTAAGTGCGCGACGATTACGCCCGACGAAGCGCGTGTTGAAGAATTCAATCTCAAAAAGATGTGGCGGAGCCCTAACGGGACCATTCGTAACATTCTGGGCGGTGTGATTTTCCGCGAGCCCATCATCTGCAAGAACGTGCCGCGTCTTGTTCCGGGTTGGACAGAGCCCATCATTGTTGGCCGCCATGCTTTCGGCGATCAGTACCGCGCCACCGATTTTAAGTTTCCGGGCAGCGGGGCGCTCACCATCAAGTTCGTGGGCGATGACGGCACCGTCATCGAAAAGGAAGTGTTCAAGGCTCCCGGCGGCGGTGTTGCCATGGCGATGTACAATCTCGATGAAAGCATCAGAGATTTCGCACGCGCGTCTTTCAACTACGGCCTGGCGCGCAATTACCCCGTTTACATGTCGACAAAAAACACCATTCTTAAGGTCTATGACGGGCGCTTCAAGGACATCTTCCAGGAGGTCTTCGACGCCGAGTTCACGGCGGAGTTCGACAAGAGAAAACTCGTTTATGAGCACCGGCTTATCGACGATATGGTAGCTAGTGCACTCAAGTGGTCGGGCGGCTACGTGTGGGCATGCAAGAATTACGACGGCGACGTGCAGTCGGATACGGTTGCGCAGGGCTTCGGCTCGCTCGGCCTGATGACGAGCGTACTATTGAGCCCGGACGGGAGAACCGTTGAAGCCGAAGCCGCGCATGGCACGGTGACACGACATTACCGCGAACATCAAAAGGGGCATGAGACGTCGACCAATTCCATCGCCTCGATCTTCGCGTGGACACGGGGGCTTGCGCACCGCGCCAAGCTTGATGAGAACGACGATCTCGCGAAGTTTGCCGCCACACTCGAGAAGGTGTGTATCGGGACCGTCGAAGCTGGCCACATGACCAAGGATCTGGCGCTTCTGGTTGGGCCCGAGCAAAAATGGCTTTCGACCATCGGCTTCCTCGACAAGGTCGACGAGAATCTCAAGAAAGCGATGGCTGCATAGGAACGGGAAGAGCTGCTTACGGCCGGCCTGCTTTGGCGCGGTCTTTACGCTCACGCTTCTCGTTACGATATGGCGTCCACTCCTGTACCCAGGGGCGGGCGCCGCGCCAGTCATTTACGCTTTGCACGCGAACCTGATGCGGCCCTTCCAGATAAATCGCGTGCGTGCCGCGCTTTCTCATGGCGAAGAAGTCGATGACCGTTCCGGTGCTGTTGCACCACGCGGGTTTGGGCATGGGTAAGATCAGTATATCCGCTCTTGTGCAATCGTCGGCGAGTGCTGCGGGGTGGCGCACGACGGCGACCTTGAGTTTGCCGAGCTTGCCCGTGCAGCCGACGCCGTCGCAGGTCCACCCGATTGCTTTTGCCGCCTCCTTCACAGTGCGTGCATCGCCATCATACTCAAGCCACCGCTTGGCTTCGAATTTCGCCGGCCGACCAGACGGGAAGACCAGCACGCCGTCCCCGTTGCGAAGCGCCACGAGCGCGCCGTCGCGCCCGGCAAGAAGATCGGGCCGCGCTTGGAAGGGAGAGAGTGCAAGCCCCAGCGCGATCGCGCCGATCCCGAGCAGCCGAAGCCGTGTGCGCCACAAGGCAAGCCACAGACCGCCGCCGACCATGAGAAGGAATGCCAACGTGGGAATAGCGGGTATGAATCCGACCGCCCCTGGCAATGCAGCGACGTGCCCGGCAGTCGCCGAGATGGCCTCGATACCCCATCCCATAACCTTCAACGGACCTGCCTCCCACCCGAACGGCATTGCCAGTAGCGTCATCAAGGCCGCCGGCATGACGATCAGGTTGCACAAGGGAATGGCGATGAGGTTGGCGAGTACGGCAAACTGCTGGCTCTTATGAAAGTGATACGCGGCGAACGGGGCCACGGCCGCACTGGCAACGAGCGTGGAGACGACGATGCCCCAGAAGAATAGGGTCAGGCTGCGCGCAACGTCCGGACTGCGCGTGGGGTCGAGGTTCAGGTGCCCGCGGGCGCCTTCGTACGCCGCAACAAGAGATACAACGGCGGCATACGACATCTGAAATCCGGCGTCGCCGAGGCTTTCGGGCATGACGACGAGGATCGCGAGTGCAGAGAGCGCCACATTGCGTAAGGAGAGTGCTGGCCGATCGAGCAAGACGGCGAGCAACATGATGGTGCACATAAGCCAAGAGCGCACGGTCGGTACGGACCAGCCAGAGATCAAGAGGTAGCCGAAGGCCGCGACGATGGCGGTCGCGGCGGCCCACTTCTTGATGGGGTAGCGCAAGGCGATGTTTGGTACTGCCGCGAGCAGGCTTCGCACGAAGAGGAACACCGCTCCGGCCATGATCGCCATATGCAGGCCGGAGATGGACAACATGTGCAACAATCCGGAGTCCCGGTACACGGTGTTGGTTTCGTCCGAAATGGCGCCGCGCTCGCCGGTGATCAACGCGTTAGCGATTGCGCCCGTTTCCCCTGGGAGCGCCGCCGTAATTCGCACGCCGATTTGTTGGCGCAGGCGCTCGACGCGGGCGCGCCACTCAAGACCACGCTTTTCCGGAACAACGTGCTCATCACGTGTTGGCTTGGCCAAGGAATAGCCGACGGCACCTAAGCCCGCATACCAGGCTCGGCGGCCGAAGTCGTAATCACCGGGCAGAGATGGACTGGCTGGAGGAGACAATCGCGCTTTGAGACGGATTGCTTCGCCGGGCCGCAACCCCTCGAGCACCTGGAGCGTGCGCACGCGCACCCGATGCGGGCGTTTTTCCGCCGGCACATCGCCGAGTTCCGTTACGCGCAAGGTGATGCGCTGGCCGCGACTGGGGCGTGGCTCGATAAGCTCAACGACACCCCGCACCTCGACCGACCACAGACTGCGTTCCAGGATCGGTGCCCGCACCCACTCCGTTCTCATCTTGGCAAGAGAGAAGCCGCTCGCGACGGCGAGGAGGGCGGCAAGTCCCACACGGACGGCGTAGGGCCGGCGGCCGGAGGCGAGCCAAGCCGCGAAAACAAGCGCCGGAAGCGCCAATGCCAGTCCCGGTCCCGGCTCCGTGCCAAGACTGAAATAGAGTGCAATCCCCGTACCAAGGAGAACAGGAAGCCACAGAAAGAGGCGCGAACGCTCTTGATCCAGCGTCTCTGAGAGTCGTCCGGCAACCGCTTGAATTCTATCGAGGCCCCGCGACACAGCGCCCCGGCGCCGGGTGGTTTCTTCGTGCGGATCGCTTTCTAAGTCGGTTGCCATTCCGCGCGCCCACCCCGCTTGGACTTACCCGGGGGCCAACCCTGTGCTACATGCGCCGCCAATATCAGACTTCACGACCACTGGCCGAATATCTATGACTAAAACATCCGCAAGCGGCGGCGCAAAGCCCGTCGTGCGCTTTGCCCCTTCGCCCACGGGATACTTGCATATCGGAGGGGCGCGCACAGCGCTCTTTAACTGGCTTTATGCGCAGCACACAGGCGGGCGCTACTTATTGCGGATTGAGGATACAGACCGCGAGCGCAACAATCCTGCGGCTGTTGCGGCCATTCTCGACGGGCTCAAGTGGCTGGAGCTCGATTGGGAGGGGGAGGCGGTCTCGCAGTTCGCAAACGCCGAACGGCACCGCGCCGTGGCGCTGAAGCTTCTGAGAACGGGCAAGGCCTATCGCTGCTACTGTACGCCCGCCGAGATCGAGGCCGCGCGCGAAAAGGCCAGAGCCGCAGGGCGCCCGCAGATTTTTCAATCGCCCTGGCGAGATCGCGAAGAGAGTGAAGCACCAAAGGATGCGAAGCCCGCGGTGCGCCTCAAAGCGCCGCGCGAAGGTGAGACGGTGATCGAGGACGTGGTGCAAGGGCGCACAGTCTTCCAGAACAAAGACCTTGACGATCTCATCATTCTCCGCTCGGACGGCACGCCGACGTACAATCTTGCGGTCGTGGTCGACGATCACGACATGGCGGTCACACATGTCATCCGCGGTGTCGACCATCTGACGAACTCGGCGCGGCAAAGCCAGATCTATGCGGCGATGGGATGGACCCTGCCGACTTTTGCGCATGTGCCGCTCATTCACGGCGCGGATGGTGCCAAGCTTTCGAAGCGTCATGGCGCCCAGGGCGTCGAAGATTATCGCGCTATGGGCTATCTGCCGGACGCGCTCAGAAATTATCTCGTCCGGCTCGGCTGGAGCCATGGCGATGACGAGATTATGTCGACGGATCAGTTGATCGAATGGTTTGACATCAAAGATATCAACAAATCGGCTGCGCGTTTTGATTTCAAAAAGCTCGATGATCTCAATGCGCATTACATCCGGCAGACGTCTGAGGACGTGTTGCTCGACCGTATCAAATCTATGTTGGGGCATCTTGACTTCGTCGCTCTTGTTGACCTGGCCGTCGATCCTAAGGCGCCGCCCCGATCGGATGTTGCACTGGCCAAATCCGTCATGGCCCAACTTGACGGTGTGAAAACGGGGGCTGACCTTGCCGGTCGGTTCGAGAAGGCGGGATGGGGCAAGCTGGCCGGTGCCCTGCCGTCATTGAAGGCGCGTGCGAAAACGCTTTGTGAGATGGTCGATGGCGCGCTTTATCTGGTTGCCGAACGCCCGTTGAAGGCAGACGAGAAGGCCAAATCACTGCTCAACGAAGAGGCCCAAAAGGCGATTGGCGCGCTTATTTCGCGCTTCGACGGGCTCGATGAGTGGACGGCGGCGACGCTCGAAGCTGAAGTTCGCGCATACGTCGAAGACTCCGGTACCAAGCTCGGCAAGGTGGCCCAACCGCTGCGGGCAGCGCTCACGGGCCGGACCGTATCGCCACCCGTGTTTGACGTGATGGCTGTGCTTGGCCGCGAGGAGGCTTTGGCACGTTTGAAGGATCAGGCGGGCTGAGCAGATTGAGGTCCTGACCGCCGGAACTCCGGTCGGAAGAAATTCTCGTTTTCTCTGAAGGTTAGAACTCTGGAGGAGAGAAATTTGCCTTACGGATGACGACCAAGGTCACATTTGATTGGGCTGTTTAAACGTCTTCGTAACGTGTAGAGTGCAGTGCAACATCGTGTGCCGGCCAGTTTGGCCTGCCGTTTCCGGGGCGATCCGGCCACGTCCCTGTCAGGCTGCGATCGAGATGCCAAGAAGAGGAAGCAACTGATGACCGCCGAAGTGAAGACCAAAAAAGCGGCTGCGGCAGACCAGACGGCGCGCCTGCTCCTCGATGGAGAGTCGATCGAGATCCCCATTCGCGGCGGCGTAATCGGCCCAAGAGTGCTCGATATCGGTACCATCTATGGCAAGACTGGACACTTCACCTACGATCCGGGCTTTACATCCACGGCGAACTGTTCGTCGCGGATCACCTACATTGATGGTGATGAGGGAGAGCTTTTGTATGGCGGATACCCAATCGACCAACTCGCCGAACATTCCAACTACCTCGCCATTTGCTACCTGCTGCTGAATGGCGAGCTGCCGACCAATGACGAATTCCGTGAGTTCCGGCGCACGATCAATAAGCATACGATGGTGCACGAGCAAATGACCCGGTTCTTCACCGGATTCCGGCGTGACGCGCATCCAATGTCAATTATGGTCGGCGTGGTCGGCGCCTTGTCCGCATTCTATCATGACAGCACCGACATCAACAACCCCTACCACCGCGTGGTGGCGACCAACCGCATGATCGCCAAGATGCCGACGATTGCGGCGATGGCCTACAAGTACTCCCTCGGCCAACCCTTTATCTATCCGCGAAACGATCTCGATTACACATCGAACTTTTTGCAGATGTGTTTCGCGACACCGTGCGAACCTTATGTCGTCAATCCGATCCTTGCGCGTGCGCTTGACCGCATATTCATTCTGCATGCCGACCATGAGCAGAACGCATCGACGTCAACGGTGCGCCTCGCGGGTTCGTCGGGGGCTAATCCTTTTGCGTGTATTGCGGCCGGGATCGCCTGCCTTTGGGGGCCGGCACATGGCGGGGCCAACGAAGCCGCGCTCAACATGCTCGAGGAAATCGGCACAGTCGACCGGATCCCCGAATACATCAAGAAAGCTAAGGACAAGACGTCCGGTTTTCGTCTTATGGGGTTCGGTCATCGCGTCTACAAGAACTACGACCCGCGCGCCAAGGTGATGCAGAAGACCTGCCACCAAGTGCTGGACGCGCTCGATATTCGCGATGAGCCGCTTCTTGCCGTTGCCATGGAGCTCGAACGCATCGCGCTTGAGGATGAGTACTTCGTCAGCAAGAAGCTTTATCCGAATATCGATTTCTATTCCGGAATCACGCTGCGCGCGATGGGCTTCCCGGTGTCCATGTTCACCGTGCTGTTCGCCGTCGCACGTACGGTTGGGTGGATCGCGCAGTGGAAAGAAATGATCGAGGACCCCGAGCAACGGATCGGCCGGCCGCGCCAGCTGTACGTCGGTCCGGCACGGCGAGACTTTCCCGGGGAAGCATAACTTTTCTGCCTGACAAGCGGCACAACGAGGCGTCTGGCCCCAGCTCAGGGATTGGGCGCCTTTTGCATTGGGGCGAACCGCCATTGTGCTCGGGCTCGCCGAAGATAGAGGGCCGACGGATTTCTCCGCCCGCCCTTTAGCGTTTTGCTGTGACTACGTCTCTGCTCAGGATGGCGTGAGACACTTGCCTTTCTTCCACTTGCCGCCGCGCTGTTTGCATTGCTGCTTGGGCGACGGACCAGTCACGCACTTACCGTTCTTCCACTTGCCGCCGCGCTGTTTGCATTGCTGCTTGGGCGACGGACCAGTCACGCACTTGCCGTTCTTCCACTTGCCGCCCTTCTGCTTGCATTGCTGCTTGGGCGACGGACCAGTCACGCACTTGCCGTTCTTCCACTTGCCGCCCTTCTGCTTGCATTGCTGCTGAGGCGACGGACCGGTCACGCATTTGCCGTTCTTCCACTTGCCACCTTTCTTCTTGCATTGCTCAGCCGGGCTCGGAGGGAAGGTGCACTTCTTGCCATTCCACTTGCCGCCCTTCTTTTTGCACTGCTCTGCTGGCGTAGGGCCAGTGATGCACTTGCCGTTCTTCCACTTCCCACCTTTCTTTTTGCATTCCTCTTTGGGACTCGGCGGCATGATGCATGTCCTGCCATTCCACGTGCCGCCCTTCTTCTTGCACTGCTCGGCTGGGCTCGGTGGCAGGACGCATTTGCCTTTCCGCCACTTACCGCCCTTCTTCTTGCACTCCTCTTTGGGACTCGGCGGCATGACGCACGTCTTGCCATTCCACGTGCCGCCCTTCTTCTTGCATTGCTCGGCTGGGCTCGGTGGCAGGACGCATTTGCCTTTCCGCCACTTGCCGCCTTTCTTCTTGCACTCCTCTTTGGGATCCGGTGGGAGGATGCACGTCCGGCCGCTCCAGGTGCCGCCCTTCTTCTTGCACTGCTCGGCCGGGTCGGGCGGGAGGATGCACTTGCCGCGCTTCCACTTGCCGCCTTTGTTCTTGCACTCCTCCTTGGGATCCGGCGGAAGGATGCACGTCCGGCCGTTCCAGGTGCCGCCCTTCTTCTTGCACTCCTTGATCGGGTCGGGTTCGATGATGCATTTGCCGTGGCTCCACCGGCCACCCTTCATCTCGCATTCCTCGATCGGATCCGGCGGGAAGATGCACTTGCCCTTCTTCCACTTACCGCCCCTCTTCTTGCACTCCTTGATCGGATCTGGCGGCAGAATGCACTTGCCGTGATACCACTCACCGCCGAGCTTCCTGCACTCTTTCTCCGGGTCGTGGTCCGGCACGCATTCGCCATGGAAGTAGTGCCACCTCGGCGGACATTGCGGCCACTCGGGCACGCACTTGCCGTAACGATTGCGCTCGTAGCCGCGTTTGCAGACGCAGCGGCCGAATGTCGTACGCTTCTCGTTGGGGCCAGGGATGCAGATGACGATCACCGGAACACAGCGACCAAGGTCGTCACGCTCAAATCCGGGCAAACACGCGCACCAACCGTCTCGTGTACGGTACTCGCGGGGTCCCGGAATGCACACCTCAGCGATGGGTACGCAGATGCCGTAGGAATCCCGTTCGTAGCCGTCGCGGCAATAACAGTAGCCGCGCGAGGACCGATACTCATTCGGGCCCGGAATACAGAGCTCGCGTTCAGGGACGCAGAGTCCGCGATCGTCGCGTTCGTAGCCATCCTTACAATAGCAGTTGCCTTTGGACGAGCGATATTCGTTCGGACCCGGTATGCACCTGTCAGGGTCGGGCACGGGGTCGACGATGATGCGGACGCACTCGCCATCACGGCGGCGGTATCCGGATTTGCAGACGCATTGACCGGACGACGTGCGGTACTCGTTCGGACCGGGCACGCACTGTTCTTCGCCCTCACACGTGAACGTTTCGCTGTTCCACGTCGTGCCGGGCTCGCACGGGCATTTGCCACTTCTCGGAATGGGATTGCCATCGGGGCAGGTCTCGCGGTCCGGTGGTTCGACCGGATCAATCGGTTGGCAGGTTCCGTCGCGTTCGCGTGTAAAGCCTTCCTGACAGACGCAGGCACCCGATGCGGACTGGAATTCGCCGTCACCTGGCGCTTCGCACGTCGGCTTCTCTTGGCACTTCGGCGAGTTCACCGGGCTTGAGACGCTGTCGGTGTCATCGTGGCCAAGTTGATTGAAGCGCGTACCGGCAAGCGGGAACGACATATGTACCGTATTCTGCACGGTGCATTGGTCAGCGGTCGGGATCGTTGCCTTGATCTCGAGCGTGACGCTGTGCAGGCCGGGCTTGTCGGGTGCCGCAAACTCGACCTTATCCTTGGTGCAGAGATAGTCCGCACCGCCGCCTGAACAGTTCCAGCCATCGGAGAAGGTGACCGAGGTCGGTGCAGCTGAGAAGCTGTCTTCGATGTTGATCGGACCCGTGTAGGGGTCGGGACCCATGTTTCTGACCGTCACGTTATAGGTGCACGTCTTGCTGCCTGGTGCATCCGTGCAGGAGACGATCTTCTTTTCGGTCTTAAGGTTTGTTGGATCGCACGCGACGCTCACCGTACCGTCCGGATTGAGAGTTGCGATCAGAGCCGTGTTGTGGGTCGCGTTGGCGGTATCGTCGCCACCCAGGATGTTCCAAGGTGCGCCAACCGGAGCCGTGATGGCAACCGTGTTCGGCACCTGGCATGTTGGTTCGGTGAGGAGCGCCGGGATCTGGATGGTTGCCTTCAGCGTGAACGTGTCGCCGGGTGCGATTGGGATCGCGGCCGGACTTGTGCACGTGGAGACCGGAGGGCCGCCCGCACATGGCCAGTTCGGATCGAGGAAGAGATTGCTGCCCGGAGGCGTCGTCTCATCGATGGTGATTACATTATTGAACGGCGACGGACCGTCGTTCTTGATGTTGATCTCGTACTCGCACGAGGCAACGCCAGTGCCGATGCTGGAATCACACGTGTCACCGATGTTCGACTTCGAAATGATGAGATTGGACTGCGGCGGTGGATTACCCGCCTTCACCCAATGGCACGCGGGATTAGCCGGTGAGCCAAAGCCGGGGCCACCAGGACCGCCAGGCGATGGGAACGGTCCACCGGGTGGCGCAAAGCCCGGATCAAACGCTGCAAAGCAGTTCTGCGCCCAGTAGCTCGGAGGCGCGGCCGGCATAGTGACCACGACCGAATAGTCTTGCGTATCACCCGGCGCAATCGACACGGGGACGACGCAGGTGAAGGGAAGCGCTGCTGGGTTGCCACCGTTACAGTTGAGATCGGTTGCTGTGATGGGCGCTGCGACGCCGGCGCCGCCCACGAACATCGAATCCGAAATCTGAACGTCGCCAGTAAATGTCTTGGTACCACCGTTGCTGATGGTCATGACGAACTTGCATGGATCGCCGGGGTTGCACGCATCATCGCCTGTCTTATTGATGATCAGGCCAGATAGTCCGGTCGCGCCTTCCGCGCACGCAATGCCGCCAAAGGGCGCAAGCAGAGCGGCGCAGTTGCGGAATCCGCCGTTTCCGGCTGCCGCGAGAGGTGCGGTATCGACCTGGACATCGACAAAGCGAGTCATGCCTGGAAGAACGATGCCGGCCGGCAGGACACATTGGAACGCGGTTGTTGGAACGGGGCTACAAAGCCAGTCGGGTGCGTCGGGGGTGAATCCAACGATGGGCACGTCTTGGCCTGCGTCAGGCCCAGCCAGAATGGTCGACGTATCTGAGATGGTCACCGGCGACCACGGATCGAGGCCAATATTTGTCACCGAAATGCGGCAGGTGATGACCCCACCAATGAGGCCCGGGAAGCACTCCTTTTGAATGTACATGCCGGGAATTTTTTCCGGCGGCTCAGGCGACACGGGAGGCCATTCCGGTAATGGCCGGTCGCCTTCTGAGATGGATTCGCCGTCGCAGGGCGCGAACGTGGCAATTGAACCGACGTAGCCATGCGCCTTCTCGTCGCCCTCCCGCTCGTCGCTTGCCGTGTACCAAGCCCCTTCCGGAGGCTCTAGTTCCGTTTCGCGGACTTCGCGAAAATCACCTTGGAGTGCGGTGGAGCCGGACCTCGGCCCAGCGCCGGACATGCTTTGGCCATTCGTTTTATCCTGGCCTTGCAAGCCGTGCACGGTTCTCTCACCGCCGGAAATCAAGTGCTCGCCGGTCGTCCAAAGCGTTTGCCGGCATTTGTCGTAATCGATGTTGCCGTCGCTGTCGTAGCCATAGCCCAGTGCAAGGCCGCCGTTGGTGGCGCGGTGCACGGGCTCTTCGCCCACTGCGTATTCCTCGGGAGATTCGACCCAGGCACTGTCCTCTTGGCTCCAGGTGTAACGCAGAACCGATGATTTCTGCGGCCGGGCGAATGTCGTATACTCGTAGCTGCCGGCCGTATCGCCGCGTTGCGTGACGTACATGGTTTCCGGGCCGTCGAAGGCGATGCCGGTGATCATATTGTTGTTGGGCGTTCCGGTGACGTCGACCTCTAGGCGCGCGTCTTCCAGGAAGCTACCGTCAACACGCAGACCGACCGACCAAACGACCGGGCCATCTGCGACGGAGTAATACAGCCGATCGTTCTCGGCCGCGAGCGCCACGACGCGGCGGCGCTTGTCGGCGTAACCCCACGTTTCGGGGTTCTCGACATCGAATTCGGGGCTTTCGAGGAACATGCGTCCCGTGCCGTCCCAGGCAACGGGATCAAGGCCCGCGTTCGGGCGGCCATTGGTGCCGTGGTCGTAGAGCGCCATTTCGCGG
Source organism: Hyphomicrobium sp. (assembly GCA_965222835.1). GTDB lineage: Bacteria > Pseudomonadota > Alphaproteobacteria > Rhizobiales > Hyphomicrobiaceae > CBDCUQ01. Next base: position 1,480,842 of record CBDCUQ010000004.1, read on the forward strand.
CCGGCCATGTCCAGCATATGGATCTTGCCGGTTTCAAGATTGGCCACGTAGAGGCGTTGTGCGAGCGCATCAAAGGCGATGCCGCCGAGACCTGGTCCGGCGTTCTCGAGGTCTCCGCTAATAATGTTGGAGAAAAGCGAGATCTCTTTTGTGGTTCCGTCGATCTTCCAGATCGTGCCCGGTCCACCGCCTCTTTCCTTACCCCACTGACCCGGCATCCATTGGGCGCCGGGCTCACCTTTTGCCAGGCGAATTGTATCGCCATCGCGGTCGCCGACGATTTGCAAACCGTAGAGGGAGGAGGCGCCAACATAAATATTGGGGGGCTGATCAGAGGTAAGACTATCGAGTGCAACGCCGAAGACCTGCCCGATGTCACGGGCCTTGAAGCTAAGCCTGGCCTCGACATCGGCAATTTCGCCTGTGCCCGGCGTGCCGAGATTGGAGAGATCGTAGATGTTGAGTGAAACACCGTCCTGATCAATAAGAGTCACATCGAGAGGATGGACCTTCTTAGGGACATCGGCGTCGGTTTTGGCACCTGAAAATTGCGTGACAGCCGCGTCGCCCCGGCTCATCACCGCCTCGGCTGCGGAGACCGGCGTAACAGACGCGGCATGGCCGATCCATATAGCGAAGAGGGATATTGCGACCTGCGCAGGGCCTTTGCCGAAAAACCGCTGGAACTTGCTTGGATACTTACTCATACGCCCTCTCCCCACTTGCCAATTCGAGCGTAGCAGAAAAAAGGCGAGCCGGACCAGCATGGAACGATCGCTCCACGCCACAGTAAGTGCAGACATGCACGTTCTCCATAGTAGGGCGCCCGACGCATCACGTCTGCCCTTCCCGGCGTGGGGGCATTGTGATTGTGTGGCCGGACGCATGCCGTCCAATTTTCAGGATGGACCGATGGACGGCGACGGTCTGTTCCCAGGGGAACACGCCGTCAAATAATTGGGGGAGCTTCTAATCTTGATGCTGACGTTCGCGTCTGGCTGCCGCGCGCGTTATTGCGGACCCAGCATCGGCGGCCGCTCTGGAGGTTCATTGCCAGGTTCGAACAATGGGGGCCGCAATCTTGGCATTGGCGGCGCGGGTGATGGCAAGCGCCTTGCTGGTGGCCGGGTGGATATAACGCACCCGCACGCGCTCCCAGAACGTGTAGTCGTTTAGTCGTGACGCCTCGAGGAGACGCAACCCGGTTGCTGCTAGAAACGGCAAGCTTTGCAAGGCCAAGACACCTGCAAAGAGATTGTAGGCCTTGACGTCGTTGATATTGCTTCCGTACAGGGCCGCCGCGCCGGCCGCGAGCAAGCCCCCCACTGCGGCTTCACCCGTTACGATGCGGCAAGCGTTGCATTTCTCCGCGCCGCCTTTGGCTGTGACGATAAAGGGAAGCCTGTTGCGTACCAGGCCGCATATGACGGCACGTGCAATTGTCCGCTGCACGGACATGGCGGCAACGAGTGCGCCTGCCATGTCCTTCATGGATCGCCTGCTGCGGAGGCGGTAAAGGACCGTGAAATGCACAAGCGCAACGGCAAAACTCGCGACAATAGGAACGGTGAGAATGGCATTGGGCACCGCCGCATCAAAAAAGAGTATGAATGGCAGCATCACCAGATTGAACAGTGCCACTGCCACACCGACGCTTTCTGCGCCGAGCCATCCCGCCCAACCAAGCGCGAACTCGCGGCGTTGATCGTGCGTCAAGTTGCTGGCACCCGGTACAAACTGGCGCCAATGCTTCTTGATAATTTGCACGCCGCCATAGGCCCAGCGATGGCGTTGCTTGCGGAAGGCTTCAAGTGTGTCGGGGAGGAGACCATGGCCGAAGCGCGTGTGCGTGTAGTGGATTTGCCAACCCTGTTCCAGAAGCGTCAGGCCGAGATCGGAGTCTTCGCAGATGGTGTCGCTTGACCAGCTGCCTGCCTCCTCCAATGCTTGGCGGCGGATCAGGCACATGGTTCCATGCACGATAAGGGCATTGACCTCGTTTCGCTGGACCATGCCAATGTCGAAAAATCCCGCGTACTCGCTGTTCATTGCGGCATGGACGGGGCTGCGTGCGCCATCCCGGTGATCTTGGGGTGCTTGTACCAGGCCGACGCGCGCATCCCCGAAATACGGCACAAGAGTGCTCAGCCAATCCGGGCCTACAACATAGTCAGCATCGAGTACGCCGATGATCTGGGCCCTCGGCGACGTTTGGTTCAGCGCTTGCCTCAGGGCTCCGGCTTTAAAGCCTTCAAGGCCTTCGACGCGAACAAATTTGAATCGGCGCCCCAATTGCCGGCAGCGGGTCTTAACCGGCCGCCATAGAGCCGGATCCGGCGTGTTGTTGACGACGACGATGCATTCAAAGTCCGGATAGTCGAGTGCTGCAACGGACTCAAGCGTTGCGATCAACATGTGGGGTGGTTCGCAATGTGCCGGAACGTGGATCGAAACCATGGGCCGACGCTGACGAGACGCAAATTGACGAGCCTCGTCCGCAATAAGACGCTGGGGCATGCGTCCGAAGACGATAGCGGCGAACTCCTCAATGCGGACAAGCACGAAGAGGGCAAGCGGAACAAGGAGCAAGACGCCGGCCGCATACGCGAAGGCCGCGCCGGGAACGAAATAGTGCTCGAACCAATACGCTGCCACTGCAGCCGCCCAGGCTCCTACGCCGTTGGCGGCAATGGCCATACATGCCGCCTGCATGAGTGTTGTGGCCGAATGCGTGAGGATTGGAATCGAGAGCAATAGGCCGAGGAGCAGCGCCAATCCGGCATGTTTCCAATAGTCGTGGGCCAGGATCGGACCGGCCCAAGACATCTTCGGCTCCCGATTGGTATCGAACACACCCCAATATGGCCCGACACTTCCTTCGAAGGACTTCCAAGGCTGATCGATGGCTTCGATGATGTTGTAGTCAATGCCGTAAGCGTCAGCGCTCGCCACGAAGCGGCGCAAGACTTCGGCTTGTTTGCGGCGACCGGGAACGGCAGATTTGAGGTTGTGCCCGGCGCTTGGCCAGCCGAATTCGGCAATGACAATCCGCTTTCCGGGATAGGCGTCTCGCAACTTGTTGTAGATGATGACGGCTTGGTCGGCCGCCTTTTCCGCAGTGATGCCCTCCCAGTAGGGGAGAACGTGGGCCGCAATGTAGTCGGCGGCTGAGGCGAGCTCGGGATGTTCCAGCCAGACGTTCCAAATCTCGCCCGTTGTTACTGGGACGGAAACGGCGCGCTTGACGTTGCCGATCAATTTCACGAGTTCCTCAACGGTCTGCTCGCCGCGGAAAATGGTTTCGTTGCCGACAAACACGCTTTGAACGTTGGGATGTTGGTTGGCGAGGCCGATGACGCTTCCGATTTCGCGCGTGTTTCGGTCTGTATTCTTGTCGATCCAGGCACCGATGGACGCCTTGAGCCCGAATTCGCTTGCGATACCTGCTACACGTTCGGCCCCTGCCGTCGATGAATAGGTGCGAACGGCGCGGGTAGAGGGGGCCAGCTTCTCGAGATCGCTGCGGATGCGCTCAGCGTGTGCGACGTCCCCGTTTTCAGCGCCAGTATTCGCTTCGAACGGTGCATAGGACAGGCTTTGCAGCGGAGTACGAACGTCCGGTGCGGATGCCTCACTCCTCAAGGCAACCCAGAGACCGGCGTGCAGACCTAGGACGACGGCGATTGCAGCCACTGTAAGAGAGCGCATTGCTAATCCGACGTTTGACGAAGACTTCAGACGTTCGGCCAATCCGACAGATTTGCTCGCATTTGTACGAAGCAACATCCGGATTCGGCTGCCGCGAGACCGCGTGTTCTTTGATTGAGCATTGACGCGGTATCTGTGTCGAAAGCAGGGCGTTCAGCCATCGTGCGCGTGCTGCGTCGCTGAGCCGCCGACGGTTTCTTTTTGATCAGAGTGGAGGAAAGTCTACTCGGTCACCTTCGCCTTTTTTGCACGATCAGCGGATTTGGTGAGCGCCGCGGATGACGGATCAAAGTCTGGACGCACCCAGCAGTTGTGCACACGCTTGTTCAATTTCTCGGATGCTTTGGGATTGAGATCTCCTTGACGCACGATACAGCGAAAAGCCTTTTGAATGTGTGCGGGCGGACACTTGAAGCCGGTGTAGAGTTTGCGATGTAAGGCGGCTGTATTGAGATCATCCCGCCATAAGAGAGTGACAATACGCCTTCCGATCCAGACACATTCCGGGTGTGCGGCGGGACCTTTGAGAAGCCGCGCGGCTTCGGCAATTTCCCGGTTCACCTTAGGAGGCTTTGTCGGCGCCGGTGCGTCCGTTTCAGCCTGCCTTGCGTCCTTTCCCGAGGCGTCGCCCGATTGCGCTTGCGCTGAGGTGCCCGCAAATACTGCGGTTGCGATCGCTGTTGCGACGGCAGCTCGAAGCGCACGTCTCTTATGATCTTTCGACGCTACAAACATGGCCTGTTGGTCGATCTCCAGTTCTTGGGCACACACGCGCAGGGCCTGCCCATCGTGCGCGCGTTGTCATTTCTTCACGTGCATACTCAAACCGGATTGGGTCTGTAATCGGGCGCATTGTCCTGCTGCGACGGGCAATACTTGCTAGAGACGCGCATGCCGATTTCTTGGGCAGCTTACTCTGTCGGTTGGCGCCATTTCAGGGCGCGTCGGTCGTGCCATCCCCGCACGTAATGCACACAGTGTTGACAACCCATCGTGTCACACTCCGCCTGAGCTATATGTTGTGCAGACTGCTCAATCTCGCGTCATCGTGGACGCGTTCGGCTATGGTTAAAAGTCCTACGCAATTCAGCTCGTTGAGTGCACTTCGCGCGCAATTCGGAGGCGATTTGTAAGAGCTTCTCTTCACCGGATGGCGACACTCTACTGACTTATCCTCGGGTGTGACCCTAGCCTCTCAGTCGCCGGTCCGAAGTGTTGTGTGGCACAAATGGGGCGGTCTATTTCCCATTATTTTTCAATATCTTAAGGGGGCTCTATGATTTCGTTGCAAGAGCGCCACAGAGGGTCTGAAATCCGTCTAAAACGTCGTTAAAGTGGTTTCGCCCTCACTCGAGTTCTGCGTAGTATCTATGCCCGAAGCGGTGATTCGGTCCACTCGTGCTGCCGCTGAGCGAGATGTGTGCGTGTTGACGTTGGTTGCGTCAAGCGCCCGTTAGAAGTGAAGTAGACGGGAGAAGGTAAATGACAAAGTATAGCCTCAGCGCCTTGGTGGCGGCCGGCCTGCTCGCAGGCGCTGCTACGACGGCGTCCGCAGCCGACCTCGGGGGGAATTGCTGCGCCGACCTCGAAGAGCGCATCGCTGAACTTGAGGCCACCACGGCTCGCAAGGGCAACCGCAAGGTCAGCCTGACGATCTCGGGTTGGGTCACCCAGAACGTGATGTGGTGGGACGACGGCCAAGAGAGTAACGTGTACGTTACCGACTCGGGCTCGGTCTCGATCGGCACCCACGTGAGATTTGCCGGCCAAGCTCAGATCGCACCCGGCTGGTCGGCTGGTTACAACATCAACATCGAGCTCATGGATAATGACTCGCTCGGCATCGACCAGGACAACGGCGGTGACGGCGGCAACGTCTTCGGCAACGTCCAGGGCGGCATCGGCAGCGGCGTCGTTTCGATCGAAAACTCCTACTGGTGGGTCAAGAGCGAACAGCTCGGCCGGGTCAGCGTTGGTAAGCAGTCTTCGGCTGCGGACAACCAGGCGATCATCGTCGACGGTTCGGGCTCGCTGGTTCCGGCGAACTACGTTCTCTATGACGTCCGCGCCTTCTTCCTGTCCGTAAATGGCGTGAGATTCGGCGCCAGCGCCGCAGGCGGTAACGCTCGGTGGCTTGACATTGCCGACTGTGCGCCGAACGGTGGCGCGGTTGCAGGCGACTGCGACGGTTATCCGCTCGACTCGGTCCGCTACGATTCTCCGACGTTCGGCGGGTTCTCGTTCTCGGCCTCTTGGGGCGAGGATGATATGTGGGCGGTGTCCGCGCGCTTCGCCGGTGAGTTTGGTGGCTTCAAGCTTGCTGTTGCCGGTGCCTACAACGAGTCGACGGACGAAACGGGCGCCTTCAGTGTCGGGCCAGTATTCGGTCTGGTTCATGAAGCCTCGGCCTGGCAGGTCGGTGCTTATATCCAGCACGTCGGATCGGGCATCTTCCTCTACGGTGCTTATGCCGAGGAAGAGCAGGACGCTGGCTTCGATGTCAACGATCCGGAAGGCGATATGTGGTATGTGAAGGCTGGTATCCGTCAGCGCTGGAGCTCGCTCGGTCATACGGTTATTTACGGTGAGTATGGCCGTGACGAGGACAAGATCTCGAGCGCACTGGCCACCACGGCTTATGGTGTAACTGGCTCCGAGCTTGAGCGTTACGGCGTTGGTATCGTGCAAGAGATCGATGCGGCTGCGATGTCCATGTGGCTCGCCTGGCGGCACTATGAAGGCGATATCACGTGTACCGATCATGCCGGCAGCGCCCAGCTATGCGATAACGAGCTCGGTGGGTTCGGAACTCACTCGCTCGATGAGTTCGACCTCATCAAAGGTGGCGCTCTGATCAACTTCTAATCCGAAGCTGATTTGAACCGAGAAAATTGGGAAGCCGCTCCGAAAGGGGCGGCTTTCTTCTTTGTTTGTGGAGCACTTACTTGCGAGAACCCTCTTACGTCAGACTTAACCTCACCGGACGGCCCCTGCCCACCCCCGGGCGTGGGTGGTACTGTTGGAGGCCGGTCAATTTAGTAGCTCGAACCACGCACTCCTCGGCCCAACGCTGTTGTCATCCCGGGGCTTGACCCCGGGATCCAGGGTTCGGCCGAGTTTAATTCTTCGCTCAAAAAGCAGCTGGCAGCCGCGGACGGGACGAAGGTTGCGGCCACGCGATGCTCCCGAGTTCTAGCAGTCGAGGGTACAGGCGCGCTGGATCCCGGCATTGAATGCCGGGATGACAATGGAGGGGTGCGAGAACGCCATATCCGTCGCAGCGGTCGTGGAATACACAACTGTCATCCCGGGGCTTGACCCCGGGATCCACAGTTCAACTGGCTCCAGCATTTCGCTCAAAACAAAGACCGTCGGGGGCCGGACCGGGGTGTGGCACGGGGCGCTCCCGCGCTCTAACTTTCGAGATACAGGCGCCCTGGATCCCGGCATTGAATGCCGGGATGACAATGGAGGGGTTCGCCGGGATGACAATAGCGCCGGGTGGTGGAGCGGGCTGGCCAGGCGATCATCGCCACTGTCATCCCGGGGCTTGACCCCGGGATCCACAGTTCAACTGGCTCCAGCATTTCGCTCAAAACAAAGACCGTCGGGGGCCGGACCGGGGTGTGGCACGGGGCGCTCCCGCGCTCTAACTTTCGAGATACAGGCGCCCTGGATCCCGGCATTGAATGCCGGGATGACAATGGAGGGGTTCGCCGGGATGACAATAGCGCCGGGTGGGGGAGCGGGCTGGCCAGGTGCGTCAACGTAAGTTGGACATGCTTTAGTGTCGCGGGTTTGCTCTTATCATGGCGCGGACTGGGGTCATTCGGCCCGCAACAGGCCCGGGGTCCACACACGGCTTATCCCTCGCTCCATTCACAGGCATGCCTGTGCCGTCAGGGCCGATTTGAGCCCGCTTCGAGCCTTAAGTTGCAGAGACTCCCCGGCGTTTCGTGGCGATTGAGCCACACGATTCCCGCTGACCGCGGGAAAAATGCCCTTGGTAATTGTTGCAAGAGGGAGAATCACTGAATCTCCAGCCACGGCGAGCCGAGGGAGTCTCGTGCCCGTCACCTATCGAAGAGCGCGGCCTGGTTTGCGTTTCGCGTCTGAGTTCCGGCGTAGTCCGCCATCTCGATTGCCAACGCAGATTGGGAGAAGGTCTATGATGAAATTTAGCCTGAGCGCGCTCGCGGCGGCTGGCCTTATGGCTGGTTTTGCGACGAGTGCGTCCGCAGCAGACCTCGGGGGGAATTGCTGCGCTGACCTCGAAGAGCGCATCGCCGAGCTCGAGGCCACGACCGCCCGTAAGGGCAACCGCAAAGTCAGCCTGACGATCTCGGGCTGGGTTACGCAGAACGTGATGTGGTGGGACGATGGCCACGAGAGCAACGTTTACGTGACGGATTCGGGCTCGGTCTCGATCGGCACGCACGTGAAGTTCTCCGGCCAAGCCCAGATCGCACCCGGCTGGTCTGCTGGTTATGTTCTCAACATCGAGATCATGGACAATGACTCGCTCGGCGTGAACCAATTCAACGGCGGTGACGGCAACAACGTCTTCGCGGCTGTTCAGTCCGGCGGTGCTGTTTCGGTCGAGAACTCCTACTGGTTCATCAAGAGCGATCAGCTTGGCCGCTTCAGCGTTGGTAAGCAGTCTTCGGCTGCTGACAACCAGGCGATCATCGTCGACGGTTCGGGCTCGCTGGTTCCTGCGAACTACGTTCTTTATGACGTGCGCGCTTTCGCTCTGCGCTCGGGTGGTGCTTATCTGCCGTTCGCCTGGCTCGACCTTGCTGACTGTGCGCCGAACGGTGGTGCGGTTGCTGGTGACTGCGACGGCTATCCGCTCGACTCGGTCCGCTACGATTCTCCGACGTTCGCTGGGTTCGGTTTCTCGGCCTCTTGGGGCGAGGACGACATGTGGGCGATCTCGCTGCGTTACGCCGGTGAGTTCGGCGGCATCAAGCTTGCCGTTGCCGGTGCTTACAACGAGAGCACGGACGAAACGGGTCCGTTCAGCGTCGGTCAGGTGTTCGCGACGGGTCACGAGGCTTCTGCCTGGCAGGTTGGTGCCTTCATCCAGCACGTTCCGACGGGTCTGTTCATCTACGGCGCGTATGCCGCGGAAGAGCAGGACTTCGGCTTCTGGGCCACCGATCCTGAAGGCGACATGTGGTACATCAAGGCCGGTATCCGCGGCCGTTGGAACCCGCATGGCGCAACCGTCATCTACGGTGAGTACGGCAACGATGACGACAAGATCTCGACGTTCCTGGCTGGCGCAGGTGCCACGAGTGCTGAGCTTGAGCGCTACGGCATCGGTGTCGTGCAGGAGATCGACGCGGCTGCTATGAGCATGTGGATCGCTTGGCGGCATTACGAGGGTGACATCACCTGTGATGATGCTGCTGGTGCTGCTCTCGGCTGTGCAGCCTCTGGTCTCGTCCACGGCAACAATGAACTCGAGGAGTTTGACCTCTTCAAGTTCGGTGCGCTTATCAACTTCTAAGCGAAGCTGAGCTAGAACAAGCACTGGGAAGCCGCCTTTCGGGGCGGCTTCTTTCTTTTTGCGGGAACCGTTGCTAGGGTTTTGGCCACCATTGGCTTCCGGCTGCTTTTTTCATGCTTGTCAAGTTCTTCACCGAGTTGCGCAGTGCGCGTCTTCCCGTGACGCTCAAGGAATATCTTGTGCTGATGGAGGCTCTCGAAGCGGACTGTGCCGGGCGACGGGTCGAGGATTTCTATTATCTTTCGCGTTCTGCGCTTGTGAAGGACGAGCGCCACCTCGACCGTTTCGATCAGGTTTTTGGTCACGTCTTCAAGGGGCTCGATCTCATGGCGGAGGCCGTTGAGGCCGAGATCCCTGAAGAGTGGTTGCGCAAGCTGTCGGAGCTTTATCTGTCTGACGAGGAGAAGGCCCGCATTGAGGAGCTCGGTGGCTGGGAAAAGATCATGGAGGAACTTAAGAAGCGTCTTGCTGAGCAGCAAGGGCGGCATCAGGGCGGCTCGAAGTGGATCGGCACGGGCGGCACGTCGCCCTTTGGCGCTTATGGCTACAATCCGGCCGGTGTGCGCATAGGCCAAAAAGAGAGCCGTCACCGCCGCGCGATCAAGGTCTGGGATAAACGCGCGTTCAAGGATCTTGCTGACGATGTTGAGATTGGGACACGCAATATCAAAGTCGCATTGCGCAAACTCCGGCGCTTTGCGCGTGAAGGCGCCGCAGAGGAACTCGACCTCGACAGCACGATCAAGGGCACGGCGCACAGGGGGTATCTCGATATTCGTCTACGTCCAGAACGGCGCAACGCGGTCAAGGTTCTAATGTTCTTTGACGTCGGCGGCTCGATGGACTGGCACGTCAAGGAGGCGGAGGAGTTGTTTTCGGCGGCGCGCTCCGAGTTCAAGCATCTCGAGTATTTCTATTTTCATAATTGTCCGTATGAGAGCCTGTGGCGGGATAACATCCGCCGTTGGACCGAGCGCGCACCCACATTGGACGTTCTGCACACCTTTCCCGGTGACTACAAAGTCGTTTTTGTGGGCGACGCGTCGATGAGCCCTTATGAGATCACGCATATCGGCGGATCGGTCGAGCATATGAACGACGAGGCCGGCGCGACCTGGCTGTCCAGGATTACGTCGGTTTACGGGCACAGCGTGTGGCTGAACCCTGTCCCGGAGGCGCACTGGGATTGGACCCCGTCCATCGGGCTTGTCCGGCGGCTGATGGAGGGGCGTATGTATCCCCTCACTCTCCAGGGTCTTGATTCGGCCATTCGGGAGCTGATGCGCTGAGATTTCTGGCCGTTGGCCGCGCACGTGCCGCAATTAACCTCAAAAAAGGTCATTCTTGTGCTGGCGTGGCAGGGGTACCATAGGGATGACTCATACGCCCGAATTGACCTCGGTGCGATTCCCCTGCAAAGGGTTCATAACGTGTTATGGCGATAATTGAGCTGCCCCGATGAATTGCACACGACTTTGCATGTTTCTTCTTTCCCTCCTGGCTGGGGGCTGTTCCGGACTGGGCGGTCTTTCAACCGGCTCTATATTTGGTGGTGATGACAAAAAGCCGGCAACGGCCGCAACATCGCAGCCGACCGCTCCTTATACGGGCGATCCGACGAGCCGGGCTTTGCAGGTGGGGTCAACGTCCGCCCGCGCTATCAAATGTGGCTACAATTTCGATCCGGCCAAGCTTAAGGCGTCGTTCATTGCCTCTGAAATCGGACAGGGTCTATCGACCGCGGATGTGCCGCGCGTGCAAAAGATTTACGATGTCGCCTACAACGGGGTGACCAAGGCGGCAGCCGAGAATCCTAGATACTGCACAGAGAAGCGGACCAAGGAGATCAAAACCGATCTCAACCGTCATCTCGCCGGTGACTTCACTCCGAAGCCCCCCAAGAAGGTCGCCCAGGACGGGGGACTCTTCTCAGGTTGGGGCAAAAGCAGCAAGAAGAGCGAAGGCGTAAAGATTAAGCTGCCTGGCGATTATAGCGACGATTAGGGCTCTGATTGACGCGACCAGGGATCCACCGTCCTGAAATGGGACGGTTCGCTATGGCACATGACTTGCGCAAAACACGGTCCGTCTTCTGCTGCCAGTGTGTAAGTGTGATGTCAAATACGTCCGCAGTCTCGGTTGTTGCCGACACCTTCCAACCTTGTGCTACTCCAGACGTTCTTGAACAGACGTTGCAGGAGCGCCATGATTTTGTCGTGCGAACAGGCGGATGTGCTCTTTCCCTGATCACAACCCGCGCTGCATTCGATGCCCTTGAATCCGACTGGAATGATCTCTTTGCGCGGTGCGGAAAGGGCGTTTCTGTTTTCCAATCGTTCAATTGGCTTTGGCATTGGTGCAACCACTTTCTTGAAGAGGACCGCACCGGTCTAGCGCGCACACGCCTCGCTATCCTGACAGGCAGACGCGAAGGCCGCCTGATCATGGCCTGGCCTCTCGCCATGGAGACGGTCGGAAGTGTGCGCAAGCTCGTCTGGATGGGTGATCCTGTTGGTCAATATGGCGACGCGCTGATCGAGGAGAGCGGCGACAAGATACAGCTTCTCGATGAGGCTTGGCGCTTTCTTCAGACCAACTGCCAAGCCGACGTGATCCGTCTGCGTAAGGTGCGCGCCGATGCGAGCGTTGCCCCGCTCCTTGCCCGGTCAAGGGCGATGGTGTCCGAGGCGCTCACGGCGCCCTATCTCAATCTCTTTAGTGCCCCGACATATGCGGCGTACGAGCAGCGCTATACTGCAAAAGTGCGCAGAAACCGTCGCCGCCTGCGCCGGCGTCTCGAAGAGCGGGCGCCGGTTAGGTTCGAGACGCACGCGCCAGGCATCGAGGCGGCGGCGCTTACAAAGCAGGCCCTTTCTCTCAAGCGCGACTGGCTCAAAAGACGTGGCATGGTTTCTCCCGCGCTGGCCGACCCTCGCGTTGATTCCTTCTTTTGCGCCGTAGCCGCCGACGAAAGACAAGACACAGGATTGCGCGTCAGTGTTCTGAAATCGGGAGAAACCGCCGCTGCAATCGAGATCGCTTTCCGCAATGGCCGGTACCAAGCCGGCCACCTCATCGTCTACGACGGCAGATTTGAAAAATCCGGCGCAGGCGTCATTCTCATGGAGAACAGCATCCGCCGCTTGCACGCCGAGGGCGTTGTGATCTTCGATCTTCTTGCTCCGGGTGATGCCTATAAGATGGATTGGGCAGACGACGAGATTGAGGTCTGCGATTGGGCTCTGCCCTTGACGCTCAAAGGCCGCGCCTACGCGCGTCTTTATCTCGGATTCATGCGCAAGCAGCTGAAGGCCGCCATGGCGGTCCTACCGGGGATGTTCCAGCATATCTTTTCCAAGCGCTGAGGCACGCCTAGCGCACCCCAAGCTTCTTTTGCAGGCTTGAGGACGACGTTGTGTACTGGAACAAGAACTTCTTGTCCGGGTAGACATAGCGCGCCGCCTGCTGCGCCATGAGAGCGGCCTCATGGAAGCCTGACAGAATGAGCTTCAATTTTCCCGGATACCAGTTGATGTCACCGATTGCGAAGATTCCCTTTTCGCTGGTCTCGAACTTTTCTGTGTCGACTGGAATGAGATTTTCACTGAGCTGAAGCCCCCAGTCTGCGATAGGGCCGAGCTTCATGGTCAAACCGAAGAAGGGCAACATCACGTCGCAGGAAATGCGTTCCTCGCCTTCTTTCGTCTTGATGAGAACAGACTTGAGCTCCCGTTCGCTGCCCTCAAGCGCGCCTACCTGACCAATGATGAGTCGGATCTTGCCGTCTTGCACCAGCGCGCGCATCTTCTCGACCGAGTGCGGAGCGCCGCGGAAATCATCGCGGCGATGCAGGAGCGTCAGAGACTTGGCAACGGGTTCGAGATTGAGCGTCCAGTCGAGTGCGGAATCGCCGCCTCCGACGATCAGGATGTCCTTTCCGCGAAAATCCTCGATGCGGCGTACCGAATAGTGGACGCTGGTCCCTTCAAACGCCTCAATGCCCTCAAGGGGCGGTCGCTTCGGCGTAAAGGATCCGCCGCCTGCAGCAATGACAATGACCTTAGCATGAAAGCGTTTGCCCCGATCGGTCGCAAGTTCAAAGCTGCCATCTTGCTTGCGCGTGAGGATGTCAATTCTTTCGCCCAAGTGGAACTCGGCTCCGAACGGCTTGATCTGCTCCATGAGCCGGTCGGTCAGCTCCTGTCCTGATACGATCGGCAATCCGGGAATGTCGTAGATCGGTTTCTCGGGATAGAGTTCGGCACATTGCCCGCCAACCTTATCGAGGATATCGACCACATGGCATTTGACATCCATGAGGCCCAGCTCGAACACGGCGAATAGCCCGACAGGGCCGGCGCCGATGATCAGGACGTCGGCTTCGATTGGGTCGCCGGATGAGCCGTTTGCAGCGGATTCTGTGTTCATGCCCGGCACGTCCTAGAATTGCTTGGCGGGCACCCGCACGACCAGTCCGTCGAGCTCGGGTGTCACTTTGATCTGACAGCACAGCCTGCTCTCGCCGCGCACGTCGAACGCGAAGTCGAGCATGTCCTCCTCCATCTGCGACGGGCTGCCGGTTTTGTCACGCCAAGCCTCATCGACATACACGTGGCAGGTCGCGCATGCACAGGCGCCACCGCATTCGGCCTCGATGCCTGGGATCGACTGTAGCTTCGCCGCTTCCATGACAGTCACGCCGGGTTCGGCTTCCACCTCCTGCGAGGCACCGTCCGGTTGGATGAATGTAATTTTGGCCATGGTGGACATCGGCTCCCTGGCGAGGCTTGACGGTCTGCCGTCCCGTCAAGACCGTGTGTTGCCGGCTAGTTTGTTGATGTGCTGAGAGACACGCGCTCGGCGACACTTAGACGGCGGAAAACGCGAATTCAAGCTGGTCGCCAAAAAGCGCGACACATGGCGCAGATTTGGGCGCAGAATCAGCTTCGGAACTGGGCGCCGCCGCTTATCGGCTGGGGATTGGAGGCTTGATCTCGATCAGCGCTGAACTTCGGGCATCGCATCGGCGAGGTAGCTTTCAACCTCGGCCGTGGCCTTTTCGATCTCGGTAATGATGCCGGCTGAGGCTGCATTGACGGCCGCGCGTCCAAATTTTTCAGCCATTTGAGCAAGTCTGGATAACTTCCAGGCACCAACGGCACGTGCTGACCCCTTGAGGGCGTGTGCGGCCATGTACCAATCCTTGTCGGTCGCCGCGAATTTGAGGGATTCAACCGTAAGCGGTATTTGCGCCAGAAACAGCCCGAGAACCTCTCGTTCCAAGGCCGGATCGCCGAGGGTGTAGCGGGCGAGGTGTGCGCGATCCACCGGTTCCATCGCCCCGGAACCTGCCTCACCAGCCGCGTAGCTGGTAGTTGCTGCCGGCGGTATACCTGCCGGTGACCCTTGAAACATGGCCCTGCCCTGACCTCACACCAAAATGGACCCCCAGATTGGGGGCCACAGCCTCCCGTGGCCTCGAACCCGCAGCGGTTCGTCCCGGTTGAAGCTAACTATGCATGTCTCCAGATAAACTCGCGTAAAAGCGAATACTTCAGTTTACCTAAACTGTCGCTTTGCCAGACAGCGCTTTGTTAACGATCCCCCAGGCCCCTTGATCCCGCCGGCCCCTAAATTTGGCCCAAAAAGAAGCCTATCCGCGGCGGGGACTGGTCGGTCCGGGGCGGAGGGGCCCCGGGGCCTGTAAATACCCGGGAACAGTAGCAATTCCTGTTTGAGAGTGTTCCTTAGGGTGGTTTAGAGTCGCCATCTCCGGCAGCATCGCCGGGTGTGCGTTGCGGACGGGGGCTATGGCCAAAGACAACAAGAAGAAAAGCGCTCTGCCAAAAGAAGTGCCGGAGGAGGTTCCCTCCGAGCAGCGCGACGAGCCCCAACTCAAAACGCCTGATGCGTCTCAGCCGGACACGGGAGATAAAGCCGTGTCAGATAGATCGGCCGAGCCAGCCGAGACCCTGCCGGAGCCGGTTCTACCAGAATTCAAGCCGGGGAAGGAGCTGAAGGCAGGAACACCTCCGCCCATTCCAAAATTTGGCGATCTGATGCAGGGCGCACCGGCGTCCGAGCCGCCTGCCACTGACGCTTCACCCTCCCGCCGTTCCGCTAGGCGGCGGGCTGCCGGTCCTGTCCGTACAAAACTTGCTGCCAATGACGACGCACCATCAATAGGCGGTCTGATCTATGCGCTTGATCAGAAGCCCGCGCCCACGCCATTTCGCTACGCCGCCATAGTCAGTATCTGCTGGGCAATCTTTGGCGCGATCTTCACCTGGACGTACTTTTCTTCGGGGATATCGGAAGGCACCAGTTTTGGCGCACTCTTTGCCAAACCCGACACGTTCCTCACGTTCGCTGCTTTGCTCGTTCCCATCGCCATCGTCTACTTCCTTGCGCTTCTGGCCTGGCGCTCAGAGGAATTGCGATTGCGGTCCTCAACGATGACGGAAGTCGCCGTGCGCCTTGCCGAGCCGGACCGCATGGCCGAGCAATCGGTGGCTTCGCTTGGACAGGCGGTCCGGCGGCAGGTTTCTTTCATGAACGATGCTGTCTCAAGAGCGCTTGGCCGTGCCGGTGAGCTAGAGGCTCTGGTTCATAACGAGGTCTCGGCGCTCGAGCGGTCCTACGAAGAAAACGAGCGCAAGATTCGCGGTCTCATTGGCGAGCTCTCCGGCGAACGCGATGCTCTTCTCAACACCAGCCGCAATGTAACCGATACGCTCAAGACGCTCGGCACTGACATTCCCGGCCTCATCGAGAAGCTCTCGCAGCAGCAGATCAAGCTGGCGCAGATCATTCAAGGTGCAGGTGAGAACCTCAATAGTTTGGAATCGGCGGTTGGGCAAAGCGCAACACATCTGGAGAGCACGCTCGGCACGCGCACGGACCAGCTCCAGAACGTGTTAGAGAATTATACGACCGCGATCGGATCAGCGATTGGGAGCCGTACCGAGCAGATCCAGGGCGTGCTCGAGGACTATACGGCAGCGTTGGCCGATGCTCTGCACAGCCGTAGCGAGCACTTCCAATCGGTCTTTGACCAGTATGGGCAGGCAATGGATGCTTCGCTGACGAACCGCGCGGAGACGCTCGATTCGCAGCTCGTGGAACGCACGCGTGCCCTTGACCAGGCGTTTTCCGACCGCCTGCGTCAATTCGACGAATCTATCAAGATGTCGACGATGGCCATCGACAATGCGGTGAGCGAGCGGGCTGAGGCACTCACGTCAGCGCTGGAAACGCACGCTGTCACCTTCAAGGAGACCATCGGACGCCAGTCTAATGATCTCGATGAGGCACTTGAGCACGGTATCAACGCGGTGCGCCGCTCAAGCGAGAACATCACCCGTCAGTCGATCAAGGCGATCGAGGGGCTCGCCGGCCAGTCAGAGATGCTGCGAAATGTCTCTGAGAACCTGCTCGGGCAGATCAACTCAGTGACGAACCGCTTCGAGAACCAAAATCAATCCATCCTAAAGGCTGCAAATGCGTTGGAGAGCGCCAACTACAAAATCGACAATACACTTCAAAACCGGCACGACGAACTCGCGCAGACACTTGACCGGCTTTCGGGCAAAGCCGATGAGTTTGGGCAATTCATGTCGGGCTACTCGACGTCGATCGAGGGATCGCTGACCGACGCTGAGCGAAGGGCGACGGCCTTCGCCCAGCAGCTGAAGATGAGCACAGAAGCGACCAAGCAAACGGCGTTCGAAGATCTTGCAAAGCTCAGGATGGAGGCGGATGCCGAAGGTAAGCGTGCGCTCGATGACCTTAGGATGCGGTTTGCAAATGTTTCCAACGCCGTTACCGAACAACTAGATTCGCTCTCCAACCGCTTTGATCAGACGTCCGACGAGGTCCGGAGGCGGACCGAACGAGCTGCGAGTGAAATCGCGACCGAGCAGGCGCGGCTCAGGGCACAAATCGAGAGCTTACCGCACGCAACACTTGAAAGCACCAACACCATGCGGCGCGCGCTTCAGGATCAACTGAATGCGCTGGAACAATTGTCGAGCCTCACGACCCGGGCAGCGCAGCAGCGTGATGTCCGACACCCGGTTCCGGCACCAAGGCCCAGAGGTTCTTATTCCGGCGGACCCCGCGCTCCGGAGCCACCTGCACGCCCGCTCAATCGGCTTCCCGGGCCGGCGGCGTCTCCACCGGGTCCGATGCCGCGAACGGGACCAGGCGGAGGACCAGGAGCGCAATACTCTGGGCTTCCTCCCTCATCACCGGTGCAAACTCCGGCTGGTCCGATGCCGGGTGCTGGTGACATCCGGGAGACTTGGTCGCTTGGAGACCTCCTGGCGCGGGCGTCGAAGGATGATGACCCCCAAGCCGGTTCGGAGGGGCGGCCGCCCGCAGCGCCGCGATCCTACCAGCTCAATATCGGGGTCATTGCCAGGGCGCTCGATCCGACAACGGCTCTGGCGGTCTGGTCGCGTATGAAATCGGGACAGCGTGGCGTCATGGTACGCAGCATCTATTCGCCAGACGGACGCATCGCCTTCGATGAGATCAGCCGCCAATACACAACCGATCCTGATCTGCGCCGCACGGTCGACCGCTATATCGCCGATTTCGAACGTATCAAGGCGGAAGCCGATATGAGGGATCCTTCGGGGCGCACAACGGATAATCATATGACGGCGGACAGCGGACGTGTTTATCTGTTCCTGGCCCACGCGACTGGCCGCTTCTGATGTAAGGCGTTCCAGCCGGGACGGAGTTCTCGCCTGCCATGCCTCGCCTCACGCTCGATGTCGACGTTAGCAGCTGGCCGCTGGCGCAAGCATTCGTCATTTCCCGCGGCGCCAAGACCCAAGCCGATGTCGTTGTCGCGCGGCTCACCGACGGCACGCACACGGGGCAAGGGGAATGCGTTCCCTATGCGCGCTACGGCGAAACCGTGGACAGTGTGGTGGCGACACTGAAGGGTTGCACGGGGCTCACGAGCCGCGAGAATATCCAGCGTCTGGCGCCAGGGGCCGCGCGCAACGCTCTCGATTGTGCTCTATGGGATCTCGACGCCAAACGGCAGAAAGTGCCTGTCCACACGCTCCTCGGGTTGCCATCCCCGAAGCCGGTTCCGACCTGCTACACCTTAAGCCTCGCGTCTCCCGAAGACATGGCGGCCGCTGCGCGTTCCGTTCCGCAACTTACGCTTCTCAAGCTCAAGCTTGGCGGAGACGGCGACACCGAACGTATGGAAGCGGTGCGCCGGGCCCGGCCGGATGCGCGGCTCGTTGCGGATGCGAATGAGGCGTGGACGCCCGAGTTGTTGCCGACGTTTCTCGATGTGGCCGCGCAACATGGTTTTGAACTCATCGAGCAGCCGCTCCCGGCGGATCAGGACGACGCGCTCGCTTCGGTCTCGCATCCGGTTCCCATTTGCGCGGACGAGAGCGCGCATACGTCCTGTGATCTCGAAGGCCTGCGGGGGCGGTACGGTGCTGTCAACATCAAGCTCGACAAGGCTGGAGGGCTAACGGAAGCGCTGGCGATGGCCTCCAAGGCGCGCGCGCTCGGTCTTAAGATCATGGCGGGATCGATGGTCGCGACGTCTCTCGCTGTGGCGCCCGCGCTGCTCATCGCTCAGGTCGCCGATTGGACCGATCTCGATGGGCCGCTGCTACTCGCCGAGGATCGCCCTCATGGACTGAAGATCTCCAACGGCGTCATAGCGCCCGCATGTTCCGAACTCTGGGGCTAGAGTCTGTCTGATTCAAGTCGAACCGCCCACTCCCCCTCCCGGCCACCCACTGCGACGATGGATTGGGTGGCCGGGAGGGGGATTGGGCTGGCCAGGCGATTCCGGCTGAGCCGGACATTATCTGGTGCCAGAGGTTCAAGTTTGGACTGATCGGTCAATGCACCGTCTCGAGTGTCAGGTGCTCAAGACGCAACCGGTAGCGCCAACCGGCGTCCGTCCCAACGCAACGCCAGCAAGACTGCTGCGATGAAACCGACGGCTGCGAAGACAGCCGCTCCGAGATAGGCGCCGCCTGCGTAACTGTCGTAAAGCGGTCCTGATGCTAGCGTCGCAGCGCCCATAACGACGCCCATGGCCATCGTGGCATAGAGTGCCTGGGCCGTACCTGCCGCCCCTTCCGGTGCCGCTCGCGCAATGAAGTGGATGGCGCCGAGGTGGACGGCGCCGTAGGTGAGGCCGTGCAGAATTTGCAGCGGCAGCAATATGGCCAGCGAGGGATCAAAGCTCATGACAATCCATCGCGACAGGGCCGCCGCCCCACCTGCCAAAAGTAAGCGGATGGCACCGACCGTTTCTTCGATGCGTTTTGACCAGGCGAATAGCAAAACCTCGGCGAGAACACCGACGGCCCACAAGACACCGACCCAGACGGTAGCAATGCCCTGGCTGCGCCAGTGAACGGCACCGAATGTGTAAAGCGTTGCGTGTGACGCCTGGAGGGCGCCAGCGGCGACAAGAAACAGAAGGAACACCGGCGACGTCACCAAGATTTTTGCATCGCAGGTCAACAGCCGCGGCCGTGTCTTGGTGGCCGGCACGTTTGTGTCGGCGTCTTTTGGGAGCTGCCGGGCCATGGCTACCGTGACCACGGTGCCGGCAACAAGGAGCCAGACGCCGGCTCCAGGTCCGAAGGCGTCCAGAGCAGCGCCGCCGACGAGGCCGACGGCAATAAACGAAAGTGAGCCCCACAGCCGCATGCGGCCATAGTCGAGACCGCCGAAACGCACGCCGCGCATGGCGATAGTTTCGGTCAGTGGCATGATTGTCGTCATAAACAGCGCGAACAGAACGGCCACGATCAGAAGCGGCCAGAACCCGTGCATCTGGCTCAATAGCAAGGCTGCGACAAGCGCACCCGATGCCAAACCGATAACCATACGCCGGTGATTGTTGTGGGCGTCTGCATAGAGTGCTGCGGCAGGTGTCACAGCGAGGCGTACGAAGAACGGCGCCGCCGTAATGATGGCTATTTCCGATGCACTAAGCCCTGTCCATTTCAACCAGACGGGCAGGTAAGGCAGGTGGATGCCAAGTACCAGGAATTGCGCCGCGTAGAAGAGTGAGAGCCGCAACGCGAACGTCTGGTGTTCCTTTGACTGGTCCATAACCCCGGCAGATGACACATTCTGGCACGCGGCGCCACGGCGATCGTTGATCTGCACACAGCAGTGAATTCAGTCGGCTCCAATGCTCGGCTCAGCCTGATCCGATTCAGCGCTTCAAAAAATCGGCCGGCCTCTGGAGGACCAGGGACCGGCCGATTTATTTGTTCACCGCGCGCGCGTGCAGCAGGTGCCTCTCCTCATCACCACTTGGTGTTGGCACCAACCGATATAATGAACGTGTCGGCTTCGACCGTGCCTGTCATATCGATACCTGACAGCGATCGGCGATCAAAGTCGCCATCGTCAAGCCAAATGTAAGTGCCAGCAACGTCGAACGTCCATGCCTCGTCGTACTTGTAGGTTCCACCGAGCGAGAACCAGACGCGATCGGAATCCGGAATGGAGATGATCCGCTCTGTGGGGCTTTCAATCGGCGAGAGTTCGTAGGCGATACCGCCGCGAACCGTCACCTTCTGAGAATATTCGTACTCGGCGCCGACGGAAAAGAACCAGCTATCGTGCCAGTTGGCATCAATCGTCGCGATGGTGTCGCCGGCTGATACGGGTATCGGAGAAAGCGCGGTCACACCGGCCTGCTTTGCCGTGACGGTCAGCTCTTCGAACCGGCTCCAATTGGTCCACTCCACGGTCCCTGAGACGCTAAGGCCCCCACCGAGCTTCTGGCGCAGACTGAGAGTAACAATGTCTGGAAGCTTTACCTCAGCTTCAGCGCGTATACTGCCGACGCCCGGGGTGAAGAAGCGGCCTTCGAGCTCGTGAGTCAGCTGCGACCGCCAGCCCAGACCGATGCTGGTCGTGCTGGAGGGTTGAATCAGGATGCCGGCGGTTCCACCAAACGCAAAGTCGTCACCTTCGAAGGACGTCGAATTGGCACCCGGAAGTCCGTCGCAAACCGGAATGTGCCGTCCGCGTATTGAATCTGTGCACCACCGCCGATCATCACACCTGGCGCAACCTTAATGCCAATGACCGGGTTACCGTTTAGCGTGAAAAGGCTTGTTGACCTGGCAAGGATCGAACCCTTGTATTGTGGGTTTTCCGGCTCTGTTGCCAGACCGAACGGGGCATTCATGCCCATGCCGATGTAGACCGTCGGACTAAGCTGGTAATTGCCATAGCTCGCGGCGACGAGCGCTTCCTTACCGATATCTCCGCTCTTGTTGCCTGCTGCATCTACCGCCGGTTGGAGGACGAAGAAATCCGCGAGGGGGTTACCTGAGTTCGCTGTCGCTTGATCAACCGTGACTTCGGCATCGGGAATGATCAGCGAATAGTTGGAGCTGGTGTTCATGCCATCGTGATTGGCGATGGCGGCCGGGTTCCAATAGACGGCCGAGAGGCCGTCACCGGCAGCGGCACCCGCAAAGGACATGCCTTGGAAATAAACGGATTGTTCGCGAATGGCGAAGCCGCCTGCTATCACGCCAGGCGCCGAAGCACATAGGGACGCAAACCCGACACTCAGAAGCATTCCGTTCCTTAAACGGCGCCGAGTCCGATTCATCTGCTTATCCTCCCCGAGCCCCAACTATGAGGCGATTTATGTCCCTCACCGCCCCTATGCAATAAAAAGGGGCAGCTCAAATCAATTTCAATTCTAAGGGGCTTGGCTGGCACCGCTCAACAGTCCAAAGGCACGCAGACACTCTCGAACGGACGAATACGAATCGCATGTCACGAAAAGGTCACGCGTCGACGAAACAAATCACTGTTCAGTATTCGGAGCATCTTGATCGGAGAAACGTTTGGACTGGCAGCAGACTGCCCAATGCAAAAAACCGGTCCGGATCAGCCGGACCGGTTTTCTGATGGGTCAAGGCGCGTCCCTGATCGCTTCTTGACCTCCCCCCAAAAACCTGTGGAAAACACAGTTGCAGAGGCTGCTCAGACATTCAAGCGGTGGGTGCGTGCTGCCTGGGCAATTGCGCCGGATGTGATGCACCAGTGCAACAGCTAACCCCTCTACTTGCCCCATTCCTGCGCTCGAAGCGCAAATAAGTGGTCCACCGGGCCGGCCCCACGTCCGACGCCCAGCGCTTTTCCGGCGGAGAGGGCGGCCCAAACGAAGGCTTTTGCGCGTGCGACGGCGGTGCTGATTTCACGGCCTTTGGCCAGCTCCGCCGTGATGGCCGCGGCCATCGTGCAGCCCGTTCCGTGTGTGTGCGGCGTTTCAATGCGGGGGCGCGCCAGCCGCTGGACACCCGTTTGAGAGATCAACAGATCGACGGCCTCGTCTTCCGCGCCATGGCCACCTTTGATGAGAACGGCTTTCGCTCCCAACGCCAGGAGGCGCTCGCCCTGCTCGGTCATCGCGCCTTCGTCCTCGGCTGGCGGCATGTCGAGCAGCTGTGCAGCCTCGTGCAGGTTTGGCGTGATCAGATCGGTAAGTGGGATCAAGTCGGTTTTGATCAGGTCAATGGCATCGGGCGCCAGCAGCACGTCACCGCTTGTCGCAACCATCACGGGATCGACAACAAGTGGCGCAAGCTTGTACCGCTTCAGTCTGCCGGCCACCGCTTCGAGTGTTGGTCTGCCGACCAACATTCCTGTCTTGACAGCGCCGATTGCGAGATCGGATGCAACCGCGTCGAGCTGAGCCTCAATGAAGCCGGGCGTTACATTTAACACATCGGTGACGCCGCAGGTGTTTTGAGCTGTCAGCGCGGTGATCACGCTCGCGCCGTAAACGCCGAGCGCGGTGAAGGTCTTGAGATCAGCCTGAATGCCGGCACCACCCGATGGATCGGAACCCGCAATCGTCAGCGCAATCGCCGTTTGCGCGGGGCCGGTTCCGATCATGGCTTCACGGACCTCGCTGCTTCAAAATCTCGCCTTCCAGGCCGGAGGGCGTGACCATTTTCTCGATCTCACCGAGGATAGGCACATTTTCGAGCAGCCATAGGCCAAACCAGTTGATGGAACCCGTGAGAAACAGGATGCCGGTTACGACAAGCAGCGCGCCCATGATCTTTTCGACCGTGCCGAGATGCCGTTTGAACCTCTGCATGAATGAAAGGAATGGGCGAATGGCAACTGCGGCGAGAACAAATGGAACGCCGAGCCCGAGCGAATAGACGGCGAGCAGACGGACGCCTGCCCCGAGGCTTGCTTGTTCGGCGGCTAGTGCCAGAACGGTTGATAGGACCGGCCCGATGCATGGCGTCCAACCGAACGCAAACGCGAGACCTAGAAGGTAGGCGCCCAACAGCCCCACGCCGTCGACGTTCGCCTGATAGCGTGCCTCAGTATACAGAAATGGGATCTTCAAGATCCCCAGAAAGTGAAGACCAAATAGGATGATCACAACGCCTGCGACCATGCCCAACTCAAACCGCCAGGTCTGGAGAAACTGGCCGAGAACGGATGCACTCGCGCCCAACGCGACGAATACTGTGGTGAAACCCAGGACGAAGAAAACTGACGCCAGAACAACGCGGCGCCATACAGCGTGTTCGAGACCGTCTTCAGCGGTCATCTGGTCGATTGTGGTGCCGCCAAGATATCCAAGGTAGGGTGGAACGAGCGGCAGCACACAGGGTGACAGGAAGCTCACGAGGCCCGCCAGTCCGACGCCGAGATAGAGATGCATTTCCGGAAACATGGGGGTCCTTCCGATTGCTCCGTCTCTGACCTAAGGCGTGGCCCGGTGCGGTGCAAGCCAAAGCCCGGTTAGCGCAACCAAAATGACCGCTGCAGAAGGTCTGGCAGCTCTGAGACATCTGATATCACTGCATCCGCCCCCAGTGTGCCGACCGGCTCACCACTGTATCCGTGGGTTACCAAGACAATTCGGCATCCGGCGGCACGGGCCGCCTCCAGATCCGCGCGGCTGTCTCCAAGCATGACCGCGTCGCCTGTGGCCGTGCCAAGCTCCTCCAGCGCCTTCAAGATGAGGTCGGGGGCCGGTTTGAGCGCTAGACCCGGTAGGCTCGCGGCCACGGCATCAAACATCTGGCGGATCGAAAGAGCCTCCAGGATTGCGTGGGTCAGATCCTGTGGTTTGTTGGTTGCAATACCGAGCGCTGTGCCCTCCTTGGACAAGCGCAATAGGAGATCGGCCATCCCTGGATAGAGACGTGTCAGGCAGGCAGGGGTCTCTCGGTACGACACCAGGAACCGCTTTAGGATATCATCCACGTCTGCGCGCGAACGTGCCTGGCCGCTGCTCCCAAGCGCCCGCTCGACAAGCAGCCGCGCGCCGCTACCGACATATGATTTCACTGTTGCAAGATCGAGAGGCGGGATACTGGCACCTGCCAAGGCGTCGTTCAAAGCTGCAGCGATATCCGGCGCGCTGTCGACGAGCGTCCCGTCAAGATCGAACAGGATTGTGCGCCGCCGCTGGTTCAAAGCTCACCGGTGAGGAATTGGGCACGCCCCAAACCGAACGACCAGTCCTCGTCGGTGCAGGTTACCATGTTGATCATGACGTCGCTTGGCTTGATCCCGCATGACGTTTCGAGCTTCTCAACCATGAGCCGGTAAAACTGCTCTTTCTGCTCACGCGAACGCGGCCTCGTTGTCACTTGGATGAACACAAAGCTGGAGGTGCGGGGGATATCAAGCCCCGTGTCCTCCATGATCATGCGACTTGGCTCATACTCGTTCACGATCTGATACCGGTCTCTCTCGGGCACGCCGAAGGCTTCCAACATTACGCGATGCGCGGTATCTAGGAGTGTCTTCAGCTCAGCATCTGTCCGGCCTTTGTAGAGGTCGAATCTCAGTAGTGGCATCGTGCGTCTCCCTCTTATCGGCTTTGTTTTTCGATCAGGACGCGAGTGCGGCTACGCCAGGCAACTCCTTGCCCTCCAGCCACTCCAGAAACGCGCCACCGGCTGTCGATACGTAGGTGAAGTCGTTTGTGACCCCGGCGGCGTTGAGCGCTGCAACCGTGTCTCCGCCGCCGGCAACGGAGACGAGCGCTCCCGACTTCGTCAGGCTTGCCGCCTCGCGTGCGAGTGCAAATGTGCCCTCACCGAATGGCGCCAACTCGAATGCGCCCATCGGGCCATTCCACAGCAGTGTTCTGCAGGCCTTTATAACCCCTGTCATCTCTTCGATGGAGGCCGGTCCGATATCCAAAATCATGCCTTCCATCGGAACCTTGTGGATGCTTACGGTTTCGCTCGGGGCGCCCGACTTGAACTCGCGCGCGACGACAGCATCCTTGGGTAAGACGATCTGGCAACCGGTCCCTTTGGCGGCGAACATGATCTCGCGCGCTTGATAGTGGAATTCCGGCTCAACAAGGGATTGCGCCAAGAAGACGCCCATGGACTGGAGAAATGTGTTCGCCATGCCGCCGCCGATAATGAGCTTATCGACTTTGGACACGAGATTGAGCAGGATCGGAATCTTCGTCGACACTTTGGCACCACCGACGACCGCTGCAGTGGGACGCTTCGGGTCTTCGAGCGCCGCCTTGAGGGCGTTGATTTCTCGCATCAGCTCCGGTCCTGCATAGGAGGGAAGATGCTTTGTGATGCCCGACGTCGACGCATGCGCGCGATGAGCCGCAGAAAACGCATCGTTGACGTAAAGGTCGCCGAGCTTGGCCAACGCAGCAGAGAACTCGGGGTCATTCTTCGTTTCGCCCGCATGGAACCGCGTGTTTTCGAGGACGGCGATGCTGCCGGGTCGAAGGGCATCAACCACCTCGGACGCCGCCAGTCCAATACAGTCGGCTGCAAATTGAACCGGCTGGCCGACAAGGCGGGAGAGCTCTTCCGCCACGGGCTTGAGGGAATTCTCTTTATCGGGGCCCGCCTTGGGCCGGCCGAAGTGCGAGAGCACAATGACGCGCGCGCCGCGTTGGGATAGGTCGTGCAGACCCTCAACTATTCTTTGAAGGCGGGTGGCATCGGACACCTTTCCGTCCCGCATGGGCGCATTGAGGTCGGCGCGATACAGGACGCGCTTGCCGCTCAGATCGAGCCCTTCCGTTGTCTTAAGCTTCGTCAGGTCCATTGACTTCCGTCGCCTCCCGCAGGGTTTTGCGGGGCTCTACTGGCGATTGATGGTGAGCGCAAGGGGCATTGCAGCCCGCAATAGGCGTAGACCGAAAATTGGCCTCAGACGCCGGCCGTCCGGACGGGCGGCGGATAACGGCCAGTGTCATCGTGCACGTGGCCGGACGTCCGGCCGTTAGACGGCCTTGCGGGCTTCAAGGGGCGCAGTTTTCAGAGGCCTTAGGCCCAATAGGTGACAGATTGCGTAAACGAGGTCCGCCCGGTTGAGCGTGTAAAAATGAAATGTCTTGATGCCTTCGTCGACCAGATCCATGGCTTGTTCAGTGGCGACGGCGGCGGCAACCAAATGTGTCGTCTTTGGATCGTCTTCGAGACCTTCGAAACGGCGTGCCAGCCACGCTGGTACGCTGGCGCCGGCCCTGACCGCAAAGCCCGCGACCTGCCTGAAATTATGAATGGGGACGATGCCTGGTGTAATTGGGATCCAGATACCGGCCGCGCGCGCGCGTTCGAGAAACCGCAGGTAGTGCGTGTTGTCGAAGCCAAATTGCGTGATGATGCGGTCGGCGCCAGCATCGACTTTGGCTTTTAGATTGTCCATGTCCGCCGCAAGGGAGGGACTTTCGGGATGCTTTTCCGGATAGCCCGCGACAGAGATCTCAAAACCTGCAATCTTCTTCAGGCCCGCGACCAATTCGGCCGCATTGGCGTAGCCTCCGGGATGTGGCTCATACTTTGAGCCGATGCCGCTTGCCGGGTCGCCACGCAACGCCACAATGTGGCGCACGCCGGCCTCCCAGTAGGCTTTCGCGACGTCGTTTACCTCGTCCTTGGTTGCATCAACACAGGTAAGGTGAGCCGCCGGCCGCAGATCCGTTTCTTTGATAATGCGCGAAACCGTTGCGTGCGTGCGTTCGCGTGTCGAGCCACCGGCTCCATACGTTACGGAAACGAACTCAGGAGCAAGTGGTGCGAGCCTTTTGATGGCGCCCCAAAGGGCTTCTTCCATCTTTTCGGTCTTGGGAGGAAAGAACTCGAATGAGACGTCAATCTCTCCCGAACCGAGCAGGCGGCTCTTCCGTTCCTTGGCCGCGATCATAGCTATGCCCTCTCAAGTTTGCGGTGGGACTTTGCTTCGTCCGAACGTTTTGCAGGCCGGCGAGCCAACCAGATTGAAACCGTTAGTTTCTGGCTCCCGTTTGTCCCGGCCGGCTCAAGATTACGGGATGACACGGCATCGAGGCCTGCGTCTTTGAGCCATTGGTGCACCTGCTGATCTGTGAACCCCAAGCGCTCGTGGGCCTGCTTTTCGCGGAGCATTTCCTGATCGTGTGGTGCGAAATCGACAATGAGCAACTGTCCGCTCGGCGCCAAAACGCGCGCTGCCTCGCGGATGGCCAGCGCCGGTTCCGAGAGAAAGTGCAGCACCTGGTGCATCACGATAGCGTCGGCAACGCTGTCGGCAAGCGAAAGGGCGTAGAGATCGCCATGGCGAACTTGCGCGTTCTCCAGACCTGCCGTCGAGAGCTTGCTCTGCGCATACGCAAGCATTGACTGGTTGAGATCGAGACCGAGACCGCGCTGATAGCGTCCTGCGAACAATTCGAGCGTGCGTCCTGTTCCTGTTCCAAGGTCGAGTAGGAGCTGGAAGGGTCCGGGGCCCAGCGCATCCAGCATCGCTGCTTCGACCTCCTGCTCGGAGACGTGAAGGCTTCGAATATTGTCCCAGGCCTCGGCATGGTCGCGAAAATACGTTTGCGCGGCCGTTTCGCGTTCGCGCTTCAGCGCTTCTGCACGCTCCCGATCACGCATCAGTTGAAGATCGGCCCTATCTACGGTGTCGAGAAGCCTACGGGTAAGACGCCCGCCTTCCGAACGATCTGACACATGGAAATAGGCCCAGCTTCCGTCGCGAAAGCGTTCGATGAGGCCTGCTTCGGCAAGCAGCTTCAGGTGGCGGCTGATCCGCGGCTGGCTCTGCCCGAGGATCTTGGTCAGATCTTTGACGTTGAGTTCTGCATTGGCAAGCAGCAGCAAAATACGCAAACGGGTCGGTTCGGCGGCAGCTTTCAGCGCCACCACAAGGTCGTGCGGACGAACCTGTTCAGTTGATCGGGTCATGGGCTCGAAACGATATAAAGATATCTTTATATGTCAAGCAGGATCTCAAAACGCCTGCAATCCCGCCTCCGTCCCTCTTTGGATCAAGGGTTAACGGCCCGTTAACGGTGTACAGCTAGCCTCGGCGGCTTCCAGAAATGCGTTTCACACCATTTGCCAAGTTCGATCTGGCGGGGGCTCAGAACAATGCGGATTGCTCATATCAATAGGATCTTGCCGGCCGAACTCCCCGAAACATTGCCGCTCCACCTCGAGCAACGTGCCTCGCGCTTCTCAAATTCGTTGAAGCTTTGTCTGCTCATTCCGGCCGTCGCTCTGCTTTACCCGTTTGTTTTGCTCGGCTGGAACATAGTGGTCAATGCGGAGGTTCGTATGCTCTTGGCGTCGGACCTCGGCCTCGTCCTTACGATCGGATTGGCGCTGGCGTTCTGGACCGTCTTGTTTGCTTGGCCCCTGAAAAACATCATAGTTTCCCATTGTCGACGGCGGTATGTGCGGATTGGCGATGGCCGCGTGCGGGTCATTGAGGAGGGTCTCTTTGGTGGCAGAATCTGGGAGGAGCCGGTCGCGCGGTACACCGGTGTTGCCCATCATGTCCGCACCTCGCTGTCGGGCACCCGTCACGAGCTCATCCTGACGCACCCTGACCGGGAACGCAGCGTCCTTATTGCTGCCGCCCCAATTATCTCCCAGGCAGGATTCCGGCGGGTCTGCAAACTTCTCGGCCGTGCCGAAATTTCGTCCCGAGAGCTCTATAACGTTCGGATCTCAAGGGATCGGCGCGACGGTGCCGCGGAGCCCCAGATCAGTGGTGTGCCAGTCTGAAAAACGTGGAGGGGTCTCGAACGCGTCACAGGGGGATTATCCAAGGCAATTAAGTTGCCCACTAAAAGCCCCTTTGACGGATTCCCTGCCGCGTGCTGATAGTAGGGGGTGTGCCCAGGCAGCCCCCCGACACAGCCCAGCGCTGCACTGGTCTCGAGTACGGAGCCTAGTTTGATAATGCTGAACGTTTCTTCGGGGTCTAGGGTCAGCCGGCGGCGGACTTGGCCGATCTCCCTGGTGCTCATTGTTTCTACGGTACTGTTGGCAGGTGTCGAAGCGCGGGCCGAAACGGCGACCGGCTATATGCGTCGTGTGGCCAAGGAACTACTCGCAGCTTCGCGCACGGCCTCAGCCACGCAGTTTGCGGCAACAATTCGAAAACACGCGGATGTGCCGTCCATCGGATTAACCGCGCTTGGCTCATACTCGTCGCGTCTGCCGAAATCAGAGAGGCCCCGCTACTACAACGGCATGATCAACTTCATCGCCCGCTATGCGGCGAAGGAGGCGCCCAAATACCCGGTCGCGAAAGCCATCGTTGTCGGTGCCTCGCGCACGACGTCCGGCAAGATTTATGTCGACAGCACGATCACGTTGCGCAGTGGCCAAAGCTATGACGTGCGCTGGCGGCTGGTTCGCCGCGGCGGCGGCTATAAAGTTCGTGAGGCCGAAGTCATCGGCTTTGAAATGACTTCTTTCCTCAACACGCTGTTCCAGAACTACATCTCCGATAACGGTGGCAACCCGCGCGTGCTGGTGATGGCTCTTAATCGCTAGCGGGCGGTGCATTTGATAGCAATATTGCCAAGGCTGCCTGCCGTGAGGGCGGCCTTTTTTGTCGGGGCGGATGCAGTTGTGGGCGTCTCGTCCAGCGGACCCCACTTGGGGCCGAGGATCCCGAGAAAACCCGGTTTTGCACCTCTCGCCTTTCCAAATCACCCTCGCCTATGCCATACGCGAACCGAAACACAGCGAGTACAGCATGGCCCGCAAAGGTAAGGCTGCGGAGAAACCGCACGACGGCGGGCTCCCAACAAAAGAGCAGATTCTCGAATTCCTTGCGTCCTACAAGGGCAAGGCGGGGAAGCGAGAGATTGCGCGCCAGTTTGGGATTACGGGCGGCGCGAGAGTTGCTCTCAAGCGCCGCCTTCAGGAGATGGCCGATGAGGGCCTGCTTTCCGGAACTCCGAAGGCGCTTCGTGGGAAGGGCTCGTTGCCGCGTGTTACGGTGTTGGAAATTACAGCGCGTGATGCCGATGGTGACCTCCTCGCTAAGCCTGCGGCGTGGGATGACTCGGACGGCGAAGCGCCGACGGTGCTCGTCCTCACAATGCAGAGGTCACAGCGCGTCGATCTCGATAGCCTTGGCATTGGTGATCGGGTTCTCGCGGAGATTTCACATCTCAAGGATCGCGATGTCGCCGGCTACCACTATGAAGCCAGGCCGATCAAAAAGATTGCTGCGGATGGGCGTCGCCTGCTCGGCATATTCCGCTCGCATGCCAAAGGCGGCGGGACGATCGAACCGATCACTCGCAAGGAACTACGTGCCTGGAGCATCCTAAAAGGTGATGAAGGCGACGCCAAGGACGGTGATCTCGTTCGATTCACGCTTGCCAAAACCGGGCGCTTTAAGGCGCCGCGGGCGCGCGTTCTTGAGAGCCTCGGCAATCCAGATGACGAGCGCAAGATCAGTCTGATCGCTATTCACGCCTACGGCATACCTGACGAATTTCCCGATGCGGTTATTGCCGAGACCGGGCGGCTTGTTGCGCCGACACTTTCGGGAAGGACAGACCTCAGAGATATTCCCCTGATTACGATCGATCCGAAAGATGCGCGGGATCATGACGACGCCGTCTATGCGGAGTCCGATACGGATTCCCGCAACTCGGGCGGCCATATTGTTATTGTGGCGATTGCGGACGTCGCGCACTACGTACGTCCCGCGTCACCCCTTGATCGCGAAGCGCGGCTACGCGGTAATTCGGTCTACTTTCCCGATCGTGTTGTACCGATGCTTCCGGAAAAGATTTCCAATGATTTGTGCTCACTGCGGGAAGCAGAGGAGCGGCCTTGCCTGGCCGTTCGCATGGTGTTTGACGCGAGTGGCAAGAAACGGAGCCACACCTTTCAGCGGGGCTTGATGCGTTCGGCCGCCAAGCTCTCCTATAGGGAAGCGCAGGCGGCGATTGACGGCAAGCCGTCGGCGAAATGCCGGCCGTTGCTTGAGAGTGTCTTGAAGCCGCTGTGGGCCGCCTATGCGGCGCTGGCCGCGGCCCGCGATGCGCGCCAGCCTCTCGCCCTCGACCTTCCCGAGCGCAAAATTGTGCTCGATAAGAAGGGCCGCGTCTCCCGTATTGTCACACCGGATCGCCTTGAAGCTCATCGTCTTATCGAAGAAATGATGATTCAGGCCAACGTGGCCGCAGCCGAAACGCTTGAGGGCAAAAGGACACCCTTACTTTACCGCGTACATGATCAGCCCTCAAAAGAGAAGCTCAAGGCTCTGCGTGATTTTCTCGAAACGCTCGATATGAAGTTGCCACCGCAAGGTTCGCTCAAACCTGCCGCCTTCAATCGCATCCTTGCAAGAGCCAAGGCACTGCCTGTTCCGGAACTGGTCAACGAGGTTGTTCTGCGCGCCCAGGCGCAGGCCGTCTATGATCCCACGAACATCGGACACTTCGGATTGAACCTTGCGCGCTATGCGCATTTCACGTCACCCATTCGCCGCTACGCCGATCTGATCGCACATCGCGCCTTGATCCGTGCCTTGAAACTCGGAAAGGGCGGCCTATCGGATGAGGAGAAGCCGCAGCTCGCGGACGTCGCGCAACAGACCTCCGATGCGGAGCGCCGGGCAATGGCCGCAGAGCGTGAAACCATTGACCGGCTGATCGCGGCGCATCTTGCCGATCGCGTGGGGGCGGAATTTCAAGGCCGTGTTGCGGGTGTCACGCGCTCCGGCCTCTTTGTCCGTCTTACGGAAACCGGTGCTGATGGTTTCGTGCCCGCATCAAGCCTCGGCCGCGACTACTATGAGCATGTCGAGGAGGCGCACGCTCTTGTCGGAACGCGCACCGGCGAAGCCTTTCGGCTGGGCGACGATGTTGTTGTGCAGCTCGTTGAGGCAATCCCAACGGCGGGGGCCCTTCGTTTTGATATGATATCTGAGGGCAAACGGGGTCACGTCAAGCCCATCAAGGGAGTCCGAGGCAAGCGGATTCCGCGCAAACGCAGACCGGGGCGGCGCTAAACCGGTGGGCTGTGCCGGTGGGATCTTGTCGGAGACCATGTGGCTGCTTGGCGCTTGACCTCAGAGGCAACCTGTAGGACCAAAGCGCATGATCGAGATATCGGAAACCCCTGACCTTCCCCCGCGTCCAATCGCACAGCCCCTGGCGCGTGGCTGGCGGCAATCCTGTCCGGCCTGCGGAGAGGGGGCGCTCTATAGAGCGTATCTCAAGGTGGCTGACCATTGTCCCAAGTGCGTCGAGGCGCTGCATCATCATCGGGCGGACGATGCGCCGCCGTACGTCACGATTCTTATCGTCGGTCATGTGATCATCGGCGGTTTGCTGCTTCTCGAGCAGGCCTACGCGCCGCAAACGTGGGTCCATCTCGTCATATGGCTGCCGCTGACGCTGGTAATGTGTCTGTGGATGCTGCCGCGCGTTAAGGGCCTGCTCATCGGTCTGCAATGGGCCCTGCGTATGCACGGGTTTGGGGGTGAGGAGCCGCGTCCGGCAGACGAAATGCCGCCTCAGCCGGCGGATGCGGCTGACGCCTAAGCGCACCGGGGGCCTTCGTGTCCCAATTATTTTTCGAAACACCTGTTGGCCCAAGTCTCCGCCCGGGATGACGCCCGTCGCAAGGATGGTAGTCTCGCCGCTTGAGGTAGAGCAGCCGTATGACACGCGACGACGACCAGCACCAGCCGGCGCCTGTGCCGCCAGGCCGCTCAATGCGACCGCGAGATGCAGCGGCGCTGGTCATTCTTGATTCTTCCACGGGTGAGCCGCGCGTATTGATGGGGCGCCGCCGTGCCGACCTGGTTTTTCTACCCAACAAGTTCGTCTTTCCCGGCGGGCGCGTCGATCGTGCGGACTATACGGCTCCGTCGGCCGATGAGCTTCCGGGCCGTGAGGTGGGTAAGCTCAAAATTGAGCCACGCGGCGAGCGGAGCGCGGCGCGTCCCCGCGCGCTCGCGCTTGCGGCACTGCGCGAGACCTATGAGGAGGCTGGCCTCCTGATTGGGACTCAAAGTGCGTCAGCGCGGCGATCGGCATCCGACTCTTGGGCGGCTATCCATGCCTACGGCGTCATACCACGCCTCTCCGGCCTGACGTATTTTGCGCGTGCGATCACGCCGCCGGGGAGAGCGCGGCGCTACGACACCCGCTTTTTCTGTATCGATGCCTCGGAGATCGCCGGGCGGGTGGATGCGCCCAGCGGCGAACTTTCGTGTCTCAATTGGTTTGGACTTGATGAAATGCGCGGGCTCGAGTTGCCCGGGATTACACGCGTGGTTGTCGAAGACCTTGCGGACTGGCTGGATGCGGGTCTTCCGGCCGCCTACGATCTTCCGGTGCCATTCTACTTCCATCGTAACGGTAGCTTTGAGCGTATGTTGCTGAAGAGGGGTGCAGCGTGACACCGACTGGGCGCGGACTATAGCGGGTCTGTGATCCCACGGACAAAACTTGAAAGCCCCAAGAGCCGATCACGCTTTAGCCGCTCGGCGGCCAGAATCGACCTCAATCCTTCCACACTTTGTTGCAGGTCGTCGTTGACGATCACGTAATCGTATTCCGCCCAATGGCTGATCTGCGAGGTGGCTTCCGCCATGCGCTTGGCAACCACATCGTCGGAGTCCTGCGCGCGTGCCCGCAGGCGGCGCTCCAGCGCATCACTAGATGGCGGCAGGATAAACACGCGAACAAGATCGCCCGCCATCTTCTCAGCCAGTTGCTGCGCGCCCTGCCAATCGATATCGAACAGTACGTCGCGGCCACCTGCAATCGAAGCCTCGACTGGGGCGCGGGGTGTTCCATACCGGTGGGAAAAAACGCGCGCCCATTCGAGAAGCTCGCCGTTTTCCACCATGGCATCGAAGCGTGCGCAATCGACGAACACATAATCTTTTCCGTCGACTTCTCCCGGGCGTGGCTTGCGCGTTGTGAC
Source organism: Hyphomicrobium sp. (assembly GCA_965222835.1). Classification (GTDB taxonomy): domain Bacteria; phylum Pseudomonadota; class Alphaproteobacteria; order Rhizobiales; family Hyphomicrobiaceae; genus CBDCUQ01. The sequence goes on from CBDCUQ010000004.1 coordinate 1,515,306, forward strand.
GGACACCGAGAGCTCGATATCCGGGTCGGCGTCGAGGAGCGCGCGCGACAACGTCGTTTTGCCGGCCCCCGACGGAGAGGATAGGACTAGGAGGAGCCCGCGCCGCGCTATTTTGATTTTTTCCGGCATGCCCCTCACTCGATGTTTTGCACCTGCTCGCGGATCTGATCGATAACGACCTTAAGCGCGAGCCCTGCGCGCGCAACGTCGGAAGAGATCGCCTTGGCGGTCAAAGTGTTGGCTTCGCGATTGAACTCTTGGGCCAAAAAATCGAGCTTGCGGCCAACGGCGCCCTTCGCCGTCAACAGCTCGCGAGCGGCTTCGATATGAGCGTGAAGACGTTTCAACTCTTCCTCGACGTCAGCCCGTGTCGCGATCAGAACAGCCTCCTGATGCAGGCGTTGCGGATCGAGTGCCTGGCCTGCGCCACCTGAGCCAGCTGACAGAATCTTGGCAACCTGCTCTTCGAGGCGGCTTGCGATCGCCTTTGGCGCTCGCGCGGGCGAGGCCTCGACTTCGCCGGTGAGACGCGCAATCTCATCAATGGCCGTGTTGAGGACCTTCTTCAACCGCTTGCCTTCGGCGTCGCGGGCCGCGGCCAAGCCATCAAGCGCGGTTTCCAGGCTTTTCAGCATCGCGGCCTGGCGCGCGGCGGTTTCCGTCTCGCTTTCTTGCGGCTCGACCTGTTCCAACACGCCCCGAGTGGTCAAAAGTGCATCGGCGCTAGGCGCGTCTCCGGCGGTGAGCTGGCGGAGGCGATCGGCTGCGGCAATCACTTGAGCCAGCGCAGTTTCATTCAAGCGGATTTCCGCCGCGCCTTCCGTCCGGTCCACGGTTAGAGCAATGTTGATACTGCCGCGTGAGAAACGCTTGGCGACGGCCTCGCGGATTTTCGGCTCCAAGGCGTCGTATCCAGGGGGCAGGCGTAGACGCACGTCGAGGCCGCGATTGTTGACACTCTTGGCCTCCCAGTGCCAGGTGCACGCGCCGTGCGCGCCATCGCACCGCGCAAATCCGGTCATGCTTTGAATGCTCATACGGGGTGGCCCGAAAGGTTGCTACGCCGGCAGGATCACCCCTTCTAGCGCGGAATCCGGCCCGTGCAAGCTATTGCGGGCTCGTCTTACCGACTGACCAACAGCGAAGTGGGACTCTCTATCTTTTGGGCTTGCGTATGGGAAGCGGAACCGTCGAGGCCTGACGCGCAGCAGGTGCCGCTCCTGCAGCCTCACCCTTGGCATCCCCGGCAGGCGGATTGGGAATTGCCTGGTCCGCGCCGGCCTCCGGCACCGCCTTTCCGTCTGGCACGGTTATGACGACCGCCTGCGGCTTGGCGGTATCTGATGCTGCGTTTGACTCACTCTCTTTTGAAGCGGCCTCTACGTTGGCCTTCAACTTTTCGCGCTCTTTCGCGGCTGCGGCCTGTTTGGCACGTATGTCCTTTTCAATCTTGCGCCAGTTTGCAACGGCTGCATTGTGCTCCTTGAGCGTCTTGGAAAAGACGTGCCCGCCGGTGCCATCCGCCACGAAGTAAATTGCCTTGGTGTCTGCGGGATTAAGAACGGCCTCCAAGGCCGCAACACCGGGATTACAAATTGGCGTCGGGGGCAGACCTTTGATCTGGTAGGTGTTGTGGGCGTTCTTCGCCCTCTTTTCCTTCTTTAAGATGGGCTTTCCCCACTGGACCGCTCCGCCGTACAGGCCATAAAGAATTGTCGGGTCGGATTGTAATCGCATTCCCTTCCTGAGCCGGTTGACGAAGACGGCTGCGACCATGGCGCGCTCGTCGCTGCGCCCCGTTTCCTTTTCGACGATGGAAGCCAGAACCTGCGCTTCCTCCTTCGTCTTGAACGGCAATCCCTTCTGCCGCTTCTGCCAAGTCTCATACAAATTCTCGGCCTGGGCTACCTCCATACGATTTATGATGTCGTTGCGATCCGTGCCCTTGGTGAAGTTATAGGTATCGGGTGCGAGACTGCCTTCCACCGGCATTTTCGTGATCTCGCCTGTCAGGCTTGGATCTGCGTTGAGCCGTTCGACAATTTGCTGGCTGGTCAAACCTTCAGGGACAACAACGTTATATCCGACCGACTTACCGGTCGCGAGAATATTCAAGACCTGGCGCATGCTCGCGCCTGACTTAATTTCGTATTCGCCCGCCTTGAGCTCCAAACTCTTGCGTTCGCCGAAGTAACGCTGACCGAGATATCCAAGAATGAAGGCCCAACGGTTGGAGATGACGCCCTTGTCCTCGAGGTGGCGCGCGATTTCCGTGCGTCCTTTCCCCGACTGAATGACAACGACTTGATTGTCCTTGAGAGGGCCCGGCCTCTCGTAGAGGTGATAGATGAGAAGTACCGTGCCGCCCATAAACACGGCCGCAAACAATACGAGGGTTAGAACACCGCTCATAAATCGAACGGCGCCTGATACTTTCTTGTTGGGCTCACGGAGTCGCTTGCCGTGCGGACGCACGGGGGCCCGGCCGGGTTCCAAGGCTTCAGACGGGCTGCGCGGCCTCAGACCATCCTGAGTGGCCAGGGTTCGTGAAGTTGTCTGGCGGATGCCTTTTTTCATCGTCCCTGTTCCTCACGGCCCTGGCACAGGCGGATGCGGTTCGCGTCAGGGCGGACGGTAGCAGAAATTGTGGCAAAAGCCCGGTCAACTTGCGCGGGACACCCGCTTAGGCCACGCGCCGCATGATGAGCGAGGCATTCGTGCCACCGAAGCCGAACGAATTTGACAGGACCGTATCGATCTGCCGCTCCTTGGCGGTGTGCGGCACGAGATCGATCGCTGTTTCCACGGATGGATTGTCGAGATTAATGGTGGGCGGGGCGATGTTGTCGCGCATGGCCAGGACAGAAAAGATGGCCTCCACGGCGCCGGCCGCACCCAGCAAGTGTCCAATGGCTGATTTGGTCGAGGACATCGAAACCTTACCGGCCGCGTTGCCAAACAAGCGTTCAACGGCCTTCAGTTCGATCTCGTCGCCCAAAGGCGTTGAGGTTCCATGGGCGTTGACGTAATCGATTTCTGACACGTCGATATTGGCGTTCTTTAGCGCCGCCTTCATGCATCGATACGCGCCGTCTCCCGTTTCGGCCGGCGCGGTGATGTGATAGGCGTCCCCCGACATGCCGTAACCGATCACCTCGGCATAAATCTTTGCCCCGCGCGCCTGTGCATGCTCGAGCGTCTCGAGAACGACGATACCGGCGCCTTCGCCCATAACGAAGCCGTCGCGGTCTTTGTCGTAAGGGCGCGATGCCTTGGTGGGCGTGTCGTTGAACCCGGTCGACAATGCGCGACAGGCAATGAAGCCCGCCATGCCGATGCGACAGATGGGGCTTTCAGTGCCACCCGCCACCATGACGTCGGCATCGCCAAGTGCGACGAGCCGTGCGGCATCGCCGATGGCGTGTGTGCCGGACGCACAGGCTGTCACAACGGCATGGTTGGGGCCCTTGAGGCCATGCTTGATGGAGACATACCCGGCGGCGAGATTGATGAGGCGCCCCGATATGAAGAATGCGGAGACCCGGCGAGGTCCCTTCTCCTTCAAGAGGATTGAGGTATCTGCGATGCCAGAGAGTCCACCGATGCCCGAACCTATAAGGACGCCTGTGCGCTCCTGCTTTTCGGTTGTGTCGGCTGTATAGCCCGAATCCGCGAGAGCCTGATCCGCGGCGGCCACGGCATAGAGGATGTACTCGTCAATCTTGCGTTGATCTTTGGGCTCCATCCAGTCGTCGGGATTCAACTTCCCGTCGGCCGTCGCGCCGCGTGGTACGAAGTTCGCGATTTGACACGACAAATCCGAGACTTCGAATTCCTCGATGCGACGAGCTCCGCTCTCGCACGCGAGAATGTTTTTCCACGCCGCGTCGATACCAACACCAACGGGCGTAACAAGGCCTAGGCCAGTAATGACAACGCGGCGCATGACGTTTTGCAGAGTCCGTCCGTAAGAATTGCTACATTCATTCTGCCGCCGCTTTGCTCACAGCTTCCGGACCGGCAGATTGGAACCACCCGGTTCCCTCTGGCGGAAAACCACGGTCTCGACCGAACCTTTGGCACGGAGACGTTGGCTCTGCCTCAGGCAGCCGAGGCGTTCTTCTCGAGGAACTTTACGGCATCGCCGACTGTCAGAATGTGCTCGGCTGCGTCGTCCGGAATCTCGCACCCGAACTCTTCCTCGAAAGCCATGACCAGCTCGACGGTGTCCAAGCTGTCAGCTCCCAGATCATCAATGAAGCTGGCGTTCTCCGTGACCTTGTCGGCCTCAACGCCAAGATGCTCGACGACAATCTTTTTCACGCGCGCTGCGACATCGCTCATTCGCTGATCCTCGTATTCTTAATTTGACCCCACGGGCTCTGCATGGCCGGACTCGGCCTTTGGATGTGGCCGAATGGCCGCATATTGGTGATCCAGGCGCGGAACGCAAGCCCGGTGATAAAGTTGACCCCCCTGAACGTCGCCCGTGGTCGCAGGAGATGCGCTTTTCCCCAGTTTCCCGGACGATAGAGTTGCGGCTGCGGTATCATAGACGGGCCGGGATGGGAAGCAGGGAGCGCATCGGTCCTCTGCGGCATGTCGTGCATCGCCGGGCGTCTGGCTCTGCGGACAGTTTGTTGGCTGCGTCATTTCTCAAAAGCCCTGGCAGACCAGCGCCCTATGACCTCGCCTCACAGGGCGTGATGGACCGTCCTAAACCATGGCCATGCCGCCATTAATATGAAGCGTCTGCCCCGTAATGTAGCCGCCCGCCTCCGACGCCAGATAGAGGGCACCGGCTGCGATATCCTCCGGTGCGCCGAAGCGCTGCGCCGGAATCATCTTGGCGATCTCTTCCTGCTGCTTATCGTTAAGGGCGTCCGTCATGGCCGTCTTAATGAAACCAGGCGCGATGCAGTTGGCGGTGATCCCCCGGTTCGAAACCTCGCGCGCAAGGCTTTTGGTCATACCAATCATGCCTGCCTTCGAGGCCGCATAATTCCCCTGTCCGGGATTTCCAAAAACGCCCGAGACGGAAGATATATTGATGATGCGTCCATAACCCGTTTTGTTTCTGAGCATGGCGCGCGCGGCGGCGCGGCAGAGCATAAACGTGGACGTCAGGTTGACAGCAATCACATCGTCCCATTGTTCGTCCTTCATCACCATGAACAGATTGTCCTTGGTGAGACCGGCGTTGTTGACCAGGATATCGAGACGGCCACCGAGGGCTTTGGTTGCCTCATCGATGAGCCTTCCGACCTGTTCGCGATCACCGAGATCGCAAGGGGTGACGACGATGCGATCGCTGAGCTCGGCCTTCAAGGCTTCGAGCTTGTCGACCTGCCGGCCTGAAATGGCAACCGTCGCGCCCGCTTTATGAAAGGTTCGGGCAATGCTTGCGCCGATGCCCCCCGTTGCACCTGTTACAAGTGCCGTCTTTCCCGAAAGATCGAACATTCGAGACTACCCTCCTTATGCCATTAGGCCCGATATGGCCGCCTCTATATCCTGAGGCGTGCCCAAGCTCGTGGCGTTGAATGCTTTGTGGATGCGTTTGACTAAACCGGCGAGTACCTTGCCCGATCCGATCTCGTAGATGTCGGTGATGCCATTGGCGGCCATGAACTCCGTCAATTCACGCCAGCGCACGGTGCCGGTCACCTGCTCGACGAGACGCGTCCTGATCTCTTCGGGGTCGCTAATGGGCGCCGCGGTCACGTTGGCGACGACGGGAACGACGGGTGGCTTGATCTCGACTTTGGCAAGCGCCTCGGCCATGGCGTCGGCGGCCGGTTGCATCAACGCGCAATGGAAAGGCGCGGAGACGGGAAGTGGCACTGCGCGGCGCACGCCGTGCTCTTTACCGATCTCGGGAACACGATCGAGCGCCGTCTTATGTCCTGACAGCACAACCTGCGTCGGCTCGTTGTCATTGGCAATTTGGCAGACGTCTCCTTGGGCCGCCGCTTCAGCAACTTTCTTGGCCACGTCCAACCCAACGCCGAGCAGCGCCGACATGGCGCCCTGCCCGACCGGCACGGCCTTTTGCATGGCTTGGCCACGCAGTTTCAAAAGCCGCGCGGTGTCGGCCAAAGAAAAAGCGCCCGCAGCAGCGAGGGCGGAGTATTCGCCCAGAGAATGTCCGGCGACGTACGTCACCTTGTCCTTGAGCGAAAAGCCTTTTTCCCGTTCTAAGACGCGCATTACGGCCATTGAGACGGACATCAATGCCGGCTGCGCATTCTCGGTTAGGGTGAGCGTGTCCTTCGGACCCTCCCACATAATTTTCGACAGGCTTTGGCCAAGCGCGTCGTCGACCTCATCGAAAACTTCTTGAGCACACTTGAACGTCTCGGCCAGCTCGCGGCCCATGCCGACATCCTGGCTGCCCTGTCCGGGGAATACGAAAGCAATCGCCATCAGCGCAGCGGCTCCGCTTCTTGTGTTGCAAGGTGGTCGCATAAGACACTGGCTGGACCCCGAGTCAAGACTGGCTGCTGCCGCAGGGTGTGCCTCTATGCGTCGAGATGTGCTTTCGATGCTCGAAGGCCGTTGCCGTGGCCGTCATAAACACTCGACGCTTCGTCCGCGGCTCATGCAGGGCGCCGCACAAGGGCGAGGCCCGCGGCTGCCGTCAGGAGAATACCTCCGGTCAGCTTGTTCGCGCTAGGTCCTTGCGCGCTTAGGAGATACCCCACGCGGGCCGCAGCGAGTGCCCAGAATCCATCAAGCACCACGGCGATCCCTACGAAGGTCGCAGCGAGGGTCGCAAGTGCGAGCGTTGGTTCGCTATCGGTTGGGACGAACTGAGGCAGGAAGGCTGCATAAAAGAGGAGCGTCTTAGGGTTCGTCAGTGAGACGACAAAGCCCTGCAAAAACATTTGCTGCGGAGTGATGTCCTGGGCTTGCACGGCGCTCAGATTTGCCGCGGGCGCGCGCCAGGCCATCACACCGAGATAAAGGAGATAGGCCACGCCGACCCAGCGCAAGAGTTCAAACCCATGTGCGGCGAGGGCGAGCAAGCCCGACAGTCCGGCGATCGTAATGAAAAGTTGCAGGACCATGGCTGCAGACGTTCCGGCAACCGTGACAAGGCCGTAGCTTGCGCCATGACGCACGCTGTTCGCCACGATCACGGCGACGTTGGGACCGGGAACGGCGATGAGCGCCGCGCTTGCGACGACGAAGGCGAGATAGAGGGACACGACCATACACACTTACGAACTTCGTCAGGTCTGCGATTTGCAGTAGAATTCCAATATACGTAATTCAGATTGCTACTGGTTGCAGAGCCCTCTTCGGACAGATTCGACGGAGATCTATAGAGCACCCAGGCCCGACTCTGTTCAGTCTGCTTCTTCTCAGATAATCATACCATTCGCCCAGAGATCATCCATAGAAAGCGAACAATGCACGCAACCAAAAAACTAACAACTGATAAACTGACGCTAGCCATAGGAACCATTAGATACCACCAGAAGAACTCAAGCTCTGACGAGGAAAAATTGGGCAAATGAGCTAAGCCTGGAGTCGGCGAAAACGCCATATACGTTACAACCACACCGGCTCCCGCAAGGCCGAATAGCAAATATGGCGCGGCAAATACCGCTGCGAATGTCGTCATTATGGGATCAATTCTGGTGCCCGACTGTTTTGCGACGGCATTGATATAAGTTGCAAGTAATGGAATGAATGCGATGGAGATGTGTAGGAGGTAGCCCATGAAGCGCTCAGTCTCCTCCCCAACAATCTCAGCTGTACCCGAGGAATATGTCGAGGGCCAAAGGTCGCTAAAGGCCCAACAGATGATGAAGCTCGCTGTGGCGACAAGTAGGTGTAACAAATATATGAAATAAGCGAATTGGGGGACGTATTGGCCTATCTTCAACCTGTCGAGGAGGCCATCCAACACACCCATTATGCGCCGTAGAATTGGCCATGCCAACACAAGTAGTAGCAATGGCACTATCAGGATTGGATTCCTGACAACAAATTCAAGAAATTGTATTGGGTTCATATGCTGGAAATAGCATAGCTTCTACTTCAGTGCGTTTGTCGAAGCTCAGTATCCACACTTTGTACCTGGCGGAATCTTTGAGGAACGAACGTTGCGTCGGATAGACGATTCGGGATTCTATAGCGTGGACGGTGCACGCAACTGCAACGCGATTTGACGCCAAAATCGGCCTGCGGCCTACTCCGCGGCAGCCACCGGCGCCTTTGTACCGCGGCTCTCGCGCTCGAGCTTCATGCGCTCGGCGACGAGGAAGGCGAGTTCGAGCGCCTGGTCCGCGTTGAGTCGGGGATCGCAATGGGTGTGATAGCGATCTTGCAGATCGGTTTCCGAAATCGCCGTCGCGCCGCCCGTGCATTCGGTAACGTCTTGACCGGTCATTTCGACGTGAATGCCGCCGGCATGCGTACCCTCTGCGCGGTGCACATCGAAGAATATCTCGACCTCTTTCAATATGCGATCGAAAGGCCGTGTCTTGTAACCGCCCGCGGCCGTAATGGTGTTGCCGTGCATGGGATCGCAGCTCCATACGACTTGTTTGCCGGCTTTTTGTACGGCGCGGATGAGTTTCGGCAATGCGGCGGCAGCTTTGTCGTGGCCGAACCGGCAAATGAGGGTCAGCCGGCCGGGCTCGTCAGCCGGGTTTAGGATGTCGATCAGCCGCAACAACCCGTCGGGTTCCAACGATGGCCCGCATTTCAATCCGATGGGATTCTTAATGCCGCGGAAGAATTCGACGTGCGCGTGATCGGGTTGGCGCGTGCGGTCGCCGATCCAGAGCATATGTCCACTTGTGGCGTACCAGTCGCCCGAGGTCGAATCCTGACGCGTCAACGCCTCTTCATAGCTTAGGAGGAGTGCTTCATGGCTGGTGTAGAAGCTGGTCGTACGGAGTTGCGAGGTGTTATCGCTGGTGATGCCGCAAGCGCGCATGAACGAGAGCGTCTCGGTAATACGATCGGCAAGCTCTTGGTACCGATGGCCCTGCGGGCTGTCTGCCACGAAGCCCATATTCCATTGGTGCACACGTTCCAGATCCGCAAACCCGCCAGTCGCAAACGCGCGAATAAGATTGAGCGTTGCCGCCGACTGCCGATAAGCTTCGAGCTGCCGTCTTGGGTCGGGAATGCGTGCCTCCGCCGTAAATTCGGGGCCATTGATGATGTCGCCGCGATAGCTTGGCAACTCGGTATCGCCCTTCTTCTCCGTTGGAGACGATCGCGGCTTGGCGAATTGCCCCGCGAGCCGGCCAACCTTCACCACGGGTGAGCCGCCTGCGTATGTCAAAACGATCGCCATTTGCAGGAAGACGCGGAAGAAGTCGCGGATATTATCCGCCCCGTGCTCGACGAAGCTCTCCGCGCAATCGCCGCCCTGCAGCAAGAAGCCTTCTCCAGCGGAAACGGCCGCTAGCGCTTTCTGGAGCGCACGGGCTTCACCGGCAAAAACCAGCGGCGGGAAGGTGGCGATTTTCGCTTCGACATCCTTCAGAGTTCTTGCATCGGGATACTCCGGCACCTGTACGATCGGTTTGGCTCGCCAGCTTTCGGGAGACCAGGTTGCCGCCATAGTACTCGAACTCCATACGTCACGATGATCATATCGGGCCACGGGCCCTTCTTCCTCCCTCTTGTGAGGTTCGGGAGCGCCGAGGTCAAGTCTTTGATCCGGGGGGCCTATTGGTGCTCCTCGGCGGCCGCAGGTTTCGGGCCTGGATGGGCGCATCTGCACCCTAAAGGCCGGCCGCCATGCCGCCATCGACCAAAAGCTCGGCCCCCGTCACATAGGCCGAGTCGTCGGAGGCAAAAAAGAGGGCGGCTTTGGCCACGTCCTCCGGCGTTCCAAATCGGCGGAGGGGTGCGCGCTCTAAGAGTGCTTGGGAGGTGAATGGATTCTTTGTCACCCGTTCGGTGAGCGCGGTTTCTATGAACCCGGGAGAGACCGCGTTTACGCGCACGTTGAAGGGTGCGTACTCGACTGCGAGGGCTCGGGTTAACGCGGTGACCGCACCTTTGGTCGCTGCATAGCCCGCCACTTGGCGCACCGGTTGATGTCCCATCAGTGATGAAATGTTGATGAGAGAGCCGGCTCCGGATGCCTGGAGCAGCTTTAAGCCGTCGCGGGCAACACGCACGACGCCGTCGAGATTGACCTCGCGGATCTTGGTCCAATCCGCATCCGAGAGATGGCGAAAATCGGACCGCACGTTGAGACCGGCATTGTTAACCAGCACATCGATCTTGCCATCGGCGGCTTCGATCGTACGGAACAGCTTGGTGACATCCTGACCGCGCGACACGTCGATCGCGAGCGCCGTTGCCTGATGCTTCTTCGCTTTCAGGCCGTCTGCGACCTCTGCTGCGGTATCGGCATTGACGTCGGTGACATAAACGCGTGCGCCCTCCTCGGCAAAGAGTTCGGCAATTGCCCGGCCGATTCCGGCCCCCGCCCCCGTTACCACGGCGACTTTTTCATCAAGACGGCCCATAATCGCGCAAAGCCTCGTGCACAAATTCAAAGATTGCCGATGAGCTAGACGACCGTGGCCGCCGCGTCCAGTCCGGTGCGGCGGGTGTGCGGATTTTCATCGTCGCTGGCGGTGCGTCAGGGGGCCGCGCGAACCTCGGTCGCCCAAACAAGATGCGACTTCAAGGGCAGCCAGGCGCTCGACGTATGATCGATGAGGCCGCCTCGGAGGTTGGCAGCAGCGGGCGTCGGCTTAAATGCGGTCCGCTTTCGGGTGAGCGTCTCGGCCTTTTTTACATCGAATGAGCGGGTCAGCCGGCGATACAAGTCGATGACGGTCATTGGGCGTCGCCTTTTTCCCAAGAGAGCGGGCCCAAGGGCCGCCAGCTGGGGAACGACGGCGGTTACGGCCGCGGTTGGGATGCCCTCGGTCGCCGGGATCAGTGCCAGGGCCGCGTCTCTGCCCAGCACGTGGGCGACGTACAGATCGGCGGCGGTGACCGGGCGCGCGAGACGCGGGGACAGAAGTCTTGCGTTCTCTCTTGCGAAATTAAACGCAACCAGCGCGGCGATGTCGGGATCACGGCGCAAGGTGAACACCTTCTTGCGGAAAGTTTCGGCCGGGACGTAATAGCGTTTGCTGCCCGTGCGGAAGATCACGTCCTTGTAGATGGCGAGCTCGGCACCGCCTGCTCCGGCCTGCAATGCTTCGAGCCAGATCTGCTCGCTGAAGCGATAGGGTCCTTCGGAGGCAAATTGGCGGGGTTGTGTATCAAGAGCGCGCACGGCGCCGCTCTCTGCACCCGATACGGCGAGCGCCAGAACCATGGCGAGGTGGACTGGAACATCAAACAATGAGCTCATCGCGCGCTCTTAAGCAACCGACACACGGCGCCGAACGCACACAGGGCCCTGGCGAAACGGGCAAACTCACGAGAGGGAGTTTATGAGACAGCTGTAAAGAGAGCGTTAAGAGATCGCCGCGTTGCGTCGAATGGAGCCCACATTGATCACGTATTGCGGGTCAAATCCGCCGGAAGACGACCGGAGGATCGAGGGGCGGCGCGCTCTATTCTCCCCAGTAGGAGACGACGTCTTCGAGATTCGGACGCTCGCGTTCCTGTGGTTTCTCGGAGGGCGTTCCAATATGAACAAAGCCCACCACGCGCTCATTCTCGGCAAGAGCCAACACGGCTTTGATGCGCGGCGAATAGGCAATCCACTCGGTGACCCAACTTGTGCCGTAGCCCAAGGCGTTGGCCGCCAAGCACAGATTGAAAGCGGACGCACCCGCGGACAGAACCTGCTCCCATTCCGGCGCACCCGGTCTTGGAACGACGCGGGAGACGACGGCGACGACGAGCGGCGCTCTTAGCAATCGGTTGCGCTCCATGTCGAGGCGGACCGGCGATGGCGGCTCTTTTTCCTCAGCCTGACAGGCTTCCACAACGTGCGCGCCGAACCTTTCCCGCGCGGCGCCCTTAAACACAATAAAGCGCCAGGGTGTAAGCTTCTTATGGTCGGGTACGCGGGCGGCAATGGTGAGGATCTGTTCGAGCTGACCGGTGCTTGGCGCGGGCTCAATAAGCTTGTCGGGTTTTACGGAGCGGCGCGTCGCTAACAGGTGTATCAGATCATCCGTCATGGGTTACACGTCCTAATACGGAGCCAGAATCGACGACTTGCGCACAGTTCCAGGGGTCGCTATCGCATTTTTGTCTCTGTTACACTGTATGGACCCAGACGCAAATCACTGCTTGATCCCATGCCAACACAACGACTTGCCCTCATTGCTGCCGGCCTTGCGCCCCTTACCCTGCCAGCAGGCGCTCTGATGGTGGAGACCGCTCACGCCCAAGCGCCGCCCACCGCCATCATTGTTCTCGACGGCTCGGGATCGATGGGTGGCCCGCTTCCGGGCCAAAAGACCGTGAAGTTTGACCTTGCACGCAATGCACTTTACCCGGCACTCGAAAAGGTCAAACCGTCGGCGACGCTAGGTCTGGTCGTTGCCGGTCACCGGCGGCGCGGGAACTGCCGAGACGTTCAGCTGGTGACGCCACCGGCTGCTGGCGCGGCACCGGCGATCGCGGCGCGCATTGAGAAGATCGGCACGGTTGGAAAGGGCCCGCTGGTTTCGGCCTTGCGGCGCGGCGCGAAAGCGCTCGGGCCGGGTAAGGCCGGATCCATGATCCTTATCCACGACGATGCCGACAACTGCCGTCAGGATCCGTGCCGGGCCGCTGCGGATATCGCGAAGACGAACCCCGGGCTTGCCATCCATATCATCACCATCGCGACCAACCCAGCTCCCGGCAACGCCATGCGCTGCATTGCCAAGACGACGGGGGGAAAGTTGTTCCGCGCGCGGAATGCCGAGGAGGTCACCGCGGCTGTGAACGAGGCGATGCGACTTGCTCATCTGCATTCTGGTGTGCCGGCATCCAAGACTCCCGGCGTCGCGGCCTCTGAGGACTCCCAATCCGAACAGCCCAGCACTGAAGGCCCATCGCGCATCCGGCTCACGGCATCTCTTGCTCCAAAGGGACAAGCGCTCAAGCAGCCGGTTTACTGGCGGGTGATGGAAGCCGGTGAGGAGGGCAAGGTTGTGTTTGAGGCGAACGCGGCGCGTGCGGTAACCCCATTGCCCGCCGGAAGCTACGTTGTTGAAGCCGGTATCGGGCTCGTCTCGCAACGTCAGGACATCGAGGTTGCCGAGAAAGGTGAGACGGTGGCGCGGATATCGCTGGGTGCCGGATCACTGGATATTTCAGCGTCGGCCAGTCAATCGGGCGAGGCGCTGACTGATCCGTTCATTACGGTTAGGCCTGCTGTCGACAAAACGGATGCCGATGCCGGCGAACACGAAACGCTCTGGGCCGGCCGCAAGACCGATCATCCGATCGTGCTTCCTGTCGGAACTTACGTCGTGCGTGTGGAAGACGGCTACGCGGTGAAGGAGGCCCCTCTTAAGCTTGCCGTGGGCGATACGGTGAAGACCGATTTCGTCATGGGAACCGGACTACTTGAGCTTTCGGCCGTCGATGTGGAAGGCGGTGCACCGGTTGACGACGTCACGTTTACGGTTTCCGTGGATGACCCGGATGCTCCTGGAGGGCGCCGTGAGATTGCGCGTACGGCGCATACGAGACCGAACTTCCTGCTGCCGGCGGGAACGTATTATGCAACGGCAAAATCCGGAACCACCCAGGTCCGAGATCGCGTTGCCATTGGTACCGGAGATTCAATCAGACACGCGATCGTGCTCGGCATCGGACGCCTTTCGGTCTCGGCAGACTACGATCCTGCGCTTGCGCCTGAAGGCATGGGAGTGAGCTTCCGGATCTTTCGCGATGGCGTCCAAGACCGGGAGGTTGCACGGCGCAATGCCGCGGCCGCGGACATCGATCTGCCGCAAGGGCGTTATCGTGTTGAAGCCAGGTTGGGTGGGCGCTCCCTCGTTGGCAAAACGGCGGTTGATGTTGTCGCCGGTCAAGCGGCCAAGGCAACCGTCACGATTGAAGCGGCACAGTTGACTGTTTCGGCAGCGTCCCAGATCGCGGGGGAGCCGCTTAGGTGGGAGCTTCGCGACGAGCGGGGCCATGTTGTGCTTCGCTCATTGCAGGGTGCAGGGCGGCCGGTTTATCTTTCGCCTGGCAAGTACCAATTGCGCTCGGAACGCGGCGGGCGTCGCACGGAACGTCCGTTGGAGCTTAAGGGCGGTGAGAAGCGCACACTTGATGTGAGCCTCGAGTAGTTTCAAAGGATGAACAGCAGACCTGCCATTATCAGTCTCTTCGCGGTGGTCGCGTTGGCGATTGCGTTGGCGTCGTTCTCTCTGGCTGTGGCGCAATCTCCTGGCCAGGGATGGGACGCGGGAATAAATGCACCTACTGATGGACCCCCAAATGTCACGGTGATGCCGCGCACCAGTCCGAGCACGGACACCGCGAACAGCGACGGCTCCGCACGCGTTCGCCTCGTGGCCTATCTCACTGTGGACGGGCAGCGCATCAATAAGGGTCTTGTTTGGAGAGTCTACCAAAAGAACGACGTTGCAGGGGCTGCGCCGCAGCTACTGAGGACCTATCGCAAAGACGACCCGACGATCAAATTTCCTCCTGGTGACTATATCGTCAATGTCGCGTTCGGACGGGCCAACCTCACACGCATGATTGAGATCAAGCCGTCGACAGAACCCACGGTCGAGAAGTTCGTTCTCAACGCAGGTGGCCTCAGGGTCAATGCGACGGTATCTGGCGTCCGTGCCGCGCCCAACACTGTCACCTATACGATCTATTCAGATCGGGACCAAACCGACACGCGCAAAGTTGTTATGAACTCGGTCAAACCCGGGCTCATCATTCGGCTCAATGCAGGCATCTATCATATCGTTTCGAATTACGGCGACGCGAATGCAGTGATCGCAAGCGATGTCAACGTGGAAGCGGGAAAGCTTACAGAAGCGACGGTAGCCCATGCCGCCGCCAAAGTGACATTCAAACTTGTTGCACGCGCTGGCGGGGAGGCACTGCCCGACACCAAATGGACGATCCAGACGACCGAAGGGCGGAACGTAAAAACAAGTATCGGAGCGCTGCCCACGCATGTCCTGGCCCCCGGCAGCTATATCGTGGTGGCCAAGTCGCAGGGCAAAGTATTCAGTCGCGAGTTTACGATCAACGACGGCGAGACCACGCAAATTGAGGTGGTGGTCCGGTAGGCTTGGATTAGGTGGTCTTTTTGGCTTTCCCGCCCTTCTTTTTTGAAGGTGCTTCCTTGGCGTCTGCCGCCGCCGGGTCGACGTAGCGCGGAAAAACGCCCTTAGGCTCTGCGATCGGCGCGCCGGGTTTTAGACGTCCTTTTTCTCCCAGCGCCGCGAAACTCCGCTCACCGGTCTCCAGCCTCATCATATCGAGAAGCTTTGAAATCGCGCCCGGCATCACGGGTTGTGCAAGCAAAGCGGCCTGACGGACGCACTCCGCCGTGACATAGAGAATGGTCTCCATGCGTTTGGGATCGGTTTTCTTCTTGGCCCATGGCTCCTCGGCGGCAAAATACCGATTGGCGTGGGCGATCACCGACCAGACCGCATCCAGATAGCGCGTGATCTGCTGGGTCTTCATCTCCTCATGCGCTTTGGCATAGAGCGCGTCGGCAGATGCGAGCAGCGCCTGATCCTCTTTGCTGAACGCGCCCGGCTCTGGAATCTTGCCGTCGCAATTTTTGTAGATCATCGACAACGAACGCTGGGCCAGATTGCCAAGGTTGTTGGCAAGGTCGGCATTGATGCGGTTGGCAATCGCCTCTGGCGTATAGTTGCCATCCTGCCCGAACATAACCTCGCGCAGGAAGAAATAGCGCACTTGATCGACGCCGTAGGCGTTCACCAGATCGAACGGATCGATGACATTGCCGACCGATTTTGACATCTTCTCACCCTTTGAAAGCACGAAGCCGTGGGTGAGAATTCGTTTCGGCAGCTCCAGCCCGGCGCTCATCAAGAAGGCCGGCCAGTAGACCGCATGAAAGCGGACGATGTCTTTGCCGATCACGTGAACGTCCGCCGGCCAGAATTTTGTTCGCGGTCCGCCGCCCTTGTTTAGAAGCCCAGTTGCTGTGACATAATTGTTTAGGGCATCGATCCACACATACATCACGTGGCTGGAATCGCCCGGTACGGGAATACCCCAATCCAGCGTGGAGCGTGAGATCGAAAGGTCCTCGAGTCCCATCTTGACGAAACTTACGACTTCGTTCCGGCGCTCCACGGGCAGAATAAAATCTGGGTGCGCCTCATAGTGGGCCAGCAGCCTGTCCTGGTAGGCGGACAGACGAAAGAAATAAGTCTCTTCCTCATTCCACTCGACGGGCGTGCCTGTTGGAACTGCGACGCGTGCGCCATCACGCACTTCTGTTTCGCTTTCCTTGTAATAGGTCTCGTCGCGGACGGAATACCATCCGCCATACGGCTTTTTGAAAATGTCGCCGGCTTTCTCCATGCGCGCCCACAATTCTTTGCAGGCTTCATGGTGACGTGGTTCGGTCGTGCGAATGAAGTCGTCGTTGGATAGACTCAGCACATCTACCATCTCGATAAAGCAGGCTGCATTGCGGTCGGCCAGCTCTTTTGGCGACACGCCTTCCTTGACGGCTGTTTGCTTCATCTTGAGGCCGTGCTCATCAGTTCCGGTCAGGAATAGGACGTCCTTTCCGTCAAGTCGCTCGAAACGGGCGATGGCATCGGTCGCAATCGCTTCGTAGGCATGCCCGATATGCGGTACGCCGTTGGGATAAGAGATCGCTGTCGTGATGTAGAACGTCTTGCTCATCAAATCTCCCGTGCCCGCCGACCGGATCGCCGTGGCGCCCACTCTTGAATACGTCTCATCCCTCTGCGGCGTCTTCAAGCTGAGCGAAGGTGCCGAGGATAAGCGACTTCCGATCGAGATTGAGCGCGTCCGTTTCGGCCTTGGCGGCGGCGACTGTCTCCCACAGCACGGCCCAGCTTGCAAGGCGTCCCTCGGGGATCAGGCGTTTGGCCAGGCCGGCCTGGTCGCTCGGTGCTGCCGCGCCGGCACGCTCTTTCAGCAGGCGCGCTAAGAGCGCAAGGAGTAATTCGAAAAAGAGCTCATAGCGCGGCTGGGACGCGGGGCTGGCCAGCTCGTCGGCCAATTTATGCACCTTGCCCCAGTCAACTTTCGGCAACGGTGCCAAGAGCGCCATTAATTGGGTGTATAGGTCGTAGCCGCCTGCGGCATGCAGCGAGAGGAAGCGACGCACGCTGCCCCCCGCCAGGCGCTCGAGCCCGTCCCACTCTTCGCCGGAGGGAATTGACGCCGTGATGCCTTCACCGCTTTCGGATAACGCCTGGGCTACGGCTTTGCGCAGATTGTCCCGGTCGAGGGGCGCAAAGTCGAGGGTCCGGCAACGCGAGCGGATCGTCGGGAGTAAACGCCGCTGTTGCGACGTGATGAGCAGGAATACCGTTTGCGGTGGAGGCTCCTCGAGTGACTTCAGGACCGCGTTGGCGGCGTTTATGTTGAGGTCATCCGCCGTATCGATGATTACCACCCGCCAGGCGTCGCGGTCCGGCGTCAGTGTGAGAAAGCTTTTTAAGCGGCGTGCTTCGTCGACCGTAATTTCGGATTTGAGCTTTTTCGCTTTGAACGCGTACGGGCGCCGCAGAACGAGCAGTCCGGGATGGGCTTGCGCCCGGATTTGCCTCGCGGCCGGCGCTTCCCGATCAATCGCAAGTGTCGCGCCCAACGGATCGCGATCTTGCGGTTTGGCCAGAATGTGTGCCGCGAGGCGATATGCGAGTGTTGCCTTGCCGACGCCTTCGGGGCCGGCAAAAAGCCAGCCGTGGTGCAGGCGCCCTGATGTGAGCGCCTTCAGAAGTGCGGCTTCGGCCTTCTCGTGTCCGAAGAGTGCGATGGTTTCGCGGGGATGCCGAAAGCCGTCGAGACGATCAGGCTCGGGAAGTTCCTCGATTTCGGTTGGTTGAGCCGCCCGCGCCATTACTCTTTCTTTGCTCCAAGAAGCCGCTCCTCGACAGCCTTCCAGATCTCAGCTGACACGGTTTCGGCGTCCACTTGACCATCGATTACGGTGCAGCGCTCAGGCTCCTCCCTTGCGATGGCGAGAAAACCATCTCGCAGCCGGCGGTGAAAATCGATACTGCGGGATTCGTAACGGTCGGCCAGGAGGCCGCGCGCGACGCGACCATCATCTTTTTTTGAGACCTGCTCGTCTGTCCTTGATGCGACATGCTGATCCCGTCGCACCTCGGCGCGCGCAAGGCCGATCTCAGGAGGAATATCGAGGATGAGCGTAAGATCGGGCTTTCTGCGGCCAACGACAATGAGCTCGAGCGCTTCCAGAATCTTCGTATCAACAGTTCCCGCGTATCCCTGATAGACGCGCGTTGAATCGGAAAACCGGTCGCATAGGACCCAGCGTCCGCCGTCAAGCGCCGGTTGAATGACCTGTGCCAGATGATCGGCGCGTGCGGCATAGAACAAGAGCGCTTCTGAAAGCGCGTCGTGGGGCCCAACGTCTGGATCGAGGAGCACGTTTCGTAAGCGCTCGGCGAATGGTGAACCGCCGGGCTCGCGCGTCACCACAACATCAAGGCCGCGTGCTTCGAGACTTTTTTGAAGGCGGCTCACTTGGGTCGACTTGCCAGACCCCTCTCCGCCTTCGAAGGTTATGAATTTCCCCTGGTCCATGACCGGAGGTTCTAAAGGTTGACTGCCCGAAGCGCTAGAAAAAGGAGTGAATCAACGCCCTTCCACAGGAAACTTGCCGGCTCGACGTCGTCCGCCGCGTACAGGGGCACCTCGCTCATGGCGGTGGGTTCAGCGTTGCCACTGACGGAACTCGTGACCCGGAGGACCGCGACCTGATCGCCCTTCCTTACGGGCGGTTTCAGGGGGCCCTGATAGACGATTTCGCCGCGCAGCTTCTGACTGGCCGGGAAACGGGGCAGCACGACCTCGACCGGCCCTTTGCCGACGAGAGGGACGTACCAATCGTTCCCGCCCCAGACCCGCGCATAACCGACGGTCTCGTCCGCATTGAACACCTTGGCCGTGCTGAAACTGCGAACACCCCATTCGATGAGACGCTTAGCCTCCGCATTGCGTTGCTTGGCGCTCTCGAGCCCCATAACCACGCCGATCATCCGTTTTCCGTCGTTGACGGCGGAGACGACGATGCCGTAGCCGGCTTTTTTGGTATGGCCCGTCTTCAGGCCGTCGACACCAATATTGGCTCTGAGAAGCCGGTTGCGATTGTAGAAGCGATGCCTCCGGTACTTGAATTCTCTTTGTTTGAATATGCCGTAGTGTTCGGGGTATTCCTTGATCAGAAACTTCGCCAGCTTTGCGAGATCGCGCGCCGTCATGAGGTGTTCGTCGTGGTGGAGGCCAGTCGCATTCCGGAATGCCGATTTCTTGAGGCCGATGCGGCGGGCCTCGTCTTCCATCTGTCTGGCAAATGCCAATTCGGTCCCCGCAAGTGCTTCCGCCACAGAAATGCAGGCGTCGTTGCCAGACTGGATAATGATACCTTGAATGAGTTGAGCGACGCTGGCTTTCTTGTTGACCGGCACGAACATGGCGGCGGTGCCGGAGGGTGCGCCGCCCGAACGCCACGCGTTTACGCTCATCACAAACTCGTCATCCGGCTTTACCTTGCCCTCCCGCATCGCCTTGAACAGCACTGCAAGCGTCATGAGCTTGCTCATGCTGGCGGGGGGAACGGGAACATCCGCCGCCTTTTGATAGAGGACCGAGCCGGTGTCGTAATCGATCAGGATCGCGTTGCGCGCGCGCGTTGCGAATCCGCCTGTTTCCTGCGCAAAGCCCGGCGCAAAGGTCGCGAAAAACGAGATGAGCAGGGCACACAGCCGCGCCCCTGCGCGCCACATCGTGCCATTTGAAGTCAAGAAGGATTGGTGCATGAGCCCTGTTCGGTGGCAAGCCGCTATCATGTCTTCGCCGCTGCGGGACTATCCGGTCTTCGTCCGGCGGGTGTCAACCCGTAAGTCCCCGTGCACCAATAGGCGTCAAAGCTGAGGATTGGGTCATCGCAATGTGACTATTTTTTGGAGGCGGCTGCGCGGTACTTTGTCGGTGACCAGGTCCCTGACATGTAGGCCCGCCGCCATGGCCGCCGAGACGGTGCGCGCTTCGCGGCATATCGTGCGCCGCCCGACCAGGACTGATCGGCCAGGAAGCGGCGCTCGCGCTTGTCGCTGCCATTGAGCGGCGCGGGTCCTGCGTAGCGCACGCGAACCAGACCGGTTCCCTGATTGAAGAGCCCGAGGGCTTGCGCCGATCTCTTCGACAGGTCGATGATCCGGTTGTCGACGAACGGCCCGCGATCGTTGATGCGGACGAGAAGAGTGCGGCCGTTCTCCATGTTCGTGACATAGGCATAAGACGGCAACGGCAAGGTTGGGTGGGCCGCCGTCAGCGCGTTCATGTCAAAGACCTCACCATTAGCCGTGCGGCGGGCGTGAAAGGCTTCGCCATACCATGAGGCGGTTCCGACCCGGTTGTACGCCGGATCGGCCTTCGGCGCGTACCAGACGCCATCGATCTTATAAGGACTGCCGACCTTGTAGATGCCGCCGCCTTTGGGCAGCGGTCCTCTTGTCGACACGCGTGGCGAAGGCCGGGGCCCGCCGTTCGATCCACTGCTCCAGGACCCCGAGCCCCAGCTGCCAACCTTGAAGCTGGTGGAGCCTGCGCAGCCTCCCAGCGACAGTCCTGCTGCGAGAATAGCGACACAGGCGACGGGACGCGCACGGCGCGTCCATACCTTGGGCACAGCCTCCTGGCGGCAACCGTCGTGGCCTGCCGCAATCCTGCGTTTGCGCGCGAACATTGTACCATCCCTGTGGGCTCACGTTGGCCGTGTGCCCTGTGCCTAGCTTTGCGGACCGCCAATTTTTGTTATGCGACGGTTCCGACCCGCTGAGAGGATGGCAGGAGGGACTTAGCATCTGGTAAATGTTGCTTATGCAGTAAAAGTCGGCTCCACCGGCTTGAGAGCGCAAGGCGGAGCGTATAGGTTCCGCGCGCGTACCGCCGCAATTCCGGCGTGTGGCAGCGCAACTCTCTTATGGAATGGATGGGTGGCCGAGTGGTTTAAGGCACCGGTCTTGAAAACCGGCGTGGGCGCAAGTTCACCGGGGGTTCGAATCCCTCCCCATCCGCCATCGTCTGTCTCACGATTGTTTCGCTTCGCTCAACGTCTCCGAGGGGCGGCCTTCCGGCCGGTCGCGCAGTCGCGCTCCTGGTTCCGAGTTTGAACTTTGTACCTCTATGCCCGCCAACTCCTACCGTTTGGATTAATCAGGTCTGATTCTAAAGGCGTCAGCCTGTGGATCACTCCATGAGGCTCGAAGCAATTGGGCGTTTGGCGTGGTATCCCATGGAGGCGCAAATGACGACCTTCGAACCAAGCGTTATTTTTCCTCCCCGACGCTGACCCTATCTCCATCACGTGGGCGCACACCGCACCGGGCTGCCAAGAGCATGAGATTCCAGATCATCGCTTTTTCAGACCGAAAACTTATTGGTAGCCTGCAAGCAACCCCTCGTAGACTGCACTAAGCTTTCGACGTTCCGTCTTCCAATTGTAGCTCGATTCTACAAGAGCCCGGCCACGCTCCCCCATCGCCTTCGCCTCTTCGGGATTGTCGAGAACCCAGTTGAGGGCTTCAGCAATTGACTGTGGATTGAGCGGATCGACCAGGAGCCCACATCGCTCCTCTTCTAAGATCTGCCTCAACAGTGGGAAGTCGGATGCAATGACCGGAAGGCTTGCGGCCATGTATTCAAACATTTTTACGGGATACGCATGCATATAGGCCTCCGTCGGGTGCAGCGTGACGAGTCCTGCTCGAACGCCGCCCAAGACGTCTTGCACACCATCGCGGTCCAGATAACCGACGTAATTGACGAGGTGCCATGCGCCTGTTGCAGACAGTTGGGCATGAAATCCGGGATCCGTGAAATTCCCCGCTAAATCCAGTCTGACATCGGGCCTCGACTGTTCGAGCAACTTGAACGCGGCCAACAGTTCATGCGTACCGCGCAAGGGGCTGATCCCTCCCAAGTAGGCAAAGTGCGGCTTCCGCTCCGCATAGGACTCCGCGGAATGCCCGTTGAATTCGGATAGCAAAGGAAAGTTATAGACGATGCAGGTCTTGTTTTGCGGAAACCGCTTAGCAATTGTCGGTGTTGCCGCAAGAATCTTATCGAAAACGCGACACGCACCCCACTCTATCGCCGACGTCGTCATGGAGACTGCGGGTTTGAGTGGCCGCACGATCCAATGCTTCAATTCTATCTGGCGGGGCAGATCTTCATGAGCATCATAGATTACCTTATAGCCTCGTGCTTTGAGGTAGAGCGCGAGCGGGATAAGCTCGGGATCATGAATATGTACGATCTTTGGGTTTAGTGAGCGAATCCTTCTCCAAACCAGCCACGAGCCGCGAAAGAATCTCGTCAGCCGGTTGCGTCCGGGTTTGCTAGCGTCAAAAATGCTTGGTTTGTTGTTCGCAATCTGATCTCCCCGTCCATCGGCAACAAGGACGGCGGCGGATCCCCCACTTGACTCGAAGGCGACCTCGGCCTCCTTCAAGAATATTCGAACATCGTTTCGCAAATGCACCGTAGAAACGTGCAGTATCTTGATTGAGGCAGGCAAGAGTTCGTTTAACTGTCCGTCAGACTCGTTAGGCATGAACAGTCCCAATCCCAATACTTGGCAAGCTTTTCATGATTCGATATTGAAAAATACAGGCAATGGAGACGTCACAGGTCAGCTCCGCCAAGTTCTAAAACGACCTAAGTCTTCTTATGAGAAATCAGCACAATACGTCACTGTGAAATATAGCAACAATACTGATGATTGTCGACAAGAGCGGTCTAGGTTTCTGTCGACCGAAGCCACTAATCTGATTGGCGCAGTTTGTTTTGGCTACGAACCGTTTTGCTCAGCAAGAATGAAGAATTTTGGGCATATTGCGCCGCCCGCTTTGTTGCTTTAGCGCACCGCATCCTGGTGAACCGGCTGTTCCTGCACAGACATTTGATGTCGTCGACTGCCATTCAGTCAGACCTTCAGAGGGTCCGTCCCTACCGCTAGATGGCTGGAACACTTGGGTCTCGCTTCGAGATCGATGAGCGGATGCCATTTGATTGTGTGCAATTCTTGAGGCAATTCTTGAAACTGATTTTATGGATCGGCCCAATGCCGTCCGTTGATCTCTGACCGGCCAGCTCTGTTGATACCGGCTTGTCAATCGCAATGGATCTGCCCTACGCTCCGCTCTATAGTGTCCCGATGGTGCGCGAGGCACGCCAGAGTTTCAAATCTACTATTGAACTGCCAAGTGGGGGCAGCTGCTTTCCATGAAAGTCGTCATGCTCGTCAATAATTCCTGCGTTAGCGATTCTCGTGTCATACGGGAAGCAGAAGCGCTTGGAGCGGCGGGACATGACGTCTGCGTTCTTGCGCATTGGAACGAGGGATTACCGTTCCAGGAAGTGCGAAATGGTGTTCGGTATCAACGCACGCCCGTTCGTCCCGCAGACAAAATCAAAGCACGAGCGCAACAAACGCCGTCTGAAAGTTCGACAGCAGAACGTGGTGATGCCGCGAAGGCTTCCCTGTTTAAAGTCAGTGTTCATCATACAGCCAAGCACCAGCCGAGAGCACTTCAGCTGAAAAAGATGCTCCCGCCGATGCCTGCCACCATCGCGAAACGTCGTCAGAAACTCAAGAACCTTAAGCAGCGGATTCTGGGCGACATAAAGCGGAAGCGTGCCAATTTGGAAAAGCGTTTCGGTGCGACTGTTTTGACGCCGTTTATTGCGCATCTGCGCTGGCACGCGACTTCCTATCGGTCACAGGCAATTCAGCTGGCGCCGGATGTTGTTCACGCTCACGATCTTTATACGCTGCTTGCCGGCCGGCAAATTGCTGAGGCGACCGGTGCCATTCTCGTCTACGACAGCCACGAATTGGAGGTGGGGCGCAACGGCAATTTCTCACGCTGGGAAAGGATGCTGCGTGCCAGAAGCGAGCGGTGGCTCATCAAGCGCTGCAATGCTGTGATTACAGTTTGCGATAGCATCGCGGATTACCTCGCCGACATGTACCGCATTCCACGTCCTGTTGTCGTTCTCAACGCGCCCTCCGCTGAGAAGCAGCGACTCGACCTTGAGCATGCCTCATCGGGAGACGTTCGTTCATGCATTGGATTGACAGATGATACGCCGCTTGCCGTCTATGTTGGCAAAGTGACTATTCATCGTGGCTTGGAACAGTGCGTGGCCGCTTTGGCTCACGCGCCGACCCTGCATGTCGCGACGGTGGGGCCACGGGTTCCAAGTATCGAGGCAGAACTTTCCCGGATCGCCGTATCTCTTGGGGTGCGCGAGCGTCTTCATTTTGTAGATCCCGTGCCTCACAAAGAGGTCACCCCGTTTGTTCAAACGGCCAGCCTCTCGCTAATCACAATCCAGAACGTCTGCCTGAGCTACAAATTTTGCTTTCCCAATAAACTCTTAGAGAGTCTTATGGCTGGTGTTCCGGTTGTCGCCGGCCGTCTGGTGGAGCTTGAACGCATGGTTGAGCGTACCAAGGCCGGAGTCATTGTCGATGAGACGGACCCAGTAGCCATCGCCGAAGGGATCATGACCGTCCTCGAAGACCGGGCCCGCTATGCGCCCGATGGCCAGTTGATCCAGTGGCTTATCGACAATTTCAGCTGGGAGCTGCAGAGTGATAAGCTTGTGGGCCTTTATAGTCGCTTCCCAGCTCCCAATGCAGAAACTTCAAAGCAGCGCTTGCAAGACGCCATCGCTACGCACTAGAAGTTGTGGGGTAGCCGCTGTCGCCAACCGCGTTCTACCCGGGCGCGGGTGATCCTACGATTGGCAGTGGGGCCGGCTACAAGGTGGGCGGTTGACTGTTGTTTGCGCGCGGGTATCCGTGCTTTCTGTAAGTGGGCAGGACTTGTTTACGATTGCGCCTCGCATCACCGGATGTCCGCCGTATGAGCGGTATCTTGAGCATTTTGGCCAAACCGTTACCGTCGCAGAGTTCCACGCGAACGCTACGCGTACACCGCTGACTGCATTGCGCCATGATGTCGACTATTCGATTGATGTCGCACTTGCTCTTGGTGCCCTCGAATACCGCCGTGGAATCAGATCCGCGTGGTTCATGCTCCACACCGCAGCCTACTGGTCCGACGAGCGCTTTCTTGATAAGTGCCTGCAGCTCCAAGATTGGGGCCATGAAGTTGGGCTTCATAGTAATGTTCTTGCCGAATGGTTTCGGGGCAATATTGACGACGTATCAGGCGAACTTTCCCGTTTGCTGGGCCACTTGCGCGGTGTTGGGATCAATGTACGCGGTGTAGCCGCTCATGGCGATCCTCTCTGCTACGAGGTCGGATTTACAAACTACTGGCTGTACTCGGACGTCCGGCCTGAAAATCCTGCTGTCGCGGAATGTGGTGTCACGGCGGAGGGCTCCAAACGTGGTTCGGATGGCCGATACATTGATTATCCCAAGAATAGCGATAGCCTGGTGCGTCCCGACGGCGCACGCTTCGATTTTTGGTCCCTGCGCCTTGCTGATTTCGGACTTGCGTATGAAGGCTCGCGCGTCAATCTGGATGCTTACTTCTCGGATTCCGGCGGTGCCTGGAAGCGCAGTGCTGATCCAATTTCAACGGAGTTCGGTAAGAACCGCAGTCTGGTTTTGATGCATCCGCTCTATTGGCGGCCTCCGCAGCGTCACTACTATTTTTTATCCACCGCACGGTCCGGGTCAAAGTGGCTCGCTCATTTTTTGAATGAAGCGACATCCGTCACGGCCCGGCACGAGTTCACGCTGAATCACCGGCTGCAAAAGGACGGGATTCGGGCGCAGAAGAACACCGGGGCCGGATTCACCAATCTGCTCGCAGATCACGAAAAGGCTGTTAGCCTCATCTACGAGGCGCGCGAATGGTCCGAGTCTTTGCTGACCGATTACGCCGAGGTAAACGTCTATCTTGATCATTTCCTTAATGAGTTGAAGCAATTCGACAATACGACGCTCGTGCATCTTCATCGGGATCCTGCTGAGGTCGTACGTTCGCTCCTGCAGCGCAGATGGTACGAGGTTCCTTTTGACGATCGCCATCCTCCCGTCGATATTCAAGATTGGGAAAGCCTAAGTCAGCTAGAAAAGATCTGTCACTACGTTGCCGATACCGATGCGCGGCTGGACTCTGCCTGCTCTCACACATTGCCATTTGAACGCATGGTTGTTGATGTGGGCTACCTCACGTCTTTCCTCGAAGGTTTAGGCATTTCCGTTTATCCGCGTCTTGCCGCGAGGGTCTTTGGTGAGCGCGTGAACCAGACTGTCCGGTTCGATGTGCCCCCATTGAGCCAATGGGAAAGCGCGGACAAGGAAACGTTTGCTCGAATAATCGCCGGTTACAGTCGCGGGCGCTGGCGACAGAACGCTGACAGGTTGCACCGCTTCGTTACGCTGGCGCGATCGAGGGTTCGACAGACCGCAGAACAATTCGGTATCGTAGCGGTTCGCGGACAAGAGGTACTTGCCGATGTGCACCTTGATCGTCACGTTCCGAGAGTAACGCTGAAGAACGTCAATGTAACGTCCGTGGACGATGCACAGATCTTCTCTTTTCCGCGAGGCAAGAATGCACATGTTCTGCTTGGTGGTGGGATTTGGCATAGGGTCGATCCGATTACGGTGGAGAAAACTTCGACGGACCCACACACAGGCGGCTGGACCTGTAAACGGAATTCGATCCTAACAATAGGATTGAGTTTAGATGCGGCAAGATCGAAAGGTAGAGTTCGTGTCCTATGCCTCTCCTATGACGATGAAGACAAACTTCTGGGGCATCAAGACATTGCAACGATGGGGCCAAATGCATCGCGCCTCGCGCGTCATTTCAAGCCAAATCGTAATGCAAAAAGTTTCAATATCGCTCTGTATGTGAGCGCGAAAGGACCCGCTGCAGAAGTGGCGTTGACGCAGTTTGGCCTGGTTGCCACCAAGGCCCGGCGGCTACGCAGCATGCACCCTGAGACCGTACTGGAACGTGCCCTTGAAGACACGTGAGCGTCGTGCAAGCGGAATGGGCGAAGCTCACTGCCCTCTGGAGCGACCGAAAAGCATACGGGGTGAAAGGCGCTCGAGATTCAGCATGCTCTCCTTCTGGGCGGGTATCTCGCTCGCCTGTACTGAGACAATGAGACGACTTGTGGCTTGATCGGCCGGAGATAAATTCGTGTTCACCTCTGCCCCTTCAATATTATTGAGCGCGGCGTTCGCGCGCCGCACCCATTTTTCTGCCCGGTCAGCGCGGACGTTCACACACAGCCTTACGCGTCCGTCCGCAGGAATTCGCCGAGCGATTGCTGCCAACGCATCTGCATCCTTGAAGTCGTCACTCAAGACATGCCGGAGGTCACACCGGTCAAGCGGATACGATCCTTTGGCCAGATGCTTGATGACTGAAGGCGTATAGGCCAGGTTAATGAAACCGCGGTAGGCCTCCAGAAATTCTTGGTCCTGTCTGGGCAACGGGAATTCTGCTTTGTCGACACCCCGCGGAACCTTGTATGCAGATTTTTCTTCCTCAGTGATGCGACGGTGATAGAGGAATGTTGGTGTAACGAGGTCAGACGCCGCCATGTGCTTTTGGAGCACCTCCACGTCGTCAGTTAGGACGTAGTATTTTTCAGAAGAGGTGACCGACGAACCTGTTTCCCCCATTAGCTTTCTGGCAGACAATGGAGGTTTCATATTCTCCGGCAAGCGGTAGGTAATACTTTCGCAATCATCTTCGCTGAGAGGCGTGGGGCCATCATAAAGATCATATGGCATCCAGCGTGCGTAGCGACCGCAGTGCAGGAGGATGTGGTTCAGGCCCGGCTCTGCGAGAAGCGCGAACAAATGCAGATTATCGATCCTGGCTATATACGTCGCCCCGCCGGACGTCATGCGTTGCGCATAGAATGTGTTGGAGTCGCTGAAGTTGTTCCATCGTGGCGGGTTCTCATGTTCGGCGTTCTTGCGTCCGTTGTAAGCCCACACGAGATCGCTACACGACTCCGGAATATCGGTCAGAAAGACATTTCCTTCCCCGCCGCCGTGAGGAACGAAACTGCGAATATTGAAATGCTGACGGAGCGCCTTGACGTCCTCCTCAAAGATTCCGCGCGCTTTTGCAAGAACATCCACCGGCACTTGTTTGGAATAGAGCGGAATCCCACTCTTTAGTAGCCGGCGGGCCTGGCCAACAGCATTGCTGTGGTAGCCGATTTCAAAGCCAGCCCGTTCGAGCTCTTGATAGAAGGATATGTTCAGGTCTTTGAGCGACCAGGGATGCGACTGCCCATAATCTGTGTAGGGAGAGTGGTTAAAGAGGTAGATGCTGGAGACCACACCGTTTTCGCGCTCCCATCTTGCCATGACTTCCGTCTCGACAGGATAGAAATCGATATGATGATCTAAAATGATATTGATCTTATCTTTGTCAAAGCGCCCCGCATAAGCGTCCGACATTGTGATAAAGACCGCGCCGCGTCTTTTCAGAATCTCGATGCAATCCGTGAAATAGCGCCAGCTATTGTCATGATATTCGGCTGTCGGGCGGTTTGGCTTGTATACTTTATTGAATGTTATCTTCGCGCTCGCCTTTACCGATGACGAATCGGTCTCTGAGTTGGTTGTATTGTTGGGTGCGGGCGCACGCACGGCCCCAGAAATCTCGAGGTTTCGGGTGAACAGGTAGTGACTGTTGGAATACTTGAGTGCGTAGCGCGGCCGAGCCTCTTCCCCCATCATCATTGAAACATCCCAACCGTGATCGGCAAACGCTTGGCGCTGGAGCTCCACCCGATGATCGACAAATTGGCCCATCTTCCAGCCTTCCGGGGGACTTGCTGTCTTGTTGACCGTGACAAACCAAGCCCAGGCCTCCGGCCAAAGCAAGTTTGTGATCCGCTCAACAAATTCAGATATCTCGGACTCGTCTTTGGGATTGCATGCGTTGAAGGTTCCCTTCACGAACAATCCGTCAAACGATTGCTCGAACTGGTCGGGTGAAAGCGTATGAAAATCTTGATCGATAATCTCAAAGCCGAGATGGCGCCCGAGGCTTACGAATGCTGGATCTCGTTCGATGCACACGACCTCGGCACCCAAATGACGTGCGAGTAATGCAAAGGCATAGTGCCCGGGTCCCAGCTCAAGGATGCGCTTGCCTTCAAAGTGCGTCCTTTCGAACATATCATTCAGAATGTTGGCAATGCGCCGCCCTCTTCGGGGATTATACTCCTGCTGACTCGAGAAGCCCGTCTCGTCGATTATTTTTCGGCCTGCGCGCCCAACATCACACACGCGGTCCACGTCCTTGTCGGCTATCAGAAAGCCGGGTCTTTGAGCTATAAGCGAGTACGTCATGCTATCTTCGTTCCTATGTGCAAATAAGGCTACCAGCCCAGAGTCTCGCACGCGCTGTTGGTTTGAGGACTGGCCGTGAGACGCTCTGACTGGTCCTTATTCTTTTGTTCTTCGCAGTTCGAAAACTACCTACCGGTTTTCCTAGAAGAGGCTGTCCTCAGCGTTTTGCGATAATGGGGCTGGGCCGTCGACTATCTGTGATTTTGAAGCCCTTCTGACCAAGTATATCGCGGCATAGTTGATTGTTGCTCTTGCCATCGACTTCGTATGCCGAAACGACAAATGCTGCTTTGAGTTGATCCCAATAATCCCCCAATCCGCATAACGCCTGGTATTCTGCCCCGTTGACGGTCACGTAGACTAGATCAATTGGGGCCTCGCCCACTCCGCATTCGCTCATGATTGTATCGATGCGGCGAACCGGGACTTCTATCTTCGAAGCATCTAGGCGCCCGATATCGACAAGCGAATTCTTCTGCCAGCCCTTTGAATACAGGGTCAGACTCTTGTCTTCATCCCACACGCCATATGGTGCAACAGTAATCTTGTCCGACAGTCCATTTGCTTCGATGTTCTTCTGCAAAACTTTCACATTTTCTGGAAGCATCTCAATGGCGATGACGCGCCCGTCGGGGACAAACTCGTCGCTGAATGAGATCGTCTTGTGACCAAGATAGGCACCGCATTCTACGATAAGGCCATCGCGAGGCGGACGCACCTCAGGTGGAGGCCAAGGCCACATTCTTACGTATCGAACAGCGACGTCCAATGCGATAAGGAATGCGTCTCCAACAATCGCAGCCGGCAAGCGGTCCTTTACATAATAGTATTGATTCAAATGACTTTTCGCCGGCAGATGACCGTAGAATATTCTACCATTCTTTAAACGGACGTACGGCATCCCATCTTCCACACCAGAGGCGACAATCGGAAGCTCGTACATTGACTTGATATGCTGACTGAAGACCTTCGGCGTCTTTTCCAGCTCTTCCCTAGAAAAATGATCTGCGACCTCGTTTTCACTCTGTTGGCGAATGTCAGCGAGGCGCTTGATCGCATCTTCCAGGGCTTCCGACTTCGAAAACATCATGCTGCAAGCTCTCTGCTAACGCCTGTCTCGGGCCTCGTTTGGATCCAAGGATTATTGCGCGGCTGTGTGTGCGGCCGTAATGGATACATGCTTTTTCGGCTTTGCATAGAAGCTCGCGACTTCGGATCAGGTTATGTCAAAGTTCCACCAAATTGGATGGGTCAAAACTCCAACGACCTCTCCTCGGCCCTCTTCACGGCCGAACATACGCCGGCCCCGACCCGAGTCCTTCGTACGCATCCTTCCTCCAGAATCCGAATGGTAGATGTCGCGGTGTATGTCGTAGGCCTCATACTCCAAGCCGAATTTCTGCATAGAGCAGGTCCCGAGGCTCACCCGATTGACGTGTCCATTGTCGAGTTTGTGCTCAATCGTGCGGGGGCCACCGTGACGGCCGTCACAGCATTCAGAAAAGATTTCCCAGTTACGGAAATTTAGCTGCCGGCAGAGCCGGTCTCCATGCGTTGAGGTTCCAATAACCGGAATGCCAAGTGAATCAAAAAACTCCAGCTCTTGCTCGAGCATCTCAATCGGATCCGTTCCATGCTGAAGCGCCGTTGCGACAAGATTGTTATGGAAGTTGACCTCGTGACCTAGCTCCAAAAGGGTCTGCAGACCCGAAATGAGCAATCTGCTGTGCCGGTGTCTGCCGTCGTCTCCGATCGCTCCATAGTACCACGCGGTGTGAAGGATGCAGTACGTCGCCTTGAAGCCCTTTTCGAATTCCCATCTTGCAATCTCACAAGCGGTTTCGATGTCATGATCGACATCGTGTCTAATCAGAAGTATCTTGTCGTCCCCCTGATCTGCCAGCCTTATATAATCGCAATGTCGCAGGGATTTGTGGGAGGCGTAAGGCTGGAGCAGCGCGTCGTATTCCGCTGGCAAAAACTTTCTCGCACGCTGGAGCCGCCTGCCGTGACTAGCGACCTCTGTTCGTTCTAAGTCGTACGAGCGGCGCGCATCAGTCGTTGCCAGATGGGGGAACATCGCCGGGTCCTGGCCGGGAATCATGAGCGATCGCGTGGCATAACCCATGTCTTTCGCAAGATTGCCGCACTGTCTCAACACAGAATTCTTTATCTCGCACTGCAACTTTGTGTGGCCGATTGCAATACTTCGGTCGGAGAAGTTGGCGCGAATCTGAGCCAGATTGGGATGACCGCTTTCAAAGATCTTGGCGTTGGAACGGTGAAAATCGAAAATTTCTGGCTTGAGGCTAATCGGAAGTATTGCAAAGGCGCGCTCCAGTGTTCGGCGGGGTGAGCGGACCAGATCTTCATATCGAATGACGACGGCTCGGTCTGGGTGCTTGTTGGCAAATTCTCTGTAGCTCTTAGCGTATCTGTACCATGCCTTACCAATTTCGCTCGCGGAACGGTCGAACCCCTGTTTTTCATGAGAATACGTAACATCGATTGGGTCTCGGACGAGACATACGAACCGCGCATTAGGAAATGCCGCAGCGGTCGCGCTGATAGACGCATTGTTCAGCTTGAACCCAAAAAGAGCCGTCCCATCTCTCAGCCAGCGCTTGCGCATCATGCTATAGGCAAGGAGCAAACGGTCTTCGTAAGATGAGATGCCGGAACTCAATTGTTGCGAGAGGTCCTCCAGGACTTCGACGACTTCATCCGAAGTGATCCCCGCCCGATTGCATCTGTTTAGAAACGATCCGATTTGGCGCTTGTCTCGCTGGCGTAGTATTGAGCCGACACGCCCAAACTCGCCGTTCGCTTCCGTCAACGCGGCGCGAAACAATTGCAGTATCTCAGCGGGGGACGACTTATCGGATGGGATCAGCTCGGATCCTAAAGAGATTTCGGGATGTGAATCAAAAACAGTCGCAAGTAGCGTGGTGCCAGAGCGCGACATTCCCCCAACCAACAGCAAAGGCTCATCGCTGATCTCGCGCTGTTTGCTGCTAATCATGGATACTGTATCCAAATTCATTCTCGCCTCTGCTTTTCTGACGTCCAATAACAACGCAGCGTCAGAATTCCTGTGTGCGGCGCGTTCTAAATGGCTTTATCTTGCCGGTCCTTACATGATCGATCCGCGTGGGGCAAGGGAAGAGGATTAGCATGAAAATGACATATAATCTCTAGCTTGCGGACCCTCAGATATCGTCACAGAATTTCGGCGTCGTCTTCGTCAATATTGGCTGTCGTGTCTACTTTAGGTTTCTTTTCTATCGCTGCAATCCGCTCTCGATACCGGTCATACAGTTGTTCTGCGGAGCCGATTGCCAATACTCGGCTACCATCGCTGACGATGAGCTTAGCCTCGGGCGGGAACTCGGGTTTTACGTAGGGCGCGATACATACGAGAATAGGTTTTTGGACGCGCAGTTCGTGGGCGCGAGGTGTTTCTGCAATAGCTTGCCAGTTCTCTCCCGAAACGGCAAATGCGAATGCTTCATTTATTTCAAGGGCTGGACCGACTGCATCCGCATTGCGGTTGCCGACCATACCCGTCTCACTGCTTTCCGTAGGTTCTAGCCGCGAGCCCTCGAGAGGTAACCCGTTTTTTGGCTCTAAGACGTGTATGAACAGAGCCGGATCGCTTTTATGTTTGCGAAGTGGGTGCATCGCATTTGACAGGCTGAGGAGCTCGAATGCGTACTTTACGGGGGGCATGAGGACATAACATTCTTGGCCTGGTCCTAGAATAAGCTCTTCCCCTCGAACGCTTTGCACGACAAAGGCCTTTTCACGAGCGGTTCTGCTCGATGCCTCAGACCTTTGCATGCCTTCCTTTCTCTTCGGCTCGATGAGTTCACGTAGGTTCAACATAGCTGGAAATGCTCGCATCATTCGGGACATCAGCGACACGAGCCCCATGGCGGATTTCAGGAAGACTAAGAGTATGGCGAGATATACTGGCTCTCTTGCCGTGAAGGGCCGGTCGCTGCTGTATCCCCACATCAAGACAGCGGCTGCAACAGCGACGATCTGAAAAATGACAAGCAGGCGCAGCTTGTAGATGGATGAAAATTGGACGTTTGGCAGCCCGTAGAGCTTTGAACTGTCAAAGCCCGTGAGCTTGCGAGATGCGTTGCTTGGGGCAATCTCTCCGCTCGCAATCTGCTCGGAAATACGCATCGATTGCCTTCGCACGCTGGGCAGGATGTCGTGCCAATTCCGTGTCGTTGTAAGCATATGAATTGTGATGGAAGCGTAGATGGGGAGGAACGCAAACGAGACGAGCAGGATTATGCACATGCTGACAGGGTCAATGTACGTTAGGACAAGTCCCGTCCATAACATCATTACAGCGTCGCGTACGCCGGTTGATATCAATCGGCCTATTCGCATCGCGCCGTGCGTGGCCGTGACGATGATCCGGTGCATTGCGGCAAAATCGATCGGGAGCGGTAACGAGATCGTCCGATCAATGCGTGCGAAACGCGGCAAACCGCTTACGAATTCTTTGTAGAGACGGCCTTGCCACGCGAGATTGCGGCGGACGATGTGTTGTTCAACAACGAACTGCAGGACGGCGACAGCAAGGAGGGAGAGGAGTGCGACGACAAGCGCTGCTTGGGTGGTCAGGCCGTAGCCACCGGGCAACTCGATGAGGCTCTCCCCGGAAAGCACCATGGCGGCGACCCGAGCAAGAAGCACGAGTGGAAGCGGGTAGAGGATCGCAAGACAGAAAACCGCGAAGATTGTCAGCGCCGCATCAACTGGATTCCAGCGGAAAAAGTGCTTCAGAAGCACATAGTAGACTGAGACGTAGCTTCTGACTTGAGACAGCAACCGCCGAAGATACATGATGCAGCTTTCCCCACAGGCCGAACCGTTGCGCTCGACCCGACTGGTTCTTCATTGCAATACCACGATCAAGAAACACGAACAGGCGGTACTTCGTCAAAGACTAAACTCAACCGTGTCGAGGGCAGGCTTGCAATGAGGCTGGCAACACGGCGGTTTCGTTAGATGGATTTGGATAACGCTAGACTATGCTTAACCACCAAGGCGTCCGACGCGGGCGTGCTGGTTGGCGCTCGGGGTCAAGCAAGGGGTATCCAGCAACGACTATTCTTGCACAACCTCGCAATTCCCTATGGATTGAATTAACGCCGTTATTGCTTGAGCCATACTGCCCAGTCCACGTCAGGCAAATAATTCAATCCTAGAAGAGAGTGTAATTCGCCAGGGATCTCGGCACGCACCCATCCACATTTCTCGAATGCCTCTTTCGCCATTTTTTCTT
Organism: Hyphomicrobium sp.; assembly: GCA_965222835.1. Lineage (GTDB taxonomy): Bacteria > Pseudomonadota > Alphaproteobacteria > Rhizobiales > Hyphomicrobiaceae > CBDCUQ01. Next base: position 1,550,129 of record CBDCUQ010000004.1, read on the forward strand.
TCCGGACATCCGGGCCATTCTTTCGATCGACGTTGTAGGTGACCCAGATTCCAGCATGACGAATAGAAGCGGATACGGTGTCAACGACGCTTGTATAGGCGTCATCGTCCTTGAAAGCGTATACATTTAACACGCCTTTAGCGAACACGTAGTCTACGCCGTTTGGCAGCATCTGACGATATTTACTGCAAAATATTGGCTCGATGAGATCGCAATTGATAACACCGGCCGCACCATCTGATTCAGCCAACGTGCAAAAGCCTGCGTTCTTGTCGACAATATATACGCTGCCGCATTTCTTCATTTGGGCATGTCGATAAAAAAAGCCTGCCCCTGGACCAATCTCAACCAACGATTTGCCGTCAAATTCGGCGGGAAACGCATATCTGCGCGTTAGAAAATCCAGGAAGTTGAGATGTTGAAGATCTCTAGGCTTTCCTGGCATATGATCTGGAGTCTTATAGTATGGGATGTGCGATAAAATGTTTCGCCTTCGGGGCTCTCTCACGCATCTCGTCAGAGCGTCAAATTCTTTTGTTTCGACCGCTATTGAATTTCCAGATTCACGAGCACGCGAAAATCTTTGACCCACATCGGGATCCGCCAATGTAACTAGCTTCTCAAGGTTTATATCCGAGCTTTCGACAAAATAGAAATCGAATGTAATATAGTTTTTCCACGCTCTCACCGCTGTTCGTACAGCTTGCCAATCGTCGCGAGTTTTATCAAGGTGGACGACGACGAAAACGCTAGGAAATGCGGCACTTACTATGTCGTGCCGTGATTGCATAAGATTGTCAGACGAGAGATGCGTGAAGTATAGGAGGGAACAACAATGCGGAGTCGAATTATCAAGAGTGTCGTTGCTGGACGCTGAGCAGATACGAGAATTCTTTTGTTCCGTCGCAAAGTCGCGATGCATGAATTGAATAATAATCATCTTACATCGTCGAACGCGAACCCACTTGCACTCAAAGGACCTGGCAAAAATTGAAACCCTTGTTGCTTTGACCGTCCTATCATTTATTGATTGGGATTGACAAGGCTAACAAGGTTGTTGCGCTTTGAAAAATGCGCGCCACAAGCGCGCAATCGTCGTGAAAGCCGGCTTCTTGCGCCTTCCTTGAACTTAGCGCCGCCTTCCCGCACACACGAATATGATTTTCTCCGGCCGCTTGGTATTCGGGAGCGGGACGAAGCGCGATGGATCAAGCTCGATCAGGTCTCCATAACGCTCGCTGATCGCTTCACGCGATGGATAAGTACGGACGTGCCCGGCGGAATCGTAGTTTGGAACGCTGAAGATGACCAGTGATTGCGAGAGCAGTGCGCTGATGACCTCCCGGTCCCCCTCAATGTGCTCTAGGACCTCTGTCACGACGAACACCTGCCCGTCACGTGCAAGCAACTTAGCTTCGTCGGAGAAGCAATCGAGGACGTGAAAGGTGAAACCAGGGACATATCTCCTGGCCTCTTCGATTCTGCGCGGTGAAAAGTCATAACCGACGTAGTTCGTATAGCCGGCCCGGCGAAGCGCCTCGGCCATGCGTCCGGTCCCGCAGCCTATGTCTACGATTTGAATTGAATTGTCCGAGGGCATGAATGACACGACAGCATCGTATACCGGACGCCACGGCGAGTCCTCATAGGGCATACCGACGAGCGACATCCGCTGATCGTAGTCTTCCGGCCTTAGTTCCTGTCCCATCCGCTCTTTCGAAATCGTTCCGATCAACCGTTGTCATTCTCAATTGCATGTCCCGCGGCGATGGGTACGAACCAGTTGCCTCGTACTGCCGACTAGCGAGCTTATCATACTAGGCACGAATTGGCATGTGGTCACGCAACTCGGCACCAGGCGATGCAGATTCGGCCTTGTGAAAACGTGATTCCCACTTAGTATTTACGCGTGACCTTGTGCCAGCCAATCGTGGCGTTTTTGATTCATGACGACGGGCAAATAACCAATCATGTGTGGCATATTCGGATCGCTATACACTTACTCGGATAGCGAAGCCCATCGGGCGTTGCGGACAATGGCCTTTCGCGGACCCGACTCTGCAAAGGTTGTCTCCAACGAAACCGGAACGATTGGTGCTGTCAGGCTTGCCATCATGGATGAAATCTCGGGCGAGCAGCCGATGGTTTCACCTGACGGTAGGCACGTTGTCGCGTTGAACGGAGAGATTTTCAACTTCCGACAGCTTAGAACCGACCTTGCGGCCGGAGGATGGGCATTCAAGACAGACTGCGACACTGAAGTTATCCTTGCTCTTATGTCTGTCGAAGGACTGTCGGCCGTCGAGAAGCTGCGTGGTATTTTTTCGTTCTTGTGGTTGGATCGTAGATCGCGAGAACTCCATGCGATCAGAGACCACTTTGGAACGAAGCCGCTATATGTCCATGAGGCTGGCCAGAGAACGGCTTTCGCATCAAAGATCTCCGTGTTGCTGAGCCTCTGCCCCCATAAACTGAAGATCAATCACCAGGGCTTGCACGACTTCTTTTCCTTTCGCTGTTATCCAAACGGCAGCACGCCCTTTTCGGGAATTCGAGAATGCCCTCCAGGCTCAATCACCACTTTGGATTCTACCGGAACTGTAAAAATAAACTATTGGTGGAGGTTGAGTGCACGATGGGGGGAGGTCGAGCCTGTTCCCGAGAACAAGCGGTCTTTGGAGGACTTTGTCGAAGAGCTTGAGTTTATTCTAGATGATATCGTGCGTTCGGAAACGCAGTCAGATCGTGAGATCTCGGGATTCTTGAGTAGCGGAATTGACTCTGCCTTGGTTGTCGAATCGGCTTCCAGACAGGGCAAACTTCGAACAGCATTTGGCTTCTCGCTTGCCGGCGTAGACAAGAGGGACGAATTTCCCGGGGCCCTAAGTGTGGCGGACAACGTCGGGATCTCTCTCAATAGGGCCGGCTTTAGCCGGGAGGACGAGGATCTTTTTGATGTGATGCTGTCCGAATATGATGTTCCCGCCGTTTGCTCTCTCCAAATCAGAGCCATTTCGCGCGCTGCAGCGGAGAACTTTAAGGTGGTCTTGACAGGTTCAGGGGGTGACGAATTGTTTGGCGGTTATGATCGCCACTGGAAGGCCGATCCCGCGGTCAGCCTTCTGAAGAGAAATGGACTAGGTCCGGCTCAACTGTCCGAGCATGGAGAAAAACTGTTCTATGAGCGTCAATTTATTAAGCCTGAGCGAAGGTCTCATATGTACACGGCAGATTTCAAATCGCAGATCGACGACGCTGCGCCATTGACGACGGTCGTCGACCTATTGTCGTCGTGTCCGCGCGAGGACGCGCTCTCACAAACCATGTACTACGATCAAAGTATTTGGATGCCACAAATGGTCAATACCAACCTTGATCGCATGTCGATGTCACAGTCGATCGAAGCGCGTGTGCCGCTCATGCGGCGTGAGATTCTTGAATTTGCGCTGCAGTTGCCAAGTGCGTACTTATGCCGTGAGGGAAAGGGCAAGCTCTTACTCCGGCGGTTGCTCGAAAAGCGCGTCGGAACTTGGGCGGTAGAACGGCCTAAGCTTGGTTTTACGATGCCGTTAATGACATGGCTGCACAAGATCGTGGAAAGGAGGGCGCCGGAAGTACTGACAAGCGATCGATTTATCGAGCGGAAAATTGTCGAGCCGGCATTTGTTGATTGGTTGCTGAACTTCAACAATAGGAAAGTGAATGGCGCGGACACTTTGATGATTTGGGCCCTGTTCATTGTAGAGAAGTGGTTTCAAAAATACATAGACTAGGAGGCGAGACCGCTTTCCCTGTTGACCGTCTCCGCGCTTTCGATCTGGGCTTACACGTTGACGGGCCGTTTGGACGAAAATTGACATTGGCGACGGCCGTCGCCTCGGCGTCTCTCTCACGACGGCTGGTCTCTCGCATGGCAGGATGCAAGCGGCGGGATCGCCCGGCGCTTGTTGAAAACTTCTGCACGTGTGGTGTGGAAAGATTGGCTCCCTCTTGGCCCGGCGCGCCCTTCGACGAAAAGTTGCTGGCGCATCTGGGGCTTACGAATTTGCCACACGCGGACTGTTTTCCACAGATTCCCACATGCTTGTGGACAACCCCAATTCAACCTCCGGGCTATGTGCAGCACCTAGAATCCCGAGTTTCTCGAAAAAAGGCCCGCATCGGCGCAATTCACCACAACCATAGGGATATTGCCGGGCACCCTCACTCCGTTTCTGGTCTTTGAAACGCGCGTACATGAGTCGTCACCTGCACTTGGCCCGCGGGACCAACAAAGACCATGACGAACCACGATCCGAGCGCGGCGGGGGACGCCCCTCAGAGCAGCGGTAATCTCATTTTGGCCCGGCCGTCGGGCAGCGAGCTTGCGGACCCCTATGGTCCGCGAACCGCGTATGATCCAGGACGCTCAGAATTCCGCTCCTTCGCCTTCGATGTTCAGGAATGCTTGCGCATTTTTTTCAAGCACCGGCTTCTGGTGGCGGGGATGGCGCTGTGTTTTGTTGCCGTCGGGGCGGTCTACGCGTCCTTGCACGTGCCGGTCTATACAGCGAGCGCGCGCCTGCAAATCGACCGTACGCCTGCCAAGATTGTTGAGGGTGGACATGTCGCTTCGAGCGAAGAGTGGGACTACGACTATCTCAAAACAGAATATGAGCGCCTGCAAAGTTTGGCACTTGCGAAGCGCGTAGTATCGAACCTCAAGCTTGCCGACGATCCTGATTTCCTGAAGCCCCGCCGGTATTCGATACGCGGGCTGATCGCCGACCTTTTCAGGCCGACGCCATCGCAGGCAGATGCACCTATCGACAAGGCAAGTTTGAAGCTTGCCGCCGCTGGCGTCGTGCAAGGCCATCGCCGCATCAGCCCCGTTGTCGGTACGCGGATGGTCGACATCACGTACTCAGATCCCGATCCTGGGCGGGCGCAAAGAATTGTCATGGCTTATGCGAATGCCTACATCGCTTCCAATCTCGACAAACGGTTTGAAGCTAACGCCTATGCGAAGGCGTTTCTTCAGGACCAGCTCCAACAGCTGAAACTTCGGCTTCAGACCTCGGAAAAAGCCATGCTGGACTTTGCCGAGAAGGAGCAGATCATCGTTGTTTCCGAGAAGTCGCCTCTGGCTGAGAGCAATCTGGCCAATGCGACGGCTGCCCTCGACACCGTTGTCTCCGAGCGCATCAAATCCGAACAATTGTGGAAGCAGGTGCAAGCGACGGACGCGGTGGATTTGCCGCAGTTCCTTGAAAACCGCACGATTCGTGAGCTGCGCAGCAAACGCAATGAGCTCGTGGCCGATTACCAGCAGAAGCTTGAGACGTTCAAGCCGGACTATCCGGCGATGGTTCAGATCAGCAACCGCATTAGCGAGGTAGACCGTCAGCTTGCACAGGAAATTGAGGCGCTGAGAAATTCGTTCAAGGCCAGCTATGAATCAACGCTGAGCCAAGAAACAGAGATGAAGGGCCGCATCCGTGCGTTGCGTTCCGAGGTACTCGATCTGCAGAAGCGCAGTATTCAGTACAATATTCTCAAGCGTGAAGTTGATACAAACCGTTCGCTCTACGAAGGGCTGTTGCAGCGCTACAAGGAAATTGACGTGGCGGGCGGTGCCGGTGCCAACAACGTCTTTATCGTGGACGAGGCGGAGCGGCCGGGTAGCCCGTCCTCTCCGAATATTTCGAAAGCCCTTCTGTTGTCTCTGGGGCTAGGATTGGGATTTGGTTTTGCGGCGGCGTTCCTCGTCGAAAATCTCGACGATACGATCCGAACACCCGAGGAAATCGACCGCATCACCGGGCTTGTTACGCTCGGGCTCATTCCGAAACTCGAGAAGGACGAGCAGCCGGAGCAGGCGTTTGAGGATCCCAGAAGCCAGCTTAGTGAGGCTTATCAGGCGTTGTGCACATCGCTTCAGCTGTCGACGCCGTCCGGCTTGCCGAAGGTTATCCTGGTGACCAGTGCCACGCCGGGTGAAGGGAAATCTCTGACCTCTCTGGCGGTGGCGCGTCATTTTGCTGCGCGCGGATTGAAGGTTCTGCTGATCGATGCGGATCTTAGAAATGCCAGTTTGCACGATAAGCTTGGCGTCGATAATTCGCTCGGACTTAGCAACTATCTGACCGGCGCGTGCACGCCTCCCGAAACATTCCAAAAAACGGCGGTCGAAAATTTGGCGCTGATGACGTCCGGACCGATGCCGCAGAACGCCGCGGAATTGCTCGGTGGCCCACGCCTACAGTCCTTGCTGACGGTCGGCCTCAAGGTCTTTGATCTCGTGATTATCGATTCACCGCCGGTCATGGGGCTTGCTGATGCTCTTATTCTATCCGATGCCAGCGACGCGACGGTGTTTGCCGTTGCCGCCGGTCAAGTGCGAATTGGCGCCGTACGCGAGGCGATGCGACGGCTGCGACATGCCCGAAGTCCGATCGTGGGTGCGGTGCTCACAAAAATCGACATCAAGAATGGCGGGTATGGATACGGCTATGGTTATGGGTACGGTTTTGGATACGGATACGGATACGGGTATGGGGCCGAAAGCAAGGCAACAGGGTCGCCCGCCGCTGTGAAATCCCTTGCAAAACCTGTGGTCGCCGATGCGGATGCGGCGAATTCCGATGCGCGCGCCTGACGAGCCGTTGTATAAGCCTTTGAGCTGAGGGATAAGGGCCCGGTTCAGCGGTTGAGGCTCAAGGCGGCTCGTCTCATGTTCGGGAATGTTATGCGATCGCGCGCGCACGGCCGGCGTGGAGGGCGAACTGCCGATGCTGGTTCGCGCTTGCAGTTGTCCTGGGCGCTGATCGTGGCGGGCACCGCGTTGGTTCTGTCGTATCAACTCGTGATCCGTGGCATACCCGCGGCGATTTCCAAATCGTCACCGGACATTGCGCTTCTCTTCCGCCCGGACGATCCTCAGGCTCTGCGGCTCACTGCTTCGAGGTCGCTCGCAAGGGCAACGGACGCGCTTCAACAGACGCTCGACAAGACGCCGACGGTGGCGGCCGGCACGGCGGCAGGGAATGCGCGGTCAGACTCGATCGGGACTGGCGAGCCTGAGTTACGAGAAAATGTGGCCCTTCCGCTGACGCCAGACGAGCAACGCCGTATTCATGAGCGACTCAAAGGAGCGCTTCTCGGCACGCCGCGGAATGCCGAAGCCCTGGCCCTCCTCGGCCAGCTTGCCTATCTTGGTGGCGATAACGCCGATCCCGCACCCTACATGAGCGCGGCCATGCGCTTTTCGCCACGCGCGACTGTCGCTGCGATCTGGTATATCAGCGCTGATACGCAGGCCTTATCTGCTTCGACACTGCTCCACTACGCCGATCGTGTTCTGCGCGTGCAACCGGATCTTACCGGCTATATCGCACCTCAACTTGCGCGGATGACCGATACCGCCGCGGGAAAAGCCGAGCTCAGGAGCGTGTTGGCTGGCAATCCGCCGTGGCGCGCGCGTTTCTTGTCGGTTCTGCCGCAACATAAGACGGACCCGCAAGAGACACTCGACCTTCTCTTGTTCCTTAATTCGGCGGCGCATCCACCGTCGGCGCAAGAATGGAGGGTCTATCTCGATTTTTTGATGAAGCAAGGGCGGCACGAGCTTGCTTACTATGCTTGGCTTCAATACCTGCCGCCCGATCAACTCGAAAAGGCTGGTTATCTCTTTAACGGCGACTTCGAGACGCCGACAGATGGCTTTCCTTTCGACTGGCAACATCGGGATCGGGATGGCGTGACCATCGAGCGGACGCGTGATGCCGGACGCAGCAAGCAACATGTGCTCAACCTCACGTTTGGACCGGGTCGGGTTCAATTCGACGGTGTATCCCAACTCTTGATGCTGCCTTCCGGCGCCTACAAGGCTACGGGCCGGCTTAAGGGACAAATCAATGGATTGCGCGGGCTTGTCTGGCGCATGGTTTGCGATGATGCACCCAGACAGCCACTCGGGCAAAGTCCGATGCTCCGCGGCGACTATACGAATTGGAGCGATTTCGCGCTCTCTTTCACTGTTCCCAAGGTGGGCTGTCGGCCGCAGCGTCTCGAGCTTTTTCTTGATGCGCGCTCGCCTTCAGAAAAGATCGTTACCGGCAATGTCGCCTTCGACGATCTTTCATTCACAAGGCTAGATGGGACGAATGGCGCGCAGGCGCCTTAGCCAAAATGCGAGTGTCATGACTTCAAAAAGTTGATCAAGCTCCTCTTCCGGGAGGCATTCGGTCTGGCGCGCGAAGAGCAGGCGGATCTGACCGGGATCGGCATATTCGCCGAGAAGCGACGGCGCATGATCCCGGGCCCATGCAATTTCATCCTGGCTTGCGTCCATTAGCGTTTTGGCCAATTGGCTGCCGAGATGGTCCTTGCCGCTGTGCCAGACCACATTCGGCTCCAATAGGGGGGCGGTTGCCGTGCGCACAACGTATTTGGTCCAACCGTCGTGTGCCTTCATGTTCAAGGGCAAGCGCAAGAAAAACTCGACGACGCGGAGATCCGACCACGGGTGCCTCGGATCAATTCCGTGCCGGCGCGCGGTGGCGTCAAAGACTTCCATCGACCAGCTCACGCCAAAGTGCGTCAAGGCTTTAATATGCTCTGTCTGTCCGCCGGATTCCTCAGCCCGTTCTCGTTCGGCAATTTGATCTGCCAACCGTTCCTGCAGCCCAATCTGTGCCGCGAATGCTTTGCTGATGAGATCTATGCCGCCAAATCCTGTGCTCCTCGCCTTGAATATTCGTCGTTTCATTCTCTTGATGGGCCAGGGTGCAAACGCATCCCATAGACTGAGTCCGAAGGTACCTATGGCCAACCGACCCTGCAGGAAGGGGCTATGCTGCGTGGCTTTGCCGGCCTCGCGCCATGCGTCGCGCCAGGGGCCGGAACGCAGAAGCCCCGCCATGTAACGGTCGGGTATGAATGTGGTGAGATCTCCTTCAATGCCGTCAGCCACGACGTGGCAACCGCTCTCTTTCGCGGCGCGATACAGTATGCCGGTTAGCAGAATCGAATTGTTGAGCGGGTGGGCCAAATCCCATGCCTGCCGCTTTAGGTCCTTGATGCTGACGGGGCCAGTGAAGCCCGGAAGATGGACGAGCGTGGCCTCGGTTCCCAGCGTTTGATTGATCGCGTGAATGTTACTGACTTCGTTGCGGTGTTCAGCGTTGTCGGTAACGACAGAAAATGTTCTCAGTTTTCGCCTCGCTGGCGCTTGCAAGTACCGCTGTGAGAATGCTGCTACGCTTGCCGAATCTATGCCTCCGCTCAACAGCAGGCCGGGCGCTTCGACGTCTTTCATCCGGCATTTGACGGCCTCTCCAAAGATAGCGCGGAAGGCTTCCGTGCATTCCTCCTGGCTGGAGAAACGCAACGGCTCCATCGGCTCTAGTTTCCAATACTTCCGTACATCGGCTCGGCCTGTCAGATCGAGCGTCAATGTTGTTGCCGGCGGAAGCTTGATGACATCGCGGAAGCATGACTGGTTGTCGTCGCCGCCATAAAACCGCGGGGCCAGGAACGAGGCCATGTAGACGTCGTTGAGGTCACGCGAGACGCCGGGTAACCCCAAGAAGGCTTCCTCTTCCGATGCGAACGCGGCGCCAGCCTGGTTCACGTGATAATAGAAGGGCCGAACGCCCATATGATCACGCACACAGAAAAGGCGGTTCCTGCGCCCGTCCCATATGGCGATGGCAAAATCTCCGCAGAGATGGCGGGGAAAGTCGGAACCCCATTCTTCGAACGCTCGCAATGTGATTTCCGCATCGGACACGTGCCGAAGACGCGCTCCTCTGGCGCTTAACGCGGCCTTAAGCTCGTCGCGGTTGTCGAGGCGACCGTCAATCACCAGCACGACGGAGCCATCTTCGCTTTTGTGCGGAAGCGCCATATCCGACGCCCCAGGCGTTGTGCGCGTACAGCATTGTCCTAGAGCGACGGGGCCCCGCATCCAATGTTGGATGCCGTTCGGTGCGCGGTGCGCCATGGCCGATGTTATGTTCTTGAGCACACCACCACTGGCGCTGCCGCCGTCAAACCGGATCAATCCGGCGATCCCGCTCATGTTCGGATGGACGGCTCGGCTGCGGCCGCATTTTCGAGAACGGCATAGGAGTGCGCAACGTGCGCACGATCAATCAAAACCCGTCCCTCGCATTCGACCCAGGCATGTGCCTCGATCGTTTCGTTTTGCCGGCGAACACCAAACTTCATCCTGGCGTCGACGCCACTTCCCTTCAACATCGCCCATAACGTCAACGCCCGGCAGAGACAGGCGGCCCGGTAAGGGCCGTTCAATGCGGCTATGCCAACGAGCCGTGCCAGGCGGGGGGCGTCGACTGCAGACTCTGCCACCAATGCTCCCCGGCCGGCCCATCCAAATGGCGCTTGGGCACGCGTTAAGAGAGACCGGCATCGTGCGTATCCGAGGATACGCACGCCCCCATCGACGATGGGCAGCACGATCATAAGAAAAACGATCGTGCGGCGCTCCGCCGGAGATAACGCGATCCACTTTTTGAGGCGCTCTTTCACGAGAACTCCCATAGCAGCAAGTGTGCCGCGATGCTACGATCAGCTGATCAGCACGAGGTGTCTCTTGTTTTTCTGGCCCATTGGTCGCTCGGTCCCCGCGGTTTCCTCCTCTGTGCCAGGGGCTGGCGCGCGCGTCATCTCACCTGCGAGACGGCCTCGTTCAATACGTAGGATGCGACCCGCCAAGGCGAGACTTGCCGGCCTGTGTGTGATCATAATGACGGTGCGTCCGGTGAAACTCTCGCGGCAATCCTCAAGAAATGTCCGTTCTGCATCCGGGTCGAACATGGCTGTGGCTTCGTCGAGGACAAGAATTGCCGGGTGTTTGACGAGTGCCCGGGCAAGGGCTACTCGTTGACGTTGCCCGCCAGACAACCGGACGCCGTTGTCGCCAATCCGGGTGTCGTAGCCTTGTGGCAGTTCGGAAACAAACGTGTGCGCCTGGGCCAGACGGGCGGCGCGTTCGATTTCCGATGGTGTGGCCTTTGGTTTGCCGAAGACGATGTTGTCTTTGACGCTGCCGTTCACAAGAAGGACGTGTTGCGGAACGATCGCGATCTTCTCACGTAGACTGTTGAGCGTTACAGATGAAATGTTCACGCCGTCGATGCAAATGCGTCCGGCCTGTGGTTCGTAGAGACGCATGAGCAGATGTGCCAGGGTGCTTTTTCCTGCCCCATTCGGGCCGACGATCCCAATTGTTTCACCACATTCAATGTGCAACGTGAAATCTTGAAGTGCGTGCGGCCGTGACGGGTAAGCAAAGCTTACATTCTCAAACGAGATCTCGCCCTTGATGCGTCCTAACTTTCGCCTGTGTCTTGCCGATGGCTCCCGCTTTTCTGAAAGAACGCTGACAAGATGCGCGAGATGCCCGCGGGCGACCTGGGTTTGTCCGTATACCGTGGCGAGCGCACTGACGGGACGGACGATCAAAGCTGCATAAAGCAGGAAGCTCACGAGGTCCGGTGCGGTCATGCTGTCGGAACTCACGCGTGAACCAGCAAGCCACAGTATGGTCACGACCGCGGCTGCGGAGAGAAACTGCAGCGCCGGCTCAAGCAGGGCGTAGATCCGATGTTGCGCGACGGCGATCGCGCGTGCGTCTTCGGCCTGGCACCGATAGCGCGCAAGTTCCATCCGCTCCCGGGTGAAGGCCTTTATCGCCGGGAGCAGGCTGAGGTTTTCCTCTGCCGTTGCCGTTAATGCGGCCTGAGCTTCCTGCAAGTCCCTGCCCAGCGGCCTCAGCTTGCGGCCCAGAACTCTCAGCACGAGATAGAAGAGCGGTACAAGGCAAGCGACGATGGCGGCCATGAGAGGGTCGATGTGAAACATCAGGATGACGGCGCAGGTCACAGTCAGCAGCATTGGGGCGAGACTGATGAGCGTTCCGGTGACGTAGTTGCAAAGTTGATCGGCCTCATGTGTGAGCAGCGCCAGGGCGTCTCCCCGGCGGTGCGTGTGGTGAAAGTGCATCGGCAGAGCCTGCAGGTGCTCGTAAATCTGGACGCGCAGATCGGTTTGAAACCGTTCCGAGGTTTTGCCAACGATAAGGCCGGAGGCGACTCTCAGGATCGCTTGAAATGCGAATACGCCCAGGAGCGCTGCAAGTATGAGGCCGCTCTCTGGCACGTTCCCGCCAAGAAGGCTGCCCGCGAACAGGCCGCCCAGGACTGGAAGTCCCAGTCCGGCGCACGCCTCAAGCAGCAACAGTCCAGCACATAGCGCCAGACTGAGGCGATAGGGATAGGCGAAGCTCAAAAGGACCCGCAGTGTCATCATTTCATGTTTGCTACTGCTGCGGCGTCCTGTATTGCATGGGACCCTGAGACGGGCGATATGACGGGCCCAATCTCCTTGGGATAACTTGCAATTGCACGCGGAACAGTTGTTCTGGAGATCGCATGATCCCATGGCTGGTCGCCCGGTTCATTTTCGAGGGTTACCGACATGCGCTACGCTTGCAAACCGGAATTTGATGCTCGGAATTCGAAACTCGGAATTCAAGATAGGGCTCGCTTGTGAAGACCGCCACTTACAGTCCGGACGCTATAGATTTCGTGCTCGGCCTTCTTGGCGCATATGACGAACGTCGACTTCGGGTGCGTGGCGCGCCGTCTCCCTCCGAGCTTGTATCGGCTCTCAGGTTTGCGACACTCCATGGTGTTTCGGGGTGCCTTGCCGGCGGGGCGCGGCGCTTGCAACAGACCGCGCCCTACTGGACGCAGCTGCTGCCCTTTTTCCAGGATGTTGAAACGCGCAATCGCGAACAGAATGCCAAGCTCAAAGAGACGACTCTAAGCGTGTTGCACGTGCTTGCTGCTGCTGGCGTCACCGGTGTTGCCTTAAAGGGTGCGGCATTCCTTGTGGACGACAGCATGTCGCTCTCGTGGCGCACGCTTGGTGACATCGACATCCTGGTTCCAACCAACAATGTGGTCGCGGCCGCCCACGCGCTTATTGCGCGCGGGTATCGCCCGGACTATGACCCGTCCGCGTACACGGATGCCTATCATCACCACTATGCGCCCTTGCGAAGCGCGCCGGACGGCATAGTCGTTGAGTTGCATACGCGGCTCTTGCGCGACAGCTACCGGACGCCTGTGGTGGCGGAAGAGATTTTTGCGAAGGGTCGACCGTCGCCGACGGCGCCGCATGCGCTCATTCCCTCGCCCGAACATCGGATGGTGCATCTCATCGCGCACGCTCAGATCAGCGATTGGGGTTTTGTGCTGAACCGGGTTGTGCTCAAGGATCTCGTTGACGCCATGGCGCTGGCCGAACGCTTCACGCTTGATTGGGCGCAGATTGCGCACACTTTTCGCCTATGTGGAGCCGAGGACGCATTTGAAGCCTTTCTGTGTGCGCGTCTTGAGATCTTTGGCAGCGATCCTTCGTCTCCCGAACCGGATGGCAAGGGTGCAAGACGTTGGGGTAAGTGCGCCGCGAAATCTCTCTATAGACCGCCAACGCGGGCGCAGGCCGGCGTCTGCATTCTCAAGCATTACATCAAGGCCTTCGCAACCAATCCCAAGCGCATTGGCATGATCTGGGAGACCTTAAAGGATCCCGCGCGCTGGCAGCTCTTTCTCGAAACCAACCGCCGCCGACTGCAGTGACGCTCCTAGGTGTCTTTTGCCTGCGTAGACGCCTCACCCGCAACAAGTGGATGTTCACTCCTTCTTCTCCGATCCATCGTCAAGTGATCGATCGGGCGGCTGCCATTCCTCAGGCCAATCAACATCCTCTCCCCAAAGCCCTTTGGCGCGCCGCTCTCGAACAGCATTCGGCGAAGCGGTCCTGCCCGGGTCCGTCTCTGGATTGGCCGGCAGCCCCATGGGCTGTACCGCTTCCACGACATTGGCTCTAGACACAGGCGTCAGCATTCCCAATGCCAATGCCATGACGGCCAGCATGCCGCCGGTCCTTAGCGGATATTCCACCGAAGAATGCGCAGCAATTAGAAGAACAACAATGCTCGCGGCTTTCTGAAGCGTTTTGTCGATAGACATCTCGCGATCTGCCCCACCACGCCATACAGCTATGCACCTCTTGGCGAACCAAAGCCCGAGAACGGCAAGTGCCGCGAGGCCCGGGAGGCCGGCCTCAAGGGCAAGCTCGAGATAATCGTTATGCGCCCGGTTCACATAGGTGATTGGCATGAGATCTTCCGGTTTCTCAAACGCGCCATAGACGGAGACGAAGGTTCCCATGCCCGATCCAAACGGGAGGTACGCCCGAATAGCTTCCATCGTATTCCGGGCGAAGGTCAATCTTTGGTCCTGTAGCGGGTCTTGGGCAAATGCCTCGATGATCTGATAAAGCGTGGCCTGCGCTGCAAGCACCAAGCCCAAGAGAAGTGCGACGGCAATCACTCGCGTATAACCCTTCCGCCTGCGTCTGGTGCGCACGCTGAGCGCGACGAGGTAAATGCCGAAGAAGGCCAAGACTGTCACGAGAAGCCCGGCGCGAGAGCGTGTTGCAACCGCCATGGCGACAATGACTGTTGTGCTGACAAGAAGTGTTAGCAGCTTCAACAACATCGCACTGTCGTGATCACGAAGGCTTGCCCGAAGGTCGATCCTTGCGCCGGCCACTACGGTCCAGGCCGACACAAACATCAGGAGCGAATACAAGAGCGCTGCGAAGTGATTCCGGTTGGCAAAAATGCCAACGGGCAGGCTTGGCGAAGTTATCTCGAAAAAACGCAGAGCGCTCGTTGGACCCCCAGCTATTTGCATGAGGCCTAAGACAATATTGGCAACGCCCATAGCAACGAAGATGCCGCAGAGTGCACGCCGCTCATTATGGGACAAAAAAAGAAGGCTCCAAAAAATTGCAAGTGGCGGTATCAGTGACAGAAGACTGAGCCAGGTCGCGTCGGGCTCAACACTGATGCCCATCCAGGGCGTCTCTACGTTCACCAAATTGTAGATTTCTTGCAGCTGATCGCGTTGTGGCAACTGGGTCCAGAGTGACGGCGGCAGAGGGATGAGCTGCAGGAGCGGGATGAGCGCCACTATCACGCCGACCAAGACTGCCCACCGCGTTGCTTTGTTCGTCATCAAAGACGGCGCTTGCCAGAGCACAAGTATAAGTAACGGCAGTGCGCTCGCTTGCAGGAGAGTGTCGGCCAGAAACCCGTTGCGCGTGCCGCCGCCCAGCACAAGGCTCAAGACGAGTACGCCTGCGCTCAAGTAGAAAATCCAACCGAAATGATCCTTCGGGATCTTCAAGGCCTGGGCTCCCCATCCATTCCCCGATAAGCAGTACCGTTTTCCGGGGGGCCGCGACGCGGTCCGGGTCGCATTGTGCTATACGATTGCACAGACCTGAAGAGTTGCCATGTTCGGAAGTGGCCCGAGGGCCCAGCAGGCCACATTCGGGTCACTCGAACTGGATGAGTTTTTTAGCGGCGAGATCGTCCGTCAGGCGCACGACGTCCGTCTCGACTTCTTCGCGGGAAGCATCAAACTCCTTGAGAATGGCCTCGCAGACATCGCCGAGCGACCTCCGTTCGGCCAAGAGCTGCCAGATGCGCGCGCCAACCGGGTCGAGGCCGAAATAGGTGCCGCTCTCAAGATCGAGGATCACGATCTCGCCCTCAAGCTCGCGTGCCAGAACATGTGCCGGAATGGTTGCCGTTCGCGAAAGCGTCATTGGCCGGTCCTCACACCTTGTGCGTGGTCGCTTATGGCTTTGAAAACCGTGTCGAGGTGCTCGAAGCTGCGCGGAAAATCCACGCGGTAATGCTCAACGCCATTTGCGAGACAGGCCACCTGTTCGAAATGTGAGGCAAGGCGCGGGCGCTCCTCGTGATCGAGCACGAACGAATGCTGGACCCAGCCGATCAGCGCTTCGGTGGCGGTCATGGTTTCAAATCTGACACCTGTGCTGCAGCCTTCGCCGAGGAAATAGGCGCGGCTGAGGGGCCTCGGTCCCGAACAGAAGCCGAGACGATCGCCCCCCAACAACCGTGCCTTTGGCGTGTATGAGAGTTCTGGCGCTCGTGCTTCGCACGACAGCGCCAACGCCTCTTCGCTATCGGACCAGAGGCGGACCGAGGGGTGTGCCGGCTCGACAGCGAATTGGCCGCTCTGCCGGCGCAACAATAGACTGTCGTCGGTTAGAATTCGGTGGCCGTTGACGGCAAAGCAGGCGGCTAATGTTGATTTGCCGCGCCCAGATTCGCCGATGAATGCTATGGCCGCTCCATCGACGTCAACGGCGCTTGCGTGAAACACCAGGCGTCCGCGCTTGCCTTCGACCAGCGGCAGGATTTGGTTGAGATAGAGATGCTCCGCTGTGGACTTCGGCACGTCGCGACCGGGAATGCAGACAACTTCGGAGGCATCAGCGGAGACGGCGAAATCGGCAAGCTCGGGGAAGCGCACGAGATAGCCGTCCTCGGTCCGGTAGAACTCGGTCCAAATGCTGCCGTCTGGCAAAGGCCACGTCTGATAGGGCGCCGCACCCATGTTGGGTTGCATGCGTTCTTTTTGCCAACTCAACATCATGACAGCTCAGTATTCCGGCTCAGTACCTCGGCGACAATGCGGGCGCAGTCATCGGGATCACGAAAGAGCTCGGGATGCTTGGTCAGAACATTCTTTTGGATGTCTGCAACGGTTCGGCCTCCGTCGCACGACGCGAGCACGGCGAGCCGCGCCAATCCCTGTTTGCTCAGTTGCGGAATGCGATCTGGTTTTGCGCGCACGATGGCTGCCGGATCAAGCACAAGCCCATGCCAGGTGGACTGACTGAAGGAAAATCCCTTCTCCGGGCACGCCAATGTCCAGGCGATGAGATTATCAGCAGGCCGCATCATTATGGAAACCTTAAGCACATCGCCGACAGAGACCGATATCGATTTCTGAATCGGAAGGTACGTTTGCTCCCGATTTATTCGCGAGTCGGCAAGAGGCGCATTCGTCATCCAGACCCTGTCCGCAAGCTCGCACTCGAACCAGCCCGCAACCCCGTCCAACTGCCCATCGCGATTGATCTTTAGATCGGTGGTCCATGTGAAGTAGTCGCGCGTCTCGTGCAGAAGATCAACATCGCCAAGATACGCGGGCGCGTTCAGGATCTCATCCTTCGTGAGCTCGATTTCATGTTTGCTATTGGCCTCATGGGTCCGCAGCCAATGGAGCTCAGGTGCAATGCCGATCGCCTCCCAGCCATCGCGTTTTTTTCGCGCCTCTGCCGATTCGACGGCGGCGACCATGATGCGTAGGCGGCGTGGGATAAGCTGCCCGCCCGGTTTTAGGAAACGTTCGCGGGCATCGCGGAGAAGGTCTACGATCCCGTAGTCGATGCCGAAGTATCCGACGTGATCGCAAATTACGAGATCGACGCGCTGCGGCAACTCCGCAAACCGGTTCTCCTCTTGGATCACGGTGACACGGTCTGTGAAACCTGCCTCGGCGTACGCGCGCGTGGCAACCTGGGCCATGTCACCGCGTTCGATGGCGTAGACGTGTCCAGCACCGGCTTTAAGACATAGGAGGCCAAGGATGCCGGTCCCACATCCCAAATCGACAACGGTCTGGCCAGGTGAAAGTACTGATTGAACGGCTGCGGCGAAGCGTTCAAGGCGGACGCGATCGGACACGTAGACGTGGTGCTCGTCCAACATTTGATATCTACGCCAATCGCCCCAATAGACTTTCGATACTGTTTCTCATGCACGACCCGTGCGGAGACCTAGCATCGCATGATTGACCCGCTTGTAGCCGTCTGCGTCGACTGTGACGGCTTCAGGCATCGCCTGCTCGACTTCATCTGCCATCACGCCAAGCCGGCGCCCGTGGCCCCACGCACGGCAAAATTCCGGCTTGTACTCGTATAGATACAGACCGATACCAAGTGGGAGCGTGCCAATGCGTGCGATGTTTGTTTTTGTCGCCCGGTCAGACATGGTTGCCATCGCCATTGTGGAGCCAACCATTTCAGCACTGCCGGTCGCACCTGATAGCGTCAGCTGCGCGACGCTTCCGAAAACCTCGAGACGTGGTGAATGGTATGGCCGCTTCGCATCCAACGCATTTGCTGTTTGGGCGGCCCGTTCGGTCCCGTTGCCAGTGGCACGACCGCACGTCTTGTTGTCTTTTCTCATGTCGCCTACCGCATCATCCCCGTTCTTCGAGGTACTATATCCGGGCCTCCTTGCGCCACAAGTCCTGGGGGCCGGATACCCCAAGTCTTTGCTCGATCTCGTCCGCTCGAAACTGAAACCATGGGTGCTCTGTCGGCCTGAGCGCGGGACTGAACAGCCAATAGTCCTTCATCCTGTGGCAATTCAGAAACGCAGTTTTTCTCGGGAGATGGCGCGAGGGTCCGGTTTGCGGATCATGCCGCCTCTTCACCCACGCCGAGGTAGGCATCAAAGGCTGCCCAGAAGCGCATGCGGATTGCGTCGTTCTCCTGCAAAATCTCATGTTTGGCACCTGGTAGAAGGATTTGACTGCCCACCTTTAAGCCAACACCGAAATCCTCGATCGCCCGCGTCGATACAATCGTGTCCTTGCCTGCCCCGAACAGAAGGAGGGGCACGCGCACGTAGCCGGGATAGGTCGTGTCTTCCATCCGGCGCATCGAGCGAAAGGCCGCCCTTACCCAGGCAATCGTCGGTGAGCCGAGTCCCAGCTTGGGTGCGCGATCGATGATCGCTTTGTTGCGCGCCCAGCGCTCCTTGTCCGACGTCAGCGGGTTCTCTTCGAATGCCGTTTGTTCCCAGGCGATGTCGGATCCACCCTTGATATAGACCCGCCCTGCACCCAAAAGCGTACCAGCCCCGGCATAGAACCGTGCAAAGCGCTGCGGATACCGGACGCGCTTGTCGTTAAACGCGATCATCGGTGCCGTCAGCACCATCCGATCGAACCACAAGCCAGGACGGCAGGCATTGCGGATGAGAATGTGGCCGCCCATCGAATGCCCCAGCGCCACGAAAGGCGGCGGGCAATCGGGCAGCACCACCTCCTTCATGAAGCGGTCGAGATCTTTGTCGTACTCCGCAAAATCCCAGACGTGTCCTTTGCGTGGATTGGCGAGCGGGCGGGTTGACCCGCCCTGACCGCGCCAGTCCATGATGGCAACGGCAAAGCCACGCCGGCGCAGATCGGCAATCACTTCGAAATACTTTTCGATGTATTCCCCGCGTCCGCCGAACAGACAGACTGTGCCGAGCCTGCGGCCGCGTGTGGCCAGCCAGCGGGCGAACCTGATTTGCGTTCCGTCGAAACTCTTGAATGAGCTGACGAAGGCGCCGCCGGGTACGGGGTTTTTGGCCAGTGAAACGAGATCCATGCGTTATCCTGATCGGCTGGACATCCGGTGTCTGGAGGTACCGTTGCCCGAATTCTACGTGCTAACACGGGAGTCGGGCGACAAGAAGTGGGCCGGTTTCCGGGGGGCTCATTCCACGCATCCAGCCGGCCCGGTGTAATCATGCGTTCTTCGTGCTTTCTCCGCCACGGCGGAACAACTCGGGCAGGAGATCGCGTATTCGAATTGGCTCTGTATCAAGATAGGGTAGCGGCCGCGTCACCTCGATGGCGGCGGTGCCGACGCGGGCCGTGAGTGCGCCGTTGAACACGCCCTCACCCAACCTGCGCGACAATCGCCGTACCATGTCTTGTCCCAGGAATTGCCCCAGCAGATCGTCGGTCATGGCGATGCCGCCTGTGGCAACGATGTGGCCCACAACAAGCTTTGCGAGCCTGAGAGCGCCCGTAAAGCCGGGGCGTCCGCCATACAGGCTCGCCAGCGCACGTAGCATGCGCAGGTTCTCGACGATGACGTAGAGCATCGCGATCCAGACCATGGGGCTCATGGCGGTGACGACGGTAACGCGCTTCGCGGACTTCACGACGATGCGGCGCGCCTCGACATCTAAGGGTGCGACCAGCTCGCGATCCGCGAGGTGCAACAGATCGCCGGGATCGCGCACGTCGCGCGCGTGTTCTGCCAGGCGCCGCAATCCCCATTTCGCGTCGTGCCGGCCGGCAAAGACGGAGCGCAGGGTCGCGACGACACGCTTTTCGCGCTTTATGTCCTTCGTGCGAAGGACTGCTTCGACGTCTTTTCGCAGTCGGCCAAGGCGTGCCAGGCGGAAAAGTCCAACGATCTCTCGGACGATAATCACCGCCGCGGCCAATAGGGCGATTGCCAGCAAGGCCGCGGCCGTCCAGCCGATCCAATCGTTGCGCGCGACGGCCTGAGAAATAAAGCGGGTCCAGGCCAGGCCAGCGGCTAGGGCCGTCAATGCCGCCATGGCGGAGAGCAGCATGGCGCCCCAGCGAATGCCGTGTTTCACCTCGGCTGCGGTCGGCAGCCCACGTGTTGCAGGCGCTGCGCTTTGCCGAGCCGGCGTCTCATCATCCGTCACGTTTTCCGTATCCGGCTCGATCACGAGGGCCGGATCGTCGGGCGCAAAGACACGCGGCTTGCGGGTTTTGGGCGTGGTCATGTCAGCCGATCTCCGATCAGGAATTCGAGCGCGCGATCGAGACGAATATGCGGCGCGGCGGGGCTCTCGCCATCGGCACCTGGGGGTGGCACGCGCGGCGGGCGGAAGCGGACGAACGCTGCTTCGCGCGCCTTGTCACGTGCCGTGTCACCTGCCGCCGTGTCGCGTGTCTTGTGCCAAGCCGCCTTCTCCAGGGCTGCCGCCGGATCTTCAGGCAAATCGCCGGGGAAGACTGCTGCCACCTCGCGTCCGTCAAAGATTTTGCCGTCGACACGTTCTCCCGGCATTGGCGTGCCCAGAATGCAAGGCAGGAGTTCTTTTCCAATTTGAGCTTCGCGTTCGTGCGTCGCCCTTAACGCCGCAAGCGCCATCACGCGCACACCGGCCCCGGCCGTTTCGGCACGGTCGATGGCCTGTTCCGTTATGAGGCGTAGAATTGCTTCCAAACGGTCGTGGCTTGTGTGATGGAGGTGATCAGCCTTGGTGGCCGCGAAGAGCAGGCGATCGATGCGGCGGCCAGTGATCATCGCGTGCCAGGCGTTGGGGCCCGGGCGGAAGATCGCCAGGATGCCTGTGAGTGCGTGTTCCAGATCGGCAACGGAGTCGGGCCCGCCATTCAATGCGGACAGCACGTCGACGAGCACGATCTGGCGATCCAGCCGGCTGAAATGGTCGCTAAAGAATGGCTTCACAACGTGTGTGCGGTAGCTCTCGTACCGACGCGCCATCATCGCCGCCAGCGATCCGCGCGGCGGTGCGCCCTCGTAGCGGGTCTCGAGAGGACAGAACGTTAGCAGCGGCGAGCCCTTGAGATCACCTGGCATCACGAAGCGGCCCGGCCCTAGTGTCGAGACTTCTTCATGTTCTCTGGCGGCATGGAGATAGGCGGTAAACACGCGCGCGCCTTCAAGGGCGTCCTGTTCGTCGCCAGGGGCTTCTGGATCGAGCGCGCCAACAAAATCCAACCACGGCTTGGCCGCGGCAGCCCGCCGTGGCTCGCGTGCCGAGCGCAACGCTTCCGCCGACCAGGTCTCGTAGCTCTGCTCCAGCATGGTGAGATCGGTGAGCCATTCGCCAGGATAATCGACGATATCGATATTGAGGCGGCTTTGACCAAGCAAGCCGCGCAGGCGGCCTTCCGGGCGGAAAGCGATCGTCACGCGTAACTCGGAAATGCGCCGTGTGCTTTCGGGCCATTCGGGCGGGTCCGTTGCAAGCGCGGCCAAATGGGCCTCGTAGTCGAAACGGGGGACGGCGTCATGGGGCTGGGGTTCCAGAGAGACGCTCTCGATCCGGCCCTCGGCATCGGCGGACAGAAAGGGGAGACGTGCCCCGGTAACCAAGTTTCGGACAAGGGCCGTAATGAATACGGTCTTTCCTGCCCGCGAGAGGCCGGTGACGCCGAGGCGGAGTGTCGGGGTCAGGAGTCCTGAAAGGACGGAGCCGGCCTGGGACCAGGCGTCGCCGCGGGACGTCGGGAAGCTTGGGATGCGCAAAGGGGGCCTCATCGGCCCCCTGTCGTAGAGTGTTGCGGGCAAGGCGGCAAGTGCGCCGTCTCGGGATCGTGCTAGGGGTGCCCCTTGGGCTCCCTTCCGGACAGGCGATCCTCGTCAGCCGTAGAACACGACAAAAACGCCGGCGCCGATGACGGTCAGTCCCATAAGGACGATTGCTCCGCTTCTGAAAAACTCTGACATGGTCGTCTCTCCACCACTCGCGGCTGGGTCCTCGCCGCTGAGTGTAGATCGACCATACGCCCCTAAGAATGAACCAGAGCTGAAGAACTGATGACGTTTTGGCAATTCTTGGCGTCTGTCGGCAAGAGTCGTACGTGAAGTGTGACGGCTCGGGGGTCGTTACGTGGCACAATTGGGGCCGGGCTTGCTCTGGCTCCCGAGTGACCTTCTCGATACTGAGACGGTCGTTGTCGGTGGGCTTTGGTGTCCCCCCGGGTCACCGATCACTGCGGCCAGTCGGGATCGTAGAGTCCGAAGGCGTCGGGGCGCCTCCCGGTGGGCCTTCGCTCACCGTTTACATGCTCGACCGGCTTGTGGCTGGATGACGTGTTATGACTGAACGCCCGTTGCTCCAATAACGATTCAACGCGTCGCGCTGTTTCGGCACGGATATCGCGCAGGTACCCGATCGCCGCATTGGCACGGCCAATGAGGAACAGCTCGCGGTGGAGCTCGGCGGAGACGCGATCACTTTCAGCAAGCAGCTCGCTGAGTTGTTCTTCCAGACTCTTCATTTGATTGTTCTCCCCATGAGTCAAAACTCAGCACGCGGCGCAGAACCGAATGTCCTTAAGAATCAGACTGATTCTGGCTTTGTAGGGGCAAAACATGCTGATGCGTTTTGAGGAAAAGGAGCACATCTTGTCTTACGCAAACCGCAGCGCGTGACGACTTCGACGCCTTCGCAATAACGTTGGTTCGCGATTGCGCGGATGCATCTGCAAAAGCCGTGCGTGCGGTGCACTCAGTGATAGCCTTCGCCCTCTTTCACCTTGCCGCGGAAGGTCCAATAGACGAAGGCCGTGTAGCCCAGGATGACTGGCAGCATGATCGCCGTCCCGATCAACAAGAACTCCTGCGACGAGGGATGAGCTGCCGCCTGCCAAACATCGATCGATGGCGGGACAAGATACGGTAGGTTGGACACGGCCAATCCGACGAAGCCGAGCAAGAAGAGCGAAACGGCCGAGATGAATGGCTGGACCTCGTACCTCTTTTTCAATCCGCTCCAACAGAGCCATGCGGCCAGTGCCGTGAGAACCGGAACCGGTGAGAGATAGAGGAGGTTCGGCATGGTGAACCAGCGATCCCAGATGCGCGGGAACTCTATGGGTGTCCAAACGCTGACCACCGCCAACATAATCAACACGACAATGAGCAACCGGCGCGCGCGGTCTCGCGATTCTTTGGCAACGGCCCCTTCGGTTTTCAGGATCAACCAGGTCGCCCCCAAGAGGGCGTAGCCGATCACGGTCGCACAACCGGTAAAGATCGGAAACGGTGCCAGCCAGTCGAGCATGCCGCCCGCGAACTGCCCATCCTCGACGACAATGCCTTGGAGCAACCCGCCGAGAATCACGCCTTGCATAAAGGCGGCCGTAATCGAGCCCCAGGTGAAGGCAAGATCCCAAAAGTCGTGCCTGGGTTTTGCGACCCAGCGAAACTCGAAGGCGACACCACGGAAGACGAGTGCAAGCAGCATGATGATGACCGGGAGGTAGAGCCCGCTCATTATGACGCCATAGGCCTTCGGAAAGGCGACGAACAATCCACCCCCACCGAGGATCAGCCAAGTCTCGTTGCCATCCCAGAAGGGGGCGACGGAGTTCATCATCAGGTCGCGCTTCTTTTCGTGAGGCGTGACATGGAACAAGATGCCAATGCCGAGATCAAAGCCATCAAGCACGACGTAAAGTGCCACGGCGGTCCCCAGCAGACCGGCCCAGATGAGTGGTAACCAATAGGCTGCGTCTGCCATCACGTTGCTCCCTTTATCGCTTCACGTGTGGCGTCCTCGGCGGCCGACAGCGGTCGCGATGGCACACCCTCCGATGGTGCCTCGGCTGCTCCGCCCGGGCCCTTGTCGATCAACTTGTTTATGAAGTAGACGCCCATCGAGAACACACTTGAATAGACGAGGATGAAGAGAATTAAGGTGGTCAGAACAGCGCCGGCGGTGACGCCAGGTGAGATGGCATCGGCCGTTCTCAGGTAGTCGGCAACGAGCCATGGCTGGCGTCCCGTTTCTGTCACCCACCACCCGGCCAGGATGGCGATGAAGCCTGCGGGCCACGACACTTCGGTGATCCTGAGGTACCACCGGGTTGTGAAAAGACGGCCTCTCAGCCAGAGCCAGGCTCCGATCACGCCAAGGGCGATCATGATAAAACCCAAGCCCACCATGATGCGGAAGGCATAGAAGACCGGGGCCATGGGCGGGCGGTCTTCGGGCTTGAAGTCATTGAGGCCTTTGAACGTGCCTTCAAAATCGTGCGTGATAATGAAACTCGCAAGGCCCGGCAGGGGCGCCTTCACCTCAAAGGCATTGCCATTCCCCTCGGCGTTGGGCCACGCCAGCAGCAGCAGGTCGGCGGGCTCGTTACCATCCCAATGACCCTCCATGGCAGCAATCTTTGCCGGCTGGTGATCTCTCGTGTTGAGACCGTGAAGATCGCCGATGACAGCTTGTAGTGGTGCCAAACATATGATCATGCCGAGCCCCATGCGCATCATGGTCTTGGCTTCTTCGGTGAAGCGATCCGTCAATAGATAACGGGCGCCCGTCGCGGCCACCACGATCGACGTGGTGAGATAGGCCGCTGTGAACATGTGTGCGAAGCGGTATGGGAAGCTCGGGTTGAAAATGATTGCAAACCAATCTTCGGGGGCAAAAACGCCGGTGGCCGCGTCGCGCACGTATCCAGCCGGTGTATGCATCCAGCTGTTGGCTGCCAGAATCCAGAATGCGGAGAGAGACGTGCCAATCGCAACCAGAACGGCTGATGTCACGTGCAAACTTGGTGAAACGCGGTTCCACCCAAACAACATGATTCCGAGAAACGAAGCCTCGAGAAAGAAGGCTGTCAGAACTTCGTAGCCGATCAGCGGGCCCAATATGTTGCCTGTGAGCTCGGAAAAACGCGCCCAATTGGTACCGAACTGATAGGAGAGCACGATGCCTGAGACGACACCCATGGCGAAGGATACGGCAAATATCTTGGTCCAGAACCGTGCCAGCCGGTGAAATTTGTCCTCTCCCGTGATGCGCCAGCGCACGAGCAGCGTGGCGATAAAAGCCGCGAGCCCAATGGTGAAGCTGGGGAAGATGATGTGAAACGAGACCGTGAAGGCAAATTGGATGCGCGCGAGCAGCGTTGCATCTAAGTCCATCGAATAACTCCCCGTTCGCCGCCAATCGGACCATTGTGACCCGTCTCGCTAATCACGTCGAGCGTTGGTGCGATTGCGGGGCAAGCGGTCGCCGGGTTGCCCTTATCGCGGCTTATTCGGTATCTAGCTTTCGCACTCCACTGCTCGGAACCAAGGGAGGCCGACATGGATACGAAGCAATTGGTCGTGGTCGCTTTGGCACTCGCTGTTGCTATTGCGGCGTTTATCGTTTTTGGGCCGGCTGGCGATGAGGCACCGGCGCCGGGGGCGGCGCCCGAGCCTGCAGCCACGTCTGAGCCCGGGGCAGCCCCCGCGGCTGACGCGCCAGCGACTGATGGTGGTGCGGGTGGCACGAGTCCCTAGGCTCACCGCCTGATATTTGCCGGGGGGGCTCCCCTTGCAGGCAGAGACGTCCCTTTTCCCACGGTCGCCGATGGCGCTTCTGACATCTGTGGGGCTCGATGGGGGATGGCTTATTTAACTTTTTTTGAACTTTGTTCATGCCGGGCTCTTGATTTGCCCTGGTTCTGGCGTAATTGTAGCCAATGGTGAACGTTGTTCATATTTGGCGTTTGAGGCCGTGAACCGTTTTTGTGGAGCAGATGGTATGTGGAGCAGATGGAACTACCGGCGGCGCGCCGAAGCGGATCTCGCCCGCTGGCAGACCGAAGGCTGGGTGACGGCAGATGGGGCGGATGCAATTCGTGCCGACCTTGCAAACGCCGGTGGCGGCATCGGTTTGGCCCAGGCGCTTTCGGTCTTGGCAGCCGTCCTAATCGGCTTCGGCGTGATGAGTTTCGTTGCCGCCAACTGGAATGACATGAGCCGGGTTGCGCGTCTGGCTCTTCTCGGCACTGGGCTTTGGGCGTCCTACGCTGCTGCAGCCTACCTCTACTCTCGCCAACTTGGCGCTTTCGGACACTCAGCGGTTTTGCTTGGCGCCTCGATATTCGGCGCCAGTGTCATGCTGATCTCACAGATGTTCCACATCGATGGCAATCCGCCCGACGGCGTGCTGCTTTGGTTCGCCGGCACGCTGGTAGCAGGCCTGGCGTTCCGCTCCAATCCAGCACTTGCCCTTGCCATGGTGCTTGCTGGTCTTTGGGGCGGAATGGAAACGCTCCAGCGCGAGGAGGTGTTCTGGCCGTTTCTTGCCGCTTGGGGCGCCGTCTCTGCCGCCCTTTATTGGCAGCGCTGGAAACCCGGTGTGCATCTTTCCGGTATAGCGCTCTCGTTGTTTGTCATCACGCTTGGCTATCTCTTGAAGATCGATTGGCCGGCCCATCACCTTGTCGTCTTTATTGGTGCAGCGACCGTTGCGCTTGCGGTTGCCAGTGGGCGGTCGCGGCCGGATCTCGGCGGCCTGTGGTCCGGCATGCTCGGCTACGGACTGTTCATCGCGTTCTGGGGCCTTTGGGCACTTCAGTTCTTCGACAGAACCGGCACCGGGACCTTCATCGTCCTCGCCATCATCGCGCTCACAGTTTGTCTTGGCGCCATCTGGTGGGGTCTTACCGCTCATGAGCGCGGTGCTTTGTGGCTCGGCTATATCGGCTTCTCGCTCGAGATTCTGGGAATCTATTTCGAGAAGATCGGCACGCTTCTTGGGACGTCGCTGTTCTTCCTTGTTGCCGGCATTATCGTCGCCGCGCTCGCCGGGTTCGCGTATCGCCTGCATGCCCGGCGTGACGCACTCGGCTTATCTTGAGAGGAAACTCCGCCATGATCAAATCACTCGGCAAGTTCTGGATTATTGCTGGTGGCGTCGCGGTTCTGCAGACCGCCCTCCTCGGATGGATCGTGTGGGATCGCGTCGATCTGCTAGCGAACGGTCGTGAAATCACGATGAAGGTCGTCCCCGTCGACCCGCGCGACCTGTTCCGTGGCGACTACGTCATCCTGGGTTATGAGCTCTCACCCATAAATCACGACACCAAAACGGACGGGCCGCTGCCCGGTCGCCTTTACAAAGGGCGCGCGATCTACGTCACGATTGCGCCGGATGCGGACAATGCTTGGAAACCGGTTCGCTTCGACACGGCTTATCCGGAAACGGTCGCACCGGAGCAGGCCGTGCTGAAAGGCCGGGTTGAACATATTTACGGCGGACGTGCCTCGGGCAAATACAGAATCCGCGTACGTTACGGCATTGAAAGCTACTTTGTTCCCGAAGGTACGGGGGTGCCAATCGAAAAGCTTGTGCGCGAGAAGAAGGTCGAAGCGCTTGTCGCCGTTGGGTCCGATGGCGACGTGGCGCTCAAGGCGCTCTTGTCCGACGGAGAGCGGATTTCCGAGCAACCGCTGTTGTGAAACGACGGTTACTCTGAGCTCCCGAGCGGTGCCGACTGCTCAAGCGAAAGCCGCTTGTATTCAATCACGGGGCAGCGATCCATGACGACTTCGAGACCTGCGGCCTCCGCCTCGCGTGCCGCCTCTTCGTTGATGACACCGAGCTGCATCCACACAACCGATAGTCCGAGTTTGGATTTGGCGCGGATGCAATCCCGCACGGCTTCGCGAGCGGCGTCCGAATTGCGAAAGATGTCGGCCATGTCTACCGAGCCCGGAATGTCCTCCAAGTTCGCATAGACCTTGCATCCAAAAAGCTCCTGGCCTTCAAGGCGCGGATTGACGGGCGTTACAATATAGCCCTTGGACAGCAGGAACTGCATGACGCCATGACTCGGCCGCGTGGGCTTGTCACTCGCGCCAACGAGGGCAATCGTATTGACCCGCGAGAGAATGCTGGCGAGATACTCGTCGGAGTAGTTTGTGCTGCTCATAGGGCTCGCCGGACCGCTAGCGGGTGTCACGCGACGGAGGGGGCAGCGTCATGCGACCCATCTCGTCGAGCAGAGAATGAGGATTATATGCCACCTCCCACACGTGTCCGTCCGGATCGGCAAAATAGCCGGAGTAGCCACCCCAAAAGGCTTTCTGCGCCGGTTTGAGGAGGCGGGCGCCGGCTGTCACCGCTTCGGCCAGCACGGTCTTCACTTCGGCTTCGCTGCGCACGTTGTGGGCGAGTGCGACACCTGGAAATCCCGATCCATCCGCGTCAACGTTTGCATCCTCTGCAAGTGCCGCGCGGCCATAGAGACCCAAAACAACGCCGCCTGCTTCGAAGAATGTGACCGATGGCTGGGAAGCTGCGGATGCCTTAAAGCCCAGCGCTTCGTAGAATGCGCGTGCCCTTGCAATGTCGGCAACACCGAGGGTAACGAGCGAAACGCGCGGCTCCATATCAGAGGCCCTTCCAATTTGGTGCCCGCTTTCCGAGAAAGGCGTCGATGCCTTCGGCGGCATCGGCCGCCAGCATGTTCTCGACCATCACGGATGTGGCATAGTTATAGGCCTCGGCGAGCGGCATATCGATTTGCTCATAGAATGCCCGTTTGCCGATCGCGACAGTGGCGGGCGACTTGGCCGCGATCAGGCGCGCCATAGCCAGCGCTTCCTCGCGCACCTTCTCTTCGGGCGTGACGCGATTGACGAGGCCGTACTCTTTGGCATCTGCTGCGCTTAGCATCTCTCCTAGCAGCAGCATCTCCATGGCGCACTTGCGGGGTACATTCCGAGTTAGTGCGACCATGGGTGTTGAACAAAAGAGCCCGATGTTCACACCAGGGGTGCAAAACCGGGCGCTCTCTGATGCAACCGCCAAATCACATGTCGCGACCAGCTGACAGCCAGCGGCGGTCGCGGTTGCATGAACGGCGGCAATGATCGGTTTTGGGCAAGACACGATTTGTTGCATGAGATGAGTGCAGCGCTGCATGGTGCCCGCGAAAAAGGACCGGCCCTTGTCCGTGTCCTTACGCGCTGCCGTCATTTCCTTGAGATCGTGGCCGGCGCAATAAGCTGGACCTGTTGCAGCCAAAATAGTCACGTGGATTGACGGATCTTCCGAGACTTCCGTGATGGCGGCCGAGACCGCGTCCATCATGGCCAGAGAAAGTGCATTGCGCGCTTTGGGCCGGTTCAAAACGATGACAGCGATACCGGCCTCCGGCCGTTCGACAAGGACCGGAGCGTCAGCGGGCGCCGTGTCACGTCGTGGGGCCGTCTCTTGCGCTCCGCTGTCGCTCAATCTTTGGTCTCCTTTTCGTCCGCGTCGTCTTTTTCGGCGTCGCCCTCGCCGCGCAGGACGTCGTCTTCTGGCAGAAGCTTCAAAAGCTCGGCGAAGTTCTGTTTTACCACCTCGATGTTGCCTTTGTGCTTGACGCGCTCCATCGATTTAAGTTCCTGCGTGAGGTCCTCGATGGCGAATTTCTTCTCCTCCGCGGGGATCTCCTTATCGGCCTTGATCATCTCGAGATCGGCTTTTAGCCGCTCTACCGGTTCGGTGAATTCCAACGTCTTGCTATTGAGCCCACCCATGACGTACGCGATGTTGTCATTGACGTTCAAATACTCTCCAAAGTCTGCAAAGCCATGCTTCTTGGCAACCTTGTCGAGATCATTTTTCAACTTTTCGTTGGGTTCATCGGCGCCTTCCGACAGATTGACGACCAGCGGTTCGAGGTCCGCCTGGGCCGCTATGAATCCTTTGACTTGCGCATCGGTCAGAGGCATCTGCTTGATGGTCTGGGCTTGAACGTTCGATCCGACGGCAAGGGCCTGCAACGCGAGCACCAGGCTGAGGATTGCGACATGGCAAGTTGGATAGCGGCACATGAGCGGGTTCTCCTTGCAATGTCCCCGATCGGGGTCCGGTGCTGATCCGGGCCGGAGCCAATGCCAACACTACGACGGATCTGTGGAGCGCCGCGTGACAAACCACAGAGGCAGTCGCCGTCGCGTTCGACGATGGATTGTGGGGCGGCGGGCGGCCGGGCAGGTCGCCCCCATTCGGCACCAAACCCATCTGTATTGTGTGGTTATTTGTTACCGTATCAGTGGTATTATTCTACCTGTTATATAATAGATTGTTTTTGCTTTGTTTTCTTTGGGCTGATTGAAATTTATTGACAGCGAGTCGGCGTTTTAGTACGACGCGGACGAGCCGAGGCCGATCTTGAGCCTCGTTCGCGCGCTTCGCCTGGCGTTTCGCCTGGCTTACCGCTTTATTCCAACCCCTGGCAGGAGTTCTGCCCAGTCATGAAAACCTTCTCTGCCAAGCCCGGCGAGGTGGATAAGAAGTGGGTGCTGATCGATGCCGACGGTCTTGTCGTCGGGCGTCTCGCGGCCCTCATCGCCACCCGTCTCAAAGGCAAACACAAAGCCATCTACACCCCGCATGTCGACTGCGGCGACAACGTCATTGTCGTTAATGCCGATAAGGTAGTGTTCACTGGCAACAAGTACGAAGACAAGACCTACTATCGGCACACCGGTCATCCCGGCGGCATCAAAGAGACGACGCCGCGCCGTATGATCGAGGGCAAGTTCCCGGAACGTGTGATCACGCTGGCGGTTGAGCGCATGCTGCGCCGCGGCCCGCTGCAGCGCCAGCTGATGCGCAATCTGCGTGTCTATAAGGGCGGGGAGCACCCGCACGCGGCACAAAACCCGGACAAGCTTGATGTTGCTAAACTGAATCGCAAGAACGTGAGGGTGTAAGAGATGGCAACAGAAACAAAGACCCTCGACGATCTTTCGGAACTGAAGCCTGCTGAGTCGGCCGAAGCACCCGTTCATGTGCAGAAGCTCGATAAGTTGGGGCGGGCCTACGCAACCGGAAAGCGCAAGGATGCGATTGCACGTGTCTGGCTGAAGCCGGGTCGCGGTCAAATCGTCGTCAACGCCAAAGACTTCAAGGCCTACTTCGCGCGGCCGGTCTTGCAGATGTTGCTGCAGCAGCCGTTGCAGGCTGCAAACCGCACCAGCCAGTATGACATCAACGTCACGGTCGCAGGCGGCGGTCTCTCCGGTCAAGCGGGTGCGGTGCGCCACGGCATATCGAAGGCACTCACCTACTTCGAACCGGAGTTGCGCGGCGTTTTGAAAAAAGGCGGCTTCCTGACGCGTGACAGCCGTACGGTCGAACGTAAGAAGTATGGCCGCGCCAAGGCTCGTCGCAGCTTCCAGTTCTCGAAGCGCTAGTCTTATTCGGCATCTCACACACGACGAACAGCTCGCCCTTAACCGGCGGGCTGTTCTGTTTTTCGAGCGCGGCGGCTTGCCCATCCCCGTATTGAATGCCACATACGCAAGATGATCGACCGGCGCCGCTGCCGGTGCAGGGACGATACCAGCGTCGCCGGGCGCTGCATTCGGGGGAATGGGTATGCTTGACTGGGTGATCACGGACGTCTTTCAAAACCTCGGGAATCTGTTCTCCCCTGAGTGGTACCGCGCCCATTGGGTCGCCCTCGTCAATGTGATGATTATCGATATAACGCTGGCGGGTGATAACGCCATCGTGGTCGGTATGGCCGCCGCGCGGGTTGCTCCTGAAAAGCGCGCCAAGGTGATTTTCTGGGGCATCGCTGCGGCTGTTATTCTTCGCATTCTGTTTGCATCGATAACGGTGCAGCTTCTCGCCATCGTCGGCTTGACGCTTGCCGGTGGTATCCTGTTGCTTTGGGTGTGCTGGAAGATGTACCGGCAGATTACGGTTGCCGACGTGCACGGGCCCGATGAGATAGAAGCGGGGCTGATTAACGGGCCGAGTCCAGAAGCAACACTCGGATTTGGTGCAGCCATCTTCCAAATCGCCCTTGCCGACATTTCTATGTCTCTCGACAACGTGTTGGCCGTTGCCGGCGCGGCTAAGGACGAGCCACTCGTGCTGTTTATTGGTCTCGCCGTGTCGATCGTTCTCATGGCAATTGCCGCAAGGTTTATCGCCGGTCTTCTGGTCAGACAGCCCTGGATTGCCTGGATCGGCTTGCTCATAATCCTTTGGGTCGCGCTCGACATGATCTACTCCGGATCACATGAGGTTGCCTGCCAGGCCTATAACTTCGGTTGCTCAGAGACGTTTTGGGACGGGATTAAGCATCGTCTCGGCATTGGGGGGACATAGCGCTCCACCCGCCTCCCTGCTCAATCCTGCGTTGACATTGCAGCGCTTCAGGCCCAAAAGCCGGGTCCGATTGACGGAGCGTTCTCAATGACAGCCAGCACGCGGCAGGCGAAACCCGCCCTTTTTATCGACGGCGAGGCCGGAACGACCGGGCTTGAGATTCGCGAGCGGCTGGCGCGCGTCGACGGGATTGAGGTCAAGAGCATTGCACCCGAGAGACGGAAGGACACCGCCGCCCGTAAAGCTCTGATGGCCGATGTCGACCTTGTCGTCCTCTGTCTGCCCGATGACGCTGCGCGAGAAGCCGTTGGGCTTGCTGCCGAGCTTGGTGACGATGCACCCAAAGTTATCGATGCTTCGACCGCGCATCGGGTGGCCCCTGGCTGGGTTTACGGATTTCCGGAGCTCGACAAGGGTCAAGCAGCTAAGATCGCGTCGGCTCGGTGTGTCGCCAATCCCGGCTGCTACCCGACGGGCGCGATCGCGCTCATCAGGCCGCTCGTCGACGCGGGTCTCCTGCCCAACGATCATCCCGTCACAATCAACGCCGTCTCCGGTTATTCAGGCGGCGGCAGGTCGATGATCCAATCCTATGAAGTGTCAAAGACCGCCCCGGATTTCGAACTTTATGGGCTTGGGCTAGAGCACAAGCATATTCCGGAGCTGGTTGCGAACACGGGGCTGACCACGCGTCCGATTTTTGTGCCTTCGGTCGGAAACTTCCGCCAGGGCATGCTGGTCTCGGTGCCGCTTCATCTCAATCAGCTTCCGGCAAAGCCGAAAGCTGCCGATCTTCGCACCGTGCTCAACGAGCATTACGACGGGGCTTCGCTGGTGCATGTGGCCTCAGCCGAAGAAACGGCGAAGCTCAACGGGCGTATCGACGCGCTTTCGCTCAATACAACCGACAAGCTCGAACTGTTCGTCTTCGCGAACGAGCCCTTCCGGCAGGCCGTGCTTGTGGCGCGCCTTGACAATCTCGGCAAAGGCGCATCGGGGGCTGCGGTTCACAACATCAAACTGATGCTGGGGCTCTAAGCGGCTCAGATGGGTGACTTCTTGCAGCGTGAATGTGCTGTTATCTGATTGAAACACTGGTGTTTTCTGTATCGGCGAAAGCCGTGTTCCATGTTCCCGGCGGGACAGACGGCAGGCGCGCAACGGGGCATTCTCACTCAAACATTGGAGTGAGCCATGAACATCCTCATCAGCATCTTCCTTATCGTTGGCGCCTTCGCCATTGCCATCCTAGCATCGAACAGGGTGGAAGCCCGCCCAATGCCGGACAGCTTCGCCGTTGGTACGACGTCGATCCCGGTGGCGATCCAGCCGGTGAAGGGGCGTATCCCAACCGACGTTGCCAATTCGGTCCTCAACAACGTCAAGCTCTAAGTCAGGCATAGCCTTTACGGA
Source organism: Hyphomicrobium sp. (assembly GCA_965222835.1). Classification (GTDB taxonomy): domain Bacteria; phylum Pseudomonadota; class Alphaproteobacteria; order Rhizobiales; family Hyphomicrobiaceae; genus CBDCUQ01. The sequence continues at coordinate 1,583,925 of CBDCUQ010000004.1, forward strand.
GAATGTGCCAATGACGTATGGCGAGACCGAGTACGATCGCGGCGCCGGCTTGGTGCACCAGCCCGAGCCACAGCGGTACAGCCATCAGCAGCGTCACGATTCCGAGTATCATCTGAATTACAATCGCCGCGCTAACAAGCGCTGCGGATCCGATTGCCGGACCTGCCCCAGGCTCGCACGTCAAGGCGATCACGTGCACAACGGCCAGGACGGTTACGATGTACGCGACAAGGCGATGATTGAATTGTATCAGCGTCTCATTCTCGAATAAGTTGAGCCACCAAGGCTCCAGCCGCAGCAGACCTTCTGGAAAGATTGCGCCATCCATCGTCGGCCAGGTGTTGTACGCGAGCCCCGCTTTCAATCCTGCCACCAACGCACCCAACGCAACCTGCAAGAAGATCAGACCGACAAGGAGTGGTGCAAGACGTGCCGCCCAGCCGCTGATGTCTGGCGTACGGGCCGTGCTCGCATCACGTCCCAATCCAAACGCAATCCAGAGAATGAGGGCAAAGATCAAAAACGCTACCGACAGGTGAAGCGTAAGGCGGTACTGGCTGACGTCCACGCGATCAACGAGCCCCGAGCTTACCATGTACCAGCCGATGGCGCCTTGCAGGCCGCCGAGTGCGAACACCCCCCATAGCAACTTGCCCAAACCGGGCTTCAGTTTTCCGCTCCACCAGAAGACTGCCAACGGCAGAGCAAATGCGATGCCGATGAATCGGCCCAGAAAGCGATGCGCCCATTCCCACCAGAATATGAACTTGAACTCCTCCAGCGACATGCCTTTGTTGACCTGCTGATACTCGGGAATCTGCTGGTACTTGGTGAAGGCATCCTGCCAATCGGCCATGCTGAGCGGGGGGATGACGCCGATAATTGGTTTCCATTCGGTGATCGAGAGACCAGAATCCGTCAGGCGGGTTGCGCCACCGACTGTGATCATGGCCAGCACCAGAAGCGCCACAACGAAGAGCCAAAGGCGGACGGCCGAGTCGCCGTCTGCCGCCTCCCTTGTCACGTTCCGCACGCGTCCGGCCGTCATTGTCGGAATCCTCTTTCCTTCCCGCAGAGCTGTGATAGGCAGAGCCGGGCCGCGGGGCAATGCATGGGGCCCGCGCCGATCAGCGCACCCTTAACACAAGCGTGACGTTCACCATGAGCATGCGGCTGAGAAAACTGGCTGGGACGATCGCGCTGCTCGTGTTTCTAGCGATCTATGCGTTGGCGGCGATGCTGGTTGCCGTTGCCTTACAGGTCAACGCCACCAAGACCGTGGAGCTTCTTTACTACGTCGTTGCCGGACTGGCGTGGGTGATTCCGGCGGGTGCGATTATCAAGTGGATGCAGAAGCCGGATGAACCCGCGTCCTAGGCTGTTTGGATTTGCGCGGGCGGTGGACGGGCGTTCCGTCGGGTCAATATCTAAGCCGCGCGGCGGCCCAGGAGCCGGTCGATCGTGTTCAGAGCGGCGAATGGAAGGCCCGACATCAGTACCTTGACATAACGCATGTCCTGGAAGTCCCCGTTGAGCGATAGCCTCGGCAGGGATGTCAGGTATTCGGCGTGGTGCGCATGGATCAGCCCTTTGCGGGTTGTCACGGCCGTACGCAGACCAAGTTCCCGCGCAATCTGAAACTCGCGGGGCCCCGCGCTGCCTGCATCGCCATAGGGATAGCTGAAGTGCCGACAGGGCCGTCCGAATTCCTCCTCAAGACGGCGGACGCTTTCTGCCATTTCGGTGCGGGCCTCGGCCTCGTCCAACTTGGCCAACGCAAGATGATTGCAGGTGTGCGCCCCGATGGTCACGAGCGGGTCGTCCGCGAGCTTCCGCAGATCGTCCCATCCCATGACAATCTGTGACCCGAGCCACTGCGGGTCATGCCCGGCTTGTCGCGAGATTTCCGCGACACGGGCGCGTGCCTCGCGCTCCGGCATTCTCCTCAACCACCTATAGATATCGTGAAAGGCTTGCCACTTGCCCTCGACGGTCGAGAGATCGAAGCGTCGCTCGTTGCCATTCATGACGACCGTCATCTCGTCGGCCTTCGCGAGACTGACTTCGAGATTAAGCCACCACAGATCGGCAGTGCCATCGGGATAGTTCGATGGCACATAGAGCGTGAACGGTGCGTCATACTTGCGGAAGATCGGGAGCGCGTAGTCGCGATTGTCGATATATCCGTCATCGAATGTGAAGCACGCGAAAGGGGGGGTGTCTTCCTTTTGCTCGATGCGGTCAGCGGCTTCATCGAGGGATACGATGTCGAAACCAGATTCGAGCGTGGTGCTGATTACCTCGTCAAGGAATGCGGGTGTGATTTTTAGGATGCGATTAGGCTCGAACGCCTTCGGCTCGGCGGGCAGGACATGATGCAACATGAAAATGATGCCGCGCCCGCGCGTGACTGGCTCGAGGAGCCGGCTGGCTCCGGAGTAATGCATCGCGGAAAGCGCCGCCTTCAGAAGTTGTGTCGATTTTTGACTCATGTCTCTATCGCACCGGCATTATCCGGGCCGGGGCGCAACTGTGCTCAACTCCGCAGCCTCTCGAGCTGACCCCATCACTCAGTGGTCCCAATGACCCGAGGGTGCAAAAAAGTGTGCGTTCCCGGTCCACGCTGGTAGTTATCTACGAAATTTGGGTTAACGAATAGCCGCCACCTACTGACGGGGGGCTTTTCTGACGAACTTCTGGAAGCGCTCCAGGGGCAGGCCGCCGAGGGGCGCCCTTGTGGCGGTCCGGATGTAGCGGAAGATATCAATATCGGTGACCTCGAAGCCCAGAACCGTATTCGGGCTTTCGCCATGAGTGAGTCGCTGCTGTTGCTCGTCGCGCACGATCATGACGGCATCGAACCTGCCTTCGATGGCCTCGAACAATGATCTAGCCTCTGCATGGCGGCCCATAACAACGATCTGGTCATAAGTCTCATCGAGCGCATCGAGCACAAGATTAATGTGGTCGGCATCGATCCCGCCGCCGCCGTTGTCGCGGGCCTTGCCCGAGGGAATGACATGGATACTGCTACCTGGTGCGCACGTAACGACGTCTTGGAATTTTGCGGAGCCGTCGAAGAGCCCGGTCAGGCCCACCGGACTGGTCATGCCCAGCTTTTGACCCAGCCCGTCGCCCTTGAAGCTCCAATCGATGAGGATCACGCTACGATCCACCGCGGCCAGCGCCTTTGCAAGGGCAAGACCTTCTACTTCGGCGCTCAATTCCTCGGCCTCGCTGGTCACCAGCGTGCGCACGCCCAAAGATCCTGCGGACTTTGACAGGATCTTTCCAGCAATCTCACCGATTGATGTCTTCGGCATAGCTGACGCTGGCCCTGCCACTTCCGGGGTTGCCTCATCTGGCATCGCTATTAGTCCGTCTGAGGAAACGGGGGCATCCGCCGCTTCCCATAAAGCCTCGGATGAAACGCTTGCTACAGGCGGGTGTACTGGCATTGCAGCAGCGGGTGTTACGTTCGGTGGGTCGGCCATCGGCGCCATTTGCGGCTCGAAAGACGGCTCATCCCGGATGTGTTGAGTGACCTCGCGCGCGGTCGTGCGTGCATGCGGCTGGGGCTCTGCCGAACGCCGGGCACCGGCAAGTAGACCGCGGGTGATTGTTCCCACCAGCCCGAACAGGAATACGGCCGTCATAACAAGAGCGGATAAGGGTACCTTTTTGGGGAACACCGGCACGCTTGACGGGCTCGCCCGGGTGATGACCTGCACCTCGACGGGGACGGCACGACTGTCGTCGCTCAACCGGTTCGCCTCGAATTGTGCCTGCAGTCTTATGAGTTCGGCGCGCTTGGTCTTGGCGTCGTTTTCAAGCTCTCTCAGTTTGACTTCGTCTGGACTGGCCTTGACGATCCGCGCCTTGATCTGGGTAAGACTTCTTTCAATGCTCTCCTCGCGCAGCTTGGCCACTTTGGCCTCTTTGTCGAGGCTTTGCACGACCTTGTTAATCTCGGCGCGGATCTGCCTCTTAAGGCCGGAAAGGTCGGCGTTGAGCTGGCGCATGCGGGGATGACCAGGCAAGAGCGTGGCAGAAAGCTCAGAGATTTGCCGCTCGGCGCGTACGCGCTGCTGCACGAGATTCTGAATGAGCGGCGATTTCTGCACGTCCGGCAAAGCGTCGGCGCTGCCGGACGTCAGCATCTCGCGAGCGGAATTCTTGCGGGCTTCGGCTTCGCTGCGGGCGACTTGGGCTTTCGAAAGCTCAGCCGTTAATTCCGCCAGCTGTTGCTCGTTGAGACCGGTCGACTGCTGACCGCCTTTGAAGATGTTGGCTTTGCCGCGAAATTTTTCGACAGCCTTTTCGGCGTCCGAGACTTCCCGCTTGAGGGACTCGATCTTCGGAATGAGCGCTTTTTGAACCTCATCCGTTTCCGCCACGCTGCGGTAGGCCAGCAGCGTTCGATAGTGGTCCACCAATCCGTTGGCCGTGTTGGCCGCGAGCTCAGGATCGCTCGACGAGAAGCGAATGCTGATCACACGGCTGTCTCGGGCCGGATAGACCTCGAGCCGGTCGTAGAAGGCGCGCAGTGTGCGGTCCTCGTCGGTTTCATTGGGCCTGGGGGCGCCGATACCGGCCATGCGCAAGAGCCCTGAAATCTTGTCCGGTGCGCCAAGAGCGCCGTTGAACTCTACCCGGTCCTGGAGTTTGAGATCCTGGGCAATTTGAAGTGCGAGATCGCGCGATTGAAGAGCGCGGACGTGGGTGTTGACCGCTTCCTTATCCATCCGTACGGCGACGGCTTCCGACGACTGGCCGCCGCGTCGTGGATCCAATTTCGAGGCGCCTTTGGCCGAGACGGTGATCTGGGCCTCCGACTGATAGCGTGGCGCCATCATGGACAGGACGCCGAATGTGATGAGACCGGCAACGGCCGTCCACACGAAGAGGCGGGGCAGGCGCTTCATCACCGCGCGTAGGATTTCGGTGATATCGATGCGATCAGGTGAGGCGTAAACGTCGGCGCGCATGGTTCAGGCTCTGACAGGGGGTTAACGAGCGACTTGGATTAGAACGGAAGCCGGTAAGTATTCCCTTAATTGTCCTCGAATGGACCATGCACTTAGCCTTTCTTAACGACTGTACCGTAGAACGGGCCTAAGTTGATAAGCACTGCTGGAAGCCTGTTCGATGTCGTTGTGCCCGGTTCGCAGGGGAATTCTTGCTGTTTGCGCGGCCGCGCTGACGCTGCTCTCGGGTTGTGCAGCAGGGCCCAAGTTGGCGGCAATCGACGCGGCCTTGTTTGGCGCCGGCTATCGGGTTGCAGATGCCGCCGTTTTCGTCGAGCCTGCTCCGGAAGTGGTTGAGACGGTGTCCTGGGGCGAGCCGGAGGTTTATCCGGCCGTTTACAGCGCCCAGCCTGACGCGATTTCAGGTCCCCTTGAGCGCTACCTTCTTGATACCGGCGACCGGCTCCGGGTGTTTGTTTATGGACAGCCGAACCTCTCACGCGCCTACACTGTAGATCATGACGGACGCATCACGGTCCCGCTTATCGGTAACGTCGACGCTCGTGGGCGCACGACGCACCAGCTTGAGCGCCTCATAACCCGGCGTCTCGGCTCGGAATTCGTGCGCGATCCGCACGTCACTGTCGACATCCTACAAAACCGGCCGTTCTTCATTCTGGGTGAGGTGAAGAATGCCGGGCAGTATCCCTATGTGTCAGGCATGTCGGTGCTTACCGCAGTGGCGATTGCTGGTGGCTTTTCCGAACGCGCGAACACCCGCTCCTTCCGCATTACACGCCGCGTTGACGGTATGATTGACGTTATCGAAGCACCTTCCGATTACGTCGTTCAACCCGGCGATACAGTCGAGGTGCACGAGCGCTTCTTCTGATCGGTGGCGCCTCGAGGAGCCAACGCATTGGCCAAGACTTTCCGAATTCTGCATTGCATGCGTGCGCCCGTGGGCGGGCTTTTTCGTCACGTCCTGGACTTGGCCGGCGAACAGGCCGCCCGCGGACATGAGGTGGGCATTCTGGCGGATGCCAACGCGAGAGACCGGCTGACCGATGAGCGCTTCGCAGCCATCGAGCCCAAACTGAAGCTGGGTCTGCATCGGGCCCCGATGAGCCGAAATCCCGGGATCGGCGACATTATGACGGCGCGGCTCACAGCGCGGCTTGCCACGCAGACGGGTGCCAATATTCTTCACGGGCACGGGGCGAAGGGCGGTGCTTATGCGAGGCTAGCGGCGCGCCTGCTCAAAATAATGAAGGGCGGTGTCACCTGTTTTTACACGCCGCATGGCGGCAGCCTCCACTATCAACCGGGGACGCTTTCCGGCACCATCTTTCTTCGCCTCGAGAAGCTTCTCGCCCGATCTACGGACGGGCTGATCTTTGAGAGTGCTTACGCACACGGCATTTACGGGGAGCGCATTGGCTTCAAGGGCGTTGAGGCCCGGGTGATACCGAACGGCCTGTTGCCGTTCGATTTTGCACGCCACGAGCCCGTACCCGACGCAGCGGACGTTTTGTTTATCGGCGAGTTGCGCGCACTCAAGGGTGTCGATGTTCTCCTGGAGGCGCTGAAGGGTCTCAATACCAGGCGTCCCGCAACTGCGGTCATCGTGGGTGCGGGCCCCGAGGCAGATCAGTTCAAGGCAATGGCACAGCAGCTCGGACTTGGCGAGCGTGTGACGTTTCCCGGCGCCATGCCGGCGGCCACAGCCTTTCCTCTGGGCCGCAGTCTGGCCGTTCCGTCGCGCGCAGAGAGCTTTCCTTACATCGTGTTAGAAGCGGGGGCTGCCGGAATTCCCCTTGTCGCGACGAATGTCGGCGGCATTCCCGAGATCGTTGCAGATACCGATTTGGTCGCGCCGGGTGATGTCAACCAGCTTGCTGACGCGCTCAAGGCTGTAATTGCCGATCCGGCAGCTGCGCAGGCCCGCGCTTCACGCCTCAGGGATCGCGTTAAGACGCTGTTTACCGTCGAGGCGATGACCGACGCGGTTCTCGCATTCTATGCGGCGAAAGCATCGCGTTAAGACAACCTTAACCGCATTAACGAGTTGTCGCTCGTACTCACCGCTCGCTCACGCGTTTTGGCATGCCTACTGCTTCGCTCCGAAGCACTTCGAACTACCATGCCACCTCAACAGAACGTGACAATGACGCCAGCGACGACATTCAACTCCTTCAAACCCGATATCCCGGTGCCGCCGCTTGCCGATCAGCGGCATTTGGACAAGGCAAGTTTCATAACACCAAGTGTGCTGAAGGGCTTTGCGCGCGTGATGGATCTCATCCTCACCGGGCTGCTTGGGTGGGTGATCGCCACTCTCTACGTGGATGAGCCTTCTGTTGCTACGAACGCCGCCTATCTCACTGCAATTATGGGCACTGCGCTCGCCACAATGGTTCTGCTGCAGGCGCTCCGCGTTTACGATGCCCTCACCTTCTCCTCCATTCTCAAGCTGCTGCCGCGTGTCGTCCTCGGATGGTCGCTCGCCTTCGGCCTCCTGATTGCGGTGATGTTCTTCCTGAAAGCCGGACCGGTGTTGTCCCGCGGCTGGATGTTGCTCTGGTTCTCGACTGGACTTGGTGCCCTCGTCGCCGTGCGCCTCGTGCTCGCTTCCTTTGTCCGCCGCTGGGCGGCGAAGGGCCGCCTCAATCGCCGGGCCATCATCTTTGGTGCGGGCGAGTTAACTGATGACATCATCCGTCAGCTCGAGTCCGATTCTGATACGGACATCCGCATTGCCGGTATTTTCGATGACCGGGGAACCGATCGCCTTACTTCCGAGACGCACGGCTACCCGCACCTCGGAACGCTTAACGACCTTGTCGCCTTCTGCCGCGACACGCGCGTCGATCTCATTATCGTGACGCTGCCGGTCGCAGCTGAAGCCCGTTTCGTCGACGTGATGCGTCAGCTCTCGCTGCTGCCCGCCGACGTCAAGCTTCCTGCCGCGGCCACCCAGATCCGCTTCCCAGCCCGCACGTACAGCCACGTGGGTCCGGTGGCCATGATCGATATTGCGGACAAGCCAATTGCCGGCTGGGGCACGATTGCGAAATGGCTTTTCGACAAGGTCATTGCAACAGCGGCTTTGATCGCGCTGGCTCCCGTGATGGCGGCGGTTGCTGTCGCCATCCGCCTCGACAGCAAGGGACCCGTTATCTTTCGGCAGAAGCGCTACGGCTTTAACAACGAGCTGATCGAAGTCTTCAAGTTCCGCTCGATGTACACCGACCGCTGCGATGCCGCTGCCGCCAAACTCGTGACTAAGGACGACGCGCGGGTAACGCCGGTTGGCCGTTTCATCCGCAAGACGAGCCTGGACGAGCTGCCTCAGCTCTTCAATGTTCTGATGGGTAATCTGTCGCTTGTCGGTCCGCGGCCGCATGCGTTGCAGGCCAAAGCGGAAGACCGGCTCTACGACGACGTCGTCGACGGCTATTTCGCGCGCCACAAAGTGAAGCCGGGCATTACCGGCTGGGCACAGATCAATGGCTGGCGCGGGGAAACCGACACGGCCGAGAAAATTGAGAAACGTGTCGAGCATGACCTCTATTACATCGAGAACTGGTCGCTGCTGCTCGATCTCTACATTCTGGCGAAGACGCCCCAGTCTCTGTTGAAGTCAGATAACGCCTACTGACGCCACGACGACCTACCGCTGCGCCTCCCTGGCGGTGCATCTTGACCCCGCACGATTCCTCCCATGCCGGGTCAAGACGCGCCGCTTCTTTTTGGGACACGACGGCGCCTTGGAAGGGGGCCATCAGGCCGCCATAACCCAAGGAAAACCCGCGCAAACCGGCCCAGCCCTTGCATTGAACTCTGTATTCGATCCCGTGGACTTTCCACACGTATGCAGAGGCATAAGTTGGCACACGCTGCAGCATTCTCAAGCTTCACACCGGCGCACACGGGTTATGTAGCCGGTGCCCGCAAGAGCTTTGTGCATGCTGCCTCGCTGGCCCTCGTCTGGCTCACAGTGGCGCTCTCCGGCATCGTGTTTTCCGAACCGGCACCGGTCGATGCATTGGCCATGGGGCTGGTCCTGCTGCTCCCGGTCGTTGGGCTGGTTGCCATAACGCCGGCACTCTTGACGTATCTTTCGTTGTGGCTGGTGGCGTCCGCGGGGGCCTTCCTCGCCGCCACGCATTCGCACAATCTTGTGGGGTCCGCCACACACACCGGCGTCTCGCTTTATCTCTACCTCTTCTCCTTCGTCTTTGCGGCGTTCATTGCCTGTAAGCCGGTCCAGCATACGCGGCTTGTCCTCAACGCTTGGATGGTTGCGGCCCTGATCGCAGCTGGCGCAGGTCTAGCCGGCTATTTTGATCTCGTGCCCGGCGCCTATGATCTCTTCACAAAGTACGGGCGGGTCAGCGGCACCTTCAAGGACCCCAACGTGTTCGGTCCGTTCGTGGTGCCGGCGTTTCTCTATGCGCTGCATCTTGCTCTTAACCAGCCCGCGCGCCGTGCTTTTCTTTCGCTTGGTGCTGCCGGCCTCCTCGGGCTCGCGGTGCTCGTAAGCTTCTCGCGCGGGGCCTGGGTCAATCTCGCGATCGCGCTTGCCGTATATGGCTACCTCGCGTTCGTCCTCGCCCCCACGCATTCCCAGCGCGCGCGCATCATCGGACTGATGATGACCGGCGCCATCGTGTTGGCCGGGGTCATTGCCGTTGCGCTCCAGGACGAGAAGATTGCAGGCCTTTTCGCCGAACGCGCCAACGTCACACAGAGCTACGATGTCGGCCCCAATGGCCGTTTCGGCGGACAGGCAAAGGCTTTCGATCTGATCCTCGATAAGCCGTTTGGGATCGGTGCTATGCAATTCGCTCCCGAGTACCATCATGAGGAGCCCCATAACGTCTATCTGAATATGCTGCTCAACGCGGGCTGGCTCGGTGGCGGGATGTACTGGGTCATGGTGGGGCTCACGCTGATCCTTGGTGCCCGCCAGGTCCTTATCAACACACCGATGCGGCCCTTGTTCCTCATTGCCTATGCAGCCTTTTTCGCCACCGCCGTTGAGGGCCTGATCGTGGATACCGATCACTGGCGCAGCTTCTACATGCTGATGGCGATGATCTGGGGCGCGATGTGTGCGCCCGCACGTTCCTGCGACGCCTGATCCCTGCGACAACGACGCGGGCCTTACCATCAGAATCCATTGACCTCAGTCAAGTTCCTGTTCGCACCCTCTTCATACCCTCCCGTTCGCTGACGCCACCGGCGACCGAGGGATCGACATGAAACCGGAGTTTGTTAGAAAATTTGCGGCGCCCGTGCCGCGCTACACAAGCTATCCCACTGCGCCGCATTTCAGCTCAGAGATCGGTGTTTCCGAGTACGCGCGTTGGCTCACGGCCATTCCGGCCGGCGGGAAGCTTTCGCTCTACATCCATATTCCCTTCTGCGACGCCCTTTGCTGGTATTGCGGTTGCACGACCAAAGCCACCGCGCGCTACGACCCCATTGTGCGCTACCTCGACGCCCTCGAAGTTGAAATCGAGACCGTAGGGCGGCGGATCGCGGCGCCGGTTGAGGTGACCCACATCCACTGGGGCGGTGGCAGTCCGAGCATCCTCGCGCCCGCCGATATCACGCGGATCGCCACGAAGATCCGTATGGCATTCCACGTTTCGAAAAATGCGGAGTTTGCCGTCGAAGTCGATCCGCGCAACATGCCCATCGACCGCATCGCGGCGTTTGCGGCCGCCGGCGTCAACCGGGTCTCCGTCGGTGTTCAGGATTTTGATCCCGCCGTCCAGCGCGCCATCAATCGCGAGCAGTCGTTTGAAATGACGGAAGGTGTCATCTCGGCCTTCCGCAACTATGGCGTTCGTTCCGTCAACGTCGATCTCGTCTATGGGCTGCCGCGGCAGACCCGCGACAGTGTCGAGGATACGATCAACCGGGTCCTGTCGTTCCAGCCCGACCGCATTGCGCTTTTCGGTTACGCGCACCTGCCGTCGCGTCTACCGCACCAGCGGCTCATCAAGGATGAGGATCTGCCCGACACTACCGAACGCTTTGCGCAAGCCAATCGCGCGGCAAATCTCCTTATGGAGGCCGGTTACGTGCGCGTGGGCCTCGACCATTTCGCACGGCCGACGGATCCCCTTGCCAAAGGGGACATTCATCGCAACTTCCAAGGCTACACATCGGACGATGCGCCGATCCTCATTGGACTCGGGGCCTCGGCCATTGGGCGATTGCCACAAGGCTACGTGCAGAATGCGCCCGCCATGGCGGAGTATGAGCGGCGCGTTCATAGCGTCGGGCTTGCGACCGCGCGCGGGCATGCGATGAGCGCCGAGGATGAGGCGCGCGGCTATGCCATCGAGCGCCTGATGTGCGACTTGCATTTCCCGGCCATTGATCTCGTACGGCGGTACGGCCCGGCGGCGGCGCCCGTAATCGAGGAAGCCCGCGAACTGCTCGACGCCGATGAAGATGATCTCATTGAAGCGGATGCCGGATGTGACGGCTTTCACGTCACGGAAAAGGGGCGCCTCTTCGTGCGCTCCATTTGTTCGGTGTTCGACAGCTACTTCGGTCAGACCGAAGCCCGCCACTCGGCCGGGGTTTAGCGGACCAGGACGAATTCGAACGTTACAAACGCCCCTCCTTGGGAAGGGTGGAGATGCGGCCTTCAGGATGCATGGAGGATCGCCCCGACGCGTGCGCCACGACGGAGACCACATTTGCCGGGCTTGTCAAAGACCGCCCTCCCCAACAGGGGATAGAGCGGTGACGCCTCGTACAAGAAAAGATAGATGCGGCCTTCGCCGCTCTAGCTCTTATCACTCACGGCTGTTCCTCGCTTGCGCTCGGGCCTGCGTGGGCGCGGCGCACTGGCGCCGGGGCGCGCTTGCGGCCTTACTCGTGCGTCCAACTCTAACCCGGCGCTTCCGGCCGGCTCCGCGCTCGCGCCGAAGGCGCACGAGCCGGCTTCGCCGGTTTTGGCCCATTCGGGCCGGGGCCGGAGTCGGAAGCGCAATCAAGAAAGCGGGTGGGGCCCCTTTTCAGACCGTTGGCATACCATCCCTGCCGCGCATCGTTACGGCAGTTGGATTGTGAGTTGCCTCACAACCGGCAGCGGCCCCCATGACCACTGATGGGGCATGGCGTATCCGGCACGCTCCCCTCCGCACTCAAGATCCCAGCTCGAGCTTGAGCCCTGCGTGGCGGCGGGATCGGGGAAGTATGAAGTGGGTTTTGGGAGCGGGGATTAGTTTTCAGACAATATTCGAACGTGAGAGACTCCCCTCCCCTCGATGGGGAGGGGGCGGGGGTGGGGTGAAGAGAAAAAGCGCGGGGTGACGAGACAAGCGGTGGATCGACGATGCAAATGGTGCGTACAGAGGCCCGTTGAACCCTGGGCCCGTTGAACCCTGGGCCCGTTGAACCCTGGATCCCGGGGTCAAGCCCCGGGATGACAAGTGCAGGAGTTTAGCGGACCAGGACGATTTCGAACGTGAGAAACGCCCCTCCTTGGTAAGGGGATGGGGTGGAGATGCGGCCTTTCGGACGCATGGGGTATCGCCCCGAAGCGTGCGTCACGACGGAGTCCACACATTTGCCTGGCTTGTCAAAGACCGCCCTCCCCAACAGGGAGTAGAGCGACGAAGCCTCGTATAAGAAAAGATAGATGCGGCAATCGCCGCTCTACCGCGTGCAACGGGGGTGGGCCCCCTTTTCGGACCGTTGGCATACCATCCCTGCCGCGCATCGTTACTGCAGTTGGATTGCACGTTTCCGTGCAACCGGCAGCGGCCCCCATGACCACTGAAGGGGCATGGCGTATCCGGCACGCTCCCCTCCGCTCCCACGCTCCCAGCTCGAGCCTGGGCCCTGGTTGTGTGCGGCGGGATGGGCAACAGTATGAAGCGGGTTTTGGGAGCGGGGATTAGTTTTCAGCCAGAGCTCGAACGCGAGAACCTCCCCTCCCCTTGATGGTGAGGGGCCGGGGGTGGGGTGAAGAGGCTGGCGGACTGCCTCTGACAGACGGGTAGAGTGCGCATCGAGCAGAGATGCAAAGTCGCGCGTGCAGAGGCCCGTTGAACCCTGGATCCCGGGGTCAAGCCCCGGGATGACAGTTGTGTTTTCCGCGACCACTGCAACGGATATGGCGTTCTCGCACTCCTTTGATGTCATCCCGGCATTCAATGCCGGGATCCAAGGTACCTGTTTCTCGAAAGTTCAAATGCGGGCGCAATTCGTGCCGCATCCCGCTCCCATCCACGGCGGCTGTCTTGGTTTCGGCCGGACTGTTGACGCCAGCCGAGCCGTGGATCCCGGGGTCAAGCCCCGGGATGACAAGTGCAGGGTTTAGCGGACCAGGACGATCTCGAAGGGGCCGAAGCCGGTGGCGTTGTCGCGAGCCGCGCGTTCGGCTTCCGCTTCAGAACCGAAGTTGCCAAGTGTGCGCCCGACAATGGTCAGGAACGCGTGCTCGGCCTTCTTCTTCTTGGCCGGGAAGACCCGCAGCGAATACTTTCCGGACATCAGCCGTTGGATTTCGAATCGCGTTTTGGGCATTTCAATCTCCATCGAAAGTTTGTCGTCGGGCAAGCCCAACGCGGCGCATAGCAGTTGGGCAGCGCAGAGGAGTCCATTCGAGTGCGCCAGAATGCATACTTTGTTCAACAAACATCTGCCGGCAATCAGACAAGGAAACTCCAATTCAACCAAGGCCAAGCACAAAGAGAGCCACACTCACGACCACTGTAACAATCACGCCCAGAGCGATTTTTCTGACCTCCCTAATGCGCTCATAGCTGCTCTTTCCCGTTCCAAGCAAGAACACAACCCTTGGAAAGAGACGCTCCGAAAAATCTGAAACCTTTGTCGTGCAAAGATGCGCAAGCACACACACAACCAGCAAAAACCCAAAGAAGGAGTAGGTTGTTGAACCGCTGTTGCCAACTGAATCGAGCCATGCCCGCAGGGGTGGTGCTCCAACAAAAAATTTGGCCACGTTTAGTGTCAAGAATAACAGAGCAATTGTGATGATGCCGAACAAGAACAGGTGCGCCAATGCCCCCCTACCTGGTCCGGTTGCAGAAAGAGGCGAGTACCAAGCCCGCAATCCAGATGCAAACCTCTCGATCTGATCCTTCAACTCGAAGAATGTATTCTCTGAATGACTAATTGAAACGTACAAGGTTGGATAGAATGTCCCGTCACGAATCGCGAGATGCACCTTGCCCAGAATTGGATGCCCATGGGGCATCTCGCGCGCTATGCCATGCACTTCGATCTTTGATAATTTGCGATCCTGTATTGCAATTTCTTGAAAAAATCTATGGACGTCAGCGACTGTTCTTCTCACAGCATCATCAAACTCGGCTTCGAAGGTGATATCCGGAAAGCGATTTTGCAGCGACGTAAGTAGAGACCGCAGAGATGCTTCCTCTACTACTATCGCGTCCTTCATATCGAGCTTGTATTCCCACGCATCGCTCATGCTTCGAATCTCTTACAATATGGTCACACATTTAGACGCACGATTTCAGTTTCCTTGGCCAATTGCTCCGTTACCGCTCCTACTCAGCTGCACCCACTCGTTGAGCCGCAGGTGTCGCACTTGAGGCAGGTGCCGTTGCGCACCATTGTGAAGTTGTGACACTCGGGGCAGGAGGTGCCTTCGTAGCCTTTCATGCGGGCTTCGGCGATGCGGTCGGCTTTTTTGTTACGCGCCTTGACCGTCACCTGTTCAGTTTCGACAACCGTATGCTGGAACATCACCTCGGCTTCGGGCTGAAGCGCGGTTGCGCCTTCGGTCGCCGGATAAGATGCTGCTAATGTTTCCTGCATGCCGGACACGGTGCCGACGCTCAGGCTGTCCGATCCGCCGCCATTTTCGAGGCTGCTGGCCGCAATGCGCAGCGGTGTGCCGCGCATGAAGCCTTTCGACACCACGCGGGAGACGCTCTCGGGCAGATCGAGATCGAGCTGGGCGTCGGTTGCATCGTCGCCTGAGCCGAGACCGGTCTCACCGACGATTTCGCGCGGATCGACGTGGGCCAGGTCGTGGCGCGTGAGATACGACACCGCCAGCTCGCGGAAGATGTAATCGAGGATCGAGGTGGCGTTCTTGATGGTCTCGTTGCCTTGCACGAGGCCGGCGGGCTCGAAGCGCGTGAAAGTGAAGGCTTCCACGTATTCCTCCAGCGGCACGCCGTATTGCAGACCGAGGGAGACGGCGATGGCGAAGTTGTTCATCAAGCTGCGGAAGGCGGCGCCCTCCTTGTGCATGTCGATGAAGATCTCGCCGAGCTGGCCGTCGTCGTACTCGCCGGTGCGCAGGTAGACTTTGTGTCCGCCGACCGTTGCTTTCTGGGTGTAGCCCTTGCGGCGGCCGGGCATGCGCTGGCGTTCCTGCAGATGGCTCTGGTTTTGTGCGGCCACCAGGTCCGCCTCAAGCTCGGCCACGCGCTTGGTCAGCTTTTCGGCCAAAGCCGTCGCGCGTTGGGTTGCCGGATTGTTGGCGAAGAGCGCTTCGGCCAGATCCTCCTGCTCGTCGTCGGTGTCGCCGAGCACCTGGGCGTTCAACGGTTGTGAAAGCTTGGAGCCATCGCGATAGAGTGCGTTGGCCTTCAACGCGAGCCGCCAGGAGAGCATGTAGCTCGCCTTGCAATCCTCAACCGTCGCCTCGTTCGGCATGTTGATCGTCTTCGAGATGGCGCCTGAGATAAACGGCTGCGACGCCGCCATCATGCGGATGTGGCTTTCGACCGACAGATAACGCTTGCCGATGCGTCCGCAGGGGTTGGCGCAATCGAACACGGGCAAGTGCTCGGGCTTCAAGTGTGGCGCGCCTTCGACCGTCATGGTGCCGCAGACGTGGTTGTTGGCCGCTTCCACGTCCTTTTTGGAGAAGCCGAGGTGAGCGAAGAGATCGAATGCGGGATCGTCGAGCTTCTCGGCCGGCACGCCAAGCGTCTTGGTCAGGAAGGCCTCGCCCAGCGTCCACTTATTGAAGACGAACTTGATGTCGAAGGCCGTCGCGAGCCCGCTTTCGACCTTGGCCAGATCCTCGGTGGTGAAGCCTTTGGCCTTCAAGCTCCCATGATTGATGGCGGGGGCTTGCGCGAGCGAGCCATGTCCGACGGCATAGGCTTCAATCTCCGCGATCTCGTGCTCCTTGTAGCCGAGCCCGCGTAAGGCCTGGGGCACTGAGCGGTTGATGATCTTGAAGTAGCCGCCGCCGGCAAGCTTCTTGAACTTGACGAGCGCGAAATCGGGCTCGATCCCGGTCGTATCGCAATCCATAACCAGGCCGATGGTGCCGGTGGGGGCGATGACGGTTGCCTGCGCATTGCGATAGCCGTGAGCTTCGCCGAGCTCCAACGCGCGATCCCAAGCCCGCTCCGCAGCCGTCAGCAGGTCGGCGTCCGAACAGCTCTCGTGGTCGAGGGGTACCGGTGCAATGCCGATGTGCTCATAACCGGTTTTCTTGCCATAGGCCGCACGGCGATGGTTGCGAATGACGCGCAGCATGTCGGCGCGGTTCGGCTCGTAGCCCGGGAAGGCGCCGAGCTCGCCGGCCATTTCGGCAGAGGCCGCATAGGATGTGCCGGTCATAATGGCGGAGATGGCACCGCAGATCGCACGGCCTTCTTCGCTGTCATAGGGAATGCCAGATGCCATAAGGAGGCCGCCGATGTTGGCGAAGCCGAGGCCAAGCGTTCTGTAACGGTAGGAGAGTTCGGCAATCTGACGCGAGGGGAACTGGGCCATGAGCACCGAGATTTCCAAGACGACGGTCCAGAGGCGGCAGGCGTGCTCGAAGGCTTCGATGTCGAACTTGTGGTCCGCGGTGCGGAACGTCATCAGGTTCAGCGAGGCGAGATTGCAGGCCGTGTCGTCGAGGAACATGTACTCGGAGCACGGGTTCGACGCCCGGATCGGTCCCGACTGCGGGCAGGTATGCCAATCGTTGATGGTGGTGTGGAACTGAATGCCGGGATCGGCGGAGGCCCAGGCGGCGTGTCCGATCTGCTCCCACAAATCGCGGGCGCGAATGGTTTTTGTCACCTTGCCGGAGGTGCGGGAGGTCAATTGCCAATCGTGATCGGCTTCGACGGATTCGAGGAACCCATCGGTCACGCGGACGGAGTTGTTCGAGTTCTGCCCGGAGACGGTGAGATAGGCTTCGCTGTCCCAATCGGTATCGTAGGTCGCAAACTCGATCTCCTTGTAGCCCTGGCGCGCGAACTGAATGATCCGGTGCACGTAGTTCATCGGCACCTGATCGCGCTTGGCTTCGCGGATCGCCTGCTTGAGCTTGGGATTCCTGGCGGGGTCGAAGCAGGCGTCGCCGTCGGCCTCGCAATTGACGCAGGCCTTCATCACGGCCTTCAAGCGTGCCTGACAGATCTTGGAGCCGGTGACGAGGGCGGCAACCTTCTGCTCCTCTTTCACCTTCCAGTTGATGTATTCCTCGATGTCGGGATGGTCGGCATCGACGACGACCATCTTGGCCGCGCGGCGCGTGGTGCCGCCCGATTTGATGGCGCCGGCTGCGCGATCGCCGATTTTCAAAAAGCTCATCAAGCCGGATGAGCGGCCGCCCCCGGACAGCTTTTCGTTTGCGCCGCGCAGGAGGGAGAAGTTGGAGCCTGTGCCCGAGCCGTATTTGAAGAGGCGCGCTTCGCGGACCCACAG
The DNA here is from genome assembly GCA_965222835.1 of Hyphomicrobium sp. Taxonomy (GTDB): domain Bacteria; phylum Pseudomonadota; class Alphaproteobacteria; order Rhizobiales; family Hyphomicrobiaceae; genus CBDCUQ01. The sequence continues at coordinate 1,601,582 of CBDCUQ010000004.1, forward strand.
GTCCATGATGCCGTTTTCGTTGACGAGATCGTCTTCGACCGACTGGATGAAGCAGGCGTGCGGCTGGGGATGCTCGTAGGCCGACGTCGACTCGGTGAGCTGGCCGGTCTCGTGGTCGACATAGAGATGGCCCTGTCCGGGACCGTCGATGCCGTAGGCCCAGTGCAGGCCGGTGTTGAACCATTGCGGGCTGTTGGGCGCACCCATCTGCATGGCGAGCATGTAGCGGTGCTCATCGAAGAACGCACTGTGCGTCCTCTTCTGAAGAGAAGTAGCCGCCCTTCCAGCCCCAATAGGTCCAAGTGCCGGCCAACCGGTCGAACACCTGGCGGGCATCTGTTTCGCCGCCGAAGCGTTCATCTCTCAGGCAGCGCCGTCAGCGCGCGCTCGTCCGGGATGGCGCGCCAGAGCCATGAGGGAACCTGTGTTTCTTCGACTTTCTTGAGGCGGCGGGCGACGCCGGCCTTGCGGAAGTACTTTTGGGCGAGAATGTCGGCTGCGACTTGGCTGAAGTGCTCGGGCACATCGAAACCGTCGAGCCGGAAGACGATGGAGCCGTCGGGATTTTTGATTTCGGATGTGGCGCGGCGGAAAGTGATACTCTCGTACGGTGACTTGCCTGCCTCGGTAAAGCGCCGCGTAATTTTCATTTATTCCCCCGGTTGGTTCCGGGGTGAAGTAATCGGTACCAATCCTCACCCGTAATGGTCTTTTGAGAGCCCGCGTTTTGGCGCGTCCCCTCATGCTTTCCGCCTCATACTTCGAGACGTACGCAACTGGCCACTCTTTCGGGTCGCGATCTCCCTCCGACGTCGCGCTCATACCCCGCGCCGCGACGGAAATCGTGCTTCGATTGTGTGGGAACTTGCTTACTTCGCGCGACGGCGCGAACCGGGACGTGACGACTTCAAACGATCACCGCCTCGATGCTGGTCGAAATTAGGACGATTCGACGCGAACGTCACCGGATTGAGACTAGATATTGTGGCTGCACAGGCAACAGTAGCTACATCTAGCGGCTGTTGGCAATTTGGGGATTGACAGGGCTGCTAGGCCTTGAAATCGTTGGATCTGTCCAAAAAGGGGCTCGAAACGCGGTCTGTGCAAAGGCCCAAAAATGGGGCGTCCGGCGGCCCGGTGTGTCGAAGCTAATCCGATTCCGTGTGACCGTTCTGTTGCATTTGAGCCGCGGTTGTATGTCCCTTGGCCAGTGTCGGTACGACGTCGCTTAGTGTGGGAGTGCCAGAGGCCACGCTGCCACGTCCCAGCCGTGATTGCCATTGGACGCTTAGCGAAGCGATCAGAGGGCTCAAACTAAGAGATCTGGACGGGCGCGAACCCGGTCTAAGGGTCAGGTTTTAGTCGAACCACCCACTCCCCCTCCCGGCCACCCAAATCGTTTCCATGGGTGGCCGGGAGGGGAGTGGGCTGGCCAGGTGATTCAGCTAAGCCGGAAAGGATCTAAGGCCATAGAGCGGACCGAACGACGGAAGGTCACCTTGGCATATGGGTCTCTTCAAGGAAATTTTCTGCTGGTGGGGCGGCAACACATGGGGCACCCGCATCACGATTTGGCGCCAGGGCCGCCTCGTTGGTGAGGACTCATTCGGCAACAAATACTACGAGCAGAGAGAGGGGCGGGGGGCCGAGGGGCCGCTCGGCCGTCCGCGCCGCTGGGTGACCTATAAGACTCTGTCAGAGGCTTCACAGGTTCCGCCCGATTGGCATGGCTGGCTGCACTACACGCACGACGACCCGCCAACAGCGGAAGAGTATCGTCCGCGCCCCTGGCAGCAGGCCCACCTCATGAATATGACGGGCACGGCCCAAGCCTGGCGGCCTCCGGGGTCTATTTTGACGGCGGCAACGCGGCCCCGTGCGACGGGAGATTACAAGCCTTGGAAGCCATGATGCCATACGATGGGCGGCCCGGTCACGGGGGCGCCACCATTTGGCGCGAGCCTGTTCTGAAGTATCGTGATACGTGAGGACACCCAAGCAGCATGACGCTCAGGCGCAAACCGATTGAGACGATGCGGAAGGCCCTTCATGCACGTATGCGCCGTTCGCCTGTACTCGATTGCTGGACTTTTCATGGTTTTGGTCCTTTGTCACCCGGCTGGGGCTGGGCGCATTGAGAACAAGGTTGCAGTGTTTTCCGCGCTCGACAAAGTGACGGCTTCCATCAAGAAGCTCGAGGTTCCGCTCGGTGAGACGGTCGAGTTCGGTGCGCTGCGCGTGACACGCCGCGTGTGTGCTACTCGCGGCCGGCCACCGAGCAACCCAAGACCACATCCTTTGTCGAAGTCGAGGAGACGATGCTCGACGGAACCAGCAAGCGTCTGTTTTCGGGCTGGATGTTTGCCGAGAGCCCGGGCCTCAATGCCGTCGAACATCCTGTCTTCGACGTTTGGCTTACGGGTTGCGAAAAGCCTACGAATGCGATTGCGCGCGAGGCGGCGCCGGGCGGCGATCCTAATGCCGCGGACGGTGCGCGCGAGGCGCCGCCTGCCCCGCCCCGGCGGCGCGTCCGACGATAATCGGATTTGGCGCATCTTCCCAGCGAACGATGGCCATCATGCTCCCGCTCAGGGCGTGCGCTTGATGCTCTTGTGGAGACGCTTTTGACGTTTCAA